>NZ_JAFLNC010000008.1 GCF_017313765.1 Sneathiella sedimenti | reverse complement strand
TTTTTTTGTCCGGAATTTTTGATTTTGGGCGGTTTGTTTTTTGACATTGTGGATATTATGAGAAGGGATGCCTGGGCGGCGGGGTTGTTGAATGACGACTTTTTGTTGCAACGGGTATCTTGAGACGCTGGTTATTTGGGCTTTCGGGTTTGGGTAATCAGTAGGTTTAAGTTCAGCGTAGTGGTCTGGTTTTAGGACTGGATTATTACAAACGTTGTGACGGGAAGAAGTTAATTCTAAATCAAACTTGAGAGTTTGATCCTGGCTCAGAACGAACGCTGGCGGCAGGCCTAACACATGCAAGTCGAACGAGAAGCCGCCTTCGGGTGGTGGAGAGTGGCGCACGGGTGAGTAACGCGTGGGAATTTGCCTTTTGGTACGGGATAACGTCTGGAAACGGACGCTAATACCGTATGATATCTACGGATTAAAGATTTATCGCCAGAAGAGGAGCCCGCGTAGGATTAGGTAGTTGGTGGGGTAATGGCTCACCAAGCCGACGATCCTTAGCTGTTCTGAGAGGAAGATCAGCCACACTGGAACTGAGACACGGTCCAGACTCCTACGGGAGGCAGCAGTGGGGAATATTGGACAATGGGGGCAACCCTGATCCAGCCATGCCGCGTGAGTGAAGAAGGCCCTAGGGTTGTAAAGCTCTTTCGCCAGGGAAGATAGTGACGGTACCTGGTAAAGAAGTCCCGGCTAACTCCGTGCCAGCAGCCGCGGTAATACGGAGGGGACTAGCGTTGTTCGGAATTACTGGGCGTAAAGAGTACGTAGGCGGTAACGCAAGTTGGGTGTGAAAGCCCGGGGCTCAACCCCGGAACTGCATTCAAAACTGTGTTGCTAGAGATCGGAAGAGGTAAGTGGAATTCCCAGTGTAGAGGTGAAATTCGTAGATATTGGGAAGAACACCGGTGGCGAAGGCGACTTACTGGTCCGATACTGACGCTGAGGTACGAAAGCGTGGGGAGCAAACAGGATTAGATACCCTGGTAGTCCACGCCGTAAACGATGAATGCTAGTTGTTGGGAGGTTTACCTTTCAGTGACGCAGCTAACGCATTAAGCATTCCGCCTGGGGAGTACGGTCGCAAGATTAAAACTCAAAGGAATTGACGGGGGCCCGCACAAGCGGTGGAGCATGTGGTTTAATTCGAAGCAACGCGCAGAACCTTACCAGCCCTTGACATGGGTAGTATGATTGGCAGAGATGTCTTTCTTCAGTTCGGCTGGCTACCACACAGGTGCTGCATGGCTGTCGTCAGCTCGTGTCGTGAGATGTTGGGTTAAGTCCCGCAACGAGCGCAACCCTCGCCATTAGTTGCCAGCATTTAGTTGGGCACTCTGATGGAACTGCCGGTGATAAGCCGGAGGAAGGTGGGGATGACGTCAAGTCCTCATGGCCCTTATGGGCTGGGCTACACACGTGCTACAATGGCGGTGACAGAGGGCAGCGAAGGGGTGACCTGGAGCTAATCTTCAAAAGCCGTCTCAGTTCGGATTGCACTCTGCAACTCGAGTGCATGAAGTTGGAATCGCTAGTAATCGCGGATCAGCATGCCGCGGTGAATACGTTCCCGGGCCTTGTACACACCGCCCGTCACACCATGGGAGTTGGTTTTACCCGAAGCCGGTGCGCGAACCTTTTGGACGCAGCCGACCACGGTAAGGTCAGCGACTGGGGTGAAGTCGTAACAAGGTAGCCGTAGGGGAACCTGCGGCTGGATCACCTCCTTTCTAAGGAAGGGGCCGAGCAATTTATTGTTTGATCTCTTTTAAGGAATAAACGCCAACCGGATTTATCCGGGTTAGGCAAACACTTAAATCTCGCCGTCCTGGCATCTCTTCTCTGATAATTAGGTTCTGCTCCAGCTGGTTTGCCGGCTGGATCGGAAAATGTACCCGAAGCGGCGGACCGGGCCTGTAGCTCAGCTGGTTAGAGCGCACGCCTGATAAGCGTGAGGTCGGTAGTTCAAGTCTACCCAGGCCCACCAGCTTGTTTTGGTTTGTTGAGGGGGCATAGCTCAGTTGGGAGAGCGCGTGCTTTGCAAGCATGAGGTCGTCGGTTCGATCCCGTCTGCCTCCACCAACAGCCTGATTGTCGAGAAGGAAACGAGATATCGCGCAAGCGGTTAGCGAAGGTTCAGGCCTTTGTGTTTTATTTGATATTGTGAAGAGGAAATGAATACATCCTAACTGTGGATGTTCGGGTTCGAGATGACCTGAGTATCCATGGGTAGTGTTCAATTTTAAATAACTGTTGTGAACAGGGGTTTAGGTTGAATGGATGGTGTATCTGAGTGTCAGCGATGGCATGAAGATGAGGAAAGCTTGCTTTCCGTCAGGCTGCGACTGCAGCCCGGAGCTTTTGCTCCGAGAGCCTAAGCGGACGGATGTCCGCGCCGGCGATTGAGGCCAGACAAACAACTAAACCAGACTTCGTCTGGTTTGACTTCTGTGCATGACGCGAAGTGCTGAGATCAAACGTTTTAAGGGCATTTGGTGGATACCTTGGCGCATAGAGGCGATGAAGGACGTGGCATGCTGCGAAAAGCTTCGGGGAGTTGCAAGCAAACTTTGATCCGAAGATATCCGAATGGGGAAACCCACCGCATTAGCGGTATCGCTATCTGAATATATAGGATAGCGAAGCGAACCTGGTGAACTGAAACATCTAAGTAGCCAGAGGAAAGGACATCAACAGAGACTCCGTTAGTAGTGGCGAGCGAACGCGGACCAGGCCAGTGGCCTTATTCAAATAACCGGAACAGCCTGGAAAGGCTGGCCAGAGTGGGTGATAGCCCCGTACGGGTAATGTTGGATAAGGTCCTTGAGTAGGGCGGGACACGAGAAATCCTGTCTGAACGTGGGGGGACCACCCTCCAAGCCTAAGTACTCCTATGCGACCGATAGTGAACAAGTACCGTGAGGGAAAGGTGAAAAGCACCCCGATAAGGGGAGTGAAAGAGACCTTGAAACCGGATGCCTACAATCAGTAGGAGCCTCTTTATGGGGTGACTGCGTACCTTTTGTATAATGGGTCAGCGAGTTAATCTTTGCAGCAAGCTTAAGCCGGTAGGTGTAGGCGCAGCGAAAGCGAGTCTGAATAGGGCGATTTAGTTGCAGGGATTAGACCCGAAACCGGGTGATCTAGCCATGAGCAGGTTGAAGGTGCAGTAACATGCACTGGAGGACCGAACCCACCAACGTTGAAAAGTTGGGGGATGACTTGTGGCTAGGGGTGAAAGGCCAATCAAACTCGGAAATAGCTGGTTCTCCGCGAAATCTATTTAGGTAGAGCGTCTTGTATCATCTTCGGGGGTAGAGCACTGGATGGGCTAGGGGGTCCCAACGACTTACCAAACCTAACCAAACTCCGAATACCGAAGAATGCAGCAAGGCAGACAGGCAGTGGGTGCTAAGATCCATTGCCGAGAGGGAAACAGCCCAGACCGCCAGCTAAGGTCCCTAAGTCATGGCTAAGTGGGAAAGGATGTGGGAAGGCCAAAACAACCAGGAGGTTGGCTTAGAAGCAGCCACCCTTTAAAGAAAGCGTAATAGCTCACTGGTCTAAATTTAAGCCGGCCTGCGCCGAAGATGTACCGGGGCTAAAGCCATGCACCGAAGCTGCGGATTCAACTCTTTGAGTTGAGTGGTAGCGGAGCGTTCCGTAAGCCTGTGAAGGGTAACCGCGAGGTTGCCTGGAGGTATCGGAAGTGAGAATGCTGACATGAGTAGCGAGATGAGTGTGAGAAACACTCACGTCGAAAGTCCAAGGGTTCCTGCGTAAAGCTAATCTGCGCAGGGTGAGCCGGCCCCTAAGGCGAGGGCGAAAGCCGTAGTCGATGGGAAGGAGGTTAATATTCCTCCGCCTGCTGGAAGTGACGAATGGGGTAAATTGTGGGTCCTTATTGGATTGGACCTGCCGTGAACCTGTTCCAGGAAATAGCTCCAGCTTATAGACCGTACCCCAAACCGACACAGGTGGACTGGTAGAGTATACCGAGACGTTTGAGAGAACTATGTTGAAGGAACTCGGCAAAATGACCCCGTAACTTCGGGAGAAGGGGTACCCTTCATTGGGCAACCAGTGGGGGGTGGCACAGACTTGGGGGTGGCGACTGTTTATTAAAAACATAGGACTCTGCGAAGTCGCAAGACGACGTATAGGGTCTGACGCCTGCCCGGTGCTGGAAGGTTAAGAGGAGCGGTGAGAGCTGCGAATCGAAGCCCCAGTAAACGGCGGCCGTAACTATAACGGTCCTAAGGTAGCGAAATTCCTTGTCGGGTAAGTTCCGACCTGCACGAATGGCGTAACGACTTCCCCGCTGTCTCCAACATAGGCTCAGCGAAATTGAACTCTCCGTGAAGATGCGGAGTACCCGCGGTTAGACGGAAAGACCCCGTGCACCTTTACTATAGCTTTGCAGTGGTATCAGGATTTGAATGTGTAGAATAGGTGGGAGCCTTTGAAGCAGTGACGCCAGTTATTGTGGAGGCACCTTTGAAATACCACCCTTTTGACTTTTGATATCTAACCGAGGACCGTTATCCGGTTCCGGGACCCTGCATGGTGGGTAGTTTGACTGGGGCGGTCGCCTCCTAAATGGTAACGGAGGCGCGCGATGGTTGGCTCAAGCTGGTCGGAAATCAGCTGATGAGTGCAATGGCATAAGCCAGCCTGACTGCGAGACTGACAAGTCGAGCAGAGACGAAAGTCGGTCATAGTGATCCGGTGGTCCCGCGTGGAAGGGCCATCGCTCAACGGATAAAAGGTACGCCGGGGATAACAGGCTGATAATGCCCAAGAGTCCATATCGACGGCATTGTTTGGCACCTCGATGTCGGCTCATCTCATCCTGGGGCTGGAGCAGGTCCCAAGGGTTTGGCTGTTCGCCAATTAAAGAGGTACGTGAGCTGGGTTTAGAACGTCGTGAGACAGTTCGGTCCCTATCTGCCGTGGGTGTAGGATATTTGAGAGGAGCTGCCCCTAGTACGAGAGGACCGGGGTGGACGTACCTCTGGTGGACCTGTTGTCACGCCCGTGGCACTGCAGGGTAGCTAAGTACGGAAGGGATAACCGCTGAAAGCATCTAAGCGGGAAGCCCCCCTCAAAACCAGATATCCCTTGAGAGCCGTGGAAGACCACCACGTTGATAGGCTGGAGGTGGACGTATGGCAACATATGGAGCTGACCAGTACTAATCACTCGATCGGTTTGATCCCAGTGCTTCATCATGCACAGTAGTCAGATTAGAAGAAGAGGCGTTGTTTAGCCCTCAGACGCCGGGCGCCCGCATCCGCGGGCTTGGCTTACGACCAGTCGGTCGGCGGCCAGTCGGCCTTGCCAACAGCATCGCTGTTGGGAATAAATGAGGGTCATGACAAAGTCACACTCAAAACACACTCAAGGATGTATTCATAACTTCTGCTTTTTGCCGGCCTGGTGGCTATGGCGGGAGGCCTGCACCCGATCCCATTCCGAACTCGGTCGTGAAAACTCCCAGCGCCGATGGTACTTTGTCTTAAGGCACGGAAGAGTAGGTCGCCGCCAGGCCTGCAAAAAACAGAAGCTCCTCTTTATAATATCAAAAGCCTCAGACGCCGGCCGCCCACCTCCGTGGGCTCAGGCTTCTCGGGCAGTCGCCCGGGCCGCAGTCGCGACCTGCCAAAGGTACAGCCTTTGGAATCGTAAAACCTCACCGCGTCAGAAAGGATACGGATCCAAGGCGCAAGCCGAGGCAAGGCCAAGGGCCGCCGGACCGAATGGGCCGAAAGCCAAGGGAACAGATGTTCCCGCCGGCGATTGAGGCAAAAAACAAAATTAACGCGGGGTGGAGCAGCCCGGTAGCTCGTCAGGCTCATAACCTGAAGGTCGTAGGTTCAAATCCTACCCCCGCAACCAAAAC
>NZ_JAFLNC010000007.1 GCF_017313765.1 Sneathiella sedimenti | reverse complement strand
AGAGGGCGGTCGTCATACACCGTTCTTCACGAACTATCGTCCGCAGTTCTATTTCCGGACGACGGACGTGACGGGTGTTGTGTCGCTTCCTGAAGGCACGGAAATGGTGATGCCGGGTGATAATGTGACGATGGATGTCGAGTTGATCGCACCGATCGCCATGGATGAAGGCCTGCGCTTCGCAATTCGCGAAGGTGGCCGTACCGTCGGCGCCGGCGTCGTCGCATCCGTAACCGAATAAGGAAGACAGGCCTTAGTTGTCTTAACTGTCAGGACAGTTACATCAAGATAAGGGTTGGTCCCGGGCGTCGGTGAAGAATTCGGCGACCCGGGATTGCCCGTTCAGACTGGAGGAGTGTAGCTCAATTGGTAGAGCACCGGTCTCCAAAACCGGGGGTTGTGGGTTCGAGTCCCTCCTCTCCTGCCAATCTGGTTGATCTATGTGTAAAAGTCTTGTATACCGCCGGGTCATTCACCGGATGAAGGATTTTTGAAGAATTATGGCAAAGGTAAACCCAGGAGCTTTTATCCGCCAGGTGCGGCAGGAAGCCTCGAAAGTCACATGGCCGACCCGCAAGGAAACGCTGGTGACAACGGGGATGGTCTTTGTCATGGTTTTTCTGGCTTCCATGTTCTTTTTCTTGGTTGATTCCGGCATTCAGTTCGCCATCAAAGCAATTATGTCACTGGGATCCTGAGCACATGGCCAAACGTTGGTATATTATTCACGCCTATTCGGGCTTTGAAAAGAAGGTCGCCCAATCCGTCAAGGAGCAGGCGATTGTCAAAGGCATGGCCGACTTGTTTGAAGAGGTGCTGGTCCCGGTTGAGGAAGTCGTGGAAGTGCGGCGCGGCCAGAAAGTCAATGCGGAACGGAAGTTTTTCCCGGGCTATGTTCTGGCGCATATGGAGATGAATGACGAGACATACCATCTGGTCAAGAACCTGCCGAAAGTGACAGGTTTCCTTGGGAATGGCAACAAGCCGACGCCGATCTCCGAGAAGGAGGCAATGGCGGTTCTCAACCAGGTGCAGGAAGGGATCGAGCGGCCCAAGCCATCGGTTACCTTCGAGCTTGGCGAGGAAGTCCGCGTCTGTGACGGTCCGTTCGCCACTTTTATGGGCCAGGTCGAAGAAGTTGATGAAGAGAAGGCGAAGCTGAAAGTCTCGGTTTCGATCTTTGGTCGTTCAACACCTGTTGAGCTTGATTATTCGCAGGTTGAAAAAAGTTAGACAGTAATTTCCGCATGGTGCGGATTGTTGTGGGAGGCCGGCCATGGCTGTACCACGACCCCTTAAATTTGAAGAGGGCTTAAAATGGCAAAGAAGATTAAAGGTTATATCAAGTTGCAGGTCCCGGCGGGACAGGCAAATCCGTCCCCGCCCATCGGTCCGGCATTGGGCCAGCAGGGTGTGAACATTATGGAATTCTGCAAGGCTTTCAATGCCTCCACGGGCAGCATGGAAGGCGGTATGCCGATTCCCACAGTTATTACGGTATATGCTGATCGCTCCTTCAGCTTCATTACCAAGACACCGCCGGCTTCCTACTTCCTGAAAAAGGCTGCCAAGCTGAAAAAGGGCGGCAGCACGCCAAGCAAGGAAGTTGCCGGCACGGTGACTGAGGCGCAGGTTCGTGAGATCGCTGAAGCGAAGATGGTAGATCTGAACGCCAACGATATTGACTCTGCGATGAACATTATTAAAGGCTCCGCCCGTTCCATGGGCCTGGAAGTGGTGGGTTAAGATCATGGCAAAATTGACCAAGAAGCAAAAAGCCGCTGTTGACGTGATCGACCGCGAAAAATTCTATCCGCTGGAAGAAGCAGTCGACATCATCAAGTCGAGCGCTACCTCCAAGTTCGATGAAACCATCGAGATTGCAATGAACCTCGGTGTTGACCCACGCCATTCAGATCAGATGGTGCGTGGCGTGATCCAGCTGCCGAATGGTACAGGCAAGTCTGTCCGCGTGGCAGTTTTTGCCCGTGGTGACAAGGCTGAAGAGGCGACGAAAGCCGGTGCCGATCTCGTCGGGGCGGAAGACCTGATGGAGAAAATCCAGGCTGGAGAAATGAATTTCGATCGCTGCATTGCAACCCCGGACATGATGGCCGTCGTCGGTCGTCTCGGCAAGGTGTTGGGTCCGCGCGGCCTGATGCCAAACCCGAAGCTTGGTACGGTAACACCAAATGTCGCCGACGCCGTTAAGGCGGCCAAGGGCGGACAGGTTGAGTT
Source organism: Sneathiella sedimenti (assembly GCF_017313765.1). Lineage (GTDB taxonomy): Bacteria > Pseudomonadota > Alphaproteobacteria > Sneathiellales > Sneathiellaceae > Sneathiella > Sneathiella sedimenti. The sequence continues at coordinate 13,671 of NZ_JAFLNC010000007.1, read as the reverse complement.
CCGTGCTGAAAAAAGCGGGATTGTTCATGCGGGCCTCGGCAAGTCAAGCTTCTCCAAGGAAGCGTTGAGCGAGAATATCAAGGCCTTTGTTGACGCTGTGGCGAAATCCAAGCCAAGCGGAGCAAAAGGAACATTTATCAAGAAGATCGCCGTGAGCTCTACGATGGGCCCGGGCCTGAAACTTGAAATCAGCGACGTAATCTGACGCTGATTTAGAAGAATTTGCTGTCTTTTCGGAGATGGCAGATGTCGGGCTGGTTCGCCAGTCCGTCTGTCCAAGACTGCAGGTGTTCCCGGATCTTATGAAATGGGAATTTAAATGCAAATCGTTGCCTGCATAGACAGGGAAGCTAAAAAATTCGCTGCTAGTCAGCAATTCAGGTGGACCTGGGACAGTTTAACCGGATCCGGCGCAGGCCGGGTTCTAGTGTAAACGAAATGCCTTAAGAGTTAGAGGTATTTCAAAGACTGGAGACGACGAGTGGACCGATCGCAAAAAGAAGCGGTGGTTACCGAACTGAACGGTGTCTTTAACGAGGCAGCTGTGGTTGTTGTCGCCGAATACAGTGGTCTCACTGTGGCGCAAATGACCGAGCTTCGTGTAAAGATGCGGGATGCCGGTGCCAGCTTCAAAGTGACTAAAAATCGGCTTGCGCGTCTCGCTCTTGATGGCACGGACTATAGTTCCCTGTCCGACAAGCTGAAGGGCCCCGTAGGTATTGCTTATTCAAGCGATCCCGTCGCGGCACCGAAAGTTGCAACGGACTATGCAAAGGGAAACGAGAAGTTTGTCGTTATTGGTGGCGCAATGGGCGCAACGGAACTGGACCCCGCCGGGGTCAAGTCTCTTGCAAGCTTGCCATCGCTTGATGAACTTCGCGGAAAATTGGTCGGGTTGCTGCAGGCTCCGGCGACGAAAATCGCTGGTGTCCTTCAGGCTCCTGCCGGTCAGTTGGCCCGTGTCCTGGCGGCGAAAGCCGAACAGGGTTAGATGTAATAGCCAGTTAATATTTAAACCAAACCAATAGGTTTACCTGAGGAGAATAGTACAATGGCCGATCTCGAAAAGATTGCCGAAGACCTTTCCAGCCTGACAGTGCTGGAAGCTGCAGAACTTTCAAAACTTCTGGAAGAAAAATGGGGCGTTTCTGCCGCAGCACCTGTTGCTGTAGCTGCTGCTCCGGGTGCAGGCGGTGGTGATGCCGCTGCAGCCGAAGAAAAAGACGAGTTTGACGTTATTCTGGTCGCTGCTGGCGAAAAGAAAATCAACGTCATTAAAGAGGTTCGTGCCATCACGGGCCTCGGTCTTAAGGAAGCAAAAGACCTCGTTGAAGGTGCGCCGAAAGCTGTTAAGGAAGCTGCACCGAAAGATGAAGCTAACAAGATCAAAGAACAGCTCGAAGGCGCAGGCGCAACTGTTGAACTTAAATAAACAGATGCGATGTGGCGACCTTTGGGTGGCTAAAGTTAAAACGGGGAAGGCGGCTTTTGCTGCCTTCCCCGCAGCCGCTTTCTAAGCAGGCGAGTGGTTGTCCGGCGGGAATTTAATCACGTGGCGGCTCCAGTAGCCTTAAAGCTGGGGAAAAATTTGCAGGAGTTTCAAGAGATTAGAGTTTTTCTGATCTTTAGGAAATCCGGCTCGCAGCCTTTTTAGCAAAGGTTGTTTTTTAGTTGGCCAAGAAACATACGGGGATTTGGCATGGGCATATTGCAGTCGTTCACCGGTCGCAAGCGCGTTCGTAAAAATTTTGGAAGCATCGAGGCGGCGACCGAAATGCCGAACTTGATAGAGGTCCAAAAAACCTCTTACGATGCGTTTTTGATGAAAGATATATCGCCCGAGGCGCGCGGCGACGAAGGTCTTCAATCTGTCTTCAAATCCGTATTTCCAATCAAGGACTTTGCAGACACGGCAAGTCTTGAATTTGTCTCTTATGAATTTGAGGCACCGAAGTATGACGAGGAAGAGTGCCAACAACGCGGCATGACCTTTGGCGCGCCGCTGAAAGCGACGCTGCGCCTGATCGTATTTGAAGTTGATCCGGATACGGAAGCAAAATCGGTTCTCGATATCAAGGAACAGAGCGTTTACATGGGCGATATGCCGCTCATGACAGACAAAGGCACCTTTATCATCAACGGCACCGAGCGTGTGATCGTCTCCCAGATGCATCGCAGCCCCGGCGTCTTCTTCGACCATGACAAGGGTAAAACCCATGCCAGTGGTAAACTTCTCTTTGCTGCCCGCGTAATCCCGTACCGCGGTTCCTGGCTTGATTTCGAGTTTGATGCCAAAGACATCGTTCATGTTCGTATCGACCGCCGGCGCAAGCTGCCGGTCACAGCGCTCCTGCAGGCGCTCGACATGACGCATGAGGACATTCTCGGCTACTTCTATGATCGCGTTGATTACAAGCTCGAGAAAAAGGGCTGGCGCACACCGTTCAACGTAGATCGTGTTCGCGGCAGCCGCCTGCTGCGCGACCTTGTTGATGCGGATACCCAGAAGGTTGTTGCGGAAGCCGGTACAAAAATCACCCAGCGTCTCGCCAAGAAGCTCATGGATGAGGGGCTGAAAGACATGCTGGTGGGCCATCTTGATCTGGTGGGCCGCTATGTTGCCGAAGACCTTATCAACGAAAAAACCGGCGAAGTCCTAGTTGAGGCCGGCGAAGAACTGACCGAGAATCTTATCGACCAGCTCGAAGCATCCGGATTCAAGGAAATCCCGACACTCGATATCGATAATGTCAATGTTGGTCCTTACATCCGCAATACCCTTGCCGTGGACAAAAGCAGTACCCGTGACCAGGCTCTGGTTGAAATCTACCGCGTGATGCGGCCGGGTGAGCCGCCGACCGAGGAAACCGCAGAAGCCCTGTTCAATGGCCTCTTCTTCGATTCGGAACGCTATGACCTTTCCGCTGTTGGTCGGGTGAAGATGAATCTTCGTCTCGATCTTGACGCGGAAGATACCGTTCGCGTTCTTCGCAAGGAAGATATCCTGGCGGTCGTCAAGACTCTTGTGCGGTTGAAAGACGGCCACGGAGAAACTGACGATATCGATAACCTCGGCAACCGCCGTGTTCGTTCCGTCGGTGAATTGATGGAAAACCAGTACCGTATCGGCCTTCTCCGGATGGAGCGTGCCATTCGGGAACGGATGAGCTCGGTCGAGATTGATACGGTCATGCCACATGACCTGATCAATGCGAAGCCGGCCGCCGCTGCCGTACGTGAGTTTTTCGGCTCCAGCCAGCTCAGCCAGTTTATGGATCAGACCAACCCGCTGTCGGAAATTACCCATAAGCGCCGTCTTTCCGCGCTTGGCCCGGGTGGCTTGACCCGTGAGCGTGCGGGCTTTGAGGTGCGGGACGTTCACCCGACCCATTATGGTCGTATCTGCCCGATTGAAACACCGGAAGGTCCGAACATCGGTCTTATCAACTCGCTCGCGACCTTTGCCCGAGTGAACAAATATGGCTTTATCGAAAGCCCGTATCAGCGTGTCGAAAACGGCAAGCTGACCGGAGAGGTCAAATATCTTTCCGCCATGGAAGAGAGCAAGCATACGATCTCCCAGGCTAACGCCGCGCTCGACGATAAAGGCATGTTCACGGAAGATTTTGTGCGCTGCCGGGCGCAGGGCGAATATGTCGTCGCGAAGCCTGAAGATGTTACCTATATCGACGTTTCGCCGAAACAGCTTGTGTCCGTTGGTGCGGCGCTTATTCCGTTCCTGGAAAATGACGATGCGAACCGCGCCCTCATGGGATCGAACATGCAGCGTCAGGCCGTCCCGCTCTTGCGGGCCGAAGCTCCGTTTGTCGGTACCGGTATGGAAGAGCGGGTTGCCCGCGATTCCGGTGTTGCTACGGTTGCCAAACGCGCCGGTATCGTCGATCAGGTGGATGCCACCCGTATCGTGATCCGGGCGACGGATGAGGAAGACCTCAGCAAATCCGGTGTCGATATCTATAATCTGCTGAAGTTCCAGCGGTCGAACCAGAATACCTGTATTACCCAGCGGCCGCTTGTGAAAGTGGGCGATATGGTCGATGCCGGTGATATCATCTGTGACGGACCGTCAACGGATCTCGGTGAGTTGGCTCTTGGCCGGAACGTGCTGGTCGCGTTTATGCCGTGGAACGGGTATAACTTCGAGGATTCAATCCTCATTTCCGAGCGGATTGTGAAGGACGATGTCTTCACCTCGATCCATATCGAGGAATTTGAGGTCATGGCCCGTGATACGAAGCTCGGCCCGGAAGAAATTACCCGCGATATTCCGAACGTCGGTGAAGAGGGACTTAAAAACCTCGATGAAGCCGGTATCGTGTATGTCGGCGCGGAAATTCAGCCAGGCGATATTCTGGTGGGCAAGATCACGCCGAAGGGCGAAAGCCCGATGACACCGGAAGAAAAACTCCTGCGCGCCATCTTCGGTGAGAAAGCCTCTGATGTTCGTGATACGTCCCTGCGACTGCCGCCGGGTGTTGCCGGTACGGTTGTTGAGGTTCGTGTCTTCAACCGCCATGGTGTTGAGAAGGACGAGCGTGCGCTCGCCATCGAGCGGGATGAGATTGAGCATCTGGCAAAAGACCGAGATGATGAAAAAGCCATTCTGGAGCGGACGATTTATGACCGCCTGAAAGGTTTGCTGGTTTCTCAGAAAGTTGCTTCCGGCCCGAGCGAGTTCAAGGCTGGCGAGGAAATCACGTCAGAGAAGCTGCTGGATCTGCACACTGGTGTCTGGTGGCAGATCAGCGTCAAGGACGACTCCGCGATGGAGAAGATCGAGCAGCTCAAGAAGCAGTATGATGAGGCCATTGGCGGTCTTCGTGCCCGCTTCGAGAACAAGGTCGACAAGCTGCAGCGTGGTGATGAGTTGCCACCCGGGGTGATGAAGATGGTCAAGGTCTTTGTTGCCGTGAAGCGGAAGCTTCAGCCTGGTGACAAGATGGCCGGTCGTCATGGTAACAAGGGTGTTATTTCCCGGATTCTACCGGAAGAGGATATGCCTTACCTTGAAGACGGAAAGCCTGTCGATATCGTGCTTAACCCGCTTGGTGTGCCGTCGCGCATGAACGTCGGGCAGATTCTGGAAACACATCTTGGATGGGCCAGCCATGGTATCGGCACCCAGATCACCGAGATCATGACCCGGATCCGTCTTGGCGCAACCGATCTTGATCCGCTTAAAGCCAAGCTGAAAGAGGTTTATGGCGACGAAGAGTATGAGGAAAAGATCTCCGGCATGTCCGATGAGCAGTTTCTTGAACTCGGCGGCAACCTCAAGAATGGTGTGCCGATGGCGACGCCGGTATTCGATGGTGCGAAGGAGGATGACATCAATCGTCTTCTCGAAATCGCGGGTCTGGATACCTCGGGTCAGGTCACTCTCATCGACGGTCGGACGGGGGAACCCTTTGATCGGAAGGTGACAGTGGGCTATATCTATATGCTGAAGCTGCATCATCTGGTCGATGACAAGATCCATGCGCGTTCAATCGGGCCATATAGCCTGGTCACCCAGCAGCCGCTGGGCGGTAAGGCGCAGTTTGGCGGACAGCGTTTCGGTGAGATGGAAGTCTGGGCCCTGCAGGCCTATGGCGCCGCCTACACCCTGCAGGAAATGCTGACCGTCAAGTCGGACGACGTGGCTGGCCGGACGAAAGTCTACGAAGCCATTGTCCGCGGTGACGATACGTTTGAAGCCGGTATTCCGGAAAGCTTCAACGTTCTGGTTAAGGAAATGCGTTCCTTGTGCCTGAATGTCGAGCTTTCGCAGATTGGTTACTGATTAAGTTGGTCCCGGGCGAGCCCGGGACCAATTGATACGTTAGTCACAGACAGTTATTTTTTAGGCCGCAATATATGCGCCTCCCGGGGACCCCGGGGTTTAAAAGGAGAGATGGTCCATGAATGAGTTGATGAACCTTTTTGGTCAGCCACAGGGCACTCAGGCTTTTGATGAAATCCGTATTTCTATTGCCTCGCCGGAGCGGATCCGGTCTTGGTCGTTCGGAGAAATCAAAAAGCCCGAAACCATCAATTACCGAACTTTCAAGCCGGAAAAAGACGGTCTTTTCTGCGCGCGGATTTTTGGCCCGATCAAGGATTATGAATGCCTGTGCGGTAAGTACAAGCGGATGAAATATCGCGGGATTACCTGCGAGAAATGCGGTGTTGAAGTTACGCTTTCCAAGGTGCGTCGCGAACGCATGGCGCATATCGAGCTTGCTTCTCCCGTCGCGCATATCTGGTTCCTGAAATCGCTTCCGTCCCGTATCGGCCTGTTGCTCGATATGACGTTGAAGGATCTGGAGCGGATTCTCTACTTCGAAAACTATGTGGTTGTCGAGCCGGGTCTTTCGCCGCTCAAGCAGTTCCAGCTGCTGACGGAAGAGGAATATCTCGATGCGCAGGACGAGTATGGGGAAGATGCCTTCACTGCCGGTATCGGCGCCGAGGCAATTCGCGATATTCTCGCAGCTCTCGACCTTGAGACCATTCGCGATGAAATCCGCGAGGAAATGGCAACGACGACGTCCGAAGCTAAGCCGCGTAAACTCGCCAAACGTCTCAAGATCATTGAAGCCTTTATGGAATCGGGCAACCGTCCTGAATGGATGATCCTGCAAGTTATACCGGTGATTCCGCCGGAACTGCGTCCGCTGGTTCCGCTGGATGGTGGCCGCTTTGCAACGTCTGACCTGAACGATCTTTATCGCCGGGTTATAAACCGGAACAACCGCCTGAAACGGCTGATTGAGCTGCGTGCACCGGACATCATTGTCCGCAACGAAAAGCGCATGCTTCAGGAATCCGTTGATGCGCTGTTCGACAACGGCCGTCGTGGCCGGGTGATCACGGGCGCCAACAAGCGGCCGCTGAAATCCCTCTCTGACATGCTGAAAGGCAAGCAGGGCCGGTTCCGTCAGAACCTTCTTGGTAAGCGTGTCGACTATTCCGGCCGTTCCGTGATTGTGGTCGGGCCAGAGCTTAAACTCCATCAATGCGGCCTGCCGAAGAAGATGGCTCTTGAGCTTTTCAAGCCCTTTATTTATGCGAAGCTTGAACTCAAGGGCATGGCAGCGACCGTCAAGATGGCGAAAAAGCTGGTTGAGAAAGAACGTCCGGAAGTCTGGGATATTCTCGAAGAGGTTATCCGCGAGCATCCGGTACTCCTCAACCGCGCACCGACGCTTCACCGTCTTGGTATCCAGGCCTTTGAGCCGGTCCTCATTGAGGGCAAGGCGATCCAGCTGCATCCGCTCGTTTGTACGGCCTTTAACGCCGACTTCGACGGTGACCAGATGGCTGTTCATGTGCCGCTATCTCTAGAGGCGCAGCTTGAAGCCCGTGTTCTAATGATGTCGACGAACAACATCCTGAGCCCGGCAAGCGGCAAGCCGATTATCGTGCCGAGCCAGGACATTGTTCTCGGTATCTATTACCTGACAATGGACATCGCCAATGAGCCCGGCGAAGGAATGATCATTGCCGACGTGGCGGAAGCCCAGCACGCGATTGACAATAAGGTCCTGACCCTGCACAGCAAGATCAAGACCAAGATTACGGTAACGCAGGAAGATGGATCGGAAGTTCGCAAGCTTGTGGAAACGACACCGGGCCGGATGCTGATCGAGGAGATTCTTCCCAAGAATGCGAAAATCAGCTTCGATCTGATTAACCGCCTTCTGACGAAGAAGGAAATCACCCAGGTGATTGACGAGGTCTATCGTCATTGCGGCCAGAAAGAGACCGTGATCTTTGCTGACCGGATTATGGGCCTTGGTTTCTCGCACGCCTGCCGCGCCGGTATTTCCTTCGGTAAGGACGACATGCGTATCCCTGAGTCAAAGGATAAGCTTGTCGAGGATACCCGTAAGCTGGCGGAAGAATACGAACGCCAGTATTACGACGGCCTGATCACCCAGGGTGAGAAGTACAACAAGGTCATTGATGCCTGGTCACAATGTACGGACCGCGTTGCCGATGAAATGATGAAAGTCATTGAGGCCGTGGAAATGGACGAGAACAACCGTCAGGTTGGCATCAACTCCATCTTCATGATGGCCAACTCCGGTGCCCGTGGTTCCGCTGCCCAGATGAAACAGCTTGCCGGTATGCGCGGCTTGATGGCGAAGCCGTCCGGTGAAATTATCGAAACGCCGATTATTTCTAACTTCAAGGAAGGTTTGAGCGTTCTTGAATACTTCAACTCCACCCATGGTGCCCGTAAGGGTCTCGCGGATACAGCGCTTAAGACAGCGAACTCCGGTTACCTGACACGTCGACTGGTGGACGTCGCACAGGATTGTGTTGTGATCGTAGAAGATTGCGGGACAGAGAAGGGTGTCACCGTTCGCGAAGTCGTGGAAGGCAGCGATATTATCGCGACCTTGAGCGATCGTCTGCTCGGACGGACGGCGGCCGTTGATGTCGTCAATCCTGTGACGGGCGAGGTGATTGTTGCTGGCGGTGAAATGTTTGACGAAGCAAGTTCGCTTCTTGCGGAAACGTCCGGTGTTGAACAGGTCCTGATCCGCTCAGTCCTGACATGTGAAACCAAAGGCGGGATCTGCGGCAAGTGTTACGGTCGTGACCTGGCCCGTGGTACACCGGTGAATATCGGCGAAGCGGTTGGTGTTATCGCGGCCCAGTCAATCGGTGAACCTGGCACCCAGCTGACCATGCGTACCTTCCATATCGGTGGTACGGCGCAGGTGGCTGAAGTTTCCTCCATCGATGCGTCTCATGAAGGCACGATCAAGATCGAAAACCGGAACGTTGTTATCAACAGCAGCGGAAACCCGATTGTTATGGGCCGGAATTCGGAACTTGTACTTGTCGATAACAACAACCGTGAACGGGCACGTCACCGTGTCGCTTATGGTACTCGGTTGATGGTCGACGAAGGCGCGAAGGTCAAGAAGGGCGACAAGCTCGCACAGTGGGATCCGTTTACTACGCCGGTGATCACCGAGCTTGAAGGTAAAGTCAGCTACAAAGACCTTGTCTCCGGTGTTTCCATGGCCGAGCAGGTCGACGAGGCAACCGGTATCGCCCGGAAAATCGTTGTTGACTGGAAGTCTCAGCCGAAAGGCAGCGATCTTCGCCCACGCATTACCCTGCGTGGCGATGACGGAGAGCTTCTTACCCTGCCAAGTGGGCATGAGGCGCGTTACTTCCTGCCGGTGGATGCTATTCTGTCGGTTGAGGATGGCGCGGAAGTTCAGGCTGGTGACGTGTTGGCACGTATCCCGCGTGAAGGCTCCAAGACAAAAGATATTACCGGTGGTCTGCCGCGTGTGGCCGAGCTTTTCGAAGCCCGTCGTCCGAAGGACCATGCGATTATCGCAGAGGCGGATGGCTTTGTCGAATTCGGCAAGGACTACAAGTCGAAACGTCGTGTTTCAATCCGTCCTGAAGAAGAGGGCGCCGAACCGGTTGAATATCTCATACCCAAGGGCAAGCATCTTTCGGTCAACGAGGGTGACTATGTTCGGGTCGGTGATTACCTGCTAGATGGGAATCCTGCTCCGCACGATATTCTGAAAGTTCTGGGTGTCGAGGCACTTGCCAACTTCCTGATCAATGAAATTCAGGACGTCTATCGTCTGCAGGGCGTGAAAATCAACGATAAGCATATCGAGGTGATCTGCCGCCAGATGCTGCAGAAGATCGAGATCGAGAAACAGGGCGACAGCTCCTTCCTGATCGGTGAGCAAATTGACCGTGAAGAGTTTGCGGCGCAGAATGAGAAACTGGTCGCTGCCGGTAAGGCTCCGGCAGAAGGCAGCCCGATTCTGCTCGGTATCACGAAAGCCAGCCTGCAGACGAATTCCTTCATCTCGGCCGCCTCCTTCCAGGAAACGACCCGGGTGCTGACGGAAGCGTCTGTGGCCGGCAAGAAGGATACGCTGATGGGCTTGAAGGAGAACGTCATCGTTGGTCGTCTGATCCCGGCGGGTACCGGTGCCCAGATGAACCGCCTCAAATTGCTGGCGGCGAAGCGGGACAAGGAAATCCAGGACAATGCGGATGCAGCTGTCGATATGCTGCAGCCGGAAGCAACGGAAGAAACCACCGCTGCGGAATAACCTTTCAAGAATCGGTCTGTTCCGTCTCGTAGCGTAGCGCGGAAAGACAGAAAATAAGGAAGCGGCGCCTTTCATCGGGCGCCGTTTCTCGTTAACCCAAAGAGATTTCGTCACCCTATGATGGTGAATTCCAATTCCAGATCGCGAAATCGTCGAATTTTTAGCCAAATAGGGGGCGAGGGAAGGCTCAAACCAACGCCATTTAGAGATTAACAAAAATGCAATCTTTTCTGCTTGACTGCATGGGGCCTCACCCATATATTGCGCGCTCCTGACAACAGTCGTGTACTATTTTTTTTCCGTGTGTCGTTGGGATTTTATGAAAAGCACACGTGTTAAGTCTCTTCGGGTGGACGCAAAAAACCTGACCGCGAGCAGAGCCGCAGCTGCACGCGGCTGTTCTATTTGCGGAATCGAATGATAGGAAGAAGAATGCCTACTATTAATCAGCTGATCAGAAACCCCCGCAAGGCGCCGGTTTCGCGTAATAAAGTGCCCGCCATGGAGGCGTGCCCGCAGAAGCGTGGTGTTTGTACGAGAGTATATACGACTACTCCGAAGAAGCCGAACTCCGCATTGCGTAAAGTCGCCCGTGTGCGTCTGACCAACGGTTTCGAGGTGACGAGCTATATTCCTGGTGAGGGTCATAACCTCCAGGAACATTCGGTTGTTCTGATCCGCGGTGGTCGTGTGAAGGACTTGCCGGGTGTTCGTTATCATATCATTCGTGGTGTGCTGGACACGCAAGGGATTGCGGATCGTCGCCAGCGTCGTTCCAAGTATGGCGCGAAGAAGCCGAAATAAGGAATCTGATATATGTCACGTCGTCACGCTGCTGAAAAACGCCAAGTTCTCCCTGACGCAAAATTTGGGGATGTTGTTCTGACCAAGTTCATGAACTCCCTCATGTTTGATGGGAAAAAGTCTACTGCCGAAGGCATTGTTTATGGTGCTTTTGACATTATTGAAAAGAAGACCGGGTCCAATCCTGTCGAAGTCTTCCATGAAGCACTCGACAAGGTGAAGCCGGATATTGAAGTGCGCTCTCGCCGTGTTGGTGGTGCCACTTACCAGGTGCCGGTTGAGGTCCGCTCCGAGCGTGGCCAGGCGCTTGCCATTCGCTGGTTGATCGCCAGTGCGCGCAAGCGGTCAGAGGTCACCATGGTGGATCGTCTTTCCGGAGAGATTCTTGATGCATCGAACGAACGCGGCGGCGCAGTCAAGAAACGTGAAGACACGCACAAAATGGCGGAAGCGAACCGTGCGTTCGCCCATTACCGCTGGTAAACGAATTTAACGACGCAAGCTTGATCTAGGATTTCAGACATGGCACGCACAACGCCCATCGAAAGATACCGCAACATTGGGATTATGGCCCATATCGACGCGGGTAAGACAACGACGACAGAACGCATTCTGTACTACACCGGTGTGTCTCACAAAATCGGTGAGGTGCACGATGGTGCGGCAACTATGGACTGGATGGAGCAGGAGCAGGAGCGGGGTATTACGATTACTTCTGCTGCGACGACTTGTTTCTGGAAAGATCACCGCATCAACATCATCGACACCCCGGGTCACGTTGACTTCACAATTGAAGTTGAGCGGTCTTTACGGGTGCTTGACGGCGCGGTTGCTGTTTTTGATGGTGTTGCCGGCGTTGAGCCACAATCTGAAACCGTATGGCGCCAGGCTGACAAGTACCGTGTTCCGCGCATGTGCTTCGTCAACAAGATGGACCGTACTGGCGCCGACTTCTATCGTTGCGTCGAAATGTTCAAGACTCGCCTGGGTGCCAAGCCGCTTGTGCTGCAGCTTCCTATCGGTTCAGAAGCTGAATTCGAGGGCGTTATTGACCTGATCAAGATGAAGGAAATCGTCTGGAACGGCGAAGAAATGGGCGCGTCTTTCGAATATCGCGACATTCGTCCTGAGCTTGCAGACAAAGCTGCTGAATATCATTTATCAATGGTTGAAACGGCGATTGAGATGGACGAAGCAGTGTTTGAGGCTTATCTCGAAGGAGAAGAGCCGAGCGAAGACACTCTGCGCGCCTGTATTCGTAAGGGAACCCTGGCAGCTGCTTTTGTACCAGTCCTGACAGGGACCGCGTTCAAGAACAAAGGTGTTCAGCCTTTGCTGGATGCTGTTGTTGAATTTATGCCGTCTCCCACAGATATCGGCGGAACGCATGGTATCGATGTGAAGACCGAGCAGGATATTGAACGTCTCCCGTCTGATGATCAGCCGTTTGCTGGTCTCGCCTTCAAGGTGATGACGGACCCCTTCGTTGGCTCGTTGACATTTGTTCGGATCTATTCCGGTGTCCTGGAAGCAGGCACGCAGACGCTGAACTCTGTTAAGAACAGCCGCGAGCGTGTGGGCCGTATGTTGCAGATGCATGCCAACAGCCGGGAAGATGTGAAAGAGGCCCGTGCCGGTGACATTGTCGCTATTGCGGGTCTGAAAGACACGACCACAGGTGATACGCTGTGTGACTCGTCAAAGCCTGTCATTCTTGAGCGGATGGAGTTTCCGGAGCCCGTGATTGAGATCGCGGTTGAGCCGAAGACCAAGACCGACCAGGAAAAAATGGGTGTTGCGCTTAATCGCCTCGCAAAAGAAGATCCGTCTTTCCGCGTTTCTTCCGATGTTGAAAGCGGTCAGACGATTATTAAGGGCATGGGTGAATTGCATCTCGACATTATTGTCGATCGCATGAAGCGCGAGTTTGGTGTTGAAGCGAATATCGGTGCACCGCAGGTGGCCTACCGTGAAAGCATTACCAAGCAGGCAGAGCTCGACTACACGCATAAGAAACAGTCTGGTGGTTCGGGTCAGTTCGCTCGTATCAAGATTGTTGTTGAGCCGGGCGAGCCAGGTGCGGGCTTCACCTTTAACGATACCATTACCGGTGGTTCGGTGCCGAAGGAATATATTCCGGGTGTTGAAAAAGGTATTCGTGACATTGTCGAGACCGGCGTTCTTGCTGGCTTCCCGATGATCGATGTGTCGGTCACCCTCGTTGATGGTGCCTACCATGATGTCGATAGCTCGGTCATGGCCTTCGAAATTGCAGGGCGTGCGGCGATGCGCGAAATCGCACCGAAAGCCGGTCTTCGTCTTCTTGAGCCGATGATGAAGGTCGAGATTGTGACGCCGGATGAGTATATCGGCGATGTCATGGGCGACTTGAACAGTCGTCGCGGTCAGGTGACCGGAACAGAACCGCGCGGTGTCGCGCAAGTCGTTAATGCCATGGTACCTCTGGCCAATATGTTTGGCTATGTGAACAACCTGCGCTCCCAGACACAGGGTCGCGCAACCTTTTCCATGGTATTCGATCATTATGAACCAGTGCCACAACACGTTTCAGACGAAGTTCTGGCGAAGTTGGCGTAACTCAATAAGCTGAGGCAGCCGGAGAAAACGGAGAAATAAAATGGCCAAAGAGAAATTTGATCGTAGTAAACCGCATGTAAACATTGGCACGATTGGCCATGTTGACCATGGTAAGACGACGCTGACGGCAGCGATCACGAAAGTGCTTGCAGAGCAGAGC
>NZ_JAFLNC010000006.1 GCF_017313765.1 Sneathiella sedimenti | reverse complement strand
CAATCGCTGTGAGAATTCCCATCTCCCATTCCGACGAAGAGAGCGGGCGATGTTGTATTTCAGGCGCCTGCGAAGTTTACAGAAATTCGTCTCAATCCACTCATCAGTCCATAACCACTTTAAACAAGAACGTCACCTGACCAGCCGAGAAGAATTCAAGTTTCAAAGAAATACCGCGCTTGTCGAGTGGCAGCAACTTAGTGCGGCATAGTAGGGGCACCTTATCGCCATTTTACGCCAAACAGAGATGTGGTCGCATTCGTCTGACAGCACCCGTGCGCAGGCTTGAAAAGGTTTGGGTAAGGTTGATCATGATAGGCTCCCGCCGGTTTCAGAAAGCAAAAGTTGAGCGGAGGTAATCCCAGTATTGGCATAACCCGCCATGGATCGTCTTATCGACGCGTTATCTGGAGACGGCACTACATTCGCGTTCTGGATCCCGGAACTGTCCGGCCCACAGTTGGTTAACAGTGATAGTCCGATGATCGGGGTGATGCTGAACTTTACAGAACAGCGCAATTCGCTAGGATCCTTTTGCCACGAGGTTTGCATAAACAATTTCTTTTCCCCTTTTGTCTTCAACCAGAGCGCTCGCTTTGGCCTCATGCCGCTGTTGTTGTAGTAAGAGCAGAATGCGTGCCAAAGGGCATGCCAAGCGGTGTCCCGGATGGCAGGAAGTGTAATTTGTTATTTATAATAGGTACTTATGGGATCACATGTGCCGACGGGAGTCGCGGCGCACTGGAACAGCCGACAAAGATCACAGCAGTATTGTTCGATTTTGGCTCTCAAAATGAGAGTGAATTCTCCAGATGGCACTGTCAGACGCAAATGGCTCGATGGTCATTTTCTCGTGGACTGGCCTCCGAGCATGACAAAACAGAACGCATATCGCTATTTCAAGACATCACCTGAAGTCATCCGCCTCACGGTAATAATGTACATCAGCTGTCCGCTTTCGTTACGAAATGTCGAAGATCTTCTTCATGAACGCCACCTGACAACGCCCTTGCGAATGACTGCGCAATCGACCACTATGTGCGACAAATATAACTAGAAAAGGTCTCGACCCAATGAACGAAATTCCGTCACAATATTCTGAAGCACTTGTAACATGTGATTGGCTCGAAGCCCATTTGAACGACCCAGATCTGGTTATCTTCGATTGTACGACTTATCTCGTTCCCAGTGATGGCCCTACCCGGCCTTACGATATCCAAAGTGGCAAAGCAGATTACGACGAAGGTCATATTCCTGGTGCCGGATATTTCGATCTACAGAAAGATTTTTCTGTAGCCGACAGTCCTTACCGTTTTACTTTACCGTCGGCCCAGGAAACTGCCGCTATATTTGCACGCCACGGTGTGAGTGATGGCAAGAGAGTTGTGCTGTACAGCCGTAAAAACCTGCAATGGGCGACGCGATTCTGGTGGATGCTGCGGTGGCTGGGGTTCGACAATGTGTCTATTCTGGATGGCGGCTATGATAAGTGGGTTGCTGATGGACGCATGACCTCAACCACTCAGTGTGAGTACCAAACTGGCCAGTTTTCCATCAATTTGAGACCTGAGGTATTCGTCGGAAAAGAGGTCGTACAGAGCGCGATTGGTGCAGCGGAAGTCTGCACGATCAACGCTTTGGCAGCAGATCTGCACAGAGGCGAGAATCCGCGCTATGGTCGTCCTGGCCGCGTTCCCGGCAGCGTTAATGTCCCCGCGACAACATTGTTCAACCCCGAGACAATAGAATTGCTGCCGATAGACACGGTCGCTCAGGCCTTCGCTGGTATTGGAGCCGACACATCGAAGCGCATCATCGTCTATTGTGGTGGGGGGATTGCGGCAACTCTAGATGCCTTCGTGTTACACGAGCTTGGCTATCGTGATATTGCTGTTTACGACAATTCTATGAGCGAGTGGGCGAATGACATTTCTTTACCAATCGAAACTGATTGATCGGCAGGGGCTGTCAGACGAAAAGAGTTTGTCGTTCTATTCGTCATTTTCTACTTTCCTTGAACGAAAACTTTTAATCCCTTCCACTATTCAAGACACCGCCTGATATCATCCACCTACCGGTCATGATGAATGTCAGGTTTCCGTTGTCTCTTCGTCACGTCGAAGATCTTGATCATGAACCGGTATCGATATCTGTCATGAAACGGTTCGCTATTGGTGGAATAAATTTGGCCCAATGTTTTCCAGGGAGATCAGGAAGAGGCGACTTCAACCTTCTCAGAATTATTCCAACTGGCGATGGCACCGGGACGAAGTACTTGTGAAGATCGACGGAGAAGTTCATTGCCTGTGGCGCGCCTTTGACCACGAGGGTGAATTCCTGAAATCTCTCGTGACCAAACGCCGCGATCGCAAGACAGCTCTGGTTTTCCTTAAGAAACTTATGAAACGATATGGAAATCCTCATGCAATTATAACGGACAGATTACGTTCCTACAGTGCAGCGATGAAGGTAGTCGGAAATGGTGCATCGCAAGATGTTGGCCGATGGGAAACAATCGCTGTGAAGACTCCCATCTCCCGTTTCGGCGACGAGGGCAGGCGATGTTAAAATTCAGACGTCTGCGAATTTTACAGAAATTCGTCTCAACTTACTCATCAGTCCATAATCACTTCAACCATGAGCGCCAAGAAACCAACAGAGAAACATTCAAGCTTCAAAGAATGCCACACTGGCCCGGTGGCAGCACCTTAGCGCGGCATAATGCCGGGACGTTTGTGCCATTCTCGCTATACGGAGACGAGGTCGCGCTAGTCTGACGACACCAATAACTATCAAATGAAAACCGGCAAGGGGATTAGGCACGTAGATGAGGAATGTGAATATCTGTAATTTATGATATAAATGCTCCACAGGATGCGACTCCGATGCAGAAGTAATCTGTGCTGCTAATATCTGTATTTCCGCGCTATTGATAATGCAACAAATCGCATCTCAGTGAACAGGATCAATGTCAGATGGGAACCCATCGCACTCAAAGACAACTCGCAGCGATCATGTCTGTCGATGTCGTCGGTTTTTCCCGGCTGATGGGCGTGGACGAAGAGGGTACGTTGGAGGCGCTAAAGCGCTTGCGGCAAACTATTGTGTCGCCTCAAGTGGCTCACCATCAAGGGCGCATTGTGAAGCTGATGGGCGATGGTGCGATTATCATCTTTTCCAGCGTCGTCGATGCCGTTTCAGCGGGAATTGCAATTCAACAGGCAATGAACGATTTTAACAATGAGATTTCCTTTGAGCATACCATCACCATGCGCATTGGAATCAACCTGGGTGACGTTATCCTGGAAGGCAAAGACATTTACGGTGACGGCGTGAATGTGGCAGCCCGCATCCAGGAATTATGTACACCCGGCGGTATAGCGCTCAGTGCTACTGCATATGAGCATGTAAACGGCAAGGTGAACGCGGATTTCGTGGACGTAGGCGAACGGGTCCTGAAGAACATCACCCGAAAGATACGTGTGTTTCGCTGGCCTGATACCCAAACAACAGAGTCTCCACCGCGGTTATCGTTACCCGACAAACCCTCCATCGTGGTGCTTCCATTTGACAATATGTCCAACGACCCGGACCAGGAGTATTTTGCCGATGGTGTGGTGGAAAGTTTGACGGCGGCCTTGTCACGGATACGATCTTTCTTTGTGATCGCCCGCAATTCAGCTTTTGCCTATAAAGGCCGCCACATGAACATAATCGATATTGGTCGAGAACTGGGTGTAGGCTATCTCCTTGAAGGGTCGGTTCAGCGGGCTAGCGGCAAACTTCGAATAACGGTCCAGTTGGTCGAGTCCACAACCGGGGCACATCTCTGGGCCGAAAAATATGATGGCGCAGACAGCGAATTATTTGATCTTCAGGACCGGATTACCGAACAAGTTGCCGGCGCATTGCAACCTTCGATTCAAAAGGCGGAAATTGACCGCGCAACACGCAAGCGCCCCCATGACATGGGTGCTTATGATTATGCCATGCGCGCGATCCGCCAGGTCTGGATGCAAGATCAAGAAGAATCCGCCGTTGCGTTGAAACTGCTGGAAAAATCACTTGCCATTGACCCTGACTATCCGCTGGCGCTGGCGCTGTCGGCTTGGTGTTGGGCTCAGCATTCCGTTTATAACTGGACGGATGACATTGAAAGCGCGAAGACCCGTGCGCTGCATCTGGCAGAGAAGGCGGCTGCTTTCTCGACCGATGATCCCTTAATCCTCTCTGTGCTGGGTGTTGTCCATACGTTTGCCCGCAACCACGGTACCGCACGCATCATGCTGGAACGCGCAATTAAGCTTGATCCTAATGCCGCGTGGGCGCTTAGCAGACTGGGTTGGCTCGAGGTTTACGCTGACCGCCCTGAAGCTGCCTTTCAGCATTTCGAACACGCGATACGACTCAGTCCGCTCGATCCGATGAATTTCAATAATCTTGTTGGTATCGCCAGCGCGCACCAGATTTCGGGTGACTACAGTGCGTCTGCCAATCTCTTCGAACGTGCTCTGATGGAACGACCGAATGCGTTTTGGATTTACCGAAATCTGGCACCTGCTTTGCTGGCCGCAGGCCGCCGAGAAGACGCAGAGGCGGCGAAGAATCATATGCTGAAGGCATATCCAGCCATGACAATAAAACGGTTCAAAGATGCAATGGTGTTTTCTCCAAAAACTCTCGAAGGTATGGCTGTTTATCTCCGCAAACTTGGTATTCCCGAAGAATAAGCTTTCAGCGGGCCATTTGACAGGATGGGCAATTCTCTGGGATTCCACATACAGGCCCGCACATCTCACCAAGCTGATTGGGTGTTCGCCAATAGAAAAGATGTGCTAGCGGACGAGACGTCATGGAATTTCCGCAAGATGGGTATGGCTTTCCATCAGATTCATTGACCATGGCCGGAAGACCCACAAGCGATAGATAGCCTCGACACAGCCCTCGTGTAGAAGAATGGAGAAACCCATTATTTATGAAGTGCGGTGGAGCCAGGCTCCTTCTTTTCCCTTACCTCCCAGCCCGTAAGCACATCTACTATAGCGTCGTCGAAGCAACACCGAAATGCCGCATTGTCATCATTGCTTTCAGTGCGGTAGGATGTGACGTAGTTGTGAAGCGAAAAATTCTGAATATTTTCCGAGCTATTTTCAAGCAGCGATAAATCCTGAAATAATTAACCCGATTGCATAACCAATGACAGCTGAAAACGATGAGCAAGTAGCAGAAAAAGACGCGCCATTGCGTGAAGATATCCGGTTATTGGGACGTCTGCTTGGTAATACGATCCTTGAGCAGGAGGGAGAGGCGATTTTTGGTCTTGTCGAGGCTATACGGCGCTCGTCCATTCAGTTTCAGCGTGACAACTCCGTTGCGGCAAGAGAAGAGCTTGAAGGCATTCTCAACAAGCTTTCTACGGAACAGGCTGTCTTGGTGTTGAGGGCCTATAGCTATTTTCTGCAGCTTGCTAACACTGCTGAAGATCAACATCATGTCAGGCGTAACCGTTTTCACGAAATAGCGGGCTCCTTGCCGCGCCCCGGAACCATGTCCCATGCCCTGACGAAGGCAAAGCATGAAGGCATAACGTCAGAAAAACTCGATCATTTCTTTAAAACGGCGCTCGTCAGCCCCGTTCTTACGGCCCATCCGACGGAAGTCCGGCGCAAAAGCACGATGCGGCGGGAAATGGCCATCTCTGAATTGTTGGAAAAGCGGGAGCGTGTCGATTGGACGAAGAAGGAAATCGATGCCATCGATGAAGCTCTCTGTCGGGAAGTGTTGACACTCTGGCAAACCGATATTCTGCGGCGGACAAAATTGCAGATAACGGACGAAATACAAAATGGCCTTTCTTATTACGACCAGACATTTTTTGCTGAACTTCCAAGATTCTATGCCGATCTCGAAGAAGAAATGGCCCGACAGGGCCTTGGATCGGAAAACAGCTCAATCCCGCCGTTTCTGCGGATGGGCAGCTGGGTTGGCGGCGATCGAGACGGGAATCCTTTTGTAACTGCAGATGTGCTTCGAATGACGCTTCAGCGGCAGAATGCCCATGTTCTCAATTTCTATCTCGAGGAAACGCATCAACTCGGAAGCGAGTTATCGATTTCTACAAATATCGTTGAGATGTCCCCGGCATTGTTGGCGCTTGCCGACAAATCTCCAGATAATTCCCCCCATCGTCAGGGAGAACCTTATCGACGGGCAATATCGGGTATTTATGCCCGGCTCGTTGCTACTCTGACCGCGTTCGGGTCGCCAGCGCCCGCCCGTCAACCGTTGGGCACAGGGCAAGCCTATTCGAATGCAGAGGAGTATCTGGCCGAGCTTGATGTGCTTCATGCGTCGTTAATGGAACATGACTCGCGATTGATTGCCGAGGGTCGCCTCAAGAGGCTTCGGCGAGCCGTTCGCTGCTTCGGGTTTCATTTGGCAACGCTGGATTTGCGGCAAAACTCGGATGTGCATGCCCGTTCGGTTGCCGAACTCTTGAACGCCGTTGATCAGAACATTGACTATGAAGAACTGGCAGAGCCGGAGAGGGTGGCGCTTCTTACAACCGAGTTGCGCTCCGGCCGACCCTTGCTGCGGCCTTTCTGGTCCTATTCGAATGAAACTTCCTCAGAGATAGAAATTCTGAAGCTGGTAACCAGGGCGCATCAGCAATATGGTGAGAATTCGATTACGACGGCCATTATCTCGAACACACAAAGCGTCTCTGACCTGCTGGAACTTGCGGTGCTTCTTAAGCAAGTGGGGCTCGTTTCTGCCGAGGGTCAGAGCAAGATCAACATAGTTCCCTTGTTTGAGACGATCGAAGATTTGCGTAATTGCATCGGGATAATGGACGAGTTGCTCTCGATCCCAGAATATCGGCGGTTGGTCGATGCGCGCGGAGGCGTGCAGGAGGTGATGCTGGGCTATTCTGACAGCAACAAGGATGGCGGTTTTGTAACCTCTGGCTGGGAACTCTATAAGGCGGAGACGGCGCTTATTGACCTCTTTAATCGCCATGGCATCGGATTGCGCCTGTTCCATGGTCGAGGCGGCACTGTCGGACGAGGTGGCGGGCCGAGCTACGACGCCATCCTCGCGCAACCAAAGGGGGCTGTACAGGGGCAGATCCGAGTTACGGAGCAGGGAGAGACCATCTCCTTCAAATATTCAAAGCCGGAACTTGGGCGCCGTAATCTGGAAAGCCTTGCGGCGGCGACGCTTGAGGCATCGCTTCTTGGCGAGGACCGGAAACCTATCCCGCCTCATTACATTGAAACGATGGATGTCCTGTCGGAGGAAGCTTTCAAGGCCTATCGAAATCTGGTTTACGAGACCGAAGGTTTTGAGGATTATTTCTGGGCGTCGACAGTTATCAACGAAATTTCGACCCTGAATATTGGCTCCCGTCCGGCATCGCGCAAAAAGACGCGAAGAGTGCAGGATCTTAGAGCCATTCCCTGGGTATTCAGCTGGGCACAATGCCGGTTGATGCTGCCGGGTTGGTATGGGTTCGGGACATCTGTCAAAACCTGGCTTGAGAAGAACCCGGACACGGGGCTGTCAACCCTGAGGGACATGTACGCCAACTGGCCATTTTTTCATACGCAACTGTCGAACATGGACATGGTGCTGGCCAAAAGCAATATAGCGATTGCCTCAAGATATGCGGATCTTGTGCCCGATATCGCGTTAAGAGAGGCTATTTTTGGTCGGATACGTGACGAGTGGCAGAGTTCGATTGACGCATTGCTCAGTATAGCCGACCACAATCAGCTATTGCAGGAAAACCCGTTGCTCGACCGGTCAATCCATAACCGCTACGCCTATCTCGATCCGTTAAACCACATCCAGGTCGAGCTCCTGAAACAAAGCCGCAAGAATGCTGATAACCCCAGACTGTTACGTGGAATACATATTGCAATTAACGGGATAGCCGCCGGTTTACGTAACAGTGGATAGGGTGGAAACTGACCGTGAATTAGCTATTGTTTAAACCAGTGAAGTAACGGAGGTTTCGAGGCCTGATACAGACGAAATCCCTGTAATTTAAGGGCCAGCCAGGAACTATGTTCGCATTTGTCCGATATCATCTTTCACCTCTTTTTTGAGTCCCTCATATCCAGCAAGATTCACTGTAACATCGTTCCATGGAACTTTTTTGGCTCTAGGCTGTTGGTATCTCTGTATGAAGTAAAATTGAGGAGGAATCAGATGCTTGGTTGGGCAATAACATTTCTTTTAATTGCTTTGGTGGCCGCGGTATTCGGCTTTGGCGGGATAGCTTCCGCGTCAGCAGGAATTGCGCAAATTATATTTGTGGTCTTTATCATCCTGTTCGTGGTTGGCGCTATCCTCCACATCATCAGGGGCCGCAGACCCCCTATGTAGGCAATAAAACACCTGAACGCGTCCGAGGCTTCAGCAGACCGGCAAAAAACGGCACTTCTATTGAAGTGCCGTTTTTGTTTCCTGTCCGTGGCAGCGTCTTGTAGTATTCAAGAATGAAATATTTTTCGTATAAATTTTTTTCCGCTTATCTTGCCATTTTACTGTTCGGTCTGGTGTTTTGTACCTTTCTTCTTGTCAAAGGCGAAAGCCGGATAAGGGAAGAGAGCAAAAATGTACAGCAATCATTGCAAACCCTTTTTGAGCTGGAAACGGCAAACCTTCTGGTTGAGAAAATTATGCTCAGCCAGCAAGGTTATATGATTTTTGGGGACCAAAAATTTATTGGTGATTATGAGGACGCGAAAGAATCGCTTTCGACAACACTGGTTGACCTCTCTCTCCTTTGGCAGGAAGACCAACTTCAAAAGGGGATCCTCGGAACCGTCGAACAAAAAATTTCTGAGCTGGAAACAGAACTGGAAAGCCGGGCTTCCATAAGATTGACTGTGAATACTGCAGAAATGGTCACGATCAATACGAAAATCAGTGACCTGAAAAATGGAATTTCGGAAACTTTTGAAGCCCTTGTTACTGAAGAGAAAAGCCTTCTCGACTCCCAAAGCCTGTCGGCAGAAAATAAAACAAAACAGAATGAGCAGCTATTAGTTTTCGCGGCCAGTATCGCGATATTGCTTATAGTTTCAATCGTTGGGAATTTCGTTTTTAGACAAGGTTATCGGCGGCTTCTGACTGGGCAGGTTTCAGAGGAAGAGGAAGTCTTGGAGCTGGCAGTTGAAAGCACCAAGGATGGTATTTTCGATTGGAATATAAAAACTGCTGACGTCAATTATTCAGATCAGTTTATTGCCATGCTTGGATACGAGCGCGACGAGTTTAAGGGCAATTTCGAAGACTTTACCGACAGGCTTCACCCAGAAGAACAGGAAATCGTCCTAAACTACATCAACCTCTATCTAACGGGACGTTTGTCTGAATATTCGAATATTTTCCGTATGCGTCATAAATCCGGCCATTGGATTTGGGTAAAGTCTCGAGGGTCTGTCATTATGGATGACAATGAGGAACCAGCTCGATTTGTTGGGGCGGTCGCGGATATAAGTGCGGAAAAAGACTACGAGTTGAAACTTCAGGCGGCAATCCAGAAAGCGGAAGCGGCCAATGTCGCAAAAAGTGATTTCCTCGCGCACATGAGCCATGAGATACGAACGCCTTTGACTGCTATTACAGGGGTAGCAGAAATACTCATACAAAATGCACATGAACTGGACGAAAAGAAACAAAAGCTTGTGAAAGCGCTGCACTCCAGTTCCATAAGTCTGAAAGACCTCATTTCGGATGTTCTTGATTTTTCCAAGATTGAGAGCGGTGAACTCCAACTTGAAGAAACGTCGTTTAGCCTACAGGACGTTTTTACGCATATAACAAGTATAATGTCCGTTCGGACAAGCGAGAAGAACCTGGGTTTTGTTTTTGAGTTTGAAGACGTAAAGGATATTGAGTTCTATGGTGACCCCGTTCGAATACGGCAAATCCTGATAAATTTGATCGGCAACGCCATAAAATTTACGGAAAGCGGGCACGTCCATGTGAACGCGTCAAAGGAAGATCAAAATGATTTTTCAGTGCTACGGATAGATATCGAAGATACGGGTATCGGGATTTCCGAGGATCAGAAAGACTTGATTTTTGAACGTTTCAAGCAGGCGGACGCGACCGTTTCGCGAAAATTCGGGGGGACGGGACTTGGACTTCCAATATCGAAGAAGCTCGCCAGCTTGATGGGTGGTAATATTGAAGTCAGAAGTGAAATCGGCAAAGGGTCTACCTTTTCTCTTATCTTGCCCTTTACAGGGGGCACCAAGCTTTTTCCGGACGTTCCCGTGCAAAACGAAATTCATCGAAGGAAGCGTATCGATGAACTAAAGGCGCAAATAGAAGACGTGCAAAAAGTCTTGCTGGTCGAAGACTACGAAGGAAACATAACCGTACTTGGGCATATTCTGGAAGATATGGATGTCGAGTTTGATATCGCCAGAACGGGCTTGGAGGCGGTCAATTTATGGAAAGAAAATCATTACGGGCTTATTTTGATGGATATACAGATGCCCGAAATGGACGGATTTACGAGTACCAAACTTATCCGGAGTATTGAAAGCGAGAAAAATCTGGATCGGACGCCGATTGTCGGTATGACCGCCCATGCCATGGTCGGCGACAAGGACAGATGTATTGAGGCCGGCATGGATGATTATCTGCCGAAGCCAATAGTCGAACTCGACTTAAAGACGACCGTCCTTAAATATCTGGGAGGGTTTACCGAAATAAAGAAGCCCGAAAATACCTTCCGGGCTTCTGGAAAAAACGACAATTAATGAACAACGCGCGGCGTTTCAAGGCGCTGCAATAGATTTTCACGGGCGCGGGAGAGGCGCGAACGGACCGTTCCTATTGCAATCTTCAGGCTATCAGCCACCTCCTGGTAACTCAGACCCTGAACACATATCATGAACAGAATTTCCTGATGTTCTTGAGACAAATCTTTCATCGTCTCTTTCACCGCGTTAAGCTCTGCCTGATTATCCTGTGGCGGGTCAATGGATTCCGTCTCCAGATAATTTTCCGGATCAAATTTCGTTTCATATTTTGCTTTCCGACGATAGTCAGAAACAAACTGGTTATACATGATCTTTGATGTCCACTTGAAAAGATCCGTATTCTCCTGAAACAAATGCTTCTTCTCAATCGCCCGCAAAAGCGTATACTGGAGCAAATCTTCTGCATCATGATTATTTCGTGTCAGACGACGGGCGAAATTCTTGAGACCGGGCATTTCCGTGGCCAATTCCTGATTGTTGAACATTTGCTTATTCCCTTTTTTGTTAGTCGTTTTTGATCTTGCAAAAGGAAGGTAGCTAGTGGATGTAACTTAGGAATTTCGTGTTTGTATGAATCGTGAAAGAGTTTGTAACATTATTGTAAGAGGGCGACTGGGGCCTTCGATGTCTGGTAAAGGATAACGCGTATGAATAAAGGTGCGGTCCTGTCAATTGATGATGATGAAGGACTCCGGGTTGTGCTGACGCACTATTTCGAAGCGGAAGGTTACTCTGTTATCACGGCCAAGGATGGGGCTGAAGCGTCGGAGAAGCTCCAGTCCGGACAGGTTGATGTCGTTCTCTTAGATCTCGTTCTTCCGGATACGGAGGGGACCAGCCTTATTCCCATAATTCGTCAGGCGACGACAGCGCCGATAATTGTTGTCAGCGGGAAGAACGATACGACAGAGAAGATAATTTGCCTGGAAATGGGAGCAGACGATTATCTGACCAAGCCGTTTGAACTGAGAGAGTTAAAAGCCCGCGTCAAGGCGGCGATACGGCGCGTCAAAGATAACAATAAGGCCCAATCGACCGCCCCTGATGCGGCAAGTGAAACTGACAAAATTGTCTTTGGCAAATTTACCCTGGATCGCGATCAGTATCAGGTTTTTGATGAAGATGGAGAGTCTATAGATGTCACCATCGGCGAATTTCAACTGTTGGAGGCCCTGGTATCTGCCCCCAAAAGACCGCTAAGCCGCGAGCAGTTATTCGAGAGAACACGCGACGGCAAGTTTGACATCTATGACCGAGCTATCGACATACAAATAGGTCGCATTCGAAAAAAGCTCGGCGAGGATGGCGCGAAACTTATCAAGACAATGCGTGGTGTCGGCTATATGTACGCGCCGCCCGAGTAGGATCAGCCCCTAACTTTGGAACTTATTTTGGTTTCGTCTGTTTGTTGAATGCAAACGAAATCGAAAGGAGTTCTGCAATGACCAAATCTACAGAAACTAATCCTGAAATTAACGAGCTGAAAGACGAACTTGCAGCTTTGAAAAAACACATGTCCGACCTTACGGCCAGTGCTAAACGTGATGGTGTCGAAGAAAGTGGAAAGATCAAGGCAAGAGCTAAAGAAAAGCTCAGCGAACTGAAAGATCACGGAACCCAAGGCCTGGAAAAAGTTGAAGGCCGGGTCAGAGAGAAGCCGGGTCAGAGTATTGCATTAGCCTTTGCCGCAGGTTTTCTGGCAAGCACGCTGATGCGGAAGCGGAGCTAAACCGTGAACCCGCTGCTGCAAATCCTACAGCAAGCGCTCGTCGACAACCTGGCGCCTAAAAAATCAGATCTCTTGCAACGGGGCGCAATAGGGGTTTTTGTTGTCGCCCTAACGGTCGCACTTTCGTTTATAGCTCTGTTGTTTCTGGCGGTGGCTTTTTACAGCTGGATGACGCCTTCCATTGCGCCGCCGCTGGCGGCCCTAGCTACTGCGGGAAGTGCCCTGGTGATCTGCCTGATTGCAATGGCGATCACATACGTTGCCCTGAAGCCAGAGCCAGATATTCCGTCTCAACCGGACACCGATCAGATCACGGAAATAATGTCGACAGTTGCCTCAATGGCCGGTGAAGAGTTTGGCAAGACGGCGGAGAGTAATCCAAAGACAACGTTACTCCTCGCCGGAATAGCGGGCCTAGTCGCGGGTAAGTATCTAAAATAAATTGGAACTTTTTGAGCGCTATGTTGTTGGTTTAATTGATTATCCACAACAAGAAAGGACAGACTAATGAGTGTTGTTAGCAAAGAAGCGCGTGTTATCTTAATGATGGGGCTCCTGGTCCTCGCGTCTCTATCTCTTGCCGCCTGTGAAACTATGGAAGGTGCTGGCGAGGATATTGAAGATGCCGGTGAGGCGATTCAAAAGGAAGCCAGTGATTAAGCACAATAAATTGGCGAGAAAGGATATCCTTACGTATTTCAGTTGTCTTTCTCCCAGGATATGTCTAACGATAAAACCGCCTTTTACGGGCGGTTTTATTTTGGCCAAATCGTAGTTTATGGGCTCGGTCATCGTTACTGACGATTAATTGGTAGTGACCGGTTTTGCTAGAAAACTGTTGTTTCTTTGACTATCTAGTCAGACGTAACAATTTTTGGTCTGATTATGCTAGACTTGTTAGGTTCGGTAGTTTGCGAAGGAAAATGACATGGAGTGGGAAGCTCAGAGACTTTGCACTGAAGCCGGTGACTACGAATTATTTGTAGAAAAACAGAAACTTGACTGGGAATGCGACCAACCCATTGATCAATGGAAATGGGCTGTGGTCATCCACGGTACGATAGTGGCAAGTGGTACCGCAAAAGATTTGGAAGGCGCACAGCGTATTGCGGAGGCAAGCATTCCGCAGGAAGCCTAGAAACAGTTTATACAACCGACATATGGAACAAGTAGAAACTTTCGGCTAACTTTCCCAGTCTTCTCCCACGGGCTTCCTCGTCCGGTCTTTTTCAATATCAATCAGCGTTTCCGTCTCTTCGAGGTCGTCGATAGACGGGTCATCGGGGAGAGAATTGTTGTCCTCGAATACCAAGGCAAATTCATAGAACATTGGGAAATGATCAGACCCAACATGTGGTTGTCGGCTAATAGATACCACCTCGAATTCGTCCGAATGGAAAACATGGTCCAAGGGCCATCTTAGAAATGGAAAACGGGCGTCGAAAGTATTGTACATTCCACGCCCCTGACGCGGATCCAGTAACTGGGAAATTCTGAGGAACCTTCGCGTGGTTGCGGACCAGGCAACATCATTAAGATCTCCGGTGATAATCATCGGCCGCTCCCTCTCCGCAGCCAATTTTCCGGCAACGAGAATTTCGGCGTCTCTGCCTAATGTGTCGCGATCCGGTACAGGCGGATCGGGGTGAATGGATATAAGGTCGAATAACTGCCCATTTTGTAGCTTAAACGTGCAGTGGAAGCTTGGGATCTCTTTGTTCAACAGAAACTGAATATCACCTTTTGGCATCTCCAGGCGGGATGCCAGAAACATCCCGTAACTGTTTTCCTGCGGACAGCTTATTTTCTGCTCGTAATCAGCGAAAGGAGAAGCCAAGGCGTCAACCCACGCCTGGTCGGTTTCCATAAGGACAAAGATATCAGGATCGCGGGTCTTGATCTGTTTGATAAGGTCAGGATATTTTCTATTCCCCTGCTTTACATTACAGATAAATAAACTGATGGCGGCCCTTTCCGCATTATCTGTCTTGGTTTTTGCAGATTGTTTTGCCCATAGCGATGTGAAACGGGCGATATAAATCCCCTGAATAGCAACGGCAGCAAGCAACATTGCCAGGAAGGCAAGACTTACCTGATTAATGGGCAGTATTAGGAACACTGTAACCAGTGTGATGGTTGAAAGTGTTGCAATTTGTAGACGCCCGAAATCAAACATCCTGACGGCCCCGTGGGGAATTGGTATGAATGGAATCAGGCTCGCCAAAAAGCAGATAGAAGCGATCGTGCCCAGCACATAGTATGACATATTATACCTTCGAAATTTGCCAGACAGATGTATATTTAAGTCTAACAGAAACAGTCTTCACAATCTCAATTTATGTCAATGTATTGGATAGGCATTAATCCACTGGATACTTGACAAGAAATTGAGGACCTTGAGCTTATGCAGCCTTCCCAAGACTTTGCCTGAGGAATTTCATATGCGAATGGGTCTCGTTGAGGATCTGCATCTGTCGCTCAATTATATTTACTGTCGCGGCGGGTGGTTCGCTTTCGATTGCTTGCCGGAACTTTCTCAGGGTTTCATTTTCCGCTTTTTCCAGATTCTCAACTAAAGCGAGATCCCCGTTGTTTATGTCGGTATTCCGAAGTTTGAATATATTTGATGATGGGTCAGCAGGAGAGCCGTCTTCCGCTAATTCACCAACCATCGAGTTGAGATGTGATTTTAGGTTAATGATGATGCTCTCGCGCGTTGATGCAATTTTTCGGAAAACTTCTCTCCACCTCTGGCTGGTTGCCTGATACGACGCGTTAGCATAAAAATTACGTGCGTCTTCGCACATGTTGATGAGATCATTGAGCATCTCTACCGTTGTACTTGGCATGATTAGCCTTTTCTCGTCTTGTGTTTCCTTCGCTTCTGTACGTCAACCAACAGGTCGGCGAAAAAAAAGTTCCAAAAAGTTGGAACCTTTCCGCGTCTCCGTTGTTGGTCATCGGTGTAACTGCTAGTGAACACAATGAGAGGATTGAATCATGCAAAAGAAATTTTTAGCAACAGTATCGATCATCGCCCTTATGAGCGCTGCGCCGGCACTTGCTGGAACTGTAAAATCGGACGATAGCTCGTCTAGTGCAGCGACGATGCAGACCAAAGAAACTACCGGGCAGTCTGAAGGAGCCACAGAGAAGGTTAAAGAAGGCTGGGATAAAACCAAGGAGGCCGTCAAGGAAACTGCCGAGGACGCATCCGACGCAACAAAGGAAGCCTACAGGGATTTCAAAGCCTTTGTCTTCAGCGACAATGACAGCAAGCTCGATATCGATGAGGTTAAGGTTGACCCACGTACAACGGCGACAGGCATTATCGGCGAGCCCGTCTATAACTTTAAGGACGAACGGGTCGGAGTCGTAGAGGACGTTATCCTCAACCAGGACGGCAAAGCCATCATGGTAATTGTCGGTGACGGAGACTTCTTCGGCCTGGGTAAGCTCGCGGCATTTGACTATGACGCAATGGTTAAAATGAATGCGGATGGCGATTTGGTCATGCCTCTTACGGAAGAAACCATTGAGCGCGCAGCGGAGTTTTCCTTTGACCGAAAAGACATGGGCGAGAATGTCCGTATCATGCCTGAAAACGCATACAGCGTGGAAAAACTTCTCGATGCTCAACTTGTGAACGCGAAAGATGAGAAAATGGGTGAAATCGACGACATCACCTTTAAGGACGGTCAAGCCAGCCAGCTGATCGTAGGGTTTGATAAAATCCTCGGCTTCGGTGGCGAAGAGGTAAGCTTGGCCTATGACAACGCGAAGCTCATCAAGGTAGATGAGGATGAATACAAATACACCCTTGCTGAAAAGAAGTCTTCGCTGATCACCAATTACAAATCAGCGACAAACTGAGTGTATTGGAACTAACCGAAAGGACGTCAAAATGGTAAATGAAGATATCCTGAAAGGTAAATGGAAACAGATCAAAGGCGAGGCCCAAAGAAAATGGGGCAAGCTGACGGATGATGATCTGGACGAGATTAATGGTAACCGTGAGGTCTTTCTGGGGAAAATCCAGGAGAATTACGGAGTGGCCGAAGAACAGGCCGAAACCATGCTCGAAGAGTTCGAAAGAGAACAAGCATCCTAGAAGGACTGTAAAAGAGAGCGCCGCATTTCCCATGCGGCGCTCGATTTGATTCTAGTATTTTTACACTCAGAAACCTTTATTTTTCAGTTCTTGTGTATTCGATATCATCGACCGTGAGTTGGCCCTGATTTTTCCTCTGATATTTTATCCCAAGAAATTTCAATATCTCTCCTGAAGCAATTGGTGTTATCAAAAGTGAACTTGTCCAAATGCCGTACTGGCGGGAAGCGCGTTTATTTTTCCAACTGAATGTTGATTGTGCAGCACTGATCGGATTTTTCAGCTTTCATCTCCGACAAAAATTCCGATTGTGCCGAGATTAGACGTATCGGTGCCTAGATCCCCCACCATTGTAATTGAGAATCCCGAGACGCCATTAATCGTCAATATGGTGTTTCCGGGATCACTGCTGTTATCAAGCTCTATCAGTGCCGCACGATCATTGGCGGCCGTGCCGGGGGTGTTGATCCCGAGGTTGTCGAAAAGAGTATCGAGATCAACCATGTCTCCTTCACCGAGGAAATCGAAATCCAGAAGATAGTCATTGCCATCAGTGACGTTGACATACAGGAAGATATCGGCATCCGCACCGCCCTCAAGTGCATCATCACCTTCTCCGCCATAAAGCGTATCTGTACCGGCCCCCCCGCGGAGGAGGTCGATGCCTGCATTGCCCGACGGGGAGTCATCGCCACTAAAACCATAAAGCCGGTCAGCGCTCCCTGTTCCTGTAAGGACGTCACTCCCGTTTGTGCCGGTCTGAACGCCGGTGGAAGAGTTCAACAGGCTGAGGACGCCGCCGCCGAGCAAGGTTGCCAGCGTGTCTGTGGACGATGCGCCGAGGCTGTCGATACCGGTTATGGTTGTCGCATTAAGGACATCGATACCGTCAATTAGCCAGTTCTGGTTAAACTGGACTGTCGCCAATAGTTCGTTAATGGAAAGATTATCGATCGTACCATTATCGGTCGCCGTAATTGTCAGGATAGACGAGGGAGCGACCAGTCCGAGAATACCTGCGTCGTTCTCGATCGTCACGGTCAGTCCAAGTTCGTTTGCGAGGTCCGTTGAGGCGCTCAGGGTGAGCGGCGTAAGGCCGGCGCTGACCAACGGCATATAGCGGACAATCACTCGCTCCAGATTGCCGTCTACATCAAGGGCATTAAGATCCTGTGCGCCGAGATCAATTAAATTCAGGAAGGCGCCGGACACTTGAACCTCCGGGGCGCTATTGCCGCCACCCGGCGGTGCCCGGCCGGTGCTGTCAAAGCGAGTTGTGGTGGTTGCCGTATCCCCGTCATTGTCAGTGAGGACGAAGTCGGCATCTGTATATCCACCCAGCAACACCGTATCGCTTGTGGCCTCATCCGCAATCAGTTTGCCCCTTGAAAGCAGGTTCGCGATGATCTCCTGGTCTGACAGGGCATCACCAACCAGGTCTATGTTCTGAAACAGGATTTGTTGATCCGTATCGGCCAAGTTAAAGCCGCCGAGGAATGCACCTGTTGTGCTGATATGCAGGATCGTGTCCGTCCCACTCGTCTCGAAATGGAGATAATTTGCGAGATTTCCCGGATTCGTCCCGATATGTCCCTCTCCTTCGAGGAGGTCGCCAAGATCGATAGCATCGCCACCGGCAGCGAGCGCAGAATTATCGAAGTCCGTGATTGTATCTATCGCAGGTGCAGCAGGTATGCCTTGGTCATCTTCCTCCCAAAGGAAGATGTCTATACCCGTCCCACCGGTCAGCGTATCGTCGTCACGTCCCCCGATCAGGATGTCGTTACCCGCGTCCCCAGAAAGGCTGTCATCACCGCTACCGCCGCGCAAGATGTCATTACCGTCTCCGCCGTTCACCGTATCGTTTCCGCCATAAGCGTAGAGACGGTTGTCGGAAGCGTCTCCTGTCAGGGTGTCCGGCCCATTGCTGCCCTCAATAATTTCGGACGGCGGTGTTGATTGCAGAAGTGACGCGTTCAGAAGTGTACCGGCACCAACTGAATCACTCAGGCCGCCGGTATCGGTTGCTGAAATGGTAATTGAATTGAGAAGATCGACTGTCAGCAAACCGGAATCAAAGGTGACGGTTCCCAGCAATTCATTGAGCTTGGCATTGTCAATCGTACCGCCATCAAGCGCGGTGATGGTCAACTCGGATGAAGCGGCCGTCAAAAAGCTGCTATTCACGATACTTACATCTAGCCCGAGGTCCGCGGCGAGATTCTGGGAGGCATTAAACTCGAAGGATCCCAGGCCGATCAGCGTGGAATATGTGATAACGACGCTTTCGATATTGTTATTGATGTCTGTTGCGGTGAAAAACTGGTTGTTTCCAAGGTCGATCAATCCAAGGACGTCGGCGGCGACGATCCCGAGAAGGTTACCCGGGTCATCTACCCCGACTTCTGGCGCGATATTGGCGACGGGGCTGACTCCGGAAACCCCAGATGCCGTGAAACTATAATCACCCGTCAGGACATTGACGCTCAGGGTTTCGCCTTTGACATTCTCGATGGTAAGGGTGTTGGTTCCGGTATCATAGGTATATCCACTCGCCGTTTCGGAGCTGCCGGACTGGGTGATGCTGTCAGTGTCCGCATCATAGCTGTAGGTATATCCGTCCATTCTCACCTGGGCAATTGATCCCCCGTCGGCACCGTAACTGTCTACGACACTGGAACTGACGGTGGTTGGCGCCGAATTGATGGTGAACTGGGCAATACCAGCGGCGACCGGAATGTCATCCTCCACGGATATTATCAGGTTGCCGCTCGCCGTTGCACTCGCGTCGGAGGCTCTGACGGTGACGGCAAATTCGAGTGCAGTCACGCCACCCCCTTCCGGATGGTCCAGGGCCTGGGAAAGGGTTACTTGATAGTTGCCTGAGTTATCTATTGTAAGGCGCAGGATCTCACCGTTCGATACCGTGCTGCCGATTAGTAGCTGGGTTCCATCGCCTGTCCAGGAGATGGCTTCCCCGCCAGAGAAGAGCGCAGAGGCCGGGGCGGACATTTCGACGGTTAGGGGATCTCCCTGGCTATCGGCGACGGAAATCTGTCCGCTCGCAATACTGACAATATCCGCATCTGACACGGTTGCCGACTGGTCCGCAACGGATACTCCTCCAATGCTGTTGCCGGAACCGAGATTGCCGGCGAGATCGGTATAGGTGTCATCATCGACGGCGATGCTGGGAGCGTCGGCACCGGCCTGGGTGAAGGTGGCGGTCCAGCTGTTGCCATCGACCTGGGTGAAATCGGAGAGGGTGCCGCCGGTGAGAGTGACATCGGATTGGGTAAAGCCGGCGACGTCCTCGGAGAACTCGAAGGTGACGGCGGTGGCTTCGCCCTCGGCGAGATCGAAATCGGCGGCGGCGATGGTGAGGGTCGGAGGCACGAGATCGACGGTGCCGGCGAGCGTGTTGCCGGAGCCGAGATTGCCGGCGAGATCGGTATAGGTGTCATCATCGACGGCGATGCTGGGAGCGTCGGCACCGGCCTGGGTGAAGGTGGCGGTCCAGCTGTTGCCATCGACCTGGGTGAAATCGGAGAGGGTGCCGCCGGTGAGAGTGACATCGGATTGGGTAAAGCCGGCGACGTCCTCGGAGAACTCGAAGGTGACGGCGGTGGCTTCGCCCTCGGCGAGATCGAAATCGGCGGCGGCGATGGTGAGGGTCGGAGGCACGAGATCGGCGGTGCCGGCGAGCGTGTCGCCGGAGCCGAGATTGCCGGCGAGGCTTCCGTCCGCCTTCTTTTCGTTACTAATATAGGGAAATGTTAGTTCTGTTGCATTCAGCAGATCGCTAATGGTTAATCCACCGTTGATTTCACCTGGATCGAACTCGCTGAATTTGGCACCGGTTATTGAACGCTTATCTTCCTCCGACTCAAACAGTGTATCGCCAGTATTTTCAATTAGATTGATAATTTTTTGAACCGTCAGGAAAGGACCGCTTGTTCCAATTTGGATAATTGGCTGTTCCCGTTCAGATTGGGTCAAGAAATATTTCCGCAAGACAATGCTACTATCATCACTCCCGGTGATAACGAGATGATCCTCTAGTTTTCTGAATATAATTCCCGATAGGTCATCAAAAGGGATTTGAATGACGTCCGGAGGTTTGATGGACGCTGCTGAGGAGTATGATGTAGTAAAATCACTAGAACCCAAAATAAACCCCCTGCATTTTTTACAATAATAAGTAAAAAATTAAAGTAAAAACAAATATTGATAGGTTTAAATTGGTTTGTTATTGTCCGAAATATATAGTCGTTTGAATCAATAAAATGCCCTAGTTTTTAAAGCCTAACAAAAGATCTTTATATCTTCAATTAAATTCGTACTATCAATTTTTTTGGTCATTATATTAGAAAAATAGATGTGTGTATTAAGGTGCTATCATATTGATTTCATGTGGGTGTAAGCTGCTATTTTCCAACGCATTAAGGCGGTGACGCTAGTTGCGACCCTTGCGTGCCAAGCGCTTCACGAACTAGATTTAACTAACGCTAATATAGTGGATGAATATTGCAATAAAAACTATTATGAGTGGCAATTTATGGTTTGATTATTTTGGGCTAGCCTTCGAAGATTTGAATTTCTATTTATTTTATTCACTTTCCGGGACGGAAAAGCGGTGCCATGAATGAAGAAATTCGGGAGGGACGGACGGCAGTTCAGCGCCCCCTTCTGTTCTGCGGCGTCAAAATATTAACACCGTCTTTTATTACGTCTTCTTTCACATTTTATTATAGAAAGGTAATTTGCGTTAGGCAGCCTGACTGTCGAAATAAGAAATAAATTCTGAAAACGGTAAAGAAGTAAGATGGAATTCTCAGCAATAGTCGCATATCTTTAATCACCCGTCTGAGCAGGAAATTCAATAATAAGTCCGGGAATTGCCTATGAGTGAGCTACCCAAAAAAGCCCGTGTTGTTATCATCGGTGGAGGTGTGATCGGATGTTCGGTTGCCTATCATCTGGCCAAACTCGGTTGGCGGGATGTCGTCCTCCTGGAACGAAAGCAGCTTACTTCGGGGACAACCTGGCATGCGGCTGGCCTTATCGCCCAATTGCGAGCTTCAAAAAATATGACGCGGCTCGCGAAATACAGCCGCGATCTCTACGCACGGCTAGAGGAAGAGACGGGAGTCTCGACCGGCCTACGTGAAACCGGTTCCATTACAGTTGCCCTTACCGAGGAACGGAAAGAGGAAATATTGCGTCAGGCCTCCATGGCCCGCGCGTTCGGTGTGGAAGTGGAAGAAATTAGCCCTTCTGAAGTGAAAGCGCGATACGAGCATCTCAATACTGACGGAGTTGTTGGCGCCATTTGGCTGCCCCGCGACGGTCAGGGGGATCCGGGCAATATCGCCCTTGCCATGGCGAAGGGCGCACGTCAGCGCGGTGTTCTTATCAGGGAGCGGGTCAAGGTTACAGATATTCGAGTTAGCGGACGCCTGGCAACGGGCGTTGACTGGCAATCAGAGGAAGGCGAAAACGGCTATATAGAGGCGGAAATGGTCGTTAATTGCGCAGGAATGTGGGCGCATCAAGTTGGTCGGCTGGCCGGGGTTAATGTCCCGCTGCACGCCTGCGAACATTTCTACATCGTGACAGAGAGTATCAAGGACCTGCCGCAATTGCCAGTCCTTCGGGTGCCGGATGAATGCGCCTACTATAAGGAAGATGCCGGGAAAATACTGCTTGGTGCATTTGAGCCGGTGGCCAAGCCTTGGGGTATGAAAGGCATTCCGGAAAGTTTCGAGTTTGATCAGCTGCCCGAGGATTTTGACCATTTTGAACCTATCCTTGGTGATGCCGTTAACAGGATGCCGATTTTGGCAGAGGCCGGCATTCATACCTTCTTCAATGGTCCGGAAAGCTTCACACCCGACGATGCCTACCATCTCGGTCTCGCGCCGGAACTTGATAATTTCTGGATCGCGGCCGGGTTCAACTCTATCG
This sequence comes from Sneathiella sedimenti, assembly GCF_017313765.1. Classification (GTDB taxonomy): domain Bacteria; phylum Pseudomonadota; class Alphaproteobacteria; order Sneathiellales; family Sneathiellaceae; genus Sneathiella; species Sneathiella sedimenti. Next base: position 173,061 of record NZ_JAFLNC010000006.1, on the reverse strand, counting down.
GTATTCAGTCCGCGGGTGGTGCCGGTATGGCACTCGCCCAATGGATGGAGGATGGCACGAAGCCATTTGATCTGGGGGATGTGAATATCGCCCGGATGCAGCCTTTTCAAGGGAACCGTCAGTATTTGTTCGAGCGGTCGAAGGAAACGCTCGGACTGTTGTATGCGGATCATTTTCCCTTTCGCCAGAAAGCGACCGCCCGTGGCATTCGCCGGTCCCCTTTCCATCAGGACATGCTCGCGCAGGGGGCGGTGATGGGCGAGGCGGCAGGATGGGAAAGGCCCAACTGGTTCGCCAATTCCGGTCAGGAGCGCCGTTATCACTATAGCTGGAAGCGGCAGAACTGGTTTGAAAATGCGGCGGCAGAACATAAAGTAGTCCGTGAGAATGTCGGCATGTATGACATGTCCTCCTTCGGCAAGATAAGGGTCGAAGGGCCGGACGCGGAAAAATTCCTGAATTACGTGGGCGGCGGCGATTACACTGTGCCAATCGGCAAAATCGTCTATACGCAGTTTCTTAACGAGGCGGGGGGCATTGAGGCGGATGTCACCGTGACCCGTCTTTCCGAAACCGCCTATCTCGTGGTTACACCTTCCGCGACCAGACCTGCCGATCAACGTTGGCTGGAACGTCAAAGCAAGGATTTCCGAGTGGTGATCACAGATGTGACCGCGGGTGAGGCAACACTGGCGGTGATGGGGCCCAATGCCCGCAAGCTCCTGGAATTGGTCAGCCCGAATAATTTTTCGAATGATCACAACCCGTTCGGTACGGCCCAGACTATAGAAGTTGGCATGGGCTTCGCCCGGGCACACCGGGTGAGCTATGTCGGGGAACTCGGCTGGGAAATCTATGTTTCCACAGATATGGCGAATCATGTATTCGAGACATTGATGGCGGCGGGAGAACAGCTCGATCTTAAACTATGCGGGATGCATATGATGGATAGCTGTCGAATAGAAAAAGCATTTCGCCATTTTGGACACGATATAACTTCGGAAGATCATGTTATAGATGCAGGTCTAGGGTTCGCCGTGAAAGCAACAAAGCCTGATTTTATTGGGCGCGCAGCAGTACTTGCACGCAAGGAGAGCGGGCCACACAGCCGGCTTTTGCAGTTTCTCCTGACAGATCCGGAGCCCTTGTTGTTCCACAATGAAACTATAATTCGTGATGGCGAGGTGGTCGGATCTCTTACGTCGGGAAGCTATGGGCATACGCTCGGAGCCGCAGTCGGCCTCGGCTATGTTCCCTGTAAGGGGGAAAAGCCTGCCGAGGTTCTTGCATCCAATTATGAGATCGAAATAGCCGGTCGCCGCATAAAAGCAATCCCCTCCTTGGAGCCGATGTATGATCCTTCTGCAAAGCGCGTGAAGGAAATGTGATCTAGATAAATTGCGGGCGTGCCCGGCGCAACAATCGGATTACAAGCCGTCTTCCACCGATCCTGAGTAAGTTAGGCCTTTTAACTGTTTTTCTGTTGCACTACCGTATGCGTTGCCCTTCTTAAAATCACAGACAAAGGAAGATAAAGATGAGCGGCGCCTTGCCATTAACTGGAATCCGGGTCATTGAAATGAGCCACATGGTGATGGGGCCGACATGCGGCATGATCCTCTCCCAATTGGGAGCCGAGGTGATCAAGGTAGAGCCGCCGAAGGGGGACAAGACCCGCAGTCTTAAGGGAATGGGGACGGCGTTTTTCCCGCTCTTCAACCGGGGAAAGCGCAGTCTGGTCCTGGATCTCTCCGAAGAAAAAGACCAGAAAACCCTTCACAAGCTACTCGATACTGCCGATGTGTTTCTGGAGAATTTCAAGGATGGCCTTCTAGCCAAACAGGGGCTTGCGCCAGAGCAGTTGCTTGAAAGGCATCCGTCATTGATCATCGCCGGTCACAAGGGGTTTTTGTCAGGACCGTATCAGCATCGTCCCGCCCTTGATGAGGTGGTACAGATGATGTCAGGGCTTGCCATGATGACCGGAACCCGGGCGCGTCCGCTGCGTGTTGGCTCTTCGGTTAATGATATTATGGGCGGCATGTTCGGTGTCATAGGCATCCTGGCTGCCTTGCGTGAACGAGACAAGACAGCGCGCGGCAAGAATATCCGCATCGGGCTTTTTGAAAACAGCCTTTTCTCTGTTGCCCAGCATATGGTGCAATTCGAGATGACAGGTGTGCCGTCGACACCCATGCCGGAGCGGACACACGCCTGGCCGGTCTATGATATATTTGATACCAGCGATGGTCAGAAAATTTTTATCGCGGTTGTCACCGATGGTCACTGGAAAGCATTTTGTGAAACATATGATCTTGCAGAGTTTCTATCGGATGACCGTCTTGGCACAGCGACGGACCGCATCGAGGCACGTTCCTGGACAATCCCGAAAGTAGCCGAGAAAATTCGGAATTTTTCCATGGAGGCGTTAAGCACGAAACTCGATCATCTCAGTATCCCCTTCGCCCCGATCAACAGCCCGGAAGACCTGTTTAATGATCCGCATGTCCTGCGCGACGGCGGTCTTGTGCATTTCGAGGACAGCGACGGAAAGACATACCGTGCGCCGACATTGCCACTGGAGCTGGATGGAGAGGCGCTTGGAGAGGGTTTGCATGTACCAGCCCTTGGTGCGGATACAGATGACATCCTGAAAGAATTGGGACTTTCCCAAAAATAAAACAGGCTGTTTTTTGACGAACAATTGCGTAATAGTGAGAGAAGATACAAAGATAATAACCTTGAGGGAGGGAGTTATGAGAAAATTATTCAATTTGGCAGTAGTGTTTACGGCTGTGCTCGGCACGTTCAGTGGAATGAATGCGGCTGTGGCCGCGACTGAGATGCGGTGCAGCCACCAATTACCGCCTGCACATCACATTGCTAAAGTTATCGACCAGTGGGCAGCGGAAATCGAAACCCTGTCGGACGGGGAAATAGACGTTCAGGTATTCGGTGCCAACAGTCTGACTGGCGCTAAGGAAAATGCGACAGCCGTTGCCAAGGGAGATATCGATTGCGCTTTTTCAATTAACCCGCAATGGGGCAAGACCCTGCCGCTGATGAATGTGACGCTTGGCCCGTTTGCGGTCAGCAGCCTGGAAGCACTTCAAAAGTGGGATGGATCAGAGGCGGCCAACTTCCTGGAAGAGAAACTGCTGACAAAGGGTGTGAAGAACGTTGTCTGGCTTTTCACAACACGCAGCACGGCCATCACGTCAAACGGTAAGCCACTGATCAAGCCGGCGGATTTCGAAGGCGTTAAAATTCGTGGTTTGGGGCCAGTCCCGGATGCAGGGTTTGTTGCGATGGGGGCAGCACCGTCCGCGATGTCAGGAAGCAAGGTCTACCAGGCGTTGTCAACAGGGGTAATTGATGCCGGGCTTACGGATGTATCGGCGGCAGTATCCCGTAAATATTACGAAGTGCAGGATCATGTGACCATCCTTCCGCTTTTCAGCATCTACTTCCACGGCTATGTCAATCCTGCTTGGTATGATGGCCTATCCGATAAGGGCAAGATGGCAGTGGATGAAGCCGGCAAGAAAGCGGCGGTCTGGGCAATTGAAGCCTCGGAAGCGTCAGCTGCCAGCGCCCCGGACGAATTGGCGGCAAAGGGGATGAAGGTCCATATTGCAACAGATGAGGATATCGAGGTTTTGAAGGCCGTCATGGCTCCGGCGTTTTATGAGGCGTTTAGCGACGCATCAGGAGCGGACGGCAAGAAACTTCTCGACCTGTTGAACTAGCCTGAAGTTGCTGCGTCCGTTATGGATATGAAGGACAATACTTCGGAAGAGGTGGCATACTCCTCTTCCGTATTTATCCGCGTCATTGAGTATCTTTCCTTTGGTGCCGCTGTATTCAGCGCGGTGCTGGTTGTCTTCACGCTGTTGATGACGGGCTATAGCGTATTTCAGCGTTATGTGCTGGGAACGCCCCTGACCTGGACCGATGAAATGTCCGGCTTTCTGGTGGTCGCTATTGTCATGCTGGGGGCTGCGGAAACCCTTCGGCGCGGAGAACATATCAGCGTCGATTTACTTACCTCAAAAGCGACGGGAAAACGTAAGAAGGCGCTTGGATTATGGAGCTACATTGCGACCGCATTTCTGGCGGCCATTATCTTCATCAGCACATGGGAGGCGGTGAAGTTCTCCTATACGATCGGTGTTTACTCAAGTGGATATCTTGAAGCACCTCTCTGGATACCCCAGTCATTTTTGCTTTTTGGCGCGGGTCTCTTGTTCTTAATCTCTGTCGCTCGTGGCGGGGAAAGTTTGTTTAAACGGGGAGACGACTAGTGTCGACGTTTCTCGTTCTGCTCCTCCTCGTCCTTTTGCTGCTGACAGGTATTCCAATTTTTGTCGGGCTGGGTGTAGCGTCCGTCATAATAATGCTCCTGACGGAAGGGAGTATCTCCAGTGTAGCGGATACATTCTTTGCGAAACTTGATAACGGCATTCTTACGGCCATTCCCATGTTTGCTTTTATGGCGCATGTGATGATCAAGTCGAAGGTCGTGGACGACCTTTATGACGCGGCAAATACTCTGGTCGGGCATTTCAAGGGCGGATTGGGGGTGGCAACCGTACTCTCCTGTACAATATTCGCGGCTATTTCCGGGTCCTCCGTGGCGACGGCCCTCACAATAGGTTCCAGTGCCATTCCCCAGATGCGCCGTTTTGGTTACCGTGCCCGCGATGCCTATGGCGTTATCGTGGCTGGGGGCACCCTTGGTATCCTAATTCCCCCCTCAGGCCCCTTGATCCTGTATGCCATTGTGTCGGAGACGTCGATCGGCGCGCTTTTCATGGCGGGCTTTATTCCGGGGATCCTGATGGCGGTGATATTCGCCATCTTTTGCATTTCACAGGCATATTATCGGGGTGACACTAAGGGAGCCGACTGGGTTGGCTGGAAAAAAGCTATAAAGGCGGTAGGGAAATCCTTCTGGTCACTTTCCATGCCCCCGCTGGTTCTGGGCGGGATATATCTTGGTATTTTCACAGCTTCTGAAGCCGCTTCAATTGGATGTATCTACGCCCTTCTTGTCGGTGCGCTCGTCTATCGCAATTTCGGTCTGAAGGAACTTGCGGAGACCGCTTATGAGACCGTCCGAACGACAACCATGCTCTTCATGATCCTTGGTTCTGCTGCGTTATTCAGTCGGGCTGTCACGATTATCCGCCTGCCCATCGAATTGATGGAGGGAGTGGTGACACTTGGGCTGTCGCCGCTTGGATTTATCCTAGTCGTCATGTTCGTCATTCTCATTCTGGGCATGTTTCTGGAGACAATCTCTATCATTTTGATTACGACGCCGATTGTGCTCCCGATCCTGGTTCAGCTTGATGTCAATCTGATCTGGTATGGCGTTCTGCTCATGATTAATCTGGAACTTGCGCTGATCACGCCGCCGGTCGGGATGAACCTCTTTGTGATAAAGGGAATTGCCAATGCGCCGCTAATTGACGTGATTCTTGGCTCTGTACCCTATGTACTTCTACTTCTCGGGGGGCTCGCGTTGGTAATTCTGATTCCCGGACTTGCGCTTTGGCTTCCTGACCTTGCTGGCTTTGGCCGGTAACGCTGAAACTATCCGATTAAACGCCTAGAAATTGGCAAACAGGGCAAGGGTGACAACAGCAAGCATCGCGACCGCCATCATAAGGTTAATCCGAAACTGGATCCGCGGGGATAATTCCAATCGTTTGATCATGATCCCCGCCGTCAGCCACAATAAATGGACTGGAACCCAAATAACATTGAGAAGCGCGAATTTTAAGATTGTTTCCCACGCCAACGCATCGGCAAAAAATGGGAATCCGGTAAACAGGGTCGTGTTGACGGCATAGGCCTTGGGGTTAATCAGCTGTAGCGCGATACCAGCAAAAATTCCCGGCTCACGGGCTGACTCGATAAAGGCAATTTTTGCGCCTGCCGTGGCAATCCTGAAAGCGAGATAAAGAAGATAAACGAGGGACAGCACCAGCAGGATATTCCGGACGACCGGTACGGCAAGAACGATTGCCGCCAGGCCAGACACAACGGCAAGAGCCACGAGGTTATTACCAACAAAAAGGCCAGTCACATAACGAAGGCCCGCCGTGCGCCCAAAAGCAGAGCCAACCCCGGCGGTTGAAAGAACACCCGGTCCGGGAGTTATGACCAGAAAGAAAACGGCCAGGAAAAATGAAATCATGCAAACTGTCCCGCAACGTCGGCAGGATCAGCCGGACGTATCACAAATTGTTTTTAGGGTTACCAGCGTACAACATATACAGCCAGCGCGGTTGCCGCACCATAAATTGCCATCGCACCCCCAATCAGCGCAAAGATTGTCCATTCGGGCATGGCGTTTGTTGCCAGAATCCAGCCGCCCAGCGCAACAACGACAAGGCGAATTGTGCCGGCGATAACGGGGCCGAGGACCTTACCCGCGCCTTGCGAGGAAAAGTAAAGGCACAACCCGAGACCAAACAGACCATAGAAAGGACCGACCCAGGCAAAATACAGCCCCGCAGATTTCATGACAGGTTGAACATCCGTGAACATTCCTGTCCAGATATCGGGAAAAAGGGCGACCAAGAAGCCAATAGACCCAATCAATATTCCGGCGCAAATGCCACCAGTCCATGCCACCTTCCGCGCCCGGGCGACATTATTTGCGCCAATGGCCATGCCGACCATTGGGACACAGGCAACACCTATTGCAAAGGCGATTGGGACCAACAGGAATTCCAGCCTAGCACCGATTCCGTATCCCGCCAGAGCCTCTACACCGAATTCCGAGATTAGCCGGGTCAGGATGAGGACAGTGAGGACGGTTTGCAAGGGAGAGATACAAGAAATTGCACCCACTTTGAGTATATCCTGAAACATCTCCGTCTTAAGCTTGATGCCTCTTACCGTCAGTTTAACGCGCGCCCGACCGGAGACCAGATACCACAATAAGAAAAGGGTAGAGACGCTGAAGGCGATAACCAGGCCAAGACCAATGCCCACCATTCCAAGAGCCGGAAATGGGCCCCAGCCCAGCCCGAATGCACCTGCTAATATAAACTGCGATAAAGCAACCGCTAGCAAGGTAATAGACGGAATTTTCATGTCCCCGCTGCCGCGAATGATGGACGCAAGCGTATTGGTCAACCAGAGACCAATCGCCCCAAGGAAAACGATATTGGAATAAGCCAGCGCCTCGGTGATAACCACACCATATCCCCCAAGGAGCCGATAGACATACTCGCCACATAACAGAAAAAAGACACCGAAAAGGAGGCCAGCCATCGCGCCAATGATTACTGCATGAAAGGCAAGTTGCTCGGCGCGCCGGTCATCGTTTGCACCGAGAGCCCGGCTGATGGCGGAGGAAACGCCCCCTCCCATCGCGCCTGCAGACATCATCTGCTGAAGCATGACCATCGGAAATACGAGCGCAAGTCCCGCCAAAGCGGAAATACCGAGCTGCCCAGCGTAAGCGGTTTCCGCGATAGCAACAACCGCTGCGGCTGACATCGCTAGAATATTCGGAACACTAAGTCGCGCCAAAGTGCCAAGGATTGGCGCCGTCAACAGAGCATTGGGGCTGGCCGCAACAGCAGGAGATGAGGTTTCAGTTGTCATCGGTGACTCTTTCTATAATGGCTGTATATGCAGATATACGGCTAAAAAAATTCATTCCCTAAGATCTTCGATCATGCGATCTATTTTCGTGGCCAACAGGCGGCTGTCTTCCGATCCAAGAACATTTTCTATTCTCTCCTGCGCAGCTTCCCATCCCGGTCGCGCGGCGGAAAATATCTTCCGTCCAGAGTCTGTAAGGTTCAAATTGCGGCTGCGTCGATCCTTGTCGTCCTGGGTGAGCGTGACATATCCTTTTCTTTCAAGCGGCCGTAAGTTCCGGGTTAGAGTAGTTGGATCCATCACGAGCTTTTCGGCAAGAGCGCCAACACTGATGCCGTCGAAATGTTTCAGGTGACCAAGCAACCCATACTGTGTAATCGTTAAGCCATAAGGTTCCAGCAGTTGATCGTAAATCTGCGTAATGCGGCGCGCGGCTTTACGAAAGAGCGACGCGCTGCAGGTAGACTTGAATTCACGGTCCGTATTTTCGGTCATACCGACTATATATCTGCATATGCAGATAATTTCAATGGGTATTTTTGGCGTTGTTCAAAAGGGAGGTCGATCGCCGCTTATGACGAGGTCGAAAGTTTTCGAACGCACTTAAAGGAAACCAGGCGCTGAGTATTTTCATCCCAGAGTGCGAGTCGCAAGCAGGCAAAGCTTTCTCGCAGGCTGATACGGTTTAGAGATTTCAGCGCGGGCAATTCCGCCAGGCACGCTCCGAGACGGTAGTTCGGGATGCGGCAGGAAAGGTGATGGATGTGGTGAATTCCAATGTTGCCGGAAAACCAACGAAGAGGCTGAGGGAGATCATAATAGCTGCTCGCCATCACTGAGGCTTCGTGGATGTTCCAGTTCTCCTTTTTCCGCCAATAGGTATCTTCAAACTGATGCTGCACATAGAAAAGCCAGACACCTGCCGTAGAAGATAGCAGCACGATGGGCAGCTGCACCTTCAGGATATCGATGAATCCGAAACTGAAGCCGAGGACCAGAGTGAGCGCCACAATCCCGATATTTGTCCCCATAATGCCGATCAGCAGGGCAGGCCGTTGCCGGACCAAATCAAGCGGAAACCTGTACTTGATTACGAAAAGATACAGGGGGCCGATACCCAACATCACTGCGGGCATCCGGTAAATACGGTACAGGAAACGCCGCCAACGACTTAATGCCTGGTATTCGGCAACAGTCAGTACACTGATATCTCCGATTCCCCGCTTCTCCAAATTGCCACAGGTCGCGTGATGGGTGTTATGGGAACGCCGCCAATATTCATGGGGGGTGAGCGTAATGACGCCAATTAACCGACCAACCAGGTCGTTAAGGCGCGGTGACCGGAAAAAAGAATGATGCCCGCAATCATGCTGAATTATGAAAAGTCGGACGGTGAACGCCGCCGCTGGAATGGAAAGCAATAGCGCCACCCAATACACATCGTCCACAACGACAATCATGCTAGCCCAGAGAATGACTAGTGGAACGAGTGTGGTCAGTAATTGTAGAATGCTGCGCTTTGCGTCCGGATTGGCGTAGGTTCGAGCTACTTTTGCCCAATTGTTATCGTATTTTCTTGTAGAGGCAATATCCGCGTGCAATTTGTCGGCTGAAGGCTGTGAGGCCTGAGCCGACTCTGATAATCTGGAAATAGTCGTAATATCCTAGTAAAAAAAGTTGGACAGACAGTATCTCTCAATGCCTCAGAATACAAGGCGAAACGGATCACTCCATAACACTTTTGCGTCAGGCGGCCTTGGCGGCCCGCAGGATCATGCCAAAAAGGTCGTGCGGATCATCTGGATCGGCCAGCATATCTAGGCTGTCGAAATAGCTCGTGCCGGGGAGTTTGCTGCGCACATACCGAAGGGCAGAGAAATCCTCCGTGGCGAACCCGACCGAGTCGAACAGCGTTGTCTGATCCGGACGTTGCCGCCCCTTTTCCTTCCCCGCGAAAACACGCCAGAGTTCCGTTACGGGATGATCTTTGGATAGCTGCTGGATTTCCCCCTCGATCCGAGTTTGCGGGGGATATTCAACAAAAATATCCGAGCGTAGGAGGATATCTGGGTGCAGTTCCGTTTTGCCGGGACAGTCGCCACCAACTGCATTTATGTGAATGCCTGCACCAACCATGTTGTCTGTCAGAATCGTTGCATATTGCTTGTCCGCAGTGACAGTGGTGACTATCTGTGCGCCCTCCACGACCTCTTCCGCCGTTTGGCAAGACGAAATGTCAAATCCCATGCCGGAAAGATTGCGCCTGCATTTCTCGGTTGCCTGCTGGTCGATATCGAAAAGGCGTAATTTATTCACGTTAAGAAGCGCCTTGAAGGCCATGGCCTGGAATTCAGACTGTGCGCCATTGCCGATAATTGCCATGCAGTTGGCGTTCTGGGGGGCCAGATATTTTGCGGCAAGGGCGGAGGTCGCGGCGGTACGAAGGGCTGTCAATATGGTCATTTCAGAAAACAGAACCGGATAACCATTGTCGACATTGGAGAGCATCCCGAAACCGGTGACGGTCTGCAGGCCGTCTCGAGTGTTTTTCGGATGACCGTTGACATATTTGAAGCCATATACCTCGCCGTCGCTGGTCGGCATCAGCTCGATGACGCCTTCCGGTGAATGGGAGGCAACGCGAGGCGTCTTGTCAAAAAGTTCCCATCGCTTGAAATCCTCTTCAATAAATCCGGCAAGCTCGACCAGGAATGTTTCGATACCAATATCAAGAACCAGCTTCATCATATTATCGACACTGACAAAGGGAACGATATTGATGTCTTTTGGCGGATGAATGGCCATAATTATATGCTCCTGCGTTGAGTATCCAAAACACGTTGCCCGAACAGGCTGGCGACGAGGTCGACAATCAGTTCGCTGGTCTTGCCGTGAACATCGAGAAATGGATTGAGCTCTGCAATGTCGAGCGACGTGACCAGACCGCTGTCATACAGAATTTCCATAATCAGATGCGCTTCACGGTGACTGACGCCGCCAGATACCGTTGTTCCCACTGCGGGAGCGATGTCGGGATCCAGAAAGTCAACATCGAGACTGACATGGAGGCGACCATTCGCGCGGCGCACCCGATCGATAAAGCGTCTGAGCGGTGCGGCCACGCCAAACTCATCGATGGCGCGCATATCGTGAATGTCTATCCCGGTGCGCGCGATACGTGCCTGTTCGGCCGGATCGACGGAACGAATACCCATCATGCAGATATTCTCGGGCTTAATGGTTGTGGATGGCCCTGGAATGACACCGTCAAAGCTTGGGTCCCCGATAATGTAGGTGACAGGAGTGCCATGCAAATTACCCGTATCTGTACTTTCCAGCGTCTGGAAATCGGTATGGGCATCGAGCCAAAGAACGAACTGCTCCTGTCCTGTGTTTTCACTGGTCCGGGCTAAGGCAGGTAAAATACCGGCAGCGATGCAATGATCACCGCCCATAAAAACAGGAATATGATTGTTCGTAAGAGTTGTTGCGCAATACTGGTCCAGCTTGTGAATTAGAGCCGCATAATCGGCCAGATGATGGATATTCGGATTTGTATGAAGAATCTCGTCCGCCGGAGCTGCGGTAATATTTCCGTCGTCCAATACCTCATATCCGAGGCGCGAAAGCCTCCTTGCGATATTTGCGGTTCTTAGGGAATCCGGCCCCATAAGACAACCGGCGCGCCGACTGCCTTGATCCGCCGGGACGCCGATGAGTAAAATAGATTTTTCCATCATTCTGACTTCTTTCCGGCAAATTGTTCGCCATAATGATAACTTCATTCATATAACTGGCGGAAACAACGGCAAATATTGACATATTTGCACATTGAATTATGCAAATTGGTAATGTAGAGTTTTCAATATGGATGAAACAGATCAAAAACTGGTCGCTGTGCTCCGGCAGAATGCCCGCGCGTCGATTTCCGAACTGGCCTCAAGGCTGGAACTCTCGCGTGCGACTGTTCGCACGCGGCTTGACAGGCTGATCGCAGACGAGGAAATACTTGGTTTTACGGTGGTGCTTAAGGAAGACCTCGCGGATATTCCGGTGCGCGGCATCACATTGATAGAAATTGAAGGCAAGGGGGATGAGCGCATAATCTCACGTTTGCGCGGTTTTCCCGAAATCCAGACGATCCATTCGACAAACGGTCGCTGGGACCTTATCGTTGAATTTGGCGCGGAGACCCTGTCGGACCTGGATCAGGTACTGAGACAGATACGAAGAATCGATGGTATCAACGCGAGTGAAACCAACCTGTACCTAACCACCCATAGAAGCAACCGAGCAGCAGAACTCATGAAAAACAAGAACGGTGTGTCGTTATGACTCTATTGTCCGTACTGGATCTCGCCCCAATCACTGAAGGCAGCGATGCGACGCAATCGTTCAGGAATTCCGTGGAAATCGCGCAACTGGCGGAGAGGCTGGGGTACAATCGCTACTGGCTGGCGGAGCATCATAATATTCCCGGTATCGCTAGTGCCGCGACCGCGGTTCTGCTGTCCCATGTCGGCGCCCATACGAAGACGATACGGATAGGCTCTGGTGGGGTCATGTTGCCCAATCATGCGCCTTTGGTCATCGCCGAACAGTTTGGAACGCTCGCCTCACTTTATCCGGACCGAATCGATCTGGGTCTCGGTCGCGCCCCCGGAACAGACGGGCTGACCGCGCAGGCGTTAAGGCGTTCCTTGAACGCGAACGTGGACACATTTCCGCGGGATGTCCTGGAGCTGCAGCAGTATTTTGCCGATCCGGAACCCGGCCAAAGGATCCAGGCGGTTCCGGGCGCTGGACTGAAAGTGCCGTTGTGGATTCTCGGCTCCAGCCTTTATGGTGCAGAAATGGCGGCGCATTTTGGATTACCCTACGCGTTTGCTTCCCACTTTGCGCCGACCGATTTGAGGCAGGCGCTCCATGTCTATCGGCAGAACTTCAAACCTTCTGCGCAGCTGGACAGGCCCTATGTCATGGCGGCGATGAACCTGCAGGCTGCCGATACGAGAGAACAGGCGGATATTATTGTTACCTCCCTGATGCAGGGTGTATTGGGCCTGGCACGGGGTATGCCAATCAGGCTACCGCCGCCGATAGAGGGATTTGCCGATCAACTCGGGCTACAGGAAAAGGCGGCGATCTCTCGTTTTATGACCTACACGGCGCTTGGTGACGCAAAAGATGTGTCGGAGCGGCTACGGGAATTCAAAGCTGAAACGGACGCGGATGAGATTATATTGACGGCGCAGATTTTTGATCATCAGGCGCGGCTTCGCGCCTTTGAAATCGCGGCGGAGGCAATGTCCGAGTTAATCTAGCATCGGCGAAAACCAATGTTTCCTCAGTCTTGGAGGCCATTGCTGCGGAGCATTAGGCACGCCTTTGGGTTAAGATGTTTCTTTAGATTAAAGAATTGAATTTATTGCAATAAATCTAGTTTTCTGCAGTGCAAAATATATTTGTGTCTATATGACAAAAATATTTTTAATTACTGTGTTTTCCGCTATCATGACCATGAAGGAGCCAATCGTACGTTTCCTGTCGTAATCCATTTGTAATAAAAGCGTCGCTAAACCCGTTCATTTACTAAAGATCTTAAAGCTTATGAAATAAGGGAGTATAGAATGACCGTGAAATCACAGAAACCCACTCAGGCAAATGGAAAGTCGGCAAAATCAGTCAGCCGCCGGAATGTCTTGAAAACCGCGACTGCCGTTGGCGCATTTACCGTTGCCGGACCCGCAATTGTCAAAAATGCATTTTCCTCTTCCGGGGAAATTAACATCCTGATGTGGTCAGATTATTTGCCGGAACCATTCATTGCGGACTTTGAAAAAGAAACTGGTATTAAAATCAATTATACGGGCATTGGCTCGAACGAGGAAATCATCAACAAGATGAAGGCAAACAAAGGTCAGGGTTTTGACATTGTTTCGCCGACGAATAATCAGGGCCTGGAATGGGGTCCGCTGGAACTGCTGCAACCCTGGGATATGGGCCGGGTGCCGGTTGAAAAGGTCAACCCGACGATGGCCGCCATTGGGACGAAGGACTGGGATTTTGGAGGCAAAGGGTCTCACTGGCTCCCGCATATTTGGGGAACGGAAGGCATTGCCTGGCGGACGGATAAATGGGCACCTGCTGGCGCCGCACCGAGCTATGGGGATGTCTGGGCTGAGGAGAATGCCGGCAAGACCATGGGCCGCCCGCACTCCATGATGCTGTGCGCCGGTTTGTATATGGAGACAACCGGTGAGCTTAACCCGGGCGATATGTGGAAAGCATATGAATCTGAAGAAACCATGCGGCCGATCTGGGAAAAAGTGACGGATTGGTGTATCGCGCGCAAGAAGAACATCAAGCTTCTTTGGAATGATGCGGACACCCAGAAAAATGGCCTGCTGAATGAAGGTGTTGTTGTCGGCCAGACCTGGGATGGTCCACCAATGTCGCTAAAAACCGCAGGTGATCCGGTTATGTATCAGGCGCCCGTTGAAGGCGCGATGGCATGGGTTGATGGCATGTCGTTGCCGATCGGTGCAAAGAATATGGATCAGGTCTATGAATTCATCAAATTCTCCTATGACGCCAAGAACGCCGGCAAGGCCATTGACTCCCACGGGTATAACTCACCAGTTCTCGGGGCTGATCAATTCGCGGGCGATGCGTATAAGAAAAATTTCGCGGATGCTTACCCGGGTGACTCACTTAGCAACTTAAACCCCTGGCCTCCGCAGGCTCCTTGGTATGCGGCTGTCCGTACGGAATATGTGAACAAGTTCAAGAGTTCATAAGATTTGATGAGACGCGCCGGATCCGCAATTGCTGGTCCGGCGTATTTCTTCCCGTGTAATTTCTTTGGATCGGGGGAGTTTCGATGGAAAAGGGTGCCGATTGGGGAATGATTCATGACAAAAGGGGTTGACGTTGATCTGGAAAATGTCTGGATCAGGTTCGGTAATTTCGTGGCTGTTCGTGAAGCTAATGTCAATATTAAGGGTGGTGAATTTTTCTCTTTTCTTGGACCATCAGGATGCGGCAAGACCACGATCCTGCGCTCTGTATCGGGATTTCTTGAACCAAGCGACGGCAAGGTCAGGATCGGCGGCAAGGATATGGCCGGGATCGGGCCTAACAAGAGGCCAACTGCCCTGATCTTCCAGAACCTGGCACTTTTTCCTCTTATGAAGGTATGGGAGAATATTACGTTCTCCATGGAAGTAAAAGGTGCCAGCAAGGCAGAGCGGCGTAAGCGGGCCGATGAACTCCTCGATATGATTGCCTTGCCTGATCAAGGAGAGAAACTCCCTTCCGAGCTTTCTGGTGGTCAGAAGCAGCGTGTCGCAATTGCGCGTGCACTCTGTGCGGAGCCGGACGTACTGTTGCTCGATGAACCTCTGTCTGCGCTGGACCTGAAGCTTCGGCAACATATGCGGACAGAACTTAGAGAAATTCAGCAACGAGTTGGCATTACCTTCATCTATATCACGCATGATCAGGGCGAGGCCCTGACGATGTCCGACAATGTCGCCGTCATGCGGGCGGGTGTCATCGATCAGATCGGTTCCGGGCATGCAGTCTACAATGATCCGGCGACCCCCTTTGTGGCGTCCTTCGTTGGGGAAAACAATGTTTTTCGAGGCAAAGTAAAGTCGATTGATGGCAATATGGCGCTTGTCAGTACCAATCGGACGGGAGAGTTGTTGGCGCGTATCGCGACAACGGCCCAGGGCAAGTTGAAAGTTGGCGATCCGGCGATGATGTTCGTTCGCCCAGAAGTGTTGAATATCGCGCCAGACACTTCTCCCGCAGTAAACCGCCTGACAACAAGTGTGCTGCATGAGGAATTTGAAGGTCTAATTTACAATGTCTTCATGGAGGGATCGGAAGGTAAGGAAATCAAGATGTCTCTTGTTAATGTGGGAAAACAACGACAATCGGCGGAGGGGAATAATCTGACACTAGAGTATGTGCCGGAGCAGGCCGTTGTCTTGCCGGCCGGCGAGCTTGCCAGCGAATAGGATGAAATGATGAAAGCTGCGCAACTGATCCGGGACTATTTTGTAAAAAACGGACTGGGTCTGGGCTCTTTCTTGTTGGTGGCTGTGCTGTTCTGGGTCGTGATCCTGATTGTCCTGCCACAGCTATCGATGCTCGATTTTTCATTCCGTCATCATCTGCCACCGCCAGAAATGGGGGGGCCAAAAGATACCTATACCATAGAACACTATAAATACCTCGTTCTCGGTGCCCCGGGCGCGGATACCTCCTATAACGTGGTTGATCTCGGAGTGTTTGGCAGGACGTTGCTGGCCGCGTTTTTCGTGACCATTCTGGATCTCGTGCTGTGTTATCCTCTTGCATATTATCTCGGCCAATCGCGGGGCGGTGGCGCTATTCGCATTCTGGTGCTGCTCCTGATTATTCCATACTGGATTAACGAAATTCTGCGAGCCTTCGCCTTTCGTATTATTTTCGGTGAAAGCGGACTGATCAACGAGATGATGCTGACCATGGGACTGATCAGTGATCCCGTTGATTTCATCCGTGCGAATGTGGCGCTGTATGCCGGGCTTGGCTACGCCTATATCCTGCTGATGATTTTCCCGATTTATAACGTGATCGAGAGTCTTGATCGCAATCAGATTGAGGCGGCGCGCGACATGGGTGCGTCCTGGTGGCGTATTCATTGGCGGGTGGTTATTCCCTATGCCAAGCCGGGAATTTCATCAGGCTGTACAATGGTTTTCATGCTTTCGGCCGGTGCGCTGGCCGCACCGCAGATTCTGGGCGGTCCGTCCAGTCTCTGGTTCACGCAAATAATCTATCAGTGGTTCAACACGGGCGGCAACTGGCCACGTGGTGCGGCCTTCGCTGTTGTCCTGCTTGTCGCTTGCATCATTATCGTCCTCAGTATGATGCGGCTGTTTAAGGTGAAGATAGGAGATATTGGTAAATGAAGACCAATAGCTTACTCCTGAAAGTTTTGCTGGGCGCCTATCTCGTTGTTTTTTTCGGCTATCTGCTGGGGCCGCTCATCGTGATGAGCTTCACGGCCTTTAACTCCCCCTCTTTTCCAAAGCTGACGCCCTGGGAATGTTTGACGTTCGAATGGTTCGACGTCCTTGCCAATGATGAGCGTATTCTGAACGGTATTGAAAACAGCATCATTATTGGCATTGGCACTGTTATTCTCTCGGTGATTATGGGGCTCGCCGGGGCCCTGATGCTAACCCAGATCTGGCCGAAACTCAGAGCGACCTATTACACCATCGTGATTGCGCCAATTCTTATCCCGGGAGTAGTGCTCGGTATTTCCACGCTCGTATTCTGGGACCGGATCAGCATCATGCTTGGCATGAGTACGGGCGGCATTCTGCATAATGGTATTTTCCTGACCATTCTGGGTCAGTCCACCTTTATCGCGTCTTACTGCATGCTCGTCTTTATCGCCCGATTGCAGCGTTTTGATACCGGCCTGACCGAGGCTGCGCTTGATCTTGGGGCGACCCATGTACAGGCGTTTCGAAAGATCCTGCTGCCCTTCATGAAACCCGCAATAGGGTCAGCGGCGGTTCTCGCCTTCCTCGCATCATTTGAGAACTACAATACGACGACCTTTACCTTCGGCAAATATCCGACATTGACCATCGAGCTCGCGCAAAAGGTCAGATATGGCATCAATCCCTCCATTTCTGCACTTGCGTTCATTATTATCGTATTGACAGTTATCGGGGCGCTTGCTCATGAAATCTATCGCCGGCGACAGCAGCTCGCCTTGGCAAATGGTGCGCCTGTTTCGGCCGTTGCAGGCAGTTTTCAGCTGCCAAAAATACTAAGCGGTAATCCAGCGGCCATTATTCTTATTTTGTTGACACTTGGCGGTGCCTCAACCATTTGGTTCGCCCAGAGTTATAGTCCGGATAGTTGTAAAATGGACGTCCGCGAGCAAAAGCGCCTTATACAGGAAGAACGTATCAAGGCCATTCGCGAAAAGCGTCAATTGAACATACAACAAAAGCAGCATCAGGGACCGGATGTGTTTGGCGGTAGCAAATCAACTGCGCCAGCAACTCAAAGTCCTGGTAAGGGCGCGTTCGGCAATGTGTTCGACCCAGGGAATCTCGATAAGAGCGCTCCGGCACCAAAGCCCGAAAAACCTGTCACGAGTCCGGGTAAGGGGGCATTCGGCGATGTGTTTTCCCCGCAAAACCTGGACAAGGCAGCACCGAAAGAAGATTAGTGTAAATCAGGGCGCGAAATTTGCGACCTGTTCAGTTCAGTCAACCAATCTCGGATAATTCGGGAATTTCCAATATCTGTCGCAGGCTCTCAAACTCGGTCCCACCTGCATCAACGCGGTGCCACGAAAGGCCGGAGATACCGCGGGAGACTTGCTGATGTACAACGTCCGGCGTCGCGTCGGATGCGTCGCTCTTTCTGGCTTCCACGCGAGCAGTTATCAGTTTCTCGTTCGCTTCAAGCCATATACCGATAAAGGGAACGCCCAGTTCTTTGGCGAGGGCTTCCATGTCTGCTCGTTCGATTTCCTTGGAAAAAACCGCATCGACTATGACGCGTTGTCCTGATTTCAATCCAATCCGCGCTTTATGCAGCAGCCGCGAATATACCTTGTCGTTAATTTCCAGAGTATAGCTGGACGGATCCAGCCGCTCTGTCTCCGGCACGTTGAAAAGGGCCTTTCGTTCCAAATCCGTGCGGAAATGAAGAAATCCCGGTGCATGTTCCAGTGTGCAGGCAAGCAGGGACGCAAGAGTGGTTTTCCCCGTTCCCGAAAAGCCGCCAATAGCCACCAGAACCGGCTTTTTTGGGGACAGATACTGCAATGCGGTGAAAAAATACTCCCGCGCCGCCGCTCTTTCTTGTTTCGCGGTTGTTCCCGAAAGCTGTCGCGCATGATCGTTCGCGACCATGGCCCGTATTCCGGCACGGATAGCCAGGAAGAGCGGCATGGCTTTCATTCCGTAAATATCCTCAAGGCGGCCGGAACGATAAAGGTAGCGGTTGAGAAGCTGATTTGCGCTTGGACTCATGCGCCGCTGATCTAGATCCATAAGCAGAAAGGCAAGATCATAGAGGACATCAATTGTCGCTAATTCCTCATCAAACTCAAGGGCATCAAAAAGAACCGGCGTTTCCTCAATGAGGACAATGTTGCGAAGATGGAGGTCACCATGGCAACGCCGGATAAATCCGCGGCGTCCCCGAAATCGCAGGCAATAATGGACGGCTGAAACCTGTTCTTTTGCCAGCCTCTCGAACTCGGACACCTCTTTTTTCGGAAAAATCTTCGGGGTCTCCCGAAAATTATCTGTCAGTTCATCAATTAATATTTGTATGCGTCTTGGACCATCTGAAACCTCTTCACGCGAAGCCTTTTGGTGATAGTCAAAAACCGAGTTGGCCAATTTCTCGATCATGGCTTTTTTCGTTACTTTGGCGTGCGGAAGATGATCGAGCATCATCTCCTGATCAAAGCGCTTCATTTTCACGGCCCATTCGACTGTGGGTCCCGAACCGTCAAAGGCCAATTTTCCTCCCTTTTCCAAGGTGATGGCGATAAGACCGAGATATATCTGTGGGGCCGCGGGCTGATTGAGTGCAATCTCCCGCTCACAAAAATGCTGTCGCTTAGCAAGAGTCGAAAAGTCCAAATAGGGAAAATTGACGGCTTTCTTGATTTTGTAAGCGTTGTCACCAGCAAGAAACACTATCGCCCCATGGGTTTCATGCATGTCAACAGTTTCAACTGCGGCCGGATAATTCTCAGGATTCTGAAGAAATGAGATTACCTCTCGTTGCGATATGCGCGGAACTTCGTTGCTCATTGGGCCATTTCCCCGAAGTCGGTGAAGCGTCTTTCGCGATCAGTCATCTGCACGTTTGTACCCGAGGGAACTTTCCAGAAGATGTCGGGAATAGGAATGTTTGGGCTTTAGCTCTCTCATTTCTGCAACAGGCATGATCTCGACAATCTCACCGAGCTGCATGACGGCGATCTGCTGGCACATATGGCCGACAACGGCGAGATCATGGGACACCATCAGATAGGTAAGGTGATGCTCTTGGCGGAGGTCGACCAGCAGATTCAGGATTTCCGCCTGCACAGAGACGTCCAGTGCAGAGGTGGGTTCGTCAAGCAGCAGTATCTCGGGTTCCGGGGCAAGGGCACGGGCAATGGCAACGCGCTGCCGCTGTCCCCCTGAAAGCTGATGGGGATAGCGAAAGCGAAAGGAGGGTCCAAGCCCGACATCAGTCAACAAATTGCTGATGCGTCGATCAATTTCGTTGAACCCATGAAGACGCAGCGTCTCGCTCAAGACTTGATCCACGGAATGCCGTGGATGGAGCGAGGCATAAGGATCCTGAAACACCATCTGGACTTTCTTGTAGAAATGTCGGCTGCGCTGCCGGCCCAGTTTCTCACCGGCGACTTCCATGGCTCCCGACCAGGTGGGGACGAGGCCGGTGAGTGCCCTCAAGATTGTCGATTTGCCTGATCCGCTTTCGCCGACAAGTCCAACGCTTTCACCCTGTTCGACGCGCAGGCTCACGTTCTTCACGGCATCCACGCGGGTTTCCGGTGTATCGAACCAGACGTTCAGCTTTTCAAGGATAATTCCACTCACGTGACACCACTCACACTATCTGTTTCGGCCCATGCCGGATCACGATCGAGTACCTCCAGGCGTTCCTGCGGTGAATCGAGTCGTGGCAGGGACTTAAGAAGACCTTGGGTATAAGGATGCTTGGCCTCATGCAGCTTGTCTGCTGCGCAGGCCTCGACAATCCGGCCCGCATACATGATCAATACGCGATCGCAAAAGGACGAGACCAGATTAAGGTCGTGGCTGATGAATATCAGACCCATTCCGCGATCCCGGACGAGCTTGTCGAGTATGTTGAGGACCTGCATCTGTACGGAGACATCAAGCGCGGACGTCGGTTCATCCGCGATGAGGATATCCGGGTCCGGAATGAGCATCATTGCGATCATAACGCGCTGCCCCATGCCGCCGGAAAGTTCGTGCGGATAGGCGTTAAAGACCCTGCCCGGATCGCGGATCGCTACGGCATCCAGCATTTCAAGCACCTTATCCTTTGCCTGAAACCGGGGACCCTTTACCTGTAGAGTATAGGACTCCATCATTTGCTCCCCGACTGTCATCACCGGGTTGAGCGAAAATTTGGGGTCCTGCATGATCATTGAAATATGCTGTCCGCGCACGCTTCGCATCTTCCGTTCGCTCAGTTTGAGAAGATCTTCCCCATCAAGGGAGATATGGTTGGCGGTTACCTGTCCCGGCTTGCGAATTAGCCGGAGAATGGCGCGCCCGGTCATGGATTTGCCAGAGCCTGACTCGCCGACAATGCCAAGCCGCTCTTCACCCAGAGAAAAGGAAACGCCGCGCACGGCATCGAATATGCCGTTCCGTGTTGGGAACTTCACCCAGAGATTTTCCACGTCGAGCCGTGTCATGATCCATCATCCTTCGGGTCAAGGACATCACGTAACCCATCGCCAAGCAGGTTAAAGGCAAGACTAACCAGAAAAATCGCGAGCCCGGGTAAAGTGGCAACCCACCAGTAATCCAGGATGAATTTGCGCCCTTCTGATATCATCGCGCCCCATTCAGGGGACGGGGGCTGTGCACCAAGGCCAAGAAATCCCAGACCCGCGGCGGCCAGAATGATTCCTGCCATATCAAGCGTCACCCGAACAATCAGGGAAGAGATACAGAGCGGCCATATATGACGGGTTATGATGCGGAATGGGCCAGCCCCCTGTAGTTTTACGGCACTGATATAGTCGGAATTGCGGATGGTAAGGGTTTCCGCACGGGCAATCCGCGCATAAGGCGGCCAGGCGGTGAGGGAGATAGCAATAACCGCATTTTCTATGCCGGCGCCAAGGGCTGCGACGAAGGCGAGCGCCAGAACCAGCCGCGGAAAGGCAAGGAAGATATCGGTGATCCGCATCAGGATCGTATCGACCCAGCCACCGACATAGCCCGCAACGGTCCCAACGAACAACCCCGCAACCGGGGCAATCAGGGCAACCAGGATAACGATATACAGGGTGATCCGCGCGCCGTAAATCAGGCGGCTCAATATATCACGACCAAGTGAGTCCGTACCCAGAATATGACCGTCCGTTGCCAGCGGCTTAAGACGGTTCGCCAGATCCTGAACGAAAGGATCATGAGGTGCAAGGAGCGGTGCAAAAATCGCAATCAAAACCAACAGGACCAGAATGATCAGGCCGAACATCGCCATGGAGTTACCGCGAAAGGACAGCCACCCCTGATACAGTGAGGCAACGCGGGCATGGTTCCGTGAGGTCGGGGTATCCGTCAGGAGCCAGCTGCGCCAACGGGGTTGATTTCCTTGGGGCGTATTAAGGAGACTCATTTTGCTCTCGGATCGAAGAATTTATAAAGAAGGTCGGAGAAGACATTCAGGCACACGAACACCAAGCCAACGACGACCGTTCCGCCGAGCACTGCATTCATATCGGCAGAAAGTAGCGCTGTCGTGATATAGGAACCGATGCCGGGCCAGGCGAATATGATCTCGGTCAGGACCGAGCCTTCCAGAAGGCCAGCATAACTTAACGCAATTACAGTGATCAGTTGCACCTTGATATTGCCGAATGCATGGCGCCAGATAACCGTCCATTCGGAGAGTCCTTTGACGCGTGCGGTTGTTATATATTCCGCATTCATCTGTTCCAGCATGAAGGAGCGTGTCATTCGGCTGATATACGCCAGGCTGTAATATCCGAGCAGGGACGCGGGCAGAATAATGTGGCTCATGGCATCCTTGAACACCGTCCAGTTGCCGTCAAGCAGGCTATCAACAAGGATCATTCCGGTAACCGAGGGAACGACATCCACATAGAAGATCCCGACCCGGCCCGGACCGCCAACCCAGCCAAGTATTCCGTAAAATATAAGTAGCCCTACAAGACCCAGCCAGAAAATGGGCATGGAGTAGCCAATCAGCGCGACAAACCGGGCGATCTGGTCAATCCAGCTGCCGCGGCGGACCGCAGCGAGTACCCCGAGCGGTACGCCAATTAGAACCCCGATAAAAGTACCAAGGGTTGCCAGTTCTAGAGTTGCCGGGAACACGCGTCTGATATCTTCAGCGACCGGTCTCGCGTTCAGCAGAGACTGACCGAAGTCACCGTGCAGGATATCCCAGATGTAATAGAAAAACTGGATGATGATGGGCTTATCAAGCCCCATTGCCTGGTAAGCGGCTTCATACGTTTCCTTGCTTGCCCGCTCCCCAACGATGGAGATGACAGGGTCAATCGGCATGACTCGACCGATGATAAAGGTGACGAACAACAAACCAAGCATTGTCGCCAGAATTGTGCCGGTCGTTTTAAATGTCGATATTGCGATGGAGGTTAAGGGCGACCTTCGCCGCCCTTTTCCTGGTTCCGCTTGTATCGTCATCAATAATCCGGTTACTTGGTAACGGGCCAGTAGGCGACGGCCGTGATTGCGCCGCCAAGATTGAGGTTCTTCACGTTACTCTTGCGACCGGTTTGTTCAATCTTCTGGAACATAATCGCGAAGGGAGCTCGGGCCTGGAACTCCCGCTGGATATCCTCATACATTTTCTTGCGGACATCACGATCCCCCTCGATGACGGCGGCTTCGGTCTTGGCCGTCAGGTCACCCGGATCCCAGGCATTCCGCCAGGCAAGGAGGCCGGTTGCTTTTGCCTCTTCGGAATTGTCGGGATTGTAGGCGAACGTACCTGCATTTGTCTGAGGATCCGGATAATCGGGGCCCCATGCCCCGACATAAACGTCTAGATCGCGGGCGCGATAACGGGTAAGCGTCTGCTTGCCGGTACCGATTGTGATATTGAGCTTAATGCCGGCTTGGGCGAAGGTGTTCTGCAAGGACTGGGCAATTTCGACACGTTCCTGCGCCTCGCGAACGCCTGCCTCGATTTCCAGATTTTCAACGCCGGCTTCCTTCAGCAGCGCCTTCGCTTTTTCAAGGTTAAAGCTATATGGTTTATCCTCGATCGCTCCTAGGTAAGTCTTTGGCAGGAATGACTGATGAACGGTATATTGTCCCTTCAGGAAACTGTCCTGCATTCCCGTATAGTCAATAAGATACTTGATCGCCTCAACTACTTTCGGCTTGGACAGAACGGGGTGGTTCTGATTGAGGGAAACATACATCAGGCGTCCCCGAAGTTCGCTATCAACTGCGATACCTTCCTTGCCTGAAATGCCGGCAATATCCTCCGGGTTGAGATTGCGGGCGATATCAATGTCTCCCTTTTCAAGGAGCAGTCGCTGAGTGGCGCTTTCCTGTATATGGCGGACAATCACCCGTTTCATGGCAGGCGCACCGAGGTAGAAATCCTCATTGGCCTGGAGGGTGACCGACTCACTCGGCTTCCAACTAACGACTTTGTAGGCACCGGAACCGGCGGAATTGGTTTTCAGCCATTCATTGCCAAGGTCGTTGTCCTTTTCATGTTCCATCACCAGCTTTTTATCAACAATACCGCCAATTGTGGCTGTCAGGCAGTTAAGAACAAAGGATGTTGCATATTTTTTGTCGGTTGTGATGCGGATTGTATTTCCGTCGGCGACGATCGTCTCATTGACATTTTCCGGGGTAAAGCCGAACTGGGTCAGGATAAAAGACGGTGTTTTTGCAAGAATCACGGCGCGGCGTAGGGAAAATTCGACATCTTCAGCCGTCACCGGATTTCCGGAATGAAATTTAACGCCTTCGCGCATTGTGAAGGTAATGGTTTTGCCGTCTTCTGAAACGGTCCAACTCTCCGCGAGGTCGGGCTCATAGCCCTTTTCCAGATTGAGCGGGTCAAAATTGACCAATCGGCCATAGACGTTACGAATGACGTCACTACCGGCGAATTCAAAGGATTCGGCGGGGTCCAGTGTCGTTATATCATCAATGCGGTTTGCGATGACCAGCATATCTGGCGGAGTCTCGGCCAATGCCTGCGGTGCGGGTATGGCGAAAGTCGTTGCCGCAACGCAAAACATCAGGCCTGCCGTAAGTTTCTGCAATTTTTTCATATAGTTTTCCTCCCTGTCGTTATGAAATATCCTGTATTTCCGCGACCATGGCTTACCTTCATGCTGTGAGGGTAAGCCATCGGAAAAGGTTCGCACTTTAAATCCGGACTGTCGAGAGTATTTTCGTTAATCAAAATCATCAGGCCAGCCCGAAATCGCCGATTTTACCGGATGAATTGATTTGCCTCATTTGGGGCTACAGATAATGTGCTAATATTAAATATTAGAAAGTCATAAAGGATTATCTGATGACCGGTAGTAAAGCGTTGTCAGCTTCACGGTTATGCCGCAAATACGACCTTAAGGCGCTTGGATTTAAGGATACATCCGAGTTGAAGGATCTGCACGAACCTCTCGGACAGGATCGTGCGGTGGCCGCAATCCGCTTTGGCATTGGCGTGCGCCACCAGGGCTTTAACATGTTTGCCTTTGGTCCCTCCGGATCAGGTAAAACCGACATAATACGTCGCTATATTGAACCCGAAGCTGCGGCCCAGCCTGTACCGGACGACTGGTGCTATGTGAATAATTTCACGACGCCGGATCATCCAAAGATGCTGCGTCTTCCGGCTGGCCGTGCAAAAGATCTGGCGAAGCAAATGGAAAATCTAACGGCGGAAGTCCGCGTCGTTATTTCCGCCGCCTATGAAAGCGAGGATTACCGCACCCGGCTCGATGTCATTGTTGAACAGTTCAAGCTCAAACAGGAAGAAGCCTTCGAGAATTTGCAAAAGAAGGCGGGCGATAAGAATGTTGCGATTGTCAGAACCCCCATGGGACTTGCCTTGGCGCCATCGAGCGACGGAAAGGTGCTTAATCCCGAAGCATTCTCAAAGTTGTCTCCGGAAGAGCAGGAGCAATTCAAGAAAGACATCGGCGAACTTGAGGGAGAACTCCAGGCCGTAGTCCGCATGCTGCCAGAGCTCGAGCGTGAACAGCGCCGGGAAATCGTAAAGCTTAATCGGGAAGTAACCAGTTTTACAGTCGATCATTTAATCGACGAGATTCGGGAAAAATGGCGAGACTGCACGGCAGTGCTCGTATTTTTTGATGAAGTCCAGGACTATATCATCAATCACAGCGATGTATTCCGTCTGAGCAAGGACGAAGCGGTGGAGACTATTCCCGCCCGGATGGCCGCTGATTTTATGATGCAGCAGGAACGCGTAATTGGAAATTGCCAGGTCAATGTCCTCGTAAGCCATAAGGTCGATGGTGGCGCACCGGTTGTCTATGAAGATAACCCAACGGTCGAAAATCTGCTTGGCCGGATCGAGCATCGTTCCGAATTTGGCTCCCTGGTAACTGATTTTCGCCTGATAAAGCCCGGTGCGCTGCATCGGGCAAACGGGGGCTACCTTATCCTTGACGCTCGTCGCCTGGTCTTTCAACCCTATGCATGGGAAACGTTGAAGCGCGAGCTACGCAGTCGGGAAATCAGGGTTGAGACGCTGTCACAAATGATGTCTCTCGGTAGCATGGTGACGTTGCAGCCCGAACCGATTCCGCTTGATATAAAAGTCATCCTGATCGGGGATCCGCTCCTGTACTATATGCTCAGCCAGAATGATCGAGATTTCAATAATCTCTTCAAGGTACCGGTTGATTTTGATGATCGTGTCCCCATTACGGACGAGGCGATTTCTTTATATGCCCAATTTATCGCAACTGAGGCGCGGAAAAAGCAACTAATGCCTCTGGATCGTGGTGCCGTAGAACAGGTAATGGAGCGGATGACCCGTCTCACCTCGGATACGGAGCGCCTGTCCAGCCACACACGCTCACTTTCCGATCTGTTGTCGGAAGCAGACTATTGGGCTGCGTCCCGCTCTGCGTCGCGAATTGAAGCACAAGATGTAAAGCATGCAGTGAAGGCTCATATTCACCGGTCAGACCGGATGCGCGAACGCACTCAGGAACAGTTTCAACGCGGAACGATGATGCTGGATACTTCCGGTGCCAAAGTCGGCCAAATCAACGGGCTGTCTGTTTTGCAACTCGGCGATTTCGCGTTTGGCCGACCAAGCCGTATAACGGCGAGGGTCCATCTTGGTCGAGGACGGGTCATCGATATCGAACGCGAGGTCGAACTAGGAGGGCCGCTTCACTCAAAGGGAGTATTGATCCTCTCGAATTTCCTGGCGGCACGTTATACTGAAAACAAGCCGCTATCCTTGACCGCGAGCCTGGTGTTTGAACAGTCCTATGGCGGTGTGGATGGGGATAGCGCCTCGTCAACAGAACTTTATGCTCTGCTGTCTGCACTGTCGGATGTGCCGATAAAGCAATCCTTTGCCGTGACCGGGTCGGTCAATCAATTCGGTGAGGTGCAGGCTATTGGAGGCGTAAATGAGAAGATTGAAGGATTCTTTGATCTTTGCAATTTCCTTGGACTGACCGGTGATCAGGGGGTGCTCATCCCGGAATCAAACGTCAAGCATCTCATGTTGAAAGATGACGTCGTGGAGGCGGCGGAGAAAGGCCTGTTTCACATTTATGCCGTCACGAACATTGATCAGGGCATTGAGATACTGACGGGAATGCCGGGTGGTGAGCCCGACACCGCTGGAAATTATCCATCGGAGACTATCAACGCACGCGTCAAGGCGAGGCTTGAGGCATTTGCCGAAGCGGCGCGACAATATGTGAAATCCGGCAGCAACGACAAAGCGTCAGGGGTGGACGATGGTTGAGTCCTCAACAAGACATCGCCGTGTTTTGCTCCAGATAGACGCCGCGACGCATTGTGAGGAAACCGTCGGGGCGGCCATAGATATCGCGGCACGTCTTGGTGGGGAGCTGCATGGTCTGTTTATCGAAGATGCGGATCTCGTCACCGTGGGGGATCTGGACTTTATCCGCGAATTCCGGTTTTCTTCGCCGGTTGCGCATCAACTCGACCGGCTTACCCTTGAAGGTCAGCTGCGTGCAATGGCGAGAAGTATTCAGCGACAGCTTGAGCGTGCAGGGAACCACCGCAAGGTTACGGTCGGTTTCCGGGCAGTACGGGGGGACTTATGGCGGCTAGAGAAAGAAACCCATGATGATGCCGACCTGGTGATCATTGAAAGTACGGGCTGGCTGCATAGCCGTAACTATCGGGGTCAACTCGTCACTCGCCGCGGCATTCTGGCAGTGAAGTGCCCGACACTGTTGCTCAAGGGAGGCCAACGCCTGGCGCCCTATGTCACAATCATCTGCGATTCAGTTGACTCTGTGGATCACGGGTTACAGGCGGTCCGGGCGCTTCTTGGTGCACAGTGGAAAAGTATAACGCTTTTACCCTTTTGCCTGTCTGAACAAGAGCAAGCCGAGATATTAAGATTTGCGACTAAGCTCTCTGAAGACTCTGACCAGGCAACCAACGAAAATGACCGAATTCATATGATGGATCCGGTTAACGACGATGGAAATAACGTTCTGAGTATCCTAACGCCCGACAACTGCGTTGTTGTCATGAAGACAGGCGGGAAATTTATGAACAACTCAGCACAACTGGAACCACTTCTTACCAGCCGGCATCCATTGTTTTTTATTCAATGACTCTGCCAGTCCGGGCATCGGCAATTCTGCCTTGTAAATCATGAAGGTGCGATATGCGGGACACAAAAGTGAGCAACGCTGCGGTAACACCGGTGGATTTGAAGCGAAAGCTTACGCTGCCTCTGCTAACCCTATATGGTCTGGGCGTGACAATCGGTGCCGGCATCTATGTGCTTGTCGGGACAACAGCGGCACGGGCCGGGGTGTATGCCCCGATTTCCTTTTTAATAGCCGCCGCAGTGGTTGCGTTTACCGGCTTTACCTATTCAGAGCTCTCAACCCGTCATCCTGTAAGCGCAGGAGAAGCTGCCTATGTGCGGGAAGGGTTAAAATCGAATACCCTGACTTTAATAGTCGGATTGCTAGTCGCGTTATCGGGCATCGTCTCTTCGGCGGCGGTTTCGATTGGAGCCGCGGCCTATCTAGGTGAGGTTGTTTCGCTCTCCCCGACACTGCTGACGATTGCGATTATTCTGATCGTTGGCGTTGTTGCGGCATGGGGGATATTGGAATCCGTGTTGATCGCTGCCATTTTCACGGTCATCGAAATTGCAGGCTTGAGCCTCGTCATTTATTTTGGGGTAAGCGCTGAGCCGGAAATATTGTCAAAATTCGATACCTTGCTGCCCCCGTTCGAGGGGGTTGTCTGGGGCGGTATTATTTCCGCGAGCCTGCTCGCCTTTTTCGCCTTCGTCGGCTTTGAAGATATCGCGAATGTCGCGGAGGAGGTTGTCGAACCCCATAAAAACATGCCGCGAGGAATTATCCTCACTCTTGTGGTCGCGACGATACTGTACTTTCTGGTGGTTTCTGTCGTCGTCCTTGTGGTGCCGATGGAGGAACTTGCCGGTTCTGCCGCTCCACTTGCCCTTGTATTCGAGTCGGCGGGAAGCACTGCATCGGGCATCTTTCGTCTGATTGCCATCGTCGCGACGACAAATGGCGTTCTGATCCAGATCATTATGGCCTCCCGGGTAATTTACGGCCTGTCCAGACAAAAAAGCCTGCCGGGCTTTCTCTCTGTTGTAAACCCGGTGACAAGAACGCCTCTGACCGCGACTGCCCTGATCGTTGTGTTGGTGCTGGTTTTTGCTACTCTTCTGCCGATCGCGCAGCTCGCGGAGGCGACATCCACGATAGTCCTGATCGTTTTTTCATTGGTGAATCTTGCCTTGATCCGCCTTAAAATGAAAGGGCAGCAACCTACCGACGGAGTGTTTGTCGTGCCGCTCTGGGTTCCCGTGATGGGACTGGTTTCTAGCATCGCCCTGTTGATGTCAGGATTTCTGCCGATCTAGGTTAGCTCTTCTGGATCGTCTAAAATCACGAAGCGTTTCCTTTGTTTAGCTGGATGAGTTTTTTCGATCCCGATACCACGTCAGGGCATAGACAAGTCGCTTTCCCGCACCGTTGCTGAGCTTGTACCAGAACCGGTAAAATGGATGAACCAGCTTCGTTAGTCCCCGGATTTGCTTCGATTTGTCAAATCGCTCATCCCCGATAGTGGAGGGTCCTTCAAGGTCGGGCGCAACCGGTGAGGGATGGATCAGCAGTGTTTCGAGCCTTGTTTGCCAGGCCCGGCTGTGGATGATGTCAACAGGCACCCAGTTCCGCTGCATAAATTGGAGCAATCGTTTTGCCGCTTTCAGGGTGAGAAGATAGGCATAGGCGCCGCTTGGGGAGGTTGGCACCCGCGTGATACTGTAGCCATGGTTTAAGGCAGCGAGGGATCGATATCCGGTCTCGAATACCTTGCCATGGCCAACAAAGCGGATTAAGTCCCACGGAACTGCCGTATTTTGTATGTCGAGCAAGACATCCCTGAAATCATCGGCGAGGAATACGTCGTCTTCCAGCACAAGCGCTTTCGGGATATTCTCCGTCACCATTTTCTCGTAAATGGCTCGATGCGAGAGCAGGCAGCCTATTTCCCCCGCTTTTAGGTCCTTGCCGAAATAGCGGTGGCGTCTCTCGCTGTCATAATCGGCAAGATTTGGGATATCAAGCAGGTACCCGTCGATGGCGTCGAAAAAGATTGGGGTCAATCCAACTTTTGCAAGTCGCTCCGTCATATCCGCCCGGCGATGACCATCTTTTGGCCGGTTAATGACAAAGATCGGGGGCAGGTCGCTGGACGGCTTGATTGTCAAAGCTTATCACTCGCGTAGTAAAAAATAGGCCGCGAATTGTTAAGCGATGTCGGCGCGATGATCAAGCTCCTTCATTTTTTGCTGAATCGCATGAAGATATCGATCCTTCACATCCATTTCATCAAGATGCGCGACGGTGTTATTGAGGTAGTCGCGACAGGAGCCAAGACGTCCCTCTCCGGTAGCAAGCAAGCGCACTGTTTCTTCCATGCTGATTTCAGCAATATAACGGGGATGAGACCTGTTTATGACAAATGTCAGCCCTTTTACGGTCCTGTCCGGCAGCCGAATTTGGACATGGCGGGCATCATAGGCGCCCGAGATCATTTCCCGCATCCAAAGAATATCCGTTTCAGTTTCGATTTTTTCCGGGGCGATATGAAAAGCGCGCCCGTTGCAGGAGCCGCCGTGATCAAGAGCAAGCATCAGGCCCGGCTTTTCCGGACTCCCCCGTCCGATCGATGCTTGCAGACAGAACCGACGCCGAAATCCGTAGAGACGGGCGGGTTGCCATACAGTGAAATGAAAGGCTGGATTCCACAGAAGGGACCCATACCCAAATACCCAAAGTCCCTCTTCCTTGGAGATTTTTGAGAGAAATTCATGTCGGGTTGCGTCTCGCTCTTCATGGGTCAGGGCATGAAAAGGCCCGTGACGCTTTGCCTCCCGAATGAGTTCCTCTACCCGTTCCCGGTTGAATTCTTCTCGCACCAACATATTATTTATTTGAACTTTCTGATTATAATTCGCTAATCTGGATTTTTCTTTCGAGAATACAGGGTTTTATGCAAAGAGAGTCTCATCAATGTTGAAGAATCTTTTGAAAAATGTCCAGAGGCCAGAGCTGGATTTTTCGTCACTGAAAAAACCCCGCAAGCCTAATACCTATCTTATGTCACCGCCGGATTATTGTCAGTATATTCCAAAAACGATCAGCCCTATTTTCGAAGTCAGCATGGCAGAACTCGCCAAGTCCTTCGAGGCGATTGCCCTGGCGGAACCGAGAACTGAAAAACTCGGCAGCCGGGAAATCGGCAAAGACCTGCAGGTGGACTATGTGCAATATTCCAAGCTAATTGGTTATCCGGACACGATTACTGTTCGTTTCATTGATCTTGGAAACGGGAGTTCAACCCTGGCGGTGTTCAGTCGCGCCCACTACGGCTATCGTGATTTCGGCGTAAACGAGGCGCGGATCAAAGACTGGATGCGGAAACTGGATCTGGCGCTCAAGAATGGCTCGAACAAGGCCTAGATCTTGTGTGCGCGCAGGGCGTCAAAATAAGGCACTTGTTCTGCCATTAATTCAGTCAACTCCGGCTTAAGGCTTATTTCGCGGTCCTTATATGGGGCAAAGCCCGTCGTTTCTTCAACGGAAGCGTACCAATGGGCGGCCCAGACACCGTCTTCCGGCTGCCGGCCCTTTTTCCAGGACAACATTTCCTCCCGCCAGGGGATATCAAGGGCGTGACACAGCTTTTTCAGCATTGCCTCGGGTTGTCTTAAGATATCCTCCGCCTCGACAACGACAGGTGTTTGACCGGTAAGTTTTTCAAGGGTTCTGAATATTTCGAACTGTCGTTTGATACCGATATCGTCGGTGGTGATCCGGTCCCATTTGGCTGCATAGGAGGCAATCACCCTTTTTGGGTCGCGAATTAGGAAGCAGTTGCGATGATCCCGAAATGAACTGAGATCCACTTCCTCCGTCATATGGTGTGTCATATGCTTGATATAAAGCTCGCTGCCGGACGCGCGTGCCACATTCAGATTTGCTGCAACAGTCCGCCAGTCAGTGGGCTGACTGGCGATCACCTCCTTATACATGGGATGGCGTAATCCGGTCTTGGCAAGGTAATAGGCGTAGAAGGGTTCATCAACCGCCTGACATTCGGGGCGACTTCCAAAGGAACGCATCATGGCCGTGGAAATATTGCGCGGCCCAGACCACATCGAGATCCGAGTAGTTTTCACCTCACTCGATGTGCCCTGGTTCATTGTTCGTTTTCCTTAAAATAAACCCGAACCATCCGGCGATCTAGAGACCGAGGATAAGCTTCGCCATGATATTTCGCTGAATCTCGTTTGACCCGCCATAGATGGAGACTTTTCGGGCGTTGAAATACCGCGGTGCAACACCACTGGCATAATCCGCACCGATCGGTTCTTCATTCTGTCCCGGATACAGCGGAGTGAAGGGCATCGAGTACGTGCCGACGGCTTCAAGTGCAAGCTCGACGACCTCCTGATACAGGTCCGTTCCCCGGCATTTCATGAGCGAAGACTCCGGCCCCATATTCTGGCCAGAACTCAGTTTGCTGAGAATTCGAAGTTCCGTCATCTCGAGTGCCTGCACGGCGACTTCAAGGTGGGCCAGCTTGGAGATGAAGGCAGCATTTTGAATCATCGGCATGTTGCCTTCAACCTCTTTCGCGGCGATCGCGCGAACCTTCTCCAGGCCCCGCTTGAGGCGGCCGGCATACGCGTTGCCACGCTCAAACTCGAGCAGGTACTTTGCATAGGTCCAACCCTTGTTGACTTCTCCGATGAGGTTTTCCTTAGGGACCTTCACATCGTTGAAGAAAACCTGATTGACTTCCTGCGCACCTTTGATCGGCATATCCAGGGTTTGGATGGGATCAACGGTTATGCCTTCGGATTTCATTTCGATCAGCAGGAACGAGATACCTTCCTGGCGTTTTCCCTCATTTGAGGTTCTGACGAGACAGAAAATCCAGTCGGCATACTGCGCGAGGGTCGTCCATATTTTCGAACCGTTGCAGAGAAAATGATCGCCCTTGTCTTCCGCCTTCATCTGCAGGCTGGCGAGGTCGGATCCTGATCCTGGTTCAGAATAACCCTGGCACCACCATACTTTGTTGTCGCGAATATCCGGGAGGAAACGCTGCTTTTGTTCCTCACTGCCGAATTTCATGATAACCGGCGCGCACATGCTAATGCCGAAAGGAATGACGCCCGGCGCATTGGCGTTCGCCATTTCTGTCTGGAAGATATATTTCTGTGTCGTTGTCCAACCGGGCCCGCCATGTTCCACGGGCCAGTCCGGAGTGAGCCAGCCTTTCCTTGCCAGTGCGTCCTGCCAGCGGACGTGATCATCTTTCGGAAGGTAGTTGTTCCGGTTTTCCGCCATTTTCTGCTTGAGATCTTCGTCGAATTCCTCTGCCAGAAACTGGCGTACCTCGTCACGAAAAGCGTTATCTTGCTTGGTAAATGAAAGGTCCATTCTCATTCTCTCTTTTTTATCTCGACGTACGCTAGTGGCGTCCTGTAATGGTAAATAGTAACACCATATATAGGGCGAAAGACAAGGTTGTTTTCGTCATTTGAAGCGAGAAGGAGCAATAATAATGAAAAAAGGTGTCAAACAGCTTGTTGAAGAGGCGAATAGCGAAATCGAAACGGTTTCGATTGAAGAGGCGCTCGCACTCCATGGTCAGGAAAATGTAACCTTTGTCGACATCCGCGATATTCGGGAATTGGAGCGGGACGGTCAGGTGCCAGGCGCCGTTCATGCGCCGCGCGGCATGCTGGAATTCTGGGTTGACCCCGATAGCCCGTATCACCGTGATTTGTTCGCCAACGGCAACCGTTTCGTGTTCTATTGCGCGTCAGCCTGGCGGTCGGCGCTCGCAACGAAGGCTGTTCAGGAGATGGGGTTGCCGAACGTGTGTCATATGGAAGGTGGATTTGGTGCCTGGAAGAAATCCGGCGGCGCTATAGAGGAACGCAAACCGCGGGAAAGCTAACTTTCCCGCGGGTCATTCACAGATAGTATTCCCTAATCTAGTTCTTTTTGCCGCCGAGCAGTCCTCCGGCGGCATCAAGGAGGTTCTTTACAGCGGCTGGATCCTTTTCCTTGACGCCCTTCAGGGTATCCTTGACTCCGTCGCCAGATCCTTTTGCCCCTTCAATAAGTTTCTTTACCCCTTCAGGGTTCGTGGCATTTTTGAGTACGCCAGCGAGATCGGGCGCATACTTCAGATTATCCCATGACCCGGTGACCAGGATAGGAACAGCAACTCCAGTTGCTTCACCGCCACCCTGTCCTTCAGTCGTCGCGACCAATTTCGGCTCAATCCGGTAATTGACGGTTTGCGGCGGAAGTTCAACAGTTCCTGAACCGGTAAGCCGGATAAATGGGTTCAGCATTTTCAGGTCGTTATTCGCCAGAATACCGTTCGCAATCTGATAAGTTCCTGAAATCTCCGCAAAATCCGTCTTCTGCTCTTCTCCTTTGGAGGTAAAGGCAGTCGAAATGTTTCGTGCCATTGCCGCCAGATTGACGCCCGAGATTGAACCGTCTTCAAAAAGTATCTGGCCAGTCCCGTTCAACGCACTGACCATGTCCGCCTGTGATTTTCCACTCGTTGAAAGGTCGGTCTGGAACATCCCCTTGCCTTCCAGCTTCTCGAAATCCGCGGCGTCAGTCAGCAGCGGGTTCAACTGGATGTTCTCAATTGTCATCGCATTGGTAATCTTCAATGTCGGTTGCTGTGCGTTCACCCGTACAGTCGCCCTACCTGTGCCATCATACAAATTCATCTCGGTCAGGGCGAGATCGAGAATACCATCCTTGAGATTGGTTGCCACAGCGCTGGCACCAATCTTGATTTTCTGGAACAGGATTTCCTGAACCGACAGGTCGAACTTGGCATTGACGCTTTTCAATGCGGAAAGGTCTATGGGAGTTGTATCCCATTTTTCCGTAGATGTTTTTTGTGCTGGAGCCGCCGCCGCTTTACTGGTGCCGTTTTGCTCGGCAGGGAGGTAGGGGTTAATATCCAGCGTTTCCAGTGCCAGCTTGCCAACAATATTAGGGACCTTGCCACCGAGATCGATACTGAAATCCCCAGCGCCGACAATTTCATCGAAGCTGATGCTGGCTTCAGAGAAGCTGTACTTAGTATCATCTACTCCCAGTTTGCCATTGATCTTGAGTGGCCCAAACCCGGTGTCCGACACGCCTTCCAGAGGGGTGCCCGTCCAGGCTGCCAACTCACGTACCGACGGTATATCCAGGGTTGTCGTGCCGCCGAGGTTCAGCGGCTTGGTGCTTTTTATCTGGCCGTCAAAATTGAGGTTGATATTCTTGGACGCGAGATTGACCATCGTTGTTGTCTCGATGTTATCCAGAATACTCTGAAGGGCGCCGACTTTCACATCAAGTTCGGTTTTTTCGCTATTCCAGACGGCACTTCCTTTTGCTTCGAACGGCTGGTCGAGCCCAAGCAGCTCAATTGCCAGGTTGATCTCACTGAGATTGATATTGGTTCCGCCCTTCTGATCGATGAAATTGACCACGCCGTCGACGATACGCACATCCCCAAGATTAAGGCCAGATATGCCAAGATCCGGTGCGCCACCGTCATCACTGCTCGTCTCCGCGGGTTTCGGCGCTTCCGCCTTGGCGGTATCAAACTCCCAGTTCCCTTTGCCATTCTTGTCAACTTCAAGATTGATGACAGGGTTCGTCAGGACAAACTCATCAACCTGCACATTCCCGGTTATCAGCGGTAAAAGGTCTAGCTTAACCGTGAGGCTGTCGATCGAGGCCATATTAGGATCCGCTGCACCTTCAGCGTTGGAGAAGGACACAGAAGTCGCGGTTACCCCCAATGTCGGGAAAATGGAAAGGCTGAAATCACCGTCAATTGCTAGTTCCCGGCCCGTGGCCTCATTGGTTGCCAGGATTAGTTCCTGCTTGATCCGGTCAGTTGGTACAATGAAGGGAAGAGCTACCACCAGGCCAACGATGACAACCAAAATCACAATAACTGCGATGACGATTTTTTTCATGATCCACTCTCTGTTTAAATTCGTTTTCTACTCGGATAATGACATAAAAGACGACCCGGGTCATGACCCTTTGGAAAATTGGTCATACTTTTGCCGTGAATTACGATAGACTCATGCTCTCCTTTTTAACCTGGGGCGCATGAGTAATATTGCAATGAACTGGTCTTTCCTGCTGGCGGCGCTTGTATTTCTGCTGGTACCGAAGACGGACGCTGTCGCCGATGAAGTGGACATGCAACTCGTCCTCGCTATCGATGTCTCCTCCAGCGTCAATTATGATGAGTATAACCTGCAGATGCGCGGCTTTGCGAACGCATTTCGCGACGATCTTGTGATCGAGGCAATTGCTGCGGGTCCAAGAGGCATGATCAGTATTGCCGCCACCCATTGGGCGGGCCTTGGGGAACAGAAAATGATTGTCGATTGGCGTACCATCGCAACTCCTGAAGATGCGCATGAGTTCGCAAAACAGCTGGATAACGTGCCGCGGACTTTTCCCTATGGTGGGACCGCTATTGCCGGGGCGTTGGACCATGCGTTCTCCCTTTTCTCCCGGGACCGCAATATTTCAATACGCAAGGTAATCGATATTTCAGGAGACGGTGTCGTTTCCATCGGTCGTCCGCCCGAAACAACGCGGGATCGGATTGTCGCTTCTGGCGTTATTATAAACGGTCTTCCGATCCTCAACGATGAGCCCGAACTGGATCGCTATTACCGGGAAAGGGTGATCGGCGGCATCGGGGCCTTTACAGAACCGGCAACAGGTTATGAGGATTTCGCCCGCGCAATCGCGATAAAGCTGGCGCGGGAAATTAGGGGAACCTGGCAGGGGGTCTAGCTACCGTTTAATCCCTCAGACGACAGGGCGGTTCATGGAAAAGACGTCTTCGACATGGCAGTAATCCATATATCCAAGGCGTGCGAGCGGCTGGTATTTTTTCATATCTATCATGCCGTCGACGATAATTTCATCGCTGATATGGATGCCGACAACTTCCCCCAGGACCATCGTATTTACCACTTTCGGGTTGTGAGAGGGCAGGACAATGGTTTTGTAGAGTACACATTCCAAATGGGCCAGGCTTTCCTTGACGCGAGGGGGCTTGACGAGGGTGGAAGGTTCTTTTGTTAGCCCGGCATAGTCAAATTCGTCGATAGACCGGGGCAGCATGGCCGAGCTTAAATTCATCTTTTCATGCAGGCTGTAGGAGACCATGTTGCAAACGAATTCCTTCGTTGCCTCGATATTATCAAGTGAATCTTTGGCACCGCCTTCACTGTGACTGCCATTGATCCCCATGGCAACGATCGGTGGATTCTCGGACATCGCGTTGAAAAAGCTAAAAGGGGCAAGATTGACGGAACCGTCGGTGGCAAGGGTGCTGATCCAGCCAATCGGGCGCGGGGCTATAATGGCTTTAAAGGGACCGTGTTTCAGACCATGGGGTTCGGATGGTTTGTAAAACATTCGAAAATTCTCCGGTAAAATGCGAGGGTTGCGCGCCCACTCTTTTAAGAATTTAGAAACTAGTCGTTGATATTATAGCAGGCAAGGCATGAATTATTTCTTTCCTTAAAACCATGCCTGTGATATTTGCGCTTTATGAACAAACAGATGACCAAATTGCGACGACGACAGGCTGCTGCCCTTATTTGTGCTGCCGCTTAAATAGCCTTTGCTTTGGTCATAAAAGATTTCATGACGGTTCGGGGCTCCTTTTGAGAGGCAATTTGTCTACCCCGTAAATTATTGGAATTCCGTCATGCCCCAGATTATTCACGAGCGGCCAGAACATGCAGAGCAGATTGAACCTCTGCTTGATCGGTGCTTCGGTCCTGATAGATTCAAGAAAACCGCTTATAAAGTTCGTGAAAACACGACACCTTTGCCAGAACTGAGTTTTGTCACGGTAGAAGGCGACAAACTCCTCGCGACAATTCGTTACTGGCCGATTTTAATTGGTGATGTCACGCCCGCCTTGCTCCTTGGGCCGATTGCTGTCGAACCGGACCTACAGGGAAAAGGAATTGGCGTTGGCCTTATGCGGGAAACACTGAAAATTGCGAAAGCGCTGGGTCATCGACTCATCGTTCTCGTTGGGGATCCGGAATACTACAGCCAATTCGGATTTCAGAATGCGGCAGTCCTCGGATTTGAGATGCCGGGCCCGGTGGAGAAACGCAGGCTCCTTGTAAAAGAATTTATGCCCGGCGCCCTTAAGAATGTTTCAGGGGTAATTTCCGGTGCGCCAGAAAAATCTTTATCACCGGGTCGGATCGCTACTAAAGCAGAGACGGATAAAATAGTGGCAAGCCTAGCGGCCTTCGCGCCACCAACCGATGCATAAGAACGCGAGCGCGAGTATGAGGGCAACAAGCGGTGACAACATGGCCTGGCGATTATAGCCCGTTATCTCGTAATTTTCGTTATCGCGCAGGCCGAACCAGTAATCCGCGGACTGGCGATTGTCCGGTTTCGTCCGTCTGAAATCAGGGAGCCCCTCAGTTTCCAGCCAGCGTATCCCGCCACCGGTTATCTTTGCAATTTCCGCTATTTTGTCCGTACTTGCACGAATGTCATGTAGCTCCTTGGGGTTGAGCGCGCCTACAGCGACCAAGGATTTCTGCTGGCCGTCCTCCAATGTATGAAGACCGCTGGTCCGCAAGGGAAGGGTGCCAGTTTGTGTACCGTTTTTCTCGTCGGATAAAGCGAGACGTGTGACATTGCCGTCCGGGTCCGACACCGTGACAGTCGCCGGCGCTGAGTCGAGGGAATTCCTCCGGATTTGTAGGCTGTTCCCCGCCACGACGGCTTTTAGCTGTTCTTCCTCGAGTTCTGGTTCCTTCATCAACCAGTGGGAAATACGGCGTAGAAGCTCGGATTGAGGGCCGCCGCCTTCAAATCCTCTTCCCCATAACCAGGCATGGTCGGATAGAAGCTGAGCGACCCGCCCATCTCCACTGCGTTCGAGAATGAGAAGGGGCTGATCTGATGGGCCGGTCATCAAGGTTTCACCTCCAAGAGCCTCTGCCTCGATCATTCGGAACCAGCGGCCCCAGCGGTCGGTTTCCTTTGCATTTGCTTTCAGCAGGCTTGTTACCGGATGCCGTTTCCCGATATCGCTGATCGCGGGAATGTAGCCCTCAGAGAAAACATAACCAGTGGGTCGACCGGGAAGCACTTCTGACAAGGGCGTCTGGTACAAGCTGAGCGGCGTCGCAAAGGCGGGACCAGCGGCCTCCAGCAGGGCACCGCCTTCTTTTACATATCGTGAAATATTATGAAGATAGCTGGATGGCAGGACACCGCGTCGGCGGTACCGGTCAAAAATTATTAGGTCGAAATCATTGAGTTTTTTCTCGAACAGGTCGCGGATCGGAAAGGGGATAAGTGAGAGTTCCGTAATTGGCGTGCCATCCTGTTTTTCCGGGGGGCGCAGGATCGTGAAATGTACAAGTTCGACTGACGGGTCGGACTTAAGGATATTTCGCCAACCCCGCTCTCCCATATGAGGTTCGCCAGAGACAAGCAGAACCTGAAGCTTGTCCCGGATGCCATTCACTGAAATATACGCGCTGTTGTTCTTCTCTGTCAGTTCTCCATTCAGCGGATCGACAGAAATTTCGAAAAAATTGGCACCACCATGTGTCAGGGTGAGAGTGAGTGTTAGGTCGGACCCGATCTGGGCCAGATCCGCGGCCTTCT
Source organism: Sneathiella sedimenti (assembly GCF_017313765.1). Classification (GTDB taxonomy): domain Bacteria; phylum Pseudomonadota; class Alphaproteobacteria; order Sneathiellales; family Sneathiellaceae; genus Sneathiella; species Sneathiella sedimenti. Next base: position 133,106 of record NZ_JAFLNC010000006.1, on the reverse strand, counting down.
CTTCTCCGTCCTGCCTAATTGTCACGCGGGCCGCCTGAACGGGGTCGTCGACACCAAAATCTTCAATTTTGATGATAAATTGTAAGGGTTGGTCGACAATACCGAAGGTGGGAGCTTTTACGACACGAAGGACACGATCCTTTTCGTTCGGTTCCCCGGTCAGCAGAAAATGAAGAGGTCCGGCTTTCCTGAGGGCATTTTCGTTTTCGGGGACGTCATGTATCTGACCATCCGTAATAAAGATTGTGGCCGCTACGCGGTCCGGGGAAATGTTCTTGAGTGCGCCTTTGCGGGCATCAAATGCATGGGTTCCATCTTCCTCTCCCAAGAGAGAAGTTGTCTCGTTCTTGATGCTCACCGTCTCGATTTTGAGATTCTCGATGGCCTCAAGCCGGTTTTTAAGATCGTCATATGCCGCACTCGCCGTTTCGCTGCGCTGGCCTATTTTCTGGCTATTGGTTTCATCGAGAACAATTACGGCAATATCCTCGAGAAATTTCCGCTTTTCCGTCAATAAGACCGGGTTGGCGAGCATCAGCAACAGCAGAGCCATAAGGGCGCTTCGCAGCACGGAACCGCGTCCGCGTCGCCATATGGCAAAAAAGGCAATAGCCATGCAGATCACCGCGAGGACGAGCAGCCAGTCAATCGGCAAATAGGGGCTGAAATCGAGCGAAGAGACAAAGCTTTCTTCTCTCATTGCCCAAGCCTTTCCAGAATAGCGGGAATATGTACCTGGTCGGCCTTATAATTACCGGTAAGCGTATACATCACGAGGTTAATGCCGAAACGATACGCTAATTCTCGTTGCCGCTCGTTTCCGGGAATCGTCGCGGCCTGATAGCGGCCATCAGCATCAATCGCCCAGGCGGCGGCCCAGTCATTGCTGCCAATAACAACCGAAGCAACGCCATCATTTCCCTGAATACCTGTTGTATCTTCAATCCAGACATCGCCGCCGTCATAACGACCGGGGAAGGTCTGCATCAGATAGAATGCGCGGGTAACTACATGGTCGGGGGGAACCTGATGCACTCTGGGAATGTCCAGTCTTGCCGTGAGTTGCCGAAGTCGGATGTTCTCCGGGCTGTTGTACAGGTCGGGTCCATAGCGGCTGACGCTATTCTGGTTGCGGGTATCAAACAGGATTGTCCCGCCGCCACTGAAATAATCATTTAGCTTGAGTATCGCCTTGTCGGATAGGGCGGGGAAGTCCGGCGTGATAGGCCAATAGATCAAAGGATAGAAGATAAGCTCGTCCCGCTCGATATCCAGAGGGAGTGGATCCATGGCTTCAACGGCCGTCCTGTTTCTGAGTTGGCGGCTAAGTCCGGCGAGGCCATTGTGGCTCATCCTGTCAACAGCGGGGTCGCGCGTGCGGATATAACCAAGCCGCGTATCGAGGGTGGCGGCCAGAGCCTTGCCGTCGCCATCGAGATCTACTTCCTGTGCCTGGGATCCCGCAGGTATTAGGGCCATGCTGAAGCTCACGGTGAGAAGGACCACGGAGGCGCGCGCTATATTTCTGAATGCAGGGAGTTTGCCCTGCAAATGAAGCGAAATGATTTGGTCGACCAGGACAAGAAGCAGCGCGGCGAGAAGTATCGGGAGAACCAAGTCGATTGTGGTTGATCTGTCGAAATATCGAATAGTTGCTGAAAACTGGCTCATATCAATCAGGGTGTAGTCCGTCTCAAACTGACCGATATTGATCGCAATACTAAAGTTTTCATCCCCGTAGTAGCCAGGTGGATGGCTGGCGTCCAGAACCAGATTATCCATCTCGGCTGTGTTGACCGGTTCGGCGATACCTGTCTCGCTGCGAATATCGCCAAACCCATCCATTAGCTGAAACGGCGGCAGGCTCCGTTGATCGGTGAAGCTCTGGCTCGACAGTTGGCCGAGATTGCCGATTTCGCGGAGCATTTCAACGAAGAGCCCGGAAATTGCGAGGTTTGACCATTCGGGCGTCGCGGTTGTGTGAAACAGCACGAGCCATCCGGCGCCCTGACGTCCGGCCGTTACCAGCGGTGTCCCATCCTCAAGTTGAGCCCATGTTTTATCCAGAAGTTCCGGCGACGGGTTCGCCAGAACCTGCTTGTAAACAGTAACGTCTGCTGGAATGTCGAGACCATGGAATGGGCTGGCTTGTGGAATAGGCCCCAGAGGGGCCGGTTGGTTCCAGGACATCGCGCCCTGGAGGCTGCGATTGCCTGACCTGAGGTCAACCGGCACAAGCGCACCGCTTGAGTTTGCGAGCTTTGGCCCGGCAAATCGAATTAATACCCCACCCTTGCTGATCCAGTCGACAAGCTTTCTTTCAATGCCCTCCGGTAAGTTGGCCGCGTCACCAAGGACGATAAGCGCTCGATCCTCCGCTAAAAGTTCTTCAATCGTCCCGCGCGTAATATCGAAAAAGGGCATAAGAGCCTGGGTTAAATAGTGTGTTTCGTCCAGTAGAGGTTGATCGACCTGTTCTGACACGCTTGTGACCAAGCCAACCTGGCGCCGCTGCCAGCGCTGGTCGAGCAGAAAGATTGAGCCGGCGTTCCTGTTATTGGCAACTTCCAGGCGACGGATTTCGTTGCGGACCTTGTTGGGAATGTTCAGATCAACGATCGCGGACTGCTCGCTCTCAGAAAAAGCGAAGGGGGCTGAGGCGATAATCTTGCCACCGTCCGCTTTCGCGGTTAACACGCCTTTGTTTCCAGTTGCGCCTGCCGGTAGGCTCAGCGGAACCTTTAATGTTTCGCTATTGATGTTGGCAACCCTAATAACAGGGGCCGCGGTGATGCTTTCTTCGTGGAATATGGTGAGGGGGCCGATATCCGATAGCGATGACAGGAAATCCTTAAGATCGGAGATACCTGAATTCTGCAGGATACCGCTCGAAAGCCAGATAAACTCCGGATTATTGAGATTTTCAAAGCGCGGCAAAAGTTGAGAGAGGTCGCCATATTGTGACGGCCATGGTTTAGGCTCAAGTGAGGCTGCAATTCCAAGTGCCTCCTGTTCAGCCAGTGGTGTTATGGTTGGCAGTCTTCCTTCCACCCGCCGAGCCGTTGTGACAATAAAAACCTGTCTTTCCTGCCGGGTTGTATCTCTCACCAGCTTGTTTAGCGTGGCTTTCAGATCATCCCAGGCTTCAGCCGCCGTCCAGCCATCATCGACGATCAAGACTACATCGTCTTTGTCGTCGCGCTGTTCGGGCAGGTTTAGGACAGGTCCAGCTATGGCTATAATGATGAGTGCCGCAATCGTCAGCCTCAAAAGAAGAAGCCACCAGGGTGTCGTCGCCGCTGTTTGCTCATCCTTTTTCAGCTGATAGAGAAACCTGATTGCCGGAAAAAAGACGGATTTAGGACGCGGCGGAACGATGCGCAGAAGCCACCAGATCAGAGGCAACGTAAGGAGGGCGGCGAGTACCCACGGGAAAAGAAACGAGAGGGAAGTAAACGCCGCCATTAAGTTTTGACCCTCCGAATATTGAGTGCGGTGTATAGCGCAGCGAAAGCCTCACTCGCCGGAGCGTCCGTCCGGTGGAAATTATAATCCCAGGAAACATTCTTGGCGATGTTGAGGACTTCCTGACGATGCGCGTTGAAAAGGGATTTATAGTCTTCGCGCACAACTTCAACCCGGCCCAAGGTGATATCCTCTTCTTCCGTCATGGACAGAAATCGGGTGCGTCCCTCGAAGGGAAGATCTACCTCCACGGGGTCAGCGATTTGCAGCAGGATTCCGCGGCAGCCAAGATTGACGAAGTGACGGATGACCTTGGTAATTTCCGACGGCTCTATGAGAAAATCGCTGATTAGTACCACGGTAGATTTATTGGACAGTTGATCGACAGCTTTAAGGTCGGGCAAGGATGGGCTTTGATCTTCCGAGATACGCCCGACAAACTGATTAAAGGCGGTCTGGCCAGTCGAAGCTTTTTCCGCCTGTCCGATCAGGCCGAATTTTTCGCCGCTTTTTGAAAGGGAAAGGGCAAGTGCCAAGCTGAGCAGTGTCGCGCGATCCAGCTTGGACTGTTCTGACAGGTCCGAGCCGAAATTCATCGTGTGTGATCTGTCCCGCCATATCCAGATTGTTTCGGCTGTTTCTTGCTCTTTCTGCCTGATATATATATGTTCACGTTTGGCACTTTGCCGCCAGTCAATGCTGGTCGTCGGATCATCCGGACCATATTGCTTGAACTGCCAGAAATCCTCTCCGGTGCCCGCGCGTCGCCTGCCGTGAACGCCGATATCAAATGCATTCACCAGATTTTCTGCGGCAAGTATTAGCGGTGGTAACGTCTGCGCAAGCCTTTCAGCTTTAACCCTTTCATCCAGTTGCCGGGCATTAACGCGACGTGGTTTGAACATATTTTACTCCAAAGGAACTGTAAGCGAGTCGATGATATCCTCCATCGTTATATTCTCCGCCCGGGCGGCATAAGAAAGCGCCATGCGATGGCGTAGCACCGGTCTGGCAAGAGCAACGACATCATCGATCGACGGACTCAGCCTTTTTTCCAATAGTGCCCGCGCACGCACCGCTAAAATAAGCGCCTGGCTTGCCCGCGGTCCTGGGCCCCAGGAAACATACTTATTGATCAGCTCGTTTTCGCTCTCTCCCGGTCGCCCTTCACGCACGAGTTTCAGAATTGCGTCGATAACGGCATCGCTCACCGGCATTTCACGAACCAGGTGCTGCGCTTCCATCAATTCCGCAGGTGAGAGAATCTGTGCAGGAACCGCTTCGTCGTTGACCGTGGTTTCAAGCAGGATACGGCGCTCTGTCTCCCGGTCAGGATATCCGACATTGATCTGCATCAGGAAACGGTCGAGCTGCGCTTCTGGCAGGGGGTAAGTGCCTTCCTGTTCAATTGGATTTTGAGTGGCGAGCACATGGAACGGTTTTGGCAGGGGGTAAGTCTGGCCCGCAACCGTCACCATTTCTTCCTGCATTGCCTGTAGCAGGGCAGACTGGGTGCGGGGGCTGGCGCGGTTGATCTCGTCAGCCATCAGTATCTGCCCGAATATGGGACCTTTCAGAAATTTGAAATGGCGACTGCCGTCTTCTGCCGTTTCAAGAATTTCCGACCCCAGAATGTCGGCGGGCATTAAGTCGGGGGTGAACTGGACGCGTTTGTCATCCAGACCAAGTACGCCACCCAAAGTCTCGACGAGTCGGGTTTTTGCAAGGCCCGGAACGCCTATCAGCAAGGCATGGCCTCGCGCGAGAAGGGTAATTAATGTAAGTTCAACTACCTGATCCTGGCCGAAAATGAATTCCCCAATACCAGTTTTAAGACTGGAGAATTTTTCAGACAGGCTGTCGACTCTTTCGAGTATTTCCCGTTCGGTTTTGCCAGTTGTGTTCATGTGAGCCTGTCATCATCTATGAAAAATGAGTAATCTGAACTGGTGATATGGTAGCCAGCGACAACTAACCTAAATATAGTATCAAAAAATGAGCATTTAAGGCTAAAATTATGACAACTTCGGAGACAAAAGACGGCTTAGGCGCCATCATCAAACAGATTGAAGGGCAGAAACACCCGCCTGTTCATTTGTGGAATCCCGATTTTTGCGGTGATCTCGATATGCGGATCGCTCGGGATGGAACCTGGTTCTATCTTGGATCGCCCATCGGCCGAAAGCCGCTTGTAAAGCTGTTTTCCGGCGTTATCCGGCTAGATGATGACAACAAATATTACCTTGTCACACCGGTTGAGAAGATCGGCATTACAGTTGAAGACGCACCATTCGTTGCAGTTGAAATGTTTGTCGAGGGTCAGGGGCGGGAGAGAATTATAAGCTTTCGCACCAATGTTGACGATTTCGTGATCATGGATGAGGATCACCCGTTTCGCCTCGAAATTGATCCGGAAACCAAAGAGCCGTCTCCCTATGTGCGCGTGCGCGCCAATCTGGAGGCATTGATCAACCGCCCGGTTTTCTACGATCTTGTAAATCTTGCCGGAGAAGAAAGTATGGATGGGGAAGACCGCTTCGGGTTCTGGAGTAGTGGACAGTTTTTCGAGCTTGGATTGGTGAATGACATTTTTGATAAATGAGAAGCAGAAGCTGACGGAAATATTGAGGAAATCCCTGGAGCCGGTACCGATTGAAGTGCCGTCCGTCTTGAGCCTAAACGATAATTTACGCGGTGATCACGATTTGAACCCGGCGAGTGCCCCTAGTCATGATCTACCTTTCACCCCCGCCGCTGTATTGGTTCCCATCGTTTTGCGCAAGGAAGGCCCGACAGTCATTCTGACCCGCCGTGCAACCCATCTTTCAAAGCATGCGGGTCAGATCAGCTTTCCAGGCGGACGGGCAGATGAGGGCGATGAGAATGCCGTTGCAACAGCGCTGCGCGAGTCTCAGGAAGAGATCTCGCTCGATCCGGGCCTGGTAGAAGTAATCGGGTCTTTGACGACATATGTGACCGTGACCCAATACTCTGTGACGCCGGTTGTCGGGCTTGTTGAGCCGGCATTCGATTTGCGACCGGAAGCTGGAGAGGTATCGGAGATTTTTGAAGTACCGCTCGATTTCCTGCTTGATCAGGCAAACCGCAAAAAACATAGCGGATTCCGTAATGGGGTGGAAAGGTTCTGGTATGCGATCCCATTCGGTGACTATTATATCTGGGGTGCCACTGCCGGCATGATAAAAGATTTATCGGAACGGATAATGCTGAAATGATCAGAGCGATACTTTTCCATATCATTCCACTCATTCTTCCTTTTGTGGTTTACGGCGTTTATCTATATTTCAATTCGCGTGCAGGCGGGGATAAAACATGGGGAAAAACATCCCTAGCCATTGCAACGATATCCGGTTTGTTGTTGATGGCCGCCAGCCTGATCGCGCTGGGATTGGTGAGCGGGGAGCCGAGCGAAGGAACGGTCTATGTGCCCCCCAGGTTTGAGGATGGGCGGATAATCGATTCGCAGATAGTGCCAGCCGAGAAAAAAGAGTGACGGCGCAATGCCATCCAAGGCAAACCTCGTTGATATTTTTTCGAATCCTCCGCCCTGGCGGAAATGGCCGGAAACCCAGGCAGTCCTAGATGCCTTGATAAATGAAGGTGGGGCGGTTCGTTTCGTTGGAGGATGCGTTCGCGACGCACTGCTAGGCCTCGCGACAGATGATATTGACATCGCAACTGATCTGCTGCCGGGTACCGTTATTCAGGGGCTTGAACGGGCAGGCATAACGGCACTTCCGACGGGACTTGATCACGGTACCATCACGGCCGTTCTGAACAAGCGGCATTTTGAGATCACCACGTTGCGGGTCGATGTTGTTAGTCACGGGCGGCATGCGGAAATTGCTTTTACCCAGCATTGGGAACGCGACGCAGAACGCAGGGATTTCACCTTCAATGCGCTTTATCTCGATCCTGCAGGGGAATTGGTTGATCCTGTCGGCGGTCTTGCTGACCTTGCCGTGCGTCATGTCCGCTTTATTGGCAACGCGGAGGACCGTATCCGCGAAGACCGGTTACGTGTCTTGCGTTATTTTCGTTTTTACGCCCGGTTTGGGGCTAATAACCCGGATGAACATGCCGTGCGTGCCTGCGCAAAGGCGGCGCGTCAACTTGGCCAATTATCGGTGGAACGGGTACAGAAAGAATTGTTTCTGCTGCTCGACAGTGAAAATCCTGGCCCAGCCTTAGAGCTTATGGACGACACCGGCGTATTGGCGGCTATCATTGACGGGCCGGCGGATAAAGGACGATTGAAATCCCTGTTATCTCTTGATGTCCCGAGTGATGGACTTTTGCGGTTCGCGGCACTCCTTGGGGGCGATAAGGAAAGAGCACTCCACCTCGCGACAAAACTGCGTTTTTCCAACAAGCAGAAAGACCGGCTGGCCGTGATGTGTGCAGGAGATGTTGTTGCCGACATGCCAGCATCTACGCGGAAGGAAGCTTTGTATAAAATCGGGAAGGCCGGATTTTTGGAACAGACGCTTCTGCTTTGGGCATCACTCGGACCAAATCACAAGTTGGACGCCTATCTTGAGGAAGCGTCCTGTTGGACCGCACCGGAATTTCCGGTCACGGGTCAGGACCTATTGAGCCGCGGGATCGGCGAGGGGGAAAAGCTTGGCAGGATGTTGAAGGAGATGGAATCACGGTGGATCGCCTCCGGCTTTAGGCGGACAAAGGCCGAATTGCTCAGCGATTTTTTACCGGACGCCTAAGATCCATCCTTCCTCCATCCGGCATTTCCTTTCATCAGGCAATGCCAGCCAGCGAGGGGCCGAGAAAGCTTCTCGCGCCTCTCCTGAAGCGATCTTATCCAGCAGCCAGTCCCGGCAGGCCAAGACCTGGCGGGCATCTTTGATTGGGTGGTCATAGGAAGTATGGCTATTCAGGCTGGGCCAGATTTCCGTGAGGATGATGCCATCCAGATCCACCTCCCAGTTAGTCTCGAAAGGCCAGAACCTGATACGGTGAGCCAGGTCAGGCTGACGTGCGAGATCATTCAGTTCCTTAAGGCCGGTGAGAGACTGGCTTCCGACCGAGCCGGTGGTGTACAGCTTCCAGACAGTGGAGATAGAATTTTCCCTTCTCTCATCCCGAAGAAATTTTTCCACGATACGCCATTCCGTGAATTCATCATGGTTGAAGTCGGGCTTTTTGACGGTTAGATATTCCGATGCCGCAGACGCCGGACATCCCCAGAAGGGGCCTGCGCCACCGGATATGGTTTCATTGAAGTTTGCGGCAACTTCAAACCGGTTGTTCTTGTCTGATGTATCGGAAGTAAGGTTGCGGGCAATATAAGCCGCCGCGGCGCGTCCGCCGCCAAGGCCGCTGCCGGCCGGATAGCCGAAAGGAAAATCGAAACCGACGCAGGCGGAGCCATCAAAATCGACGAGCAATTCATGGATGCGCTCCATGCAGGCGGATCGCGTGCGAAAATATTCTGCGTTTGAGAGATTACCTTTTGCGCCCCAGGCGAGCCAGCATCTGTCCGCAGATGGCTTTGCCGGACCAGGTGAGGCGGCGGCGGACCAATCCACCATGATGACAAGGTCAAACAATGCCAAACCTTCTTCTCATGCTTCTAATACTCTTTGCGCAGACTATATTATGATAAATCAGTGTATTTGCCATGGAATTCCCTACATTAAAGAAATCGGGCATTCAAATCACGCCGGAGGGTTTTGCGATGAAACGGGTCATTTTGGCTTCAACGGTTACTGCTTTTTTCATTTTCACGCCGCCAGCTCTGGCGGACGAAAAGAAGGATGATCCTGAAAATATGGCGCTTCAGGGTATTACTAAGCTCATGGACGCCTTGGGGGCGTTTATTTCATCAATACCGCAGTATGAAGCGCCGACAATGAATGAAAACGGGGATATCATTATTCGCCGGAAAAACCCCGATAAGGATGAGTCGGAGGGCGAGCCCAAGTTGGAGGAAACAGCAACCTGATCTCAAGAATCGCAGGGGCGATATCATCGCGGGAATCGGATAGTCTGTATTTGCCGGATTGTCTAAATTACCTCTCAATGTAATTGAGATGGGCTTAAAAAATGACCAATGAAGCAAGACTGAACGCGGTCATGATCCGCGACAAGAATGAAGATGGCAGGTTTGTTTATGGTGTAACGTCGACAGGTATCTACTGCCGGCCCTCCTGTCCCGCACGGAATCCCAAACCGGAGAATGTACGGTTTTTTGACGTGCCGGAGCTCGCGGAGGCCGAAGGCTTTCGTGCCTGTCGTCGGTGTCGGCCGGATCTGGTGAAAATCGTTGATCCCGGATTGTCGCTCACCCGCCAGATCTGTCAGTTAGTGGAGCGGCATATCCGCGAGTATACGAACGAAAAGCTGACGCTTGGTTGGCTGGCGAACGAGACGGGATATAGCGAGGACCATCTCTCCCGTAGTTTCAAGAAAATCCTCGGCATTTCCCCGATAGACTATTACGACAATCGCCGGACGATTGCGTTCAAGGAAAATGTAAAGGCCGGAGAAACTGTTTCCGAAGCTGCCTATGGTGCTGGATTTGGCTCTGCGTCCCGGCTGTATGAAAAGGCGCATGCGCGTCTTGGCATGACACCCGCCTCCTATGCCAAGGGCGGTGCGGGGGCGGAAATCGCCTATGCATTTGCAGAATGTTTTCTTGGTCTGATGCTGGTGGCCGGTACGCGTCAGGGGGTTTGTGCTGTCTATTTCGGCGACGACAAAGCTAAACTTCTTGACGAGTTGGAGCGCGAGTTTCCCAAGGCAGAAATCGCGGTCGATGTTGGGCAGCTTGCGGACTGGACCAAAGCAATCGTTGATTTTCTGCAAGAGCAGTCTGCCGCTCTACCGGAGATCCCGCTTGATATGTACGGTACAGCGTTTCAGCGACGTGTCTGGCAGGCGCTCCTCCAGATCGGACCCGGTAAAACGAAGACATATCGCGAGTTGGCAATGGACTTGGGGGCACCAAAATCGGCGCGGGCGGTAGGACGTGCCTGTGCCACAAATCCGGTTTCTCTCATTGTTCCCTGCCATCGGGTTATCGGCACTGATGGCAAGCTGCATGGATACCGATGGGGACTTGAGCGGAAAGAGGCTTTACGTAACTGGGAAGGGGAGCTGTGACGTCGATTACGACGACGGGCTCATCGCCAGCTTTTGCTTGTTTTCCTGCGTGAAGCGGCGCTGGCTCGCCTCCTTGATTCGTTCGGCCAGCTGTTCCCGTTTAAGCTGGTAAGCCTCGCGTGCGGCCGCCATTCTGGCTTCCGTGTCTTTGCGCCGCTCCTTCTGCCAGATTTTCAGGACTTTCTGCCGATACGGAACGTTATATTTGTGGGTACGGGAATGATAGTGGGCGATTGCCGTATTCCATGAACGACTTTCTTCTCTGAGACTCTTCAGTAGTTTTGCGGCATAGAGCGTATTCTGCTTGGGGTCGAGTGCGGCGTCCAGATCCTCGAACGCATCCGGATGATAGTGGAGATTAACCTGCATGCAACCGACATCTATATTCCTGACGCCTTTCGCCTTTAGCGCCTTCACTTCCTGTATAGCAGCAGCCTTGCTCGGCAGATATCTCCCCCGTCCCTCGGCATAAACAGTCCAGGGCCAGGCAATCATTTCCTGCTTCTCCTTGTGCCAGTGACCGCTTTCAGTTAGGGAAACGGCAGTCAGAAGCCGCTTGGGAAGGCGGTGCGCGCGCTCAGCCGCAGTTACCGCTTTGCCGCAGGTTTCTGCGTATTGCGGTTCAGTGGCAATCACGCTTGCCGCCTCGGATACCGGTGTTTGCAGAGCAAACAGAATTAAAGCAAGTGACCAGGTTAATATACGCATTTACATCCTCCTGCCTTAAGAGGAGCAAATTCCGCGCCAGTTTTATCCTTCAGTCAGATTTTTTTGCATTATCACGGTATCGAGCCATCTATCATGCTTATAACCAACGGACTCCAGAATTCCAACGAGTCGAAATCCGAGGCTGAGATGCAGGCTGATAGAACTTTTATTGCCTGAATCACCAATGACCGCCACCATCTGGACCCTGCCGGCCTCCCGGCATTCCTCGATCAGTGCGGAAAGTAGTGCCTTTCCAACACCTTTTTTCCGGCCGTCTTCGCGAACATAGACGGAATTTTCTACCGTATTTCGATAGGCTGGACGGGGCCTATATACACCGGCATATGCAAAACCAACCACATCGCCGTTCTGCTCAGCAACCAGATACGGGAGTTGCTGCTCCAAAATCGCGTTTCGGCGTGCCGTGATCTCCATCATATCGGGCGGGTCAATTTCAAAAGTGCCGAAGCCGGTCAGAACACTTGTCGCGTAAATATCGGTAATTGAGCCAATATCTTCGGAAATTGAGGGACGGATATTTATTGTATTCGGCAAGCTCATCCGCGTTACGCCGTCAACAACGAGCTATAGTCGGTACTCATGTCCTGTACGAATCCGGCAATTGCTTTTTTGAGTTTCTCAAATCCGTCAGTTGTTTCCAGTTTCTTCTGGTCCATATAGAGCGCCCGGTTAATCTCAATCTGCAGGGCATGGATATTCTTCTCCGGGTTTCCATAGTGGGCCGTAATATACCCGCCTGCATAAGGAGAATTCTGGCCGACATGATAGCCTTGTGCTTCCAGCCGAGTAAAAACCTCCTCAAACAATTGTGGTCCGCACGAGGTGCCGTACCTGTTTCCAAGGATTATATCGGGCCTCTGATTGGTCGTCCTGAATAGTGAACTGCCTCGTGTTGCGTTGGCCGTTGGCATGGAATGACAATCGAGCAAATAGATATAGCCGAATTTTTTCCGGCCTGCCTCGAGCAGTTGGCGAAGTGCATGATGATACGGAAAATAGCAATCATTGATGCGCTGGCGTGCGTCTTCGAAGTCGAGTTTGCCGCCATATATTTCCTGCCCGGCGCCAACAACTTTTGGTATGGTCCCTATCCCGCTGGCCAACCGGGGGCTGGTTGTCATCACATAGTCAGGAAGTGGCGTTTTATACATAAGCGGGTCAAGCTCGAAGGCTTCACGATTGGCGTCGCAATAGGCGCGTGGAAAATCCGCGGAAAGCAGCGGTGCGCCAAAGACAGGGGCGCAAGAAAACAGCTCATCGACAAGAAAATCCTCAGACTGGCGCAGCTTTGTGCAGTCCAGTCTTGCACTGTCGATAAAGTCTTTCGGATAGTTGCGACCGCTATGGGGGGACGAAAACACAAAGGGAATGCGCCATTCCGCGGGCCAATCAATCTTTACTGGGGATGCAAAGGCCTCCATGATCGAGTTGCTCACCTATAGTGCCAGTTTAAAATTTATATCGGCTCATTTTGCCAGCCTCATTCGAATAGTATAGTCTAATTCCGGTTTGTATTTGAATGACAATTATGTAGATTTTGCCATGGCGCGTATTTTGCTTGCAGAAGATGATGAAAACCTCCGCCCCTTTCTGGCGCGAAGTCTCGAAAATGCCGGACATGAAGTTCTCGCTTTCAGTGACGGGGAAGATGCACTGCCAGTACTCGGGATCGGTCATGTCGATATCCTGATTTCTGATCTCGTGATGCCGGGAATGAATGGAATTGAGCTTGCCCGACATGCCCGGGACAAAGATCCGAACCTGCCAGTCATCTTTATTACAGGCTTTTCTGCGGTGGCGATGGAGGCGCTTGATACCATAAATGGTGTGAGTAAAGTTCTATCGAAGCCGTTTCATCTCAATTCCTTGGTAGAGGCTGTGCGGAACGCCCTGGATGACCGGGCGATATCCTGACTGAGTTAGAAACTTTCTTTATCCGCTGCCTGAATTAGTTAGGGCTTGCAATGGTCTTCCCGGCGCATTATAAGTCGCGAATTCCCGCCGCAAACGATGCGGAGATAGGGGCGTATAGCTCAGTTGGTTAGAGCGCTGTGTTGACATCGCAGAGGTCACAAGTTCGAATCTTGTTACGCCCACCATTCCCAAGACTTTGATTTAGACACAAAAAAAAGCGGTAGAAGTTTTCGTCCCGACCGCTCGTTGTTTCAGATATGGTGCCATATCCGGTGCCGTAACCGCACTATCAATTCCAGCGTAATTTCAGCATTATTGTACCGCGGTATTTTTCAGCAAAGTCGGGCTTCCAAGAGGAAAACGGATAAGTGTTTGTTCACCGCCGCCCTGCTGCAGAACGATCTTCCATTCCATGACAAAGACGAAGGGTGCTTTTGGCGATGACGCGACCAGTTCGCCTGTATTAATGTTCAGATACATCAGCCCGTGCGGCATGGGACCTGACTTAATCGTGAGATAGGTCGCGTCTGAGCTCTCAATGACGATTCCCGGCTTGGGCCAATACTCGATATCCATCAATAACGAGCTCTCGACGATGAGGGAGCGAAAGACAGGAGACGAGACGCGGTAGGCAGTCTTGGCCGTCAGATTACGCTCTTCCATTAATCGTGGAAGGTGGGTTCTGTCTCTATCCGAAGGCATGAAAGAAACCACATAATCGATGATATCTGTATCATTTTTGACCATAAAGGTTTTAAGGCAGGGATATATCCGCTCGCCAATCTGCGTGTAGAAAAAATCACCGTATTTAATGTCTGTCAGAAATGCGGGTTTGCCAATTACATCAACATTCATTTTAATGCCGCCTCTCTTGTGCCGAAAATTATATAATATAACAATCGGTTAAAAATAATGTCCGACTGTAGCTCCTTTTCGTCGGTTGTGACAGTCGACGCTGCTATTCGCGATTGTCTTGGTGCTATGATCACGCGATTGGGAAAATATCCCAAAAAAACCTGTCAAAAAAATTATATCGATAATTAGTCGAAAAGTAAAAATAATTGCCGGATATGGTTAACACAATTTCGGGTAAACCCCGTTAAAAAGCTAATTGTTTGGGCAGCCTCTTGTTGATTGCGGGTCCCGCGTGAACAATGTTAAAGGACTATTCCGATCAGGAAGATTTTGGAGCGAACTTATGAGGGTCTTAATTCTATTCATTGCCGGTATGCTGCTGGCAGGTTGTGCCAACCCGACGGTGGAAGCAAATGTAACCGCCTTTTACACGCCAGAGCTTTCCGGCATCAATGGAAAGACAATTGTGGTGCGGGCCCATCCGCAGGCCAAGGAATCGAGCCTTGAATTCCTGAATTACCGCCCAAAAATTGCCGACAAGCTTAGGCTGGTTGGCTTTGTCGTAAGGGAAGATCTCCCCGATCCGGATTATATCGCTTACGTGAGCTATGGCGTTGACGGAACGGAGCCGCGTTCTTCAACCTCCTCTTCCCCCATGTTTGGAACCATGGGGATAGGCGTGTTTGGAGGCAGCGGGCCATATTACGGTGGCTCGATTGGCCGGACCTATAACACGCAAACCTGGGTTGAGTATAATCGGTTCATTGCAATAGATATTGTCGAAGGCAAGTCGGCGGGCTCATCGGCACCAGTTCGAATCTACGAAGGACGCGCGCAGTCCGCCGGTCGATGCCCGACACTTGCCGGAGTGTTCGACGAGGTTCTGGATGCGTTGTTCGAAGACTTCCCGGGCGTCAATGGGAAAACAATATTTGTCAGTATTCCCTGGGACGGATCCTGTGAATAAGGTGGTTAAGCCTATTCTACTTTGAAAACGCTGTATTTCGGTCCTTGAGCGTTACGTTCACCGGTAGCGAGAAAGAGGTGCTTGTTCAGCCACAGATGCGAGGCGGAAGAGGTCTCGAAGCGCGGTGAAACGCGAAAGTAAAACTGACTGGGATCAACTTCTTCTCCGCGCGCCATCTTGTCCATGACCTCCTTGGGTCCATGGCGAAGCCCTTCGTAGCGGGCGTATATCAGAGCGCCGTCTTCAGCCTCGATTGTCAGGCGGACGTCAAGCTGCATGACGTCATCTTCGCGCATCAAAAGCCAGTCCGCACCGCCGAGTATGCGACCGCTAAGCATCGGGCCGGAGACATCGCCGCCTGTAACATCCGCGATCAACCGTCCGCCGAGCGGGGTTTTCCCGAGATTGGCAATTGGAGTTTTAACGGAGAGTTGCATGTCGAACGCATGGGTTAACTTAACTTCAGGCATGGCGTTATCCTTTGTTGTTGTTTTTATGGACGTTGTCTATTGCCCTGCTGGCAGCAATCGAAATATTCGTAGTTATATGTGCTGTAGGGGTTGGGGTTATCGACCGAAAAATTTGCGCAGCCCATAAGGAGGAGTGCCGTGCTTGCAATAAAAACGTATCTCATTTGATTTGATCCCTGTTCCCGTTGCCATCCATTCTATCTGGGAACGGATATGATTGTTATCGGAAATTTGGTTGTCATGCATAAAACTATATCACAGCGACCGTTATAAAATCGGCGGTGGTTTCGCCGGACCTGTACCTTCATTAAGGCGGGGGAGGGCAAGACTTGTTCCCCCAAACTTCATCAATTCGATGCCATTTTCCTGCAGACAATCATATATCGCCGCGTTAATGACATATCTATCCTCAAAATACTGAAGGCCCGGAACCCAGACACGTGTGCCGATGACAAGGCCGCCATAGGTGAAATCCTGAATGCCGACTTGTGGCTGCGGGGTATTCTCATCAACCACGACCTTGGCGAGGGCTTCCTGTACCAGCTTGACGATCTGTTTTGGATCTACATCGGCGGCAACGCAGAAATTGCTCTCGACTATCCGAACTTCCATTGAATTGACAATGACCTGACCGACAATCTCCTTGTTTGGCACCGCGATCTGCTCCCCGTCCTCTCCGGTCAGGAAAGTAATGCCCAGGGTGATCCGGTCAACAACCCCGCTTACCCCCTGGACAGTAATGACATTGCCGATCACGAAAGGTCGGGTCAGGATAATCGCAATGCCTGCCCCGAAATTGGATATTGGTCCCTGCAAGGCGAGTGTTGCGCCGAACGTAACGGCACCGGCGAGCGCAATCAGCGGCGCTATACTTACGCCGAAGTTGCCGAGCGTGATGATGATCAGGATAACGATCAACACGGCCTTGACAACACTTCCCAGAAACTGGGAGAGGGTGACGTCAATATTCTTTGCCTGCGCCAGACCGATCAGCTTGTTGCCAATCCAGTTCGCGACGAGCAGGCCGATCAGCAAGAATACAACGGCACCTAATATTTGAAATCCATACTCGACCGCGAAGTCGGTCACTATTTCAATCCAGACCGAGACAGTCTCGATATTCTCGTTTACTTTTTCCATAATCTCTACTTAGTTAATGGAGGTCCTAGTCACCAAACAGTTTCTTGATAGATTTGCCGGCGCCTTCTACTGCATCGACCGCGCCCTTGGCCGCGTCCTCAGCGATCACCCCGGCTTCGCCTGCGGCTTTTCCGACGCCTTTCTTAAGGACAAGGTCGCCTGCGTTTTCAAGCAAACTACCAAGGTTTTTGCCGATCCCGAGGCCGGTGATGACCGTCATGGCCTTGCCGGTCAGCTCGTTAACAACTTTTGCCGCAACCTGTCCGGGGGTTGCCCCTCCTTCGTCTTTACCAATATTGGTCATATGAATATTCGGTAACCTGCCGTCGATTTTCTTGCCGGCAAGCACGGGCGATATCACGGAAACCTGTCCACCATTGATGAATATATTATCAATGATGAGTTTCGGACCACTTTCATCGCTGCCCTCATCTTTTTTATCGCCGCCCGACAAGCCTTTTTCCTTCAGGAAGGTGTCGACATTGTTCCGAATGGCATCCAGGTTATTGGTGGTCTGGTTTACGGCATAGATAATCGAGGGATTTTCGACCCGGATCTCGCGGATATGAATAATTTCCTCGCTCGTATCCGAAATGTCAACTTCCACTGCGATGCTGTCGAGTTTAATGGAATGATCTTCGTCGAAACCTTCAGGATTGCCGACGCTGAAGCCTTTGAGTGCGCCCTTACCGCTTTTCAGGTCCAGATCAACCTCTTTCAGGACAACCTCCGTCTTCGTGACTTCAGAGCCATATTTTTCAACCGCAGCAATAATCATTTTATCCAGGTTGAAATAGAAGACGCCAACAGCGACGGCTATGATAACAATAAGACCGACTACAATTCCGCCGACTATTTTACCCATTTCCCTCTCGCCCCTTTGCTTCATCTCATGCAAATTCTTGATGGCCGATTAAGCCAGAGAATATCTGTATAGGCAAATATTTATCCCTCTAAATGACGCCTGCTTTACACTATCGTCTAACTCCCCTAGGAATAACTTGACGCTGTAATCAGAAAGACGCCGTACGTGCCTCCGTTCACTTCTAACGATTTTTTCCTGTCCATTCGGCTGGCGCCGTTTTATGCCGCGCTATTTCTAATTGTCGGGCTTCAATTACCGTTCTGGCCGGTCTGGCTTTCCTTTAAGGGGCTATCAGCGGAAGAAATTGGCATTGTTCTTTCTGCGCCCGTGTGGTCCAAAATTCTGTTCACCCCGATGATTACTTCCCTTGCGGATTATTTTGGCAGGCGGCGTGCCCCACTGGTGATCATGTCCGCGCTTTCTCTTGCACTGTTTCAGCTGTATTTCGTTGTTGATGGGTTTCTGCAGATTTTTGCGGTGGCTTTGTCTATCGGAATTCTAATTTCTTCCTTTAGTGCCGTTGGCGACAACCTGGTTCTCACTCTCGGGAGAACTCGGAATATAGACTATCCGCGCATTCGCCTTTGGGGGTCGATTTCCTTTATTGGCGGGTCCTTCTTTGGTGGCCTGCTACTGGCTGAACGGACTCCTGATTTCATCCCGGTCATGCTCTCCGCCGCCTTTCTGCTTTTGTTTCTGTGCTGTCTGCTGCTTCCCGAAGTGCATATAAGTCCCAGTGAACAAGGCAAAAAAGGCCTTCGTCGCTTGTTGAAATCCCCGCCCTTTCTTGTCTTTCTCCTGGCCGCCGGGTTAATTCAGGGAAGTCATGCCATTCTGTACGCAGCCGGGACCCTTCATTGGCAAAAGCAGGGAATTAGCGATGCAACGATTGGATTTCTGTGGGCGGAAGGGGTGATCGTCGAAATAATTCTGTTCGCCTTTGCCAAACATTTGTTCAAATCCTTTAGCCCGCTACAGCTTATTGTCCTCGGCGGCATATCGGGCATGATAAGGTGGACAGTAATGGGATTGTCACCGGATGTTCCCGTTTTAATTTTCATACAAATGCTCCATGGCGTAACCTTTGCGGCAGCCCATCTGGGTGCTATGCGGTTTATCACGGAAAAAATACCTGTTGAGATGTCGGCGCGGGCACAGGGTCTTTATTCGGCCATATCTCTCGGGCTGATAATGGGCGGAGGCCTGTTCTTCTCAGGCTATCTTTATGAAAGCTTTTCAGTCGGGGCCTATTTCTTTATGGCGGGAAGTTGCGCCATGGCCTTGTTGATATGCCAGTATTTGAGGCGTGCGCCAGAGTCTCTGCAACTTTAAGGGATGACAGTTCAATCTGGAACGGTATAAATTAGCTGGAATCACTTAGGTCTATAATAATTAAAAAGGGAAAAAATAATGGGGCCATTATCTGGATATAAAATTGTTGAAATGGGCGGGATCGGTCCGGGTCCGATGTGCGCGATGCTGTTGGCGGATCTTGGCGCCGATATCGTTCGTATCGATCGTCTGTCGGATCCTGGTCTTGGCAGCATGCCCAGCTCCCGCAACAGCCTCCTGATGCGGAGTCGCCGCTCTGTCGCCGTGGATACGAAAAGCGAAGCGGGGCGTGAGGTTGTCCTAAAATTGATTGAGCAGGCCGACGGCCTTATCGAGGGATTTCGTCCCGGCGTCATGGAACGTATGGGACTGGGGCCAGACGAGGCGTTGAAGCGCAACCCGAAGCTTGTCTACGGACGTATGACAGGTTGGGGGCAGGACGGCCCAATGGCAAAGGCGGCCGGCCATGACATCAACTATATTGCCCTTTCCGGTGTGCTACATGCAATCGGACGGAAAGGTGAGGCTCCGGTACCGCCGCTTAATTTGGTCGGCGATTTTGGAGGTGGCGCACTTTATCTCGCACTTGGTCTTGTCTGCGGTATCCTTGAGGCCCAGAAATCTGGCAAGGGACAGGTAGTCGATACGGCAATGGTCGATGGCGCTGCCTCTTTGATGACCATATTCTTTGGTCTGATGTCTGCGGGCAACTGGAAGGATGAACGCGGCGTAAATATGCTCGATACCGGTGCCCACTATTATGGTGTCTATGAGACGGCAGATGGAAAATATGTTTCGATCGGCTCCATTGAGAAGAAGTTTTATAAAGAATTGTTGGAACGCACAGGATTGGATAAGGAAGATCTGCCGCCTCAGCTGGATCAGAAAAGCTGGCCGATCCTCAAGGCGCGCCTGACGGAGGTATTCAAGACGAAAACCCGGGATGAATGGGATGAAATAATGTTGGGAACCGATGTTTGTTATGCGCCCGTGCTTTCCATCATGGAAGCGACACAGCATCCCCACAACACTCATCGGAAAACCTTCGTTGAATATGAAGGAATTGTCCAGCCTGCCCCGGCACCACGCTTCAGCCGGACCGAGGGGGCCATCCAGAGCCCGCCCTGCCTGCCGGGAGAACATACGGTGGAGGCGATGCGTGACTGGGGTATCGCCGATGACACCATCGATGAATTGCGCAACGCAGGTGTTATCAAGTAATCGTTTTTTAAGGGATTTCCAGATTTCGGAGGGGTTCATTTAATCAGAAAACTTGACGCAGCGAAGCTTTTGCGGAACCCTTCTCTGATCGTTTAGTAGGAGAGGGGTGATGTTGCAAAAACATCAGAAAGTTCAAATTCGCAGCGGCGAGACAATGCCCGCCGCGAAAACAGATGTTGTGCCGCAAAAAGCTCCGGAAAATAAAGGGTTATCCGGTGCTGCCTGGTTGTTTGGTATTGGCGTTCTTCTGACCTTGGGCTGGCTTGTGGCTGTTGGCGCCTATGTTTATACAAGAATCGGCTGGCCTGACATTCTCCAGATTGCCCCTCTGGACCTGGGAATCCTGTTTTTGGGCGCATTTGCGCCGCTAGCCTTCTTGTGGCTGTTGCTTGGCTATTTTTATCGCGGACTTGAAGCGCGCCTGAAGGGCAATGCCCTCGATCAATTAATGGCCAACCTAGGGTATCCGAGCGTCGAGGCGGAAAACCGGGTTGCCCGGCTTACTGAAGCGCTAGAACGTCAGTCTAAAGCCGTTCAGGACGGAACAGAGAAGGCGGCTCGTCGAATTGAGGACGCGTCCGATCAACTGGAAAAACAGGGAGATGCCGCCAGTTCAGCGACGGATGGTCTCCTTAAAACATCAGACCGGATAAAAGGCGAACTCGAAAGCCGGGAACAGCAGATTAACGCTCTGATCGACAAGATTAATGAGCAGGGCACACGGCTTAATGATGCGATTACGCTTCAGACCAGCAGTCTGCAGAATGCAGCCAATGAAACCGAGGAACGGAGCAAATCCGTTCAAGATGCTCTGGCAGCGCAGATAAAGGCGCTTGAAAATGCCATTCGTGTCGCCGATGAAAAATCGCAGGACATCACCCTAATTCTTGGTGATACGAGCGAGAAAATATTTGCAACCGCGACACAGACCTTAGAAAAAACAGCACAAGCCAAAGACGCACTCGGTAACCAGATCAAAAGCCTGGAAGATGCCGCCAATCAACTGCGACAGAAGCTGGATGACGGCACGGCGCATCTGGGTGAACGCGGGCAGGAAATCGCCGAGATTTCTCGTAACTCCTCAACCGAGCTTTCCAAGACCGCCGATATTCTGCTGCAAAGCACTACGGACTTAAGCATTGCAAGCGATGAAGGCGTTACGCGCCTTAATGCCCTTCGGAATACACTGATAAACAGCGTGGCCGAAGTGGACAAGGCACTTGACCAACTCGAAAGCCGGGAGGCTGGCTTGTTGCAGGTAGCGAAAGAGGCTGAGACCGGCGCACAGGAAACCGCCGACCTGCTCCGCGAGAATACCCAGGACCTTGCTGTTAAAACCAGCGAGATGACTGAGAAAATGTTGCTCAGCAGCATGAAACTGAAGGATGAGACAGCTACTCTGGAAGGCATCCTAAAATCGACCGGACAGAGCCTCGAGGCAGTAGACCTAAGCCTCCGTCAGGGACAGGAGCTTCTCGATGCTGCAAGCGAGAAATCCCTTAGAAATGCGGATCAGCTCGGCGAAAAACTTGCGACCCATGCGGCAAACCTCAATGAAGCCTCCGAAGCCACCGGTGCAAGAACGACGCTCATTCAGGAACAACTCCGCAATCAGATCGCGGTTTTTGAATCAGCCTCTCAGCAGATATTGGCTATGTCGCGAGAGATCAGTGAGCGTCTTGAAAAAGACGTGATGCTGCTGGCCGAAGCGAGTACGGATACGAACAGCCGGATTGCGGAAGTTGGGACCAGTCTGCAGCGCCAGGCAGAAGACCTCAAACTGACCTCCGATGCGGTTACAGGCAAGATGCGTGAAGCGGGCGAGGAACTGCGCCGTGAAGGTTCGGAAATTGAGGTGAGTGCTGACAAGGCCTCGCGAACCCTTGCCTCGGCAAGTGAGGCTTTGAGCAAACAGCAGAAAGAGCTCGGGGCTTCCGCGGATCACTCGAAAAGCAAGCTTGCCGCCGCCATTGAGGAAACCATACGTTACCATCAGGACTTCATGGCGACAGCAGAACGGGCAACCTTGCAGGCGCGTCAGTCTGGTGAGGCCGCGCATTCCCAGACCGCTGAACTCGCCAAGACAGCGGAGCGCGCCTCTGCCGAGTTGAGGGCGATGGGTGATCAGGCTACCGATCATGTCGAGCAATTGAACAAGGTGGCTGCCAAGGCGGAAGGTCAGGGCAGCCGACTGGCAGAAGTTACCCGCTCCTCGCTTGCCCATATCAGCGAGGCGAGTGGATCCGCCAAGGTCCATATGGAGGAGCTTGCGGATATCTCCGTCCGGGCGAAGGATCATGCCGAAGCTATGGAAGAAATTCTTCAGCAGGAAACACAGGCTCTCGCGGATATTGCCCGCCAGTTGACGGAACAGGTAGAGACTGTCGAGAAAACGCTGTCTGAACGCTCTTACATGCTAGACCAGTCAGTGGATCAGGCGTCGGAAGCAAGCGATAGATTCCATCGCCGATCTGTCGAGCTTGCAAAGGCCAGTGAATTAATGATCAAGGGCATTCAATACGCAGATCAGGCATTGGCAAAACACAAAATGGAAATTGACGACACTCGTCGTCATATCCATGAAGACCTTGATCGAGTGACGGCAAAAATATCGGAAGCCGGCCTACAGGTGAAGGAAGCCGGTTCGGGCGCCGCGAAACTGTTTCATGGTCAGGCTGAAGAGCTCATCCACTTTACCAACAAGGCCAACGAAAGCGCGCGGGCATTGGGGGAGCAATTTGAAAGCCAGCACAAGAAGCTCGCTCTCTCCGTAAAACAGGTCGAAAGTACGCTCAACCAGTCTGCTACCATCCTTAAGGAAGAGAGCGCAGCGTTTAAAACGGCCGCGGAAAAAGCGGCAGAAGACGCTTTGTTGTCGGGACAGAAAATTGAACAGCAGACCACAAATCTCACGACGGCTGCGGCCCGGGCGAAGAAGGAAACGGATCGCTTGTTAGAGAAGAAAAACAAGGTCCGTAACGAACAGTTCATGAAGTCCACCGCGTTTATCATGGAAAACCTGAATTCCCTGACCATCGACCTGAACAGGATCATGGACAGCAGCCTGTCGGAGGAGTTATGGCGGCGATATCGGAAGGGTGAAAAGGGTATTTTCACACGGAAATTATTGAAGTCACGCGACGCGGACAAGATCCGTGCACGGTATCGTGACAGCGGCGATTTCCGCCGATTCGCAGATCAGTATGTATCGGAGTTCCGTGAAATCATGGCGGAGGCCGGCGCCGTCGATCATTCCGAGCTGCTTTCAGATGCCTTTATTACGGCGGACGTAGGAAAAGTCTACCTCCTGCTGCAAGAAGCGTTGGAAGGCATGGAGTAAGCCGGAAAGGGCGCGGGAATGAATAACGTCACTGAACGAACAGAAGATGGCCCCCGGATGCGGGAAGCTGCAAAAATGGTGCAGAAAGTTTATATTATCTATCTGGCTGGCCTCATTATTCCGATAGCACATTTAGTCGGTGTTATAATGGCCTATATAAACCGGGGGGACGGTGCGCCTTGGGCTGAGACGCATTTTCGCTACCAGATCCGCAGCTTCTGGATATTCTTCCTGTACTGCGTAATCGGGTCGTTGCTGGTATTCGCCGGCATCGGATTCTTGATAATCCTGGCAGCCTATATCTGGTTTATCATTCGTTGTGCCAAAGGCCTAAAGCTACACGCACGCGAAGAACCGGTCCCCGATCCGGCGACCTGGCTCTGGTAGACTAACTTTCAGATTACGGCAAATATCCGTTCAGGTTTCTATTCTGGCAATGACCTGGTCTTCCGCGACCGCATCGCCCTCACCGACAAGGATTTCCTTGAGCGTTCCTTCGGCGGGCGCGCCCACAGGAATCTCCATTTTCATGCTCTCCAGAATGACGACGTCGTCATCTTCTTCCAGTTGCTGACCGACCTCAGCTTCGACTTTCCAGACCTTCCCCGCGACTTCGGCAACTACGTCAATTAACGCCATTCTATCCTCATTTGGTTTTTGTTATTGTTAAGACAGACATATGTTTCCACAAGTCGCCATTAATCGCCACCCTTATTTTAGGATGCTGCAAGGGCGCCTGAAATTCTGTGCGGAGGGTTAGCTGGCGACCTTCTCGCGGGAGGCTTTTTTACGCTCATGTGGATCGAGATGGCGCTTGCGCAGTCGAATGTGATTTGGCGTTACTTCCACCAGCTCATCGTCGTCAATATAGGCGATTGCCTGCTCCAGGCTTAGTTTACGCGGGGTCGTAAGGCGAACCGCCTCATCTGTTCCCGATGCCCGGATATTTGTAAGCTGCTTGGCTTTAAGTGCATTGACTTCCAGATCGTTGGGGCGGTTATGTTCGCCAAGGATCATGCCCTCATAAACGTCGATGCCGCTTCCAACAAAGAAGAAGCCGCGTGCCTCAAGGTTCCAAAGCGCAAAGGCGACAGACTTGCCTGTAGAGTTGGAGATAAGCACGCCATTGCGCCGACCGGGAATTTCTCCCTTATGCGGAACATAGGAATGGAATAGTCTGTTCATGATACCGGTTCCACGCGTATCGGTCAGGAACTCGCCATGGTAGCCGATCAGGCCACGGGTGGGGCACAGGAATGTGATTCGTGTCTTGCCACCGCCAGATGGGCGCATGTCAGTCATCGTACCCTTGCGAAGGGCGACTTTCTCAACCACGACACCTGAAAACTCGTCATCGACGTCGACAACAACTTCTTCGAGCGGCTCAAGTGTTTCGCCATTTTCGCCTTCCCGGAACAGAACTCTCGGGCGGCTGATGGACAATTCAAATCCTTCACGGCGCATCGTCTCGATCAAAACCCCGAGCTGCAACTCGCCCCGACCGGAGACAATATAGGAATCCGCTTCAGGGCTGTCCTCGACACGAATGGAGACATTGCCCTCGATTTCCTTCATCAGGCGTGCCCGGATCACCCGGCTTTGCACTTTGTCGCCATCGCGGCCTGCGAGTGGCGAAGAGTTAATTGCAAATGTCATCGAGATCGTCGGCGGATCGATCGGCTGCGCATCGATTGGCTGGGTTTCCTCGGGCGTGCCGAGTGTATCTGCGACAGTGGTTTTCACGAGACCGGCTACAGAAACGATATCGCCAGCGCGTGCCTCTGCGATGGTTTCGCGCTCAAGTCCTCTGAAGGCCATAATTTTCGTTGCGCGCGCATCCTCGATCTTGCCCCCCTTGCGGCTTAGACCCTTGATCAGGTCATTTGTCTTCAGGACGCCGCTTTCCACCCGGCCTGTCAACAACCGACCAAGATAGGGGTTGGCCTCAATCGTGGTGACAAGCATGCGAAAGGGAGCTTTCTCATCAACTTCAGGCGCATTCACATGCTTGACAATCAAGTTGAACAGAGGATGAAGATTCTCCTTCGGTTCGGATAAATCCGTAACCGCCCAGCCTTCCTTGGCGGACGCATACAGGACCGGGAAGTCGAGTTGGTCCTCGTTCGCGTCGAGGGCGACGAGCAGGTCAAAGCATTCATCCAACACTTCATTGGAACGGGCGTCGGGGCGATCCGCCTTGTTGATGACGATGATGGGTTTCAAGCCAAGCCCAAGTGCTTTTTGCGTCACAAACTTCGTCTGCGGCATCGGACCTTCAGCGGCATCGACCAGAACCACAACCCCGTCTACCATGCTGAGAATACGTTCCACTTCACCGCCGAAATCGGCATGGCCCGGTGTATCCACGATATTCAGGCGATAACCTTCCCATTCGACAGAGGTACATTTGGCAAGGATCGTGATCCCGCGTTCCCGCTCCAGATCATTGCTGTCCATGGCGCGTTCGGCCACATTCTGGTTATCCCGGAACGTCCCGCTCTGTTTCAAGAGCCCATCCACAAGAGTTGTCTTCCCATGATCGACATGGGCGATAATCGCTACGTTCCGAATTTCCATGATATATACTTCGTCTTTATAAAAAGCGCGCGCAGTATAGCGCTGATCGCGAGATTAGCAAGCAATCCTTTCGCACTTGCACACAAGCTGATTTATATAGTCCAGAAACCGAAAGATAAAAGAAGAATATGACAATTAAATCAATTTCTGAATTCTTAGATGCAATTCTGCCGGATATTGCCATTCCTTCGAAAGGGTGGCACCATGAAAACCATCAAAGAATAAGCAAAAAATAGGGGAACGGGGATGCCTGTCAATAACCGGATAGCGGAGACCCATGAAGAGATGCAGGCGTGGCGGCGGGATCTTCATCAGCATCCTGAGCTTTGCTTTGAGGAACGCCGTACGGCGGCGATTGTAGCAGAAAAACTACGCAGCTGGGGGCTTGAGGTACATGAGGGCATCGGTGTAACCGGCGTTGTCGGTGTACTGAAGGGGCAAGGGACAAGTTCCCGCACTATCGGCATTCGGGCAGATATGGATGCCCTGCCGATGCAGGAAGAGAATGAGTTCGCCCATAAATCGACGATTGACGGCAAGATGCATGCCTGCGGCCATGATGGACATACGGCAATTTTGTTGGGGGCTGCAAAGTATCTGGCCGAAACCCTTAATTTCGATGGAACGGTTCACTTTATTTTTCAGCCAGCCGAAGAAGGCGGCGGCGGTGGGGACGCGATGGTCAAGGACGGGCTGTTTGACCGCTTCCCCTGCGATGGCGTCTACGGCCTTCATAATCAGCCCGGAATGCCGCGCGGTACCTTCAATGTGCGCACTGGCCCGATCATGGCGTCTGCCGATACAGCAGTCATGAAGATAAGGGGTAAGGGCGGGCATGCGGCCTATCCCCATCTGACCAATGACCCGATTGCTGCCGGAGTGCAGCTTTACACAGCCCTTCAGACGATTGTCGCGCGCAATGTCGGGCCCGTTGATAATGCCGTCGTCAGCGTGACCCAGTTTCAGGCGGGTACCGGCATTAATATTATTCCGCAGGAGGCAACGTTGTCCGCATCCATCAGGGCAATGACGGCCCAGATACGCGATCTGGTGGAATCCCGTATCCGGGAGATTTGTGCTGGTGTTGCGGCGACACATGGCGTGGAAATCACCCTTGATTATCAGCGACGCTACCCGAGTGTCGTCAACCACGAAAAGGAAACGCAGATTGCAGCCAGGGCCGCAGTCGAGGTTGTGGGGCATGAAAACGTAAATATGGATACGCCAATCCGGATGGGCAGCGAGGACTTTGCCTTCATGTTGGAGGCTTGCCCTGGATGTTACTTTTTTCTCGGGACCAATGATGAAACGCATTTTCACGCCGTCCATCATCCCGAGTTTGATTTTAATGACGAGGTGCTGTCGATTGGCGCCAGCATTTGGGCGCGGTTGGTCGAACAGCAGTTACCGCGTCAGTAAAACCAGTTCTCAGATGAACTCAAAATAAGGAAAATAAATATGTCTGATGTACTTCTTGAAAAGATTGAAAATGGGATCGCGACACTGACCATGAACCGGCCGGAGGCGCGTAACGCCTTTACACGGGAAATGATGGATGGGCTGAGCGAGAAGCTTGCCCGCCTCGCGAAGGATAATTCGGTTCGCGCCGTTGTGTTGACGGGCGCTGGCGGGGCGTTCTGTGCGGGCGGCGACGTGAAGGGGTTTGCGGCGAACGCGGGCGCCAAGGTCAACTTGGATGAGAAAATCCAGGACTTGCGGGAGCGTATGGAGGTAAGCCGTTTGCTTCATGAGATGCCAAAGCCGACTCTCGCCGTTATTCCCGGTCCGGCCGCAGGAGCGGGCTTCTCTCTCGCCATGGCTTGCGATATGCGGATTGCCGCAGATGATGCCAAGATCACCACTGCTTTTTCGAAAGTGGGCTTGTCCGGTGACTTCGGCGGCACTTACTTCCTGACCAAGCTTCTCGGTGAGGCTAAGGCGAAGGAACTTTATTTCACGGCTGATGTCGTTCTCGGAAAAGAGGCCGAAACCATCGGGATGGTCAACAAGTCGGTTCCGGCGGATGAACTTCCTGCCGCAGCCGACGCTATGGCGAAACGCCTTGCAAGCCTGCCGACCGTGGCCATCGGATATATGAAGAAGAATATCAATACGGCCTCCGAAGGGACTTTGAGCGACGTGCTTGACTGGGAAGCAAACCAGATGATCCGTTCTTTCGAGACGGAAGATCACAAGGGTGCGGCTGTTGCCTTTGTCGAAAAGCGCGCGCCGGAATTCAAGGGTCGCTGACTGAAAAGGGGGTAGGGCAGCCTACCCCCACAGTTTGCGGGATGGGGGATGCATGACATTGCCATCGAACTGGATACCGTGTTCGCGATCTTTTTCCAGAAGCAAGGGGCCATCCAGATCTACGAAACGTGCATAGGATGCAAGATACATGGCAGGGGCCATGCCGAGGCTGGTTCCCAGCATGCAGCCAACCATGACGCCAAGTCCGAATTCCCGCGCCGCTTCGGCAAGCAGCAGCGCCTCAGTCAATCCACCGGTTTTGTCGAGCTTGATATTGATATAATCATATAGTTCAACAACATCATCGAGAGTAGCCGTGTCATGCGCGCTTTCATCGGCACAAATTGGAACTGGCCGCTCGATATCACTGAGAACCGAGTCTTCGCCCGCTGGAAGAGGCTGTTCGATCAATTCAACACCAAGATCGGCCATCTTGGGACAGTATTCGCGCATCATATCCGCGGTCCAGGCTTCGTTCGCATCAACAATCAGACGCGTTCGCGGCGCGGCGTTGCGAACTGCGGTCACGCGTTCCAGATCACCCTCTCCCGCCAGCTTGAGCTTGAACAAGGGGCGGTTACTATGTTTCTTCGCCGCAATTGCCATATTTTCAGGGCTATCAAGAGATAGTGTATAGGCGGTAATCGTAGGCCCCAGTGCTGGAATGCCCCCGATTTCTGCAATCGTCTTGCCGCTTAGCTTTGCTTCCAGGTCCCATAACGCGCAATCGACGGCATTGCGGGCCGCACCGGACGGCATGACAGTCAGGAGGCCGTCCCTGGTCAATCCATCGGCAATAAAATCGCGAACAGAGGATATTTGCCCAAGGACGGAGCGGATACTTTCTTCATATCGGGCGTAGGGCACGCATTCGCCGCGCCCTGTCACGCCATCCTCGGTAATTTCAACCACAACGACTTCCGCTGCGGTCTTTACGCCCCTGCTTATTCTGAAGCTACCGGCAATGGTCCAGCTTTCCGATTTTGCCGCAAGTTGCCGCTTGGTCATGGCAGATTATCGACGATTGGCGCTGTGCCATCCTTAAACGGGTCAACGGCCGGAAGTCCCAGTTCCTTTTCGATCTTGGCAAGATAGTCCAGCCGATCAGCGTCCGACAGGCCGGAAGTGTTGATCGCGACGCCGATGAACTTGGCATTCTTGTTTGTCAGCCGTGCCGTCGTGAGGTTCAACTCCATGCAGGTTTTAAGGTCTGGCAGGGGTTGATGTGGCAGCCCGCGCATGTGGGTACGCGTTGGTTCATGGCAGAGCACAAGGGCATCGGCCTGCGCGCCGTGGAGTAGTCCAAGGCTAACACCCGCAAAGGACGGGTGAAAGAGTGAACCCTGCCCCTCGATAATATCCCAGTGATCCGCTTCATTTTCAGGCGACAGTTCCTCAACTGCTCCGGAAATGAAATCGGCGACGACGGCATCGATGGATATACCGGATCCGGCAATGAAAATTCCTGTCTGGCCTGTTGCCCTGAAATCCGCTTTCATGCCGCGATTTAGCATTTCTTTCTCTATGGCGAGGGCGGTATACATCTTGCCAACGGAACAGTCTGTTCCAACAGCGAGCAACCGCTTTCCCTGGCGCGGCGTTCCCTTTCCCGTCGGGACATTGCGCGACGGATGACGGACATCGAACAGGGCGCGTCCGTTGCGTTCCGCTGCGGCTTTGATCTCCGGAACGTCTCCGAGACGAATATGCAGGCCGCTTGCCACGTCCATGCCGGCCTCCAATGCTTCGACAATAACGGAAATCCAGTGATCCGGCAGGAATCCCCCCGAATTCACGATACCGACAACCATGGTTTTCGCGCCGTTTTCAATTCCCTCCGCAATGGACATATCCTTGATGCCGAGGTCCGCGGCACATCCTTCCAGCTTCAATTGACCGACACACCATTCCGGACGCCAGTCGACGATCCCTTTTGCGGTTTTTGCAGCCAGTTGATCTCCCACGTCACCAAGGAACATGAGATAGGGATTTTGCATTTCCGTCATATTGCCTCTCACTAAATTAAAAGCCTGACCTGCCTTCAGGTCTGTTGTTCAAGGGCGGCTTGTTCTTTCTGAAGTTTGTCCATTTCACTCTGCATTTCCTTCAGGCATTCTTCGGAAGCCCATTCACGGTGTTTGCCGTGCTTGAAGGCTAGCGCGTTGCGATAATACATGAAGGCGTTTAACCGGCAACGGGCATAATTATTTTGTGTCCGAACGACCTTTCCAGGGGTACCCATGACAATCGAGTTATCCGGAATGACTGTTCCTTCTTTTAGAAAACTATGCCCCGCGATTATACAGTTGTTCCCGATAACACAGCCGTCCATGATCGTTGTGTTAATGCCAATCAGGCAGTTATCACCGATTGTACAGCCATGCAACGTGCAATGATGGGTAATCGAACAGTGGGAGCCAACAATGGTGCCGGTTGATGCGCCAATATGGATCATGACGAAATCCTGGATATTGGTATATTCCCCGATCACGACTTCCTCGGATTCAGCGCGGATGACCGTGTAGGGCCAGAGCGAGACTCCTTTTTCAAGGCGGACCTTGCCGTAGATCAGGGCACTGGGATGAAGATAGGCGGCTTTGTTGATAATGACGTCCGGACCAAATTCCGACATGAGCAACTCCCTTGTTTTCCATTATTCTCAGGGATATGTGCCATGGCGTCAAACGGAGTTTGACCGGAATGGTTATTTCAGCTCGTCTTTCCAGGGCTGAACTTTCAGCCAGGCATTAAATGTATCAATATCGACGGGTCGGCTCATGAAATAGCCTTGTGCAACATCACAATCGAGAGCCTCCAAAATTCTCCAAATCAGAGCGTCTTCCACACCTTCGGCGACAACCGATAGGCCAAGACTTTTCGCGAGGTCAAGTAAGGTGCGGACAATCACTTCGTCATCGGCGGCGTGCATCATATTCATGACAAAGCTTTTATCGATTTTGATCTCGTCCACCGGGAGCTTCCGCAAATAGGCAAGCGAGGTATACCCGGTTCCAAAATCGTCGATTGAGAGACACACGCCCATTTCATGAAGGCGGTTAACAATTTCGGTTGCCCGGCTGACATCAGAGATGATGGCGCTCTCCGTTATCTCAAGCTTCAAAAGCTCTGCGGGGAAACCGATGTTTTCCAGCTTTCTCGCCACCATATCCGGGAAAGAGGGATTATGCAAAATCAGTGCAGAGATATTGACTGAAACCGAAAGTCTGTTTCCATCGGCCAACCAGCGACTTCCTTGCCTTATTCCTTCTTCCAGAACCCATTCGGTCAATGCTTCAATGGAGCCTGATCCTTCCGCAAGAGGAATGAAACTGTCGGGGAAGATAAGTCCTTGCTTTGGATGCATCCACCGCACCAAGGCTTCAACACCAATAACCTGCTGATCACTGATCCGGACGATCGGCTGATAGTTCAGCAGCAGCTGATTATTGATTACGGCATCCGGTAAGTCCTGCGCCAACCGCAGCTGCTGTCGACGTTCAACATCGTCTTCGTGGGTATAAACCGTGAACGGTACCTTATCCCGCTTCGCGGCATAGAGCGCAGATATGGATTTATGCAGCAACCCGTCTGCCGTATCGTGGTCATCAAGCTGAGCGAGGCCAATTGTTGCACTCACATCCGTTTTCTGGCCTTCAATGATATAAGGTTTGCGAATTTCAAGCTGCAGGCGTGCAGCAATGTTGCCGGCTTCCTTGGTGAAATTCTGATCAACGGCGAGAAGGGCGAATTCGTCATCACCAAGTCGCCCAACGATCGAATTATAGGGGGCAAATTTAAATAGCCGCTTGGCAACTGTTTTTAGAACTTCGTCACCAAAGTCATGGCCTCGGCTTTCGTTTAATTCCTTAAAACTGTTCAAGTCGAGAATGATCAGGGAGACAGATTTTTTCGCGTTGTGCGCTTTTTCGATTGCCTTGGCCATCCGCACGCGGAATTTGCTGCGCCCGGGCAACGCCGTTAATGGATCCTCCTCAATAAAGGCGGATAGTTCCATTTCTAGTATTGCCGTTCGATTATTCAGCTTGCAAAGTCGGTCAGCGTTGAAAAGTGCCGTTTCAAGCCGTTCCGCAGAAAGGTCCTTACTCGCAATGTTTTCCGAAGCGCCTGCGCGAAGGAGGTTGAGGGAACCGTCGATAACAATTACCGGAAGGAATGGCGGTTTGTTGGATGTTTCCTCAAGGACGTCTGTAAATTTACAATCGCCGTCTGCGCCATCAATAATGATACAGTTATAGACACCTGCCGCGATGTCTTTTGCGACAGATTCATTATAACTGTTTTCATGGGCTGCAATAGGGATATTGATGTCATTGCAGAAGTTGAGAATATGGTCACCTGTCTCAAGGACAAGCAACCGCAACTTGTTGTAGTTGAGTTTAAGAGCAGGTCCGTATTGCGCCGCGGATTGAGTAATCCCAGCGGGATCATGGCCCGTCGGTCGTTTAGAAGCTAAACCTCTTGTATTCAATGGACTAATTCTCTATCGAAATAATTATTTACAGATCTTTACGCGGCAATACCTGTTGCTTCGTAAATAACGTATAAACTTACTATGTAAAGAAGGTCTTAATTTTTTCAAATGTTTGGCCCCAACATACAGAAACTTTGGTTCCGTGGGCAAAAAAGGGGCGGGCAGCGATGGGCGTGTTCTGCCTTGTGACCTTGTACCAGGGCAATAAGATATCAATGCCAATGGCGCCACTATAGAATTATCGATTGATCCGTCGAAAACACCGGGAACGGCACCGGGCTTGTGATATATGCCTTGAAAGATGCGGTTCCACCTGAGGTGGCCTTACTATACCTATAAGGTTTGCCGTTATCGGAGGTATATTTATCTCATATGCGCACAAATAGCCGGTGCTGCCAGTTATTTGTGCGCGAAATTTAGGTTACTGGAATGTTTTCAGATAGGCGATTAGGTTTTCTCTATCGCTTTCCTTTTTCAGGCCAGCGAAACTCATCTTGGTTCCCTTCACAAGAGCTTTTGGCTTCTTCAGATACTCGCTCAGGGTTTCATCATCCCAGGTAAGGTTTGCTTCCTGCATAGCCTTTGAGTAATCATAGCCTTCAACGGACGCAGACTTTTTCCCAACAATAGCATACAGGTTTGGGCCGATCTTGTTCTTACCGCCTTGCTCGACAGTGTGGCAGGCCTGGCATTTTTTAAAGACCTTTTCGCCTTTCGCGGCGTCGCCATCCGCGAGAGCGGAAGTCGCTGCTAGGGAGACAGCAAGGGAAATTCCAAGGGTCGCCCGTCTCATCGTTTTCATGGTTTTTCCTTTCACCATTTATTTTAGCCATCGGCATTTACCCAGTGAGATAGCATAGCCGTATTGAGCGGAACAGAGACATAACGTCGCGGTCGGGGTTATGGACAAACACAATCTATCACCTTCTCGTGAAAACATATTCTGCTGTGTCCTCCCGTGTTTATATTGGTGTCAGACAGGGACTAGACCGAAATACCTAATCGCGACCGCCCAAAATATTTGTGCGCTCTTTGGCAGGGTTCGAACCGGCGCGTTGGGTAAGCTTGTCGAATGGGCAACAAGCACTGTGGTGTTTGCCGCGAAGCGGGTTGGTGAACGCGACCATCGGCAGTGATCAGATACTGATCGGATTCCGCTTGGTGATGGAGGAAGAAAGAATAAAATGATCAAGATGGACAATCTCGGAAAGAATGCTGCGGGCGGAATGATCAAGAACTCAAATGAGTTACGGGACGCGTTGAGAGCTTTGCCGCCGAAACGGCTTGACCGAATGAATGCGGCCGCAGATGAGATTCTGGAATGCTATCGGGTTTTGAAGAAGGGCGACGCGAATATTGTCGGCGAAATACTGAAGGGTCAGGGAACATTCTATGAATGGGACCATTACCCCGAAGGGGATGTATATGATAACGAAACCCATGCCCAGTATTATTACCATGCCCATCGCGAGGGAGAGCATGGGCATTTTCACACCTTTTTACGCAAGAAAGGGATGCGGGAAGGGGTGGAACCGGTACCCTACGATGGAGATGCTGAATGGCCGACAGAAGAAGACGAAATTATCTGTCACCTTATCGCTATCTCAATGAACAGTGCGGGCTTTCCAATTGCGCTTTTTACCACGAACCGGTGGGTAACCGGGGAAAACTGGTACGAGAAAAACGACGTAATCGATATGCTGTATGGATTCATCATTGATCATTGTACCCCGTCTTGGCCGGCCAACCGCTGGTTGACGGCAATGTTAGTGCTGTTCCGTCCCCAAATTGAGAAACTGATCATTGCCCGCGATGAAAAAATCAGTGAATGGCAATCGGGGAAACCCGGCGTGGATGTATTCGAGGATCGGGATTTAGAAATTATTAGCTATCTCGACATCAATGTTGAAACCCAGATTCGTGCGGTAAAGGAAGTCATCGAGGAGAGGTCAAGTTAGGGGAATGTTAATATAATTTTGACACACTGAAGCTTCTGAACAACTTAGAATACTGGAGCCAACGTGTCTAATAACGGTTCTTTATGTCCAGCGGATGTTGAACGACTGCTGACGGATCGCTCCGCGAAAGCACGGGCGGAAACGGTAGAGAAGATCGCGGTAAGCATGACGGGCACGGGCTTCAGCAATAAAGAACGTCATGAAGCTGAGGAAATTTTTCGTATCCTCGTGAATGATACCGAAGTCCTGGTCCGCCAAACCTTGGCGGAAACCTTAAAATCAGTCCCTGACCTGTCCCATGATATTGCGATAACTCTTGCCAGTGATATTGCCGATGTCGCTACCCCGATGCTCAGTTTCTCAAATGCGCTCAGCGATGAAGACCTCCTAGACATCATAGGATCAAAATCCGATTTGCACCAAATCGCCGTGGCAAGCCGGAAGACCGTATCGGAAACTGTTTCCGCAAAGCTGGCGGACAGTGGATCAGAGGACGTCGTTGCGACGCTTATGCAAAATGACGGCGCTGAAATCTCGGATGCAACCTATGAAAAGGTACTGGATCAGTTTGGCGAAAGTGAGAAAGTACAGGCGCCGATGGCCCACCGGAGTAAACTCCCGATCACGGTAACTGAGCGTCTGGTGACTATGGTGTCGGACAAACTCCGTGAACATCTTGTGACTCATCATGAAATGTCCCCCAGTATGGCAACGGACCTCATTCTGGAAAGTCGGGAAAAGACGATGATCGGCCTTATCAAGGAGGGCGCAAGCCGTTCAGATCTTGTCGACCTGATCGATCAACTGCATGCGAACGGCCGATTGACCCCGACAATTATCTTGCGTGCCCTGTGTGTCGGGGATGTTGATTTCTTCGAAACGGCCATGGCGAAATATTCGAACATTGCGGTTTCAAACATCCATATCCTGGTCAACGATGCCAGCGGGAAAGGTCTGAGACAGCTGTGCGAGAAGTTAAATTTCTCGGACGGACTCCAGAAGATCATGAAGGTTGGTCTGGAGGTGGCCACCGAGCTTGATTTCGATGGCTCCCCGGGAGACCGTGAACGCTACCGCAACCAGGTTATAGAGCGCGTTCTTACCCACTTTCAGGATGAGTTTGACGGTGAGAATGTCGACTACCTAATTGCCAAGCTCGGCAATGGTACAATTGCAGGCAACCAGGCTGCCTGACCTCGCCAGGATAAAATTCAACATCTGAAGAAACACCGCTTTATATGGCGGTGTTTATTATTTGCGTCGGATTCCGATCACGGCACCAGCTTGTTGGGGCGGCGGTGCATCGGCAAACCGGTCTTTGTGTTCCTGCAAGTTTGACTGCATAAACTCAGGCATAGGGGCCGCTTTCGGTCCATCTTCTACACTCAAATGCATGATCATTTGCTCGGATGTTGCCGCGAGGAATCCTTTGTCCCGATGGCGCATCTCCAGGAAAAGATGCATCCGCTTCTCATCACAATCCAAAACCCGTGCATAAATTTCCAGCGGATCACCTTCATGTACTTCCTGAATATAGGTGACATGGGTTTCAAGGACATAAACAGTGCAGTTTGCGGAACTTCGATACTCCCGCGTAAGTCCAATCTCATCCAGGAATTCATCCAGCGACTGGTCAAATATCAGAACATAATAAGCCACGTTCATATGTTTGTTGTAATCGATCCATTCCGGGAGCACGGGTTGTTCGTGGATCAGGGTCATAGCGGATTTGTTCATTATCAGTCCTTATTTCTTCTTCCTTTAAATGGACGGCGGGTTATATGATACTGTTAAAGAAAGTGGCTGACCAGCCCAGTCGGCGGAGGAATGAGGGAGCTATTATGACGAGCAGACATCCAAAAATGGATCAGGTGATTTCTGAACTAACGGAAATTCTTGGAACGCGCTGTTCAACCGCCGCCGCCGTGCGCGAACAGCATGGTAAGGATGAGAGTTGGCATTTTCCCAAAGCTCCCGACGCCGTCTGTTTTGCCAGAAGTACGGAAGAAGTCTCTCGCATAGTCTCGGTTTGCGCGACACATAAAGTTCCGGTTATTCCGTTCGCGGCAGGGACCTCTCTTGAGGGGCATGTAAATGCTGTTTACGGGGGCGTTTCGATTGATCTCAACGAGATGAACGAGATATTGCGGGTAAGTCCTGAAGATCTGGACTGTACGGTCCAGCCCGGAGTCCGGCGCAAGCAACTTAATGAGTATTTGCGCGATACCGGCCTGTTCTTCCCGATCGACCCCGGGGCAGATGCGTCAATTGGCGGCATGGCGTCAACCCGCGCGTCAGGAACCAATGCGGTGCGTTACGGTACCATGCGTGAGAATATTCTGAGCCTTAAAGTTGTGTTGCCCGACGGGCGCGTAATCTCGACTGGTCATCGGGCCAAAAAAAGTGCGGCAGGCTACGACCTGACCAAGCTCTATATCGGATCCGAAGGGACGCTGGGCATAATTACTGAGGTGACGCTTCGGCTCTATGGCATTCCGGAGGCTATTTCGGCGGCAACTGTCTCGTTCCCGGATATCGAGGGAGCCATCAAGAGTGTAATCCTGACAATCCAGAGCGGCATCCCGGTTGCGCGGATCGAGCTTCTGGACGAAGTGCAGGTGGATGCGGTTAACCGCTATTCCAATCTGGACCTGGCGGTTCAGCCGACACTTTTCCTTGAATTTCATGGCAGCAGTGCATCCGTTCAGGAGCAGGCGGAACAAGTAAGTGCGATTTGCTCTGAATTCGGTGCGGAAGGGTTCAAATGGACGACACAGGCGGAAGAACGCACCAAGCTTTGGCAGGCACGACACGATGCCGCCTACGCGGCCATGGCACTGCGTAACGGGGCCCAGATTTGGGCAACGGACGTCTGTGTTCCTATTTCACGCCTTGCCGATTGTATTCTGGAAACAAAGAAGGATCTTGCCGAAAGTTTTCTGGTGGCGCCGCTCGTTGGTCATGTGGGGGATGGAAACTTCCATCTTTCTTTCGTTATCAAGAAAGAAAACCCTGAAGAACTGAAGGAAGCGGAACGGCTCAACGCCCGGCTGATCGAGCGTGCCCTCTCCATGGACGGCACCTGTACCGGAGAGCATGGTGTCGGGCTCGGCAAGAAGAAGTATATGTATATGGAGCATGGGGAGGCGGTTGATGTGATGGCCGCCGTGAAACGGGCTTTGGACCCGGACAATATTATGAACCCTGGCAAGAT
The DNA here is from genome assembly GCF_017313765.1 of Sneathiella sedimenti. GTDB lineage: Bacteria > Pseudomonadota > Alphaproteobacteria > Sneathiellales > Sneathiellaceae > Sneathiella > Sneathiella sedimenti. The sequence continues at coordinate 95,174 of NZ_JAFLNC010000006.1, read as the reverse complement.
TATTCCCGACCGGGCTGCGGAATAACGCTGCAATTAAAATTTCCGCTTTGAAGGCTGTGTCGCGATATGTCCTCTAACTCTCTAACAGTAATCGGCTTTGATGCCGATGATACCCTTTGGCAGAACGAATATTTTTTCCGTATGACGGAGGAAAAATTTGCGGCTCTTCTCGGCGATTTTGCGGACAGCGACCATATTACGGAGCGCCTGATTGAGGCGGAACGGAGAAACCTCGAATTCTATGGATACGGCATCAAGGGGTTTACCCTCTCGATGATAGAAACAGCGATAGAGGTAACGGAGGACAAGGTCCCGGCGAGTGTGCTGCATGACATACTGCGTACAGGTCGGGAGATGTTGCGTCACCCGGTTGAAACACTGCCATATGTCCGCGAAACATTGATGGAACTTCACGGCCGATATCGACTGGTTATGATAACCAAGGGCGATCTTTTCGATCAGGAGCGTAAACTCGCCCAATCAGGGTTGGGAGATCTCTTTGACGACGTCCAGATTGTCAGTGAAAAAAACCGGCATACGTATCAGCGGATTTTTAGTAACGCGGGCCGGACGCCGCTTGAAAGCATGATGGTGGGGAACTCGCTTAAAAGCGATATAATTCCGGCAATTGAGGCTGGCAGCGTCGGTGTTTATGTTCCCCATGATTTAACATGGGTGCATGAACATGCAGAAGCGCCGGTTGATAACGCCCGTTTCCATAGCATCGATCATCTTGGTGAATTGCCGGAGTTGTTGGCTAAATTGAGTTAACAGCTGCTCCGGTTTACGGCGCACATTCGCTGATTGAGAGATTGCCGGGCAGGACCGTTTTCTCGTCGCCGCAGGCGGTATCCAATTGCAGCTGATTTAGTCCAGAAACCCCTTCAAGGTTAGCTCCGGATAAATCCGCGCCCCAGAATGAAGCATTAGAAAGTCTTGCTCCGGACAGGTCGGTATTGGTCAAATGCGCGCGATAAAAATTCGCGTGCCGGAGATCAGTCTCCTGCAGGCGCGCATTCTTCAGGTCGGCCCGCGTGAAATTTGCGTCATTGAGCTCCGCCTTGGTCATAATGGCACCTACCAAATTTGCCCGCTTGAAGTTTACTTCCGTGACCTTGGCATTGCTGAAATTCGAATTGGTAAGGTTGGCGCGCTTGAAATTGGCTTTCCGGATATCCGCGTCCTGGAAATTCACATTCTCCATCTCAGCGCCGTCAAAGTCAGCACTACGCAAATCCGTCCGTCTTAGGTTCACGCCGGTCATAACTGCTTTTTCCATATCGGCATCCTGCAGAATTGCGTACTCGAGATCAGCCGCGGTGAGATTTGCTTTTTCCAGGTCAGACCGACGCATATCGGCCTCCATCAGTTTTGCCTGACTGAGGTTAATCTGTTTCAATATGGAATCGCGCATATTTGCGCCCTTGAGATTGGCGTCTCCCAGATCTTTATATTGCAGCTTCGCTCCCCTAAGATCACAACCACCGCAACTCCCCGTTTCGGTCAGTTTTTGAAGGTCCTGGCGTTCAAACGCACTTGCGCTGGCCATGCCGAGGAGAAGAATCATAGCGCTTATGATTGACGCTTTCATGGGGACGCTCCTGCAAAGATGTTATTTTAATATGCACTTAGGTAATAAACTAACGGAAAAAATGGTGAATTCAATCTACCTTGATGTTTGACAGGATAAAATGCGCCTGTCACTATTTAACAAAAGTAAGAATAATATTCGGCGGCATAAGCAGTCTTTATCCGTCTTGCCAATAAGGAAAAATTCTAATGATAAAAGCCATCCTCTGGGACTTCGGCGGTGTTTTGACGACGAGTCCATTTGAGGCTTTCGCACGATTTGAAAAGCAACAGGGATTGCCCGCAGATTTTATCCGGCGTGTAAACTCGACGAATCCGGATAGCAACGCCTGGGCGAAATTCGAACGCAGCGAGGTGACGATGGAGGAGTTCGACAAGCTGTTCGAAGTCGAAAGCGGCGCCTTGGGGCATGCTATTCCCGGAACGGAAATAATTAAGCTACTTGCCGGAAACGTAAGGCCAAATATGGTCAATGCCCTGAAAATATGCGGGGAAAAGTATAACTGCACCTGCCTGACGAATAACGTTGCGGCGGGTAAGGGGCCGGGTATGACTCGGGACGCGGCGGCGCAGGCCGAAGTTGAGCAGGTAATGGCGTTGTTTCGGCAAGTCATAGAATCAAGCAAGATTGGCCTTCGCAAGCCCGATCCGCGCATCTATGAATATGCCTGCGAGCAAATGGGGGTGACACCGGATGAGGTTGTTTACCTCGACGACCTGGGCATCAATCTGAAGCCTGCCGCCGCGATGGGGATGAAGACAATAAAAGTTGTCAGTGAGGAGCAGGCGCTTCGGGATTTATCGGCAGCGGCGGATATCTCCTTTACCTGACAAAATTTTTCGGAACAAGGAACTGAAATGAATCGAGTACTTCAACATACCGGCGCGAAATACCCGATTATTCAGGCTCCAATGGGCTGGATCGCCCGATCGCAACTTGCTTCCGCTGTTTGTAATGCCGGTGGACTCGGGGTTATTGAAACATCGTCGCGCGAGACAGAGAACTGCATTCGGGAAATTCGCAGGATGCCGGAGCTTACTGATGCGCCATTCGGCATCAACCTGCCGCTCCTGTTCCTCCGCGATGAGAATATGATTAAGTTCGTTGCGGAAAGCGGGGTTAAATTTGTGACGACTTCCGCGGGTAACCCGGAGAAGCTAATTCACATTCTTAAGGCGCATGATATCATCGTTTATCATGCAGTTCCGACGGTTAAGGCGGCGCTGAAGGCTGTAGATGCTGGCGTTGACGGACTGATTGTCGAAGGGGCAGAAGGGGGTGGCTTTAAGAACCCTGAAGAAGTCTCGACCCTTGTCCTGCTGCAGGCTATTCGTGACAAGGTAAATGTCCCGATGGTCGCGGCGGGAGGGATCGTTGACGGTCGTGGTATGGCCGCTGCGTTCGCCGTTGGTGCCGAAGCTATCCAGATGGGAACCCGTTTCGTCTCCGCCAAGGAGAGTCCGGTTCACGCGAATTTTAAACAGGCGATAATCGATGCAGAGGATACGGGCACCTATGTTCTCAATAAGAAATCCACGCCCTGTATCCGGGCGTTAAAAACCGGACGGACAGCGAAAATCCATGATGCGGGCTTGATGCCACCAGACACATTTACACATATTCAGGATCTCTATTTCGGCGGCGATATGGAGGCTAGTGTCGGCCTGGCCGGTCAGTCCGCAAGCCTGATTACAGAACAGAAATCCGCAGCCGACATCATTAATGAGACGATTGCAGGATTTCGTGAAATCACGTCACGCCTTGGAAAGCTGGCCGCCAGCGACAGCTTTTGAGTATTGGCAGCTGATCCTACTTTCTTGTGGCCCGAAAGACGCCATCCCAATCTGTCGGCGGGGGCGTAACCGTGAAGGTTCGAATGCGATCCCGATAAAGCGTCACGAACTTTTCCAGGCGCGGATTCATGCTTTCGATGAAATTCAGCTTGTTAAGAGCTTCGTCCCAGTTCTTTGAAAAATACAAACTCAGGAAGGTTTCTATCGCCTCTTTCGCTTCTATGAACTGGGTCCGTTTTGCATGTTCTTCGTTGCCGAGAAGGCCGAATATCTTGACGGCCTCCTGCTTGCCCTTCACCGCAATTAGGTCAAGCTCGATCATGGCATAGTCCGGTATAGCCGTTGCCGTACTCTCGCCCAGAATGATGCTGAAGCCATATTCCTTTGTCTGTCCTTCCAGGCGGGAGGCCAAATTGACCGGATCTCCGAGGACAGAGTAATCGAACCGCTGTTCAGATCCCAGATTGCCGACAATGCATACTCCAGTATTCAGGCCAATTCCGACGCGAAGCGCTTTGAATGCCCGGTTTTCGCGCTCTGCTTCCTCTCTCAATTCCGCATTCAGGGCCGCAAGCCGTACTATCATTTGCAACGCAGCGTCCGCGGCATCTTTCCGATGCTGATCATTCTCAAGGGGTGCATTCCAGAAGGCCATAATTGAATCGCCCATATATTTGTCGATAGTGCCGTTGTGTTTAAGTATCTCACTGGTCATTGGCGTCAAAAAGCGGTTGATAAGATGGGTCAGCCCCTGCGGATCGTGCTTGTACCCCTCCGAAATGACTGTGAATTCCCGAACGTCACAGAACATAAATGTCATCTCCCGCTCTTCGCCGCCGAGAACCAGGCTGTCGGGCGATGCGGATAGCCTTTTTACGAGTTCGGGAGATAGATAGTGGGCGAAGGCCGTTCTAATGCGGGTTCGTTCCTGTTCGGTGCCACGATAGTTCGCATACACCATCGTAATGTAAACGAGAATGGATATAAACAATGTGTAACTCACATCGATCAGGACGGAGTTATAAACAAAGAAATAGGCTGAGGAACCAATAGCCGTGACCGAGATAAAAACGAGCAATCCCAGGGTCGCCCGGGCGCCAGCGAGGGGCACAAGAATAATCAACGACAGGCCCGTCATCAGTGTTCCGGTCCATTCGAAAATGGCGATAAAATCTGGCCGGAAGAGATAGCTTTGAGACCAGATGTTCTCCAGAAGTTGAAGATGCATTTCCACGCCGGGCAAGTTTGAGGTAAGGGGAGATGCCCGCAAGTCCTTCAGGCCCGTCGCGGAGGTGCCGACGAGAACCAGCTTTCCGGCCAGCAGTTCCTCGTCAACCGTCCCGTTAATGACATCCAGCGCGGATATATACAGTGTCGGATCGTATTGCGCATATTTTAGCCAAATGCGACCGCGCGTGTCTGTCGGTACCAGGGTTCCCGCCACCTTGAAGCCGACAATTCCGTTTTCATTGGTTTGTATAATAACATTCCGTCCCGTTGCCACGCGAAGCATATCCAGCGCAAGGGAGGGTATAATCTTGTCGCCAATCCGGTTGGCAAGGGGAATGCGTCGAACGATCCCGTCGAAATCCTGATCCAGACTGATCATGCCGCGCCCTGATGCCGCGTCATCCAGCTTGTCAATATTGCCGATCAAGGCAGGATAGTTTCTCAGGAATGGTTTTGGATCTTGGCCGAGCAGTGCAAAAGAAGGGATGCGATCGAGCCCTAGATTATTGGCACCAACGCTTTCAGGGCTGACAGATATCCCCAGGACAACACGGCTATTCTCGATGGCCTCCGCAAAGATGCCATCGAAAGATGGAAGGGTGCTGAGTTGTCGTTGCACCAGTGGCGGCAGACCTACAATATTCTGGGACATTTCATTGGGAGACAGCCGGTCCGATTCGGCGAATAACATATCGAAGCCGATGACGGCAGCACCGCTTTTGGTGGTATTTTCCACGAGTTTTGCGAGGTAAGAGCGAGGCCAGGGCCATTGACCGAGGTTCAGCAAGCTGTTTTCATCAATATCGATGACCACAACTGGGCGTGGAAATTGAGCTTCGCGTGGATGGGATTGTTGGTATACATCAAAAATGCGATCTCTGAAGCTGGATAAAAATTGAGGGTCAGAAATCTGCAGAAATAAGGCAGCGGCAAGAAGAGCGAAAGCAGGAATCCTGCCGCCTCTGGCGAAATTCAGCCACTTAAAGTTGTAAAACTTTTTTGAGGGTTTTAGGCCTTGTCTTTTGTCCGTCATACGGGATTTTTCACTCTTTAATGCATTCAGATGCGAGGGTAGCCGTTCATAGAATATCCCGATGTTAACTATAGTTACCAAAAATTTTATGAAATTTGTCGAATATGTGACATAGTTCCCTCTATCAATTTATATTAATTTATCAATTGCTCCATAACAGATTTCTAGGTCGCGAATATGTGGGCGGCTATTTTTTTTGAACCTGTTTTAACTGTCCGGCGCATTTAATTTATAGCTTGCTGATGGACGGAGACGCATTTCGTCGTCAAAGGGTATAAAGATGAAGAAAATAAATATATCAGATCTTGGCGATGATAGTCCTCTTACAACCTACGCAGTTTCAGATGGTAGCCCGATACATCTGGGCAATGAGATTAAACCTCTCCTGGCAGAATATTCCCGCGATGGAGTAGACCTCAATTTGATCTCAGATACAGGCGATTATATCACGATATACGACTATTTCGCGACTGGTCAGGGCGTGGATATTATAACAGCCGGTGGTGCACGTATCCCCGCGGATTTGATTGGCAAGCTTGCTGGTCCGGGGCCAATGGCCCAATCCACGAACACGCAGTCTGATGCTGGCGGCCCAATTGGCGAGGTCTCGCAATTATCAGGCACAGTCACATCACGACATGCGGATGGAACCAGCGAAGAACTAGTCGAGGGTGCTGCCGTTTTTCAGGGCGATGTCATAGAGACGGCAGCGGGCTCCTCCTTCACCATTGTGTTTGCGGATGATACCCAATTTTCCATGGGAGAGAACGGTCGGGCCGTTCTCGACGAAATGATTTACAACCCTTCGTCGGGCGATGGAAAATTCGGTGTTTCCCTTTTGCAGGGCGTCTTCTCGTTGGTCAGCGGGCAGATTGCCAAAGATGATCCGGAAAATGTTGATGTCCGCACACCTGTCGGCACAATCGGTATTCGCGGCACAAGCTGGTCTGGAAATGTAAGAAATATCGGCGAAGAATCCATTTTCACGCTTTTTACCGGCGCGATCGTTATTACCAATGAGGCTGGATCGCAGCTACTGGATATTCCCAACCAATCCGTTATCGTCACCAGCTTTTCAGCATTGCCGAGCGTTCCCTTTATCCTGACCGGAGAACAGCTTTTCAATATTTATGGAGAGGCATTGCGCTTGATCGACCCGAAATGGTTCGATGACGAAGATAAATTCAATCCTGATGAGATCTCGCCGGAAGCCGGTCGGCGTGCCCAGTCGGGGGGCGGGGCAGGGTTTCAACCTTACAGTGAAGGCGGCATTGATGGAGGACAGTCCGTAGGAGACCTTCTCAAGGCTGCGGGATTGCTCGTCGGAACGGATCTGAAGTTCCGCACTACACAGAATACCGAGGAAATAGTCGGGATCGGCCCCCAGACAGGTTTGAATGTAGTTTCGGTTGTCGATCAGGAATCCGGTAATCTGGAGAGCTTCCAGATATTCATTACCCTGAGCCAACCAACGAACGTACCTGTTACAGTCACCTATGAGATCCGTTCGGGGTCAGCATCAGGTACGGATTCGGGACTACCTGGTGACCTGGATTTTATTAGTAATGGGAATGGCACTATTGTTATTCCGCCGGGTCAGACACAAGCCGCATTTACAGTAACTGTTGTTGACGATGATGTAATCGAAAACCTGGAGTTTTTTATTGTTGCCATAACCGGCGTTGAGAACGCGGATATCGATATCAAGTCTAGTCAGGCTCTTGTGGTGATCACAGATGATGATATTGGCTTAGTCACGCTCTCGGATGTCACGGTTGATGGGGTGGGAATTGGTGAAGACGGCGCTACTGTTGGAGAAGACGCGGGGATGCTAACCTTTGTGGTTACCCTGGATAAGGCCGTCGCACCGGGGGTAACGGTAAGCGTAAATTACCAGATTACGGGAACCGCGTCAGCAGGCAGCGATTATCTGACCGAAACACTTCAGACGGTTACATTTGAGGGCGGAGAGTTAGGTCTCGCGCCTGGGGCAACCACCACCATTACCATTCCGATTATAGATGATAATCTGTTTGAAGGGCCGGAATCTCTAACACTTACGCTGGTCGGAGCATCGAGCAACGCGACAATCGACAGTGCCTCGGACTCAATAACGCTGACCATCGAGGATAATGACGATCCCGTCATAATTGGTGAAGCGACGCCCGCGCAGTTGGTGGAAACCGAAGAAGGAGATATCATCGAAGGTGCTTCCCTCGGCATCGGCGGTGGTAGCGGAGAGATTGCCTCGGTGACCTTCGATGCGAGCCAACCAAATTTTGATGCGGCCGGTCTTACATCCAATGGCGCACCGATTATTCTTTCCGGGCTAGGAACGAATGTTGTGACCGGCGCGGCCGGCGGGGCGACGATTTTCACAGTTACTCTGAATACGGATGGCACCTATGACATGTCCTTGGTGGGCCCAATCGATCATGTAGATGGTACCGGGGAAAATATTGGTCACCTCGCCTTTAATCTCGCCATTTCTGTCACTGATGTGAACAATTCATCAGCGTCGGGAACATTGGCAATTGAGATCGAGGATAGCGGCCCCATTCTCGGTGCGGCCTCAGATATTGTTGTTGATGAAGATGACCTCCCCGAGGGAGGGGACACGACGCCGGAGTCAATCTCCATAAATGGGGTCGCTGAAATTGATTTCGGCCTTGATGGTGCGGGAAGCGTGACTCTTGATATCGGGGAATTGCCGGTTATTACGTCTCGCGGCGATCCTGTCTTCTATGAACTTACGACGCTCGCGGATGGCGTGACACAGCAGGTCACTGCGACGGCGACATCTGATACAGGTACGTTACGCCCGATTTTTGTTTTGGAATTTGGTCCGAATGGCGATGGCGACAATTATGGATATACGCTGACGCTTAATGACGCAGTCGATCATTCGGGTGCGGGCGAAGATGGGTTGGATCTTCCCTTTACCTTTGATGTGGTAGATCAGGACGGTTCCTTGATCAGCGGTTCCTTTACGGCAACGATTGTCGATGATGTTCCGATCGCGAGCCCGGACGCAGTTGATTTGCCGGCACCGATGCTACCCACCTATAACCTGCTTTTCGTTCTGGATATTTCGGGCTCAATGACCAATTTCGTTGAGGGTGCCGGGCAGACCCGCATACAAATCCTCAGGGCTGCCGTGGATAATGTACTGTCGGAATATGAGCAGGTCTCAAGTGAAGTAAATATCACCATTATCGGCTTCGCCGCCGGTTCGTCGGTGGTTTACCAAGGATCCTCCATCCAGGAAGCGCAGGATTTCGTCACTGACACCAGCAATCTTGTGCCGGGAGGGGCGACCAATTACGCTGCTGCGCTCGCAAACACCGAGGACGGCGCCCAGGGAGTTCTTGTCGGCAATCTCGCCAATCCTGCGCTCGATGGCTTTAAGACGACTGTCTATTTCATCTCCGATGGGGAACCGACAGAAGGCCAGGAAGTGCCGACAGACGGTGGAAATGGATGGCAGCAGTTTGTTGACGCTAACGGTGTTGAGGTCGTTGCGGTTGGGCTTGGAACAGGAATCAGTACAACGGAACTGGCGAAGGTTGAGAATGCTGCGGATGAGCCGACAATAGTGATTGATCCCAGCGACCTTGAATCTGTTTTGGTTGAAACCATTCCTGTTGTTGAGACGGACAATGTGGTCAGCTCCGGGTCCATTGATCGGCTGGGCGCGGATGGCGGGACCTTGACGTCGCTAATTCACGATGGCGTAGAGTATGATATTCCACAAAATGGCACGCCCCTTATCGTTGACACCGGCCTTGGCGGAAGCATCTCAATTGACGCGGCCGGCAACTACACCTATACCGCCCCCGATGAAGCCGACCCCGGCGAGATGGAAAGTTTCGAATATGTGTTGACCGACGGCGATGGCGATACCAGTAGCGCGTTATTGACCTTCACCTTTATTGATGAAAATGCAGGGGCATTTACAGTCTTGTCGGCATTCACGTTGCCCCCGAACGTCCTTGATGGCAGTGAAGAAGGTGAGCAGCTTCTCGGGACCGCTGCGGCTGATATTATTTCCGGTCTGGGCGGTGATGATCTGATTCAGGGCAATGGTGGGAATGATGTCCTTGCCGGTGGTGACGGAGCCGATGTTTTTGCCTTTACTGGTGAGGACAGTGGAACAGTTACAATCACCGATTTCGATATCGACGAAGACAGCATCAATCTGGATCAAATATTCGATGACCTAGGGATTCTTGTGGACGATCGTGGAAACGGTGAGGCCTGGAACCTAAGCGAGGTGGATGGTAAAGCCACGCTTTCACTGCTTGTTGCCAATGGTCCGACGATTGTATTCGAAAACTATGTGAGCCCGGATGTGCAGGCACTTGAAGCCATCGCATCAAGGATTGTGGTCGACGAGTCTTAGCGGCGGCGGTTGCGGGACTTGAGCTTGGCTATCTTGCGCTTTTCCCATTCGTCTGTCCGGTCTCCCAAGCCAAATAACCTAACCGCATCCAGGGCTAAAATTACGAGGAAGGATGCCATCGGCCATAGAAACCACCAATAATTTGCAGAAGTGGCCATGTTAATAATGAAAAGACACAGAATGATCGTGCCGAATGTCATTGCTCGGCGGTAAAATCCCGCCTGCTTTTTTACATATGCCCGAATTCGTTTGTCCTCTTCAGCATCTTCTTCTCGCGAATCCTCAGCGTGGTCCTCGGATAGAGGAATAGGGTGAGACGACGGTTGGGGCTGTTTACCGGGGGGCTCGCTTAAAGTTAGTGAATAGACCGCGACCGGTTCCGCGATATTTTTGACCTCCCGGTTACCGAGAAACTTAAACTCTCTTGGGAGCTTGTTTTTCACCTGTTCAAAAACGGAGCCGGAAATACATATTCCCCCAACAGGCGCCATTGCTTCCAGTCTTGCCGCCACATTGACGCCATCACCGAAGATATCGTCCCCCTCAATGATGACATCCCCCAGGTTGATCCCGATGCGATAAAGCATCTGGTCGTCAGCCGGAAGAGGGGCATTGTCCTTGTTAATCTTGTTTTGCACCTCAACGGCGCATTGCACAGCTTTTACGACACTCGAAAATTCGCTGACGAGGCCGTCACCCGTCATATTGACGATGCGGCCGCCATAGCGGGCAATGATCTCCCGGAAAATTTCGCGCGTTATTTTGAGCCGCTCGAGAGTTTTTCCCTCGTCATCATTCATCAGCCTGCTGTATCCGGAGACATCCGCGCAAAGAATTGTTGTCAGCTTTCTGTCCAACTCAACATTCATTTGCTGTGTGTTCTCCGGCTATTTGCGAACTAATATAACTTAGTGATCAGATGCCGTTAAAAACTTGTTCTCGAGCCCGGTGGAAAAGGCAAGACCTTCAGCTGTCAGGATAATTTCTTCCTCCCAGTTTTCGCGGACAAGACCCTTACGGCTGAGTGCGGTCCAAACAGATTTATTGCTCAGTCCAGTGGCGTCGCGACTCGCAATCACAAATTCACCTACATGCATGTGATTTCCATGGGCGTGGGGCAGGCGGGTAATGCGGATGTCCCCATTGTCCCCGACGGGGGTGGCGCTATCAGGATCGCGCGCCAGTATCTGCAGCAAAACCAGTGTCTTGCTTTGCAACGCATTCAGTTTAATTCGTTTCTTTTCCACAATAATTTCCGCTAAAAAACAAGATCTACATTTTCGTGATAAATTCCGAGATGGCCTGGCCGATCTCGTCCGGGCTGTCTTCCTGAATAAAGTGCAATCCCTTGATGGTTACTTCCGTTTGGTTAGGCCATGTCCGGCAGTATTCGCGCTGAGGCCCGACAAGTATGGAGCCGGGATCTGCATTAATGAAAAGCTTGGGTAAGTCGGATTGACTGAGCCAGGCGGAGTACTCGTCGACAATCTTGACTACGTCTTCCGGTTCCCCGGCAATCGGAATTTGCCGCGGCCAGGTCAGGGTCGGCCGCCGGTCTTCTCCAGCGTTCCTGAATGGGCGGGTATATTCTCGTTGCTCCTCATCCGCAAGATCGCGAAGGATAGAGGATGGTAATACTCGTTCAACAAATATATTTTTATCCAGTACCAATTCTTCGCCAGCAGGGCTGCGGAATGCCTGGAAGATATTTCGGGCTTGCTCGGGCCAATCGTCCCAGCTGGCAATGGTCTGGACAATTGCCTCCATATAGACGAGGCCTTTCATAGCGGACTGGTTTTGGTAGGCCCAGTCAAACCCCAACGCAGATCCCCAGTCATGAACGACCAGGGTGACATCCTTGTCAACCATGAGGTAAGCCAACAGGTCGTTTAAGAAGGCGCGATGCTCCTTAAAGGTATATCTGTCGGGCCCACTGTCATGTAGCTTTTCGGAATCCCCCATGCCGATCAGGTCCGGTGCGATCAGGCGCCCCCGACCTTCAAGATGCGGCATGACGTTGCGCCATAAATAGGAAGACGTCGGATTGCCATGTAAAAATACAATCGGGTCGCCTTCACCTTCCTCAATGTAGGACATTTTCAGTCCCCGGATGGTTGCCGATTTCTTCTTGTATCTTGCTGCTGCAGTCACGCTTGAAACATCTCCCTGATTGCCGGATAGGTAAAATTTACGCAAAGTGAGCATTCGCCCGGATAATAACGCGAGCTAGCGAATTTGCACAACAAAAGAAGTCGTAGGCGAAATTGGTTTTGGGAGACTGTATAAAATAAACCGTCAGGTGAAGCGGGAACGTGATTTTTCCTGGTAGGTTTTCACGACCTTTTTAACATCTTCCACGGTGAGTCCGTCCCGTTTCAGGACAGCTAAAATAACCGGGTCCGCCAGCAATTCTTGCAGTGCGGGTTCGGGGAATTTCCTTACACCAGGTTCCATTTGCACCTCCTCTTGCGCTCACCTTTGCGACACGCAGATACTCATTAAAAGAAGGTTGAGTCATTTCTATGACAGTAATCTGTTATTTTTTAAACAAAATGTGTAAAGAAATAGCTAATTTTCGGAGGGGGTCTCTTCTTCATCCTTATTAGACAGCTTTTTCTTGTCAAGCAAAGCGTCCCGCTTTTTCTGTTGATTCATATCCTGCTTTTTTTGTGCCGCAGATCGGCCGAAACTTGCCCGGTTGTTGCGGGCCGTGTCTTCTGCTGTCTTGCGATTACGCTTTTTCCGAAACTGATTGAGATTGACGACATCACCCATTTTGATAGCGACCTTTATTGGTAATTGCGCTAATTTTCATATAGGGACGCTGCAGGATAATCTCAAAATATATTTTATATGACTATCTCTGATCACGCGCCTTTTCGAGAAGTTCTTCCAGGACAAAAAGACGAATTGCGCTGGAAAGATTGCCCTGCCGCGTGGCATCAATTTCCGTAATCAGTTCATTCAGGCTGAGGCCTTTGCGTTTTGCGTTTTCTTGAAACAGGTCCCAGAATTTCCGTTCCAGCGACACGCTGGTACGATGGCCGGCAATGCTCACCGAATGCTTGATGATTTCCGTAGAGGCAGTGCCGGGGCTTGAGGTTTCCTTAATCATTCTTCTTTCGGGCGAAAAAGTCATTTCCCTTGTCGTCCATGACAATAAAGGCCGGGAAATCCTCCACTTCAATACGCCAGATGGCTTCCATGCCGAATTCCTCAAAGGCCTGCACGTCAACTTTCTTAATATTGTTCTGCGCGAGAATAGCTGCCGGGCCGCCAATGGAGCCAAGGTAAAATCCGCCGTGCTTTTTACAAGCGTCGACAACGGCCTTACTACGGTTCCCTTTTGCAAGCATCACCATGCTGCCGCCTTCAGCCATAAACTGATCAACATAGCCATCCATTCGGCCCGCTGTGGTCGGCCCAAAGGAGCCGGAGGCGTAGCCTTCCGGTGTTTTTGCCGGTCCGGCGTAGTAAATGATATGGTCCTTGAAATACTGCGGAAGTCCCTCGCCATTTTCCAGCAGTTCGCGCAATTTACGATGAGCGAGATCGCGGGCAACGATAATTGTGCCGCTTAAGCTCAGGCGCGTCTTGATGGGATACTGCGAAAGCGTTTCCAGTATTTCCGCCATCGGCCGGTTCAGGTCGATTTTAACGACATGGCTGTTGAGGTCCTTGTCGGTAACTTCAGGCAGGTATTTTGCCGGGTTGGTTTCCAGCTGTTCAAGGAAGACACCGTCCTTGGTGATCTTACCCTTTACCTGCCGATCGGCAGAACAGGAGACACCAATCCCGATTGGCACACTCGCGCCATGGCGCGGCATGCGGATCACGCGGACATCATGGCAGAAATACTTGCCGCCGAACTGTGCGCCGATGCCGATCCCTTGTGAGATTTTCAGGATTTCCTGCTCCATCTCAAGATCCCGGAAGGCGCGTCCATGTTCATTGCCGGTCGTTGGTAAGGTGTCATAATATTTGGTAGAGGCAAGCTTCACGGTCTTCATTGTATCTTCCGCGGAAGTGCCGCCAATAACCACAGCAAGATGGTAGGGCGGACACGCGGCAGTCCCCAGAGACATCAACATCTCCTCGATAAATGGTACCAGCCGTTCCGGGGTGAGGACACTCGGCACCGCCTGATGGAGGAAACTTTTGTTGGCTGAGCCGCCACCTTTTGCGACAAACAGAAATTCATAAGAATCGCCGTTTGTCGCGTAAAGGTCGATCTGGGCAGGCAAGTTTGTACCGGTATTTTTCTCTTCAAACATGCTGATCGGCGCCAGCTGCGAATACCGAAGATTGGTTTCCGTGTAAGTCTTGTAGACGCCTCGCGACAGCTGTTCCTTATCCGTGCCGTCGGTCCAGACATATTGTCCTTTTTTGCCCATGATGATCGCGGTGCCGGTATCCTGACAACCCGGCAGGACCATGCCGGCGGCAATATTCGCATTCTTGAGCAGTTCCGTCGCTACGAATTTGTCATTTTCAGAAGCTTCGTCATCTTCAAGAATTTTTGCAAGCTGCTGAAGATGCAGAGGCCGCAACAAATGAGCAACATCATGCATTGCCTCCGCCGCAAGCAGGCTCAGGGCTTCGGGCTCCACTTTCAGGATTTGCCGACCATCGAAATCAATAGTTGATACGTAATCAGCTGTCAGTTTGCGATAAGGAGTGTCGTCTTTCCCGAGGGAAAACATGTCCTGATAATGAAATTCGGGCATGAGCAGGCTTTCAATTGATGTCGAAACGGAAGAAATGAATTTTCGGGAGATTAGCTATTTTTTGCGGAAGGCATCAAGGGTTATTATTTCCCCTTGCTTCTCAGGTGTTTTGCTGGCCTCTGCTTTTGCGTCATCGATGGATTCTTCCAAGACTGCGTCGGCCTGTTCCGTAATATCACCTTCCGGTGTTGCCACCGAGAACTGAAGACCAAACTGCACCGATGGGTCGGCAAAGGCTGTTAGGGCGTCAAACGGGACCCTCAGCGTTTCACGTTTGTGATTGAAGCTGAGATCAACGGTGAAATAGTCCTGTTCTACCACAACATCCCAGAACTGGTGCTGAAGCACGATTGTCATTTCATCTTTGTAGCGCTCAGCCAAATGCTTCGGCACGGAAACCCCGGGAAACTGTGTTTTAAAGGTAATGTAGAAGTGCTGGTCTCCGGGAAGGCCGTTTCTGGCAACATGACGAAGCGCGTTGCGGACAACCTCCAGCAGCGCATTTTCAACCATTTTCGTGTAATTGATTTCGTCATCCATACCGTGAATAACCCCCGCCTCCGACGCTTGTTGCTTATTACATTAATTCAATATGCGACGTAATGCCGAATTGAGCATCACGTGAAGTAGAAACAAGTGGAGGGGCTTCTGTTGCCAGGTGCCCCTCCGAACCCCGTGTAGTGCAATTAAGCAGCTACGGCAAATGCTTCGTCATTATCGTTAGCATTTATAAAATTGACCCGATATCGGTGGTATCATGCCGGACAAAAGTTACATCTTTACTGCGCGCGTCGAGCCTATTTCGCCCCCATCAGAAAGACAGCTGTTTGTTTATACATCTCTGTCTTTATGGTGGAGGCGCCGGGTACCGCCCCCGGGTCCGCAACGTTTATTCCATGAAACGTTTATTGCCATAGTTGGTTGCCCAACGGTTTTAATATAATTCTTTTACGTTGATATTAAAAGGGGCCTTCGTCGCTAAATTTTTCCGCCCCGTTTTCGGCCAAGCCTGATAAAGCTGTGATCGAACATGTTTTTTTCGGATTTCTCATGAAACTCTCGCGATAACTCAGTCCAGTCCCTGGGATCGAGCGCGGGAAAAAAGGAATCCCCCGTGACCGTCGCATGCACCCGAGTGAGATAGATCATGTCCAGTATTTCAAGTGCCTGACGATAAATTTCGGCCCCGCCTATTATCACCATTTCGCGGGCGCCAGTGCGATGCGCCGCGTCTCTGCCGACGCTTAAGGCATCTTCCAGGCTGTGGACTATGTCCGCGCCTTTAACGGAAAAATCGAGGTCGCGGGTAATCACGATGTGAGGGCGGCCGGGAAGCATGCCGGGCAGCGACTGGAAGGTCTTGCGGCCCATGATGATCGGCTTGCCCATGGTGACTTTCTTGAACCATTGCAGATCGTTTGAAAGGCGCCATGGCAGGCCATTGTCTACGCCGATCACCTGATTTTCAGATACGGCGACCATGGCCGAGAGGAGAATGGATGACATCGCGAACCTATACGGCAACCTGCGCCGGAATATGGGCTGCTGCCTGGTATCCATCGAGGTTGAAGTCATCAAATGTGAAGGCGAATATGTCTTTGACGTCGGGATTGATTCGCATGGTTGGCAGCTTGCCGGGAATGCGCTCAAGCTGCAAATCCGCCTGTTCCACGTGATTGGCATAAAGGTGCGTATCGCCAAAGCTGTGGATAAACTCGCCCGGTTCAAGATCGCAGACCTGTGCCATCATTAGGGTGAGCAGGGCGTAGGAGGCAATATTGAAGGGGACGCCAAGAAATACATCGGCGCTTCGCTGATACAGTTGGCAGGAGAGCTTGCCGTCTGCAACATAGAACTGGAATAGGCAATGACAGGGCGGAAGCGCCATATTGTCGACTTCTGCCGGATTCCAGGCACTGACGATCAGCCGTCGTGAATTGGGGTTGACCTTGATCTGATTGACAAGATTCGCAATCTGGTCGATCGAGCCGCCGTCGGGGCGCGGCCAGGACCGCCATTGCGCGCCGTAAACCGGGCCGAGATCACCATTTTCGTCCGCCCATTCATCCCAGATTCGAACGCCATTTTCCTTAAGGTAACGGATATTTGTATCGCCGGAAAGGAACCAGAGCAGTTCATGGATAATGGATTTCAGGTGGAGTTTCTTGGTCGTGAGGACCGGAAATCCCTTTGCGAGATCAAACCGCATCTGATGGCCGAATATGCTATAAGTGCCGACTCCCGTGCGATCCGGTTTAAAAACGCCTTGGTGGCGTACGGTGCGCAAAAGATCAAGATATTGTTGCATCAAGCGGGTTCCTGTCGGTTTTCGTGGCATATGTAGTGGCAGAATAAGGCAAGGCTGCATTGAATGCCAGCCAAAACTAGAGGTAATTACCTCTCAATCTCGCCTGTACTATTCGATTTTTTCATCCAGAAATGCGCGCCCTTCTCTATCCTCAACTTCAAGCACCCACAAATCGGGATCATTCTTTACCCGTCTTTCAATATAGGCGTCGGCGTCCGTTTCCTCAACCCAGTCAGGACCGGTTCCTTTCAGCCACATGCGGGCGCCATCATCAAAATTTGTCGTTGGGGAGAGGACCATGCAGCCCGGTCCCAGACGGTTGATTTTCAGCAGGACAGAGCCAGCCGTTTCATCGCCGCGCCGGGTCACCATGACCGGGACATTAAGCGCCGCGCATTTGCGGATATGCGCCTTGATCCAGAGTTCAGCCTTTAATCGGGGTTCCAGTGCTCGCTCCTATTCCGTAAAATAATGCATGTCATCGAATAAAAGCTCATCGCGCAGCCGCAGCAGGCGGTTTCGTCCACGCCAGTCCTCATTTTCTGCACAAATGCGCGCCGCGTCTTCCAGAACCACCCTGGCTCGATCACCGTATTTTTCCCGATAATGGCCAGCGACCTCACTTGTCAGGTCATGAATTTCCCGAATTGGGCGCCTCATGACAATTTTTTGACCTGTTCATGGCGTGGGCAGCTTACGACATGGTCGTTGATCATGCCGACGGCCTGCATAAAGGCATATACAATGGTTGGCCCGACGAATTTAAAACCCCGTTTTTTCAAGTCTTTTGAAATCGCCCGGCTGAGGTCGGTTTCCGCCGGCACCTCAGCCATTGATTGCCAACTGTTCTGCAACGGTTTTCCGTCAAGATATTTCCAGAGCAAATGCGAAAATCCGCCGTCCTCTTTTTCCTCTATTTCCAGATACAGCTGGGCCCCTTTGATAGTTCCTAGAATCTTAGCGCGGTTGCGAATGATGCCGCTATCCTGCATCAAGCTTTCCACTTTGGCGTCGTCGTAATACGCAATAATTGCCGGGTCGAAATTATCGAATGCAGCTATAAAGTTCTCCCGCTTTCGTAAAATCGTGATCCAGGACAGTCCGGCCTGGAAACCGTCGAGTATGAGTTTTTCATAGAGCGCACGGCTGTCATATTCCGGTACGCCCCATTCTTCATCATGATAGGCCTTGTAAAAAGGGTCGTCCCCGTACCAGGTGCAGCCTTCTGCCATTTTTCTGCTTCCTCAAGTCCTATTCCGGTTTTAAACAGACAGCTTCGATCTTATTGCCGTCGGGATCAAGAACAAATGCGGCATAATAATTCTCTTCATAATCCCGCTTTCCGGGCCCGCCATTATCAGTCCCTCCATTGGTGACGGCAGCCGCATGAAAAGCATGAATGGAGGCTCTATCGGGTGCCCGGAATGCGCAGTGAAACCCTTGCGCTCTGCCGATATCTTTATGTTCCACTAACCAGAAAAATGGATCTTCCCGTGATTTGCCATAGGCAATGGTCTCGCCATAATCAGCAACTTTCTTAAGGCCTATGGTTGAAAGCACCGCATCATAAAAGGCGGTCGATTTTCCCCGATTGGTTATCCCGATAGATACATGATCCAACATTTCACCGCTCCCTAAATGAATAATGTTCATGATTTGTTCTAATTCAATTTAGAATAATTTTCGGTTCATGGCAAGCTGTGTTTGTGGCTATTGATTCTCCAATGTTTGGAGGTCTATATACTCCGGCTGAATAATCTTGACGCCCTGTGGAGCCAGGTCTTCAGGACGTGCCGAGAGGCTTTCGAGGCGGACAAGTGCCATCCCCTGACCCTTGGAGAAGGAGCGCACCTCAGCGATTTCTCGATCCTGGTGCATGATCTTGTCGCCTTCATGAAGCTCGCCATTATACTCAATCCGAAACAGGCGCTTCTTGATCTTCGCCCGGTGTTTTGTGCGGGCAGTCAGTTCCTGTCCAACGTAGCAACCCTTGGTGAAGCTGACGCCGTTCAGCTCCTCGAAGTTTGCCTCGAGCAGGAAGTTTTTCTCCGGCAGTATTTCTTGCGGGCCTTCCGGCACACCAAGTGTTAACCGATGGCTTTCATATACCACTTCCGCCGCAAGTGTTGCTGTTGGAAGTTGCGTATTCGGATTAAAGCTTGCCGCAGCGTAAATGCGCACACCGAGTGTGAGATTGCGCGGATCTGTCATATAGATAGATCCGTTGTTTTTCGCTACAGCGCCGGCCTTGTCGGACAGTTCCGCAGCAGAGCAGGCATTTGCGCCAAATAATACAAAAATGTGCCGATCTGCTTCGCTGATGGCGACATCAGCGCGGAGTTTGTAGAGAGTCAGCCGGCGGACAAGGTCGTCCTTGCGACTGGTTGCGCAATCAAGGAGGTAGCCGTCTTCTGACTTCAGAATAAAAAAGTCATGAAGAAATTTTCCCTGCGCCGTCAGAAGCGCGGCGTAGATGCCAGTCGTGTCGCTGACCTTGTTCATGTCATTGGTGATGAGGTTTTGCAGGAATGCCCAGACATCTTTGCCGGTGAGAGCAAGGACTGTGCGGCTTTCCAATCTTGCAACTGTCAAATTCGCCATTTGTTTCTTTCCAAAATCAGGGTCATTCCCGGATGTCTTTAACAGGTATGATAGGAACGCGCCCTTGGCAAGTGGCGGTATGCGTATTATGAAGAAACCGCACTCTCAAACTATTGATGGATCTGACTATGAGCCAGGCTGACACCGGACTGACACCTTCCTCACAGGCGAGCGGTCGAAACTCGATTACGCTCCGGCGGCCGGATGATTGGCATGTACACCTGCGGGATGGTGAGATGCTTAAATCGGTTGTGGAATATTCGGCCCGGCAGTTTGCGCGGGCGATTGTCATGCCTAATCTGGTGCCGCCAGTGACGACAATGGCGGCGGCGGCGAATTATCGGACGAGAATTCTCTCCGCCATACCGGATGGGATGGATTTTATGCCATTGATGACCTGTTATCTTACCGATAGCATTGACGCTGAAGAGGTTAGGCGCGGGCATGAGGCAGGAGTTTTTACGGCAGCGAAACTCTATCCCGCGAATGCGACAACGAACTCCAGCCACGGGGTGACGGATATCCGGAAAATCTATCCCGTTCTGGAGGTTATGCAGAAGATCAGCATGCCACTTCTGGTGCATGGAGAAGTGACCCATGGCGAGGTGGATATTTTTGATCGTGAAGCGGTTTTTATTGAGCAGGTCATGATTGGCATACTGAGGGACTTTCCCGAATTGAAAGTGGTGTTCGAACATATCACCACGGCCGATGCCGCCGCTTTCGTGATGGGAAGCAATGCAAATGTTGCCGCAACCATCACGCCTCATCATCTTATCTTTAACCGGAACGCCATATTTCAGGGAGGTATACGTCCTCACTATTATTGTTTGCCCATCGCAAAGCGCGAAAAGCATCGACTGGCACTTCGAAAGGCGGCGACTTCGGGCTCACCCAAGTTCTTTTTGGGAACAGATAGCGCACCTCATACAATGCAAGACAAGGAATCCGCATGTGGTTGCGCGGGCCTGTTCAATGCGCCTTATGCGCTGGAAAGTTATGCAACTGTTTTCGAAGAAGAAGGCGCGTTGGAAAAGCTGGAAGCTTTTGCGTCGGAATTCGGACCGACATTTTATGACCTGCCGTTGAACGAAGATAAGGTCACCCTGGAACCCACCACAATAACAGCGATCGAGCGCGTAGAAACACCAAATGGAGCTGTCATTCCCTTTCACGCGGGGGAAGAGCTGAGGTGGAAACTTCGCGAAGTTTGCCCTACCTGAGCAGACTCAGATTTGAACGCTCCTGTAGAGAGGTTAGTTCACCAGATATTCATTGCCGGTATAACGCAATTCGCTGGGGCTTATCAGCTTTTTGGACGCAATACGAACGGAATGCAGGGGGCCATCGAGTTCGGACTCCCAAAAATCCAGGAATTTTTTTAACGTCGGGTATTTAGGGGCCAGGTCGTATTCCTGCCAGATATATGTTTGCAGAAATTCCGGATAGTCCGGAAGATGATACAGAATCTCTGCTGTTGTTAAGACGTAGCCTTGTAAAATTTTCTCCATTTCTGACATGTTATAACTCCGATTTACTCAAGAATTAGGGGGAGCCTCTCTGCCCATAATAATAATATTAGAAGAAATACATTAACAATCAATTGCTTATATAATTTTGCCTTTTATTCCCGACCGGGTAGCGGCTATAAGGGGTAGAATAAAATAAAAGGGAAACTGAAATGAGCGACACATTTAGAGCTCTGGTCATAGAAGATCAGGATGGAAAGCAGCAGGCGGTTTTTAAGGATCTCACGGTTGGTGATCTTCCGGATGAGGACGTTCTTGTTGAAATTTCATACTCAACGCTGAACTATAAGGATGGTCTCGCTGTTTCAGGCAAGGGAATCGCTCGTCGTCTGCCGATGGTTGGCGGCATCGACCTTGCGGGCACCGTGCTCGAAAGCAAATCCGCGGACTTCAAGCCGGGCGACAAGGTAATTGTCAACGGGTATGGGCTGTCGGAACTACATTGGGGTGGGTATAGCCAGAAACAGAAACTCAAGTCCGAATGGCTGATTAAACTCCCCGACGCATTTTCCATGCAGGAAGCCATGGCCATTGGCACCGCAGGGTACACATCAATGCTTTGCGTGCTGGCGTTGGAAAAGGCCGGCGTCACAGCGGACAAGGGCGAAGTGCTGGTGACAGGTGCCGCGGGCGGCGTCGGTTCTGTCGCGATTGCCTTGCTTGCCAAGCTTGGCTATCAGGTCGTGGCGTCAAGCGGCCGAGAAGAAACCCATGCCTATTTGAAGAAGCTCGGCGCCAGGGAAGTTATCAGTCGCGAGGAAACGATGGGCAAGGGCCGCCCATTCGATAAGGAACGCTGGGCGGGCGCAGTCGATTGCGTTGGCAGCAAGATTCTGGCGGCAGTGATTGCACAGACCAACTATGGCGGAGCGGTTGCTGCTTGTGGCCTTGCGGGGGGCAATGACCTTCCGACTTCCGTGCTGCCATTTATTCTGCGGGGGGTATCTCTGCTCGGCGTTGACAGTGTCATGGCACCACGTGACAAACGCATTGAGGCTTGGTCGCGACTGGCAACCGATCTCGATAAGTCCCTGTTTGCGGACATGATCCGTGTTGAGCCGATGAGTAATCTTCCCGCTCTCGCAAATGACATCATTAAAGGTCAAATTCAGGGGCGCGTGGTCATCGACGTCAACGCTTGAGGCTAAGCGATATCAAGGACGGCCTTTGGCAATGAAATAGGGATTGTCATGGCCGTCCTTGCCATAGGCAAGGCGTACGCCGTCAAGAGTTTCGACAGTCCCTCCCGCCGCTTCGAGAATAGCCTGACCCGCACCGATGTCCCATTCCATAGTGCGACCAAAGCGAGGATATAGATCGGCCTTGCCTTCAGCTAACAGGCAGAGTTTTAAAGAAGAACCGGCGGAAATGAGCTCGGCCACCTTGAATTTCGCGATATAATCATCGGTTTCAGGAGTCCTGTGAGAGCGACTGGCAACAACGGTAAGACCTTCCGTCGGGGCTGTTCGTGCCGCAATGGCGAAGGGTTTAAGATCGCCATCCTGACGCCAGACCTTGCCGGGTCCCTCTGCAAAATAGGTAGTGTCCTTTGCGGGGATGTGAATCACGCCCATGGTCGGATGACCCTGTTCAATAAGCGCGATATTGACCGTGAATTCACCGCGTTTGTGTATGAACTCTTTCGTCCCGTCCAGGGGGTCGACGAGCCAGAAAGTGCCGCCTGATAAATCCGGCACGTCACCCGCCGCCTCGCTCTCTTCCGCCAAAACGGGAATATTGGGCGTCAGCGCTCTTAGTCCTTGAAGGATGATTTTTTCTGCCTCTACGTCCGCTTCTGTAACAGGGGATGCGTCGGTCTTGGTCTTCACGTCGAAATCCTGTTGATAAATAGTCAGGATTTTATCGCCTGCTTCCCGCGCGATTTTCGTAATGGCCTGAGTTAAGGCTGGACGGTCGAGACTCATGAATACTTCCTAAAGAGGTGATAAAAATCGATTTCAGGCAACAACATATCGATTAGAACGGATATGTCACTCCTGAAACGGGTAGGCAGTTCTATTTTGTAGCGATGACGCTACGCGAGCGTTGCTTATATTTTCGGGCAATACCGAGCGACGGCTTTTCGATGGCTGTCCAGGACAAGACAGCGCAAAAGAGCGCGAGCGGAAATGCGCAGATGATATTGAGAAACGGGTTGGTAACGCCGGAGTAGGCGACAAGCTGCTGGGTGGGAAACGCATATATATAGATGCCGTAAGAATAATCCCCAAGCCGGTTGTACTGCCTTATTCTTCCTTTGGGTAAAAAGGCGAGCAGAAAAACAATATAGGTGAGGGACAGCATAAATACCTCCCGAAAGATTATGCTGTCATAAAGAAGGCCTGTCAGGACAATAAGTGAGGCACCTATGACCCAGCTTAATCGGACTCTTTCGCGCCATACAAAGAACAAGACGCCGACCATGAATGGAAAGGCAAGCTTGGCGAGTGCCACAAGCCGGGGGATTGGTTCATAGTAAAGGGTGAGTGCGTAAGCGACGACGAAAGCAAGCCACGCGAAGAACATCAATCGAGGCGTCTTTAATAGTCCCGCTACCCCCAATAGCGTTACAAAAAAATAGCAAAGTAATTCATGGCTTAACGTCCAGAGGGGGATGTTGATCGATCCGCCGACAGGGTTTCCCTTGAATACGCCGGGTAAATTTTGTTCGAGTGAGAACAGGGTAAAATTTCGCAAGATATATTCCGGCGCCGCCAGCAATACCGCTGTGACGTCGGCGCCAGTAATTATGGGTCCCAGGACCAGGGCGGTGATCAGCAGAACGACAAGCAGCCCCGGAAAAATCCGCATAATACGCGAAAGCCAGAACCGCTTTAGGTTCGGGTCTCGGTCATAGCTCTGCGTAATGAGATACCCCGAAATCGCGAAAAATATTGAAACACAGATTATTCCAAGGTCAATTCCGTGCAGGATATCGGCAAGGGGTTGTTGCGTGATGTTTCCTGTTGATATGGGCCAGGCGTGAGAAACCAATACCCCCGCGGCCGCTAACACTCTGAGCAGGTTCAGATTATTGTCGCGCCCTTTATCAACGTCGGACAAATATACGGGTTTCATGAAGTGCTTCCCTGACCTGTAATGGAAAAAACTGCGACTAACGAAATATGACAGGTCGATCACTGCCTGCTAAACTGCTAATTTATCACGAATTTATTTACAATGAAATGTAAGGTTGTGACGGCATCATATGAAGGAATTCACGGTCACTCCAGATCCTAAAGCGCCGGGTCTGAGCGAGAGTTTAAATGGCATTGACCAGAATGGGGCGACGATCAGTCTGCCTGTCGTGGCGGAGAAGCCGCTTACTTTGTTCCTCAATAGTCAGGAAATTGTAACAATGATGACCATTGGCGATTATCCCGACTACCTCGCGCTTGGATATTTGCTGAACCAGAATATGCTGCGGGCAGATGACGAGGTAACGGGCATCGACTATGATGAGGACCTTGGGGTTGTCGTGGTCCGCACGACCAGGAAAACCGACTTCGAGGAAAAACTGAAAAAGAAAACCCAGACATCCGGCTGTGCGCAGGGCACCGCTTTCGGCGATGTTATGGAAAAATTTGAGGATATTGTTCTCGATACGGAAGCCGTACTTAAGACGTCCTGGATATACGGCCTGTCCCGTAAGATCAATCAGCAACCCTCCCTCTATCTGGAGGCAGGTGCCATTCACGGCTGTGTCTTGTGCGAGGAGGACCGTCCACTTGTATATATGGAAGATGTGGGCCGGCATAACGCCATCGACAAAATTGCCGGATATATGTGGCTGCATAGCATATCGCCACGGTCCAAAATTTTCTACACAACCGGGCGACTGACTTCCGAAATGGTAATCAAGACGGTTCAAATGCAAATCCCAATTGTCATCTCGCGTTCCGGCTTTACAGCCTGGGGTGTTGACCTTGCTCGTCAGGCCAACCTTACGTTGATCGGCCGGGCCAAGGGGAAGCGATTTGTCTGCCTTTCAGGCGCTGAGCGGCTTGTGTTCGATGCGGATCCAGCAACAGTTCCAGAGGAATCCGGCAAGCATCACCGAAAGGCGGCGCAATGACCAACGATGCACAACTATTTCCATGCGTTCTTCTGGCTGGCGGACAATCGCGGCGAATGGGCGGCGGCACCAAATTCCTGCAGAAGCTGGGCGGTAAGAGTTTGCTGACGCATATAATTGATACCCTGCGCCCGCAAGTGAGCGAGTTTGTCCTGAACATGAATGTAAAAATAGCGGATGTTGCGTCACCAGAAATCCCAATCATTCAGGACAGCGTCACCGGGTTTGCAGGCCCGCTTGCAGGTATATTGACGGGCATGGAGTACTTTCAACGGAAAGGAAGCAAGGCTACCCATATGCTGAGCGTTCCAACGGATTCGCCTTTCATTCCAGGTGATCTCGTCGAACGATTGGCGATCGAAATTCAGGGGAATACCGAGAAGATTGTTATGGCACACTCTGGGGGTCGCGTGCATCCTGTTGTCGCACTCTGGCCGCTATCGCTTGGTGCATATTTAAGGGCTGCACTTGTCGAAGAGGATCTTCGCAAAATCCTTATTTTTGCAAATCGTTATCCGCGGAGCGAAGTAATATGGGATGAGGTGGCAGGAGATCCGTTCTTTAACATCAACCGTCCGGAAGACCTTGAAGAGGCGGAAAGACGTCTGCTGCAATCATCTGCCTAGCGCGACTTGGAGGGGATATTTATCAGCGCTACACCCAGTATGGCGGTTATGACACCCAGGCCAACAATTAGGGAAAACTGTTCTCCCAGTAAAACGATACCGAGCATTACGCCAATGCCCATCCGCAAATAGCTCTGGCTTGCGGTTCCAAGGGACCCCAACGTATTGATCAGGCGAAAATAAAGCAGGAGGGCGAGGGCGGTTCCAAACGTCCCGAGGGTTACAACCGCCGCAAGCGAAGCAAGGGATGGGGAAAGCGTCCAGGGCCGGTCAATGATCAGGCTGGCGGGAATTAGGACAAGCGTTGCGGAAATCATAACCCCTGCCGCGGTGACAGTAGACGGCAGGGCGGCGAACTTTCGCCCATTAATGGCGGCATAGCCGTAAAGCATCGCACTTGCAAGAATGGCGAGTTGGGCGACGACCTGCTGCCCAAGACTTTGCAGCGCGTCCACACCGATAATCAGGATTATTCCTGCTAGCCCGATTAAAGCCCCGGCTATTTTTCGAAAAGTTACCGTCTCATGCCTGGTGATCAGCCAGGTAAGAAGAAAGACGAAAATCGGTGAAGTTGAATTTAGAACCGTGGCAAGGCCGCTCTCGACATATTGCTGGCCCCAGGCAAGGAGCACCCAGGCGCCGAAGCTGTTGAAGAAGGACTGAATCATGAAGTTTCGCCAGGTCGGAATGTCTGTCGGCAGCCGATATCCTTGTTGCCAGATCACGAGCATAAGGACCAGGGCGGCAACGGATACCCTTAGCGCCACAAGAGAGGTTGGCGGGATAGTCTCGACGCCAATGCGGATAAACAAGTAGGAGGATCCCCAAAGGCTCGCCAGCAGGACAAGCAGTAAATACTCTTTCGTTCGATTTATGCGGGGCGCGGAAATGAGCGTGACCTTTATTGTTTTTAGTTGGGTACGATCAGAAAGATAGGTTCTTTTTTCTTAATATTGCTTCGTTCCGGATCGAACTATCCCAGCATGATGCAGAGCGGCGTCGTTGGAAAGACAAAAATGTGTTCAGGTTTCGCCCATCAGCTTTTTCCGTCGTTTCTCCACGACATTACTCAGGAAATCACTGACGGCCTTAATGCGCGCAAGGTCGTGAATATCTTCGGGCGTATTTAGCCAGTAGCTTCGCTCAATGCTGATCTCGTCGGGAAGGAGGGGGATGAGTTCAGGATACTCTTCGGCGGCGAAACAATGCAGAATACTGATCCCAGCACCGGCGAGGGTCGCCTGAAACTGGAAAACTATGCTGGAACTCTTCAGGCTTACATTTGGGCTTCCGATAACATCTGTCAGGTAGAGGAGTTGCGGGTCCGGCACCAGTTCCTCGATATAGGATATAAAATTATGGTGACGCAAATCATCCAGTGTATGGATCGGTCTGTGGTGTTTAAGATAGTCTCGCGTTGCGTAAAGGCGTAGTCGATAATCCGTCAGCTTTCTGGAAATCAAACGTCCAGACTTCGGGCGGCCGAGCGTAATGGATAAGTCTGCCTCCCTCTTTGAAAGACTGACAAATCGGTCGTTGGCGACAAACTCGAGTTCTATCTTTGGATGAAGCTTTTGAAATGCCGGCAGCTCCTGTGAGAGAAACTGGCTGCCAAACCCTTCCGGAACACCGAGGCGCACCGTACCCGTGAGAGTCTGATTTTCGCCGCCCACAATATCCTGTATGGTCGCAGAGGCGCTTTCCATCTGTTCCGCAAGGGGGAGCAACCGTTCACCTGCTACTGTCAGGACAAAACCGCGCGACGTCGCCTCAAATAATTTGGCGTCGAGTTTCTCCTCCAGCGCGAGGACACGGCGCCCGACTGTGGTATGATCCACTTTAAGCGCTTTAGCCACTTCCGTAAGGCGGCCTTTACGGCTAAGCTCAAGGAAGAAACGAATGTCGTTCCAGTCGAAAATTATAAATACCTCATGTGCAAATATACACAGGGAATGTGCGTTCTTATCTAATTACTTTGCAATTTTACCTATGTAAAGTGGCATGAAATAAGAGCTCATTGGGAGAAGATCAGATGACAGAACAGTTGAAGCATTATATCGGCGGTCAGTATGTGGCCGGGAAGTCCGGACGGTTTAGCCCGGTTTACAATCCGAGCACCGGCGAGCATAAGGCGGATGTGCCGCTCGCGACGGAAGCCGAGGTAGGTGAAGCCATCGCCGACAGCCTTGCAGCATTTCCCGGATGGGCGGATACGTCCCCGATTACCCGCGCACGGGTCATGTTCAAGTTCAAGCAACTGGTCGAAGAAAATATCGAGGAACTCGCAGCGCTGCTCGCGAGTGAGCATGGCAAGGTGCATTCCGACGCCAAGGGCTCGATCATTCGCGGTCTCGAGGTTGTCGAATTTGCCTGTGGTATTCCCCATCTTCTCAAAGGCGAGTTTTCTGACAATGTCTCTTCCGGCATTGATATGTATTCCATGCGCAAGCCGCTGGGTGTTGTTGCAGGTATTACGCCCTTCAATTTTCCGGCCATGGTGCCGATGTGGATGTTTGCCGTCGCGATTGCTTGCGGCAACACCTTTGTTCTGAAGCCGTCTGAAAAAGATCCTTCCCTGCCGATGCGACTTGGGGAGTTGATGTTGCAGGCTGGCGCCCCTAAAGGGGTTCTGAATGTTGTCAACGGTGACAAGCTCGCGGTGGACACCCTTCTCGATGATCCGCGGGTTAAGGCGATAAGTT
This sequence comes from Sneathiella sedimenti, assembly GCF_017313765.1. GTDB lineage: Bacteria > Pseudomonadota > Alphaproteobacteria > Sneathiellales > Sneathiellaceae > Sneathiella > Sneathiella sedimenti. Next base: position 66,557 of record NZ_JAFLNC010000006.1, on the reverse strand, counting down.
TTGTAGGTTCCACGCCAATCGCGAAATATGTCTATTCACGCGCAGCGGCGGCCGGAAAGCGAGTCCAGGCCATGGGCGGCGCAAAGAACCACATGCTGGTGATGCCGGATGCCGATATGGACAAGGCGGTTGATGCCCTGATCGGTGCGGGCTACGGTTCCGCCGGGGAGCGCTGCATGGCAATTTCCGTTGCTGTTGCCGTTGGCGATGCAGGCGATGAACTGATCGAGAAGCTGGCGCCAAAGGTGCGAGGGCTGAAAGTCGGACCGAGTGCAGCCGATGGTGATATGGGCCCACTGGTGACGAAAGAGCATCTCGAAAAGGTCAAAGGGTATGTTGACCTTGGTATTCAGGAGGGCGCCGACCTTGTCGTCGACGGTCGTGATCTTTCACTTCAGGGATATGAAAACGGATTCTATATGGGTGGCTGTCTTTTTGACAACGTCCAGACGGATATGCGCATCTACAAGGAAGAAATCTTCGGGCCGGTTTTGTCCGTGGTGCGCGCGCCGACCTTCAATGAGGCCATTGATATGGTCGATAAGCATGAGTTCGGAAATGGCACATCGATCTTTACCCGGAACGGCGATGTCGCCCGCGCCTTTTCCAACAATGTCGAAATCGGCATGGTTGGCGTGAATGTGCCGATCCCGGTTCCGCTGGCCTTCCATAGCTTTGGTGGCTGGAAAAATTCTGCCTTTGGTGACCATAACCAGCATGGACCGGAAGGCGTCCGGTTCTATACGAAGGTAAAGACCGTAACATCGCGCTGGCCGGACAGCATCAAGGCCGGTGCCGAATTCATCATGCCTACTCATAAATAAAAATGAAACAAGACGCGGGGCCTTCGGGCCTCGCGCTAATGAAACGGGGAAGTAACATGGCCAGAATAGGTTTTGTGGGTGTTGGTAACATGGGTGGGCCGATGGCCCTTAACCTCCTGAAAGCCGGTCACTCGGTAAAGGTTTTTGATCTGTCCGCAGACGCCGTTGCTACATGTGTTAAAGCGGGGGCGGAGGCAGCCGAAAGTGCATCCGCTGCTGCCAGCGGCGTTGGTATTGTGGTCAGCATGTTGCCGAAAGGTGATCATGTGCGAGCGGTCTATCTCGGGCCAGAAGGGCTTCTTGCAGCGGCGGATCAGGGAACATTATTTATCGATTGTTCCACCATTGATGTTGCAACAGCCCGGGATGTTGAAAAGGAAGCGGCGGCCGCAGGCATGATGATGGTTGACGCGCCGGTCAGTGGCGGTGTCGGCGGGGCAGCCGCGGGCACCTTGACCTTTATGGTCGGGGGCGGAAAAAGTGCCTTTGAAGCGGCAAAGCCAATCCTTGAATCCATGGGTAAGAATATTGTTCATACTGGCGGAGCAGGAAACGGGCAGGCCGCTAAAATCTGTAACAACATGATCCTTGGGATATCCATGATCGGTGTTTGTGAGGCGTTTGTCCTTGCGGAAAAACTTGGTCTGGAGCACCAGACTATGTTTGATATTGTATCGACTGCATCGGGGCAGTGCTGGTCACTTACCAGCTATTGTCCTGTTCCAGGCCCGGTCCCTGCAAGCCCTGCAAACAATGGATACAAGCCAGGATTCTCGGCAGAGAACATGCTGAAAGATCTACATCTCAGCCAGGAGGCCGCGGAAGGCTTCGGCGCGTCTACCGCGCTCGGCAAGGCCGCGATGGATCTTTATGAGAGTTATGTCTCGGGCGAGGGAAAGGCGGCAGATTTCTCTGGCATTGTCAATATGATCCGGAAGTCGTGACGGGTGCGACAGGGTTAAATTTCGCGATCATCGCGGACAAGCGCATCGAGTATCGAGTGATTGGTAAATTAGAGGCGCAACAACCGGTTCTCGTCTTTCTTCATGAAGGCCTTGGTTGCGCAGCGCGTTGGCGTGATTTTCCGGATCGCCTTTGCTACCATACTAACTGTGCCGGATTGATTTTTAGTCGGGTGGGGTATGGTGGATCGGATCCTTGCGATCTGCCGAGGCCTCTTGACTATATGGAGAGAGAAGCACGGGAATATCTTCCGCAGCTTCTCTCGCATTTCGGTATCAGAAAATTTATCCTGATTGGCCATTCAGATGGTGCGTCGATTTCGTTAATATATGCGGGACTGCCCGTTGTCACGAAACCCGTCGCCGTCATCGTAATGGCTCCTCATGTCTTTTGCGAACAAGTTTCCATTGAGGGGGCAGAGGCCGCCAAACGGGCTTATGAGGAGCAGGGATTGTTTGAAAAACTAGAAAAATTCCATGGAATAAATACAGAGTGCGCCTTTCGAGGGTGGAATGATGCCTGGCTCGATCCGGCATTCAAAAGCTGGAATATCGAAAAATTCCTTCCCAGTATCGAATGCCCCCTTTTAGCCATTCAGGGGCATCAAGATGCTTACGGCACGCTCGCCCAGATTGATGTCATCGAAGCCGCGGTGTCCGGCCCGTTTGATAAATTGATTTTGGACGAATGTGGGCATAGCCCCTGGCAAGAGCAGTCGGCGCAAGTGCTTTCACATTCTGTGGCATTTTTCTCTAAATCGATGCCCATGGAGACGCCTTAAATTTTGCCCTGGTTCGTAATTACTGCTTGCGGTTTGTAACCATTTAGTTGAGTAATTATTGATGACAATTCTTCTCTCTGACAATATGCGCGGCGCGGCTTTCATGTCCATAACGATGGCTGCCTATGTTGCCAACGACACGGTAATGAAGCTGTTGTCTGATCAGCTAAATCTCTATCAGGCGATGTTTTTACGTGGCATCTTCACCACCCTGCTAATCGGCGGGCTTTGCCTTTTTAAAGGGGTCTTGATTTACAGAATCCCAAAAGGAGACCGGCTAACTATTACGCTTCGCCTTGTGGGGGAAGTCGGCGGCACGGTCTTTTATCTGACGGCACTATTTCATATGCCAATTGCAAATGCGTCAGCAATTTTGCAGGCGCTCCCGCTCGCAGTGACGCTTGCCGGAGCCATTTTCTTATCCGAAACGGTAGGCTGGCGCCGGTATCTCGCCATTTTTGCAGGGTTTTTTGGTGTTCTGATGATAGTCAGGCCCGGGTCTGACGGGTTTAACGAATACTCAATGTTCGCGGTCATCGCTGTGTTGTTTATAGTTTTGCGAGATATTTCTACACGGCGGTTGTCTGTGGGGTTTCCGTCCTTGTTCGTGTCTCTCCTGACATCTGTTTCCGTTATGACCGTTGGAGCAGGTATGTCCCTTACGGAGGAATGGCGACCGGTTGCTTTCAGCGAAGTCGTGATGCTTGCCGTCGCGGCCTCCTTCATCATCTTCGGCTATCTTTTCAGCGTCATGGCAATGCGCGTTGGTGATATCAGTTTTTCATCGCCATTCCGCTATACGATCCTGATCTGGGCGATCATTCTTGGATATGTCGTCTTTGGCGACATTCCGGATAGTTGGACAATTATGGGCAGTCTGATTATCGTAGGAAGTGGCGTATATACCTTTTACCGGGAACGGTATGTGTATGGAAAAGGTCACAGGGATGACCACAACGATTCTTCGAAAAGGACTGCATAAATGCCGGAACTGGTTATACGAAAAGACATCGATGGCATTGCCATCCTCAGCCTCAACCGGCCAGAGGCTTTGAACGCTCTTAGTCCCTCCTTGTTTGTGGAGCTACATGATCATGTAACGGAGATCTATGGGGAAACGGAGAAAGTCGGTTGCGTTATCCTGCGCGGCGAAGGGCGATCGTTTTCGGCGGGGAATGACCTGAAAGCAATGCAGGCAGGAGAAAAAGCCCCGCACCCTTTCTTCCAGGCAGAGACGGTAGAGATGATCGAAGGGCTGCCACAGCCGGTCATCGCTGAAGTTCAGGGGCATTGCTATACGGGGGCACTGGAACTCGCGCTCGCCTGTGACCTGATGGTCTGTAGTGAAAATGCCAAATTTGCGGATACCCATGGCAAATGGGCCCTTACGCCGCTTTGGGGGATGAGCCAACGCCTGCCGCGACGCATCGGCGCGATGAACGCAAAAGAAATGATGTTTACCGGGCGGGTCGTGAGTGGCGCAGAAGCCTTTGAAATCGGGTTGGTCAATAAATGTGTACCCGATTCCGATCTCTCGGAGGCAACACTAACGATGGCGCGCGCCATAGTCGAGAACTCCTGGCACACGCTCCGTGCTGATAAAATGCTGGTAAACAAGGGGCAGGATTATGGCCTGAAAGATGGCCTCATGTTCGAACGGGAAAACAGCCCGGGCAGGGCTGCCGGGAAAGAGGAACGGCTGTCCGGTTTTAAGAAGGATTAAAGGGCCGGGCGGCGCTTTTAAATCCGTCGTTCCCCTTTCAGGATTTCCGCCATCCATTGACCATATTGTTGCTGATCATTTGACTCGGCCAAAGAGGCGAGGCCGTCATCCGCCAGTTCAGCATCCAGCTGGATACCGCGCCGTTGATTGATCAAATCGACGACGAAGGGCAGTGTATGCTCCGGATGTGGCTGTAAGGACAAGCAATTGGAAGAATATTTGAGGCCAGCATAAGGGCAAAAATCAGAAGTCATAATAACCTCTGCACTTTCGGGTTGGCGCGTGACTTGGTCCTGATGAAAGGATAGGAGGCGCGCTTTTCTGTTATTGAGAAGATCAGTATAGACCGTGCGGCCAATACTCCATCCACCCGAGAATTTTTCCACTATTCCCCCCATGGCCTGAGCCATAAGCTGGTGCCCAAAACAGATGCCGATGGTTGGCTGACCGCTGGCGACCAGCTTGCGCACAAAAACCTCCAATGGCTTGATCCAGTCGAAATCTTCATAAACGCCGTGTTTCGATCCGGTGATAATCCAGGCATCGCATTCCAGCGGGTGTTTGGGAAGCTGCATATCGACGGCGGCATAGGTTACATAGTCGAATGGCTCATCCGCGAACAATGCCTTAAACATGTCTGGATACTCACCATATTTGACCCCGAGAGAGCCGCCCAGACGGCCTGTCTGGATAATTCCAACAGTTGTTTTTCTCTCCAGATCGGTGGACATTCAGGCGGATTTCCTTTCGACATTAACGGCGCAGAATTTAACTTCCGCGATTTTGCCAAAGGGGTCAAGCGCATCATTTGTGAGTAAATTGACTGCTGCTTCCGCATAACAGAAAGGGATAAAGATCATGCCATTCTGAACGGCGCCATCCGCGCGAACCCGAATATCAATCTCCCCGCGGCGGGACCGGACCGTGACGAGGTCCCCGGCCCGCGCCTTCAGTTGCTCCATCATTGCAGGCGGCATATGGACAATGGGTTCAGGCTCGATCTCATCAAGCACGCTTGCGCGTCTGGTCATGGAGCCGGTATGCCAATGTTCCAGCAATCGCCCGGTTGTCAGGACAACAGGATAGTCACTATCAGGAATTTCATCCGGGGAGATAAGACTTGCCGGTACGAACTTGCCAAGCCCATTGGCCGTTGGAAAATTCTCCGTGAATATGAGGGGTTGGCCCGGGTCTGCCGGGCTTTCGCATGGATAGATGACAGAATCCTCCTTCTCCAGCCGCTCCCAACTCATACCCTTGATACTATCCATCGCCTGTGTCATCTCCGCGAACACTTCCTTCGGATGGCTATAGTTCCAGTCCAACCCCAGCCGTTTTGCGATTTCCTGAATGATCCACAGATCCTGACGAGCATCACCGGGAAGGGGAACCGCCGCCCGGCCCATCTGAACCTGACGGTTCGTATTGGTGACGGTGCCATCCTTTTCCGGCCAAGCCGAGGCGGGGAGGATCACGTCAGCATAGGCCGCCGTCTCCGTCACGAACAGGTCCTGTACGACCAGATGATCCAGCATGGTAAGGGCCTGGCGTGCGTGGCTGACATTCGGGTCAGACATTGCCGGATTTTCCCCCATTATATACATCGCGTTAATTTCGCCGCGATGAATGGCCTCCGTTATTTCAACGACGGTAAGCCCTTTTTTGGGATCAAGCTTTGCGCCCCAGAAATTTTCGAATTTTTCACGAATGACGGGGTCTTCGACGGATTGATAATCGGGCAGGAACATCGGAATGAGCGCTACATCAGAGGCGCCTTGCACATTGTTCTGCCCACGCAAAGGATGTAGTCCTGTTCCCGGTCGACCGACTTGGCCTGTCATCAGTGCAAGGCTGATCAGGCAGCGGGAATTGTCTGTGCCATGGACATGCTGACTAATGCCCATTCCCCAGAATATAATTGCAGCTTTAGCTGTCGCGAACTCCCGCGCGACCTCCCGGATCAGGTCTGGTGAAATGCCGGTCACTTTTTCCATGGCTTCGGGACTGAAGTCGTCCAGATGGGCTTTCAATTCCTCGTAATTTTCCGTGTGGTTCCGGATATAATCCGTGTCCGTCAGCCCTTCCTTCACGATGACATGCATCATCGAGTTCAGGAGAGCTACATCAGTACCCGGCTTTTCCTGCAACATGTAGCTGGCGTGGCGGGAAAGGGACTGGCCTCGCGGGTCGATGACGATCAACTTGGCGCCTTTTTTCACGGCATTCTTGAAGAAAGTGGCAGCAACGGGATGATTGATTGTCGGGTTGGAGCCGATAACCATGATAACGTCCGCATTCTCCGCCTCGTTAAACGGGGCCGACACCGCGCCTGATCCTACGGTTTCCAAAAGTGCCGCGACGGACGATGCATGACAAAGGCGCGTACAATGATCAACATTGTTGGTGCCAAAACCGATGCGGACAAGTTTCTGAAAAAGATAGGCCTCCTCGTTGGAGCCTTTCGCCGAACCGAAACCGGCCAGCGCCCCTCCGCCTTTCTCGTCGCGGACCTTGCGAAGGCCATTCGCGGCAAACTCCAGCGCCTCTTCCCAGCTTGCCTCGCGGAAGTGAGTATAGGGATTTGCGGGATCCAGTGTCGCGACGTCCCCTTTTTCGACACCTTCTTTCCGGATTAACGGGACGGTGAGCCGTTCTGGGTTATGAATATAGTCGAAACCAAATCGTCCCTTGATACATAAGCGTTCCTCATTGGCAGGGCCGTTACGACCGTCGGCATAGAGGATCTTGTCATCCCGCACCTTGAACGTAAGCTGACAGCCAACACCGCAGAAGGGACAAACGCTGTTCACTTCGCGATCGATATGATCATCATGAAGAACGGATTTCTCCAAAAGAGCCCCAGTCGGGCATGCCTGGACGCATTCGCCGCAGCCGACGCAGGTGCTGTCTCCCATGGGGTCGTCAAAATCAAAGACAATTTTGGAATGTACCCCGCGCCCTGCCATGCCGATAACATCATTTACCTGGACGTCACGGCAGGCTCGAACGCAGAGGTTGCAGTTTATGCAGGCATCCAGGTTGACGGCCATTGCCGGGTGGGACATATCCTCCGATGGCATCTCCCGCGGCGCAAATCGGCTGGTCGCAATAAGTTGCCGGTCCGCCATTTGCCAGAAATGGCTGTTTGCGTCATAGGCCGTCTCGCGATCCGGCTGATCGGCAATCAGCAATTCCATGACCATTTTGCGGGATTTTTCTGCGCGCACCGTGGCGGTGCGGACTTTCATCCCGTCAGTCGGTTTGCGAATGCAACTCGCGGCGAGGACCCGTTCGCCTTCGACCTCCACCATGCATGCCCGACAGTTGCCGTTTGCCTCGAATCCGATGCGATCTGCGTGGCAAAGATGCGGGATCAGAGTGCCTTCGCGCTTTGCGACGTCCCAAATGGATTGCCCGGCCTCCGCGGTTACTTCTACTCCATCCAATTCAAATGTAATTGTCTTGCTCATTTCACCGCCTCCGGGAAATGCTTGAGGATCGACATCAGGCCATTGGGTGCTGCCTGGCCAAGGCCACAAATCGAGGCATCCCGCATAACCGCGCTCAGTTCGGTCAGGAGATCACCGTCCCACTGCTCTGCCTCCATCAGCTTGAGTGCCTTCTCCGTGCCGGCACGACAGGGAGTGCATTGACCGCAGCTTTCATCCTCGAAGAACCGCATCAGGTTACGCGCGACCATTTTGAGATCATCCTTGTCCGAAATAACAATGACCGCGGCCGAGCCGATAAAGCAGCCGTGTTTTTCAAGCGTGCCGAAATCGAGCGGGATATCTGCCATGGATGCGGGGAGGAGACCGCCTGATGCCCCACCGGGAAGGTAGGCCCGGAATACATGTCCGTCTTGCATCCCACCGCCAAATTCATCAATCAGTTCTTTGGCCGTAATCCCGGCAGGAGTGATATACACGCCGGGTTTGTTTACATGGCCGGACAGGGAAAAACTGCGAAAACCCTTGCTGCCGTGACGGCCGCCTTCCTTAAACCAGTCCGGTCCCTTTCTGATAATGTCAGGGAGCCAGTAAAGTGTCTCAACATTATTAATTAATGTAGGGCGTCCGAACAGTCCGACATGAGCGGGGAAGGGGGGCTTATGGCGGGGCAGGGCGCGCTTACCCTCGATACTTTCCAGCATCGCGCTCTCCTCCCCGCATATATAGGCGCCGGCACCCCGACGAAGTATGATTTCCCGCTCACCGGTTAGTTTTTCATTGTGAAGTCTGTCGATACATTCAGAGAGAATTTGAGCCGATTCCGGATACTCATCCCGAAGGAAGATATAGATACTCCTCGCGTCAACAATTTCTGCTCCAATGAGCATTCCCTCCAGAAATTGATAAGGATTCATATTCAGGAAATATCGATCCTTGAAGGTGCCTGGTTCGCTTTCGTCGGCATTGACGGCCATATAGCGCGGTCCTGGAACGGATAATACAGAGTTAAGCTTCAACGCATGGGGAAAGCCCGCGCCGCCAAGGCCGCGATGTCCGCTGTCACCCAAAATTTCGATAACATCTGCGGTCTTGAGGCGTCCTTCCCGCAATTTGGAAAGTGTTGTGAATCCGCCAGATTTTTCATAATCAGTGAACGAGATAATGGACGGAACCACAAGTGGATCATTCCTCTTTTCCGCATCTATGAGTTTGTCGACTTTATCAGTTGTAGCATTTCCGACATAGCGGTCCTTGATGCGAACAACAGGCGCAACCTCACAACGTCCCATGCAGGCGCCATGAGTGATGTGAATATTGCCGCCGTATTTTTCAGCGAGTTTCCTTTTCAACGTCATTGCGCCGGCCATCTCGCAAGTGAGGCTGTCACAGACCTTGATAGTAAGCGCTGCGGGTTTTGCTTCGCCCTCCTTAACTACCGTAAAATTGTGATAGAAAGTTGCGACCTCATAGACTTCGGCCAATGCCAGACGCATTTCCTCTGCCAATGCGGCAAGGTGGTCTGCGGATAGGTAACCATATGTATCCTGAATCAGGTGCAGATGCTCGAGAAGCAGATCGGACTGACGAGAGCGATCACCGAGGAGGGCGTTAATCTCACGGGCGGCAGAAGGATCGACCTGTCGCCCTTTCCTTTGATAGCGGGCTTTGCGGCCCCCTTTGCCCGGAGCTTTTGGAACCGCAAATAGTGTTTTCCCAGCTGACAACTCATAACCCTCCCATCTTATTTCAGCGCTTTTGCTCTTTATGCGCTTCTTCCTCGCTGAGTACAACGAGTTCAACCTGTCCAACAATAATCAACTGCTTGCCGGCATGCTCAAAATTAACCGTCACGCGATCTGCAACGGAAGACTGTACTTGCCCTATTCCCCAGCTTGGTTCTTGCGGATGTCGAACATATTGGCCGGGCGAAAACTGTGCTAGCATGATTTTTCTCTTAACATGGTGGATAAGATTGTTGCATATTCACCCTAGCAAATTGTCGCGCAGACGACAAAGGTTGTTCGATTTTATAGCGTTCCGCAACGGACGAATTTTGGAGTAGTTATGATTGATTTAAAACTCGCCTCATTAATGAGCTCCAAACTTTGTCACGATGTCATCGGACCCATTGGCGCTGTATGCAATGGAATAGAGCTTGTCAGTGATGACGGCAATGAAGACATGCGTACCGAAGCGCTTAAACTTGTGAGCGAAAGTGCAGGAGAAGCCTCCGCGCGGCTTCAATTCTATCGGCTTGCATTTGGTCTTGCCGGTGGCCTGGGCCAAGATGTTTCTGTACGGGACGCCCGCACTCTGTCCCGGGACCTCCTGTCTTACGGAAAGGTCAAGCTGGATTGGCCGGACAGTGAAGGCGGTGCGGAACTGTTGCCAAAAGATGTGATAAAAATCCTCTGTAATCTGCTGGTTATTGCGACAGGTACCTTGCCTCGCGGCGGGGAAGTAAATGTTACTGGAAGTGTAACCGGGGCAGACTGGTCCTTTACCTTTCGGGCGGAGGGACCGCGTGCCGTCCTGCGTGAAGACATGACGCATATTCTGCAGAACGGATACAATGAAAATGAACTTACGGCGCAAAATGTGGGAGCGCAGTATTTAATGGCTCTTTGTGAAAACAATAGAGCGCTCCTTGATATTCTGGAAGTGGAGGATGGTCTGGTAACGCTTGCCGTCCGCTCATCATGACCGGGTATTGCCGGATTTCTGCCCCACTTTGAGCTGGATTGAATTAATTCACGTCGCGTTCCACCCGAATTCCAGAGCCGATATTTTGTGCTAAAAAAGGGAGGTTTTCGGGCCAATATGTAACCGCTTGTTAACCTCTGTCCTGCATTCTGTATCTGAATATTTCAGGGGCTAGTTTCCTGAAAAGTAAGTAAAGATGCGGAAAGTGCGCAGGCGTATGGATGACCTCTTAAGCGAATTTCTTACGGAAACCAACGAGAACATAGGTATCGTTGATGCTTCCCTTGTAGTTTTGGAACAGGATCCGAGTGACGAAAGTCATATCGACAGTATTTTTCGGCTTGTTCATACAATCAAAGGGACTTGCGGTTTTCTTGGGTTGCCAAGGCTGGAGGCAGTGGCGCACGCTGGTGAAAATGTTCTCGGAAAAATTCGCGACAAGGAACTGACCGTTACAACCGATGTTGTAACCCTCATCCTAGAGGCGATGGATGCGATCAAGGATATCTTGGCCACGATCGAGGAGACGGAAGAAGAGCCCGCGGGGAATGATGCTGATTTGATTTCCCGCTTGAATGATGTCGCATTTGGCGAGATTGCCACGGAAGCGGCGCTGGCACCCGAACAGGACGAGATTCCCGCCGGAATGGTTTCCGAGGCGGAACTTGAAGCGGCCTTTCAGGCCGCGGAAGGTCCGGACGACGACTTCAAGGAAGCTGACTTGCGCCCTGGAGAGGTTTCTCTGGAAGAGTTGGAGGCAGCTTTTCAGGCTGCGGAAGGGCCCGACGATATGGTTGCGCCACCTGCTGTGACGCAAGAAAAAAGCCCGCCCGAAGAGAAAAATAACGCAGTAGAGAAAACGTCAAAAGAATCCAGCATCGCCAATCAGAGCATTCGCGTGAATGTGCAGATGCTCGAAAACCTCATGACGATGGTCAGTGAACTTGTTTTGACCCGAAACCAGCTTTTGCAGATGGTTCGCGGGATGGATGACAATGAATTTACCGTTCCTCTGCAACGGCTCAGCCATGTAACGACAGAGTTGCAGGAAGGGCTGATGAAGACGCGGATGCAGCCAATAGGAAACGCCTGGTCGAAGTTGCCGCGGATCGTTCGAGATCTCAGCCATGACCTGGGTAAGAAAATCGATCTTGTTATGCACGGTGCCGAGACGGAACTCGACCGCCAGGTGCTTGAACTGATCAAGGATCCGCTCACCCATATGGTGAGAAATTCGGCGGATCATGGACTTGAAGTAACCGAGGATCGTCTCGCAGTCGGAAAACCTGAGACAGGCAAGATCATTCTTGAAGCCTATCATGAAGGCGGTCACATTATCATCAAGATTACGGATGATGGACGCGGGCTGAACAGCGAGAAAATCAAAAAGAAAGTTATTGATAGCGGCTTGGCGACTGAAGCTGAGTTGAATGGGATGAGCAAACAGCAAATCCACAATTTCATCATGCGTGCCGGATTTTCGACTGCAGAAAAGATAACCAATGTATCCGGCAGAGGTGTCGGCATGGATGTCGTTCGCTCAAATATCGAGAAGATTGGCGGGACGATTGCCCTGACGTCAGAAGAAGGTGAGGGGTCTACCTTTACAATAAAGATACCGCTCACTCTTGCGATCGTGTCTGCGTTGATCGTTGAATGTTGCGGCGAGAGATTTGCCATCCCGCAGACAAGTGTCGTTGAGCTCGTGCGGGCGTCGACCAATGGCAGTAGTGATCATACAATTGAAATGATCAATGCATCGCCGGTCCTACGCCTGCGTGACCATCTATTACCCCTTGTTCATCTCAGCGAAATCATGCGCCTAGAAACGGCAGCGGATGAAGTGGCGGACCGAAGCGACGTAAAAGGGTCAGAAGAATTTATCATTGTTATTCAGGTTGCCAGCTTTTTGTTCGGCATTGTTGTTGATCGGGTTTTCGATACCGAAGAAATTGTCGTCAAACCGATTGCGCCAATCTTGAAAAATCTTTCCATTTTCTCCGGAAATACAATCCTGGGGGATGGCAGCGTTATCATGATCCTCGATCCAAATGGAATTGCCGCCATGTCTGGTGATGCGGTTGTCACATCGGAAAGTTCGGTAAACGAGGAAACAAGCCAAGCGCAGGTGCAGGATGAGAAGGTTGCGTTGCTTGTCTTCCGGGCAGGTGGCAAAGACCCGAAGGCCGTACCTCTATCTCTGGTTGCGCGCCTTGAAGAGATTGATGTTGGCACCATTGAAGTAGCCAACGGCAAGCGGGTTGTCCAGTATCGCGGTCAGCTTATGCCGCTGACGACAATAGACGACAATATCGAGATTAAAGAAGAGGGCAGGCAAGCTGTCCTTGTCTTCAGTGATCAGGATCGTTCGATGGGGCTGGTCGTCGATGAAATTGTCGATATTGTCGAAGATCATCTCGACGTTGAAATGATCTCGGAACGTGACGGTTATGTCGGCAGCGCTGTTATCCGGGGTAAGGCAACCGACATAGTTGATGTGGGCTATTGCCTGAATAAATGTTTTGGAAGCTGGGTTGGTGACTCCCAGACACGACCTTTTGGCCATAGCAACGAGAAGCAGAAGGTTTTGCTTGTCGATGACAGTCCTTTTTTCCGCAATATGCTCGTACCGCTCCTTAAGACGGCGGGATATGACGTCTCAACTGCGGAAAACGGCATTGATGCATTAAAGAAGCGAGAGTCAGGCGAGACATTCGACATCATTATCAGTGATATCGAGATGCCGGAAATGGACGGTTTCAGGTTTGCCGAGGAAGTAAAAGGTGACGACAGGTGGAATGGTACGCCAATTGTCGCATTATCTTCCCACACGACGCCAGGTGATTTCGATCGCGGCCGTGCCGTAGGTTTTTCAGATTATGTCGCAAAATTCGATAGAGACTCATTGATGTCCGCGCTTTCGCAGACTCTCAGGGAAAGTGGGAGTGCAAGATGACCACCCGTAATATTCAAGATTATGTAACAGTTCTGATCGCGGACCAGCTTTTTGGTATTCCAGTTCTGGAGGTACATGACGTTCTTCGAGGTCTGAGACTTACTAAAATTCCTCTTGCCCCGGCAGAAGTAGCGGGTGTCCTTAATCTTCGTGGCCGCATCGTGACTGCTATTGACGTGCGCGAGCGACTTGGGTTGCCGCAACGGAAGGATAAAGAAAACGGCATGAGTATTGTCGTTGAACATCAGGGTGAACCTTATAGCCTGATGATTGACGACGTAGGTGAAGTGCTCAGCCTTGATTTAAATGAGTTGCTGCCAACTCCTGTCACATTGAATTCTTGCTGGAAAGAAGTATCAGGCGGTGTTTACCGGCTGGAAAACAAGTTGCTTGTTGTCATGCAAATTGAGCAGCTTCTGAATTTCGCAGACAATTCGACCATCGCAGCTTGAAAAAGAACGGAGAATTTCGATGCCATCTTGTTTGATTGTTGATGATTCCAAAGTTGTCCGCATGGTCGCGAGGCGCATTCTGGAAGATTTGAGCTTTGGTATCCTTGAAGCAGAAGACGGTAAGCGCGCGCTGACTGCTTGTCTTGAGAAAATGCCGGATGTCATTTTGCTCGACTGGAACATGCCGGTGATGAATGGAATAGATTTTCTACGGACGCTGCGGAACGCGGAAAATGGCGAGCAGCCTGTCGTGATCTTTTGCACGACGGAAAATGATATGGCGCATATCCGTGAGGCCATATCCGCAGGGGCAAACGAATATATCATGAAGCCGTTCGACAGGGCGATTATAGAAGCGAAATTCTCACAGGTGGGAGTTCTCTAGGTGGTGCAAGCCGAAACAGCGATAACAAGTCTGCCTGACAAGATGGTCAAGGAACCCTATCGGGTCATGATCGTTGATGACTCCGCGGTTATACGCGGATTTCTGACCAGGTGGCTTGAGGCGGAGGCGGATATTCAGGTTGTCGCCATTGCCAACAACGGTGTGACGGCGCTCCGGGAATTTGAACGTTCGCGCCCCGAACTGGTTATTTTGGATATTGAGATGCCGGAAATGGACGGTCTGACGGCATTGCCAAAACTTATCCAGTTGGATCAAGCTGTGCAGGTTATAATGGCATCGACGCTGACAAGGCGAAATGCAGATGTCAGCTTAAAGGCGTTGTCCATGGGGGCAGCAGACTATATCGCGAAGCCGGAATCGACTCGTGTTGCTAACGAGAAAGAAGAATTCCATAGAGGGTTGCTGGAAAAGATACGGGCGCTTGGCGCAACCCGCCGAGCACGTTCTTGCAAGGCGGGGAAAGTGATGTCTTCGCCGACCCTTAAGCCAATAGTTTCTGAGCAAAAAATCGTATCGCCAAAATTCAAGAAGCCGGCCATCAATTTGCGGGCCTTCGACAAGACACCCTCGGTGCCTGAAGTAATTGCGATCGGATCTTCCACGGGCGGTCCGCAAGCTCTCTTTAGGACCTTTGAAGCGCTAAAAGGCAGAACCAGCCTTCCAATTTTAATCACCCAGCATATGCCCGGCACTTTCACGGCCATTCTCGCCGAGCATTTGGGCAAGATCTATGAGAAGGACTGCAGGGAAGCAACAGACGGTGAAAAGGTACTGAAAAACCGGGTATACGTGGCACCGGGTGACTGGCACTTGACGGTTGCCAGGAAAGATTCAGATGTGGTCATCAAGCTAAACCAGGAGCCACCCGAAAACTATTGTCGTCCTTCCGTAGACCCGATGCTTAGAAGTTTGGCGACGGTCTATGGTGCCAATGTGCTTGCGATAATATTGACCGGTATGGGGCACGATGGACTGGACGGTTGCAAAATGCTCGCGGAATCAGGAGCGTCGGTGATTGTTCAGGACGAGGAAACAAGTGTCGTGTGGGGAATGCCGGGGGCGGTCGCCACTGCCGGCTTATGCAATCGGGTTTTACCGTTGCACAAAATCCCGGACGCGATTGAAAAGATCATCAATGGGAGACCCGTATGAACAGTAAGGACTTCCAACTCTTCTGCGACATCGTCAAGTCACGTTCCGGGCTGGTGCTGACTGAAGAGAAGATATATTTGCTTGAAAGTCGGTTGGTTCCTCTCGCACGGCGACGCGGGCTGGAAAACCTGGCAGCTCTGGCGGACGAAGTTCGCCGCTATAATGACGAACGCCTTCTGGAAGAAATAACCGAGGCGATGACAACTAACGAGACCTTCTTTTTCCGCGATACCAAGCCCTTTGATACTTTCCGTGATGTCGTGCTGCCGCAGCTGTTGTCGGCGCGCGCGGCGAAAAAATCCTTGCGGATATGGACTGCAGCGTGCTCAACAGGTCAGGAACCCTATTCTCTTGCCATGCTGCTGAAGGAGCAAGCCGCCAAAATGGCAGGTTGGCGTGTGGAAATCATGGCAACAGATATTTCTCATGAAGTCTTGGAAAAGGCCAAAGCTGGGCTCTATTCACAATTTGAGGTGCAACGTGGTCTTCCCATCCAATTGCTAATGAAGCATTTCCAGCAGGTCGGAGAGATGTGGCAGATCGATAGTTCTATCCGGGCAATGGTGAAATTCCAACCGAAGAACCTGCTTGAAGATCTCGGAAACCTGGGTCAATTCGACGTTATCTTCTGCCGGAACGTATTGATCTATTTTGACCAGCCAACAAAAAGCCAGGTACTAACCCAGGTCCATAATATCCTAGCTGAAGATGGCGCGCTCTTCCTGGGGGGAGCGGAAACGGTACTTGGTATTTGCGACAGCTTTAAACCGGTGGACGGTCAGCGGGGAGTCTATACTTCGGTGAATGGTGGATTGATGGCCGCAACCGGTTGACCAGAAAATCAGGCTGTGATTGAAAGTGTCAGTTGATATTTCCAAATAAAAAACCCCGCAATAACAAATTACTGCGGGGTTTTTAATGACGCCTCGTTATCTGATCGAATGCTAGCTGGCTCGCGCCTGAAGGTTCTCTTCGGGGTCGCGAAGGACATATCCTCTGCCCCAAACCGTTTCAATATAGTTGTCGCCGGCAGTCGCCGCGGCAAGCTTCTTGCGCAATTTGCAAACGAAAACATCGATGATTTTGAGTTCCGGCTCGTCCATGCCCCCATAAAGATGGTTGAGGAACATTTCTTTCGTCAATGTCGTGCCTTTTCGCAAGCTGAGAAGCTCGAGCATACCATATTCCTTGCCTGTCAAATGCAGACGCTGACCGCTGACTTCAACAGATTTGGAATCGAGATTTACTGTAAGCTTACCAGTCTGGATTGTAGATTGGGCATGGCCTTTTGATCGGCGAACAATTGCGTGAATTCGTGCAACAAGTTCATCTTTGTTAAAAGGCTTGGTAAGATAATCGTCCGCGCCGAAGCCCAATCCCTTAACCTTGTCATCAGGTTCGGACATGCCGGACAATATCAGAATGGGCGTCGATACCTTGGCCGTACGAAGCTTCTTCAAGACGTCGTAACCGGACATATCAGGCAGGCCCAAATCCAGTATAATAATGTCATAGTCGTAAAGTTTACCAAGATCTACGCCCTCTTCACCGAGGTCGGTCGTGTAAACATTCAGGCCCTCTGCGCTCAGCATCAATTCGATGCCACGAGCCATTGAGCTATCATCTTCTATCAATAGTACCCGCATATACTGTACCTCCTGTACCCAACTATTATTAACAACTTAACTTAACAATTAGTTAAAACAAAAGATAAAAATTAACTATCTTTGTTAACTTCGTATGACGGCATTTACTAAACATTAAAATGTATCTGGCAGAATGGATTAATTAGACAAAGCCAGGAACATACAAACAAGTTTAGCGGGGCGTCTTTCGTGCAAAGTATAATTTCGGAAATCGATCGTGTACCAACTTCACAATATTACGGGCGTGTAGTTGCAATAATGGGTCTGTTGGTCGAGATCGGCGGTATTCAGAGACAACTGAGTATTGGTAGCCGAGTTAATCTGCGTGCCCGCGATGGCGGAAAAGTGAAATGCGAGGTCGTCGGGTTTCGGGACGATCGCGCGTTGCTTATGCCGTTCGGTGTTCTTGAAGGCATTGGCATTGGCTGCAAGGCGGAAATTGCTGAGCGTGATCCAGTCGTCTTTCCTAACGAAAGTTGGCTCGGGCGGGTGGTCAATGCCATGGGGGAGCCAATTGATGGCGGACCACCGCTAAAGTCAGGCAACAGGGCTGTTCCCTTTCGGAATGCCCCGCCACCAGCACATACCCGTCAACGGGTTGGCGAGAAAATTGATCTTGGGGTCCGTGCTCTCAACTCCTTCGTTACATGCTGTCGCGGACAGAGAATGGGTATCTTTGCAGGTTCGGGCGTCGGTAAGTCCGTGCTTTTCTCGATGCTTGCCCGAAACACGGCGGCTGACATTAACGTCATTGGCCTGATTGGCGAGCGTGGTCGGGAAGTACAGGAATTTATCAAGGACGACCTCGGTGAGGAAGGCCTGAAGAGAAGCATCGTTGTTGTCGCGACATCAGATGAATCAGCACTTATGCGGCGCCAGGCCGCTTACCTGACGCTTTCGTTGGCGGAGTATTTCCGTGATGAGGACCGCGATGTGCTTTGCCTGATGGACAGCGTCACCAGATTTGCCATGGCACAACGGGATATCGGTCTTTCGGGCGGAGAACCTCCGACGAGTAAAGGTTACACGCCAACTGTCTTTAGTGAACTGCCAAAATTACTTGAGCGTGCCGGCCCCGGTTCCGGCAAGGGAAGCATTACGGGACTTTTCACCGTTCTTGTTGAGGGCGATGATCATAATGAACCCATCGCCGATGCCGTCCGTGGGATTCTGGATGGACATATAGTCATGGAGCGACAGATCGCCGAACGGGGACGGTATCCAGCGATCAACGTACTTAAATCTGTGTCGCGGACAATGCCTGGATGCAACAGCGATAATGAAAACACTCTCATTTCGAAAGCGAAGCAATATCTGTCTACCTATGACGATATGGCCGAAATGATCCGTTTGGGAGCCTATCGCCAAGGGGCGGATCCCTTGGTTGACGAGGCTATTCACTTCTTTCCCATGCTGGAAGAATTTATGAGTCAGGGAAAAAAGGACCGCGCAAGTTTGTCGGAATGCTTTGCGGCGCTGTCAGAAATCCTGGCGCAGCAGCCAGATCTTGAAACGGCATAGTTTGGGAGGCTGATGCATTGAGGTTGAATTCCAGATGAAGGGCTTAGACAGTCTCATAAGGGTCCATAAGTGGAAACTTGACGAGAAGCGACGGGAACTCGCTGACTTCGAAAACCTGCGAGCAGGTTTCTTCAAACAATTACGAGCCCTTGAGGATGAGCAGCAGCGGGAGCAAGACGTCGCCGGGAATAACTTCGAGGTTGGTTTTTCTTTCGCGAACTATGCCGCCGCGGCAAAAAGACAACGGGAAAATATTCAGGCGAGCATTGAAGATGTTGATGCCAAGATTGCCGAGCTGAATGTTGAAGTGACTGTCTGCTATCAGGACCTCAAGAAATATCAGGTCGCGTTGGATGCCCGCAAAGTTAAGGAAAAATATGAGCGGGACAGAATAGAACAGATGGGTCTTGATGAGCTCGCCATCGAGCTGCATCGGCGCAAAGATCGAATGCGGTAATTTCGAAGTCTTTTCCAACCCCAAATTTGTATTTTTCCTTGCGAGCTTTTCATATATATTCGATAGTGAACAAATCATGAACAATATGGCCGGGAGGGTGCATGTCGATTGATATTCATGAAAGGGCGGAAGTTTTCAAGGCGTTACATCTGAGACAAAAAGCATTTGTCCTCCCCAACCCCTGGGATGTGGGATCGGCAAAAATGTTGACGGCACTTGGCTTTGAAGCTTTGGCAACGACAAGTGCCGGATTTGCATTTTCTACCGGACGGGGCACTTCAATCGGCGATATCAGCCGGTCGGAAGCGCTCGGGCATGCGGCTGAAATTATCTCGGCGACGACCTTGCCGGTGAGCGCGGATCTTGAAAATGGATTTGGTCACACTCCGGAAGCGGTGGCAGAAACGATCCGGTTGGCGGCTGACATTGGTCTTGCCGGCTGCACGATCGAGGATACTACCGGTGATCCGGATAACCCTATTTATGAGCGGGGTCATGCGATTGAACGGATAGCTGCAGCTGCAGAAACCGTCAGACGTTTGGAGCGGCCTTTTATGTTGACGGCCAGGGCTGAAAACTATCTTTTTGGCCGACCATATCTGGATGATACACTGGCACGCCTTCAAGGGTATGAGGCAGTTGGGGCAGACGTTCTTTATGCGCCTGCACTTCCAGACCTGGAGACCATTAAGACAGTCTGCAAGGAGGTTTCAAAGCCCGTTAACGTGGTAGCCGGTATCGGATTGCCGGGTGTCACAATTGCTGAACTAGAGCGCGCAGGAGTGAGGCGCATCAGTGTCGGTTCCGCTTTCGCCCGGGTTGCCTATGGCGCAATGATAAACTCGGCAAAGGAAATTCTTGAAACTGGCTCCTTCGCATCCTTCAAGGGCGCAACGTCTTTTGCCTCGATAGAAAAGCTGATCAAATCGGTAAATCTGGAAGAGTAATGCGCAAGCTGCTACTTGCCGCCAATATGGGATTCGTTCCGTGCTTTGGCGAGATTGATCTGTTTTTGCCGATCCGCAAAACGCATTTTCTGCTCCTCGCTCAGGCTGTCGTGACAGCGCGGGCAGGAAATTCCCTCAATATAAAGCGGGGAGTCCTTATCCGTGTCTGTAATCGGATATCGGCAGGCATAACATTGATCATAAGACCCTTTTTCAAGATCGTGGTTGACCGTAACCCGCTGATCGAAAACGAAACATTCACCTTCCCAGCTGCTTTCCTCTTTCGGGATTTCCTCAAGATATTTCAGAATACCGCCTTCAAGATGGTACACATTCTCAAATCCCTTGGAGAGGAGATAGGATGTCGACTTTTCACAACGAATACCCCCCGTGCAGAACATCGCCACTTTCTTGTCGCGAACCGGGTCGAGCTTTTCCTCAACAAATTTTTTAAATTCCCGGAAAGTCTTGGTTTCCGGATTTACGGCCCCCTTGAAGGTTCCAACCTCAACTTCGTAGTCATTGCGCGTGTCGATAAGCAAGGTATCCGGATCGCTTATCAGGCTATCCCAATCCTGCGGCTTGATATAGGTGCCAACTGTTTCTCGGGGGTTAAGGCCCGGCGCACCAAGGGTGACAATCTCCTTTTTAAGGCGGACCTTCATCCGGTAGAAGGGTTGTTTTTCGTTGTAGGATTCCTTGTACTGCAGATCATCAAACCTTGTATCGGTTTTGAGGAATGCAACCAACGCATCAATTGCCGCACGGGTGCCGGCAACCGTGCCATTGATCCCTTCTTCGGCGAGCAGGAGCGTACCCTGAATATTGTTTTCCTGACAAAGGGTAAGCAATCGGCTTTGCAACTGCTCATAGTCGGGCAGGGCTACAAATTTATAAAGCGCTGCAACAACGAACATCTATTGTATTCCTAATCGTTTGGATTTGACCGGGAATATGGCGTAGCGGTCGCAATCTATCAAGGCTGAATGTTAGGAATGAACTTCGCAAACTGTCTGTGTACCGACGTATCGCAATAGGAAAAGGAATTATGACAAGAGATGATTTTGACAGCTTTTGCGTTACACTGCCTGCCGCCACCAATGTCAAACAGTGGGGAAATGCGTCTGTCTGGAAAGTCGGAGGCAAGATATTTGCCATCTGTTCCAACTGGGGACCGGATGAGACGCAAAAAATAAGCTTTAAGTGCAGTGATCTTGCTTTTGCGATCCTGACTGAACAAGAAGGTATAATTCCTGCGCCTTACCTGGCGCGGGCACGATGGGTACAATTGATTAGCAAAGACGCAATGCAGGATCAGGATATAGAGGCGTATATTCAGGAAGCCTATACGATAGTAAAGGCAAAGCTGACCCGGGCGATGCGCGCAGAGCTTGGCATTTAGGCGCTGGCTCCGTCATCGCGACCACGTTCCCATTCCGCCAGCGGATCAATGGGAAATGAGGGAACTGTCTTGAAAATCAACTGACCTTTCAGGCCGGAGATTTCCATATGTTCATTGAAAAGCTTGCCTATGTGGAGGCGCATTTCTTCCGGAATGGCCTGATGACTGCGGACGGCGAGATCGAACAGCTTGGACTTGAAAAGGCCGTCGAGTTGGAGTTTACCTGATTTCGTCAAATTAAGCTCGATAATGAAGCGGGTTGTGTCTTTTTCCAGATCTGCATCTTCCGGGTTCTTTCTTTGCCGATGGAACATGCGAATCTGCCGCAAATTATGCCCGTCGAAGAAAGGAAAGTTGAGGGCTTTCCAGTCCTGTCCCCCTGTTTCTGATTGCAGCCGGGAAAAGATTGCGAAATCATCTTCGAGAGCTCCAAGAAGAGGCGTCCTTCCCGCCGCCTTCAAGGCCTGCGTAAAATCCTGTCCTAGCCACTTTTCGATGGAACCCAAATTTAGCGCCGCCATAAAGAACAACAGACTATTTGAAAGTTGCGCATTTGCCTGGGGCAAAATCTGATTGATTATTGTCTGTGCGATAATTGGATCCTGCCGCGCAACGAGATTGAGGGCCTCACGGAGGTTTTGCCAGTCCACCATGGCGCCAATTGCCGGTAATCGACTACCCGATTGCTGAATTTCTGCATTCGGAAGAGGAAATACGTCGATCCGGTCCGCAATGGAAAACTGCACAGTTGTTCCTGTCGCGGGAGGTGTTGTCGTCGTAAAGGAGAGTGTCCCGAGCGGCGTTTGCAGAGTGACACGGCTGCTGCCATTTGCCGCGGAAGTGTTGGTGAGGGCAATTACCGTTCCCTGATACAGGCCGGTCTGGGAAGAGAGTGAGCCGGCCATTTGCTGCGACCGGATGACCAGCGCAATCTTGCTTCCCTCCGTGATTGAGAGGGGCCCCTTGGATGTTTCAACAGTTGATGGGGACGCCAGTCGCAGGATGTCAGCCTCGACGATATGTTGCCGGATGGCTGCCAGTGTCTTGGCGGGACCGGATCGCATGGGCGATATCGGACCCTCCGCGCCCTGCGCAGCCGCCAACGACGGATTGTGATATTTCTGATATGCGGATAACCCCATTTGGGTGGTCGCGGTAACCCGATCACTTTGAATGCCGGCAATGTTTCCTGCGGGGGCCGGGGTTGACTTGGTGCCAAGCGGGTCCGCTAACAAGGACGGAAGTTGAGAAGAAGGGGTGAGTGGCGCAGCAAGTGTCTTGGCACCCCGGGATAGCGAGGCAGCAAGATTCAGCATATCCGTCTTAAGTTCCAGGGGATGCAGTTGACCTGCCTTCAGATAACCCTCCGCAGTGGATATCGTTCTCTCGACAGTGGGTAATAATTTGACGTCAATTGGAGGAGAAAATTTCTCGCCATTCATCGCGAGCAGCCGCGCCAGAATAACTTCCGCCTGTTCGGTTACTTCAAACACGATATGGCAGCCAATGGACAGCGGCGTCGGCGAAGTAATCCGGAAATTGCCGTATGCCGTATGTAGGACAATATTCTCATTCGAGGATTTTGCCATCACAACGGCATTAATCGGCGTATTCTCGCTCATTGCTGCAGATGATTTGCCCCGTGGCGACTGTGCGGGCAAGCCATGCTGCTCTCCAGTGGGGGCAACAGGTGTCGCCGGTTCCACTGGTCCTTGACCGGAGGAACGGGAGGTAGCGCTTCCCGCCAATCCGGACGGCACGCCTGCTGGTGAGCGAATGCCACTCATTCATTGTTACCGCATTACTATGCAGCTCCCTTGATGATACTACGCGCAAGATTATCGATATTTCCGGCCGCGCGACTGGTCGGATATCGTGTCATGAGCCCGGTCTGGGCCCGGATAGCGCTAGAGACCTTTTCATCCAGTTCGATGATTCCGGCGAGCGGCGGTTCAAATTTTAGAAAGTTCCGGCAGGCGCTCAGCAGCTTCTCATAAACCTTTTGTCCTTCGGCTTCAGATTTAGCCATATTAATAAGGACCCGCAGATCCGCGCCTGGCATAAGCTGTGAGGTCACCTTGATGTAGGCATAGGCGTCAGTGAGGGATGTTGGATCGCCGGTGGTTACCACCAGTTTCGCCCCCAGCCCGTTGGAGAGTGTCTTGACCGTATCATCGATGCCGGCGCCAAGATCCATAATGATGAAATCATACTGGTTGCCGAGTGTCGCGAGGTCTTCACGGATCTTTTTAAGCTGGACCATAGACATACTGCCAAGAGACCCCGACCCTGACCGTCCAGCGATGAGATCGAACCCGCCCGCCGCGCATTCGAAAATCACATCGGTTAGAGACATTTCACCTGTGATGACAGTCGCCAGGTCCTTCTCGGGCATGATCCCGAGCTGGATGTCGACGTTGGCAAGCCCGACATCGCCGTCAAAAAGCAGAACCTTTTTCCCTGCTCTGGCAAGGGATTGAGCAAGACTTACGGCGAGAACAGTTTTACCAACGCCGCCCTTACCGGACGCTATAGTAATAAGGTTTCTACCTGCGGACGGAGTCGCAGGGTGGAGTGAGGGGCGGTTGCGAAGTGGGCTTTCAGTCTGGATCATGGCTTTACCTTGTCAAATTCTTTGTCGACTTCGGATTGTGTCGGATCTCTCAGCAGGAGACGGGCGAGGTTGACCGGATTGATCGTGTGTAAGCCGGTGGCAACTGAGGAAGATACGCTGGCGTAGGAGAAGCTGAGCTTGGCGGTATGCGCCGCGGTGAAAATTCCGCCATAACGGCGCGTAGTATCGAGGCGCGTCACGATCATCCGTCGTGCGCCTAGCGTGGCAAACCCCTCTGCTGTGTCGCTCATTTCGGCGGTATCGGTGCCGGCCGCGAGAACCGCAACGGGCTCTGCCTTTGAGGCGATGATATGGCGGGTGAGTTTGGTAACCTCATCCTCGTCATAAACATTGACCCCCGCGGTATCGATGAGAATGTCCGCATTTTCCGTCTCCTTTATTCTATTTACAAGAGACGAAAGTTGCTCGGGCGTTTCGGCGACATCGAGATCAAACTCAAGTATATCCGTATAAGCTTTAAGCTGTTCAAAGGCTCCGGCACGACTGGTATCGGTGGTGATAACCCGGACCCGATGCCCTTCCATCTTTCCCGCTGCGGCGAATTTCGCGAGTGTCATGGTCTTGCCGACTCCGGGCGGACCGACAAGCATCATGGGTACTTTGCGGCCCATGATGCGCGTTGAATATTTGAAATGGCTGTCCAGGGCAGCGGCGAGGGCCAGTTCGGTATCTTCCGATTTTATGGAAAGCGCCGACCGGCATAGCTTCTCCGCGAGAATTGTAGGGATACCGTGATACGCCATCGATTGGACGAGGGCTTCCATCTTGGGAGTAATCCGCAACTCTTTGGGTTTTTTCGAGGACGAGTCAGAAGGTTTGGGCGGGGCGGACCGTTGGGAATTGACATTCACTTTTGGGCGCGATGGTTCGGCCGCTTCCGCTTTCCAGTCACTATCCCAGTCAGCTGCCCATGTGCTGCCATTTGATGGTGTCGAGACTTCTGTTTGTTCGACGGCGGCCGTTAGCTGGACAACTCCGGACTCCATATTCTGGCTGGACAGGATGATTGCCTCCGGCCCCATTTCAAGGCGCAACATATTGATGGCCTTCTCCATGGTCGGGGCTGTATAGGTTTTGATCCGCATTTATTGCTGCCTCAAACCTGCGCCAGTGTTTTCAGTCTGGCCTTGGGGTGGATTTCATTTTGTGACATGATCACGGTTGACGGACGGAAACGTTCGACGATGGACCGCACATAGGGACGGATTGCAGGGCTGGTCAGCATTACCGGATTATGGCCCTGACTCGCCAGCGTTTCGAATACTTCTCTTACCCGCGCGATAAACTCCTGCAACTGGCTCGGTGCCATGGAAAGTTGCCGGTCGTCACCCTGCCCGATAATTGCGTTGGCGAAATTCTGCTCCCATTGCGGGGTGAGCGTGATGAGCGGAATATAGCCATCCTCTGCCGTGTTCACGGCAGAGATCTGCCGGGCGAGGCGTGCGCGAACATGCTCCGTAATGATATTGATATTCTGCGAATATCCTGTTGCTTCTGAAATTCCTTCCAGAATGGTCGGCAAATCGCGGATGGAGACCCGCTCAGAAAGAAGATTTTGCAGAATACGTTGTACACCGCTTACCGAGATATGTGTCGGAATTAGATCGGCGATGAGCTTCTGATTGACACTTGGCAGATCATCGAGAAGTTTTTGTGTCTCCGCGTAGGATAACAGATCCGGCATATGGTCTTTCAGGATTTCAGTCAGGTGTGTCGTGATGACAGTTGCCGGATCGACAATCGTATACCCCCGGAAAGAAGCTTCCTCGCGCTGGCCTGCATCTACCCAAACGGCGGGCAGTCCGAACGTCGGTTCTACAGTTTCTTCGCCGGGGAGGTCGATTTGCTGGCCTTGCGGATCCATGATCAGGAGGTTGTTGGGCCGGACATCGCCAGCGCCCGCCTCAACCTCTTTTACCCTGACAAGGTAATTATTAGCAGGAAGCTGCATGTTATCAAGGATGCGTACGCTCGGCATCACAAAGCCCATTTCACTGGCGATCTGGCGACGCAGGGCCTTGATTTGATCAGTAAGGCGATAGCCTTCATTGTCATTGATCAGGGACAGCAGACCGTAGCCGAGCTCAAGGCGAAGATCATCAATCGCAAGCGCGGTGGAGATCGGCTCTTCTACGGGAACAGCG
Organism: Sneathiella sedimenti; assembly: GCF_017313765.1. GTDB lineage: Bacteria > Pseudomonadota > Alphaproteobacteria > Sneathiellales > Sneathiellaceae > Sneathiella > Sneathiella sedimenti. The sequence continues at coordinate 40,393 of NZ_JAFLNC010000006.1, read as the reverse complement.
GCCTTTTTATTCTCAAGTAGAAGCTGCTCTTCCTCGCTGGCTTTCACTTCCTGTCGGCGGTTCAGAACAAACGCGGAATAACCAATGCCGCCTGCCAAAATCAGAAAGGGTATCATCGGTACGCCAGGAAGAAGCGAGAGACCAACCAGAAGGAAGGAGCTCACCCCAAGCGCGCGGGGATAACCGCCCAATTGCGCCATCAGGGCTTTATCCGTTGTGCCGATGACACCGCCACGCGAAACCAGAAGGCCGGCTGCAACGGATACGATAAGAGCCGGTACCTGGCTGACCAGGCCGTCACCTACGGTAAGGAGAGTATAGCTATCAGCAGCCGCTGCGAAGGACATGCCTTCCTGGGCGACGCCAATGATGATGCCGCCGATGATGTTAATAAAAGTGATCAGAAGTCCGGCTATGGCGTCTCCGCGGACAAATTTCGAGGCACCATCCATGGCACCGAAAAACCCGCTTTCATCCTCGAGTTCCTTACGGCGAGTGCGAGCCGTTTCCTCGTTAATCATGCCTGCAGAGAGATCGGCGTCGATTGCCATCTGCTTGCCGGGCATAGCGTCAAGAGAGAACCGGGCCGCGACTTCGGCAATACGGCCGGAACCCTTGGTAATGACGATAAAATTCACCAGTACCAGAATGGAGAAGACAATAATACCAATGACGAAATTGCCGCCCATGACAAAGCTGCCAAAGGCCTCGATCACATGTCCCGCGGCTTCAGGGCCTGTATGTCCTTCAGACAGGATCAGGCGGGTAGAGGCAAGGTTAAGGGCGAGCCGCAACATCGTCGCAATTAGGAGAACTGTCGGGAAAGAACTGAAATCCAGCGGCTTGGAGATAAACAGGCAGGTCATCAGGATCACGACGGAGAAGGTGATCGATATCGCGAGGCTGAAGTCCAGTAGCCAACTCGGCATTGGCAGAATGAGAATGATCAGGATGCAGACAACACCAAGGGCGAGGCCGATATCGCTGCGTCCAACAATCTGCGTTATCCGCTGCAGAAGATCATTGCTTCCTTGTGGCGCCGTTGCCGTTGATTGTGGGTCACTCATGTACTGTTTACGCTCCAGAACTGGAAATATTTATGAGAAGCTTAGGCACGTGCCTGATACCGGTTGTCCCCGGCAGCGGCGGGGATTTCCACGCCATCATCGGAGTAGAGCTTGAGCTTGTTCCGCAATGTCCGGATGGAGATCCCCAGAATGTTGGCGGCATGGGTACGGTTACCAAAGCAATGATCAAGCGTGTTCAGGATCAGGTCTTTTTCGACATCGGCTACTTTCCGTCCAACAAGCGAACTCGCCATCGCGCCGCCATTCAAAGCGTCGCTTGACGCAGACGCGCCTTGATCCGCTGGTGTGGCGCTACCGTCCGGCATCAGAATGGCGTCTCCGGTAATCACGTCGCCCTGACAGAGAAGGACAGCGCGGTGGATCGTGTTTTCAAGCTCGCGAACATTCCCTTTCCAGGGATTTGCCTTGAGCTTTACCATGGCGCTATCATCGATTTTCCGCTCGCTCACCCCGTTTGATTCCGAATATTTCTTCGCAAAATGCTTGGAGAGAACCTCGATATCAACGGGACGCTGGCGAAGAGGGGGGATTTTAAGGGTGACAACGTTCAACCGGAACAGCAAATCCTCCCGGAATGTCTTGTCGGCAACAGCCTCGGCAAGATCACGGTTCGACGTTGCAATGATGCGGATGTCTACCGGCACCGGCTTGGTGCCTCCGACACGGTCGATCATTTTTTCCTGGATGGCGCGCAGTAATTTTGCCTGCAGCTGGATATCCATCTCACTGATTTCATCCAGCAGCAGTGTCCCGCCGCTCGCTTCTTCGAATTTGCCAATACGACGGGCGATTGCGCCGGTGAAGGCGCCTTTTTCATGACCGAAGAGTTCGGATTCCAGCAGGTTTTCGGGAATAGCTGCGCAGTTCACGCAGACAAAGGGTTTATCTGAGCGGAGGCTGTGCGAATGCAGATAGCTCGCCATGACTTCCTTGCCTGTTCCCGTTTCGCCATTGATCAGGACAGACGCAGATGAGGGTGCGATCTGTTCCGCCAGGGAAACAACGTCTTTCATGGCAGGGTCAGCGAAAACGAGCTTGTTGTTCTCCTGGGAGACAGCCTCAAGAACCGCAGCGATCAGTTCCGGATCCGGGGGCAGAGGCAAAAATTCCTTGGCGCCTGCACGGATGGCGTTCGCTGCCGCGGCTGCGTCGGTGTTTACCCCACAGGCGATAACGGGAAGATTGATCCGTTCGCTGGAGAGCATGGTGACAAGCGCCTTAATCGGCAGGTTGACATCGATCATTGCCATGTCGGCACCCTTGCCCGCCCGCAGCGATGCCATTGCCATCTCGATATCATCCACCTGACTGACCTTGGCGCCGCGCGACATGGCGATCTGGCTGGCAGCGCCAATCTGACCGTTCAGGGAACCAATTATAAGCAACCTCATCGACTTACTCTCCTAGTAACTTAACTGTAGTACTGCACGCGATTTGCGGGCGGCAGCAGGGTGTTTAATAACATTTCAAGGCGGCGGGGATTTTCCTGCCGTCCGATAGATGTGGCGCCGAGCATGAATACCCGGTTCAACAAGACTTCTTCGGCCGAATTGCGCTCCAGTTTGGACGCCAGCGGGTTAAAGAACATGTTGGCGAGAATAGCGCCATAGAAGGTGGTGAGCAGGGCGACGGCCATCGCCGGACCGATGCTTGACGGATCATTCAGGTTGCCCAGCATTTGCACTAACCCGACAAGCGTGCCGATCAGGCCCATGGCCGGGGCGACTTCCCCTGCTTTCCGCAAGACGCTGGAGCAGGCATTGTGCCTTGCAATCATGCCGTTGAGATCATTTTGCAATATGCGATTGACCTCTTCTACAGGAAGACCATCGACCACAAGTTGCAGGGATTTGCGCTGAAAGCTGTCTTGCTCGAGCGACTGCATATAGTTTTGCAGGTGAAGGACACCCTTGCCACGGCATTTATCTGCAAGGTCAAGCATGGAATAGGCAGCAAGATCAGGCGTTACGTTGCGCGTGAACAGGGCGTTCAGGATTAACCTTTGCGCACGGATAATATCCGTCAGGGAGAAGCTGATCGTTGTGACCAGAAAGGTTCCTCCAAGCACCAGCAAGACGGAAGGCAGATTGTAGAAAGAGGCAATCGACCCGCCGAGCAGGACAGCGCCTGTGACGAGCGCGAAGCTGCCAAACAATCCCAGAACCGTTGCTATATCAATTTTGTTCACTACGCTACCCATTGTTTTTAGCGGCGATCGGCTTTAATGATTTCCGTCATCGTTACGCCAAGACGGTCTTCGACAACAACGACTTCGCCACGTGCGACCAGGCGATTATTGACATAAATATCAATCGCCTCACCGACTTTCCGATCCAGTTCAATCACGGCCCCACGGCCCAGTTTGAGGAGCTGGCTAACCCGCATGCGGGATTTACCAAGGACGGCAGTAACATGTACCGGAATATCGAAGACGGTTTCCAGGTCTGCTGCCGTGCGGGCAATTTCGGTATCTTCATCCTCGTTGACATTGTCGAGAGCCGTTCCGCCGGAGATTTCCTCCCTGACAGCGACGTCCCCGTCAGCCGCAGACGACTTGTTCAGGTCCTCAAGGTTGAGTTCTTCATCTTCTGCCACGTTCTCACTCCTTAAAATTGCTCAGCGGTCGGCTGATCCGTAACATTTTGCATTTCCTGCTCTGTCTCGCCCGAAGAGCGAATAAAGCGATTGATTACTTTTTCGAGACGCGCCTCAATATCTTCAAGGCGGCGTTCCGTTCCGCCGTCTGCCCATTCCACCCGGCAATCGCCGGCGTGCCTGGTTTCGTCGGGAAGAAGGATAAGGTTTCCCTGAAAAGCTGAGCGGCTGGTGATTTCGTCAATCTTTTGGGAAATGCTTTCGCAAACCTCTTCATTTGCTCGAATTACTATTCGCGGCTCATCCTGTAGATCGACCAGGCAATCCTCTATCAGCTTCTTTACCTCTGCTTCCGGTGCGCGCTCGATCAGCGCAGGGGCAAATTTTGACGCTATTGTAAGTGCGAGGCTCGCCGCCTCCTGTTTCAAGACATTCATTTTTGACTCATGACTGGACATGAGATGTTCCAGTTGCGCGCTGATCGCGGTCATTGTCTCTGCAGCGGCCGTTTCGAGTCCCTGCTGAGACTGGCTTTGACCTTCTTGGCGACCCTGTTCAAAAGCTTCGGCTTTTAACGCGGCAACCTCGCTTTCCGTATAAATGGCTACTTCCCGCTGCACATGGTTCTGCGCCGCCTCCGGTGAGGACGGATCCGGGCCGAAATCAGTGTCGAAAAGAAACTTGTTGGTTGCCGCCATGTCTAATCGCATCCTAATAGATCAACTCGTCATCGCCGCCGCTATCGGCCAGCATAATTTCACCGCTATCCGCAAGATCCTTTGCGATGTTGACGATTTCCATCTGTGCTTCATCAACTTCTTTAAGGCGAACAGGTCCCATTGCCTCCATATCCTCACGGAGGATTTTCGCGGCCCTTTCAGACATATTGGTAAAGAAGAGATCGCGCAGGCTTTCCGATGCACCCTTCAAGCAGATACCAAGACGTTCCTTGTCTACATTTCGGAGCAGTGTTTGGACGCCTGCCGGGTCTAGCTTGAGCAGATCTTCAAACGTGAACATCAGCGCCTTGATTTTTTCGGCTGAATCCCGGTTGCGCTCTTCTAAAGCTGAAATAAAACGGCCTTCGGTATTACGATCGAAATTGTTGAAGATTTCCGCCATCAACTCATGACTGTCCCGCTTATTGGTTTTTGCGAGGTTGCTCATGAACTCACTGCGCAATGTATCCTCGATTTTATCGAGAACCTCTTTCTGTACGGATTCCATTTGCAGCATCCGGTTGACAACTTCGAGGGAAAAGTCTTCCGGAAGTGTGGACAGGACTTTTGCCGCGTGACCGGCGTTGATCTTGCTCATGACCACGGCCACTGTTTGCGGATACTCATTTTTCAGATAGTTGGCGAGAACCTGCTCGTTTACATTGGCCAGCTTATCCCACATGGTGCGGCCGGCAGGGCCGCGAATTTCCTCCATGATGCCCTCGACCTTTTCGCCCGAAAGAGCTTTCATAAGCAGCCGCTCTGTCGCTTCATAGCTGCCGACGATATTTCCTGTAGAAGAAATCTTGCTGGCAAACTCGACGAACAGTGACTCCATTACCTCAGAAGAAATGGATCCGAGATTGGACATTGCCTGTGAAATATCCTTGATTTCTTCTTCATCGAGCCGCGTCCACAAATCTTTTGTATGTTCGTCTCCGAGGGCGAGCATCATGATGGCGGCCTTGTCGGGTCCATTCAGATATTTTGTATCATTTGCAACCATAAAATGACGTTCCCTTATGCGTCGTGATAGAGCCAGCTACGAAGAATGGAGATTGCTTCGTCTGGATGCTTGTCTACAATTTCACTAACCTTGTTGAGAGCCGAGGTTTTGACCTGGCCGTCAACCCTGTCCAAATCGATCATGCTGTCGATTTCATTCAAAGTTTCAGACCGTTGCCCGGCGCCGCCCTGCCCCTGATTGCCAGCAATGGCCGGCACGGAGCCGCCCCCTGGCAGGGCGCCAGCCCCGCCACCGTGACCGGCAAGGGCCGGTGTGGCCGTAAGAGCGCGGTTAAGAAGAGGGCGGACAACAAGCAGCAACGCGAGGATGGCGACAATAACAAGAACGCCCATTTCTCCCATTTTGAAAAGGTCAGCTTTTGTCAGGCCCATGAAAATGTCCTCGGTGACAACCTCTTCTTCCGCAAATTTTTCGATGACCTGGGCGAACGGCATGTTGACCACTTCGACGACATCGCCACGTTCCTCGTTGTAGCCTATGGCGGATTTTACGAGGCGGCTCACCTGCGTCAGAGCTTCTTCGCTCAACGGTTCATAGGTGCGGGTCCCGTCTGCCGCAACTTCTGAACGACCATTGACAAGAACGGCAACCGTAAGACGCCGAACCGGTCCGGACTCCCGTACTTCCGTTGTAATCGTCTTGGAGATTTCGTAATTGACCGTTTCTTCTGTCCGGGAAGCAGCATTCTTTGAATTTGTGCCTCCCCCATTATCTGCCCCGGCCTCCGGAAGGTTATTGGCAACCGATACCGCAGGATCATTGGAGATACCTTCATTCGACGAGTTGCTTTCCTCGACAAGCTGAGAAGAACGAACGACCTGGCTATCGGGATCATAGGTTTCCGAGTGGATGGTACGCTGGTCAAAATCCATAACAGCGCTAACCTCGGCACGGATATTACCCGGACCCAGCGATTTTTCCAGCAACTGCTCAATCTGTTCTTTCAGATGGCTTTCATAGGCGATGCGTTTAAAATCACTTTGTGAGCTGTAACCGGAACCAGGGGATTCCTTCCCGTCGCCCCTCGCCAGCAAGTTGCCATTTTCATCAACAATGGAAATATGAGAGGGAGAAAGCGCCGGTACCGCAGTTGCCGTCATATGCTGAATGGCCGCGATCTGATCGTCTGTCAGCCTTCCACGTCCGTTAAGTTTCAAGACGATAGAAGCACTGGCCTGTCGCTTATCACGGCTGAACACTTCCCGCTTTGGCAGTACGAGATGGACACGTGCAGCGGATACGTTATTCAATGCGCGGATGGTGCGTGCAAGTTCACCTTCAAGGGCACGAACATAGTTGACGTTCTGAACGAAGCTTGTGGTGCCGAAAGTGTCGGAGCTGTCAAAAATTTCGTAACCCACGGAGCCGCCATTCGGCAGTCCGGCTTCAGCCATTTTCAGTCGGACCAACGCCACTTGATCGTTAGGGATAAGGACATCCCGGCCATTTCCGGCAATCTGAAACGGAATGTTCTCTGCTTCAAGCTTCGAAACGATTGCCGCAGAGTCAGAAGGTTCCAAACCGCCATACAACAAGGCAAAGTCGGGGCTGCTGATCCGTGTTGCCATTAACATGATCAACGCAATCAATCCAACGGCGACGCCGCCAAGGATCATCACCCTTACTGTTCCCAGACTTTGCAGAAGCTGGCTTAATCCGTTCACGTTGATGCTCCCACTCAATTAAAATGCGTATAAAATTTGTTCCACTTCACAAAAGATACGATGAGGAGATAAACAAGTGGTTAACGGCAGGCAAAAATTGCCGGGTAGACGGAAATTTTTGCCTAGTGGTTTTTCTTAAGCACTGGATTGCATTTAAACTACGGTTTTCGGATACGGGTTGCTTCGGCCAAAATAAAAGCCCGACATCATCTGCCGGGCTTCATTCAAAAGAGAATAACAATTAAATTAACTAGTCATGTTTGAAACCTGCATCACTAGGACGGTACTCTTGGATCCGGGTCGTGCGAAGACCCGGCAGGCCGTGCTTATCAATTGCTTTTTGCCAGGATAGGAATTCCTCGACTGAAAGCGTATAGCGCCGGCATGCGTCATCCAGACTGATCAGCCCGCCGCGGACAGCGGCGACCACTTCAGCTTTCCGCCGAATGACCCATCTCTTGGTATCTTTCGGCGGTAGGTCATGAATCGTCATGGGCTGACCATCCAGTCCAATAATCCGATTTACTTTGCGGTCCATTTGCGACTGCATCTGCACTCTACCTCACTCTTACATTTCGCCTTGAAATGAGATCATAGGCCCATCGATTTAACAAACAGCTAATGAGGTTGGTTAATTTTATCTTCATGGCGGGAGAGCATGTTTCGCGCCATGAAGATATCAATTCCAGGGCCTTAAAAAAACTACCGCTTCAGGCGGATTAGCTCTTCAAGCATTTCGTCCGCAGTCGTAATGATTTTACCGGCTGCGGAATATGAACGCTGGGTAATAATCATACGGGTGAACTCTTCCGCGATATCGACAGTGGACGCTTCAGTCGCAGATGAAATAATTGTGCCGGCTCCGCCTAGAGTAGCTTCCCGCAGGGTGAAGGCTCCTGACTCAGGTGTTTCGTCATAGGCATTGCCGTCGCGGTTCCGTAATCCGTTCGGGTTTGCAAAAGTTGCGACCGGTATCTTGTAGATTTCCTTTGACGTACCGTTATCGAACTTGGCGATTACAGTTCCTTCTTCATTAATAAACACTGCGTTGAAGGCGCCAAACAAGGCACCATTTACCTCAGACGAAACCAGCTCTGAGTTTGAGGCGAACTGAGTAAAGCCATCTGAAAGACCGTCGGAGCCAAAGTTAAGCGTAACATCTTGCGGCGTATCGATACCCATGGCCGCAGTCCAGGGAATTGTGATTGTACTGGAGAGGGTTGTTGAGGCCATATCGAGCGTACCGTCGGAATTGAAGGCGACGATGTCTGAGGAGAGCATATCTTCTGTGCCATCACCATCAATGTCTGTCGTGATTTCGACAGTCCATTCATTCGGTGTCGCACCCGATCCCGTTCTCAGAAAATTGAACGAGACACTGTGCGCGGAGCCCATGCTGTCATAGATCTGGAAAGACCGTACAAAGTGAGGGTCGACCGCACCGCTCGTCATGTCTCCTGCGACATAGCCTGCGCCATAGGTCGTCTGGTCGGATGAAAGGTTGGCCTTGAGATTGATGAGCGAGGTCGCTTCGGCGTTACCCGTTAGGCCCGTAATATTTACCGGGGTCAGTGCCGCCAGGTCAGACTGGTTAGCCGGAATATTACCATTCGGGTCGATTTCCCAACCTTGTAGATAATATCCCTGGGCATTACGAAGAAGACCTGCCGCGTCGGGCTCAAATGTACCAGCGCGTGTGTAGACATAATTGCCTCCCGCTGCGGCTGGATCAGCGGCTGTCGAGACGACAAAGAAGCCATCGCCCGCAATGGCCATATGCGTCGTCGAATCTGATGCCGTAATCAGGCCTTGCTGGTCAATCTGTGCCCGCGGATGAACAAGGACACCCCCTGCAGAATAAGTCGTGTCCGTTGCACTCTCGGTCACCAGGGTCGAGAAGATCGCGTTGGTACTCTTGTAACCAATTGTGTTCGTATTGGAAATATTGTCCGAGATGGTTGCCATCGCCGTTGATTGCGCGGCCAATCCCGAAACACCGGAAAACATTGCTGCTGTTAAACTCATTTTCTCTCTCCTATTTTACCGCCCACCTAGAGAATGGCGAAGGCGTCTTAGTTAGCCGCGATTAAGCGGACGGATCAGTAGTTGCAGGTTCAGTTACGGAAGTGATATAGCCAAGGCCAATCGGGACATCGCCAACCATCAAGACGGCTTCGCCATTGACCGTTTCAATGCTTGTGGCAACACCTTTGAAGCTGTAGCCGACATTGACAGCGCTGCCACCCTCAGTCTCGGCCTTAACGACCAGGTAATAAGCGCCGTCTTCTGCCTCCGAGCCGCTGGACTTGGTGCCATCCCAGGTAAATTGCTGTTTACCGGAAGGAGCGCCATCGGCAGTTTCGGTATAAACGATATTACCTTCCTGATTATAAATCTCGTACTTAACGGAAGAGGCGCGGCTGCCCAGGTCTATATTCCAGCTTGCTTCCCCGTCACTCAATTCGGACACATTGAGATTTGTTCCGATAGATTTTCCGAGATAATTGATCATGCTCGCAGACAATGCATTTTGCTGCGACATTTGCGTCAGCTGCACTAGGGCTTCCAGATTCTGGTTGGTGGCGATCGCCTGCTCGACATTGCTGAAGTTCACCAATTGATTGGTGAATTCCGTCGAATCCGTCGGGTTGAGCGGATCCTGGTGAGTCAATTGCGTTGTCAGCAATGTCAGAAAATCGTCGAAATTGCTGGCCAGGTTTGTTTGCGCCTTAGCGGCGGCGCTGCTCTGGGTTTGCGAGGTGGAAGTTACTTCCGGCATGATTCAATTCTCACTTTTTTAAATCAATTCATTTAGTCAAATATCTAGACTTGGATATCGAGGCCACCGTCACTTGTCGGGGTCCCGGCCTTTGAATGAAGAGGAAGATTTGACAATCCCGTATCTTCCCCCGTTTCTTCAATTGGCATATTTACGTTTGCGAAATTCAAGTCCTCACCTTCGCCATCCTGCCCATTCTGGCTGAGGTTGAAGTTAAGGCTGTTGGACCCCGTATCAAATCCGGCGTCCTGCAGGGCACGCTCCAGGCTGCGGGCGTCCCGTTGCAGGAGATCGAGGGTTTCCTGCTTATCCACGGAGACAACCGCCAGGACGCGACCATCATGTCCAATATCCAGCTTCACCTCGACACGCCCGAGTTCTGACGGGTGCAGGCTAATCTTGATCCGGTCATGACCTTCCTTGATGGCGGCACTAATTTGTGTGGACACCTGTTCGGCGACCGGTAAATGAGCTGCCGCGCGGGCTGCGTTGGAGGCCTGGCTCATCGCGTTTGTTGCTGTTGCGTCAACGCCCTGGACACTGCCTGTAGGAGCTGTTGGCACAGTCTGATTCAATGATTCTGCAGGTAGACCCTGAATGCCCCCTGAAGCGGGTAAGGACGTCTGGGTCGCCGCACCATTTAAGTCACCGCCGGAAGCAGACAAAAGGGTCGGATTTGGCGTGGCTGTACTATTGGTCATGGTGGCCGTGACCAGGTTGGTGCTGCTTGCCAATGCGGTCTGGAAGCTCTGCTGTTGCTTGGTCGCGGTCAGGCTGATTTTGCCTTTTCCATCCTGGAGCATCTCCGCGATTTTTGACGAGAGAATGTCTTTCTCACTTAGCTTCGCATTGGCTTCAGCCCGCAAGTTGGTGAGCACGTCTGGAGACGCATTCGCCGTTTTTGCATCTTGTGGAGTTGCCACAGCAGCCTTTTCATTTGCTTTAGTTACGGGCGCTGTGGCCGTCTCTGAATTCTTTACGTTAGTGTCAACCGCAGTAGATCCCAGTTTCTTCCCCGTATTGGCCGTTACATTTATTGGAAGATGAGAGGTATCCGCTAACGGGGTCGATACGGAGGCTTGAGCTGTCGCGGAAGCAACGGAAGGTTTCCTGGCAACTCCCTCAAGCCCGGTTGACGTGGCCGGAGAGGCCGGTACTACGGATGGTAATGGTACAGCTACTGACGAAGTATTTGCGGCCTGAGACGCGGGCATGGCATCTTCAGTCGCTGTTGCTTCATTCTCAAATGTACTGTCGTTCTCTGTCGGTTTCTGCAACGCGGCATTCTGCGCGCTAACGGGTTCATCCGTGGTTGCGTTCTTGCTCGCGGATTTCTCCTTGGCGGGAGACTCATATTTTGGCGCCGTCTCATTCACGTAGGACGCGAAATCCTCGGCGTCGTTCCGATACGGATCGCTATCCCGTCTCGTCGGATCGGTCGTCGCCGTTATTATCTGCCCAACATCCATTATGCTACTCTCACTCAATGTATATGCGTCACGCGCTTTAATAGCTCACCGGAATAGGAAGCAAACATCGGGCCAGTTTTTTGAGAATTAAAAATATCAATAAAAATAATGGGTTGGGATTTATCTTCCCTGGTGGATTAGGAAAAATACTCCGGATTCGATCGGTCTAATTTAGTGATGTGGATAAAATTGCCGAGTTGGAAATAAAGGGGTCAGAGGACATAACCCTGCAAACCCGACAATCCAAATCTGGCAGGGTTCTCAAGATCTACCTGGGTACATTTTCTGTTGAAAGACGCCCTCTGGCGAACGCTCCCTCACTAATTGGCATCAAATTTGCTTTCTTTAATGGTGAGGGCCGGACTTTGTGCCTGAAGCATTTATGCGAGCAGTTAGATATGACGTTAAAAAACTATATAAAACATAAGGTTATTAATATTCCTCTGGGTTTTACTGAGGACGGCAGGCAAATGTCGCCCGGTATGTTTTGCCAGTCAGCGGCCATATTTTCCGGTGAGCTTACCGTTACGCCAATCGTTTTGGAGCAAGTATCATGAGCCTGAATGCAATTTTTAACTCTGGCGTAAGCGGTATGCTGGCGCACCAAACTGCCCTCAATGTGACGTCAACGAATATTGCCAATGTCCAGACGGAAGGGTATGCGCGCAAAACTGTTGAATACAGCGCCCTGTCAATTAACGGAATTGGCACCGGAGTAGAGGTCTCGGAAGTTCGGCGCATTACAGATGAATTCATTGCAAAGGAGTTGCGCCTGGCGACGGCAGGATCGGAGCAATATAAGGCCATGTCCGAAATCTATGGCCAACTTCAGTCTTTGCTCGGGGATCCGGCGGCGAATAACTCGCTGACGGGTAAACTCGACAGCATGAACTCCGCATTTGCAGCGCTGACCATCGACCCTACCATGTCGGTCTCGCGTACGGCGGCCCTCAATGAAATTACCAATTTTGGTATCGAAACAGATCGGTTGCTCACGAAAATCCAGAGCCTTCGCAAGGAAGCGGATAAGCATATTGCCGAAGAAGTGAATGTCGTAAACGACGCTATTCTGAGAATCTATGAACTGAATCTCGAAATTAAGTCGGCTTACCAGAGCAACCAGCCAATCGGTGATCTGGAAGACTTGCGTGACCAGGCTCTTACCGAGATTTCAAAGGTCATGGATATCAAGACATATTCCATGAACGATGGCGCAATTGCCGTCGTGACGGATGCCGGGCAGCAGCTGCTGGATTTCGAGCCCCGCCAGCTTGTTTACTCGCCGGCGGCGTCGGTTACCAGCGAGACAATCTTCGACCAGATTTCGCTCAATGTCTATGACCCGACGACCAAGACAGTTGCGGATACGGGCCTCGCACTGGATCCGGAACTGCAAAGCGGGTCTCTTCGTGGCTGGATAGATATGCGCAATACTGAATTGCCAAATCTTGCCGCGCAGATTGGGGCGCTTGCTGCCGGTGTGGCAGAGCAGTTCAATGCCATCCATAACGAGAATATCTCCGTGCCCCCTCCAGCTACTATGACAGGCAGGGCGACAGGCGTTCTCGCAGCGGATGCGCATGGATTTACGGGTCAGGCCACTTTTTACAGCTTTAACGCCAGTAATAATATCGTTGCCTCGTACACGGTTGATTTTGACAACCCCGGTACCGCGACAATGGCCGATGTGATGGCAGAGGTGAACGGCGCGCTGGGGGCGGGAACACTGAGCCTGAGTGGTGGTGTTCTGACGATGTCTGCACAGGGCGGCGCGTCCGGTGTCGGTATCGGTCAGGAAGCAGCTAGTCCCTCTGATCGGGGAGGGCGCGGCTTTTCCCACTTTTTCGGCATGAATGATTTGATCACGACGAGAATCGACACTTCGTATCAGACCGGGTTAGCAGCGGCAGACGCTCATGGATTTACCGGTACAACTACTCTGGAGCTGATCGGCCCGAATGGTGAAGAGCCAATTTCGATGGTTCTCGATTTTGGCGCGATTGGCGGCACGATGTCGGATGTTGTCACCGAGATCAACAGCAATATGGGGTCATTTTTGACCGCATCGTTGGATTCAAACGGTGCTTTGAACTTCACCTCTGCCACAGGTTACGGGAACTACAGCATCAATGTCCTGTCAGATACTTCAGATCGGGGCGCTACCGGCACAAGTTTTTCAGAGATGTTCGGTGTCGGTCTTGAATATCCGGCTGATACGGGGTTGGAGTTTGCCGTTGATCCGTCAATTTCGACGGATATTCTGCGCTTGGCAACGGCCAAGATTGACCCATCGGGGACACCTGCGCTGACGACGGCGGATAATCGCGGTGCACTTGCATTTCAGGATCTGGCGACTCAGTCCTTCTCATTTGGCACCGTGGGCGGACTGACCGGGTCTTCTGTAACTCTTGGTGATTATGCTGCCCAAATACTGGCCAAATCCGGATTGGATGCCGCCCGGGCTGAAAGTCTGCAAACTGACCGAGCCGCATTGAGTGGTGAATTTCAAAATCGAATGCAGGCAGTTTCAGGCGTCAACATGGACGAAGAGCTCGCCAATCTAATCATATATCAGAACGCTTATAACGCTTCTGCGCGGATCATCACGACCGCGCGGGAAATGTATGACGTCCTGATCAATCTCGTCTAGGAGAAAAACCATGACACGCGTTTCAACATTTCAGCAAAGCCAGACGCTTATCAAGGAAATGATGGGGAGCCAATATAAGCTCGCAGATGCGCAGCGGCAGGTATCAACGGGTCATGTGGCGGAATATTATAAAGATATTCACATGGATGTGACGAACCTTGCGGGTGCAAAGTCATTACTCTCCCGTCTTGAGCAATATGAAGCGAACAACGGCAAGATCATGAACCGGCTTGCACAATATGATCAGGCGCTGGCCGGTGTGGAAAGAGCGGGCGGAGATGTTCTGTCCGCCGTGATGTCGACAGTCAATACGGCATCGCCTCAAGGTCTTTACAGCACCATCGAAGGCGCGTTTGACACGGTCTTGAATTTTCTGAACAGCAAGAATACCGAAGGATATCTTTTCGGCGGATCCAACAGTGATATGCCGCCGATCAATCTTTCCTCAATTAATGACTTGATAGCAGCGGCAGAACCGCCAACGGACATCTTTCAGAACAACGATCTCAAGGCAACTGTTCGTATAGATGAGAACCGAACCCTCGAGGTTGGCATGGTGGCCGATGAAATTGGTCTTGAAATCATGACGTCTTTGCAGCGGTTGGCGCTCTGGGCGAATGGCGTCGTGCCTGGCACAGCGCCGGTGCCGGTCGGCCCTTCGAACAGTTTTGGATCGCCTCTTTCTCAGGAGGATCAGGATTTTCTGATCACTGAAATCGCAAGCCTTGAATCGATGCTCGACAATATCGCAGGATTTCGGGGCGATAATGGCCTCAATCAGAAAACCCTGGACGAGACGATGGAGACCCTTGGTCTTCAGGTTGACCAGACAAAAGTATTTGTCAGCAATATTGAGGATGTCGACGCTGCCGAAGCTATTGCCAACCTCACTCAAAGGGAACTCGCTCTTGAAACTTCCTATAGCGTATTGAGCGCAATCAACCGCATGAGTTTGCTGAACTTCCTGTAAACGGCAGTATTGCTGCGGGATTGACTTGCATATTAGACAGTGCACTCTATATTCCCCGCCATGGATTCACTTGGATTTGATACAGCGCCGGAAGATACCCGCATCGTTGTCGCCATGTCTGGCGGCGTCGACAGTTCGGTCACGGCTGCGCTTCTGAAAGATCAGGGCTACGATGTAGTGGGAATTACGCTACAGCTCTATGATCATGGCGCGGCTGTTCAGAAAAAGGGTGCCTGCTGTGCAGGTCAGGATATCCATGATGCGCGGCGAGTGGCGGAAGCGATTGGCATTCCCCATTACGTTCTGGACTATGAAAGCCGGTTTCAGGATAGCGTTATGGACGAATTTGCCGATAGCTACCTGCGCGGGGAAACCCCTGTGCCCTGCGTCCGCTGCAACCAGACCGTAAAGTTCCGGGACCTTCTGGAAACAGCCAAGGATCTCGGGGCAGTTGCCCTCGCGACCGGTCACTATCTGCGCCGCGATGAAAAAGACGGCAAGGCACAACTATTTCGCGGACGCAACGCCATCAAGGACCAGAGCTATTTCCTGTTCGCTACGACGCAGGAGCAGGCCGACTATCTTCGCTTTCCGCTTGGCGATCTGACGAAGGAGCAAACGCGCGCCCTTGCCGATAAATATAATCTGGCTGTCGCGGCCAAGCCTGAAAGCCAGGATATATGCTTCGTGCCGAATGGCAATTACGCCAAGGTTATTGAACGGATGCGGCCCGAATCGGCGGTGCCGGGGGATATTGTCGATCTTGAGGGCCATATACTCGGTCAGCATACGGGTATCATCAACTACACGATCGGTCAGCGCCGTGGGCTTGGCATTGCGACAGGTAATCCCCTCTATGTTGTGCGGATTGATCCCGACCGGAACCGGGTTATCGTTGGGCCGACCGAGGCGCTTCTCGTCTCCAAACTCACCTTGCGTGAGATGAACTGGATCGGTGATGCTCCCCTGGGGCAGAACGGAACAGAAGTAATGGTCAAGGTCCGTTCCACGCAGGAGCCGATGGCGGCGACCGTGTTCGGTGCGCCAGATGGCTGGGCGGAAGTTCACCTTATGGAACCGGAAGCGGGCGTTTCTGCCGGTCAGGCCTGTGTTATGTATGATGGAGACCGGCTTCTTGGCGGTGGTTGGATAGCCGGCACAGAGGCGCCTGTCAAAATCGCCGACATTCGGCACCAATTGGTCTGATTATTGTTATTTCCTTGCTTGACAGGACATTGTAAAAACCCTAAAAACCGGGCTTCAAAGCGCCTGCCGTTCGCTTGCGGACGAAGGTTGGGCGTCTGCTCTGTGGCTCCTTAGCTCAGTTGGTTAGAGCGGTGGAATCATAATCCATGTGTCCCCAGTTCGAGTCTGGGAGGAGCCACCAACACAAAGCCGGAGTTGAGACGATGTCTCCTCCGGCTTTTTTGTTCTCCGGGATTTCAGTTCGCCAACCGGCAAATAATATCATTGAATGTCAGATGGGCCTTTGCTACGGTTGCCGCCCTAAACATGCCGTAAAGGCATGGAAAATAATAACAATAAGGTACCTTTCTCATGACCATAAAAGGGAAAGCCTATATCGTTGGAGCTTATGAGCATCCGACGCGTAAGGCTGTAGATAAATCACTCGCACAACTCCATGCGGAGGTCGCCAAAGGGGCGCTTGAAGATGCCGGCCTGACGAAGGACGATGTCGATGGCTATTTCTGCGCCGGTGATGCTCCCGGGCTGGGCGGGCTTTCCATGATCGATTATATGGGCCTGAAGTTGCGCCATATCGATACCACGGAAACCGGCGGATCCTCCTATGTCATCCACGTTGCCCATGCGGCGCAGGCAATTTCGGAAGGCAAGTGCAAAGTCGCACTTATTACCCTTGCCGGTAAGCCCCGCTCCTCCGGTGAGGCGACGGGCACAAAGCCACGCAATTACGGAACCGATTCCCCCGATGTCGCATTCGAGTTGCCGTTTGCGCCGACGATCGTCAACAACTACGCGATGTGTGCCCGGCGCCATATGCATGAATTCGGAACGACGAGTGAGCAGCTTGCCTGGATCAAGGTCGCCGCGTCTCATCATGCGCAGCACAATCCGAACGCCATGTTGCAGAAGGTGGTAACAGTCGATGACGTCGTGAATTCCCCGTTGATTGCCGATCCGCTGCATCGTCTTGATTGCTGCGTCATCAGCGATGGTGGCGGGGCGCTGGTTGTGGTTGCGCCTGAAGTGGCGGCTGAACTTAACCGGCCGAAAGTGCGGATTATCGGTGCGGGCGAAGCGCCCAAGCATCAGATGGGTGGACGTGTTGACCTCACCTATTCAGCCGGGGCTTTCTCGGGACCAGCGGCATTTGCCGAGGCGGGCGTAAAGCCTTCTGACATTAAGTATGCCTCCATCTATGACAGCTTTACCATTACGGTATTGATCCAGCTCGAGGATCTCGGGTTTTGCGCGAAGGGGGACGGGGGCAAGTTTGTCGCTGACGGTAATCTTATTTCCGGCGTCGGAAAGCTACCCTTCAATACTGATGGTGGGGGACTCTGCAATAACCATCCGGGTAACCGAGGTGGTATGACAAAAGTAATTGAAGCCGTGCGTCAGCTCAGAGGAGAGGCGCATCCAGCCGTTCAGGTCGCGAATTGCGATCTAGCCGTTGCTCATGGTACGGGCGGCTCGCTCGGAACGAGACATGCTGCAGGAACCTTAATTCTGGAAAGGGTATAACAATGACAGAAAATAGAACAATACCCGCCCCCCATATCGAAGAAGAAACGCGCCCGTTTTGGGACGGCATTCGTGACGGCAAGCTGCTGGTAAAATATTGCCGCACATGTGAGGCGCCGCATTATTATCCTCGCTCACTTTGCCCGCATTGCGGAAGTGAAGACACTTATTTCAAGGAAAGTGATGGTCGGGCTCATATTTATTCCTTTAGTGTCTTTCACGCGGCGCCAATACCTTATGCAATTGCCTATGTGACCCTTGCCGGGACGGATATCTCGATGATGACAAATATCGTCAACTGTGATTTTGACTCGCTGGAAATCGGGCAGGAAGTAAAGGTATGCTTTGTTGAAACCGAAGGCGAGGGGCCGCCAGTCCCAATGTTCGAGCCCGCCTGAAACTGGGTCACGGCGTTGGTGGGATGAGTAAAAATGATCAGGTGCGCCGCGCTATGTGCGCGGTCAGCATCTCGCGGTAAGCGACGGATTATCGGACTTTACTGTTTTCGGGGAGGAATGCGTTGAGCAGATCAACGCATTCCTGCTTTAGCGCCTGAGGGCGCTGTCATAGTTTCGATGAAGTTCGATTAAGCGGATTTCAGGATGTGGATAGTCCGGCTTTCCAGCAAATCCTTGGTTTTGGCGCCATAAGCTTTCATGTGATCAGAGACGGCATGTGCCATTAATGCGTCCATGCTCTCCCATTTTTCAATCACGGCAAAGCTGTTCTCCCCAAGTTTCGCCTGGAATCCGCCAACGCCATCCATGTCGATGACGGCGTTATATTCAATACAGCCTTTTTCCGCGTGTACGGCAGGAACATTCGCCTTGAAGGCTGTCAGGACTTCCTCTCTTTTCCCTGGTTTTGCTGTGATGATGGCGACAACATTTACTGGTTGCATGTTTTTTCCTTTTTATGGTTGTTGCGTTCGAGTGAATTCTACCGCATTGCTTAAGGCAAATGCCATGATAAATCGCAGGACAGAAATTTTACACTCTCTAGGAGGCGTTGAGCAGAAATGAAAATGGGAAACGTGTTTGTTGTCAGTTTGGTGGTGCTAGCTGCATTGATGCCAGTTGAGTTGAGGGCGGAAAGTTGGCGTGAAACCGGATGCGTCGGGGTCGTGGAAGGTGAACTAAAAAAACTGGACATAGAAGCACTGGGTGCCCCTAGGATTACCTACATCGTATCCAGCCGAGGATCGGTTGCCTCTGAAGGCTCCGAAGAACTGAACGGATGGGTCAGCTTTGAAAAATGCAAAGGGAACCTGACTGTTCAGCTATCTGACAGCTGCACTGTAACCATGATGTACACAAGCGGACAATGTCGTATCCCCGGAATCCTGCACTACTAATCAATAGATCGGTTTGGGCAGGCCGCTCCGCTGAGTCGCCGTATTTCAATCTGGTGGGTGAATGTGTCGCCATCGCTTACGGTAACCGACTCAAAACCAAGCAAGGTTAGCAAATCCAGAAAAGTCAGGTATTCAGGCACGCCGCTTTCTTCGAATATCGGTGTCGTTCTGGCGCTGTTGGTCAGGTCGGCTAGCAGCGCACGTACCCGGTAAATAGTCCCCAGATGACCTTCTGTCTTGGCGACAATGATCAATTTTTCGGAGTCGCCGCCCTTGGCGAACACAGCATAAGCCGAATCATAGGCCTTGTTGGACATTCCTTCCTTGATTCCTATGACAAAACCAACACGCCGGCGTTTATCCATATCAACGAGAGGCGGAACCCGGGCGCAATATATCTCTATCTCTTCTGGAGTAGGGTAATAATAGCCAATGTATCGATCTTCTGCTGCCAACGCCGGAGGCTGGATCATGAAAAACACCCAACCAAAAAATACTATCCAGCCAATTTTGTTGCGCAGCATCGAAAATCCCCCACGGATCAAGTTGTTCAAGGCGGACAGATTATTTTCAAATCGCCCTGGCAAACAACTTTAAAAGATCCTGCTGGATAAGAATTTAAGCGGTGGCGTGGGCTTCGTTCCATTCATGCAACAGCTTCTTCGCCTCAGCTGCGGCGGTCTCTTGATCCGGCGTTTTTTCCGGGATTTTGGCCGTGAGCTCGATCACATAGCCGTTGGGATCCCGGAAGTAGATCGAATGGATGGAATGATGATCAGATATGCCGCGGGTTTCGATGCCCATTTCCTTGCCCTTGGCAAACATTTTGTGAAGGCTGTCCATATCCACTTCAAGCGCGATATGGAGGTCGTAGTCATGCTGATCCTTGAACTCGAAGTCCTGGTGGGGGGCTTCAAAAAAGGCGAGGAAAGAGCCATCATCCATTCGGTAAAATGTATGGAGAACGTCTGTTTTCCGGCCTGTTTTGGATTCGCTTATTGAAAGCGCATCAGCTAAGGGCAAACCGAGAAAATCCTCATAGAAACGACGCGTCTCTTCAGAATTTTTACAACGGTAAGCGTTATGGTGAAGTCCTTTTATCATAATACTCCCCTATATCCGGGCGCGCCTGTTCATACGAAGGTACTTGGTAAGTATCTTAACAAATTCAACCCCGGGAGCACCAGAACCATTATCGGTGTCCGTTCGCTAATGTAGCAGACTCTGGTCGGTGGCGAAGCTTGACCATGGCGAGAACACCAAGAAATGGTCCGATCGCAAGCGTTGCAAATGCGTATCGCCAGCCAATGAGATCAATAAATAGCGGGATCAGATGGATTGTCGCCAGGCTGATCAAGAATCCTATGGATGTCTGGATCGTCAGCATTGTACCAATCATGTTTTTTGGACTGAGTTCAATGACACAGGTGGAGAATTGTGCCGAGTCGGCGACGATGGAAATGCCCCATATCAGGCAGACGACAACCAATATTGTGGGCGATCCGCCAAACAGGAAACCCACTATCACGGCACACGTCCCGCTTAAGGTCATCGCGGCGATTGTAACCGTCGTTCGGCCGACCCGGTCCGCCGCTATGCCGGCAATCAGGCTGCCAAGCCCACCAACTGCGATGGTCGCGAAGGTGCCAAGATTGGCGTAGAACTGGCCATCTTGGATTTCACTTATCTGGAAACTCTCAAACAAGAAAAGCCCGATCCACGCCCACATCGCGTAAAGTTCCCACATATGACCGAAATATCCGAAATTCGCCAATCGAAGAGGTTTGTATTTCCAGGCATAGAGGGCAGACGCAGGGTCAAACGGGGGCGCTTTGGGAATATCGCTGCCAAGAGAAACAAGGGTGATTAAACCACTTGCGGCGACGGCAAGAAGACTGCTCGCAATCAACGTCAACTGCCAGTCAACACCGCTTGTGTCCAGAAGGTTCAATATATGGGGCGAGGCGCTGCCAATTGTGAGCGCGCCGACCAGCAGCCCTACAAGTAGACCGGTATCCCGTTTGGCCCAAGTCGACACCATTTTCATGCCGATTGGGTAGATACCCGCCATGCAGATTCCGGTGAGAGTTCGCAGGAGAATTACGAAGGGAGAGGTTGGATCAAAAAGGACGATCGCCGCATTTGCGAGTGCGGCGGTCAGGGTCGCAGCGGCAAAGAAGGTCTTGGGCGGAATACGGTCGGCCAGGCTGAGGATTGCACTGATAAGGGTACCGCAAACAAAACCAATCGCAACGGCGCTGGAAAAGAAGGAGGCTTGCAGGCCGCTCAAGCCATACTCCGACTTTAAAACCGGGATCACTGCCGTTGCCGAAAACCAGAGGGAGAGTGCCAAAACCTGACAGATGGCGAGCAGCAGCACTGAGCGCCATTTTTGCGCGGCGACCCAGTCAGTCATCGGGGGTTAGGATGGATCACGTAATTTGAATCGTTGAATTTTGCCCGTTGCAGTTTTCGGGAGTTCATCGACAAATTCGATCCACCTTGGATATTTGAAAGCCGCCAGCCGTTCCTTGACAAATAGCTTCAACTCCTCTGCCAGAATTTCCGCATCAAAATCAGTCTGCTTAGCAACAACGACTGCTCTTGGTTTAATCAACTGATCTGAATCCGCCTTGCCTACAACCGCCACCTCAAGGACCGCTTCATGTTCGATCAATGCGGCTTCAACTTCGAAAGGAGAGACATAAATTCCACCTACTTTGAGCATGTCATCCGTCCGCCCGCAATAGATAAAATACCCCTCTTCATCCTGATAGTATTTATCGCCTGCCCGGGTCCAGGGGCCCTGAAATGTCTCAAGGCTTTTGTCGCGTCGGTTCCAGTACATCAGGGCGCTTGAGGGGCCCGAAATTTCCAGCGCACCCATCTCGCCCTGCGGAACGGGCAGGCCACCATCTCCCGTCAGGCGAATATCGTAGCCCTCGACCGGTTTGCCTGTTGAGCCCGGACGGACATCGCCCGGCCGGTTGGAAAGGAAAATATGCAGCATTTCGGTGCTGCCAATACCATCCAGGATATCAATCCCCATCTGCTTTTGCCACCGGGCGAGCAGATCAGCAGGTAGTGCTTCGCCAGCCGATGCACAGAACCTGAGATTATGTTCCTTTTTCTCTGGCAAATGGCCGCTGGCCAGTAGCATGGCAAACAAGGTTGGAACACCATAGAAAATAGTGGGTCCCTGTTTTTTAAAGATATTGCAAACAGCTTCCGGCGTTGGTGGGCCCTCCAGCAGAATGGCTGTGGCGCCGACTGAAAACGGGAATGTCAGGCCATTGCCCAGGCCGTAGGCAAAAAAGAGCTTGGCCGCAGAGAACATAATGTCATTTTCCCGGATGCCTATGGTTTTCTTCGCATACAACTCTGCAGTAGCACGCAGGTTTCCATGCAGGTGCACAGTTCCTTTTGGCATTCCGGTCGTACCCGAGGTGTAAAGCCAAAAGCACATGTCGTCGCGACAGGTGTCTGCCGCCGTAAATTCCGGGCATTCCTCCTTTACAAGTTCAGAAAGGCTGAGGTGCCCATTCACATTGTCGCCGGATACAATTATGGATTTAAGCGCCGGATGCTTTTTGAGATGGCCTTCAAATGGCGCCAGTAACTCGCTGGAAACAATAAGCGCAACGGCACGACTGTCTTCGAGGATGAAGGAATAGTCGCTTTCGGTGAAACGGGTATTGATCGGGACGGGGATAACGCCCGCCTTGATCGCTCCCAAAAAGCAAATCGGGAAATCAATAGAATCGTTCAGGCAAAGAACGATACGTTGTTCCCGCTGAACACCAATTTGGCGCAGCACGTTGGCAAAACGATTGATGTCATCGCTTAACGCCTGATAGCTATGAGGGCCGGACTTATCAATAACGGCCACTTTTTGTCCGCGGCCGGCCGCTAAATTGTGGTCGATCAGATCTACAGCCGCATTAAAAGCTTCCACTACCTCGGCATTGCCAGACATTGTATCCCTCCCAGAACGAATAGCGCTTCATATTATAGTTTATATGCGGTTCCGTAGTTTATCGTTACTTCGATTTTATTGTCATCCCTGTTGTAACGACAAGCTTTTCCTGTCAATTCGCACTACGCTGCCTTCAGCAACTCAAGCCATTCTTCGGCCCATTCTCCTGCCTGGTCTTCGGGCAATTCACCGGAGGAGGCGTCGTGACGCAAGATCTCCCCGATGCGTACCGCGCCATACTTATTAAAGGCTTCGTCGAATAGGTTTCCTGCATTACAGAAGGTTTGGTTGTAGGTCAGATCCCCAAGCGCGAAAACGCCATATTTGACACCGGAAAGATCAGGAGACGCGAGGGAGAGATGATCGATAAAGGCCTGCCCGTTATCCGGTATATCTCCCTGTCCATACGTTGATGTGCAGATAATATAGGCACTACCGTTATTCAGAATATTGGCGTCCAGGTCATCCATTAACAGGATTTCCGCAACTTCTCCCTTGGCCGACAATGCGTCTGCTATTTCTTCGGCGACAAGCTCGGCTGTTCCGGTCATGGTGCTAACAAGAATTTTTATCTGATCGGCCAATGTTGCTTTTCTCCAAAAAATACTACTAAAAAATGGAATAGGAAATATAATGCATTTTGTCCAGCGGATAATGTTCAATTGGCAGGTGGTTGTGACATGATCAAGACGACCTTTGAGACCGAGCGACGAGAAGATGACAAGGCAGATGACTTTCTTTCTGCGCTTGGTGCCAATGTTCGTGCATTGCGAGCGCAGAGGGGAATGACCCGCAAAATCCTTGCGCGCGATTCCGGTGTGTCTGAGCGCTATCTCGCCAAGCTGGAGACGGGGCAGGGGAATGCGTCCATGCTTGTGCTTCGGCAGATTGCTGAGGCCATGGATACGACACTGGTAGATTTGGTTTCCGTTGGTGAAGAGTTCAGCGCCGAAATGCGTGAACTGTACAGTCTTGGAAGGCGGTTGTCACGGGATCAGCTTTCCGCTGTGATTGCTGGTGCCCAGCAGCATCTGGTCAAGTCAGAGGATGCGGCGAAAGGTCGGCGGATATCATTGATTGGTCTTCGCGGGGCTGGAAAATCAACGCTTGGCCCGCTTCTCGCCGAAATGCTCGGGTTTGGTTTCATTGAGTTAAACAAGGTTATTGAGACGGAATTCGGCGCGAGCTTGGATGAAATCTTTGCGTTGGCAGGACAACCCTCCTTTCGCAGGTGGGAACGCCGTTGCCTGACGGACATCGTTACCAAGCAGGATGAGGTTGTTATCGCCACGGGAGGAAGTATCGTCGTTGATGAACAAACTCTCTCGCTGCTATTAAGCAGAACCCACGTTGTCTGGCTGCAGGCGAAACCGGAAGAGCATATGGCAAGGGTTATTGCTCAAGGTGACATGCGTCCTATGGCCAACAGCCGGGAGGCGATGGCCGACCTGAAGCAAATACTGGCAGCAAGAGTGCCCCTCTATCGACGCGCGGATGCCAATTGTGACACCTCTGGCAAGGAGGTCCCGGAAAGTCTCCAGGATTTGGGGCAGATAGTCTCCGGCCTTCTGTCCGGTGACATGCAGTAAATTGCTTGACATGCACTAAAGTGCATCTAATCTATAGGCGTTTTCTTTATCTATCCCGGTAGGAAACCCTATGATCACGTTTGACAGACATCCTGACAATTACCGCCATTGGCAGCTTTCCGTGGCAGGTGACATAGCCACCCTAACGCTGGTGGTTGATGAAGATGGTGGGTTGGTGCCTGGATACCAGTTAAAGCTCAACTCCTATGACCTCGGTGTGGATATTGAGCTAAACGATGCGCTGCAGCGGATCCGTTTCGAACATCCGACAGTGCGTAGCGTTATCATTACCAGCGGGCTGGACAAGATGTTCTGCGCTGGCGCCAACATATATATGCTGGGTACGTCCTCGCATGGATGGAAGGTGAATTTCTGTAAATTCACAAATGAAACCCGAAATAGTATCGAGGATACCAGCCGTTTTTCCGGCATAAAATTTCTTGCTGCCTGTAACGGAACAACTGCCGGCGGTGGATATGAGTTGGCGCTGGCGTGTGACGAAATATTCCTGATTGATGATCGGTCCAGCGCCGTAAGCCTGCCGGAGGTGCCCCTTCTAGGGGTGTTGCCGGGTACAGGCGGGCTTACGCGCCTCACGGACAAGCGTAAAGTGCGGCATGATCTCGCTGATGTTTTTTGTACCAATCCGGACGGTGTCCGCGGGCGCCGCGCAAAGGAGTGGAGACTCGTGGATGAGGTCGTGCCGCGAAACAGTTTTGATAAAAAAGTAAAATTGCGTGCAGAAGAACTCGCGGTCGGCAGTCTGCGACCTGAGCAGGCAGTGGGTATAGAATTGACGCCACTGGATCGGCGGATTGATAAGGATGGTTATCATTATCGGTATGTTGATGCTGCGCTGGATGAAGCGTCAGGGGTTGCGACGATTACGATTTTGTCTCCGGATGGACAACTCCCGGAGACTCTCACGGATATTCACGCGGCTGGCGCTGGGTGGTGGCCTCTCGCCATGGCGCGTGAGCTTGACGACGCCATTCTCATGCTGCGGACAAATAACGAGGAAGTCGGTACAATTCTCCTGAAAACACGCGGTGACGTCGATGTTGTATTGAAAGCAGATACCGTCCTTTTCGCGCATCAGGATGACTGGTTCGTCCGGGAAGTCATCGGAATGATCCGTAGGACACTGGCCCGCCTTGATGTTTCCTCCCGCAGTCTTTTTGCACTGGTGGACGAGGGGTCATGTTTTGCTGGGACTCTTTACGAGGTCGCTCTCGCTGCGGATCGTATCTACATGCTGGATATCGCGAAGGAAGACGGTAATCCGCCGCATATTGCCTTAAGCCAGATGAATTTCGGGGCCTTTGAAGCCGTGAACGGGCTAACCCGACTCGCTCGTCGCTTTTATCAAGATGAGAGTGTTCTCAGTCTCCTGAAGCAGCAGACCGGTATGCAGATCGATGCGGTAGATGCGGAGGAAAAGGGCCTCGTCACCTTTATTCCCGATGATATTGATTGGGCTGAGGAAATCCGGCTCCTGATTGAGGAGCGCGCGAGCCTGTCTCCGGATGCATTGACGGGCCTGGAAGCAAATTTGCGCTTCGGCGGCGCGGAAACCCAGGCGACGCGTATATTCGGACGTCTATCAGCATGGCAAAACTGGATATTTAACCGGCCCAATGCCGTTGGCGAGAAGGGTGCCCTTAAATTGTTTGGTAGCGGTACCAAAGCAGAATTCGACAAAAGGAGAGTGTAACATGATGATCAATTATCAGGAGCGTATCCCGAATAACGTCGACCTTGGTAATGATCGCCGTTTGCAGCGGGCTCTGGAGCATTGGCAACCCCGGTTTCTTGAATGGTGGCAGGAACTGGGTCCAGAAGGGTTTCAAGCCAACGACGTTTATCTTCGGACGGCAACCTCCGTTGACGCCAAGGGCTGGGCGACATTCGGCGCGGTAAAGATGCCGGACTACCGTTGGGGTATTTTTCTCGCAGATCAGCAAGAGGGTCGCACCATTGGATTTGGTGATGAATTTGGCAAGCCGGTGTGGCAGCAGGTGCCGGGCGAGTATCGCTCGATCCTTCGCCGGTTGATCGTGACCCAGGGTGATACAGAGCCTGCGTCGGTTGAGCAGCAGCGCCTGCTTGGGCAGACATGCCCCTCGCTTTTTGATTTGCGTAACCTTTTTCAGGTCAATGTGGAAGAGGGAAGGCATCTTTGGGCCATGGTATATCTGCTGCATGCCTATTTTGGTCGGGATGGCCGCGAAGAGGCGGAAGACCTATTGATGCGTCATTCAGGAAGCGAGGATAATCCGCGTATTCTTGGCACGTTCAACGAGCCAATCAGTGAATGGCTCTCCTTCTTCATGTTTACCTATTTCACCGATCGGGACGGAAAATATCAGCTCAAATGCCTTGCTGAATCGTCCTTTGATCCGCTTGCGCGCACGTGCCAGTTCATGCTGACAGAGGAGGCGCATCACATGTATGTCGGGGAGACCGGAATCACTCGGATATTCAAGCGCACGCTGGAAAAAATGGTGGAGCTCAAGTCTGATGATCCCGTAATTTTGCGGAAAGCGGGTGTTATTGATCTCCCGACCTTGCAGCGCTATGTGAATTACTGGTTTTCTTCCTGCATGGATCTATTTGGCGCGGAAATCTCCTCCAATGCAGCAATCTCTTTTGCGAATGGCATCAAGGGGCGTCCGGATGAGCGCGTGTTTGAAGATCATGTGGAGCGGGACACATCCTTAGAGATTGAAATGCCAGATGAAGCGGGCAGCGTTCGTATGGGTGAGATTACGGTACGTAGTGCCATAAACGAGCAAGTCCGAACCGCTTATATCAAGGACTGCATGGTTGGCGTAACCCGTTGGAATCGCCTGATAAAGAAAGCAGGATTTGACTTCACGATCGAATTACCTTCAAGCCGGTTCCGTCGGCAGATCGGGCTTTGGGCGGATGTCATTACAGATCCCAAAGGCGCTTTTATTTCTGCGGAAGAATATGAACGCCGCCGTGACGAGTTCCTGCCGTCAGATAGTGACCGTGCTTTTATTCATAGCCTGATGCAACAGGTTATTGAACCTGGCAAGATGGCAGGCTGGATCGCCGCGCCGGACCGCGGCATCAACAATATGCCGGTCGACTATGAGTATGTGAATCTGAAATAGACCAGTTGGTTGGTCCTAACATGGTAAACTTGGCCGGGTAAAAACAGTGCTCGGCCTTTCTTTTACGCTGTTCCACCAGCGGCTAAGTTTTGGGTATCTGCTGAACATGGCGGCGCCTTCCGGCGCCATCAGAAAATAGTCGATCATCGGAATGACATGTGCATCGGCCAGTGAATAAGTGGGGGCAGATATATATCCGTCCTCGCTTAGGAGCTTTTCAAGTGCACTTAATATGCGGTCGCTTTCTGTTAATCCCTCGACCACGATATTCTCATTGGTCGGGTCGCCAAATGCCGGTCCGAAAACTTTCTGGGAGAAAACCTTCCTGACCAGAGGCTGGTATCCGTAGCTGTCTGTTATCCCGATGACCTGATGCATTCTGGCACGCTCTCTTGCCGTTCCGGGCTGCAAGGAAGGGCCATCAAAAGCCTCGTCAAGATATTGCGTGATCGCGCTCGTCTCATACAGTGTGAAATCACCATGGCGGATGGCAGGGACCCGCTTGAAGGGGTGAATGTCGAGGTAATTGTCTAGTAAATCCACTGCGAATGGATTAATCTCCTGCGCATCAAAGGCGATTCCCTTTTCCTGCAGAACGATCCTTACGATCCGGGTATAAACGCTGAATTTATAGCCGAATAATTCGACATTTGTTTCGGGCATTTTGACGACCTGTTTATCTCTCTTGTTCAATCCTCCTCATTTTGCGTTGACTGGTGTCCGAAACACAAGTGAAGTTGCCACTTTTCACTTGCACTAAGTAGTGGTCTCGGCGATAACGCGGCACCTTATGATATGGCAGTGAAGGAGGCATTCGCGGGAATTATGCTCGAGAATGAGAATATGGCAATCGCGCCCGAAGCGGTGGAAGAAGATCGTCTCGATTATTTTGTTCATAAGGATGGCCTGACATTCGCGGGCACCCATTTGATCATTGATCTTTGGAATGGCGACGGTTTTAACGATCCGGTGCTGATCGAGGAAACGCTGCGTCATGCGATCGACGTGGCGGGCGCCACCTTGCTGCATTTCCATATTCATGCGTTTGAACCGGATGGTCTTTCCGGTGTCGCGGTGTTGGCAGAAAGTCATATCAGTTTTCACAGCTGGCCGGAGCGCGGCTATATGGCGCTGGACATCTTTATGTGTGGCAAGACGGACCCGTATAAGGCCATCCCGATCTTACGGGAGGCTTTCAACCCAGAAACCCTTCAGCTTAATGAAATCAAGCGGGGAATTGTCAGTTGATGGAACTGTTTGATGAAGGGCTGCATTCAGGCGTCAATCTGGCCCTTAATGTCGAAAAGGTGATCTACCGGGAGAAAACAGACCTCCAGGACCTGATGATTTTTGAAAATAGTCAGTTTGGTCGGGTCATGTCCCTTGATGGCGCCGTCCAGACGACGGAAAAGGACGAGTTCATCTATCACGAAATGTTCGTGCATGTTCCTGTTCTGGCGCATGGTAAAGTGAGCCGGGCGTTGATTATTGGCGGTGGAGACGGCGGTGCAGCGCGACAGTTAATGAAACACAGCAATATCGCTGTGACCATGGTTGATATTGATCGCACAGTCGTGGAACTCAGCAAGAAATTTATGCCCTCGGTGTCCGGCGGCGCGTTTGATGACCCGCGTCTCGAGTTGATCATTGCCGATGGCTGCAAATTTGTGCGTGAGACGTCTGACCGATGGGATGTCATCATTATTGATAGCACCGATCCACACGGTCCTGGCGAAGTCCTGTATACCAAGGAATTTTATGCTGACTGCAAGGCTTGCCTATCACCGGGCGGGATCATCATCACGCAAAATGGCGTGCCTTTCGTGCAGGAAGGCGAACTTCGGACGAGCTATGATCGGCTTGGAAGCCAATTTAAGGATGTCAGCTTTTATCTTGCCGCAATCCCGAGCTACGTCGGCGGTGTGATGGCCTATGGTTGGGCGACGGATGATGCAGATCATCGAAAAGTCAGCCTCTCCCGGCTCGCGGAAAGATATGTCGAGGCCGGGATTGCAACGGATTACTATACGCCGGAAGTGCATCTCGCGGCGTTTGCCCTGCCGCTTCACATCCAGAAGATACTGACCCGCGACGAGTGAACGTTTAGCACTCCACGACGTTTACCGCGAGGCCGCCTTGCGAGGTTTCCTTATATTTACTGAGCATATCAACGCCGGTCTGGCGCATGGTTTCGATCACCTCATCGAGGGAAACAACATGGGTGCCGTCACCGGATAGCGCAAGGCGGCAGGCATTGATAGCCTTCATTGCGCCCATGGTATTCCGTTCGATACAGGGTATCTGCACCAGTCCGCCAATAGGATCACAGGTAAGGCCGAGATTATGCTCCATCCCGATTTCAGCGGCATTCTCCACCTGCTCATTTGTGCCGCCAAGAACAGCCGTTAGCGCGCCGGCGGCCATGGAGCAGGCGACACCTACTTCGCCCTGGCAGCCCATCTCGGCGGCGGAGATTGACGCGCGCTTCTTATAGATGGCACCAATCGCGGCCGCGGTGAGCAGGAAATTGCGTGTACCTTCCTTTGTGACGCCGGGGCAGAAGCGCTGGTAATATTTCAGGACGGCGGGGATCACCCCAGCCGCGCCATTTGTGGGTGCCGTTACGACCCGGCCGCCAGCCGCATTCTCCTCGTTCACCGCGAGGGCATAGAGGTTAACCCAGTCCAGTACAGTCAATGGATCGCGGGAAGCCCGTTCAGGATTCTCCATCAAATCCCTGTATAACGCGTTTGCCCGTCGTTTCACCTTGAGACCGCCCGGCAAGATACCTTTGCCCTCGCAACCCCTTTTGATGCAACTGATCATGGCATCGTTGACATCGTCGAGGAAGGTGAAGGTTTCTTCCTCGCTCCGCCAGCTTCCTTCATTAGCAAGCATCATTTCCGCGATGCTGAGCCCGCTTTTCTTTCCCATCTCGAGAAGTTCTCCTGCGGAGGTGAAGGGATAGGGAAGGACTATGTTATGCCCCTTTGTCTCTGCCCTGTCGCCTTCGTTGTGAGAGACGACGTAGCCGCCACCGACAGAGAAATAGTCACGGCTGAAAAGTTGCGTGCCGTCTGCGTCATAGGCATAGAACCGCATGCCGTTTGAATGTTCGGGAAGGAGTTGGTCTTTCAGGAAGAGAAGGCTCTGGTCTTCGAAAAACGGAATCTCCTTCTGACCATTGAGTAAAATCCTCCCGCTTGCCCGAATTTTTTCGACCAGCGGATGGACATTCTCCGGATCGACGGTGGACGGGCGCTCGCCACTCAGCCCCAGAAGAATAGCGATATCTGTCGCATGGCCATGCCCAGTCAGGGCCAGGGAACCATAAAGTTCGACCAGAAGCCGATCAGTTTTAGGGAGTAATTTTTCTACTTCCAGCCGATCAACGAACCGCTTTGCGGCCCGCATCGGGCCCACAGTATGAGAACTGGAGGGGCCAATGCCAATTGTATAAAGATCGGTAACGCTGATATTAACGTTTAACTGGGACGTTGGGTTTGGCGGGCTGGTTGGTTTCGACGGCACGACGGGCGTTACATTACCGAGGCCGGATTTGGAGATTTTCGTCATTTGCAGGCACCCCTTCTCACTCTGGTGAAAATCCACCAACGCGTTCAATAGATGCCCCCTCTGTCCCGGTACCTGAAAGATTATGCCGGTATAATCCCGGCTTACCTCTTCGGTGATGCGTTCGGCCGTGCCGCGACATACTCTCCAGAGCCCTCTTTCCTGACGGTACATGTGCCTGAGAGTTTCCGGGGCGGTTGCTCCTTCGGCGCCGGTGTACCGGTCTCTCCCATCAGGATAATCAAGGAATGCCAGCTTAACCCGGCAACTTAAATGACCTTAGTGATCGCGCTTCCGGATTGTCAAGCCCGGGAGCGCCGAAATGGTCTAACGAGCGCCATATTTCAAAACCCATAAAGGAAGTAGTGCCGCTACGTCGGCATTTTTCTCGTCCAGTTCAATTGCCGTCGTCATGTCATCTTCATCGATGCGCACAATACGTCCTCCAAAGCGGCACATTTCCGGAGAGCCAATCGGACCGATAATTCCTTCGATTGGTTTATCCAACTCTATATGCTCCGCGACGCCGTTCAACAGCAATCCATCCAGCGACCAGTTCTCCGTGGAAAACCGGACTCCGTCAATCTCGACACTAAGGACAGGGTTTGATACCCGAAAGGCACCCCGTTTTTCGAATCTGTTTGAAACAGATTGTGTGTTTATTTCAGCTTGCAGCACAAATAGTCTCCATAAAGATTTACTTGCTCTTCCATATGCAGCCTTTGTGCCAGAATCAAATCAACGGCAAAGTGGAGTAAAACTATAGGTTTTTAAGGTGGCGGCGAGAAACAGCACCTTCTCATCATAGGCAGAGGCGGCAATATTTCCCGATTTGTGGGAAAAATTAGCCGACTACAAAATTGGGTTCGAAGAGACGGAATTTGTCGATGAAAAGAGAATCAAAAATGGTGAATCGCGACCCGAGGACCCGGTTTTGACTCTGAAGTACCGCGACCGTTGGTTTCGAAGAAATTTTTTTTACGCAGGGCCAAAAGTAATAATATTTTGTTTTTCAAAGATTATTCGCAATAATGCTGCAGGTGCGAAGAGGAAAAATGAAATTTTGTCAATAATGACAATTTGTCATTTTAAAAAAAGCCTGCTAATAGAATGGCCAAGCCGGGTAACTGGGCGCAAGATCCAGGCCTGGCTAAAAAATCTAAATCCAAGTAACTGGGCGCAAGATCCAGGCTTGGTAGAACTTTATAAAGCCAGGTAACTGGGCGCAAGATCCAGACCTGGCTGAACCTTCAAAAAATAAACAGGAGACATTCAATAAATGTCTATGCCGACCGTTCTGGAAGGGCGTCTTTCTCTTCCGGTAATTGCATCACCGATGTTTATTGTGTCCGGGCCAGAGTTGGTTATTGCGCAGTGCCAGCAGGGTATCGTTGGATCATTTCCTGCCCTTAATGCGCGGCCTCTCTCCCAGCTGGATGAATGGCTCCACCAGATCAAGACTGAACTTTCTGATTATGCAACGGCTAATCCGGAGCAGAAAGTTGCTCCCTTTGCAGTCAATCAAATCGTTCATGCCTCGAATTCCCGGCTGGAGCAGGATGTTGAGCTTTGCATCAAGCATAAAGTCCCGGTCATTATTACAAGCCTTCGTGCGCCGAATGAGATTGTAGAAGCCATCCATTCTTACGGCGGTATTATCCTGCACGACGTGACTACCATCCGCCATGCAGAGAAAGCACTTGAAGCCGGAGTCGACGGATTGATTCTGGTTTGTGCCGGCGCAGGCGGTCATGCCGGACGGTTGAGCCCCTTTGCTCTTGTTTCCGAAGTTCGGCAGTTCTTCGATGGACCGATTGCACTTTCGGGCGCGATTGCTAATGGCCGATCGATTCTGGCAGCCCAGGCGATGGGAGCAGACCTCGCCTATATGGGAAGCGCCTTTATCGCGACCAGGGAAGCAAATGCGGTCGAAGAATACAAAAATATGATCGTGGAGAGTACCGGTGAGGATATTCTCTATACCAACACCTTTACCGGCGTACACGGGAACTATTTGCGCCCAAGCGTCGTGAAAGCTGGACTTGATCCGGAAAATTTACCGGGTGCCGATAAAAGCCGGATGAACTTTGGCAGCGGCGGAACCGGTAAGTCAAAAGCCTGGAAGGACATTTGGGGTTCCGGGCAGGGAATTGGCAGCGTAAGCGACGTGCCGAGCGTTAAAGAATATGTTGATCGCTTAAAAGAACAGTATGCCCAGGCCAAGGCTGAAATTAATAATAAGGCCCTTTAGACTGAATTTATCCCTCACCCTAAAAGGGTGGGGGTAATTTCTTCATTTCCCGATAAATGATTGAGTTTTGATTAAGTCGCCAGATCACCGACGAACGGTAACTGGCGCATTATTGCCCGCGGATTCCCGAATGATATCCCGGATATTGGTCGTGCATTTCGCGCACTGCGGGGCCGCCCCCAGAGATTCATAGACATTTGCGATTCGCTGAGCGCCAGACGCGACGGCACTTTTGATATCTCGGTCCGTCAATCCATTGCAAAGGCATATATACATTTCACGCCCAATTAATATTAAAAATGAAAATCATTCCTAACAAATAGGCATTGTGCGAATAGTTGTCAATGGCATTTTGCCGGGCTAAGGCGAAATGTTACCTGTTAGACAACCGGGCTTTCAGGAGGTTTGTGACTGGATGTAGTTCTGAATGCCCATCTTCTCGATCAGCGATATTTGTGTTTCCAGCCAATCAATATGTTCTTCTTCCGATTCTAGAATATCGACCAGCAAATCGCGGGAAACAAAGTCCTGCTTGCTTTCGCAATCCTTGATGGCTGCTTTTAGATCGACATGGCCACTCTTCTCCATCTTGAGATCGCATTCGATGATTTCCTTGACGTCTTCGCCTATCATCAATTTGCCAAGGTCTTGCAGGTTAGGGAGGCCTTCAAGGAATAGTATCCGCTTGATGAGTTTGTCGGCATGTTTCATCTCATCGATGGATTCGTCATATTCCTTCTCACCTAGCTCCTTGAGGCCCCAATCTTCGAGCATGCGGGCATGAAGGAAATACTGGTTTATGGCCGTCAGTTCATTTTTCAGTATGATGTTCAGATGTTTGATAATGGACCTGTCGCCCTTCATGATTAGTTCCTTGCACTTGAATGATATGTTCCTTAACTATAGCGCGCAGGCCGCATTTTATAAATGCCATAACTAAAAAGACTTGATGAACAAGCGAGGCGAGGAATGTCAGAAGATCAATTTAACCCAGATAATCATAAATTTGCCGAGACAAGCTATTTTGAAGACTTGACTGTCGGCCAACGGTTTTACATTCCGTCGCGAACGTTGCGTGATGCCAATTTCTCTTCCTTTCAGGCGGCCTCCGGTGACAATCACCCGATCCATTATGATGTTGAGTACTGCAAGAAGCAGGGGCACCCGGAATTGCTTGCCCACGGATTTCAGGTGCTGATTCAGACGGCATCCGGCGCAGGCGTTTTTCCGCATGTGATCGGCGACTCCCTTATCGCCTTTATTGACCAGTCATCAAAATTCCTTGGGCCTGTATATTATGGCGATACCGTTTATCCGGAACTGGTTATCACAGACCTCAAGGAACAGAAGTCGACCGGGGTTGTTACGGTGCGCTCCACCATTCATAACCAGCGGCGGGAGCTTGTCCTGGAAGGGGAGCAGCGCTACCTGGTGCGCCGCCGCCCCGCAGCTTGACGTCGGCTAAATCTTGAAATTCCGTGTTGAGGCGAGAACTGAGCCACAAAGCCGTTCTTGTCCCTGGGAAACACAATAGATGTCCGCCGCTCCAACGGAAAGGGTGCGGCCGTTCTGCAGAACACGACCGCGCGCGATCAGCTTTTCGCCTCGCGCCTGCCCGGTCATTTTCACTGTAAAATCGAGAGTGGCACACGCCCATCCCGCAGGCAGGAGGGAATTGCAGGCACTTACGGCGGCAATATCCCCAATCGTTCCTACGAAGGATGCCGGAAAAAGATCAGGGGGTGTCGAGAGAGCTTCCTGAAAGGGGGCTTCAATCACAATATGTCCTGCAGTCTCCTCCAGTATCTTGACCCTATAGGTTTGGACAAATGGCAAGAGTGGTAAAAAGACGGAGGGCCTGGCGTAGCCCTCCGACACTCCGGCAGGTATCTGATCATCACGCGGCATAGCGGCCTACTATCTGCTTGCCGAGCGAGGACATATGAACCTGATCCGGTCCATCGGCGAGCCTGACGGTGCGGGCATAGGCAAAGGCTTCGGCAAGGAAGGTATCCTGGCTCAATCCCATGGCGCCATGAACCTGAATAGCCCGATCGATAACCGTTTGTGCCATGGTTGGGGCAACAACTTTAATCATGGCGATCAGGTCGCGGGCTTCCTTATAGGATACTTCATCCATCCGCGCGGCGGCTTTCAGGGTAAGCAAGCGTGCCTGTTCAATGTCACAGATGGATCTTGCAATATCCTCACGCACCGAACCTTGTTCGCTTAGCTTCTTCCCAAAGGCAACCCGACTTTCTGCCCGGGCGCACATCATTTCCAGTGCCCGTTGGGCGCAGCCAATCAACCGCATGCAGTGATGGATCCGTCCGGGTCCGAGACGACCTTGAGCGATGGCGAAGCCTTCACCTTGGCTGCCGATCAGGTTTGACGCCGGTACGCGAACATTCTCGAATAAAACCTCGGCATGACCATGGGGCGCATCGTCCGACCCGAAGACTTTAAGTGGTCTAACAATCGTGACCCCTTTGGTCGCCACGGGGACAAGGATCTGGGATTGCTGCTGATGGCGCGGCGCATTTACGTCAGTCTTGCCCATCACGATCATGATTTTGCAGCGTGGGTCAGGGGCGCCGGACGTCCACCATTTGCGCCCGTTGATGACATATTCATTGCCTTGTTTGTCTATCATACATTGAATATTTGTTGCGTCGGAGGAGGCTACAGCGGGCTCCGTCATGGCAAAGGAGGAACGAATCTCACCGTTCAGGAGCGGGACCAGCCATTCATCGCGCTGGGCCTGGGTTCCGTATCGGGCGAGGACTTCCATGTTGCCGGTATCAGGTGCACTGCAATTGAAAACTTCGGGTCCGATCATCGACCGACCCATGATTTCAGCAAGCGGGGCATATTCAAGATTGCTCAGTCCCGCACCATAATCTTCGAATTCTGCTAGAAAGAGGTTCCATAAGCCGTCCGCTTTCGCCTTCTTTTTTAGGTCCTCCATCACGGGGGGAATAACCCAGCGAGTCTTGGATTTCTCAATATAGTCGTGATACTCCCGCTCAGCCGGATAGACATTGGTATTCATGAAGCTATCAACGCGCCTGGCCAGGTCGTCGACTTTTGCGGTAAATGTAAAATTCATTTTTCTGAACCCTCGTAAACTCGATTTGTTTCTCGAGGCAGGATAATCTCACTATGATAATCATTAAAATTTATTTATATGATAAAAAACTATTCACAATAATTATAGTAACGGAATGAATCTCAACCAAATCGATCTTAATCTTTTTATGACATTCGAGGCGATCTATACGCATGGCAATCTGACACTTGCGGCGCGCCATCTGAATGTAACGCAACCGGCTGTCAGCAACGCTTTGGCACGCTTGCGCGAACGTCTGGACGATCCGCTTTTTATCCATGCGGGTAAGCGGATGAATCCGACGCCGATGGCCCAAAGAATGATAGGCCCGGTTCGTCAGGCGCTCCGTCTCCTGCTGACCGGCATCAGCGCTGAAGAGGATTTTGATCCGCTGACAAGTGAAAAAGTGATGCGCATTGCAATCGGTGATATTGGTGAAACCATCCTGTTGCCCAGGCTCGTTGAAAGGTTACGCCAACTTGCGCCTCTTATGACGATTCAGGCTTTTCAAGTTCCCCGGCGCTCGATACCGCGGCGGCTATCCCTTGGCGAAATCGATTTTGCGGTTGATATTCCCCTGCTTGCAAATAGCCAGCTCATCCACAGCAGGTTGATGAGCGATCAACAGGTATGCGTCGTTGGTCAGAATCATCCGCTGGCAGGCAAGGCGGAACTGTCGCTCGACGACTATTTAAGCCTGACCCATATTCTTGTATCGTCGCGCCCCCGTGGAGGTGGCCTTGTCGATTTAGAGCTTGGGAAAGTCGGTGTTTCCCGAAGCATTGCCGTGCGGCTTCAGCATTACCAGTCTGCATTTCACATGATCGAACAGAGCAGTCTAGCGCTAACGGCGCCGTTGCAGCTGACGCGAATGTATAATTGTCGGACTTTTCCGTTACCCTTCGCCGCGCCGAACCTCGAACTTCAGCTCTACTGGCATATATCCACCGATCAGACAGAGGCGGGCAAATGGCTTCGCGACCAGATATTTTCTGTTATTTAGGGTCGGCAAGGCAGCGGATCGTTGCGTCGATCAGCAGAATATGGTTAGTCCTTCAGTTATGACAGACAACGAAGAGATTAGCCCAGCCCTTTACCTCATTCCCACGCCAATCGGAAATTTAGAGGACATATCACTGCGCGCGATGCGGATATTGCAATCGGTCGACGCGCTGGCGTGCGAAGATACCCGTCATACACGGAAAATATTCGAGCGTCATTCTCTTGCCAGTCCGCCCATCATCTTTGCTTGTCATGCGCATAATGAGGATCGGGCTGTAGGACGCATTCTATCCCTACTTCGGGAAGGCAAGTCTGTTGGGCTCACCTCTGATGCGGGGGCGCCGGGAATCAGCGATCCGGGACAGCGTGCCGCGGCCGCTGTCGTTGATGCCGGGTATGAAGTTGTCGCACTGCCCGGACCGAGTGCGGTGATTACCGCTTTGACTGTTTCAGGCCTGCCGACGCCCGCGTTTTCCTTTTTGGGGTTCCTGCCCCGCCGTCCGGGGCGTCAGCGGAAGCTGTTCGCGGCCTTTGCGGAGGCTCCAACCTCAATCGTATTTTTTGAATCTCCCTTTCGTGTGGGCAAAATATTAAAAATTGCCCATGAGATATTGGGCAATCGTCCGGCGGCGGTGTGTATTGAGCTTACCAAAAAGTTCGAGAATATACATCGCGGTCAGCTGGTTGATCTGGTGGAGCAATTCTCTGAGAAGAAAATCAAGGGAGAGGTCACGATCGTTATCGCGCCACCGACACGTGATGAGGGCGAGGACGATGACGACGATGGCCCCTTCGCAATGCCGTAAGTGCTTCTTTTTTACGGTAATATTTGTGTTTGCATGGCCCTTCTGATAAATTAGTTTTTTCAAAAGTAAATTTATGACGGCGGTCGGTCCGGCGTGCCAGAAGGAGGGTCCCTATGAATGTGGCAGGTATTCTGAAGGTAAAAGGGAGCGACGTTATCACGGCTTCTCCCACGGACAGCATAGCGACGGTTTCGAATGTTCTTGGGGAAAAGCGCATTGGCGCCGTTCTGGTTGTGGACGGGGCCGGCAAGTTATGTGGTGTGTTGTCTGAGCGGGATATAGTCCGTGGTCTTTCGGAATCCGGCGAAGGCTGCCTCAAACTGCTGGCCAAGGACCTGATGACATCTGATCTTGTGACAACCAGCCCGTCCGAAACGATCGATAATGTCATGGCATTGATGACAGAGAAGCGCATTCGCCATTTGCCCGTGCTGAATGATGGGGAACTTGCCGGTTTTATCTCGATCGGTGACGTCGTGAAAAGCCGGATGGATGAGGTTGAGCGGGAGGCCGCGGCCCTTCGTGACTACATCGCGACCGGCTGATCTTGGCGTTAAGCAAGAACATCCATGGCATGCTTCAAGAAGGTGAGGGAGCGTTCTGTTGCTGCCTCTCCTTCGATAATCATTTCCGCCGCCTTGTCGAATTCCAGCAATCCATGTTGCGCCAGCCTGGGTGCAATGGTGATATCGGGGGGATCGCCGGCAAGGCGCGACCGGCTGAGGCGATCCTGAACAATATTCAGGGACGACATCATGACGCCGAAGATGCTCGGCTCGGTGCCGGATTTGTCGAAAAACCTGTGTTTCATCAGGTTGAGCGGTGATCGGGCGTGGAACAGCCTCGTCTTGTTGCCATTGTCATCCAGAACAAAATCTGATTCGCTTTCACCGATATTGGCCATTCCGAAGACGTCTGCGTTCAGATTTACGGCAATGACCAGCCGGGCGCCCATGGCCCGGCATACAGATACCGGAACAGGGTTAGTCAGGGCGCCGTCGATAAGCCAGCGGTCGTCGATTTTCTGGGGAGAGAATAATCCGGGTAGGGCGTAAGACGCGGTAATCGCTTGCGCCAGGTTTCCCTCACGAATCCAGATTTCGTGACCGGTACCAAGTTCAGTTGTGACGGCCGCAAAAGGTACCGGCAGGTCTTCTATCTTGGTGTCACCTAATGTGTCTTCGAGCAGGGTGAATAACTTGGAGCCTGAAATAAGCCCGCCACCGGTAAGCCGAATGTCGAGAAGGCGAAACAGGCCGGATTTTCCAAGGGATCTCGCCCAGCTTTCCAGTTCATCGAGTTTTCCTGCCAGATACATGCCGCCGATGAGGGCGCCAATAGAAGTGCCGCAGACATAGTCGGGTTTGAAACCCTCATTTTCCAGTCGCCTCAGAACGCCGATATGAGCCCAGCCGCGGGCGACGCCGCTCCCCAGGGCCAAGCCAATTTTTGGCCGTGACATGATTGCACTACCTTGTGTGTTACAATTATTATTATGCTTATGCCTTAACAGATAAATCTTACTAACTCCATACTCGAGGCAATCTTTGCACAGGGATATTCTGCTAGTTCCGCTCTTGCGCAATTATTGCTATAGAGCGGGCAAGGTAATCCATATTCCTGTATTAGATAAGAGTTGTATTAAAGGCGCGTTAAAGATATAATCTTTTCTTCCTTTTTTTGTAAAATTACCTGTTGACGCCGTTGTCCGGTTATCTATATAAGATGGGCAACGACGCAGTCGGATACGCCTGATGAAGTTCAGGGTGAGTTCGGCGGCGTTTTTTTTGTCCGGAATTTTTGATTTTGGGCGGTTTGTTTTTTGACATTGTGGATATTATGAGAAGGGATGCCTGGGCGGCGGGGTTGTTGAATGACGACTTTTTGTTGCAACGGGTATCTTGA
>NZ_JAFLNC010000005.1 GCF_017313765.1 Sneathiella sedimenti | reverse complement strand
CAATCGCTGTGAGAATTCCCATCTCCCATTCCGACGAAGAGAGCGGGCGATGTTGTATTTCAGGCGCCTGCGAAGTTTACAGAAATTCGTCTCAATCCACTCATCAGTCCATAACCACTTTAATCAAGAACGTCACCTGACCAGCCGAGAAGAATTCAAGTTTCAAAGAAATACCGCGCTTGTCGAGTGGCAGCAGCTTGGTGCGGCATAGTAGGGGCACCTTATCGCCATTTTACGCCAAACAGAGATGTGGTCGCATTCGTCTGACAGCACCGCCATTTTCCTAATCTCTTTTAAAATCGATGATGTAGGGATATTAAAATTTACCTTTCCCGCACGTCTCTCCTCACGCTTCCCCTTCCTGTAGTCGTTAAAGACGAGGGTTCTATTATAGCGCCTTCTCGGTTTCAATCAGGAAGACGATTGATGAGGCCGGCATATCGCCATTAACAAG
The DNA here is from genome assembly GCF_017313765.1 of Sneathiella sedimenti. Taxonomy (GTDB): domain Bacteria; phylum Pseudomonadota; class Alphaproteobacteria; order Sneathiellales; family Sneathiellaceae; genus Sneathiella; species Sneathiella sedimenti. Next base: position 438,609 of record NZ_JAFLNC010000005.1, on the reverse strand, counting down.
CTGACAGGCAAAGGGTAGCGAAATATCGCTGTCGAATATGACCGTGTCCACACGGGAGAATAGGCCATTGCTTGAAATGTAGTGGGAAGAGGGGGATAAAATAGTGAGAGCACTACGCATGCATCGCGGCATGACATACGAAGCGCCGAAAGGATTGCGAAACCGAAACTATCGGCTTGGGTAATATGCCAATGACATTATTTTGGAACGTTGGATGATAACCGCGCCCGACCAGTAGATGTGTAAAGGATTGTTCCGGAAAAACTTCCCAAACTGATGTAAGGAGCAACTTACAAATCAAGTCACGAATATATTTTGTAAAGGTTATCTTTGTATACTTTCTAGAATTCTATAAATTTTGCAGGTGACCTATAAAAAGGATACCCACCATTGTCTGAATTACATAAACAAGCCATGATGCCGTCGGATCGGAAGTTCGGTATATTTTTTGCGTTAGTATTTCTCGCAGTGGCAATTTATTTCGGCATCCAAGAAAGCGGCTTTTGGGCTGTTCTGTTCGCTATTGCTGCCGCAGTATTCGGGCTGTTCGCGGTCATAAGCCCTCGTCGTCTACATTTCCTCAACAATCTTTGGTTTAAATTTGGCTTACTATTAAGTCGCATTGTAAATCCACTTGTTCTCGGGCTGATATTCTTTGTTTTACTCACACCGCTAGGCATAGCAATGCGGATGTTTGGACGGGATGAACTAAAATTGCGAAAGCGCAATGTAGAAACTTATTGGGTAAAAAGAGAGCCGACGGGACCAGAACCCGAAACTTTCAAAAATCAATTCTAAGGACGTGAAATGGATTTTATCAAAGAACTCTGGGCATTTCTTCGTGCACGTAAAAAGATCTGGATGGTTCCATTGATCGTTTTAATGGTTGCGATTGGCGGGTTGCTCATATTGGCTCAAGGTTCTGTCGTGGCGCCATTTATCTATGCGCTTTTCTAGCAGGGGTGAGGGATGTACATTCTAGGAATTTCTGGATATTACCACGACTCTGCGGCCTGTCTCTTGCACGATGGTGAAATTATTGCGGCAGCTCAAGAAGAGCGTTTCACGCGCATAAAGCATGACCTCAAATTCCCGATTAATGCGGTTGATTATTGTTTGTCTGAAGCAGGAATAGTTGCCTCACAGTTGGACCATGTTGTGTTTTATGACAAGCCCTTCTTGAAATTCGAACGAATTCTTGAAACCTATATTGCTTTCGCACCGAAGGGTTTTAAGAGCTTTTCCGCATCGTTACCTGTGTGGTTAAAGGATAAGCTGTTCCAAAAAACTATTATTACCAAGGAACTGAAAAGCAGCCTTGGTGATGATGTGGATTGGAACAAGAAGCTGCTGTTTTCCGAACATCATTTAAGCCATGCCGCCAGCGCTTATTTCCCATCCCCCTTTGACAACGCCGCGGTTCTCACAATGGACGGTGTTGGCGAATGGACAACCACTTCACTGGCAATTGGAAACAGAAATAAACTGGAGGTACATAAAGAGATACATTTTCCTCATTCTTTAGGGCTTCTGTATTCGGCATTAACTTACTACACCGGGTTTAAGGTCAATTCTGGGGAATATAAAATCATGGGCCTCGCACCTTATGGTGAGCCCAAATATGTCGATACAATCAAAGATAACCTAATTGATATTAAGGAGGACGGGTCCTTTGCCCTGGATATGTCATTTTTTGACTATTGCACGGGGCTCACTATGACCAATGAGAAGTTTGATGAATTATTTGGTGCACCTCCCCGCAAACCAGAATCTGAGCTGACGCAGCGGGAAATGGATTTAGCGGCGTCTATTCAAAAGGTCACCGAGGAAGTTGTTATCAAGTTGGCGAAAGGCGTGGCAAAGGAAACGGGTGAAAAGAATCTTTGCTTGGCAGGAGGTGTGGCGCTTAACTGCGTCGCGAACGGTATCTTGTTGCGGGAGAATATTTTCGACAAGATATGGATTCAGCCTGCAGCCGGGGATGCAGGTGGCGCACTTGGAGCGGCGTTCGGCGCCTATCATATTATGTTGGACCAACCACGAGCTCCGTCAAGCGGCAAAGACAAAATGAAGGGTGCGTATCTGGGGCCAAGCTTCTCGCCGGACGATATTGAAAAAAGCCTCAAAGATTGCGGTGCGGTTTATTCTACCTATACCGAGAGTGAGATCATTGAACGTACTGCGCAAGCGCTGGCGGAGGGCAAGGCAGTTGGTTGGATGAACGGAAGGATGGAATTTGGTCCACGTGCATTAGGCGGGAGAAGCATCATTGCTGATCCGAGATCACCAACCATGCAAAAGCTTCTTAATCTTAAGGTGAAGTATCGAGAATCCTTCCGGCCTTTTGCCCCTAGTGTCTTGAGGGAAGACGTAGCGGAATGGTTCGAACTTGATGTTGATAGTCCTTACATGCTGTTTGTTGCGGATGTCGACAAGAGCAAACGGAGGGAAATGACGGATGAAGAGAAAAATCTGTTTGGCATTGATAAACTGAATGTTCCCAGGTCAGAAATACCGTCAATCACGCATGTCGACTATTCCGCGAGAGTTCAAACAGTTCATTTCGACACAAACCCCCGCTACCACAAACTTATCAGCCGGTTCAAGGAGCTAACGGGATGTCCGGTTTTGGTGAACACGTCATTTAACGTGCGTGGAGAGCCCATTATTTGTACCGCAGAAGACGCATTCCGATGTTTCATGGGAACAGAACTAGATATGCTCATAGTGGGAGAAACGTTGCTTTTAAAAGAAGATCAAAACGCATCACTTAAAGAAAATTATGAGACCAAATATGAATTCGACTAAAATTCTTGCCTATTTCGGATTTGTCCGTCCCTACAATTTTAATAGGGCGATCCTCGTTTTACTAAGTGCCTTCTTTGTGTTTCTTACAATTTGTCTGGCTGCATTTTTGCTTGCGGAAGGAACCTTGGGGTACAAGTTTAATGTATCATTTATAATATATTTGCTCGTGTTGTTTGTTTTATCTATTGCGATGGTCAGGTTCCCAGGGGTTTCCCTGATTATTTTGTTCGTCGGTGTGCTCGAGTTTTCATTGGCGACAATTTCAGAAATCGGATACCGCAAAAATTATCTTGCGAATTCATTGTTTCCAAACAACTGGGGGGACTTTAACAAAGGAAGATTTAAATATCATCCGCTGCTGGCTGGTGTGCCAGTAAAAGGGTATCACTACAAAACCCGAGAGGGGCAGGAGTATTCGCATAATTCCCATGGCTTGCGTGGGCCGGAACTGGAATTCAGTCCAGGCGATACGTTGATAAGTGTTTATGGTGGCTCGACGACTTATGATCTAACGGTTGGTGACGGAAAGACCTGGCCAGAATTACTTGACGGCCTTTTGGGAAATGGCTTTGTTGTCGCCAACCACGGTATGGATGGTTATTCAACGGCAGAGCATGTTATTCAAACAGCATTTTACCGTAATAAACTCAATTATCCTGTGACCTGTGCGGTTTATTATATCGGGTGGAACGATATTCATTCGGCCCATCTGCCCAACCTTGATGACGGATACGCCAATTATCACATGATCTTCCAGGTCGATGCCTTGGAGGTACGGTCAACCAGTGGCGCCGCGTTTTCACCGCTTATACTTATTGGGTCGAGACTATTGGGGACGGTAATTGATACAGTTCCACAGCCAGCCGAAATTAAAATCGGTCCGCAACGGGGTTCTGATCAAAAACTGGAAGAAATTTTCAAACGGAACGTTGAAAGCCTGATTGCGCTAAATTCCGTGGATGGGACAATACCGATTTTTATCGGGCAAATTTTGAACCGGTCGCAACTCGTTTCCGACAAGACAAATGAGTGGATGGCTCTGACAATGGAAAAGGATGTCTGGCCCCTTCAGGAGCATTTCAATAATATTCTGGAAGGAATCGCACGTCACAGAAATGTTCCATATATTTCAGTCGATGTTAATGAATTTAATGATGCAGATTTTTCTGACATAGGTCACTTTTCTCCATCAGGATCAGAAAAATTCGCCCGTCTAATCCTGGAAGATGTTAAGTCGAGCTGTCGGCCGCATCAATAAACAATGCCAAGGAGGCGAACCTTCCAATCCCGAAAGAGCCTATCATTTTTATGAAGGCGACGACGGCCATAAACGGTCCCTATGACGATGTGGAACTGCCGGCGTCGTCCACGAAGCTGGACTGGGAGGTTGAGCTCGGTTTCGCCATCGGAAAGCGCGCGAAGAATGTGTCGGAAGCAGATGCCCTCGACCATGTCGCCGGATATTTCATTGTCAATGAACTCTCCGAGAGGGACTGGCAGGCGGAGCGCGAAGGCCAGTGGACCAAAGGGAAAAGCCATGACACCTTTGCCCCGCTGGGCCCCTGGTTTGTGACGGCCGATGAAGTTGCCGATCCCGGTGACCTGAATCTTCTCCTGAAAGTAAATGACGAGACGCGACAGGACGGTTCCACAAAAACAATGATTTTTGGGGTCGCGGAAGTGTTAAGCTATATTAGTGGCTTCATGACCCTGGAGCCAGGTGATATCATCTCGACCGGGACGCCTCCGGGCGTTGGGTTGGGGATGAAACCTCCGCTTTACTTGAAAGAAGGAGACCGCATGCATCTGGAAATTAATGGCCTCGGCCACCAGCAACAGCTTGTCGTCAGAAAAGCAGATTAGCGCCATCATGCAGGACTCAAAAGCCACTCAAGATTTTGGGGAGTTTGATGTTGTCATCGTCGGGGCCGGTTCGGCGGGCTGTGTGCTCGCGAATAGGCTGAGTACTGACGCCGCCACCCGTGTGTTGCTGATTGAGGCCGGCGGCAGCGATAACCGCTTCTGGGTACATGTCCCGGTCGGATATCTATATTGCATGGGGAACCCGAAAACGGACTGGTGCTACAAGACCGAACCGGAAGCCGGGCTGAATGGGCGATCTCTTGCCTATCCTCGCGGCAAACTGCTGGGCGGTTGTTCCTCCATCAACGGGATGATTTATATGCGCGGGCAGGCGCGCGACTATGATCACTGGCGTCAACTCGGGAATGTCGGTTGGGGGTGGGACGACCTGTTGCCCTACTTCAAGAAGTCCGAGCATCATTATGGTGACGCAGGCGAATTTCATGGCACGGATGGGGAATTGCTGGTTGAAGAGCAGCGCTTGTCCTGGCCGGTACTGGATGCAGTGCGTGACGCCGCCGAAGAGTTGGGTATTGCACCAACGGATGACTTCAATGCGGGTGATAATGAAGGCTCCGGCTATTTTCCGGTGACCCAGAAAAAGGGCATCCGCTGGAATGCGCGAAAAGCCTTTCTGGACCCGGTCCAAAACCGCAGTAACCTCACAATCCTGAAGAATGCCCAGGTGGAACGCCTGCTATTTGACGGCAAGCGCGTCATCGGGCTGGAAGTGCGTCGTAACAATAGGGTCGGGAAGATCACCGCCCGAAAAGAGGTGGTTCTCTCAGCGGGTTCAATCGGAACCCCGCAAATCCTGCAGTTATCTGGCATTGGGCCGTCGGAGATTTTGAAGGATAAGTCTATCCCGGTCGTTCACGAACTCAAAGGTGTTGGCGAGAATTTGCAGGATCATTTGCAGATCCGGACTATTTTCGGGATTGAAGGGGCCGCCACGCTGAATGAACGCTCCAATAGTCTTTTTGGCAAGTTGTCGATTGCCGCAGAGTATTTTCTGAAGCGGTCCGGCCCCATGGCGATGGCGCCGAGCCAGCTGGGTATTTTCACGAAATCATCCGCCGAATATGAAACGACGAATATTGAGTATCACGTTCAGCCACTGTCACTGGATGCCTTTGGGGAACCATTGCATAAATTTCCCGCGATTACGGTTTCCGTCTGCAACTTGCGCCCGGAAAGCCGTGGCTCCTGTCATATCAAAAGCAACGATCCGCGCGATTATCCCGCTATCAAGCCCAACTACCTGTCAACACTAACAGATCGTAATGTTGCGGCGGATAGTATCCTGCATGCCCGGAAATTAATGGCCACCAAGAGAATGTCGGCGTTTTCCCCGATAGAACTCAAGCCAGGGGCAGATATCTCGGAGCCTGACTCACTTGCGAAAGCAGCGGGAGATATCGCGACGACCATCTTCCATCCCGTCGGGACCGCCAAGATGGGAAGTGACGAGTACGCTGTTGTCGATGACCAGCTTCGCGTTCACGGGATTGGCGGATTGCGTATTGTCGATGCGTCCATCATGCCAACAATTACATCGGGCAACACCCATGCTCCCGTTACCATGATAGCGGAAAAGGCCGCAGACCTGATGATGTCGTCCCGATAACGGTGGAAACGGGAACATCCTTCCCGAAATTATTTCAACAGGCGACGTCTTCCGGCATTTCTTATGCGGGGGCTTTTTTTGGAATGATGTTGCGAAGATGCGGCACGCATCAGCAGGACAATTTTTTAATCCTGGCGCGTTCAGGAGGGGCAAATTTGGACCTGCCGCGTTTACATACCTTTAGGCATCTTTAAGGCAACCCATATTCGGTATTAGCCAATTAACCGAATAATGTGATAACACGGTCGGAAAAGAACAAAAAACTCTGGAGAACAGAAAGATGAACGCCGCTTTACAGGATCTGCTGAAAATTAGAAGTCGTGACGACATGCCGTCAGTGGAGATCACGGGAAATGATCCGGTATATTCCACCCGGTTCAAGGTTGCGGAAACGGGCGCGGCCATACTGGCGGCCACAGGGGTCGCAATCTCTGATATCTGGGAAATGAAAACCGGGCGGTCTCAAAAAGTATCTGTAGATGTCCGCCATGCGGCGATGGCGCTTAACAGTGTTGCCCATTTGATGATCCGGCAATCCGATGGAGAGTACAAAGTCTACGGGGACTCACCCCTGGCACAGGCGGCCTATGACACCATTCGGGCCTATCCCACCAAGGACGGACGCTGGTTCATGCCGCATTTCGGGATGAAGCAATTGAAGGAAAAAGTGCTCGGCATTCTTGACTGCGAGCAGACGCAGGAAAGCATCGCCAAGGCGGTTGCAAAATGGGATGCCGAAGAGATCGACCAGAGAATTGCTGCCGCCAATGCCTGCGGCGGAATTGTCCGCACGGAAGAGGAATGGCGCAATCATCCTCATGGGCAGGTTCTTGGCGCTCAGGCGGTTGTTGAGATCGAGAAGATTGGCGAGAGCGAGCCAGAGCCCTTTCCTGAGGACGGGCCGGCGCTTCAGGGAGTACGGGTTCTTGACCTGACACGAATTCTTGCCGGGCCTGTTGCTGCGCGGACGATGGCCGAGCATGGGGCCGATGTCCTGATGGTTGGGGCAAGCCATGTCCCGCAGATCAAGAAATTTGTTCTTGAACTGTCTCATGGTAAACGAAGCTGTTTCCTGGACCTTAATACAGCGGAAGAATCCGCCCGATTGAAAGAACTTGTGCGGGGCGCGGATGTGTTTTCGCAAGGATACCGGCCCGGCGTCCTTGATGCGCGTGGTTTTGGCCCCGAGGAGTTGGCGAAAGAACGCCCGGGACTGATCTATACCTCAATCAATTGCTATGGCGAGGGTGGGCCTTACAGCAACCGGGGCGGATGGGAACAGATTGCCCAGACCGTGACGGGAATCAGCCATGAGGTCGGCAATCCGCCCGAGCTTCTGCCGGTTTATTTCTGTGACTATAGCACAGGATATCTCGGCGCCTATGGCACTCTGCTGGCGCTTGCCCGCCGCGCGGTTGAGGGCGGCAGCTACCACGTCAAGGTATCGCTATGTCGATCCGCAATGTTCCTGCAGGATCAGGGACGGGTTGACTATCCGCGGGAAGGAATGGGCATCTCGGCCGAGGAGGCACGGTCGCTGCAAATGGACAGTGAGACAACATATGGGCAGGTTCGCCACCTCGGGCCCGTTATCCGCTTCTCTGAAAGCAAGCCCGGCTGGGGTTGGCCATCTCCGGCCCTTGGCGCGGACAAGGCGGAATGGTTGTAAAATATTACGGCTTTTAACTAGTCGCGTGCATACAAACTTCAAAGAAATGCCGTAACAGTCTGGCTGCAACAGCCTGACACGCCATAGTAGTATTTTTTTATTATATCCGGCACCTCAGTGAGGCGAATTCGCCTTCGCCCTACAGTCGCCAGGCGGGTTTTCGCATGCCTGGTGAGAACAACTTTTTGCTGTAAGAAAACTGAGAATCCGTGCTAGACTGACACGCTTTAAGTATCCAATGGTGACGCCTAAAGTTTTACATATTAAAGGGAAAATTAACTGTATCTGGTGCATAACCTTATTTTTAGCGGGGAAATAGCTGGAATAATACAAGGCTTGATAAAGTTTAATGGGACATGTAAGCGGAGTTCAGGGCACCACTCTAAATAGTAGCTATGCAGTTTCCGTGGGGCATGACGTCGCCGCCGGGATCGCCGCAGATGTGCTTGAGGCGGGAGGAAATGCCATAGACGCCGGAGTAGCTGCATCCATTGCGCTCACCGTCCTGCATTCAGAGCAGGTACAGTTTGGCGGCGTTGCGCCTATCCTTCTCTATATTGCCGATGAGAACCGGTACTTTTCTATTGAGGGGGCCGGACGCTGGCCTGCGAGTGCCAATCCAGGATTTTTCGAGGAAAAGCACCGGGGCCGAATTCCGCAAGGTATTTTGAGAACCGTTGTTCCGGCCGCACCAGACGCCTGGGTGACGGCACTGTCAAGGTTCGGGACCATGAGCTTTGCCGATCTCGCAGGGCCTGCACAAGTTCTTGCCGCCGAAGGCTTTTCCGCGCATGAGGATCTCGTCTCCTGTTCCGCCCAGTTTGAGCGCCATTACCGACGTATCAGCGATGATAATGCCCGCATCTGGTTGCCGAACGACGCCCCTGTTAAACCAGGACAGAAGTTCCGCCTGCCTGATCTTGCAAATACAATCAGCATCCTGATCGATGCAGAAAAGAAAGCCGCTTCAAAAGCAGGGCGCGCGCGCGGACTAGAAGCGGTGCGCGATGCCTTCTACAAAGGCGAAATTGCCGACGCTATGATCCGACATGTAAAGACCTATGACGGCTGGCTCACGCATGCTGACCTCGCCGCTCATCACACGCCGGTAGTTGAGGCCACCCGGGCACGCGTTTTCGGAGGAAGTCTTTTTACGCCGGGAAGCTGGACACAGGGTCCGGCTCTTTCACAGGCGTTACAAATCCTGGAGGCGGGCGGTATCGCGCGACACGGTCATCAATCCGTCGACGCTTGCCATATGATGATAGAGGCGCTGAAGCTGGCGCTGGTGGACCGGGAAGCCTTTTATGGCGATCCGGATTTTGTGGATGTGCCTCTCGATATATTGCTCTCGCCTGCGTATGCCGCGAGCCGGGCTGCCATGATCCAGATGGAGTCTGCAATACATCCTTTGCCGGCCGCTGGCCAAATACCGGAAAAACCAATTCCCAGGCGAGTTACTCCAAATAACACGGGCGAGAATGCCGTGACACTTGATACCTCTATCGCGGCAATTATCGACGGCGGCGGAAATATCTTTGTGTCCACGCCCAGCGATCCGTCCTTCGACGGCCCGGTGGTGCCAGAGCTTGGTTTTGTCATCTCGACCCGCGGGGCGCAAAGCTATACCGATGCGGGCCACCCGGCATGCCTTCAGGCCGGAAAACGTCCCCGCGTCAGTGCCTACCCCCTTATTTTCAGGGAGGGGAACGGTCGCCATATAGCGGGCGGTGGTCCCGGCGCAGACTTGCAGCTTCAGGCCATGGCGCAAACCCTGATACATCATCTTGCTCATAACCTCAGCCTGAGCGAGGCTTTAAATGCGCCACGCGTCTTCACCCATGGCATCCCGGCTTCCACCGAACCCCATCTTTCATTTGCCGGAAAAGTCGTTATTGAGGAGACCGCTCCCGAAGCAATGATGACGGGGCTTTCTGCGCTTGGACATAAAGCCTCCCTTGGCAAGGTCGGTGGCATTGCCCAGCCCTCCATTTGTCTTGTTGCCGGTCATCCAGATCAGGAGATGGAAGCGGTGGGGGACCCGCGTCGTGCCAGCGGTCAACGCATCAAGCAGAACCCGCATTCCGGAAAGGGGGCATCTTGAGCTGTTCTCTTATGACTGATAGCTGGACTGTTTCCGTCCATACCAACATTGCCGACATTTCGCCGGAGGATTGGGATCGTTGCGCCGGCATGGACAATCCTTATGTCCGCCACTGCCATCTGCTTGCGCTGGAAGAAAGCGGTATTGCCAGCCCGGAAAACGGTTTTCACCCGCGACATATCCTAATGCGCGATCGGAAAAACAAGGCCGTTGCCGCAGCTCCCGCCTACCTCAAGGATCATTCAGAGGGTGAGCTTGGCATCGATCTTGGCCTTGCCATGGCGCATAGCCGCGTGGCGGGATCCTATTATCCAAAACTCCAGGTCGAAGTCCCGATGACGCCGATTTCCGGGCCGCGCTTGTTGGTGCATGCGGCGGTCGATGAAGACGAGGCCCGAGGTGCCTTACTGGTGGCACTTCGGCAACAGGCGAAGAAGGACGGCGCGTCTTCCGTACAGGTCACCTATATGACCGCGCCGGAGTGGGAAGCTACAGACGCTGCTGGATTTCTAAAAACAGAGGGCAACGCCTATATCTGGCGTAATTCGGGCAATGAGAATTTTGAGGACGTTCTGGCATCGATGCACAAGCGGGGACGCGTCAAGGTACGACGGGAGCGGAAAAAAGTCGCATCTGAAGGTCTGACCTACAAGCAATTTACCGGAGCCAATATTACGGCGGAACTGGTGGCACCATTTTACGATTTATATGCGGCAACCTATCATCGCAATGAAACGGAACTGTGGCATAATCGCGCTTATTTCGAGCATATTTTCCGGTCAATGCCAGAGGCGCTGGATATCACATTCGCCTATCAAGGAGGCGACCCGGTCGCCATGCAGCTCAGTTTTCTTGGTGAGGATATGTTGTTTGCCCAGCACTGGGGACAATCGGCCGACATCCGGTTTCTGCTATTTGAGCTGGGTACCTATCAAACGATTGAATCCGCGATCAGGCTGGGAATACCCGCCATCAATTTTGGTACGACCGGGCAGTATAAGGCCGAGCGCGGCATCGGCATGGAACCGGCGTATCACAGCCTGTGGTTTCGCTCAGAAGATTTTCGGGAAATTTCTGAAATGGGATTAAAGCGTAAACGGGCCGCCGCCGAGAAAGAGCGCGCAATAGAAACCTCCCGCTTGCCCTATAAAATGACCGTTGCCGGGGGAGGCGGGGAATGAATATGCAGATGTCACATCGTACCTTACCCCGCACCCTGATGCGAATGAATAGTCTGGACACCGGCGGTAGCATTGTTTTTCTTCCGGATTTCGGCGGCAATGTCATTTATGCCCAGCCGATACAGAAATTCCTGTCTAAGGAATATTCATGCTTTGGTGCGCGCCTTGCGCCAGATATGGTGGAGGCTCTCGACAGTCTCAGCTTGATCGATATTGCAGAGCGTTTCGCAGTTGATATTCACCAGACGGATATCCCCCGCCCAATCCATATCTGCGGTTTTTCATTCGCCGGTTTTCTGGCCTTCGAGGTGGCCCGACATCTTTCGACACTGGAACAGGAAACGGGGGAGCTCCTCATTCTGGATACCCGCATGCGACCACGTTCCATGTTTGCGCGTTTCCTGCACAACCCGATACAGGAATCCCTCTACGCTGTACGCTTTTTTATCAAAAACTGGCGCTCTCTTCTTTCACGCGCGGACGACCAATTGATCCTCCATCGATACGGACAAATCCGTATGGATCTTGGCAATCATGCCGAAGCTCACCGGACGATCATACGCCAATTGTACGGCAAGATGGCAGAGTATCATCCGCGTCCCTGGACAGGCTCCGCCACCATTTTTCGTGCCGAGGAGATTCCGTGGGGCTTCTTCCTGGATGACCTTGGATGGGGCCGTCTGATTAGAGGTCCGCTCTCATTTGTGAATGTGCCGGGCAACCATCTTTCGATGCTGCGCAACGCGGAAAACGCTGCGGTGCTTGCAGAAAAATTGCGCCTTCGGCTGGAGGCTGTAGATAAGGAGCAAGTTGATGTTTGAATTGCCGATCAAGCCGGGCCTTCATGCTTTCGATCACTTTTGCCATCATCTCGACGGAATGCTCGTCGAGAAGTCGTCGCAAGAATTCGCTGACCTCCCAGCCGGGTCTGTTTCCTATGAAGACTTGGCACGCGATATGCGCTGCCTTGCTGCAGCGTTCGCCCGGACGGGGCTTGTTGCCGGGGATCGGGTGCTTGTCGCCTCGAAGGATGAGGATGCAACCATAAAACTTTTTCTCGCGTTGCTTCGTGCCGGGATGACACCGGTAATCGGGGATTCAGATATTACCGGCCCCGAACTGAGCGAGTTGCTGGAGGTATGCGATCCCGCCGCGCTCTATGGGGATGAGGTCATGCTGGACAATGCCGATTTGGGCGGCAGGCTGCCCCAAAGCCGGATTGTTCCGATCCGCGACGTTCATGAAACTTTGTCGACCAGTCGCGATCCCGGCACTTGGCGTGCCATCGAAACCAAACCAGAAGTGGCACTTCTCGTGTTGACGTCCGGCACAACTTCGACGCCCAAGGCTGTTGAACTGACTTTTGAAAACCTGATCGCGCAACTTGCCATTTTTGAAACGGTCTACGGCTTTGACAGCGCTACGCGTTTGCTTAACCTGCTACCGCTCCATCATGTGGACGGGCTGATCCGCGGGCCACTCGTGGCGCTTTGGTTCGGTGGGTATCTTTATCGAGAGACGCCCTTTTCAGTGCAGAATGTGCCGACAATTCTGAATAAATTCTCAGAAAAGAAGATTACCCATTTTATCACGGTGCCCGCTATGCTCCGGATCATGGCGCGTCTCGGCAGTGATCAAAGAGACGCTTTTTGTGGGCCTGACTTCCGGTTTATTTTGTGCAGCGCCGATCTTCTTGACGTCCAACTCTGGACCGATGTCGAGGAGAGCTTCAAGGTGCCTGTGGTCAACGCCTATGGGTTGAGCGAAGTGGTCTGCGATGCCCTTTTTGCCGGGCCGGACAAGGCTACCCGCCGGATTGGGTCACTCGGGCGGCCCTATGGCTGCATAGCAGATGTTTTGGATGACGATTTCCGTCCCGTTCCCCAGGGCGAGGTTGGCGAGCTGGTGTTGTCAGGGCCGACAGTGATGCGGGGCTATTTCCAAGCGCCGGACATTACCGCAAATGTATTGCGTAACGGTGCCTTTCATACGGGCGACTATGTGCGCGTCGGACCGGACGGACTTTACGATTTCGTGGGGCGCAAGAAAACGGCAATAGTATCCGCCGGGGCGACAATCCACCCGGAAACCGTGACGATCGTTCTCTCCACCATGCCAGGTATAGCGGAGGCTGTCGCTTTTGGCGTTCCCGATGCAGCGCGCGGCGAGAAGCTGGTTGCAGCAGTTGTACCGCAGCCAGGTCAGGAGCTTACCGCTGCCGATGCCTTTGCCTTCTGCCGGCAGCATCTCTCGGCAGAGCGGACGCCAACCGACTTTTATATTATGACATCGCTCCCGCGTAGCGCCGCGGGCAAGGTCCTGATGGCCGAGTTGACGGCCATGGCTTCCTCAAACGTGGCCACAGTAGCACAGGATATTGCTCCTTCCGAGGAGGGGAGTGGAACTCTGGAGGAAAAAGTCTGCGCGGTCGCGGCGACTTGCTTCAATGTCGACGCCACCGGGTTGTCGGCGGACTCCACGCCGTTCAATACGGATGGCTGGGATTCATTAGCGCATATGACCCTTATCGAGGAACTCGAGCTAACCTTCGACATGCAATTCTCCGCTGCTGAAATAGCCTCGATTGCGTCCCTCGGCGACGCCATGGAATTCATTCAAGGGGTTCTAGATAACTAGGCCGGCAATTCTGTTGAATAGCTCAAACCAGCTCGAACTCGTCTGAAAATTCCGTGAGAAGATATCACTTTCATCTGGAATGACTGATCCAATCCCGGCTTTACCAAGCGGTTGATGTGACAAAATCAGCATTTTCCATGTAGTGGAATATAGCACCAGCTTGGTTGCTTGCATTCTATCGTGATTGGTGGTTTATTTTATATTAGAATAAACGAAAGTAAAAATGTTTTCATGGGAGGTGAAAATGACTGAGAAGACTATGGATCGCAGAAAATTTCTGAAAGGCAGCGCGCTTGCGGCCGCCGCAACCGCTGGAAGCTTTGCAGCACCTGCAATAGCGCGGGCCGAACCTGTTACATTGAAAATGCAGGCAGCGTGGGGCGGCGGCATTTTTCTTGAAAATGCACAATCATATGTTGACCGGGTTCATGCCATGGCAGGCAAGGACATCAAAATCGACCTTTTGCCCGTTGATTCGGTAGTAAAGACCAGTCAGATGCAAGACGCGGTGCATCGCGGAGTGCTCGACGCAGCCCATTATGTGCCTGCCTACTGGTACTCTAAATCCCCGACGGCGTCGTTGTTCGGCACCGGCCCGTGTTTCGGCTGGTCGTCGCAGGAAGTACTCGGATGGGTTAATTATGGTGGCGGACAGGAACTATTCAACGAGTTGATGGGTAATCTTGGCCTGAATGTTGTCTCGTTCTTCAACAGCCCAATGCCGGCACAACCGCTGGGATGGTTTAAACAGGAAATCACGGACGTCTCCCAGCTAAACGGGCTGAAATACAGAACCGTTGGTCTTGCTGCCGATGTCCTCCTCGAAATGGGCATGTCGGTCGTACAGCTACCGGGCGGTGAAATCCAGCCAGCGATGAAGGCCGGTTTGATTGATGCGGCGGAGTTTAACAATCCGACGTCGGACCGCGATTTCGGTATGCAGGATGTTTCGAAATTCTATCATCTTGCTTCCTTCCACCAGTCTCAGGAATTCTTCGAGATTACATTTAACAAGAAGAAATATGAAGGCCTTCCCGCAGAGTTACAGGCAGTATTGAAATATGCGTCTGAGGCGGAAAACTCCAACTTTTACTGGAATAATACCAAACGCTATGCAGACGATCTCAACAAACTCCGGGACGAGCAGGGCGTAAATGTTTACCGGACACCGGATAACGTCATGGCGGCTCAACTCGCGGCCTGGGATGTTGTTATCAAGCGGATAAGCTCCGAAGATCCGTTCTTTGCAAAGGTAGTCGACTCGCAAATGGCTTATGCCAAGAATGTCATGGGCTATTTGAACCTGAACCAACCGGACTACAAGCTGGCCTATAATCATTACTTTGGCTCGTGACCACGAGTAAATGTAATACGCTCCGGGGACTACAAGTTAGTCCCCGGTTTTGCTTAGGAGTTTGCGGATAGGGTGCGATGACAAAATTCGTCTATACGATTGAGGGGCTAAACCTCTGGGTAGGCAGGGCATTTGGCTGGTGCATTATGATACTGACCTTTTCGGTATCCTATGAGGTTTTCGTCCGTTATGTGTTGAACTCTCCGACGGTCTGGGCATTTGATGTAATGGTTCAGATGTATGGTGCGTTGTTCCTGATGGCAGGACCTTATGCCCTCGCGCAGGATTCACATGTTCGCGGCGATGTGCTTTACCGCCTGTTTCCCATACGCTGGCAGGCCCGAATAGACTTCGTGCTGTATATTCTGTTTTTCTTTCCCGGAATACTCGCCCTGTTCTGGTATGGCGCGGAAATTGCCGCCGACAGTTGGCGATATAAAGAAGTAAGCTGGAACAGTCCAGCCCGCATCCAGGTCTATTTTTTCAAAACACTTATTCCCGTGGCCGGCTTCCTGCTGATTTTACAGGGCATAGCGGAAATGGTGCGCTGCTGGAAAGCAATCAAGCAAGGAGTATGGATGGATCGGCTGGAAGATGTGCATGAGACCGAAGACATGCTGATGCATAAGTCCGAGATACACAAACCATGATTTCAGCCGTTTCCTTCGCTTTTATTTTGAGAGACGCCCATGACAAACCCTGAAGTCGCCATTTTCATGCTTTGTTTGTTTATCCTGCTGGTGTTGCTGGGCTTTCCAATCGCCTTCACACTTTTGGCAATGGGCGTAGCGTTCGGCTACTACGCCTATTTCCAGGGCGGGATCGAAAGCTTTGCCGACCTGTTCAGCAACAATATCTTTTATCTGCTGAATCAGAATACCTACTCGGTAATGGAGAATGATACGCTGGTTGCGATCCCGCTGTTTCTTTTTATGGGGTACGTCGTCGAGCGGGCGAATATTGTTGATCGGCTTTTTTTCTCCTTGCAGATGGCGGCGCGAAACCTGCCCGGTTCCATGGCGATTGCCGCGCTGATCACATGCGCGGTCTTTTCGACAGCCTCGGGTATCGTTGGCGCGGTCGTCACCCTGATGGGACTGCTTGCCTATCCGGCGATGGCCAAGGCCAACTACCAAAAGGAGTTTGCCGCGGGGGTTATTTGTGCCGGCGGCACGCTTGGCATCCTGATACCGCCTTCCATCATGTTGATTGTCTATGCGGCAATTGCCGAATTATCCCCTTTGCGGTTATATGCTGCGGCCGTATTTCCCGGCCTGATCCTCGCCGGGCTTTATATGGCTTACGTCATTATCCGTGTCCTGATAAAGCCGTCGATTGCGCCAAAGCCACGTCAGGAAGATATCCCCCCGCCCATCAAGATTTACATGGACCTTCTTGTATCTTTTGTACCGCTGACAGCCCTTATCATGCTGGTGCTGGGATCCATTCTGGGCGGACTTGCCACGCCTGCTGAGGCCGCGGCAATGGGGGCTTTGGGTGGGCTTGTGCTCGCGGTCCTTTACCGTTCCCTGACCTGGAAAAAGGTCAAGGAAAGTGTGTTTCTGACGGCGAAGGCCACGGCGATGGTATGCTGGCTGTTTGTCGGATCATGGACCTTTGCGTCGGTTTTCTCTTATCTCGGCGGACATGATCTCATAAGTGCCTGGGTCGTCGGCTTGAACCTTGAACCCTGGCAGTTTCTGGTTCTGGCGCAGGTAATCATTTTCCTGCTGGGTTGGCCGCTTGAGTGGTCCGAAATCCTGATTATTTTTGTGCCGATTTTCTTGCCGATGCTTGATACCTTTGGCGTCAATCCGTACTTTTTTGCGATGCTGGTTGCGCTGAATTTGCAGACCTCCTTCCTGACCCCGCCGATGGCGATGTCGGCGTATTATCTTAAAGGGGTGTTGCGCAACGCCATCCAGCTTGTTGAGATTTTCAGGGGTATTATTCCCTATCTCGGCATTGTTATCCTTTGCATGGTTCTCATGTATCAATTCCCTGGCATTGCCTTGTGGCTGCCGGACTATCTTTTCGGGAAGTATATCCCTTGATGACAGTTGTTGACCAATCAATGCCGAATGTCCTGCCCGCCTTGGACGCGGTCCGCCAGATACGTGACGGACGGTTGACGTCGGTGGAGCTGGTAAGGGCTTGTCTCAACAGGATTGAGGAAACCGACGGGCAGATCAAGGCCTGGGCCCAGCTGGACCCGGATTATGCCTTTGCCCAGGCAGCGGAAATGGACAGTATTCGCCGCGCTGGCAGGCCCCTCGGGACGCTGCATGGCATTCCCGTTGGTCTCAAGGATATTGTTGATACCCGGGATTTTCTCACTGAGCGGGGAACGCCGATTTTTGCCGGAAGGCAACCTGCGGAAGATGCCGCGATCGTCGAACGACTTAGAGATCAGGGAGCGATCATCCTAGGGAAAACCGTAACGACCGAGCTTGCTTTTGTGCAGGCAGTTGAAACAAGGAATCCGCATAACGTTGCTCATTCCCCGGGAGGGTCATCGAGCGGATCCGCTGCCGCCGTTGCCGCTTTCCAGGTTCCGCTGGCGATCGGCACCCAGACCAATGGGTCGGTCATTCGTCCGGCCTCTTTCTGCGGAACATATGGGTTCAAGCCGACGCGTGGCATGATCTCGCGTCGCGGCATCTTGCAGACTTCAAAATCTCTCGATCAGGTGGGGGTATTTGGCAGGACGCTGGAAGATGTGGCGGCATTATCAGACGTTATTAAAGGATATGATCCGGCGGATCACTCGAGCTATGCCAGGCCCAGGCCGCTAATGCTAGAAGGATGTCGTGCCGATCCCCCGGTGGACCCCGAATTTGTCTGGCTAGAGCTGCCCTTTAATAACCGACTGACGCCGGCAGCGCGGGAGGGGCTGGAAGAAATCATGGCCTTGCTTGGTGACAGGGTGGACAAAGTTTCAGTTCCGGCTTCCTTTGACGGGTTCATCGAGGCACAACGGGTTATCCATGAATTTGAAATCTGTCAGCATCTGCAGGAAACATTTAGCGGATACTGGGAGAAAATCAGTCCCGCGCTGCAGCAGATTGTTGAACATGGACGGACCATCAGCGCGGCCCAATATGAGGACGCGGTTCAATTTATGGTCTCTGCAAACGAGTATTTTGACGTATTCTTCCATGACTATGATGCCGTTCTCACGGCAAGCGCACCGGGTGAAGCATCAGAATTTGTGGAAGGCACGGGAGACCCCGTTTTCTCAACCATCTGGACATTGTGCGGCTTGCCCTCAGTAAGCCTGCCCCTTCTGGTTGGCGAAACCGGCCTTCCGATTGGTGTGCAGTTAGTTGCGCGGACAGAGCAGGATGATCGCTTGTTCAGGACCGCCAACTGGATACAGAATAAATTGAAAGCGCAGCAGGCGTAAGGATAGGGAGAAAAGGAATGCTGTCGGATATAAGCAAAAAAATCCTAGGATTCATCGGCATAGCATTGGTGGCGACCTTCGTTCTTGGCCTCGCCTTCAGCATCTCCAGCGGCTTTGCCGGTTTCTGGGGAGGACTGCCGTTCTGGATCGTCTCACTTTTTGTTCTCTCCATGGCCGTCTATAATTACTGGGAAGAAACACTGCGGAAGAAGTGACACCATGGCGGCAGAGAAAGTTCTTTGGATTACGCGTAAGCTTTCCGATAAATCACTTGAACGGGCGGCGAAAGACTATGACGCCATCATCAATTACGAAGACGGGCTGCATAGCGCTGACGAAATTGTTGAGATGAGCGCCAAGGTCGATGCGATCCTTCCCTGCCATTCGGAGCTTTTTACGGCCGATGTGGCAGCGAGACTTGATCCCCGTGTTAAAATTATTGCGAACCATTCCGTTGGCGTTGATCATTGCAATCTCGATGCCCTGAAAGCGCGCGGTATTGTTGTGACGAATACCCCGGATGTTCTTTCCGATGCGACGGCGGAAACGGCCTTTCTGCTTATGCTCGGCGCGGCGCGGCGGGCGGTTGAAGGTGACCGGATTGTGCGGTCAGGGGCGTGGAATTTCTGGAGCCCGTCCTTCATGGTCGGCAAACAGGTTACCGGTCAACGCCTTGGCATCATTGGAATGGGTCGCGTCGGTCAGGCCATGGCCAGAAAAGCGCGCGGCTTCGATATGGAGGTCCATTACTTCAACAGGCGGCGACTGCCAAAGGAGCGAGAACAAGGCGCGCAATTTCACGAGGACATCGACAGCCTGCTAGCCGTTGCTGATTTTCTGTCCCTTCATTGCCCCGCGACGCCGGAAACGACGGGAATGATTAATGCGGAGCGTATTGCCCGGCTTCCAGATGGCGCGGTTATTGTGAATACCGCGCGCGGTGCGCTCGTTGATGAACCAGCACTAATTAAAGCCCTGACGTCGGGCAAGATCTTTGCGGCTGGCCTAGACTGTTTCATAACGGAGCCGGGGGGCAATCCGGCTTTCTCGGCCTTCGAGAATGTTTTCATGCTGCCCCATATCGGCAGCGCGACGGTGCAGACACGTGATGCGATGGGCGCGCGGGCACTCGATAACCTGGATGCCTTCTTTGCAGGAAAAACTCCAACCGACACGTTATAGCAGGGACGCTAAATGACCGAAATGACACGGCTTTCTGCAGGGAAGAGAGCCTGAATCTCGAGCAGAGAGCCGCGATATTTTGGCGGCCAATGTTTCCTAAACTGAGATGGTTTCTCAACTGGCTGAGAAATTGGTCACCAACTCCATGGTAATCTTACGTGATATCCACTGGCGATAAATTTATCCCCGGCAAGATCAGTGCCCACAGCCCGTCAGCTGCGCGGGGCTGGGGTCTTTTGACAATGCCATTTTAGGTGTCAGGAAAGGCCGGTAATCTTCTGATATGTGGTTTTCCTTGACTGCAGCCGGAAATTTTCAGCTAGCAATCGATAGCTTTGCCGAAGCGTGATTCTTTGATAGGTAGAAAGGGCCATAATCACCTAGTATCAAATCGATAGTAGTCATATGATACCCTGATAATAGTAACGGATGGTGGCATGACATGGGCATATGAGAAAATTTCGGGGCTTTCTCTATGGCGAGTGACACCGTCCATTGAACCGCTGGATGGTGGTATGACGAATGCGAACTTCCTCGTGACGGAGGGGGAACGCCGCTATGTCGTTCGTCTGGGGGAGGATATCCCGTTCCATCATATTGCACGCACCCATGAGCTGGCGGCAAGCAAGGCCGCGCAGGCAGCGGGCATCTCGCCGGCGGTTGTTTATAGTGAGCCGGGCGTTCTGGTTCTCGAGTATATAGTGGGGAGGACACTCGCTCCGGAGGATCTGCGCGATGACGATTTGCGTGATCGGGCGATCCGCCTGATCCGACGCAGTCACCGGGACATTCCGGCATTCCTGCACGGACCTGCACCGATTTTCTGGGTCTTTCATACGCTGCGGGAGTATGCCCGCCTTATAACCAACAGCGATAGTCCCCATAAGAACCGCATTACCGAGTATCTTAGAACTACGGCGGAGACAGAGGCGCGGTCCGGCCCCCACGATATCGTCTTTGGCCATAATGACTTGCTGGCGGCCAATTTCATAGATGACGGTGACCGTCTCTGGTTGATCGACTGGGAGTATGCGGGCTTTAACACACCGCTTTTTGATCTTGCCGGGCTGGCGTCCAACAATGATTTCACGGAAAGCTCGCAAAGATCGATGCTGGAACGCTATTTCGAGGCACCGCTCAACGATGACCTCTGGGGGCGGTATCAGGCGATGAAGATTGCGTCTCTTCTTCGGGAAGTGATGTGGAGCATGGTATCGGAAATTTATTCCGAGCTTGATTTCGACTATGGACACTATACTCAGAGCTGTCTTGAACGGTTCGAGCCGGCGTACGAAAGTTATAAGAAGGACAATCTCTGAATGGCGAAAGATTTACCGACGACGGCGCGGGCGGTTGTGATTGGTGGCGGAATTGTCGGCTGTTCCACGGCCTATCATCTGGCGAAGCTCGGCTGGACGGATACGGTCCTGCTGGAGCGGAAAAAACTCACCTCGGGAACGACCTTCCATGCCGCGGGGCTGGTGGGTCAGCTTCGGTCCAACGCCAATATCACGGAACTTCTGGGTTACTCTGTTGATCTCTACAACCGGTTGGAAGAGGAAACCGGGCTCGCCACGGGATGGAAGATGAACGGCGGCCTCCGTCTTGCCTGTAACGATGCGCGCTGGGAAGAAGTCAAGCGTCAGGCAACCACCGCCCAGTCCTTTGGCCTGGATATGCAGCTCTTAACACCAGCGGAGGCGAGGGAACTCTGGCCCATCATGACGGTGGAGGATGTTGTCGGGGCCGCGTTCCTCCCGACCGACGGGCAGGCCAATCCGTCCGATATCACGCAAGCACTTGCGAAGGGTGCACGGATGGCCGGTGCGACGATATTTGAGGATACGGCTGTAACGGACATCCGGATAGAGCGCGGGAAAATCAAGGGTGTACAGACGGATAAAGGATTTATTGAATGTGAGGTCGTAATCTGTTGCGCTGGGCAATGGACGCGGGAATTCGCCGGCCGTTTCGGCGTAAATGTGCCGTTGGTCCCGGTCCAGCATCAATATCTGATAACCGAACCGATCAAGGATATGCCACGTAACTTGCCAACGCTGCGCGATCCCGACCGGCTGACCTATTATAAAGAGGAGGTCGGCGGCCTGGTCATGGGCGGGTATGAGCCCAACCCCGTGCTGTGGGCGGAAGCCGGCATTCCGGAAGATTTCCATTTTACCCTGCTGCAATCCGACTTTGACCATTTTGAGCCGATGATGGAACTCGCTCTTGGCCGCGTCCCGGCGCTGGAGACTACCGGGATCAAGGAACTGGTCAATGGGCCGGAAAGCTTTACACCGGATGGAAATTTTATCCTGGGGGAAGCGCCGGAACTTAAAAACTTCTTTGTCGGTGCCGGTTTTAATGCTTTTGGTATCGCCTCGGGCGGCGGCGCGGGGATGGTCCTCGCCGAGTGGGTGGCGAAAGGAGAGCCTCCCTATGACCTTTGGGCTGTCGATATCCGCCGTTTCGGCAAGCCGCATTTCGACGCCGACTGGATCAAAAAACGCACCGTTGAGGCCTATGGCAAGCATTACACCATGGCCTGGCCGCATGAGGAGCATCAAAGCGGCCGGCCGTTTCGAACCTCGCCACTCTACGACAAACTGAAAGCCGCTGGTGCTTGTTTCGGTGAGAAGCTCGGGTGGGAACGGCCGAACTGGTTTGCGGATGTAGAAGCGGGAGAGACGCCGGAGGATACCTACAGCTTCAGCCGGCAAAACTGGTTCAAGGCCGTCGCGCGGGAGCATAAGGCGACGCGGGAGGCCGCGGTTCTGATTGACCAGACATCCTTCGCGAAATTTCATCTTACCGGACCGCATGCCGCCGCTGCATTGGACTGGATCGCGGCAGGCAACGTGCTGCGGCCGCCCGGGTCTGTTATCTATACCCAGATGCTGAATGACCGGGGCGGGATTGAATGCGACCTGACCGTGACACGCCTTGACCAGAATGAATTCTATATCGTGACGGGAACCGGTTTCGCGACCCATGATTACAACTGGATCTTGAGAAATATTCCGCCGAATATGACGATCGCCTTGAGCGATATTACCGAGAAGCGATCCGTCCTCTCGCTGATGGGGCCATTATCGCGGGAAATTCTGTCGCAGGTCACGAATGATGATATTTCCCATGAAGGCTTCCCCTTTGCGACCGGCAGAATGATCGAGATCGCGGGCCATCCCGTTATGGCCCTCCGCCTGACCTATATGGGGGAACTCGGCTGGGAGCTTCATATGCCTGTTGGTCACGCAGCTGCCGTATATGATGCCCTGATGACGGCCGGGGCGCCTTCCGGTCTTTCGAATGCAGGATATCGGACGATCGAAAGCTGCCGCCTGGAAAAGGGTTATCGCGCCTGGGGGGCGGATATCGGCCCGGATCACACCCCGATTGAGGCCGGGCTTGGCTGGGCCGTGAAACTGAAATCAGGCCGCGATTTCAAGGGGCGTGCGGCAATCGAGACGCAGAAGGCGGCGGGCGTCAAGAAAATGCTCGCCTGCTTTACGGTTGATGACCCGGATGTTGTCCTGCTCGGACGGGAGACAATCTACCGAAATGGCAAGCGTGTCGGTTGGCTTTCCAGTGGAGGCTATGGTCATACAATTGCAAAATCCATTGGCTATGGATATGTTCGCAATCCGGAGGGCGTGGACGCGGAGTTCGTGCTCGATGGCAGGTATGAGCTGGATGTGGCGCTAACCCGCGTACCGTGTCAGGTGCATCTGGAACCGCTTTACGACCCAGGGATGAAGAAGATTAAATCGTGATGACAACTGCGTGATACCAAACGAATGTCTGAAAATAGCTATATAGAAAATGTCGAGGTGGCCGGGGATGGGGACTATATTGTCCTCCATACAAAACGCGGCGACAGTTTGCGGTTTCATGCCATCTGGCTCCGGGACAATGCGCTGGATGCGGATACCCGTTCCCCGCAGAATGGTCAGCGTCTTATCACGATTGATGACATTCCTGCAGACACCAGGATTTCCAACGTGTCGATGGACCTGCCGGACAGGCTCACCGTCACCTTTCAGCCGGAAGCAAAAACGCTTTCATACTCGCTCCGCTGGCTACAGGCCCATGCCTATGATATCGCGGAGGAGCGACCTGCCGGATGGCTAGGCCCAAATATTGAGCTTTGGGATGAGTCGTTGAATAGCAATGTCCCAATGGCCGATTTTGACTCGGTCAAGCGTGATAAAATGGCATTGACGAAATGGCTCAGCGATATTCGCCGGTTCGGATTTGCGAAAATGACAGGCGGCCCCGTAAAAAGCGGAGCACTCCTGGATGTTGCCGCGCTGTTTGGCTTTGTGCGGGAAACGAACTACGGAAAATGGTTTGAGGTGCGGGCCGAAGTGACGCCAACGAACCTTGCCTTTACCTCGGCGGGATTGCAGGCCCATACGGATAACCCCTACCGCGATCCGGTGCCGACGATGCAAATTCTCTATGCGCTGGAGAATTCGGCGAATGGCGGGGATTCGCTGGTTGTGGATGGTTTTAAGGCGGTTAAGCGGCTGCAAGCGGAGCATCCCGATTATTTTGACCTTCTGTCCCGTTACAGTGCCAGGTATGAGTATGCCGGACAGTCGGACGTCTGCCTGCAGGCCCGCAAGCCGATGATTGAACTGGCGCCGGACGGGGAGCTTGTCGGGGTCCGTTTCAACAACCGCTCGATCGCACCAGTCACGGATGTACCATTTGAGAAAATGCCGGACTATTACGCCGCCTACCGGAGCTTGAGTGAAATCATTAATGACCCGGACATGGCAGTCAGCTTCCGTCTGGAACCCGGCGACTGCTTTATTGTCGATAATACGCGCGTATTACATGCCCGCAATGCCTACTCCGGTCGCGGAACGCGCTGGCTACAGGGCTGCTATCCTGATAAGGATGGCCTGCTGTCGACTCTTGCGACCCTTGAACATCAACATTTGGGAAGAAAAGATGCCTAAGCCCGATTTTTCACACCTTACCAAGGACAATATTGTCGCCTTTATCGCCGATATTTTTGCACGGCGCGGCGCCGAGGAATATCTTGGCGAAGAGGTAACAATCTCGGAGCATATGTTCCAGACGGCGGAACTTGCGGAGGAATCGGGCGCGAATGAAGAGCTGATCGTTGCGGCGCTGTTGCATGATATCGGGCATTTTACCAACGAGTTTCCCGATAATGCGGCGGAACTTGGCATCGACAGTCATCATGACCGGGCAGGGGCGGCCGTTCTGGCGCCATTTTTTCCGAAAATCGTCACTGACTGTGTGCGCCATCATGTCTCGGCGAAGCGTTATCTTTGCACGGCAGAACCCGCCTATTTTGCAAAGCTGTCCGACGCGTCGGTTCTCAGTCTGAAATTACAGGGTGGTCCGATGAGCGAAGCGGCCGCAGCGAAATTTGCACAGAACGAGGATATTGACGCAATCGTCCAGGTGCGCAAATGGGATGACGAAGGCAAAATCCCTGGCAAGAAAACACCGGGCTTCTCTCATTATGTCCCGATGTTGCAACGGGTCGTTGACAGTAATATGCGGGTGTGAGTTTCGCTTAAGCTCTCTTCAGCGAAATACGATCATGCGCCATTTCCATGAATGCGCTCACCAAATTGCCCTTGCTGCGTTCCTTCAAGCAGATCAGCGCTTCATCCATCAGCGGTTTGCATCCTGAAATCGGGATCTTGCAAAGCCGCTCGTCATAGCCGAATTCGGCCTCTGAAACGATTCCGATGCCGGCGCCGCTCGCGACGATTTCACGGATAGCTTCCCGACCCACCGCCTCAATCGAGGGTTTAAGAGTGAGGCCCGCAGCGGCAGCAATCTGCTCAAGTTTCTGACGGGTTTTTGATCCCTTTTCCCGAAGTACAAGGGGCTTGGTCACCAGTTCCTCCAAGGAAATGGATTTAAGTTTACCCGCAGAACTCCTTTTCGAGGCAAAGGCAATAATCGGAGTCGAACTCAGTTTTACAATATCGAAATCGCGCGATTCCGGAATTTCTCCCAATACACCTACATCTGCCTCATAACTGCAGAGTTTTTCAATAATTTCCGGGGTATTGCCGGTGCTGACGGAGATAAACACCTCCGGAAACTGCTGGCGGAAGGGGCCCAGTACAGGATGAAGATGCTGCACTGAATCGGCAATTATCCTCAGCTTTGCAGACCCCAATGCCCGTGATTCCGATAATAGTTCGTGGGCCTGATGCTCAATATCGAACATCCGATGGGTAATTTCGAGAAGTTTCTTGCCAAAATCTGTTAGACTGACCTGTTTCTTTTGTCGATTAAACAACAAAACGTCATACTCAGTCTCTAGTTTACGCACCTGATCCGATATGGCCGGCTGGGTCAAGGATAGTGCTTCGGCCGCACGCGAAAAGCCCCCTTGAGTGGCGACGTAGTGAAAAGCACGAAGCTGTACATACCGCATATTTTTTCCAATCCAGTGTACCGACAGTATAGCTTAGACAAGGATTGAAGGCCATATGTATCGATTTAAATTATAGAACGATTTTAAATAACGATTTTACATATATTACGTTGTTAATTAGATTTTGGATCACTATTGGTTAATTCTTTTTTTACGGCGAGGGTTTGACGCGATGAAAATGGATCAGGAATTGCAGTCAGGTGCAGCGTTTCCGCCACCCCATATGGGCGAGCCTTATCTGCTCACCCCGGGTCCATTAACCACGTCCTTTGATGTCAAGCAGGCGATGCTGAAGGATTGGGGGTCATGGGATGGCGATTTCCGGGCGATGACAGCGGCGCTTTGTGAAAAGCTGCTTGCCATTGCCGGTAATGAGAGCGGTGACTTTGACTGTGTTCCCATGCAAGGGAGTGGCACCTTCGCTGTTGAGGCAATGCTGGGGTCCTTTTTGGGACCGGACAGCAAGACGCTGGTGCTGGTCAATGGCGCCTATGGGAAGCGGATTGTTGAAACGCTCTCCTATCTTGGCCGGGAACACGCGGTTATTGATAAAGGGGACTATATGCCGCCGCGTGGAGATGAAGTGGCCGCAGCCCTGACCGGAGATCCGACGATAACGCATGTTGTCCTTGTCCATTGTGAGACAAGTTCCGGTATCCTTAATCCGGTGCAGGAAATTTCCGAGGTTGTTGAAGCCGCAGGACGCAAGCTTCTGATTGATTCGATGAGTGCTTTTGGCGCGCTCCCGCTTGATGTCCGGGAGATCAAGTATGAAGCAATGGTCTCCTCCGCCAACAAATGCATAGAGGGCGTACCGGGGTTCGGCTTTATCATTGCCCGCAAATCCGAGCTGGAAACCGCGAAAGGTAATAGCCATTCCCTCAGCCTGGATGCGCATGCCCAATGGGTTAATTTCAAGAAAACAGGGCAGTGGCGCTTTACGCCGCCAACCCACACTGTTGCGGCCTTTATGAAGGCACTGGAATTGCACGAGGCCGAAGGCGGCGCACCGGCCCGGCTTGCGCGATATGAACGCAACAGGGACGTTATGGTGGCAGGCATGCGCGACCTTGGTTTTGAAACCTTGCTGAAGGACCGCTGGCTTTCGCCGATTATCGTTACCTTTTTTAATCCAGCGCATGCCAATTTCAGCTTTCCCCGCTTTTACGACTTGATGAAGGCCCGGGGCTTTATCATTTATCCTGGTAAGCTGACGGTGGTGGACAGTTTCCGGATTGGCTGTATTGGTCGGCTTGATGAACAGGTGATGCACCGTGTTGTGACGGCGGCGCGCGAATCCCTAGAAGAAATGAATGTCGATAGCGCAAGCCCGCCTGAAGCCGCGCTGAAAGAACGTGCCCGTCTGGCGGCCTGAAATATCTGAATTGGAGTTTAGAAAATACGATGAATAAAATGTCCCTGAGCGGTGTTACTGTGAACGACCGGACGTATCCTTTCCCGAACCGGACAGCAGTGGTAATCTGCCTTGATGGCTGCGAACCGGCCTATATAGATGCCGCGATTGACGCTGGCGTAATGCCGACGATGAAGCGTATACGTGAGACCGGGACCATGAATCTGGCTCATTGCGTGATCCCGAGTTTTACCAACCCGAATAATATGTCGATTGCGACGGGACAGCCCCCCGCCGTCCATGGAATTTGCGGTAACTTCCTCCTGGATCCGGAAACCGGGGAGGAAGTGATGATGAACGACACGCGCTTCCTTCGGGTGCCGACGATCTTCAAGAGTTTCTATGATACAGGTGCGCGCATCGCCATCGTCACAGCAAAGGACAAGCTCCGGGCATTGCTCGGTCATGGGCTCAAGTTCGACGAGGGGCGGGCGCTCTGTTTCTCGACAGAGAAATCCGATACGACCACCCTGGCTGAACATGGCATCGACAATGCATCCGAGAGCCTTGATATTCCGGTGCCGTCTGTCTATTCGGCGGAACTTTCCGAATATGTCTTCAATGCCGGCGTGAAGTTGATGACTTCCTTCAAGCCGGATCTGATGTATCTGACAACAACCGATTATGTGCAGCATAAGGCCGCGCCGGGAACGAAGGACGCCAATGCCTTCTATGAAATGTTTGATTCCTACCTTGGTCAGCTTGATGCACTCGGCGCGGCGATTGTCGTCACTGCGGATCACGGCATGAAACCCAAGCATAAAGCCGATGGTACGCCGGATGTGATTTACCTGCAGGACCTGCTGGATAAGGAAATCGGAAACGGGGCGAGCCGCGTGATCCTGCCGATCACCGATCCCTATGTCGTGCATCATGGCGCACTCGGTTCCTTCGCGACAGCCTATCTCACGCCGGACGTTGACCAGGCGGCCGTGATTGCCAAGCTTGAGGCAACAAAGGGCATTGAACTCGTTCTCGACAAGGCGGCCGCTGCCGAACGGTTCCAGCTTCCGCCGGACCGGATTGGAGATATTGTGATTGTGTCCGGAGAGAACCAGGTACTCGGGACTTCAGCGGACCGTCATGACCTTTCCGGCCTTGAGGTGCCGCTTCGTTCCCATGGCGGGATCAGCGAGCAGGTCGTGCCCTTTATCGTGAATGTCGCCATGCCGGACTTGCCGGAAAAACCGACGCTCCGTAATTTCGACGCTTACTACTATGCAACGCGCGCTGCGGCGCTCGTTTCCGCGAAATGAACAAGATGACAGCATCAAAATCCGCTCGGCCGGTTATTGTTGAGGCGATGCGTATCGGCGGAAAGAAGGTATCGACCAAGGACGTGGTCGAGGTTCGTTACCCCTATACCAACGAAGTGATTGGCACCGTGCCCGCCGGAAATGCGGAACATGCGCGTGAGGCGTTCGAGATTGCGGCGAACTACCGCGCGACGCTGACGCGTTACGAACGGCAGCAGATCCTGTTCAAGGCGGCGGAGCTTATCCGGGCACGACGTGAACAGCTTGCGAAAGTCATCACACTAGAGCTTGGAATCTGTCACCAGCACGCGCTCTATGAGACGGGCCGGGCTTATGATGTCTTCATGCTCGCGGGTCAGCTGGCCATTCTCGATGACGGGCAGATTTTTTCCTGCGATCTCACGCCCCATGGCAAGGCGCGGAAAATCTACACCAAGCGCGAACCAGTCAATGTGATTTCTGCAATCACGCCGTTTAACCATCCGCTCAATATGGTGTCGCACAAAATCGCACCGGCGATCGCGACAAATAACTGCGTCGTCTGCAAACCGACAGAACAGACACCGCTCACCGCGATCGCCTTGGCCGATATTCTCTATGAGGCGGGGCTGCCGCACCAGATGTTCCAGGTTGTGACGGGCTGGCCGCAGGATATTGGCGAAGAAATGATCGTCAACAAACATGCGGATATCGTTACCTTCACGGGCGGTGTGCCGGTCGGCAAGATGATTGCCGAGAAAGCGGGTTACAAGCGTCTCGCGCTGGAACTCGGCGGCAATGATCCGCTGATCGTTCTGGATGATCTGAGTGACGCGGAGTTGATCAAGGCGGCCGAAATTGCGGTTGCGGGCGCGACGGGTAATTCAGGACAGCGCTGCACGGCAATCAAGCGAATCCTTGTCCAGGAAAATGTCGCCGACAA
Source organism: Sneathiella sedimenti (assembly GCF_017313765.1). Taxonomy (GTDB): domain Bacteria; phylum Pseudomonadota; class Alphaproteobacteria; order Sneathiellales; family Sneathiellaceae; genus Sneathiella; species Sneathiella sedimenti. The sequence goes on along the minus strand of NZ_JAFLNC010000005.1, from coordinate 408,750 downwards.
GATTGTTCCGCATATCCTTGAAATTGCAAAGAAAATTAAGTTTGGGGATCCAGAGGACCCGGAGACGCAGCTCGGCTGTGTCATCCATGAACAGGCGGCAGAGACCTTTGAAAAGAGGGTATTCCTGGCGGAGAAACAAGGTGCGAAAATACTTTATCATCCTGGCCGGGAAGGGGCGCTTCTGCCGCCGATTGTTATCGACCATGTGCCGCATGACAGCGAACTTGTGTTCGATGAAACCTTTGGCCCGATCATACCGATAGTCCGGGTGCCGAATGACGATGAGGCCTTGATCAAAATCTCGAACTCGACACCCTTCGGTCTTTCTGCGGGGGTCTGTACCAACCGGCTTGACCGCATCACGTGTTTTATCGATGGGCTCGACGTTGGGACAGTGAACATCTGGGAACAGCCGGGCTATCGAATCGAGATGTCGCCCTTTGGCGGAATCAAGGATTCAGGAAACGGTGTTAAGGAAGGCGTACTTGAGGCAATGAAATTTTTCACCAACGTAAAGACCTATTCCTTGCCCTGGCCGCAAAATTAGAGCCGGGTTCGCAGAAACATGCACCTGTCAGGGAGCGGTTGTCTTTATCATTGTATCGATTTAAGTTATACAAACATAAATATAATAGATTTCTTCTATTTGTCACATTACGCCAGTATTGCAGTGAGTATCAATTGATTGTGTTTCAAACTTGGATCTTTGTGGATCTTTGTGGGTATGATCTAATTTTAATCTCAACTAATCTCTTAAAAAGGGGGAGGGACAAAATGTTACAATTGAAGAAATTGGCTTTGACAGCTATTGCGGGCCTGTTCGTTGCGAACAGCGTGATGGCGGCGGAGCTGACCGTATATACGGCAGTCGAAGCGGAAGATCTGAAGCGTTATGCTGAGGAATTCAACAAGGCTCATCCTGACATCAAAATTAACTGGGTGCGCGATTCCACGGGCATTATCACGGCGAAACTGCTCGCCGAGAAGAACAATCCCCAGGCTGACGTTATCTGGGGCCTGGCCGCAACGTCCCTGTTGCTGATGAAATCCGAAGGCATGCTCGAGCCTTATGCGCCGAAGGGTGTTGAAAAGCTCGACAAAAAATTCGTCGATAAAAGCAATCCGCCAACCTGGACAGGCATGGATGCCTGGGTTGCCTCAGTCTGCTTTAACACGGTGGAAGCTGAAAAGCTGGGCCTGACGGCGCCAAAAAGCTGGAAAGACCTGACCAAGCCCGAATATAAGGGCCATGTCATCATGCCGAACCCGAATTCATCCGGTACTGGCTTCCTTGACGTATCCAGCTGGCTGCAGATGTTCGGTGAAGAGGGCGGCTGGGCATATATGGACGCGCTGCATGAGAACATCGCGCGTTACACCCATTCCGGTTCCAAGCCCTGTAAACTGGCGGCTGCCGGTGAAATTCCGATCGGTATCTCCTTCGCCTTCCGGGGTGCAAAATCCAAGGCTGACGGTGCCCCGCTCGACATTATCGTGCCGGAAGAAGGTGTAGGCTGGGATATGGAAGCAACGGCTATCGTTGCTGGCACATCCAATCTTGAAGCGGCCAAAACCCTCGTAGACTGGACTGTCACGAAGGAAGCCAACGAGATGTATAATACCGGGTATGCCGTTGTTGCCTATCCGGGTGTTGCTAAGCCGGTTGAGTTCTTCCCGGAAAATCTCCTGGAGAAGATGATCGACAATGATTTTGAATATGCCGCGAATAACCGCAAGGCAATTCTGGAAGAGTGGCAGAAACGCTACGATTCGAAATCAGAGGCCAAGAGCTAACCAAAAAACAAGAAAGAAGGCATCGCATTTGCGATGCCTTTTTTTATCCTGGACGAGTAAAGGTATTTAGGGACGGGGGAACATGCTGACGGAGTCAACGCGCGAAATTGGTAATGGTAAGGCGCATGCTCAAGGGGACGCCTATCTCCGGATAGACAGCCTGTGGAAGGCATTTGGTGAATTTATCGCGCTTAAAGATATCTCCATGCGTATTTCAGAAGGAGAGTTTGTCTGCTTTCTGGGACCGTCGGGCTGCGGAAAAACAACATTGTTGCGCGCCATTGCGGGACTTGACATCCAAACCCGGGGAACAGTTGAACAGGCGGGGAAGGATATTTCCAACCTGCCACCTGCAGAACGGGATTTTGGTATTGTTTTCCAGTCCTACGCCCTTTTTCCTAATCTAACGATTGAAAAGAATATTTCCTTTGGTCTGGAGAATGCCGGACTGTCGAAGAGTGCAATCAACGCCCGGGTGACGGAACTGCTCGACCTTGTCGGGTTGCCGGATCAGGGCAAGAAGTATCCGGCCCAGCTTTCGGGCGGACAGCAGCAACGTATTGCTCTTGCGCGTGCGATCGCCATGTCGCCGGGACTACTCCTGCTGGATGAGCCGTTATCCGCGCTCGACGCAAAGGTGCGCGTGCATTTGCGTCATGAGGTGAAAGACCTGCAACGCAAGCTTGGCGTTACAACGATCATGGTGACCCATGATCAGGAAGAGGCGCTTTCCATGGCGGACCGGATTGTCGTGATGAATCATGGCGTGATCGAGCAGATTGGCTCACCGACAGATATCTATCGGGAGCCGGCCACGCTATTTGTTGCGGATTTTATAGGCGAAATGAACAAGCTCCCGGCGGTCTCCGGTGAGGCCAAGACCGTTACGATTGGCCGTAAGGCGTTTAAATCTGCGGGCGGCGAAATCCCGCCGGGCAAAGAAGTGATTGCCGCCGTGCGACCGGAGGATATTATTCCGCATGGGGACGTTGTAACCGAACCCATGGAAGAGCCTGACAATTCCATCACCTGCCGGATTACCGAAATGGAGTTTCTTGGCTCTTTCTGGCGGTGCCGACTTAAATGTGAGGCGCTAGGTGAGCATGAGCTGATCGCGGATTTTTCCATTAACGCTGTGCGACGGCTGGAACTTGCGGCGGAAAAGGAACTCGTGATTGAGATACCAAGTAACCGGTTAAAAGTCTTTGCACGACCAGCGGGTGAGTAGGGATGAGCGTAACAACGTCTGACAACCTTCCGAAGGGACGTCCGCTGACCCTGAAGCTCGGGCGGGACGACCTGATGATGCGCGGGTTCATTCTCGTCATCGCGTTATACCTCATCATAACGCTCGCATTTCCGCTATACGCCATGTTGTCGAAGGCATTCTCGACATTCCAGTTCGATCTCTCGCAAGTTGAACTGCAGGTGAGCGACCAGGACGGGAATTTCGATGGTACGATCCTGTCTGCGGAAGCGCTTAACGCGCAACTCGGCGCTATTCCTGAAGACGAGATGGCGACCAGCAATGATGGCCGATTGAGCCTGACACCGTTGTTTCCTGATTTCAGTTTTAGAAGTCCTGTTCTCTATAAAATTCGCGGTACGACAGCGGATACGGTTTACCTGATCGGGTCTGACAGGATAACCGGGACCGACTGGCATGAGCTTGATTCCAATACCTTCCGCCGGGTTGTCCTACGTCCGGTCCAGTCAGTCGGGCTGAGTAACTTCACGACCTATTTCTCGACGCCCTCTCTCTTTCGATCCATTGAGAATTCACTCTTTATCTCGACGGTCAGCACTATCGTCACTGTCAGTCTCGCCTTCGCCTTCGCCTATGCCCTGAGCCGAAGCTGTATGCGGTTCAAGGGATTGTTCCGCCTGGTGGCTATGGCCCCGATCCTGGTGCCGTCGCTCTTGCCGGGGATCGCCCTCGTGTATCTATTCGGCAATCAGGGGATGCTGAAAGAGGTGATGATGGGGGAATCCATCTATGGGCCTTATGGAATCATGCTGGGGTCCATCTTCTTCACCTTCCCGCATGCCTTCATCATTATCACGACGGCACTCGCCATCTCGGATGCGCGGCTTTACGAGGCGGCGATCTCGCTTAGGGCAAGCGCCTGGAAGACCTTCTGGACGGTCACGATTCCGGGGGCCCGGTACGGCCTGATTTCGGCGGCGTTTGTTGTTTTCAACCTCGTGATTACGGATTTTGGGCTGCCAAAGGTGATTGGCGGACAGTATAATATGCTGGCCGTTGACATCTATAAGCAGGTGATCGGCCAGCAGAATTTCGAGATGGGCGCCGTGGTTTCGGTCGTCTTGCTGATGCCGGCCTTCGTCGCGTTCGCTGTTGACCGGCAAGTGCAGAAGAAGCAGGTAGCCTTGCTCTCCGCCCGGTCCGTCGTGTTCGAGCCCAAGCCCGACCGGAAATTTGACCGCATTTGCTTTATCTATTGCACCCTGATCGCGATTTTCATTCTCGGGATACTCGGGGTTTGCCAGTTTGCGGCTCTGGTAAAGTTCTGGCCCTATGATCTTTCCCTCAGCCTGAAAAACTACAATTTCGATGTGATGGATGGCGGCGGATGGGAGGCCTATGGCAATTCCATCAAACTGGGGCTGTTGACCGCGTTTTTTGGCACCATCGTGGTCTTCATCGGTGCCTATATGGTGGACAAGACAAGAAGTTTTCGTGTCGGCCGCGGTCTTTTCCAGTTTCTCGCGATGCTGCCTATGGCGATCCCGGGCATGGTGCTGGGCCTTGCCTACATCTTCTTTTTCAACGACCCCGATAATCCCCTGAATGCGATATACGGCACGATGGCGATCCTGGTGATTGTCACCATTACCCATTTCTATACGGTATCGCATTTGACAGCGGTCACGGCGCTCAAGCAGATGGATGGCGAGTTTGAATCTGTTGCCGCTTCGCTGAAGCAACCTTTCTACAAGTTGTTCGCGCGCGTGACAGTTCCGGTTTGCATGCCCGCGATACTGGACATCGCCATCTATCTCTTCGTGAATGCGATGACGACTGTCTCGGCGGTTGTCTTTCTTTACTCGACGGATACCGCACTGGCCTCGATCGCAGTTCTGAACATGGATGACGCGGGAGATATCGCGCCGGCCGCAGCGATGGGTATGATGATCTTCTATACGAACGCCGCTGCCCGTATTTTACATTTGGCCGTGTCGAAAGGCATTCTGAAACGAACGCAGGCATGGCGATCGCGCTAGGAGGTCAGGGGCAAAATGTGGGCCTGTCGAGGACCTATTTCCCGCCCCATTCAATGATAACCTTATGCAGGGCCCGGTATTCGCGATCAGCCTCCCGGCCGAACACTGGGTCGCCCTTGTCGCGCATCCGCGTCTCGATAACGTCCCAGTCAGCCTGAATTAGATATTCCTCTGCTGCCGGAAAGAAAAATTCCTCTTCCTTTTGCATATGCTGCACAAGAAGATCTTCATAGGCGTTCAGCGTCGCAACAAGTTCGTCCTTCAAAATTGGTGCTCCCGGCTCGATACACTCAACGTCGTGTACGAAACGGGTTACAATGTTTGCCAGCATTTCATGTTCATTCAGGATTTCCGCCGAAATTGCCCCGGCTTGTGGATTGCGGCGGGTCAGGCTTCTCAGGAGAAAGTTTTCAATCGGGTGATGACACTTCTGTGGGAAATTCACGATATAATCGAGGATCGTCCTGATCATGAACAAGTTCAGGTTATTTCCCTCGGTGAGGTTTGCTATTTTCCGGTCCAGCACTCCCAGAATGACTTCCATACGCCGGTGATCTTCCTGAAGCTTTGCAATAACCTCCGACATGCATCCTTCCTGCGTTTTTTGAAGTAACAGGCACTATACCCTACAGGGGCGAAGTAGCATTGATCGCGATCAACAGATGATTTCTGCTTGAAGAGAAGGCCGGACTTGGCATTTGGCCCTGTCGAAATATGGATTCTGTCGTTATCATGGGAAGGTCGGTATACAGCCGGAAAACCAGAACAGGCACAGGTGGTCATGATCGCGTTTGAGAACGAAAATACACATATCTACCACGCTGATATCAGTGAAACGAGCCCGATTGATTATGCGAAATGTTGGCAGGTGCTGACTCCGGCCGAGCAGGCGCGGGCAGAACGGTTCCGTTTCGACCTACACCGGAACCGGTATGTGCGGGCCCATGGGCAGGTACGGCACATCCTCGCGGCCTATATGGATGTTGCGCCGTCGGAGATCGGTTTGCAAACCGGGGACCGGGGAAAGCCCTTCATCCCGTCACATGATATCTACTTCAATATGTCCCATTCGGCGGATACGGCCGTTTTCGCGGTGACCCGAAGCGGAGAGATCGGTGTAGATGTGGAGATGTTTGACCGCAAGGTGGAAATTGATGATCTGAGCCGGCATTACTATACGGCGGCAGAGCAGGGGGCGCTTGCCCGTCTTCGGGAGGCCAGCGATCGCCGGGAACTGTTCTTCTGGCTCTGGACGGCGAAGGAGGCGCGCATGAAGGTCACGGGAGAGGGGCTGGCGCTCGACCCGCGGCATATAGATGTCGCGATAGAGGCGGGACGCCCGTTTGCTTACCGCAAGCCTGACGAGCCAAAGGCAAGCCTGGCTCCGGTTGAGTTCACTAGATTTGCCGGGGCGTGCAGCGTCGCCGGGTTATTTGAACCCATCCTTGCCATCAAATCCTTGGCAGATATCGACTAGAACGCCGCAGGTTCGCAAACCGATCAGCTCTTGATGTCGAGGGTCACTTTTTGTAGTTCGCTCCATACCTCGAACATTTTGACATTGGCGCGGTAGCTGTGCAGGGCGACATTCTGGTTCACAATCTCTTCGGCAATATCCACATTCGGGCTTTCAACGAGCCCTTCTTCATTGGCAAGCGGATGTTGGGGCGCGTGCACATGGACGGTCGCCGGATCTTTTTCGCGTATCTTTACAGTTGGCGCACCGGTTTCATCCGTCGTTTGAACGGGATCTACGGCCTTGTAGGAGGCGGTGTCGTCCTTTGCGCCGGGAGTACCCACACTGTTTGCGTTGGCCAGATTCTGTGCGGATACTTCGACCCGCTTGGTTGCGGCGGCCATGCCACTAATCGCAGAGCCCAGAATTGATGTCATGATTGTCTCCAATCAATACAATTTTAAATAATATTTATACGAATACTATTTTTCTAATAGACACGTTATAGGGGCAAATTCATTAACAAACCGTTAATTCTTGTGATGTTCATTTTCCAGGAACTGCCGCCAATAGTCGAGAAGGAGAAAGAAATCACGGCGCGGGCCACCTTGCGGTGACCGCCTGTCCTCGTAGAGAGGTGTGATACTGTAGCGATCCGGGGTGAGCGTGAGCGAGAAGGCATTGCCGGTGATTTCAAAATCCTTCCCCTCTTGATGGGTTGCTTTTGTCACCAGATAATCAATGAGCGCCATATCATCCTGAATTTCAGTTTCAAAGAACTCTTTCAATAGCTTGTTTTCAGGCGTTATTTTTACGTCTATCAGGCCACTCTCTGTATCTCTTGTGAGAAAGATTTCTTCCATTCGGACGGTCCCTAATTCGCGACATACAAGGGGTATGCCGTGTTTATATCGCCATTGCCGAAGCGATACCCTTCAATAAGGAACCCATGGCCTGACGGTCCGCGCCACCGCGATCCTTCCGGTAAACGGTTGTTCGAGTGGGCAAACAATATGCTGTCGATGATCTGCTGCCGGGAAAAATCGTCGGGATAGAAGCTGGAGAATTTCTCTTTCCAGCGTCCGGTGGCGGGATCATAAATCTCAACAATGGCAGTATAGATCCCGGCGCGGTTCGGACCTGAAAGGATTTGTTTGATGCGCGATTTAGCTCCCATTGGGTCTTTGGGTGCCACATGAAAGCCGACCGGTTTGCCATGCCGGTTAATCTCTCCATCGAATATATGGGTGAGGTTGAGGGATGGTGTCGTATCGGACCAGGAGCTGCGGGCAGGAACGTCACTGGCAACAAGGGGAACAACGATATAGAGAAGGGCGAGACAGGCAAGAAGCGCGACGGCAAGCCCCGCCTTTCGAAATGGCGACATTCCAATAAATGAGGGGATCCCGTTACCCCGGCCCATTGACGAAACTCTCGACAAGGCTTTTCGCCACCAGGTTCCATCCGTCCACCAGGACAAAGAAGATCAGCTTGAAGGGGAGGGATATCATGACCGGCGGCAACATCATCATACCCATCGACATCAGAATGGACGCGACCACCATATCAATCACGATGAAGGGGACGAACAGCAGGAAGCCGATTTCAAATGCGCGCTTGAGTTCGCTGATCATGAAGGCCGGCACCAGCACCTTGAGCGGCACTTCCTCCGGTGTCTCTGTCGTGGGCGTTGCGCTCAAATCCATGAACAGAAGGATGTCCTTCTCCCGCGCATGCTGCAGCATGAAGGTCTTGAACGGGGTAACCGTCCGGTCAATGGCTTCGGTTTCGGTAATCTCATTGTCAATCAGCGGGACAATGCCGTTTTCATAAGCGGCCTCGAAGGTTGGCGCCATGATAAAGGCTGTCAGGAACAGCGCAAGGGAGATAATCACAACGTTCGGCGGGGTCGACTGCACACCGAGCGCGCTGCGCAGAAGAGACAGGACAACGATCAGCCGCGTGAAAGACGTGGTGACGATCAGGATGGCCGGCGCCAGGCTAAGCACGGTCATCAGGACCACGAGCTGGACAATTCGGCCGGTCAATGGACCCGCATCCTCGCCTAGATCCAGGGAAATGGACTGCGCCAGAACATCAAGCGGGAGCGCCATGATTATGACGGCGACCGCGAGGGCGGCAAGATTACCGTTGGACAGTTTGGAGGCGCAAAGTCGGCCGAGGCTGCGGTACTTCATCATGCGTTTTTCTCATCGCCCTGTTCGGTGTTTTCATTGACGGAAATATTCCGCTCGACGACAACATCCCGTTCCGGCCCGAGCAGCAGAAGATGCTCCCGATCGTCCCGCTTTATAAGGACAAGTCGTCGTTTGGCGTCGATGGAAAGGACATCGGTTATGGAAAGGCGCCTGGGGGCGGAGGGGTCTCGCGTTACCCGGGGGACCATTCCAAAACGCCGGGCAAGCAGAGCAATGAGCGCAATAAGCCCCAGAACAATCAGCAGGCCGACAATATATTTCAGGTATTGTACGGGTTCCATTGGCCTGCCATCAAAATATCTGTCCCAACATTATAGTGCGTTTCGGACATACAGTAGCGGGCCTTGGTGTATTTGAAAACTATTCTTTGTGGGAGTTGTTTTCGAGAGTGCCAATATCACGGGTGAGTGAATCATATCGGAGCTGGATCTCGTTCGACAGGGTATTCAGGGACTGCATAACCTGGTCCATGAATTTGGTCAGTTCCTGCCGGTCGTCTTTCGGCGCGTTCTGGACCCGGCCCTGGATACGAATAATCTTCTCGGGCAGCGTACTCATATCGATCATGATACCGCGCTGTGTCTGGTCCAGATAATCCGAGATATCATTCATCAAATCGGATATATCGGCATTTATCGTTGCGAAATTTTCCATTAGAGGCTTGCTAATAAAACTGACTATTTACTCTGACACTTGTACAGATAAGACAGAATTTCCGAAACTGCGGCGAAAGCCTCAAGAGGGATTGGGCAATCTACCTCAATTTCCGACAAAATTTGCGCCAAATCAGAATCGGTGCGCACCTTTACACCACGAGCGAACGCCAATTGCAAGATTTGTTCGGCAACTTCGCCTCTGCCGCTTGCCGTTACCCTGGCAAGCGATGCCGGAGTCTCGTCATAACTCAAGGCAACAGCGATGGCGTCATCGGTGTTCTGCGGTGCGTTATTTTCGTTTTGTGACATCTATATCTCCGGCCGAAAGTGACCTTCGTCGCCGAAGATAGTCAAATGCGCTTAAATATTACTTAACCAGTGCGTGGAATTGCCGCAGGAGGTAACTTCTTTCTTGCAACTCTGTTTGGGAACGACTATGTTCCGCCTCGCCGGGCAATGGCGACATCGCCTTTACTTATTGCTAACGGCACTGTGCAGCGACACTGACAGGAGCGATGGCTCCGATTTGCACAAAAGAAATTGAACAAATGTCATTATGACACGTTGGCCATTCCGGTAGAGAATTGCCATGTAATATTGAATGCTCCCGTCGTTCAATGAAATTGAAAACGCGCGGTGGATGCCACAGACTAAAGGAGTATGGATTATATGAGTGACTTGGAAAATGCGTTAAATGGCAAGTCTGTTGCCATTCTTGTAGCCAACGGTTTTGAAGAATCCCATATGACAAGCCTGCATAAGGCCCTCGTGCTGACCGGCGCGGAGGTTAAAATCGTATCGCCGGAAAAAGGCGTCGTTAACAGCTGGCACGGCAATGGCTGGGGACATTTCTTCCCGGCAAATGCGCATCTTGCAACCTCAATGTCTCATCACTTTGATGCGGTCATCATTCCTGGCGGCACACGCCATGTGAACCGCCTTATCTCCGATCCGCAGACAGCCCGTTTCATGCGCGGGTTTATGGAAGATAACAAACCCGTCGCCCTGATTGAAGAGGCGCCGAAAGTTCTTGCAGAGGCGGAATTGCTGGGCGAACGCAGCGTGATTTCCACAGAAGCGATCAATGAGGTCCTTCAGGAAAAAGGCGCGAAGGTTGTCGAGGCGGACATCCATGTAGACGACATGCTGGTTACCGGTAAGTTCGCTGACGATACGCTGGTTGAGAAATTTGCCGGTTGCATCCAGAATTATGAACCGGAAGCCTGGGAAGCCGCCTAAACATCCTGCGGCACCTGAACTGATGAAAACGTCCCGATTTCGGGGCGTTTTTTTTGTGCTGCCCTCGAGAACATTACCGAAATTCACAGTCTGTTAAGGTTTCTCGCCTATTGTAGGATCAGGAAAAACCGCGAACAGAAGCGATCCCGATATGAATTTGGAAAAAATTCCGCTCTTCGCCGCGCTGACGGAGAAAATGAAATGGCTGACAGCCCGGCAAAAGGTGCTGGCGCAGAATATTGCCAACTCTGATACGCCGAACTACCGCGCGCGGGATCTTAAGCCGCTGGAGTTTCGCCAGATGATTGAGTCACCTGAAGACAAGAGCGTGCATATTAACAGGACGAATAAAAAGCATATTTATGTCGACGAAATAACGAGTTATGAGACGCAGATAAACCGGGACGTGAGCGAAATAACGCCCACCGGAAACGCTGTGCTTCTCGAAGAAGAGATGATGAAAGTCGCGGAAACGCAAATTCAGTATGAATTGACAACATCTCTTTACAGGAAAAATCTGGGGATGTTGAAAACAGCCCTTGGTCGCCGCTAGTCGGGTCATGAAAGGAAACCGGTAACATGGATCTTTTGAAAACAATGTCCATCTCTGCCTCGGGTATGGATGCCCAGGGAAAACGGATGCGGGTTATCTCTGAAAACCTGGCCAACAAGGACAGCATGGGCAAGACGCCTGATGAAGATCCCTATCGGCGGAAAATTATCTCCTTCCGGAATGTGCTCGATCGCGAAGAGAATGTCACCAAGGTCAAGGTCGGCCGTATCGGTGAAGACAAATCAGATTTTGACCTTAAGTTCAATCCAAGCCACCCCGCCGCCAACGCGGATGGCTACGTTAAGATGCCGAATGTCAACTCATTGGTCGAAATCATGGATATGAAGGAAACCCAGCGGTCCTATCAGGCCAACCTGGGTGTGATCGAGGCATCCAAGAAGATGATCATGCGGACGCTGGACATCCTGAAGCAATAGGGACGAGTGGAGAATAGACGATGGCTGATACAAGCGCCTTAGCGGCAACACAAGCCTATTCAAAAGCAATTAACAACAGTCTGGGTGCCAAGCCTGAAGCGGTATCCCAGGAAGCCGTCGACGGGCCGAGCTTTGCGGAGATGCTGTCCCACGCCGGAACCGATGCCATTGAAACCGGCGTCAACGCGGAGCAGATCAGCCTGGAGGCAATCACCGGCAATACCGGCCTCGCTGATATCGTGACGGCGGTCAGTAACGCAGAGGCAACCCTTGAAACGGTGGTTGCCGTACGCGATCGTGTAATTCAGGCTTATCAAGACATCATAAAAATGCCAATCTAGGCTGTAACGGTTACTTACAGCTTAAGGATTGATGCAACATGACCCCAACCGATGTCGTTGACGTAGTCCGCGAGGCGATCTGGGTCCTGCTCGCTGTCGCCGCGCCAGTCATGCTGGTTGCCTTGGGGGTTGGCCTCGTGATCGCCCTCATACAAGCGTTGACCCAGGTTCAGGAAATGACGCTGGTATTCGTCCCGAAGATCCTGGCGATCTTTCTGTCCCTGATCATTTTCATGCCGTTCATGATCTCCTCGATGATCGGGCTGATGGAACAAATAGCCCAGCGTATTTCAGGCGTATGATCGCCGGGGAAAGATAGATGCTGGACGAGTTTCTCAGCGTTAATATCTTTGCCTTTCTATTGGTGTTTATCCGTATTGGGGCAGCCTTTATGGTGGTGCCCGGCTTTGGGGAGGCGTTTATTCCGCCTCGCGTACGGCTGTCGATTGCGCTCGGCGTCAGCTTTATCGTCATGCCCTTTGCCGCCGGTCAGCTGCCGCCGGAACCCTCGACACCCATCGAGCTATTGCTACTGATCGTTGGCGAGATGGTAATCGGGCTTGTAATGGGCGGCGTTCTCCGGCTCCTGCTCAGCAGCCTGCATATTGCTGGAACGATCATCGCCCAGCAATCAGGCCTTGCGGCCGCACAGTTCTTTGACCCGGCGCAGATGACTCAGGGCGCGATTACAAGTACCTTCATGACCCTGATGGGGCTGACGATGATTTTCGTGACCGATATGCATCATCTGTTTATCGAGGGAACCTTTGCGACTTATCGTCTTTTTCCAGTCGCCCAGGTACCGGATTTCGGTAGTATCAGCATGTTAATCACGGATTTCGTTCAGCAATCCTTCCTGCTCGGGTTCCAGATGTCCGCGCCGTTCCTGGTATTCGGGATCACATTTTATATGGGGATCGGCCTCATCAACCGCCTGATGCCGCAGGTGCAGATCTTCTTCGTCGCAATGCCGCTGCAAATTATCCTTTCCTTTGCCATTCTGGCGATTACAATTGGCGCCAGTATGATGTGGTTTATCAGTTATTACGAGGAAGCGCTGATCCGCTTTCTCGGGGAGTAAGGGCAGGTGGCTGACGATACAGATGATGCCCAAAAAACCGAAGAGCCGACCGCGAAGAAACTTGAAGATGCCTTCAAGAAAGGGCAGGTGCCGAAGTCGCAGGAGGTAAGCCACTGGTTCATGACCATCGGGATTACACTGGTCGTTATGATTTTTATCGCCGGACTCGGCAATGGCCTGACTTATGATCTCCTGAAATTTATCGAACAGCCCCATGCGATCGCGACAGACCGTTTTCATCTCGGCCTTGTGTTCGGCGATCTTGGCTGGGCCGTTGTCTGGGTCGTGGCTCCTGCGCTTGGGACCCTGATGATCGCTGGCTTGCTCGGAAACCTGGTGCAGCACCGGCCTGTCTTCTCAACGGAGCGGATCAAGCCGAAACTGGAGAAACTATCCCTTCTGAAGGGAGCCAAACGCCTATTTTCCCTGAAATCAATCGTTGAGTTTCTAAAGGGGCTGTTCAAGATCACCCTTGTCGGATCGATTGCCATTCTGTTCGTGCTGCCGTCCATGGATCAACTCCCGGTCGTTGTCTCCTATGATGTGCCGCAGGTGCTTGAGCTGATACAGGATCAGGCGTTGCTATTGCTCGCCGGTGTGGTTGCGGTGATGAGCGTCATCGCCGGGCTCGATTTCATGTATCAGCGCTACAATCATCATAAAGAACTCCGCATGACCAAGCAGGAGATCAAGGATGAATACAAGCAGACTGAAGGCGACCCGATGATCCGTGCCCGTCTTCGGGCCTTGCGGGCAGAACGATCCCGCCAGCGCATGATGCAGTCGGTGCCGGAGGCGGATGTTGTGATTACGAACCCGACGCATTTCGCCGTTGCCTTGCAATATAAGCCCGAGGAAGAGCGCGCGCCGGTGGTCGTTGCCAAGGGAATGGACAATATCGCAGCGAAAATCCGGGAACTCGCGACTGAGAATGACATTCCGATCGTCGAAAACCCGCCGCTTGCGCGGGCTCTGCATAAAGCATGCGATCTGGATGATGAAATCCCCTATGAGCATTTCAAGGCGGTTGCCGAGATCATCGGCTACGTCATGCGGCTCAATAAAATGAAAAAGAAGAACTAGCAGGTCCAGATGGTGCGAAAGCGGAGTAGACGGCGAAATCCGAAGTTTTTCATGGGTGTAGACGCCCGCCAGCTGGCGGCCGCCTTTTTCCTGGTCGCCGCTCTTATCGTCATCTCCGCCCTGCTTGGACGGGAACTCGGGCTGATCAATATTATTATCCTGAGCGCCATGGTCGTGGCCGCAATGGGACTTGGCCTGTGGTACCTCATTTTCCACGGGTTGCGTCAGGCCGCAACCGGGAACCTCGACCTCCTCTCTGACGTGGTTTCCTCCAGTCCGGAAGGGCGATTGCTGACGACAAAGGACGGACGGTTTGTCTATGCCAATGACGCCTATTGCAACCTTCTTGAACTGCCGGCGAACGACGCGGGGCAAACGCTCAGTGATTATTTTGCTGACGATAGCGAGGTGCGGGCGGAGATTGACCGGCTCCTGAAAGCAGCCGTCTATGATGGTACGACGGGTGGCCGAATTGATATCGAGACAAAAACCGGGCGGTGGCTCTCTATCCTTGCCCATGCCATAGACGTCATGCCCGATAACATTGTCTGGTACGTGACCGAGACGACGCGCCAGCATCGGCTGGAAGAAGAGGAGCGGGTTGCCCGTGAAAAACTTTCCGAATATTTCAACAATGCGCCGGTGGGGTTCTACTCCCTCGGGGGGGACGGCAAGATTCAGTTTGCAAACAGGATATTTGCCGACTGGTTGGGGTATCAGCAGAAAGAGCTGAGCGACGGAAACTTCGCCTTCTCCAACCTTGTCGTCAAGTCGAATGAGGACCAGCTCGACCTGATGGAGATTTTCTCCGCTGACGGGCCGCTTTATGAGGGCAAGATCACGTTGCGCCGCCGTGACGGGACCCTGTTACCGGTTCATGTGACCCAGACAGTCATACGAGGTGAAAATAGCGAGTTGATGGGCTCTCGCTCGGTAGTGCGGGAGTTGCTGCAGGAACAGGAGTGGCGGGAACGGGTCGCGAATGCCGAACTGCATTTCCGCCGGTTCTTCGAGGCTGCGCCAATCGGTATTCTGCTGCTCGACGCGAATGGTGTCGTGATTGAATCCAATCCTGCCTTCCGGGCGCTGACCGGCACCGTGATCAACAAGGCCGTCGGCAGCCATGTCACTGAACTGGTGGAAGAGGCGGATCGGGCGACGCTGCAGGAAAAGCTGGTTGAGGCAGTGGCGAGTAAAGCGGCTGCGCCATCGGCGGAAGTAAAGCTTGTCGGTGCGACGGAGCGGGCCGCCAACTTTTATATTAATGCCTTGGCCGGAGAGGATTCGAACTCAGGACGTCTTCTTGTCCATGTAATTGATACTTCCGTTCAGAGAAGCCTCGAGGTTCAGTTTGCGCAAAGCCAGAAAATGCAGGCCGTCGGTCAGCTGGCGGGCGGTATCGCCCATGACTTCAACAATCTCCTGACCGCGATGATCGGCTTTTGCGACCTGCTACTGCTGCGCCATCAGGTGGGCGATCCATCCTATTCCGACATCAACCAGATCAAACAGAATGCTAACCGGGCGGCTGGCCTCGTCCGGCAGCTCCTGGCGTTCTCACGTCAGCAAACCCTGCGGCCCGAGGTAACGGACCTTACGGATGTTCTGGCGGAACTCTCCAACCTGCTCAGGCGGCTGATTGGTGAGGCAATACAGCTCAAGATCAGTCATGCCCGCGATCTCTGGCTGGTCAAGGTGGACCGTGGGCAATTCGAACAGGTGATCATGAACCTGGCGGTAAATGCGCGGGATGCCATGTCTGGTGACGGTCTTCTCACCTTTGAGACCCAAAACCTCACCATTGCGCCCGGACAACGGGACTTTAATGACCTGATCCCGCCCGGCGACTACATCCTTGTCAAGGTCTCAGACACGGGTACCGGCATTCCCGACCATGTTATCGAGAAAATATTCGATCCCTTCTTTACAACGAAGAAGGTCGGGGAGGGCACCGGCCTCGGCCTCAGTACGGTTTATGGTATTATCAAGCAGACCGGTGGTTTCATCTTTACCGAAAATAATGAAGATCGCGGCACCACCTTCAGCATTTTCCTGCCGCGTTACCTGGAGGACCTCAAGAAAGCCGATGCATCGGATATGCTGGAGAAACCGACCCATCGGGACCTGACCGGAAAGGGAACGATCCTGTTGGTGGAGGATGAGGACCCGGTCCGGTTGTTCGCGGCACGGGCCCTGGAGAATAAGGGTTATACGGTCCTGCAGGCCGACTGCGGCGAGACAGCGCTTGAGGTCGTGCATGACCATGAGGGCACGATTGATCTGTTGATAACCGATGTTGTCATGCCGGTGATGGACGGACCGACTCTGGTGAAGAACATCCTCAGCGAGACGCCGGATCTTAAAGTCATTTTTATCTCAGGCTATGCGGAAGATGCGTTCCGTAAAGATCTCGACTTCGATGTCAGCAAGATTGACTTCCTGCCCAAGCCTTTCTCGCTGAAAGAGATTGCCACCAAGGTAAAGGAAGTCCTGGTTCGTGAAAACGACTGAATTCAATGAGCTAGTGACGTCAGGTGTCAGCCGGCCCGCTATCATCTGGGAAATACTATCCATCGAAATGCGTCAACGCTAATGAGGATAGGGCGGATGGCGCGAGGTTGTTTCTTTGACCGGTCACGCCGAGATTGCCGGCATGCGATGGCGCGGTCCCCAAAAAATTGATGCGCCCTCGGCAGGCGCGATGTCGCAGAAACGCTGATTCCGTTTCGCCGGATTATGGCCGTTATAATGATATTTTCATTCCATCATGGAAAATCGAGAACAAACTAAAAACGCGGCAGGAATAATCCAGTGTTTACAAAGCGATAAAATTTTCTTGCAAATAAGAACAAAACATGTACAACTGATGACAGTTGCATCCGGGACGGACCTATGAAATAAGGGGAGATCGATGGTAAATACAGCTTTAAAGCTCGTTGAAGCAGGTGGTATGGATAAGAAAAAAGCGTTGGAAGCGGCTCTGAGCCAGATCGATCGGGCCTTTGGTAAGGGGTCGGTGATGCGCCTTGGCCAGCAGGAGGCCCTGGACGTTGCCGCGATCCCCACGGGATCGCTTGGCTTGGATATCGGTCTTGGCATTGGAGGGCTGCCCAAAGGCCGGGTGATCGAGATTTATGGCCCGGAAAGCTCCGGTAAAACGACACTGGCCCTGCATGTGGTCGCCGAGGCGCAGAAACAGGGCGGCACCTGCGCCTTTATCGATGTGGAGCATGCGCTGGACCCGGTATATGCCCGCAAGCTCGGGGTGAATATCGATGAGCTATTGATTTCCCAACCGGATACGGGCGAGCAGTCGCTCGAGATTACCGATACGCTGGTACGCTCCGGCGCAATTGATGTACTGGTGGTTGACAGTGTGGCCGCCCTTGTTCCCCAGGCCGAACTGGAAGGGGAGATGGGCGATACCCATGTCGGGCTTCAGGCACGGCTGATGAGCCAGGCCCTGCGCAAGCTGACCGGATCCATTTCACGCTCTAATTGCATGGTGATTTTCATCAATCAGATCCGGATGAAAATCGGTGTGATGTTCGGCAGTCCGGAAACGACCAGCGGTGGCAATGCGCTGAAATTCTATGCCTCCGTGCGGCTTGATATTCGCCGTATCGGCCAGATCAAAGCGAAGGACGAGATTGTTGGGAACCAGACCCGCGTCAAGGTCGTCAAGAACAAGGTGGCACCGCCCTTCAAGGTAATTGAATTCGATATCATGTATGGCGAAGGGATATCAAAGACCGGGGAAATTCTTGACCTTGGCGTGAAGGCGGAGATTGTTGAAAAATCCGGCTCCTGGTACTCCTACGACAGCCAGCGTATTGGTCAGGGGCGGGAACAGGCGAAAGCCTTCCTGAAGGAGAACCCCGAGATCGCGAAAGATATAGAGCAGAAAATTCTCGCCAATGCGGGGGTTATTTCTGAAATCCTGCAAGGTGGACCGGATAGCGGAACCGAACAGGACGCGATGGCATCAGACGATTAACATCGACAGATGAGAGCGATAAAAAAGCCGACCCGGTTGGGTCGGCTTTTTCTTTGGGATCGTGATTGTGGACGTGGATCAGGCCATTTCTTTTTGCAGGTTTGAATCCAGCGCATCCAGGAACTGGTTGGTGGTCAGCCACGGCTGATCGGGACCGACCAGAAGGGCAAGGTCCTTCGTCATCTCGCCGCCTTCAACGGTAGCAATACAGACTTTCTCAAGGGACTCTGCGAACTTCCTCAACTCGTCATTGCCGTCCAGCTTGGCGCGGTGCATCAGACCACGGGTCCAGGCGAAAATGGAAGCAATCGGGTTGGTCGAGGTTTCCTCGCCCCGCTGGTGCATCCGGTAATGGCGGGTCACGGTGCCATGAGCGGCTTCTGCCTCAACCGTGTCCCCGTCCGGAGTCATCAGCACCGAGGTCATCAGCCCGAGGGACCCAAATCCTTGCGCCACCGTGTCGGATTGCACGTCGCCGTCATAGTTTTTGCAGGCCCAGACATATTTACCGGACCATTTCATTGCGCAGGCGACCATGTCGTCGATCAGGCGATGTTCATAGGTCAGGCCCAGCTTGTCGAACTTGGCCTTGAACTCATTGTTGTACACCTCTTCAAACAGGTCCTTGAAGCGTCCGTCATAGGCCTTCAGGATCGTGTTCTTGGTGGAGAGATACACAGGCCAGCCGCGGTTCAGGCCGTAGTTCATGCAGGCGCGTGCGAAACCACGGATGGAGTCGTCAAGGTTATACATGCTCATGGCGACACCGCCGGAGGGGAAATCAAATACTTCGAATTCCTGGGCTTCGCCCCCATCGGCCGGCTCGAACTTCATGGTGAGTTTGCCAGGGCCTTTCACAACCATGTCCGTTGCACGGTACTGGTCTCCAAAGGCATGACGGCCGATGACGATTGGATCTGTCCAACCCGGAACTAGCCGGGGAACATTTGTGCAGATGATGGGTTCCCGGAAAACGGTGCCGCCCAGAATATTACGGATTGTGCCGTTAGGGGAGCGGTACATGCGCTTCAGGCCGAATTCCTCAACCCGTTCTTCATCCGGCGTGATAGTGGCGCATTTTACGCCGACGCCGTACTTGATGATGGCATTGGCCGCATCGACGGTGATCTGGTCGTCAGTTTTATCACGAGCTTCGATCCCGAGGTCGTAATACTTCAGATCGATATCCAAATAGGGAAGAATGAGTTTATTCTTGATGAACTCCCAGATAATCCGGGTCATTTCGTCGCCGTCCAGTTCAACGACTGGATTTTTGACTTGAATTTTTGGCATATCGACGTCCTTCTTAGCCTATGGGTTAGTTGTTCTGCGGCAGCAAAATATCATTGCCGACGATCTGTGCAAGCTGATCCGACAAAAAAACAGCGAATTCCCTCTAAAATTTTGAGATATCGGCCTTAATTTCCGCATCCGGTGCTTTCACAAGGGCGGGAATGATGTCCTTTAGCTCTTCAACCACCGTGAAATAGCCAAGAGCCTCCTTTTCCACGAATCCCGCTTTTATCATGTGATCCAGCAAATCCAGGAGCGGGCGCCAGTAATCTTTATGATTGACCAGAATGATCGGCTTGTCATGCAGGCGGAGCTGCCGCCAGGTGACCATTTCAAACGTCTCGTCGAGAGTGCCAAGACCACCGGGAAGCACGGCGAAGGCATCCGATACCTGGAACATCTTCTCTTTTCGGGTGTGCATGCTGTCCACAATGTGGAGTTCCGTCAATTTCTCGTGACTGACTTCAATATCATGTAGATGGCCGGGGATAATACCGGTAACCTGACCTCCAGAGTCCAGTGTGGCGTCCGCGATGACGCCCATCAGGCCGACATGCCCGCCACCATAGACAAGCCGGATTCCGTTCTCGGCAAGGTCTTTGCCGAGGGATTTGGCGGCGTCAATATGAGACGGGTCCTTGGGTATCCGGGAGCCGCAATAAACGCAAAGTGAAGAGATTTTGGTCATGGCACGAACTATACTGGTAAAAGGTGGGATATGAGAAGCATCTTTACCCTTGTTATGTGCGGCTTCCTGCTCATGCCGTCAAGCCCCCTTTTGGCCGGTGAGGCGGATGTCATTGACGTCAAGGTCGTGAAGGTCGATGCGGATGTCTACCGTTTCAGTGTGACTGTCCGTCATACGGATGAGGGGTGGGACCATTACGCGGATCGGTGGGATATACTGGACATGGATGGCAATAATCTCGGGAGCCGGGTCCTGATGCATCCCCATGAGGATGAGCAACCCTTCACAAGATCCAAGACATTATCCCTGCCGATGCAGGTAAAAAAGGTTCGTATCCGTGCCCATGACAAGGTTCATGGAGTTGGGGGCGCAGAAGTAGTTGTCATTATCCCCCAATGAACTTAGTGTTTTATTTCTACATGAGACAAAAGGCACGGGCAATTTGGTATTAGGTTTATCTAGCTTGGGAGTTTTAAAATGAAAAAAATGTTCACGAAACCCGTTATGGCCATATTAATCGGCGGGGCCTTGTTTGGGGGCATGGCCAGCGCCCATTCAGAATCTACGGGGAACGCAGAAGCGGACTTCAGAATTGCCGAAATGAAGAAACTCGGTATGAACATGGGCGCCATTGCAAAGGTCGCCAAAGGAGAGGTAGCCTACAGCGACTCGTTGAATGACAACGCCGCGCAGATTGCCGAGATTGCGGCAAACATGCCCAAGCTTTTCCCCGAAGGATCGGGTGTCGAGGCGTCCCGCGCAAAGCCGGAAATCTGGGTAGAGAAAGATGTATTCCAGAAGGATATAGAAGATTTACAGGCAGCGGCGACGCAATTGGTTGCGGCTGTGCAAACGGGTGATCAGGCAATGATCGGTGCGGCGCTCAAGGAAACGGGCGGTACCTGCGGGGCTTGCCATAAACAGTTCCGTAAACCGAAAGACTAATACAACGCATGAGAGCGATCGCGATCATGTTACGAAGAAGAAGGCGGCTTTTTCATTTAAGGGCCGCCTTTCTGCAAATGGGGGCTTTTTTACTCACGTCGGCACTCGGTATCGGCGCGCTGCAGGCACAAGAGGTTACCGATAAGGGCGCCTATCTCACCGCGGCTGGCGGTTGTTACGGCTGTCATACGGATATCAAGAACAAGGGCGTTCCCTTTGCGGGGGGGCGTCCGCTTGAAACGCCGTTCGGCGTCTTCTATACGCCCAACATCACGCCCGATCCGGAAACCGGCATCGGCTCCTGGACAGATGAAGAATTTCTGGCTGCCCTTAAAGACGGGGTTTCACCATCCGGGCATTACTATTTCCCGGCTTTTCCCTATACCTCCTACACCAAGATGACCGATGAGGATGCGCTCGCGATCAAATCCTATCTGATGTCATTGGCACCCGTCGCGCAGGAGAACCGCGCACATGATGTGTCCGCCCCGTTTTCGTGGCGTTGGCTGCAGTGGGGATGGCGGCTCCTCTTTTTCAAGGATGGCCCATATGTACCGCCTGTGACCGCCAGTGACCCAGTTGCCCGGGGGGGGTACCTGGTCGAGGCCCTGACCCATTGCGGGGAATGCCACACGCCGCGCAACTTCCTTGGCGGAACGGACAGCAGCCTGTATCTCGCAGGTGCCGCTGCGGGCGGGGAGGGAGAGAAAGTCCCTAATATCACGCCGGATGACGCGACGGGGATCGGCGACTGGTCGGAAGCTGACCTCGTCAGCTTCATGAAGGATGGCATGATGCCTGATTTCGATAATGTCCAAGGCAGTATGGAGGAAGTGATCGACCATAGCCTGTCAAAACTGACCGAGGATGATCTCGCCGCAATCGCCGCTTACTTAAAGAGCATTCCACCGATTAATAACAAGATTCAGTAATCCAGAACGCCACATAACCCAAATTTTACTAAAGATTGCGTGAATTGCCGCAGGGGTTCATAATAGCGACATATATAGTTAATCGAGTGAGGCTCTGGTGCGCGTATTTGGTATCCTGGCGATTTTGCTGCTTTTAGTAGCAGCTCTGTTTCTCTATCACCGCAGTGACATGTTTTTCGGCTCGGAACCTCAGGGTCCGGTTGAAACCGCCGAGCAGGCAAGCACCGATACTGCCACCCCCACAGCAGATGACGTCAATAAGGCGCCGGATACGGAGCAGGCAACCGTCTCGGCGGCCAAGGTCATCGAGAAAAACCTCGATGATACATCCGGTGAGGAAGGCAAGCGCATGGCGCTCGCCCGGCCAAGCTTTGATATTATTCGAATTGATCAGAACTGCGATTTGGTGGCCGCCGGACGGGCGGAGCCAAAGGCCGTTATCTCAATTTTTGTTGGAGATGATAAAACCGGTGAAGCGACAGCCTCCGCCAGCGGGGAGTGGGTTTTTACCTCGAGCAAGCCCTTGCCGTCTGGATCGCAAACCGTGAATTTGACTGCCCTTAATCCGGATGGTCAGGAACTGGAGTCAGGCAGCCTCGTTGTCATGAATGTACCAGACTGCACAATTCCGGCGGATGACCGGGTGCCCGCTATTGCCATGCTGATTCCGAAGGAGCGCGTACAGGGAACGGCCAACGGATCGTCGGTGAAACTTTTGCAGGTGCCTGACGCGAAAGGGGATGTTTCTGCCGCACGGGACCTCTCTCTAGGTGCCGTTAATTATGATGACGAGGGAACACTTTCTCTCTCAGGGAGGGGCAAGCCGGGCAACCGGATTACGGTGTATGTAAACAATAAGCCTGTTGGCTCGACGGAAGTCGATGACGACGGGAACTGGTCACTTGTCCCGGATCACTCTATCCCGGCCGGCAATCACACCCTCCGGATTGACCAGCATGATGAGACCGGCAAGGTCATCTCGCGGGTTGAACTACCCTTCCAGAAAGCCCCGGCAAGCGATGTAGTTCTCGCGCAGACCAGCGGGAGCCTCAGCGCCATTGTCCAACCTGGAAACAGTCTCTGGCGCATCGCCAGGCGGGTTTATGGAGAGGGCATGGAATATACCGTGATCTATCAGGCAAATCAGGACCAGATCCGCGATCCCGATCTTATTTATCCGGGGCAGATTTTTACCCTGCCCAAGCAAGAATAGGGCGAGACCCCTTATCAACCTTGTAGTGACCATCACAAAAAAGCTGCTGCGGGAAATTTCTCGGGCGAAATTGCCGGGCGTTGCGCTATGTTACTATAACTTGGGTCTATGCGGATAAATCATGAGCAATCAGACATTCGACAGTCACAGCCAGTCCGGGACACGTAGCCATTTCGCAACGTTGCGCACCCTCGGTGAATATCTTTGGGTTGGCGGGCGGCGGGATTTGAAGATCCGTGTCGTGATTGCGGTTATCCTGCTGGTAATGGCAGAGGTGGCTTCCGTCTATACGCCCTATCTCCTGAAATATATCGTTGACGACATGACAGGGGATGTTAATCCGCTCATTGTCATGCCGGCGGGCCTGATTGTTGCTTTCGGCGTCGCGCGGGTCCTGACCCAGACCTTTGCCGAACTGCGTGATGCGGTGTTTGCGAAAGTCGGTCAGAACGCGATCCGGAAGGTAGCGCTAAATACCTTTCAGCATTTGCATCGTCTTTCCTTGCGGTTTCATCTGGATCGTCAGACAGGCGGCTTGAGCCGGGTTATCGAGCGGGGAACCAAGGGAATAGATTTCCTGCTCCGCTTTATGCTGTTCAACATTGCCCCGACCTTGCTCAAAATCCTGTTTATTTGCGGGATTTTGCTGGTTCAGTATGGCTGGCTGATGTCGCTGATAACCCTGGTTACGCTGGTCAGCTATATCTATTTTACGCTGACAATCACGGAATGGCGGCTGCAATTCCGCCGCACCATGAATGAGAAGGACAGCGAGGCGAACACCAAGGCCATTGATAGCCTGCTGAATTTCGAGACGGTAAAGTATTTTGGCAATGAAGCCCATGAAGCACGCCGGTTTGACAAGGCACTCGCGTCCTATGAGACCGCGGCCGTCAGGAGCAATACGACCCTTGCGTACCTGAATATTGGGCAGGGCGTCATTATCAGCATCGGCCTAATCGCGGTTCTCATCCTCTCCGCCCGCGGGGTGGTTGAAGGGATATATACCGTCGGTGATTTCGTGGCGATCCATGGCTTTATGATGCTGCTTGTCCAGCCCCTTAACTTTCTTGGCTTCGTCTATCGTGAAATCAAGCAAAGCCTGGTCGATATGGAGAAGATGTTCGAGCTACTGACCGTATCACGCGAAATCGATGATGCGCCGGGCGCAATACCGCTCGCCGAGGGAGGTGGGGAGGTCGAGTTTCATCATGTTAATTTCGGTTATGACGCCAACCGGCAGATCCTGCATGATGTCTCCTTCAAGGTGCCTTCCGGCAAGACAACGGCCATTGTCGGCCCGTCCGGCGCCGGAAAGTCGACCATATCGCGTATCTTGTTCCGCTTCTACGATGTCGATCAGGGCGACGTTACCATCGATGGTCAAAAAATTAACGATGTCACCCAGGATTCCTTGCGTGCCGCGATCGGGATCGTACCGCAGGACACGGTGCTCTTTAATGATACGATTCGCTATAACATCGCCTATGGGCGCCCCGGTGCAAGTGACGCGGAAATAGAAGAGGCGGCACGGCTCGCCAGCATCGACAAGTTCATTGAGAAATTGCCCGATGGGTTCAAGACCATGGTCGGGGAGCGGGGCCTAAAGCTTTCCGGCGGGGAGAAGCAGCGCGTTGCGATTGCGCGGGCGATCCTGAAACAGCCGCGAATTCTCCTTTTCGACGAGGCGACTTCTGCGCTTGATTCTCATACGGAGAAGGAAATACAGGCGAGCCTGGCCGAAGTCTCGAAAAACCGAACAACGCTGGTGATTGCCCATCGTCTTTCCACGGTGGTGGAGGCAGATGAAATTATTGTTCTCGAGAATGGCAGTATTCAGGAACGCGGCCGCCATCATGAGCTTCTAGCAATGGACGGGAAATATGCCGCCATGTGGACGCGTCAGCAGGAAGCGGCAACCTATCAGGAGAAACTTGAGCAGGTCCTTGATTAGAAGATAACATCGTTCCCGAATGTCGGAAATTCATCTTTTTGTTCTTTTTGACGGTGACATGCGGTATGACCTAGGTTGAGTAACAGGTCGTATGCCGAAGGGAAGATATAATGGATACGCTAAAATCAGTTCTGGTGCCGATAAATCAGGAAGGCCATCGGTTTATCGCCATATTTGCCGCGATAACCGTTGCCCTGTTCCTGTTTACCTGGCCGCTGCTCGGCTGGATCGGTGTGATCTTGACGCTCTGGTGCGTCTATTTCTTTCGTGATCCTGATCGCCATGTGCCTACGCGAGAAGGCCTGATTGTCAGCCCGGCCGACGGGGTTGTCCAGTTGATCGAGCGCGCCGTCCCGCCGGAAGAATTAGGCATGGGGTCAGATGCACGTCTTCGCATCAGTGTTTTCCTGAATGTTTTTAACGTACATGTTAATCGCATCCCGCTTGGCGGAACCATTGTTCGGCAGGTTTATCGCCCCGGCAAGTTTCTCAATGCCGCACTGGACAAGGCGTCGGAAGAGAATGAACGTCATGCGGTTCATCTTCGCGACAATGATGGCAATGACATCGTGTTCGTGCAGATTGCCGGCCTCGTGGCGCGACGGATCGTTTGTTATCTTGCCGACAATCAGGAAGTACGGACGGGTGAAAGATTTGGCCTTATCCGCTTCGGCAGTCGCACCGATATTTATCTTCCCGATGGCGTGGAGCCGCTGGTCGGCGTCGGACAATCGATGGTAGGTGGTGAGACGATCATTGCCGATTTGAAGGGAAAGAATGAGGCGCCAATGGCGCTGGAGGTTCGTTAAATGACCTTTCAACAGCGCCGCCGCTTGCGGTTTATGTCGCTTAACTCTCTGATACCGAACATGTTAACCCTGCTGGCCCTGTGTGCCGGACTGACGTCCGTGCGCTTCTCACTCGACGGGAAATGGGAGATGGCGGTTATTGCGATCTTGGCGGCCGGTGTACTGGATGGGCTCGACGGACGCATGGCTCGGTTGCTCAAAAGTACCTCGAAATTCGGGGCGGAGCTTGATTCCCTGTCCGATTTCGTAAGTTTTGGCGTCGCTCCGGGTTTGGTGCTGTTCCTATGGACGCTGGAAAGCGGTCTCGGCGGTGTCGGCTGGATTATTGCGCTGATTTTTACTATCTCTTGCGCGCTTCGCCTGGCACGGTTCAATTCCATGATGGACCAGAAACAACCCGTCTGGGCCAACCGTTATTTCACCGGGATTGCGGCACCGGCGGGTGCCTCGATTTCGCTGCTGTTCATGGTAATGCACTTCTATACGGAGAGCGATTTTTTCCGCTCGGCCGTCCTGAATGCTGCCTGGATGCTGTTCATGGCCTTTATGATGGCCAGTCGTATTCCCACCTTCTCCATCAAGCGCATTCGCATCGCACGGCGTTTTATTATGCCGGTCCTGCTATTGGTTGGTGGGTTGGCCGCGGTGCTGGCGAGCTATCCCTGGCAATTGCTGTCCCTGATCGCGATAATTTATATGGCGACCATCCCCTTTTCCATCCTCAGCCATCGCCGGCTGCTGGAGCAGGACACTCAGAAAAATAATGATGCGGAAGATCCCGATGGGAACACCGACGACGCGGACGAGGAAGAAAAAAAGGCTTGAGACATCTCAAGCCTTTTCGATCGGTCACATAGATATTGAACGGGACGGGCAGAGGACTGCCTATTCCGCCGGTTCAGGATGACGATTTTTCAGCGTCTTCTTCGCCGCCTTACGATCACGGCGCTTTTCCAGCGCGCTGCTGACATTTGCTCCCAGCATCAATAATGCCGGTGTCATCACAAGGGTGAGGAGCGTTGCGAAGGTGAGACCGAACGCCACCGCCGTCGAGAGCTGTACCCACCATTGAGAGGAGGGCGCCCCGGTCACGACTTCACGGGAGACGAAATCAATATTGATTTGCAGCGTCATGGGCAGCAGGCCGAAAATCGTCGTAACGGTCGTCAGCATCACAGGACGCAGACGCTGCGCCCCAGTCCTGAGAACTGCTTCCATTGCCTCCATGCCCTGCTTGCGTAAATGCGCATAGGTATCGATCAGAACGATATTGTTGTTCACCACGATACCTGCAAGGGCGATGACCCCGACGCCCGTCATGACAATGCCGAAAGGTTGCCCCGTAATAATCAGACCCACGAACACACCGATCGTCGACATGATTACCGCCGTCAGGATCAGAAAGGCGTGATAGAAGCTGTTAAACTGGGTCACCAGAATAATCGCCATGATAAAGAGGGCGACCGCAAACGCCTTGCCAAGGAACTCCCCGGCCTTCTTCTGTTCTTCGTCCTGACCCTTGAATACATAGGATACTTCGGGGTCGATGTTCGCCTCATTCTCCATCCATGCCTGAATTTCCTTGACCTTGTCATCGACCAGCACGCCGGCGGCGACATTGGCCTTGACCGTCATAATCCGTTCGGAATCTGACCGGCTGATGGTACCGACTTTCTGGCGAGCTTCGCGCTTGACGAAGTTGGAAATAGGGACCATGCCGTTGTTGGTCATCACACGCAGGTTGTCCAGCTGGTCGATACTGCGTTTGTCGTCGGGAAAGCGAAGACGGATATCAATCTCGTCATCGGCATCATTCGGGCGATACTCGTCCGCCTTGATGCCATTGGTAACGAGCTGGATCGTTTTGCCGACCGACTGTATATCCGCACCGAAACGCCCTGCCTGGGCACGATCGACCGTGACCTGCCACTCAATGCCGGGAATAGGGCGGCTATCTTCAAGGTCAATCAGGTCACTGACATTGGTTTCAAGATGATTCCGGATTTTCTCAACTTCCTTCGGCAGGAGATCCGGATTGCGCGAAGAAAGCTGGATCTGGACATGTTTACCCGTTGGCGGGCCATTATCCGGTTTACGTGCTTCCACGATAATGCCGGTGAGGTGGGCCGTTCTTTCGCGGATATCAGCAAAGATTTCGTCGACCGGACGGCGCTCCTGCCAGTCCTTGAACTCCATTTGAATGACGCCAATTACGTCTTCAGAAACATTTTGACCGCCGCCGGTGGACCCTGAGCGGGAATAAAGGCCCTCAAAATCGTCAAGTTTCAGAATCTCTGCTTCGACTTCCCTGACAAGCTGGTCTTTCTCGTCCGTTGACATATTTCCGCGCGCATGCACATAGATCAGCGCCATTTCCGGTTCGACGTCCGGGAAAAATTCGACGCCATTGCCATGTGTCGCGTAATAGCCCTGCACCCCGACCAGGGCTACAAGACCAACAAAGACGATCTTCGCAGGATGCCTAATGCACATCGCAAGGAAACGCACGTAACGGCCCGTAAACCCGCCCAGGCTTCGAATGTCGCCGCTCTCCGCAGCGGCCAGCGCCGCAAGGGTTTTCGAATTGGTCGTTCCTGCCTTGCCGAATACGGATCCCAAGGTCGGCACGAAAATAAGCGCCATCAGCAGCGAACCGGTCAGCGTCGTGATCAGCGTGAGGGGGAGGTACTTCATGAATTCTCCGACCACGCCCGGCCAGAACATCAGTGGCATGAAAACGGCGAGTGTCGTTGCGGTTGAGGCGATAATCGGCCAGGCCATGCGTTTGGCAGCGAGCGCATAGGCGTCTCGCTTATCTATGCCTTCCGCCATTTTCCGATCGGCGAACTCCGTCACCACAATCGCCCCGTCCACCAGCATGCCGACAGCAAGGATGAGCCCGAAGAGCACGACAATATTAATGGTTAGCCCGAACAGATACATATACAGGATGCCGATGAGGAAAGAGCCGGGGATAGACAGCCCGACAAGACCGGCTGTGCGGACGCCCAGCGCACTAATCACCACGATCATGACCAGAATGATGGCGCTTATAATATTGTTCTGCAGGTCCAGCAGCATATTGCGGATATCTTCGGACCGATCCTGTGAATAGGTTACGACCACATTCTCGGGCCAGTATTTCTGCTCATCGGCGACGGCCTGTTTGACGGATTCAATCGTCTCAATGATATTTTCACCGACGCGCTTCTTGATTTCCAGGGCGACGGCCGGTCGGCCGTTTAGCCGGGCATAGCTATCGGCGTCCTTGAAGGTGCGTCGTACTTCGGTTACATCGCGAAGCGTGACAACGCCTTCGTTATTCACCTTCACGGGAATGTCCAGAACATCCGAGGCTGTCTTGTACAGGCCCGGAACCTTGATCGCAAACCGGCCCTTGCCTGTATCCATGGAGCCGGCGGCAACCAGCTTGTTGTTCGAGACAACCGCACTGGCAAGCTCGGCATTTGATATCTTGTAGCTTTCGAGCTTTACAGGATCGATGATCACTTCCAGCACTTCTTCGCGGTCACCACCGATGTCAGCTTCGAGCACGCCCGGCAGGCCTTCTACGCGGTCCTCAAGATTCTTCGCCAGCTTGATCAGCGCCCGGAGCGGCACATCGCCCGAAAGGGTCACAACAATGACCGGGAAAAGCGCGAAATTAACCTCGTTTACGGTTGGATCGTCCGTTTCCTGCGGCAGTTCATTCTTGGCGATATCGACTTTTTCACGCACGTCCTGCAGAGCCTTGTCGACGTCGAAGCCTGCATCGAATTCAAGCGTAACGGAGGCATGGCCTTCCGAGGCACTTGCCGTCATTTCCTTGACGCCCTCGATTGAGCGCAGCTCCAGCTCCATCGGCCGGATCAGCAGCCGCTCCCCATCTTCCGGCGAGATGCCCTCGTGGGTCATGGACACGTAAATTATCGGGATATTGATGTCCGGATCGGATTCTTTCGCAATGTCAATATAGGCGTAAGCGCCGGCCACCAATATCAGCAGGAGTGCCGATATAACCGTTCTGGAACGGTTGATGGCGGCGTCAATAAGTGCGTTCATTGGGATGCCTCGGCAACAAAGAGGTCAGGTTTCACCTTGTCGCCCGCCCGCACAAAATCCTGTCCGACGACGATCAGGCGAACAGTTTCCGGCAGTCCCTGGACCCAAATGCCTTCCGGTGTGTCCGAGAGGATCCGGACCGGGTGAAACTCGACAATATCGTTCTCCCCAACCGTTCGAAGGCCAAGAACGCCGGCGTCATTCAGCGTCAGGTACGCCGGGGAGAGGAAATGCGCCGCAACCGAGCTCGTCTTGAAGGTGATTTCCGCCGTTACGCCGCTCCGGAGCTTATAGCCATCATTGGGCACCTCCAGTTCCACGCGAAAGGTCCGTGTTTCAGGTTCCGCGACCCTCCCGATGAACTTGACCTTGCCCTTTACCGTTTCCCCGGTCACCAGCTTGGCCGAGCCTTCGCCGCCCACTTCTATTTTTCCGACCTGGAGTTCGGATATCTGTCCCGTGATCAATAAAGGATCGCTTTCCACGATTGTGGCAATGCTATTCCCGTCCTTGACGAAATCGCCGACCTCTGCTGCCCGCGCTTCGATATACCCATCGAAGGGCGCCGTGATTACCAGATCATTCAGGCGGATTTTCATGGCGGTGACCTGGGCATTCGCACTGTCGAGCTGGGCCTGGGCACTTGCGAATGTTGTATCGGAACTGAAACCCTTCTTATTCAGTTTTTTTGCCGCGTTAAACTCGATTTCACGCTGTCGGACAAGTGCCTGTGCTTCCTGCAGACGCGCCTGGTTATCCTTGACGTCAAAGCTGACGATGCGATCGCCTGCCTTGACCCGATCTCCTTCATCCACATGTATCTTCTTCACCCGGCCTGAAATTTCGGCTTTTAGATCAACGACCCGGTTTGCTTCCGTTCTTCCATGAACGATGATTTCCTGCTCCCGCGGCTGGGCCGTCGAAATGGCATAACGTACCCCCATGATCTTGGGCTGGTTTTTTTCCGTTTCGGCGGTTTCCGCGGTAGTACTTTCCGCCTTGGTTGCCGCAACAGCATCACCGGAGCCACTTTCACTGTCATTGCCCATGTCGATCTGTCCGGACGCAATCCAGGCCGTAACGCCTACGGCGATAATTATTGCGATGATGATTGAGCGGTTCACAGTGGTACCTCTTTTTGTCGAGTATGTTTAAAGTTGCTTCATTCGGCGGCGCGATTGCCCATTAACGCATCCGCTTCCAGCAAGTGTCTATTCTCTTGCAGGTAATCTATTTCCGCCTGATACATTTTTAGACCGAAATTGCATAGAAACCGGTCCCTGTCCGTCATCTTGGTTTGACAATCGTCGTACAATGACTCGATTTTCTGGGCGCGATCCTTAATTCTGTCGTCGATAAGTTCTGAGATCACCGATGCCGGCAGAAGATGGGAAAACATCAAGGTCGCCAGGAATTCCGACCGGAATCGATCTGCCGCCGGTTTTTTCATGATGGCGTCGAAAAACTGATAGCGACCGTTCGCGGTAATGGAATAAATTTTCTTGTCAGGCCGCTTTTCCTGGCTGAATTCCCGACAGGAGACAAGACCTTCGTCCGTCAGCTTGTTAAGCGCGGGATAAATTGACCCGAAACTGGCGTGGAATATCAGGCCCAGTCGATCTTCAAAGGTCTTTTTAATCTCATAGCCGCTCGCATCCCCCATTGTGAGGATGCCAAGGCATAAAGTGCGAATATCCATTAATTCCACTTAGTCTGTATAATGTCGAGAAACGCGCCCACGTTATCACTCGAAAATAGATTTTCGATATTTCGAACGAGTATATATCGAACTGATATAATTTCAAATTTAAATATAGATTAATTTTTGATTGCTGCATGTGATCGGGGTCACGGAGAATAAACATTTCGTGAATGCCGTATATCCGGGTGTGCAAGCGGGAGGATTGCATTAAAAAAGCGACCTGCGGCCGCTTTCTCCAGTTTATCCTGAAATCGCGAGGTTGGGCCTACATTTGACGGTAGAAAATATGATTGCCGATATTGGCGGTTACTTTCAGGCTCTTCGACCAGGTCGGGGAGACATAATTCGCGTGGTAGAAGGTCGCATCGCCGGAAAGGTCCCGCATATTGCCGCCTCTGACCAGGCTGGCCACCATCAGC
This sequence comes from Sneathiella sedimenti, assembly GCF_017313765.1. GTDB lineage: Bacteria > Pseudomonadota > Alphaproteobacteria > Sneathiellales > Sneathiellaceae > Sneathiella > Sneathiella sedimenti. The sequence continues at coordinate 376,631 of NZ_JAFLNC010000005.1, read as the reverse complement.
GCCCGTTGCCAGGAAACCTGGTCTGTTGCGGTGTCTGATTTACCGTCGCAGGCAAAGGAGAACTGGCAGGCATTACGGCGCGAGCTGCCTTCAAATACCACCTTGCAATAGGATGTGCCCTTTGCCGCGACACGGTTATGGACGACCTGAGCTACCGCGACCTGCCCGCTGAAAGGTTCACCGCGCGCCTCGAAATAAACTGCCTGAGCCAGGCATTTGGTCTCGGGGTCATTATCGGAAGAGGCGACGAGAGTCGTTGCGGCAGGCATGAATGTCGCCATTACAAGAAACAGCAAGGACAGAAAGGAAACTGTCAAAATGCTCAGGGTTTTCAAATACATTTGTGCCCCCATTACTTGAATGCAAGCTTACATTGTTATTAACGACGCTTGCATTAAGCGGGCGGAAGTAGGCAAAATTATGGCAGTTTTTCTGAAAGACGGGATTCCCGACGCCGCTGGCGTATTTCCTTCAGAACATCCATTTTCTCTACATTGGTCATCAAAACCCAGCCGCCGATTTCATTTCTTGTGCGGAAGCATCCCCGGCAATAGAGGTTTTGCGTATCCATGCTGCAAATTCCGGTACAGGGGGAAGGAAGGTCCGGCAGGTTTTTTATTTTTGGATTTTTACGGCGCATCTCAGACTTTCTTGTTCGCAGTCTCCAACGCCCGGATCAGGGCGTCGAAGGGAAGGAGGACACAATGATGCCGGCTCTTGTGAAGCGCGACAACATTGAAATATTCAAGTTCTTTCCACTCCGATGTATCCTGAAGAGGCGCTCCATGCAACATGGATTGCAGATTGTGGCGTGTTTCCAGAATATCCTCGAGGTTTTTGCCGATGGCATGTTTGCCAATCAGGGACGCGGACGCCTGACACAGCATGCAGGAACGATTTTGGTGGTTTAACTCTCTAATTTCATTCTCTTTTAGCCGGATCTGGATGGTAATACGGTCGCCGCAGGTGGGGTTATCCAGCGTTTCTTCCGCATCCGGGTTGTCAAGCGTTCCGTCGCCAGTGGCGTTGGCGGCAAGCCGCAGCAAATTCTTCTGATAAAGCTCATCGATCACGTTCTTTACTCACGCTTGCTGGAGGGCGATTAGGGCCTCTGGTGTATCGATGTCGGTGAAGATGCTGTCCTTATCGGCCTCGACATTGAAGACATAGGATTCATTCTCCGCAATCAGGGCTTTTGCCCCGATATCGCCTGTCAGGGTGAGAATATCGCTTTTGTACTGGCTGCCGATGAGAACGGGATTGCCCCGTTTGCCCTGGAAAGTAGGGACGATTATCGCCCGTCCTTCCTCCACATCGAAGGCGTCGATCAGGGCGTTGAACAGGCTTGTACTCACGAGAGGCATGTCGCCGAGGCAAATCAGGACGCCGTCGAAATCATCGGCGAGGGCGCGAAACCCGGTTTTGAGGCTGCTGCTCAGGCCCTGGGCATAGTCTGGGTTGTGAAATGACGTGATCCCGAGATCGTTAAAGAGGGCTTCAACCTGCTGTTTTTCATGACCGGTCACGCCAAATACGCCTGCCGCCTTTGATTTGAGGGCTGTTTCCGCCGTATGGCTCAGCATGGCCTTGCCGTCGATTTCCGCCAGCAGCTTGTTTTTCCTGCCCATACGCCGGGACTGCCCCGCTGCGAGGATAAGGACGGCAACCGACTTCCCTTGCGCCGCTGTCGTCTTTCTTTCCTGATTGCGCGGTTGCGGCCGGCTCGGGATTTCCTTTAGCAGGCCCCCGGCACCCATATCCATGATATCCGATGCCGTGACCGGGATATCCGCAAGTAGACGATCGAGGACAAAGTCAAACCCGTTCAGTTTCGGGGAACGGGTGCAGCCGGGCAGGCCGATAACAAGCTTTTCCCGAAGATGACCAAGGAGGAGAAGGTTGCCCGGGTCAACCGGCATGCCGAAATGATCGATCTCGCCGCCCACCTGCTTCAGGGCCGCAGGAATGACGTCATTCCGGTCCGTAATGGCGGAGGCGCCGAAAATCAGGATAAAATCGCATCCTTCCTTATCGAGCGCCGATATGGCCTCGGCAAGAGCTGTCTCATGATGATCGCAGCGTCGACTGACATCAATTTGGTTGTCACATCGTTCCAGACGGTCGGCCATGATCCGTTCCGACTTTGCAATCACCTTTTCCTTTGTATTCGGCAGCATCGTCGAGATCACGCCGATCCTTTTCTTGACGAAAGGATGAATGGAAACAATTGGTTGCGCGGCACTCTCCATGCAGGACAGGACTTTCTCCACCTTGTTCTTTGGGGCCGCGAAGGGGATGATCTTCACGGTTGCCAGCATCTGGTTGGCCTCTACCAACTCATATCCCTTCACCGTTGCGATGGTAATTGTCTCGTCAATGTGGTTGAGCGTCTTTATTTGCGCCTCGTTGATGACGGCTATCCCGCGCTTTGCAGCAAACAGGTTGGCGCGGCCGGTGAACGGGGGCTTGACGGTCACATTGGCACCCGCGAGAGGGGCGGCGACCGTCGCCGCGGCGGTGTCCTCCGACATATCGGTTTCATCAATTCTCGCACCAAGAATGGTCTGTATGCCATTGTTTTTAATAGAATCTATGTCCGCCTTGGTGAGGACATGACCCTTCTTCAACAGCTTGCCCGGTGCAACCTCCACCGCATGGGCAAGTACAATCCCTTCCGCGTTTTCTACTGCTAGACGGCCGAAGTTCATTTGACCTCCTTCCGGCGGAGAACGGCGATAATCTCCGCCATGATGGAAATGGCAATTTCCGCTGGCGACTTGGCGCCGATGTCAAGACCGATCGGGCCATGTATGCGACTGAAATCCGTTTCGGTAAAGCCGGCGGAGATTAACCGTTGCTGTCTTTTTGCATGGGTTCTTCCGCTGCCGAGGGCACCAATGTAAAAAGCGTCGGATTTCAGGGCAAATTGCAGGGCTGGGTCATCCAGTTTTGCATCATGGGTTAGTGTCACGATGGCCGAGCGTCGGTCGGGAGATAACGACTCAAATGCTTCATCGGGCCAGCGATTATCAAGGGTGACATTGGGGAAGCGAAAACTGGAACCGAAACTCCGGCGCGGATCGATGACGGTCACCTCATAATCCGCAGCTGCCGCCATGGGGACGAGAGCCTGCGCAATATGGACCGCGCCGACGATAAAAAGGCGGAGCGGCGGATTGAATATATTCAGGAAAACCGGGCCGTCCTCCGCCTCAAATGTGGCCGGTTTGTCGCTCCGAAGCGCATTTCTTGCCGCTTCTGACAGATCAGAACTATATTCAGTTTCAAAGGGATATAATAGTTTCTGATCACCGGACTTTAAATTAGTCGCGAGGACGACCTGACGCTTTTCCGTGCGGGCCTGTTGCAGTTCTTCAAGGAGAGCCGTTTTCATCGCGCCGCCTTAGTCCAGTTTCTCGACAAAGACATTGATCTTACCACCACAGGCAAGGCCGACTTCCCAGGCCTCGTCGTTACTAACGCCAAATTCCAGGGTCTTCGGTGCGCCACTCTTGATGATCTCAAGCGCTTCCTGAATGACCGCCCCCTCCACGCAGCCACCACTGACCGAGCCGGCCATCTGGCCGGTTTCATCGATGGCGAGCTGGCTTCCCGCCGGACGGGGCGCGGATCCCCAAGTGCTGATAACGGTCGCGAGGGCGACCTTCCGCCCGTCTTTCTTCCAGTTGAGCGCCTGGGCCAGAATGTCGTCTTCGGGCAGGGTCGTTGTGGGGTTGGTCATGCTGCAAAACTCCTCTTCTCAGGTTGCGCGCCCAAAGGATTTGACAGGATATCAGCGAGGTCCCGCAGGCTGTTGAGATTATGGACCGTCCGAAACTGATCGACATGGGGCAGGATCGCCTTGACGCCCTTGGAGCGTGGCTCAAACCCCTGATAGCGGAGCAGGGGGTTCAGCCAGATCAGTTGTCTGCAGGATTTATGCAGCCGTTCCATCTCAACGCCTAATCCTTCTCCTGCGTCCCGGTCGAGCCCGTCGGAAATGAGGAGCACCACCGCCCCCTGTCCAAGAACACGGCGCGACCAGAACTTGTTGAATTCCTTCACCGTTGCGCCGATACGGGTGCCGCCGGACCAGTCCTCCACTTTTTCGCTGACCGCATCTAGTGCCGCATCCACATCCCGATAGCGCATGTATCTTGTTATATTAGTCAGCCGCGTACCAAATACAAATGTATGGACGCGATCGCGGTCGTTGGTGAGTGCGTGCATGAAATGCAGCAGCATCCGGCTGTACTGCGCCATGGATCCCGAAATATCGCAGAGGATGATCAGGGGAGGATGCCGCGTCACGCGGGATTTGAAGCGCAGCGGAATGCTGGCCCCACCGCTTCGAAGGCTCGCGCGCATGGTTCGGCGCATATCGATCACACCACCATGAAAATCCGCCTGATGGCGGCGCGTTTTTACTTCCATGATCGGCATACGCATGGTGGCCATGACCTTTTTGGCTTCCTCCATTTCTTCCCTGCTCATGCTTTCGAAGTCCTTGGACTGCAGGAGTTCATTATCCGAGGCGGTGAGGGTCGCGTTTATCTCCACTTCCTCTTGCTCGCTTTCCTGGTCGGAGTCAGCAGCGGGAGAGGGGGCCAGGGCCTCGGAAAGACGCCGGTTTAACTCTGGTTGATCATCGCGCTTGGTACTGTCGAGAAAAGTCGTCGGCAGCATCATATCCATCATCTTCTTCAGGAGCTCCGGATTACGCCAGAAAACGTGAAACGCCTGATCGAAGATATCCCATTGATCGCGGCGGTTGACGAAAACCGAATGCAGGGTCCAGTAAAAATCATCGCGGCGGCGAATGCCGGCCACCTCTACCGCGCGGATCGCCTCCATTACCCGACCGGGACCGACAGGCAGCCCGGCCCGGCGTAGCGTTCGCGCGAAATGCATGATGTTTTCCGCGAAAGTGCCGCCGGTATGTGCCGCCGGGTCCTTCATGTGGCTTCCAACTCCGTGTTGATTTTCTGGATGATGTCGGCGGCCTCGCTGCCCTGAATTTTCACGATATCGTCCTGATATTTAAGGAGCACACCGAGGGTGTCATTGATGACATCCGGATCGAGGGAGATGATATCGAGTTCCTTGAGCGCATTGGTCCAGTCCAGCGTTTCCGCGACGCCCGGCAGCTTGAACAGATTGGGGTCTTTTCTCAGTTCCTGAATGAACAGCACGATCTGCTCTGACAGGCGTTCCTCCACACCGGGGATTTTCCGGGTGATGATTTCCTTTTCGCGCGCTGCATTTGGATAATCGACCCAGTGATAGAGACAGCGGCGCTTCAGCGCGTCATGAATCTCCCGCGTCCGGTTCGATGTGATAACGACAATCGGCGGCTCCTTCGCCTTGATGGTGCCAAACTCCGGGATCGTCACCTGGAAGTCTGAAAGAACCTCGAGCAGGAACGCCTCAAACGGCTCGTCAGTCCGGTCCAGCTCATCGATCAACAGGACAGGCGCCCCGCCGACAGTGCTTTCCAGGGCCTTCAGAAGCGGCCGCTTGATCAGAAATTTTTCCGAGAAAATATCACTGCTGAGGCGGTCACGGTCGGCCGTTTCGGTTGCCTCTGCCAGCCGGATCTCGATCATCTGGCGGGCATAGTCCCACTCATAGACGGCGGAACTGACGTCGAGGCCTTCATAGCATTGCAGCCGGATCAACGGGCGCCCCAGCTGTTCCGCCAGCACCTTGGCGATTTCCGTCTTGCCAACCCCGGCTTCCCCTTCCAGAAACAGCGGACGCCCCATTTTGAGCGACAGAAAGAGGACAGTGGCCAGGCTGCGATCCGCCACATAATTAGCGTTTTGTAACAGGTCCTGTACGGCATCGATGGATTGCGGTTGGACATTTGTCATGATCGTCGGATTTTCCTTGGTTACTTAATCCTGGTTGCGCCGGAAACTTGACCCCGAATTGGGGAAATGGGGATTAAAGTGGAAAGGGGAAGCCAAAACTTCCCCTTTAGTCGCTGTCCGCATTACCGGGGTAGATTATGACGCGGCCTTAACCGCCCGCGCCGCCATGACGGAGATCAGGTTTGCCCGGTAGTCGGCGGAGGCATGGATATCGGCACTCAGGCCCGATGCCTCGGTCTTGATGCCCGATAGTGCGTCCGCTGAAAAGTTACTGGATAACGCAGCTTCCATATCCGTCTGGCGGAACACGCATGGACCTGCGCCGGTGACCGCAACGCGCACGCCTTGCGCCGTTTTCGCGACGAAGACGCCGGTTAGGGCATAACGGGACGCCGGGTTTGGAAACTTAGCATACCCCGCCTTCTCGGGAATGGGGAAGGTGACCTTGGTGACCAGTTCATCCTCTTCCAGCGCAGTCTCAAAAAGGTCGACAAAGAAATCCTCCGCCGAGAGGCTGCGCTTGTTGGTGTGAACCGTTGCACCAAGTCCTACAAGGGCTGCCGGATAATCCGCCGCCGGATCATTGTTAGAGATGGAGCCGCCAATCGTGCCCCGGTTTCGCACCTGTGCATCGCCAATATGGCTGGCAAGATAGCTAAGGGCAGGGATAGCGGATTTGACATCTGCTGAATTGGCGACATCAACATGACGGGTCATGGCACCGATGGAAACCTCTGACCCGCTGACGCTGATACCTTTAAGTTCCGCAATCCCGCCAAGATCAACCAGCTTCCCCGCCTGCGCAAGACGGAGCTTAAGGGTCGGCAGCAAGGTCTGGCCGCCGGCCAGAAACTTGTCGTCTTCACCAATGGCGGAAACTGCCTCATTTACCCCCGAAGGGCGTTCATAATCGAATGAATACATGGGTTGGTCCCTTCTTAGTTGCTGTTGATGGCGCGCCAGACCTTTTCAGGCGTCGCCGGCATATCAATATCTTTACCCAACGCATTGACGATAGCGTTCATAAGGGCCGCGGGGGCCGCGATGGCGCCCGCCTCGCCGCACCCCTTGACGCCCAGCGGATTGCTGGGGCAGGGGGTGTTCGTCGTAGCGATGCGGAAACTCGGAAGATCATCGGCCCGTGGCATGCAGTAATCCATGTAGGAACCAGTGAGAAGCTGTCCGCTTTCATCGTCATAGACCACGCCTTCAAGCAGCGCCTGACCAATGCCTTGTGCGACACCGCCATGAACCTGCCCTTCAACGATCATTGGGTTGATGATATTGCCGAAGTCATCTGCGGCCGCCCAGTCGACAATGTCGACAACGCCTGTCGCCGGATCAATCTCGACTTCCGCAATATGGGTCCCCGCCGGGAAAGTGAAGTTGAGCGGGTCATAGAAGGCATTTTCCGCCATGCCCGGCTCCAGATCCGCGGGATAATTATGCGGGACATAGGCCGCAAAGGCGATCTCGCCCATGGTCAGTTTCTTGTCTGTCCCGGCGACCGAGAAGACGCCATGTTCATGCTCGATATCCTCGACCGAGGCTTCCATGAGGTGGGCGGCAATCTTCTTCGATTTCTCGACGATCTTGTCGATGGCTTTCACTATGGCTGATCCGCCGACGGCGAGGGAACGGGACCCATAGGTGCCCATTCCGAAGGGCACCTTGCTGGTGTCACCATGCACCACCTCGACACTTTCGATCGGCACGCCGAGCTTGTCGGAGATAATCTGGGCGAAAGTTGTTTCATGGCCCTGTCCATGGCTGTGACTGCCGGTAAAGACTGTCACGCTGCCTGTCGGGTTGAAGCGAACCTCTGCTGATTCCCAGAGACCCACGCCGGCCCCGAGCGAGCCGACGGCCGCAGAAGGGGCAATGCCGCAGGCCTCGATATAGGCGGCGACGCCGATACCGCGGATCTTGCCATTGGCCTCTGACTGGGCCTTGCGGGCGGCAAATCCGTTATAGTCGATCATGTCCTTCGCCATATTCATGGCAAGGGGATAATCGCCTGAGTCATAGGTCATGATGACCGGTGTCTCATACGGATAGGCATCCGGCTGGATAAAGTTTTTAAGGCGGAATTCCGTGGGATCCATCTTGAGGTCCCGCGCTGCCGTATCCATCATGCGTTCGACAACGTAGGTGGCCTCCGGCCGGCCGGCGCCGCGATAGGCATCCACCGGCGTCGTGTTGGTGAACCCGGCCTGCACCTCGCAATAGATGCTCGGGATTTTGTACTGACCACTTAAGAGAGTTCCGTAAAGATAGGTTGGCACGGCACTGGCGAAGGTCGAGAGATAAGCCCCCATATTCGCCTGGGTCGAGACCCGGAACGCCAGGATCTTGCCGTCACTGTCCGTTGCCAGTTCCGCATGAGTGACATGATCGCGGCCATGGGCGTCCGTGAGGAATGCTTCGGATCGATCGGCCGTCCATTTGACGGGACGGTTGATTTTCCGGGCTGCCCAGATGGTCGTCGTTTCCTCGGCATAGACAAAAATCTTGCTGCCGAAGCCACCGCCCACATCTGGGGCGATCACGCGCAGCTTGTTCTCAGGCGCGATGCCCAGGAAAGCTGACATGATCAGGCGGGCGACATGGGGATTCTGGCTGGTCGTGTGAAGGGTCAGCTCCCCACTGCCTGCGTCATACTCGCCGAGGGCGGCACGTGGTTCCATCGGGTTCGGCGAAAGACGGTTGTTCACCACGTCAATCTTCGAGACATGAGCCGCATTGGCAAAGGCGGCATCCACCGCCGCCTTGTCACCCAATTCCCAGTCATAACAGAGGTTTCCGGGCGCTTCGTCATGTATCTGTGGAGCGCCTGAATCCAAGGCTTTGGAAATGTTTGTAACGGGGGTTAAAACCTCGTAATCTACCTCTATCAGCTCTGCGGCGTCTTTTGCCTGCTGCAGGCTTTCGGCAATCACGAAGGCAACCTGGTCCCCGACATGCCGGACCGCATCAACGGCGAGGCTGTTATGGGGAGGGGCGTTATGGGGCGAGCCGTCCTTGCTGGTAATGCCCCAGCCGCAGATCAGGCCGCCAATCCCATCGGCAACCATATCCGCGCCTGTGAAGATATCGACAACCCCCGGTGCTGCCTTGGCTGCGCTCAGGTCAATATTCTTGATTTTGGCAAACGCATAGGGCGAGCGCAGAAAATAGCCGTAGGCCTGCCCAACCCTGTTGATATCGTCCAGATAGTGGCCGTTGCCGGTTATAAACCGTTGGTCTTCCTTACGCCTGACTGAGGCGCCAATTCCATTTTCGACAGACATTGATCACCCTCCCATATTCTCCGCTGCTGCTTTGACTGATTTGACAATGTTATGATAGCCCGTGCATCGGCAGATATTGCCCTCAAGCTCGGTCCTGATTGTCTCCTCGGAAGGGTTCGGGTTGCGCTTTACAAGGTCAACCGCGCTCATGATCATGCCGGGAGTGCAAAAGCCGCACTGCAGGCCGTGGTTTTCCTTGAAGGCGGCCTGCATCGGATGCAACTCGCCATTCTTCGCCAGACCTTCAATGGTGGTGACCTCCGCGCCGTCAGCCTGAACCGCCAGCATCGTACAGGATTTGACACTATCACCGTCGACATGAACGGTGCAGGCACCGCACTGGCTGGTATCACAACCAACGTGAGTGCCGGTCAGTCGGAGATTTTCACGGATAAATTGAACGAGCAGGGTGTTGGGCGCAACATCGGCGCTAACCTTTTTCCCGTTCACCGTCATGTTAACGGTTGTCATATGATCTTCCTCCCTTGATCTAACGTTTTGTTTGAGTTCGTTTCGATGTGCCAGACTGAAATACAGAACTTTCGTTTTATTCGAATAAGAGTTTCCAACTGATCTAGCGCGACGTCAATAGCTGTAAAGGCTTTTCAAAGATTAAAATCAGTCGCCGGCAAGATAGAACAGTATGATGGCAGCTATAATCCCCAGCGGAATCAGGATCGCGGGCCGCATCCAGTCGGGTGAGGCGGCTTTCTCTGCACGCGGGGGCGATGATGCCTTTGCCTGCGCACCTGCTTCAGGGACAGGGGCTTCGCTGGCGGGAGTTTCCTCAGCCACCAAATGTTCAACCTCAGGTTCTTGATGGCCGGAACTGACAATTTCATTGAATTTTGTGAAAAATTCGGACGCCAGCTTCTTTGCCGTGCCATCTATCAGGCGGGAGCCGATCTGCGCCATTTTTCCGCCGACGGACGCGTTAACGTCATAGGAGAGCAAAGTACCGTTATCGCCGTCTTTCAGGGAAATATCCGCGCTGCCCTTGCCAAAGCCCGCCGCGCCGCCCTTACCCTCTCCGGTAATGGTATAGCCGTTCGGGGCATCAATATTGCTTAACGTTACATTGCCTTTGAAGTTGGCGGAGACGGGGCCTACCTTGACCTTTACTGTTGCGGTAAATTCCGTGTCGCTCACCTTTTCGACAGACTGGCATCCAGGGATTGACTGGCGCAGAATTTCGGGATCGTTCAACGCGTCCCAGACCTCCGCCCGTGAGGCGTTGATAAGTTCCTCACCGCTCATTTGCATGGTATCTCTCCCGACGTTGACTTGATTGATTACATCTAGCCTACTCCATGAAGAACAGGAAGAGCAAGCCCGTTATCGGGGCCTACAATTTGAATCTCGGGCGGTCTATCAGATGGTGCCTGACATTGAAAAAATTTATGCCCACCAGTAACTTGTCTGCCTTGTCGCCGCTTGTCGTCAGGGGCAGCACAACACGCTCATAATTTAGATTCTGATCAGAGGGGGTGCGGGCCGAACTGGCCATGTATGTTGGCTGCTGATGGGTAACCGTGTAGTCGAACTGGGCGATAATCTTCTCGCGGTCCTGCTCGTCTAGAATGTTTTCGAGATATTGCCCGGTTATGGATTTTTGATAGACGGGATTGACCAGTGAGCCAGCGAGACGGATGTAATATCTTGGCCTGTCGGTACCAACATCAAAAAGGACGATGTGCCGAAGGCAATGCGGGATATCGACGGGATTGAACTGCTGGCGGTTTGGTATTGTCGGCGCAGGGTCGAGTTGTTGCCAGTATTTCACCAGATCAACCAGCGCCGGGTGGGTAATCTCGTCAAGAGATGTGGTAAAATCCGTCATCAACATTTCGCCTCTCGGTCAAAAAATGGCCGCGCAGAAATAAATTATATACAGAGATTTTACAACATATTTATTCGTCTAAAGGTAGTGTGTCCGGTTACTTTGGGTTAATTGCAATTTTTTGTGACATTAAGACAACGAAGTCGGCTTTTTATTAAGCGGGGATTAACCATTACCTCGTAGGTTGGGCCATATAAAAAAACTTAACGGGACCAGATATATGCGCCCTGCGACACGCTCGACTTTTGACATTCTCTGCTGGCTGAAAAATCAACGCTGGACGTCCGACAAGGCGTCTGATGTGCCTTTTTTGCTGAAACTTCTCTATCTGTCACAGGCGCTTTATGCGGCGACCCATAAGCAGAGAAAACTAATGCCGGCAACGTTTCTCGCAACCGCGGCCGGACCGATTGAGCCGGATATATTCCTGGCGCTTGAGAATAACCTCAAGGTCAGCAATCCGTTGACGCCGAGCGTAGAAGTTGAGGGATATCTCTCTACCTTTCATGCGGAGTTCAAGGACAAAGGCGAGACGGAGCTGGACTTTATTCTGTCAAAGGATACGGCGATCCGCTCGGCAATGGCGCGCGGACGGAATTCGGAAATTCAGATCGCTGATATGGCTACAGCCTACCGGAAAGGGGTACCATCACCGGGTGTCGGCAATGATCCTGCCCAACCCGTTCCGTCATTTCGCGATGGCGGCCGGACAAACCTTGAGGCGGCCCCGACCGAGAAACAAGAGGTCCGCTTTACCGCCGACGGACGCTCCGTCACCCGATGGATGCCCAAGAAACGGATTGTCACCAAGGATAATGTCGTCCTGAATTGACCAAACCTACATTGGCACCGGCTGCTGCAGGAAGCGGTAGAAGAACACCACAACAAAGCCCAGCACCGCCACGATGATCATCACCGCCGTACTAGACGCCGTTGTCCGTGCGAGGATCTTGCCGTTTCCATGCGTGTTGGCCGTTGTATTAATGACGCTGTAGACAATGTTATTCGCAATACCCAGGATCCAGTTCCAGACAATCAGGATCAACCGGCCTGTATACAGGGCCAGCCATTTCAGCGGGACGCGATAAAACCAGTCGAAATCGAGGTTCGTAGACCGAAGCTCCGGCGGGTAGATTTTGTAGCGCATCAGGAGTGCGAAGGCGAGCGTGGCAAAGAACAGGAGCTGCAGTGAGGTAATCACATGACCTGCTGTGTAGGGATGATAGGTCGGCTCATAGGGAAGCAGTTCGTACAGCAGCCCTGGGAAGACACCGATCCCGATGCAGAAGAACGCAGCAAATCCCATTGCAAACAGCATGTTCTTCGGCGCTTCCTTTACCCGGATATCGCTGTCATGGGCGAAGAAGGTGAAGAAGGGCACCTTGATGCCGGAATGGTCCATCACACCGGCGCTGGCGAACAGCATGACAAGCCAGATCACGACCATGCCGCCGTCTGCGGCCGCCGACTGGATCATGGCCTTCGAGACGAACCCGCCGGTCAGAGGGAATCCCGCAATGGAAACGGCGCCAATGATACAGAAGATCATTGTTATGGGCATGGATTTGTATAGCCCGCCTAATTCCGACGCCTTGATCGTGCCGGTTCGGAACAGGACAGCGCCCATCGACATGAACAGCAGGCTCTTGTACATAATATGCGCGAAGGCATGGGCCGCGGTACCGTTAATCGCAAGTTCGGTCCCGATGCCAACGCCGATCACCATATAGCCAAGCTGGTTATTGAGAGAGTAGGCAAGGACACGCCGGAGATCGTTCTCCAAAACAGCAAAGAAGATCGGGAAGACGGTCATGGCGCCACCGATCGGGATCAGGATATCCGTTCCGGGAAAGGCCCGCGCCAGCGTGTAGATAGCAAGCTTCGTCGTAAAGGCGGAGAGGATCACCGTGCCGGTGACGGTCGCTTCCGGATAGGCGTCCTGCATCCAGTTATGCAGGAAGGGAAACGCGCTCTTGATGCCGAAGGCAACCAGTATCAATCCGCTCGCAAGGCCTGTGAGCCCGATATAGTTGAAGGCGATCGAGCCGGTTTCCTGATAGTAGAGAATGATCCCGCCGAGCAGAATAACGCCGGAGGACACCTGGATGATCAGGTACCGCATGCCCGCCTTGTAGGCGCGTTCCGTCCGGCTTGCCCAGATCAGGAAGACGGAGGATATTGCCGTCAGCTCCCAGAAAACGAAGAGCGTCACCATGTCGCCGGCAAAGACTGCGCCGATGGCGGAGCCGATATAGATCAGGGCAACGAAATGTTGGACCGTGTCTTTCACGTGTAGGGCATAGATCATGCCCATAAAAGCCGCCAGGCAGAAGACAGTGCCGAATATCCGCGCAAGGGGATCTATACGGGTCAACTCGATTGAAAGACCGAGAAATTCATACTGGCCCCAGGTGCCAAGCCCGAGGGTATAAATCTGTGCGAGCGCGAGGACGGGCAGCGTCAGGAGCAGAATAGAACGGATGATCCCATTCGTGAACGGGACCAGCAGGGCGCCGAAAATCAGGATGAACCCGGGATTAAGACCTTCAATCATAGTAATCCTCATCCCGCATCAAGACGTTACGGAGTTTCTTGGCGATCAAAACGAGCCCGACGTAGCAAACCAGACCATACAGGGAGTAAAACTCGAAGATATTCTCAAACTCAAATTCGATATGCTTGTGGTAGAGAATATTGAGAAGCGACAGAATGTCGGGTACGGCTACCAACGCACAAAGAATCAGGACGGCGTAAAACACCTTGTCGATATTCTTTGGCTCATCCAGCCAATATTTTTTCTCGTCATCCGGTTTTGACATCTTTTCAATCCCTATGGCGTCAAAATGGGTTCGATCAGCCTGACGATCGGGTCCGCAAGGAAGAAGAGGACCACACAGGCCAGAGCGGTCAGCACCGGAGGCAGCACACAAAAGAGCGGTGCCTCCTGTATATTCCGCCAGGAAAAATCGGATTTTTCATATCCGACCGGTGTCGGCTCTTCGATCTGCCCGAGCGGCGGATAGAAGAAGGCGCGGGCAACAATTGGTAGCAGGTACGCGATGTTGAGGAGCGAACTTACCAGCAGCACGATCATCAGGTAAATCTCATCGGCCTCTGCGGCTCCAAGCATCAGGTAAAACTTGCTCCAGCTTCCGCCGAGTGGCGGCAGGCCGATGATGCTGAGGGAGCCGATCAGGAAGGCGATGAAGGTAATGGGCATCTGCCGGCCGAGGCCGCGCATATCACTGATTTCTGTTTTATGCACAGCAGTATAGATGGCGCCTGCGCAGAAAAAGAGGGTGATCTTGCCAAAGGCATGCATGACGATTTGGAGTGCGCCGCCAGCCACCGCCATGGACGTTGCCATCGAGGCCCCGAGAACCACATAGGCGAGCTGGCTGATGGTGGAATAGGCGAGCCGCGCTTTCAGGTTATCCTTGGTGAGCGCAACGACCGAAGCCGCGATAAGTGTATAGGCAGCGACCCATGTAAGCCATTCTGCCGCGCCTGTCTCTGTAAGAAAATCAATGCCGAAAATATAAATTACTACTTTCAGCACTGAGAACACGCCGGCTTTCACCACGGCGACAGCATGCAGCAGGGCGCTGACCGGTGTCGGGGCCACCATTGCGGCGGGTAGCCAGCGATGGATCGGCATCAAGGCGGCCTTGCCAATCCCGTACATAAAGAGGAACAGAAGAACTCCCGTTACCCCGGCGCCGGCATGGCCTGAAAGGATGCCACCCTTTACGAAATCGACCGTTCCCGCAAGGGTCCAAGTCCAGATGATCGCGGGCAGGAACAGCCCGATGGAGGTGCCGATCAGGATACCAAGGTAGATCCGGCCGCCTTTCAGGGCATCCGCGTTCTTCTTATGCGTGACCAATGGATAGGTCGACAGCGTCAGGACCTCGTAAAATACGAACAAGGTCAGCAGGTTGCCGGAGAAAGCGACGCCCATCGTCGCGGCAATCGCGATGGCAAAGCAGATATAAAAGCCGGTCTGGCGGGGCTCGTTATTCCCGCGCATATAGCCGATGGAATAGATCGAGTTGATGATCCAGAGAGAAGACGCCACGGCCGCAAATGTCATGCCGAGGGGCTCGACCTTCAGGGTGAGCGCAATGTCGGGGAGCAATTCGACCAGTAAAACAGCGGGTTCCGCGCCATCCATGATCCCGGGCAGAATGCTGAAGACATTGAGGCAAAGCAGGACCGAGGTGACCAGCGTGACTGTTTCGCGGATGTTGGGCGCGGACGACGTAATCGCAATTCCGATAGCGCCAACAAGCGGAATAATCAGGGAAAGAGCGACATGGGTTTCAAGGGCAAACATGATTTTACGCGCCCCCCATCAGAAAGGCGGCGGCCGCTTTGGCCATGCCGACGCTAAAGCTGGTTTCTATGCCGAAATAGAAACTGCCCAGAATGAAGAGCCAGGTCGGTACCAGGAGGGACATCGGTGCTTCCTCTTTTTCTGCACCATCGGGTGGATCGCGGAAATAGGCGACCTCTACCACCCGCCAGATGTAAATCACGGCGAGCAAGCTGGATACCATCAGGAGGGCGACCAGGCCGTATCCGATGAACGATCCCTTTTCGAGAGCCGCCACCACCAGATACCATTTGCTGATAAAGCCGGGAGTCAGCGGGACGCCGATCAGGCCAAGCCCGCCCAGAACAAAGCCGAACGTGGTAATCGGCATCCTTCGCCCGATCCCGTCCAAATCCTTCAGGTAGTTTGAGCCGACGACATAAAACATGCAGCCCACGGACAGAAATAGACCTGTCTTGACGATGGCATGGTTGAAGATATGCACGATCGATGCCGTTAGTCCGCTCTCGCTCGCAAGTGCCAGCCCGAGAATCATATATCCGAGTTGGGCGACACTGGAATAGGCGAGGAGCCGCTTGATATTTGTCTGGTAAATCGCCACGGCCGACATTGATAGAAACCCGAGAACCGCGAGCGGCAGAAGGATATCCGTAAGTTCGAGGCCGGTGAAGCTGTAGTTCACGCCGAACACCGTGAAAATAAAGCGGATCAACAGATAGACCCCGACCTTGGTTGCCGTTCCGGCAAAAAAGGCGGTTATGATGCTGGGCGCATAGGTATAGCTGTTCGGCAGCCAGACATGAAACGGAAAGAGCGCCAGCTTGATCGCCAGTCCGATGACGATAAACCCGGCGGCCGCCAGTATCGGACGGGTGCCTTCGATTTCAGGAAAGCGCGCCGCGATATCCGCGATATTCAACGTCCCGGTCATCATGTAGATGAGGCCGACGCCGATCAGATAGAAGGTTGCGCCGACGGTGCCGATGATCAGATACTGAAACGCAGCGGTCAGGGCGCGTTTGTCGGTCCGTTCTCCCATGGCGATAAGCGCGTAGGAGGAGAGGGACATGATCTCCAGGAATACGAAGACGTTGAAGGCGTCGCCCGTGATACAGATGCCGAGCATGCCGGTCAGCGCCAGCAAATAGGCCGCGAAAAACAGGCCGAGCTGCGAGGTTGGAATTTCCTTTACGACACTTTCTCTGGCGAAGAGCAGGACGCCTGTGCTGATCCCGCTGATCAACACCAGCAAAAAGCCGCTTAACAGATCGACCACATACTCAATTCCCCAAGGCGGGGCCCAGCCGCCGAGCTCATAGGAGATCGGGCCGGAGGACGCAACGGTCAGGAGAAGTTGAAGGCTGACATAAAACGCAAAGGCGCTGGCAATCGTCGTGAAGGCCCATGGGGCGTTTCTCCCTCGCAATAACGCGCAGACAGGCGCCGCCATTAGGGGAATGATTGCTACTAAAATGGGGAACTGGGAACTCATAGACAGCATGTCAGGCGCCATCCTTCATCTCGAGAATTTCTTCTTCGTCTATGGTGCCAAAGGATTCCCGGATACGCACGACCAGCGACAGGCCGAGTGCCGTTGTGGCGATACCGACAACAATCGCCGTCAGGATAAGCACATGCGGGAGCGGGTTCGAATAGACGGGAGCGGCTCCGTCTGTGATGTTCTCAACAACAATGGGGGCCGTGCCGCCACTGATTTTGCCCATGCTGATGTAAAACAGAAAAACGGAAATCTGGAAAAGTGAGAGCCCGATCATTTTCTTGACGAGGTTGGACCGGCTCATCACCGTGTACAGGCCGATCATCAGCAGGATGATGAATACCCAGTAATTGAAGAAACCAAAGGACATCAGTTATTCTCCTGCTCTGCCTTGGCGGCAATCAGGTCGGCGCGCCCGACAAAGGCGTAGAAAATGGCCAGCATGGCTGCTGTCACCGTTATGCCGACACCCAGTTCCACCAACAGAATACCAAGATGCTGACCTGCCACCGGATCACTCGCGAGAACGTTGTAGTCGAGGAAATTACCGCCAAGCAACATGCTGGCGACCCCAACACCGCCGTAGAGCAGGACACCAGCAGAAATCAGGAGAAGGATCGCCTTTTCATTGATGACGTGCCGCGCATATTCAAGACTGAAAACGAGGGCGTACAGAATAATGCCTGCCGCAAAAATCACACCTGCCTGGAAGCCGCCGCCCGGACCGTAGTCGCCATGGAACTGGACGTAGAGGGCGAAAACAAATATGAACGGAATCAAGAGCTTGGCGATCACATGGGGAATAAGATCATGCTCACTTCCAAGCCCGCTCAGGCTTCCCTTTCGTCCGGTTTTCCCCTCATCAAGCGGGACGTCAGTCTCATCATCCTCATTCTTGCGCCGCCGACGTTGCCGCAGGATGAGGAGAACGCCAATCCCGGCTGTGAAAATCACGGTGGTTTCACCAAAGGTATCGTATCCGCGATAGCTTGCGAGAACTGAAGTCACCATATTGGGAACGCCGATTTCAGTCGGGCTATCCTCGATATAGCGCGGGGCGACATGCGTATGGACCGGATTATCCGCCTCGCCGAAGCGGGGCATTTCATAGGTCGCATAATAAAGAACGGCCCCTACCGCGAGACAGATGACCATGGGCCCGGCCGCAAATCTCGGCTTATCCTTCTCCTGCGAGCCAACAAGGGCCAGGGTGCCAATATAAAGCACTGTGCTGATACCAGCACCGACCGCGGCTTCGGTAAAGGCAACATCAACCGCATCCAGGCTGATAAAAATCAGCGCCATGGTGAAACTGACAATTCCCAGAAGCATGGTCGCGACGAAAAGATTTCGCACCAAAAGAACGGCCATGGTCCCGGCAATCAGCAATAGCATCAGAAAAACATCTACAAAGGCGGCTATGGTCCTGTCTCCCTCTCGCTCAGAATTTGGTTACGCGTCTTCTTTTGTTTGATCTCTATCGCCAAAGCCGTCGAGTTTTGGCTTAAGCCCCGCAACGAAGCTCGCCTGTGCCAAGGCGTAGGAAGCGGTTGGGCTGGTGAAGAATATGAATACGATCACCAACAGAAGCTTGACCGAGACAAGGGAAAAGCCACTTTGCAATGACAGCCCGACAAATATCAGGAATGTTGCCAGCGTATCGGCCATGCCGCCGGCGTGGATGCGGGTATACAGATCAGGCAGTCGCAGCAGGCCAAGCCCCGTAATAAGCAGGAGCGCACTACCGGCCAGCAACAGGACCCAGGTGGCGATATCAAGTATAAGATCCATCAGGAATTATCCGCCGGTTTTGAAAGAGTGCCGCGCAAGGTTCCAAATTTGAAATATTTCAAAACGGCGAGGGTGCCAATGAAATTGACAAGCGCATAGACCAGGGCGAGATCCAGGAAGTCAGGGCGCCCGGCAAGAAATCCCATGACCCCGATCAGCAGCACGGTCTTTGTTCCGATTGCATTGGCTGACAAAATGCGATCATAGGATGTCGGGCCCAGAATAGCCCGGGTGAGGGCAAGCGCAATGCTGATCAATATGGCGATGGCGGTAATTGCGTAAATCATCATGTCTCTCTCATCACCTTGGTTACCCGGCGGTCCATATCCCCGCCTTTCACGCCGTCCGCAGAACCTGTCGTCATGGCATGAACCATAACCTTGTCGTCGTCGAGATCGACGGTCACGGTGCCCGGTGTCAAGGTGATGGAGTTGGCATAGATGACTCGCCCGAGATCGGATTTCTGGCTGGCGACGACCGTGAACATGCTTGGCCGTAGAAACTTCTTTGGGAACAGGACGCATTTGGCGACATCGATATTCGCCTTGAAGATTTCACCGACCAGCCAGCCCCAATAGAAAATTATACGGGGGCCCAGATAGATGGGATGACCTTCATGATCGATCACGTCCATGCGATAGGCAATGAGCGCAGACAACAGGCAGGACACAACGCCAAACCCTGTGATCAGCGGCGTGTAATGCCCCGACAACAAAAGCCAGACAGCCATAAGCACAAGAAACAAACTAATGGTTTTCAACAACGTCCTTTATTCCCTGTCGTTTGTCGTCATGGTTAAATTTTAGGGAGTGACACTCCTGGGTGATCGATGACTTGCCTCCGTATATGCCACGGGATTTCCATGTTCGCAAGTATCAACGGTGGAGAAATCGAATTGGCGAACAGACTGCCGATTATCAGTGAATTCTACGTCCTTTTTAATCATCGATAGAACAGTTAAGGCTTAACTAATTCGAATATTGAAAGTTTCCTTAATATTGTGTTAAACTGTTGTTCTGGCGAGACGTCACAATTCGTCCGTCAAGTTCGGGAGTAATATATGACAGCCAAAATTGAACAATTGCGGAGTAAGCAGGAAGAGGCAAAATCGAACGAATCCCCGGAAGCAACCTTTGAAATGACAGGACGTGTTAAATGGTTCAACACGGTCAAGGGTTTTGGTTTTTTAACACCGAATAACGAACCGGGTGATATCTTTCTGCATCTTTCTTGTTTGCGCGAAGCGGGTCATGAATATGTGGCGGAAGGTGTTAGCGTAACCTGTGTTGTTGTGCGTCGATCGAAGGGTCTGCAGGCAATTAAGGTTCTTGATATCGATACATCGACGGCTGTTCCTTTTGAACCTCGGGTGCCAGAGAAAAACAACGTGACCAATCACCCTGCTGTGCAGCCAGAAGGGGATTTCGTCGAGGTGGAAGTCAAGTGGTTTGACCCGGTCAAGGGATATGGCTTCCTGACACGAGGCGATGGAACCCAGGACATCTTCGTTCATATGGAAACACTGCGCCGTGAAGGCGCCCTGCCGGTACAGGCAGGCCAGAAGATGAATGTCCGGATTGGCGATAGCCCGAAGGGGCCACAGGTAGCAGAGATTGAGCGTCCGGAATAATTTCCGGACGACACATCTTTTCTCTTTTTTTTAGTCGCTAGTTAACAACGGCGGCGTAGCTATCCGCACTTTTCGTTTCTTTAATCAAGCCCTGCGCCTGCATAAAGGCGGCAAACCTCTCATATCGGCCAACATCAAGGGCCGCTGGTCGTAGCGCAAAACGCGGCAAGGTATCGGCCCAAGCGCGCCGGTTCAATTCATCATCCAGCTCTTTGTGATTTTTGATAAACAGTTTCCAGCTTTCGTCCGGATGGTTGACAAGAAATTGCACTGCTTCTTCCAACGCATCGACGAACGGTTTCAGGCGCGGGTCGTCCAGCTTGTCTGAATGGGCGATAACGATCAGTTCGTCATAGGCCGGAACACCTTCTTCTTCGGGGTAGAAGGCACGACCGGGATAGCCTTCAATATCCATCTGGTTAAGCTCGAAATTCCGGAAGGCGCCAATCACTGCATCGACCTGCCCGGAAAGCAGGCTGGGTGACAGGGAAAAATTGACGTTGATCAGCGTCACATCATCCGCGGAAATGTTATGAGGCGAGAGCATGGCCGTCAGCAGGGCAGTTTCAAACCCGCCGACCGAATAGCCGATTTTCTTGCCTTTCAGATCAGCGAGGGTTTTCACGGGTCCGTCCCTCAGCACGACAAGGCTGTTAAGCGGTGTCGCAACCAGGGTTGCGATCCGCTTGACCGGCAACCCTTCCTCCACCTGCAAATGTAGCTGTGGTTGATAGGAAATGGCCAGATCGGCCTTGCCGGCCGCAACAAGCTTTGGCGGTGCGCTCGGATCGGCAGGCGCGATCATTTCCACATCCAGCCCATGCTTTTCGAAAATACCTTTCTCATCGGCGATGATCAGGGTGGCATGATCAGGGTTCACGAACCAGTCGAGCAGAACGGTAAGCTTTTCTGCAGCCTGCGCCGTCGTTCCCTGAATCAGGAAGGCGGCCAGAAGTGGCCAAAGTATTCGTCGTTTCATCTAAAGCTCCATTATTGAGTTGTATTGTTGTTGTGAGTTGAAAGCCAGGGCAGGGCGCGCAGAAGCAAGGCGTCGATAAGATAATAGATAAGAAGCGCCATGGCGGTCAGGACCAGCAGGCTCGCGAACATGAGGTCCGTTTGCACTCTGGCATTTGCATGCAGCATCAAGTAACCAAGCCCGGATGAGGCGCCGACCCATTCGCCGACCACGGCGCCGATCGGCGCAATAGCCGCCGCGACCCGGATGCCGGAGGCGAGGGAAGGCAATGCGAAGGGGATCTTGATATAGAGATAAAGATTGACGAGCTTTCGAAAGCGCCCGGTGCGGCCCGATTGCTGCAAAAGCCCCGCGAGATTGAGCCATACCGGTTCTGTCCGGTTGAGGCCGTCGAGAAAGCCGACTGTGACCGGAAAATAGATAATCAGCAGGCTCATCACGATTTTTGGTGCCATCCCGTAGCCCAGCCAGAGCACCAGTAAGGGGGCAATGGCAAAGACCGGGATCGCCTGGCTTGCTATCAGCAAGGGAAAAACCCACTGCTTTACAGGCCTGTAGGCGGAAATCAACAGGGCGGAGACCATCCCGAACAGGACCCCAAGTATAAGGCCGACCAGAATCTCGATTGCCGTTGTCATTGCATTGTCCGCGATCAGGCTCGCGTGGGTCAGCAGGGCCTCCGCGACGATCAGCGGGGAGGGGAGCAGGAATTTCGGCAATCCAAGTATTGCAGTGATCAACCCCCAAATGAGGAGAAACCCGGCGAGGGTAATCCCGGCGCGCAACAGTCTCATGATGCGTCCTCTGTTTCTCCGGCAAGGCGCGTCATAATCGCGGAATAATGCTGCGAGAAAGCGTCATCCGCCGGGTCACGCGGAATGTCTTTTTCCGGCCTGATCGCTTCCGAGAGGCGCGCAGGATGACCGGCCAGCACATAGATAACATCGCCCAGACGCAAGGCCTCCATCGGGTCATGTGTTATCAAAAGGACGGTTTTTTCGGTGAGCAATCGCGCCGCCAGTCCCTGCAGCCGGAATTTGGTGATCGCGTCGAGGGCGGAAAAAGGCTCATCCATAAGAAGTATGGAACTCCCTTCCATCAGGGTGCGGGCAAGTGCAACCCGCTGGCGCATGCCGCCGGACAGAGTGTCAGGCCGGCTGTCCCGCCACTTTTCAAGGCCGACCTGTTTGATCAGCCTGTCAGCGCGCACGCGATCCGGAATTTCGCCCCGCAAGCGGTTGCCAATAAGAAGATTGTCGAAAACCGACGCCCAGGGCAACAGCAGGTCCTTCTGGTCCATATAGGAAAGTCGACCCTCAAGGCTCTTGCCGTCGCTCGTGGTAACGCGGCTGTTGCCGGGAAGAGGGATAAACCCGGCCAGAATTTTCAGGATACTGCTCTTGCCGACACCGCTTGGCCCGAGCAGGCAGGTGATTTTTCCCGGCTCGAGCTCGAGATTGAGATCACTCAGGATCGTGTCCCCGTCAAAGACCAGCTCGTCCAGGGAAAGATCGACGCCAATGCCGGCTTCGCCTTGATCATGCAAGACATCGGGCATAGATTCCGCAGCATCGGAATAGGTTGGATTGTCAGGTTCCATTGATATCTCGTTCCTACGCAGGTATTAACCTGATCAGGTAATCGGGGTCGTCCCGTGCAACGGAACCTCTCAGCCATAATGGCTCCCCCCGAGGAGGCTTCAATATAGTGAAATATCGTTTGCAGGCAAAGGATTAATCTTATCGATGTCAACACCGCCTAGAAATTACGCCGCCGCGCTGTTTCTTATTGTCGTTGCAGCCGCGATATTGGGGCCGGCACGGGTGACGATGGCGGAACGGCTTGTCGTTATAACGGCGGATCAGTCAATTGAGTTGGATGTGGAAGTCGCGGATGACAGCGCTGAGCGCAGCAAAGGCCTGATGCATGTAACCTATCTCCCGCCACATGCCGGCATGCTGTTTGATTTTCAAGAGACCAAGCCGATTACAATGTGGATGAAAAATACGGAAATTCTTCTGGATATGTTCTTTGTGGATGCAACCGGGAAAATTCTTTACATTAAGGAAGAGGCAGAACCTCATTCGCTTGAAATCATTACACATGATCAGCCCGCGCGGGCCGTACTCGAAGTGAATGGCGGGTTTGCGCGAAAAAATTCTGTTCAGGTGGGGGACATGCTGTCCCACCCCCTTTTTGAAAATAAGTAAGTGCCGGAATAACAATGAATAAACAAAACACCGGAATCCTCTCCGTTCCCGAGGGATTTGAGATCATCGAAGGAAAAGGTCCTTTCACAGATATCAACGGGCCCTTTTTTGGCAAAATAGTCAGTAAGGAGAAGGTCGTCCGGGCCTTCCGCGTCGAGAAGCGTCATCTTAACAGCATCAAGATAGTCCATGGCGGCATGTTGATGACCTTCGCAGATTCTGCCTTGGCGGCGGCCGTCCGGCACGTTAGTGGCCGGTCCAGTGTTACCATCAAGATGAACTCTGAATTTCTCTCGCCAGCCCGCGAGGGGGATTGGGTGGAATCCGATGTCGAGGTGATCCGGAGCACGCGCTCCGTCGCATTCGTGCGCGGGGAGTTGAAAGTCGGGAAGAGGGTAATTTTCAAGGCAGACGCAATTTTTCACTATGTTCACGCAAGACGATAGAAATTTATTGGGACCTGCAGGCAATTCTGGCTTGCGGGCCGGGCCTTGATAGTATAGATCATCACATTCACCGCGCGGGGCGTAGCACAGCCTGGTAGTGCGCTCGCTTTGGGAGCGAGAGGTCGCAAGTTCGAATCTTGCCGCCCCGACCAATAAAAAGCTTTGCAATTCAATGGATTGCAAAGCTTTTTTTTTGACAAAATTCAGTGCCGTATTTGACAGTTTGTTTAAATTTCCCGCTCTTTTGCGCTTTAGTTTGCTGTCTGTTGAATTTTCACTAAAATGTGATCTTGTCATAGATGGTCAGGAGGAGGCACCAAATTGATGACTAACGTAAGTGCACATGGGAAGTTCAGGTTCGGAACGCGGTTAATTGTTCTATTGTTTGGTCTTGCGATTCTGCCTGTATTGGCGCATGCGGAAACCTTTACCGGGCTCAAGCCAGCGTCACCACAGCCCGATCCTGCCAACTTGAAGCCTGGCCTTGCGGTCACCTATTACGGGGTGAAGGTCGACAGCATCAGAGAGCTTGAAGAGAATATGGGCTATATGGACGGTAAGCCCGGCGCGCCTATTCCGATGCTGAACTATCAGGTAGGGGCCGGAAATGTGCTCACCTCCAACAGCAACGACATGGTTGGGGCGATCATCAAGGGCTTTATCAAGATGGAACAGCCGGGCCGCTATGTTTTCATGGTGCATTCGAATGACGGCGTCTGGGTCGCAATTGGTGATAAATTGATCTATGAGGACCCGGACGTTCATGCAGACCGGTTCTCAGATGAAATAGTTGTTGAGATTTCGGAACCGGGCTGGTATCCGATCCACATTAAATATTTCGAAAAGAAAAATACCTCAACACTGGAGTTATACTGGGAAGCCCCGGGATTCGGTGAAATGGACTATGTTCCGGCCGAGGTGTTTGGTCATATTGGAGAGTAACCGCGCAATGACAGCGAAGGCGAGACTATTTCAACCGGCGAAAAACGCCATGCAATCGGGCCGTAGAGGAACGAAGCACTGGCGTCTTGAATTTGCACCGGCAGAAGCCAGATATGTTGAGCCGTTAATGGGCTGGACAGGGTCACGCGATATGAATGCGGAAGTGACGATCGATTTTGACGACAAGGAAAGTGCGATCGCCTTTTGCAAGAACAACAATATCGAGTATACGGTCGTCGAACCCAAACACCGTCGGCTCCACCTCAAGACTTATGCCGATAATTTCTCTTATACGCGCGTTCGTGGGTAAGAGGGAAATTCGATACGAGATGATGGCCCCGTAGCTCAGTTGGATAGAGCAATTGACTTCTAATCAATAGGTCGCACGTTCGAATCGTGCCGGGGTCACCACTTATTCCAATGGCTTACCGTTTATTCGGTAAGCCATTTGTTTTGGCGGAAAAGTGTTCGAGAAACGACAACAGCAAAGCGGAAGCCGTTTTTCATTACCTCACACCGGTAATAATTCAATCTGTATGCCAAAACTTAGAAGATAGACAATCGACCCTATTCTCCTCGGGACGGAGCGGAAAGAGAGTAGCATAATCACCGGACATCCCGGTAAGTCGGGCTCTTTTTCTTGGGATGTTATCAAAGCTTATGGCCATCTGGGTTGTCGTTTAAATGACAACCAGCTTTTTGAGTTCTCTTAAATCGAAGGGTCGGTGAGGCAACTGGATGCCTCACCATGTTCGCTTGAAGACCGCTTACTTTAGCTTGCCGGGCAGACTAAGATCACTTGACGCGACATCGAAGACATCTGTCACACACAGAAGAGGTGCGTGAACATTTGCGTTCACTTTCAACGCAGCGGTAACGCCGTCATATGAGGCCCCCGCAATCTCTATTGTATCGGCAAAGGAAACATTGATCTTGATTTCAGGCCCGTCAAATAAGGGAGTGAAACCAGGGCTGTCGATAAAGATAGGAAGGCCCGGCCAGGTGGCGGGCATAGCCGGAGTCTCGCCTTCAGGAATATCCCGAACGGCCAATGCGCCGTCGCCACATGCTTCTGTCGGCGTGAGGACGACCCAGTGAGTATGCCACTTTGTTCCGTCATTTGTCGGGTCACCGTCACCATCCTCATCGTATAGCGGAGTGTCATCAAAATCAGGGTGGCTTGTGGCGACAAGCGCCAATATTCCCGTTTTTCCTTCGAATCCGACGGACGAAGGGTCAAGAGATGTCGGCCAGACATAGGACAAAACGGTGGCGCCCCCCAGAGAGCCGGTGGGGGATGGCACTTCCGAACCCGCAAGGCCGTTTGTGGTCATGTGAAAGGTGACCGAGCGTCCCTTGCGGTGAACATGTGCCGCCAGAATGTCAAAGGCAGCTATTTTTGACCCATCCGCCGGAGAGACAACAGCACCCTCCTGGTTGATTGCGTGGGATTTGTGGCTGGCATCCGCAAATGCAGAGCTGGTGCTGAAGAGTAGAGTTATTCCAATGACCAAGGTTCTCATAGCGTGCTCCTAAATATAATATCGACTCGATACTAGTAACGGGAAAAATTGGATATTGCAATAATAATTTCGACTCGCTATCTTCGATACCATGAAAATGAATGATAAGAGACGTATCAAGGAACTGATTGAGAGGCTTGACCGCATCACTGCTGCGGATGAATGGGGCGATGACATCAACCCGACCCAGTGGACGGCACTCTCCTACCTGTCACGGGCCAACAGTTTTTCGCGTTCTCCGTCCCATGTTGCCGATTTCATGACGACAACGCGGGGAACGGTTTCCCAGACACTCAAGGCACTCGCCCGAAAAGGACTCATCACCGAGATCCGATCTGAGCATGACAAAAGATCAATTTCCTATTCGATCACTGAAAAGGGCGAGAAGCTCTTTAAGAAGGAAAGCACGATCGAAGAGGCGGCATTGCAGTTGGGCGGGGAGGAGGTTTCCACTCTACTCGCCGGTCTCGAGGCGCTGGCTCGCACGGCATTAAAGCAAAGGGGATATAAGAGTTTCGGGGTTTGCGACACCTGCAGCTATCATCGTAAGGAGGCGGAAGGCGGCTACTGTAACTTGCTCAACCTGCCTCTATCGCCACCGCAAACCAAGCAGATTTGCCATGAACATACATCCGCGAAATAGTCGATTATTTTATGCCTACGCGGGCAGTATTATCTAGGGGAATGGTCAACCGTTCTATGGATCATTCACGATGCATGGCTAACGTATATTTTTGCATATGGATTCTGGGTAGACGTCGATACTGTACAAATGTTGACAGTGTAATTGGCTAAAGTCGATACTGGATTGGAAGAAGGGGTGACTTACCCTGTCGACGCTTTGTTTCCGTAAAATGCCAAGACGGAGATTTGAAACAGGCATTTGTGTAAATGTATGAGTCTATAAAACACACATGACAAAAACTGCCGACCAGCGATTTGCAATTGTTTTGACGGGGGGCGGAGCTAGGGGCGCCTATCAAGTGGGTGTCCTCAAGGCGTTGGCTGAAATCTCGGAAAAGAAACCCGTTGCGTTTCCGGTTATCACGGGGGTCTCGGTTGGCGCAATTAACGCGGCTGCGCTTGCATCAAATTTCGACAATTTCAAATACTCAGTACAGTTGATAGAGAAGTTCTGGCGAAAACTGCATATTGAGGATGTGCTGGACGCCCGTATAACAACGGTTCTGTTAAATGGTTTTCGAATGTTTCTGTCTGAATTCTTTTCCGTTTTTAGACGTAATACGCCAAAATCGCTATTTGAAAACGATCCGTTGCGGCAATCCCTTCGTCAGGGCCTGGATTTTTCCAGCATTTCACGTTCAATCACGGCAAAGGAACTTTATTCCATTGGCATTACCTGCTCCGGCTATTCCAGCGGTAATGCCAAGACATTTTTCGAGACGGCTTCAGAAATCCCGGATTGGCAGCGCGAACGTCGGGAAGGTGTGCGCAGTCATCTAACCATTGATCATGTCATGGCATCCTCGGCGTTGCCGTTACTGTTTCCGGCGGTAAAAATCGGCAATGAGTATTTTGGGGACGGTTCATTGCGTTTAACCTCTCCGCTCGCTCCTTCAATCCATTTGGGAGGAACAAGACTGCTCATTGTTGGAACCCGCGATATAATCCAGGCGACATCTTTGGAGGATGGCTTTGCCTCCCAGTATCCATCTGTTGGTGATCTGACCGGTTATGCGCTGGACACCATATTCCATGATAACCTGGATGCCGATATTGAGCGATTGCAGCGTATCAACCAGACACTCAAGCTCATTCCCGGAGAAAGCCGCCAAAACACGCGGTTAAGGCATATTGAGACGCTGGTAATAAATCCATCGCAGAATCTGACCCAGATGGCATTGCGCTATCGGCACGAAATGCCTCGTACCATGAAATGGATACTGGCAAGTCAAGGCTCGTCGATGAAGGTCGGTATGCTGGAAAGCTATTTATTGTTTGAACCGGGATATATCGGCAGCCTGATCGATCTCGGATATGGGGATACCATGGCGATGCGTGACGAAATCTTGCAGTTCCTCAAGGAATGAGATGTTCGGGCAGAATGGAACTGGTCGCCTATATTTAAAATCGTGTAACGCCGGCAATTATTTGATTTGGATACCTGAAAGCCTTTGCCAGATTCTCAGTACTTCGACTGAAATACAGTGATGCGGTTTCTCCACAGGAAATTTCTCGACCCGTTGGGCAGGACTATCACGATGCCATCGCCCTTATTTTAAAAGCCCGGCCATTATGGCCGGGCTTTATCTGTTTTGTTCGTACTCGCTCAGCCCTGAAGGGCAGCTTCGAGAGGGGTGTGGTCAAGCTTGAGATCCTGGGCAACAGGTTCGCAGGTGACCTTGCCGTTCCAGACATTGAGCCCGTTTGCCAGATGAGGGTCGTTTTTCAATGCCTGTTTCCAACCCTTGTCAGCGATTCTAAGAGCGTGGGGCAGGGTGACATTGTTGAGCGCGTAGGTTGACGTCCGGGCAACGCCGCCCGGCATGTTGGCAACGCAGTAATGCACAACGCCATCGATCACATAGGTCGGATCCGCGTGGGTCGTCGCCTTTGATGTTTCGAAACAACCGCCCTGGTCGATCGCGACATCGACAATGACCGAACCGTCCTGCATGGTTTTCAGCATCTCTCGCGTCACCAGCTTCGGCGCCGCTGCGCCCGGGATCAGCACCGCGCCGATCACAAGATCGGCCTCCATGACGAGCCGTTCAAGCAAGGCATTGGTGGAGTAAATGACCTTGGCCGAGGATTCAAAGTGATTTTCGAGGCGCTCCAGCGCCATCGGATTGCGATCAAGGATGGTGACATCCGCATGCATGCCGATTGCCATCTGAGCGGCGTTAAAGCCGACAACACCCCCGCCGATGATGACGACCTTGCCCGGTGCAACGCCCGGCACCCCGCCCAGCAACACGCCGCGGCCGCCGTGGGATTTTTCGAGTGCCGAGGCGCCTGCCTGCACGGACATGCGGCCGGCTACCTGACTCATGGGTTTGAGGAGCGGGAGGCCGCCGTTGTTATCCGTTACTGTTTCATAGGCAATGCAGACGGCGCCTGATTTCATCAGGTCATGGGTCTGCTCAGGGTCGGGGGCAAGATGAAGATAAGTATAGAGGATCTGGCCCTCGCGCAGCATTGCCCGTTCCGCCGCCTGTGGTTCCTTCACCTTAACCACCATGTCAGCGCGGGTAAAAATTTCTTCCGCAGTATCTACTATTTTTGCGCCGGCTGCTTCGTAGGCATCGTTTAGGGCGCCGATGCCCTTGCCCGCGTCGGTTTCGACCAGCACTTCATGTCCATGCGCGACGAGCTCACCGACGCTTTCCGGTGTCAGCCCGACGCGATATTCATGGTTTTTGATTTCTTTAGGCGTTCCAACGATCATGCCTTTTGCTCCCTGTTTGCAGATTGAGTTGATTGTCGGAGTATAGCTTTTTCTCACCGGTATATTTTCCGAAATTTATTTCCGTGACACCTTAATTTGGTGTAAAATACGGTTCTAGACACGAATATTAGGAAAATATTCTATAGACCACTTTGATAGCAAAATATTATCTGAATTGCAGAGCGACTCCGGCAAGTCGATTTCTGAGATAGCGGAGCGGGTCAATCTTTCGCTCTCCGCCTGTCATCGGCGCATAAAAATGCTGGAAGAGGCGGGTGTGATTGACGGCTACGCGGCGCGGCTCGATCGGCACGCGCTGGGTCTCGAAGCTGATGTCTTCGTTGAAATTTCCCTCACGTCCCAAAGCCAGGAAACACTTGATCTTTTTGAGAAAGCAGTCATGAACTATGACGAAATTCTCGAATGCCATCTGACAACGGGCAACGCCGACTATATCATCCGGGTGGCGGCGCGGAACGTGCCGGATTATGACCGCATCCACCGCAACTGCCTGGCCAAGCTGCCCCATGTTGCGAGTATGCGATCCACCTTTGCGCTCCGCGCGATCAAGACGTGGAAAGGCTATCCGGTCCTCTAGGTTTTTTTGAAGTCCCCATGTCGGCCTTCACCGGCGGCGAAGCGGGCGGCGCCAACTTGCGCTTCTTTCTGCTTGGCCTCTTCCGCAGCGGTCATTTCGAAGTGAATGGCGTCTGCATCGGTCTTTCCTTCCTGCATATAGATGCTCTCGCGGTCCGACAGCATGGCGATTTGCGGAAAATTCGCAATTTGAAGGGCGAGCTCTTCCGCGGCGGTACGCGCGGTGCCAGTGGGAACAACACGTGTGGCAAGTCCGATGGAAAGGGCTTGGTCCGCGGAAACTGGCTTTCCAGTCAGCATCATGTCGAGGGCGCGTCCCATACCGATAACGCGGGGCAGCCGGACTGTCGTCCCGTCACTCATCGGGACACCCCAGCGGCGGCAGAAAATGCCAAAAACGGCTGAGTCAGACGCTATGCGGATATCGCAATAGAGGGCGAGGCCCATACCGCCGGCAACTGCATGTCCCTCTACGGCGGCAATGAGGGGTTTTGACAGGGGGGCGTGAAACGGCCCCTCCGGATGGCCGGCCCAGGCCTTGTAATCGACACGGGTCGCTGTTTCCTTCAGGTCAGCACCCGCACAGAAAGCGCCTCCGGCGCCTGTAACGACGGCAACCCGCTGGGTATCATCCGCGTCAAACTCGCGAAATGCCTGCGCCAGCAAGTCAGAAGTCTCCTGGTCCAGGGCGTTTCGGACCTCTGGCCGGTTGATAATGATTGTGGTCACCGGACCGTTTGTTTCGGTTATTATTTTTTGTTCTTGTGTCATTTGTTTCCGTTACCATAGTGTCATCGCGGCAGGGTGCTCACGATCCTGATATGGTACGGCAAACAATCCGTTCAGGTGAAACTTTTTTGAACCGGCGTGCGCGTCAGTTCAACCGTTTCGTCACGAATCCCTTTTCACGCGGATATTTCTTTGTAATGCAATTTTCCGCTTCCCGAGAACTCTCGGCCTCGATTGCGAAACGGCAAGGCTGGGCCCAGCGCATCGAAATATGGGGATGTTCCTGATTGTTTTTCAGCGCAACCCGCGCTTCAGCATGATAAACGGAAAAAACGTAAGTACTCATCGTTCTCTCAATTCTTTACTTCGGGCTCAAGCCCACCACCACCGGAGGTCCAATGGCAATGACATCTCCGGCTGACCGCTCTGATTCGCCATTGCCCCCTAATATTATACATCAACCATCGTTAAGAATAGCATAATTGCGCCCCTTTTTGCCCGATTTTCCGCCATGAGATAATCGGGCACATGGAAAATTGACGATAATCCCGATGGGCAATGCCTCCCTAAGTGATAACCTGCTTTTGATATTCTTTGGTCGTTTCAAGCGCGTGGCTGATGAACTTTTCCGTTACCGGATTATACGGTTCTGTTGGATAAGACGCCGTAAATCGCAGGTTCGGGGGGCGCCAATCGCAGGGAACCTCCTTCAAGGTACCGTTTGCAAGTTCCGCCTGAATCATTTTGCGGGGCAGGGTGGCGACGCCAATACCATCCTGCGCCATTTTCAGAATTGCGGCCAACGAACTGCAGGGGAAAATACGAGCCGGCAAGTCGGTGTTTTTCCTGAGTTGCCGGGAAATTTCGGCAAATGGAGGTGTGTTTTTAGCAAAGGTAATCAACGGAATTCTTGCAAGTTCATCAAGGGAAAGTGGGGCGCCTGCGTCGATCTCGAGCGACCGGGACGCAGCCCAAACAACCTCGAATTCAATCAAGTCATGGTTCTCAATCTGGAAATCAGTTACCGGGCCCATGAGGAAAGCAAAGTCGAGAGACCTATCTGTCAGCTCCTTCCGGAGATTAATCGTTGTATCGACGACAATCTCCACTTCGATTGCCGGATATTTCTGATGTAATCCCGAGAGGAAGGCCGGAAGCCACGTATGGACTATGGTTTCGGAAACGCCCAGACGTATGATGCCAGCGAGATTTTCTTCCTGACCAATCCGTTCCACAAGCAGTGCGGATGTTCTCAACAGCTTTTCCGCATATGGCAGGAGTTCGATACCCTTGCTCGTTAAACGAATAATACTTGCTTCCCGCTCAAATAGCCGGACGCCCAGCGTCTCTTCCAGCCGTGCAACCCTTGCGGAAATAGCCGGCTGCGTTGTATTCATTTTTTCGGCTGTTTTGCGGAAACTGCGCAAGGAAGCAACCCAGAGGAAAGTCTGAAGCTGGGTCAAATTAATATTTCCCGGCACCATAAAATTGTCCTATTGATTATAACTAGATATGGTAAAAAAGAGTTATATAATAAGCTGGAGGTAATGTCAGGAGCGTTTCTACAAATTTAACAAGTAAAAATTGATAAGTCACGCAAACTAACTCTTTCGCGATGGCAGCGCATTGTTTATGCTTTTGCCAAAATTAAATCATGTCAGACATCAATAAGATAAAAGAGGAATAAGCATGTCCGCAGCACCTGCCCCTACACGTCAAGACTGGGAAAAACTCGAAAGCGAGATTTCAATTCGCAACAAGGCCTTCATCAATGGCCAGTATGTTGACGCCGCCTCCGGAAAAACCTTCGATTGCGTCAGCCCCGTTGATGGCCGCGTTCTTACTCAAGTTGCCGCCTGTGATGTAGAGGATGTGAACCGGGCTGTGGCTGCTGCGCGTGCAGCCTTTGAGGCCGGCTCCTGGTCCCGCGCCGCGCCGGCAAAGCGCAAGGCCGTGTTGCAGAAATTTGCCGGTCTGATCATGAAGAACAAGGATGAGCTGGCGCTGCTTGAATGTCTGGATATGGGCAAGCCTGTTAAATGGGCGGGTGCCGTTGATATTCCGGGTTCTGCGGGCAGTATCTCCTGGTATGCAGAGGCGATTGACAAGGTCTATGATGAAATCGCCCCGACGGATCGCCGCCGCTCCATCGCCATGATCACCCGCGAGCCGATCGGTGTTGTCGCCTGCGTGGTTCCCTGGAACTTCCCGCTGTTGATGGGCGCCTGGAAATTTGCCCCGGCACTTGCGGCGGGTAACAGCGTTATCGTGAAGCCGGCTGAACAATCACCGCTTACCGCGTTGCGTGTTGCTGAACTCGCCATTGAGGCCGGTATTCCCGAAGGCGTCTTCAATGTCCTTCCCGGTTTCGGCGAAACTGCGGGTCAGGCACTGGGCCGACATATGGACGTGGATGCTCTGGCCTTCACGGGCTCGACAGAGGTCGGCAAGCTCTTCATGCGCTATTCCGGTGAGAGCAACCTGAAGGCAGTCGGTCTTGAATGCGGTGGCAAAAGCCCGAGCATTGTGATGGCGGATGCCGATCTTGATCTTGCCGCGAAGAAAATCGCTATGGGCGTGTTCTTCAACCAGGGTGAAGTATGTACGGCGGCGTCTCGTGTGGTTGTCCAGGACAGCATCAAGGATGAACTGGTTGAGAAGATCGCCAATGTCGCAAAAACATTGCAGCCGGGCGATCCATTGGATGCCAAAACAATTATTGGCGCCATGGTGGACAAATCCCAGACAGATCGCGTCATGGGCTATATCAATAAGGGTCAGGAAGAAGGCGCAAAACTACACTATGGCGGAAAGCAGGTCCGTCAGGAAACCGGTGGTTTCTATATTGAGCCGACGATTTTCGATGGTGTTTCCAATGATATGACCATTGCAAGAGAAGAAATTTTCGGCCCGGTTGTCAGCACGATCACCTTCAAGGATATGGAAGAAGGGATCAAGATTGCCAACGACACGATCTATGGTCTGGCGGCGTCGGTCTGGACACGGGATATCTCCAAGGCACACCAGCTCGCGCAGGCTCTGAAGGCCGGTACTGTCTGGGTGAATACCTATGATGATGTGGATATGTCCACACCATTTGGGGGATACAAACAGTCTGGTAACGGTCGTGACCGGTCTCTTCATGCTCTTGAAAAATACACTCAGCTGAAAACAACCTGGATCAACATTGCCTGATCGCTGAGTTTCAAGAACTCTGGGAGGAAAAAATGAAGAGCTATCAATTTGAAGAATATGGCGCCCCGCTGGTCGAGAAAACCGGCTCGGCACCAAGTGTGAGCGGTGAAGAAGTGCTGATGGATGTCACTGCCTGCGGTGTCTGCCACAGCGATATTCACATTTGGGAAGGGTATTTCGACCTCGGCAATGAGCGGAAGCTCGATATCCGGGGTGGGCGGGAATTGCCGCACACCTTGGGTCATGAAATTGTCGGCACCGTCACGGCAGTTGGTGAGAAGGTCACGGACGTGAAGGTCGGGGACAAACGGGTTGTCTATCCCTGGATTGGCTGTGGTGAATGTCCCATCTGTAAATCGGGGGAGGAACAGCTTTGTAATCGTCCCCGCCAACTCGGTGTTGATGTCGCAGGAGGCTATTCCGATACCTTGCTGGTGCCCCATTCCCGCTATTTGCTGGATTATGGCTCACTCTCGAAGGAATTGGCCTGTACCTATACCTGCTCGGGCCTTACGGCGTATAGCGCACTTCAGAAAGTGAAGTCGCGGGCTGATGGCGGAAAACTTCTGGTTATCGGAGCGGGCGGTGTCGGTCTGGCGGGAATGGCCATTGCCAAGTCCGTGACAGATGCCGAAATCTATGTTGCCGATATCGATCCCGAAAAACGGGAAGCTGGCATCAAAGCCGGTGCCGTTGCGGCAATTGACCCTTCCGATCCGGCAGCCTTTAAAAGCTTTATGGGCATGACCGGTGGCGGCGTTAATGCGACCATCGATTTTGTTGGGGCGGAAAGCAGCGCGGCCTTCGGTGCCAAAGTGCTCACCAAAGGTGGCAAGCTGGTCATCGTAGGTCTCTTCGGCGGCGGTTTCTCCATGCCGTTGCCCATGTTCCCGATCAAGGCTATCTCGATTGAGGGAAGTTATGTCGGAAACCTTCAGGAGATGCGGGAGTTGATGGAGCTGGCCAAGGCCGGCAAACTGAATGAACTTTCCATTACGCCGCGCCCGATGAAGGAGGCCTACAACACTCTTGAAGATCTTCGCGCCGGCAAGATTGTTGGCCGGGTGGTGCTGCAAAGCTGAATATCGGGTTTATACCGACAAAAAAGGCGGCATTTTAAGTGCCGCCTTTTTTGTTACTTGTCGCTTCTGCGATTAATGTATCGGACCGGCAATTTCCATGTCGATGAGTTCATTCACAACGCGCATCAGCTCAATGCAGGCGTAAAGATCTTCCTCTGCCTGGTCATTCCGGCGTAAAGCATTTGCCTCTGCCGTCAGCATTTCAATGGCGTTTTCTCCCTGATGAACAATCAGGTTGTGCGCCGTGCTGTATAGGTCAATTGTCGTATCGCGGTGTAATTCAATGATATTCATCATGGCATTAATCCTCAAGCGGTGCCGTTTAGTCAACTTGCCGCTAATTTTAGAAAACTTGTCTTAAAAGAAGGTTAATGCCGGTGAGCTTGAAATTACCGCTAGAAGGGAAGCTCCACCGCGTTGGTCAGGAAGCGCATGAAGGGGGTCGCTTTTTGAAAGGCTTCGTCCACCTCATCAACAAATTCCGGCGTAGTGATTTTCTCTATATTCGCGAGAGGTTTCATGACGAACAGGGTTTTGCGCCGCAGGTCCTCGATTTCAGGGTGATCAATGGGAAAGCCCTTTGGTGCGCGTTTGAGGCCATCGCCGCGAATGCCGTCAATAAATGTCGCCTTGAAGCCCGGATCGTCCTTGATAGCGTTCCAGTCCGCGCTTTTCCCGTCAATGGCATGGCGGATTTTATTGAGCACCGGGGCAGGGGGCAGATAGATACCGCCGCCAAAGCGCACCCCGTCCAGGGCGAGATGGACATAATAACCCGGCGCATGGGCATCCCGTCCGGCCTGATGACGGAACTGGCACGCGGCATGCTCTTTATAAGGCTTGGGGTCGCGGGAGAACCGCACGTCGCGGTAAATCCTGAACATGGAACCCCCGTTGGGGCGCGGGTCGGCGATAAACATCGGCGCGATGGCTTCAAGCCGCGGCGCCATTGCCTCGATGAAGTCACACATCGGATAGACGACCACATCCTTATAGCGCTGCTTGTTTTGCGCGAACCAGTCGCGATTGTTATTCGCGATAAGCTCGGCATAAAAGCGTAGAAAATCCTTCGGGAAACCTTGAAAACTGTTCGTCATAAGACGCCTTTAATTCTTTCTGTGATCTATGACACGCTTGGCCTTGCCGAGGGAGCGCTCGACCGAGCCCGGCTCGCAAATGTCAATAATGGCATTGACGCCCAGGACGCCCTTGATCCGGTCACGAAGCTTCCCGGCGGTGTCCGCAGATGCGGCGCCTGAAAGGGCGTGTTCGACCCTGACAGTGAGACTGTCGAGCGCGCCCTCGCGACGGACCTCCAACACATAATGAGAGGAAAGTCCTTCTGTCTGGACCACCAACTCCTCAACCTGGGAGGGGAAGAGGTTAACACCGCGAATAATCAGCATGTCATCCGTGCGGCCGGTAACCTTTTCCATCCGGCGCATAGATCGCGCGGTGCCCGGCAGCAGCCGGGACAAATCGCCGGTGCGGTAGCGGATCACGGGGAAAGCTTCCTTGGTGAGGGTTGTAAAGACAAGTTCGCCTTTTTCGCCATCCGGCAATACCTCGCCAGTCTCCGGGTCAATAATCTCGGGATAGAAATGATCCTCCCAGATGACCGGGCCGTCCTTCGCCTCAATGCATTCGCTTGCAACCCCGGGGCCCATCACCTCCGACAGGCCATAGATATCCAGCGCGTCGATATCGAACCGTGCCTCGATCTCGCGGCGCATCGCCTCACTCCAGGGTTCAGCACCGAATATCCCGGCCTTCAGGGGGGATTTGCGGGGATCGAGACCCTGTCGCTCGAACTCTTCCGCGATGGCCATCATGTAGGACGGCGTGACCATGATTATGTCGGCGCCAAAATCACTGATGATCTGTACCTGTCGTTCAGTCTGGCCACCGGACATGGGCACAACGGTGCAGCCCAGTTGCTCGGCACCATAATGCGCCCCGAGACCGCCGGTAAACAAGCCATAGCCGTAGGTTACATGGACCGTATGTTCCTTCCGACCTCCAGAGGCGCGTATGGAGCGCGCGACGAGATTGGCCCAGTTATCCACATCGCCTTGCGTATAGCCGACAACTGTCGCTCGGCCGGTCGTACCGGAGGAGGCATGGAGCCGGACAACATCCGTCTTTGGAACGGCGAACATGCCGAAGGGATAGTTATCCCTGAGGTCCTGTTTTTTGCAGAAGGGAAAATTCGCTAGATCCTCAAGGGAGGTTAAATCGTCGGGGTGAACGCCGGCTGCATTGAACCGCTTCCGGAAGAGCGGAACATTCTGGTAGGCATGCGTCAAACTCCATTTGAGCCGATCCAGCTGCAGCGCCGAGATTTCATCCCGGCTGGCAATCTCGATCGGATCAAACTCGTCTCTCGACGGTGGGTTCAGACGCATGCCGCCCTCATAGTCGTCAGACTCTCTCGATGACGGTGGCGATCCCCTGGCCAACACCGATACACATGGTGCAAAGCGCATAGCGTCCACCGGTGCGGTGCAACTGATACATCGCCGTTGTCAGCAGCCGTGCGCCGGACATGCCGAGCGGATGGCCAAGAGCAATCGCGCCGCCCAGCGGATTGACGCGAGGGTCATCATCTTTAAGGCCAAGCTCGCGCATGACGGCGAGGCCCTGTGCGGCAAAAGCCTCGTTGAGTTCAATCACATCCATGTCATCCATGGTGAGCCCGAGACGAGACAGCAGCTTCTGGCTGGCGGGTGCGGGACCGATTCCCATAATCCGCGGTGGTACGCCGGCTGTCGCCGCGCCGAGGATACGCGCTTTTGCGGTCAGGCCATATTCCTCTATTGCCTCATCGGAGGCGAGCAGGATCGCGCAGGCGCCATCATTGACACCTGACGCATTCCCGGCGGTAACGGAGCCGCCTGCCCGGAATGGCGCCTTAAGGGCAGCGAGTTTTTCGATGCTCGTTGCGCGGGGATGTTCGTCCTTGTCGACGATGATCGGGTCGCCCTTGCGCTGCGGGATTTGGACCGGAATGATTTCATCATTGAAGGAGCCATTGGCTTGTGCCGCGGCTGCTTTTTCCTGACTGCGGAGGGCAAACAGATCCTGATCCTCGCGCCGGATCTGATAATCCTCCGCCACATTTTCTGCCGTTTCGGGCATGGAATCGATGCCGTACTGATCCTTCATCTTCTTGTTGACGAAGCGCCAGCCGATGGTGGTATCGAAAATCTCGGCATTGCGCGAGAAGGGCGTCGTTGCCTTGCCCATGACGAACGGTGCACGGCTCATGCTTTCCACGCCGCCGGAAATGCCGAGATTGGCTTCGCCGGTCATAATCTGGCGGGCGATCGTTGCCGTGGCGTCCATGCCGGAGCCGCAGAGGCGGTTTATCGTGGCGCCACCGACACTTTCGGGCAACCCCGCGAGCAGGGCACTCATACGGGCAACATTGCGGTTATCCTCTCCCGCCTGGTTCGCATTGCCATAGATGACATCATCGACCTTTTCCCAGTTGACGGACGGATTGCGGTCCATCAGGGCCTTGATCGGGATCGCCCCAAGGTCATCAGGGCGGACAGCAGACAGGCTGCCGCCATAACGGCCAATCGGGGTTCGAACTGCATCACAGATATACGCGTTTTTCATTTTTCTTTTCTTTCATTAAGACCCGGGATCATTTGTCCCCTTATGGTGTGAGAGTTGCCGCGAAAAAAGGCGACGGTTTCACCGTTTTCATCGTGAACGGTAATATCATAAAGTCCGGTCCGGCCGGTCCGTGCAATTTCGCTCGCCGTTGCCGTCAGAAGCGTATTCAACGGTGTTGGCTGGATAAAATTGATCTGGGCGGCCTGCGCGACTGTATTCTGGTTGTAACTGTTGCAGGCATAGGCAAAGGCGGTATCGGCTAGGGTGAAGATATAGCCACCATGGCAGATATGATGACCATTCAGCATATAGTCCGTCACCCGCATGGTCATCACGGCCCGGCCGGGGCCAATCTCTTTCAGGGCAATCCCGATATGCTGCGCCGCTGTATCCTTGCGGTACATGGTTTCGCCAACGGTTCTGGCAATATCGGCGGCATTCAGCCCGTCGTTTCCGGACATCCTAGCGGCCCTTGAAATTGGCTTTCCGTTTGCCAAGGAAGGCGGAGACTCCTTCGATAAAGTCTTCCGTCCGGCTTGCCTTCTGCTGGAAATCCCGTTCCACTTTCAACTGCGCTTCAAGGTCATTTGCAAGACTGGCATTCATTGCCTGCTTGATATAGGCATACCCCTTCGTCGGTCCTGCCGCCAGTTTAGCCGCGAGGGCCTCCGCCGCGGGCATCAGCTCGTCATCCTCATAGGTTTTCCATATCAGGCCCATTTTCTCCGCCTCTTCGGCCGGAAGCTTATCGCCCAGCATTGCTAGGCCCATTGCCTTGCCCGTTCCGACAAGGCGAGGGAGAAAGTAGGTGCTGCCCGCATCCGGTACCAGCCCGATATGGCAGAAGGCCTGAAGGAAATACGCGGATTTTGCGGCCAGCACGATATCACAGGAGAGCGCAAGGCTCATGCTCGCGCCGGCGGCGATGCCGTTGACAGCCGCAATAACAGGTTTTTCCAGATTCCTGACAAACAGGATCAGCGGATTGTAATTTTTTTCCAGTGTTTCCCCGGCATCAAGGACACCTCCGGACGCACTGCTTGAGGAAAGATCGGCGCCGGCGCCGAAGGCCCTGCCTTCGCCGGTGATCAGAACGGCGCGCACATCGTCGCCTTCAAGAACGGGCATGATGGACCGAAGTTCCTCATGCATCTCGTCGCTAAAGGAGTTGAGTTTATCGGGACGGTTCAGCGTTATCCTGGCAACGCCGTCCTTTATATCGAATTTAATCGTTGCGTATGTCATTAGGTCCCGCACTTTGTTGTTTTTTTGAGAGTGTATATCCAACAAGATTAGTCGAATAGCAGCGGGGAGAACAGGATTTTCTCTAGCATCTGAAAATTAGGCGACGCAAGAATTCACATTGTAACACCTATCTCGTAGGTGTCTCTGGGTAAGGATTGGGTCTTAAAAATCGGTACTGGATTGAAGATGCTTTACGCAGTTTCGTCCGGCATTTTTCGCGGAATAGAGCGCCTGGTCCGCCCGATTGATAAAGGCGGTCGGATCTTCCGAATTTGTATACGCCGTAACACCGAATGACATGGTGATTTTTCCGACATCCTTTTTTGTCGATCTTTGAATCAGTCTTTTTGCCGCAATGGCCATTCGCAGGTCGTTAGCGAGATTGACAGCATCTGCAAGGTCGGTCGCCGGAAGGATCACACTGAATTCTTCACCGCCGTATCTTGCGGCCAATGCATTTTTCCCTATGCCTTTTGCCAAGGTAGACGCGACAAGCTTGATGACCTGATCCCCAAATGTATGACCGTGGAGGTCATTGAATTGCTTAAAATGATCAATATCTGCCATCAGAAGGCACAAGTTTGATTTGTTTTCACGTGCGACCGCTATCTCCCTTGATAACACGCTATCAAAACTTTTACGGTTTGGAATGCCAGTTAGGGAGTCGGTATAGGCTTCTCTTTGGACATGCTGGAGGCGCCGTTTCAGTTCCGCTATTTCGCGCGAAGCAAAATCAAGGCCTTTATAGAGGGAAGAGGTATTGTCAGACATTGAATTCGTCTGGGAGACAATTTCATTAATAATGTCCTGCAGATCCTGCCCGTTCATCCCTTCGGCTTTAAGCGCAAAATCATTTAGCTGTTCACCGTAGGTCGAAAAATCCGCCGTTGTTCTTTTCAGGTTGCCCATTACATTGTCCATTGATTTCTGGACCAGGCGATTGGTTTCCTGGACAATCCGCCCTTCTTTTTCACGGGTAAAGAACAGTTTGAAAAGTTCAACTCCCATATTTTCGGAATATTTGCCGTTCTTTGCCAACAGCTCGTTGAGCGCCCGAGTTAAATCCGGATTAGTTTCCTGCAAATACTCAAACCAGACAGCATAATTATGGGGTGTCGGTCGAATGCCTTGTTCTTCGATCAGGGCAAGTGTCTTTTTGGCTATGACACGTACTTTCCGATAATCCTCCGTCACTGCCAAAGCATCAAGCCTCCATATTAATTGCGGATTTTCCCAAGAATGGTATTTTGTCAGTATAAAATATTATTGGCGACGTATAATTAAAAAAAATATTCTGAAATGTAAATATAATAGATAGAAAGCGTGAAAATTTTCTAAACTTGTGGGTGCTATATTTCTAAATATAATTATAGATTACCCTTATATGCCTAAATACTGTTGTTTCGCCGTCTGGTCTTCAAGCAGTCTTTGAGACGTTCCCTCCCAGACAACGGATCCTTTCTCAATGATGTAATGTCTGTCGGCAATCTCGGCGAGAGCCTGGATATTTTTATCGATAACAAGAATGGACTGACCTTCGTCTTTCAAGTTGCGAAGACAACGCCAGATTTCCTGCCGGATGAGGGGCGCCAGTCCTTCCGTCGCTTCATCGAGCAGCAGAAGTTCCGGGTTTGTCATCAGGGCTCGGGCGATGGCGAGCATTTGCTGTTCGCCGCCGGAAATCTGATTGCCCATGCTGCTTTTTCGTTCGCGGAGTTTGGGAAACATTTTCCAGATGGACTCAAGATCCCAGCGTCCCTTGCCGCCGGGACCCGCATTGGCGGTCGCGACGAGGTTTTCCTCCACACTCAGGTTTGGTGATACCAGCCGGCCTTCCGGCACCAGGCCAATTCCCAGCCGCGCGATCCGGTATGGGGATTGGGAGGTAATATCTTTTTTCTTGAACCTGATGGTTCCCTGCCGGGCCGGCGTGAGTCCCATGATCGAGCGGATAGTGGTTGTCTTGCCCATCCCATTGCGGCCCATGAGGGTGACGACCTCGCCGTCTTTCACGGTCAGGGACATGTTGAACAACACCTGGCTTTGGCCATAAAAACTGTCGATGGCATTCACTTCCAACATGCTAGGCCTCCTCACCAAGATAGGCTTGCCGGACGTCCTCGTTGTTACGGATTTCATCAGGCGTTCCGGTGGCGATGGCCCGTCCATATACAAGGACACTGATCCTGTCCGCCAGACTGAAGACAGCATCCATGTCATGCTCGATCAAAAGGATGGTATAGCGGTTTTTCAACTCTAGAAGATGTTCAATTAGCGTCTCGCTGTCTTCTTTTGACATCCCCGCCATAGGTTCGTCGAGTAACAGCAGTTTGGGT
This sequence comes from Sneathiella sedimenti, assembly GCF_017313765.1. GTDB lineage: Bacteria > Pseudomonadota > Alphaproteobacteria > Sneathiellales > Sneathiellaceae > Sneathiella > Sneathiella sedimenti. The sequence continues at coordinate 334,056 of NZ_JAFLNC010000005.1, read as the reverse complement.
TTGGTTGCCAGGGCTACCGCAATTTCAAGTTGACGCTGTTCCCCGTGGCTGAGGCTGGAGGTGACTGTGTGGGCCCGTTGCTCTAGCCCCATATGCTGGAGAATGGTCAGGGCGGGCTCTGTCAAATTTGTATCATTATTGATTTTTTTCCAGAAACGAAAGGAGTGTCCGCTATGGGCCTGAACGGCGAGGCAGACATTCTCCAGTACCGTGAAATTCTGAAAAAGTGAGGTAATCTGAAACGACCGTGCAAGTCCGATATGGGAACGGCCGGGCTCCGACACTCGCTTTAGATTCTGACCGGCAAATATCACCCGTCCGGCATCAGACCGTATTTCACCGGTGAGCTGCTTGATCAAGGTCGTCTTGCCGGCGCCATTCGGGCCGATAATCGCGTGCAGTTCCCCCTGACGCACCGTCAGGGACAGATCATCCGTGGCAAGCAGCCCGTCATACCGTTTGACCAGATTTTCAACGATCAGGAGGTCTGGTGTCGTCATGAGCCCTTCCTTGCACCGGGTAAGAAGCTGTCCACGCCGTTTCGGGCGTAAAGCACGACCAGGATAAGAAGGGGACCGAACAACAGTTGCCAATATTCACCGACGCGGAGTCCCCCAACTGTAAGCGGGATTGATGAGAGAAGCTCCTCCAGCATCAGGAAGGCCAGCGCACCGTATAAAGGGCCAAACAGGCTCGCCATCCCGCCCAGCAGGATCATGATGATCAGGTCGCCCGATCGCGTCCAGTGCATCACATCGGGGCTGACAAAATCATTGAGGTTGGCCATGAGAAATCCGGCATATCCGGCAATCGCCCCCGCGATAACAAAAGCCGTCAGGCGGTACTTGTAGGGGGAAAAGCCAATTGCGCGCATGCGTGCCTCGTTAGACTTACTCCCCCGGATAACGTTCCCGAAGGCCGAGCCGACCAGCCGATGCATCAGATAGAGGACGACGAGCAGGGAGACATATATCAGGTAGTAGAGGCTTTTTTCGTCATTCAGGTCGATCAGGCCCAGCATGTCACTCCGGGAGTAGATCGACAGCCCATCGTCCGCGCCATAGGTTTCAACGCCAACAGCGGTGAAATACAACATCTGGGAAAAGGCCATCGTTATCATGATGAAATAGACCCCGCGGGTCCGGAGGCTGATCGCGCCGATGATAAGGGCAATCACTGCCGACCCAAGAATTGCCGCAACAAGCTGGACATAGCCGTTCAGCATCCAGTCAATCCCATCCTCGAACGCATGAAACGCGCCGATGCCGACCACATAGGCGCCGACACCGATATAGGCGGCGTGCCCAAAACTCACCATGCCGCCATATCCGATCAGCAGATTTAGGCTTAAGGCCGCGATCGCGAGAATAAGAATACGGGCGACCAGCCCGGTATAGAAGCTGTCGCCGACCCAGTCCGTCAGGAAGGGCAGGGCGGCCAGGAAAACGAGGAGGGCGGAGTTTATCACTTGGCGGGAAGACAAGCTCATCGGCCAACTCCCTTCGGCGGAAACAGTCCTTGCGGCTTGATCGCCAGGACCAGCGCCATCAGAAGATAAATCATCATTGAGGAAATGGCCGGGGCTGCCGTTGCTGCTGTCTGGGACGGTAAAATAAGATCCAGTATCTCTGGCAGGAAGGAGCGGCCGACCGTGTCAATCAGACCGATCAGGATGGCTGCAATAAAGGCCCCCTTGATAGACCCGATTCCGCCGATAACGATCACGACGAGGGTCAGGATCAGGATGCCCTCACCCATGCCGATCTCGACCGAGAGGATAGGCCCCGCCATTAATCCGGCAAGGCCGGCCAGTGCCGCGCCGAGGCCGAAGACAAGCGTGAAAAGTAGGCGGATGTTAATGCCCAGTGCGCCGATCATCTCGCGATTGCTCGCACCGGCGCGGATCAACATGCCGAGCTTCGTCCGGGAGACTATCAGATACAGCAGTCCGGCGATCAGAAAGCCGACAATAATGATCGCCAGCCGGAAGGCGGGGTAGGGCGCGCCGGGGATTATCTCCACTGTCTGGTTGAGAAAGTCCGGGAGCGGGATGACCAGGCCGATCGGGCCCCAGATCAGGCGTGTTGCCTCATTGAAAAAGAGGATCAGGCCAAATGTCGCCATTACCTGATCCAGATGGTCGCGGGCGTAGAGGGTGCGCAGGGCAACTACCTCGACGATGATGCCGAGTAAAAAGACCGCAGGCAAAGTGAGGAGGGCACCCAGCAGGAAGGACCCGGTCCATCCCGTGAAGGTCGCACAGAAATACGCGCCCATCATATAGAGCGAGCCATGGGCAAGGTTCACCATATCCATAATACCGAAGACGAGCGTGAGACCCGCCGCCAGCAGAAAGAGGAGCAGGCCAAGCTGGAACCCGTTCAATATCTGTTCCAGCAGTAATAACCAGTTCATCGATTAGCCTTACCGTGTCGCTTTGTTTGGCATGTGAAAAAAAGTGCGCAGATCATGACGATTTACGCACCTTTTTCAGTGTTGGAAAACGCAAATGGGATTACTTCATTTTGCATTCTTTAGCATATGTATCCTGATGGTCTTCATAGACTGTAGAAACAATTTTCGTTGTGTACTGTCCCTTATCATCCTTGACGACCTGCCGCAGATAGAAATTCTGGATAGGAATATTGTTATTCCCGAATTTCAGCTTGCCGCGGACACTTTCAAACTCGGCGGCCTTGAGCGCTGCCCGGACAGCATCCTTGTTGCTCAGGTCCCCCTTGACCTTTTCCACTGCGCTGTTGATCAGCATGATCGAGTCATAGGATTGCGCGGCGTAATGGCTCGGGTAATGGCCGTATTTCGCTATGAAGTCGCCGACGAAGCGCTTGTTGGCCGGAGTGTCGAGGTCCGGAGACCAGAACATGGTCATCAGGCTGCCTTCTGCCTGTTCGCCAATGCGGGGCAGGCTGATCGAGTCGATCGTGAAGGTCGTATAGAGAGGTACGGATGTTGCCAGATCGGCCTGGGCATACTGGGCCATGAACTGTGCGCCATGTTTACCCGGATAGAAGACGAAGAGTGCATCCGGCTTTGCAGCCCGAACCTTGGCCAATTCAGCAGAGAAGTCGAGCTGGGCCGGGAATTTCGTCATATCCTTGCCGACGATCTCGCCCTTGAATGTCCGTTCAACGCCGGTCACCATATTCTTGCCCGCCGCGTAGTTGGGGGCCATGATATACAGCCGCTTGACGCCGCGCTGGTTCAGCACCTCGCCCATGGCCATCGGTGTCTGGTCATTCTGCCAGGAGGTCGAGAAAAAGTTTTCATGGCAGAGCTTGCCGGCAAGCGCGCTCGGGCCCGCATTCGAACTGATCAGGAATGTCCCGCTGTCTACGGCACTTTTATAGGACGCCATCAGTACATGGCTCCAGATATAGCCGGCGATAAAGTCGACATTGTCCTTCTTGACCAGCTTATCGGTTTTCTGCTTGCCGATTTCCGGCTTGAAGCCGTCATCTTCATAAATGACGTCGATATCGCGTCCTGCCATCTTGCCCCCAAGATGAATGACAGCAAGATCCACCGCCTCGCGCATATCCTTGCCGATCGCGCCAGCGCCGGTTGTCAAGGTGGTGACAAATCCTATTTTAACGGGATCCGCGGCGTTTGCCATGGCTGGCACCGCCATCATGGCGGCCGCAGAAATCAGGCTGATAAATTTCTTTTTCACAATGTAGTCTCCCTGTGCAGTCTCAGAAACGGTTGTCCCGCTCTACTCCCTAAAGCGATCTATAGATTAAGTAATTTTGACAGGCGCGCAAAGGAAATGTTTTCCGGCGCCGTATCCTGAGTCGATTGAAAAGATTAACTGAATGCCTTGAATGTGATCATGGTGAAGGTATCTTTTATGCCCGGCAGGGTCTGAATCTGTTCGTTGACGAAATGCCCGATGTCCTGGTCATCATCGAGATAGCATTTCATCATCAGGTCGTATTTTCCGGAAATGGAATAAACCTCTGAGACCTGCTCTACATTTTCGACGCCTTCTGCCGCAACATCATATGCCTTGCCGAGTTCACATTTCACCATGATAAAAATCGTTTTCAAGAGAAGCCACCTTTCCCGCAGCGTCGCTACTGCTCATGTTCTGGCATGTAAAACTTGCTGAATACTACAAATTACACAATTGTATGAAAACAAAAAAGGCTTCCTTTTTCAGGAAGCCCGGTGCGAAGAATGATTATTTCTGCGCCGTCTTTCGCAAGGGAATTTTGAAGAAGGCCGGAACGTTGTCTCCGAGTCCGACGACCGGGGTATCCTGATCGTCATTTGCCTGATGGTGCGAACGGCGGGGCTTTTTGTCCCTGGTCTTCTCGTCCTTTGCCTTTGCGTCGGAACCACTTGCCTCATTCTTCTTTGAAGGGGCTTTTTCGTCCCGGGGAGCACTCTTGCGCGGAGGTCTTGCCGAGCCCGAATCCTCACTCTTGCGCCGACGACCCTTCTTTTCACCGTGTCCCGAGTTTTTCTCACGTTCTGCGATGGCAGCAGCTTCCTCGGCGACTTCTTCCATGCCGTCAAGGGTGATGATCGGAAGGTCCCGGCCTACCAGTTTCTGGATCCCGTCCAGATACTTGGTCTCGCTTTTCGTGACGATCGTGTAGGCGTGGCCTTCCTGACCCGCGCGTCCCGTTCTCCCGATGCGATGAATGTAATCTTCAGAATGGGTCGGAACGTCAAAGTTGAACACATGGCTGACGGAGCTGACATCGATTCCGCGGGCAGCAACATCGGAGCAAACGAGCAATTTGATCTCGCCGCTTTTGAACTTGTCGAGCGTTTCCATGCGATGGCTCTGGCTCATGTCGCCGTGCAGCGCGCCGGCATTAAAGCCATGCTTGGTCAGGGAGCCGAGAAGAATATCCACATCTTTCTTGCGGTTGCAGAAAATAAAGGCGTTCTTCACTTTTTCCTGTTTAAGAAGCTTGCGCAAAGCCGGACGCTTTTCCGCCTTCTGCACCAAAAGCAGGCCCTGAGTCACCGTAGCTGCGGTTGATGTCGGTGGGGAGACGGCCACTTCCTTCGGGTTGAGAAGGAACTTGTCCGCAAGTTTCCGCATTTCCTTCGACATGGTGGCGGAGAAAAAGAGCGTCTGGCGAAGCGGCGGCAATAGGGAGACGATCCGCTCAACGTCTGGAATGAATCCCATGTCCATCATCCGGTCGGCTTCGTCGATCACCAGGGTTTTCACGCCATTGAGGAGAACCTTGCCGCGTTCAACATGATCGAGAAGGCGACCCGGCGTTGCAATCAGCACGTCCACACCCTTGTCGAGCTTGCTATCCTGATCCGCGAATGACATGCCGCCAATAAGAAGCGCCATGGAGAGTTTGCTGTATTTACCGTAAACTTCAAAATTGTCCGCGACCTGCGCCGCGAGTTCCCGCGTTGGTTCCAGGATCAGGGAGCGCGGCATCCGTGCTTTCGCCTGACCAGAGGCGAGAATATCAATCATCGGAAGGGTGAAGCTTGCCGTCTTGCCGGTGCCGGTTTGCGCCGTACCCAGAACATCACGCCCCATCAATACATAGGGAATGGCTTTTTCCTGAATAGGCGTCGGATTTTCGTAACCGGTTTCCTCAACCGCTTTCAACACTTCGGGGCTAAGGCCGAGATCTACAAATTTCATATAGAGAGAACTACCGTTCGTAAAAAAAATAAAATCATCTTAAAACTGTGCGCAATCTAGTGAATATGCGCATTCTGTCAAATGATTCCTGCGATTTGCCCAGTAAAACCGGGCATGCAGCAGGAGTATTACACCAAATATGCTGTATTTTAAAGTTAACGGTTCTCAAGCTGAAATCCAATCTGTAAAAGAAAGACTGAGCCAAGAACCGAAAATCTCCACCAAATTACAGCAAAGCGCGCAAAAATGACAGAAAAACATTCACTTGTTCTTGTTCCGGGGCTGTTGTGCACGGCGGATTTGTGGCGCGACCAGATCAGTGCGCTCTCCGATATCGCCGAAATTACCATCGGGGATCATACGCAGGACGACAGCATGTCGGCAATTGCCCGCCGAATACTTGACGCAGCGCCAGAGAAGTTTGCGCTCGCCGGATTGTCAATGGGCGGTTATATCGCTTTGGAGATAATGCGTCACGCGCCTGAGCGGGTAACACATCTGGCCATCATGGATTCGCGCGCCGTGGCGGACACGCCGGAGGAACGCCAGAAGAGGATCGATTTCATTAAGCTGGTGGAGCAGGGCTCTGCGTTCAAGGGTGTGACCCGTAGCCTTCTGCCAATCCTGATCCATGAATCGCGACTGGAAGACGAAGAGCTTGTCGCCCGTATTTTCAAAATGGCCGAAGATGTCGGAAAGGACGCTTTCCTTCGTCAGGAACGCGCTTCGTTGGATCGCATCGCACTATGGGATGTTCTAAAAACAATCACTTGCCCGACAATGGTTTTGTCGGGCGCTGATGACAAGTTGACCCCGGCAAAAATCCAGCGGGAAATGGCCGTCGAAATCCCGACAGCGCAATATGTCGAAATCCCCAATTGCGGTCATCTGCCAACCATGGAAGAGCCGGAGATGACCAGCAAATATATGCGTCACTGGCTCGCCCGGACGTAAAACGGCGATTAAACGTCCAGATCCTCGACATAGCGGGCATTTTCCTGGATGAAGGAGAAGCGGAGTTCCGGCCGCTTACCCATCAGGCTTTCAACGCGATCGGCAGTTTCCCCGAATTCCTCCATCGGCACATCAACCTTGAGAAGGACCCGCTTCGCCGGGTTCATGGTTGTTTCCTTCAACTGTGCTGGCGGCATTTCACCTAGGCCCTTAAAGCGGCTGATATCGACCTTGCCGCGGCCATTGAATTCAGTTTCCATGAGTTTGTCTTTATGAGTGTCATCCATGGCGTAGAAGGTTTTCCCCCCCTGCGAGAGCCGGTAGAGCGGCGGCTGTGCCAGATAGAGATGGCCGTCAGTGATCAACTGGCGCATCTCACGATAGAAGAACGTCATGAGTAGGGAGGCGATATGGGCGCCGTCGACATCGGCATCCGTCATGATGATGACTTTGTCGTAGCGCAGATCTTCGCTTCTGTATTTTTCGCGCAGGCCGCAGCCGAGCGCCTGTACCAGGTCTTTTAATTCCTGATTAGCCTTGATCTTGTCATTAGTGGCGGAGGCGACATTGAGAATTTTACCGCGGAGCGGCAGAATTGCCTGTGTCTTGCGGTCGCGCCCCTGCTTGGCGGAACCACCGGCGCTGTCGCCCTCGACGATGAAAATCTCGGTGCCGTCGCGTCCGCTCTTGCTGCAATCGGCGAGCTTGCCGGGCAGGCGCAGGCGGCTGGTCGCGGTCTTGCGGCTCGTTTCTTTTTCCTGGCGGCGGCGAAGGCGCTCTTCAGACTTTTCGATCACCCAAGCAAGCAGGTTGTTCGCCTGATCCGGGGCGGCCGCAAGCCAGTTGTCAAAGTGATCCTTAATGGCGAGATCGACAAGGCGGCTCGCCTCCGTCGTGGTCAGCTTTTCCTTCGTCTGCCCCTGGAATTGCGGGTCGGGAATAAAGACGGAAAGGACAGCCGCGGCGCCGGAGAGGATATCTTCAGCCGTAATCTGTGCCGCTTTCTTGTTGTTGATCAGTTCCCCATAGGCTTTGAGCCCGCGCAACAGCGCGCCCCGAAAGCCGAGTTCATGGGTGCCTCCCTCCGGCGTCGGGACGGTATTACAATAGGAGTTGAGAAAGGTCATATTCGTCAGCGGCCAGGCAATGGCCCATTCGACGCGACCCCGGTCATTGTCAATCTCGACGCGACCGGCAAAAGGTTCCTGGGTAACGGACTTGATGCCGTCGAGAGACGCACTCAGAAAATCGCGCAAGCCTCCCGGAAAGTGCAGCGTTGCCTCGGCCGGTGTCTCATCCTTGATTAATTCCTCGTCGCATTTCCAGCGAATTTCAACACCGCGAAACAGGTAGGCTTTTGAGCGAACCAGCTTGTATAGCTTTGCCGGGCGAAGGGCCGTGCCGGCTTCAAATATCTCCGGGTCGGGGTGAAACTGGACGGAAGTGCCGCGTCGATTTGGCGCGGCCCCGACCTTCGCGAGCGCCGTCACGGGAACGCCCTTGGAAAACTCCTGTCGCCACAGCTCTTTGTCGCGGGCAACCTCAACCGTCATACGGTCGGACAGGGCATTGACGACCGAAATGCCGACGCCATGCAAGCCGCCTGCTGTGTGGTATACCTTGTTGGAGAATTTACCCCCTGAATGGAGCGTTGTCAGAATGACTTCAAGGGCGGACTTGTCCTTGAACTTGGGATGCCGATCAATGGGAATGCCCCGGCCGTTGTCCCGGATGCTGAGTGAGCCGTCTGCAAACAGCTCCACCTCAATGCGTGTCGCATGGCCAGCCACGGCCTCATCCATCGAATTATCCAGGACCTCGGCCGCCAGGTGATGGCGCGCCCGTTCATCCGTACCACCGATATACATACCTGGTCGTAACCGGACCGGTTCCAGTCCTTCAAGGACCTCGATGTCTTTGGCGGAGTAATCTGCACTTTCGGATTTTGGTTGCTGAAAAAGATCGGACATTAAGACAATTCACTGACTGTTTTGAAACGTTGCACGCATTAAAATTTGTTCGCCCCACGGGCTGAATCTGTATAGGTTATACTCTTAATCTACAGTGATAAGGAAGCCTAAAGATCATGAGTATCGAATTCCGTGACCCCGTAATCCGTACCGCGCCAATGCCCAGTGATTGTAACAACAATGGCGATATTTTTGGTGGCTGGGTTTTGTCTCAAATGGACATGGCGGGCGGCATCATGGCGGCGCGTCGGGCGAAGGGGCGTACTGTTACGGTCGCAGTCGAGGCCATGACCTTTCACCAGCCGATCAAGGTTGGCGATGTCGTCAGTATCTATGGCGAGATCGAGAGGGTGGGGCGGACTTCCGTTGCCGTGAAACTAACAACTATCGTCACGCGGAAACTGGACCCTGAAGAGATAAAAGTCACGGAAGGTATTTATGTCTTCGTGGCCATTGACGATAACGGCAAGCCGCGACCCGTTGACCAGTAATCGCGCTATGGCCGACATGTCATAGCTTTAGCCAGTTGAAATGAAAAAGGCTGCCAGTTTCCTGGCAGCCTTTTTCATTGTTATATGTGGCGCTTAGACGCTGTAGTACATATCGAACTCGACCGGATGCGGCGCATGTTCGAATTTGAACACATCTTCCCACTTCATCGCGATATAACCATCAAGCATATCGTCGGTGAAAACGCCGCCTTTTTTCAGGAACTCGCGGTCCGCATCAAGAGCTTCGAGCGCTTCACGGAGGGAGCCACAAACCGTCGGGATGTCTTTCAACTCTTCCGGCGGCAGGTCGTAAAGATCCTTGTCCATGGCATCGCCCGGATGGATCTTGTTCTGGATACCGTCAAGGCCCGCCATCATCATCGCGGCGAAGGCGAGGTATGGGTTGGCCGTGCAATCGGGGAAGCGGACTTCAACGCGTTTGCCGTTCGGGCTTGGAGAGTACGGAATACGGCAGGAAGCAGAACGGTTGCGCGCGGAATAGGCGAGTAGGACCGGCGCTTCAAAGCCCGGGATCAGCCGTTTGTAGGAGTTGGTGCTCGCATTGGTAAAGGCATTGATCGCCTTCGCGTGCTTGATGACGCCGCCAATATAGTAGAGCGCCGACTCGGACAGATCAGCATAGCCGGAACCGGCGAATGTCGGTTTGCCGCCTTTCCAGATGGACATATGCGTGTGCATGCCTGATCCGTTGTCGCCGGAAACTGGTTTCGGCATAAAGGTGACGGTTTTGCCATAGGCATGGGCAATGTTGTGAACAACATACTTCTGCTTCTGCATTTCGTCAGCGGCCTTAACAAGAGTCGTGAACTTCATACCCAGCTCATGCTGGCTAGGCGCCACTTCATGATGATGCTTTTCAACGGAAAGGCCCATTTCCTTACAGACGGTTACCATTTCGCTCCGAATGTCTGCGCCGCTATCAATGGGCTGAACCGGGAAATAGCCGCCCTTGACGCGCGGACGATGGCCTGAGTTGCCGCCTTCAATTTCCGCCCCGGTCATGGTCGCTGATTCCACGTCATCAAGCTTGTAGAAAGTGTGGTGACTGCTGTTTTCGAACTGGACATTGTCAAACATGAAGAACTCGGCTTCCGGACCGAAATAGGCGGTATCACCGATGCCTGTGCTGGCAAGATAGGCTTCCGCTTTTTTGGCAACGGAGCGCGGATCGCGTTCATAGCTTTCGCCGCTGAGCGGATCGAGAATGTCGCAGAAGACAATCAGTGTCGGCCGCGCTGCGAAGGGATCCATGACAGCCGAGGAGGCGTCAGGCATTAGGGTCATGTCTGACTCATTGATGGCCTTCCACCCTGTGATGGATGAACCGTCGAACATCACGCCGTCTTCGAACATATCTTCGTCAACAACATCTACATGCATAGCGAGATGCTGCCATTTACCTTTCGGGTCGGTAAAACGAAGATCTACATATTCGACTTCATTTTCCTTAATCATTTTAAGAACATCAGCAGCCATTTTAACGTCTCTCTGTATAACTATTCAGGGGTAAATTCAGTCGCCGCCCGTTCGCCGGGCTGCGTATTATTCAGATCGCTTCAGAGCCTTTTTCGCCCGTCCGGATACGAATTACTTCTTCCACGGTGGAGACGAATATCTTGCCGTCTCCGATCCGCCCAGTTCTGGCAGCCTGCTGAATGGCTTCAAGTGCCCGCTCAACCAGCGAATCTTCCAGAACGATCTCGATTTTTACCTTGGGCAGGAAATCCACCACATACTCCGCGCCTCGATAGAGCTCCGTATGGCCTTTCTGGCGGCCAAAGCCCTTAGCTTCAGTGACGGTAATTCCCTGAAGCCCGACTTCATGAAGAGCTTCCTTCACTTCATCGAGTTTGAACGGTTTAATAATCGCTTCAATTTTTTTCATATGGCAGGTCTCATATTGTAGATGTCATATCTTCCAAGGTGTCTATGACCATTCTATAGCATGAGGCGTGCCAGAATTGGGAAGTAATATTGTCGCACGCGAGAGTCGCAAAAAACTGCGAATTCTTGTGGAGTTAGCGCCGCCGTGTGCAGGCTGGTCAAAAAATAGGCGATTAAAAAATAGGCATATGACTATTTATTGATCAGTTGTGACCTTGCGTAATTTATAGAGACCCTTAAGCTTATTCGGATCGGCGATTTCACCTTTGCGGATGATATGCAGGCGACCATCACGGGCGAGATGGATGGCTTGTTGGCGAACTGCCGTCATGTATTTCCGCCAAACATCCTTTGGGGCGGACGGTTTCGCGCGGTCGTTGGCAATAGTCTGGGCAATTTCCTGCGGCGACACCTCTGTACCGGCGTCGACCGCCCGAAGGATATAGTCCACGATCGGATCATCCTCTGCTATAGGTTTTCCGGCATTGTCTGAATTGTTGGTCTCGTCGGTCATATCGTCTCCCAGATTTCAGGAAAAGGCGGTTCTATAGATACAGAATCAATAATGCAAGGATCGTGACAATTGCCCTCTCATTCAATAGTGCGGTGGCTTCTCATTTGTGGAGGGGGCAGGGACGGCATCCTCCAGAGAAATGATTCGCTCATGCGTATGCGAAAGCTTGCGCTTGAGCTGCTCAATCTCCTGCCACTGGCGATTGACGATATCGCTGAGTTCGGCAATCGCCTGGTCCTGCTCCATGAATTTGAGTTCCAAATCGGTTAAGCGCTTGTCCTCCATAGTCTAATCAAAGCCCTTTCAGAAAGGTATCGAAACGGTCCATGGCGCGCTCGATATTCTCTAGTGAGTTGGCATAGGAAAAGCGAACATATCCCTCGCCATAGGCGCCGAAGCTGGTACCGGCGATGACCGCCACCCCTTCTTCGTTGAGGAGCCGGTCCTGCATTTCCTTCGCCGAGAGACCCGTGCCCGATATATTGGGGAAGGCATAGAACGCGCCCTTCGGTATCACGCAGCTTACCCCCGGCGCGGCGTTGAGGCGCGCATGAATGAGTTTGCGGCGGGCGTCAAACGCCTCCATCATCATATCGACGGGCCCCTGATCGCCCTGAAGCGCCTCTATCCCGGCGAACTGTGCCGCAGCGTTGACGCAGGAATGAAAATTCACGCAGAGGCGTTGTGCATGTGGAACGAGCTTTTCAGGCCAGAGACCCCAACCCATCCGCCATCCGGTCATGGCATAGGTTTTTGACCAGCCGTCGAGAATGATCAGTCGATCCCGCAACTCGGGGAAATTCAGCATGCTGCAATGACCTTGGCCGTCATAGGTCATGCGGCTGTAAATTTCATCGGATAGAACATATACATCCGGGAAATCCTTGAGGCCCGCTGCGAGTTTCTCGAGTTCCGCCGCGGGCACGATGCCGCCGGTCGGGTTGGCCGGCGTATTCAGGATAATCAGCCGTGTCCGGTCCGTTATGTTTGAGAGCACCGTTTCCGCGTCGAAGGAAAAGCCGTTTTCCTCGATCAGGGGGATGGGAACCGGTGTCGCGCCGGTATAACGGATCATGCTTTCATAAATCGGGAAGCCGGGATTGGGATACATGATCTCCGCACCATCCTCTCCAAACATCTCGATGACGAAGGCCATGGTCACCTTGCCGCCCGGCACAACAATAATATGGTCGGGGTTGACGGTCACGTTACGATATTTGGCGATGTCCTCGGCCACAGCTTCACGGAGTTCCGGGATACCGTTCGCCGCCGTATAACCATGCGCGCCGTCCCGAAGGGCTTTGACAGCCGCTTCAACAATATTGTCCGGTGTCGGAAAATCCGGCTGGCCGATGCCGAGATTGATGATATCCATGCCGTTTGCCGCCAGGGCGTTGGCCCGCGCCAGCACGTCGAAGGCGGTCTCTGTCCCAAGTCGGGACATCTTCGCTGAAATACTCATGCACTTCCCTTTAGTACTTCTGGTTTTGTCCAAAGATATGCCGCGCTTTCGGGGCCGGGGCAAGGAAAGAATCCGTGTCTCAAGGGGATGCTTCAGCGGTGTCAGAATGGTTTCGCTTGATATTCGCGCTTAACCGGGCGTAATTTGTGCGCGCAATGAAATTCTGACAGGGACGGCCCAGTGAAAAATACCAGTAATGTTCTTGCCGGTTTCGGCACGACAATTTTTGAAGTCATGTCGAAACTCGCGATTGAGCATCAGGCGATTAATCTCGGGCAGGGATTCCCTGATCAGGACGGTCCTGCCGATATACGCGCCGTCGCCGCGCGAGAAGGAGAGGAAGGGCCGAACCAGTATCCGCCGATGATGGGCGTGCCGGAACTGCGCCAGGCCGTCGCCGAGCATGACAGCCGTTTCTATGGCCTGAGTGTCAATTGGCAGACGGATGTCCTGGTGACATCGGGCGCAACGGAATCCCTTGCTGCGAGTATGCTGGGCCTAATCAATCCGGGCGATGAGGTGGTCTTGTTCGAGCCCCTCTATGATTGCTACCTGCCGATGATCAAGCTCGCGGGCGGCATCCCGAAGTTTGTCCGTCTCGATCCGCCGAACTGGGAGATTGATGAGAGCAAGCTCCGGGCCGCGTTCAGTGACAAGACCAAGCTGATCCTGATGAACAGCCCGATGAACCCGACAGGCAAGGTGTTTAGTCGGGAAGAGCTGGAATTGATCGCGGAGCTGGCCATCAAGCATGACACCTACGCCATCTGTGATGAGGTGTATGAGCATATTGTTTTCGGAGACAGGAAGCATCTCTCCCTACTCACTCTGCCGGGCATGGGAGAGCGGACGGCGCGTATCGCGTCTGCCGGCAAGACATTTTCGCTGACTGGCTGGAAGGTAGGCTATCTTACGGCGACAGCAGAGCTGACCTCACGCATCGCCAAGGCGCATCAGTTCCTCACCTTCACGACAGCGCCGAATTTGCAAAAGGCTGTGGCCTACGGGCTCGCCAAGGAAGATGCCTTTTATGAGGATCTGAAAAATTCCATGCAGTCCAAACGCGACCGGTTCCGCGATGGACTCCAGCGGATCGGCTTCACGACAGCGGATTGTGACGGGACCTATTTCATCAACGCGGATATCAGCTCGATCGGCTTTGACGGCACCGATGAGGAGTTCTGCCGCCTGATCACGACGGAGGCCGGGGTTGCCGCCGTTCCGTTCAGCGCCTTTTATCAATCAGAAGGCGCCCGTACGAATTTTGCCCGCTTCTGCTTTTGCAAGAGGGACGAAGTACTTGATGCTGCGATTGAAAAATTGCAGGATTTTTTTGGGAAAAGAGACTAAAGTTTTCTTGACCGGCGTTGGCAGTATCGCTAAACAGGGCCGCTCTTACGGCGAACGTAGCTCAGTTGGTTAGAGCGCCTGACTGTGACTCAGGAGGTCGGGGGTTCAAGACCCCTCGTTCGCCCCAAATTCAGAAGCCCCGAAGTCTCACGATTTCGGGGCTTTTTTGTCTCCCATCAATTATTAGGAAGCTTTTCTGACCTCGTCGATTGGGTGCTGCGAGCGGAAGCCGACGGCGAGGCGGTTCCAGACGTTTATCGTGCTGATCGCGACCGTCAGGTCCATGATTTCCTTTTCCGTGAAATGATCTTTGAGCGGTTCATAGGCCGTACTCGGAGCGCCGGTGCTTGCCACATTCGTCAGTGCTTCCGTCCATTCCAGAACAGCCCGTTCCCGCTCATCAAAGAGGGGGGATTCCTGCCAGACACTGACGAGGTTGATCCACTGCTCGCTAAGGCCGCTGTGTCGCGCTTCTTTTGAGTGCATGTCCACGCAATAGGCGCAGCCGTTGATCTGCGACGCGCGCAGTTTGAGAAGATGAATAAGGTTGCGGTCCAAACCCGACATATTGACGACATAGTTCTCTAGCCCGAGGACGGCATTCAGCGCAGCGGGGGAGGCTTTGGCGTAGTTTAATCTCGATTGCAATTTAGTCTCCATTATTAAGTTAATTGTTGGTGGTCGAGTGGCGTTCGTTCAGGGTCAGAAATCGGCAGCCCCGTTCCATGATAGTTCCGTCATCGGTGGCGCGGAGGTCCGTAATGAGGTCGGCGATGGTTACCTTGCGCAGTTCCGCGCGATAGGCCTGCTCCGCGCGGAGCATTGCTACATTGATCCCGCAGGGTTTTACATATGTGCTTTCAGGGAGTGGGTTCGGTCCGCGCTGACGAATTTCCTGACAGCGGAAGGCCGGTTCGGACCCTTCCACGGCCAGCACGATATCGAGTAGGGAAATATCCTCCGGCGCACGGGCAAGGCGGTAGCCGCCTTTAGGGCCTGGAACCGTCTGTAAAATTCCGCGGCCGGAAAGGGCCTGCAGATGCTTTAGAAGATAGCTCGTGGAAACCCCGTGGAATTCGGCAAGAGCTGCGGCGGATAAAACTCCATCGTCCGAAAGTCCGCATAGCATGGTGACGCTGTGAATTGCCTGTTCTATGCCTGCACTAAGCTTCATGGGTGCCTCTCATTAATCATGGATAAAATATATCTATGATTAAAATAATGTCAATATGGAGAAGTGGGATCATTCAAAATAAGGTAGGAAATCAGTTCTTGTAGCTATCGCTGTTCTGTTTTGCGGACTCGCGCTTCTTTTGACGTTTCCCAAGCCATACATTGAGTTTCCTGCGCCAACGTCTGGCGAAGGCGTAATCTGTCGAGAGTACGAGCAGGCCGAGCGGAATCATCCAGAAACCGAGAACGGGGAGAAATCCTAAAATTCCGCCAATAACAAGCGCCCAGCCGACGATAAATCGGCCAACTTTGGTTTTCGGGTTTCGGAAGAGCTTTTTGGACATTCCCGATCATATGACGGTAAAAATACCCGGCGTCAAGGAATGGCAGTTGCCTGATTTCGCGTGAAGGCCTAATCTCATTTTAGTTCGAGGGGCTAAATAAAAAAGGGGGCGTTATGAACAACGATCTGGCCTTTGCAACCGCAACGGAATTACTCGATGGGTACAGGGACGGGGCGATTTCCCCGGTGGAAGCGACGAAAGCGGCGCTGGCCCAGATCGAGAAGTATAATGGCGCGTTGAACGCCTTTGTCCTGGTAGACGAGGATTATGCGCTGGCCCGGGCGCGGGAGTCGGAAACGCGCTGGCGGGCGGGGACTCCGATAGGTCTCATTGACGGTATCCCAACGACGATCAAGGATATTCTCCTCACCGAAGGCTGGCCGACCTTGCGGGGGTCCTTGAGCGTGGACGCCGCGGGTCCGTGGAATGATGATGCGCCCTGCACGGCGCGCCTGAAGGAACAGGGGGCGGTGATCATAGGCAAGACGACGACCCCGGAATTCGGCTGGAAAGGGGTGACTGACAGTCCGCGCACCGGTATCACCCGCAATCCATGGAACAAGAACACAACGCCCGGCGGTTCCAGCGGGGGCGCATCGGCAGCCTGCGCCGCGGGAATGGGTGTCTTTCACGTTGGGACAGATGGTGGCGGGTCGATCCGCATTCCGTCTTCCTTTACCGGCATATTCGGCATCAAGGCGAGCTACGGGCGTGTGCCGGCCTGGCCGCTTTCCCCCTTCGGCACGGTTGCCCATGTCGGCCCGATGACGCGCACCGTCCGGGACAGCGCGATTATGCTCCAGGTGATGAGCCGGCCGGATGTCCGTGACTGGACATCGCTGCCGCCGACCGACACGGATTACCTGGCGGGGCTGTCTGCCTCGATCCGAGGAAAGAAGATCGCCTATAGTCCGGCGCTTGGTTATGCGAGCGTGCATCCTGAAGTGGCGGCGGCCGTCAAGAGTGCGGTTCTCCTCTTTGAAGATCTTGGCGCGATCGTGGAGGAGGTTGATCCGGGTTTTGAAAACCCCCTGCCGATTTTCAATACGCTCTGGTGGTCAGGCGCGGCCTTTGCACTGCGTAATCTTAGTGACAAGCAGCTGGATGAACTCGATCCAGGGCTTCGCACCGTGGTGGAGGAGGGGGCGAAAATCACCCTTACCGACTATCTGGAAGCGAACCAGGCCCGAGGCGACCTTGGCATCAAAATGCGAAAGTTCCACGAAACCTATGACCTGCTGGTCACGCCGGCGCTGTGCATCCCCGCATTTGAGGCTGGCAAGCTCGCCCCGGACGATCTGGCGGCTGTCGGGGCCTGGGTCGACTGGACACCGTTCTCTTATCCGTTCAACCTGACGCAACAGCCTGCCTGCTCGATCAATTGCGGGTTCTCCAGCGAGGGTCTGCCGATCGGCCTGCAGATTGTCGGGCCGATGCAGGACGATCTTTCCGTCCTCAACGCCGCCTTCGCGTTTGAGCAGGTCTCCCCGGTTGCCGGGGCGCGGCCCGAACTTGAAAAGCTACTCTGAACCCGTGTCGCTGCCGTCAGAACTGCTCAGTGTCGCGGAAATGTATCAGGCGGATCGCCTTGCCATGGAAGGGGGGGTATCCGGTGCGACCCTGATGGAGGCCGCCGGAAAAGGCATTGCGGATCTGATTATCGATACCTGGCCGACAGGAAGGTGTCTTGTGATCTGCGGGCCGGGCAACAATGGGGGCGATGGCTATGTCGTTGCCCGTCATTTGACGGAGGCCGGCTGGCAGATTGACCTTGCGTCCCTTGTTGATCCCGAAGTCCTGACAGGCGATGCGGCGCTGATGCGTGACAGATGGGAGGACGATATCCTGTCCCTGCGGGAAGTGATGCTCGATGATCTGGACCTGGTCGTCGATGCTGGCTTTGGCGCCGGCTTCTCGCGGTTCCTTGAAAGCGATATCTCCACCCTGCTATCCCGGGTGAAGAAAGCGGCCGTTCCTGTTGTCGCCGTCGATATGCCAAGCGGCGTGAACGGGGATACCGGTGCAGTCGATCCCGGCGCCATTCCAGCCGCGATGACGGTTACCTTTTTCCGCGCGAAGCCGGGCCATTTTCTTTATCCCGGCCGCTCTTACTGTGGAAGGTTGCAGATTATCGATATCGGGATCGATGTGGAATATCTGGAAGAAATCGACCCGGAGACGCATCTCAATGGCCCTGATCTTTGGCGCGATGATCTGCCGCTGCTAACGCCGGAGATCCAGAAATACAGCCGGGGCCATGCCGCTATTGTCGGCGGGGGCATATCCTCGACCGGTGCCGCCCGGCTGGCGGCCCGTGCCTCATTGCGGGCCGGGGCAGGGGCGACCACCATTGTCAGCCCGCCGTCCGCGCTGATGATCTATGCCGCCGCGATGGAGGCCGTGATGGTCACCTCGATCGGGGAGGCTGGTGACTTCGCTGACTGGCTGCAGGCGCGACGCATCGGGACGGTGCTGATCGGGCCCGGCAACGGCGTCACTGACCGGACGCGTGAATTTACGCTCCTTGCGCTTGAAAGTGCCGCAAATGTTGTGATCGATGCCGATGCCCTGACTGTATTCAGGGATGATCCGGATATGCTATTCTCCTTGATCAGGGAAAAGGATGAAGGCGAAGTCGTCCTCACACCCCATGAGGCGGAGTTCGAGCGGATTTTCTCGCTGGCCGGCTCAAAGCTGGAGCGGGCCCGCACGGCGGCGGCACTTTCGGGGGCCGTTGTTTTGTTGAAGGGGGCAGATACGGTGATCTCAACGCCGGATGGAAAAGCTGTCATCAACTATAATGCACCTCCCTATCTTGCGACGGCCGGATCGGGTGACGTGCTGGCAGGCTTGATCGCCGGGTTGTTCTCGGGCGGGATGACGGCCTTTTCGGCTGCAGCCACGGCCGTCTGGATTCATGGCGCTGCAGGAAACATGCTTGGTCCTGGCCTGATTTCAGAGGATATCGAGAATGTCATTCCGGAGATTTTGTCTGGGTTGTTTAGGGAACTCTGAAACTGCGTAAAAATCGCCGCATTTTTCAACCGTTTTTTTACGTTTTGCCTTTAATAAGGAGAGATCGCTAGAAAATCCGATAAAATCTTTAGGTGAGAAATATGTTTTTTAGGAAGCAAAGTTTGCGGGACCGGATCGCCTCTGGCGACATTTTTTACCGCCGCATGATGTTGAGCCTGCAAGAGCAGGCAAAAGTTCTTCGTGTCGAGGATGATGAACAGGGTATTCCGCATGTTCACTATGAAAAGACGGTTCTTCGCACCGGCTATCAGGAACATGCCGGTACAAATGTCCTGGCACTCGCAATTTTCGAGCGGGA
This sequence comes from Sneathiella sedimenti, assembly GCF_017313765.1. Lineage (GTDB taxonomy): Bacteria > Pseudomonadota > Alphaproteobacteria > Sneathiellales > Sneathiellaceae > Sneathiella > Sneathiella sedimenti. The sequence continues at coordinate 314,912 of NZ_JAFLNC010000005.1, read as the reverse complement.
TTTTCAGGCCGCTCAATAATTCAGGTTCAAGACATATTTAAAAACGGTTCGTAAATAACCGCGACCTGTTGCCTCGGCACATTCTCCGCGTGCCTTTCCGCTATAACAGGCGCCGCATATACACGGCGAAATCCGTCCAAGCCGGTTCTTTTTACTTTTCTCACTCTTTATCGGTAATTCCCCTAGTCAATCCAAGAAATCATATGCTATAGACAGCCGCTCCCTGTTCGAGCGTCCATGTTTTATGTGGATGCCACGGGTGAAAAAATGTTGCGGGTGTGGCGGAATTGGTAGACGCGCTGGTTTTAGGTACCAGTTTCTTACGAAGTGGGGGTTCGATTCCCTCCACCCGCACCAACATATTGAATTAAGCTTTCGGGCTGGCGCTTTTCGTCACGAAATGGGACGGGAGGCGTTTATTGCTAAATAAAAGATGACGGGCGATCGTTCATGCAAATTACACAAACAAACTCTGACGGTTTAAAGCGGGATTTCACGATTGTTGTTGAGGCAGCGGAAATCGATACGAAAGTAACGGAACGGCTGACAACTGTCGGTGCGGAAGTTAAGCTTCCCGGGTTCCGCCCTGGTAAAGTGCCAATGTCGATTTTGCGTCAGCGCTTTGGCAAATCCGTCATGGGCGAGGTTCTTGAACTGACCGTCAATGAAATTAGCCAGAAGGCGCTTGATGATAACGAGCTGCGCCCGGCCCAGCAGCCGAAGATCGAGATCACCAGCTTTGACGAAGGCAAAGACCTTGAATTCACGCTTGAAGTCGAGATCATGCCAGACTTCAAGCCGATGGACTTTTCCAAGCTGAAACTGGAAAAGCCGGTTGCCGAAGTCGAAGACGCGAAGGTTGATGAGGCATTGAAGGAAATTGCCGGTCAGCAGAAGAATTTCGTTGCCGTTTCCAAAAACCGCAAATCGAAAGAGGGCGATGCCCTCCTGATTGATTTCGTGGGTAAGGTGGACGGAGAAGCGTTTGAAGGCGGTTCCGCGGAAGGCCATCAGCTGGAGCTTGGCTCGAACAGCTTCATTCCCGGATTTGAGGAACAACTCATCGGCACCAAGGGCGGCGACGCAATTGATGTCAAGGTAACCTTCCCGGAAAACTACGGCGCGGAGCATCTTGCGGGTAAAGACGCCGTGTTTGAAGTGAATGTGCATGAAGTTCAGCAGGCAGAAGAAGTCGAGATTAACGACGAATTCGCCAAAAAGCTCGGCCTCGATAGCCTGGATGCCCTGAAAGACGCTGTGCGCGGTCAGATTGCGCAGCAATATGCACAGATGTCCCGCCAGCTGCTGAAGCGCAGCATGCTGGACGCGATGGCCGATGCCCATGATTTCGAAGTTCCGCCCGGCATGAAGCAGGGCGAGTTCGACAGTATCTGGGCACAATTCGAGCAGGAACTGGAGCAGTCCGGTCAGAAGCTTGAAGATCAGGACCAGTCCGAAGAGGAACTGCGCGCCGAGTATATGGGTATCGCCGAACGTCGGGTACGCCTCGGCCTGTTGCTGGCGGAAGTTGGCCGGATCAATAACATCGAGGTTTCCCAGGACGAGGTAAACCAGGCCATGGTTGCGCAGGCGCGTAACTATCCGGGTCAGGAACAGATGATTTTCGAGATGTTCCAGAAGCGTCCTGAAATGCAGGCTCAGCTCCGTGCGCCGATTTTCGAGGATAAAGTCATCGACTTTATTTCCGAACTCGCAACGATTACGGAAAAGACGGTCTCTGTCGACGACCTGATGAAGGATCCGGACGAGGAAGAAGCCGCCAAGCCTAAGAAGAAGCCGGCCGCCAAAAAGGCCGCGCCTAAAAAGGCAGCTGCGAAGAAAACCACCGCGAAAAAGCCGGCCGCCAAGAAAGAGGCTGACAAGAAATAATCCGGAAAACCTGAATTGCGGATTTACAGTTGCGTTCGTCATACATATATGATGACGTGGCGCAGCTGCTAAACTTAAGGATACTCGAGAATGGTTGATGTCATCGACACCTATATGAATAATCTGGTCCCGATGGTGGTGGAACAAACAGCCCGCGGGGAGCGGTCCTACGACATCTTTTCCCGCCTGTTGAAGGAACGGATTATTTTTGTCACAGGGCAAGTCCAGGACAGCATGGCCGGGTTGATTACGGCGCAGCTTCTCTTCTTGGAAGCTGAGAACCCGAAAAAACCCATATACATGTACATCAACTCTCCGGGGGGTGTCGTTACATCCGGGCTCGCGATCTATGATACGATGCAGTATATCAAGCCGGATATTGCGACCGTATGCATCGGTCAGGCCGCCTCCATGGGATCCTTCCTGCTCACGGCGGGTACGAAAGGCAAGCGGTACAGCCTGCCTAATGCCCGGATCATGATTCATCAGCCCTCAGGCGGTGCGCAGGGGCAGGCCACGGATATTGAAATCCAGGCCCGCGAAATCCTGAAAGTACGGGCGCGGCTCAACAAGCTCTATGTCGAGCATACAGGGCAACCCCTGGATGTGATCGAGCAGTCCATGGAACGGGACAATTTCATGACCGCAGAAGAGGCGAAGGATTTCGGCCTGGTTGATGAAGTTGTGACGAAGCGCCCCACCGACGGGGATGAAGAAGACAAAAAATCCAAATAACTCCGCGGCGAATACAGATTTATTATTTTTTCGTAAAGCAGGCGCGAATTGCGTCATGTTAACGAAAAGTTGAGTCAATTTTACATATTATATATCCTCGAGGCGATCAAAACGGTTTGCCGCCATTGATTTCGACGAGATGAACATTATTGTTGTCGCCCGCAGTGACGACGTCTAATATGAAAAGTCGAACGGACTATTGGAGTATTTATGACCAAATTAAGTGGTGGAGATTCGAAAAATACCCTGTACTGCTCCTTCTGCGGTAAGAGCCAGCATGAAGTGAGAAAGCTGATCGCGGGACCAACTGTGTTCATTTGCGATGAATGTGTTGAGCTGTGCATGGATATTATTCGCGAAGAACACAAAAGCACATTGGTAAAGACCAATGACGGCGTACCCACGCCCATGGAAATCTGTAAGGTTCTGGATGATTATGTGATCGGCCAGTTCCATGCGAAGAGGGTTTTGTCCGTCGCCGTTCATAACCATTACAAGCGGCTTCACCACAGCGCGAAGTCGGATGATGTGGAGTTGGCGAAATCCAACATCCTGCTGATCGGCCCGACGGGTTGCGGTAAAACGCTGCTGGCCCAGACGCTCGCCCGCATTCTGGATGTTCCCTTCACCATGGCGGACGCCACGACGCTGACCGAAGCCGGTTATGTCGGTGAAGATGTGGAGAATATCATTCTCAAGCTGTTGCAATCCGCTGACTACAATGTAGAGCGGGCGCAGCGCGGCATTGTCTATATCGACGAGGTCGACAAGATCAGCCGCAAGTCTGACAATCCGTCCATCACCCGCGATGTATCGGGTGAGGGGGTTCAGCAGGCGCTTCTGAAGATCATGGAAGGCACCGTTGCCTCGGTTCCGCCGCAGGGCGGGCGCAAGCATCCGCAGCAGGAATTCCTGCAGGTGGATACGACGAACATCCTGTTTATCTGCGGCGGTGCTTTTGCCGGTCTCGACAAGATCATCGGCTCTCGTGGTAAGGATACGTCTATCGGCTTTGGTGCCTCCGTTGAAGCGGAAGAGGATCGCAATGTCGGAGAGACTCTGAAAGATGTAGAGCCTGAAGATCTCCTGAAATTCGGTCTTATCCCGGAATTCGTCGGGCGACTGCCGGTTGTTGCAACGCTCGAAAATCTTGATGAGGATGCCCTGATCGAAATCCTGACCTCACCGAAGAACGCCCTGGTCAAACAGTATCAGCGGTTGTTCGATATGGAGAATGTCAACCTGACTTTCACCGAGGATGCGCTTTCGTCGATCGCCAAGAAGGCAATTGTCCGCAAAACCGGCGCTCGCGGTCTCCGGTCGATCATGGAGAATATCCTGCTGGACTCGATGTATGACCTGCCGTCCCTTGAAGGCGTGGAAGAGATTGTTATTAATGCAGAGGTGGTTGACGGTGGAACCCAGCCTCTCCATATATATGCTGACCGGCAGGACGCCACGAGTAGCGCATAGTCCGGTAATGTGGGAGGATTTCCCTTCCCACTGATTTTAATTACTCAGGACCAGCATATTTCTCCCGGCTGCTGCGGCATGTCTGAGTGCCGGTCCCAGAAGGCAACATGATGATTGAAACACCACGTACGCAAATATTCCCGGTTCTGCCGCTTCGCGATATTGTCGTATTCCCGCATATGATCGTTCCGCTGTTTGTCGGACGCGACAAGTCCGTGCGGGCGCTCGAAGACGTGATGAAGGATGACAAGCAGATCCTGCTGGTAGCTCAGAAAAATGCTAGTCAGGATGATCCGGGAGAGGAAGATATTCACAGCGTTGGCACCATTGCATCCGTCCTGCAGCTGTTGAAGCTTCCGGACGGCACCGTGAAGGTGCTGGTAGAAGGCGGTGAACGGGCGCGGATCGACAAATTTGTCGCCAATCCCGATTTCTTCCAGGCGCATGCGGAAATTCTTGAGGAAAAGGACGCGGATACGCCGGAGCTAGAGGCGCTCGCCCGGTCCGTCATTTCGCAGTTCGAACAATATGTGAAGCTCAATCGCAAGATTCCGCCGGAAGTGCTCGTCTCGCTCAACCAGATTGATGAGCCGTCTAAACTTGCTGATACAATGGCATCGCATATGGCGCTCAAAATCTCTGAGAAGCAGGAACTGCTTGAAATCGAGAGTGCGACCGAGCGGCTGGAACGTGTCTACGCGCTGATGGAAGACGAAATCGGTGTGCTGCAGGTAGAGAAGAAAATCCGCAGCCGGGTCAAGCGCCAGATGGAGAAGACCCAGCGCGAATATTATCTCAATGAGCAGATGAAGGCGATCCAGAAGGAACTGGGCGAAGGCGAGGACGGCCGTGATGAGCTGACCGAGCTTGAAGAGAAAATCGCCAAGACCAAGCTGACGAAAGAAGCGCTCGAAAAATGTAACCAGGAGATGAAGAAGCTCCGGAACATGAGCCCGATGTCCGCCGAGGCGACAGTTGTCCGGAACTATCTGGACTGGATCATCAGCCTGCCGTGGAACAAGCGCACCCGTATCAAGAAAGACCTTGTCCGGGCAGAAAAAATTCTGAACGACGATCACTATGGATTGGAAAAGGTCAAGGAACGCATCCTTGAATATCTTGCCGTGCAGCAGCGGATGAAGAAAATCCGCGGCTCCATCCTTTGTCTTGTTGGCCCTCCGGGTGTTGGTAAAACCTCGCTCGGTAAGTCGGTTGCCAAGGCGACTGGACGGAATTTTGTGCGCGTTGCCCTTGGTGGTGTGCGCGATGAAGCTGAAATTCGCGGCCATCGCCGGACCTATATCGGCTCCATGCCGGGTAAGGTCATTCAGTCGATGAAGAAGGCGAAGTCAAGTAATCCGCTGTTCCTGTTCGACGAGATTGATAAGCTCGGTAATGATTTCCGCGGCGATCCGTCGTCCGCGCTTCTTGAGGTGCTGGATCCGGAACAGAACGCGACGTTTGCCGATCACTATCTTGAGGTTGAGTTTGACCTCTCTGAAGTAATGTTCATCTGCACGGCCAACTCGCTGAATATGCCGGGACCGCTTCGCGACCGTATGGAAATCATCCATCTTTCCGGTTACACGGAAGATGAAAAGGTTCAGATTGCCAAGCGTCATCTCGTGAAGAAACAGATGAAGGCCCATGGCCTGAAGCAGGAAGAATGGTCAATTACCGATGAAGCGATCCGCGACCTGATCCGCTATTATGCCCGCGAAGCCGGTGTGCGTAATCTGGAACGGGAATTTGCCAAGCTTTGCCGTAAATCGATTAAGCAGATCATTACCGACGGCGTAAAATCGGTAGCGATTACGTCAGAAAACCTGAAGGATTATGCCGGCGTCCGCCGTTATCGTTTCGGCGAAGTTGAGGAGAACGATCAGGTTGGCTTGACCACCGGACTTGCCTGGACTGAAGTTGGCGGCGAACTGCTCACCATCGAAGCGGTGAAGCTTTACGGCAAGGGCCGCATGCAAATTACCGGTAAACTCGGCGATGTCATGCAGGAATCCGTGCAGGCGGCGAAAAGCTATGTGCAATCGCGCTGCCTTGAAATGGGCGTGAAACCGACCGATTTCGATAAGCATGATATTCATGTCCATGTGCCCGAAGGCGCAACGCCGAAGGATGGGCCATCTGCCGGTGTTGCGATGGTGACCTCGATTATTTCGGTGCTGACCAATATTCCGGTGAGCAAGGATGTCGCCATGACCGGCGAGGTAACCTTGCGTGGCCGGGTGCTGCCGATTGGTGGTTTGAAGGAAAAACTTCTGGCCGCGCTTCGTGGCGGGATCAAGAAGGTGTTGATTCCAAAGGAGAATGAAAAGGATCTTGCTGAAATTCCGGATAATGTGAAAGAGGGGCTCGAAATTATCCCTGTTTCAGAAGTGTCGGAAGTTCTGAAACATGCCTTGACGAAACCTCTCGTTCCACTGAATTGGACCGAGGAGGAACTGGCGAAAGAACTCGCCGGGGCGTCGGCTCAGCGAAAAGTAGAGGATGGGGTAACAACCCACTGACATTAATCGAAAACCGGGTCAAAACCGCAGAAAAGTTGGGGATATCTTCACTTTTCCCTTTGACCCGGGGCAGCCGACAAACTAGTATTCCACCGTCTTAAGCGAATTTCTTGATAAGATATGTTCAAGTCTAAATTGAAGGGGGCTTATAGTGAATAAGAATGATCTCATTGCCGCAGTTGCTGACATTTCAGGTCTGGGGAAATCAGAAGCAGGGAAAAGTGTTGACGCGGTTCTCGAAGCGGTTTCCAGCGCATTAAGTAGCGGCGATGAAGTTCGCCTGGTTGGCTTTGGTACGTTCAGCGTTGCTGATCGTAAAGCTTCGGAAGGGCGTAACCCACGCACTGGCGAAACGATCAAAATTCCGGCTTCCAAACAGCCGAAATTCAAAGCTGGTAAAGCCTTGAAAGACTCGGTCAACAAGTAACAATTACGGTTACAGACCAAAATGGATGCCAGGTTCAATTAATTGGATCTGGCTTCGTTTTTTTACTTCCAATTGCCGGTGTAGGTTGATATACACGGGCTCGCTTGAAAAATGGGTGATTAGCTCAGCTGGTTAGAGCATCTCGTTTACACCGAGAGGGTCGGGAGTTCGAATCTCTCATCACCCACCATTTTCAAAACTTTTTGCTGTTTGTAGTCTGCCAGCTCTGTCGTGCGTTGACTGTACGAATGGGGTTCCGGCATGTCCTATGTCTGAATGGAATTAGCAGAAAACCGGCGATAAAGACGCAGCGAGGCAACATGTTTGATGTCTCTATGCGGCTTGATCATCGGGGTTTGTACAATGATTTCAGATATGTCGCGAGAGACCGAAAAATTATTTTCGAATTCTTTTTTAAGCGGCTTGACAGGGCCTTTCGGGTCCAATACAAAACAGCGTCCCTGCGGGGGTGTAGCTCAGTTGGTTAGAGCGCCGGCCTGTCACGCCGGAGGTCGCGGGTTCGAGCCCCGTCACTCCCGCCACTTTTCCCAAAAATTGCGAACATTTTAATGCGCTTTCGCCAATCGCTGGTGAAGACGCGCGTTTCCGTTCCTGCATAAAAAATTATGGCCGAATTTTGTTGCTAATTCGGTTTTCTTCCTTATAACCCGACACTATAATGCCGAACGTAATTGGTAGGAGGGGTTGCCGCCAAATGGGTTGATTTTGACCCGTCTGCCGTGGCAGTTTTGATATTATGGAAGCCTTGCTCGTAGAATATTTACCCATTCTGATCTTTCTGGGATTGGCGGTTGGGTTGTCCGCGGTCATCGTGATTGCGTCAATGATTGTCGCCGCGCAGCATCCGGACGCAGAAAAGCTCTCGCCTTATGAATGTGGGTTCGAACCTTTTGACGACGCCCGCAATCAGTTTGACGTCCGCTTTTACCTGGTCGCAATCCTGTTCATCATATTTGATCTTGAGGTTGCCTTTCTTTTCCCCTGGTCCATTTCTCTTGGCGGGGTAGGATTGTACGGATTCTGGTCGATGATGGTATTTCTCGGCATCCTGACAATCGGATTTATTTATGAATGGAAAAAGGGAGCTCTGGAATGGGAGTAAGTTCTGAACTGACCGGTACGGAAGCTCATCCCGGCGCACAAGATCAGGACGCGTTTTTCCGTCAGATCGGCCAGGAGCTGGATGATAAGGGCTTTATCGTCACCCAGGTCGATAAACTCGTCAACTGGGCGCGTACGGGCTCCCTGTGGCCGATGACGTTCGGTCTGGCCTGCTGCGCTGTCGAAATGATGCATGCCTGGCAGCCGCGCTACGATATGGAGCGTCTCGGTGTTGTTCCGCGCGGGTCGCCCCGTCAGTCGGACGTCATGATCGTCGCCGGAACGCTCACCAACAAAATGGCGCCGGCCCTCCGGAAGGTTTATGACCAGATGGCGGAGCCTCGCTATGTTATCTCGATGGGGTCGTGCGCGAATGGCGGGGGATATTATCATTATTCCTATTCAGTTGTTCGCGGTTGTGACAGAATCGTCCCCGTCGACATTTATGTGCCCGGATGCCCGCCAACGGCAGAAGCGCTGATCTATGGTGTTTTTCAATTGCAGAAGAAAATTCACCGTACCGGTACATTTTTGCGCTAACGGAAGGGGTCGTCAGTTAAATGAAAGAAGCGCTTGTAGAGCTGGGCGAGTTGATCGCGGCTGAACTTTCCGACGAGGTGGTTGCGACCAAGGTCGCCTTCGGTGAATTGATCGTCAATGTGCGTGCAGAATCGGTGGACAAGGTTCTCGAATTTCTGCGCAATGATCCAAATTGCAAGTTTGAAATCCTCTGCGATGTTTGCGGGGTGGATTATCCGACGCGCTTGAAGCGCTTCGATGTGGTTTATAATCTTCTCAGCCTACGCCATAACCAGCGGATCATCGTCAAGGCGGAGACAGACGCCCGGACGCCAGTTCCATCGGTCGTCGGATTGTTCCCGACAGCGAACTGGTTTGAGCGCGAAGCCTGGGATATGTACGGCATCATGTTTTCCGGCCATCCGGACTTGCGCCGGATGTTGACGGACTATGGATTTGAAGGCCATCCCTTGCGCAAGGATTTCCCGCTGACCGGCTATGTCGAGCTGCGCTACAGCGAGGATGAAAAGCGGGTTGTCTATGAACCGGTCAATCTGACGCAGGAGTTTCGCAAGTTTGATTTTGAAAGTCCCTGGGAAGGAACGGAATATGTCCTGCCGGGTGATGAAAAAGCAGAGGGACAGGGCTGATGGCGGAAGTCCAGATCAAGAACTACACGCTTAACTTCGGTCCACAGCATCCGGCCGCCCATGGTGTGCTGCGCATGGTGATGGAACTCGATGGCGAGGTGGTCGAGCGGATCGATCCGCATATCGGCCTGCTCCATCGGGGCACCGAAAAGCTGATCGAGCATAAAACCTATATGCAGGCGATGCCTTATTTCGACCGCCTCGACTATGTGGCGGCGATGAGCCAGGAGCATGCCTTTGTGCTGGCGGCGGAAAAGCTACTGGGCTGCGAAGTTCCGGAACGCGGGCAGTATATCCGCGTTCTCTTCTCGGAAATCTCCCGTGTCCTCAATCACATCATGAATGTCTGTGCGCAGGCCATGGACGTTGGTGCGACCACGCCGATGTTGTGGGCCTTTGTAGAGCGCGAAACACTGATGGAATTCTATGAGCGCGCGAGCGGGGCCCGGATGCATGCCGCCTATTTCCGTGTTGGTGGCGTCCACCAGGACATTTCGGAAAAGCTGGAAGAAGATATTCGGACCTTTATCGACCATTTCCCGGCTGTCCTCGACGACGTTGAGGCGTTGCTCACCGAAAACCGCATTTTCAAGCAGCGAAATGTTGATATTGGCGTCGTCACCGAGGAAGAGGCGATGGGCTGGGGATTCTCCGGTGTGATGCTCCGTTCGACCGGACTTGCCTGGGATCTGCGCAAGGCGCAGCCCTATGACGTCTACTCACGAATGGATTTTGACATTCCTGTCGGCCTCAATGGGGATTGCTTCGATCGCTACCTGATGCGGATGGAGGAGATGCGCCAGTCGCTCAAGATCATGACGCAATGTCTGGATCAGATGAAGCCGGGCCCGGTTATCTCGACCGATCCAAAAATTGCACCGCCCCGGCGGAGTGAGATGAAGACGTCGATGGAAGCCTTGATCAATCATTTCAAGCATTACACAGAAGGTGTGAAGGTCCCGGCCGGGGAGACTTATACCGCGGTGGAGGCACCGAAAGGCGAGTTTGGCGTTTATCTTGTTTCGGACGGGTCAAACAAGCCCTATCGCTGCAAGATCAGAGCGCCGGGATTTGCGCATTTGCAGGGAATGGACTTTTTAACCAAGGGTCATATGCTGGCCGATGCGTCGGCAATTCTCGGTAGTTTGGATATCGTTTTTGGTGAGGTGGACCGGTGAGTCAGGTTATCGAAACAGGTAAAGCCTTTGAATTTACGGCTGAAAATGTCGAAAAGGCCAAGAAATTCATTGCGAGATACCCTGACGGCCGTCAGCAAAGCGCGGTGATGCCGCTTCTCGATCTTGCGCAACGCCAGAATGAGAACTGGCTGTCCAAGGAAGCGATCGAGTATGTCGGTAACTTCCTGGATGTGCCCTACATGCGCGTGCTGGAGGTGGCAACCTTCTACACCATGTATAACCTCAAGCCGGTCGGGAAATATTTCCTCCAGCTATGCCGGACGACACCTTGCTGGCTGCGCGGAAGCGACGATCTGGAGGCGGTCTGCAAGAACAAGCTCGGGATTACCAATGGGGAAACCTCGGAAGACGGCATGTTCAGCCTGCTGGAGGTGGAATGCCTTGGCGCCTGTGTGAATGCGCCGGTCGTTCAAATCAATGATGATTTCTACGAAGATCTGAATGGAGAAAATTTCGAGGCGGTTCTCGACAAGCTGGCGAGCGGAGACGTCCCGCCGAAGGGACCGCAGATCGACCGGATCAATTCGGCACCGGAAGGTGGCCCGACGACATTGCTTGAAAAGACGGAGGGCGCGTAATGCTGAAAGATCAGGATCGGATTTTTACCAATCTTTACGGCATTCACGACTGGAAGCTCGCTGGTGCGAAAAGCCGGGGCGTCTGGGATAATACCAAGGCGCTCATCGAGATGGGGCAGGATGGCATTATCGACGCGATGAAGGAAAGCGGTCTTCGCGGACGCGGCGGCGCAGGCTTTCCGACGGGTCTTAAATGGTCCTTCATGCCAAAAGAATCTGATGGCCGGCCAAGCTATCTTGTGGTCAATGCGGACGAATCCGAGCCCGGTACCTGCAAGGACCGGGAAATCATGCGCTTCGATCCGCACCGTCTGCTGGAAGGGTGTCTCGTCGCCGGTTTCGCCATGCGGGCGGTTGCGGCCTACATTTATATTCGCGGGGAGTTCGTTCAGGAGGCGATCAATCTGGAGATTGCCATCCAGGAAGCCTATGACGACGGGCTGATTGGCAAGAACGCCTCCGGTTCCGGCTATGATTTTGATATCTACCTGCATCGCGGGGCTGGCGCCTATATCTGCGGTGAGGAAACAGCGCTTATCGAGAGCCTGGAAGGCAACAAGGGTCAGCCGCGCCTGAAACCGCCGTTCCCGGCGAACGTTGGCGTCTGGGGCTGTCCGTCGACAGTGAATAACGTTGAGAGCATTGCTGTCGCGCCTGAAATCCTGCGGCGCGGGGAGGGCTGGTTCTCCGGCCTTGGTCGCCCGAACAATACCGGCACAAAGCTTTTCTGCATTTCCGGGCATGTCAACAAGCCCTGCAATGTCGAAGAGGAAATGGGTATTCCGCTGAAAGAGTTGATCGAGAAGCATGCTGGCGGCGTCCGGGGCGGTTGGGACAACCTGCTGGCCGTTATTCCGGGCGGGTCGTCTGTTCCCCTTTTGCCCAAGGACATATGCGACGATATTCTGATGGACTTTGACAGCCTGCGCGATGCCCAGAGTGGCCTCGGGACTGCCGCCGTCATTGTGATGGATAAATCAACGGATGTGATCCGCGCGATCGAACGGCTCTCGCATTTTTACAAGCATGAAAGCTGCGGCCAGTGCACGCCGTGCCGTGAGGGCACCGGCTGGATGTGGCGGGTGATGCAGCGTCTTGTCTCCGGTGATGCGGAGGTTGAAGAAATCGATATGTTGATCAATGTATCGAAACGGATTGAAGGCCATACCATCTGCGCCCTTGGCGACGCGGCGGCTTGGCCAATTCAGGGGCTGGTGCGGCACTTCCGCCCGGTTATTGAGGAACGTATTAAATCACGGAAGGCCAGCAAGGCGGCCTGAGGGCTGGCCCGCGTGGGGAGTGAAGAATGCCGACACTTACAGTAGATGGTGTAGAAGTTACAGTAGATCCGGGAACCACGGTGCTGCAGGCCTGTGAGGAAGCGGGCGCGGAAATTCCGCGCTTCTGCTATCACGAGCGGCTCTCGATCGCCGGTAACTGCCGCATGTGCCTTGTCGAGATGGAGAAGGCACCAAAGCTGATTGCGTCCTGCGCAATGCCCGCCGGTGATGGCATGGTCATTCATACCAACACGCAAAAAGTAAAGGAAGGCCGCGAAGGGGCCATGGAATTCCTGCTGATCAACCATCCACTTGATTGCCCGATTTGCGATCAGGGCGGGGAGTGCGATTTGCAGGATCAGTCGATGGCTTACGGATCCGGTACCAGCCGTTATGACGAGCTGAAACGCGCCGTGAGTGAAAAGAATATGGGGCCGCTCATCAAGACGACGATGACCCGCTGTATCCATTGTACGCGCTGTGTCCGTTTCGCGACGGAAGTTGCCGGGGTTGAGGAACTGGGGGCGATTAACCGCGGCGAGAATATGGAGATTGCGACCTATCTTGAGCAGGCGCTCGATAGCGAACTCTCCGGCAATATCATTGATCTATGCCCGGTGGGCGCGCTCACATCCAAGCCTTACGCTTTTACGGCACGGCCTTGGGAGCTGTCAAAGACCCAAAGTATTGATGTTCTCGATGCAGTCGGGGCAAATATCCGCGTTGATAGTCGTGGCCAGGAAGTGATGCGGTTCCTGCCGAGGCTCAATGAGGATGTGAACGAGGAATGGCTCTCTGATCGGTCCCGCTTTTCCTATGATGGACTGAAGGCACAGCGGCTTGATACTCCCTATGTCCGCAAGGATGGCAAATTGCAGCCGGCAAGCTGGGGAGAGGCGTTTGATGCCGTTGTCGCCAAGTTGGACGGCCTCGACGGCGCGAAGATTGGCGCAATCGCCGGTGATCTGGCCTGTGCGGAAAGCATGAAGGCGCTGAAAGACCTGATGGATCTTATCGGGTCGCCAAATATTGATTGCCGCCAGGATGGCGCGGCCCTGTCAACGGAAAGCCGCAGCGGATATATATTCAATTCCACCATTGCCGGGATTGAGGAGGCAGATGCGCTTCTGATCGTGGGCAGCAACCCCCGTCATGAAGCAGCGCTGATCAACGCGCGAATTCGTAAGCGTTGGAAAATGGGTAACTTCCCGATTGCACTGATCGGCGAACAGGTCGACCTGACCTATGCCTATGACTATCTCGGTGCCGGCCCCGCAACCTTGAAGGAAGTGGCCGAGGGGAAGCATTCTTTTGCTGAAACCCTTAAAAAGGCCAAGCGGCCGATGATCATTGTCGGGCAGGGCGCCCTGAGCCGCAGTGACGGCGCGGCTGTTCTGGCATTGGCGAAGAAAATCGCCGATGATTTCGGCCTTGTTTCAGGTGACTGGAATGGCTTCAACGTTCTTCACACCGCTGCTGCCCGGGTTGGCGGCCTCGATCTTGGCCTCGTGCCGGGTGAGGGTGGCAGGAACGTTAAGGACATGCTGGATGGATCGCTCGACGTTCTGTTCCTGCTCTCGGCCGATGAAATTGATACCTCTAAGCTCGGCAACAGTTTTGTGATCTATCAGGGCAGCCACGGGGATGCCGGTGCCAGCGCCGCTGACGTGATTCTGCCGGGCGCCGCCTACACCGAAAAGGATGCGACCTGGGTGAACACGGAAGGCCGGGTGCAGCTTGGACGACGGGCAATCTTCCCGCCCGGTGAGGCGAGGGAGGATTGGACAATCCTGCGGGCGCTATCCGAGAAACTTGGAAAAACGCTGCCTTACAACACGATTTTTGAGCTGCGCCAGAAGATGACTGAAGCTGCTCCGCATTTTGCCGAAATTGATGAGGTGACACCATCTGAATGGGGAACATTCGGAACGGAAGGCCCGGTCGAAGATGTGGCTTTCACGAACCCGATCTCGGATTACTATCTGACTAATCCGATTTCCCGTTCCAGCCGGATCATGGCGGAATGCAGTGCGACTTTCTCTAAAGTAAAGGGTGAGGGGACTGGTACAAATGGCTGAGTTTTGGGATATTTATCTACTCCCGGCCCTGATTATTGTTGGCCAGATATTACTGATTGTCTTGCCCTTGCTGCTGGCCGTTGCCTATTTGACGCTCTATGAACGTAAAGTTATGGCGGTGATGCAATTGCGCAAGGGGCCGAATGTGGTCGGCCCGTTTGGATTGTTGCAGCCACTGGCGGACGGCGCGAAACTGTTTTTCAAGGAAACGGTTGTCCCGACAGGTGCGAACAAGGTGTTGTTCCTTCTCGCCCCGATGGTCACCTTTATCCTCAGCCTGATTGCCTGGGCGGTTATTCCCTTTGATGAGGGATGGGTGCTCGCCGATATCAATGTGGGTGTCCTGTACCTGTTCGCGATCTCCTCGCTTGGGGTGTATGGCATTATTATCGCCGGTTGGGCCTCGAATTCGCGCTACCCCTTTCTGGGCGCGCTGCGGTCGGCGGCGCAGATGGTCTCTTATGAAGTGTCCATCGGCTTTGTGATCGTGACGGTGCTGCTCTGCGCGGGAACTCTTAACCTGACGGGCATCGTGGAATCACAGAAAGGCGATCTTGGCCTTCTGAACTGGTGGTTCGTCCCGCTGTTTCCGATGTTCATCATATTCTTTGTCTCGATCCTCGCGGAAACAAACCGTCACCCGTTCGACCTGCCGGAGGCAGAGGCCGAACTGGTTGCCGGGTATCAGACAGAATATTCATCGATGGCGTTTGCGCTCTTCTTCCTGGGTGAGTATGCCAACATGATCCTGATGAGCGGAATTTGCACGGTGCTGTTCCTTGGGGGATGGTTGCCACCGGCGGACTGGGCGATTTTCACCTGGATCCCGGGAATTATCTGGTTCGGTATCAAGATCGCTATACTGCTGTTCGTCTTTATCTGGGTCCGGGCGACATTGCCGCGGTATCGGTATGACCAGTTGATGCGGCTTGGCTGGAAGGTGTTCTTGCCCTTCTCCCTGTTCTGGGTGGTCCTGACCGCCGGGGTGCTGGTGTACATGGATTTGGTCCCGGCTTAGGGCAAAATGTTGTTAAGTGTTGCCGCCTGAGGGTTGGCGGTTACAGAAATGAGATAGTGAAAAGGCTGTTATTATGAGCTTTATCGATAAACAGGCGCGTAGTCTGCTTCTGGCGGAGATTGTCACCGGTCTGGCGACAACATTTCGCTATATGTTCAAGACGAAGGCGACCATCAACTATCCATATGAGAAGGGGCCGCTCAGCCCGCGCTTTCGCGGAGAGCACGTCCTTCGGCGCTATCCCAACGGGGAAGAACGCTGCATCGCCTGCAAGCTGTGCGAGGCGGCCTGTCCCGCGCTCGCCATTACCATCGAGGCCGAACCGCGCGAAGATGGCAGCCGGCGCACCACCCGTTACGACATTGACATGACGAAATGCATTTATTGCGGTTTCTGTCAGGAGGCTTGCCCGGTTGATGCCATTGTGGAAGGGCCGAATTTCGAGTTTGCGACAGAAACCCGCGAAGAGCTTTTCTATGACAAACAGAAGCTGCTTGATAACGGGGATCGCTGGGAGCAGGAAATTGCCCAGAACCTGGTTGCGGAAGCGCCTTATAGATAATCGAAAGTAAGATTGTGACAGCCATGCGTATAACGGATCTAATTAATACGGGAAGAGGGGCGCGATGATTATCTCGACTATTGCCTTCTATCTTTTTGCGGCGATGACCATTGCCTCGGCATTTATGGTGATCTCGGCGAAGAATCCCGTTCACTCCGTGCTTTACCTAATCCTCGCCTTCTTTAATTCGGCGGCGCTGTTTGTGCTGCTGGGGGCGGAGTTTATTGCGATGATCCTGGTGGTTGTCTATGTGGGCGCCGTGGCCGTTCTCTTCCTCTTTGTCGTTATGATGCTCGATATCAATTTCGCCGAGCTGCGTCAGGGGTTTTTGCAGTATTTGCCGATTGGTGGACTTATTGGCCTGATCCTGTTGATTGAGCTGATCCTGGTGGTCAGTGGCTGGGCCCTGTCGCCGGAAGCCATACAGGTTGGATCGCAGGTCTCGCCTGTTGTGTCCGACCTCACCAATACGGAGCAGCTGGGGCACATTATTTACACGGACTATGCCTATCTGTTCCAGATTGCGGGCATGATCCTGCTGGTGGCGATGATCGGCGCGATCGTGCTGACCAACCGGTCACGGCCGGGTGTCCGCAAACAGAATATTGCACGCCAGGTATACCGTCGTCCTGAAGACTCGATGGCGGTTCGTAAAGTTGAGCCTGGACAAGGCGTGTAAGGGGGAAACATGGAAATCGGTCTTGCACATTACCTGACAGTGTCCGCGATTTTGCTGACCCTGGGTATTTTCGGCATTTTCCTGAACCGGAAGAATGTCATCGTGATCCTGATGTCGATTGAGTTGATGCTGCTTGCCGTCAATATCAATCTTGTCGCCTTCTCCGCCTATCTGGGCAACCTTGTCGGGCAGGTATTCGCGCTGTTTATTCTGACCGTCGCAGCCGGTGAGGCGGCGATCGGACTTGCCATTCTCGTAGTTTATTTCCGAAATCGCGGCACCATCGCGGTTGAGGACATCCATCACATGAAGGGTTAAGACAAAATCATGATGTACGTCCTCATCGTTTTCCTGCCGCTGCTTGCGGCACTGATTGCCGGGCTGTTCGGCCGCGCCATCGGGGATCGCGGTAGCCAACTGATTACCTGTACCGCCGTTATTATCAGCGCCCTGCTTTCCTGGGTTGCGCTCTACCAGATCGCGTTCCAGCAGACGACGGAAGTTGTGGAACTGCTGACCTGGATCGATTCAGGTGATTTCGACGTCAACTGGATGCTTCGGATTGACAGCCTGACAGCCGTTATGCTGGTGGTGGTCAATACGGTCTCCTCCGTCGTGCATGTCTATTCCATCGGCTATATGGCACATGATCCACATAAGCCGCGATTCATGTCCTATCTGTCGCTCTTCACCTTTGCGATGCTGATGCTGGTAACGTCCGACAACTTCGTGCAGCTTTATTTCGGCTGGGAAGGGGTTGGGCTCGCGAGTTATCTGCTGATCGGGTTCTGGTTCAAGAAACCAACTGCAAATGCCGCAGCAATCAAGGCATTTGTTGTCAACCGGGTTGGTGACTTCGGCTTTGCCCTTGGCATTATGGCCATCTATCTTGTCTTTGATTCCGTCAGCTTCGACGACGTTTTTGCCGCTGCGTCAAGCCAGGTCGGCCAGACATTCGAGTTTCTGGGCTATCAAGTCGATATTTTGACGACGATTTGCCTGCTGCTCTTTATCGGGGCCATGGGCAAGTCCGCCCAGATCGGCCTGCACACCTGGTTGCCGGACGCTATGGAAGGCCCGACGCCTGTTTCCGCGCTTATCCACGCGGCGACGATGGTGACGGCTGGTGTCTTCATGGTCGCGCGTTGTTCGCCGATTTTCGAGTATTCACCTGATGCCCTGATGGTGGTGACCGTCGTCGGCGCGTCCACGGCGTTTTTTGCGGCGACTGTCGGCCTCGTACAGAACGATATTAAGCGGGTGATCGCCTATTCGACCTGTTCACAGCTTGGCTATATGTTCTTTGCGATCGGTGTCGGTGCCTATCCGGTGGCAATCTTCCACCTCTTTACCCATGCGTTTTTCAAGGCGCTTCTGTTCCTCGGGGCCGGGTCGGTGATTCATGCCGTGTCCGATGAGCAGGACATGCGCAAGATGGGCGGCCTCTGGCGCCATATCAAGATCACCTATGCGATGATGTGGATCGGTTCTCTGGCACTTGCGGGAGTCCCCTTCTTCGCGGGCTACTATTCGAAGGACGCGATCATTGAATCCGCGTTCGCGTCAGGCAGCCCATTTGGCATGTATGCCTTCTGGATGGGTGTCGCCGCCGCGGTCTTGACGGCGTTTTATTCCTGGCGCTTGCTGTTCATGACCTTCCATGGCGAGCCGCGGGCAAGCAAGGAAGTAATGTCGCATATCCACGAAAGCGGGAATGTGATGCTAATTCCGCTGTATGTCCTCGCGGCTGGCGCAATCTTTGCCGGTATGGGTTTCTACGGACCAATGGTTGGGCATGGGTATGAGGCATTCTGGGGCGAGGCTCTTTTCTTCATACCCGAAAACCATATCATGCATGATTTCCATGATGTGCCGGGCTGGGTCATCGCAACGCCGTTGATCGCGACTGCCCTCGGCATCCTGGTTGCCTTCAACATGTATATCCGCCGGACGGACATTCCTGTGCAACTCGCCAAGACCCATTCGGCGCTTTACCAGTTCCTGCTCAACAAATGGTATTTTGATGAGCTATATGACTTCATCCTTGTCCGTCCCGCCAAGGCCATTGGCCGGTTCTTATGGAATTTCGGGGATGGCAAGGTGATCGATGGGCTGGGCCCGGACGGAATTGCCGGTCGTGTGTTGGTGCTGGCGCGGCGCGCCTCTCAGATGCAGAGCGGGTATGTGTATCATTACGCGTTTGCCATGCTTCTCGGCGTCGCAGCCTTTGTTTCTTACTTTTTCTTTGCAGGTGGACATTAAGTCATGCTTGATTGGCCAATCTTATCAACGGTGACATTCTTACCCCTGATCGGGGTAGTGCTTATCCTGCTGACCAGCGGCAAGGAAGAGTCGGCGGCGCGCAATGCCCGCTGGGTCGCGCTTTGGACAACCCTGTTCACCTTCGTCATCTCGCTCTTTATCTGGATCAATTTCGATAACAACACCGCGGCCTTCCAGTTCGTGGAAAAGAGCAGCTGGCTTGGAAACAACATCAATTATCACATGGGCGTGGATGGCATTTCGATGCTGTTCATCATCCTGACGACCTTCCTGATGCCGTTGTGTATCCTGGCAAGCTGGGAAGCGATTAACGTACGTGTGCGGGAATATATGATCGCGTTCCTGGTCATGGAAACGCTGATGATCGGTGTGTTCTGCGCGCTTGATATGGTGCTGTTCTACCTCTTCTTCGAGGCCGGCCTGATCCCGATGTTCCTGATTATCGGCATCTGGGGCGGCGGACGGCGTGTTTATGCCAGCTTCAAGTTCTTCCTCTATACTCTCATCGGGTCGGTCCTGATGCTGGTGGCGATGATTACGATGTATTTCATCGCCGGGACAACGGACATTCCGACATTGATCGGCTTTAATTTCGATCCGCACCTGCAGCTCTGGCTATGGCTCGCCTTCTTTGCCTCCTTTGCGGTGAAGGTGCCGATGTGGCCGGTGCATACCTGGTTGCCTGACGCCCATGTTCAGGCGCCGACGGCCGGCTCTGTCATTCTGGCCGGGGTGCTGTTGAAGATGGGGGGCTACGGATTCCTCCGGTTCTCCATTCCGATGTTCCCGGAAGGGTCGGAGTATTTTACGCCGCTCGTCTTCGCGCTCAGCGTAATCGCGATCATCTACACATCGCTCGTGGCCCTTGTGCAGAAGGATATGAAGAAGCTGATCGCCTATTCATCCGTTGCGCATATGGGTTTTATCACCATCGGCATTTTCACATTCACACAGCAGGGGCTCGAAGGCGGCATCCTGCAGATGATCAGTCATGGTATCGTTTCCGGTGCGCTGTTCCTTTGTGTCGGGGTGGTTTATGACCGGTTGCACACTCGCGAAATTTCGCGCTATGGCGGCCTCGTCAACCGGATGCCGCGCTATGCGTTGATTTTCCTGATCTTTACAATGGCGACAATCGGTCTGCCCGGGACCAGCGGGTTCGTGGGTGAATTCCTGATCCTCGTTGGTGCCTATCAGGTCAACACAACGGTCGCCTTCTTCGCGACAATCGGCGTTATCCTCGGGGCGGCCTATAGCCTCTGGCTGTATCGCCGGGTTGTCTTTGGCGAGTTGGTGAAGGATGACCTTAAAAATATAATGGATGTTGGCCGGCGGGAAATCCTGATTTTTACCCCGCTCGTCCTGGTGGCGTTCTGGATCGGGATCTATCCGGAGCCGTTCCTGGATGTTATGCATGCCTCTGTCATCAATCTGATGGATCAGCATGAAACGGCCATGCAGGCCAGCAAATCAATACTCAACGCGGCTAAGTAGGTAGGTTTAAAGAAATGGTTTTGCCTGATTTTTCAATCGCACTTCCGGAAATATTCCTCGCCTGTGTCGCCATGGCGCTGCTGATGGTCGGCGCCTACCGGGGAAACAAGGCGACAAGCCTGATTTCCTGGCTGTCGGTGCTGTCCTTTATCATTGCCGGATTGCTTGTCCAGTTTGATGGTTACACCACCGTCACCACATTTGACGGTCTTTACCGCGATGACGCCTATGGTGTCTTCATGAAGACGCTTTGTCTTGGCGCCTCTGCGTTCGCCATCATCATGTCGATCGACTTTAACAAGCGTGAAAAGCTGGTTCGTTTTGAGTTTCCAATCCTGATCGTGATTGCCACGCTTGGCATGATGGTCATGATTTCTGCGAATGACCTGATGACCATGTATATGGGTATCGAGCTGATGAGCCTGTCGCTTTACGTGACAGCAGCGTTCAAGCGCGACAGCGTTCGCTCGACAGAAGCCGGCCTTAAATATTTCGTTCTTGGCGCGCTCTCATCGGGCATGCTGCTGTATGGTGTCTCCCTGATCTACGGATTTACCGGTACGACCAACTTTGATGTTCTCGCCGGTTTGTTCACAGGTGAGAAGGAAGAGGCGGGCCTCGGACTGTTGATCGGGATGGTCTTTATGATTGCTGGTCTTGCCTTCAAGGTATCGGCAGTTCCGTTCCATATGTGGTCACCTGATGTCTACGAAGGTGTACCGACCCCGGTCACCGCCTTTTTTGCCGCGGCACCGAAAGTGGCGGCAATCGCCTTGTTCCTGCGTGTTTTCGTGACACCCTTTGGGGAATTGGTCGACCAATGGCAACAGATTATTGTCTTTGTTTCCATTGCGTCGATGATTCTCGGGGCATTTGCCGCGATCAACCAGAAGAATATCAAGCGGCTGATGGCCTATTCCTCGATCGGGCATATCGGATATGCCCTTGTTGGGCTTGCCGCGGGCACGGAAGAAGGGGTGCGCGGCGTCCTGATCTATATGTCGATCTATGTGGTGATGAATATCGGCACCTTTGCCTGCATTCTCTCCATGCGCCATCGTGATGGCATGGTTGAGGATATTTCTGAACTCGCGGGTCTCAGCAAGTCTCAGCCCTGGATGGCCTTCTTCTTCCTCATCTTCATGTTCAGCCTGGCCGGTATTCCGCCGCTCGCGGGTTTTTTCGGGAAGTTCTATATCTTTATCGCCGCGGTCAATGCTGGACTTATCCCGCTTGCTGTGATCGGCTTGGTGACCTCTGTTGTCGGGGCCTATTACTACCTGCGGATCGTCAAGATCATATATTTCGATGATCCGGCCGAGGGATTCGAGCCAACCACCCGGACACAGTCCGTCATCATGACAGCGTCCGGGCTGTTCATCGCCTTTTTCGTCATTTTCCCGGGACCCTTGCTTGATGGTGCCCAGGCTGCGGCAGCTGTGCTCTTCCCGTGATCCAGACTATGGATGGCGGGATTGACCTCCCGCCGTTTTACGGGCTCACGGCGCTTGAAACCGTGGGCAGCACAAATCTGGAGGCACGTGCACTCGCCGACGCCGGAGCGGACGAAGGAACCCTTGTCTGGGCAAAAAGGCAGCAGCAAGGGGTCGGCCGTCGAGGCCGGCAATGGTCAAGCCCCGAAGGCAATCTTTATTGTTCGCTGATTTTACGGCCCGAATGCGATCCGTCCTCAGCCGCGCGTCTTTCCTTTCTGACAGCGCTTGCCATCCGTAGGGCCGTGACAAAATTTGTTGACCCCGGCACTGATGTTCGCCTGAAATGGCCGAACGATGTGCTGATAGGGGGGTGTAAATCAGCCGGCATTCTTCTGGAAAGCAAAATGAAACCGGACGGCCAGATGAGCTACGTCATCGTTGGGACCGGAATCAATATTGCCACCTATCCCGAAATTACGGACGGTCTTCCCGCGATATCACTGACGAAAGTCGGTGCCGACGTCACGGTTAAGGAAGTATTGTCCGCCTATGGTTATGCGTTCCTTGACCTATATATGAGCTGGAAACGAGACGGCTTCGCACCAATCCGCGAGGAGTGGCTGGCCCATGCGACAGGGCTCGGCGGGCGGATCACGGTGCGTCTTTCCAACGAGATGCTGGAAGGCGTCTTTTCGGACCTGGATAATAACGGTGCCCTTATCCTGACGATGGATAACGGCCAAAGAAAAATGATAACGGCGGGAGAAGTGTTTATAGTTCCCTCTGCCCCTACTGAATAGGAGGTCTTGATGTTACTGGCGATCGATGTCGGAAATACCAACATAACCTGTGCGGCATACAAGGGCCGGGAACTGGTCAACGAGTGGCGGATATCAACATCCGGCTCTCGCACCGCCGAGGAATATGGCGTCTGGCTGAGCCAGGCAATGGCCATCGACGGGTTGCATCTTGAAAATGTGAAACATGCAATTGTCGCTACCGTGGTGCCCGAGACGCTGTTCAATATCAAGGGATTTTGCCGCCGCTATTTCGGGGTGACCCCGCTGGTGATCGGGGAGGCGAATGTCAATCTTGGCATGACACCCCTGATCGACCGCCCGTCCGAGGCCGGTGCGGACCGTCTCGTTAATGCCGTGGGCGCACATTCCCTGTATGGCGGCCCGCTTGTTGTGATAGATTTCGGAACGGCGACAAACTTCGATGTTGTCGATGGAGACGGGAACTATATCGGTGGCGTGATTGCACCCGGCGTCAACCTCAGTCTTGATGCCCTGTATCGGGCTGCGGCCAAGCTCCCCCGTATTGCCGTGGAGGCACCCGGCCGGGTGATTGGCAAGAACACCATTGAATGCATGCAGGCGGGTATCTACTGCGGATATATCGCGATGGTGGAGGGGCTGGTCAGCCGCATCCGCGCGGAATATGGCACCGACATGAAAACAGTGGCTACTGGGGGGCTCGCGCCACTTTTCTCCAAGGGCACGGACATGATCGAGATTGTTAATGGTGACCTGACCCTTATCGGGCTGGTTGAAATTTTTTACCGGAATAGCTGAAAGACTTTATGACCACTCTTGATACGACACTTAAGGAAGGCCTTTATTTCCTCCCCCTCGGCGGCAGCGGGGAGATTGGCATGAACCTTAATCTGTATTGCTGTGACGGCAAGTGGCTGATGATTGATTGCGGGATTTCCTTTGCCGACGATCGCGCGCCGGGAATTGATGTAATCGTTCCTGACCCGGCCTGGATTGCGGCGCGGCGCGAGGATCTGCTGGCGATAATCGTCACCCATGCCCATGAGGATCATGTAGGTGCCGTCGCCCGGCTTTGGCCGCAGTTCCGCTGTCCGGTTTATACCAGTCCGTTCACGGCCGAGATCCTGTCGCTCAAGCTGGCGGAGGAAGGGCTCGGAGATGAGGTAGAAGTGAATGTGATCGCGCCCGGCAGTTCCATGGCTATCGGTGACTTCCATATTGATTTTGTTGATCTCACCCATTCGATTCCCGAAATGCAGGCCCTGATGATCACCACGCCGTATGGCCGGGTTCTGCATAGCGGCGACTGGAAGCTGGATCCTGATCCGGTTGTGGGGCCGTCCAGCAATCTCGCAAAGATGCAGAGAGTGTCCGAAGCTGGTGTGCTCGCGATGATTTGTGATTCCACGAATGTATTCAAGGAAGGCGTCTCCGGTTCAGAGCTGGCGGTGCAGGACAGTCTCGATGTCCTGTTGCGGGATATCCCGACTGGCAGGATTGCCGTGACAACCTTTGCGTCCAATATCGCACGGCTGAAGACCATCGCCTATGTGGCGGAGCGGAATGACCGGCATGTCGTTCTCGTCGGCAGGTCGCTGCACCGGATGACAGGTGCTGCCAAAAAGGCGGGGTACCTCAATGACTTGCCGCCATTTCTTGATGAGAAAAATGCAGGTCATATCCCGCGCGACAAGATACTGCTGCTGTGTACGGGAAGTCAGGGTGAGCCGCGCGGTGCCATGGCCCGCATTGCCCGCGGAGAGCATGCGCATATCGAGCTCTCGGAAGGGGATACCGTGATATTTTCTTCCAAGGTGATCCCTGGAAATGAAAAGTCGCTCTACGGGCTGCATAACCAGCTAACCGAGTCCGGTGTAAATGTCATCACCGAAGCCGATGAATTTGTTCATGTTTCGGGCCATCCAGCGCGGGAAGAACTGACTGACATGTACAGGATCGTGAAACCGAAGATAGCGATCCCGGTGCATGGCGAGGCGCGTCATATCCGCGCGCATTGTGAACTGGCATTGTCTCTCGGCGTTGAGCAGGCTATTGAAATTACGAATGGAAATGTTTTAAAACTGGCTCCGGGTGACGCGAAGATCATTGACGATGTGCTGTCGGGGCGGCTTGCTGTCGATGCAGGCGGGCTGACGCCGCTTGACGGGGAATTTTTGTCAACCCGACGCCGCCTTGTTTATAATGGCAGTATAAGCGGGGTTGTGATCGTCAACGACAAGGGTGAGATAACGGAAGACCCGATCATCCGTTTGCGTGGTGTGCTGGATGAGAATTTGTTTCCCGATCTGCAAAAAGAATTATGTAAACAAATAATGACGAGCCATAATCAGTTGAAAAAACAAGATAAACTGGATGACGGCAAGGTTGAGGAAACAGCGCATAATGCGGTACGGCGGGTTTTTCGGAGACTGGCGGGCCGGCGACCGATAACAGATATTTACGTGATTAGGTTTGAAGAAGAATAAGGAAGAATAAAAGATGATTGGACGATTGAACCATGTTGCTATTGCCGTGCCGGACCTTGAGGCAGCGGCGGCGATCTATCGTGACACTCTCGGCGCAAAGGTAAGCCCACCCCAGGACGAGCCCGATAATGGCGTGACCGTGGTTTTTGTCGAACTTGAAAATACGAAGATCGAATTACTGCATCCACTTGGGAAAGACTCCCCGATCGAGGGTTTTCTCCAGAAAAATGCCTCGGGTGGTATCCATCATGTTTGCTATGAAGTAGAGGATATCATTGCGGCGCGGGATCGGCTGAAAGCCAAGGGCGCGCGTATACTCGGGGATGGAGAGCCCAAGATCGGCGCTCACAAGAAGCCGGTTCTCTTTCTGCATCCCAAGGATTTTAGCGGTACTCTGGTTGAGCTGGAACAGGTATAGGTCACCCATATGTCTTTTGTCGGCGGCATCGTTATTTTCTGTATCACCTGGATGGTAGTCCTGTTCACCGTCCTGCCCTGGGGTGTAAGGCCTCAGAGCGAAGAAGAGGGGGAGATGGAGCCGGGAACTGTGGAAAGCGCACCGGCCAATCCCAGAATCTGGATCAAATTTGCGATGACGACAGTGATCACGACCCTGATATTTATCATTATCTGGACGATCTTCGAGCTGGAACTGATTGATCTACGGGCATTTTTCCAGAATAGTTAAGGAACAGAATGTATGATCCGCTGTCTTCTTGGTCTGGCTTTTCTCTTCGCGTCCACGGGCCTGACTTTGGCAGAGGATGTCCGGATGGAGGTGTCGCGCACGGACTGCGAACGGATCGTGAAATATACAGCCGACCCGGATGTAACCTATAAGCCGGGTGTTGATGTTCATGGAAAGTCTGTTGCGCCCGCCGACCTCAATGACAATCAGGTCAAGATTCCGGACCAGATTTTCATTGAATTATCTTTGCCGTTCAAGGATTTGTTGAAGAATTACAACCCGAAACTTGAGAATGCAGAAGTTTATGTGGGAACAGTGGAATATGATATCGCGTCTGGGCGGCTTTTCTTTAATGGTCAGGAGCTGACGGATCCGGCCGAGAACGCGATCGCCAAAGAATGCCGCAAGCGGTATCAATAGGGTGAAAGCCTTGCAATCTCTGTAAATCCCGTTAAAAGTCTGAAATCTAATCAACTCCGTCTTATTGAGCCGAGGCCCCAATGCGTTTGTCCCGTTTTTTTCTACCGACTTTGAAGGAAGACCCGAAGGAAGCGCAAATCGTTTCCCACCGGCTGATGCTGCGCGCGGGAATGATCCAGCAATCTTCCGCCGGGATCTATAGCTGGCTGCCGCTTGGCTTTCGGGTGCTGAAAAATATCGAGCGGATCGTGCGCGAAGAGCAGGATCGTGCCGGAGCGCTTGAAATTCTCATGCCGACCATACAGCCGGCCGATCTCTGGCGGGAATCCGGTCGTTATGACGACTATGGCAAGGAAATGCTGCGCATCACCGACCGGCATGAACGCGACATGCTCTACGGTCCGACGAATGAGGAGCAGGTCACGGATATCTTCCGGACCCATGTGAAGAGCTACAAAAACCTGCCGCTTAATCTCTACCATATTCAGTGGAAGTTCCGTGATGAGGTTCGGCCCCGGTTTGGAATCATGCGGGGGCGGGAATTCCTGATGAAGGACGCCTATTCCTTCGATCTGGATTATGAAGGTG
Organism: Sneathiella sedimenti; assembly: GCF_017313765.1. GTDB lineage: Bacteria > Pseudomonadota > Alphaproteobacteria > Sneathiellales > Sneathiellaceae > Sneathiella > Sneathiella sedimenti. The sequence goes on along the minus strand of NZ_JAFLNC010000005.1, from coordinate 288,006 downwards.
CGAAAACGGCTTATAACAATATGTTCGTAGCTTACCTGAAGACATTCGCGCGGCTTGGGCTGAACGCAATTCCCTTGCGGGCGGAAACCGGTCCCATCGGCGGCGACCTGTCTCACGAGTTTATTGTCCTCGCGGATACCGGTGAAAGCGAGGTGTTCTACCATAAAGATCTGCTCGCGCAGAAAACGCCGGACCGCGACAACTATACCGCACAGGAACTGCAGGAAATTGTCGATCAATGGACCAGCTATTATGCGGCGGCGGATGATATGCATGATCCGGACAAATGCGATGTGAGCGACGCGGACCTTGTTACCCGCCGCGGGATCGAGGTCGGCCACATCTTCCATTTCGGTGAAAAATATTCAAATGCCATGGGGGCATCTGTTGCCGGGCCGGAAGGCAAGGACATCACCGTTTCCATGGGCTCTTACGGTATTGGCGTGTCGCGTCTTGTGGGCGGCATAATTGAGGCGAGCCATGACGATGACGGCATTATCTGGCCAGAAAGTGTCGCACCGTTCAAGGTTGGCCTGATCAATCTCAAAAGCGGTGATGAGGCCTGCGATGCCGCATGTGAAGATTTCTACGGAAAGCTCCTCAGTGCCGGTGTTGATGTTCTCTATGACGATACGGCCGGCCGCGCCGGAGAGAAATTTGCGAATATGGACCTGATTGGGCTTCCCTGGCAGGCAACCATCGGTCCGCGCGGCGTTAAATCCGGCGTTATCGAGGTGAAGAACCGCGCCTCCGGCAATAAGCAGGAACTCTCCGTTGAGGCCGCGTTGGATCTGTTGGCGGGCAAGAACTAGTGTTTTCCCGTTTTGAATGGACAATGGCGCTTCGCTATCTGCGCGCCCGGCGGCAGGAAGGGTTTATCTCTGTCATAGCGACCTTCTCCTTTCTCGGGATCGGCCTTGGCGTCGCAACCCTGATCATCGTCATGTCGGTGATGAACGGTTTTCGTGCTGAGCTTCTCGACCGCATTCTTGGGCTTAACGGTCATTATGAAGTACGGGCACCAGCACAGGAGCCCCTCGTCGATTTCGACGGTGTGGTCGCCCGATTGGCCGATATTCCCGATGTGGTCCGCGTTACGCCGATTGTCGAAGGGCAGGTAATGGCGTCAGGCAAGGCAGCGAGTGGTGCCCTTGTCCGTGGTATATCGCCAAACCAGCTTGTGTCGCTTGATGTCCTCTCCACAAATATTATTGAGGGTTCGCTTGAAACCTTCGGTAATGATAACTCGATCATTCTCGGCTACCGGCTTGCGCGTACCCTTGGAATTTCCGCGGGCGACAAGGTCAAGCTTATCTCGGCCAACGGCACCCCGACGGCGTTCGGGACGATGCCCCGGGTCAAGACCTATGACGTTGCGGCGCTCTTCGATACCGGCATGTATGAGTATGACAGCGGTTATATCTATATGTCGCTGAAAGCAGCGCAGAACTATTTCCGGCTTGGCGACGGAATTACCGCCCTTGAGGTGTTTGCGGTCGATCCGGACAAGGCACTAGAAATACGCCGCGAGGTTATCCAGGCGGTTAACATTCGCGCCTTTATCTATGACTGGCAGCAGTCGCGTGCAAGCTTCTTCAACGCCCTTGAAGTGGAACGGAATGTCATGTTCCTGATCCTCACCCTGATCATCCTCGTCGCTGCGTTCAACATCATCTCCAGCCTGATCATGCTGGTTAAGGACAAGGGGCGGGATATCGCGATCCTCAGGACCATGGGGGCAACGCGCGGCATGATCATGCGCGTGTTCTTTATCTCAGGCGCCAGTATTGGCGTTGTCGGCACTCTGTTCGGCTTTTTGCTGGGCCTTGGCTTTTGCCAGAATATCGACAAAATAAAGGGGCTTATCGAGGGGATAACCGGGGCCGAGCTTTTCTCCGCCGAGATTTATTTCCTGTCCCGTCTGCCCGCGAAAATCGATCCGGTAGAGGTAACAACGGTGGTCATCATGGCCCTGGTCATTTCGCTGCTTGCGACGATCTACCCCTCCTGGCGCGCCGCGCGTCTCGATCCGGTGGAGGCATTGCGCTATGAGTGAACCGGTCCTCAAGCTGGATAATATTGGCCGGACCTTCGCACAAGGCCCGGAAAAGCTCCTTGTCCTTGAAAAAGTGGTGCTCGAGCTTCGTCCCGGTGAGATCGTTGCGCTGCTCGGCCCATCTGGGTCAGGCAAATCGACGCTTTTACAGATTGCGGGCCTGCTGGAGCCGCCGACGAGTGGATCGGTTCTGATCGACGGGGTCGATTGCAGCAAGACGCGAGATAACAAACGGACGGAAGTCCGTCGCGACAAGATCGGATTCGTCTATCAGTTCCATCATCTGCTCCCGGAATTTTCGGCGCTCGAAAATGTCATGATGCCAAACCTGATTTCCGGTGTTCCCAAGAAAAAGGCAAAGGCACATGCAACGGCACTCCTGACCCGGATGGGGTTGGAACATCGCCTTTCTCACCGTCCGGCGAAATTGTCCGGGGGAGAACAACAACGTGTCGCCATTGCCCGGGCACTGGCCAATAATCCGTTGATTTTACTCGCGGATGAACCGACAGGCAATCTTGACGAACAGACGGCCGAGATGGTCTTCCAGTATTTTCTCGATGTGACCCGGGATCGCGGCGTTGCGGCCCTTGTCGCGACCCATAATACCGATCTTGCCCGTCGCATGGATCGCATTGTGCGTGTTCATGACCATAGCCTGGTCGTGGGCTAGATTTCGCGAATTAGTGGTGATCTTCCTTTTTATCCCTAAGTTAGCCATTTGTTATTCCCGCGCAGGAATTTTCTTAAGATAATTTAAAGCAAGTTTCGACAATATCCCATTAACTCTAAAATGAATTGGGTATGGGACGGCATGTCGAACTTACTATCGGTTTTCACCTTCAATGGATTTCAGCGACCAAAGACCTTGATCATGGCGTTATTGCTATGTTTTCTGTGCATTGGTTTTGTGGCGCCTTCTGCGGTTGCGCAGGAAGTTGATGGTAACGGGACAGTTAATCCAAGAATCGTGCCGGACATACATCCGGACCCAAGCCGCCTCCAAAGGCAATATCTGCTTGAAAACCCTATCTCACCCCCGGACACGTCCAGTCCGCGCGCCACGATAGAGAGTTTCCTCTTCCTCATGGGGGAAGCGCGTAATATCTGGCTTGATGTGCGCGATGATTATGCGAGGGGCGACACACTGTTTTTGAGTGAAGCTGACGATCAGCGACTCAGCATGGTTCGGACGATCCTTGAAAAAGCGTCGCAGACCTTCGATTTGAGTGCCGTTCCGGCAAGTGCGCGCGAGCATGTTCGCATAGAGGTCGTCCTCCAGCTTCTTGAAATATTTGATAGAATTGAATTGCCGACACTATCCAGTATTCCGGGTTATGAAGTGGGTATTTTTCCTGCCGCTGCGGATGTCGCGAGTTTGTCCTCAAATTGGTCTGTTCCGGGGACAAACATTGTCATTGCACGCCTGCACCAGGGCGCCGAACAGGGAGCCTATTTATTTTCAAAGGAAACGGTTGAGCGCATTCCGGAAGATTACGAAACGATAAAAAACTTCCCTCTGAAACATGACCGGACAGAGGATCTTTATAATTATTATATCTATACGCCGGGCGGCTTTGTTGCCCCAAAATGGTATGATCTGGTCATCGCTGGACCGGATTGGCTGCAGAAGGAATTTTACAATCAGACGGTTTGGCAATGGTTAATGTTTGGCGTTCTGACACTCCTGTTTGTCCTTACGCCTGCTGTTTTTCTTCGCAGGTCTGAACAGACTGAAGAGGAAGAGGTAACAGCGCGTCGTCAAATTCGTCAGATGACATCCTGCGGTGCCCTGATAGTCCTCGCATTACTGTATCGCTACATCTGCAACGACCAAATTAATATTACCGGCGGGCTGATGCAGGGAATCAGCACGATGACGACAACTATAATCTGGTCTTGCGTGGCGTTGCTAACCTATCAATTGTTGAATTTCCTGTATTCCTCGGCCGTTAGAAACCCTTCGGTTCCGACGGGCAGTATCGATGCAAGCCTGCTCCGGACCGGGTTTCGGGTATTTGCCTGTACAGTGGCGTTGATTATCATGGGCTATGGCGCAACGCAGATCGGTATTCCGGTCTATGGCGTGATTGCCGGTCTTGGTGTCGGCGGCCTGGCAATCGCACTCGCCGCCCAGCCAACCATCGAGAACCTGATCGGCGGCATCATTTTGTATGCGGACCGGATGGTGAGGGTTGGCGAGTTCTGCCAGTTTGATAATCTTTCGGGTACGGTCGAATCAATCGGCATCCGCTCCACCCGGATTAGGGCGCTTGACCGAACGGTCATCACCATATCGAATGCGGACCTCGCCAAGCGAAAAATCACCAACTACAGTCGCCGTGACCAGTTCCATCTGCGTCACCGCATTGGACTGAGGTATGAGACCACGCAAGCACAACTGATCGTGATTATAGATGCTATTCACAAATATCTTGAGGATCATGACCGGATAAAGGATGATCCGCTGCGTGTCCGCTTCGTTGAGCTTGGTGACTATTCCCTTAATATTGAAATCTATGCCTATGTGGCGGTTGGAACTATGCCTGATTTCCTGCGTATTCAGGAAGAAGTGCTGATGAAGATCGTCGAGATTGTCCGCGCACGCGGCGCCGATTTTGCCTTCCCGTCCACTACGACTTACATCGCCTCTGATAGTACGTCGGAAACAGATGTTTCGTTAATCAACTGGCCAGAGAAGGATGGTATAAAAACCATCTCGAAATAAGGGTGTTTTCACTGGTTTTGTTTGAATTATTCTAGAAATCCTTTTGATTATAGTCATTTACCAGAAGATAAGGGGCTTGGATATATTTGATTGACAAAAGAACAAAACAAGAACATTATGCGTCTCAACAGACAATAAGGAGTAGCAATCATGGAAATTGATCGGATCATAAAAAGTGGGTTTGAATGCGCGGCTTTTGCGGGTGCGCTGGGCATGATGGTGTTCTGGGCGGATATCGTGACGGGGCTGACAGGGTAAGTGTTGATACCAAAGCTTAAGGCAGGAAGAGGGGGAGTTATCCACAAGAAATTTGGCGGGTGAGGCTGTCAAGGCCTGATCTTTTAATAAGGACGTGCAATAGTGGGTCGGCTGAAATCACAGATTGGAGATGAGCCGTTGTCCAGCGTCCAGGGTGATCCCCGTTTCGTGCATTTGCGTGTCCATTCCGCCTATTCCCTTTCGGAAGGGGCGGTGCCGGTCAAGCAGCTTCAGAAGCTATGCGCGGACAATCGCATGCCCGCCGTGGCGATCACGGACACGAGCAATATGTTCGGCGCGCTCGAGTTCTCCCTGGCGATGATGGGCGGTGGGGTGCAACCGATTATCGGGTGCCAGATTGCGATCATGCGCGAAGACGGCGTTGATCGAAGCGGTCGTCGGCCGGAGCCGGATTCGGTCGTGCTGCTGGCTCAGGATGAAACGGGGTACAACAATCTCCTGAAACTGACTTCCTACGGTTTCCTCAAGACCGAGTCCGGTGAGACGGCGCAGGTTCCCTTTGAACTTCTCGCGGCGAATGCGGCAGGGGTAATTTGCCTGACCGGCGGGGCGGAAGGGCCGATCGGGCGATTGATTGCGACGGATCAACTCGATGCGGCGGAGGGCTATGCCCGAAAACTTGCCAAGACATTCGATGGCCGCCTTTATATGGAACTCCAGCGTCATGGGCTGCCGCTGGAACAGCGGACCGAGCCCGGTATGCTGAAAATTGCCTATGATCTGGATATTCCACTGGTCGCGACGAACGAGGTATTTTTCGCCGGCCGCGATATGTATGAAGCGCATGACGCGCTGCTGTGCATTGCGACAGGGAAATATGTCGGCGACCAGGACCGGATCAAGCGCTCGCCGGAGCATTATTTCAAGTCGCAGGCGGAAATGGTCGCGCTTTTCTCTGACCTGCCAGAGGCTATCGACAATACGCTGGTGATTGCGCAGCGATGCGCCGTTGCCTCACCGACACGCAATCCGATATTGCCGGCGTTTTCCTCCGCGGAGGGTCGGGATGAAGCCGGCGAGCTTGCCGCGATGGCAACGGATGGCCTCAAGATCCGGCTTGAAAATGAAGTCTTTACCGAGGAGATGACGGACGCCGATAGGGAGGCCAAGTCGAAGGAATATTTTGACCGGCTCGAATATGAAATCGGCGTGATCAATGAAATGGGGTTCCCGGGCTATTTTCTGATCGTTTCCGATTTTATTCAGTGGTCGAAAGAGCATGATGTGCCGGTGGGCCCGGGCCGTGGTTCGGGCGCAGGTTCCGTCGTAGCCTGGGCGCTGACCATCACCGACCTGGACCCCCTTCGCTTCGGTCTGCTCTTTGAACGGTTCCTGAACCCCGAACGCGTGTCCATGCCCGACTTCGATATCGATTTCTGCCAGGACAAGCGCGAACAGGTGATCCGCTATGTGCAGGATAAATATGGTCATGACCAGGTCGCGCAGATCATTACTTTTGGTAAGCTGCAGGCCAAGGCAGCGGTGCGCGACGTCGGGCGCGTTCTCCAGATGCCATATGGTCAGGTCGACCGAATCAGCAAGATGATTCCCGCCAATCCGGCCAATCCGGTCAGCCTGCAGCAAGCATTGGACACGGAACCGCGCCTCCGGGAAGAGCGGGCCAACGATCAGGATGTCGCGCGGCTTCTTGAGATAGCCCTGCAGCTGGAAGGGCTGTATCGCCATGCCTCGACTCATGCCGCCGGCGTTGTGATCGGCGACCGGCCGCTGGAGGAATTGGTACCGCTCTATCGCGATCCACGCTCCGATATGCCGGTAACGCAATTTTCGATGAAATATGCGGAAACCGCCGGTCTGGTGAAATTCGACTTTCTCGGGCTGAAAACCCTGACGGTCCTCGACCGTGCCAAGGCGCTTCTTGCCCGCCGCGGTATCGAGATTGACTATGCAAAAGTGCCGCTTGATGACCCGGCGGTGTTTGAGCTTCTTTCCACCGGCAACACGATCGGTATCTTCCAGCTTGAAAGCTCCGGTATGCGGGACATGCTGCGCAAGATGCGTCCCGACGCGTTCGAGGATATCATCGCCATCGTGGCGCTCTACCGTCCGGGCCCGATGGAAAACATTCCCACCTATATCCGCCGCAAGCATGGGGAGGAGGAGCCCGACTATCTCCACCCTGAACTCAAGCCTGTGCTTGAGGAAACCTATGGCGTGATCATCTACCAGGAACAGGTGATGGAAATCGCCAAGACCCTGGCGGGCTATAGCCTCGGCGATGCGGATCTCTTGCGCCGCGCGATGGGCAAGAAAATTCAAAAGGAGATGGATGAGCAGCGCGCTATTTTCGCGAAGGGGGCCAAGGAAAAGGGAATTGCGGCAAAAGACGCCACTCATATCTTTGACCTGGTGGCGAAATTTGCGAACTACGGCTTTAACAAGTCTCACGCCGCCGCTTATGCGCTCGTCTCCTATCATACCGCCTATCTCAAGGCGAACTATCCGGTGGAGTTCATGGCCGCGTCCATGAGTCTCGACATGAACAATACGGACAAGCTCAATATCTTCCGCCAGGATCTGGATCGGATGAAAATTCCCGTTTATCCGCCCTGCCTGAACAAGTCGGAGGTGGAGTTTTCGGTGGAATTTGACGGCGAGCAGGGGGCGGTGCGTTACGCGCTCGCGGCGGTCAAGAATGTCGGGCGGGAAGCAATGGCCGGCATCGTGCGGGAGCGCGCGGAGAATGGAGCTTACAAGGATCTGTTTGATTTTGCCGAACGCCTCAATCCGAAGCACATGAATAAACGTCAGGCGGAAAATCTCGTCAGGGCCGGTGCGTTCGACGACCTTCTGGATCATCGCGCGCAGGTGTTCGCCTCGATCGAAACTCTCCTACGCCTGGCGCAGCAGTCGGAAGAGGAACGCGGATCCGGGCAGGTGAACCTGTTTGGCGGGGCGGCGGAATCGCTGGTGGTCAGGCCTGATCTGCCGCAAGTGTCCCCATGGACATCAATGGAGAAGCTGAAGCAGGAATTCGATTCCATCGGTTTTTATCTCTCCGGCCATCCGCTCGACGCCTGGGACAAGACCCTTGATAAGGCCGGCGTCCGCAATGCGGCCAGCTATCTGGCGGGTCTCGGCGCGACGGAGAGCGCCGGAATTCTTGCGGGCACGGTGATGGGCAAGCGGGAACTGCGCACGCGCAAGGGCAAGCCGCTTGCCTTTGTCCAGCTTTCCGATGCGACCGGCGCTTATGAGGTTACGTTGTTTTCGGAAACACTGGACAAATACCGCGATCTTCTTGTCGTCGGGCAGTCGCTTGTCTTGAGGGTGACCGGAAATCTTGACAATGACCAGCCGCGCCTGACGGTCCAGAGTCTGCAGCGCCTCGAGACAATGGCGGCGACCATCGCCGACGGCGTGCGTATTTTCGCGAATGATGACAAGCCTTTGGCGGAAGTAGCCACAATTCTCAAACAGGGGGGGCGGGGGCGGGGGCGTGTCGCCTTTGTCCTGAATCTTGAGACCGAGGCGAAAGAAGTCGAATTCGATCTGTCCGACCAGGCCAATATCACGCCGGAAGTGCGTCAGGCGCTGAAATCCGCTCCGGGTGTGATCGATGTTCACGATATTTAGCTATTTGCTCCGTAATTGTCGGTAATTCAGCATTTTTCCCTTGCATATGGCGGCGGAGGGGCCTATTTAGCGCACTGTTAAATTCACACGTGGGCTTTGGGTCAGGCTGTGTTGGTCTTTCCCTTCCGGTGTTCTGAGGATGAACCTTTGGACCACTGCTCACGGAGGTTCAACCGGAAAAGGAGAATGCAGAATGGCTCTGCCAACTTTTACTATGCGTCAGCTTCTGGAAGCTGGTGTTCACTTTGGTCACCAATCCCGCCGCTGGAACCCGAAAATGGGTCCTTATATTTTCGGCGCTCGCAACAAAATCCATATTCTTGATCTGCAGCAGACTGTGCCGATGCTTTATCAGGCACTTAAAGTCGTGCGCGATACCGTTGCAGGCGGTGGACGTGTACTTTTCGTCGGCACAAAGCGTCAGGCTTCTGACGTGGTCGCGGAAAGCGCAAAACAGTGTGCCCAGTTCTATGTCAACCATCGCTGGCTCGGCGGTATGCTGACCAACTGGAAGACGGTTTCTGAATCGATCAAGCAGTTGCGCAAGCTCGAAGAACAGCTCGCCGGTGAGCATACAGGCCTGACCAAGAAGGAAGTCCTGAAAATGACCCGCCAGCGGGACAAGCTGGAACGGGCACTTGGCGGTATCAAGGAAATGGGCGGCCTGCCCAACGTAATCGTCGTGATCGATACCAACAAGGAAGAGTTGGCAGTTCAGGAAGCCAACAAGCTCGGTATTCCGGTTGTTGCGATCCTCGACAGTAACTCTGATCCGGACGGCATCACTTACCCGATCCCGGGCAATGACGATGCGCTCCGCGCCATCAGCCTTTATTGCGATCTGTTCAAGCAGGCGGTCATTGACGGTATCTCCGTGGAAATGGCGAGCCAGGGAACCGATCTTGGTGCCGCGGAAACGCCGGCACTGAGCGAAGAGTTGCCGGCAGAAAAAGCTGCTGAGGAAGCGCCGGCGGAAGAAGCCGCTGCGGAAAAAGCTGAAGGTGACGAGGCAAGCGCGCAAGCGTCTTAAATCTGAGAGGGGCGCCCCTATCTATGTAGGAGATAGGGCGCTTTCCCATTTTAAGAAATCAAACGCGAGGATGAATAATGACTGCTATCACAGCGGGAATGGTTAAAGAACTCCGCACCCGGTCCGGTGCGGGTATGATGGATTGTAAAAAAGCGCTGAAGGAAACAGACGGCGACATGGATGCAGCGATTGACTGGCTGCGGACCAAGGGCCTTGCAACAGCTGCCAAGAAATCCGGCCGCGTCGCAGCGGAAGGCCTTGTTGGCGTAGCCGCCAGCGGCACTTCTGGCGCAGTGGTTGAGGTGAATGCCGAGACCGACTTCGTTGGCCGTAACGAGGATTTCCAGAATCTTGTGAGCGGGATTGCCGCTGTTGCCGCTGAAACCAGCGATGACGTGGAGCAGATCAACGCCGCGACGTTCCCCGGTGGGTCCGACACGGTTGCAGCAAAGCTAACGGATGCCATCGCCACGATTGGTGAAAACATGGCCCTGCGTCGCGCGGCTCGGTTGAGCGTGAATAACGGCGTTGTTGCGTCCTATGTTCATAACGCTGTTTCTGACGGCCTTGGCAAGATCGGTATTCTCGTCGCTCTCGAAAGCGAAGGGGACACGGCCGCGCTTGCAACACTTGGCAAACAGATAGCGATGCATGTAGCGGCAACAAGCCCGCAGTCGATCAGTGTTGCGGATCTGGATCCGGCAGCCGTTGAGCGTGAACGCGCGGTTCTGTCACAGCAGGCACGTGAATCCGGCAAGCCGGAAGAGATTATCGCCAAGATGGTCGAAGGCCGCCTCAGCAAATTCTACAAGGACGTTGTCCTGCTGGAGCAGACTTTCGTGATTGACGGTGAAAATACGGTTAAGGCCGCGATCGAGAATGTCGCCAAGGAAATTGGCAGCCCGATCGAAGTCGTCGGAATGGTCCGCTACGCCGTTGGCGAGGGGATTGAGAAGGAAGAGAGCGACTTCGCAGCCGAAGTCGCCGCCGCTGTTCAATAATAGCGGCAGTATAAAGAAATTATGGCGGTCTCCTTCAGAGGCCGCCATATTTTTATGTGCGGCATCGCGGCTTTTCAAATCATACTTTTTCTGTATGCTGTCTTGCCGATGCCGTTAACCATTTGTATGAGTTGTGGGGAAGAAGATGTCGAATAAGCCTCAGTACCGCAGAGTTCTCTTGAAATGCTCCGGTGAAGCACTTTTGGGAAGTCAGCAATATGGTATTGATGTCGAGACAGTTTCCCGAATAGCCAAGGATATCGGCGTTGCCCATGATATGGGCGTTGAGGTTTGCGTCGTTGTGGGCGGCGGTAATATTTTTCGCGGCATGTCCGGTTCCGCCAAGGGAATGGACCGCTCCAGCGCCGACTATATGGGGATGCTGGCGACCGTGATGAATGCCCTGGCACTTCAGAATGCGATTGAGGCCCTCGGCATGCACAGCCGGGTCCTTTCCGCCATCCCGATGTCAGCTGTTTGTGAGCCCTATATTCGCCGCCGCGCGGAGCGTCACCTGGAAAAAGGCCGGATCGTTATTTTCGCGGCCGGTACCGGCAATCCCTATTTTACGACGGATACGGCAGCCGCACTCAGAGCGGCTGAAATGAAATGTGACGCCCTACTAAAGGGGACGAATGTGGACGGCGTCTACAACAAGGATCCGCGTCTTCACTCCGATGCGGAACGGTATGAAACCCTGTCCCATCTTGATGTGTTGGCCAAAGACCTCAAGGTAATGGACGCCGCGGCAATTTCACTTGCGCGGGAAAACCATATTCCTATCCTTGTATTTTCGATCCAGGAAGAGGGGGCCTTCGCCCGTGTCCTTAAAAAAGAAGGATGTTTCACAGAAGTTGTTTAACGATATAGCATCGTCTGGTTTATAATTAAGAGAGGCCGGGAGAACCGTCCCGGTGATGGAGGAGAGATTAAGATGGCGGCGCCAAATTTGAAGGACCTTGAAAAACGCATGCAGGGTGCGCTTGACGCGCTAAAGCATGAGTTTGCCGGGCTGCGGACAGGTCGCGCGCATATTAGCTTGCTCGATACGGTCACGGTGGAAAGCTATGGCGCTTCCATGCCGCTCAACCAGGTCGGCACGGTCAGCACACCGGAACCGAGAATGCTCAGTGTTCAGGTATGGGACAAGACCAATGTCAAGGCTGTCGAAAAAGGTATCCGGAATGCTGGGCTCGGCCTTAATCCCGTGGTCGACGGCGCGATGGTTCGGGTGCCAATCCCGGAATTGACCGAGGAACGTCGCGCAGAGCTTGCCAAAGTGGCCGCAAGTTATGGGGAAAATGCAAAAATCGCCATTCGCAACGTACGGCGTCATGGCATGGACGACGCCAAGTCTGCGGAAAAAGATGGTGATTTCTCTGAAGACGACCGCAAGAAGGCGGAAGACGATATCCAGAAGCTGACGGACAATTATGTCGTTAAGGTTGATGAAATGCTATCAGAGAAACAGCAGGAAATCATGCAGGTTTGACGCATGACAGTCATACCCTCTGCCGAAACCGGCGCAACTATCATCCCGGAACATGTAGCGATTATCATGGACGGGAACGGACGCTGGGCGGCGAAGCGGTCCCTGAAGCGTCTGCGTGGCCATGAGCAAGGCGCGGAAGCCGTACGGGAAGCGCTCAAGGGATGCGAGGAGCTGGGCGTACGCTACTTGACTCTGTTCGCATTCTCGTCGGAAAACTGGAGCCGACCCATCGAAGAAATCAATCACTTGATGGGTCTTTTCCGGTATTTTTTCAAGAAAGAGATCAAGGCCATTTGCGATGCCGGTATTAGGGTGAAATTTATTGGTAATACCAGTAAGTTACCTCAGGATATTCAGGACTTGATTGAAGAAATAAAGGTTCTGACCAAGGACAATACGAAGCTGATCCTGACCTTGGCGCTCAGCTATGGTAGCCAGTCTGAAATTGTTGGCGCGGTGAAGGCTCTTGGGGAAAAAATCAAGGCCGGGGAGCTTTCTCCTGAGGACATTGATGAAAACATGGTCGCGCGTCATCTCGAGACCGCAGACCTTCCTGAACCAGATCTCTTGATCCGCACCAGCGGGGAACAACGGCTCAGCAATTTCCTGCTCTGGCAATGTGCCTATACGGAATTTGTTTTTCTGGAAGTACTCTGGCCGGATTTTAGAAAGCAGGACCTGATCGCTGCGGTGGAGGAGTTCGGGAGCCGGAACCGCAGGTACGGGGCTCTTTAAGTGCTGCTCTCTTCCCTGACCTCGCTGCAGCAACGTGTGATTTCTGCCCTTGTTCTCGCGCCCATTGCGATTGCTGCGCTGTATTTCGGCGGGATCTATTTTCTGCTGTTCCTGATGGCTGCTTCCGCGGTTATGGGCTATGAATGGTGCCGGGCATCGCTTGAAAAATCTCTGGGCCTTGCGACAACACTGACGGGAACAAGTGTTGTTGTCGCCTTGTTTCTCGCGCAAAAAGGACTTTTTTTACAAGCTGTTATCGCCCTTTTATTGGGATCTGCCTTAGTGGCGGTGGGGACCGTTTTCCGCAAGAGGCATGACCGCATTGTCTGGGCCCTGGCCGGGCCGTTCTGTATCGGCCTGCCTGTTCTGGCGCTTATCATGTTGCGCGCCCATCCGGAGACCGGTTTTGGCTTGACCTTTGGCCTGTTTCTCACAATCTGGGCCACGGATATCGGTGCCTATTTCAGTGGTAAATCGATTGGCGGGCCAAAAATTGCGCCGTCCATTAGCCCAAACAAAACCTGGGCTGGGTTAATCGGCGGTGTTATTTCTGCCATGATTGTCGCCTATCTTGTCAATCGCTATCTCGTTGGCGGACAAGTTGCGACAATCGGCGTACTGGGTCTGGGCGCAATCTGTGCTATTCTTGCTCAAATGGGGGATTTTGCTGAATCCGCCTGGAAGCGTCGTTTCGGGATCAAGGATGCGAGCAATCTTATTCCCGGGCATGGCGGTGTCATGGACCGGCTGGATGGCATCTTCCTGACAGCGCCGATGTTGATGATAATAATCATGTTAACGAATGGAATATGGTGATGAGTATAAGTGCCGCCGCAGCGGATACTTCTCCGAAGACAACAGCCGGTCTTAGGCATGTCAGTATATTCGGCTCAACCGGTTCTGTCGGTGTGAGCACGCTGGACCTGATTGCCGGTGCGCCAGACAAATTTTCTGTCGATGTACTGACGGCGAACGAGAATGTCTCCTTACTGGCAGAGCAGGCCCGGCAGTTTAGCGCCGGCCTCGCGGTCATTGCGGATGAAAGCAAGTATGCGGAACTCAAGTCTTCGCTCGCGGGCAGCGGCATTGAAGTCGCAGCGGGAAGGGATGCCCTTATTGCGGCCGCAGGCCGGAAGGTGGATTGGGTGATGCTGGCGATCGTGGGCGCGGCCGGGTTGGCGCCGGCGCTTGCCGCCGTTCGAACAGGTTCCATCATCGCCATCGCCAATAAGGAAGCCCTGGTATGCAGCGGTGATCTTGTGTTGGGCGATGCAAAGAAATACGGGGCAACGCTTCTTCCGGTGGACAGCGAGCATAATGCGATATTCCAGGTGCTGGATTTTGATCAGATCGATACTGTCGAGCGGTTGATCCTGACAGCCTCGGGGGGACCGTTTCTCGATTTTACCCTCGATCAAATGAAATCCGTCACGCGCGAACAAGCACTTGCCCATCCGAACTGGGACATGGGCGCCAAGATTTCAATCGACAGCGCGACCATGATGAACAAGGGACTGGAATATATCGAGGCGGTTCGGCTGTTTCCGGTAAGCCCCGAGAAAATAGATATTCTGGTCCATCCGCAATCGGTTATCCACAGCATGGTGGAGTATCGCGACGGGTCGGTACTGGCGCAGATGGGGGCACCGGACATGCGCACACCGATCTCCTACACACTTGGCTGGCCGGAACGGCACAGCTTTCCAGCGGAGCGGTTAGACCTCGCGAAAACCGGTTCACTGACATTTCTAGAGCCGGATCTGCTGAGATTTCCGGCCATCAGGCTGGCGCGTGAAGCGCTTTTTGCTGGAAAATCAGCGCCGACAACGCTAAATGCGTCCAATGAAGTAGCGGTTCACGGCTTTCTAACCGGAGCTATCGGGTTCCTGGATATCGCGGCCGTTGTCGAGGAATGCCTGAATCGGGCACAGGTTGTCGACCTCTCCTCAATCGAGGATATATTTGAGTGCGACAGACAAAGTCGGGAGTTGGCGCGCACCGTTATGGCCTCAATCTAAGCAGAAATCGAAAGCGGTAGAGTTATATGAATTTTCTGATAGAGAACTGGATCTACATTCCGGCCTTTGTTGTCGTTATTACGGTTCTTGTGTTTGTCCATGAATATGGACATTACAAGGTGGCCCGCCTGTGCGGTGTGAAGGTCGATGCGTTCGCGATCGGATTCGGTCCCGAGTTATGGGGGCGGTTTGATAAGAACGGGTGCCGATGGAAAGTCTGCGCCGTACCGTTCGGCGGATATGTCAAGTTTCACGGGGACGCTGGCGTCGCGAGTGACGCCTCAGACGAGATTGACGACATGTCCGAAGAGGAAAAGAAAGTCAGTTTCCATCATAAATCACTGCTCCAGCGAACGGCGATTGTTTTTGCAGGGCCTGCCGCCAACTTCATCTTTGCAATAGTCGCCATGGCGATCCTTTTCATGGCACTGGGCCAGGCGCAGACACCGCCGGTCGCGGGTGATGTCTTGGCGGAAAGCGCCGCCGCGGAAGCCGGGATTGAACCAGGAGACCGGGTACTTTCCGTAAATGGTGCCGCTATCAGCAGCTTTGAAGAGTTGCGCCGGACGGTCCTGGTTGGTCTTGATGAGCCCCTCTTGATGAAACTTGATCGGGGTGGACGTACTGTCGATGTGTCTGTCCGGCCGCATATTGTCGAGGAAATTGACGCCGACGGGAATGTACAGCGCATCGGGCGTCTCGGGATTGTCTCGACAGGCCGGGAGTTTGTGAAACATGGTCCCATAAGCGCTTTGACCAGTGCTGTGGATCAGACGTGGTTCATCACCACGGCGACGCTCAAAGGTGTTGGGCAAATGATTTCGGGAACACGGGATACAAAAGAACTGAGCGGTCCGCTCGGCATTCTGAAGATGTCCGGTGACGCGGCGAAGCGGGGCGAGGGGCTGCTCGATAATGCGCTTTCCCTGTTCAACTTCATGATCTTCGTTTCTATCAGCCTTGGCCTGATTAATCTGTTTCCGGTGCCGATGCTCGATGGTGGGCATCTTGTCTTTTATGCCTATGAAGCCGTACGCGGAAAACCACCCTCTGCAAAAGCCATGGATTTTAGTTTCAGAATTGGACTATCACTCGTTCTGATGCTAATGATATTTGCCACTTGGAATGATATCAACAAACCATGGGTAAAAGATTTTTTCACAGGCTTGTTTTCCTGACAGATTAGGTCTGATAAAACTGTTCGACGTTAATTGAGGCTGTCCGCTCAGGGGGGTGGGATTTTGCGCGTTTTTGTATTATTTGCGGTGTTCGCATTTGCAATGCTTTCGGCGACACTGTCGACCAGCCCGCATGTCTACGCGCAATCTTCCGTTATTATCTCTGAAGTCCGGGTAGAGGGGAATCAGCGGATTGAAGATGATACGGTAAAATCGTATCTGCTGGTGTCCGCCGGAACGCCTTATGATCCCTCCCGCGTGGACCGGTCTCTCAAGGCGCTCTTCAATACAGGCTTGTTTGCGGACGTGTCTATTCGTCAGGACGGGACCGTCCTGATCGTCGACGTCGTTGAAAATCCGATTATCAACCGGCTGGCGTTTGAAGGCAACCGGCGCATTGACGATGAGACGCTGGCCGCGGAAATTCAACTCAGGCCGCGTATTGTCTATACCCGTGCAAGAGTGCAGAACGATGTCCAGCGGATTATCACCGTCTACCGGCGGAGTGGCCGGTTTGCGGCGACTGTCGAACCGAAGGTGATCCTGCTTCCCGAAAACCGCGTTGACCTTGTCTTTGAAATTAACGAAGGCGAAGCGACGGGCATCAAGAAGATCCGGTTCTATGGCAACAAGAACTTCAGTGACAGCCAGCTGCTGAGCGAGATTTCAACCGAAGAAACCCGCTGGTACAATTTCCTCTCGGACTCGGACACCTATGATCCGGACCGCCTGACGTTTGATCGTGAACTTTTGCGGAAATTCTATCTCTCCAAAGGATATGCCGATTTCAGGGTGGTCTCGGCTATTGCCGAGCTGACACCCGACAGAGATGGATTTTTCATTACTTTTGCCGTTGAAGAAGGTCAAAAATACAGCTTTGGCGCGATTGACGTAAAGAGTGAGATCAAGGACGTTTCGCCTGACGCGCTTATGGCACAGGTGACCACCATTGAAGGCGAAACCTATAACGCCGACAAGATTGAAGACACGATCCAGAAAATCACTTTTGAACTCGGCAAGCTTGGCTATGCCTTCGTCAATGTACGTCCCCGTATTGATCGTGACCGTGAAAATCTGAAAATCTCGGTTACCTATGAAATCAACAAGGGACCGCGGGTTTATGTGGAGCGGATCAATATCACCGGTAATGTTCGGACACTTGATTATGTCATCCGGCGGGAAATGAAGCTGGCGGAAGGCGACGCCTTTAATACGGCCCTGCTGCGCCTGTCTCAATCACGTGTACGCGGCCTTAATTTCTTTGAAAAGGTCGAAGTAACCCAGGAAGAAGGGACAGACGCGGACAAGACGGTTATCAATATCGATGTGCAGGAGAAATCGACGGGGGAGCTCAGTGTCGGTGCGGGCTTCTCCACCACGGAGGACGTGTCGGCTGATTTGCAAATTCGCGAACGGAACCTGCTTGGCCGTGGACAGGATTTGCGGTTTGGTGTTTCTGTTGGCTCCGATAGCCAAACAATAGATGTCGGCTTTACGGAACCCTATTTTCTCAATCGTGACCTGAGTGCCGGTTTCGATATTTTCCGGACAGTGCGCGATTACCAGGATGAAAGTGGATATGATCTGGAGCGTACTGGCTTTTCACTGAGATCCGGCTTCCCGATAAAAGAGAAAATTCGCGGCGATGTATTCTATAGCCTTGTAAACGAGAAGATCGACAATGTGCAATCAACGGCGCCTGTCAGTATTCAAAAATCGGCTGGGGAGTATCTGATTTCCTCAGTGGGATATACCATTACGATCAGTGACCTTGATGACACCCTGTTGCCGACAACGGGCAGTAAGTACACCTTTGGACAGATAATTTCCGGACTTGGCGGGGATGTCCGTTCTCTTGCCACAAATGCAAGCTATATCCGGTTTTTCCCTGTCTATGAAAATGATGTAGTATTAAGTGCGGGGATTACCGGCGGATATATTTTCGGGTTGGGTGAAGATGTTATATTGGCGCAGCGCTATAATGTCGGCGGGCGTAATTTCCGCGGATTTGAGAGCCGGGGCATCGGGCCGCGCGATCTCGCATCCGGAGATGCGCTTGGGGGTAATGCCTATTTCGTTGCATCATCTGAGCTTCGCTTTCCGGTGGGACTTCCACAGGAATACGGGGTCTTGGGCCGAACGTTTATTGATGTAGGAACGTTGACGGAAATCGACGACAATGATCCGGGTATTGTCGACAGCGCAAGCATAAGGGCGGCCGTTGGCGTGGGCCTCAACTGGGTGTCACCCTTTGGGCCAATCCAGATAAATGTCGCAGTTCCTATAATGAAGGAAGACTATGATAAGGACGAGATTTTCCAGTTTGATTTTGGAACGCGCTTCTAGGAAAGGAACCATGATCCGACGTTTAGTTCAAACATCCTTTTTTCTCCTTTGTGTGGTATTCGGTTCTGCGCAATTGAGTTTGGCGCAAGCAACCTCATCGGCGGTTATCGGTGTTGTTGATATGCAAAAGATCATGCGTGAGCTGGACGTTGTGAAGGACATCAATGCACAGGTAAAAGCGCTCGAAGATAAAGCCAATGCGGAATTGATGGCGGAAGAAAATAAGCTCAAAGATGAACGCAAGCAGATAGAGCGGCAGAAGACTCTTGTAACGCCCGACGCATATTCGAAGAAGCAGTCGGACTTTAACCGCAAGGCAGCTGAATTTCGGGTCAAGGTGCAGGAAATAAACAGGCAATTGCAGATTAGCCGGGTTAATGCACTCGATAAAATCAGAGCGCAAATGCTGCCAATCATCCGTGAAGTGATGGACAAAAATGGCGCGGCTCTGGTCCTTGATGTCAGCGAGATCCTGTTTGTTGAAAAGCCGCTTGAAATAACAGAAGAGGTTATGGGCCGGCTCAACAAGGATCTTAAGAAGATCAAGGTTGAAATTGTTCCATTGAAGAAGAGCTGATGCCTGATCCACATTTTTATCATGTAGCGGGTCCTTTTTCACTCGCGGAACTCGCTGAAATACCGGATGTCCAACTAGCGCCAGGTGTTGATTCAAGCATTATGATTTCGGATGTTCGCCCTCTGGATCAAGCGGGCGAGGGAGACCTTACTTTTCTCAGCAATCCAAAGTATCTGGAAAAGTTTTTAACGACCAATGCTACGGCCTGTATCGCGAGCCGCAAGGCTCTTAATAAATTTCCTGAAGGCTTGGCCATACTTGTCGCCGAAAATCCCTATAAGGCCTATGCGCGGATTGCGAATAAATTCTATGCGCCGGTATCCGGGTCCGGCGGCATACATCCGACGGCCGTCATTTCGCCCAGTGCAGTTGTCGGCGAGAATGCCTCCATTGGACCTTATGTCGTCATAGAGGATGATGTTGTCGTTGGCGACAATTCCATCATTGGCCCGCACGCTGTGCTGAGCAAGGGGATCCGCATCGGTAAAGATTGCCGAATTGCTGCAGGCGTGTTGCTTAGCTACTGCTATATTGGTGACAATGTCGTTATGCATAACGGCGTCAAGGTTGGCCAGGACGGCTTTGGATTTGCCCCGGATGCGACGGGAAATATAAAAATACCTCAGCTGGGTCGGGTGATTATCGGATCGAACTGCGAGTTCGGCGCCAATACGACGATAGACAGAGGGTCCGGACCGGACACGATCATTGGCGATAACACCTGGCTCGATAATCTTGTCCAGGTGGGTCATAATGTCACCATTGGAAATGACGTGATCATCGCCGCGCAAACAGGGATTTCCGGCAGCACGGTCATAGAAGATCAGGTTGTGATCGGCGGGCAGGTAGGACTTGCTGGTCATATACGGATCGGCCGGGGTGCACAGATTTCTGCAAAGTCCGGCGTGATTTCCGATATTCCACCGGGTGAGATATATGCAGGCTTCCCCGCGCGACCCCGCAAACAGTTTTTCCGCCAGATGGCGATTCTGCGTAAATTATCGAATAACAAGGGTTCTGAAACATGACTGAAAAATCCTCCGCCGATACGGCCGACACCCTCGATATTCTCAAAATTATGGATATGATCCCGCATCGGTATCCACTCCTGTTGGTAGACAGGCTGGTCGATATTGTCCCGGGCACTTCGGCGACGGGTATCAAGAATGTAACCATGAACGAGCCGCAGTTTCAGGGGCATTTCCCGAACCGGCCAATTATGCCCGGCGTGATGATCGTGGAATCCATGGCGCAAACTGCCGGCGTTCTTGTCATCAAGACCCTCGGCGCGGAATCACAGGGAAAACATGTTCTCTTTATGTCGATCGACAATGCCCGGTTTCGCAAGCCCGTGACACCCGGCGATACGATGCATGTACATGTGCATGTCAAGCAGAACCGCGGCGCCGTCTGGCGTTTCACCGGGGAAGTTCAAGTCGACGGCAAAAAGGTGGCTGAAGCTGATTTCTCCGCCATGATCGTCGATTGATGTAATAGGTAACCGGTTGTAACACAGCTTGATTTGTGATCCGACCTGTTCCGCGTTAGCTATAGCGCAATATTATTATCTGATTTGTTAGGGTAACTGGATACCGAATGGGCAATATTCATCAGACAGCAATTATTGAAGACGGCGCATCGGTCCATCCGGACGCGGTTGTCGGCCCATTTTGTGTTGTCGGCAAGGATGTCACGCTGAATGCGAATGTCACGCTGAAATCGCATGTTGCGGTGGATGGCTGCACGCATATCGGGCAGGGCACGACCATTTTTCCTTTTGCATCTATCGGGCATGCGCCGCAGGACCTGAAGTACAATGGGGAGAAGTCCAGGCTCACTATCGGCGAGAATTGCATTATTCGCGAACATGTCACGATCAACCCCGGAACGGAAGGCGGGGGCATGCTGACCGAAATCGGCAATCAGTGCCTGTTGATGATCGGGGCCCATGTCGCGCATGACTGTATGATCGGGAACAATGTAATCCTCGTGAATAATGCGACGCTGGGCGGGCATGTGGTGCTCGGTGATTTCGTGATTATTGGGGGCCTATCGGCTGTTCATCAGTTCGTCCGTATCGGGGAACATGCGATGATCGGCGGGGCATCAGGCGTTGAAACGGATGTCATTCCGTTCGGATCGGCAACGGGCAACCGCGCCGCCCTCGGCGGCCTTAATCTTACCGGCATGAAAAGGCGGGGATTCTCGCGGGAGGATATTCATGCCCTGCGCAGTGCCTATAAATACATGTTTACCGGCGAAGGTACCTTCGCGGACCGGTGCAAGACCGTACCGGCTGATATTGCCGGTTTCCCCTCCGTGCAAACGGTTCTAAAATTCATCAATGAAGAAACAAAGCGTGGGTTCTGTCAGCCAGAGTAACGCAACGGTGATGCGTATTGGCATCATAGCCGGAAGCGGCAGCCTGCCGCTTGCGCTTGCCTCAACCCTACGGGCGCGGGGGGAGACGCCATATCTTCTGCTGGTCGAAGGGGAAGCTGAACCTTCGCAATATGCCGAATTTCCTCACGAGGTGATCCGAATAACAAAGGTCGGGCGCTTCCTGAAAGCCCTCGCGCGGGAAAACTGCACGCATATCACGCTGGCAGGCCCCGTAAAGCGTCCTGACCTGAAAAACCTCGTGCCGGATATGGAAGGGATGAAACTCCTCGGCCGGATTACAGGGGCGGTGCGCAAGGGGGATGACGGCCTGATGCGGGCCATCACCACCTACCTGAAGGAAAAAGGCTTCACTGTCGTTGGCGTACATGAACTGGCGAGTGACCTGCTGGTTCCGGCGGGGCGTCTTGGCAAGGTTATCCCGACGGCGCGAGACGAGACAGACATCACCGCTGGTATCCGCATCGTGAAGGCTGTGGGTGCGCTTGATATCGGACAGGCCGCGATTATCCGGGATGGCTATGTGCTGGCAGTCGAGGCAGCGGAGGGAACGGATAAACTGTTGATACGTTCATCCGAGTTCGCCTGGGATGAACCGGCGGGCGTCCTCGTCAAGCTGTCCAAGCCCGGGCAGGAGCTAGCGGCGGATATGCCGACAATTGGCCCGGAAACAGTCTCGCTTGCGGCTCAGGCGCATTTGCGGGGAATTGCGGTTGAAGCAGGGCTGACGCTTGTTCTCGACCTCAAGGAAACCCTACGCCGTGCGGATGAAGCAGGGCTCTTTGTGGTTGGGCTCGACTCGCAGAGAATATCAGAATGAATGTCAACGGCCATCGCCGGATATTTATTCTGGCAGGAGAACCCTCCGGTGATGCGCTTGCGGCACGGCTTATGTCGGGCCTGAAGGAAAAGGCGCCTGACGTTGAGTTTTTTGGCGTTGGTGGTCCGCTGATGGCGGCGGAAGGGCTTGAAAGCCTTTTTCCCATGGAAGAACTCAGCGTGATGGGCCTGTTCGAGGTTCTGCCCCGGTTGCCGACGCTCCTGAAACGCATCGATCAGACGGCGGCGGAAGTCAAACGCCTGAATCCGGATATTTTTATTTCCGTTGATGCTCCTGATTTCAGCTTTCGCGTTGCACGCAAGCTGGCCGGAAGCTCCTTTCCCAAGGTGCATTATGTGGCGCCGTCGGTCTGGGCCTGGCGCCCGGGCCGGGCCAAAAAAGTGGCCGCGTTGTACGATCACCTTCTAACCTTGCTTCCGTTCGAGCCGCCCTATTTCGACGCAGAAGGGTTGCCGGCGAGTTTCGTCGGCCATTCGGTGATTGAAACCGGGGCAGACAAAGGAAACGGACCAGCGTTCCGGGAACGCCATGGCATCGGCGCGGAAGAGAAGCTGTTGATGCTGCTGCCGGGCAGCCGACGCGGGGAGGCGACACGGCTACTTCCAATATTCAAGGAGGCAGTGGCGCAGTTGCAGGCCGACATCGGCGCGGTCCGGTTGGTTGTACCAGTTATCGGCCGGGCGGGCGACATTGTGCGCACCGAAACCGCGACCTGGGAGGTGGAACTGCTTATTGTTGACGGAGAGGTCGAGAAATTTGACGCGATGGCCGCGTCAGATGTTGCTCTCGCCGCTTCCGGCACTGTCGCCCTGGAATTGGCGCTTGCTAGGCTGCCGAGCGTTATCGCCTACCGGATGAACCCCATAACCGCCATGATAGCGCGCCGTGCCGTCAAGCTCGATCACGTCAACCTCGTTAATATCCTTCTCAAACGAGAGGCTGTGCCGGAACATATCCTGGAAAACTGCCGGGCTGAAAATTTGTCCCGGTCACTCGCGGAGCTTTTCCAGTCTGAGGAAAAGCGGGCGCAGCAGATTGTTTCCTATGAAGAGGCCATGTTACAGTTGGGCGAGGGCGACGCGGCTCCCGGGGCGCGGGCGGCAGATATTATCCTGAAACTCATTGCAAGGAATAGATAACATGAGTGGTAACAGCGACAGCAATTTCAGAATGCTGCATACGATGATCCGGGTGAAAGATCTCGATAAATCCCTGGATTTCTATGTCAATAATCTGGAAATGAAGGTCTTGCGCAAGTCTGATTTTCCGGGCGGGAAATTCACTCTGGCCTTTGTCGGATATGGGGATGAAAAGGAAAATACGGTCATTGAGCTGACCCATAACTGGGATCAGGAAGAACCCTATGAT
This sequence comes from Sneathiella sedimenti, assembly GCF_017313765.1. GTDB lineage: Bacteria > Pseudomonadota > Alphaproteobacteria > Sneathiellales > Sneathiellaceae > Sneathiella > Sneathiella sedimenti. The sequence continues at coordinate 264,360 of NZ_JAFLNC010000005.1, read as the reverse complement.
CTGGGCAATGGTTTTGGCCATCTCGCGCTTGGGGTTCAGGATATCTACGGGATTTGTGAGAAGCTGGAAGCAAAAGGGGTGAAAATCCCGCGGCCGCCAGGGCCGATGAAACACGGCACATCCGTCATTGCTTTTATCGAGGATCCGGACGGCTACAAAATCGAGTTGATAGAGAAAAAGTAGCAGCCTAGTTGCTGCCAAAATACCAAGCGGCGGCAAAGAAAATCAGCATGGCCGCAGGCAGAAGAATCATGGATAGTTTCTTGAGGCGATAAAAAAGCGGCGCCCGATTATCGTTCGCCGCTTTCAAATAGAGTCGTCTCGCATGCTTTGCACCTTCGGTCGGAACCGAAGGTGCTATATTTTTGCTGCTGCGCGAGACACCGCTCATGTGATTACCGTTTGTTCAGTTCAACATAGGAGCGTTCGGTATAGCCTGTGTAAAGCTGGCGCGGACGTCCGATTTTCTGAGACGGATCTTCCATCATTTCGTTCCACTGTGCCACCCAGCCGACTGTGCGGGCGAGGGCGAACAGCACGGTGAACATGCTTGTCGGGAAGCCAAGTGCCTGCAGGATGATTCCGGAATAGAAGTCGACGTTCGGGAAGAGCTTCTTCTCGATGAAATACGGATCTTCGAGCGCGATTTTCTCCAGCTCCATTGCCAGCTTGAGCATCGGCTCATCCTTGATGCCGAGTTCGTCAAGAACTTCATAGCAGGTCTGCTGCATTACCTTGGCGCGCGGGTCGTAGTTTTTATAGACCCGGTGACCAAAGCCCATCAGGCGGAACGGGTCGTTCTTGTCCTTTGCCTTGGCGATATATTCCTGAACCCGGTCAACACTGCCGATTTCATTGAGCATGGTGAGCACGGCTTCGTTCGCGCCGCCATGCGCCGGGCCCCAGAGACAGGCGATACCGGCCGCGATGCAGGCAAACGGGTTGGCCCCGGAGGAACCGGCAAGACGCACCGTCGAGGTGGAGGCATTCTGCTCATGATCCGCATGAAGGATGAAAATCCGGTCCATGGCGCGGGCGATGGTCGGGGACAGCTTGTACCGTTCTGCGGGAACGCTGAACGTCATGTGCAAAAAGTTTTCCGCATAGGACAGTTCATTGCTTGGATAGATAAAGGGCTGACCAACGGAGTATTTATAGGCCATGGCCGCAATCGTCGGCATTTTCGCAATCAGGCGATAGCTTGCAATCATGCGCTGTTTCGGGTCAGTTATATCGGTACTGTCATGATAGAAGGCGGAAAGCGCGCCAACAACACCGACCATAACGGCCATCGGATGCGCGTCGCGCCGGAAACCGCGGTAGAACTGGGTCAGCTGTTCATGCAGCATGGTGTGATAAGTGATGTCGTGCGTGAACTTGTTCTTCTGCTCAACGTTGGGGAGTTCCCCCTTCAGCAACAGATAGCAGACTTCCATAAAGTCACTTTTTTCGGCCAGTTCCTCAATCTTGTAGCCGCGATGCATCAGGATGCCCTGGTCACCATCGATATAGGTAATCGCGGAATCGCAGGAGGCTGTCGAGGTGAAGCCTGGATCATAGGTGAAATGCCCGGTATCGGCATATAGTTTGCGCACGTCTATGACAGACGGCCCAACCGTGCCCGCAATTAGCGGCAGGCTTAGCGTATTTTTGTCCGACCCTTCGGACAGGGTGACATTGCCAGTAACGGTAGAGCTACTCATTCATCCACTTCCTTTTCGTTTTTCAGGCTTTGTCGCGCCCGTATTTACAAAAAAATTCCGGGTGGAATTTCCCATTTTTATGTGACGATATTCTCGTCGGTACTTCTGCGCCCTGAAGCATTCGGCCTTAATCCGAACGCACGTCCCGGATACGTCCGATGGACTGTTCCCGGCCTAGGACGTTCAGGACGTCAAAAATACCGGGTGAAACCGTGGTTCCAGTCAACGCAGCCCGCAAAGGCTGTGCAATTTTTCCTAACTTGAGATTTTCCGCCTCGGCCGCCGCGCGAACGGCTTCCTCGACTGTCTCCGGATTCCACTGCTCAAGCGCCTCCAAACGGTCCGCCAGCCGCATTAGAACTGCGCTCGCCTCTTCGGTAATCAGGCTTTTGGCTTTGTCATCCAGCGCAAGCGGTCGCTCGGCAATCAGAAACAAGGAACTCTCTGCGAGGGAGTTTACAGATTTTGCGCGTTCTTTCAAGCCGTTCATGGCTTTTTCTATTAATTTCAGTTGATTAGAAGATATCTCTTGACCGGTATTTTTGGCCAGTATTGGGGCAACCAGACTTGTCAGATAGGCGTCGTCGGCATTCCGGATATAGAGGCCATTCAGGTTTTCAAGTTTGGCAAAATCAAAGCGAGCTGCTGATTTTCCAATATTTTCAAGGTTAAACCATTCGATTGCCTGCTCGGTGGAGATCACTTCATCATCTCCATGCGACCAGCCGAGCCGAAGCAGGTAGTTCCGGAGGGCCTCCGGCAGGTAGCCCATATCCCGGTAGGCTTCTACGCCAAGCGCCCCATGGCGTTTCGATAATTTCGCGCCATCCGGGCCGTGAATCAGGGGAATATGGGAGTGATTGGGAACTGGCCAGCCGATGGCTTCTATGAGCTGCTTCTGCCGCGCCGCATTGGTGAGGTGATCGTCCCCGCGGATAATGTCCGTAACGCCCATATCATAATCATCGACAACAACGGACAGCATATAGGTCGGTGTGCCGTCTGCGCGCAACAGGATCATGTCGTCCAGCTGTTCATTGGCGAACGTCACGTCGCCCTGCACCAGGTCATGTACAACCGTGACGCCTTCATTCGGGGATTTGAACCGGACAACCGGGTCGACGCCTGCCGGCGCCTCCGACGGATCGCGATCGCGCCAGCGTCCGTCATAGACAGGAGGGCGCCCTTCCGCCCGGGCGGTCTCGCGCATGTCCGCAAGCTCCTCCTTGGAGGCGTAGCAGTAATAAGCCTTGCCCTCGTCAATCAGTTGACGTGCAATTTCTGCATGGCGGTCACGTCGGGAAAACTGGAACACGGGCTCCTCATCCCAATCCAGGCCAAGCCATTTCATACCGTCAAATATCGCTTCGATCGCCTCGTCCGTGGATCTCTCCCGGTCGGTATCCTCGATGCGAAGCAGGAATTTGCCTTCGTGATGGCGCGCATACAGCCAGTTGAACAACGCCGTGCGGGCACCGCCAATATGCAGAAATCCAGTCGGGGAAGGGGCGAAACGGGTTACGACAGTCATAAGAATTTACTTTGCAATTCGTTCAGTTATAAATTTGATCCGGATGATCATTAAAAAGCAGGCATTTGTACCCTGTGTCTCGGCAGAGGGCAAGTATGCCGTTGGAAGGCGCGAGCCATGATCTTTTCGGGCCCGACAGGCCATGACAATTTGGCGGATCAGTTTCGCCGCGACCGGGCGCGCTGGTTCCTGTGGTTCCCGGCACTGATCGGGGGTGGCATTGCTCTTTATTTCACGCTTCTCTTTGAACCCGGCTTACCTTGGCTGATTTTACCCGGTTTCCTCGCCATTTTGCTATTTGCGCTAAGAGAAAGCCGGCTGGCCGGGCTTCGCCTGTTTCTTGGGGCGGTGTTCCTTGTCTCCCTAGGATTTTCAGTGGCACTTCTGCGCTCAGAGATTGTCGCGGCGCCCATATTGCAGAAGAAGCAGGTGACGGAACTGACTGGTCGCATTCTGGAAAAATCGACCGGTATCAACTCCGCAAGGTTCCTGCTTGGAGACATCCGGTTCGCGAGAGCAGATCGCGTCCCCGCTCTTGCCTATATCCGGTTGTCGTCCCGGACCAATTTTCAGGACATCAGTCCGGGAGAGATCGTCAAGGTTAAGGCGGTTCTGCTGCCACCGCCGGAGCCAGCCTATCCCGGCGCCTATGATTTCCAGCGTCGATCCTATTTTCAGTCAATTGGAGCCGTCGGCTATAGCATTAGTGCATTTGAGGTGGTCGGGCAGAACCATAGCCTGCTTTCTCGGCTCCGAAGCCTTTCGGCGGAAGTGCGCGCCAATATTGCCGATTTTGTTCTCTCCAATGCATCGTCCGAAAGTGCCGGCTTTGCTATTGCCATCATGACCGGTGACAAGGCGGCAATTCCGGAAGATCAGCTCGATGACATGCGGTTTTCCGGTCTCGCCCATCTGCTCGCCATTTCGGGCATGCATATGGGGATGATCGGCGGTCTGATCTTTTTCGCCGTACGGTTTCTGCTGGTGCTGTCGCCCTATGTCGCCCTTTACTATCCGGTCAAGAAATTCGCGGCCATTGTCGCGTTGATCGGCCTAGCGGGATATCTGTTCGTGAGCGGGATGAGTGTTTCCGCCATTCGCGCCTTTATCATGATTGCTGCCCTTTTCATCGCCATATGCTTTGACCGAACCGCGCTGTCCCTGAGGATGGTCGCTCTTGCCGCGGTGATCATATTGTTGTTATTTCCGGAGAGCCTGGTGAGCGCCAGTTTCCAGATGTCGTTCGCCGCCGTATTCGCCCTGATATCGCTGTATGAGCAGTTGGGACCGAAGCTCTCCCGTTTCGCGCGCAGCGGCGGTATAATCCGGCGTGGCCTGGCCTATATTCTTGGCATTATCCTGACCTCGCTTGTGGCCGGGCTGGCGACGGCGCCCTTTGCCCTCTATCATTTCGGGCAGGTGGCGACATACAGCCTTGTTGCCAACTTGTTTGCGGTACCGATCATGGGCCTCTGGGTCATGCCGGGCGTTATCCTGTCCTTTATTGGCTATTCCGTCGGCTTGAGTTTTCCCCTCTCCATTGTTGGAAGCGGGATTGACCTTATCCTTTGGGTGGCGCGGGAGACGGCCGCCCTGCCGAACGCGGTGCTGCACACCGGCACCTTTTCCGAATTACAGCTGATCGGGATCACGGTTATCGGGTTGTGGTTTATAATCTGGCGGCAGTCTGTCCGCTGGCTCGCCCTGCCGATGCTGGCGGTACTGACGCTGACATTTTTAGCCAATAGATCGCCGGATATTCTGATCTCGGAAAGCGGTAATCTTTATGCCCTGAAGACCGAGACGGGAGAGACCTTCTATTCCAGTCAGCGGGCCGACCGGTTTGAGGCGCAACGTTGGCGACTTGTCATGGGGCCGGATAGGGTAGAGGATCCGCCCTCGCGCCTTGCCTGTGATCCGTTCGGCTGTGTATTGCGGCGTACGGGGGAATTGATCGCCTTTCCGGAAACCACGGAAGGGGTTGAGATGGATTGTCGCCGTGCGGACATTATCGTCAGCCGCGTTCCCGCGCCGGATAATTGCACTCGCGCTCGACTGGTCATAGATAAGTTTGATCTCTGGCGGCGCGGCGCACATAGCCTTTATTTGGACCCGAACGGGAACATACTGTTGGAAACGACCAATGACGTGCGGGGAAATCGGCCTTGGGTGCCGGATCGCTACCGGCATAACCCGGCAACAGGATCGAACTAAGAGGCGTTGATCCTAATATTGCCGGAAAAGCCCGACCAGATGTCCCTGCACCTTGACCCGGTCGGGCCCGAAGATGCGGGTTTCATAGGCCGGATTCGCTGCTTCAAGGGCGATGGACCCGCCTTTGCGCCGCAGCCTTTTGAGGGTTACCTCATTATCATCGATCAAGGCGACAACAATTTTCCCATTTTCCGCGGTTTCGCTTTCGCGGATGATAACCGTATCACCGTCAAGAATACCAACATCGATCATCGAATCACCGGCAACTTCCAGGCAGTAATGGCGCCCCATTCCGATCATGCCCGCCGGCACGTTCACGAAACTGCTAGGATCACTTAATGCCTCAATCGCCGTACCAGCGGCAATCCGTCCGTACAGCGGGAGGGAGAGCGATCCGTCTTCAACCAGATCGGGCGTGACAATTTCTTTTGCGGCCTCTTTATCTTGTCCAAAATTAACCTCGACCAGATTGGGCGCATTGGCCGCCTCGGCGCCCTGCTCGTTCGCAGCAATGCGATTTTTCAGGTCGTCGGGGAGTTTCAACACTTCAAGCGCCCGCGCGCGATGGGGCAGGCGACGGATAAAGCCGCGTTCAGTTAAACCTGTAATTAATCGGTGGATGCCGGATTTTGATTTTAAATCAAGGGCTTCCTTCATTTCATCGAAAGAAGGCGAAACCCCCCGGGTTTCAAGGCACTCGTGGATGTAAAGAAGGAGCTGGTGCTGTTTTTTGGTCAGCATATGATAATCCACCGTAAAGAACAAATCAAAAACATTAGTTAAATGTTCTACAAAGGTTCCTATGCTGCGTCAAGGAAAAAGCGCGGTTTTCCGCATATGCAACTCAGACAACCGGATAGGGCTGGGTGAGGGGGATCATGTCAACCATGTCGTTCTTGCCCAGGGCTTTCGCAAAGGGCGGTCGCACGATAAGACAGTCGGCTGCGGAAAGCGGCGAGAGCATGGAGCTGTCCTGTTTCGCGAAGAGCTTGACAACCGGCAGCCCGTCTTTCTCTCCGAGGACAGTAGCGCGCATATAGTCTTCCCGCTGGTCATTCTCCTTCAACTCATGGCTGAGCCATGCCTTCTGGCGGGGAGGGTGCCGGGGTTCAATGCCTCGCAGGGCATCAATGGCGGGGATCAGAAAGAGGAAGCTGCAGATCATGCTGGAGACCGGGTTTCCCGGCATACCGAGCATGGGAATTCCGGCGAACTTGCCGAACATCAGCGGTTTGCCTGGGCGCATGGCGATCCGCCAGAAATCAACGGAAAGACCTTCTTTTCCCAGTACCGGCTGGATCAGGTCATGATCGCCAACCGATGCGCCACCGAGGGTAATCAGCATATCCGCCGATTTGGCATCCTGAACCTTTTCGCGTAAAGAGCTGGCGTTATCCTTGGCAATCCCGAGGTCTATCGCTTCACCCCCAGCGGCCTCGACAAGGGCGGCAACCAACAGGCTGTTGGAGGAAATGATCTGGTTCGGGCCGATCGGTTCTCCGGGACGAACGAGTTCATCGCCGGTTGAGAGAAGGGCAATCCTCGGCTTGCGCCGGACCGTCACCCAGGGACGGTTCATAGCGGCGAGCAGGCCGATATCCCGCGGGCTTAATATGCGCGGGGCTTTAAGGCCAATATCACCTTCGCGAAAATCAAGGCCGGCCGGGCGGACGTAGGTCCCTCTTGCGGCGCCTTCCTTGATCGTGACGGAATGGTCGTTGAAGTCCGTATCTTCCTGTATAACGATGGTATCGGTATCTGGCGGCAGCGGCGCGCCTGTAAAAATGCGCACGGCTTCGCCTGCCTTAACCGCGCCGTCATAGGCACCACCGGCGGGAACCTCGCCGATTATTTTCAGGGTGGTCGGGATTGTGTCAAGGTCGGCAGCCCTGACCGCAAAGCCATCCATTGCCGACATATCGGCAGGTGGCTGTGTCCTCCGGGATCGGGCGTCCTCGGTCATCACCCGTCCGAAGGCCGAACTTAGGGCAACCACTTCCGTGCCGACGGGGTGAATGTCTTTCAGGATTTTTGCGCGGGCTTCATCTACGGATATCATGATGCTTCATAAGTTCCTGATTTTCCGCCACTTTTCTTAAGGAGTTTGGTTTCCACTATTGTCATGCCGCGATCAACGGCCTTGCACATATCATAGATCGTGAGCGCCGCGATCGATGCGGCGGTAAGCGCCTCCATCTCTACGCCGGTGCGTCCCTTGAGTTTGCATGTCGCGTGTACCTCGATCATGCTCTCTACTTCATTAACGGTAAAATCGACCGAAACATTGCTGAGGGCAAGTGGATGGCAAAGCGGGATCAAGTCTGCTGTTTTCTTCGCGGCCATGATCCCGGCAAGGCGGGCGACCCCTAGAACATCGCCCTTTTTGGCATCGCCGTCCTGAATCAGTTTCAGGGTTTCGGGGGCCATCTTGATACTGGCCGCCGCGGTCGCTTCCCGTTCGGTCACGTCCTTACCCCCCACATCGACCATATGGGCCGCGCCCTTTTTATCGAAATGGGTCAGCTTGCTCAAAATACTCTCCTTAAGCCCGGCGCATCAGGGCACGGACGGCGGCCGCGACATCGTCCTGCCGCATGAGGGATTCCCCGACCAGGAAACAGCCGCATCCCGCCTTTTCCATCCGGGTAAGATCTGCAGGGGAATAAAGACCGCTCTCGCTGACGGCGACGCATCCCTCGGGAAGCGCACCGGCTAATTCTTCCGTGGTCGCTATATCCACCTCAAGGGTTTTCAGGTTGCGGTTATTGATACCGATCAGCGGGCTTTTCAATATAACGGCGCGGTCCAGTTCCTCTCGGTCGTGCACCTCAATCAGGACATCCATGCCCCAGTCATGGGCGCAGGCTTCCAGTTCTGCCGCTTGCTTGTCATCCAGTGCCGCCATGATCAGCAGGATGCAATCAGCCCCGAGGGCACGGGCTTCGGCCACCTGATAGGGATCGAGCATGAAATCCTTGCGAAGCACGGGGAGGGATACCGCGCGCCGTGCCGATACCAGATAATCGTCGGACCCCTGGAAATAAGGAATATCGGTCAGCACAGAGAGGCAGGTTGCGCCGCCGTCTTCATAAGCCTTGGCAAGCGATGGCGGGTCGAAATCTGCCCGGATCAACCCCTTGGAGGGCGAGGCCTTCTTGATTTCGGCAATCAAGCCATATTCCCCGGCATCCCGGCGCGCTTCAAGCGCGCGGATGAACCCGCGTGGCGCGCTAGCGGCCTTTGCCGCCGCCTCGATATCAGATTGGGAAACCCGGTTTTTCGCGTCGCGGATATGCTCGCGCTTGTCATCGCAGATTTTTGCAAGAATACTCATTCGGCGGCACCGGTTTCGTTGGAGATGCGTTTCAGGGTTTCAAAGGCGTTGAGTGCCTTCCCGGTATCAATTGATTGTTCGGCAATCCTGATACCTTCGGCGACGGTCTCGCACTTACCGCCGATCATGATCGCCGCGCCCGCATTGAGCAGCGTAACATCCCGGTAAGGGCCTTTCTCGCCATTCAACAGCGCCATGAGCGCTTTCGCATTGTCTTCCGGCGTGCCGCCCTTCAATTCATTGAGCGAGACCTTCTTGAGGCCAAATTCCTCAGGCGTGATATCGAATTCGGAAAATTCGCCGTTTTTCATCTCGACAACCTTCGATGGGCCGGTCGTCGTCAGTTCATCAAGGCCGTCAGAGCCATGCATGACCCAGATGTGAACGGAGCCAAGCTCCTTCAATGTCTCCGCCATCGGTCGCATCCAGCGCGGGTCATACACGCCGATCAGCTGCCGTTTGACAGCCGCCGGGTTGGACATGACGCCAAGCAGGTTGAAGATGGTGCGAATGCCAAGTTCCACCCGTGCCGGGCCCACATGCCGCATGGCGCCGTGATGCCGGTAGGCGACCATAAAGCCGATGCCGGCCTCGTGAACCGCCCGCTGCGTCAGGTCGAAATCGCATTCCGTATTGATGCCGAGAACCGCCTGCACATCCGCCGTGCCGGAACGGGAGGAGGCGGCCTTGTTGCCATGCTTGGCGACGGGTACACCCGCGCCAGCGGTGACAAAGGCGGCGGCCGTCGAGATGTTGAGAGTGCCATGCCCATCGCCGCCGGTACCGACGACATCAACCGCATTTTCAGGCGCCGTGATATAGGTGGCTTTTTCACGGAGGACAGATACGCCCCCGATCAGTTCATCGACCGTCTCGCCGCGCAGATGCAGGCCCATCAGGAACGCCCCCATTTGAGACGGGGTGGCGTCGCCCGAGAGGATGGTGTTGAAGGCGGCCTTCGCCTCTGTCTGGCTTAAGGTCTGGCCAGCAGCAATCTTCGCGATCAGCGCCTTGAAGTTAGGTTGAACATCACTCATGCCGCGGCCTTGGTATCCGGGCGGGTGAGGTTCAGGAAATTCTGCAGCAGGTCATGGCCATGTTCGGAGGCAATACTCTCCGGGTGAAACTGGACGCCATGAAGCGGCAGGCTTTTGTGGCTGAGTCCCATGATAACGCCGTCATCCGTCGTTGCGGTCACTTCGAGGGTATTGGGAACGGTCGCCGGGTCAATCGTCAGAGAGTGGTACCGTGTCGCGGTAAAGCGGTTGGGCAGGCCTTTGAAAAGGCCGGTACCGTTATGGGTAATTTGCGACGTCTTGCCATGCATAAGCTGATCTGCGCGTACGACCTTGCCGCCAAAAACCTGACCAATCGTCTGATGGCCAAGACAAACACCGAGGATTGGGGTTCCTGTCACCCTCGCGCGCTTGACCGTTTCCAGGCAGATGCCGGCCCGGTCCGGATCGCATGGGCCAGGTGAAAGGACAATGCCTGCCGGGTTTTCCCCAAACAACTCATCCACTGTCACCACATTGTTGCGGTAGACCTTTACCTCTGCGCCCAATTCACCAAGGAAATGCACGAGATTGTAGGTAAAGCTATCGTAGTTATCAATTAACGTAATCATATCAGTATAATATCACGCTTTCTTAATTATGCGTCAGAATTCAACCAGCGACGGTGGCAGGCCTCTATACTCTGATAAGCAGTTTCTCTTTTTTTAAAACAAAATCAAGAGTACAAATACCCCCGCTAGCACGGAAGCTCGCCATCTTTATGCCTTGTTTACCATATTGAAATAGAATTAACATAGGTAAGTGGCTGTAGAGTAATGAGTATCATTTGATGAAGGGTTTGTTTTCAATGTCATCCCCACAGACAGGGAAAAAGATGCCGGAGGGGCAATCACGCATCGATCGGCTGACGGCATCTCCGGTTCGTGTCGCCGTTCTGTGTGTGGCCGTGCTTATGATAAGCGCGAGTGGTGGCATATTGATTGGCAAGATACTTAATCCCTTCGCAAAGTCCCCGGAAATGCTTGCGGTAAACGCCCTTGCGGCTCCGACTGTGACGGTTGAACCAATCCTGCGCGACGAGGTTCTGGTCCCGGAAAGCCCATATGCCTTTAACAATTATCCCGTAAATATACCGGAACCGGTGAGGGCTGAGCCTGAACCCGCGCCCGCGCCCGCCGATCACGCAATGCCAGAGGAACCGGAAAATGCGGAGCCCGCGTGGAAACGCTACGCGGCCCTGTCGCCGCCTCTCGAAGGACGTCCGCTGATTGCCATTGTCATTGATGATGTGGGGCTCAGCCATCGGCGGGTGGAAGAACTCAATGATTTACCGGCTCTTTTGACACTGGCGTTTTTGCCTTATGCGCCCTCTCTTCAGGGCAAGGTGGAACTGGTGCGCCAACATGGCAATGAGGTCATGCTGCATTTGCCGATGGAGCCAACCGACCATCACACGGACCCGGGCCCGGATGCCCTGCTGACAACCTTATCGGAAGAAGAACTTAAAGCGCGGACCATACGTAACCTCGACAAGTTTGAAGGCTATGTCGGTGTCAATAACCATATGGGAAGCCGTTTTACCGCCGATGGTGCGGCAATGGCCGTCGTGATGGATATCATGGCGGAGCGGGGCCTTCTGTTCCTTGACTCCAAGACAACGTCTGCCTCGACTGGATATCGCCTTGCCGTGGAACGGGGGATGCCGTCGGTCAAGCGCGATATCTTTATCGATCACATTATTGACGAGGTGGAGATCCTGAAACAGCTTGCCAAGGTGGAAGCGACGGCGGAGCGGTCGGGCGTCGCTATCGCCATTGGCCATCCACATCTGGCCACAATCCGCGCCCTTAAGAAATGGCTGCCTGAAGCGAAGAAAAAAGGTTTCCTGTTCGTACCGATTAGCGCCGTCACGGCCCTGACCTTTAAGGGATAGAGGCTCCCGGTTTATCTGTTCCGGTTGTTGCTGGAAGCATAGCGAACCGCTTCCTGTGCCGCCCTGACCAGGGCCTTTGCCTTGTTCACCGTTTCCTGAAATTCCGCTTCCGGATCGCTGTCCGCGACGACACCGCCACCAGCCTGGATATAGACTTTATGGTCCTTGACGAGGGCGGTGCGAAGGGCAATACAGGTATCCATCGACCCATTTGCCGAAATATAGCCGACTGCACCGCCATAAATGCCGCGGCGGCTTTTTTCCAACTCGTCGATTATTTCCATCGCGCGGACTTTCGGGGCGCCGGAGACGGTTCCCGCCGGGAAGCCCGCTTTCAGCGCGTCAATGGCCGTTAGCCCTTCCGCGAGGTCCCCCTCCACATTGGAAACGATGTGCATCACATGGGAATAGTTTTCGATCTCCATTTTCTCGGTAACGGTGACGGAGCCGATTTTGGCAACTCGCCCGACGTCGTTGCGTCCAAGATCGAGCAGCATCAGGTGCTCCGCCAGTTCTTTCGGATCGGAAAGCAGATCCTCGGCAAGCGCCGTGTCCTCGGCGGCGTTGGCACCGCGCGGACGGGTGCCGGCAATGGGACGGATCGTAACCTTGTTGTCGCGCAGGCGAACCAGAATTTCGGGGCTGGAGCCAACCACTGAAAATTCCCCGAAGTTCAGGTAGAACATGAAGGGGGACGGGTTGGTGCGCCGAAGCGCTCGGTAGAGGGCGAGCGATGGCAGCTCGAATGGCAATTCAAACCGCTGTGACGGGACGACCTGGAAAATATCACCGGCGCGGATATACTCCTTCGCCTTCTCGACCATCGCATGATATTCGGCCTTCGATGTGTTTGACGTCGGTTCCGGCAGGTCAAGTTTGCCGGCATCGAGAGAGGCCGTATGGGGCAGGCTACGCTCAAAATCATGCACGGCGTCAGAAATGCGTTCCGCGGCATGGTTATAGGCTTCCTGCGCCGAGCGGGTGTTGTCCGCCCAGACCGGCGTCACAATGGTCACCAGGTCGAGGATGCTGTCGAATATCGCCATGACTGTCGGCCGGATAAACATCCCTTCGGGAATATGCAGCTCATTCGGATTGCCGTCCGGAATATTCTCCATCAGGCGAACAGTGTCATAGGACATGTATCCGACCAGCCCGGCCGCCATGGGCGGAAGATTCGCCGGCAGGTCGATATGACTCTCATCAATCAGGGCTTGCAGGGTATCCAGCACGTCGCCGTCACAGGCGACAAAAGCGTCTGGATCGAACCGCGCCATACGGTTGATACGCGCCTCATTCCCGTCACAGCGCCAGATCAGGTCGGGCTTCAGGCCAATAATGGAGTACCGGCCGCGCACCGCGCCACCCTCGACAGATTCCAGAAGGAAGGAATTAGCCTGTCCCTCCGCAAGCTTCATCATCGCGGAGACGGGTGTTTCCAGATCGGCAACCAGGGTCGTCCACAGGATTTGTGACTGGCCGGCTTCATGTTTTGTCTTGAAATCGGCAAAGCTGGGTTGAATGGACATATCTCAAAAATATTCCTTGATCAGCTCTTCTTTGACGGAAATACCGATGTTTTTCTGGAGATAGTTTTCATATTCTGCAAGAATGCCGGCCCGCATACTGGCCGTAATCTGTTCGGACATCTGCGTATAGGCATCCTGGTCAGCCGCAGGATCTGCCGGGATAATATCGGCAACGCCATAGAGCAGGGTGCCGTTGCCGGCTTTATTGACATTGACGCCATAGGCGGTGGGTTCGAGATCAAAAAGGCCATCCCGGGCAACGGGAGAGAGTTCTCCGGCCGGCCCGCTTCTTAAAACAGGGGATGAAGTCTGGACGGTCAGGCCAAGTTCTGTAGCGATCTTGTCGAGGGTCTCTCCGCCGCTAAGCTTGTCCAGTAGTTCCTCTGCCTTTTTGCGGGCCTCTTCATGACGCCAGTTGCTCTGCCAGTCCTGCGTCGCCTGCTCCTTCACGTCAGCAAGCGGCTTGATGGCCGCAGGATCGATTTCATTGACGACAACGGCGTAATAGCCACCTTCGGGGGTTTCGCTCACCTCTACCTCATCACCAACCTGGCGGGCAAAGGCTTCAGTCAAAAGGCCGGTCGCAGACGGCAGGCTGGCGACGGGTGTCCCCGTCCTGTCATTGCCAGAGGCATCAATCCAGTCCGTTGTCACAACAGTAAGGTCGAGAGACTGCCCCGCCTCATCCAGCTTCGCGCCGCCAGCAAACTCGTCTTCAAGCTTTGTGGCTTGCGCATAAAGTAATTCCTGCGCCCTGCCGTGAAGGATATCTTTCTTCAATTGGTCTTTTACCGCGTTGAAGTCGCGCTCTTCACCGGGGACGATTTCCTCGACTTTTGCTACATGCCAGCCCAGGACGGTTTTGACCGGCTGGGTTACGCCGCCATTTTCAAGGTCGAATACCGGTCCCTGCAGTTCGGGAAGGAGGTCAGTCTTCGACATCATGCCAAGATCGATGTCCGACGGGGTTAGCTGCAGGTCGGACATGGCAACTTCTGCGAAGTCGGCGCCCTCGCTGATTTTCTTGAAGGCCGCCGCGGCTTTCTCTTCATTCTCGAAGATCATCTGCACGACAGCGCGCCGTTCCGGTGTATCAAACTCGCTTTTCCGCGCGTCATACTCGGCCTTGAGGTCCTCGTCGGAAATTTCCGTGTCTGCCGCAATCGTCTCCGGGGTCAGCAGGATGTAGCTGACCTTGCGATACTCTGGCGCCGAGTAATTCTCCGGGTTTTCCTTGATCAGGATTTCAAGTTCCTCATCCGTCGGGGCAGGGGCGAACCCGATGCTGCTGTCGAGAATGTCGATATACTTCGCCGTCCGTTTCTCTGCGAGAAAGGCATAGAAGGTGTCGACCAGAACCGCCGGCGACTTGCTCACACCCTGTGACAGGGTGCCAAAGAGCTGATTCCCGGTAATATCATTGCGGACAATTTCGATATACTCACCTTCGCTGTAACCGTTCCGCGCGAGAAATTGTTCGAACATGAAGCGATCAAACTGCTGAAACTGGTTTTGAAACGCGGGTTGGCTTTGAATCATCTTGCGCACAGCCTCGTCATCCGCACTCAGGCCGAGGGACTTGGTCTTTTCATCGACCAGCGCGCGGGAGGCAATCTGGTTTATCGTCATCTGTGCCAGCCCGAATTGGCGCGCCTGCTCCTGCGTCAGCTGCGTATTGAAGCGCGCCGAGAGAAGATTGAGATTCCGCTGGTAGTCGCGCTGGAACTCACCGAGAGAGACGGAAGTATCGCCGACCTCGATCACGTTACTGCCGACTGAACTGGTGAGCATATCGCCGCCGATACCCCAAACGCCGAAACTTGCGACCAGAAGAAGCAACAAACCTTTTGCGAGCCATCCGCTGGCTCCTTTTCGCATCGCATGAAGCATATTAATTGTCTACCAGTAACCCGTTAGTATAAAGTTCGCCGGCCGCTCTCATGACGCCCGGCGTGAGCGCGCCAGATTATAGGTACAGGACGGGGCGGGGCAACATGGAATTTTGCAAAGCGGTATCTTTCTCGCTTAAAAAATGGCATACGAACGTGAATTTACAATATCTGTCCTAATTTATGCGAAGATTCTGAGGGAAATAGATGTCTAATCAAAGACGCCCGCTGATTGCCGGGAACTGGAAAATGAATGGCCTGGCGACAGCGGCTACGAGTGAATTAAAAGAACTGGTGGCGCTTGCCAAAGATCATACTGCACCGAAATGCGATATCTTGATTTGCCCTCCGGCGACCCTTGTTCGCGAAATGGCATCGGCTGCGGAGAATAGTTCGGTGCAGATCGGCGGCCAGGACTGCCATGCGAATGACAGCGGCGCGCATACGGGGGACATCGCGGCGGAAATGCTGAAAGATGCGGGGGCAAACTATTGCATTGTCGGACATTCGGAACGTCGGGCGGATCATGGCGAGTCCAATGCCGTAGTCAAGGCTAAGGCGGAGGCTGCACATCGCGGCGGGTTGATCGCGATCGTCTGTGTCGGCGAGACGCTGGCAGAGCGTGAGGCCGATAAAACCCTTGATGTGATCAGCGACCAGGTCAGGAACTCCCTGCCGAATGGGGCGACCGCATCAAACACTGTGATCGCCTATGAACCTGTCTGGGCCATCGGAACAGGAAAGACGCCGACCCCTCTGGACGTCGCGACTGTCCATGCCCATATCCGGGAAGAGTTGGCCGCGCTGATGAGTGATTCGGCTCAGGTGCGCGTCCTGTATGGCGGCTCGGTCAAGGGCAGCAATGCCGAGGAACTGATGGCCGTCGAGAATGTGGATGGCGCACTTGTTGGTGGCGCGAGTTTAAAGGCGGCTGATTTCTGGCCGATTGTCGCCACGTCAATTTGAGAACCAGGGCGGGAAAGTTACTAGCAATCAAGTGAACTTTGGTGTAGAAGCCCTGCAATTGTTGAATAAAGGGGCGGCGCTGTCCGCCCGTAAAGCTGGATTTGAAGAGAATGGAAACTGTCCTTCTGGTCATTCATGTTATGATTGCCATCTTCCTTATCGGGGTTGTGTTGTTGCAGCGCTCCGAAGGTGGGGCGCTCGGAATCGGTGGTGGCGGTGGCGGCGCAATGTCGAGCCGCGGAGCCGCGAATTTGCTTACCCGGACAACGGCAGGGCTGGCGGCAGCCTTTATGCTGACGAGTGTTCTGCTCGCCATTGTCAGTGGCACGCATTCCGAGCCGACCTCCATTCTCGACACCCCGGCAACGACGGAAGCCCCGGCTAACGGCGCACCCGCCGTCCCCGCAGTCCCGGCGGAGCCCACGGCTCCCTTGTCGGAATAACCGGGGTCTATCACAAAAAAATTCGGAGGCGGCAAAATTGCCGCCTCTTTTACTTCCCGTCGAATACAGAATTGGTTATAACGTAACTCCATGGCTCGGTTTATTTTCATTACCGGTGGTGTGGTTTCCTCGCTTGGCAAAGGTCTCGCCGGGGCGGCTTTGGCCTCCCTTCTTCAGGCGCGTGGCTACAAGGTCCGCTTACGGAAACTGGATCCCTATATTAACGTCGATCCCGGCACGATGAATCCCTATGAACATGGCGAATGCTATGTAACGGATGACGGCGCGGAGACCGACCTCGACCTTGGGCATTATGAGCGGTTTACCGGTGTTCCTTCCAAACAGACGGATAACGTAACAACCGGGCGGATTTACCAGACCGTGATCCGCAAAGAGCGCCGCGGCGACTATCTTGGCGGCACGGTGCAGGTCATTCCCCATATCACCAACGCCATCAAGGAATTTGCCACGGCCAATCTGGATGACGAGGATTTTATCCTTGTCGAGATTGGCGGCACCGTCGGCGATATCGAGGGATTGCCGTTTCTGGAGGCCATTCGCCAGCTCGGCTATGAGCTTGGCAATAACGCCGTCTTCATTCATTTGACCTTGCTGCCCTATATTGCGGCGGCGGGGGAACTTAAAACCAAGCCGACTCAGCATTCGGTAAAGGAGCTTCGCTCCATCGGCATCCAGCCGGATATCCTGCTCTGCCGGAGTGAACAGCCGATACCGCAGGGCCAGCGCCGGAAGATTGGTCTGTTCTGCAATGTGTCGGAAGATGCCGTTATCCAGGCGCTCGACGTCCGCACCATCTATGAAGTGCCGCTCAGCTACCATAAGGAAGGGTTTGATGAGCAGGTCCTGAAAGCCTTCGGGATTATGGATGCGCCGAAGCCGGATCTTTCCAAATGGGAAAATATCGTTGACCGGGTGCTGCATCCGGAAGGCGAAGTGAATGTGACAGTTGTCGGCAAGTATATCGAGCTTCAGGATGCCTATAAGTCGCTGACGGAATCCCTTATCCATGGCGGTATCGCCAACAAGGTACGGGTCAAGATCAACTGGCTGGAATCGGAACAGTTCGAATCAGGCAAGGTTTCGCCGGCAGAGCTTCTCGGTGATGCGGATGCCATTCTCGTTCCCGGCGGATTCGGGGAACGCGGCGCCGAGGGCAAGATCAAGGCGGTCCAGTACGCCAGGACCCAGAAGATTCCGTATTTCGGTATTTGCTTCGGCATGCAGATGGCCGTCATCGAGGGATGTCGCAATCTGGCGGGCCTGCCAAATGCCGGAACCTCCGAATTTGGCACCTATGAGCCCAATGTTGTCGGCCTGATGACTGAATGGACACGCGGCAACATGACGGAAGTACGCAGCAAGGACAGTGATCTGGGCGGTACCATGCGTCTAGGATCCTATCCTTGCGAGCTTGTTCCGGGCACGCGGGTGAACGAGATTTACGGCACTTCCCATGTCGATGAACGCCATCGTCATCGGTTTGAGGTCAACATCGCCTATAAAGAGGTGCTGGAGAAGGTCGGGTATAAATTCTCCGGACTTTCACCGGACGGTGAACTGCCTGAAATTGTCGAGATATCGGATCACCCCTGGTTTATTGGCGTTCAGTTCCATCCTGAGTTAAAATCGAAGCCCTTTGCGCCGCATCCGCTTTTTGAAAGCTTTATCGAGGCGGCGGTCAAAAAATCACGATTGGTATAGACATGACCAAAAGCCATCACGTTCAAATCGGCAACATTACGGTCGGCAATGATTTGCCCTTTGCACTCATCGCGGGGCCTTGCCAGATGGAAAGCATGATCCACGCGATGGATATGGCGGGCCAGCTGTTCGAGATGACACAAAAGCTCGGCATGGGGCTTGTCTATAAAACGTCCTTCGACAAGGCCAACCGGACATCGCTGACTGCGCAGCGGGGCCTGGGCCTGGAAGGCGCCATCCCGGTGTTCCAGCGTATCCGGAGTGAGTTTGGCATACCTGTCCTTACCGATGTGCATTTGCCCGAACATTGCGCCGAGTTGGGCGATGCGGTGGATGTGTTACAGATACCCGCCTTTCTTTGCCGCCAGACGGACCTCCTGATCGCAGCCGCCAAGACCGGCAAGGTGATCAATGTGAAAAAGGGACAGTTTCTTGCCCCCTGGGACATGAAGAATGTCGCCAACAAGCTGATCGAAAGCGGCAACAACCGTGTGCTGTTGACCGAACGCGGCGCCAGCTTTGGATACAACACGCTTGTCTCCGATATGCGCAGTCTTTCCATCATGGCGGAACAGACCGGCCAGCCGATTGTTTTTGACGCCACCCATTCCGTGCAGCAGCCGGGCGGGCAGGGTACATCCTCCGGCGGACAGCGCGAATTCGTGCCCGTGCTGGCGCGTGCCGCTGTCTCTGTCGGGGTTGCCATGGTCTTTATGGAAACACATCAGGATCCCGATAACGCCCCATCTGACGGGCCGAACATGGTGCCCATCGATCAGATGGAAGCCTTGCTCACCACCTTGCAAAAATTCGATAATCTCGCGAAAAACCTCTAGAAACAGGAACAAAGTCGTATGAGTGCAATTCTTGATATTACCGGCCGTGAAATTCTGGATAGCCGGGGCAACCCCACGGTTGAGGTCGATGTTATTCTGGAAAGCGGCGCCTTTGGCCGCGCCGCTGTACCTTCCGGCGCCTCCACGGGCGCGCATGAGGCGGTAGAACTCCGTGACGGTGATAAATCACGCTATGGCGGCAAAGGGGTGCTGAAAGCCATCGACTCGGTCAATGGCGAGATTTTCGATATTTTGTCGGGCCGTGATGCGGATGACCAGATCGCACTGGACCGGGCCATGATCGCGCTGGACGGAACAGAGAACAAGGGTCGCCTCGGCGCGAATGCCATTCTTGGTGTCAGCCTGGCTCTCGCCCGTGCCGCGGCAGAGGATTGCGGCCTCCCGCTCTATCGGTATATCGGCGGTGCCTCCGCACGGACCCTGCCGGTGCCGATGATGAATATCATCAATGGCGGTGAACATGCGGACAACCCGATCGACATTCAGGAATTCATGATTATGCCGGTTTCCGCCGATACCTGCGCGGATGCGATCCGTATGGGGTCGGAGGTTTTCCAGACTCTGAAAAAAGAACTCTCCAAGGCTGGGCATAACACCAATGTGGGCGATGAGGGCGGGTTCGCCCCGAATATCGCCAGCACTCGCGATGCCCTTGATTTCATTATGAAATCCATTGAAGGCGCGGGCTATAAGCCGGGCGAGGATATCTATCTCGCCCTCGATGCGGCCTCGACCGAATTCTTCAAGGATGGCAAGTACCATCTCAAGGGTGAGAACAAGATTCTCGCGCCGGATGAGATGGCAGATTACTACGCCGCCCTTGTCGGCGATTACCCGATCATCTCGATCGAGGATGGCATGAGCGAGGATGACTGGGCCGGATGGAAGGCACTGACCGACAAGATCGGCAACAAGGTGCAGCTGGTGGGTGATGACCTGTTTGTGACCAACCCGAAACGGTTGGCCGACGGGATTTCCCAGGGCGTTGCCAATTCCATCCTGGTGAAGGTCAACCAGATCGGCTCGCTTACAGAGACGCTGGAGGCTGTCGAGATGGCGCACAAGGCGCGCTATACCGCTGTGATGTCCCATCGTTCCGGTGAGACAGAGGATTCCACCATCGCCGACCTAGCCGTTGCCACCAACTGCGGCCAGATCAAGACAGGCAGCCTGAGCCGGTCTGACCGGCTGGCGAAATATAATCAGCTGATCCGCATTGAGCAGGAACTCGGCGACGCGGCGGAATATGCTGGTCGCGGTATCCTGAAGGGGTAAGACCCAACTTGACGCTCTCGCTATCCGATCTTGCGAAGACAACGCAGGATGTCTATGAGCGCAATGCGGAGCGCTTTGATGCGGAGCGATCTAAAACCCTGTTTGAGAGGAACTGGCTAGACCGGTTCCTCTCCCTTATCCCGGAAAAGGGGTATGTCCTCGATCTGGGATGTGGGGCGGGCGACCCCATCGCGCGTTACATCCTCTCCAAGGGATACATTCTTGCCGGCATAGATGCGTCTGCCGCGATGCTCCGCCTGGCAGAGAGACGGTTTCCGGCCGGTGACTGGCGACAGATGGATATGCGGTCTCTCGATCTGCAGGAGCGGTTTCACGGCATTATCGGATGGGACAGCTTCTTTCACCTGAGCCGCGAGGAGCAGAGGTTGGTTCTTCCGAAACTGGCGGCTCACCTTCAGTCCGGCGGCGCGCTCCTGCTGACGGTTGGGCCGACGGACGGTGAAGTGGCCGGGCACGTTGGGGATGATGCAGTTTATCATGCCAGCCTTTCCATTGAGGAATACATCTCCATCCTGGCATCCGGTGGCCTGAAGGTTGTTGATTTCCGGCCCGAGGATCCGGATTGCGGGCAGCGTAGCGTCCTGCTGGCCCAGAAACAGGCCAGTTCTATTTAGCCGCCCTTCAGGAAGGCAGGAGTCCAATGGTTAGGCCGCCCGGAGAGGGCATTTTTTTCTTCCGATAATACAATTATAGATTGAAAATAATTTGAAAATTAATATCTAAAAAGGAGAGTTTCTAGGGTAGGAGGTCACTTATGGCACAGCAGCTTTCCGCGAAAGGGGCGGAATTTATCAAACAATTCGAGGGCCTGCGGCTAACGGCCTATAATGACGGTACCGGCGTGATGACCATCGGGTATGGCCATACGGGCGATGTCAATGCAGGACAGACTATTTCACAGGCCCAGGCAGACAGCTATTTTGCCGGCGACGTCAAATGGGCGGTCGATACGGTCAATTCGTCCGTAAAAGGGGAGTTACAGCAAAATCAATTCGATGCGCTGGTTTCCTTCACCTTTAATGTCGGGGAGGGGGCCTTCAAATCCTCCACGCTGCTGAAGAAGCTGAATTCGGGCGATTATAAATCCGTCCAGTCCGAGATGGGCCGATGGATTTACGCAGGCGAGAAAAAGGGGGCGTTTGCCAAATTTGTCCGCTGGGCCCATCTGGGCAGTGGCAAGGAGGTCTCGCCGGTCTTGAAGGCGCGACGGGAGCGTGAGGGCAAACTTTTCAAAAGCGGGACCTATTCCTGACGCGAAACAGAATAAATCCACAGTTTTCGGACCATTAGCGGATTAATTGCAACTAATTTATCCACAAATCAATTTTACGGTTGACCTCGACTCTTGTATTTGATTCACTTCGTAAATGATTATTAGCCTTGAGATAAGAAAGCGTGCGAAAGCCGGAGCGGGACCCATCCTAGGAATCCTGGCCGTCGCCTATTTCAGTTATCATCTGATTGAGGGTGATCGGGGGCTTTTTGCCTATCTCAAGCTTCAGCATGAGATCGATAGGGCCGAGGCCGTCTATCAACTCACGGAAAATGAAAAGCAGGCACTCGAAAAGCGCGTTGCCTTGTTGCGTCCGGAGAATCTTGACATAGATATGCTGGAGGAGCGCAGTCGCGACGTTTTGGGACTCGCGCATCCGGATGAGATCGTCATCTATACGAAATAGCCGGGAACGCGCCCGGTTGAAGATTATATCCTGTTGATTATCGTTTTCTTTGCGTTTCTTGCGTAAAAATGGGTGAATTTATCGCATTCTTCTTGATGCGATAAATTACTATGATTTCAGTTAATCTTTAAATTTTCAAAATCTATTTAAATTATTAACCGATATTACGTTAATCAATAAATTCTACTTGTCTATTAGGGTTCTGTCGGCCACATTCCGACTATGGTCAACGTGCATCGGAGGCAATAGGGAAGCCTCTGGTGCCAATAAAAATGGGAGATATCATGGCACGTCAATCCGCCAGCAGGGCAAAAAGTTCTGCGTCGAATGCCAAGAAGTCGACACAGGGTGCCAAAAAGGCAGCCCCGAAGTTCTCAAAAGAGCAAATCCAGAAATTTTATTACGATATGCTGCTGATCCGCCGGTTCGAGGAGAAAGCCGGACAGATTTACGGCATGGGCCTGATCGGCGGGTTCTGCCATCTCTATATCGGCCAGGAAGCTGTCGTTGTCGGCATGAAATCTGCCATCACGGATGATGATGCGGTGATCACCTCTTATCGTGACCATGGCCATATGCTGGCCTGCGGGATGGACCCGAAGGGCGTTATGGCGGAACTTACCGGGCGCGAGGGCGGCTATTCCAAGGGGAAGGGCGGCTCCATGCATATGTTCTCCAAAGAGGCCAATTTCTATGGCGGTCATGGTATCGTCGGGGCCTGCGTCCCGCTCGGCACAGGGCTCGCCTTCAGCCAGAAATACCAGGGCAGCAAGGACATCACCCTGTGCTATATGGGCGATGGCACGGTGAACCAGGGCCAGGTCTATGAAAGCTTCAATATGGCGGAGCTCTGGAACCTGCCGGTCGTCTATGTCATTGAAAATAATGAATATGCCATGGGGACTTCTGTCAAACGCTCGTCCGCCCAGACGGAACTCTATAAGCGCGGTGACAGCTTTAATGTTCCCGGTGAACAGGTTGACGGCATGGATGTTTTCGCCGTTGCCGCCGCGGGCAAGAAGGCGGTCGACTATGTCCGTGCAGGTAAAGGTCCCTACATCCTTGAAATGAAGACCTATCGCTATCGCGGCCATTCTATGTCGGACCCAGCGAAATACCGCTCAAAAGAGGAGGTCAACAAGAAGCGGGCGGAGCATGACCCGATCGACCACCTGCGGCAGACCATGCTGGACGATAAAATCAATACGGAGGACGAACTCAAGGAAATCGATCGCGAGATCAAGGCTATCATTGCCGATGCGGTCGAGTTTGCCCAGAACAGTCCGGAGCCACAGCCGGAAGAGCTTTACACGGATGTTTTGGCCTGAGCGCCGATCAGCTTGAGAAGGACTAGATAAATGCCAACAGAAATTTTGATGCCGGCTCTCTCGCCGACGATGACAGAAGGCAAGCTGGCCCGCTGGATGGTCAAGGAGGGCGATACGGTCAGTTCGGGTGATGTGCTCGCAGAGATAGAGACTGACAAGGCCACAATGGAGGTCGAGGCCGTTGATGAAGGCAAAATCGGCAAGATCCTGATTGAGGGGGATACCGATAATGTTGCCGTCAATACGCCGATTGCCGTTCTTCTTGAAGAAGGCGAGGATGCCAGCGACCTAGATGATTTCACACCTAGCGCGGCGCCATTTGCTTCAGAAGGATCGGACGATACGACCGAGGATACCTCTGACAAGGAAGAGCCTGCGCCGCGCGTCAGCACTTCAAAAACGCCCGATGCCTATGACGCCAGCGGGGAGATTCCTGAGGGGACGGAAATGGTCAAGATGACTGTTCGCGAGGCCTTGCGGGATGCCATGGCAGAGGAAATGCGCAAAGACGAGCGCGTTTTTGTCATGGGTGAGGAAGTTGCCGAATATCAGGGTGCCTATAAGGTCACGCAGGGGTTGCTGGATGAATTCGGTGGTCGCCGGGTGATCGACACGCCAATTACCGAACATGGATTTGCCGGTGTCGGTGTCGGCGCGGCGTTCCATGGTCTGCGGCCGATTGTAGAGTTCATGACCTTCAACTTCGCCATGCAGGCGATTGACCAGATTGTCAACTCGGCAGCCAAGACACGCTATATGTCCGGCGGCCAGATGTCGTCCCCGATCGTTTTCCGGGGCCCCAACGGCGCGGCCTCCCGCGTGGCGGCACAGCATTCCCAATGCTATGCCTCCTGGTATTCCCATGTTCCTGGGCTGATCGTAATTGCGCCCCATACGGCGGCGGACGCGAAAGGGCTGTTGAAGGCGGCAATTCGCGATCCGAACCCCGTCATTTTCCTGGAGAATGAAATTCTCTATGGCCAGAGTTTCGACGTGCCGGTGATGGATGATTTTGTCCTGCCCATCGGCAAGGCGAAGATCGAGCGTCCCGGCGACGATGTGACCATTGTGTCCTTCGCGATGGGGATGAGGTATGCGCTAGAGGCGGCGGACAAGCTCGCCGAAGAAAATATTTCGGCCGAAGTGATCGACCTTCGAACTATTCGCCCGATGGATATGGAAACAGTGCTGGCCTCCGTTCGCAAGACGAACCGTTGCGTCACTGTTGAGGAAGGCTGGCCACAAAGCGGTATCGGCGCCGAAATAACGGCGCAGATCATGCACCACGCCTTCGATTACCTGGATGCACCGGTTCTCCGGGTGTCGGGCAAGGATGTGCCGATGCCATATGCGGCCAATCTCGAGAAACTGGCGCTGCCACATACCGATGAAGTTGTGGCGGCGGCCAAATCTGTCTGTTATCGCGATTAAAGGGGGCGAAAATGCCAATTACCATTACCATGCCAGCCCTCTCACCGACAATGACCGAGGGTACGCTTGCCAACTGGCAGATGAAAGAGGGCGATACGGTCTCCTCCGGGGACGTCCTCGCGGAGATCGAGACTGACAAGGCAACCATGGAGGTCGAGGCGGTTGACGAGGGAACGCTCGGAAAAATTCTCGTTCCGGGCGGCACCGAAAATGTTGCCGTGAATACGCCGATAGCGATCCTGCTGGAGGAGGGGGAGGATGCGTCCGCCCTTGACGGTTTCGATGCCGGATCGGCACCAGAGCCAGCAACCGAAGAATCTGATGAGGCACCAAAGAAAGACGCAGATGACGGCGGGAAAAAGAAATCCGCTGACGAGGCGGCAAAAACTTCAAAACAAGACGCGGCCCCGGAAGCTAAAGGCAGCAGCGGACCGGCGCTGGTGACGAAGGACGGCGAGCGTATTTTCTCAAGCCCGGTCGCCCGCCGGATTGCGGCGAACGAGGGCCTCGACCTTAAGTCCATCAAGGGCAGTGGTCCGCATGGCCGGATTATCAAGGCGGATGTCGAGAAGGCGCTTGCCTCCGGTGGCGCGAAAGCGGCAGCGCCCGAGAAGGCGGCATCTGCACCTGCACCGGCTGCGGCGACCCCACCGCCAGAGGGGAATTACGAGGAAATCCCACTCACCAGCATGCGCAAGACCATTGCAAGGCGGCTTTCGGAAGCCAAGCAGACTATCCCGCATTTCTATCTCACCATTGAGTGCGAGCTTGATAACCTCCTGGCCATGCGCAAGGAGCTGAACGGGCGCTCTGATGACTACAAGATTTCGGTCAATGACTTCATTATCCGGGCTTCAGCCCTGGCGCTGAAGAAAGTCCCGACAGCCAATGCCTGCTGGGGTGGCGACAAGATCCTGCAGTATAAGGATTTTGATGTGTCGGTCGCGGTGGCGATTGAGGGGGGCCTGATTACCCCGGTGGTCCGAAAGGCGGACCAGAAAGGCCTTGCCGTCATATCCAACGAGATGAAGGAACTGGCAACCAAAGCCAAGGCCGGAAAATTGATGCCGGAGGAATATCAGGGCGGCTGCTTCTCCATCTCGAACCTTGGTATGTTCGGGATCAAGGAATTCTCCGCCGTGATCAACCCGCCGCAGTCTGCCATTCTTGCGATTGGTGCCGGGGAACAGCGTCCTGTTGTTAGAGACGGCGCGCTCGCCATGGCGACGATGATGAGTGTAACGCTCTCCTGCGATCACCGCGTGATTGACGGGGCACTGGGCGCGGAACTGCTGAAACATTTCAAGGGTTATATTGAAGAACCTTTAACCATGATGCTGTGAGGAACCGGATATGAGCGAAACGAATTTCGACCTGGTTGTTGTCGGTTCCGGACCCGGCGGATACGTAGCAGCGATCCGGGCGGCGCAACTCGGCTTGAAAACCGCTGTAATCGAAAGAGAGCATTTGGGGGGCATCTGCCTCAACTGGGGCTGTATCCCCACCAAGGCACTGCTGCGGACGGCAGATATCTACAACCTGATCAAGCATGCCGATGAGTTCGGAATCAAGGTGGAAGGCGCAACGGTTGACCTGAAGAAAACCGTTGATCGGTCCCGCAAGGTGGCAGGACAGCTATCCGGTGGTGTGAAGCATCTGCTGAAGAAGAACAAGATCACCGTGATCGACGGGCATGGCAAGTTGGCTGGCTCGGGCAAGGTTGAGGTGAGCAAGGATGGCAAGGTTGTGTCTACTGTTGCCGCCAAGCATATCATTCTCGCCACCGGCGCGCGGGCACGGACACTGCCGGGGCTGGAGCCGGACGGCAAGCTGATCTGGACCTATAAGGAAGCGCTTGTTCCTGACGTAATGCCGAAGAAGCTGCTGGTTGTCGGCTCCGGTGCGATCGGGATCGAGTTTGCAAGCTTTTTCAACGCCTTGGGATCCGATGTTACGGTTGTCGAGGTGATGGACCGGATCCTCCCGGTGGAGGATGCGGAAATTTCCGCCTTCGCCGAGAAATCCTTCAAGAAGCAAGGCATGACCATCCACAAGGGCACGACGGTGTCGGAGCTTAAGAAGTCAGGCGATAAGGTCACGGCCACCTTCAAGGACAAGAAGGATAAAACCTCCTCTGATAGCTTCGATCGGGTCATCCTCGCTGTTGGTATTGTCGGCAATGTCGAGAATATCGGGCTTGAGGGCACCAAGGTGAAGGTCGAGAAAACCCATGTGGTTGTCGATGAATTCTCCCGTACTGGGGAGCCCGGCGTCTATGCCATTGGGGATCTGACCGGTCCCCCATGGCTCGCGCATAAGGCATCCCATGAAGGGGTGATCTGTGTTGAGAAGATCGCGGGCGAGAAGGATGTGCATCCGCTCAACACCTCCAATATTCCGGGCTGTACTTATTGCCATCCGCAGGTTGCCTCCGTCGGGATGACGGAAGCGGCGGCGAAAGAAAAAGGCTATGACATCAAGGTCGGGCGCTTTTCCTTTATCGGGAATGGCAAGGCCATTGCGCTTGGTGAGGCAGAAGGGCTGATCAAGACCATTTTTGACGCGAAAACCGGCGAGATGCTGGGCGCGCATATGGTCGGTGCGGAAGTGACGGAACTAATTCAGGGCTATGGCATCGCCAAAACGCTGGAGACGACCGAAGTCGAGTTGATGCATTCGATCTTCCCGCATCCGACACTTTCCGAAATGATGCATGAATCTGTGCTTGACGCCTATGGCAAGGTCATCCACATGTAGGTATAAGCTGTTCCGACAGCCTGTGAATGTATGATAAGGTAAGATCATGACTGAGACGACCGCCATAAAGCGTGTACGCCATCCGGAAAAGGTAAATCGTCCGGATAACCCGATCCAGCGCAAGCCCGCCTGGATCCGGGTAAAAGCACCTGTCTCGAAGACCTATCATGAGACGCGTGAATTGATGCGTGGCCTCAACCTCACCACGGTGTGTGAGGAGGCGGCCTGCCCGAACATTGGCGAATGCTGGTCAAAGAAGCATGCCACCATGATGATCATGGGGGAGATTTGTACCCGGGCTTGCGCCTTTTGCAACGTATCCACCGGCAAGCCGAACGCGCTCGATCCGTTTGAGCCCACAAATGTGGCGACGGCGGTCAAGACCATGGGGCTTAACCATGTGGTGATCACTTCCGTTGACCGGGATGATCTGAAGGATGGCGGGGCACAGCATTTCGCGGACGTCATCCAGGCCATTCGCGAGGCGGCGCCGAACACCACCATAGAAATTCTGACACCGGATTTTCTCAAGAAACCCGGGGCGTTAGAGGTCGTTGTTGCAGCCAAACCTGATGTCTTTAATCACAATCTTGAGACCGTGCCAAAGCTCTATCCCTCCGTCCGTCCGGGCGCGCGCTACTACCATTCGCTTCGGCTGCTGGAGCGGGTGAAGGAACTTGACCCGAACATGTTTACCAAATCCGGCCTGATGGTTGGCCTCGGCGAAGACAAGGACGAGGTGTCGCAGGTCATGGATGACATGCGCGTTGCCGGCATCGATTTCATTACCATCGGTCAGTATCTGCAACCAACGGTGAAGCATCATGCGATCCATCGTTTCGTGACACCGGATGAATTTGCGGTTCTGGAGAAACAGGCCTATGCTAAGGGCTTCCTGATGGTCTCCGCATCGCCGCTCACCCGTTCCAGCCATCATGCGGGCGAGGATTTCGCGAAGTTGAAAGCCGCGCGGGAGCGGGCCAACGCCTCAAAATAACGTTTATGCCGTGTTGTATGGGTAGAATGTAGAGTATGCCAACACATGCCGAAAAACGGGTTCTGCCCTATAAGCCAAAAGAAATGTTCGATCTTGTGGCGGCGATTGACAAATATGACGAGTTTCTGCCCTGGTGCATCGGCGCGCGTATCAAGGAGCGAAAGGACAACGTCGTCCTTGCCGACCTGGTGATCGGTTTCAAGCTCTTCCGCGAGAAATTCACGTCGAAAGTGACATTGGACGAAGCCAATAACCACATTGATGTTGAGTATATGGACGGGCCTTTCCGGTATCTCAACAATCACTGGCAGTTCAACGAGCATCCGGACGGCTGCGAGGTTGATTTCTTCGTCGATTTCGAGTTTCGCTCGATGATCCTGCAGAAAACCATCGGGATGCTCTTTAACGAGGCGGTTGCCCGCATGATTTCGGCTTTCGAGGGGCGCGCAAAAGAGCTTTACGGCCCCAAGTCCGACACCCGCTAGCGGTCAGCGGCGGCAAGCAGCATTTCAAGGGCTGTCTTGACCGTGGCAAGGCGAACTTCCGAACGGCCAATCTCTCCATATTCCATTTTACGATGTTCGGCGATGCCGTTCTCGGTCGCGACGGCAAAATGAACGAGGCCGACAGGCTTGCCTGGTCCGCCTCCGCCCGGGCCCGCAATGCCCGTTACCGCGACTGTGATGTTGGCCCCGGCTGTCTTTAAGGCACCAAGCGCCATTTCCCGTGCTGTTTCCTCGGATACAGCCCCATGGGCCCGCAGGATGTCTGTGCTCACGCCGATCACGCGGGCCTTTGCCTTGTTGCTGTAGGTGACAAAACCGCGGTCGAACACGTCAGAGGAACCCGCGATATCCGTGAGTGCCCCGCCAATCAAACCACCGGTACAGGATTCTGCCGTTGCCAGTTGCCATTTCTTACCTCGGCATTTTTCAAGGACCTCGGTTGCCAGATTTTCGATTTCACTGCTAAAAATTCCCATAATACACCTTTTTTATTATTACCAGCAGGACAGAGGCAATCAGTCCCGCCGCATAGTCATCAATCATAACGCCGAATGCGCCTTTTACTTTCCGGTCCAGCCAGCCGATCGGCCAGGGCTTCCAGATGTCGAGTATCCGGAAGATAACGAAGGCAAGAAAGATCATCAGCGGCGTCAGGTCTGCCGCATGGAGCGCGAGCCAGATTCCCGCCACCTCATCAATTACCACCTCGCCGGGATCGGACTTGCCGGTCCTCTCGAGATATATTTTTGTGCTCCACCAACCGACGAACAAGGCAACAAGAGACGCCATGCCGAGCGCCGGTGCCCCAAAGAAGTAGTAAATCAAAATACCAAAGGGAAGCGCGGCGAGGGTGCCAATGGTTCCCGGAGCCTTCGGCGCCAAACCACTCCAGAACCATGTGGAGAGGATAACCGCCGGATGCCAGAGAGAGAGGGGGGCGATCTTCTGGTTCATTCGGGAAGTCTCACGGTTGCTATGGCTTGGGCGGCGATGCCTTCACTGCGGCCGGTGAAGCCAAGTTTTTCTGTTGTTGTGCCCTTGATGCTCACCCGTTCCTTTTCCAGCCCGAGGATATCGGCAATGCGTTCCTGCATGGCGGCACGATGCGGGCCGATACGCGGAGCCTCACAAATAATGGTGAGATCAACATGATTGATCTGGCCGCCTTTATCGCTGATAAGGTCGCCTGCATGGCGCAGAAACCGGTCGGAGGCGGCGCCTCTCCATTGGGCGTCTGACGGGGGGAAATGCGTGCCGATATCGCCTGCGCCAATGGAGCCGAGCAAGGCGTCGGTCAGGGCATGGAGGGCCACATCCGCATCCGAATGTCCTTTCAGTCCTTTATCATGGGGGATGTTGACGCCACCGAGCCAGACACTCTCGCCGGTCTCAAAGGCATGCACATCGAAACCAAATCCCGTCCGGACATCAGTAAGGTTTCTTGTGATCATGGCGCGTGCACGGTCTATGTCGTCGACCGTGGTGATCTTGAAATTTTCGGTCTCTCCCGTAACCATGGCAACCTCTATTCCGGCCCGATCGGCAAGCGCGGTATCATCTGTCATATTTTCGCCCGCAAAGGCCCGGTGCGCCGCCAGTATGGGGTTAAACGCGAAGCATTGCGGCGTTTGCGCGGCAACAATTTTGTCCCGGTTCAGCGCGCCGGTAATGCGCTCCCCGTCAAAGGATTTCAGGCTGTCTGTCATGGGAAGGCAGGGAAGGACCGCATCGGAGGTCGCAAGCTTTTCCAGGCACCGACTGATAAGAGCCTCGCTTACGAAAGGTCGTGCGGCGTCATGTATCAGGACGAATTCCGGTGCCAGATCGATCAGGCTCTCAAGGCCGTTCCGGACCGATTCCTGCCGTGTCGCGCCGCCGATTACCGGCGGCAAAAGGTCCAGCCCGGATACGGCATCATTGTAATGCGGCGAACCTTTCTCTCCGATGACTACGCAAACATTGTCAATGCCGGGGTGCGCCAGAAACGCCTCAATGCTTCGCCGAAGAACGGATTTCCCCGCAATTTCAATATATTGCTTTGGAGTGTCAAGTCCGGTCCGGATGCCTTTTCCGGCGGCGACGATAAGGGCGATGCTTGTCATGAGGCGACAATAGATTGCTAATTCGCAAGGTTCAATAAAATTGACCGGCCGGTAATGAATCTGTTGCAGTGCAATAAAAACCTGCCTATATTGCCTAAATTATAGTCATAATATTTATTGCTTAAAAAATGATCATCACTCTTGGCGCCATTACAATTGATCCCCCGGTGTTTCTCGCGCCGATGGCCGGAATTACCGATCTCCCTTTTCGCCGCCTGGTGACACGATATGGCGCGGGGCTGGTCTTTACCGAGATGGTTGCGAGCAAGGCCATGGTGGCGGAGACACGCCGATCGCTTCGCATTGTCCGGTCTGCGAATGATGACCAGCCAATGGCGGTTCAGCTTGCGGGTTGTGATCCCGACATCATGGCGGAGGCGGCAAAGCTCAACGAGGACATGGGCGCACGGATCATTGATATCAATATGGGCTGTCCGGTCAAGAAGGTGACCTCCGGCATGGCCGGTTCCTCGCTGATGCGCGATCTTGATCATGCGGCGAAGATACTGGAGGCGACGGTGAGCGCCGTGAACATACCTGTCACGCTCAAGATGCGGACGGGCTGGGATGAGGACAGCCGCAACGCGCCGGAGCTTGCCCGGATTGCCGAGGATGTTGGCATCCGCATGATCACTGTGCATGGTCGCACCCGCTGCCAGTTCTTCAAGGGGTCGGCGGATTGGCGGTTTATTGCCAAGGTCAAGGAAGCGGTCTCGCTGCCCGTGATTGCCAATGGCGATATCCAGTCGGTCGAGGATGCCGCGATGGCGAAACGCCAGTCCGGGGCAGATGGTGTGATGATCGGACGGGGCAGCTATGGGCGCCCCTGGTTTGTCGCGCAGGTGGCGGAATATTTGAAGTCAGGCGTCAAGCGGCCTGATCCGGATTTTAACGAGCAGAAAGCCGTCCTGCTCGAGCATTATGACGCGCTCATCGGATTGTATGGGGAAGAGGTCGGGGTCCGCGTCGCGCGGAAGCATCTCGGGTGGTATTCCGAAAGACTGCCGGGCGGAGAGGGATTCCGGCAAAAAGTCGTCCGCCTTACCGATCCGGATGACGTTCGCGGCGAAATTAAGTGTTTTTATGAAGCTTTGCAGTTGAAGGAAAGTGCATAAGATGGCTCTGCCAAACCCATTTAGCGGGACGAAACGCAAGAAAACGGAAGTTGATGCCCTTGCTGTATTGAACGCCTTGCCCGATCCACTGATCGTTATTGATGACGACGGCTACATCTGCTTGACAAATCCGGCCGGAGAGGAATTTTTCGGCCTGTCCTCGAAAAAGCTTCTGCGCATGTCGGTCAACGAGATTGTGCCGTTCGACAGCCCGTTGCTGGGCCTGGTGGAGCAGGTACGCACAACGGGCGATTATGTGTCGGAATATAGCGTAGATCTTGGCACCCCGAAAACCGGGATCAAGAACGTCAATCTCCAGGTTTCTCAGCTTTATGGCACGTCCAATGTCATGGTCCAGATCGGGGAGCGGACCATTGCCGCCAAGATGGACCGGCAGTTGACCCACCGCGGCGCCGCTCGCTCTGTTACCGCCATGGCAGTCATGCTGGCGCATGAGGTGAAAAATCCGCTCTCGGGCATTCGGGGGTCGGCGCAGCTGCTGGAAATGAACGCCTCGGATGCAGACCGGGCGCTCACCCGGCTGATCTGCGATGAAACGGATCGTATCTGTGCGCTCGTCGATCGGATGGAGGCGTTCTCAGACGATCGTCCGATCGATCGGGATGCGGTCAATATTCATGAAGTATTGGAACATGTCCGTCGGGTCGCCGAGGCGGGATTTGGCCGCAACATTGTATTCCGGGAGCAATATGATCCGTCGCTGCCCTTTGTCTACGGTAACCGGGATCAGCTTGTGCAGGTGCTGCTCAATCTGATTAAGAATGCGGTTGAAGCGGCACCCGACGACGGCGGAGAGATTATCCTCAGCACCGCCTACCGCCATGGCATCCGCCTGGCCATCCCGGGCGCACAGGAAAAAGTGCAGCTACCGCTGGAGGTCGGGGTGCAGGACAATGGTCCGGGTATTCCAGAGGAGATATTACCCCATATCTTCGATCCATTCGTCACCACCAAGGCAGGCGGCAGCGGACTCGGACTGGCCCTGGTGGCGAAAGTTGTCGGAGATCACGGCGGGATTGTCGAATTTGATTCATCGGTAGTGGGCAGCAAGGTGCTGATCCGCCTGCCGGTCTATAATTTTATTAAAACGGATTTGGAATAGACATGCCGGGAACAATTTTAGTCGCAGATGACGACCAGAGTATCCGCACGGTCCTTGAACAGGCTCTCTCCCGTGCAGACTACAATGTGCGTTCCACCAGCAATGCCTCAACGCTCTACAACTGGGTCATGGAAGGGCTTGGCGATGTCATCCTGACCGATGTCGTTATGCCCGATGAAAACGGGCTGGACCTGCTTCCGCGGATCAAGAAGATCAGGCCGGAACTGCCTGTGGTGGTCATGAGTGCACAGAACACGCTGCTGACCGCGATCAAGGCGACGGAGCGGGGCGCGTATGACTATCTTCCCAAGCCATTTGACCTCAAGGTCCTGCTGCAGGTTGTAGACCGTGCACTCTCCAAGCCAAAGAAAGCCGCGAACCGGTTTGGCAAGCCGGAAGAAGAAGAGACGAAAACGCC
Organism: Sneathiella sedimenti; assembly: GCF_017313765.1. Taxonomy (GTDB): domain Bacteria; phylum Pseudomonadota; class Alphaproteobacteria; order Sneathiellales; family Sneathiellaceae; genus Sneathiella; species Sneathiella sedimenti. Next base: position 230,471 of record NZ_JAFLNC010000005.1, on the reverse strand, counting down.
CCTGATCGGCCGCTCTCCGGCTATGCAGGAGATTTATCGGGTCTTGGCGCGCCTCATGGGCACAGACCTTACCGTTCTGATTTCCGGTGAAAGTGGTACAGGTAAAGAACTCGTGGCCCGTGCGCTTCATGAATATGGCAAGCGAAAAGCAGGTCCGTTTGTCCCGATCAATATGGCGGCCATCCCGAAAGAACTGATTGAATCCGAGTTGTTCGGGCATGAGAAAGGCGCGTTCACGGGCGCTGACTCACGCGCAATCGGTCGCTTTGAGCAGGCTCAGGGCGGCACCCTTTTTCTTGACGAGATCGGGGATATGCCGATTGAGGCGCAAACGCGGTTGCTACGCGTGTTGCAGCAGGGCGAGTATACGACGGTGGGCGGCCGGACGGCGATCAAGACGGATGTCCGGATTATTGCTGCGACCAACCGGGATTTGCGTCAGTTCGTGCGGCAGGGACTGTTTCGCGAGGATCTTTATTACCGATTGAATGTGGTGCCGCTTCGCTTGCCTCCACTCCGGGAGCGGGCAGAGGATATTCCGGATCTTGTGCGTCATTTCCTCTCCCAGGCGCAGGAGGAGGGCCTGCCGGTCAAAAGCATCGACAAGGAATCGCTCGAAGCCATGAAAAAGCATAAATGGCCGGGCAATGTGCGGGAACTTGAAAATCTGGTGCGCCGTCTAGCCGCGCTATATTCCGATGATGTCATCAATCTCTCCGTGGTCGAGCAGGAGCTGCAACCGCAGGAAGTCGGCAGTATTGAAGGTAGTCCGGGTGAAGACGAGAACCTCGGTATGGCCGTGGAGCGGCATATTGCCAAGTATTTCGCGGCACATGCGGGCAGTTTGCCTCCCAGCGGCCTTTATGAGAGGGTTATTCGCGAAGTTGAGCGGCCGCTTTTAACGCTTTCCCTTGAAGCGACGAATGGAAACCAGATCAAGGCCGCCGACCTTTTGGGCGTCAATCGGAATACTTTGCGTAAAAAAATACGGGAACTGGATATTCAGGTTGTGCGCGGCATGAAGTGATGCTTAAATGCCACAATGTGGTATTTTGAACAAATGACTGACGTCGGCGACTTGGACCGGCAGACCGAGGTCGCATCGTGACCCGTGCGGTCGGAGGATGTTGTGGCAGAATCACAGCAATCTAATGTGAAACGTCCCTTTTCCTTTGTCCGCTGGACAAAAAAGATCGGGCTGGGTCCGAAGACCTCTTTCTTCGTCGCCATGCTGGCCATCGCGAGCGGTATCGCCACCTATGAATCACTGACCATAGAAAACGCTGCCTATACGCGCGTTCTTCTTATCATAGACGTGGCGATTGTCGTCATTCTGGCGATTATCATTACCCATCGTTTGATCAGGACCTGGCGAAAAGGTCAGGTCGGCGGCACGGGCAGCATGATGCATCGTCGCATTCTGCGACTTTTTTCATTGATTGCCGTCGCCCCGGCGTTGATGGTCGCGCTTTTCTCGGCACTGTTTTTCAACATTTATTTTCAGCGGCATTTCTCCGATCCGGTGAATATGGCGGTGTCGGAATCGATTGCGGTGGCCGACGCCTATATCAAGGAGCATATCCAGAATATCCGATCCGATGTCCTGGCGATGGCCGGGCAGATTAACCGTGCGCCGACACGGGTTCTGGAAAATCGCAGTCTGTTTGATTCCTATCTCAGCGATCAGGTTATCGCCCGTAACCTCAGTGAGGCTGTAGTCGTGGACGGCAACCAGAATATCATTGCCCAGTCTGACCTCAGCTTTGCGCTCGAATTTGATAAAATCGCTCCCACGCTTTTCAGCGAGGCGCGCGAGCGGGAGATCGTCATCACCACGAACGACGGGGATGACCAGGTGCGGGCGTTGATACGGCTCGATCGCTTGCTGGATGGCTTCCTATATGTCGGGCGCTTTATCGAGCCCAGGGTTCTCGCTCATATGGAGAGAACGCGCGCCGCGGCGGCGGAATATGAGCAATTGAAGGAAGAAGGCTTCGGTATCCAGATCCAGTTCGCCGTCATTTTCTTTCTCATTTCGCTGATGGTGGTCCTGGCCGCCGTCTGGTTTGGCCTGGTGATTGCCTCGCGCCTTGTTGGCCCGATCGAAAGTCTTGTTCGGGCGGCGGAGCAGGTCCGTTCCGGCGACCTGACGGCCAAGGTGGATGAAAGCCGCGCCTATGACGAGATGGCGACATTGAGCCGCGCCTTCAACCGGATGACAGAACAGCTGTCTACGCAACGACAGGAACTCGAGAAAACCAATACCAAGCTGGATGAGCGCCGTCGCTTTACCGAAGCTGTTCTATCCGGCGTTTCCTCTGGCGTCATAGGACTGGACAAGAAAGGCGTGATAAATCTGCCCAACCGCAAGGCGACAGAGCTTTTGGGGCATTCCGAGGCGGAGCTTATTGGCCGACCATTTTCCGAAATACAGCCGCAGATGGCGGCACTTCTGGATGAAATCCGGGAAAAGCCTTATCGTGTTGCCGAACGCCAGATCCAGCTCCAATCCACAAATGGCCACCGACATTTGCTCGTACGTGCGGCAGCGGAAATCTCCGACGGCAGCATTCAGGGGTTCGTGGTGACGCTGGACGATATTACGGATCTTGTTTCGGCACAGAGAATGGCGGCCTGGGGTGATATTGCGCGCCGAATTGCCCATGAAATCAAGAACCCCCTGACCCCGATACAGCTTTCCGCCGAACGGATAAAGCGCAAATACGGTCGGCAGATTCAGGAAGATGTTGATATTTTTAATCAATGCACGGACACGATCATCCGTCAGGTCGGGGATATCGGCCAGATGGTGGATGAATTCTCGGCTTTCGCGCGGATGCCGACCCCGGAATTCAAACCGGAGGATCTCGGAGAGCTTGTCGGGCAGGCTATTTTCCTGCAGAAAATTGCGCATCCTGAAATCGAGTATCTTTTTGAGGTACCGGTGTCCCCGATGACCTGTGCCTGTGATGCGCCGCAGGTGAATCGCGTTCTGACAAATCTCCTGCAAAATGCGGCAGATGCGATTGAGGGGCGGGACGTGGCGGGCGGCGAGCTTCCAAGGGGCCGGATAGAGGTATCTCTTGCCGTCACGGCGGATGAAATCTGCGTCGAAATCACGGACAACGGGCGCGGTCTGCCCGAAGAAAACCGCAGTCGGTTAACCGAACCCTATGTCACCCACCGGGAAAAGGGGACGGGCCTTGGTCTGGCGATCGTCAATAAGATCATGGAGGAACATGGCGGCAGTCTCGCCATGACAGACGCGAAAGAAGGGACGGGGGCCTGTGTCAGGATCTCTTTCCCGGTAAGTAAAGCGAACTTGAAAACGGGGAATGACTAACGATGTCAGCAGACATTCTAATCGTCGATGACGAAGCCGATATTCGGGAACTTGTGGCCGGGATCCTGGAAGACGAGGGGTATGAGACACGCATGGCAGCGAATAGCGACCAATGTCTTTCCGAGATCGCTCATCGGCGACCGAACCTGGTTATCCTGGACATCTGGCTGCGCGGAAGCAAGCTCGATGGGATAGAGATTTTGCAGGCCGTGAAGAAGGATCAGCCGGATCTGCCGGTTCTGATGTTTTCTGGGCACGGCAATATTGAAACGGCGGTCCAGACCATCAAGCTGGGAGCCTATGATTTTATCGAAAAGCCGTTCAAGGCAGAGCGGCTTATCCAGCTCGTTGACCGGGCTCTGGAGGCTGTGAGACTGCGGCGTGAAGTGGCGGACCTCAAGACTCGTGGCGGGGGGATGATGACGGAACTTATCTGTCGGTCCCATGTCATGATTCAACTGCAGCAGAGTATCGAAAAAGTGGCACCCACAAACAGCCGGGTCCTCATTTCGGGTCCCTCCGGATCCGGCAAGGAAGTGGTCGCTCGTCTTATCCATGAACAGTCCCATCGCAAAACCGGTCCGTTTGTGGTCCTCAATGCGGCTACATTGGCGCCGGAACGGCTGGAAATTCAGCTGTTCGGTGTTGAAGATGGCCGCATGAATTCAGTCAAGGGAGAACGCCGCGGCTTATTGGAACAGGCGCATGGCGGCACGCTTTTCCTTGACGAGATCGCGGATATGCCGATGGAAACACAGGGCAAGATATTGCGGGTGCTGGTTGACCAGACGTTCCAACGGGTCGGCGGCACGGAGAAAATCAAGGTTGATGCACGCGTCATTTCCTCCTCCAGCCGGGACCTGCATGAGGAAATGGCCAACGGACGCTTGCGCGAGGATCTGTACCACCGTCTTGGCGTTGTCCCGATATCCGTACCTTCCCTGAAGGAGCGGCCGGAAGACATCGGGCCGCTTGCCCGTCACTTTGTGGAAAGGTTTTCAAGAAGCGCCGGACTGCCTCCGCGGAAAATTGGGGAGGATGCAATCGCGACATTGCAGGCCTCTTCGTGGCCGGGCAACGTGCGTCAACTCAAGAATGTGATAGAGCAGATCATGATTCTGGCGACCGGCGATAAATCGGCGCCCATTACCGCGAATATGGTACCGGCGGACGCCGGGGCGGCGAAGTCAATCATGATCGGGCAGAACGACAATACGGAGATTATGGCGCTTCCATTGCGTGAGGCGCGTGAAAGGTTTGAAAAGGAATATCTCGAAGCACAAATCAACAGATTCGGCGGAAATATTTCGCGTACTGCGTCATTTGTTGGTATGGAGAGGTCAGCCTTGCATCGGAAGCTGAAAACGCTTGGCGTGAGTAATGGTGAGCGAAAAAGGTCGTCAGATTAGATGCGTAACTTGGGTAGGGGGACAGAAAAGCGATGAAGGTAATCGTTTGCGGTGCGGGGCAGGTCGGCTCCAATATCGCGCGGCAGCTTGCCCGGGAAAACAATGACGTCACCTTGATCGACCAGTCCCCTGAACTGGTGCGCAAGATAGGGGATGAACTGGATGTGCGGGCCATGGTCGGTCATGCGTCTCATCCCGATGCGCTGGAACGGGCAGGGGCCTATGACGCGGACATGATCATCGCCGTGACCTATAGTGATGAAGTCAACATGGTCGCCTGCCAGATTGCGCATTCGATCTTCAATATCCCGAAGAAGATCGCCCGAATTCGCGCACATCAATATACGGATCCTCTCTGGGCGCATCTATTCAGTCGCGAGAACCTGCCGATTGACGTGATTATCTCCCCGGAGGATGAAGTCGCCCATGCGATTGAACGACGCCTGAAAGTCCCCGGCGCCTTCGATACGGTTTCCTTCGCGGATGGCAAAGTGCAGGTTATCGGCGTCCGTCTCGATGAAAACTGTCCGATCGTCAATACCCCGCTCAAGCAGCTGACCGAGCTGTTTCCAGATCTGAATGTTGTTGTCGTGGCCATCTATCGTGACGGCAAGATGATCGTGCCGGCCAGCGATGACCAGATGTTCCCCGGGGACGAGGTCTATTTTGCCGCCGACAGCGCCCATGTCGCCCGCGCCATGCCGCTTTTCGGTCATGAGGAGCAGGAGGCGCGCAGTATCGTCATTGTTGGCGGTGGTAATATCGGTTTTCATCTTGCCCGGTATATCGAAGAGAACATGCGCAAGGTCTCGCTCAAGCTGATTGAGACGAACCGGGAGCGGGCCGAGAAAATTACCGATGAGCTCGACAGGACGGTCGTGCTGCATGGCAGTGCGCTTGATCCCGAACTGTTGCAGGAGGCAAATGCGGCGCAGGCCGAGACAATTGTTGCGCTCACCAATGATGACCAAGTGAATATTTTGGCGTCCTTGCTGGCCAAGGGGCAAGGGACGGAAACCGCCGTCACGCTGATAAATAACCCGGTTTTCGGTAATTTGGTCACCTCCCTCGGGATTGAGGTCGTAGTGGATCCGCGGGCAACCACCGTGTCGGAAATTCTTCGCCATATCCGTCGAGGTCGGATCCGGGGACTACATTCCTTCCGTGATGGAGCGGCGGAAGTGGTTGAGGGGGACGCGCTGGAAACCTCCTTGCTTGTGGGTAAACCCTTACGGGACATCAAGCTCCCGCATGGTACCATAATCGGTGCGGTCATCAGGGGGGATACGGTTGAAATTCCACGAGGGGATTCGGTCATTCAGGCCGATGACAGGGTCGTTATCCTGAGCCTTCAGGATTCTGTTCAGAAGGTTGAGGAAATGTTTTCTGTCGGCCTTGAATTTTTCTAGAACCGATGTTGTTCGCCCCTGTCTTTTCATTTGTTGGCTGGTCGCTCGGGTTTATGGCGATGTTGATGGGCGTGCCGCTTCTGTTCGCCCTGGCCCAGGGGCAGACAGAACTTACCCTGAGTTTCTTTGTTTCGGCCATCATAACGCTCTTTTTCGGCGGCGGTATGATACTCGCGGTGCGGCGGGAAATAACCATTCTCGGGCGTCGTGAAACCTTTCTGGCGGCAACACTGATCTGGATTATCGTGCCGGCCTTCGCCGGCCTTCCTTTCTATCTAAGCGATGCCATCCCGTCGGCGACCAACTCGTACTTCGAGGCATTTTCCGGATTCACGACAAACGGGGCAACCGTTATTGATGATGTGGATGCTCAGCCTCGGGCGATTATCCTGTGGCGCAGCCTGATCCAGTGGGTGGGCGGTTATTCAGTTATTGTCTTCCTGGCGATAATGGCAAGCGCCTTCAATTTGCCGCGCAGCAATCCCTTGACGCGGGCCATCGCCAAGAGCAGCAGACGGCGCATGTCCCGGCGAATCGCCTCCGCCGTGCTGTCGCTGCTGAAAATCTATAGTTTGCTGACAGCGATCTGCATTGTTGCCCTGTGGTTTGCCGGCATGTCGGCCTTTGATGCCATTTGTTATGCCTTCAGCACCCTGTCTACCGGCGGCTTTATGACATCGAATTCAGCCGGGACGGCTTTTGCCAGCCGCGGGATTGAAGTCATCCTGATGATTTTCATGGTATTCGGCGCGATTAATTTTTCCCTGCATTGGTCGTTTTTCAATGGGGACCGCCTTTCCTATTTCAAGGATCCCGAATATCGCTACCTCATGATCGCCATCGTTCTTGGCAGCCTTTTTGTTTTCTCCCTGATGATGACACAAACGGATATGTCGACCGGGGATACCATGCGGTATGCGGTCTTTAATACGGTGTCTGCTGTGACCACAACTGGTTACAACCTGCCGCTTGTCTCCGAGACCGGGCAGTATTACTGGCCGATCGGCGCGCTTTTTGTAATTCTTGTCCTGACGACGATCGGTGGATCAATTGGCTCATCCGCCGGCGGAATCAAGATGATGCGCATCGCCATTCTCCTGAAGGTGTCCAATGCCGAGGTCAACCGCCTGAGCTTTCCAAGCAGTATCTTTCCCCTGACCTATGGCGGACAGCGCATCCTGCGTGAACAGATTACGGCGGCCTGGAGCTTTTTCGTGCTTTATTGTCTGGTGCTTGTCGCGGCAACATTGCTTCTGGCCTTTGACGGACTGGACCTGCAGTCATCAATCACTCTCGCCATCACAAATCTTGCCAGCGCCGGCTCGGCAGCGCAGCCATTGATCACCGATGTTGTTGTTGGAGAGGAAAATTTTATCAGCTATGAAGCCTTACCCAAGTTTTCTAAATGGGTATTATGTGTCACCATGCTCGTGGGACGATTGGAATTTTTTGCGGTCCTTTCCCTGTTCAATCCGGCCCTTTGGCGGCGTTAAAATTATAGGAAAACAATGTCCAGAATTGCATATGTAAACGGCCAGTATCTCCCGCACCGGGACGCTAGCGTCCATATCGAGGATCGCGGCTATCAATTTGCCGATGGCGTGTATGAGGTTGTCACCATTGTCGGAAGCCGGATGATCGATGAAGAGGGACATCTGGATCGGCTGTGGCGGAGCTTGGGCGAGCTTAGAATCGACGCCCCGATGAAACGGGAACCGCTAAAAATGGTGATGCGAGAGGTAATCCGGCAGAACGGTATCCGCGATGGCATCATCTATCTTCAGGTAACGCGCGGTGTTGCGCCGCGAGACCATCCCTTTCCAGATGACATCCCGACATCGCTGGTGATGACCGCGAAAAGGCTGTCGATGGAAAAGGCGGCGAAAAAGGCACAGGAAGGGGTCAGCGTGATCACGGTGCCGGATATTCGCTGGACCCGGCGGGATATCAAGTCCGTCTCCCTGCTGCCGAATGTCCTGGCGAAGCAGGAAGCCAAGGAAAATGGAGCCTATGAGGCATTTCAGGTGGACGAGGATGGCATGGTCACGGAGGGCAGCTCAACAAATGCCTGGATCGTCAGCAAGGAAGGGAAGATCGTGACCCGCCCGACCAGCAATTCCATTCTCGCAGGTATTACACGGGCGTCCCTGATCCGGGAACTGGAGAAAAACGGAATCGAGCTGGAACTGCGCAGTTTTTCAGTCGAGGAGCTGCTTTCAGCCCGTGAAGTATTTATCACCAGTAGCACATCATATGTCCTTCCTGTTGTAAAAGTTGATGATCAGGTGATCGGGAATGGTCATCCCGGCCTCATTTCGTTAAAGCTTAGGAAGATTTACGAGAAATTTATGTCTGCGGATGCCTAGTATTTCCCGAATAATACAGTTGAGACTGTGCTTTTTTTGCCAAAGTCGTTATTTGTTGCAATTTCGGCGTTATAATGCTTGTGTTTAGGGGGAGAAATCCTTATGTCAGGGAAACTTTTTTGCCTTTTATTTTAAAGAAGCAATCAGAATGTCCCTGATTTGACTGACAAAAGGCGAGCTGAAAACGATTTGACAGACGAGAGATAATTCAAGATGGGCGCTGAGAAGTCACAGAATGTACAGGATGTTTTTCTAAACAAGGTACGCAAGGACAAGATTCCGGTAACCGTGTTTCTGGTTAATGGTGTAAAGCTTCAAGGCTCAATCAGCTGGTTTGATAATTTCAGCGTATTGCTGAGACGGGATGGCCACGAACAGCTTGTTTACAAGCACGCCATTTCGACGGTAATGCCTGCCGGCCCCATACAGCTTTTTGATCCTTCGGCAGAAAGCTGACCTTCAACATCGCAATGCTACCCCTATATCCATCCTATGGACTCTAATACGGAACGCGACAGCCTGCGTTCGGGGGAGGCGGCGCTTGTTCTGCATCCCTCCATAAAAACCAGGACGCAAAGCAAGCTCCGGGATCCGCAAGGGTGCCTGGAAGAGGCCGTTTCCCTGACTGCGGCCATATCACTTGATGTGGTCCATTCGGAAGTCGTCACCTTGGCGAAAGCCCGGCCGGGAACGCTGTTCGGTGAGGGCAAGATTACTGATCTTGGGGCGTTCATAAAAAATTCCGGCATAGAAGTCGTCATTATCGACGGACCGGTAACACCGGTCCAGCAGCGCAACCTGGAACGACGCTGGCATGTCAAGATCGTCGATCGGACGGGCCTTATCCTCGAGATATTCGGGGAGCGCGCGCAAACCCGCGAAGGCGCGCTGCAGGTCGAGCTTGCGCATCTCAGCTACCAGCGTACGCGGCTTGTTCGGTCCTGGACCCACCTGGAGCGGCAGCGCGGTTCCTTGAGCTTTATCGGGGGGCCCGGTGAATCGCAGTTGGAAATTGACCGGCGGCTGATTGACGAGCGGATCACGAAGATCAAGCGGCAGCTCAATTCCGTTGTCCAGACCCGCGAGTTGCACCGGGCCAAGCGCAAAAAGGTCCCGTATCCTATCGTTGCCCTTGTTGGCTATACCAACGCTGGAAAATCAACGCTTTTCAACCGGATGACAGAATCAGACGTGTTTGCGGAGGATTTACTCTTTGCGACCCTTGATCCGACGATGCGAAAAATCGTCCTGCCGGGCGGCCAACCGGTGATTCTCTCCGACACTGTGGGATTTATCTCTGACTTGCCGACGGAACTGGTCGCGGCATTCCGAGCAACCCTTGAGGAGGTGCTCGAGGCGGACCTGATTGTCCATGTCCGTGACATCACCCACGAAGACACGGCCGCGCAACGTCAGGACGTCCTCGACGTCTTGGGGCGCCTCGGTGTTGATACGGATGACACGAGCGGTTACTTGGAAATATTGAACAAGATCGACCTCCTCGAGGATGAGTCGCGCGATAAACTTTTCAACAGCGTGGCACGCGAAGACGGACAGGTTGCCATTTCCGCCGTAACAGGTGAGGGGACGCCCGTATTTCTTGCGCTTATTGAAGAGAGGCTGACGGCGAAGCAGAAAATTCTGGAGCTTGATATTCCGGCCGAAGACGGCGCGACCCTTTCCTGGATCTATCGTCATGGGACGGTGCTCGATCGTTCGGACCGGGACGACACGGTGCATATTGAGGCAAAATTCTCTCCGGAGAATCTTGGACGGTTAGAGAAGATTCTTAAAAAGCTGAATTAATCCTCTGTTTTTACTGATTTATTTTGTCCTCAATCCGAATTTCATTCCACACGTCATCCATTTCCTCTAGGCTGCATTGATCCAGGGATTTTCCCTTATTTTCAAGGCGTTGCTCTACTATTTGAAAGCGACGCACGAATTTTCGGTTGGCGGCTCTCAGGACTGTTTCGGGGTCGAGTTCGAGGTGGCGTCCGAGATTGGCGAGTACGAAAAGTAGGTCGCCATATTCCTCGGCGATACGATCCTTACTGCCGTTCTCGTCGATTTCCGCTCTCAGTTCCCCAAGTTCCTCTTCAATTTTGTCAAACACCGGAGTAATTGATGGCCAGTCGAACCCGACGCGGGCGGCCCGTTTCTGCAGCTTCACGGCGCGTGTGAGGGCAGGCAGTGTCTCGGCCACGCCATCCAGTGCGGACGGCGCCTTGTCGCTATCCTTGGTTTTTTCTGCGCGTTCTTGTGCTTTTGTTTCTTCCCAGGCCGTGGTTTGCGCTTCTGCTGTTGCGATATCGGCGGTGCCGAACACATGGGGGTGACGGCGGATCATTTTCTCCGAAATCGCCTCTATCACGTCATTGAAGTCAAAATCACCGGCTTCCTTTGCCATTTGCGCATAGAAGACCACCTGGAACATCAGGTCACCGAGCTCGTCTTTCAGCTCTGCCATGTCGTTTCTGGCAATGGCCTCGGCGACCTCATAGGCTTCCTCGATCGTATGGGGGGCAATGGTCTCGAAATTCTGTTCCAGATCCCATGGGCACCCGCCATCCGGATTACGTAATTTCTCCATGATATCAAGGAGTTGATTGATCGATGTCGAGGATTTTGGTTGTGACATGTAGGATCTCTCGCGAAAGAACTTTAAAGCAGTACCAGTTTAAAGGATTTCCTTTGACCCTGGCCATAAGTAACATACGCATACTGACGAAATAATCGAGTTTTGGATGACCGACGAGAAAGAACCGAAAGCAAAACGCCCCCGAAAACCGGTGGAGCCAACGCCAAAATGGCTGCGCGATCAGGCACTTCGTTATTTGAACCGCTTTCCGGCAACCAGCCGAAAAATGGCGCAGCATTTGTTTAATAAGGCCGCGCCGCAACGGGAGCATTTTGATCTGCCTGAGGAAAAGCTGAAAGAGGATATCGCAAAGGTCGTTGAGGATATGATCAAGGCCGGCTTTATCAATGACAGCGAATTTGCGGCCAGCAAGGTGCGGATAATGGCGCGGCAGGGACGGTCGGTCGCCCAGATCGGCCTCAAGCTGCAGGAGATGGAGTTTTCCGATAATGATCAATCGGACGCGCTTGACGCGCTTGGCGACGACAGGCAGGCGCTTGACAGGCGTGCGGCAGCACGTTTCGTGAAGCGGCGGCGGTTTGGGCCGTATAAACCGGAAGAGACACGCGCCGAGCGCCGCAACAAGGAACTGGCATCACTTGCACGACAGGGGTTTTCTTTCGATGTCGCCACGCTGGTGATTGATGCCGAGAGTGTTGATGTCATAGAAACCATTATCTATGGCGAAGAATAACTGCATGCCATTTAAATAATTCTCTGAAGAGGGCAGCGGAATACGGTATTTATTCAAATATCAATTTTGCGCATAATATATATTATGGAAAATATCGGGTATGGATAAATAGGGCCCCCACAGGCCGGGGGGCTTTTAAGTCCCCATTCTGAGGGGGTTCGTCGATACAAGGGAGCGTCTTCAGCGCTGAGCGCGCTGAAAATAAGGGTATGTTTTCTTATACAGTGATCACCATGCCGTCATAGGCCGGTTCGACACCGTCTGGCAGTTCCTTGATCAAGGTCTGGTAATCCAGGTCCACATGCATATTCGTCAGGATCGCGCGCCGTGGTTTCAGCCGTTCAATCCATTTAAGCGCGGTTTCCAGATTTACATGTGTCGGATGCGGCGTATAACGCATGGCATCAACAATCCAGGTATCGACGCCGTTAAGGATTTCAAATCCATGATCGTCGAGATGGACAAGATCGTTTGAATAACCGATCGCACCCATCCTGAAGCCAAGGCTCGTGATGCTGCCGTGATCCTGATCGAATGGAATAAACTCGATATCGCCGATGCTGAACGGCCCCTTAATATAATGCTCTTTTAAAATGGCCGGATATGGATTGCCGTCCAGTTGACGGAAGCAATAATCAAAACGTGTCGTCAGGATATCGAGGGTTTTCTTGTCGCTCCAAACGTTAACGCGTTCGCGGTTGCGAATGGCGAGCACGCGAAGTTCATCAATGCCGTGACATTGATCGGCATGTTCATGGGTCCAGACAACCCCGTCGAGCCGGCCGATATTGGCATCGAGGAGCTGCTCGCGGATATCCGGAGACGTATCGATCAGGACCGTCGTGTCCTTTTCCTTGACCAGGATTGAGCAACGACGGCGGCGGTTTTTTGGCTCGTTCGGGTCGCAGGCGCCCCAATCATTCCCGATGCGCGGTACCCCACCGGAGGTGCCGCAACCAAGGATCGTCACTTCCATTAGAGGTTCCGTTCTATCTTATTGAAAAGGTTAAAGAAATTATCCGTCGTGATGGCGGCGAGCCGATCCGGGTCGAGCCCCTTGAGTTCGGCGACTTTCGCGGCCGTATGGGCCACGAAGGACGGTTCATTGGTTTTGCCGCGCTTGGGTACCGGCGCCAGATACGGGCTGTCCGTCTCGACCAGCAATTTTTCTACCGGAATCTTGCGGACATGCTCGCGAAGTTCCTCGGCAGGCTTGAAAGTCACAATTCCGGAGATGGAGATATAAAAACCAATTTCCATCGATTTCTCCGCGACTTCCCAGCCAGAACTAAAGCAATGGATTACCCCGGTGAAAGGCCCCTTCTCATACTCTTCATGCAAAATCTTAACAGTATCCGCATCTGCATTGCGGGTATGTACGATGATCGGCAGGCCGGTTTCACGCGCCGCCTCGATATGCAGGCGAAAGGATTTTTTCTGTAGCTCGCGTGGAGCATGCTCGTAGAAATAATCAAGGCCGGTCTCACCAATGCCGACGACTTTCGGGTGATTGCTAAGCTCGATCAGCTTCGCTGCCGTGACCTCGTCGCCCTCGCTTTCGGCCTCATGCGGGTGCACACCGACGGAACAGTGGATGTCGTCAAACCGCTCGGCAATGGCACGCACGCCCTCGAATTCGCGAAGTTTGGTCCCGATGGTCAGCATATGGCCGACCCCGGCCGCCCTCGCCCGCGCGACGACATCGTCTATCTCGCTGGAAAGCTGTTCAAAGTTCAAATGGCAATGGCTATCGACTAACATTCGTTATCCGCAACATTGTTGTTGTTATCTGCTCATGCGTTCTACATTCAAAAACAGGTTGAGGACAACCTGTTTGCGGTCGAGATTGATTGAATCCGCCCTTTTAATCAACTCATTCCCTTTTTCCCAAAGTTCGGCCCAGGCAGACGGGAGATGACGGGAGATCATCCGTTTCATGATATCCGCTTCCCCGGGAATAAGGGTGTCGCCGGTAAAGTCCTCACTGGCGGCGCGTACTAGCCGGGTCAGCCACCAGGGGTAAATCTCGCAGACACTCCGGTATCGTGTATCCCCATCCTTCAGGCCACTCTTATCCGCAAGCGCATGAAGTTTCTCTGCGTCGAGACGGGGGTATTCCCTAAAGATATCGAGGAGAGAGGTAAAGATTTCAAGTCCCCCCGCTTCCAGCAGACGGAGTGCCTTCCCCGGGCTCCCTTCCGAGAGAGTCAACAGCATATCAAGTTCGCCCGGCGACAAGGTTTCGCAATGCGGGGCGAGGACGGCCCTCATATGGGCGTCATCGAGTGGCCGCAGCGCAAGCTGGCGGCAGCGCGACCGGATGGTTGGCAGCAGCCCCGCCGGCGTGTGGGAAAGCAGCAGGAACAGGGTTTTCTTCGGCGGCTCCTCCAAGGTTTTAAGGATCGCGTTGGCGGCACTTGTGTTCATGTCGTCGACGGGATCAATGATAACAATCCGCCAGCTCCCCTCGGACGCCGTGAGCTGAAAAAACGGGCTCAGGGTGCGGACGTCATCGACCCGGATCGCAGTGTAGAATTTCTTGTTCTTGGTATCATACTGCCGACGCAGAACCGCAAGGCCGGAATGCGATCCCGCATGTATCAACGCAAGGGCCGGGTCGTCTTCGGGCACATCGAGAGTGTCGGGAGGGCCGAACAGCCCCCCTCCTCCACTGGCCTGGCGGCTCAGGAGGAATTTCGCTGCGCGGTAGGCGAAGGTAGCCTTGCCGACGCCCTTTGCGCCGGTGATCAGCCAGGCATGATGGAAGCGGTCACTCAGAAAGTTGTCGAGAAAGCGCGCCTCCGCTGACTCATGACCGATGAGCCTGGTCGTATCCTGCGGATGAGGATAACCATCGAGCTTGTCGGATTGCGGTAGGTCGCTCACGACAGCAGGCGCGCATTCAGGATGTCGCGCAGCTCCTGCTGGATGTCATCGACGGCGCGCGTTGCATCGATAAGCACGCATCGATCCGGGTTCTTCTGTGCAATTTCCTGAAAGCCTTCCCGCAGCCGTTCGTGAAAGCCAAGATCCATCTTTTCGAACCGGTCTTCATTATGGGTTCGCCCCATGGTGCGTTGAAGCCCCTCTTCCGCCGGAAGGTCGAAAATGAAGGTCAGGTCGGGCACGAAGTCGCCGACCGTGAATTCATGAATTCTCCGTACGGCCGCTTCACCGAGTTGATTTCCATACCCCTGATAGGCCAGGGTGGAATCGGCAAACCGATCGGAGATAACCCAGCGTCCGGCATCCAGCGCTGGCCAGATGGTAAGGCGGAGATGATTTCTGCGGGAAGCATAGAAAAGCAGTGTTTCCCCGATGGCGTCCCATCGGTCCGGTTCTCCTGTAAGGATCAGCTCACGGATTTCGTCCGCACCCGGCGCGCCGCCCGGCTCCCGTGTCAGCAGACTGTCAATGTCCTTCTCTTTCAGGAATTCGGCAAGCAGGCGGCTTTGCGTCGACTTGCCACTTCCGTCCCCGCCTTCAAATGTGATGAATTTTCCATTCCGCTTTTTCGTCTGCATCCTGTTTGCTTCAGCCTAGTTCGCGGACGGGCCAAAGACGAGATACTCGACAGCCGAGGTCAGGCGCTTTAGCGGGCCGGGCCGGGTAATATCCTCCATTGCGATCAATGGCACTGTCACCGTGTCCATTTCAGGGCCTTCTACGACCAGCTGGGCCACCGGGGTTCCCTTGATGATCGGGGCTGGGATTGGCTCGTTATAGACAACTTTCACCGTCATGGATTTGCGCGCCGCACGATTGAGCGTGACCGTCAGATCGGATTCCAGGGTGAGCGGAACCAGGTCCTTGCTGCCCAGCCAGACCCGGGCATTGTCGACAACATCGCCAGCCTTGAAGAGGGCATAGTTGTTAAACTCCCGAAAGGCCCATTCCATCAGCCGTTCGGATTCACGGCTGCGCTCTTTTGCATTATCGAGACCATTGACCACGAGAATGATGCGCCGCCCGTCCCGCTCCGAGGAGCCGACAAGGCCATAACCGGATTCTTCCGTATGGCCGGTCTTGAGACCATCCGCCCCGTTGTTCTTGTACAAAAGCGGATTACGGTTGCCTTGCTTGATCTCACTGAAGGTGAAATCCTTTTCGGCAAATATGGGGTAATATTCCGGAAAGTCCTGGATGATATGCTTTGCGAGCAGTCCGAGCTCCCGCGCTGTCATCTTATGGTCCGGATCCGGCCAGCCCGTCGCATTCCGGAAGGTACTTTTTTCAAGGCCAAGTTCCCGCGCGCGCGTCGTCATCGCGTCCGCAAACCCCTCTTCGGAGCCGCCGAGTCCTTCCGCCACCACAATACAGGCGTCATTTCCGGATTGTACGATGATCCCGCGCAGCAGGTCACCCACGGCGACCCGGGTATCCACCTCGACAAACATTTTCGAGCCGCCCTTTTTCCACGCCTTTTCACTGACAGGCAGCGTGTCATCCATTTTGAGCGAGCCTTCCTTCAGGCGCTCAAACACCATCGTCACCGTCATCAGCTTGCTCATGGAAGCCGGCGACATCAACTCATCGGCATTTTTCTCCAGAAGTACAGTGCCCGTATTCATGTCATAGACAAAGGCCTCCCGCGCCGGTGTCTCAATGCTTTGCGCAGCCGCGCCGCCCGCAAAGAGCGTCAGGCAGAAGCAAAGAGCGGAAAAAAGGCCTGTTGGTGATGTCTTGTGTGTCATCGCACTCATGCTTTCAGTTAGTCTCGTTCCTGTCATAGGTTGGCAATGGCCAGCCGATATCAGTTTAATGTCCTAAGGCAGTAATTTGGCCAGTTTATGACCGTTATTCGACAATAATCCGGGCATCTGCATGGCCGGTATTGATCAGGTCGGCCAGCAATTGGTCTGCCTTGTCAATATCCTGCACGGGACCGACGCGCACCCGGTAAAAATCCTGGCCGTTGACGAGAACCTGGCTCACTTTCGTCGGTCCCATGGCAGAGAGCCGCGCGCTCAAGATATTGGCGTTGTTATAGTCGATAAATGCCCCGGCCTGAATAAAAATCTCGCTCCCTGTGATTGGCGAGACGCTGACCGTTGGGGTTGGGGCGCTGTAGGCAGATGTCGATGCCACCTGCGTCCCGGTCGCTGTCGCGGTTGTGGCCGTCGGGGCAGGCAGCGACTGAATTTCAGGGAGTGGCGCTGACTTGATATTCGGGGGCGGCGCAAGGGTATTGGAGACTACCTTGGCCTGCGGCGCCGCAGCAACATTGTTTTGCTCGTTCATCGGCGTTTCCGGCTTGGCGATGATTTTCTGATCCAGGTCGTTGCTCCCGTTAATAATCTGGACGCGGACCTTTGCGGTTCCCTTCTCCACCATGCCAAGCAACTGGGCGGCCCTGTAGGAAAGGTCGATGATGCGCGAATGAGCGAACGGGCCGCGGTCATTGACCGTCACGATGATGGAGCGACCATTCTCGAGGTTTGTTACACGTACATCGGACGGCAGCGGCAGTGTTTTATGGGCCGCGGTGAGCTGATGCATGTCATAGATCGCGCCATTGGCGGTCTTGCGTCCATGGAAGGGTTCCCCGTACCACGAGGCGATGCCGGTTTCATCATAGCTGTTATCCACTTTCGGATAGTACCAGATGCCCGCTACTTCATACGGCTTGCCAAGTTTCGGAAGCCCGCGATCAATGCCATTCTCGTCGACGGTCGGGTTGGCTTGCTCGTGAGTCGCGTGATATTTTTTGGCCCCGTAACTGAGCAGGTTGACTTCGGAGCAGCCGCCGATCAGCAAGGCGGTTGCAAGTAGGGCCAGGATACCGGAATTCGGGGCAAATTTTTTCATTTCGATTTCGCCTTTTACGCTACGCTTAATCAACATTTATCCGTCTCCGATCAGGTCGGCGAGATGGCCGACGGACATTGCGAAATAGGTTGACCGGTTCCACTTCAGGATCGTCCGGTAGTTATCATAGACCAGGAATGTCTGACCATTGCCGCCTTTCGGCTGCACCAGGGATCCGACAAGCTGGCGTGAGGGCAGCGGGCCGCCACCGATCTTGGTCACGCCGAGGGCTTCCCACTCCTTCATGGGCTTGGCGATCTTCAGGTCAACCAGGGAGAGGTCGAAATCCTTTGGCAACTGGACCTCCCTGCCCCATGTCTGGTCGTCCTTCCAGCCGGACTTGGAGAGATAATTTGCCGCCGAGGCAAACACATCGGCTTTCGTTGTCCAGATGTCGCGACGGCCATCCGCATCAAAATCGACAGCGAAATTGACGAAACTTGACGGCATGAACTGTGATTGCCCCATCGCGCCGGCCCAGGATCCCTTCATATCTGCTAGCTGAATATGATCCTCATCGAGGATCTTGAGCGCAAGCAGCAGCTCTTTCCTGAAATAGGCGGCACGCCGGTTATCATAGGCGAGTGTCGTTAGGGCATCGATCACGCTGAAACCGCCGGTATATTTTCCGTAACGGGTCTCGACGCCCCAGAGGGCGACTATAAAGCGCGGCTGCACCCCGTATTTACGTCCGACTTCCTCCAGAAGGACGCGATTCTGGTTGAGCATGGTCTTGCCGGTATCGATGAGGGATTGCGGCAGGCGCTGCGCCATATATTCCTGGAATGTCTGGACAGTCTCGGGCTGCTTGCGGTCCAGCTTGACCACTTTCTCGATCAGCGTGACATTGGCGAAGGCGCTGTCGATTGTTGTCTGGCTGATGCCATTCTCCCGCGCCTCGACCTTCAGCTTGGACAGCCATTGATCGAACGGTTCTTTCGCGGCAAAGCTTGGTGTTGAGAGAGCAATTAAGAAAATGCCGACCAAAGAGAAAATTATACTACGCGCCGATTTCTTTGCCATTGGAACTCCGATTTACTAATCTCCCCTTTTTGCCACAACTTCCGTGGATTCGCAACGGTTTCAGGTGGAAAAGACCTGATTTCGGGCCCTAATTCTCATGACGGGCAGAAATGCAGTTTTTAAAATCAAATATATTGACAGCTTCGGACGGGAACTTTAAACGATCAGGACTATCCGCAGCCGCGAGCGTCCGTTGACCGACGCTGTGCCGGAAATGCGATACGGAGGGTTGGCAGAGCGGTTGAATGCACTGGTCTTGAAAACCAGCAAGGGTGCAAGCCCTTCCGGGGTTCGAATCCCCGACCCTCCGCCACTTTCCTGTTTTTCAATGTTTCCCACCATTCGCTAACATCCTCCAAATGCCCAGTAATTCTGCTATTTATGATACATCAGTAATTCCTGATATCCGCTAGCGTTCGCCTAAAGCCTGTGTTAAAATATGGGTAGAAAAATGGGTAACAACGAAAGGCAGGCGGATGGCAAGGCAACTTCACAGGCTGAATGCACTCTCGGTCAAGGCTGAAACCCGCAAAGGCATGTATGCCGATGGTGGCGGGCTTTATCTCCAGGTGAGCAGTTTTGATACGAAATCCTGGATATACCGCTTCACCCGAAACAGGCGCACGCGGGATATGGGGTTGGGTGGTTTCCCTGACGTTTCCTTATCTGAAGCCCGAGAGGAAGCGCAGAATTGCCGCAAACTGGTTCGTAAAGGATTAGACCCGATAGAAATCAGGAAGTCTGAGCGTCAAGCCTTGCAGGCGGAAACTGTTAAAACAATGACGTTCAAGCAATGCGCCGATAAATACGTTGCCGCACACAGCAAGGGCTGGAAGAACGTCAAGCATGCCCGCCAATGGACCAGTACCCTTGAAACATATGTGTATCCGGTTATCGGTAATCTTTCTGTCAAAGACGTAGATATAGGCTTGGTGTTGAAAATTCTGGAGCCTATCTGGTCCGAAAAATCTGAAACCGCCAGTCGGGTGCGAGGCCGGATTGAATCTGTGCTGGATTGGGCGACGGCGAGGAAATACCGTGAAGGTGAGAATCCAGCGCGATGGAAAGGCAATCTGGACAAGATACTGCCCGCACGCTCCAAGGTGCAGCAGGTCAAACATCATGCCGCCCTGCCCTATGATGAAATGGGCGACTTCATGGCGGCACTGCGGAAGCAGGAAGGCATAGCTGCGATGGGGCTTGAATTACTTATTCTAACAGCGGCGCGCACGGGTGAGATTATTAAGGCGCGCTGGTCCGAGTTTGATCTGGACGCGGCAATTTGGACTATCCCGGCGGAGCGAATGAAGGCGGGTAAGGAACACCGTGTTCCCCTGTCAGCGCCTGCGCTAGATGTTCTCGCCAGATTAAGAGAAGTATCTCAGAACGAATTTATCCTGCCAGGGCAAAGGCCAAAAAGCGGTCTTTCTAACATGGCATTCCTGCAGCTATTGAAACGGATGAACCGCAATGACCTGACGGCGCATGGATTTCGGTCAACATTCAAAGACTGGGCAACGGAGCGAACAAACTACCCGAATGAAGTTTCTGAAATGGCACTGGCGCATAGTGTCGGTAATAAAGTGGAAGCAGCTTACCGCCGGGGCGACTTATACGAGAAAAGGGTGCGAATTATGCGGGATTGGGGACGCTTTTGCGCCCGACACGAAACTGTTTTCGAGGATAAAATAGTAACGATAAGATAACTCCTAAATTAAGTGGCATACTATATTTTGAGCTAAATTCGATTTTATCCCCAACACCCACATAATGTGGGAAAAAGTTATCCACAGACTTCTTGCTGAATTACTAATTAACGTCTGAACTTCAAAGAGTTTTCGCGTATAATAGCGGCCGTAGAACGAATCGTGAAAATCGGCAGAAATATAGTAACAAGAGGACACCAATTTGGATAATAGCAACACTGATTATAAAGCCGTACTTTCTGTAAACGAAACTTGTCAGCGGGCAGGAATAGGCCGGACAAAACTTTATCAGGAAATCGCGTCAGGAAGATTGAAGGCTCGCAAATGCGGTCGCCGGACAATCATACCTGTGACAGAATTTGAAGATTGGCTTGGACGTTTGCCAGAAATTGGGGAGGCCCAATGAAAAACGTCAATCAGAAACGAGAACGGCTATGCGCCGCGACCAAACTTTGCATAGCCGCTCTCAAAAAATCCCACCAATAATAGGAATTTATAGATGAAGAGAGTAACAGTATTTTGTCCAAGTGACAAGCTTCCCTTGTTTCATTGGGCCAACAAAGAGAAGGCTCAGAACACCTCCCTTCCCCTTACAGCCTCACTCGTTCGGCATAGGCACAATCTATCAGATGCCCACGCAAAATTGATCGCGTCAGACCACTATGGGGTGGATCAATGAAGCGGTTCGAAATCAATGCATCTTATGATGTGGACGGCAAGCGCATCACCCGTGAAATCATCGGTCGATATGCCTGGGCACTCCTAGAGCTTAAAAAGGCAGGCAAGCGAGGCTGCACGCCAATTGACAATCCTGCCCCGCGCTGGAGCGCCTATATTCATCAGCTGCGCCATGAATACGGGCTGGATATTCAAACCATTTGGGAAACCCACAAAGGTCCCTTTCCCGGCAACCATGCCCGGTATGTGCTTCAGTCTAATGTAAGCCTGGAACCGGTTGATAGTAGTGCGGAGGTTGCCAATGGCAAAGCCGCGTAAAGCCGGTGTGAACCAAAAGGGCCGGAACAAGCATGAGCAGTTTGTTCCGCTCCCCTACCGTATGTTGGACAGCGATGCCTGGACGAGCTTGCGGCCCGCGTCTGTTAAAGTCTGGGCAGAGCTCCATCGCGGGTTTAACGGGCGCAATAATGGCGAAATACTGCTCCCCTATGCCATGACCCAAAAAAAGCTGAATATGGCTTCTGCGACGATTAAGCGGGCTTTAACAGAGCTTGAGGAAAAGGGTTTTATAGAGATGGTAAAACCTGGTCACTGGTATGGGCGCAAGGCAACGGAATGGCGTGTGACCGATCAACCTTACAAGGGGCATATCGCCACTAATGAGTGGCGACAATGGAAGCCGGGTATGTCATTCCTGAAAACAGAAGTCGCCTCCGAAACGGAATATACAAACGTGCTGACGGTTCCGTTTCAGATGCGAGAGAAGAAAGCATGTTCCGCATGAGGCATCGTCAGGCGTCATTTCGCGCCTGATTATATTCCATTTCAGATGTACCTATAATTACCATGTACAAGCGTAGCTGGAGGGGGAACGTTAATCTCTCCCTCCAATACTCTACCCGATAAAGATGTTCGAATTTGAGTGGGTATGATGCTTGTTATTAACTACGCCCGATCACGCGAAATTTACGAATTGCCGCAAACGCAAGCAGGCCAGCGCCAAATAGCGGCAAAGCTGCTGGAAGAGGAACAGGTGAAATAGTCCATTTTCCGCTACTATAAAGGTTCCCAATCCTGGTGTCTCTAGTTTCAAAACCTGCAAGGTTAGCGGAATAAGACCCCGGCATTTCAAAGGCAAGCCACGTGAAATCTACGAGTGTTCCATTTAAATCTGTTTCTGCATAGGCACATTCCCATAAACAACCAATTCCAGGTGGCACGTTGAAGTCATTCCACCGGACGGATGTTTGATCTATTGTACCGTCGAATATCAGTTTGAAAACGCCATTGTTGGATTGATCAAGACTAATTCGGCTACCAAAATCTGATTCGTCAATTTCAAAAGACAGTAATGCCTTATTTGAAATGGATTCGGTTCCCGTGAAAGTCGTTCCCTGGCCGATAAAATTATAGATTGCTGCATTTGCAGAAATTGGAAGTAAGCACAGCACAAGCGCTAATATACGTATCATGACCAAGATTCCCTTTCTTGTTGTGATTGTGTAGGAAAATAATACGGTCTGTGTGGAAATATCAATAAAATTATCTAAAAATTATTAGTTAATAGGGCAATACTATCAGGAAGCCGGTTGCTTGGTTGCTGTCATAGAAAGTCTGAGAGTTCTAGCAGCATATCAGGAAATGATAACGCGAGAATAAGCAAAACCTGCAAAGCGGCAATTCCATACAGAAAAGATTTAAACGGTTGTTTGCGTGTCTTGTGCCTTAGAAGGTGCTGAGCGGCAATCGAGCCAACAATTCCCCCTATGAATGCGATGGACAGTAATTCTGATTCCGGTATGCGCCGTGTGTTTTGAACCGCGCAATGCTTATCCCAGGCGAATGCCAGGAACCCAATGATACTGATAACGCCTACATAGGCGGCGGCAATGAGCGCAATGGTATAATTAGCGGACAAATTCAAAATTCCTGGTTCAACGAAATCCGAAGCGCGATTTTACCTCAGATTGTATTTATGTAACCTTAATTGGATATTAATGGGCGTGATGAGTGTTACGGCTTTAGCTATGCCATCCCTCAGATGAATTTTATGAACTTCTTGGGTGGTGTTTGGACAATGAGAGTTTGGAGCAACTGGCAGAAACTGAAAAACAATCAGGATTTATAACAACGGCATCGCGATCTTAAACCCAGTAAAGATACAAATGCCTAGATATGTAAACAACAAGCAGACTTTAGATGTTTAACTCCATCGTTTACCAAGTTTATGAAATCGCTGGTTGATTAAAAGATTTACACCCGATAAGAATGAATTGATTTTAGAAATTATTCTTTTATCGAGCGCTATACTAATCAAGAAACATAAAAAGGCTCAACAAAAATGAACATTATTAAAATTGTCGCGACAGCATCCCTTTGCTTGCTCATCACCGCGTGCAATACGACCCCACAAGACACAAGCATACCCACCGCGGCAGGCACGGCCTATGACGGTGTTTGGGTAGGCGACATGAGCCGGGGCGACAATATGCGTTGTGACGATATCAAAATTACGGCAACTATCACAAATGGCCATGCCTCGGGAGATATTTCAATAAGCAATAGCGGTCGGCTAGTTACTGACAGCTTTATTGGCAAGCTGAATAAAAACGGCGAAATGGTTCCTATCCTAGCGAAATATCCCGCAGACGTATCCGGCATCGTCAAGTTCAATACAGATGGGACTACAACCGGGAAGATGAGCACTACACTTTGCTCGACTGACAAGATGGATCTCAAGAGAACATAATAGTTCTTATAAAACAGATACTAAATGGCAGATGCTTCCTAACTAGCATCTGCCTTAATCGTGTTTAGGCATAAAGCCTTAATAAGCTGAGACTAAACTTTCGTCTAAATACTCTAATTTGCTGATACAGAAAGCATCGGGTTCTTTATTCTGAACTGTGTGGCCAGTTGTTACTATCTGAACAATCGCGCGAAAAGTGAAGGCCCGATACACGATATCTATCAACGGCATCCTACGCTGATTTCTTAAACTTCCGAAATAAACCAAATGCCAGCAATCCGGCTCCGAATAGCGGAAGCGCGGCGGGTAATGGTACCGCAGAGATTGAGTAGGTCCCACTTCGCGTATGGTCGAAGTCCGAAAAGTTGTTTGTTACCACTTCGCTGTAACGACCGTCGGGTGAGGCATGTATGCTGATCCAAAAGTCTGCATATCCACCAAAATAACTGCAAAAATCGCTGGTGGGACAGCTATTTCGCGGGCCATCGTTATAAAACGCTGATAAATTTAGTGAGTTCTTTGTTTTGTCATATTCCCCTGTTGCGAAAGGTCTGGCGTAGGTTTCGTTATATAACTGAAATAATTCCGCAAATGGCGTACCGTAGAAAACAACATTTTGAATGGATCTAGAGCCTGCAGCGCCAACCTCATTGTCATACTCAAATTTAGCGTAAAACCCTTCAAGAAAGGGCGATGGATAGCGGGGCGTCTGAGTAAATTCTTCGCCACTATGTAAGTCTAACTGCGTGTAGCTATCCGGAACGTTGAAGGTTATTTGCATCGGAATGATACTTGCATTGGCTGAGAATGGAAGTAAGCATGCCAAGAGTATTAAAATTCGGATCATTTTGCCCCTCTTTTCTAGTTGAGAAAACTATAAATTAATTCGCGTTTTTGTAAAATTTTTACGTAACTAAGGTTAATCTTTGCACTGCCGTAGGTTGAGGTTATGCAGTGCTATCTAGTACCTACCCAATTGACCTATTTATAATCCGCGCCACCTTGTTGGCTTCCATATGCCTCAAGCCGGGGTTTGGTTCTGCAAGCGCCCTCATAAACTGCCGCGTCAGTTGCGACCCTTTCTAAAACTGGCGACTGTGAATATTGCGGCTGGTGCAATCCTGTGCAGCCTGCTCAATTACGGACAGGTATTTTTGCAGCCGATGGGTGGCGATTGAAGAATATTTTCCACGAGGATACTAACTTCATTCTGTCAATTTACGCCGTCTTTTCGCAGGAGAAGGCGTTTTTATTCCTGCCTCAATAGCCAGCTGCTTTACAGGCTTGTTGCGATAAGGCTTTAACTCCTGTTTTTGTTCTACTATAGCCTTTGACAGTCATCTCTATTTTGAAGGTGTACCCTTGTGTTTCGAGATCGGCATATGGGCGGTTTCTTTCGCAATATTCAATAAGCACCTGTTGAATGTCTTGGTCTTTTGTTTTCTTTGCTTTCGTCAGTTCTTCTGCGCTCATGACTGTCGCGTCAAATACAATAACGGTAACAAGGCTAGTACCCCTCACCTCAATTTTTTCTAAAACAAATTGCTTCCCTTGAGGCAGTTCGGCATTCACCTCTGCCAAGTATTTTTTGACAAGATTGGGGTCTTTGTAGTTAGCGGCACAGGCTGCCAAAACCAACATAGATAGTATGATTAAGTATCTCATCCTTTGAATATAATCACATTGGCGCGGAAGTCTTGCGGTAAATAAGCGTTGTTCCCTAATGCTTTGTCGTACTATCGTAGGTAAAATTTAGCTTATGGGAGTTAAGGATGAGATATTTTGCTATTCTGTTTGGGATGCTCGTGTTGGTAGGGTGCAATACGACGAGTGAACCAGTAGACATTTCTGATGTTGACCTCACTAATTCTTATACAGTTGGTTGGTATACGACGAAAAGCGAAGTATGCGGTCATTTCCTAGGAAGCGGTGCGAGCAACCAGAAAATACAGGCTGTTATAGAGCGTTACCGCGGGAATGAGCGCTTTAAAAAAGGCTACGATTTAAACCATGGCTTACTTGCGTTTGATGGAGTTACAAATCTTTATAACTGCGACAAGGCAAAAGCAGTCGTGGAGGCTGTGTATAGCGGGCAGATTGCCACTTCGAAGCCCGGCTACCCTACTCAGACCCAAGAAAAGAACGCCCGTTTCTATCTGGATGTTAGCTGGGAAAACGTACTCAAAGGTAGAGAAGTTTATCCTGTCATGGTCAAGCAAGTTGGCCGCACAGGGACAGTGAAACCTACGACTATTACTGATGGCAAGACGTGTGACGCTACTTTCACATACTATGATATTTCTGGTACGGGAGATTGGGACGTAAATTGCACTGACGGAACAAGTGCCACTGGGACGCTAAGAACTCGCGGTCCCGGAAAAGGCTCGAGTGGGTTTGGTGTAGACACATTAGGAAATAAAATAGAATTCTTGATGTTGCCTGCTCCTGCAATGAGTTAGGCAATAGGGTGGATGAGTAGGGATGGATTTTGCGCGCGACAGTTTCAGCTTTCTATCGTGTTCATTGACTATCGCCGATGGGAGGTCGGCTGGAAAATATCTCCCACGATGGATACTAAATTCATACTGGCAGTCTACGAGGACTTGTGGCGGGAGATGCGTCGCAGAACGAATGGCGACATTCTGTCGATTACCGTTCATTTTGGGGATTTGATCCTGCTTACGGAGCGCAATGGCGACCTGTTCGCGCCTCTCTCGCCGGGAATGCCAAATAAGCCCGAAAAGCTCGCCACCGTCATCGACCATATCAACCGCCGTTTTGGAGAGCGCATCGTGAAATATGGAGAGCATCAGGACCATCCTGGGTTCTTCGAAAAGGGGTAAGGGAGTAAGGAAACCAGCGCAGGCGCAGAAACTGCTTATCTAAAGTAGAGAAAAGTAGATATTCCTGTCTTGCACAAAAAGCTCTGTTCCGAGCCTGATTTGGTGCAGGAATCTGCTGTTTATGGTATAATTTCCTATTGATTTCGACAAAAAAATTATTGGGTGGATTATGGGCGGAAGTGGTTCCGGTACCTGGTATCGGTGGAGCAAGAAAACGGTTGTGGAAGACGGCTTGACGCTGGACCTGTTCAAGTTGGTTCGGGAGAAGGCAATCATTCCGGGAAAGCATGTTAGGGGTTCCCTCACCTGGTGGAATAACCGGACAGATGAAGAGCGGGCTAGCATTAGCTATGAAGCGGACCTGATCGATCCATATGCGGCATGGGTGCGGCTGCATTATCATCGCGACGGCACTCCAGAAGATTACAAGGTTCGAATGGCTGTAACCTATCCTCACTATGGCGGCATGCGCTGGTGGTTTGTTTGCCCTGCTAATGGCTCCAGGGTGGCAAAGCTACACCTTCCCCCAGGTGGCAACCTTTTTGCGAGTAGAGCGGCCTACAGGCTCGGATATAACAGCCAGCAAGAAAGCCCGATGTTCCGTTATCTATCGCAAGCGCAAGATATCCGCCGTCGGCTTGGCGGGAGTACCTGCATTGATGAGTGGTTCCCGAAAAAACCCAAAGGCATGCACTGGAAGACATATGAAAAACTACAGGCGAAATGCGAGCTCTATGAGCAGCGCTGCAATTCTATGGCTGCGCAACGGTTTGGGGGCATGTTTTAGCTCTTAGAGGTTCTTCAGCAGTTCGCTTTATCGCATACCGAACCTTATAACGCATTCTGTACAAAACTTGACTACCTGTATCAGGATATTTGTCATTAGCTGGTTTTCTTCAAGCTGGTCTTTTGCTGCATCGTGATGCGCTTTTTCATCTTCAATTATCTGTGCCACGCAAGCATGGGCAGCTAAATCATTATTACATAAATATGCTCTCTGCTCTTCCAGATGCTCAAGAACGACATTTTCAACCGCATAGGTGGTCGCTGCAACGGCTCCCGGTCCGATTATCCCAGTTACAAAACCCAATACATATCCCCCTGCCCCGCAAGCGAAATAACTTTTGCATCGCCGTATGCCGTTTTCCACCAGGTAGTTTGCAAATATCTTCCGATGGGCGAGTTCATGCTCCATATTCTGTTCAAGCTGATAAACGAGTGACTTAGATCGAAAGCGGGCAACAATTCTTTGTGCGCGATATATATTAACAGCGCCATTTTCCCCTGCATGATTAACCTTTATCATTTTTTCGGCTTTTGTTTGGGCTGGCCGCAAAGTTGATATTATCAAGAAAGTATTTCCTGTTGAGCTATTGTCAAAGAAGGTTGGAATTTTTGATATTTTAGCAGAGAAAATATTATGGTTGATTTGTGCTATCATATCGCACAATTTTGAGAAGCATACTAATTTGTAAGAGGATCCAATATGGCTGGCAGTTCCGGAGATATGGCAAATGCTGAAGAAGGCATTTCCAAGCTTGAACTAAAGGGAGAGGACTATAAACAAGCTTCGATATTTGCCATTCAAAAGAAACAACGGAAAAATATGCGGTATATGGTTATTGGTAAGGTTGTGGCGTTGCTTTTTGCTGTCGGAATGGTGCTCGTCCACTACTTCATCTCTTCTTAGCGCAATTTGGGTTGAGATAGGGAAAGTCAAATGAATAGCTGCGCAAGAGTAGCTTTCCAAATTTACTCATTCATTCCTGTACTCGCTATTCTGATTTGCTTGTACTCTTCAGTATTTGTTTTCGCAATCAGAAGGCCGCCAGGGCTATTAAAAAAACACTTTGGGCGTAATCCTGGCATTTGTTGCTATATTGGTTTTTGCCCCGCTATTTTGGTCAAGTGTAAAGTATACTTATGCTGTACTATGCGGCTCAAATTGACGTTTCTTCATCTTTAAAAGATGGGTATAAATATGGGTAGAAATAAATTTCACTGTAAAAGCATTTAAAAACATCAAATTGTGGCGGACCGACCCTCCGCCACCATACTTGAAAAATTACAGTAAAAATAAATACTTAAACGTTATGTTGTTCTAGCGGTCCCCCGTTCAGTCCCCCAATTGTACAATAAACACGTTTCCAGAATGGTTGTTGAAATGATATCTGTCAGAGTATACATAGGTTCAGGAGATATTTACTTTCTGAGAGAAGCAGTTGGCAGAAATTCGGAAAACACTGAACTGGCGTAGGAAAAGTGTGAGCATTTTCGTTGCTCTTGCAATTGCGCTTAATGTTTTTGCGATAATACCTTCTGCCGAAAGTCATGAGGCTAATGAAAGCCCTTCTCATTTTATGGTTTCAGCGACGGGTGATCTGTCAAAAAGTCATGAAACTGACCGGCATAATCATATCGAAAAATGTGGCATGGTCTCTTGTGCGATTGGTTTGCCCGCAAATTTTCACGTAACAACAACGACATTCGGAACGAAAACGCCGTTTGACGTCATTGCCGTGCAAGTACTTTCCCTCGCTTCTGCGCCGCCCGAGCACCCACCAAAGATTTAGTTCCTCTTTTAGGCCATTTCTCAAGGCAGCCATGTTTGTGCTGTCAATGCGGTTATGCGCCTTTCTCAAACTTCGACTATTGAAATTTGAATCTGTCTCCCTGCCTGACCGAAGTGAGGTCTGCATTAGATGGAGACTGGAATAGGAACTGATTAGATGAAGATTAAGCGTACTTTTTTATCCGGTGTTGCCGGAGCAACTCTCACTGCCGTCTTGGCACTAAGCTCAGCGATTGCATTTGCGGCAGGGAATCATCACGGGAGTCACGGCGAGAAATCGGGCATTGGCATCCCCGGTAACGCCGCAGATGTTACTCGAACCATCGAGATCAAGATGGGAGATAATTTTTACGAACCGGAAGAGATTTCCATCAAGAAAGGTGAAACGGTTCGTTTCAAGATCATCAATACCGGGGAATTCGTTCATGAATTCAATATCGGGACAGCCTCCATGCATGCCGCGCATCAGGAAGAAATGATTATGATGGTAGAACATGGTGTATTGGAAGTGGATAAGATCAATCGGGACATGATGAAGATGGATATGGGAAATGGCAAAACCATGGAACATAACGATCCAAACAGTGTGCTGTTGGAGCCCAAGGAAACAGCGGAAATTGTCTGGAAGTTTACGGACGATGCCGAATTGGAATTCGCCTGCAATGTTCCCGGTCATTATGCCTCCGGCATGATGGGGGAAGTTCATTTTGAGTAAATGCTCTGCGCAGCCCTCTGTGGCTGCGTATTTCAACTATTCTAAATCAAAAGGAACAGCAGAATGAGAAAATCATTTATGCAATCTCTGCAGATCGGCTTTATGGCAGCTGCAAGCATCGCAATTCTACCAAGTATGAGTGTTGCCGGAATCTATGATTTGACGGTGGACAGGGTTACCATTGATACAGCGACTTCCAAAAAGAAGGGATCGGTTATAACGGAAAATCCCCTGGACCCGTACTCCGGTTCAAGGAAGGCGAAGATGTCACGATCAATGTGACAAATAATCTCGATGAATCGACGTCAATTCACTGGCACGGTCTTATCCTCCCCTTCCAGATGGATGGTGTGCCAAAAATCAGTTACCCCGGAATCGCACCAGGTGAAACCTTCACCTATAAATTTCCGATTATCCAATCCGGAACCTACTGGTTCCATAGCCATTCCGGTTTTCAGGAGCCTGATGGCGCTTACGGATCAATTGTTATCGAGCCAGAGAAGCGAGATCCGTTTCGTTTCGACAAGGATTATGTTGTTCAGTTTACGGACACCCATCCGCATTCCGGCAAGCGAATTTTTCGGAACTTGAAAATGTCGGCGGATTATTACAATCGCCAGCAACAAACCATCGGGGATTTCTTTTCAGATGTCAGCAAGAACGGCCTGAAAGCAACTATCGATGACCGGATGGCCTGGGGTGACATGCGGATGATGAAGACAGACATTGAAGACGTACAGGGCTTCACACCGCTTATCAATGGCAAGGGCCCCGAACAGAACTGGACCGGGTTGTTCGAGCCAAAAGAACGCATCCGCCTGCGGCTCATCAATTCCTCAGCCATGACCTATTTTGATGTCCGTATCCCGGGATTGAAGATGACAGTGGTTGCGGCTGACGGAAACAATGTACAGCCCGTTACAGTCGACGAACTTCGTTTGGGCGTTGCTGAAACCTATGACGTTATCGTCCGGCCCATGGACGATAAGGCCTATACGATTTTCGGGGCAAGCATGGGAAGGACAGCCTATGCACGGGGAACACTTGCCCCGCGCGAAGGTATGGTAGCTGACATCCCGGACATGTCAAAGGCGCCGCTTCTGACTATGGCAGATATGGGGATGGACCACTCCAACATGAAAGGAATGGACCATTCCAACATGAAAGGAATGGATCATTCAAACATGATGGGTATGGAGCAGGAGAAGGATAGCTTCTATGCAAATGGCAGCGGTCTAGTTCCCACAGCGGCAAATGGTGGCAAATTCCTTTCCTATGCGGATTTGAAAGCACAGAAGCCACTCTATGACGACCGGGAGGCCACGCGGGAGATTGAGTTGCGCCTGACCGGGAATATGGAACGTTATATCTGGTCGATCAATGGCGTAAAATATGAGGATGCAGATCCGATTGTCCTTCAGTATGGAGAGCGTGTCCGGTTTAAGTTCGTCAATGAAACCATGATGACCCACCCAATGCACCTGCATGGTATGTGGAGCATTTTGGATGTCGGTGCCGGTAAATGGGATCCGGCAAAGCACACAATCAGCGTCGCGCCCGGAACAACCGTTTATTCCGAAACCGAGGTTGATGCGCCTGGTCAGTGGGCGTTCCATTGCCACCTATCCTTTCACATGGATGCTGGAATGTTCCGGAAGATAGTCGTTGAAGGTGGCCCGAAATCCGCAAGTCTTAACCCTTTGGATAAGGGAGAACTGCAATGATTGAATTGAAGAAACCTCTTCTGACGACCGCTTTTAGCCTGTCTCTTTTGATGCCCGTCGCCGGCCACGCGATGGAGACGTCGAATATTTACTATGGCGTTCAGATGGAGGAATTTGAATATCGATACGGAGAAGGCGGAGAAAAACTGTTCGCCTTTGATGGTGATGCCTTCATCGGGACCGATGAACTGAAACTCCGTTGGGAAGGCAGCGGTGAGTTGGATTTGAATGTTAATCGCTTTGAATCCCTTTCCAATCAGCTTGCCTTGCAAACACCCATATCGGATTTTTGGGACATTAAAGGGGGCGTTCGATATTCGAGTCCGCAAGGGCCCGACCGATGGTATGCTGTGGTTGGCCTGAGTGGGCTGGCTCCGCAGTGGATAGAGGTCGATACGCATCTGTTCCTGAGTGAAAAAGGGAAGCTTTCTGCCGATCTCGATATCGAGTACGAGATTTTGCTAACCAACTATCTGACCTTGACGCCTTCCGCAAATATCGATGCGGCCTTTTCGAGTGATCGGGAAATTGGAGTCGGCTCCGGTATTAACAGTGTAGAGGCAGGCCTAAGGCTCAGCTATGACGTCTGGGATAGAATTCTCTCGCCTTACGTTGGTGTCGTCTACGAGCGTAAGTTCGGGCAGACCGCAAATTACGTCGAAGCAGAGGGTGAAAGTGCGGATATTTGGTATGCCGTAATCGGTGCCAAGCTAATGTTCTAATACGTCGTATGACGGATTTTTACCGATTCTGGGGGGAGCATAAGGCTCTCTCCAGAGATATGCCCCAACTAGGGAATCGTCATGCCTAGAATACATATTATAGTGCTGGGTTTTGTTGGGTTTAATTTATCCCATTCGCGCGCTGTAACTCTCGAACGTAAAGAATGATATTCTGAATTTCCGCTTCGGATATGCCTTCCACTGGCGGCATATTACCGAAAGGCCAATGATGCGCCCGCACACCATTTTTAGCGGCCAGTAAAAAAGCCATATCACCATGATGATTGGGCTCATATATCCGATGAATGAGCGGTGGCGCCCTGCCCTCCTGCCCGGCCGCATTACTGCCGTGACAGGAGGCGCAATATTTATCGAAAGCCTGTTTGCCGGACTGAGAGGCAATCGACAACTCGGGAACGTTGACGACAACAATTGGCTGTCCCGTCTTTACCTCTGGTTGGCCAGGATATAGCCAGAAATAGCCAGCTACCGCGACCAAGGCCAAGACCAGAGTGATAACATATAATTTACTATTCGGTCGCTTCATTTATCCATCTTCAGTGACAGGCCTTGCCTAATGCTTTCAAGCGCCAGTAATTGTAGGGCAGTGGTGTAATAAACCCGGCAAACCACATCAAAGGCAGAACCCACAGGGTCAGTCTGGCGCCTCCGGTAAACAGATAATCAATATAGTTCATGGCAACTTCCATTGATATCATCGAAATCAAGGACATGCCTATGGCTGTTTTAAACGCTAGTTTGAAAATCATCTGCCGAGATAAAATAATCGTCTCCAGCGCTATGGACGTCAACAGTCCGTTGACAATTGCCAAAGCCATAATTGCCATGGTCGGCCACGGGATACCCGTAACCTGAAAGAACAGGATAGTTCCCATATCACCGATCGAACAACCCACTAGGCACCATAAAGTATTGACCGAAGCACGACGCCAGGTGTGTCGGCAGGTCCAGCTAATTCCAATAACAGTTTCTGCGATACTCATTTTATCCTCTCAAATAAAGTGAATTGACTCCAATGACCGGATTTGTAATGCTTCCAGTAACTGGAAGGTCAAGGGAAAATGTACACAATCGGTGACGTTGCAAAAGCAACGAACTTACCAACGAAAACTGTCCGCTATTATGCTGATATTGGCCTCGTTATACCGAGCGGCCGATCGACTAACGGCTACCGTCTATACAGCGGCAAGGAAATAAACAAACTTATCTTCACCCGGCGGGCCAGAAGCTTTGGGTTCTCCGTGCAAGAATGCCGGGAGCTATTGGGCTTATATGAAGACAAGGACCGCTCAAGTCGAGACGTCAAGGCCATAGCCCTGCACCGGATTGCGGAGATTGAAGAAAAATTACTGGAACTACGGTCCCTTCACCAAGAGCTAACGCATCTTGCAGACAGCTGTAATGGAGATAATCGCCCTGACTGCCCAATCATCAGTGGAATGTCGGGGTGATATTGAACCTAATTACAAATTCACAGGACTAATAAAGAAATCTGGTGCAGATTAGCCGATGCAAAGGGACTACTTAATTCTAATCCCTTGATATAATTACATCGGAAAAACGCGGCGGTTTCTCCCTGACTCTTTAACCGCAGATACGACAATAACAAAACACGTAGACGCACTATCTGTCTGTCGGCAGATCGTTGTCGTCCCTGCACGTGATTATTTGGAATTTATGATAATCCCTGTTTGCAGCATAGATTAGATCCAAAAGCGACAGCAGCGGTTCGACATATGTTTGTAGTAAAAAGACATATTATCAGAACAGTTTGTATCTAACTTTCAGGTATAAAACTGCCAATTACTTACACGGATAGAACGATTGCTTTTTGAACCAAAGCGATCATTATTAGGAAGTATCCTGTGTTGGCTATTCTGTCTCGATGAAATATTCAGCAGGATTAGGGAAAAGGGAAATTTCTTGGATGTCGATGCTCTGGAGGAATTGGACCGCATTCATAGCTGTTTTGGCAACCACTCTCAGTATACTGGCCGTACTTTCAATCCTGCAATATGAAACGGTTTTATCGAGATTGATACAGGAACGGCTCGCCGTTGTAGCTGAGACAACAGCCTCATCATTTCGTTCGGTGATCAACCTCGGTTTACCTATAGCGAGCGTTCGCAACGCCAAGGAGGTTTTGGCTTGGGCTGAAGATATTGATCCCGCGGTTACCTCTATTCAGGTATTTAACCCGACCGGAATAATTGTGCATAGCACCATCGCCAACGGGCGCGAACCAATTGCCAAAGATACTCTTATAGTGCAGTCCTTGAGTGCGGATGATCGCTGGGATACCGAAAACGATAGTGAGCTACAGGCTGGGCTTACCCTCCGGAATCTTCAAGGGGACAGGATCGGCGGTATTCTCGTGTCCGCTGCCAATACCGATTTTAAGGAAAAATCTCGGACTATGTCTTTTCAGATAGCCTCGGCTGCGGCGGTTATCTTTGTTGTGTTTTCGCTTCTTGCTCTCTTGATGCTGCGCATAAAACTTGGAAGCGCAATGCACGGGCTGGAAAAGCTGGAACGGTTATCAGACGAGTATAGTGAAGACCAAAAAAATAGCCGCCTGGCGGAGACCAAAGCTCCTTTCATTGCTGATGACGGATTTTTAAGTAGTGAGATAGTAGAGCTTGAATCGAAGCTAGACGCGGCTTTCCGAAAATTTAAAAGCGTCCGTCGGATAATATCAGAATTCTCGAACCACAATCAAAAGGTTGCCGATGTCGGACAAGAGAATACTGCGTCGCTTGAAACCGCAATTGCACCGGCCCCCGAAACGGCGTTGGCAAATGTATTTGCCCGCAGCCTCTCCCCATGGTCCGCCGCGATCATATTGGGATCAGCATTAGTATTGGGGCTATATGCCCATAACGAAGTAACGCGTTCGCTGGAGCCGGAATTAGCCGCGCGTACGAAGGTGATAGGTGCCGTCGCTAACAGGAACATTCAGCGCGCGGTTAATGCCGGAGTTCCTCTGACAAATCTCGTCGGTGCGGAAAACTATTTCAGCGAACTATTGAAGCATTTTCCGGAAGTGTCTTACTTTGGAGTCGCGACTGGCCGCATCGTCTATGAGGCGGGAACACGGCAAAATTACATTTTTGCACCGGCTCAGTCGCGAAAGGATGTACCAACTTTTCCAATTATCGCTGACGGAAATCAAATCGGTTACATTATTGTCGATATTAATCCCGATTACTTTGCCCTTCAATTCAGGGATATGTTGCTGGATTTTGGCGTAGTGGTCCTTGTCGTTATGTTGCTGGCGTTCCAGATCATAACAGTGGTTATGAGCCGTTCATTGACAGCCCCCTTCCTGCAGCTTCAATATTTGGCGGGGCTTCAAGCAGCGGGCGATTTTTCCAGCGTGATAGTCGCTAAAGGTTTGACCGCCATCGATCGCCTTAACAACAAATTGTCAGAACATGCCATGCGGCTTCACCGGGCTTTCACCGCTGCCACATCGCACCAGTCCAATAACAGTGAACTGATATCGCTCGAAAAACTCGGTGACCGCTTCAAACTCCGTCATGGATGGCCTACCCAGTTAAAGTTTTCTTACTTGAACGATGTGCGGCTACCGCTGTTTCTGTTTGCAGCGGCGGATCAGTTGCCCATAGCATTTCTTCCTATTTTTACCAGAGCCGCCAACAATTCTCTGCCTTGGCTGGATACAGGCATTGTCATCAGTTTACCGATAGCTGGATATCTGATTGCGATCGTTGTCGGTTCGTTATTGGTGCGCCCTCTGACAGGGAAATTCGGGCATCGCAAGTTGTTGCTATATGCAGCGGCACCCACATTGTTAGCTCATATAGGGCTTTACGCTTCTACCGACGTTACAGAAATTGTAGTGTTCCGTATGGTCACAGGCCTGGGATATGCTTTTGCAGTAATGGCTTGCCAAGATTATGTCCTTAGAGCAGTTCCAAAAAAAGATAGGAACCGCTCGCTGGGTTTGTTTACCGCTGCATTGTTCAGTGGCATTTTCGCCGGAACCGCGTTAGGTGGAATACTAGCAGACCGGCTTGGGCAACCTTCGGTTTTTGTAGTCAGTGCCGGGTTGGTCCTGCTTTCAGGCACCCTCACCTACAGGTTACTCCCAACATACACTGGCAAAAATGTCTCCGCACCCATTGCGCACACTTCCTATTTACCCCCCATTTGGCGGCCACTTGGCAACCCACAATTCGCGGCGCTCGTGTTCGGGATTGCTGTGCCAGCTAATATTCTTCTCCAGGCTTTCATCTCATTCCTTGTGGCTCTGGAACTTAACGCCCTTGGCGCTTCCACTGCCGATACCAGCCGCATTTTGATGACCTATTTTCTGGCGATCGTATTTGTTGGGCCCGCCGCCCCCCATTTCCTTGAACGAAAACTGAATCCTTCTCAGGTCGGCCTTTTGGGGGCGGTGTTATCGGCAGTCAGTTTGTGCGCCGTCGTTATCTGGCCCGCACAGTGGTCCATCCTTGTCGCCGTCGCTGGAGCCGGTATTTCCCATGGCCTAATTCGGGATCCCCAAGTCGCTGCCGCGTTGGAGATTGCAGAGCGGGACCTAGTTCATTTGGACTCGGACATAGTGCTGGCTTCTCTGCGCGCTTTTGAGAGGTTGGGAAGTATTGTCGGATTACTTCTGATCGCGTTTTTATCCAGCTATGTCGGGTATTTGAATGCGATTGCGGCAATTGTGGTCATAGTGATTACAGGCGCGGCAGCATTTGCGCTAACATTCTATAGCAATTTCTTCAGTTCACAGTCTCAGCGAACTGAAGAATCTCAACAGGCGGATACAGATTGAGTTTCTGAGCAACTTTCATATTTATGACATAGGCAAAATCAGTCATTTGAAGTACCGGAATATCTCCGGGTATTTTGTTATCCATCAATATCTTTTCTGCCTGTTCGCCCGCCAGTTTTCCAAGGTCATAATAACGAGCTGCTATTGAGAGCAGTGCATCGGATTTCCGAACCAGATTTTCATAAGGGCTTAGGACAGGAATGCCATTTTCGACGGCCGCCCCCGTGAAAGCTGCGCCGTTCTTACGGAGAAAAGAGCTTGAGCCAAGATAAATGAAATCGACCCCCCTGTCTTTTAGTTCGACCACTTTTTTCTGAATGTCGTCTACTTGCGGGTACCCGTCATTTCCTAATTTTAACTCAAGGGCGACCAAATCAAAATCCAGCGCTTTTGACAGGGCCATTATTTCATCGCGCTTTTGTAATGAGTTTGGCTCATTTGTATTATAGAGAAGCCCAAGACGCTTAAACGTGGGTTTATAGGATCGGATTGTATTGATATTGACCACTTCAGGAACACGGTTAAATGTACCCGTAATATTCCGTCGCCCCGTATTTACCAGGCTTTCAATAATGCGAGCGCCGACCGGATCGGCTACGACTGTAAATACCTGAGGAATATCATTGTTAAACTTCGGACTGTCTTGGTCTTCAAGCGTACCCGCGATACCAAGCGTCACGGAAGTTCCCCACGACAGAATTAAATCCGCCTTCATCTCGCGGGCTTCTTTCAGAAAACCGGGGAGCTTGGTTTTATCTTGCGCTGCATCACGGAGGACAAGTTCGGTGTCCAGACCTTTTTCTGAGACATAGTCTTGAAATCCGTTGCAAACTTCTTCGCATCCACGCCAAAGTGCCACATAAATTAGCTTGCTTGCGGCGTATCCATTTGTCACAGAACCTAATAGTAAGGCAATAAAAACTAAAAAAGGCACAAATAGTGAGCGTCTTATCATACCGATCAACCTACCTGCTTTTAATTTGCATAGATAATGAACCTGCGAAGTTGAAAAGGCAATACTTGCTGCAAGCGTCGTCGGTGCAATACTTTCAGAAACGACATGACTATTGCACAGAAAGTTGGAGACAGTATTTGAACAAATAGCGGATACTATCTTCAACGAACACAAATGTTTGCTTGTGACCAAGCGCAGATGAATTGAAATTACATGTGTATCAGCGAGATTATCTTGATCACTTGCCAACAGCAAAGCAAGGATACCGGCAAGCAAACCCTCGAAATCGTAGCGTGCTTAAATGCAGCAAAGGCCCCAGAAAGAATAGCACCGATCAGGTAAAGCATGCTGAAAGCATAATGCTTTGTTTGCAGATTCTCCAGTAGACCTTCCAATCCGCTTGAGGTGTATAGGTCAATCAATCGTCGTTTTATTGTGCACTTTCCATCTGGGGCAGTCCTTTTCCGTTGCCAGTTTTTCCTTGTTGGGGCAGTGTTGATTAAGTTGTTAAATGTTTTACGCGTCCTTTGTACTTGCCAATATTTCTTGGAGGGTCAATATGCCAATAAATGTCATCGGCGTCGGCGTAGGCAGAACAGGAACCTATTCCCTTAAGCTCGCGATAAATCAGATTGGGCTGGGGCCTTGCCATCACATGGAAGAAGTGCTCCACAATCTATCTGTGCAAGTGCCGCTATGGTCGGCAGCTGCCAAAGGCGCTCCTGATTGGATGGCAATTTATGAGGGATATGAAAGTGCCGTCGATTGGCCCACCGCTGGATTTTTTCGGGAATTGTACGCGACCTATCCAACAGCTAAGTTCATCCTGACGCATCGCACCCCGGAAAGTTGGGCGCAAAGCTTTTCACAGACGATTTACCGATTGCTTGCCGAACGGGATCAGGCCCCCGAGGAATTACAGGAGTGGCTTGATATGACCAGCGAGGTTATTGGTAAAACAGGATTTCCTTCTGGACTTAGTGAAGCAGATTTGAGGGAAGCGTTCATCGCTCATAATGAGGCAGTCGTAGCAAGGATTCCCGCCGATCAACTTCTTGTCTATCAGGTTAAAGATGGTTGGAAACCTCTCTGTGACTTTCTGGATGTTCCTGTTCCCGATGATCTTTTTCCACGCACCAATGATCGTGCAGAGTTTTGGGATCGCGTATCTGGCAAGATCTGAATCAGACATGACTGAACGAAGGAAGCTAGCAGCAATATTCGCCGCAGACGTAGTCGGGTTCAGCCGCCTCATGGGGGCTGACGAAGAAGGCACACTGGCGCGTTTACGGACAGTGCTTGATCATCTGGTTGATCCAAACATAACCGCCCATAATGGACGTGTGTTCAAGCGAACGGGAGATGGTGTCTTAGTCGAATTCCTAAGTGTGGTTGATGCTGTGCGCTGTGCAATTGACGTGCAGGAAGCAATGATCGAGCACAACGGCGGTTTGCAGGAGGAGCACACCCTCGTGCTTCGCATAGGCATCCATCTCGGAGATGTAATTGAACAGAGCGATGGCGATTTGATGGGTGACGGCGTTAATATTGCGGCACGTTTGGAAGGGGTTGCCAAACCTGGCGCAGTCTGCCTATCAGAGGACGCATATCGCCAAGTAAGAGCAAAGATCAATCTGTCTGTTACGGACCTCGGCGAAACGACTCTCAAAAATATTGCAGAACCCATCCGGATCTATTCGCTGGCGGTTGGCAATGAGCTGCCTATGAAGGA
Source organism: Sneathiella sedimenti (assembly GCF_017313765.1). Taxonomy (GTDB): domain Bacteria; phylum Pseudomonadota; class Alphaproteobacteria; order Sneathiellales; family Sneathiellaceae; genus Sneathiella; species Sneathiella sedimenti. The sequence continues at coordinate 190,554 of NZ_JAFLNC010000005.1, read as the reverse complement.
TAAGTCGGCGGAACAACTCGTTTTGCAGACAGAAAAGGCCACCAACCATAGTACGTCCGAAAAAGCCTCGATTGCCGTTCTACCGTTTACGAACATGTCTGGGGATAACGAGCAAGAATACTTTGTTGACGGTATGGTTGAGGATATCATCACGGCGCTGTCACGCTTTAACCAGCTCTTCGTTATCGCCCGAAATTCGAGCTTTGTTTACAAGGGCCGGGCTGTGGATATAAAGCAGGTCGGTCGTGAGCTTGGTGTACGCTACGTGTTAGAAGGCAGCGTACGTAAGGCAGGGAACCGGTTGCGTATTACCGGACAGTTAATTGATGCTACCTCAGGCGCTCACCTGTGGGCAGACCGCTTTGACGGTGAGTTGGAAGATGTGTTTGATCTTCAGGACAGAATTACTGACAATGTGATCGGAGCGATTGAACCGACGGTACGCAAGGCAGAGATCGAACGCTCACGACGCAAATCAGCCGGCAATCTAGATGCTTACGATCTTTATCTTCAGGCGCTCCCCCATATTTATGCCATACGTCCTGATGAAAACCGGATAGCGCTTGATTTACTCATTCATGCTATTGATCTTGACCCGTCTTACGGACCGGCTCTTGCACATGCAGCCTGGTGCTTTGTGCAACGGATCAGTCGACCCTGGCCACCTTACGGCAGCGATGATTTAGTCACTGCAATCTCGATGGCCCGCCGAGCGCTCACTGCCGAGACAGACGACGCGGTGAGTATCGTGCTTGGGGGCTTTACGCTCGTGATGTTGAAACAGGACTACGCGACTGGGCTGGATGCTGTCCGTCGCTCGGTTAAACTTAATCCAGGATCAGGTTTTGTAAATGCAATGGCCGGCTGTGCTCTTGTATTCGGCGATGATTCAGAGGCCGGATTGCGTCTTTTGGAGCGAGCAAGGGCACTCGGCCCGATGGACCCCAATTTCTTTAGCCATCTGACTGTTTCGGCAGTAGCTCACCTTTTCAACGATCGCGCTGATCTCGCCGCTGAATTGGCTGAGCGCTCTCTTGCCCTCAACTCGGAATGGGACTCGACCTACTGGGTGTTGATTGCAGCCTACACCCAGCTTGATCGCTTGTCAGAAGCCCGAGTTGCGGCCAGGAAAATTTTAGCGATGTCACCAGAAGCAACGGTTACTAAATATAGAAAAGCACTGCCTATCAGGAACCCAGATTCCCTTGAACTGGTCCTTGGGGCACTCCAGCTAGCCGGCTTGCCAGAGGGAGCCTGAGTTCTAATAAACATTTTTTGTAATTTCGACGCTGGATCCTATGTAGCCTAGGGGCACAAGTGACCAGGAAAAATGGTGATAAACCACAAATACTAAAGATGCTTAATTCTATAGAACCCCATATCATCTCTATCCTTGAGGCTTATAGTCTAAATTCTCAACTCAAAATCGTATTGACTGCAACCAACTATTATATCACTGAATAGCGATCTATTTGTAATTAGGTCTAAATCCTTTCCCTACTTTGTAGTTTCACATAATAATTATTCCGCATTTTTATTGGGTCCAGGACACTAATAAAAATTTGAGCAATCGGAAGGAGAATTAAATAAGCCTTAAACCATGCTAGATATTTGGGATAGTGTGTTACGATAGAGCATCTTGCACGCGATACTGCGTGCCTGTCCTGATACAGATCGGACTTATTTATGGAAATTCCTACATGGATTAAACCTGCGCTTATGGGCGCGGGAGCAGGCGCTATCGCCGTGGCTATAGTGGGATTCAACTGGGGTGGCTGGATGACGGAGAACGCAGCCAATGATATGTCGAGCGAAAACGCCAAAATGGCGGTTGCGACGGCACTTATACCCTATTGCTTGCAGAACTCCAAGAATGACCCCAATTCAATGGACGTGCTCGCCAAGTTTGGAGAGGCCAATAGCTATAAACGACGTGGGATTGTTGAGGATGCAGGCTGGGCAACTCCATTAGGAGCTGAAAAGCCGGATCGTGAACTGGCAGAAGCCTGTCAAAATGCTCTTGCGGAAAATATCTAGTTTTTAATTCCGCAGGCGTCTTGCGTTCTGCGTGGATAAAATACATTAAAAAAAACACAAGAGAGACGCAGTGCGTTGCGTCTTCTTGAAAGAGGTCTGCGCGCTCTCCTCTGCGCCCCTCTCCTGACGGTAATCGTCGTGGCAAATGCCGCATAGGTACCGCATGTTGAATTTGCCTTGCCGACACGTCCAATAACTGTGATTGCTTTGCCAGCAAAATCCCGTTGCTGGCTCCAAGTGATCATCACGGAAACAAAATGCCTTCCGTTTCACAAGTCAATCAACCGCGGGCGTTTATCCGCATCAACGAACCCGCAATTCTCAAGGGCTCTGGATCGGCTATAAAATTCCCGGTTCGCGATATTCCAAGATCAACCAATACGGCAATCGTGTATTGTGAAGGCAATGCGTGGAGAAACCTAATCAGCATTGTTTCCATCTAGCGCATATAAGTGATTGCCAATTTACTAAAGCCTATTATTTCTGCAAACTTGTTACCGGACGAAACGCTGAGTTCAGGGGTATGCCGCGATATTAACGTTGCCTCGTTTGGTTGCGGCAATTACCGATGAACCGGAAAAGCCGTCATTTGGAAAGGATGCGAACAATGATAGCCGTAATTTTTGAAGTTTATCCCCATGACAACCATAAACAGGAATATCTGGATATCGCGGCGGGCTTGCGCCCGACACTTGAGGAAATAGACGGATTTATTTCGGTTGAACGTTTTCAGAGCCTGACGGACGAGAAAAAAATTCTTTCCATCTCGTTCTTTCGCGACGAAGCGGCGATTGAGCAATGGCGCAATATCTCGGCGCACCGCAATGCCCAGGCCAAGGGCCGCGCCTCCGTCTTTAAGGATTACCGGATACGTATCGCCAGCGTCATCCGCGACTATGGCATGTATGAACGGGACGAGGCCCCTGCTGACAGCAAAGTGAAACACGCCGGCTAACAGGTGGGTGTATGCGCGAGTTTAGGCCGCTTTGTCCCGTGCGCGTTTGTGTGATCGACTATTGTTTTCAGTCCGGCGCCGCGCTTTAGGCTTGTCCTTGGGTGCCGATGATTGGGTCAGGATCGTTTTTTCGCCAATATTGATCATATTCACGATCCCCCATTTTCGGATTACAAGATCCAGTCTTTTTTGCGCATATTCCTCCCAGGACACAGAACCGGCGACGGGATGCTGCTTTTCCGGTGACGGGAAGTACTCGAATACATAGCCGTGTTTTCTGAACATGTGGAAATCAGTGGAATCCGTGATGAAGAGAGGCACAAAATCCTCCCGGATGGCCTGTTGGGAGCTGATCTGCTCTACGACCTTCTCCATTTCTTCCGTGGCGACACCGAATAACGAGATCCCGTAAACCAGCGTCGTCGTCCCCTGCACCGAATGGTTTATCCACCCGGCATTTGGCACAAGATAGTTGGCTTGCTTGCGATTGCTGGGCCACCATTCGTTATCCGTTTCCGCTCTTTGCGGTGCCGGCGGCGGAGCGTCCGCGTAAGGCCGGCTTCCCGTTGGAAAATGCTTGAGGTTTACCCCCTCACCCAACGGTTCAAATTCATGAAAAACCTGAAGGGTCTCGCTTTTCAGGCCCAGCTCGTCCAACAGGCGCATAAGATGAGCCTCGACGACATCGGCATGGCGTGACTGGATCTGAACATGTTCCCGCAGCTGTCTCGCTTCAGAAGTTGCGGGCCGGAAACTGTCGCTAAATACAAAATTTGTCATCGTCTTTTCCCACTGATCTCGTAACTCTGATCAAGAGTATTGATTAAGCGTCTATAAGAAATTCACAATTGATTCCGCAGCGGCGGTTGCCCCGTTTTCCAGGGCCAGCCGTTCGCAGTTATATCGCATGGTATTCTGGATTTCAGGGTCGAGAATATTCTCTATGGACCTCTCGACGATATCCAGGTTGAGGCCGGGTATATGATAAGCCGCCTCCTCTTCTTGGACAAAGGCGGCGCGGCCGCCCTGATCATCCATGGTGGCATGCTCGTTGGCCATAAAAATCGCCGGCAGCGAGAAGGATATGATCTCGTTGAAGGAGTTATAGCCGGCGGCACTGACCGTGAAATCGAAGGCATTGAAGTAACGGCTTAACGGGAAGCCTCTCAAGCGCTTGATACCGGGCCAGAAATCGAGCGATTTCGGCGCGATCATCCATTCCGCAATAACCGGTTGGATACTCGGGTTGGCCTTGAGCTTGTCAAGAACCGTGTCAATCATCGACACGATATCCCGGTTGGATCCTGACCCCAGCTGGATAAGGACGGCGGGTCGGTTCGGGTCGATCCCCAGCTCCTCGCAGGCCTGCCCCTTGGAAAGTATTTCTTCCTTGTCCAGCAAGCGGATGGGAGGAACCTTGACGGTAACGGCGCGGTTATAGGCCGTGACCCCTTTATCCCTGCTTTCCGCGATATCTGTCGGTTCGATCACGAGGTCAAAAAACTTCTGGCGCGAAATGGACAGGGAATTGTTCTGTTCTTCTTTCCACATTCCCCGGCGAATCCAGACCAGCTTGATGTCCCGCGGGAGAATGGCCTCGATCAGGCCGGAATAAGGGTTGCTGCCGTCGAAAACAACCGCGGAGGGCTGGTGAAAGTCGAGCACCTGCTCGAGATGTTCGCGAAACCAGACGTTCCAGTTGTTAGGGTTGTTGTTTGCATAGACATGGAAGGGAAGAAATTCGACCGGGTACCCGGCCTGCTCGACAACGGGCAGCGCCTGACTCATTGTCAGGAAGACGGGTTCTACGGTCGGTCCCATGCGCCGCGCAATCGCCAGAAGTCGCGTCAGGTGACCGACACCAACGCCATTTGAAGATACAAAGAGGACGCGGGTACGCTTGTTTGACTGCCGATCCCGGACGCGCGTTTGGCCCGATGTTCCGACAAGCTTGTTCAGACGGGCCAGATGAATTGCCGGGCCAAAATTCTTCCGTGCAATACGCGCCTGTTCCGACGCTACCCGTGCGTATTCCTCTTTCTCCGCAAAAAGTTCCGTCACATACCCCTCTACTCTCGCAGGGGGCATATATTTAGGGCCGCGACCAAAGATGTTCTGTAGTCGGCCATCCAGTATTGCCGGCACACCTTGACACATCGCATAGGCGATGGCGTGAACCGGAATTTCAAAGTCCCCATAACCGGGGTAGTAGCTCATGAAATCAAGGTTTTCGATAAAGCGCGTCGCCATAATATCTTGCGCCTTAAATGTTTCCCGGGCGTCCAGAAAGCAGGTGCGAGGGCCATTCTTGATGTTTGTCATGCCAAGCAGACGGGAAGATACCTCGCCGGAAACGGGCAAAGATCCGTCAAGATTTTCTGATGTCGGCCATTGCCCCTCCTCACCGAGACTAACGCGGCCGACGATTGGCAATAAACGTCCGTTTGTGGAAGGATCTTTCCAATCCCTGAAGGAGATTGATACGGTCCAGAGCTGTGCATCCACGGTTATCGACGGTACGGCCTGCAAGGCAGCCCTGATTTCCGCTGTCGTGCCATACCATATGATGTTTCGGCCATAGATGGTTTTTAGCAACGCATCCCTTTTTCTGATTGCCCTCGATGACGCCATTCTATCCAGGATGACGGCCGTTTTGTCGGCAATGACACGTGGCCCGACAATATAGCTTTCGTCACCGGCCCCTTCAAAAAGGGACAGCGGTTGATGGATGGTGAGCAGCTTCGTCCGGACATTCGGTGTTTCCGGATTGACCGGTAGCGCCATGGATTTTTCAACAAGGGCCTGCACGTCGGGGTTGACGATCCGTAAGTCCCCCCGCGTTTTGGTCGGATGATGAATGAGGGCGGACTTATAGCCGTTCTCCCATTGAATCTTTACATCATTGACAATTCTCCAGATTTCCTCGCGGCAGGAGCGAAAATCGCCGATATGAGTGACATCGACGCTGACATCCTCCAACACAACAGGGTCGGAACCAGAGTCAATGTCATCAGACGTGAATTCCGCGTGCCCCAAATATTTCCCGATACGTTCAAGATATTTTTCGGGGCCATACAGGTTATTGATCATATGCTGGCCAAGACCGGACTGCAGCATGAAACGGTATGGATCCTGGTGCAGTTCCTTGACCGTATCGATAACATCCTCGGGGCGCCTGTAGAGGGCAGCCTCACCAAATGTCTGGCGAAGATACTCCGGCAAGATAACAACCGCGCCTGCGGCGGCGGCTTCGGCAATCGTGCGGCCAAAGCCTTCAACCCAGTCGGGGTGATGGAAATAAACAAAAAAATCTATGCCTTCCAGGAACTGTCGGGGCGGAATTTCGCCAAACTCGAATGTCTCCCAGTTTTCAGGGTATGTCCCCTGCATAAGGTCCTGCAGGCCGTCCCCAACCCCAAGAAGACGAATATCGATATCCTCTGCGTCGGGATAAATTTTCAGCATGTCTTCGCGTGTTGCAGGCCATTTTGCCCAGTCCGGTCGGCTGTGGCGCCCAATTATCGGTTTGGTGCCGAGGACGCCTGACCGTTCGACCTTCCAGTCCTCCACAAAAATCAGATTGGTCCAGTCGCAATCGGCGATGGGGAAGCGGAAATCCTCCGCAATCATATTTTCCCGGGAAACCGCGGAAATCGGCGCCCAGATCAATCCTTCGCCGACGACACTCTCGGCATTTTCATGGACTTTCTCTACATCAAAATACAGGACGCCATTGCTATCGCGGATCGGTTGATGGGCAACCATGATTTTCGTGTCGGCCACGACTTTCGGAAAAGGTCCCTGCGGGAGGTCTTCAAAGACAAATGGATTGTGAATGAGAACCAGTTTTGCCTCTACCCGCGAGGTTGTTGCCGGATCCACCAAGAAGGCGTTTTTCTTGTCAATCTGTTCGGTGATGGCAGGATGAACAGGTCGCTGTTGCTTCAGGGTCCGTGCATCCTTCTGGAGGAGACCAACTTTATATCCTGCGTCTGAGAGTGCCCTTATTTCGGCTTCAATGGCGGTAGAGGTGCCACCGGGAAAGCGAAAATCTCCGATTTTTAGGATATCATACATTTCAACGTTCACTTTACTTTTGTCCAAGGTATCAATTAAACATTGCGTCTAATTGTCGGAAAGTTGTCATGAAAGTAGCCAACTACAACTGGCTACTTTCATGAAGGTGAGTCTTTAGTACGTACCTGGTCCATCGCCTGGAGCGGCACCACTACCCGCATTGTCTGAATCGTTGCTGGTGGCCGCTGCGGTGCTGGAGGCTACCGAGACCGCTTTGGAGATGGTCTCCGCACTAACATTTTGAATTCCAACAGTTATATTGAAACCATCCGGTGAAACAGCTGGCGCTGCCGTGGCGGCGACACCTGCTACAGCTGCAACTGCAAGTGATTTCTTGAATTTATTAGTCATATAGCATTTCCCTTAACTCGAGTTACTGCGTAATTGCCAGTATGTGAAATGCTGGGTGAAAATGGTTAATTAGCTATTAAGTATCGTTGATTTCTCGTTAAATGCTAATATAACGAAGATAAATAATATTCTTTTTAAATCTAAAGGTGTAAGATGGACGCCTAATGCACCATTTTCCCACCTTTGACGCTGTTTTTTGCACTCTTTGAACAAGGCATCCTGCATCGGCTGAATCATGGTGGGCGGTGATCAGCCGTGAATTCCTGAAGGAAAAGGCCGATAATCACCGATCTTTTTGTATTTTCTGTCGGTGTGGGCAGGCTAGACCGGAAGGGTGCAGCACCCCTTCCCGTCTTTTGCAGCCGGTATTCTTGCGTCAGCCACCCATTTCGTTGTAGCGCCGCTGCATCTCCTCGGGCGCAACCTCCTCTATGGAATGACCGATGATCCAGTCAAATCCGAACGGATCGCGGATCGTCCCGGAACGCTCCCCATAAAACTGATCTGTTGCCTCCCGGATCACTGTCGCGCCCGCCGCAGCGCTTTTGGCGATCAGTGCGTCTGCATCTTCGACATGCAGATGGATCGAGAAGCCTTTAGGGGCATCGGGTTCAGGCGCATGAATACCGAATTCGGGAAACTCGCTCGATAACATGATCACGGTGTTGCCGAGTGACAACTCGATATGGCCAATACGCCCGCCCGGTTCAACAAGACGGAATTTTTCAGTTGCCCCGAAAACATCCTTGTAAAAGGCAATGGCTTTTTCCGCGTTTTTGGCGCGAAGATAGATATAGACTTCATGGATAGACATATGGGTTCTCCTGTTTGGTCTCTTTCGGGCCTAATCTACCGGGCGTCTCATTAGACGTATTGAACGTTTTTGACCTGACGGAAATTTATTGGCTTAACGGAACATGACGAGGTGCGGATGGAACCGCCTTGCGGTAATCACCCGGTGAGAGGGCGGCAAACTCCCGGAATTCGCGCGTCATATGCGCCTGGTCTGCATATCCTTCGGCATAGGCCAGATCACCCCATCCGATGCCCGGTTCCCTCTGCATTCGGTCAAGGACGCGCCCGAAGCGCAGGACCCGGCAATATTTTTTGGGGGAAAGGCCGACTGCTTCCGTAAATATCCAGGAAAAATAGCGATGGCTGTATCCGCTCTGCCGGGCAACCTCCCCAACCGGGACGGAAAGGCGAAAATTGTCGAGGGCATGAATGATCAGCGGATTGAGGCCCCGCATCCGCGGCAGGCGGGCCATCAATACATCCTCGATAACGGCCAGCCGCTGTTCGAGTTGCGGCTTTTCCAAAAGCCTGGACCGGATTTCACCCAGCTGTGTCGGCGACCAGATATCCTCGATCTTTGTATGTTTCCCTGCCAGCTCATTTGCCGGCACGCCGAAGATAAGTTTCGCCGCGCCGGGACGCAGCAACACGCCGACGGTTGGCTCTGGGGTTGTAATGTCCTTGATATAGGGTCTCGCGCGAGGACCGCCGATCACCGATGTCCCGACTGTCTGGCCGGTTATATCATCCGGCGCCGAATATATTTTTAACGGCGTCTCGCCGAGACGGAAGACGAGATGAGTCGCGCCGGTTGGAAGAACAAGCTCTTTTATGGTTCTTGATGGATTGGCAACCGCCTCTCCATCTGACACCCAGAGGAGATCGATGAAGGGCGTCAAGGCGGCCTTGGGTGGTCGACTGAGTCTCATGATATGGGTGCAAGCTCCCTCTTCTGTTTCCTCAGAGCACAGCGTTATAATATGCCAGCTATCACAAAAGGGATAGGACCGGTCGAGACTACCCGCCCGGTCCGTCCAAGTATTACACTAGGGCAATGCGGCCGGTCTTCAAGTCATAGACGGCGCCGACGATATCGATTTTCTGGTCGGCATAGTATCTGTCAACGATCGGCGACGATTTTTTCAGCTGTGCTACCTGCAGACGCACATTTTCCGCGATTGAGCTTTCCAGTAAATCCGTCGGATGGGAGGCTTTCGCCTGCGCGACCGCTGGTTTGATGGAGGCGATCAGGTCGGGCAAGTGGCCTGGAAGTTCGGTTTGGTCCTGAAGCACGCTAATGGCCGCACTGACGGCGCCGCAGTTGGAATGTCCGAGCACCATGACCAGCGGTGCGCCGAGGAATTTTACGCCATATTCGAGGGAAGCTAGCAAATCCGGGCTCATGACATTCCCGGCAACCCGCATAATAAATAGATCGCCCGGGTTTTGATCGAACAGAAGCTCGGGGGCCACACGTGAATCGGCACAGCTTAATATCGCGGCAATCGGGAACTGCGATTTCGCTCTTGCGGCTCTGCCGGCAGAGAAGTCACGTTCATTCGGTGTATTCGCGGCATACCGGACATTGCCCTCCATCAACCGTGATAGCGCGAGCGAGGGGGGAATGGCATTGGCGGCAGATGTTGCGCTGGCGGCAAAGGCTTGCGAAATGCTGAACGGGGTCAAGGCGACAGCGGCGCCGGCCTTCAGAAGATGCCGACGCGAAAACGCGACCTTTGCCAATGGTTCCTCCGGTAAATCGCACATTTGTCTAACTCCCTCGCCTGATTGTTATTTTTAAATTATTTGGAAACCATTTCATATCAACCGTGTGTGGTCAAGGCGGGAAAAAACGCGTAAGTTTAATGAATAGCGGGATAGAACGGTGATAAACGCCGTTTCGCCGGTATCAGGGAACAACCTAAAGTCCGCGTTACTCAGCCATCGAGGAATGCCATGAACTTCACGACAATTACCGAAAACGCCGTCAAGAGCGCACGTCATACGACATTCTATCTGTCCGCCGGTCCGGAGGATGGGCCGCTTATCATCTTCGTGCATGGCTGGCCCGAACTGTCGTTGAGCTGGCGGCATCAACTGCCGGCGATGGCCAGTCTCGGATTTCTGGCCGTTGCTCCGGACATGCGGGGTTATGGCCGATCCAGTGTCTATGGTGAGCATGACGATTACGCCCAGGAACAAATCGTTGCCGACATGATTGAATTGCTGGATGGCCTTGGTCGAGAAAAGGCCATCTGGGTCGGCCATGACTGGGGCAGCCCGACGATCTGGAATATTGCCAGCCACCATCCGGAGAGATGCCATGCGGTCGCAAGTCTCTGCGTTCCCTACGGATGTCTTGAGCGCGGCCTGGATGCCTGCCTTCCCCTGATCGACCGGGATCTGTATCCGGAAGATGAATTCCCGGCAGGGCAATGGGAATATATCCGCTTTTATGCGGAGAATTTTGCCCGAGCCTGTGCGGTGTTTGACGCCAACCCCTATAATTCAGTCAAGGCGCTCTTCCGCAAGGGTAAGCCCGGCTATACCGACAAACCGTCCCCTACCGCCTTTGTCCGCTTGAGCGGCGGGTGGTATGGCGGCGCCGATGAAGCGCCCGATATCCCGCGCGACGGGTCTGTCCTCAGCGAGGAGGACCTGAAAGTCTATGCTGCGGCCCTCACCCGGAACGGATTTTTCGGGCCCGACTCATATTACATGAATGACCAGGCGAATGCGGCCTACGCCACGCAGGCGCTCAATGACGGCTATATCGACCTGCCGACACTTTTCCTGCTCGCGGAATATGATTACACCTGTGAGTGCGTCCGGTCTCCGTTGACAGAGCCGATGAAGACATACTGCCGGGATCTGACAATTCGCAATATCAAGTCAGGTCACTGGATGGCGCAGGAAAAACCGAGAGAGGTCAACGCGGCCCTCGCCCACTGGCTGGCAACCTCGGTGCCGGACGTCTGGCCGGGATAATAAAGCTGCTTAGGGTTCGCGACTGATCACGCCTTCCCGGCCGGTCACAATCATGTCCATCGGGATATCATGGGGTTGGGGAAATATGCTGGACAGGCGGCTGTCCGGATAGCCGATCCCGATAACTTTCGGGCGTGGCTTAAGAACTGCCAGTGTCCGGTCGAAATACCCGCCGCCATAGCCAAGCCGGTAACAGTCCTTATCGAAGCCCACCAGCGGCGCGATAACAACATGAGGTGTCACCTCGTCCGTATTAACAGGTGTTGGAATTTGCCAGATGCCTGGTTCCATCTCTGCATCCGGTTTCCATTCCCGGAAAATCATCGGATGTGCTTTTTCCCTAACGACAGGAAGCGCGATACGCACGCCCTTCTCCACCAGTTTCTTCATCCAGCTGCGCAAGTCGAATTCTGCCTTCATCGGCCAGTAAAGGCTGAGGATCATGCCCGCTTTTGGGGTGAGAATCCGTTCCAGTTCCTCCGTGATTTCTTGCGCAAGGGCGCGGCGGTCTTTCACGGAGAATTTTAGTCGGGCGGCGATGAGCTCATCGCGCTTCGCCTTGCGCCAACGGGCAACATCCAGCGCGGCCTGCACATCCACGCCCATATAGCCGTTATCAAAGAGTTCAAGCTCATGCGCATAGCAGGGTGGTGATGCAAAGCCCGTCTTAATGTCGTCATCCTCCGCCATGTCTCATTCCCTATCACAAATGCAGTTGCGCTTCCAATGCAATATAGGGTTGTTGGGTAATTAGAAAAGTCACACGTTGAACTGAAGCTGGATGCGGATATCCTGGCCACGGGCAAAGGACTCCATCTTGTCCGGATAGGCGCCAATCAGGAAATCGGCAAGCCCGTAGGAAAATGCCTCCTCCTCCAGGAGGACGCCATGCTTGACCCCCACATGAGGTAAGGAGAGCAGCATCCCCTGATAGGTTATGCCGATGATGAAATTGAAGTCATCAAAGCTGAGCTCGACGGCCACGGGGCCGTTCGCGAGACTGGCCCGGCGGATATGTTCGAGCACCTGCGTGGCTGTACTCTCCGCCCGGGAAGCCGTGCCGCTGTCGATATTCCATGCCCGCGCCTTATCCTGAAGGATGTGGGAGAACTCATCAACCGAATGCTCGACCTTTTCAAAGCCGACATTTGCCTTGCGGCGGCTCCCTAGCCGAAATGTAAGATGCAGGGCCAGCGCGGAGAGGACCGCAATCGGCATCATGGAGCTGGTAAAGGGGTGAAAAAATCCCGGCAAGCTTTTGAAATAGTTCTGGAAAACGTCCCTGCTCAGGCCCAGCAACATGGAGAAGCCGATCACATAGGTCATGCGGTTATCTATGTTGCGCGACATCATGATCTGGATGCCGCCTGAAATCATGAAGGAGGCGGTGAACATCAGGATCGCCCCGATGACTGCGTTGGGCAGGATCAGGAAGAAGGAGGAAATCACCGGCATGAGTGAAAACAGGATCAGGATGGCAGCAGCCGTAAAACCGATCGAGCGGCTCGTCGCACCGGAGGCCTTGGAGACACCGACCAGGCTGGGGGCCGCGTTCGTTCCCATGGTGCCGAGGGCACCCGCCAACATGCAGCCAAGGCCATCGGCGAACATCCCGCCCTTGATGGATTTTATGTCCGGCCGTCGCCAGTCGTCATCGTTTATCTTCTGACAGGTGGTAATGACCCCTACCGTGCGAAGCGCTGCGGCAATTCCCGAGATCAGGAACGCCGGCAACAATGCCGCATCGAAGTCATAGGAGATAAAGCCGGGATCAGGCAGCGCGAACAATTCCGCGCCAAGGAGGACTTGCCAATGTGCCTCGGGGATGAGACCGAAGGCAACTGCAAGGCCGAAGCCGACCCCCAGCCCGATGATGGAGCACATGAGCCGCGCCAGCCCGGACGCCCAAATGCTGAGCGCTACCGTCAGGGCGAGCGTCAGCCCGGCGACAATTACATGATTGACATAATCGGGGAGCTGTCGCTGATCGATATCGAGCACATGATCGATGGCGACAAGGCCAAGCTGTATGCCAATAATTGCCACAATAAAACCGCTGATTGCGGGCGGAAAAAAGATCCGCAGGCGACGCAGGCTGCGCGCAATGATAATTTCGAGAAGCCCCGCAAGGATCGTCATGCCAAAAACCGCAGGCAGGCCAACCGTCTTCGCCGCAAGAACAGAGGGACCGAGATAAATCGCGGAGAAGACCGGCGCCGCGAGAAAGCCGGAACCAACCGGTCCCTTGCGCAGTGCCTGAAGAACCGTCGCAATTGCCACCGCAATCATGCCGAGACTGACCGCGCTGATCGTATCCTCATGGGAGGCCCCGCCTGCCTTGAACACGATAACTATCAGGACGAGATAGGCGGCGAGCAGTCCGGCATATTGCCCGCCAAGGAGCAGCAGGGTCAGCCAGGGCGGCCGTTCATCAACGGCAAAGATCAGTCCTTCCGGGCGTTTGGTCATCCCTTCCCCGATTTTTTATCCTTATCTTAAGGAGTTAGCTTACAAGGATCATCCAGGATGTGCCAGTAGACAAGACAACAAAATAAGGGGTTGCCAAAACAAAACATATCTACTATTCAAGATATATGGATGAAAATACAACATTACGCGCCCTCGCCGCCTTGAGCCAGAAAACACGGCTTGATGTCTTCCGCCTGCTGGTCAAGGCGGGACTTGAAGGCATGCCTGCGGGCGAGATCGGTGACAGCCTTGGCGTCCGGCAGAACACCATGTCGACCAACCTGTCAATCCTGATGAACGCCGGCCTGATCCGGAACGAGCGCCAGGGCAGAACGGTTCGATATTTCGCGGATTTTGACGCCATGCGCGGGTTGCTTGCCTTCCTGATGGACGATTGTTGCAATGGTCGGCCTGAAATCTGTGAAGGCATTTATGACGAAATCAATTGTTCTTGATACGGGTAAAATTCAATGACTGACGCTATTTATAATGTATTGTTTCTCTGCACTGGCAATTCGACACGATCCATCATCGCGGAAGCGATCATGAACCGGGTTGGCCAGGGAACCTTCAAGGCCTACTCCGCAGGCTCTTCACCGCTTGGCAGCGTTAATCCCAAGGCGATCGAGGTTTTAAAGGGTCTGAATTTCAACACGGACTTCGCGCGTTCCAAATCCTGGAATGAATTCGCCGGACCGGATGCCCCGCGGCTGGATTTCGTCTTTACGGTTTGTGACAATGCGGCGGGAGAGGTTTGCCCGATCTGGCCGGGACAGCCGATGACGGCGCATTGGGGCGTGCCCGATCCTTCAGACCACAGCGGGACAGTCGCGGAAATCAATCTCGCCTATATGGATACCTACCGGATGCTGTACAACAGGATCTCCCTGTTTGCGAACCTTCCGATTTCCAGTCTCGACAGGCTATCCCTGCAGAAGCATCTGAATGAGATTGGTACAGAGCGCGATACAGTAAAATCATAAATAAACTTAGTAACCCATTATCTTAAGGACATAATCCTTGACTGAAGAACGCATGCATAGCGCCCCGGCTCCGACAAAGGGAGCGCCGGCTGGAATAGGTGTTTTCGAAAAATGGCTCTCTATCTGGGTGGCCTTATGCATCCTGGCAGGGCTTGTTCTTGGAAATTTGCTTCCCTCCCTGTTCGAGACCATTGCCGCCATTGAATATGCGTCGGTCAATCTCATTGTCGCGATCCTCATCTGGGCGATGGTTTACCCGATGATGGTCGGCGTCGATTTCGCCAGCCTGAAGCATATCGGGGACCGCCCGAAGGGACTGATCCTGACGGTTGCGGTCAACTGGCTGATCAAGCCCTTTACCATGGCGGCGCTCGGGGTGCTGTTTTTCGAGTATCTCTTCGCGGACCTGATCGCGCCCGAGGATGCCCAAAGTTACATTGCGGGATTGATCCTGCTCGGGGCGGCGCCCTGCACGGCCATGGTCTTTGTCTGGTCACAGCTGACGAAGGGGGACGCGACCTATACGCTGGTGCAGGTATCGGTCAATGACGTGATCATGATCTTCGCCTTTGCGCCGATTGTCGCCTTCCTGCTCGGCATTACCGATATCGTTGTTCCCTGGCAGACGCTTATTCTCTCTGTCGGTCTGTATGTGGTCATCCCGCTGCTTGCCGGCGCTATGACCCGTCACCTGCTGACCGGTTCCACGCAATCAGCCGATGCGGCGCCGCGTGTTGACCGGTTTACGGCAAAGGTGAAGCCGTACTCGATTATCGGGTTGCTGGCGACGGTTGTTCTGCTGTTCGGGTTTCAGGGCCCGGTCATTATTGAACAGCCCCTGCTTATCGGGTTGATCGCCGTCCCGCTGATTATCCAGTCCTATGGCATATTCGCCCTTGCCTATGGCGCGGCCTGGGCCTGGCGTGTACCGTACAAGGTGGCGGCTCCCTGCGCGCTGATTGGGACATCGAATTTCTTTGAGCTTGCCGTAGCGGTCGCCATCAGCCTGTTCGGCCTGAATTCAGGTGCCGCCCTGGCGACCGTTGTCGGCGTGCTGGTAGAGGTTCCGGTCATGCTGTCGCTTGTCGCCTTCGCCAACCGGACAGGGCACCTGTTCCCCGGCTCTGACTAATGCGCGATTATATGGCGCCTATGTGCGCCGACGTTGCAAGGTAGACTTGATAAAATAGGGAAGAACTGATCTTAGAGGGGTATGAAAGTAGGTTCTGTCCCTGTTTCGCTCAATTATCCTCTGCGGGGATCTGGTGCTTACTTCCCGGAAGCCGGAAGCGATTTTTTCTGCGCCAATTCCGGTACTTATACCGATAATATACGCCGCTGGATCATCCATTTTTATAAATGGCCAGAGGGCGTTCTTATGCGTGGCAATTGGTCCCCTTTCCTCCATGAAATCTTCGAGCATATCGGCGAGTTTCAGGAGGATCAGGTTTCTCTCTGTCTCGGAAAGCGCAGGCAGCTTCTGCGGGTCCAGTAGCGCACGCCAGTCTGCCATTTGATAGGAATGGACAATCTGTTCTGTTTCTTCCCCGACATACCGGGCGACAATCTTACGTCGCTTGTTCAGCATTGGCGGTAAAAGCCATCCCCGAAACCGGCCAAATTCATAGGATGAATGCAGCAGTGCTGCGGATATCAGCTTCACGTCCCGGGTTTCGAGGGCGGTAAGGCTGGCGACGCCAATCAGGTGATTGTAAAATGGCCGCCCGGTTGCCCGATAACCACCCGCAACCAGTTCCGCCATAAGGTCGCAGGCCTTATTGAGCTCTTCCAGCTCGTTCCTCGGCATGTCCAGCGCGAGCAATTGAGTCATCAATTGCACGTTGGTCTGGGATATGTTCAAGATTGTCATTTTTTTCTTTTTCCAGAGTATAGGCCTGCCATTTTGCCAGATCCTTCCGGATTGCCCGATTTACCAGTGTGGGATCGATGCGAACAACAACCCTGTTCAGAAACACGCTGGCTGCTTTGGCACCGAATATGCTCGCAAGGAATCGACGTGTCTTTACATATTTGTGCAATCTGTGGGTTTTGACATAGCCTCTGACGGCTTTCAGGTTTCCCTGATCGGGGGTGAGGCTGTATTTTTCCTCAAGTCGCGAAATAGACCCATTCACCCAGTCATCGCACCAACGCAGGTTAAACAGCCGGATATCGTCTTCCGTCGGCTTGAAGGGCGGCAAATAGCACGCTCTTGACGCGGGCTCGAAATAGATCTTTCGTCCCAGTTCCTGCGCCAAAACGCTAACATCCCAGTGCTCGGAAACGGACAGGAGCGCTTCGTCCAGCATGCCGATTTCCAGTAGGAACGCCCGGTCTATCAACACAACATGAAACTCGAACAGCTCGGTTGGGCAACGCTCAAGAGTCTCAGGAACCGTGTCGATATCCTGTCTTGAGTAACGATGCAGCTCATGGCAGACCCGGATGCCGTTGCCGGGTTCCTTAATATGGGCTTCCCCGCCCGCGATATGAACATATTTCCAGAAGGGAAAGCGTTCAAAGATGAGTGGCGAAACAATATCCGCCCCCTCTTCTTCAGCGCAACGGACCAACGGTTCGAGCCAGTTTTCCCCCAACTCGACGTCATTGTCGATAAAGGCGATATATTTCGTCGTCGCTTCCCGGATGATCAAGTTTCGCGCCTGGTTCGGGCTGAGGTAGCAATCTTCATGGATGATCTTGATGTCGCGTGTGCTGCCAAGAGACCGAACGTCGCGCAGTATGCTGTCAGGGAGGCCGCTGGAGATAAAGATTATGGGAACGTTGTCCGGCGTGTTGGCCAGAACGGACTTAAGCGAAGGGACTGTCCTGGAAAAGGTTTCCCGGATCGATATCCCGACTGTCACGTCCATTCTCATTGATAGGCTTCTCCAATGATTGCAGGGACAAGTTCTTCACATCGAGTTTATAAAAATCCACTAATATCAAACAATTATTCACAAATTTACATTTTTACAAACCTTTTTTGCGATCAAGGGTCAAAACAATTTTTGACCTGTAGCATTTACACAAGTGTCCGGAACTGCCAATAAAGACGATAATTTCCTCCAATGTGGGTCATTCAATGGCCTGTTAACAGTATCAACTGTAGATCACCAGATTGCTCGAAGGGGCTTTAAAATTAATGTCGGACGTCAAAATCGGAATCATAATCGGTAGTATCCGGAAGAAATCTCAATCTGATAGAATAGGTAAATATATCAGTGAGTTGCTAAAAAATTCTAACTTAAGCGTGGAAGTAGATTATTTCTCCCTTCGTGATCTCGAGGTTCCGCTCTGGAACGAGGAAAAATGGGAAAGCGGCAGCGATCTCAAGAAATTCTGGAAACCGATCTCTGACCGTCTGAAATCCTGCCAGGGCTTTGTTGTTATTAGCCCCGAATGGGCGGGCATGGTGCCGCCGCATCTGAAAAATTTTCTCCTTATGTGCGATGGCGGGGAACTGGCGCACAAGCCCGCGCAGCTGATTGCGGTCAGTTCCGGTACCGGGGGCGCCTACCCTGTCGCCGAGCTTCGGATGAGCGGATACAAGAATAACTTCCTGTGGTGGATGCCCGATCACATGATCCTGCGTCAGGTGGAGTCGCTGTTTACCAGTACCCCGCCCACCGATCTTGATAGCCGCCTGACTGCGCGCCTGAATTATGGGCTTGAGTTTATGATTGAAACGGCGAAGGCGGTGGTCCCGGTGCGCGAGAAAGTGCAAAACCTGAAGCTTTACAAGAATGGTATGTAGTTCCTACTTCGCGGTCTTCAGGGACTGCTTGTCAAATCCGGCGAGTTTCTTGTAGGCCGTCGCAACTTCCTCAAGGGTATCTTGTGGGATACAGGAATGCGTCTCGCCGCAGGTGCCCGGGCATTGATCCTTGACCATCTGCATAACGAGTTCAGGACCCGTCTGCCGGTTGGCGAGTGAGATTTTTGCTGTAGCCTCCCGCCGCGCCTCTTCATACGCCTGGAGTGTCGCCTCAATGTCTGTTGCGTCCTCCAGCAGGTCCGCGAAGGTCATCGCATCCAGCACCCCCTGGGAGACGCCGTTGGACCCGTTGGGGTACATGGCATGGGCTGCATCTCCCATCAGCGTGACGCGGCCAAAGGACCATTTCGGGAGTGGATCGCGGTCGACCATCGGGAACTTGTGGATGGAGAGGGCATTGTCGAACAGCTTGCCAATATCCAGCCAGCCGAGATTCCAGTCCGCGAAATAGGGCTTGAAATCCTCAAGGCTGCCCGTCTCGTTCCAGTCCGCGGCTCGTGCGGCCAGATCTGACGGAATACGTCGCTCCGCGATCCAGTTGATGTAGGACTTACCGCGCGTCGCGCTCTCGGCGCGGATCGGATAGGCTACGAGCTTGAGATCATTATGCCCGGCCATGAACATGGACCGCCCATCGAGAAAGGGCTCCATTTCTGTCACCCCGCGCCAGAGCATCTGGCCGGAGTATTTCGGCGGTCCCTCTTCCGGGTAAAAGAGGTGGCGAAGGCGGGAGTTGATGCCGTCGGCCCCGACCAGGAAATCTCCGCTTGCCGTGCCGACAGTTTTGCCGCTCTGGCGATCGATGAAGGTGGCGGTCACCCGATCCGCCTCCTGTGTGAATTCGGAAAAATGATGCCTGGTCAGGATATTTTCCTCCCCGAGCCGTTCACGGGCTGCATTCAGCAGGATCATATGGAAGTCGCCACGGTGAATGGAGAATTGCGGTACATCATATCCCGCCTCCAGCCCGCGAGGCTCCCGCCAGATCGTCTTGCCGTCCTCCGTATAATAGGCGAGGCTGGACGTTTTAATGGCGACTTTCTCAATTTCCGCCAATAGTCCAAGTTTTGCAAGATTTTGAACGGAATGAGGTAAAAGATTAACACCTACTCCTAATGGCTTGATTTCCTTGACGGCTTCAAAAACACGAACTTTGACTCCCTTCTGGTGAAGCGCCAGCGCAAGTGTGAGGCCGACCAGTCCACCGCCCGCGATTATCCCGTTCACATCAGCCATTTACATCCTCTAAAACCCTTGGGCGGTCATGCCGTCGTCGACCGCAATGACGGAGCCGGTCATGAAATCGGAACCAGGACCGGCAAGCAGCAAAAGCGCACCGTCCAGATCGGCCGGATCCCCTACCCGTCGGCCCGGCAACTTGGAGATGAGACGCTTTCCGGACTCGGTTTTCCAATATTCACTGTTGAGTTCGGTGACAATATAGCCCGGATTCAGGCAATTGACCTGAATTTTATGGCGCCCCCATTCCTCGGCAAGCGCGCGGGTCATATGGGCGACAGCCGCCTTTGACATGCAATAGGTGATACTCTGCTTGAGCACTCTTGAGGCGGCGACGGAGGCGATATTGATGATCTTCCCGCCTTGACCATGGCGGATCATGCTTTGCCCGACGGCCTGGGCCATGAAAAACGCGCCCTTGCCATTGGTATCCATGACATAATTGAAATCTTCCTCGGTCACATTCTCGGCCGGGCACTGGGCGCTGACACCGCTGTTATTGACGAGGATGTTGACCGGCCCGAGTTCCGTTTCCGCGACATGGACAGCCTCCTGAATGCTGGCGACATCCGTGACATCCATTCGCACCGGCAGGGCCCGTCCGTCAAACGCCGCAATCTCCGTCGCGAGGGCTTCCAGCCGGTCTGTCCGGCGCGCCGCAAGTGTTACCTTTGCCCCGGCCCGTGCGAGGGTCAGCGCGAATTGACGGCCCAGGCCGGAGGAAGCACCCGTTACCAGGGCATGCCTGCCCTCGAGATTGTGCGGCGATGTCATAAATATCTCCTGAATTACGGCTAATTGTTGATTGTCTCTCCCTATCATATGATTTCCCGTCCCCATCCCAAAATCAAGGTTCCATTTGCATATCCAGCAATCAATACGGACATGATTGGCGGAAATTACGGAAAACTCACGTTATTTTAAGAATTTAAATGTCAAACTGGTGCCAGTAAATTTGGAGATGTTGAGTTATGCGTTACGCCGCCAACCTTCTGGTTGTCTCGGACAGCCCGGCAAATAAGATTGAACCCTGTCTGGTTGAGGCAGGATACCGCTGCACCCGCCTGTCCTTCCTTCAAATGTTCGAGGAGGATTTTGGAGATCAATCGTTTGACCTGATCCTGATCGATGGTGAGAACAACACCGCCCATGTCAATGTGAAGGACATTGCCCGAATGGCGATTGAGCACGCCCTTCCGACCTTGCTGATCGGTCCGGCGGACATTAAGTGCCGGATCCAGACCATCTCCCCGGGATATTGCGATCTTGAGCTTTTGAGCCGTGTCGCCTCTCTTGTACGGCTGGAGAATATGGAGCAGGAACTGGCGCGCCGGATTGCGACCACGGAAACCTATGGGGTCGACCTCTCAACCGTCACCTCTCCCGAGCCGGATATCGGGGAAGCCAATATTCTGATTGTCGGTAACAAGACGGTTGTTTTGGGAAATATTCTCCTCCGTCTCGATACCAAGACAAATATCCATATCTGCAAAAATCCGGAATTGGCGCTTGAAGACTTGCGATCGCGGGAATTTGACGCGGTGATCCTCTCCGGCGTGGGGCTTGGCGATGCTAATTTGCGGCTCTGCAATGATATCAGGGCGGATACGCGCCTCTATAACCTCCCTGTTCTGATGGTGCTGGAAAATACCGAGAACCGTCGCGCCGCCTTTGTACATGGCGTATCAGATATCATTTTTCACGAGACGGAAATGGACGCGCTGATTAACCGTGTTGGCCTGCAAATCCAGCAATACCGTTATCGCTTTGCTATCCAGAACCTGTTCAGGCTTGCCAAGCAGCATCCCGTGGCCGATGGACCGTCAGACCTCTATTCCAGCGGCTTCATGCGGACCCATTTGCCGGTTATGTTCAAGGAACATGCGGCGCAACACAAGGTCCTGTCCGTGGCAACCATCAAGATCGACAATCTGGATAAAGTGAAGGAAAAATACGGCTACCCGCCTTCTGACCAGCTTCTCCGGCAGGTCGGCTCCGCCCTTTCCAATCTCGTGCGCGGAGAGGATTTCTGCAGCCATCTTGATACCGGTCATTTCCTGATTGCCCTGCCCGGCACCCGCAAGGTGGAAGCACTTATCGCGCTTAAGCGGGTTGAAGGGGTGCTGCGGAGCACCGAATTCGCCCTGTCGTATGTTCCCAAGTCCGTCCAGGTGGAAACATCGGTAGGGCTGGCAGAAGTCCAGCCGAATGATACGATTGAAGATGTCGTCGAGCGTGGACTTTCCCAAGGGATGGGTGACGAAAAAGCGGCGTAAGTTTCAGTATTCTAGACCGATCGTTCCAGATACCCCTTGAATGACCTCAGCGGCCGCCCTATAATTAGGGGATGAAAATAGATATTGTCTCCGATACCGTCTGTCCCTGGTGCTTCATTGGCAAACGGAAACTAGAAGCGGCCCTCGCGGCCCGGCCCGACCTTGAGGTAGAGGTTACCTGGCATCCCTTTCAGCTACATCCCGACATGCCCGAAGGGGGCGCGGACAGGAAGGAATTCACTGCCCGAAAATTCGGGAGTGCCGAACGAGCGAAAGAGCTCTATGAAAACATCAAGATTGCCGGTCAAGCGGTTGATATTCCTTTTAATTTTTCAAAAATAGAGCGTACACCGAACACCCTCGACTCCCATCGGTTGATCCGCTGGGCCCATTCTGCGGGATGTCAGGATGCCCTTGTGGAAATCCTGTTCCGCCGTTTCTTTGTTGATGGCGAAGACATCGGAGACCATACCGTCTTGATCGCCGCCGCGGAAGAGGCCGGGATGGACAAGACGCTGGTAACGGACCTGCTGGAAAAAGGCGCTGATCGTGACCTGGTGAGTGAAGAGGACATGCGCGCCCGCCAGATGGGCGTTTCCGGCGTCCCCTTCTTTATCCTGAATGATAAATATGCCGTGTCCGGGGCGCAGGATCCAGCAGCTTTCCTCGCCGCCTTCGACAAGATCGCGGAACATGAGGCCAACGAGGCGGAAAACCCGGAATAGGTCAGGCTGCCGCCCGGGCGATCTTCGCGAGGTTCTGGGCCAGCCAGAGAACTCCCTTTAACCGATCCTCCGGATGCTGCCAGCTGCGGCTGTGCACCAGTTTGTGATCGCCGCGCAGCTTCGTTGACCCCGGCGCGCGGGAGATAAACTCCACAAGCCCGCCCGGATTGTCGAACTTGTTGTTGCGGAAACTCAGCACCGCCCCTTTTGGCCCGGCCTCGATCTTTTCAATATTCGCCTCGCGGCAGAAATACTTGATCGTCATCACCTCGATTAAGTGGGACACCTCATCGGGGAGCGGTCCGAAACGATCCACCAACTCAATGGCGAAGGCGTTGATTTCCTCGGCGGTTTCCTGTGCGGCAATGCGGCGGTAGAGTTCCATCCGCAGCGACAGATCGGCGACATAATGCTCCGGAATCAGCACGGATGTACCGATATTGATGCTGGGCGACCATTTATCCTCTGTTTCGCCCGCATGGCCGAGTTCCGTTTCCCGGGCGTTCGCCACCGCTTCTTCCAGCATTTCCTGATACAGCTCGAACCCGACTTCCTTGATATGACCCGATTGTTCATCGCCGAGAAGGTTCCCTGCCCCGCGAATATCCAGGTCATGGCTTGCAAGGGTGAACCCTGCCCCCAGGGTGTCGAGTGATTGCAGGACTCGCAGGCGTTTCTCCGCGGCATCCGTAAGTCGCTTGCGGGGTGGCAGGGTAAGATAGGCGTAGGCACGCGTCTTGGAGCGTCCAATGCGGCCCCGGATCTGGTAGAGCTGGGCCAGACCGAACATATCGGCGCGATAGGTAATCAGCGTGTTGGCGGACGGGATATCGAGGCCGGATTCGACAATATTCGTCGCCACCAGAACGTTATAGGCGCCATCATAAAATGCGTTCATCACGCTATCAAGTTCCTTGGCGGCGAGTTGGCCATGCGCCGTGACATATTTAACTTCCGGCACATGCTCCCGGAGGAAGTTGCCAATCTCGGGCAGGTCCTTCAGGCGTGGACAGACAATAAAGCTCTGGCCGCCACGGTAATGCTCCCGCAGCAACGCCTCGCGCAGGACAACCGGATCGAACGGCAGGACAAAGGTGCGGATTGCAAGCCGGTCCACTGGTGGGGTCGCGATGATCGAAAGGTCACGAATACCCGTCATTGCTTGCTGCAGGGTGCGCGGGATCGGCGTCGCGGTCAGGGTGAGCACATGGACGTCGGCGCGCAATTCCTTCAATCGTTCCTTGTGACCAACGCCAAAATGCTGTTCCTCATCGACAATAACGAGTCCCAAGTTATTGAATTTTATGGATTTTGCGAGAAGTGCATGGGTGCCGATGACGATATCGACCTGCCCCGTCGCGAGTTCCACTTTCGTCTGGCTTGCTTCTTTGGCAGTCACCATGCGCGAGAGCTGGGCGATCTTGACAGGCAGGTCCGCGAAGCGCGCGGTAAAGCCTTTATAATGTTGGCGGGCAAGCAGCGTCGTCGGGGTAACAATCGCCACCTGCTGCCCGGCCATGGCCGCGGTGAAGGCAGCCCGGAGGGCCACCTCCGTTTTACCGAAGCCGACATCGCCACAGATTAGCCGGTCCATCGGTCGTCCGCTTGCCATATCGGCGAGTGTATCCTCGATGGCTTTGAGCTGGTCTTCCGTTTCCTCGAACGGGAATTCCGCACAGAATTCGGCATAGAGACCATCCGGCGGTGACAGCCGGTCTGCCTTGCGGAGCGCCCGTGCGGCGGCGATCCCGATCAGTTGATCTGCCATCTCCATCACCCGCTTTTTCAGCTTCGCCTTGCGGGCCTGCCAGCCGGAGCCGCCAAGCTTGTCGAGCACGGCCGCCATATCGCTGCCGCCATAGCGCGAGAGCATCTCGATATTCTCGACGGGCAGGTAGATCTTGTCCCCGCCGGCATAGAGCAGCGTCACGCAGTCATGCGGCGCGCCCGAGATTTCAATTGTCGTCAGCCCCTCATACTGGGCGATCCCGTGGTCTACATGGACGACATAGTCGCCGGGGGAAAGCTGCGAGGCCTCGGCGATGAAATTTTCATGGCGTTTCGATGATTTTCGCGGCCGTACCAGACGGTCGCCAAGCACATCCTGTTCACCGATGATTACAAAATCCGGGGTCTCAAACCCCTTTTCGAGCGGGAGGACGGCAAGGTTTGGGATATTTGGCCCGGAAATATCGCGAAAATCCTCAATCTCCCGGACCGGCTCGATCCCGTGATCGGCGAGAACGGTCTTGTTCCGCACGCGCGAGCCATTGGTGAAATAGGCGAGAATAACCCGCTTCTTGTCGCCCAGTGCCTCGACGACATGGGACTTAAGGTAATCATAGATATTGGCCTCATGGCGGGCACGTTCCGGCGCGAAGTCCCGCCCCGCCTTCCCGTCCGCATCCAATGTAACGGTATCCTCGGTCCCACTTCTGAACGGGGAAAACTGCCCGACGGCCCGGTTGGCGATGGCCTGATGCCACTCATCAGGAGGCAAGTAAAGATAGTCAGGCGGCAGCGGCTTATAATCGGCGGCTCCCGATGGGGCGGCATCCTTCCGACTCTGGTAATAGTCGATGACCGTGTCGTGTCGTGCCGCCAGTGCTTCTTCCAGCATATGATCGAGAAAGACGGTGGCTTCCGGAAGGTAGTCAAAAACCGTTGCCATCTTCTCGTGATATAGCGGCAGCCAGTGCTCCATTCCGGCATGGCGGCGTTTCTCGCTTACTGCCTCATAGAGGGGGTCATCCTGGGTGACGGCGCCGAACTCCTCCCGGTAGCGGGAACGGAACAGCGGCACTGAGCTGTCATTCAGCAGAAACTCGGAGGCGGCCGTGAATTCGAGCTTGTCGATCTTGCCCGTCGATCGCTGCGTCAGCGCATCGAAGGCGCGGATGCCATCGACCTTGTCGCCGAAAAGATCCAACCGGACCGGATTTTCCGCACCCGGCGGAAAGATGTCGATCAGACCGCCGCGCACGGCAAACTCGCCTGGTTCCATCACTGTCCCGATGCGGGTAAACCCGTTGGCGACGAGATAAGCAGCGAGCTCCGCCCCGTTTACCTTGTCTCCCAATTGAATGCTGAGACGACTGTTCCTGACCATCTCGACCGGCGGTACCCGCTGGGTGACGGCATTGAGGGTGGTGAGGAAAATACGCGGCCGGTCAGAACTTTCCGTCATCCGGCCAAGGCTTGTCATCCGGTGGGCAACAATCTCGGAGTTCGGCGATACCCGGTCATAGGGCAGGCAGTCCCAGGCGGGAAAGCTGATAACCTCTATGTCAGGGCGGAAAAAAGCGAGTGTCGCTTCACTGGCTGCCATGCGCAGATCATCGCGCAGCACGAAAAGAAGGTCGCGGTCACTTTCGCGCAGCACTTCGCCTAGAAGATAGGCGTCATACCCTTCCGGTACCGATTCAACGCGAAAGGCATGCCCGCCTTGCGACAGCTCCAAAATCCGGGTGCGAAGGCGCGGAATTGTTGTCTCACTCATGCAGGCTTAATCTTTGCTGCGTTGCTCAAACCGGGTGAATTCCTGAAGCAGCGCCATGACATTTGTCTGGAATTCCGGCGGCACTTCTTCGCGACCAACGGCCCAGACATAAATGTTCGGATCTCCTGCTTCAAGCAACGCCTCATAGGTATCGAGTTCTTCGTAGGAAAAATCCATCAGGTGCTTGCGGGCAAAGCCGCCAAGCAGCAGGTCTGTCTCTTTCATGCCGGTATAGAGAGAACGATGAATAAGCCGTTTGCGGCGGATTGTAATATCTTCTGTCATGGTCACATGCTTTTTTTTGAGGTGGGGTAGGATATAACCTGTCTTGCCCGCCCTGTCAGCAGGAAGTGACATCGATAGCGGATTATCGAGGATGCGGCATTGACCTGAGACGGCGTCACGCAGCACAATGGCCGGAAATAATCCATGAGGAAAACCGGTGCGCCCAGAAATCCTGTATCAACTTTTTTCCCCTGTCAGCAAGCTTACCGGTATCGGGCCACGGTTGACGGCGTTGATCGAGAAGCTGGCCGGGCCAAACATTATCGATCTTGCGTGGCATTTGCCGTCCGGGCTGGTCACACGGCAACAGGTGACCTCCCTGACGCCGGATTTAATCGACCAGAATGTCATCGTGACACTTCGGGTCGATCAGCATCAACCCTCCCGCAATCGCCGGGTGCCATACAGAATCCAGTGCCATGCCGGCGATTCGCCCCTCACCCTCACCTTCTTCAATGGCCGCGAGGGGTATCTGCGACAGCAACTTCCCGAGGGGCAAGAGCGGATCGTCAGCGGTAAGCTGGAGGAATATGCCGGTGACTACCAGATTACCCATCCCGATCATATCGCCACAAATGAGACAGCGGCGACGATCCCGACCTTCGAGCCGGTTTATCCCCTGACAGCGGGGGTGACCAACGCCACTTTCCTGAAGGCGGCGCGGCAGTTCCTCGCCATGCTTCCCGACCTGCCTGAATGGAATGATGCCAGCCTGGTAACGCGGGAGGGCTGGAAAAGCTGGAAGGATAGCCTGATCGAGGCGCACTCCCCGACTACGGAGGTGGATTTTGACCGATCCACCCCCGCCCGCGCCCGCCTTGCCTATGATGAACTGCTCGCCAACCAGTTGGCACTGGAGCTTGTTCGCCGTAGCATGAAGCGTAAGCCCGGCAGGTCGCTTGTTGGTAAGGGCGAGGTGCGGGAGAAAGTTCGGGCCGCCCTGCCCTTCACCTTAACAGCGGCGCAGAATAATGCGCTTAAGGAGATCGAGGACGACATGGCCGGGCCGCACCGGATGCTGCGGTTGCTGCAGGGGGATGTGGGCAGCGGCAAGACGGTGGTCGCCCTGCTCGCGATGGCGCAGGCCGTTGAGGCCGGGGCGCAGGCCACCATCATGGCGCCGACGGAAATCCTTGCCCATCAGCATTTTAACGCGATCGAGCCGCTGGCGACCGAGGCAGGACTCAAATGCCTGCTGATTACCGGCCGGCTTAAAGGAAAGAAACGGACGGAAGTACTGGCGGAGCTTGAATGCGGCGCTGTCGATTTGGTGGTTGGCACTCATGCTCTTTTTCAGGAGGATGTCCGGTTTCATGATCTCGGTCTCGCCATTATCGATGAGCAGCATCGTTTCGGCGTGCATCAGCGTCTGGCGCTAAGCGCGAAGGGGCGCGATGGTAACGGGGGCGTCGATGTGCTGGTGATGACGGCAACGCCGATCCCGCGTACGCTGGCGCTCACGGCCTATGGCGACATGGATGTTTCGATCATCGCGGAGAAGCCACCGGGGCGAAAGCCCGTCGATACACGGGCCATTGATCTTGCGCGGCTTGACGCGGTTGCAGAGGGGTTGAAGCGCAAGCTCGCCGCGGGAGAGCGGATCTACTGGGTTTGCCCGCTGGTTGAGGAATCGCAGGTACTCGATGTGGCCGCCGCGGAGGAACGCTTTACCACCCTCCAGCATCTATATGGGGAGCAGGTTGGCCTGATCCATGGTCGGCTGAAGGCGGACGAGAAGGACGCCACCATGCGCCGCTTTATGGCGGGGGAGATCAAGATACTGGTGGCCACCACGGTGATCGAGGTGGGCGTCGACGTGCCCGAGGCGACGGTGATGATCATCGAGCATGCGGAACGCTTTGGCCTTGCCCAGCTCCACCAACTGCGCGGGCGTGTCGGGCGCGGCGGTCTGGAAGGTACCTGCCTACTGCTCTATTCAGGACCGCTCAGTGAAACGCAAAAGGCGCGCCTTGGCATTCTGCGCGAGACGGAGGATGGCTTTCGCATCGCGGAGGAGGATTTGCGCTTACGCGGCGCCGGTGAACTTCTGGGCACGCGACAAAGCGGCCTGCCGGAATTCAAAGTCGCCGATCTGCATGCACATTCGCGCCTTTTGACCATTGCCCGCGATGATGCGCGACTAATTCTGGAAAAAGACAGGAAGCTTGACGGGAAACGGGGAAAGGCGCTCAAAACCCTGCTCTATCTGTTCGAGCGGGACAGCGCGATAAAGTATTTATCCGGTTGACGAGGATTTAGCCTTGTCTTCCGGCTTCTTTGGCGACTGCTTTGTCGCTTTCTCGTTGCCCTTACCCTCTGGTTTCGGGGGTTCCGGCCAGATCATGCCGGCGGAGATAACGAGCTTGACCCCCTCCTCAACCGTCATCTTGAGATATTTGAGGTCTTTTTTGGGCACAAACAGCAGAAAGCCGGACGTCGGATTGGGCGTGGTCGGCAGGAAGATGCTGATCATGTCGTCATCCTGCAGCTGGTCAACCTCCCCTTCTGCGGTGCTGGTCACGAAAGCGAGTGCCCATATACCTGGTCGCGGATATTCCACCAGGACAACATCCCGGAAGGACGTGCTCGATTGCGCGAGAACCGTTTCCATTATCTGCTTGAGTGCATGATAGATGGAACGCACCACCGGCATCCGGCCGACAATTCGCTCACCAAAGGTAAGGAGGGCACGGCCGAGGTAATTGGCCGTCAGGAACCCGATCACGATCAGGGCGAATGCGGCGATAATAACGCCAAGGCCCGGAACGCTGAACGGCAGATATGTTTCGGGGTTATAGCGTGCCGGGATGAGCGGCGTGATATTCGCGTCGACAAAGGAGACAAAAACATAGGTCAGGTAAATCGTAATCGCGATCGGGGCGGTGACGACAATACCGGTCAGGAAATAGGTGCGAAGACGTGCGAACGGGCTGACTTTTGGGGCCGGTTCAACCAGAACGGGCTTTCTGTCTTCGTCTTCGGCGGGGGGTGTCGATTTTTTAAACATGTCTCGCTAACTAGCTTCAAAACAATATAAATAATACAGAGTTACCGGCATAACCTGAACATTGGCGCACATTACCACGAAGCCCGAGACCTGTCTTTGGAAAATTCTTTTCCGCGGTGTTTCGTAAACCTCCTCTTAAGAAAAACCTTGTACAATTACCGCTAGTTTACGGTGCTGCCTGAGTCACCGTGTATATTAATGGGACCAGAAAACGGTCGATGGCCTATCAAAAACTTAGAAATATATGGGGTGATAACAGAGTTGCCCTGGTATCGGGATCGCTTGGCGGCGTTCTGCTGGTGTCATTTTTGACCCAGAGCATGTTTAGCTCCGTTTACTGCCTTATTGCCGCCGCTGGTCTGCTGATCTGTTCGGGTTTTGCGCTCCTGCAGTCGCGGCAAACAAGACATGAACATCAATCCTTGCAGTCCAAGCAGTCAATGCTGGATATCGTCTTTGATAATATCGAGATCGGTATCAGCGTGTTTGACGAACAGTTCCGACTGCTAAAATGGAATAACCGTTATGTGGACCTGTTCGAGTTGGACGATAGCCTGTTCAAACCGGAAACAACGTTGCGTGATATTCTCGCCTGTAATTTCGAGAAATATGTAAATGTTGGTGATAATCCGGACGCCTTTATTGCTGAAACGTTGGAGCATATGGATGGCCGCGTATTCGGCAAGGTGGATCGCGAGTTCGCAAATGGCAAAATCCTTGAGATCTCCTTCAGCATTTGTCCTGACGGCGGATTTATCCTGACTGCTTCGGATGTGACCGCGACCCGCCTCGCCGACAAGGCGTTGCGCGAAAATGAGGACCGCTACCGCAGCATGGTGGAGCTGTCACCGGATGCAATTGTCGCGCATAAGGGCGGCTTCATCATCTATGTCAATGAAGCGGCACTGGAGCTGTTCAAGCTTAAGAACCGGCATGATCTGATCGGCCGGAAGATTTCCAGCTATTTCCCTTATTCGGACAGTGAGGCGCTGGCCCCCTATTTTGGCAGCGCCGACAATGCTGACATCATTAAGAACCTGCCGCCGCTCAAGTCGAAGGTTATCCGCGAGGACGGCGGGAAGACCGATGTTGAAATGGAAGCCTCCGCCCTGCTCTATGGGGAAGGAAATATCCTGCAGCTGGTGATCCGCGATATTTCGGCGCAGATGCAGATTGAGGATTTCCTGAAACAGGCCAAGGATGAAGCGGAATATGCGGCCCAGATCAAGGGCAAGTTCCTGGCCAATATGAGCCATGAACTGCGTACGCCGCTCAATGCCGTGATCGGATTTTCCGAGGTGATTATCAGCGAGATATTCGGACCCGTCGGATCGAAGAAATATCTGGAATATGCGCATGATATCAATTCGAGCGGCTTGCATCTTCTGGACCTGATCAATGATATTCTCGATTTCTCCAAGATTGAGGCCGGTGAGCAGAAAATCAACGAGGAAAAGGTCGAGATCGATGTGCTGGTCAATGAATGTATCCGGCTGACCCAGCAACGCGCCATCGAGAATGACATCAATATCAAGCTTGAATTCGATCCGCTGCTGCCGCAGATATTCGCGGACCGGCGGATGATCAAGCAGATCCTGATCAACCTTCTGTCCAATGCCGTCAAGTTCACCCCCACAGGCGGGCGCATCATCACCTCTGTCCAGCTACTGGAGAATGAGGGGATGAAGATAAGCGTGAGTGATAACGGCATCGGTATCCGCGAAGGCGATATCGAGCGCGCGCTGACGCCATTTGTCCAGGTGGACAATGACAAAAGCCGGAAGTATCACGGCACGGGGCTCGGCCTGCCGCTGTCGAAAAACCTTGCGGAAATGCACGAAGGGCGGCTGGAACTTATCAGCAAATATGGTGAGGGAACCGTCGTCACCCTTTATCTGCCGCGAGACAGAATCTGCCCCAAGGCGGCCTGACCTTTCCGCCCGCCTGATCCAGCCTGTAAAAATTTTTGCCGGGCCTCTTGCCAATTGAGCGCGAAGAGTGAACTATCCTGCCAGATAATAGGAGGATATTCATGCGGTTAAAAGACAAGGTCGCCATTGTAACGGGCGCGGGTTCCGGTTTTGGTGAAGGTATGGCGAAGCTGTTCGCTGCCGAAGGGGCGAAAGTCGTGGTCAGCGATCTCAACGGCGCGGCGGCTGCGGCAGTCACAAAAGATATTACCGATGCCGGTGGCATTGCCATCAGTTCTGAATGTGATGTCACAAGCGCGGATGACATCGCCGCGATGGCACAGCAGACACTGGATAATTTTCAGAAGATCGACATCCTGGTGAATAACGCCGGCATGCCCCAGCGCAACGGATCGATGTTCGACGTGGATGTCGAGACATTCGATAAAATCTTCGAGGTGAATGTCAAAAGCATCTTCCTGACGACGAAAGGCATTATCCCGCATATGCTGGAAAATGGCGGAAACGTCGTCAATATCGCCTCCACTGCGGCCTTGAGCCCCCGCCCCGGCCTGACCTGGTATAACGCCAGCAAGGGGGCCGTAGTCACCATGTCAAAATCCATGGCCATAGAACTGGCGCCGAAGCAGGTGCGGGTCAACGCGCTCTGCCCGGT
The DNA here is from genome assembly GCF_017313765.1 of Sneathiella sedimenti. Lineage (GTDB taxonomy): Bacteria > Pseudomonadota > Alphaproteobacteria > Sneathiellales > Sneathiellaceae > Sneathiella > Sneathiella sedimenti. The sequence goes on along the minus strand of NZ_JAFLNC010000005.1, from coordinate 158,504 downwards.
CTTTGCCCATACGCCGATGGCAGTGGAATTCATGGGGGGTGTCGATACGCAGGAAATCCGCGACAAGTTCGTGGCGACAATCCCGCTGGGGCGGGAAAACACGCCGCGTGATCTGGCTCACGCGGCGCTGTGGCTGGCCTCTGACGATGCATCCTTCATCACCGGTGTCGCCCTGGAAGTGGACGGCGGCAGGTGCATCTAGGCGAGACGACTAGAACAACGGCGAAGGATTAATCCTTCGCATCCGCGGCGACCTGCATCTTGACGATGATGTCAGGCTCGCCCGGGACCATGCCGCTTCTGCCGACTCCCTTCTTGATCAGGTCGACGAACTCCATACCCTCAACCACTTCGCCCCAGACGGTGTACTTCCGGTCGAGGAAGTGAGAATCGGCCGTTACAATGAAGAACTGGCTGTCGGCGCTATGGGGAGAGCTGGCCCGGGCCATGGAGACGACACCCCGCACATGCGGCGCGTTCGAGAATTCGGAGCGTAACTTGCGTCCCGAACCGCCGGTGCCATCCCCTTTGGGATCGCCGGTCTGGGCCATGAAATCTTCAATTACGCGATGGAATTTGAGGCCGTCATAGAATCCCTCCCGCGTCAGTTCCTTGATCCGGGCAACATGGTTCGGGGCAAGATCCGGCCGCATTGCGATGACCACGCGTCCGTATTCCAGGTCAAGGTAAAGGGTGTTTTCCGGGTCTGCGGCCTGCGCCGGGGTAACAGAGAGCGCAAGCAGACCTGCCAGCATCAGTCCGACGCTCAGGCGTGACAGAAATTTCGAAATCATCCGTTTCCTCTTTCATTAACAAGACATACGGTAATTACTGCCATTTGGCCGCCGGGCCGTCCATCCTTAAAATACTTCCGTGGCAAATAACCGCAATTCGCCGGGTCGGGTAAAAAAAACGAAATGGATGCTTGACCATCCGGCGGGACGTCCCTATGTTGCGGCGCATTGCGATGTTACGGTGTCCTTTTCGGAGAGCCAAGGTCGTGATATACATCACAAATTGTGGGCCCGTAGCTCAGTTGGTAGAGCAGCTGACTTTTAATCAGCGGGTCACAGGTTCGAATCCTGTCGGGCTCACCATTTCTCCTAAATATCCTATATTATGTAAGATATGATTTTTCCGGGTGATTGAACCGCAGGTAATTTGCTGTGGCTTTCCGTCAAAATAATCATTTCCGCCAAGATCCGGGTTGAAACATCCTGTTTGTATATCCATGTACCCCGTTCCCACAATTAGTGGAACCGGAAAGCTAATCATGTCTGCAGCCCAACCCCACTAATAACTTTTCCGGGTTATTCTTATATTTTTAGAGGTCACAGTGATAAATCCCGTCTATCCAAGAACATTTTCCCATATCGGCATTTCGGTTCCGGATCTGGAAAAGGCCGTCAAATTTTATACCGAAGTGCTTGGTTGGTACCTGATTATGGAGCCGACAACGATAACCGAAGATGACAGTGCCATTGGTGAAATGTGCACAGATGTCTTTGGCGCGGGCTGGGGTGAATTTAGAATTGCCCATCTTTCCACCGGAGACCGTGTCGGCGTAGAATTATTTTGTTTCAAGAATCAGGAAAATCCGGAAAATAATTTTGAGTACTGGAAGACCGGCGTCTTCCATTTCTGTGTTCAGGATCCCGATGTTGAGGGCTTGGCGGAGAAAATTGTCGCCGCAGGTGGGAAAAAACGCATGAAAGCCCCACGGTATTATTATCCCGGCGAAAAACCATACCGCATGATTTACATGGAAGACCCGTTTGGCAATATCCTGGAGATATACAGCCATAGTTACGAGTTGACCTATGCCGCCGGAGCCTACCAAGGCTGATTTTCGGCAGATGGTCGTTGTGACCGTCATAGGTTAAATATGTGAACTTATCTGGAAAAGCGGCCTCTTCCCGGGGTCGCTTTTTTTGTGTCATGTCCTTATTAGTTCTCTATCGACGTGACGGCGGGTTTAAGCTGTGCGAACCGGCGTTTCCGGAAATGCGAGCTCATGGCGCGCGCGCCATTTATCGGTGACATAATTGACAATCAGGCTCTTGCGGATTCCGTTGATGGGGCGCGGTTCAAACCCGTGCCAGGTATGCGGCGACGGTACGAACACATTTGCCGTATTGCTCCGGAAAGGCACATTGCGGACGAAGGTTTGGCTGTCCTTGTAGATGGAGGAGCCCCAGGTTCCCGCCTCCGCATCGCGGGAGAGGTAGATCTGCATGGTGAACTTCTTCACCCCGATGTCAGTGTGCGGCTCGAGCCAGAATCCGTCCGTATCCTGCGTGAGCTCGATCCGGAGGAAGGTCCCGGTGAGGTCGAGGTTGAATTTCTTCTCGATCGCGGAAACGGTTTCGGGCGCCTGCAACAGCGCCGCCACATTCCGGCAGACCGGGAATTCCGCCTGACGTCCGACATCGAAATAGTTGCGCTTGTCATTATTAATCTCGCGGCGGCCGATGCGGTAGTCCATCTCGCCGGGCCCGATCTTGAGGGTCAGCAACTCATCGACCACCTCGGTCGGGAAAACGTCATTCAGCTCCCACAGATCATAGGGATCATCGGTATAGCCCGCCGTACCAAGGCATTTAAGAAAGGTCGTCTCCAGGTCGATCAGCGCCGTCACAATATCTTCCACTTGATGGTTGCTAAATTAACTTTACGCATAATATGCGCAGACATCTAGCAGAAACACTGTAGGCATACAACCTTCGCCATTGCAGCGGGTCAGGGTTCCTCGCGGTTGGGCTTGAACTCCTTCGCGAGCAGCTCCGCGCGAGTGATATCGGCGTCGGCCATGCGGCCTTTATAGAGTTTCTGCCATTCGGCCGCGTCCTCCTCCCCCTCCTGCGTGGCGAGGATGGCCCATTTCAGCGCCTCCACATCATCATGGGCGATCCCCTCCCCGCTGCCGTAGCGTGCGGCGAGCTTGGCCTGCGCCTTGCCGTGGCCTTGTTGGGCCGCCCGCTCGAACCAGGTGAAGGACGCCTCTATATCCGCTGCCGTGCCATAGCCGTCCCGATAGATTTTACCGAGATTATACTGCGCCTCGGGCAGGCCGGAATTGGCGGCGAGACGGATATACTCAAAGGCGCGGGCCGGGTCCTCCCTCACTCCAAGGGCGTAGCTGTACATCTTGCCAAGGGTATATTGTGACGGCGCGAACCCTGCCCGCGCGGCTTTTTCGAGAAGCGCGACCGCCGCCTTTTCCTGTTTCTGCGCCAGCAGGCTCAGCGCGTGGTTATGCTGCGCCGGCGGATAGCCCGCTTTAAGTGCCCGGTTGTTCCAATAGTCGGCCTTGGCGCTGTCAGGCTCGGTTCCGCGGCCCTCCGCATACATGGTTGAGAGGTTGAACTGCGCCTCCGGGTTGCCCTTTTGCGCCAGATCCTCCCAGATCGCGACCGCTTCCGCAAAGCGGCCCTGCTCGAAAAGCTCGCCGGCGGCAAACCCGCGGGTTTCTGCATTCAGCCGTTCGGCGCGGATCTGGAACAATGTGATCAGGCCCTCAATCCCGTCGCTGGAGAGCACCGGCTGAAATCCTTCTCGGTGGCTGATGGCGACACTGGTCCCGTTGATGAGGATATCGATGATAAGCGGTGAGCCGAGAACCTCCCGCAGGCGCCAGTCGACCACGACCGGGTCCCTTTTGGGGCGGATCAGGCGTGTGGTGACGAAGGCGTCGCGCGCGCCTTTCTCCTCAACCGCGAGGATGGTGAAGTCGTCATCGGGATAGCCGCCGAGCTGGCTGCCGTAGGAAAGGAGGTAGAAATCGCGAAAAAGATTGAGGAATTCCTGCCGTTGATGCTGGGGCAAATCCGCCCAATCCGGCCCGACAACAAGTTCTGATATCAGGGTGAAATGAAAATGTCGGCCAATGGAAGTGGCAAGCTGGCTTTCACGGGCGCGGATCGGCTTGTCGGTCTGCGAGAGAATGTCCCGCGCCTGTCGCGAAAGGTCGAGGATAACGGCCTCCGCACGCGTTGCCCGCTCCGCGGCGACAGCATCCGGCGGTCCGCTCACGAGGGCGATTACAACCCCTGCTGCAAGCGTTGCTATTCGAAAGAGTGCCATACTCGCGTCCTCAACTGCCCGTCGTGTCGATCCAACTGTTATATTATGGAGTTGGCGTTAAATTGCAAAAGGCTTTATCGGGTTGTGTTCAGCTCGCCGGCTTGACGTTCAACGGCATTGCTTCGGGACAGCGGAGATTTACATTCGTACCGAACTCTATGGTGTCGGTGGCGAGGGAGATATCTTTAAATGTCTCCAGCAAGGTCTGAAACGCAATTCGGCCTTCCATTCGGGCGAGTTGGAGGCCAGCGCAGATGTGATGTCCGCTGCCAAAGCTCACATGCTGGATGGGATGGCGGTCAATTTGCAGATCATCCGGCGCGTCGAAGGTTTTCGGGTCGCGTCCGGCGGCGCCAAGGGCGAGCAAGACGGTGTCTCCTTCCCGGATACTCTCGCCGCCCAGTTCGATATCCGTCGCGGCAAGGCGACCCATAAACTGGATCGGGCTGTCGTAACGGAGCATTTCCTCAACGGCATTCGGGATCAGCGACGGGTCGCGACGAAGCCGCGCCATCGCCTCGGGATTCTGGATCAGGGCGAGCAGGCCGTTTGTCAGCAGGCAGGTCGTGGTTTCATTCCCCGCATTGAGCAGAAGCAGCGTGTTGGCGGCCAGTTCATCGAGACTGAGTGTGTCCCCGTCCTCTTCCGCATGGACAAGGGCGCTCAGGATGTCTTCTTTCGGGTGAGCCCGCAACTCGGTCACCTTGGTGCGAAGATAGTCGGTAAAGGCGGCGACGGCCTCCGCCCCGGCATTGAGCTGCGCATCGGTGATATTGGCGTAGAAATTGAGCGCAACGACGGAAAAGGCATCACACCAGGCCTTTACCTGTGCACGATCCGCCGCGGGAATGCCGACGATCTCTGAAATCACAAGAATGGGGAGCGGCACGGCGAATTCACCGACAAACTCGAGCCTGCCCGAAGTCAGAGATGGATTCAGAAGCTTTTCGGCGAGCCGCTGGATCTCACTTTCGTAGGTTCCCACAGCCGTCCGCTTGAATGCATAATGTATCAGGTTGCGAAGGCGTGTATGGGACGGCTCGTCCTGCTGCAACATCAGGTGCGACAGCGTATTGAAAAGCGGGACCAGTTTTTCGTTCGCGAACTTGCCGCGAAACTTGGACACCCTGTCGGAGGAAAAGCGCGCATCCTTGAAGGCCATGGCCACTAAATCATGTTCCAGGACCACCCAGGCCCTCAGGTCCGGGTCCCAGAACACCGGATGTTTCTCGCGCGCGGCGGCGAGCACCGGATAAGGATCGTCGATATGGTCAATGCTGAAGATCATGCTCCGTCCCCCCCGAACCGGAATCATCTTTCAAGCGATGGTGCCCGCACCCGGACTTGAACCGGGAAGCCCTTACGGGCGGCAGATTTTAAGTCTACTGTGTTTACCAATTTCACCATGCGGGCAGCGCATTGCAAACTAACCAAATCGGTTTTGCGAAACAAGGAGATAATGCACCGGCATGGATTTTTTGGCACGGCTTTCCCGCCTTGCCGAAATGGTTCTGGCATCAAAATTCATGGTCGGGTGAAAAGAAAAAAGACTCTCCTGTGATCTATTCCTTACCCCAGCCCGTAAATCTCTTCAAACGCAGGTCGCGACTGAGTTTTGAGAATGAACCTGAAATTTTGAGGAGGCACTATGTCTAAATATTTAAAATTACTTACAGCAGTCCTGTTTGTCGGCGTGTTCGCCGCGGCCTGTGCTCAGGATAACAAGATGGCTGCAAAAGCGGCGCCCGCAGAGAAAGATATCGTCGTCACTGCCGTTGAAGCTGGCAAGTTTAACACCCTCGTAGCCGCAGTGAAGGCTGCCGACCTGGTGGAGACCCTGCAAAGCCCCGGCCCATTCACAGTCTTCGCGCCAACAGACGCAGCCTTTGACAAACTCCCCGCCGGTACGGTTGAGGATCTGCTAAAGCCTGAAAACAAGGCGAAGCTTGTTGAAATTCTCACCTATCATGTCGTATCTGGCGTGGTCCCGGCTTCCGCTGTTGTCGGCAAGAAAGTCGATGCGGACAGCGTTCAGGGCAGCAAGATCATGATTGATGGAATGGACGGTGTTGTACTGAACGGTTCTGCCAAGGTGGTTACCGCGGATGTGATTGCAAGCAATGGCGTCATTCACGTCATCGATACGGTCATCCTGCCACCTGCTAACTAATACGGAAAAGGGCCCAGTTTTCTCCCTTGGTGGGCCCCTCATTGTCGACGTGGTGGTGTTTTTTGATAGGTCTCCCCTTCATGAAACACTGCCACGCGACATTTTTTTATGTTGTCTCGACGACAGACGCCCCTTCCTCCTTAAGATAAGCCGCAAGATCGTCATAGGCCGCATCGAGCGCCGTCTTGTCGATAGAGCGCAGCACAAGATTTGTTCCGACCTCTCCCTGACGGAAATAGGGATAGGAACCCATGGAAACATCGGGATAGGTTTCTTGCAACGCTCCCAGCTTTTCTGCCACCCGCCCTTCGGGTAGCCCCGCGCCAATCGTCCGGCTCAATACCTTGGGACCGCCAACAAGTTCCGGCGCAATTTCTTCAAACATTGCCTGCATAATCGTCGGCACACCAGCCATGACATAGACATTCTCAATTCTAAAACCCGGCGCCTTGCTGACCGGATTGTTGACCAGGCTGGCGCCGTCGGGAATACGGGCCATTCGTTTCCGCGCATTGTTGAACTCAATGCCACTCGTTTCATAGTGGCGGGTCAGCAGCGCCATAGCCTCGGGATGATGATCTATGCCGACCCCGAAGGCTGCGGCGATGGAATCTGCCGTGATATCGTCATGGGTCGGGCCGATGCCGCCGGTCGTGAAGACATAATCAAACTTTGCACGGAGTGCGTTGACGGCCGCGACAATCTCCGCCTCGATATCAGGTACCACCCGTGCCTCGCGAAGCTGTACGCCGATATCATTCAGACGCCCGGCCAGCCAGGCCATGTTCTTGTCCTGCGTACGGCCGGACAAAATCTCGTCGCCGATGACCAGAATTGCGGCAGTAACTATTTTTGTCTCGGCTGGTTTCGGATCTGGCATGGAAATTCCCTGTATATTCTGGACTTGGGGGTGTTGTTATCATAACAAAGTGAGTAAAAAGGGCATCTGATATTTTTGCCCACCTGAATGTTTGACGTGAAATTATGAAGTTTTCCACTCCCCTCATCAAGGGCCGCTTGATCAAGCGGTATAAACGCTTTCTCGCCGATGTCGAGCTTGAAAGCGGCGAGTTGTTGACGGCCCATGTCGCCAACCCGGGATCGATGATGGGATTGAAGGAGGAAGGCATGACGGTCTGGCTCTCCCTCTCCGATAACGCCAAGCGGAAACTGCCTTATAGCTGGGAACTGGTCGAGGTGGACGGGGCGTTGGTCGGCATCAATACCGCGCATCCGAACGGCCTGGTTGCCGAGGCGATTGAGAGCGGTCAGGTCGCCGCGCTCTCGGGTTACGAAAAGCTGACGCGGGAAGTAAAATATGGTCTGAATTCGCGGATTGATATCCTGCTGTCAGGGGACGGACTGCCCGATTGCTATGTGGAGGTCAAAAATGTCACGCTGAAGCGCGACGACATTCACGCGGAATTCCCGGATTCGGTCACGGCCCGCGGGGCAAAGCATCTGAAAGAGCTTGTCTCCATGGTCGAGCAAGGGCATCGGGCGGTGATGTTCTACCTGATCCAGCGAACCGACTGCACGAAATTCCGGATTGCCGGCGATATCGATCCCGCCTACGCAGCGGCGTTTCAGGAGGCGATTGACGCGGGAGTTGAAATTATCTGCTATGACTGCCACATAACGACCAGTGAAATTCGCCTCGGGTCTGTCGTTCCGGTTATTCCCTAGTTTGTTTTTGGGGTGACATGAGGTATTATCCAGAAAAAATATGAAGAGCGCTTATGAGATATGAAACGAGTATAGCTGCGCCGGATCGCAATACCGGCGTGATAAAATTGCATGGTCCTGAGGCCTTTGAGGGCATGCGTAAAGCAGGTCAATTGGCGGCGGAAACGCTCGACATGATTGCCGAGCATGTGGTCCCGGGTGTCACGACGGACGAGCTCAATACGCTCTGCGCGAATTTTATCTCGGAACGTGGCGGCATCTGTGCCCCGCTTAACTATCGCGGATTTCCGAAATCCATCTGCACCTCCATCAACCATGTTGTCTGTCACGGGATTCCGGGGCCGAAAAAGCTGAAAGAAGGCGATATCGTCAATATTGACGTCACGCCGACCGTCGATGGCTGGCATGGAGACAGCAGCCGGATGTATATCGCGGGTAAGCCAAGCGTGAAAGCGGCGCGCCTTATTGATATCACCTATGAATCCCTGATGCGCGGGATCGAGGTGGTAAAACCGGGTGCGACGACCGGCGATATTGGCTATGCGATCCAGAATTTTGCTGAGGGCAAGCGCTGTTCCGTGGTGCGGGATTTCTGCGGCCATGGTCTCGGGCGTGTTTTCCATGACGTGCCGAATATCGTTCATTACGGCACCCCTGGCGAAGGTGTGGAACTGAAACCCGGGATGATCTTCACAATTGAGCCGATGATCAATCTCGGTACCTGGCAGGTCAAGATTCTTGATGATGGCTGGACAGCGGTGACGAAGGATCGGTCTCTCTCCGCCCAGTTTGAGCATTCCCTTGGAGTCACCGAAACGGGATATGAGATATTCACCCTGTCACCCAAGGGATTGGACAAACCACCGTATGACGTCTGAGGCAAAGAAATCGACGACGAAGGCCGCGTTGCATGAACTGGATGCACCGGACTTCGGCCTCGGTTTTGAAGAACGCCCTCCGAATACCAAGGAAAAAGACAATCACCGGCTTGGCCATCGTGAAAGAATGCGCGAGCGGGTGTTGAAAGCCGGGGCACGTAGCCTCGCGGATTATGAAATTCTTGAAATGCTGCTTTTTGCCGCGGCTCCCCGTGGTGACACGAAACCGCTGGCAAAAAACCTGCTCTCCACCTTCGGAAGCCTGTCCAAGGTCCTGAAGGCAGAGCCGGAAGCCCTGCGTAAGGTGCCGAAAGTCGGCGATGCGGTTATTGCCACGCTAAAAGTCGCGGAAACCCTGGGTGAAAAGCTGCTGCGCGCGGAAATCGAGAAGAAAAATGTCCTCGGCTCCTGGCAGGCCCTGCTGGAATATTGTCAGGGTACGATGGGGAACCGCGGAATTGAGCATTTCCGCATTCTGTTCCTCAATAACAAGAATCACCTGATTTCCGACGAGGTCCAGCAGACTGGCACGGTCAATCACACGGCCGTCTATCCGCGAGAGGTGGTGAAACGGGCGCTGGAACTGGGCGCAACGGCGCTGATCCTCGTGCATAACCATCCTTCCGGGGATACCACCCCGTCCAAGGCCGATATCGACATGACCTCCGAGATCATGAGTGCCGCCGCCGCGCTCAATATCCGGATTCATGATCATATTATCGTCGGCAACAGTAAATGCGTCAGCTTCAAGTCGCTCGGCCTGATGTAAGCGGGATTGATTCGACGCTAAGCAGTTGAGATTTTCCGCTATCTCTGCTAGTCAGCCCTTCTTTTCGCAAATCTAATCAGAAAGTAAGGCCCGCCATGATCCCGCGTTATGCCCGCCCCGAGATGACTGCCCTCTGGGAGCCGCAAAGTAAATTCCGTATCTGGTTCGAGATTGAAGCCCATGCCTGTGATGCGCAAGCCAAACTGGGCGTGATTCCCGAAGCCGCCGCGAAGGCCGTCTGGGAACGTGGTAATTTCGATATTGACCGGATTGACGAGATCGAGCGGGAAACCAAGCATGACGTGATCGCCTTTCTCACGAATCTCGCGGAATATGTCGGGGATGAGGCGCGTTTCGTACATCAGGGCATGACGTCTTCCGATGTTCTGGATACCTGCCTCTCCGTCCAGCTGACCAAGGCCTGCGACATTCTCCTCGACGATATGGACAAGCTTCTTGCCGCGCTTAAAGCCAAGGCCTACGCCCATAAGGACGATGTGTGCGTCGGACGGTCTCACGGGATCCATGCCGAGCCGGTGACCTTCGGCCTCAAGATGGCACAGGCCTATGCGGAGTTTGACCGTAACCGCGAACGGCTGGTGAATGCGCGCAAGGATATCGCGACCTGTGCTATTTCCGGGGCTGTCGGGACATTCGCGAACATCGACCCCTTTGTCGAGGAACATGTCGCCAAATCACTTGGCCTGACGCCGGAACCCGCCTCCACCCAGGTCATTCCGCGGGACCGCCACGCGATGTTTTTCGCGACCCTTGGCGTCATTGCAAGCTCGATCGAGCGCGTGGCCGTTGAAATCCGCCATTTGCAGCGCACGGAAGTGCTGGAAGCGGAAGAATATTTCGCACCGGGGCAGAAGGGCTCCTCGGCCATGCCGCACAAGCGCAACCCGGTCCTGACCGAAAACCTGACCGGCCTCGCCCGACTCGTTCGCATGGCGACAATCCCGGCGATGGAGAATGTCGCGCTCTGGCATGAACGGGATATCTCTCATTCTTCCGTTGAACGCGGAATCGGGCCGGATGCGACGATTACGCTGGATTTCGCTCTTGCGCGCCTGACAGCCGTGATTGAGAAGCTGGTGGTCTATCCCGAGAACATGATGAATAACATGAACAAGCTCGGCGGTCTCATTCATTCGCAGCGGGTCCTGCTGGCCCTGACGCAGGCCGGTGTCAGCCGGGAGAATTCATACCGTCTCGTTCAGCGCAATGCCATGCGTGTCTGGAAGGAAGGCGAGGATTTCATGGAGCTTCTGAAGGCCGACGCTGATGTGACGAAGGCACTTACGACCGAGCAGATCGAGGGAGTCTTTGATCTTGAGTACCACACCAAGCATGTGGATACGATTTTCCGCCGGGTTTTCGGTGAATAATCCTGAAGTGACGCATTTCTGAGGGAAAAGTCCTCATCTCGATATGTTAGCATCACGGCAAAGGTTGGCCATACCGCGGCCAACCTTATCTACTTCAGTTTATACCGTAAAACGAAATATCTCCATCTTGCGTGAGGCGTTCGGCTAGTTGTCGTCGTTGAATAGGTGGTTTCCGTGAAATATTTTCTCCAAAACAAATAAACTACAGTTTTTATGTCACGTTTTTATCTGCCGCCGCCTCTTTATTAACAGGCACCCGGATTTCCCGGTGTCGTTATTAAAGGAAAAACAATGAAAACTCATGACGTACAATCTGTAGGTATCGCGCGCCCCTTCAAAGAGGTATTTGACTATGTGGCGGAACCAATGAACCTGGTTGAATGGACCAATGCTTTTGCCAGGGCCGATCATCAAAGCGCGGAACTGGTCACGCCACAGGGTAATGTACCAATCGAATTGATTACGCGCACGGATTCCGCTTGTGGTACCGTGGATTGGGAAATGCGATTTCCTGACGGTTCAATCGGCACGGCCTACTCTCGTGTCACACCGGATTCAGACGAGAATTCCATTTTTTCCTTTTTATTGATGGCGCCGCCGGTCCCGCTGGAAATCCTGGAAGGCGCGCTTGCTGAACAGATGAAGACGCTAGAAAAAGAACTGTTGGCGTTGAAAGAAAGGCTGGAGAAGTGATCTTTCTAGATCCGCAAGAAGTTGAGGCGGCGCAGCAGGGAGACCGCGCCGCACTCGACCGCTTACTTCGGTCGGCTGAACGACCGGTCTATAATTTGGCGATACGCTTTCTCGCTCATCCTGCAGATGCAGAGGATGCAACGCAGGAAATTCTGATCCTCATTATAACCAACTTAGGTGCCCTTCGGGAAACAACATCTGCGGGGGCCTGGGCAATGCGTATTGCCTGTCGCCATTTGGTCGGCAGGCGAAAGAAAAGCCGGGTTGAGAAAATGCGCCTGACATTTGAAGGGTTTGCCAAAGATCTGGAACAGGGGCTTTCCGATCCACCTGATGCGATAAATGTAACGCCGGAAACCACCCTTGCAATTGAGGAAATTAAAATCAGCTGTACTTTGGCGGTGCTGACCTGTCTGAGCCGCCCCTTGCGGATAGCTTATGTGCTGGGCGAGATTTTTGAAATGGCAGATAGCGAATCCGCCAGAATACTGGAAATCTCCCCAACCACTTATCGTCAGCGCCTCAAACGTGCCCGCGCGGCGGTAACGGAATTTGTTTCAAACAGCTGCGGGATTGTTGCGCCCCAGGCAGCCTGTCGATGTGAGCGCCGCCTTAACGCAGCGGAAACCACAGGCCGGGTCAAACGAGGTCATCCAATTTTTGACCGATCGACAGAGCAGGAATACGATTTGCCAGAATTGCGTACACACATACGGGCGCTCGAGGAAGGACGGAAGACTGCTGCGCTGATGCGCTCAAATCCGGATTTTAATTCGAAAATCACCGAACTGGTCATCGAACTGACAAAGCCCGGTCTTCATACCAGTTGACCGTCGATTTCCGTTTTCTGCTGGCGGCTGGCCCACCTGACACGGCAGCAGGCGCTAGGCATATTGAGTCCGGCCTGATGTGAAATTGAACTGGGCAGGATGTGAAGTGAGAGAAAAGGAGGCGCAATTCACATGCGCCTCCTTTACTTTCGGGATGGATTATTTACCGCTGAGGATTTGTTCGCGGGCGACGGACATCAGCTCTTCCATCTGGCGGCGGATGCGGTGGTCTGACATTTCGATACTCTGTGCATCGAGGTCGCCGCGGATTTTACGGAAGACGTCTTCGTCGCCTTTCTCTTCCATATCCGAGATAATTACCTCTTTGGTGTAAACTTCTGCCTCTTCACCCGTTTTGCCCATTAGTTCGGCGGCCCAGGCGCCCAGCAACTTGTTTCGGCGTACCGAGATTTTGAATTCCATTTCCTGATCATGGGCAAATTTGCTTTCCTGCCCCTTTTTGCGGTCGTCGAATCCTGACATATCTGTTTCCAGTCCTTAAAATCTTGTTTCAAATCACCAATTCTGTTTCTGGCCTTGCGTTATAGCTAACTTGGTATGTGTCGCCTAGCCCTGCAAGTTAATTTCTGAACTTTATACAACATTTACCTCACAGGAAATGTTGTATTTCCGGTATTTCTGCATTATGTTCCGCTTGCTTTGGCGCCGAGAATTGGGCGACAGGGCCAGACAGCGTTGATCCATTCCCGAATGAAGGCCGTCTGACTATTTTTTCTCTGGCGGATGGCCGCCTTTTCGATGAGTTGGAGTTTATCCATGACCCGACGTAGACGTGTCTACGAAGGCAAGGCAAAAGTTCTCTTTGAAGGCCCGGAATCGGGCACACTGGTACAGTATTTCAAGGATGATGCCACCGCATTCAATGGCGAAAAGAAAGCAACGGTCACCGGCAAGGGTGTTCTGAATAACCGTATTTCGGAATATCTGATGATCAAGCTTGCCGAAATCGGCATTCAAAACCACTTTATCCGCCGCCTCAACATGCGCGAGCAGTTGATCAAGGAGGTCGAGATCATTCCGGTGGAAGTAATTGTCCGCAATATTGCCGCCGGATCAATCTGCACGCGCCTCGGGATTGCCGAAGGTACGCCCCTGCCCCGGCCGATTATCGAATATTGCTTCAAGTCCGATGAACTCAATGACCCGCTGGTGTCTGAAGAGCATATCACGGCGTTTGGCTGGGCAAATCCGCTGGAACTTGACGACATTATGAGCCAGTCGCTCCGGGTGAATGACTTCCTCCTCGGCCTGTTTGCCGGGATCGGCATTCGCCTCGTCGATTTCAAGCTGGAGTTTGGCCGGTATTATGAAGCTGACGAGATGCAGATTATTCTCGCCGACGAAATCAGCCCCGATAACTGCCGCCTGTGGGATGTCGTGACCAACAAGAAACTCGACAAGGACCGTTTCCGCCGTGATCTTGGCGGTGTCGAGGATGCCTATCAGGAAGTTGCGCGTCGTCTCGGGATTATTCCTGAAGGTGGCCCCGGGGATTTACAGGGTACAACCGCAATCCAGTAAAGGCGCATATTTAGCGCCTTTTTTTAAACCTTTAAGAGGACCAGATGAAAGCACGTGTCTATATTTCCTTGAAAAACGGGGTTCTAGATCCGCAGGGGAAGGCGATTTCCCATTCTCTGCAGGGACTTGGCTTCAACAGTGTACTGGATGCCCGCCAGGGCAAGACGATCGATCTGGATCTTGCCGACATGGACCGCGATGCGGCAGCGGCGGAAGTGGAGAAAATGTGCCAACAGCTTCTCGCCAATACAGTAATCGAGAATTATTCCATCGAAATGCTGGATTGACCGGACAGGGAGTTTTGGACAATGAAGGCTGCTGTAATTGTATTTCCCGCCTCCAATTGTGATCGTGATCTGAAAGTTGCCCTGACCCAGGCGATGGGCCGGGAGCCGGATATGGTCTGGCATGGCGAAAGCGAGCTGCCCGAGACGGACCTGATCGCCATTCCCGGCGGGTTTTCCTATGGAGATTACCTCCGGGCGGGTGCCATGGCGGCAAATTCACCGATCATGCGTGAAGTCGTGAAACGGGCCGAGGGCGGAACGCCCGTGCTCGCCATCTGTAACGGGTTCCAGATCGCGACGGAGACAGGCATGTTGCCGGGCGCGCTGCTTCGCAACGCAGGCCAGAAATTTGTCTGCCGCGATGTTGACCTGCTGGTCACCTCGCAGAATGAACGCTTCGTCGGCTGTTTCGAACAGGGCGAAGTTGTCCGCTTTCCCGTCGCCCATCATGACGGAAATTTCTATGCGGATGAGGACAAACTCAATGAGTTGGAGGCCGAGGGTCAGGTGGCCTTCCGCTATGTCACGCCCGACGGGGAACAGACGGCCGAAGCCAATCCCAACGGCTCGCTCAATAATATCGCCGGCATTTATAACAAGGCGGGCAATGTGCTTGGACTGATGCCGCATCCCGAACGGCTGATCTCTGACGAGCTTGGCGGGACCGACGGCAAACGCTTTTTCGATCATCTTGTAAATTCCATTGTTTGAAAATATGACTGAAATTACCAAAGAACTCGTTGCCGAGCATGGCCTGACCGAAGAGGAATATGCGGACGTCCTCAAAATCCTCGGCCGGACGCCCAACCTGACGGAACTCGGGATTTTCTCCGTGATGTGGAGTGAGCATTGCTCCTACAAATCCTCGAAAAAATGGCTGAAAACCCTCCCCACCGAAGCCCCCTGGGTGATCTGCGGGCCCGGTGAGAATGCCGGCGTTATCGATATCGGCGATGGCCAGGCCGCTATTTTCAAGATGGAAAGCCATAACCACCCGTCCTTTATCGAGCCTTATCAGGGCGCGGCGACTGGCGTTGGCGGCATTATGCGCGATGTCTTCACCATGGGCGCCCGCCCCATCGCCAATATGAATGCGCTGCGCTTCGGCCGGCCGGATCATCCGAAAACCGGCCATCTTGTCTCCGGCGTTGTGGCCGGGATCGCGGGCTATGGCAACTGCATGGGCGTGCCGACGGTTGGCGGGGAAACCAATTTCCACGCCTCCTATGACGGAAACATCCTTGTCAACGCCATGACAGTGGGTCTTGCGAATACGGACAACATCTTCTATTCCGCCGCCGCCGGTGTCGGTAACCCGGTTGTCTATGTGGGCTCCAAGACCGGACGCGACGGTATTCACGGTGCGACCATGGCGTCTGCCGAATTCGATGACGACAGCGAGGAGAAACGCCCCACGGTTCAGGTCGGCGATCCCTTCACCGAGAAACTCCTGCTCGAAGCCTGTCTTGAGTTGATGGCGACCGACGCGATCGTTGCCATTCAGGACATGGGCGCGGCGGGCCTTACCTCTTCTTCTTTCGAGATGGCGGACAAGGGTGGCGTCGGCATTGAGCTCAACCTCGATCATGTCCCGATGCGCGAGGAAGGCATGACCCCTTACGAGATCATGCTCTCCGAAAGTCAGGAGCGGATGCTGATGGTCCTGAAACCGGGCCGTGAAGAGGAAGCGCGCAAGATTTTCGAAAAATGGGAGCTTGATTTCTCCGTTATCGGCAAGGTCACTGACACGGGCAGGATGGTGCTCACCATGAATGGCGAAGTGGCTGCCGACCTTCCCGTTGCGCCGCTTGCCGATGCTGCACCGGAGTATGACCGTCCCTGGATCAAGACCCCGCCACCATCTGTCCTGAAGGGTGAGGATGTTCCGGCGCCGAACGATCTTGGTGACGCCCTCCTGAAACTCATGGGATCTTCCGAGATTGCGAGCCGCAGATGGATCTGGGAGCAGTATGACCATATGGTCATGGGCGATACGATCCAGCGACCCGGTGGTGATGCGGCGGTTGTCCGGGTGCATGGCACCCAGAAGGCGCTTGCCATCACAACGGATTGTACCCCGCGCTATTGTTACGCCGACCCGGAGATGGGTGGCGCACAGGCAGTCGCCGAGGCGTGGCGGAATATCACCGCAACTGGCGGCCAGCCGCTTGCAATTACCGACTGCATGAATTTCGGCAACCCACAGCGCCCCGAGATCATGGGGCAGTTCGTCGGCTGTATCGACGGCATGCGACGGGCCTGCACAGCTCTTGATTTCCCGGTGATTTCCGGCAACGTCTCGCTCTATAACGAAACCAACGGCACCGGTATCTATCCCACCCCGGCCATCGGCGGCGTCGGCCTGTTGAAGGATTACTCGAAAATGACCACCCTTGCCTTCAAGGAGGACGGGGATGTGGTCATGCTGATTGGGGATCCGACCGGGGAAATGGGCCAGTCCCTGTATCTGCGCGAGATTGAAGGACGCGAGGATGGTGCGCCGCCAACCGTGGACCTAGAAAAGGAACGCAAGCATGGCGATTACCTGCGGGAGATGATAGACAAGGGACTCGTCACAGCAGCGCATGATATTTCCGACGGCGGACTTGGTGTTGCGCTCGCCGAAATGGCGATTGCGGGAAATATCGGCGCAGAGATCGTCCTGGACACCGAACTGCCGTCCCATGCCGCCCTTTTTGCGGAGGATCAGGCCAGCTATATCCTCACGGTGAAGCCCGATGATGTGGAATTGGTACGGGGATTTGCCCTTGCCGAAGATATTCCCCTACACATAATTGGAACGATCGGTCATACTGATTTGAAAATAGACGGCTCGCTCACCATATCCGTGAGTAAGCTGAAGGATGTACATGCAAAGTGGTTGCCGGACCTTATGTCCCGTCCGGGCAGCGAATAGGAGTTTTATCCATGGCAATGGATGCGAGTGAAATTGAACGGCTTATCAAGGAAGGCATCCCCGATGCCCAGGTGCAAATCACCGATTTGCGCGGCGATGGAGACCATTATGCCGCCATGGTGACGTCCGCCAGCTTTGCCGGGTTGCCGCGGGTTCGCCAGCACCAGATGGTCTATGAGGCGCTGAAAGGGAATATGGGAGAGGCGCTGCACGCCCTCGCCCTGCAAACCTCGGTGCCGGAAGGCCAGTGATTAGTTTTAACATTAAGAAGGATCGATAAATGCTTGATCAAGTAACAAAAGATCGAATTTCCCAGGAAGTTTCTGGAAATGATGTAGTCCTCTTCATGAAGGGCTCCGCGATCTTCCCGCAGTGCGGTTTTTCCGCGACAGCGGTTCAAATCCTGTCCCATCTCGATGTGAAATTCAAAGGCATCGATGTGTTGAGCGATCCCGCCATTCGCGAAGGCATCAAGGAATACAGCCAGTGGCCGACCATTCCACAGCTGTACGTCAAAGGTGAGTTCGTTGGCGGTTGTGACATCATGCGCGAAATGTTCGAAACCGGCGAGTTGCAGGAAATTTTCGAACAGAAGCAGGTGACCCGGGCGTCGGCGTAATTTACGCCGCGTCGTGATCCGCTAGTTTCCGAGCCGATAAGATGGAGCGATTGATTCTCGCCCTTGTCGCGCTCCTGCCCGAGTCCTTCTTCAGTCTCTGCTACGGCTTGAAGCCGATCATTATCGATGGCCAGAAACTGAACAGCAAGGTTCGTCTTCTCTGCGATATCGACCGTAAAACGGCGACTCCGGTCCGTGACACGCCGGTTGAGACGACCCGTGCCAATATGGAACGACTGGCGGGCGCTCTGGCCGGGAAAAAGCCAAGGCTTAAGGCTATCCGCGATATTGAAATTCCGGCGGATTTCGGCCCGATTGCGGCCCGGCTGTATAAACCGACCGACGATCCCTCCCTTCCCGTTCTTGTCTATTATCATGGTGGCGGCTATATCCGGGGTTCGCTGTACAGCCATGACGGGCTATGCGCGCGCCTGGCAAAATATGGCGGTTTCGCCGTGCTCTCCGTCGACTATCGCCTGGCCCCGGAAAACAGATTCCCGGCCGCCGTTGATGATGCGATTGCCGCCTTTGACTGGACCGTCCAACAGGGCGCGGACTATGGTCTTGATCCCGCAAAGGTTGCCGTCGGCGGCGACAGTTCGGGCGGGTGTTTGGCGGCGGCAGTGGCGCAACAGGCGAAACTGCGTGGCGGTGCAATGCCGTTTTTCCAGATGCTGCTCTATCCCTCGCTGGATGCACATCTCACCGCGAAGAGCTATCAGCTGTTCGAGGATGGATTTTTTCTTACCTATGACCGCATCCGCGATTACCGCGACTTGTATCTCAATAACGCGTCCGAACGGGATGATTACCGCGCGTCTCCGCTGCTCAATCCGGATCTGGCGGGACTGCCCCCTGCCCTGATCATCACGGCGGGGTTTGATCCGCTCCGCGATGAGGCGGAGAGCTATGGCAAGGCGTTGCAGGCGGCAGGTGTCGGGGTGGGAACGGTACGCTTTCCCAGCATGGTGCATGGCTTTATGTCGATGACAGCGTTATTGCCGCATGCCGAAAAGGCCGTCCACCAGGCGGCGGACGCCCTTCGCCATGTCTTTACCGGCGAGTGATCAGGCCGCGTCTTCTTCCCCACCGACCTTCTGGGCCAGCGCAGCGGCGAGATAGTCATCGAGGTCACCGTCGAGTACGCCTTGTGCGTTCCCCTTCTCAACCCCGGTGCGGAGGTCCTTCACCATCTGGTAAGGATGCAGCACGTAGGAGCGAATCTGGTGTCCCCAGCCGATATCCGTCTGTCCGTCCCGCGTTTCCTGCGCTTCCGCCTCGCGCTTTTGCAGCTCGAGTTCATAGAGCCGTGATTTCAGCATCTTCATCGCTTCTGCGCGGTTTTTATGCTGGGAGCGGTCATTCTGGCACTGGACAACCACATTCGTTGGAATATGGGTAATACGGATGGCGGACTCGGTCCGGTTCACATGCTGTCCACCGGCGCCGGAGGCCCGGTAGGTATCGATGCGGAGGTCTTTTTCGTCGATCTCGACCTCGATATTGTCGTCGATCACGGGATAAACGCCGACAGAGCAAAAGCTCGTATGGCGGCGTGCATTGGAATCAAAGGGCGAGATCCGTACCAGCCGATGGACGCCACTTTCGGTCTTGAGCCAGCCATAGGCGTTTTCACCCGACACCTCGATGGTGACGGATTTGATACCTGCCTCTTCCCCGGCGCTTTCTTCCAGAATCTTAACCTTGTAGCCATGCTGGTCGGCCCAACGCATATACATCCGGAGGACCATCTGCGTCCAGTCCTGCGATTCGGTGCCGCCAGCGCCAGAATGAACTTCCACATAACAGTCATTGGCATCTACTTCGCCCGACAGCATACTTTCCAGACGCCGCCGATTGACTTCGCTCAGCAGGGATTTCAGGCTTTCCTCCGCCTCTGAAACCGTTTCCTCATCCTCCTCCTCTTCGGCGAGGGCGATAAGTTCACAGTTATCTTCCAGTTCCTGATTGATGCGGTTATAGGCATTGAGCGCCCCTTCAAGGGAGGTTCTCTCGCGCATCAGGGCCTGTGCCTTGGTGGCATCATTCCATAGGTCGGGATCCTCGACGAGGGAGTTCAGCTCTTCCAGACGACGGGTTGCATTTTCCCAGTCAAAGATACCTCCTCAGCAGGGCCATTCCCTGCTTGATTTCATCGACTATCGACTGGTGTTCTGCACGCATTCTTCACTCCAACAACGGTAAAATTTCTCGCGGGAAGGTAATCTGAATTTTCTGATCAGTAAAGCCCACCTGTGCCGGACCGGACCGCCTTTTCGGGGACCGTCCCGGTGGTGACAGGGGAAATGCCGCTTTCGGATCCATCCAGGACGCCATTGGTGGTCAGCCTGCTCGTCGTGGTCTTGAAGGCTTCCAGAATGACATTCTTGTCACCGCGTTCGGCCGGCTCGCCAGTCTGCCCGTTGATCCGGACAAGACGAATACCCTCGGGCACCCGGAAAGGTGTTGCGGGCTGGTCTTTCAGGATCTCGGCCATGAAATCGCGGAATATTGGCGCGGCAACGGACGCCCCCCCTTCTTTCTGGCCAAGGCTTTGCGGTGTATCAAAGCCGACATAGATGCCGACCGCGAGATCGGGCGAGAACCCCATGAACCAGGTATCGTTGGCATCGTTGGTGGTGCCGGTCTTGCCGGCGAGCGGCTTGCCGATCACGCTGACGGCCCGTCCGGTGCCCCGCTCAACCACGCCTTCGAGCATGGAGACGACCTGATAGGCGGTTGTCGCCGGCAGGATCTGCTCGCGATTATCCGGAAGCTGCGGTTCCTCCTGGCCGTTCCAGGCCTCTACATTGCAGCCCTCACAGGGGCGCTTGTCATGACGGTATATCGTCTTGCCGCGGCGATCCTGTACCCGGTCGATCAAGGTCGGGGTGATTTTCTTGCCGCCATTGACCAGTTCCGCATAGGCCGTGGTGAGCTTCAGCAGGGTCGTCTCGCCGGCGCCAAGCGACATGGACAGAGCCGGCATCAGGTTGTCTGTAATGCCAAAGCGCCGGGCATAATCGACAATCGGGTCCATGCCGATGGCGCGGGCAAGCCGCACGGTCATCAGGTTCCGCGATTTTTCAATGCCAAGACGGAGCGTGCTCGGCCCGTAGAAGCGGTTGGTGTAGTTGGACGGTTTCCAGCGGTCCCCGTTTGGCTGGGTCAGCACGAAGGGGCCGTCCATCACCTTGTCCGCAGGCGTAAAGCCATTATCGAGTGCCGCGGCGTAGACAAAGGGCTTGAAGGCGGAACCGGGCTGGCGATAGGCCTGTACTGCGCGATTGAACTCTGACGATTCCGGGCTCCAACCGCCAACAATGGCATACACGCGACCGGTATGCGGATCCATCGCGACAAGACCACCGGAAACTTTCGGAATCTGTTCGAGGCTGAACAGCTTTTCCGTCGCTTTCGCCCCTTCCTTGGGGGCGACCGCAATGATATCCCCCACCTTGACGACATCGGACGGCTGCTTGATGGCCGGCCCCTTCTTGTCCTCATCGATAAATTTGCGGGCCCAGGTCATATCCTCCAGCAGGATGCGGCCTTTCGAGGTATCGGGAAAGCCGATTGTGGCGGCTTCCTTATCCAGCTCCAGCACGACCGCGATATACCAGTCGCCAAGACCTTTGGGCCGCGGAAACTGAATCAGCCGGACAGTCCAGTCCTCGCCGACCTCAATCGTTGAGAGCGGTCCGCGCCACCCGTGCCGGCGGTCATATGTGCGAAGCCCGTTGCGCAACGCCTGTTCGCCAATCTGCTGCATCGATGTCTGCATGGTGGTGCGCACCGACAGACCGCCATCATAGAGCGCTTTCTCGCCATAGACGTCGTAAAGCTCGCGCCGGACCTGCTCGACAAACCATTCGGCCTGGATAACCTCGGCATCCCCCCCCTTGCGGGCGAGAAGCGGCATCGCGAGAGCCTCGTCCGCCTGCTCCGGGGTGATATAGTTATCTTCCAGCATCCGGCCGATGACATAATTGCGGCGCTGAACCGCGCGTTCAGGATAACGGAACGGGTTGTAGTTGTTGGGGGCTTTGGGAAGGGCGGCCAGATAGGCCGCCTCGGCAATGGTCAGGCGATCCAGCGGCTTGTCGAAATAATAGAGCGCTGCCGCCGCCACGCCATAGGCGCGATGGCCGAGATAGATTTCATTGAGATACAGCTCCAGCACCTGGTCCTTGCTGAGGGCGCGATTGATCCGCATCGCCAGAATGGCTTCCTTGGCCTTGCGTTCATAGGACACTTCATTCGTCAGCAGCATGTTTTTCGCCACCTGCTGCGTAATGGTGGAGGCGCCTACTGGCCGGCGCCCCATGCCTATATTCTTGAGATTTGTGATGGCCGCGCGGGCAATGCCCTTAAAATCGACACCGGGATGGTCGTAGTAGTCCTGGTCCTCCGCCGCGATGAAGGCCTGCTTGACGAATTCCGGGATGGTCTCGATGGGCACGAACAGACGCCTTTGAGTCGCATATTCCGCAATCAAGCTGCCATCCGCGGCATGGACGCGCGTCATTACCGGCGGCTCATACTCGGTGAGCTGGTCATATTCCGGCAGTCCCTTGCCAAAGTGATAAAGGCCGTAGCCAACCGCTCCGACGGCAATGACTCCGAAGAAAATCACCAGGGCAAAGCAGAGAAAGAGAAATTTCGCAAAGCGATTCATAAGCTAACTAATCTCAAAATACATATTCATTCTGTGAATATAGAACAGATTCGGTTTTTTTCAGGCAGAAAATATGACTTTTCGGAAATCCGGTCCCTGATCACATCCAATTCAGGGATCAACCGTTTCAAAATACCGGTCGATTGCATTGGCAATGGCTTGCGCCAGACGATGTTGTCCCGAGCTTGATTTCAGGATTTTCTCATCTTCACTGTTCGACAGATACCCAAGCTCGACCAGAACGGAGGGTACGTCCGGTGCCTTCAGCACACGAAACCCGGCAAAACGATGGGATCGGCCACGGGTTTGCATGCCCGATTTGGCAATTTCCGGGATGATCATCTCGGCAAACTTAACCGAAAAATTCATCGTCTCGCGCTGTGCAAGATCGATCAGGATTCCCTGCACCGTATCGTCCTGTACACTCATGTCGACACCGGCGATCAGGTCGGACTTGTTCTCGGCCTTGGCCAGTTCCGCCGCTTCGTCATCGGACGCGTTTTCAGACAGGGTATAAACCGCGGCGCCCCGGAAATTGGGGCGGCCAATCGAATCGGCATGGATCGAGACAAAAAGATCCGCCGCGGCGTGCCGCCCGACGGACACCCTCTCGCGCAGGCTCAGGAAGGTATCGTCATCCCGGGTCAAGATTACATTGTACTTCTTGTTCTTCGACAGGATGTCATACATGCGCTTGGCAACACCGAGGGTAATCTTCTTTTCATAGACCCCGCTCTTTCCAATGGCGCCGGGATCAATCCCGCCATGTCCGGCATCGATTACAATGGTATGCTTGCGGCTAGTGGGCGTTGGTTCCGGCGCAAGGATGGCGACCTGCGTGTTTTGCTGTTGCTTGCGTCGTGCCGCCAGTTCCTGCCGGAAGCTTGCGTCATCGGTTTCCTGAATATCGATGAAGAACCGGTAGGGCTTGCCCGAGGACGGCGGCAGAACCACCGTCCGGAGGATTTTTACCGGCCGGCCTACATCCAGTACGACGCGGGAGGTATCTTTCTTGAACAGCCCGAATCGATAGTTCTCGACCAGTCCCTTCTTGCGGCTCGCATTTTCGTCCGCCAGCCAATTGAGCTCCGGTAAATCGATGACGATCCGGTAGGGGTCGGCCAGCAGGAAAACATCATATTGAGGGGCGGCGCTCAGTTCCAGCACGAAACGGGTCTTGTCCTCATGCTGACCCAGACGGGCCGAGGAGACATCGATGGTCGGCGCCGCAACGGCGGGAACCGACAAGCCGGTTCCGACAACCAAGAGGCAGGCCGTCAAGACACATCGGAAAAAGCGATTGACCATATCCATATCCGGTTCACATAAATTTTACGATATCGTTTTGACGACCACGCGTTCGCCGAACGGGGTTAAATTAACGACTTCGGCGCCTCTTATCAATGCATGGCGCTCTTTTATCGGGAATATTTTTTATCCGCCCCTCATTATTCACTTGGTATGTCAGTCATATTGAAGGTATCATAGTAACGTGAGTTCCTGTGGTCAGTCCCATACTCATATATATGAGATAGGGCGGCGCCGTTATCGACAGCTTTTGCAGGCATTGAAAAATTTCAATCCCCGGAGCGTCTGATGGCAGCGCTTAAGACAATGCAGTGAAAATAGGTGAAACAGAAATCGTCCCAGCCCTCAATGTTGAGGGCGGATTAAGGCAGCCAAAGACTCAGACCGGACCGGTTGGCGGGTTGGAAAAACGTTTTGTCAATTGAAAACGTGGCGCCGACGATTTCCACAGACATAGGCTGGTGTTCTTTTACTCATAGGAAGGGCATCCAGTCACGGAGCTAAGTATGGCTACGCGCATGCTGATCGACGCGTCTCACGAAGAAGAGACACGCGTCGTAATAGTTAAAGGTACCCGTCTCGAAGAATTTGATTATGAGACGGCTTCAAGAAAACAACTTAAAGGCAATATCTACCTTGCCAAAGTAACACGGGTAGAACCCTCCCTTCAGGCGGCTTTTGTCGAATATGGCGGTAATCGCCACGGCTTCCTCCCCTTCAATGAAATTCATCCCGATTATTACCAGGTGCCGATTTCCGACCGCGAAGTCCTGATTGAACAGGAAGCTGCGGCCGAACGGGAAGCGAGCGATCTGGAGGATGCGGAAATTGACGGTACCGCCGTTAATGCAAAGGCCGCTGCGACGGATGACGATGACGCCGAAGAGACGGAGGCCATGACGGACTCTGCCCCTCACGCCGACGATGACGACGATGACGGTGTTGTCGACTATGCGGATGACACGGGCGGCGGTCTTGAGGTCGTTGACAGGGGCGACAATGATATTGTCGAGAACCTCGGTGGTGAGGATGATGTCGATGACCGGCGCGTTGCGCCGCCACGCCGCAACTACAAAATACAGGAAGTGATCAAGCGGCGGCAGATCCTGCTGGTGCAGGTGGTCAAGGAAGAGCGCGGCAACAAGGGCGCGGCGCTTACAACCTATATCTCCCTGCCCGGCCGCTACAGCGTGCTGATGCCGAACACCGGCCGCGGCGGCGGTATCAGCCGCAAGATCAGCAATCCTGCGGACCGCAAGCGCCTCAAGAAGATCGCAAACGAGCTGGAAGTCCCTGATGGGATCGGCGTTATTATCCGTACCGCGGGCCTCAGCCGGACCAAGGTCGAGATCAAGCGCGACTATGAATTCCTGATGCGTCTCTGGGACGATATCCGGGAGCTGACACTCAAATCCATTGCCCCCCATTGCGTCTATGAAGAAGCGAACCTCATCAAGCGCAGCATTCGCGATCTCTACGACAAGGAGATCAGCGAGGTTCTGGTTGAGGGCGATAATGGCTACAAGCTGGCGAAGGACTTCATGCGCAAGTTGATGCCAAGCCATGCGAAAAAGGTCCAGCCCTACAAGGACAAGATCCCCCTCTTCCATCGGTTCCAGGTGGAGCAGCAGTTTGCGTCCATGTATCACCCGGAAGTGCAGCTTAAATCCGGCGGCTATATTGTTATCAACCCGACGGAAGCGCTTGTTTCCATCGACGTCAACTCCGGCAAGGCCACGCGGGAGCGCAATGTCGAGGATACGGCAACCAAAACCAATCTGGAAGCGGCGGAGGAAATTGCCCGTCAATTGCGCCTGCGCGATCTTGCCGGCCTGATCGTCATCGACTTTATCGATATGGACGACAACCGCAACAATCGCGCGGTGGAACGACGGATGAAGGATTGCCTGAAATCCGATCGTGCTCGTATCCAGGTCGGCCGGATCAGCCCGTTCGGCCTGATGGAAATGTCACGCCAGCGGTTGCGCCCAAGCTTCCTGGAAACCAGTACGACGATGTGCCACACCTGTGGTGGTTCGGGCTTTGTCCGCTCCATCGAGTCGACGGCGCTACTGATTATCCGCACGCTGGAAGAAGAAGGCGTGCGCGAAAGAAGCGCGAAAATTACCGTTGCGGTTCATACGGATGTGGCAATTTACCTGCTTAACCAGAAGCGGGCCGTCATTCAGGAACTGGAAAATCTTTATGGCATGACGATCCTGATCACAGCTGATCCGATGTCTAACATGAACGACTACAAGATTGAGCGGGAAAAAGGCAAGCCGGGTGATCTGACACCAGTCACGCGCGAAGTAACGTCTGCCTACGTCGGCACAATCGATGAAGAGGAAGCCGAGAAACCTGCAAGCGAGTCTGCGGGTGAAGAGGATGGCACGGCGACAAAACGCCGTCGGCGCCGTCGTCGGCGGAAGCCTCGTGACGAGAATGCGCCGCAGGAAGCAAATGCCGAGGAGCAATCCGGCGAGAGCCCTGCAGCCCCGTCTGCGGGCAGTGAAGAGGACGTTGAAACGGGCGAGCCCAAACGCCGTCGTCGTGGCAAACGCGGCGGTCGCCGTCGCTCGCGCAATGCCTCCTCCGAGGAGCAGCAGACACAGGACGGAACCACCGTCGAGACTAACAGCGGTTCCGACGGATCCGACGAGGCTGCGGCTATTCCCGCCACGGTAAATGTCGATGAGACGAGCGAGACTGCAGGCGTTCCTGACGTCACGCCGGAAGCAGACGCGGTTGCGGCACCTGATGCCCCTGTATCTGCTGAAGAGACAGAGGTTGCGGAAGTCGCGGAAAAGAAACCGCGTCGTTCCCGTCGCAAGCCCAAATCTGACGAGGTGAAAGCCGAGGACGAGGCGAGCGAGTCACCGGAAACGGCGGAGAGTTCTACCGAGACAACCGATGAGCAGGCGGAGGCGCCGAAAAAGGCACCGGTCCGTCGTCGGAGAGCAGCCAAGAAAGAGGAAGTCCCGGCAGCGGAACCCGTAGAATCGGAAACCGTGGCGGAAACGCCTTCCGAACCTGCCTCTCCTGCCCCTGCCGAGGAAAGCCCGGAAGTGGAAGTCGCTGAAAAGCCGGTTTCCGTAACTCTGGTGACCGAGCAGGCCGCAGAAGAAACCGTCGTCGAGAAAAAGCCCAAACGCAGCGGCTGGTGGCGGCGCGGCTAGGCTTTGATCAGACCATGAGATGATAAAAAGGGAGCTTATTGGCTCCCTTTTTTAATGCCGGGCCAGTCCTTCAGCCGTTCAACGGCCTGTTCGATGGTGGCTGTCGATCCGGCAAAGGAAAAGCGGACATATCCGTTGCCCCGATGGGGATCGAAATCGAGCCCGGGGGTCGCCGCAACGCCTGTCTCGTTCAGCATTTTTTTACAGAACGCTACCGAGTCATTGGTGAAATCCCGTACATCCGCATAGACATAGAACGCACCATCGGCGGCGGCCAGCCGCGAGAGGCCGAATTTTGGTAATTCACGCAACAGGATTTCCCGGTTGCGAGCGTAAGCCCTGACATTTTCCTCCATCTCGTCCCGACACTCGAACGCGGAGATGGCGGCATACTGGCTGAGCGCGGGCGGTGAGATAAAGAGGTTCTGCGCGAGTTTCTCGATTGTGCTGACCAGCCGCTCGGGCACGATCATCCAGCCGAGCCGCCAGCCGGTCATGGAGAAATATTTGGAGAAGGAATTGATAATAATCGCCTCGTCCGTCAGTTCCAGTGCGGTGGTCGCCGGCTCATCATAGGTGATGCCGTGATATATCTCGTCGGAGATGAACTGCAATCCATGTTCCTGGCAGTAATCGATTAGTGCCGCCAGTTCGTCCTTCTTGATCATGGTGCCAGTGGGGTTCGACGGGCTGGCAACAAGTAATCCGGCAATAGGGTCCGTCAGCGTGTCGATCAGGTCCGGGGTCGGCTGGAAATTTGTCGCCTCCTGACAGGGCAAGCCGACGGGCACGAGATCGAGTGAAGTGAGAATATTGCGATAAGCAGGATAGCCTGGTTCGGCGAGCACGATACCGTCGCCCTTTTCAAAGGCGGAGAGGAAGGTCAGGAGAAAGCCGCCGGATGACCCGGTGGTCACGACAACCCGTTCCATCGGCACGTCGATGCCGTAAAAATCCTTATAGTGGCGGGCGATCGCTTCGCGCAGCGGCGCAATGCCGAGTGCATCCGTATAGCCGATCTGCTGATTCTCCAGCGCGTCCTTCGCGGCGGCCAGCACTTTCGACGGCGCAGGTGTACCCGGTTGTCCCACTTCCATATGAAAGACCTCCCCGCCCTGCTGTTCGCGCAGGTTCGCGGCTTTCAGAACTTCCATGGCGATAAAGGGGCTGATTTCCCGGCCCGGCTTGCGTGTCATGTTTCTACCTTCGGATTGTCGTTATCAGTTTTCGATCAGAGACAGGCCGTAACCCCGTGGATCATGGCGGGAGATACAGTTGAAGACCTTGCCGTCCCGGCAATAGACCGCGTTGACGGCGGCCAGACGGTCAACTTCCACCATCACCGGGAAGTCGGTTGCCAGGCTGTTCACGTCCGTGTCCGCCATGGAGCTTTCATAGAGCAGCGGGAGTCCCTCGCCCATGGTAAAGAGCCGCGCGGAATCCATGGCCGGATCGAGCGCGCTGCCCTTGGCAAATACATTGAGGGCCGTCGCAACAGAGGCGACGGTTGCCGCCGCACCGCCCGTCGCCGCGCCGCCATAGTAGAAATCCTTGTTCGGGATATTGACGATCAGTAGCGGAGAGGACGGAAACTCCCGGCGTTCCGGTGGCAGGTTCCCGGCCATGACAATGCCGGTTATTTCGCCCATATAGCCACTGCCGAACGGCGCACCGAGACCGACGACACAGGCCACCGCGCCACCCTGGTTATCCGCGGTGACAAAAGAGGTGGTGCCATGGCTGATAAAGGGCGAGATGCCGCGCGTCTCGGAGAAGACAGCCGCCGTGGCCTTGGCGATTTCACTCTGGGGAATTGCGACATCGATACCGAGAAGGCCCTTACCGTCAAAGAGTGATTTCCACAGTTTGCGGTAAATATCGCCCGACGGGCCAGCGGAAACGCCGGCCATATTGTTATCGACGCGGAAGCTTTGGGCGTCGAGCCAGACCGGCTTGAAATTAAGCATGTCTGAAATTTGCACCTTGCCACCGGCAGCGCGCGAATCCTCGATAAAGGTGCGCGCCCAGTTGCCGCTGTAGAAGGAGGCCCCGCCTTCAGAACGCAAGGCCGACAACAGGCTGGCGAGGCGGATCTGGCGGATTTTCGTGCCCTCTGCCACAAACTCTCCATCTTTATCCATGAATATGCTCTGGAGATTGTAGTCGAGGAGAAGCTGATCCTTGTTCAGGACCATAGCCATATGCTGGGCACGGGAAAGCGGCTGGCCGAAATTGGCGATTTTCTCGGCCGGGGACAGAAGCTGCGACCATTCAAGCTTGCCGTAACGCGCCTGCAACGCCGCCATGCCCCGGATATTGCCGGGTATGGAGATCGAACCGCCGCCAGCCGGGGCGCGATTGAAGAATTGGAGGTTCTCGAGTTTATTCGTTTTGGTGTCATAGACAATGCACTCACCGCCACCCCCAAGGGATGCAGCAACCGGATAGGTAACGGCAAGGGTGAAGTAAAGGGCGGTTGCCGCATCCGCCGCGGTGCCGCCGGAGGAGAGAATATCCTCCGCGACGAGGGTCGCGCGCGGTTCATCGGACGCCGCACCACCGAGATTTCCCTCGACATTGCCAATTTCACCGACGGGAACACTCGGGCCGCTACAGGCGCTGAGAGCGATCGGCGCAAGACATGCGAGGGAGAACAATCTAACCTTCCATTGACGGGCGCGGCCGCAATTCCTAGTTTGAGGAAGTGACGAAAGGAATTTATTCTTGATCAAACGCATATTAACGCCGGTATCCATAATCTTGGTCCTGTTGCTGTCTTTGGGGAACGCTTCTGCCAAACAGACGGCCCCTTCCTTCATTCGTGACGCAGAAATTGAACATACCCTTCGTGCTTACGCAAGGCCTCTGTTCAGGGCGGCGGGACTGAACGGTGATGATGTGGAAATTTATATCATCAATAGCACCGATCTCAACGCTTTTGTCGCGGGCGGACAGCGGCTTTTCATGTTTCGGGGGCTTTTGGAGCGGGTCGAGACCCCGGGCCAGCTCAAAGGCGTGATTGCCCATGAAACGGGCCATATCGCGGGTGGCCATCTGGCGCGGATGCAGGATGCGCTCGCCAAAGCGAATGTCAAAAGTATAGTCGGCATGATCCTTGGTCTCGCGGCCATGGTGGCAGGCGGCGGGGAAGCCGGTGCGGCGGTGGTTCTCGGCTCGCAGGATGCGGCGACGAAATCCTTCCTCAGCTACAGCCGGACGCAGGAATCATCTGCTGACCAGGCGGCGATCACCTATCTTAACCGGACCGGCCAGTCCGGGCGCGGCATGCTGGAGTTTCTGGAAATCATCGGCCAGGGGCAGTACCAGCCACAGACGACCATTTCTTCCTATTACCGGAGCCATCCCGTCAGCAGTGAACGTGTTGCGGCCCTGGCGCAGCGGGTGGATAAATCCCCCTATAAGGATACACCGCCAAGCGAGGAGGATGTCATTGCCCTTAAACGGATGCAGGGCAAGCTCTACGGGTTTACACGGCCGCTGCCCAAGACCCTGAAAAAATACCCGGTGAGCGACAATAGCATCGAAGCGCGCTATGCCCGGGCAATCGGCTTTTTCAGGTATCCCGATCTTCCCAAGGCAATCAAGGAGATCGATAGCCTTATCGCGGAAAACCCCAGCGATCCCTATTTCCACGAGTTGAAAGCACAGGCGCTCTATGAGAACGGCGATATCATGGGGGCCCTTCCCTCCCTTGAGACAGCCATTACGCTCGCACCAAACGAGCCGTTAATATTGACTTTTTATGGTACCGTCCTGAATGCGACAGGGGATGTGCGGGATGCAGAACGCGCCATCGCCGTACTGAATGACAGCCTCGCAATCGATCCCAACGACGGCAATACTTGGGACCAGCTGGCTACCGCCTACAGCCGGACCGGAGATACGGGAATGCTGTCCATGGCGAGCGCTGAACGGTCTCTTTTGGAGGGGGAATATCAAAAGGCCATCTTCCATGCGAAGCGGGCGCAGGACTTCTTTAAAATCGGCAGCCCGTCCTATCTTCGTTTGGAAGATATCATTACTTACGCAAACCAGGCGTCACGAAAAGAATAATCCGTGACGCCTCCGTAGTTTACTTCTGGCTTTTCAGCAAATCGCGAATTTCTTCGAGCAAAACCTCTTCGCGTGGCGGCGGAGCTGGCTCTGCAGGCGCTTCCTCTTCCTTCTTGGTCAAGCGGTTAACCTGCTTGATGAGGAGGAAAACCGCGAAGGCGACGATGATAAAGCTGATCACCGTATTAAAAAAGGCGCCATAATTCAGGGTGACCGCGCCGGCCTCTTTTGCGGCCTCGAGGGTCTCATAGCTTCCGCTGGAAAGAGTAATAAAGAAGTCGGTGAAATCCACGCCGCCAAGCAGCATTCCAATTGGCGGCATAATCACATCAGCGACGAGCGATTTGACAATAGTTCCAAACGCGGCACCAATAATGATACCAACGGCCATATCGACAACATTGCCACGCATGGCGAATTCTTTAAATTCTTTAAGCATTCCCTACCCCCAACTCAATAAAGTATAAGCGCTTATTCGTACTCTGTTACGGGGTTTTGCGCAGTCTTCCCGCGATTTTAACTATAATATACTTTGGAGAATCCACAATCTTGTTTCTTCCGGAGGGGAAATACCTGTAATAGCTGTGCTGTGTGAATGATCACAGGAAAGTTTATTTGATTTTATGTTGGCCGTGGGCATACTCGGTCAATATTATTATTCCGAAAGTGTTTTAATGTCCGCCAGAACAAAGCTCAGTAGTCTCAGCATCCTTTCATTCGTCGCGCTTGTCGGGTTGATCGCCTTTGGCGTCTATCAATATATGATGGAGAAACCAACCACAACGGAGGATGAATTTGGCGAACGGGTGCGCGCCTATCTCCTGTCCAATCCGCAGGTTCTGCGGGAGGTAATTGCAGAACTCGCCAAGCAGGAAGAGATGGCGGCCGCGACGGATCGTAAGGGTTTGCTGGCGTCGCTATCGACGGAGCTGAAAGAGGATGGATACAGCTTTGTTGCCGGTAATCCCGACGGCGATGTGACGATTGTGGAATTTTTTGACTACCGCTGCGGCTATTGCAAGCAGACGTTCCCCGAAGTCATGAAAGCCGTCGAGGCGGACGGCAATATCCGCTTGGTCCTGAAGGAATTTCCTATTCTCGGCGCGGACTCCTTCCTTGCCGCTCAGGCGGCCATCGCCTCAATTGAACAGGGTAAATACCTTGAATTCCATACCGCCCTGATGAGCAGTCGTGGCGGGCTGACGATGGAACGTATCCGCAGTATTGCAACGGACGTTGGTCTCGACCTGGAAAAGCTTGAGGCTGACATGAAAAAGGACGCGGTGCGCGCCGTTGTCGAAAAGAACTATGCCCTCGCCAAACAGCTTGGGATCAGTGGCACACCGGCCTTTGTCATCGGGGATGAGTTTATTCCCGGCGTGATATCGAGTGAACAGATGCAGGCGCTTATCGCGGCGGCACGGGAGTCAGCCGAACAGGCGGATAAAAATAAATCCTGATACAGCCTTTAGATAACACCCCGGCGGATCTGGTCGAGCTCGATTGATTCGAAAAGGGCCTGGAAATTGCCCTCGCCGAACCCTTCGTTGCCCTTTCTCTGGATAATCTCGAAGAAAATCGGGCCGATCACATTCTGGGTGAATATCTGGAGCAGGAGGCCCTGCCCCTCCGTAGGTGCGCCGTCGATCAGGATCTGTAACGCCTTGAGCTTTTCGACATCCTCGCCGTGGTATTTCACACGGCTATCTATCTGTTCAAAATAGGTGTCAGGCGTTTCCTGAAACAGCGTGCCTGTCTCGCGCATGGCCGAGACGGTCGAGTAAATATCATTGGTGCCGAGGGCGATATGCTGGATCCCCTCGCCATGATAGGCATTGAGATATTCCTGAATCTGCGATTTGTCGTCAGAGCTTTCGTTGATCGGGATGCGGATCTTGCCGCACGGGCTCGTCATCGCCTTGCTTTTCAGGCCCGTCAGCTTGCCCTCGATGTCGAAATAGCGAATTTCCCGGAAATTGAACAGGCGCTCATAGAATTCCGACCATTCGGCCATGCGCCCGCGATGGACATTATGGGTCAGGTGATCGATATAGGTGAGGCCGTTCCCCGCGGGATGGCGTTCCTCTCCCTCAATGGGGAGGAAATCCACATCATAAATGGTGCCCTTGTCGCCATAACGATCCACAAGATAGATAAGCGAATCCCCGATTCCCTTGATTGCCGGAATATTCAACTCCATCGGTCCCGCGTCCGACGGTACGACCCAGGCGCCGAGTTCCTCCGCGCGCTT
Organism: Sneathiella sedimenti; assembly: GCF_017313765.1. Classification (GTDB taxonomy): domain Bacteria; phylum Pseudomonadota; class Alphaproteobacteria; order Sneathiellales; family Sneathiellaceae; genus Sneathiella; species Sneathiella sedimenti. The sequence continues at coordinate 125,149 of NZ_JAFLNC010000005.1, read as the reverse complement.
GATGGCCTTCGCCGCGTTCTTTACCCGGAATGCCATGGCGCAGGCGCAGGGCCCGTGAATGCGGGCGAAGGACTGGGCGAAGCTGTTGGGCTCGGCATTGACAATGAAATTGACATCCCCCTGACGGTAGAGGGTCACATCCTTGGAGCGATGCTTTGCCACCGGACGAAAGCCCATCGAGATAAACAGCTTGCCCAAGGCCTCCGGGTCCGGCGCGGCATATTCGACGAATTCGAAGCCGTCAGTTTCCATCGGATTGTCCCATAAATCAGCCATATCGATCCCTCCGGTCAGAAAGTAGTTTCATTTGAAACTTTAATCCGTAAAATGGATCGGGTACTGAATAATGTCAAGGCCGTTTCGATGAATGAAATGCAACGCACTCTCTATCTGCCCCGGTTCCTTCCCTACCGGCTGACCAAGTTATCCGGGATGATCAGCCGCAGCCTCGCGGCGAAATACTCCGCCCTGTTCGACCTGACCATCGCGGAATGGCGGATTGTGGCGTTGCTGGGCTCCAATCCCGGCCTGACTGCGCGCGAGATTGCCCCGCTCGCCTCCCTCGACAAGGTCAGCATCAGCCGGGCGGTGGAACGGCTCGTAAAATCGGGCCGCCTGGAGAAACGCACAGTGGAGGGGGACCGACGCTCCGCCGCGCTGTTCCTTACACAGGCGGGTCAATCGACCCTCGCGGAGATCATTCCGCTCGCGCAGGACTATGAAAACCAGCTCCTCGCCGAGTTCAGCCCGGAGGAGATTGAGCAGCTTGATAATTTCCTGAACCGCCTCGATGCGACGGCGGAGGACCTTCAGGAAGGCTAGAACAGCTCGACCCGGCCGAATCCCGGCAGCTTGAGCGCGGCGTCATCGACATCGAGACCGAGGGTAAGTCCGAGTAGATGCAGTTCCACTCCTTCCACTGGGCTGGCCGTGAAACCGCCGTACCCCAAAACTGAAAACTGAACCCCTCGCCCGCTCACGGCGCTGCCAAACGGGACACCGCCGGAGATGTAATCCTTGCCGATAGCGGTTGGTGGCAGATCGAGTGCAAGTTCCGGTACCGCGCGGCCTATATGGCCAATAAAGCTGTTGGAGTTGGGGCCGGGCCAGACGCGATAATCATATTTATGCGGATAGCTCTCGATCGCCGCCTCGATCCGGTTCATCAGCTTTTCAGCCGCGGGCCCTTTAACGGTGGCGAGGACTTCCGGTGCATTGCCGAACCAGTGATTATCGGGTGCGCCGCGACTTTTTACCAGCGCGTTGCCGCCATGTCGCGCCCGCCAGCCGATCACCTCATAGCGGTCATAGCTGTTCGCGCTCTCGCGTTTCATGGAAATCCAGGTATGGATGGCGAAATTCCCGCGCCAGCCCCAAGTACGAGCGCCAAAGACCTGGATGATTGCATCAGTGTGGGTTTCGGGCGCCGGTGACAGCCCGCTTGCATCTCGCCGGGCGGAGGACCAGCTTGTTGCCTCCGACGAATTTCCCGCCGCGACCGACAGCATCTGCGGCAGGCCAAACAGCAGCACTGCGCATAGACCGACTAAAAGTATTCTGCGCGTTGCTTTCATTGTGACTTTCAAGAAACGGAAAAGGAGCAGGAGTATAAAGTTAAGGCTCTTATCACGGAAATCAATCCCCCTACTCCCCACTCCTTCATCGACTAATTTTCACGATTGCTTTAAACTTGTTAAAGACTTCTGTATAAGGGGGCAGTTTGGCTGAGAGGCCTGTTCGCACGGGAAGTTGCGGGGGAATGTATGGGTAAGTCAGTAATTGTCATCAACGGTCCGAACCTGAACCTGCTGGGCAAGCGGGAGCCGGAGATTTACGGGTCCACGACGCTCAAGGACATCGAGGAGCAAACCCGCGCCCATGGCGACAAGATCGGCATCGAGACTGTCTTCTTCCAGAGCAATAGCGAAGGCGACCTTGTGGATGCGATCCAGCGTGCGGGCGCTAGCCACAGCGGCATCATCCTGAACGCGGCCGCCTATACCCATACCTCCGTCGCGCTTCATGATGCGATCAAGGCCTGTGGCCTGCCGGTGGTGGAAGTGCATCTGTCAAACATCTTTTCGCGTGAAGAATTTCGCCATCACAGCTATATTTCGCCCGTTGCCGCTGGTGTTATCTGCGGATTTGGGGCAAAAGGCTATGGGCTGGCCCTCGACGCGCTTGCCGACCTGATTGATTAAAGTAACCGAGACTTGGACATTATGAATAAACTTAACATCGACAAAAAGGCGATCCGGGACCTGGCCGAGATCATGAACGAAACCGGCCTGGGGGAAATTGAAATAGAGAATGGCGACCATCGCCTGCGGGTGTCGCGGGGATCTTCCGCCGCGTCGGAAGCCATCCAGACCGTTATTCCCGCCGCACCGGTTGCGGCCCCAGCCGCCGCACCGGCAGCGGCGGCACCTGATGCCAGCAGCCATCCCGGCGCCGTCAAATCCCCGATGGTCGGCACAGTCTATCTTTCGCCGGAGCCCGGCTCGGCACCGTTCGTGCGGCCCGGCGACATGATCAGCGAGGGTCAGACCCTCCTCATTGTCGAGGCGATGAAAACAATGAACCCGATTGCCGCCCCGAAATCGGGCAAGGTCATCGAAATCCTGGTCGGCAATGAAGAGCCGGTTGAGTACGGCCAGCCCCTCGCGATTATTGAATAAACGACAGTAGGTTCGATGTTTGAAAAAATCCTGATTGCCAATCGCGGCGAAATCGCCCTCCGGATCCATCGCGCCTGCCGCGAAATGGGGATCAAGACGGTGGCGGTGCATTCCTCCGCCGATGCGAACGCCATGCATGTCCGCCTTGCTGACGAAAGCGTGTGTATCGGTCCGCCGAGCTCGACTGAAAGCTATTTGAATATCCCCTCCATCATCGCCGCGGCGGAAGTGACCAATGCGGATGCCATTCATCCGGGTTATGGCTTCCTGTCCGAGAATGCGAAGTTCGTCGATATCGTCACCGCCCACGGAATCAAGTTTATCGGCCCGTCCGCCGATCATATCCGCATGATGGGCGACAAGATCACGGCCAAAGAAACCATGCGCAAGCTTGGCGTGCCCTGCGTGCCGGGATCGGAAGGTGAAGTCGAAACCCTCGCTGATGCGGAGCGGGAAGCGGGGAATATGGGCTATCCCGTGATTATCAAGGCTTCCGCTGGCGGCGGCGGGCGTGGCATGAAGGTGGCGGTGAACAAGGAAGCGTTGTCAGAGGCGTTTTCCTCCGCCCGCTCGGAAGCGAAACTCGCCTTCGGGAATGACGCGGTCTATATGGAGAAATACCTGAGCGGCCCGCGCCATATCGAGGTGCAGATCCTGGCCGATGGCCAAGGCAATGTGGTGCATCTGGGAGAACGCGACTGCTCGCTGCAGCGGCGGCACCAGAAAGCGCTTGAGGAGAGCCCCTCACCCGCCATCACCCCCGAACTTCGCGCGCGGATCGGCAAGACGGTCTCCGATGCTATCCGTGATATGCGCTATGAAGGTGTCGGCACGATCGAGTTCCTGTTCGAGAATGACGAGTTCTATTTCATCGAGATGAATACCCGCCTGCAGGTGGAGCATCCGGTTACCGAAATGATTACCGGGATTGACCTCGTTCAGGCGCAGATCAATGTCGCGGCGGGCTATCCGCTGGATCTCAAGCAGGAAGACATCAAATTTTCCGGCCATGCGATCGAATGCCGCGTAACGGCCGAGGATCCAAAGACCTTCGCCGCCAGCCCCGGCCCGGTAACGGAGTTTCATGTCCCGGGTGGTTTGGGGGTTCGTGTCGATAGTGCGCTGTATACCGGCTATAATATCCCGCCCTATTACGACAGCCTGATTGCCAAGCTGATCATTCATGCGGCAACCCGTGAGGAATGCCTCCTGCGGCTCAATCGTGCGCTTGAGGAATTTGTTGTGAGTGGCATCAAGACGACACTGCCGCTGCATCAGGAAATCATCCATAATCCGGAATTCCGCGACGGCCAATATGATATTCACTGGCTGGAAAAGTTCATTGCCACGCGCTAGTTCGCGAATGAGATGACGTCACTCACCGCGGAGACCATTTTGGCCGCCTACCGCATCGGGGTTTTCCCGATGGCGGATAGCGCGGAGGATACCGATCTTTACTGGGTTGAGCCCGAACGGCGGGGGATTTTTCCGCTTGACGCCTTTCATGTCCCGAAACGGCTGGCGAAAACCATTCGCAAGATGCCCTTTAGGGTGACCGTGGATACGGCGTTTCGGCAGGTCATACGCGAATGCGCGTCACCGCGTGGCGACCGGGAAGATACCTGGATCAACGACATCATTCTGGAACGCTATGGTGAGCTGCATGACATGGGCTATGCCCATAGCGTGGAATGCTGGGACGGGGATGAACTCGCCGGCGGCTTGTACGGCCTTGCGTTTGAAAGCGTCTTTTGCGGGGAAAGCATGTTCACGCGGGTGACGGACGCCAGCAAGATTGCGCTTGTCTATCTTGTCGCACGGTTGATCCGCGGGGGATTCACGCTTTTGGACGCGCAGTTTATGAACCCGCATCTTGCAACCTTCGGCGCGACGGAAATCAGCCGGCTGGACTATCTCGCCCGGCTGAAACAAGGCCTTCAACACAAGGGGAATTTCTATTCCTTGGGTGACGGCGTGACGGGGGCCGAAATCTTGCAGTCAATCACCCAGACATCATAGACAGGATGCTCGAGTGCGTTGATCGCCGGGCTTGACGCAAACATCCAGCCGGTAAAGAGCGGCAGGTTGTCATCGTCAACCCTAACTTCGGAGATTTCCAGAAATGCGGAGGTTTCGGGCGGCTCTTCCGGCGGGCGCTTCAGGCATTTACGTGGCCGAACGGCAAGGCTCCCGAAAATAGCGGTTTCGTCGATGGGAACGAAAAGATCCTTGGTGCGCGCGGTCACCTTGTCGAGGGCGCGCAGGATGACAATATCCCCTTCCAGCGAGTCAGCCGCGTTGCCAGGGCGTGGCTGCAGGCTCACCGCGACAAGACCGAGAAGTGACAGGAGTGCGAGTTGCCGGAAGCGGCGGCGGTTTGAGACGCGGAACCACATTGTCAAATGACCCAACAAAGGTAAGACAGCATGTGGGCGGGCTATTTCTTGGTGCCGTTGTTGCTGCTGCTGAAAATCGCCTGGGCGATCAGATCCTGGATATTGACGGCCCCTTGCGTATAGGAAATGGTGCCGCCATCCTTCAGCATGTCGTCGGATCCCCCTGGGGACAGCTGCAGGTAGTTGTTGCCGAGCAGGCTGCTTGACGTGATCTTGGCGGAACTGTCGTCAGGCAGGTCGATACTTTCATCAAGGCTGATCCGCAGGATCGCGCGATATGTTTTGGGATCCAGCGTCTGGGATGTTACGGCGCCGACCTTGATCCCGCTCATGCGGACATCGCTGCCGACGCTCAGTCCGTCTACATTGTCAAAGGATGCCGTGAGGTTGATCCCGCCGCTTCCGGTGTTGACGTCCGCGGTGCGGTAGGCAAAGACAAGGAAAATGGTCGCAAACGCCAGAACCACGGCGCCAATGACGGTTTCCACAATATTACTGCTCATTTAGTCCTCCTCCGCTTGCGCGAAATAACTGGCGCAAGGAAATCGTCTTATTTACGGCTTCCAGGCTTGGTAATCGCCTGTACCCTTTTGGCGCGGGCCGCCCTTTAGTATTGATCCGTCCGGACGATAGGCAAATTCCGTCCCTGTAAGATTAGGCAAATGCTCTTCCTGCCAGTCAGCCTGTGGCAGGTCCTGTTGGTCTGGCAGGTTGTCCGTCGTGTAATGAAGCCAGATGTGCCACGCAGGCGGGACTTTCGACGCCTCGGGCCTGCCTTTATAGACTACCCAGCGGCGCTCCCGCCCGGTCGGTCCCGTCGGCTTGCCCTTTTCGCGGTAATAGCGGTTGCCGAACTGGTCCTCTCCGACCTGTTCGCCGCGCCACCATGTAAACAGCCTTGTGCCAATCGTCGCCATCTATCTCTTCTCACTGAATAGGAACTGAGTTATTTGCCCGGAATATGGCATTGTGACGGGCGTTCGTCCAGTCTAACTTTTCATCGCGCGCTTGTGGATGCCCCTTCATTCCGATGCCTGATTCTATTGATTCCGATCCAGAACGCGGCTCATCGTTGCTTTTGTACAACGCCGTCCCGTTTTCTTATTAACTATAATTTTCGCCAATGGTCACGAAACTGCCATATTTCGCGATCGATAAAATTTTAGACACTAAATGTAGTATTTTTGCTGTTGACTTGGCTGGGTCAGGACGACATCATCCTATGCCAATGGGGGGACTTTCCTACTATATCTAGTAGGAGTTGGAAATGAGGGAGTCGTTGCTGACCCTGCGTTTTCCGGCGTTTATTACCAAATCCCCCGCTTAAAAGACGACCAAATTGATCTGGCGAATGGAAGGTATGAGATGCGTATAGAGCGACAATTTACTAACAGAGATTCTTCTCCTTACGCGACCATTAAATTCAGGCAGACGACCAGTGAAATTCGCAATCCGGATGGCTCCGTCGTTTTCAAGCTCGAAGGGATTGATGTTCCCGCCGATTGGTCGCAGGTCGCCTGTGACATCATTGCCCAGAAATATTTCCGTAAAGCTGGCGTCCCTGCCCGCCTGAAACCGGTGTCTGAAAAGGACGTGCCGGAATGGCTGTGGCGGCAGACGGCCGACAAGGAAGCGCTTGAAGACCTACCGAAAGAGGAACGCTATGTTGGCGAAACCTCCTCGACAGAAGTTTTTGACCGGCTCGCCGGGACCTGGGCCTATTGGGGCTGGAAGGGCGGCTATTTCGATGGCGAAGAGGATGCCCGCGCCTATTTCGACGAGATGCGCTATATGCTGGCCCGCCAGATGGGCGCGCCGAACTCCCCGCAGTGGTTCAATACCGGCCTGCACTGGGCCTATGGGATCGAGGGACCGGCGCAGGGTCATTCCTATGTCGACTTCAAGACCGGCAAGCTGAAGAAATCTGTCAACTCCTACGAACATCCGCAGCCGCACGCCTGCTTCATCCAGTCTGTCGATGACGATCTCGTCAATGAAGGCGGTATCATGGATCTTTGGGTGCGTGAGGCGCGCCTCTTCAAGTATGGCTCCGGCACCGGCACCAACTTTTCCAACCTCAGAAGTGCGGGCGAAAGCCTCTCCGGCGGCGGCCGCTCCTCCGGCCTGATGAGCTTCCTGAAAATCGGGGACCGGGCTGCGGGCGCGATCAAGTCCGGCGGCACGACACGGCGCGCCGCGAAGATGGTCACGCTTGATATCGACCATCCGGATATCGAGGAATATATCGGCTGGAAAGCGATTGAGGAACAGAAGGTTGCCTCCCTCGTATCCGGATCGAAGCTGTGCAACATCCATCTTAATAACGTGATCAAGGCCTGCCACGAGATCAAGGGCGACGAAGCCTTTCTTCCGGCGGAAAACCCGGCCCTCAAAAGAGCGATCATCGACGCACGTAAGGCCATGGTGCCGGAAAACTATGTCCAGCGGGTGATCCAGTTTGCGAAACAGGGTTATACCGAGATTGACTTCCCGACCTATGACACGGACTGGGATTCGGAGGCCTATCTCACGGTTTCGGGTCAGAACTCGAACAACTCCGTGCGGGTAACAGACGGCTTTATCGAGGCTGTGCTGAAGGACGGCGACTGGAACCTGATCCGCCGCACCGATGGCAAGATCGCGAAGACTGTCAAGGCCCGTGACCTGTGGGAACAGATTGGGGAGAGCGCCTGGCAGTCCGCCGACCCGGGCCTGCAATATGATACAACCATCAACGACTGGCATACCTGCCCGGCGGATGGCCGCATCAACGCATCGAACCCCTGCTCTGAGTATATGTTCCTGGATGATACGGCGTGTAACCTCGCGTCCCTCAACCTGATGACTTTCCGCCGCGCCGACAAGAGCTTCGATATCGAGGCCTTTGAACATGCCGTGCGGATCTGGACAGTCACGCTTGAAATCTCTGTCCTGATGGCGCAGTTCCCGTCCGAGGAAATTGCCGAACTCAGCTACAAGTTCCGCACGCTCGGCCTTGGCTACGCCAATATCGGCGGGTTGCTGATGGCACAGGGTCTTTCCTACGATTCGGATAAGGGCCGCGCCCTGTGCGGCGCAATTACGGCGGTCATGACCGGCGTTGCCTATAAGACAAGCGCGGAAATGGCATCGGAACTTGGCGCCTTTCCGGGATATAAGAAGAACGCGAAGAACATGCTCCGCGTGATCCGCAACCATCGCAATGCCGCCTATGGCCTGACGGACGGTTATGAAGACCTTTCAGTCCAGCCGGTCCCGCTTGATGCGATTAACTGCCCGGAACCGGGCCTGACCGAAGCCGCCAAGAACGCTTGGGATGCCGCCCTCGAGCTGGGCAAGAGCCACGGTTATCGCAACGCGCAGACGACAGTGATCGCGCCAACCGGCACGATTGGCTTGGTCATGGATTGCGACACGACGGGGATTGAGCCAGATTTCGCCATCGTCAAGTTCAAGAAGCTGGCCGGCGGCGGTTATTTCAAGATCATCAACCGCACGGTGCCCGAGGCCCTGAACCATCTGGGTTATGGCAAGAGCCAGATCAAGGATATCATTGATTATGCGGTCGGCCATGGCACGCTCGAGGAGGCCCCGGGTGTCAATCATCAGGCACTGCTGGAAAAAGGCTTTACCGTCGAAACATTGGGCCGGATCGAGGCGGATCTTGGCGCCAGCTTCGATATCAAGTTTGTCTTCAACAAATTCTCTCTTGGGGAGGACTTCTGCCGCGACGTGCTCGGCATCTCGGATGCGCAGCTCAATGACTATACCTTTGATATGCTGTCATATCTCGGCTTCACCAAGAAAGAGATCGAGGCGGCAAACACTTATTGCTGTGGTGCCATGACCTTGGAAGGTGCACCTCATCTAAAGGATGAGCATCTTTCCGTCTTTGATTGCGCCAATCCCTGCGGCCGGATCGGCAAGCGGATGCTCTCCGTTGAAAGCCATATCCGCATGATGGCGGCGGCGCAGCCGTTTATCTCCGGGGCGATCTCGAAAACCATCAATATGGCCAATAGCGCAACGGTTGAGGACTGCAAGGATGCCTATCTTCTTTCGTGGAAGCTCGGCCTAAAGGCCAATGCCCTTTATCGCGATGGCTCCAAGCTGAGCCAGCCCCTCTCCGCCCTCACCTTCGATGAGGAGGATCTCGAAGAGGTCAAGGAACAGGTACAGGCCTCCCCGGCGGCGGCGAGCAATGTCATCGCCGAGCGGATCGTGGAACGGATCGTGTCGGAACGCAAGAAGCTCCCGACGCGCCGCAAGGGCTATACGCAGAAGGCGGTTGTCGGTGGGCACAAGGTTTATTTGCGGACCGGTGAGTATGATGACGGCGGCCTTGGCGAGATATTCATCGACATGCATAAGGAGGGCGCCGCCTTCCGCAGCCTGATGAACAACTTCGCCATTGCCATCTCTATCGGCCTGCAATATGGCGTTCCGCTGGAGGAATTCGTTGAGGCCTATACCTTCACCCGGTTCGAGCCATCGGGCATCGTCGAGGGCAATGACGCGATCAAGATGTCCACGTCGATCCTTGACTATCTCTTCCGGGAACTGGCGATTTCCTATCTTGGCCGCAACGATCTGGCGCATGTCGCGCTTGATGACCTGCATAACGACAGCCTCGGCACCGGTGATGATCAGGCCAAAATCTCAGAGGATGAGTATTCGGAGAACAAGGCCGCGATCAACAATGTCATCAATCTTGCCTCGACCGGCTATGTCCGGGCGAACAATTTTGAGGTGCTTCAGGGGGGCCTGTCGGCCATGTCAGCGAGCCTGGGCCAGGGTCAGGTCAGCGCCGCGGCTGCCAGTGTCGGGGCCACGGGCGCCGTTGCTGCCGCGAGCGTGTCAGTCAGTGGCGGAACACCCGGCGGATCTGACAAGCTCAGCCGGTCCATGGAGGCGCGCATGAAGGGCTATGAGGGGGACAGCTGCGGCGAATGCGGCAACTTCACCCTTGTCCGCAACGGGACCTGCATGAAATGCGATACCTGCGGCGGTACGAGTGGGTGTTCATAAAAATATAGGTAATTCAGTAGCTTGATTAGTTTTGTGAATCTGGCAGATCAAGAGTTTTGTCGCGTAACCAGTAGAGTACAAGAGTAGCGTAACCAGTAGCGTAAAGCGTAAATTTACGATGAGTAAGGGTTGGAAAGTGCAGCGTATCCGCACTTTCAGGATTGCTAAACCTATTTGTCTTACTCCCTTTTAAAAGAGCATGTCTCCGGAGGCATGCTCTTTTTTTATGTCCAGGTCGTTGCAAATCCCTTGCGCTTAAGGTTCTGGGTAATCCCGCGGGGCTTCCGCCTCGTCTCGATATCGGGTTGAGGTTTGCCAAAATACCAGCCCTGACCATATTTAACGCCCAGGACATTGAGGACGTGAAGCTGGTCCTTCGTTTCGACCATTTCGGCAATCGTTCCGATACTCAGTTCCTGACACAGCCGCGACAGGGCTTTCAGGATGGCCGCGTCGCGTTTGGACGTCAGGACCTCCTTGATATAGGAGCCGTCAATCTTGATATAATCAACCGTCAGCGAGCGGATATACTGGAAAGAGGCGGAACCGGAGCCCATATCATCGAGGCTGATTTCCATTCCCGTTGACCGCAGGGACCCGATAACCTTGTCCGCGCGTTCCAAATCCTTGATCTGGCTGGTTTCTGTAATTTCCAGCCCGATACTCTCGCGAATTTCATCATTATCACGGAAAAGCGTGACCAGGCTCTCGATAAAGATATCTGAGTCCAGGGAGTTTCCCGAAACATTAATCGCCAGTTTAGGAAGAATATCGCCGCGCTTCTGTATTTCCAGCAACTTGTCCTTGACCTTTTTGGCGACGCCGAGGTCCAAATCCTGGATAATGCCGGTTTCTTCCGCGAATACGACCGGTTCATAAGGCGATTCCCCGTCCTTAAAACGGGAAAGAACTTCATAATGATGGAGTTCCTTGTCTTCGATCGTCACAATAGGCTGATACACCAGCTTGAATTTGTAATTCTGGAATACCGATTTAAGCGCCAACATGCGGTTCATCGTTTTTTCCAGGCGGTTGTCCATTCCCTCAGCCAGCGATTTGATATTGAACTCTTCCGTATCACTGTCGACAAAACGGTTGATCACATACATCAATGCCTGTGTCGCGTTATTGGCAGACAAGGTCCCTTTCAGGAGGTCAACCGTGCTGCTTTGTATGGAAAAATTGCCCTTGGGGTCTACTTCCTTGCTGAGTTCGGATATTTTTTCCTCAAAGTCCTTACCATCGATCGATGCACTATGGACGACACCATATTTGTCGCCATCAAGTCGACCGGCAGAGTCGCCACCGAGAGAGTAACGGCGCAGGATAACGCCGATTTGGTCAAGGAAATTACCCACTCCATCTTCGCCGAGCCGTTCCTGCAGGTCCGACAGGCCGTTCAATTGCAGGAGCGTCAGTTCTGTTTTCTGTCCGGCTTCGGCTGCCGTGGCCATCTGGCTGTCGGCGAGTTTCAGGAAGTCCGTCCGGTCCAGAAGGCCGGTTTCGCTGTCACGGTGTTCGCTACTTGGGCGTGCCGCTGCCATGGCGGAGACGGTTAACGCAAGAAAGATATGCTCATGATTGCGGGGAAGTTTACAGGCACCGACGGTGACAGAGACTTTGGTGTTGGCCATTCTCGCGACGACCGGCGTAATGCGATCTCCGACCTTCATGGTCTCGAGAATATGGGTGAATACACTTTTATCCTGTTTTGCAACCACATCGACGAAGGGCATCCCCTTAAGGTTCGCCATATCCACACCCGTCAGCCCTTTTGCGGCGCCGGAGGCAAAAACGACAACGCCATTGTTGTCCAGTTCGATGAGCAAATCGGCCGCAGCAAAGGAAAAGGCAACGAACCGTTCCTTGTCATTCCGCAGATTTTCTAGTTTGTTGTCCTGAGTCACCTTGAACCCTTTTGGTTAATCGCAATTTACAATAACCGTCGAATTATTAACAAATCAGAAAAATACCGGGAATTTGCACAAAAAAACCCGCCACTGGGCGGGTTTTTCGTCACTCACGCCTGTAGGCGTATTATTCTTCCGGTTTTGGCTGCGGCAGGACGGTGCGGATATGAAGTTCCCGCAGGTTCTTGAGCGGCACTTCGGCCGGTGCCTGCATCATCAGGTCCTGTGCCTGCTGGTTCATCGGGAACAGGATAACCTCACGGATATTCGGTTCATCGGCCAGCAGCATGACGATACGATCAACACCCGGGGCGATGCCACCATGCGGCGGGGCGCCGTACCGGAAAGCATTCAGCATGCCACCGAAGCGATCTTCCACCACTTGTGCCTCATATCCGGCAATCTCAAAAGCCTTCATCATGATATCGGGGCGATGGTTCCGGATGGCGCCGGAAGAAAGCTCGATCCCGTTGCAGACGATATCATACTGATATCCCTTGATCTCCAGCGGATCCATGGATTCAAGCGCTTCCAGCCCGCCCTGTGGCATTGAGAAGGGGTTATGGCTGAAGTCGATCTTTTTCTCATTCTCGTCATACTCGAACATCGGAAAATCAACAACCCAGCAGAAGCGGAAGACATCCTTTTCGGAAATGTCCAGCTCTTCGCCAATCCGGACGCGCGCCTTGCCGGCAAGATCGGCGGCGCCTGCCGCCTTGTCACAGGCGAAGAAAACGGCGTCCCCCTCACCTACACCAGTAATCTCGCGGATCTTGGCGATGCGTTCCTCGTCGAGGTTCTTGGCGATCGGGCCCTTGGCCTCCCCTTCCTTGAAGATGATATAGCCGAGGCCGCCGGCGCCTTCTTTCCGGGCCCAGTCATTCATCTTGTCAAAGAAACTGCGCGGACGATCGCCGGCACCGGGTGCCGGTATTGCCCGGACGATGGAACCGGCGTTGATCGCCTTGGCGAAAAGGCCGAAACCAGAGTCAGTGAACGGTTCCGTCACGTCACTGATAATGATCGGGTTGCGAAGGTCCGGCTTGTCGGTGCCGTATTTCAGCATCGCTTCCTCAAAGGGAATACGCTCGAACGGCGTCACGACCTTGCGATCCCCGGCGAATTTCTGGAAAACCCGGGTCAGCACCGGCTCAACCGCGGCGAAAACATCTTCCTGCGTCACGAACGCCATCTCGATATCGAGCTGGTAGAACTCGCCCGGGCTGCGGTCGGCGCGGGCATCCTCATCGCGGAAACAGGGCGCAATCTGGAAATACCGATCGAAGCCGGACATCATGATCAGCTGCTTGAACTGCTGCGGCGCCTGCGGCAGGGCATAGAACTGGCCCGGATGCAGCCGGCTCGGCACAAGGAAGTCGCGCGCGCCCTCTGGTGAGGAGGCCGTCAGGATCGGGGTCTGGAATTCCTGGAATCCCTGGCCCAGCATCTGGTTGCGCAACTCGGCAATAATGTTGGAACGCAGCACGATATTCTGGTGCAGCCGCTCGCGTCGCAGGTCGAGATAGCGGTGACGCAGGCGAATGTCCTCGGGATACTCCTGCTCCCCGAAAACCGGCATGGGAAGCTCCTCTGCCGCGGACTGCAGCGAGAATTCCTCGATATCCACCTCGATCGCGCCCGTCGGCAGGTTCGGATTGATCGTGTCCTCGCTGCGGGCAACCACTTTCCCCGTGACAGTAATGACGCTCTCGGAGCGCACGCTTTCCACCGCGTCAAAGTTGGCGACGTCATGTTCGATCACACATTGGGTGATGCCGTAGTGATCGCGCAGATCAACAAACAGGAGATTGCCATGGTCGCGCTTGCGATGAACCCAGCCTGACAGCCGGACGGTTTTTCCAACATCACTCTCGCGCAGTTCCACGCAAGTATGGGTTCGGTAGCTATGCATCGATACTCTCTTAAATCTTCGGGACCCGCCTTGGGCCGGATTTGACAATGAGCGCTTGTATTACATGGTTTTTGGCCAATCGCCAACCTTCCTTTATCGAGAATTATCGGCTATCTTGCGAAGAATAGAGCTTTGCAATGTAACAAGTAGCGTTTGGGTGCCCCCGGACGTGTTTTTGTTGGGAAAGGGCACATAAGTGCAATGCAGATAATAACAACAACCGAAGACCTTGAGGAACTTGTTTCAAGGTTTGAAAAGTACCCCTATTTCACGATTGATACGGAGTTTCTCCGCGAGAGCACCTTCTGGCCGATCCTCTGCCTGGTACAGATGGCGACGGACGATGAATCGGCTATTCTTGACCCGATGGCCAAGGGCATTGATCTTCAGCCCCTCTTCCGCCTGTTGCAGAACGAGAAGGTGTTGAAGGTCTTTCATGCCGGACGGCAGGACCTTGAAATTTTCCATCACATGTTTGGCGAGGTGCCGAAACCCATTTTCGATACACAGGTTGCGGCGATGGTCTGCGGATTTGGCGAATCCGTCGGATATGACACGCTGGTCTCCAAAATTACCGGGAAATCCATCGACAAATCCTCCCGCTTTACCGACTGGTCCCACCGGCCGCTTTCTGAACGGCAGCTCACCTACGCGGAAGCGGATGTTACACATCTCCGGGATGTCTATAAATTCCTCGCGGGAAAGCTGAAGGAACGTGACCGCGAGGAGTGGGTGATATCGGAAATGGAGATTCTACGCTCCCCCGAAACCTATTATATTCCGCCGGAAAATGCGTGGTTGCGGATCAAGGCCCGCAATCATCACCCGAAATTCCTGGGTGTCTTGCAGGCCGTCGCCGCCTGGCGGGAGCGTCAGGCACATAGCCAGAATATACCGCGCAACCGGATCCTCCGTGATGAGGCGTTGCTCGAGATTTCCTCCAACCCGCCAAAGGATGCGGGGTCCCTCTCCCATGTGCGGGGGATCGGCACTAAATTCGCGGAAGGAAAAATGGGGCGCAGCCTGCTGGAGGCGGTCCAGGAAGGGGTGAACCTTCCCCCCGATCAGGCACCTCGACTTAAAAAGAAAACACCGCCCCAAAAGGGAATCGGACCGTTAATGGAACTCTTGCGCGTGCTGCTGAAGCTCCGTTGCGAGGAGAATGAGGTCGCGCAGAAGCTGGTCTGCAACATGGCCGATCTTGAGAAGATCGCGGCCGAAGACTCCGCCGATGTCTTGGCCCTCAAGGGCTGGCGTCGCCGGGTATTCGGCGAGGACGCCCTGAAACTCAAAAATGGCGAGATTGCCCTCTCGTCAGAAGGCGGGAAAATCAAGATTATTAATCTGGAATAATCTCGATCGCCGACTCAAGTTCGAGGTTGGAAGCCAACGCCTCGAACTGATTGGTGACGTGATGCCCGACCAGTGGCGCGAGCGCCGCCGGGATGTTCAAGGTTATGGTCGTTTCCGAGATATCCAGCCGGGTTTGCGAGAGAATCCCGATGGTTCCGCCACTCAACGTGTGGGAAAGCCGGAGCCCGAGGCCGATGGTAAGCGCGTTCTTTGCTTCCTCATCCGTGAGCAGGCGCAGGCTGTCATCGGTCGCCGGCCCGGAAAAGTCCCCTTTATAGCGGGCATAGACGGACAGCGCGACCATGGCGCGTCCGCGATGGCCAATGCCGTTAAAGGGCGCGCGGAAAATCCGCCGGAAGGCCTGGGCCGCCCGATAGTCGGAATTGGCCCACCAGGCAATATCGGAAAGTGTCGCGGCGGCGAGGGTCAGGCGTTTGCCTTTTTCGTCCACTGTTTCCATCAGATCATGCAGCCAGGCATAAATCTCCTCGCCATGTTCGGCGAAGCGTCCTTCCGCGGCCGCCATGTCGCGGCAGGCATCAAGCAGTGGGTCGCGGCGACGGACAGATTTCTTCAGCTCTGAGAACAACATGCCTTCCCGCAGGCCGTTGCCGGAAAAGATGATATTGGCCGGCTCCGTCTTCATCAACAGTTCCTGCATGATGATGGCCGCGGTATGCATGGTGTTGGCGCGGGACTTGGGAATGCCGTTGGCGTTGTAGAGTTCCTCGATCGTCATGCCGAGAATTTCATCGAGAAGCTCGGTCATCTCCGCCTTGGTAAGGCGATAGTTATGAATAATATTCAGCGGATGATTGGTCTTGAAGATATGATACCGGGCTAGGACGCGCCAGGCACCACCAACAGCATAGAAATCCCGCCCCGAAAGGTCTTCAAGCCAGTCTGCCTTGGCGAATTTCTTGTTGATCAGCTTGCGGAGTTTTTTCTCCGGCATGTCCATGTAGGAGAGGCGCAGGGCGCCGAGGGGGAGTGTTGCCGTTTCGTGAATTCGGAAATCCGAGATTTCCACCAGTTCCAGACTACCACCGCCGAGGTCTCCGGCAAGACCGTCGGCGTGGGGGATGCCTGAAAGGACACCCAACCCGGAATAACGCGCCTCCTGCCGTCCGCTCAGTACCTGCACATTCAGGTCGCATTGCTGCTCGATCTCGGAAACAAATTCGGAGCCATTCTCCGCCTCGCGGACGGCCGCCGTCGCCGCGACCATCACCCGGTCAATTCCCATATGATGGACGAGCGCGGCGTAGCGCCGGAGCGCGGCAAGCGCATCCGCCATGGCCTTGTCACCCAGACGCCCGGTCGTGCCCAGTTCCTTGCCCAGACCGCAGAGGACCTTTTCATTAAACTTGGGGAGTGGTACCCGCTGGGGACCATCAAAAACGACTAACCGGACCGAGTTCGACCCGATATCAATGATAGCAGTAGAGCGATCCGACGGCTTGACTGCTGGATCCAGCTCTCTATCCCGATCTTCCATGAAACCCTTACACCTGGAATACGAAAACCTAAATTTCTAGCTTGGTGGTACAAGCTTGGGTACAGGTTCCTTTACAAGCAAAGCCTTGCCACGTCCAGATAAAGACGGGTTCGTCATGAAATAATTATGCGCCGAGAAGGGTTCTCCCGCGACAGAAATACGCTCATACTCCCCGTTTTCCAGGAGTTTCCAGCTCTGCAGATTGTCTTTGAGGCACACCACCATGATCTGGTCGAGAACCTGCCGGTGGATCGTCTCGTTGGTGACGGGCACGAGGGTTTCGACCCGCCGGTCGAAGCTGCGCTGCATCCAGTCGGCCGAGGAAATAAAGACTTTCGCCTTGTCCGACGGCATTTTATGGCCATTGCCAAAACAAACAATCCGGGAATGCTCAAGGAATCGGCCGACAATGCTTTTTACCTGGATATTTTCCGACATGCCCTTGATGCCGGGCCGCAGGCAGCAGATTCCGCGAATAACAAGGCGGATATCGACACCGGCGTTACTGGCCCGGTAAAGCGCATCAATGATTTTCGGATCGACAAGGGCATTAAGCTTGGCCCAGATTGATGCTGGCCGGCCGGCGTTTGCGTGCTCGATTTCCTCCTCGATCATATCAATCAGAGAGTTTCGCAGGCTATACGGCGAGAGGGTCAACTTTTCCAGTCCTTTCGGCTTGGCGTATCCGGTCACGTAATTGAACATCAAGGTGACGTCGGTCGCGAGCTGCGGATCGGTTGTGAACATCGAGAGGTCGGAGTAGATCGTCGCGGTAATCGGGTGGTAGTTGCCGGTTCCGTAATGCATGTAGGTCTTGAGGTTCTGGCCTTCGCGGCGAACAACGACGGATACCTTCGCATGGGTCTTCAAGTCGATAAAGCCATAGATGACCTGGGCCCCTGCCCGTTCCAGGTCGCGTGCCCAACGAATATTCGCCTCCTCGTCAAAGCGGGCTTTCAGCTCAATCAGCGCGGTGACGGACTTACCGGATTCCGCTGCCTCAATCAGGGCCTTGATGACCGGGGAATTCGTCGAGGTCCGATAGAGGGTGTGCTTGATGGCGACCACGTTCGGGTCCGCCGCGGCCTGCCGCAGGAACTGAACGACCACGTCAAAACTCTCATAGGGGTGATGAACGATAAAATCCTTGTTGCCAATGGCCGAGAAGATATCACCGCCCGCGTCGCGAACCCGCTCCGGATAGCGGGGCGTATAGGGCATGAAACAAAGATCGGGCCGGTCGGCGGTAATCAGCTTGGCCGTATCCGCCAGCCCCAGAAGCCCATCGCTGATAATCAGTGCGCGTTCGTCAAGATCGAGTTCCTTGATGAGGTAATCGACAAACTGCTGCGGCATTTCCTTGTCGACCTTGAGGCGAATCACGCTGCCCCGGCGGCGGCGTTTCAAGGCGCTTTCAAACAGACGGACCAGATCCTCCGCCTCTTCCTCGACCTCCATATCGCTGTCACGGACGATGCGGAATATTCCCTTGCTTGCCACCTTGTAGCCGGGGAAGAGATGATCGAGGAACAGGATCACAATATTTTCAAGGCTGATAAAGCGGATTTTTGATCCCGGCAGGCGAACAAATCGGTCGAGGGCCTGCGGCAGGAGAAGCAACGCTTTCAGGTTACGCTCCGAGTCCTTGCGGACAAGTTCCAGAAACAGCCCGAAACCGAGATTCTGGATAAACGGGAATGGATGCGCCGGATCGAGGGCCATCGGCGTCAGGACCGGATATATCTGCCGCTTGAAATAATCCTCCAGCCACACCCGCTCCTGCTTGGTCAGTTCCTTTGGGGACAGGAGGGAAACCCCTTCCTGACGGAGTTCCTTGGTTAGCCGGTTCCATTGCAGGGTCTGCTCGGCCATCAGCCTGTTGGCCTTGCGGTCCACCTCCTCCAGCTGCTGCGCCGGGGTGAGTCCGTCATCGCTGAGGGTCTTGATGTTGGCCTTGATCTGGCCCCAAAGGCCGGCCACACGTACCATGTAGAATTCGTCGAGATTTGCCGCGGAGATCGACAGGAAGCGAAGCCGTTCAAATAATGGATGGGCCGTATTCGCCGATTCCTCCAGAACCCGCCAGTTAAACGACAGCCAGGAAAGCTCCCGGTTGATAAAGCGTTCCGGGCTGCTGAGGAGGTCTGTCGCGGTGGAAACCGCAGGTTCAATATTTGTCGACATCGTTAATTCTGTTCCATTCGCGGCTATCATTCCCAATGAATGATATAGGACTTACATCAACAAATTATGACAATATGCATGCTTTATCGGCGTATTTTCCTTTTTTTAGACGCGAAAGCTTATTGCACCTTCGTCCAGGTCTGGGTCTTGCAGAACATTACGACACACCCTTTTACCTCTAGCGTATCGGGTTTCACCAGGGTCATGGAGGAGGAATAGGTCTTGCCGTCCTCCGGGTTGTAGATCGTGCCGTCGTCCCATTCATTGTCGCCGTCCGGAACAAAACCCTTCAGGATTTCCAGGCCGTTAATAGGCTGGCCGCGCAGATTGACATCCTCGTTCTTGATGTCTGTCTTAGCAATTTTCTTATCCGTCAGCGGCTCCTTAAGCCAGATAATCTTGCCGCATAGCTTGTCGCCGCAAGGTTCTATTTTGACGTGGCTTTTTCCTTCAACGGTTGACCAGACGCCGGTGACTTCCGCGCGGGCCGTTGTCGCAGTGAAGAAAACCGCGACCAGAAGGCTCAGGACTGTAAAGGAATATCGCATGAAATATTCTCCGGCTGATTAAGCGTCCTATAATGTACCCGGGAACGCGCCACCATCCAATAATATATTCTGGCCGGTGATATAGCCTGCCTTATCGCTGCAGAGAAAGGCGCAGGCCGCCCCGAACTCTTCCGCCGTGCCAAAACGCCCCGCGGGATTGCCGGCGGCGCGTTCTTTGCGGATTTCCTCAATGGAGCGGCCGCTCGCCTTGGAGACAGCCTCGAAATTACCGCGCAGGCGATCCGTATCGAAAGGTCCCGGCAACAGCGCATTGATGGTCACGTTATCGACCACGGTCTTGCGGGCAATGCCGGCGACGAAACCGGTCAGCCCTGCGCGCGCGCCATTGGACAGACCGAGAATGTCGATCGGCGCCTTCACCGCGCTTGAGGTGATGTTGATAATGCGGCCGAACTTGCGCGCCCGCATCCCGTCAACCGTGGCCTTGATCAGCTCGATCGGGGTCAGCATGTTGGCATTCAGCGCCTTCTGCCAGTCATCGAGGGTCCAGTCATGGAAATCGCCGGGAGGTGGGCCGCCGGCATTATTGATCAGGATGTCCGGCTCCGGGCAGGCTTCCAAAACTTCCGCCCGTCCGTCCGGCGTGGTGATGTCGCCCGCAATCGCCTTCACCTCTACCGACGACTGCGCGCGGATATGATTGGCGGTTTCCCCCAATGTGCTTTGGGTTCTTGCGGTAATCACGAGATTAACACCTTCGGCAGCCAAGGCCTCCGCACAGCCGCGTCCCAGTCCCTTGCTGGAGGCGCAGACAATCGCCCATTTCCCTGAAATTCCTAAATCCATTATTCTACCCTTGCTCTTCCTTGAAGACTTCGCGGAGCAGCGAAATCGTTATTTTTCGTTTTTCGGCAAGCGCGCTGTTATCGAGGCGCATCACAAAGCGCCGGGCCGCGGCAAATGACCGTTCCAGGCGCTGAACGATATATTGGACGACATCCGGCGTGACGGCAAGCTGCCTGTCGGAAAAAAGCTTCACGACGAGTGCTGCAAACAGCGCATCATCGGGTTCGTCAATGCGGGCGATGGGCACCGTCCCGAGGCGGGAGGAGAGATCGGCGAGCGTCAGGCCCCAGGCGCCCGGCGGCGCGGTCGCGGTGAACAGCAGGCTGCCGCCCTTTTCCTGCACAAGATTGAACAGATGAAACAATATCTCTTCCCTCAGCCCCGGCCCGGTATTTTCAATAACCAGCGGTCCGGCCGCGAGGCGGCTGATGTCCTCTATGCCGAGGTGGTCAAGCTGGTGCGCGTCGATTATTACGGCGTCATTCCGTGTCTGCCAGACATGGGCGAGATGGGTCTTGCCGGACCCGGACGGCCCCACCAGAAGAAGGGACCGCATCGGCCAGTCGGGCCATTTATCGATCCAGGCCACCGCGTCCTCATTCGCCGGTGTCACCAGGAAATCTTCCCGGCCCGTGGCGGCGCGAAACTGGAAATTCATTGGAATTTGAGCGGGCTGCATCTTAATCCTCTGGTGCACTGTCCGGATCGACCGGTGGCGGCGCGCCATAGAGCGGGCTTTGCAGATACTGGTCAATCGCAAAACGGCTGAGGACCCCGACCACGGCCGCCATGGGGATGGCTATCAGCACCCCGACAAAGCCGAACAGGCTGCCGCCCGCGAGCAGGCCGAACATGACCCAGACCGGATGCAGCCCCACTTTTTCGCCCACCAGATTGGGGGTCAGCACATAGCCTTCGAGGATCTGCCCGACAACGAAAATAGCCCCGACAATGCCGATCATGAGGGCATCCGGCCAGAACTGGACCAGCGCCACCCCGACGGAAGCGACAAAGCCGATAATTGCGCCAACGAAGGGAATGAAGGAAATCAGGCCGGTCACAATCCCGATGACCAGTCCGAATTCAAGGCCTGAGGCCATCAACGCGATCCCGTAATAGATAGCAAGCAACAGGCACACCGTCGATTGACCCCGCACGAAGCCGGCTAGCACATCGTCAATCTGTCCCGCCAGCATGCGAATCTGTCCTGCCTTTTTGCGTGGCAGCCAGCTGTCGATCCGGTCAACGATATGGTCCCAGTCCCGGAGGAGATAAAAGGCGACCACCGGGGTAATGACCAGGAGCGTGACCATGTTGACCACCGCGAGCCCGCCGCCGACAATGTTTTTCGACAGAGTGCCGAGCCCCTTGACCACCTCGCCCATATACTGGCCGATGGTTTTCTTGAACTCCTCGCTCTGCTGGTACGCCGGGATATCGACAAACCGGTCGATGATCGGCAGGAAGAAGTCATGCAGGCTCTGGTAATATCCCGGCAGATTGTTCAGAAGGCCGAGGAACTGCTCGATAATGACCGGCACCAGAAGCATAATGATGAGAATGGCGAGGATCACGAACAGGCCGATAATGATCGCCGTGGCGGCCGTCCTGTTCAGACCCGCATTTTCCATCCGGTCCGCAACGGGATCGAGAAAATAGGCCACCGCCATGCCAAGCACGAATGGCAGCAGAATATTACTGAGCAACACCAGAAAAATGATAAAGACAACGAGGGCAATGGCCCAGAATCTCATATGTTGCTTCAACGTCATGTGTTCTGTGCCTTCTCGCTATTCTGTCGTGACCATTGCAGGATATAGGTTAGCCCTGAAAGCACTGTCGTCAATGCCACGATATAGACAATAAGTTCAATTGCGTCGGCGTATCCCGTCTGCAACCCCTTGTCCCCAAGGACGATCGCCGCCAGGATAATCTGGCAGAAGGTATTCAGCTTGCTGAGCATTGACGGCACGATGGCCAGTTTCAGCGCCAGCAGGAAGGACAGGAGGATCGCGCCGACGATCAGGATATCGCGACTGACAACGAGGATGACAAGCCAGCTTGGCAGGTCCTGCTGTATGCCCAGCGTGACATAGATGGAGACCAGCAATATCTTGTCCGCGAGAGGATCAAGATAGGTGCCGAGCGGTGTTACCAGATTGAACTGCTTGGCGATCAGACCGTCAAGCGCGTCAGAAACGCCGGCCACCAAAAATGCAATGAAGGCGGCGTACATCTGGTTGGCGAGGATCAGCCAGACAATAACCGGCACCAGCATCATGCGAATCAGTGTAATCGTATTGGGAATATTCAAGCTTGAGTCCAAACCCTGATTTATTAAATAAACTCAATAACTGAACAGCTATTTTTGATTGAGTGTCCAATAGCCGCCCTGATCCACCAGCGCAAGGTCCAGCTGGGCAAGCGCCGTAATCAACTGGTCCATCTCGCCAACAAAGGTAATATGCCAAAACGCGCTCTCGACCGTGAGATCCTTGACCTTTGTGTTGTTGACGGCGGCAAGTTTCGTGACCTTATCCTGCAGGGCGAGCCAGTCCGGCAGGCTGGAAATTCTGGTGGTGACAGCGAGGGTGTTCTCGACACTGAAATCAAGAACATTCTGCCGTTTCCAGTCCTCCTGTATCCGCGCCAGCAAATCGAAGACGACGCTTTGCATCAGCCCTTCCTCATCCTCGCTTCCCTTGTAGGTCTGCTCAGCTGCCGGTGCCGTCTGGCCAACCACGTTCCGGGTCACGTCAAGCAGCAGGGTCCCGTCCGCATCGGTGCGCAGGCGCGCGCTGATGACCTGGACTTCGGCGGCCCCATGATCTTTCCGCAGCTTTTCTAGCGCGGCCGTATCCATGGCCAACGCCTGCCGGGCGGTAATGGTCTTCATGTCCTCAACATTGCCGGCCGGGACAATGACCGGGCGCAGCAGTGGTTGGGCCCAGGCATCGCGAAGGCTGTCCGGTTCCTGTGGGCGCAATCCATAATCGATAATATCTACCCAGACCGTTCGCCAGGGATTGGGGTAATCCCACAGATTGGCGCGGTCATCGACCAGGAAGACCGGCAGGACAACGACCGGCTTGCCGATGGATTCGGAAAAAGGCAGCATATTGGCGCGCAGCAGCCTGCGGATATCGTCGCGCTTGAACTCATAGGTCAGGTCCGCGAGATAGCGTTTTGCCGAGGTGCGCTCATTGGAGACCTGAAAGGATGCCACCATGGGCGTAATCGCCGCCTCATCCAGAACCGGCAGGCTGGCGTAGTACGGTTCGGGGACCAGACGGCGCAGCAGGGTGTCGAGCGCCCGTTTTTGGCCGTTCTGCACGGCAATTGTCCGGGCCGCCGCGGCCGAAGAGGCTGATTCATCCACGGCTATGTCCCGCACCACGTAAAAATTATCCGCGGCATGGCTTACGGAAACGCTGCCCATCAGGCAAAAAACCATAATTACCGAGGCGACGACGCGCGAAAAGATTGGAAGCTGCTGTGTATCCATCATTGCAAACCACTGGAAAAAAAGTATGTTGGCCCGATCATAGTCATAAATTCGGGTGCAGCATAACTTATGAAGACCGATAGCTCCAAAAAAAGTTACAGCTACAAGGATGCAGGTGTCGATATTGTGGCCGGTACCTCACTGGTTGAGGCCATAAAGCCCCTCGCCGCCGCCACCCGGAGATCCGGCGCAGACGCGGATTTGGGCGGTTTTGGCGCCATATTCGATCCCCGCGCGGCAGGGTTCAAGGACCCGCTTCTTGTTTCCGCGACGGATGGCGTCGGGACCAAGCTGAAAATTGCCATCGACATGAACCGTCATGATACCGTCGGCATCGATCTGGTGGCCATGTGCGTCAATGACCTGGTCGTGCAAGGGGCGGAACCGCTCTTTTTCCTGGATTACTTCGCGACCGGTGGTCTTGATGTGGCGGCGGCGCGCGATATCGTCGCGGGCATCGCCGAGGGCTGCAAACAGGCCGGATGTGCGTTGATCGGCGGCGAGACAGCGGAAATGCCGGGCATGTATGCCAAGGGAGACTATGACCTCGCGGGCTTTACCGTCGGTGCGGTGGAACGCGAACAGCTTCTAAAGGCCGACAATTTGCAGGAAGGCGATGTGCTGCTTGGCCTTGCCTCTTCCGGTTTGCATTCAAACGGCTTTTCGCTGGTACGCAGAATTGTCGCGGACTTCAATCTCGACTATGCGGCCCCCGCCCCGTTCGATGAGACGATTACGCTCGGCGATGCGCTGATCGAGCCGACGCGGATCTATGTGAAAAGCTGCCTTGAAGCGGTGCGTGCCGGCCATATCCGCGCCCTCTCCCATATCACCGGTGGTGGCCTGTATGAGAATATTCCGCGCGTGCTGCCCCGGCAGCTGGCGGCGCAGATCGATATCAACGGCTGGTCCCTCCCGCCGCTGTTCAAATGGCTCGCGGAGCTCGGTAATATCGCCCCGCGCGAGCTTGCCACAACTTTCAACTGCGGTCTCGGGATGGTGGTTGTCGTGCCGGCCGACCGGGCCGATGCCGCCGCGGCGATGCTGACGGCCGCCGGCGAGACAGTCTACCGGGTCGGGGAACTCATCGCCTGCGATGACGGCGCGGAACAGGTCATCATTAATGGGTTGGAAGAAAATTGGCAAAACTGAAAGTAGCGGTCTTTATCTCGTCAAGGGGGACCAATATGCAGTCCCTTGTCCGGGCGTGCCAGATGCCGGATTTTCCGGCCGAGATCACGTGCGTACTCTCCAACAACCTTGAAGCCGCCGGGCTGAAGTTCGCCGCCGAGAACAGCATCCCGACGCGCACGATCGATCATCGCGATTATAGTGTCCGCGAGGAATTCGAGGCGGAAATCACGCAATATCTGACGGATTTGAATATCGACCTGATTTGCCTCGCCGGGTTCATGCGGTTATTGACTGCGGATTTCGTCAACCGCTGGCGTGACCGCATTCTCAATATCCATCCGTCCCTGCTTCCGGCGTTCAAGGGATTGCATGTGCATGAGCGCGCCATCGAGTCCGGGGCACGGTTCACCGGCTGTACCGTCCATTACGTCCGCCCGGAGATGGATGACGGGCCGATTATCGCCCAGGCCGCCGTTCCGATCCTGCAAGAGGATACGCCCGAAGACCTCGCCGCGCGGATCTTGGAACAGGAACACAGGGTTTACCCGCTCGCATTAAGGCTAGTCGCCGAGAACCGGGTAAAAATCCATGGCTCCCGTGTAATTATTGAACGCGCGGAGGAAGAATCCCATTCCCTTATCAACCCGAAGCTTGAAGCTATCTAGACCCGTCGCCTGGGTTGGGCTTGCAGTGCTATGTCTGCAGGCTTGCGGATATCTGGAATTGCGCTAGGATCGTATCCCATGACGGGAGATACGAGAGAAATTGCGACCGAACGGCGCAATGTCGATACTTTCAAGCTGGCTGTGCACCGCACGGAACTTGCCAATCGCCGCACCTTGATGGCCTATGTAAAGACCGCGATTGCGCTTTGCGCCTCGGCGGTTGCGCTCCTCAAGTTTCTCGACAGCCGCTGGCTAAGCCATATCGGCTGGGTCCTGCTCGCGCTTGCTGTCGTGACGCTGTTGATCGGCTTTGCCGACTACCGCCGGGTCCGGAAATCCATCAATGACGAAAAGCGCGACGGCGGGCTGTAACCTGGCTTTGCGCATGAAAAAAGCCGGAGGCGCCAGGCGCTCCGGCTCTTGTTCGGGATCACGCAGATTAGCGTGAGTAATATTCGACGATCAGGTTCGGTTCCATCATCACCGGATACGGCACATCGGCCAGTTTCGGGATCGCATTGAAGGTTCCCTTCATGGCCTTGTGGTCAACGTCGATATATTCCGGCACATCCCGTTCCGGGCTGTCAACGGATTCGAGGACCAGCGCCATCTGCTTAGATTTCTGGCGAACTTCAATCACATCACCTGGCTTCACCTGGTAGGAGCCGATGTTGACCTTGCGGCCATTGACCATGACATGGCCGTGGTTGACGAACTGGCGTGCCGCGAAAACAGTCGGCACGAATTTCATGCGGTAGACGACAGCGTCAAGACGCCGTTCCAGCAAACCGATGAGGTTTTCGGAAGTATCGCCTTTAAGGCGTGTGGCTTCTTCGTAGAGACGGCGGAAGCCCTTCTCTGTGATGCTGCCGTAGTAGCCTTTGAGTTTCTGCTTCGCGCGGAGGTGGATACCGAAGTCGGAGATTTTACCCCGGCGACCCTGGCCATGCTGGCCCGGTCCATATTCGCGGCGGTTAACAGGGCTTTTTGGGCGGCCCCAGAGGTTCTCGCCCATGCGGCGATCGATTTTGTATTTCGCTTGAATGCGTTTGCTCATTTACTTGATCCAGTTTTCTATTCAGGAAAAAGGCACGCCGACGAGGCCTGCACAAGGCGCGCATAATAGGTTTTAGGCGCCGGTTGTCAATCCATTTTGGACAATTTTCTTATTCCAGCTCGGCAATGAAGTCGAGAATTTCCTCGGTGACCATTTCCGGCGCTTCATGGGTCACCCAATGGGTCACGCCAGAGAGCAGTTTGACGGTGACTTTATCGATGAATTTCTCGATGCCTTTCAGGTTATCCTTCACCAGCGCATGGTCCGCATCCCCCCAGAGGATAAGCGTCGGCACATGCACCTTGAACTTGTCCGGGTCCAGCCCGGACCCCCTGCCCTTCGTTTCCTCCGTCGCCGGGACAAGCGGTGAGGCGCGGTAATAGTTCAGCATGGCGGTCATCGCCCCCGGCTGGGTCCACGCCGTGCGATAGGCATTCATGTCGTCCTCGGTCATCTGGCCGTTTTCAACATGTTTGCTGAAGGTCCAGTCCAGCAACCAGTTTCCGTTGTCCTTGAGCATCTTTTTCTCGACACCGGGAGTCTGGAAATAGGCCATATACTGGCTCTGCCGGATCTGCTCCTCGTTGTTGTTGAGCAGTTCGGCGAAGATATAGGGATGCGGGCCGTTCATGATAATCAGCCCTTTGACCCGATCGGGATGCGCCATGGCAACCGCATAGGCGATGGCGGCGCCCCAGTCATGGGCAACAAGATAGAATGTCTCTTTCCCAAGATGGTCAGCAAGGCCGATCACGTCACCGATCAGGTGGTTGATCCGGTAGGACTTCACCCCCTCCGGCTTGTCGGAGAGATTATAGCCGCGCATGTCCGGTGCAACCGCGTGGTATTCCTCCCCAAGCTTGGGAAGCTGGTCTTTCCAGCAGTACCAGAATTCCGGAAAGCCATGCAGCAGCAGGATCAGTTCCTCGTGCTGCGCGCCACTTTCCGCGTAATGGAGAGTGATCTCGCCGACTTTTGCCCGTTTATGACCTATCGTCGTCATTGTTGCTGTCCTTCACCTTCATGGTCAGGCCCTTGATGATTCCCTGAAAGGCCCGCACATCCGATTCCATCAGCCCGAGCCGCTGGAACATGTTGCGCATATTCTGAAGGATAACATGTTTTCGTTGCATGATTGGGTCAAAATAACCCCGGGCATCCAGTTCCCGCTCGATCCGATCGAAAAGATAGGAAAGCTCTGCCTTGTTGGCCGGGCGCTCCTCGTTATGGACCTGTACGGGCGGGGTATTGTCGGCGGCCTGAAACCATTCATAACCGACCAGCAGCACCGCCTGCGCGAGGTTGATGGAGGAAAAATCTGGATTAAGCGGCACAGAAATGATGTCGTCGGCAAGCGTGACATCCTCCCGCGAGAGCCCGACACTCTCCTTGCCGAACAGAATGCCGGTCCGTGATCCGGCGACAGTATGGGCGCGCAGTTCTGCCGCCGCCGCCCGGGGTGTAGCGATTTTCTTGATCACGTCGCGGGTGCGCGCCGTGGTCGCATAGACATGGTTGAGGTCGGCAATGGCCTCGGCCGTACTCGCAAACACCCGTGTGTTCTCCAGCACGATATCCGCGCGCGACGCCATGGCAACAGCCCGGTCATTGGGCCAGCCATCGCGGGGGCTCACAAGGCGGAGGTCGGTCAGGCCAAAGTTGAGCATGGCCCGCGCCGCCGCGCCAATATTCTCCCCCAATTGCGGTTCAACAAGGATAATGGCGGGCGTGGAACCGTCAGACATTGGCCGCTTGTTTCCCGGCGGCCGGTGCGCCCGACCGGTAAAGCTTGTAGGTGATGCTGTCGATCAGCGCCGCGAAGGACGCATCGACGATATTCGGTGATACGCCGACCGTGAACCAGCGTTTGTTGCTCTTGTCGGTGCTTTCGATCAGGACCCGCGTCACCGCCTCGGTTCCCGAGGTGAGGATGCGCACCTTAAAGTCCACAAGGCGGAGATCATCGATATAGTCGGAATATTTTCCCAGATCCTTGCGCAGCGCAGAATCAAGTGCGTTGACCGGGCCGTTCCCCTCGCCGACGGACATATAGCGTTCCCCGTCGATCATCAGCTTCACCACCGCATCAGAAACGGAGAGCAGCTCGCCCTTGGCGTTATGGCGCCGTTCCACCTGCACCCGGAAGCTTTCCACGTCGAAATATTTTGGTACCTGCCCGAGGCGACGGCGGGCCATCAACTCAAAGCTGGCAAGCGCGCCATCATAGGAGAAGCCATCGAACTCGCGCTGCTTCACTTCTTCCAGCAAGCGGTCGACCTTCGGGTCTTTCGGATCGATGTTGAGGCCGAAATCGCGCAACTGGGCGAGGATGTTGGAACGGCCGGCCTGATCGGAGACCAGCAGATGCCGCTTGTTCCCGACGAGAGACGGTTCCACATGCTCATAGGTTTTGGGGTCCTTCTCCACCGCGGAGACATGCAGCCCGCCCTTATGAGCAAAAGCGGACGACCCGACATAGGCCTGGTGCCGGTTGGGGGAACGGTTGAGGATATCGTCGAGAAGCCGGGACACGGTGGTGATATTTTTCAGCCCCTTTTCCGTGATGCCCGTGTCGACCATGGACTTGAACGGCTCCTTCAGCACCAACGACGGGATGAGGGAGATGATATTTGCGTTGCCGCAACGCTCCCCAAGGCCGTTTAGCGTGCCCTGCACCTGCCGCACGCCTGCTTTCACCGCCATCAGGGTGTTGGCGACCGCATTTTCCGTGTCGTTATGGGTATGGATGCCAAGATGGCTGCCGGGAATATGCTCCGTCACTTCGGTGACAATGCGCTCCACCTCGTCCGGAAGCGTGCCGCCGTTGGTATCGCAGAGCACCATCCAGCGAGCACCCGCGCCATAGGCCGCCTTCAGGCAGCTAAGCGCGAAGTCCGGGTTGGCCTTGTAGCCATCGAAGAAATGCTCTGCATCATACATGGCCTCCCGTCCCTGTCGGACGATCTCGGCGATGCTATCGGCGATCAACTCAAGATTTTCCTCGAGGCTGATGCCAAGGGCGACATCGACATGGAAATCCCAGGCCTTGCCGACGATACAAACGGCGGGCGTCTTGGCATCGAGAATGGCGCTGAGGCCCGGATCATTTGAAACACTGCGCCCCGGCCGCCGGGTCATGCCAAAGGCGGTAAAGGTGGCCCTTTCAAGTTTCGGCGGATTCGCGAAAAAGGCGGTGTCCCCTGGGTTGGCACCGGGCCAGCCCCCTTCCACATAGTCAATCCCGAGACCATCGAGCGCCATGGCAATATTCGTCTTGTCTTCGACACTGAAATCCACACCCTGCGTCTGCGCGCCGTCGCGCAGCGTTGTGTCAAAAAGATAAAGTCTTTCCCGTTCCATTACGCTCTCTTCCATGTGGTGCCGTTGGGTCCGTCCTCCAGAACGACCTTCTTCTTCGCAAGGTCATCGCGTATCGCGTCCGCCTTGGCAAAATCTTTTTCTTTCTTGGCCTCAATCCGCGCGGTTATCGCCTGTTCGATTTCCTGTTCCGAGATATCGCCGCTGTCCGCTTTACGGAACCAGTCTTCCGGAGACTGTTGTAATAGACCCAAAAGACGTCCCGAGCCAAGCAATTGTCCCTTGATGCGGGCTTTCTCGGCTTCCTCGGTCGCCTTGTTCGCCTCCCCGGCGAGGGCATAAAGCTCGGTCAGGGCCTGCGGCGTGTTGAGGTCATCCTCAAGCGCGGCAATCACCCCGGCGGCTGGTTCAATCGGTCCTGTCTCGACATTCTCAAGGTTTTGAAGGGCGGTGTAAAGCCGGTCGAGGCTGGCTTTGGCCCGCGCCACCCCTTCTGCCGTCCAGTCGAGCGGCTGGCGATACTGCGCGGAGAGCATGTTCAAGCGAAGCGCCTCCCCCGGTGCATCGGCCAACAGTTCCCGCACGGTGCGGAAATTGCCAAGGGATTTAGACATCTTGTCGCCCTCGACCGTGAGGAAGCCGTTATGCACCCAATAACGGGCGAAAGGGGCGCCATCATGGGCGCAGCAGCTTTGCGCCACCTCATTTTCGTGATGCGGGAAGATCAGGTCGCGTCCGCCGCCATGAATATCGAAAGTGATGCCGAGCGTTGCCTCGCTCATGACGGAGCATTCGATATGCCAGCCGGGTCGCCCGCGCCCGAACGGGCTGTCCCATCCCGGCATGTCATCCGTGGAGGGTTTCCAGAGCACAAAATCGGCCGGGTCTTTCTTGTAGGGCGCGACTTCCACCCGTGCGCCAGCGATCATATCATCGCGGTTCCGGCCTGACAGCTTGCCGTAATCGGCCATGCTGGTCACATCGAAAAGCACATGGCCCTCCGCCTCATATGCGTGGCCCTTCTTGATCAGTTTTTCGATCATCCGGATCATGCCGTCGATATGCTCCGTCGCGCGCGGCTCGATATCCGGTGGCAGCGCATTCAGCGCCGCCATATCCGCATGGTAGGCCTCGGTCGTGCGGCGGGTGAGATCGTCGATCGTTTCACCGTTCTGTTCCGCCGCGGCGATGATCTTGTCTTCCACATCGGTGATATTGCGGACGTAGGTGAGCTTGTAGCCCTCATGCCGGAGCAGACGCGCCAGCACATCAAAGATGACGACCGGGCGCGCATTGCCGATATGGGCGAAGTCATAGACCGTCGGCCCGCAGACATACATGCCCACTTCCCCCTCTTTCAAGGGAACAAATTCTTCCTTTTTTCGATGGGCCGTATTGTAGAGCTGCAACGTCACTTTTCTTCCTCAAACTCAGTCAGGGCGTCCCGAAAGGCGGGCCAGTATATTTTCCCGCCCGATCAGGGGCAACAGATTGTTCATTTCGGGGCCATGGGGCCGACCGGTGAGCGCAAGGCGCAGCGGCATGAATAGGGATTTTCCCTTCGCACCCGTCTTCTCCTTGACCGCGGTCGTCCAGGCTTTCCAGCTGTCCGCGGTGATTTCCCCTTCCGGCAGCAGGTCTGCCGCATATTTGAGGAAATCCGCATCCTCCACCACCGGGGTCATCGGTCCGGTAACCACCTGCCACCAGTCCTTTGCATCCGTCAATGTGGTGAGGTTTCCGCGAATGGCGAGCCAGAAAGCCTCATCCGCGCCGTCAAGGGCGATGCGGTCCTTCACCTCGGTCCAGTCCAGCTCATGGAGGAGCTTGGCGTTCAGGTTGGAAAGTTCCGCCGGATCGAATTTCGCGGCCGCACGGCTGAAATGGGTAATGTCGAACCCGGCGACAATATCCGCGAGGGTGTGACGGATTTCAACGTTGTCGGAGGTGCCGAGACGGGCCAGCAGGCAGTTAAGCGCCATGGCCTCGATCCCGTTCTCGCGCATTTCACGCAGGCTCTGGCTCCCTTCCCGTTTGGAGAGCGGCTCCCCGCCCGGCCCCGTCAGCAACGGGATATGGCCGAAGGTCGGCACAGCAGCGCCCAAAGCCTCGAATATCTGGATATGGAGCGCCGTATTACTCACATGATCCTCCCCGCGGATCACATGGGTGATGGCGAAGTCTATATCGTCAACAACGGACGGCATATGATAAAGCGGTCGACCGTCCGAACGGATCAGCACCGGATCGGACATGCTGGCGCCATCGACCTCAACGGGTCCGCGCACCATATCCTCCCAGCGGATGACCACCTGATCGAGCTTGAACCGCCAATGGGGTTTCCGTCCCTCCGCCTCGAATTTCGCCTTGTCTTCCTCTGTCAGGTCAAGGGCGGCGCGGTCATAGATCGGCGGCAATTTGCGGGCGAGTTGGCGTTTGCGTTTGTAATCCAGTTCCTCGCCCGTCTCATAGCAGGGATACAGCCGCCCAGCAGCCTTCAGCGTCTCAAACGCGGCCGTATAGGCGGCACTCCGGTCCGATTGTTTCTTGAGCTCCGACCAGTCGAGGCCAAGCCAGAGGAGATCCTCCTGAATGGCCTCGGCATATTCCGCGGTTGAGCGTTCCTCATCCGTATCATCGAGGCGCAGGACCATCTCTCCACCCGTTTTCCTGGCGGACAGCCAGTTGATCAGGGCGAGCCGGGCATTCCCGACATGGAGATATCCCGTCGGGCTGGGCGCAAAGCGGAATTTAGTGGTCATCTCTTGTCCCTGAAGGCGTTGGTGATCGGATAGCGGCGGTCGCGACCGAAACTACGGGTGGATATCTTGACGCCGGGCGGTGCCTGGCGGCGTTTATACTCGGCGATATAGAGCAGGTTCTGGATGCGGGCGATGGTATGGGAATCGAACCCGGCCTCGACCAGTTCCGCGAAGGATTTCTCCTCCTCCACCAGACCATACAGAATGCCGTCGAGGATGTCATAGGGCGGCAGGCTGTCCTCGTCCTTCTGGTCCTCGCGTAGTTCCGCCGTCGGCGGCTTGGTAATCACATTCTGTGGCATCACCGGGCCGGGCGCTCCCTTGAAGAGCGGCGAGAAATGTTTGTTTCGCCATTCCGACAGACGGAAGCAGGTAGTCTTGTAGACATCCTTCAGCACCGAGTAACCGCCGCACATATCGCCGTAAAGCGTGGCGTACCCAACGGACATCTCCGATTTGTTGCC
The DNA here is from genome assembly GCF_017313765.1 of Sneathiella sedimenti. Lineage (GTDB taxonomy): Bacteria > Pseudomonadota > Alphaproteobacteria > Sneathiellales > Sneathiellaceae > Sneathiella > Sneathiella sedimenti. Next base: position 91,930 of record NZ_JAFLNC010000005.1, on the reverse strand, counting down.
GGTTGTGAGGACCATATGCCCGAGCTTGTTGGAAAGCGCCATCAGGGTCACGCCCCGAATTCGGGACTGGATATTCTCTTCGGTGATATCCGGCTCCAGCCCGGCAAAGGGTTCCTGCAGCATGACATCGAAGGCATCAACGGCGGGCGCAATTGAAATGCTGTCGAGCTTGACATTCAGGAGGCGTGCACATTCCGCCGCATCATCGAGGCTCTCCGTCGAGGTGTATTTTGACGGCATCATGACGCAGTGAACCCGCTCCGCCCCCAGGGCATCCACGGCAACGGCTGCACTCAAGGCGCTATCAATCCCGCCCGACAGACCGAGCACGACACCGGGAAAGCGGTTCTTTTCCACATAATCCTTCAAGCCCAGAACCATCGCGTGATAGATCTGCGCCAGCTCGTCCTCGGGCTCGATGATTTCGTTAGTCTCGCATTTCCAGCTGCCGTCTGGCTGGCGGTGCCAGTCGGTAAGAACGAGGCTCTCCTTCCAGCCCGGCATCTGGACCGGCAGTGACCGGTCGGCGTTCATCACGAAGGACGCGCCGTCGAAAACCAGCTCATCCTGCCCGCCGACCTGGTTTAGGTAAACCAGCGGCAGGCCTGTCTCGGTCACGCGCTGCACCGCATGGTTGAGCCGTTCATCTGATTTCATGTGATCATAGGGGCTGCCGTTCGGGACGATCAGCATCTCCGCCCCCGTCTCGGCCAGGCACTCGGCGACATCGGTAAACCACATATCCTCGCAGATCATCACGCCGAGGCGGACCCCCTTGAACGGGATCGGACCGGGAAGCGGCCCAGCCTCGAAAATACGGATTTCGTCAAAAACGCCATAGTTGGGCAGCTTGTTCTTGAACCGGCGGGCGGATATCTTTCCCTCTTCGAGCAGGCAAACAGCGTTATAGAGTTTGCCGTCTTCGACCATCGGCGCGCTCATCAGCATCGCCGGACCGCCGTCAAGGGTGAGTTCCGCCAGATCCTCCATCGCCTTTTGCACGGTGCGCTGAAAGGCCGGTTTCTTGACCAGGTCTTCCGGTGGATATCCGGTCAGGAACAATTCAGGATACACAACAATATCCGCGCCGAAGGCTTCCGCCTCCTCACGAAAGGCCCGGGCGAGCATGACATTCCCGTCGATATTTCCAAGCGTCGGGTTGGCCTGCGCCAGAGCAATTTTCAAATGATCAGTCATGACGGATTTCTAACCCGCCTTGACGCGCGCAGCAATCGCTAGATCGCGTTTTCCAGCGAAAAGCAGCTAAAAAATTGTAATTCAGGGATTATTTGAGCCGAAGGCTGGGCCGTCATCCATGATTTCCGTCTGCTCAGCGACCTCTTCATCCTCCGCTTCACTATAGGCGGGCGGCTCGTCATTGATCCATTCCTCGGTTTCGGGATTGAGCGTGGCAACCGCGGCACCGGCCCGGACCGGCATGGCGACAAAGGTACCCTGATCTTCCATCGGCATGGCCCGGTTAATCTGCATCCGGTAAATCGCGAAGAGCCCGATGGCTATATGGGCGGCGGCAATCCAGCCGAAGAACACCTCGCTGCCGACAAGGGACATGAACTGACCGACAATCAGCGGACCGAAAATCGCGCCGACACCATTGACAAACATCAGGCCGCTGCTGGCGGCGACCATCTTGTCCGGTTCCAGATAGTCATTCGTATAGGCTATACAGAGGGAATAAAGGGGAACGGAAAAGCCACCGAACAACCCGACAGCCCCAAGGAAAAGCAGGAAGTTCCCGGTCTCCCCCGCATAGAGCGCCAGCAAGGCTGCGCCGCCGCTCAACATGGTGGTGATCATCAGAACCATGCGTCGGTCGAACTTGTCGGAAAACCGTCCGACAGGCCATTGCAGGAGAACACCGCCCATGATGGACACGCTGATAAAGCTGGAAATTTGCGCCACTGACAAGCCGATATTGTCGCCATACACCGCCGCCATGCCGTAAAAGGCGCCGCCGATAACGCCTTGGGCGCACATGCCAACAACCCCAAGAGGGGAAATCTTGTAGAGTTCCTTCAGCTTGAGCCGGGAGCTGGCCATGAAGTTCGGCGCCGGGTTCGCGGTCAGCGCCATCGGGATTAGCGCCAGGGACACCAGAACAGAGACAAAGATAAAGAGCGAATAGCCGCCTGGGTCCGCCACATTCAGGAAGATCTGGCCGACCGCCATCCCGCCCATCATGATGATCATATAGACGGAAAGGAGCTGTCCCCGTGTCTCGTTCGTTGCGGCGTCGTTGAGCCAGCTTTCACAGACGATATAGAGCCCCGCGAAGGCGAAGCCGGTAACAAGGCGCATCATTCCCCAGACAATAGGGTCAACAAACACCACATAGATCAGCGCGGCGGAGGATGCGAGGGACGCCAGGGCGGCGAACACGCGGACATGGCCAACATTGGCCAGGATCTTGGGCGTGATGACCGATCCGAACAGGAAGCCGAGGTAGTAGGCGGACATGACAAAACCGGTAACCGCCGCGGGAAATCCTTCCAACGACGCACGGATACCGACGAGGCTGAGTTGCAGACCGTTTCCGATCATCAGCAGGCCTAATCCAAACAGGAGCGGCCAGGAATTTATTACAGCAGCGTACATGGCCAACCATTCAGAAAAAGAGGCGTGTTTTCATCCGCATTTGAGGTCAAACGCGGCCCCCCGCTAATCAAAAAGCGACAGTTCCTGTTCCAGATTACAAGTTCAGGATTTTTCTTTCTTGAGCAGGAATTCCCGCCCGACCTTGACGCCCGGAACGCCGTCATAGGCGATGATATCGGCGGTCGCATAGGTCTCCGGCCAGATTTCCGGCAGGAAAGACCCTGTCCCGACCACGTCAATCGGTGCCTTCAGATTTCCCATGATCCGGCATTTCTCAACTGAGAAACCAGAGGATGCGACAATCTTGACCTTTTCGAACCCGGCGTCATCAAGTTTTTCACGCATAAAATATATCGCGGCTGCCGAAACCCCCGTCCCGACCAGCCATTTCAGTTCCTGTTCCGACCGGTACTGCCGGATGCCGCGGGGCATGTGCCGTTCCAGCACCGCATAGGATGTCGCAGGATCAAGCCCCTCGATAAAGCGGCCGCCATGGGTGTCCATCCGCACGGACATTTTTCCCGCGGCAACCAGCTCCGGAAAACGGGCGCAGGCTTCCAGTGCGTCGGTCACTTCCTTGCCGAAATAATCGACAAGAACAGTAAGCGGGTCATCGGGAAAGCTCTCGTGAAACATTTCGGCTGCGCGCAGGGTGCTGCCCGCATAGCCGATCAGGGCATGCGGCATCGTGCCGAGGCCCTTTTCATTTCCGAAATAGTGGGCAGTTGAATTATTCGCGTTGCCGATAAAGCCGACAGCGCCCAGTTCCTTCTGCGCGGCGCGGCTGCCGACCGAGGCCGCATACGCCATCATATCGGCCATCTCGCTCCCGGCACAGTGACGGGCATCCATGGCGAGAAATTTTGCCTCGGGCAGGTGCGAGCACATGGTGAAGGCGTTATAGGCGGCGACGCAGGCCGAGCCGAGCTTCTGGAGATAGAGGGTTTCCAGGTCAACGAGATCATGAAAACTGCCGGTGATATAGACCAGTGGTTCACCGGCGCCGACCCAGTCCCCTTCCTCGAAACAGGGCTCAATCTTGAAGCTGCGGCCGCGCATTTTCGCGATATTGTCCAGCCAGTCGAGCATGATCTGCGGGCAGAAGATAACCGGTCGCCGCATAAACACTGCATAAGTCACGGTTTTGTCGCCAAATTGCCCGATGACGCGCTTGGTCTTGTTGAAATACTGGTCTGTATGGTCGGCGATGGCGGTATCCACCGCCTCCGACTTGGCTACTGGCGTCTGACTGGTCATATCCGTTGAAGATTACGAGGCGGCTGCGATTGCCGTCCCGTTGCCCCTTTCCTTCTTGATCATTTCGGAAATCAGGAACGCTAATTCCAGCGCCTGGTTGGCGTTGAGGCGTGGATCACAGGCGGTATGATACCGATCGCTCAATCCTTCCTCGGTTACCTCAAAGGCGCCGCCGATACATTCGGTGACATTCTGGCCGGTCATCTCGAAATGAACGCCGCCGGCATAGGTGCCCTCGGCCTGATGCACGTCGAAGAACTGACGCACTTCCGTCAGGATGCGATCGACCGGGCGGGTCTTGTAGCCGGTGGAGGACTTGATCGTATTGCCATGCATGGGATCGCAGGACCAGACGACCGTCCGCCCTTCCCGCTCGACCCTGCGGATCAGCTCCGGCAGGTGTTTCTCGACATTGTCCGCGCCGAAACGGCAGATAACCGTCATCCGTCCCGCCTCATTCTTCGGGTTCAGTTCATCAATCAGGCGAAGCAAACCGTCTGCGGATTGCGTCGGGCCGGCCTTGACACCAATCGGGTTGCCGACACCGCGCAGGAATTCCACATGCGCTTCATCCGGATCGCGGGTGCGATCACCGATCCACAGCATATGGGCGGAAGTGTCGTAATAGTCGCCCGATGTACTGTCGACGCGGGTCAATGACTGCTCATAAGGGAGCAATAATGCCTCATGCGAGGTGTAGAAGTCGGTCCGTCCCATTTCCGGGGTATTGACCGAGGTCACGCCGCAGGCTTCCATGAAGGCAAGCGCGTCATGAATGCGATCGGCCATTTCGCGGTACCGTTCGCCTTGATCACCGCTGGCGACAAATCCCATGTTCCAGCTATGGACCTGATGCAGGTCCGCATAGCCGCCTTGCGCGAAGGCGCGCAGCAGGTTGAGGGTCGAGGCCGCCTGGGAATAGGCCTTCAGCATCCGCGCAGGATCAGGAACGCGGGAGGCTTCATCAAATTCAAAGCCATTGATGATATCCCCGCGATAGCTTGGCAGCTCGACGCCGCCCACGGTTTCCGTATCGGAAGAACGCGGCTTGGCGAACTGGCCGGCAAGACGGCCGACCTTCACGATTGGGCAGTTTGCCCCGAAGGTCAGGACAACCGCCATCTGCAGCAGCACCTTGAAGGTGTCGCGAATGGTATTCGGGTGGAATTCAGCGAAGCTTTCGGCGCAGTCGCCGCCCTGAAGGAGGAAAGCCCGGCCGTTGGCCACTTCTGCCAGCTTTTTCTTAAGGCTTCTTGCCTCACCTGCAAATACGAGCGGTGGAAAGGATTTCAGTTCATTTTCCACAGCTTCCAGGGCCTGGATGTCCGGATAGGTCGGCAGCTGGCGTACAGGTTTTTGTCTCCAGCTTTCAGGGGTCCAGGTTTTAGACATCGCACTATTCCTTAAATCTCATTCGCTCAAAGAGCTATTATCTACAGCCTTTTATGGTTTTCGCAATGGATAACAGGCCTTTTTTCGACATTTCCGTCAAAAAACCGGGCCTGTTTTCCCCTTTTCCGTCAAATTAGGTCAACCTCACGCGGCGACAAATTTCTCCCGCATGGTGACGATTTCCTCGGCAAGAGACGGATGAACGCCAACGGTCGAGTCAAATTGTGTCTTCGTCGCCTTGCATTTGAGCGCGATGCCAACGGCCTGGATAATTTCCGCGGCATCCCCGCCGACAATATGCGCGCCGACCACGATATCACTTTCCGCATCGACGATCAGCTTGACGAACGCCTTCTCCGTACCACCGGTCAGCGTCTGCTTCATCGGGCGGAATTCGGATTTATAGATATCAACCTCGCCATATCTTTCCCGCGCCTCCGCCTCAGTCAGGCCGACGGTGCCGACCTGTGGCTGGGAAAAGACGGCGGAGGGGACATTTTCGTGATCCATCGCGCGCGGACGGCCGCCGAAAACCGTCTCGGCGAAGGCCATGCCTTCATGGATGGCGACCGGGGTCAGCGCGATCCGGTCGGTGACGTCGCCAACGGCGTAGATATTGTCCACCGTGGTCTGCGAATCCGGTGTGACTTTTACCGCACCGTTCTCTTTCAGCTCGACCCCGATGTCTTCAAGGCCGAGTCCCTCTGTGTTGGGGCGGCGACCGGTGGCATACATGATGGCGTCGGTTTCCAGCACATCGCCATCCTCCAGCGTGACCTTCAGACCGCTGTCAGTTTTCTCGATCTTTGCCGGGTTTGAATGGGTGCGCAGGTCGATGCCCTTTTTCTGGATCTCGTCGGCGAGGAACTTCTGCACATCCGCATCGAAGCCGCGCAGAATCTGCGTGCTGCGGTAAAGCTGCGTTACCTCGGCGCCAAGGCCGTTGAAAATGCCGGCAAACTCGACCGCGATATAGCCGCCGCCGACAACAATCACCCGTTTCGGGAATTCCTCAAGATGAAACGCCTCATTGGAGGAGATGGCGTGTTCAATCCCCGGAATATCCGGCATGACCGGCGCGCCGCCCGTGGCAATCAGGATATATTTCGCCGTAATCTCCTTATCGCCGACACGTACCGTATTGCGGTCAACGAGTGTTGCGCGGCCCTGATACAACTCGACTTTATTGTTATCGAGGATCGTATGATAGATACGGTTGAGCCGGTCGATTTCCTTGTCCTTGTTGGCGATCAGCGTCTTCCATGAATGGGTCGGCTTGCCAACGGTCCAGCCATAGGCGGCGGCGTCCTCGAAATCCTCCGAGTAATGGCTCGCATAGACCAGCAGCTTTTTCGGCACGCAGCCACGGATAACACAGGTGCCGCCAACGCGAAACTCCTCGGCAATCGCCACCTTGGCGCCGAGGCTGGAGGAAATGCGCGAGGCGCGGACACCACCGGAGCCGGCCCCGATGACAAAAAGGTCGTAATCGAATTCCACTTTATTCTTCCTATAATCGGATGCCGTTCCGGCATCGGGTTAGCGCGGCCCCAGAGTAGGTATCGGCGATCAGCTGTTGATGCCGCCGATACACATGTATTTAATCTCCAGATAATCATCAATGCCGTATTTTGAACCCTCTCGCCCAATTCCGGACTGTTTAACACCGCCAAAGGGTGCAACTTCCGTCGAGATGATGCCCGTATTGATGCCGACGATGCCATATTCGAGCGCTTCGCTCACCCGCCAGATCCGGCCGATATCACGGGCGCAGAGATAGGCGGCAAGACCGAATTCCGTATCATTCGCCATGGCGATGACGTCGGCCTCCTCCTTGAAGGTGAAAATCGGCGCCATGGGCCCAAAGGTTTCTTCCTTCGCGACCTTCATTTCCTGTGTCACGCCGGTCAGGATGGTCGGTTCAAAGAAGGTGTGGCCAAGGGGATGCCGATGGCCGCCAAGGGCCAGCGTCGCGCCTTTCTCCAGCGCATCCTTGATATGATCTTCAACCTTCTTGACGGCGGCTTCGGTAATCAGCGGCCCCTGCATGACGCCGTCCTCCAGGCCATTGCCGACTTTCAGGTCCTTCACCCGTTCTGTCAGCCTGGCAACGAACGCGTCCTGGATGCTTTCCTGCACATAAATGCGGTTGGCGCAGACACAGGTCTGTCCGGCGTTGCGGTATTTGCTGGCAATCGCGGCCTCGACCGCCTCCTCGAGATTCGCGTCATCAAAGACGATAAAGGGAGCATTCCCGCCGAGTTCCATGGAGGTTTTCTTGACTGTACCCGCGCATTGCTCCATCAGCAGCTTGCCGACCGCGGTAGAGCCGGTGAACGTCAGCTTGGCCACAATGGGGTTGGATGTCATCTCCTTGCCGATATCGGCCGCCTCTCCCGTGACGACGCCGAGAATGCCGGCAGGAATTCCCGCCCGTTCCGCCAGGACCGCCATGGCGAAGGCGGAAAAAGGTGTAAGCTCCGCGGGCTTGATCACCATCGGGCATCCGGCCGCAAGAGCCGGAGCGGCCTTGCGCGTGATCATGGCGATGGGGAAATTCCAAGGGGTGATCGCGACGGTCACGCCGATCGGCTGTTTAATCACGACAATGCGCTTGTCGCTTTGATGCTCCGGGATTGTGTCGCCATAGATGCGCTTGCCTTCCTCGGCGAACCATTCGATGAAGGACGCGGCGTAAGCCACCTCCCCTTTCGCTTCGGCCAGCGGCTTGCCCATCTCGACCGTCATGATTTTCGCGAGGTCGTCTGTGTTCTCCAGCATCAGGTCATACCATTTACGCAGGATGGTGGCTCGTTCTTTCGCGGTTTTTCCGGCCCAGCCGGGCATGGCGGCTTTCGCCGCCTCGATCGCGCAGCGCGTTTCGGCGGCCCCCATGCTCGGCACGGTCCCGATCACCTCCCCGGTCGCCGGGTTGGTCACATCGATTTTACCGCCGCCATCTGCATCGCACCATTTTCCGGCCACAAGTCCCTGCATCCGTAACAGGTCTGGATCTTTCAGGTTTAGCGGATTGGTGTTTTTGTCCAGCATGGTGAACTCCTTGCATTCAGTTATTGGGGTCGCCCGGCCTCCGGCGCCATGTTTGAGCCCGGAGTTTATGCCACAATATCTAATAGTCAATCGGCGATCCTCAACCGTTTCCTGATTTTGCTGAGGAGTTGGTTGAAAATTATGCCGTGGCACCGTAATCTGCGAGTGAGTATATCATATTGTGGAGAGTGTCCTGTGGCCAGTGGATCGAAAAAAGTTATCTATGCGGCATTAATTGGAAATTCTCTGATCGCAGTCTGTAAGTTTGTTGCAGCCACCTTTACTGGCAGTTCCGCAATGCTGAGCGAGGGGGTTCACTCCCTTGTCGATACCGGCAACCAGGTCCTGATGCTACATGGACTCAGGCGCGCGAAGAAACAGCCCGACGAAATGCATCCTTTTGGGTACGGGATGGAACTCTACTTCTGGGCCTTTGTGGTCGCCATCCTGATCTTTGCGCTCGGTTCGGGCATTTCCCTTTATGAAGGGATCAAGCATATCCGCAATCCTGAGGTTATCACTGACCCGACCTGGAACTATGTCGTATTGGGACTTGCGATAATTTTCGAGGGCTGGGCCTGGTCCGTTGCCTATCTTGAATTTAAGAAAATCAAAGGAAAGCGCGGCCTTTGGGAGGAGGTTCGTCGCAGCAAGGACCCCACCATCTTCACCATACTGTTCGAGGATACGGCCGCCATGTTGGGGCTCGTTACGGCCCTGATTGGTATCTTCCTCGCCCAGTATCTCGGCATACCCGAATTGGACGGCGTCGCGTCTGTGGTGATTGCAGCCATTCTCGCTGGCGTGGCGATCCTTCTCTCCATCGAGTGCAAGGGCCTGCTGATCGGCGAAAGCGCCGGTACGGCGGTGACCGAGGGGATCCGGGCCTTGTTGCAGGATAACGGCCGGATCGTCAGCGTCAATGAACTGCTGACCATGCATCTGGGGCCAACGGATATTCTGGTGAATGTCAGTCTTGATTTTGCCGATAATCTGTCCTCCTCCGATGTGGAGGAAATGATCAGCGACATGGAAATACGTATCAAGGCGCAATATCCCAATGTCAAACGCGTCTTTATCGAGGCACAAAGCTTCCTTTCCCATAATCGCGCCACATCAGAATAATAATAATAAGGATAAAAATATGGTGAAAGAGAAAGCCATTGAGGTAGAACCACGATCAGACAATGTTAAAAAAGTTATTCGCCTGGACGCGACCTCCGTGGATGAATTTAAGTCACCAACAATCCGCAATCTTTATCAGTGGTGGGAAAGCTACACCCCCCAATTGCCGACACGGGATGATTTCGATATTTCCCGCCATTGGGAAATAGCGCCGTCGCTCTACCTGATTGAAGCAATCGCGCCCGGTCAGTATCTGTTCCGGCTAAATGGGGAGAATGTGGTGAATATTTTCGGATCTTCCTTCCGTGGCCAGGAAATTTCCCTCACCAGTGAGCTTCCAGAGCTGCGCCGTTTGGCAGGCTACCTTGATACCCTGGTGGAAGAGAAAAAGCCGGGCCGCTGCACCGGCGTTGTCGAAATTATGGAAGTCAAGGTTGCCTGCTTTGAAACTGTTGATCTTCCGCTTTTGCGCGAAGATGGCAGCGTTGGCCATTTGCTCGGGTCGATTTCCCTGGTGGATTGAGCCCAGCTTGCGCCCGTCACACGGTGGCCGAACCGGCGCATAAAGCGGTGTAATTTCCCCCAAAAGGAGGGAAACCCGCCTGAATTACTGAAATTGGGCTTGATTTTGGCTCTACAAGGTTTCAGAATTATTGAATATAGTAATATAGTGAACGAGTTAGAGAAGGGTTATGGGAGGCCGCTATATCGTTCAGGGATACCTGACCATGTCTGCGGTGGCGTGAATTGACGGCCTAATTGGAAATAAGAGACAACTGAACAATGTCCTCCGCCTTGCGGGTAAACGCCTGGTCGTTTGCCGTAAGCCGGACCAGATTACAGGAGTTGATATGTTCCTATTATCGCAAATACTCAAACGCCTGGTCCGGCAAGGCCAACTCACGGTTCATGATGCGGACGGCAAGGAACATTTTTACAAGGGATCCAAGCCCGGTCCGAAGCTTAAAATCCGGATTCATTCAAAAAAAGCGGCCCGCAAGATCGCGATCTATCCCAAGCTGTTCCTGGGCGAAGCCTATATGGAAGGCGATCTCACGCTGGAGGAAGGAAGCATTTATGACCTTCTTGACCTCTTTACGCGAAATATTGGTTGGGGATCTCGCAATCTGCTGGTCAATTTCGGCGATTTCGCCTATCGATTTTACTGGTTTTTCAACCAGTTCAACCCCAAGAGCCGGTCACTTAAAAATGTCGCCCATCACTATGATTTGAGTGATGAATTCTATGGCCTGTTTCTCGATGAGAACCGGCAGTATTCCTGCGCCTATTTCAAGTCACCGGACGATAGCCTTGAACAGGCGCAATTGCAGAAAATGGCGCATATCGCGGCCAAGCTCGCCCTGAAGCCAGGCCAGAAAGTGCTCGATATCGGGTGTGGCTGGGGCGGAATGGCGCGGTTTCTGGCCGAGAATGCCGATGTGGCCGTGACAGGCGTAACCCTTTCCAAAAACCAGTTGGCCTATGCGCAGGAAAAGGCGAAACAGACCGGGCTGGCCGCGAAGGTCGACTATCGCCTCACCGACTACCGGGATGTGGCGGATAAGTTCAACCGCATTGTCTCCGTCGGCATGTTCGAGCATGTGGGCGTCCCCTATTACGGGGAATATTTCCGCAAGGTAAAATCGATCCTGACCGACGATGGTGTCGCACTGATCCATACCATCGGGACTGCCGACCGTCCCTCGCCGACGAACGCCTGGATCCAGAAGTATATCTTCCCCGGCGGCTATATCCCGCCGCTCTCACAGGTCATGCCAGCCATCGAGAAAGCCGGGCTCTATGTCACGGATATCGAGATCCTTCGGCTTCACTATGCGGAAACCCTGCGGGCCTGGCGGACGCGCTTTCATGAAAAGATCGATACCGTGCGGGAAATCTATGATGACCGCTTCTGCCGGATGTGGGACTTTTACCTCTCGGCGAGTGAGGTGTCCTTCCGCAACAGCGGGCTGGTTGTCTTCCAGATCCAGCTCGCCAAGCGCCTGGACGATTTGCCCTTGACCCGTGATTATATCACCGAGATCGAGGAAAAGGAGCTCGGCGCCGCCCGCGTCGCGGCGGAGTAATCCTTACTCCACCGTCACCGATTTTGCGAGATTGCGGGGCTGGTCGACGTCGGTGCCCTTCAGTACGGCGACGTGATAGGCCAAGATCTGCACCGGTATCGCATAGAGGATCGGGGCAACGAACGGGTCCACCGTCGGTAGTTCAATCGAGCCCAGGGCCCTGTCGCCAAGCTGCTTGATCCCCGCCGCATCTGAGAGGAAGATCACCCGCGCATTCCGCGCCATCACTTCCTGCATATTGGACGCGGTTTTCTCAAAATAGGGATCACTCGGCGCGACGACGATCACCGGCACCATCTCGTCAATCAGGGCGATGGGGCCATGCTTGAGTTCCCCCGCCGCATAGCCTTCCGCATGGATGTAGGAAATTTCCTTCAGTTTCAACGCGCCTTCAAGGGCAATCGGATAGCCCGTGCCGCGCCCGATATAGAGCACGTCCCGCGCCTCGAAAATGGCCTCGGCAAGCGCCTTGATATTCTCATCACTATCGAGGATTTCAGCAGCCCGCGCCGGCACCTCGGACAGCGCCGCACAGAGCCGGGCTTCCTCCTCATGGTTGATCACACCCCGCTTGACCCCGGCATCAATGGCGATACAGGCAAGCGTAACCAGCTGGCAAGTAAAGGCCTTGGTGGACGCCACGCCGATTTCAGGCCCGGCCTGGGTATGGAATACGAAATCTGATTCCCGGCCCATGGAGCTTTCCTCCACATTCACGATAGAGGCGATATGCTGGCCATTTGCCTTCGCATATTTAAGCGCCGCGAGAGTATCGGCTGTCTCTCCCGACTGGGAGATAAAGAGCGCGAGCCCGCCTTTCTTGAGTGGCATCTGGCGATAGCGGAACTCGGAGGCGATATCAACCTCGACATTGAGATCGGCAATCCCTTCGAACCAGTATTTCGCAATCATCCCCGCATAGAAAGAGGTGCCGCAGGCAACGATGGTGACTTTTGGTAGCTCGTTCCAGTCAAACGGCAGGTCAGGCAGCGTGATGGTCCGGCTCTTGGGGTTGAAGAAGCTGTTCAACGTCTCCCCCATTACCGCCGGCTGCTCGGCGATTTCCTTCATCATGAAATGACGGTGGTTGCCCTTGCCGATCATCGCGCCGGAGAGCTGTGTCTGCTTGATCGGTCGTTCGACCTGCTTGCCATCCTTGTCATAGAAGGTTGCGCCGTCGCGGGTGAGTACGGCCCAGTCGTCTTCCTCCAGATAGGAAATCCGCACGGTGAGCGGCGCAAGCGCGAGGGCGTCGGACCCCAGGAACATTTCGCCGTCACCCCAGCCAACGGCAAGCGGGGCGCCGCGCCGGGCGCCGATCATCAGGTTGTCATGTCCCTTGAAGATAACCGCGAGGGAGAATGCTCCGTGCAGATGCTTGAGCGCCCCGGCCATGGCCTCTTCCGGAGTCTTGCCTTCGTCAATAAAGCTGGTGATCAGCTGCGCCGCGATTTCCGTATCGGTCTCGGATTCGAACTCATAGCCTTTCGCCGTCAGGTCGTCGGCCAGTTCGCGATAATTCTCGATAATACCGTTATGGACGAGCGCGATCTGCTTGGTCATATGCGGATGGGCGTTGACCTCATTCGGCACGCCATGGGTCGCCCAGCGGGTGTGGCCAATTCCCGCAAGTCCCTTCAGGCCATTGCCTTTCAGTACCTCTTCCAGATTTACAAGCTTGCCCTCGGCCCGGCGACGATCGATGCCGCCCTCGGTCAGGGTTGCGATCCCGGCGCTGTCATAGCCCCGATATTCGAGACGCTTTAGTCCGCCAATCAGTGACGGCACCACATCCTTCTTGCCGAGAACGCCGATAATTCCACACATATTTCGCTTACCTTATAATAAAATCAAAGTACTGGGGTTATTTCCTGACTTTTTTCTTCAAGTCACGAAACCGCTTTGCCCAGCCCGCCTTCTGCTTTTCTTCCGCCCGCTCGATCCCGAGGGCGTCGGCTGCCACATCTTTCGAGATGGTGCTTCCCGCGCCGACGATGGCGCCATCGCCGACCTTTACCGGCGCAACCAGGGCGGTGTTGGAGCCGATAAAGGCCCCCGCCCCGATGTCCGTCTTGAACTTGTCATAGCCGTCATAGTTGCAGGTGATGGTGCCGGCGCCGATATTGGCCTCCGCGCCGATGCGCGCATCACCGATATAGGAGAGATGGCTTACTTTCGCGCCCGTCTCGATTTGCGATTTCTTCACCTCGACGAAATTGCCGATCTTCACATCACCGGCAATCTCCGCGCCGGGCCGAAGCCGTGCAAACGGGCCAATTTGGGATTTCTCGCCAATGGTTGTCCCTTCGAGGTGACTATAGGCCTTGATGCGGACATTGTCGCCGACAGTGACGCCGGGGCCGAAGAAAACGCCGGGCTCGATCACTACATCCCGTCCCAATTTCGTATCATGGCTGAACCAGACGGTCTCCGGATCAATCAGGGTTGCCCCCGCGGTCATGGCCGCCGCGCGCCAGCGGCTTTGTGCGATTGCTTCCGCCTCGGCAAGCTGGGCACGGTTGTTGACCCCGAGAAGCTCGTCCTCCGCGCCCTTTACATAGGCGCAAGTGAGGCCCCGCTTGATCGCGATCTCGACAATATCGGTTAGGTAATATTCCCCTTTGGCGTTCTTGTTGTCGACCGCCTTGATGAGATCGGCCAAGTGCGCAGCATCGATGGCCATCACCCCGGAATTACACAGCCCAACGGCGCGTTCCTCCGCATTTGCGTCGGCAAATTCAACAATGGCGGTGAGATTCCCGTTCGCATCCGTGACCAGCCGGCCATATTCCAGCGGATCGTCCGGTTCGAATCCGAGCACGACCACGGCACATTTTGCACTCTCGCGCCGCTTCGCGATCATTTTCCGGAGGGTTTCCGCCTCAATCAGTGGAGTATCGCCATAAAGGATCAGGACGTCGCCTGAAAAACCGGCGAGACTGTCCAGGGCTGCCGCCACCGCATGCCCGGTGCCGAGCGCCTCCTGCTGGATGGCAATTTCCGCGGGCGCAACTTCTTTTTGCACCGTTTCCATGTTCGGTGACGTGACCACCACGACTTTCGCAGGATCAAGCGCGCCCACCGTTCCCAGCAGGTGGGAGATCATCGGGCGTCCGCCCACCTCATGCATGACCTTCGGCTTGGCCGATTTCATGCGGGTTCCGGCTCCGGCGGCGAGGACAACGGCGGCAATGGCTGACATATTCTTTACTCGTTTTTCAGTAAACTTGACTATACTTTGGCTTAAATAACACCTAATCCTACAGGATAAACAAATAAAAAAATGTTACCGGATTTTACATAGATGCAGGATATCTCAATAATTTTCGACCTCGACGGCACTTTAGTGGATACCGCGCCGGATCTTCATGGCGCCCTCAATCATTCCCTGAGACGTGCCGGGCGGGACACAATCGACCTCGAACATGTCCGCCATATGGTTGGACGCGGTGCGCGCGTGCTGCTGGAACGAGGCCTGGAAGCCACCGGTGGATTGCCGGAAAGCGAGCGATTTGAGGCGCTTATGGAAGACTTCTTTGACTATTATCAGGCGCATCTAAGCGACCAGAGCCGCCCTTTTGACGGCGTGATCGAGGCACTGGAGACCTTCCGGGACGCGGGCGTGGTGATGGCCGTATGTACCAACAAGCCGATGCGCTTTACAAAAGACCTGCTGATTGATCTCAATCTCACCCAGTATTTCACGGCGACTACCGGCGGCGATAGTTTCCGGGTACGCAAACCCGATGCCGGTCATATTACCGGGACACTGGAAGCGATGGGGCATAACGGTGGGCGGGCCTTTATGATCGGTGACAGTATTTCCGATATCGATGGCGCCCATAACGCGGGCCTCCCCTGTATCGCGGTCAGCTATGGCTACACGGAGACGCCGGTGCAGGAACTTGGCCCCGATTACATCATCGATCACTTTAACGAGCTGGTACCGCTGATAAAATCGCTGTAAGGAGTGGGGTTATTTCCCCTGATACCGAGTTGCTCGGAGTTGAGGAAGAGCCTCGTTTTCAGGAATATTTCTGATTAAAAATGTGCCGGTCCACATACCGGGGTCATAATCAAGCCGCAAATAATAGGTTTTTCCCGCCTCCATAGACAAATATACAGCTTTATCAATTCGGCTGGTTTCCGTTAGCAATTCATGTGGTCCGGGATCCGTTTCATAGGAAATGTATCCGCCGACATTCACAGCGCCGACGTTCTTCCCGTTATCCAGAAAATCTGCCGTTACGGTCGCGGCTATAAAGGTGTCAACCCGATAGACATATACGAGCGCTTTTCCCGGCGCAGGCGCCTGTTTACTATGGCTCTCGGTAAAGAGTGGGCCGCTTGCAGTAGTACAGCTGACAAGAAAGAGGAAGGCAAGAATACTGAGAATGGCACGCATGGAGACACCTTGGGTAGATTAACTGAGGTACTAACCTCCTACCGCGATTGGCGTGATTTCACAACACTAAATTGATGAGGTGGGGAAATCTATTCCTCCTTAAAGAGCGGGAGGGAGGCAATTTTGTTGCCGGACGGGATTTGCCGGGATTTTATCCATTCGGCGATGTCACGCCAGACAATGGGCCCTCCCAGATCGCGCATCAGCATATGCCATCCGCTTTCATAGAGAACGATATCACTGCCCGGCGGGAGTTCGGCGGCGATCTTCTCAATCGGCTCCTTCGGGATGAGCTGGTCCTTCTCGCCATAGAGCAGCAGGGTCGGCAGCGTGATATCCTTCGCCGCGTCATAGGCGGCGTCCATGATATTGACGAGGCCGTAGACGCTGTCGATGCGGGTTTCCTTGATAAAAAGCGGATCGGCGGACAAGTTGCGCAGCATGGAGATATTATCAGAGGCCTGAATGCCGAGGCCCTGCCCGGTCAGCTTGACCTCCGGGAAAGTATGGGCCGCCGTCCAGAGAACCGCCTGGTAGAAGGGATTGAGGGCCTGCCAGCCCCAGACGGCCGGGGCCGAGAGGATAATGCCGTCCACCCTCGGGAAGCCCTCCGATGTGACCGCCGTAATCAGCACCGCGCCGCCCATACTCTCGCCGAGAAGATAGAGCGGCTTGCCGGGATATCTTGCCTGCGCCTTCTCCACCATCGTGGCGAGATCCCTGATCATCAGCTCCTGCCCCGGCCAGATGCCAAAATTCGGCGCTTCCCCGAAACCGCGCTGATCATAGGCGATGGTAGTCAGCCCCTCCCCGATCCACCAGCTGCCCGGAAAGGCGTAGGTGTTGCTATAGTCATTAAATCCATGCACGGCAATGAGAACCGCGGCGGGGTCGTCCGTCGCCTCCCAGATCTTGACGGGCAGCTTTTCACCGTCGGGTGTCTGTAAATAGTGATCGGTAAGCACCGCGTCCATCTTGGCCGGGCCGGGTTGCTGCACCACCGGTGTGCAGGAGGCGATAAAAAGCGCGGCCGCTATCCACAGCAGTCGTCGGCAGGAAAGTATTTCAACAAATTTCATCCGATCAGGTCCCGCACTCTTTTCTGCAAATATGGCACGACATCTGCCTCAAACCAGTCATTCTTCTTCATCCAGCCCTGAACCCGCCAGCTCGGATGCGGCAGCGGCAGGATATCAGGGGTAAAATCACGATACTTCGCGACCGTTTCCGTCAGGGTTTTTTCGCGTCTCGAGGACAGGTAATATTTATGGGCATATTGGCCAACGGCCAGCGTCAGCTTGATATTTTTAAGCTCCGGAATCAGGCGCGGATGCCAGGTTTCGGCGCATTCGGGACGTGGCGGCGCGTCCCCGCCACTCTTTTGCTTGCCGGGATAGCAAAATCCCTGCGGCACGATCGCAAAATTCTTCGGATTATAAAAGACTTCCTTGTCGACGCCGAGCCAGTCCCGTAGCCGGTCGCCCGAGGCATCATCCCAGGGGATGCCGCTTTCATGTACTTTGGTGCCCGGCGCCTGTCCCGCGATCAGGATCGGCGCGGCGGCATCGGCAATAAGCACGGGCCGGGGGCCGAGCGGTAGATGCGCCTCGCAAATCCGGCAGGCGCGAATATCGGTGAGGAGAGTTGCCAGCGGATCAATTTTTTCCGTCATCAGGCCACCCTCGGGAGTTAGGTATCGTGGTGCAAAAAGCCGTCAAGCAGGGTGCCGTGGGCCGGCCGGGGCCGATGCAGGACAATTCCGTCCGGCGTCGATTTCTGCCAATTTTTCTCAATATTACTTGTTATATTTTGGCCTTTTACGACGCAAAGCTGATGGTTTACTTTAAGGATTTCCCCATCCTCCCCCTGATCGTACCGGGCGGGACTAGCGAGGCCAATAGAATAGCCCCGCATTGCCAGCCAACTCGCGGCTCGCGTCCCCTGGAGGATGAGGAAAGGTTCATTCACCCTTGAAGTTCCCCGGTCGTTTCTCAAAGAAGGCATTGATGGCTTCTTCATGGTCCTTGGTGTGATGGGAAGCCGCCTGGAAGGCCGCCGACATTTCCAGCAGGCTGTCGAGGCGCATATGCTCCCCTTCGCGCAGGAGTTTCTTGGACATGCGAAGCGCATGGGGCGGGTTCGCCGCGATGCGTTTGGCAAGGTCCTTCGCCGCCGTCATCAGGTCTGAATCTTCTACAACATTGGAGACAAGGCCCCAGTCGAGTGCAGTCGCCGCATCGATCATGTCACCGGTGAAGGTCAGTTCCGCGGCGCGGCTGCGCCCGATGACCCGCGGCAGGAACCAGGCCCCGCCATCCCCCGGAATGATGCCAAGTTTCACGAAACTTTCCGCAAACTTGGCGGATTTTCCGGCAATACGGATATCGCACATGCAGGCAAGATCGCAGCCCGCGCCAACCGCCGGACCGTTGACCGCCGCGATGGTCGGAACTTCAAGGTCATAGAAGGCCAGCGGGATTTTCTGGATGCCGTGGCGATAGCCCTGGCGCAATTCGGCCGGTGTCCCGGCGAACAGCCCTTCCTTGTCGCGCATATGCTTGACATTGCCGCCCGCAGAGAAGGCCTTGCCTGCCCCGGTCAGGATCACACAGCGTACGCTGTTGTCTTTGTTGATACGGTCCGCCGCACTCAGGAATGCGTCGAAAATGATATCATCGGAGAGGGCATTGCGCTCCTCTGGCCGATTGATCGTGAGGGTTACGACTCCCCCATCTTGTTCATATAATAGAGCTTCAGTCATGACGGGTAAGCTACTCAATTGCCCGCGAAATGGGAAGCGGGAATCGCGCCCGAAATCATTTATTCCGACGTTCCTCAGGCCGTTCGCCCGTAAAAGGTCATCTGGGCTTCCTTCGAGAGGGCAATGCCGGGTTCCGTATTATAGGCGAGAACCGCCAGCATGCGGGTGCGCGTGCCCTCATTCGGCGTCACCCTGTGCATGGCATTCCGGCCGCGAAACAGGACGAGATCGCCAGCGTCCAGAGAGAGACGCTTGACGGCTGTCCGCCCATCGAGCACATCGGCGACGCCGTCAAAATTCATGTCACCGGCATCGGCATCGCGCAGGGCGCTGACATATTCAAACTCCCCGCCGCTTGTCGCCGGTTGAACCATCAGCGTAATCGCGAAGGAGGAGTTATCGAAATGCCAGCCCAGTTCCTGCCCCGTTTCCGCATAATGCAGATTGACCGAGGAGAGCGGGTCCGCATAGTTATAAAGCGTTGTCTCTCCCAGAATATCGCAGAGAAACTCCCTGAACTCCGGCGCGTCATAGAGCGTCCGCAACGGGGAAGCCTCGGGCAGGGCATCATCGGTGATGCAGCCCTTTGACGAGATGACCATGCGGTTGCGCGTATGGTCGGCCGGATATGCGGGATCGGTCGCGCTGAGATAGACCGTATGCTCCTCCCGTTTTGCATAGACCTTATCTCGATTAGCCTCCCCTTCCGCAAAGATCGCGTCAATCGCGGCCTTCGTCGCGAATTGCGGGAGGACCAGTACGCCTTCCTTATTAAGCCTGTCGCGGCAGGCGGCCCGAAATGCGGGATCCTTGATCGGGTGAAGCGTAAAATCCACTATCTTCTCAAGGTTCATTTTTTCTCCTTCCTCCGGACATTCTGCACTGTCCGGTCGGTGGCGGGCGCCGCAGCCGGAATATTTTCCTTATCCCGAAGGTACCAGTATCCGTCCTGTTGTCACCGGAAAACTTGACAACTTTCGCGAATGGGGTGACGATTTCCGAAAATAAGGGGGTTACCCTCAACAAAAAACAAAGAAAAGGACCCTCTATGTCAGCGCCCGCCTCCCCCAGCACCGATGTCACTCCCTATAAGGGAATAGTGCTGTTCTGCACGGCGGTTTTCCTGTTTGCGGTGATGGATTCCTTTGCCAAACTCGCGGGGCAGACTTTCTCGCCGCTCCAGGTGGTCTGGGCCCGGTGCTTTTTCCATATCGTCCTGCTGATCCTCTTTCTCGGGCCAGTCCATGGACTCAATCTTGTCCGGACAAACAACCTCAAAGTGCAGGTCCTGCGATCGATGCTGCTGCTGGGCGCGACGATCTGCATCTTTACGGCCATCAAATATATTCCGCTCGCCGATGCGGGCGCGATTGCGGCGACCTCCCCGCTCTTTGTGATCCTGTTGTCTGTGCTGCTGTTGAAGGAAAAAATCAGCTTGCGCCGCTGGTGTGCGGTCGGTGTGGGATTCGTGGGCGCAATGATCGTGCTTCGGCCGGGACTGTCCATGGTTCATCCGGCGATGTTCCTTGTCGTGCTGATGTCGCTTTTCTACGCGCTCTATCAACTGACGACGCGGTTCCTCTCCGGTGTCGACAGTTCGGTGACAACGGCGTTCTATTCCGTACTGGTCGGGACCATCGTGATGAGTTTTGTGATGCCCTTTGTCTGGATTATGCCGGATCTCGAGGGATGGATCCTATTGGCTATCGTCGGCTTTCTCGGTGGTGTCAGCCATTTCATCATGATCGTCGCCTTCAAATATACCGCGGCTTCCACTGTCGCGCCGTTTAACTACACCCAGTTGATCTGGATGGCGGTAATCGGCTATCTGGCCTTTGGCAACCTGCCGGACGGCATGACAATCCTTGGTGCGGCAATCATTGTCGGCAGCGGCCTTTACATCATCCATCGGGAGCGACAGACGACGCGCAAAACGGACCCGTTAGTCGGCTGACGAACCAATCTAACAATATGCTCTGGGTTAATCTTGCTGTTACCGGAAAACTTGACAACGTCCCGGAATGGGGCGACCCTTTCTGAAAACAAGAGGGTTGCCCTCAAACAAAAAAACAATTGGGGAACCCAATGACAGCGCCGTCAACGTCCGCAGAGTCCACCTTCTCCTACAAGGGTATCTTTCTCTTTTGCACCGCCATCTTCTTTTTTGCGGTCATGGATACAACCGTTAAGTACGCGAACGAGACCTACCCGCCGGTGCAGGTGGTCTGGGCCCGCTATTTTTTCCATAGCGTATTGATGGCGGCGATCCTGCTGCCGAAACACGGGGTACAGCTTATCAAGACCAACAGGCTGAAGATGCAGCTTATTCGTTCCATCTTCCTGCTGCTGGCGACTGTCTGCTTCTTCACGGCGGTAAAATATGTACCGCTGGCCGATGCGGCGGCACTCGGGGCGACGTCACCGCTTTTCGTCATCCTCTTTTCGGTCATCCTCCTGAAAGAGAAGGTCAACGCCCGACGCTGGGCGGCGGTGGTCATCGGCTTTGGCGGGGCGATGATCGTGCTCCGGCCGGGCATGCTTGAGGTACATCCGGCGCTTTTCCTGGTGATCGGAACGTCGATTTTCTACGCGCTTTATCAGATCGCCACGCGGTTTCTCTCCGGAATAGACAGTCCGGCGACCACCATCACCTATTCCGCGCTGATCGGGACCATCGGCATGAGCTTTGTCGTGCCCTTCTTCTGGGTCACGCCGGACCTTATGGGCTGGCTTATGCTGGGCGTGATCGGGTTTATCGGCGGGTTCAGCCATTTTATCATCATCAAGGCGTTTGACTACACCGAGGCCTCCACCGTGGCGCCGTTCCAGTATACGCAGCTTATCTGGCTCGCTATTTTCGGCTATCTGGTCTTCGGGAATTTCCCGGACAACTTCACGATCCTCGGCGCGGTTATCATCGTCGCGAGCGGGCTTTACATCCTCTATCGGGAGCGACAGATCAAGGGCGAGTGAGCGTCGGCCCTAACTCGTCCCGATATCAGCGAGATCGCCGTACATTTCCGGCCGGCGGTCCCGGAAGAACTGCCAGTTGTCGCGGATCTCTTTGATCATGTCCATGTCCATATCAGCGACGACCAGCTCGTCCTTGTCCTCGGACGCTTGGGCGATAATCTCCCCGCGCGGATTGACGACATAGGACGATCCGTAAAACTCGCCGATATTCCAGGGCGCTTCCGTCCCGACCCGGTTGGTTGCGCCGATATAGACGCCGTTCGCGACGGCAGAGGCCGGCTGTTCCAGCTCCCACAAATACTGGCTGACACCTTTCACGGTCGCCGACGGATTGACGATATATTCCGCACCGTTGAGCGCAAGCGCGCGCCAGCCTTCCGGGAAATGCCGGTCATAGCAGATATAGACGCCGAGCTTGCAATAGGCGGTCTGGAACACGGGCCAGCCGGAATTGCCGGGGCGGAAGAAGAATTTCTCCCAGAAGCCGGCCACCTGCGGAATGTGGGTTTTCCGGTATTTCCCGAGATATTTCCCGTCCGCATCGATAACGGCGGCGGTGTTGTAATAGATGCCGGTCTTTTCCTGTTCATAGATCGGTACGACGATGACCATGTTGTATTTTCTGGCGTATTCCTGCATCAGCTTGACGGTCGGGCCATCGGGAATGCTCTCCGTCGCGGCGTACCACTTGCTGTCCTGGGACGGGCAGAAATAGGGCTGCGTGAAAACCTCCTGAAAGGAGAGAACCTGCACGCCCTTCGCCCCCGCCTCATCGATCAAGGGGAGATGCGCCTCGATCATCTTGGCCCGGATTTCCTCCGGGCTCATGTCCGTATTGCCCTTGAGACCCATCTGGATAAGTCCGGCTCGTACCGTTGTCATCGATCCTCTCCTTCTCGCATCGATTGGCAGTCAAAATTTTTACTTTTTTGACCATTTGGTCAGGATTTTAGCTATCAATTTTGAAAAGGGAAAGCTAAAATAGCGATCAAGCATCGCAAGACGAGCAGCCTGCAGGATGAGGAGATCACTATGTCTACTTTGATACGCGGGGGAACCATCGTTACCTCCGAAACCAGCTACCGGGCCGATATTTTATGCGACGATGGGGTGATTAAGGCCATCGGAGAGGGATTGGAGACGCCCTCCGGCGCCGAGGTTGTTGATGCGGGCGGTCAATATGTGATGCCGGGCGGAATTGACCCGCACACGCATATGCAGCTTCCCTTCATGGGCACTGTCGCGTCAGAGGATTTCGAGACCGGCACCGCCGCGGCACTTGCCGGCGGCACGACGCAGATCATCGACTTTGTCATCCCCGATCCGCAGGAACCGCTGATGGACGCCTACCGGAAATGGCGCGGCTGGGCCGAAAAGTCCGTTGCCGACTACAGCTTCCATGTGGCCGTCACCTGGTGGGATGACACGGTGCACCGGGATATGGGACTCCTCGCCGAGAATGAAGGCGTCAACAGCTTCAAGCATTTTATGGCCTACAAGAACGCGATCATGGTGTCGGACGAGATGATGCTGGCCAGTTTCGCGCGTTGCCGGGAGCTTGGCGCGATGGCGACGGTTCATGCGGAGAATGGCGAGATGGTCTATTACCTGCAACAGGAGTTGCTGGCCAAAGGCATTACCGGGCCTGAAGGGCATCCGCAATCCCGCCCGCCAGAGATTGAGGGCGAAGCCGCCAACCGGGCAATCCGCACGGCGCAGTTGCTGCAAACGCCGATCTATATCGTGCATGTCTCCTGCAAGGAGAGCCTGGAAGCCATTACGCGGGCCCGGCTTGAAGGACAGCGGGTGTTCGGCGAATGTCTGGCGGGGCATCTCCTGATCGACGACAGCGTCTACTACAATGAGGACTTTGAATTTGCAGCGGCCCATGTGATGAGCCCACCCTTCCGCCCCAAGGATCACCAGCGTGAACTCTGGCGGGGACTTCAGTCGGGGAATTTGCAGACTACGGCAACCGATCATTGCTGCTTCTGCGCGCCGCAAAAGGCCGCCGGACGGGATGACTTTACGCTGATACCCAACGGGACCTCCGGCGTAGAGGATCGCATGGCGGTGCTCTGGCATCACGGGGTCAATTCGGGCAAGCTCACCATGAACGAGTTTGTGAAGGTCACTTCCACTAATGCCGCGCAGATATTCAATATTCACCCGCGTAAAGGTTCCATCTCGGTCGGGGCGGATGCCGATATCGTGGTGTGGGACCCAGAAATGACGCGGACCATCTCGGCCAAGACCCATCACCAGAATATCGATTTCAATATCTTCGAGGGGATGGAAGTCAAGGGCAGCCCGAGCCATACCATCAGCCAGGGCAAGGTCGTCTTTAAGGACGGACAGCTCAATGTGGTGAAGGGCGCGGGCCGCTATATCAAACGGCCAACCTTCAATCCCTATTTCGATGCGCTCGACAAGCGCCGCAAGGAAACGGCGCCCCGGAAGGTCTCCAGACCCGCACAGGCCGCCGAATAATTTAACCGTAAATTCTCCTGGAAAAGGCCCTGCACCTGTTGGTCGGGGTCTTTTTTTTACGGTGTTTTCAAGGGTACTTTCAGCAGCATGCCGAATTCCTCGGCGAAGTTGACCGAGACCCGGGCATGGACCTTTCCCTGCCGGTCATAGAACCGTCCCTTGTTGCCGATGGGAAAGACACCCTCATGCCAGATATTCGGGTGGATATAGAGGCCCTTCGAGCCATCACAGTAAAATGAGACAAAGTCTTCCGGCTGCACATCATCGCCCGGCAGTGCGAGCGGCACCATGAAGGGCGTGCCATCGAGAGAATAGAAAAGCTGTCCGCCGTCGGGATGATAGTTCGCATGCCAGAGCAGCACCTGGTCCTGCTCCCGCGTGGCGACTTTGGAGTCCGCCTCTTCCGGATTGCGGGACCAGCCGAGGATATAGGTATCCTTGACCGCGTTGTTGCGACCCCAGAGAACGTCCCCTTCCCACCAGAACTCGAAAATACCTTCCGCTGTGCCGCCTTGATTACCGGTCCCCTCATCCACCTTTCGCGTGCCGGAGGTCGGCCAGGTGACAATCTCGATCGGGAAATTCTCGTAATTCTCAACCAGACAGCCGTAATCCTTCAGTGTCTCGTCCGAGGCGACAATTACCGGCATATCAAGCTGCGGCAGGTCAGCCGGGATATCCGGGTTCAGGAAATCGGGTGACTTGGCGGTGGCAGACGAAAGCATCATCGCAATCCTTATGTGATTTTTTTGAGATTAAGCCACAGCCATAAAAAAAAGGGAAGGTCTCCCTTCCCTTTTCTAATACAGTACCAGCGGTTTATTTTGTGGACATATCCCAGATTTCCTGGGTGAAGGCCCCTTCCGGCTTCTTGGAAATGACGAGTTTCGAATCGCCTGCCAGCAGAATATTCACGGTACGATCGTACGAATCCTCATTGAGCCTGCCGAGGTTTTCCGTGTCGATCAGCTTGGCAATTTCCGCCATCATGCGTTTCTGATGTTTTTCGGTCTGGGCACCGGTTGCATCATTTTCGAGCACGATTTCCGCGGCTTCGTCCGTGTTGTCGATGGCATATTGCCAGCCCTTCATTGACGCCTTGATAAAGCGGGCCAGCTTGTCTTTCATCGCGTCGTCCGCAAGGCTCTTCTCCATCACATAGAGACCATCCTCAAGGGTAGCAACGCCCTGGTCTTCATACGGAAAGACCGTCAGCTCCGCCGGTGTCAGACCGCCGTCAATGACCTGCCAGTATTCATTGTAGGTCATGGTGGACACACAGGCCGCCTGCTTCTGCAAGAGCGGGTCGACGTTAAAGCCCTGCTTCAGAACGGTGATATCGGCATCGGCGCCTTCGGTCTTGTATTTCAGCTTATCCATCCATGACAGGAACGGATACTCATTGCCGAAGAACCAGACACCAAGGGTCTTGCCCTTGAAATCCGCCGGTGTTTCAACACCCATATCCTTGCGGCAGGTCAGCATCATGCCGGAGCGGGAGAAAACCTGCGAGATATTGACGAGCGGGACGCCCTTCTCACGGGTTGCCAACGCGGCCGGCATCCAGTCAACCACAACATCGGCGCCGCCCCCGGCAATGACCTGCGCCGGTGCCACGTCCGGTCCGCCCGGCTTGATGGTCACATCGAGGTCGACTTCATCATAGAATCCCTTGTCCTTTGCCACGTAATATCCGGCAAACTGGGCCTGGGTGACCCATTTAAGCTGCAAGGTGAGCTTATCGGCAGCCGAAGCGGAATAAGCCGTAAGGCTCATTGCCGAGGCGGCGAGTAATAAGGCTAGTTTTTTCATCCTGTCTTTCCTCTCCCGTTTTGAAGTAAATCGTTCAAACATACATGATACTGGGGACTCATCTCATTTCGCCCGTCTGTAGGAGGCATGCCAGAAGGTGATCCGGCGTTCCATCAGGGCGAGAATTCCGTAAAACAGCGATCCGACGACGGCGGCGACGGCAATGGTGGCCCAGACGATATCGACATTCATCCGCCCGACCTCCGTCGAGATGCGAAAGCCCATGCCGACAATGGGCGTGCCGAAAAACTCCGCTACAATCGCGCCAATCATCGCAAGAGTCGAATTGATTTTCAGTGCATTGAAAATAAAGGGCATGGCGTTCGGCAGGCGCAGGAACAAAAGCGTCTGCCAATAGCTCGCGGCATAGGACCGCATGAGGTCCTTCTCGATATGGCTTGTGGCTTGCAACCCTGCGAGCGTGTTGATCAGCATCGGGAAGAAGGTCATCACAACAATAACGGCCGCCTTTGATTGCCAGTCGAAGCCAAACCACATGACCATGATCGGTGCGATGCCGACAATGGGGATCGCACTCACCAGCGATCCGAGCGGCAGTAACCCGCGCTGCATGAACGGCACGCGATCGACCAGAATGGCAACAAGAAAGCCGGCGCCACACCCGAAGGCAAAACCCGACAGCACCGATTTTACTACCGTCTGGTAAAAATCCGCGAACAGGGTGGAGGTATTATTCTCAATCGCTGCGCCGATTTGCTCCGGCGAGGGAAGCAGGACGGAAGGAATGCCGAAGCCGATGGTAACCACTTGCCAGAGATAGAGCAGCCAGATGCCAAAGAGCGCCGGAACCGCGAAAGCGAGAAGATGATTGCCGTTTGCCGCCCGAGAAAGAAGTGCGAGGGAGCGCCAGACCAGCAGGCCAAGCGCCACGAGAAAGAGCCAAAGACCGATTGCGCCATATCCGCTGGCATCAACAGTTCGGGTCAGGATCAAGGGCGCGAAGGCTCCGGCGATACAGCCGATAGTGAGCAGAAGCGCTGCGTAAGTCGTCGTCTCCCGGCTTATCAGCTGGTACAGCGCGGCCGCGACAGAGATTACCAGGAGCGCGAAGGCCGTTGGCTTGTCCCACCATTGAACCGACATGTCCGCGTCCACCCCCACCGGCAGAAAGACGGAGATCCCGGAAAGCAGAACAAAGAGGATCAGGACGAGATCAGCGCTTTTCTTCATACCGCCTCCCTCCCCGTCCGGCCAAGAACCAGCTTTTCAGTAATCGTGACCGCCCAGACCAGCAGCATGCCAAGGACCGACGCGGCGACCAATGCCGACCAGATCTGGATCGTCTGGCCATAGTAGGACCCGGCAAGAAGTCGCGCGCCCAGCCCTTCCACGGCGCCGGTTGGCAATTCAGCAACGATGGCGCCGACAAGGCTGATCGCAATCGCCACCTTCAGGCTTGCGAACAGGAACGGGATAGAGGCCGGCATGCGGAGCTTCCAGAAAACCTGCGCGGCGCTCGCACTATAGGTCTTCATCAGGTCTAGCTGCAACACATCGGGCGAGCGCAATCCCTTCACCATACCGATGGTGATCGGGAAGAAGCAGAGATACATGGAAATAATCGCCTTCGGCACCAGCCCGGTCAGCCCGATATGGCCAAGGACAACGATAATCATCGGGGCAATGGCGAGAATCGGCACGGTTTGCGAGGCGATGATCCAGGGCATCAGGCTCCTGTCCAGCGTCTCCAGATGGACAATCCCAACCGCGAGCAGGACGCCAAGAAGTGCGCCCAAGGCAAAGCCGACCAGCGTTGAGGAAATCGTCACATAGGAATGATAGACAAGACTGCGCTTGGAGGTAATTTTCTTGTCGATAACCGTTTTATGAAGCTCGACAATAATCTGCTGCGGTGCCGGCAGGATCGGACGTTCCATCGACCAGGCATCCTCGGTCAGCTGCTGCCAGCTCCATTCGACCTTGCTCCGCTCATACTGATCGATCAGGCGATCGGAATTCATATAGACCGCGCCCGCATACCAAAGGATCAACAAACTAAGAACGACGACAAAAACGGGAAAGCTCTTCCCGTCATATAGGCGGCGCCATATCCCCGCCTTGCTGATTTCAGCCGGCTTAGTCATCGTAGCTATGCCCCGAGCGCAGCCCCTCGCGCACGCGGTGGGAAATTTCAAGAAACTCCGGTGTCTCGCGAATGTCCAATGTACGATCCCGCGGCAGGTTGCTCTCAATGATGTCAATGACCTTGCCCGGCCGCGGGCTCATCACCACAATTTTGGAGGAGAGAAAGACCGCCTCCGGGATCGAGTGTGTCACGAAAATGACTGTCTTCTTCGTTGTATCCCAAAGTTTCAAGAGCTGTTCATTCAGGTGATCGCGGGTAATCTCGTCAAGCGCGCCAAAGGGCTCGTCCATCAGCAGCAGATCCGGTTCCACCGACAGGGCACGGGCGATAGAGACCCGTTGCTGCATCCCGCCCGAGAGCTGCCAAGGAAATTTTTTCTCGAACCCTTCAAGATTGACCATTGCGAGGTTGCGTGCGGCCCGCGCCTTCTGTTCCTCCCGGCTGAGCCCCATAATCTCCAGCGGCAGCATGATGTTTTTCTCGACCGTCCGCCAGGGATAGAGCGCCGGGGCCTGAAACACATAGCCGTAGGCCCGCTTTTGCCGTGCCTCCTCCGGCGTCATGCCATTCACAGAAATATGCCCGCCCGTGGGTTTCTCCAGATCGGCAATCACCCTCATCAGGGTCGTCTTGCCGCAACCGGACGGGCCAATGAAGGAAACAAAGTCCCCCGCATTCACGGTCAAGTCGATATCTGAAAGCGCATGTACTGGCGTGTCCGCCGTTTGAAAGACAAGATTGAGTTTTTCAATCTCGATTACTGGTTTTAAATCAACATCAGACAATATTGGCCCGCTCCACTATGGCATGCAGCAGAACATTACATCCGGCGGCAAGATCTTCAGGGGTCGCTTCCTCTTCCTCGTTATGGCTGATCCCGTTTTCGCAGGGAACGAAGATCATGCCCGTCGGGGCGACGCGGGAAATATAACAGGCGTCATGCCCGGCACCGGAAATGATATCCATATGGCTATACCCCGCAATCTCCGAGCCCTTGCGGACCGCATTCACACAGTCCGTATCGAACTCAACGGGCGGGGAATACCAGATTTCCTCAAACTTCATCTCATAGCCGCCGTCCTTGGCGGTTTTCTCAGCGAAGGCACGGAGCTCCGCGTCCATCTTGCTGAGAATCTCGTCCTTCGGATGGCGGAAATCGACGGTGAAGAACACCTCGCCCGGGATGGTATTACGTGAATTCGGGCTCGACTGGATCAGGCCCACCGTGGCGCAGGCGAAGGGCTGGTTATCCATGCCGATGCGATTGACCTCCGTAATGATCTTCGATGCCGCGACAAGCGCATCTTTACGTCGTGCCATTGGCGTTGGGCCAGCATGGGCCTCCTGCCCGGTAATGGTGATTTCGTACCAGCGTTGACCCTGCGCGCCCATGACCACGCCGATGGTCTTCTCTTCATGTTCAAGGATCGGGCCCTGCTCAATATGCGCCTCGAAAAAGGCCTTGATCTCGCGACCACCGACTTCCTCTGTCCCGGCATAGCCGATACGCTTCAGTTCCTCGCCCATGGTCTTGCCGTCGAGATCGGCGCGGGAAAGGCCGTATTCAAGGTCGAATACCCCGGCAAACACCCCGGAGGCAACCATGGCCGGCGCGAAGCGAGAGCCTTCCTCGTTCGTCCAGACGGCAACTTCCACCGGATGCTCTGTCTTGACATCAAAATCATTGAGGGTGCGAAGAACTTCCAGGCCCGCCAGCACACCGAACACCCCGTCATACTTCCCGCCGGTCGGCTGGGTATCAAGATGCGATCCGGTCATCACCGGCGGCAGGTCATCGCGGGTTCCGGCGCGGCGGGCGAAGATATTGCCCATCTTGTCAACCTTTATGGTGCAGCCAGCATCGTTGCACCAGGATGAGAAAAGATCGCGGCCTTCCTTGTCGAGATCGGTGAGCGCGAGGCGGCAGCAGCCCCCCTTCTTCGTTGCGCCAATCTTGGCCATTTCCATCAGACTTTCCCAAAGCCGATCGCCTTTTACATTCATATTCTGCATGGGTTTCTTTCGTCTCTATTCTGCGGCCGTTGAAAACGGGTTGCGTGGGTCCTGGTTCCAGTTCATGTAGGGCTTGTCCTTATCCACCCGCTCCATGGTGATGCAATTATCCACCGGGCAGGCCAACATGCAGAGATTACAGCCCACACATTCCTTGTCCACTACTTCATAAAGTCGGGCGCCCTCGACGCGGGTCGCGGTGATCGCCTGATGAGAGGTATCCTCGCAGGTAATATGGCACAGGCCGCACTTGATGCAGGAGTCCTGATTGATGCGCGCCTTGATGTCATAGTTCATGTTGAGCTCGTTCCAGTTGGCGACATTGGGCACCGCCATGGACCGGAAATCATCAATGGAGCGATAGCCTTTTTCATCCATCCAGTTCGACAATCCGGTGATCATGTCATCAACGATGCGGAACCCATAATGCATGGCGGCGGTGCAGACCTGCACCGAGCCGCAGCCAAGCGCCATGAACTCCGCCCCGTCCCGCCAGTTCGCGATGCCGCCAATGCCGGAAACGGGAATGCCCCTGCATTCCGGATCGCGGGCGATTTCCGCCACCATATTGAGTGCGATGGGCTTGACGGCCGGACCGCAATAACCGCCGTGGGCGCCCTTGCCGTCAACAATCGGCGTCGGTGCCATTACATCGAGATCGACACTGACGATGGAGTTAATCGTGTTAATGAGGGAAACGGCATCCGCCCCGCCCCTCACTGCCGCGCGGGCCGCCGTGCGGATATCGGTGATATTCGGGGTGAGCTTGACGATGACGGGCAGGTCTGAATGCTCCTTGCACCATCTTGTCACCATCTCCACATATTCCGGCACCTGCCCCACCGCCGAGCCCATGCCCCGTTCCGACATGCCATGGGGGCAGCCAAAATTAAGCTCCACCCCATCCGCGCCGGTATCCTCGACCTTCCGCAGAATGCGCTTCCACGGCTCTTCCTCGCACGGGACCATCAGGGAAACAACAACCGCACGGTCGGGCCAGTTTTTCTTGACCCGGGCGATTTCCTCAAGGTTCACATCGAGCGGACGGTCAGTGATCAGCTCGATATTGCTGAAGCCCATCATCCGCTGCCCGTTCAATTGGACCGCGCCATAACGAGAGGAGACGTTGACCACCGGCGGATCCTCGCCCAGCGTTTTCCAGACGACGCCGCCCCAGCCCGCCTCGAACGCGCGGACGACGTTATATTCTTTGTCCGTTGGCGGCGCGCTTGCCAGCCAGAAGGGGTTCGGGCTTTTGATCCCGGCGAAATTATATGAAAGGTCAGCCATGTCTCTCTCCCTATTTCTTCGCCAGATAGTCGTTGATTGCCAGGGCCGCCTTCTTGCCATCCTGAACCGCCGCGACTGTCAGCCCGACATTGCCGTCGATGCAGTCGCCACCCGCGTAAACCCCCTCAAGCGAGGTTGCGTAACTGTCATCGACGGCAATCTTTCCATGTTTCAGCTCCAGCTGTGCGGCCGTGCCAGAGACAGGATCGGGCACGAATAACTGGCCAATCGCCTTGAACAGCATATCGGCCTCAATCGTTGTTTTTTCGCCCGAGCCGATGAGTTTTCCATCTGGCCCCTGTTTTGTATATTCAAACTCAACCGCGCTGACTGCGCCATTGTCCGACATGATTCCGACCGGCTGCATCCAGTGCTTGATCTTTACACCATTGGTTTGTGCGAATTTCTGCTCAACGTCGGTTGCACTCATTGCCTCGGCTCCCCGCCGGTAGACAATGGTGACATCTTCCGCGCCGAGGCGTTTTGATTTCACGGCAATATCGATTGCAGTGCTGCCCCCGCCAATAACCACAACACGCCGCCCGATGGGGAGTTTTGATTTATCCGGCGTCTGGCGGAGATCAGCGATATAGTCGACCGCGTTAAAGACCCCTTCAATGTTCTCTCCTTCAAGAGCAAGCGCTTGCACCGCGCCCTGTCCGCTGCCGATAAAAACCGCATCGAAATCATTTCGAAGGGTGCCAAGCGCCAACTCCTGTCCCAGTTTCTTGCCGTGGTGGACGGTAATGCCGCCGAGACCGAGAATAAATTCGACCTCTTTCTGCGCGAAGTTATCGACAACCTTGTAATCGGCAATGCCATATTCATTAAGTCCGCCGGATTTCGGGAGCGCCTCGAACACCTCGCAGTCATGCCCGAGTTGGGACAGGCGATGCGCCGCCGAAAGCCCCGCCGGACCGGCGCCGATGATCGCGACTTTCTTGCCCGTTTTGGCGGCACGGGTAAAAGGCTGCTCCCCCTTTTCCATCAACCAGTCGGTTGCAAAACGCTGTAGCGCGCCGATGGTGACAGGCTTGCCTTCCTGCGCGGTGCGAACGCAGGCTCCCTCGCAGAGGACTTCCGTCGGGCAAACCCGCGCACAGGCCCCGCCCATGATGTTCTCTTCCAGGATATCAATCGCGGATCCCCGGACATTGTCGGTTGAAATCTTGCGAATAAAACTCGGGATGTCGATGCCCGTCGGGCAGGCTTCCATACAGGGGGCGTCATAGCAGAAGTAACAGCGGCTCGCCTCGATATGCGCGGATTTTGCGTCCAGCGGCGGATGAATATCGGCGAAATTTTCCGCCAGTTCCTCTCCAGAAAGCCGTCCTGCAGCAATATCGCTCATGACCCGCACCCCCATATTCATGTTTGAAAATAACGGCGCAAAAATTGCCGCTTCATGCCCTTGAAAAACCATAGACAAATCCTGACCAAATGGTCAAGTTCTAATTAATAATAGTTGCAAAAGTGGCAAAAATAGTCGATTTAGGAATCGGGAATTATACGCATATTACAAATTCAGAGCCGATAATGGACGCGGAAACAAACGCAACGGCAGATGACTCTTCGCAGGGTCGGATACGTCAGGAAAATATAGAAAAGATCATGAAGGCGGCCGAGAAGGTTTTCGCGGGCAACGGATTTCGCGGCGCAACCACTGCGGCCATCGCCGAGGAAGCAGGCCTGCCCAAGGCCAATATCCATTACTATTTCGGCACCAAGGCGAAACTCTACCGCGCTGTCCTTGATGACATTATCGCGCTCTGGCTCTCCTCCTTCCGGGAAATCGGGGAAAATGACGATCCCGCAACCACCCTCGCCGATTATATCCGCGCGAAAATGCAGCTTTCGCAAAACCGGCCCAATGCGTCTAAAGTCTTCGCCAATGAACTTATTCGCGGCGCCCCGCGCATCAGCGGCTATCTGGAAACAGAACTCAAGGAGTGGGTTGAGGAAAAAGCAGCTATTCTGGACCACTGGATCGAGGAAGGCCGCATGGCCCCTGTGGATAGCAAGCGCCTTCTCTTTCATATCTGGTCAATGACCCAGACTTGGGCGGATTTCGAAGTGCAATGGGCCGCCGTTCTTGGCCGCAAGAAAAAGCTGAAGGCAGAGGATTTCGACGCCGCCACCGACTTTATCATTACCATAGTGCTCCGCACCTGTGGCCTGCAACCGATCCCGTCACGAAGCTGAGATTTCCTCCTGCAGGATTTCGAGTTCCAGCCAGCGGGTTTCGGCGTCGTCCTTGTCGGACTGGGCCTTGGCGAGCGCGGCGGCCTTTTCCTTGAATTTCTCGGGTGTTTTGGTGAAGAGATCCGGGTTGGCGAGATCGGCCTCAAGCGCCTTGATCGCGGCCTCCAGCTCCTCAATCACGGCGGGAAGACGCTCATAATCGCGCTGATCCTTATAGGTGAGCTTTTTCCGCGGCGCGGCGGGTTTCGCCGCCGCCTCTTTCGGCTTCGCGGCCTTGGCGGTCTTTTTCGTCTCCGCTGTCTGCGCCCGCCGGTAATCGGAATAGCCGCCGACATATTCATCGACCTTGCCGCCCTCCTCGATCACGATGGTCGAGGTGACAAGCTGGTCGAGGAAGTCACGGTCATGGCTCACGACCAGAAGCGTGCCGTCATAGGCGCTCAGCATATCCTGCAGCAGGTCGAGGGTTTCCATATCGAGGTCGTTTGTCGGCTCGTCGAGGATCAGCAAGTTGCTCTCCCGCGCCAGCAGCTTGGCCAGCAGAAGCCGGTTTTTCTCCCCGCCGGAAAGCGCCTTGACCGGGCTTTTCGCCTGCCGGTCCTCAAACAGGAAATCGCGGAGATAGGCCACCACATGGCGTACCTCCCCCCGCACGAGAAGCTGCCCGCTGCCCGGGTCTGCGAGTGTATCCCAGAGGCTCATCTCCGGATCGAGGCTGTCGCGATGCTGATCGAAAATGGCCGGGGTGAGATTGGTGCCGAGCTTCACGTCACCGGTGGTGGGTTTAAGCTCCCCCATCAGGATTTTAAGCAGCGTTGTCTTGCCCGCGCCGTTCGGCCCGATAATGCCGACCCGGTCGCCCCGCAGGATCTTGGTTGAGAATTTTGCGAGAACCTCGCGCGGTTCGCCGCCCTCCCCCTCATAGGTCATGGAGATATCGGTCGCCTCGACCACCACCCGGCCGCTTTTCGCGCCGCTCTTGACGGAGAGCTTGGCCGACCCGACCGGGGCCAGCCGCTCGGCCCGTTCTGCCCGCAGGCGATGGAGCGCGCGAATACGGCCCTCATTACGGGCGCGCCGCGCGGTGATGCCCTTGCGGGACCAGTCTGTCTCCTCGGCGATTTTCTTGTCGAGTTTCTTGGTTTCCACTTCCTCCCGACGGAGAATTTCCTCCGACCATTCATCAAAGGCCGCGAAGCCCTTGCCATGGGTGCGCAGCTTGCCGCGATCGAGCCAGAACAGCCGGTTGGTCAGGTTTTTCAGGAACTGCCGGTCATGGCTGATGATCATCAGCGCGCCCTTGTAGGCCGTCAACTCCCCCTCCAGCCAGAGGATCGTCTTGATATCAAGATGGTTGGTCGGTTCGTCGAGGAGCAGCACGTCGGGATCGGAGACCAACGCTTCGGCCAGGCTGACGCGTCGCGCCTCCCCGCCGGATAGGGTTTCGAGCAGACGATCCCCGTCAATGCCGACGCCATGCAGCACCTGGTCGACCAGATAGCCGAGGTCCTCGCCCTCCCCGTCGGCCGGCAGGCCTGACTGCACCTGCGCAAACACAGTGCGGCCCGGCACGATAATCGGCTGCTGCCGGAGGTAACTTACCTTGACCCCGCTCTGCAGAAATCGTTCCCCGCCGTCGAGGTCGATATCACCCGCGATCGCCTTCAGGAGCGTCGACTTGCCCGAGCCGTTCCGCCCCATCAGGGCAATACGCATCCCCGGCTCGATCCCGAGCGAGATATCAGAGAACAGATCGCCGCCGCCGAAAGTGATGCGGGCGTTTTGCAGGGCCAGAATGGGAGCCGCCATGGAATTTTCGCCAAATAAGATATGAGTTCAGCGGCCTTTTAACACTGAATATACGGACGGGCAATTTTATACCGTAAATTCCTTATTCCAGTACGCATTTGTCTGGCGGGCGAGGCGTTCATCTGCGTAAGGAAATATGCCGACCCGGCCTGAGTTTCATCCTTCTTTCCCTCTCTATTCTCTCCTCAATCGTTGTGTCGATTTGAGAACCATCCAACCCAATATCTTTCAGGGCACGAGGATCCAGGACCCTAAGTTCATGGTGCTTGGCGCGATTTTGGATCGAGCGGGCGAATACCGAAAGCAGAGAATTAAACAACCGCCGGCTCCAGGAGATTGGCTGAACAGTCCGTTCAGGCTGCTGCGCCTGAAGGCTTGGGTGGAGATCGCGTTGCAACTGTAACAAGTTCATGGAATCCTCCATCAGTTCTCTGTTTGACTGGCCGTCGACAGTAGTTAAATGAGAATATTTAAACTATGCCTGCTTGCGACCATTACGTATCAAGGCTGTTTCGACTTGATTATACGTAGAGAATATGCACTGTTAGAGGCTTCAACAAACGAGAAGATATCACATTATATGTTAGATTATCTCATGTATAGAAAATGACCCGGCCCCTTCCACCCCTGAACGCCCTTCGGGCTTTCGAAGCAGCGGCCCGGCACCTCAGCTTCACCAAGGCGGCGGAGGAGCTGAATGTCACGCCGGGCGCCGTTAGTCATCAGGTAAAGGCACTTGAGGAAATTCTCAATGTACCTCTGTTCCATCGCCTGACCCGGTCGCTGCGCCTCACCGTTGCCGGTCAGGCAGCACTGCCGACACTTATTCAGGGGTTTGACAAGCTGTCACAAGGAGTAGAGCAGATGCGCGCCCACTGTGAGAGTGGCGTTTTAACCATCAGTGTCAGTCCATCGTTCGGCGCCATGTGGTTGATGCCGCGGCTTGAGCGTTTCCGCAGCCTGCATCCGGACATCGAAATCCGCATTGATGGCACCGACCGTCTGGTCGATCTGACGCGCGACTCTGCCGATGTTGCCATCCGCTTTGGTCCCGGCGGCTATAGCGGAGTGCGCGTCGACCATCTGTTGACCCCGGTCAATACGCCGGTTTGTAGCCCTGCCCTTTTAGAAGGGGAAAATCCCTTGCGGGAGCCTGACGATCTTCGCCATCATACCCTGCTGCACATCGACTGGAGTGATGCTGAGACAAGCTGGCGCATGTGGCTGCTGGCGGCCGGGCTACATGACATCGAACCGACCCGTGGTCCGCATTTCAATTTGGAAAATATGGCGGTGCAGGCTGCGCGCGATGGACAGGGCGTTGCGTTGGTTGCCGATGTTCTGGTTGCAGATGACATCGCCGCTGGCCGCCTTGTACATCCTTTCGATCCGGGCATTAGCACTCCCTTTAATTTCCGTTACTACCTGCTCAGCACAAAAGATGGCGCTGAGCAGCCAAAGATAGCCGCTTTTCGAAACTGGGTGCTAGCAGAAGCGCGCACTGCGGGACCGGGTGACAAGAGTTAGACGCGTGTCTGTCACCCTTCCCGGCAATTCCCTTTGACGGCCTTTGGGATTTATTTCACATGGCGAATGATGTTGAAGCCTTCTTCCGGCATCGGCGGGATGAAGTAGCTGGTGATCTTGTCGAAATCGGCATCGCTCGTCTGGAAGGGATGCTCGCCCTTCGCGTTACGGGCCCGCAGCCGCGACTTGCAGATCGTGTTCGGGATGTCGAGATAATGCAGTTCATGCGGGACTCCGGCGGCCTCGAACAGTTCCTTGCCCCAGCGGCGGCCGTCGGGCGTATTGGCGGGAAAGTCGAGCACGACGGAGAAGCCGGACTTGAGCAGACTGACGATATGATCCTTCAGCGCATATTTCAGCCGGAGGGAACAGCGGATATAGTTGCTGATGTCAGTGACTTCGCCGGGATACAGCTCTGACAGCAGGGTGTCTTCCGAGAACAGAAGGGTTTTGGGCCGCCGCGCGAGGGTGGCGGCAAGTGTCGACTTGCCCGCGCCGATCTTGCCGGCCAGCAGATAGAGAACCGGTTCTGTCGGTCGACAGTCCGGCTCCTCGCCGGGCGGGGTGGTTTCCTGAGGGGTCTCGAGTAACATGTCGTCGTCTCCTGGTTTTGGGGGCCTTCGGAGACGGAGCATTAAAAAACCGCCTCGAAGGCGGTTGGGTCGGTTGCGTTACGGCATACGGACTTCCGCCATTCGGGGAATGGAGAGAATCTTCACCACAATAATGTTCATGTTGTATGCCATGGCGTTATTTAAACGGCAGGCCGGGGCCTTTTGTCAAGCCACTTTCCAACGAATCTGCCCTTTTTTCCCGAGGTGCAGGCGGATTTTTCCCTGCCTGAGCGATAGATGTCTGGCAACGGGCCATAAATCGGGAAAATAAACGCTGTTGCGGCAATACGCCGCTTGCCAGAATTTTATGCCCCTTCTATATACAAGACCAAATCCGTCTGTTATAAATCTCTTGAAAAGAGACTAATTTGGTACGATATAGATAATATCATGATCAAGCTGAGCAAAATGACCGACTATGGCGTGGTGATCATGTCCGAAATGGCGCGACTGCCGGGCCGGACAATGACCGCGCCGGATGTGTCGCTCTACACGGGCTTACCGGTACCGACGGCGGCGAAAATCCTGCGCATCCTCGCCAAAAGCCCGTTCCTGAATTCACAGCGCGGCGCCCACGGCGGTTACAGCCTCGCGAAGGCACCAAAGGATATCTCGATCGCCGAGATTGTTCGCGCGATGGAAGGACCGGTCGCGGTCACCTCCTGCGTTGATGACAGCGTGGATGACTGCTCGGTGGAATCCTGCTGCCCGATGCGCGGCGGCTGGGAAAAGATCAACAGGGCGCTCAATACCGCGCTCGAGGAAGTGACGCTGTCCGATATGTGTCACGACACGGAGAATGTAAGCACTGCGGCGCGGCCGTTCGGGATGACCGAGCAGTCCGTCCAAACCCAAGCGGAGTAATAAATGGCTATTCGCCAGGAGACCGTCGAACAGGTTGCCTCTGTTTCCGACAAGTATAAATACGGCTTTATCAGCGATATCGAGGCGGATACCGCACCGATTGGCCTTTCCGAGGACATCGTGCGCTTTATTTCCGCCAAGAAGGAAGAGCCCGAATGGCTGCTCGAATGGCGGCTGAAGGCCTATCGCCACTGGCTGACCATGGTTGAGCCGGAATGGGCCAATGTGCATTATCCTAAAATTGATTTTCAGGATATCTATTACTATTCCGCCCCGAAGCAGAAGGAAAAGCCGAAAAGCCTCGACGAGGTCGATCCGGAGCTTCTGGAAGTCTATAAGAAGCTCGGCATCCCGCTGAAGGAGCAGGAAGTGCTCGCCGGTGTCGAGGGCGCGCATAATGTCGCCGTCGATGCGGTGTTCGACAGCGTGTCTGTTGCCACCACTTTCCGGGAACGGCTGGAGAAGGAAGGCGTGATCTTCTGCCCGATCTCGGAGGCCGTCCGTAATCATCCCGAGCTGGTGCAGAAATATATCGGCTCTGTTGTCCCTTATACGGATAATTACTATGCGACGCTCAACTCCGCGGTCTTCACCGACGGTTCCTTCTGCTACATCCCGAAGGGCGTGCGCTGCCCGATGGAACTCAGCACCTATTTCCGCATCAACGCGGCACAGACCGGCCAGTTCGAGCGGACGCTAATCATCGCCGAGGAAGGCAGCTATGTGAGCTATCTTGAGGGCTGCACGGCGCCGATGCGCGATGAGAACCAGCTCCATGCGGCGGTCGTTGAACTCGTCATCATGAAGGACGCCGAGATCAAGTACTCGACGGTGCAGAACTGGTATCCTGGCGATGAGAACGGCGTCGGTGGCATTTATAACTTCGTGACCAAGCGCGCCGCCTGCCGCGGAGAGAATGCGAAAGTCTCCTGGACGCAGGTCGAGACCGGCTCGGCGATCACCTGGAAGTATCCCTCCTGCATCCTGCAGGGCGATAACTCGGTCGGGGAATTCTATTCCATCGCCATTGCCAACAATATGCAGCAGGCCGATACCGGCACCAAGATGATCCATCTGGGCAAGAACACGTCGAGCACGATCATCTCCAAGGGGATCTCGGCCGGCAAGGCGCAGAACACCTATCGCGGCCTCGTCCGCATGGGCCGGAAAGCCGAGAATGCCCGTAACCACACAGTCTGCGACAGCCTTCTTATCGGCGATAAATGCGGCGCCCATACGGTCCCCTATATCGAGAACCAGAGCCGCACCGCGACAATCGAGCATGAAGCCACCACCTCCAAGGTGAGTGAGGAGCAGCTCTTTTACTGTCAGCAGCGCGGCCTCTCGGAAGAGGAAAGCATGGCGCTGATCGTCAATGGTTTCTGCAAGGAAGTCCTGCAGAAACTCCCCATGGAATTTGCGGTGGAAGCCCAGAAACTCGTCGGCATCAGCCTTGAAGGCAGTGTCGGGTAAGGAAAGACAAATAGTTATGTTGGAAATCAAGAATCTGCATGCCACCGTTGGCGGCAAGGAAATCCTGAAAGGCATCAATCTCACCATCAAGGCAGGCGAGATTCATGCGATTATGGGCCCGAACGGCGCCGGGAAAAGCACGTTGTCCTACGTGCTGGCCGGTCGTGACGGTTATGAAGTGACCTCGGGGGAAGTCCTCTACAAGGGCGAGGACCTGCTGGCGCTGTCACCGGATGAGCGGGCGTCAAAGGGTATTTTCCTCGCCTTTCAGTATCCGGTGGAAATTCCGGGGGTTGCCTCCGCAACCTTCCTGAAAACGGCCTATAACGCGCAGCGGAAATACCGGGGCGAGCCTGAAGTGGACGCCATGGAATTCCTGAAACTGATCCGCGAGAAGACGAAAGAGCTCGACATCAAGGACGACATGCTGAAGCGCGCCGTCAATGTCGGTTTCTCCGGCGGCGAGAAGAAACGGAACGAGGTCTTGCAGATGTCCCTGCTGGAGCCGGACCTGATGCTGCTCGACGAGACAGATAGCGGACTTGATATCGATGCACTCAAAATTGCCGCCGATGGCGTCAACCGCCTGCGCAGCCCGGAACGCGCCGGACTGATCATCACCCATTACCAGCGGCTTCTGGACTATATCGTGCCGGATTTCGTGCATGTCCTGGCGGATGGGAAGATCGTCAAATCGGGCGACAAATCACTGGCGCATGAACTGGAAGAAAAAGGCTATGCGGCCCTGAGCGCAGCCTAATAGGAATTAGTGAGTGAAATGAAAAACTTAACGCCATTAGCTCAGACTTATGTTGATCGCTTTAGTGCGGCAAGCGGCTCCCTGCCCGGCCATAACAGCCCGGCGGTCGCGGCCCTGCGGAAAAGCGGCCTTGCCCGTTTCGCATCGCTCGATTTTCCGGGCCGGAAAGTTGAGGAATGGCGCTTTACCAACCTCACGGCGCTGACCAAGGGGATCAAGACGACGGACGCACCGGCGAATGCCGCCCTGCCCGCCGCCGAATTTGAGACGCCCCATGTCATGACCTTTGTCAACGGTCGCTTCTCGGAGCAGGACAGCCGTCTTGATCGCTTGCCGGATGGTGTGAAGCTCACCTCCCTCGCCGCCGAGCTGGATGTGGGCAACAGCGCCCTGCTGGGCACGGAGGCAGACGACAAGCGCGCCGTTGTCGCGCTCAATACCGCCTTCATGGAAGATGGCGTCGTGCTGAACGCCGCGCCTGGCGTCACGCTGGACGCGCCAATCCTGATCCGCTTCGTCAGTGTTGCGGGAACGGGAGCAAATGCCCATCATATGCGCAATGTTATCCACCTTGGCGAAAAAGCCACCGTCACCCTTGTTGAAGAACATGCCGGCGTGGACGGTCATGCCTATTTCGCCAATCCGGTGACCGATATCACGCTTGATAAGGGCGCGCGGCTCAATCACTATAAATACCAGGCCGAGAGCGCTGACGCCTTTCATCTCGCCAATACGGATACGGAACTGGCCGAAGGGGCCGTTTACGAGAATTTTGCCCTGTCAACCGGCGCCCGTCTTTCGCGGAATGAGCTGGAAACCCGCATTCTTGGCGGTGGCGCGGAAAGCATTCTCAACGGCGCCTATCTGATGCGCGGAACGCAGCATTGCGACACCACGACGATCACCCGACATTTGGTCCCGGAAAACGTCAGCCGCCAGATCTACAAGGGTATTCTCGATGACGAGGCGCAAGGCGTCTTTCAGGGCAAGATCCAGATCGTTCCGGATGCGCAGCAAGTTTCCGGCGATCAGTTGAGCCGGGCGCTTCTGTTGTCTGACCGCGCGTCGGTCGCGGTCAAGCCGGAACTTGAGATTCATGCTGATGACGTGAAATGCAGCCATGGCGCATCCTCGGGCGAACTCGACGAGGATGCCCTGTTTTACCTGCAATCACGCGGGATCGAGGAGAAGACGGCACGCAAGATGCTGATAGATGCCTTCCTTGCCGACGTGCTGGAAGAAGTCTCCAACGACGACGTTCGGGAGTATTTTGCCGCCGTCACCGCCCGCTGGATGGATAAGGTGTAGTCCATGAATGACATGAAAACCTATGATGTAGAGAAAATCCGCCGCGATTTCCCGATTTTTTCCCGGGAAGTGCATGGCAGGCCCCTCGCCTTTATGGACAGCGGCGCGTCGGCGCAGAAACCGACTGTTGTGCTGGACGCGGTGCAGCGCGCCTATGCGGAAACCTACGCCAATGTCCATCGCGGCGTGCATTACCTGAGCCAGGTCTCGACCGAGCTTTATGAGGGTGCGCGGGAGATTGTCCGCGCCCATATGAATGCGGCCAGCGTTGAAGAGATTATCTTCACCAAGAACGCGACCGAGAGCATCAACCTGGTGGCGCAATCCTACGGTGGGGCCAATCTGAAACCCGGCGACGAGATACTCCTTTCCACGCTGGAGCATCACTCGAATATCGTGCCGTGGCAGTTGATTGCCGAGAGAACCGGTGCCGTTGTCAAGGCCGTCCCCATCGATGAGCATGGGGAGTTCATGCTGGATACCTATCTTGAGATGCTGGGGCCGAAGACGAAGATCGTCGCGGTCACCCATATCTCCAACGCCATCGGCACGATTACCCCGGTGAAAGAGATTATCAAGGCCGCCCACGATGCGGGCGCGGTGGTCCTGATCGATGGGAGCCAGGCCGCGCCGCATATGAAGATTGACATGCAGGACCTGGACGTGGATTTCTATGTCTTCACCGGTCACAAGGTCTTCGGGCCGACCGGCATCGGGGTTCTGTACGGCAAGGCCGACCTTCTGGACGCCATGCCGCCCTTCCTCGGCGGCGGGGACATGATCGAGCGGGTAACCTTTGCCAAAACAACCTACGCCAAGGGTCATTCGAAGTTCGAGGCGGGAACGCCGCCCATCGTGCAGGCCATCGGCCTCGGCGCGGCGATCAACTATGTAAACGAGATCGGGTTCGACAAGATCGGCGCACATGAGCAGATGCTGCTCGCCTACGCAACCGAACAACTCAGCCAGATCAACAGCTTGCGGATCATTGGTCAGGCAAAACATAAAGCCGCGATCATCTCTTTCACCCTTGACGGCATTCATCCCCATGACATCGGCACCATTGTCGATCGCGGCGGCGTTGCCATCCGGGTCGGCCATCATTGCGCCCAGCCGCTGATGGATCATTTCGATGTGGCGGCCACGGCCCGTGCGTCCTTTGCGCTTTACAACAACCGCGCCGATGTCGATGCCCTCGTCTCGGCGGTGAAATCGGTACAGGAGATTTTCGGCTGATGCTTGATGACTTGAGAGAACTTTATCAGGAAGTGATCCTTGATCACAGCAAGAACCCCCGCAACTTCCGTCATCCGGAGGATGCGAACCACGAGGCGCATGGATATAACCCGCTGTGCGGCGATACGGTCAATGTCTATCTCAAGCTGGGCCATAACGGCCTGATCGAGGATGCGGCGTTTGAGGGCAAGGGCTGCGCCATTTCCCTCGCCTCCGCCTCGATGATGACGGATATCATCAAGGGCAAGACGGAATCCGAGGCCCGGCAAATCTTCGACGGCTTCCAGAAGCTGGTAAAAGGCGAGGAAAATGATTTCGACGCCGGCGAGGATACGGAACGGCTGATGATGCTGGCGGGCGTAAAGGAATTTCCCATGCGCGTCAAATGCGCCACCCTCGCCTGGCACGCCATGACCTCGGCCATGGATGACAAGAATGAAGTCTCGACGGAGTAGAAGATGACTGCAATTGAGAAAATTGAACGTCCCGTTGCAACCGGCCCGTTTGAGGAAGGCAGCAGCGGATCGCCGCTGGAGGCTCCCATTGTTGCAGCGCTGCGTGAGGTGTATGACCCGGAAATCCCGGTCAATATCTTCGATCTCGGCCTGATCTATGTGATTGATATCTCGGATAACGGCGATGTCTTCGTCGGCATGACCCTGACCGCGCCGGGCTGCCCCGTCGCTGGCGAAATCCCGATCTGGGTCCGCGATGCCATTATGCCCGTCGAGGGTGTGAAGAATGTCGAGGTGGAAATCCTGTGGGATCCGCCGTGGAACCCTGATAATATGTCGGACGCCGCAAAGCTCGACCTTGGAATGTTTTAAGACCGTCCTTATATGTATGGTACAGGTGAATTATGACTGAAACGCAAATTATGACATTGACAGATCGTGCCGCCGCGCGGGTTAAGTCGCTGCTCGGCAAGGCACCTGAAAAGCCGCTCGGCCTGCGGATTGGGATTACCAATACCGGCTGCAACGGCCTCAGCTACACCATGGACTATGCCTCGGACCAGAAACCGGACGATGCGGTGGTCGCGGCGGGCGACATTACCCTGCTGATCGATCATGACGCTGTGCAGTTTGTTGCGGGCACCGAGATGGACTGGCTGGAAGAAGGGCTGCAATCACGCTTCACCTTCGAAAACCCCAATGAAAAAGGCCGTTGCGGCTGCGGCTCCTCCTTCCACGTCTAGCCGCCTGGAGGTGATCATGCGCCCTGTCTTCCTGTTGTCGATGGTGGCGCTTGTCGTCCTTGCGGTTTTCACCCTTTCTGTGATCCCGCCACTTCAAGCCACTGAAATTATAGATAAGTATGGATACCGGATTGTGACACCCCTTGAAGCCGATGCGCTACTGAAAGAAAAGCCGGACGTTGTCGTCCTTGATGTCCGCAAACCCGAGGAATTCAACAGCGGCCACATTGAAGGGGCGATCAATATCGATTATTTCGCCGCCGACTTC
Source organism: Sneathiella sedimenti (assembly GCF_017313765.1). GTDB lineage: Bacteria > Pseudomonadota > Alphaproteobacteria > Sneathiellales > Sneathiellaceae > Sneathiella > Sneathiella sedimenti. Next base: position 47,292 of record NZ_JAFLNC010000005.1, on the reverse strand, counting down.
GATGACCGGATCGCCGCCCTTGACCCGACGGCGACCTATCTCCTCCACTGCAAATCCGGTGGACGCAGCGGCAATACCCTCCCGCTCATGCGGGCCAGCGGCATCACCAATGTCCATCACCTTGACGCCGGATTTGACGGCTGGAAAGACGCCGGGCTGAAGGTTGTCCAACCCTGATCCCTGACAAATTGTCCGGAAAATACTTTCGCGAAGAGCACCCGTGACATAAAATCCTCAAATTGTTAGTCTTCTCTGCGGCGACCAAACAGAGGAAAATAAGGAATATGCAGGATCTTTACGGCAATGAGGTAAGCACCGGCTCCCGCGCGGCACTGGACGCCTATGACGAAGGGGTTAACCTTTTCCTCGCGGCGCAGGCCAGCGCCGGCGAGGCCTTTGAGCAGGCGATCAGCCATGATCCCTCCTTCGTGCTGGCCCATGCCGCCCTCGCCCGTCATCACCAGATGTATGCCCGCCCGACAGAGGCGGTGAAGGCCATGATCTCTGCGCGCGAACTTGGCAACGGTTATACGGCGCGTGAGCAATCTCACATCGCCATAATCGGGCAACTGATCGACGGGAAGAGTACCGCCGCCTATGAGGCCATCAAGACCCATGTGGCCGACTATCCGCGTGACATGCTCATCCTGCAACCCTGCGCTGGAGTGTTTGGACTGATCGGCTTCAGCGGGAGAACGGGACGGGACGCCGAGATTTTCGCGTTTTACGACAACCTGAAAGATCATTTTGAGGCGGACTGGTGGTTTGATTCTGTCTATGCCTTCGCACTGTCAGAGTTGGGCCGATTAAGCGAAGCCGAGCCGATCATTGAACGGTCCTACGAGGCCAACCCGGCAAATGCCAATGCTGCCCACTACAAAGGTCATTTTCATTACGAGGCCGGGGAGCATCAAGCCGGATGGGAGTTTACCCGGGACTGGCTTAAATCCTATGATCCCGCAAGCCTGATGCATTGCCATATCAGCTGGCATGAGGCGCTGTGGGCCCTTGATCTCGGCCATCTTGAGTCCGCCTGGGAGACATTAGAAAAGTCAGTACGTCCGGGACGTGCCTGGGGTCCGCCAATCAATGTGCTCAATGATATGGCCGCATTTCTTTTGCGCGCGGAATTTGCCGGTCAAAAGAGACGTGAGGATCTCTGGCAGGAAACCAGCGATTATGCCACCATCTATTTCCCTGATCCTGGCGTCAGCTTTGCCGATGCCCATGCCGCCCTCGCCCATGCCATGGCAGGCAATGAGGTGGCGCTCCAGAAGCTGAAGGAGGCAGACGCCGGTTTCGCAAGCGACATGGTACGTGCCCTTGCCGATGTGTTCGGGGCATTTGCCGCCGCAGACTGGCAAAAAGTGGTAGACGGACTGCTCCCGCTGATGAGCAGCCATGAACGACTCGGCGGCAGCAACGCACAGCGCGACCTGATCGAGTTTACGCTCCTCCACGCCCTGCTGCAGCTTGGCAAGACCGAGGAAGCGAGCCGCCTGTTCGCCATGCGCCGACCACTGCTTGCGAAAGACGGCCTGCCCGCGTCTCTTTTGCCAACGGAAGACGCGGCGTAGTTCGCCTTGTGTTTTCTGCCGTGTGGCCCATCCGGGCGGCCGCCGGGTCACATTTTCGCGACATAATGTCCTTTTCGGATTTACTTCTGGAAATACCCTGTCTGCATACCTAGGTACAGGTCACAGCGACAGGTCGCCCCGCATTACCGGGGACAATCCGGGCGGGCGGGATGTTCCCGCTCAACCTTCGCCGAAGACGTTTTACCGAACGCGGAAAACGAAACCAAACACGCATGACAAAGGAAGAATATGATGAATATTCTAATGGTCCTGACCTCCCACGACAAACTGGGCGATACGGGTGAGAAAACAGGATTCTGGCTAGAGGAATTCGCGGCACCTTACTATGCGCTTAAAGACGCTGGCGCCCATATCGTGCTGGCCTCGCCCAAGGGCGGACAGCCTCCTGTCGATCCGAAAAGCGACGCGCCAGAGTCCCAGACGGACGATACGCGCCGTTTCAAGGGTGATAACGCCACGCAGGATGCCCTGGCAAAGACGGAAGTCCTCGCGGATATTGATTACAGTAAGTTTGACGGGGTCTTCTATCCCGGTGGGCATGGCCCGCTCTGGGATCTTGCGGAAGACAAGAACAGCATCAGCCTGATCGAAGCTTTTGCTATGAAGGATCTTCCCATCGCGGCGGTGTGCCATGCACCCGGCGTCTTCCGTCATACCAAAGATGCGAAGGGGACCCCGCTCGTCTCCGGTCGCAAGGTCACAGGCTTCGCCAACAGCGAGGAGGAAGCCGCCGGCCTGACCAAGGTTGTGCCGTTCCTGGTGGAAGATGCGCTGACCAAAAACGGCGGCCACTATTCCAAGGGGGCCGACTGGGCACCTCATACGGTCGTGGATGGCAATCTTATCACCGGGCAGAACCCGGCGTCCTCCACCGGGGTGGCGGAGGCCTTGATAGACCGGATCAGGGCCGCAAAGGCAGCCTGACGCGCTACTTGTTACCGTTCGCCGGGTTTGCCACCCGGCGGATGGGACGCAAGCTTGAGGAAGGTCCGGTCCTCGCGCAGGATGAATTTTTTGGATTGCGCAAACTCATAATTCTCCCGTCCCATCGGATCGGCGGCAAGCCGCGCGCGGTACTGCTCATAGGCCGCCAGATTTTCAATGTTATACACCCCGTAGGCGAGCGTGCTCGATCCCTCATGCGGTGCGAAATAGCCGATCAGGTCGGCACCGCAACGCGGGATCGCCTCGCCCCAGTTCTCAGCGTAGCGAATGAACTGGCTCTTCTTTGTCGGGTCGATATGGTAGCGGATAAAGCAGGTAATCATCAGTCACTCCTTCTGTGAGGCCCTTATTTTACCCCTTGCACGACATTAATGCTTCGCTTACCATCGAACTATGAAAGAAGGACCGGACATAGCCTTTCTAGGTTCCCTCATCGGGGACCCGGCGCGCGCGAATATGCTGACGGCGCTGCTCTCGGGCAAGGCGCTGACGGCAACCGAACTGGCGGGTGAAGCGGGCGTTACCGTCCAGACAGCCAGTTCGCATCTTTCGAAGATGGAGGCCGGCGGTCTCTTGCGGCAACGCAAGCAGGGGCGTTACCGCTATTTCACCCTCGCCGATGATGATGTCGGCAGCGTGCTGGAGGCAATGATGGGCTTCGCCGCAAAGAAGGGCCATCTCCGCACCCGGACAGGGCCGAAAGACCCCGCGCTCCGTTATTCCCGCGTCTGCTATAACCATCTTGCCGGCGATCTTGGCGTGCGCATGATGGACAGTCTGCTCGCGAAGAATTTCCTCACGCCGGAGACGGAAGGTCTCGGCCTGACCGGCGATGGCAAAGCTTTTTTCGAGGAATTTGAGATTGATTTCGAGCCGCTGGAGAAACTCCGCCGCCCGCTCTGCAAGTCCTGCCTCGACTGGAGCAACCGGCGCAGCCACCTCGCCGGATCGTTGGGGAGCGCCCTGCTCACCCGTTTCTACGATCTCGGATGGGCAAAGCGGGTGGAGAATTCCCGCATCGTCGCCTTCAATGTGGCGGGAGAAAAAGCCTTCCTGAAAACCTTCCCGGTCTGACCCACTCGCGCCGGCAATTCTTTCCTCCCGAAGGGGGAACTTTTTCCTGTGTCCTGCGTTGGTCCGGTTCAAAGACCCAACGGGCATGGCCGTTGCCCATGCCCGGCAAACCGGAAAGGAGCCGCTTAATGTCATCTGTTGAAAAGTCCGACCTCGTCCGAGAAGCCGTATCGATTTTCGAAGACCTGGAGTCAATGCAGGGCGCCATCGATGAATTGGAGAATTCCGGGTTCGACCTGGCGGATTTGAGCTTCGTCGCGGGGGAGAAAACGGTCGAGGAAAAGCTCGGCCATATCTACAACAGGGTCGAGGATATTGCGGCTGAGCCCAATGTCCCGACAACAACCTTTGTGCCCAACGAGATGTTATCCGAGACCAAGGGCGCCCTGATCGGCACCCCGCTCTACATAGCAGCCGCCACCGCAACCGGCATTACTGTCGCGGCCGGCGGTCCCCTCGCGCTGACCATCGGCGCCGCAGTGGCGGCAGGCGGTGCCGGTGCTGCGATCGGCGGTGTTCTGGCCAAGATTGTCGGGGATCGTCACGCGAAATATCTGCAGGAACAGATCGACCGCGGGGGCCTTATTCTCTGGGTCCGTGCCCGGGATGAGGCGCATGGACGGAAGGCCGTGAAAATCCTTTCAAAATATTCCTCCCACGACGTCGAGCTGCATGGGCAGGATAGTTAGCGACCTCCGCCCGCCTGTCGGTATCTGCTGACCCGTTTAAACTTGTCCTTGGGACAATAGTTCGCTCGCCATCACTTAGGGGCAGCGCTATTCTCTCCCCATGAAACAGGGATTTTACGGTATTCTGCCCTTTGCCCTCGGCGCGGCGGCCTATGGCTTTGCCTTTGGCATTCTCGCGGCGCAGTCGGGTTATCCGTGGTGGGGCGTGGCGCTGATGAGTTTTTCCGTGCATGCGGGCTCGTCGCAGATTGTCGCGGTGGAGCGCTTCGGCATGGATGGGCTGGTGATCGGTGCGGCCCTCGCCGGGATTGCGCTCAACCTCCGCTATCTCGGCATCATCGCCTCGCTCAGCGCGATTTTAAAGGATATCCCGCTCTGGCAGAAGCTGGTCGCCATTCATATCACGGGGGATGAGAACTGGGCCCTCACCATGGCGAGACATGCGCAGGACCCGAGAATCGGCGCCGCCTTCCTGATCGGCTCCGGCCTCACCCTGATGACCAGCTGGACGACATCCACCGCGCTCGGTGCCCTGCTCGGCCAGTCGATGCCCGATCTCGCGAGCTATGGCCTCGGTTTTGCCTTTACCGCGGCCTTTATCGCGATGGCGCGGGCGATGTGGCGCGGGCGGCGCAATATCGCGCCCTGGGCGGTCACCTTCGCGGCGACAATCCTGCTGATAAACCTCGGGGTGGAGAGTGCCTATGCCATCCTGCTCGGCAGCCTCGCCGGCATGGCTGTCGCCGCCCTCCTCTGTTGGCAGGCCAGGACGGGGGAGACGCCATGACCCTCGACCACTGGCTGCTGATTGCCTTTCTTGCTGTCGGGGCCTATGGCCTCCGCCTCGCCGGGCTGATCGGCGGACAGGCCATCCTGCGCAATGAGCGGCTTAAAACCCTGCTCGATGACCTGCCGGGCTGCCTGATCGTCGCCCTTGTCGCCACCTCCCTCGCCGACGCGAGCTCCCTCACCTGGATCGCCGCCGCCTTCGCGCTTGCCGTGGCCATCCTCACCAATAACGTCGTGATCACCATGGCGCTCGGCTTCGCAGCGATATTCGGGATGCAGTATTCTGGGATGGGTGGGTAGCGTTTTAGCCAATCACGTAAAAATGAAAGTTTTCGAATAATCTAGTGATTTGATACAACAGCGTATTTCATTTAATAGGCAAAAAAAGTTGATTTCACAACTACTTGACAATTCATCACTATAAAATTTCCGACACATATTCGTTAAAAATTATATTTGAGACAATGCCAATTACTAAGCTAATAACGACGGAAATAAAGAACATCGCCCAATCTCTCTTATGTTTGTTATCATATTCAATTTTCTTATTTTTAGATTCTTGAGAAATGAGTATAAAACTCGGCCTTCGAGTATCTGCGCGACTTGAAACCCAAATTCCAAGAAATATAGATGTAAAAAATGATACAAAAAGAAAAGTAGCAATATAATAATCGAATAGATTCCACACACCTCCTAATAATGCGTTTGCTATATAATCAATTTTTTCATTAATCTTTTGTGAAATTTCTGTATAATTTTTAATAATATCAATATATGTGTTTTTGTTATACTCTATGAAGTTCTGTGTGGCGCGAATTGATCCATAAATAGCGCCTAAAAAAAACAATATCCCAACAAGAAGACCTATTTTTCCGTTATTTGAAGATACCCATTTTTGGGCATTTTTAGGTTCCCTAATTAGGGTTTTAATATGTCCATCGAGCAATGATTCAATATCATTACCCCAAGTTCTTTCAGTATGTTCTATTCTCAGTTTTATTCCGTGTCTGAATAGGCGAACTGGTTTCGTCGTTGACGAAAAAATAATTGGTTCCAATAATACAGTATCATAATTGTTGCCAGCAGAAAAAGTTAAGTCGATCTGCTGTTTCTCTGGAGCGTCTTTTTTTTGAAATTTGACTAAATAAACCCAGGTAAGGTTAACAGACACACAGACTAAAGGCTTGACCTCTCGATAAGATTGAAAATCGTGCAGGCTATTTAAGTGAACAGTAGATCCATCATCATAACTAACTGACACAATAAACTGCACTAAGGCTGAATCGTTTTGTTGGTTTAAGCGTTGCGCGACTAAATGATGAGTATTTATTATATCTTCGACAGAAATTTCGAATTGACCAGCGTAAGTTTTTTCAATTGATTGCGGCTTACCTAAGAGACCAGAAATAAATTCTATAAAATGATCACGATCTATAGGTAAGGATATTTCAGTTTTCACTAACTTTCTATCTTCACTATAGGGCTCTTTTGGCATCGTCGTTATCCTTAATTGAAAGAACATAAACAACCTTATTGGTTGTATACTAATTGAGTTATGGATGCCAAGCTTAACTTAGTTTTGAGATTTCAGACATTCTCTGTATACGGTTATTTGAAGTTTATAAATGCATTCGTTAGTGAAATATATAATTAGGTATTTTTTTAACTTACTGACAAAATTAAAAATCTTGCAAAACGCGCAATAGTATCGTATAATTACATCTTCACGTTGAGGCGCAATGTCGCCTTATAATGCGTGGGAGGGGTGGCTGCCCCTTCAGCCAAATTCCATATATATGCGAATAAAGGGTACCCGGCGTTTTGTACCGTCAGTCTTGCGGGTATTCGTAAATCGGTTTGCCGGGCGGCGTCTGTCCGGGGATAGATCGGCCCCTATAAGGCCGGGAGCGGCCAGTCTGACGATAGCGTGCAGGTTGGCAGGGTCCTCGCCTTCAGAGACAGCGTTTCAGGATGGCACCGGTGGTATCGGCGACAAACTCGCCGAGGCGGTTCATGGTGCCGATCTTCTGCAGACGATCCGCAGAGATCATGTCCACCATATCAACAGAACCGCCCTCACGGACCAGGCCGTAGCGCTGGCCGGTCTGCCAGACGGACGTCAGCGGTGTGCGTGACTCTTCCTCAGAAGGGATCAGCTCCCGTTCGCCGAGGACAACTTTGCCTCCGTCTGTATTGCAAGCCGTGCTCCACTCGCCGCGAAGGCGCAGGGGCACGCGATCGAAGTCCCATACCCGGTCGTAGGGGACCTTGATGACTTCAGTAAAGCGTGCACGCAAATTGACGGGCTTGACAATGGGAGCGATCGGGGTCGGTCGTTTGTTTACGGCCAGCTCCGGTCCCTTCCCGTCGTCCGCCATGGAGGACATGGGCGCCACCAGGCTGTAGCCAACGAGAAAGATGGCGAGCATCGCCGCGCCGAGGGCCGTGCTGCCGATGAAAAACTTTGAATTCTTGAACGCGCGGGTATCGCGAAAGCGCTGCCGCTCGGTGATCTCGACTGTGTGATAGACATTGCGGTTCTTCTCCGGCGAGAAATAGCCGCCGAGGATACGCACGCGCTGACCGCCCCACTCCTCAATGAGTTGGCGGGCGATATCCTGTGCCGGTTTTTCGGTGTCATAACGGCCGAAGCTGCGCCATTTGGTATCAAACAGCGTCTGGACCACAAATTGCGAATATTCCTGCGTATCCGGTGTCATCTCTATCCTTCAACCCTGCCCAAAAACCGGGGGGAGCCTACAGCCTAGGCAAACAGGATAAAGAAACCGTTAATTTGCTGCTGTTTTTTGTAGATTTTCCGCACAAAAAAGGCGCCCCACTGAGCGCCTTTCTGGATGGGATATGACCCTGAAGTTCAAGCCGCTTTACGCTTCTTCCGCCAGCCAACAAAGCCCAAGACCGCAAGGCCCGCACCATAGAGCGGCAACGCGGCCGGCAGCGGCACGGCGGAGATCTGGGTTTCTATGTCGAGCTTGTAGGGAGCAACATCTTCATTGGAAAAGGCAAATACCCATTCAGGCTGACCGGAATTGTCCAACGTTGTCAACATACCACCAATTGAAAACCATCCGTTTTGTGCCGTTGTGATATCGGCAATGGCATTGTCATTCAATGCCATCGAAAAATTAGTATTTGATTCCGATGCGTAGAAATCACGGCTTCCGTAACTTTTACCGGTCCCCAAATCCTCATAGATCGCTGGATTGGCAGCTACGTTATAGTTCAACGTCCCTGCGTCCGTAGAGACATCAAAAAACTCAACCGTTTCAAATAGGCCGCCCGCAACTTCAATAGTGTGAGTAAATCCAGAGAAAGACGCACTGACAATTACTTCATCAGGAGCTAACGACAAGCCTGACAGATCAAAAGTGAAAAAGTTTCGGTAAAGATAATTCGTGGAATCACCTACGACGATGTTGGGATTATCGTTTTTGTTATCATACCCGGAGGACCACCATCCTTGATTCAAATCGCTCGACCAAAAATTGGCGGGATTTGTACCGTACAACGGTGAATCTGCCGTTGAAAAGCTATAGGAGGCGGCCTGGGCTGTTGTTGCCAGTCCTAAACTGATAAGAAGTGCCGAAGTAATCCGAATAATATGTTTCATGATCCCCTCAATACAATTTTAAATATATTTTATTAAAACTATATTGGTTCTACTCTTGATAGCAATAATAATTTCAACTATGGTTAATGCGCTTGCCCCGGAAAGGCACAAAAAAGGCGCCCCGTTGAGCGCCTTTTAAGCTTGGAATTATGGCGGGATTAGCTGGCCGAGGCGGTCTTTTCCTCATCATGCATGACGATCACCGGCTCCATGGCGTTCAGCTCGTCATCCTCGAGGTGGCAGAGGATCGTATGGCCGGGCGAGAGTTCCTTCACCGGCGGCATTTCCGTCTCGCAGATGCTGCCGATCTTGCGCGGGCAGCGGGTCTGGAACGGGCAGCCGGGCGGCGGGTTCACCGCCGACGGGATATCGCCCTTCAGGATGATTTGTTTCTGCTCGACCGACGTATCGGCAATCGGCACGGCGGACAGGAGCGCCTCCGTGTAGGGATGGTAGGGCGGCGAGAAGACCTCGTCCGTTGTCCCCTGCTCCACGATATGGCCAAGATACATAACCACAACCCGATCAGAGAGGTAGCGGACGACGCTCAGGTCATGACTGATAAAGAGAAGCGTCGAACGAAGGTCATTCTGGATCTCGGTCAGCAGACCCGTCACCGCCGCCTGAACCGACACATCGAGCGCCGAGACCGGCTCATCGGCCACAACAACCGCCGGATTGCCGGCAAAGGCGCGGGCGATACCGATGCGCTGCTTCTGGCCGCCGGATAGCTGGCGGGGCCGTCGGTGGGCGAAGTCGCGTGGGAGTTTTACCAGGTCGAGCAGTTCATTGACCTTCTCGCGCACCTTCTCCGGTTCCTTCTCGACCCCGAATTTCCGGATCACGCGGGCAATCTGGCTGCCGACGGAATGGGACGGATTGAGGGTATCGAACGGGTTCTGGAAGACCATCTGCAGATGCCCGACGGTACGCGCCTTGCGCTTCTGCACGGAGACATGGGCGAGATCCTCCCCATTCAGGATCACCTCCCCGTCCGTGGCCTCCTCCAGCCCCATCAGGACTTTCGCGAAGGTTGACTTGCCACAGCCGGATTCCCCGACGATGGCGACGGTCTCCGCTTCACGGGCGTTGAAGTTGATATTCTCGTTCGCCTTCACGGTCTTCACCGCATCGCCGCGGATCATGGCGAAAATCGAGCTTGAGCGGATCTCGTAATATTTCTTCATGTTTTTCACATCGAGCACGATCTTGCCCGATTTGACCGATTTGACCGTGACGGCCTCATGGTCGCCCTCTGACCAGTCGATCTCCTCAAACCGGGCGCAGCGCACCCGATGTCCCTCGTCTCCGGGGACAGGGCGCATGTCGACCTTGTCGGTATTGCAGACACCGTCCGTGAAGAAGGCGCAGCGCGGCCCGAAAAAGCAGCCCTTTGGCCGCTGATGCGGCAGCGGCAACTGGCCCGGGATCGGGACCAGCGGCCGCTCGTTCTTGTCGGCACCGGGCAGGGGGATCGAGGCAAACAACCCGCTCGTATAGGGATGTTTCATGGCGTCGAAGACCTCGTTGACCGTGCCATCCTCCACCGCCTCGCCGGAATACATCACTGTCACCCGGTCGCAGGTGTCCAGTATAAGCCCGAGGTTATGGGAAATATAGATCATCGAGGTGCCGAACTCGGCGGAGATTTCCTTGACCAGCTCGACAATCCCCCGCTCCACCGTCACATCGAGCGCGGTGGTCGGCTCATCGAGGAGCAGCAGGTCCGGCTTCGACAGGAGCGCCATGGCAATCACCACGCGCTGCTGCTGCCCGCCGGAAATCTGGTGCGGATAGCTGTTCATGATCCGCTTCGGGTCCGGCAGCTTCACCGCCTCCAGCAGCTCGAGGGCGCGTGACATCGCTTCGGACCGGGTGACATCCTCATGGTAGAGTGGTACTTCCGCCAACTGGTCGCCGATCTTCATCGACGGGTTGAGGGAAGCCATCGGTTCCTGATAGATCATGGCGATCTTGGAACCCCGCAACGCGCGCAGTTCCTCTTCCGACATGGTGCGCATATCGCGCCCGTGGAAGAAGATCTCCCCGCTCTTGATATAGCCGTTGGAGCCGAGATACTGCATGATCGCGAGGGCCACGGTGGACTTGCCGCAGCCGCTCTCCCCGACGATGCCGACGCCCTGCCCCGGCATTACCTTCAGGTTAAAGTCGATGACGGCCGGGATTTCCCCGCCGCGTGTATCATAGGAGATGCAGAGATTGCGGCATTCCAGAATGGGTGTCTGTTCCATCACAATACTCCTAGTCTCTCATTGAAATTTCACGCAGACCATCGGCCAGCAGGTTAAACCCAAGCACCAGCGAGGAAATCGCCGCCGCCGGAACAATCGCCATATGTCCGGCAAAACTGCCAAGGGGCTGAGTTTCCGCAATCATCTTGCCCCAGTCCGGATCTGGCGGTGGCAGCCCGAGACCGAGATAGCCGAGCATGGCGATGGTGATGGTCGTATAGCCAAGGCGCAGGCAGGCATCAACGATCAGCGGTCCCCGAGCATTCGGCAGAAGTTCCACCAGCATGATATAGATCGAGCTTTCGCCTCGGGTTTGGGCCGCGAAAATATAGTCCCGCGTTCGAAGGTCGAGCACGAGACCCCGCACGATACGCATGATCCCCGGTGCCGAGGCAAAGGTCACGGCGAGCACGATGTTAAATCCCGTCGCGCCGAGATAGGTGATGATGATGATATAGAGTACGATCACCGGGAAGGAGAGCAATACGTTGGAAACAAAGGAGATCACCTCGTCCCACCAGCCGCCGAGATAGCCCGCGACCACCCCCATCAACATGCCGACAATATAGGCCACCAATGTTGCCATCGTCGCCCAGATCAGCACCTGCTGCGCGCCGAATATGACCCGCGAGAGAATGTCCCGGCCCTTGTGATCGGTCCCGAGCCAGTACAAGCCGCCATCGCGTGCCTCAGAAAGCGGGAACTTGAACGGTTCCAGCGGGGCATTCGGGTCATATAGCGGCAGGACCGGCGCCAGGATTGCCAGGATGACCCAGAACAAAATCAGGGCCAGGCCGAAGACGGCAATCGGGCTCTCCCGCAGCAGACCAATCGATTTGAAGAATTTGCCGATCGCGGATGGGGCGTCGTCATTGTTCTGAACTTCAGCTGTCATAACCGTCCCCCCCTTATGTAAACCGGATCCGCGGATTAAGCAGCGTGTAGCCGATATCCGAGATGAATTGCGAGAATACCGCGACAAACACGGCGACAAGAGTACAGGCCTCGATCACGAAAATATCGCCAAACAGGGCGGCATCGAGAAGCAGTTTGCCGAACCCCTTGTAGGCGAAGAACACTTCAACCACGATCACGCCGGAGAGCAGCCAGTTGAGCTGCAGGATGATCACGGTGAACGGCGCGATCAGCGCATTACGCAGCGCATGTCTCATGATCACCCGGCGATAGGGGATGCCCTTCAGCACCGCGGTGCGGATATAGTGGGACGTCATCACCTCCGCCATCGAGGCGCGTGTCATGCGCGTGGTATAGCCAAAGCCGTACATCACCAGCACGAAGACGGGCAGGAATATCTCCGCCCAGCTAAACCCGCTGGTCATTGCCGAGGTGCCGGGCAGCCAGCCCAGCCAGAACACAAAAATGGCGGAAAAGAAGGTGGCGGAGGCGAATTCCGGCACCGATGTCGTCAGCACCGATCCCACCGAGACAACCCGGTCCTGCACCGATCCTTCCTTCATGCCGGCAATCACCCCCAAGGTGAGCGAGAGCGGGATCATGAAGAGCATATACAGGCCGGCCAGAATGGCGGTGTTGCCCAGCCGGGGCCAGAGCACCTCTGAAACCGGAGATTTATACTGAATGGAATAGCCGAAATCACCGGTGAGCGCATTGCCGACCCAGGTGATGTATCGTTCGAGGAACGGCTCGTTATAGCCGTTCTGCTCAAGCCAGAGCTCCCGCTGTTCCGTGTTGGAATAAGGTCCAAGAACCTTTCCGGCAACAGCCAGCTTGTCGGATTCAAATATTGCGAAAAGCGTAAAGGAAACAATGACCATGATGAGGGCCATTGAGAGAAATCGACGAGACGCCAGTATCAGCATATTAATGCTCCCCTCGGGGCGAATAAGCACCAGAATCAGTTAAGGGCGACATCATATCGCCCTTAACTGCATTTCTTGATTTAGCTGTCGATCCAGACTTTATAGAACTGGTGGTACTGGGTCGGATGCGCTTCCACATTCATGACCTTCTCGCTCGCCAGGAAGAATTTTGGCTGCCAGATCGGCTGGATCATGATGGCGTCATCCTGGAGGATCTGTTGGACTTCCTCCATGGCGGCCTTGCGCTTTTCAGCATCCACCAGCGATTCAGCTTTATCGAGGGCCTTTTCGAACGCGGGATTGCTATACCCCGTCTCGTTCCACGGAACACCGGAGCGATAGGCCAGGCTCAAGACCATGGTGCCAAGCGGACGATGGGTCCAGGCGGTAATGCCAAATGGCGTGGTTGCCCAGACTTCCCAGTACTTGGATGCGGGCATCAGGTTGAGGTTCAGGGTTATCCCCGCCTCTGCCGCCTGGTCTTTCAGGATTTCGCAGACCTGCTGCTGCCATGGGCCATTGGTGTTGCCGACGTCGATGGTCAGTTCCAGCCCGTCCGGATAACCCGCCTCGGCGAGCAGGAGCTTGGCTTTGTCGATATCCCGCTCCCGCCGGTTCAGCGGATAATATTCAGGATGGATCGGGGAAACATGGTGATGCTCGCCGACATCGCCGCGGCCCTGATAGACAAGCTCGTTATACTTTTCCGCGTCGACACAATACATGAGTGCCTGACGGACACGTTTGTCATCAAACGGCTTCTGCGTAATGTTCATGCGCATCACACCGGTCTGTGCGGTCCGGGCTTCGAGGATTTTCATCCCCGGAATGGACTGCGCCATGCCGAGAGAGGCAATATCGAACTCATAGTTCATGTCCACCTGGCCGGAGGCGACGGCCGCCAGCTGTGCGGCGGAACCCGCGCCATGGTCGAAGTAATGGATTTCGTCGAGATAGACGTCCCCGCCCCAGTAAGGCTGGTCAACCCGTTTCAGGATCGCCTTTTCGCCAACGGCAAAATCAACGAGGGTGAACGGACCCGTGCCATTCGGCTGCTCGACAAGGTTTCCCTTGAAGTCGCGGTGAACGATCATCGTCGGATAGTTATAGAGATTTTCCGGGATCGACAGGACCGGTGAGTTCAGGTTCAGGCGGATGGTGTAGTCATCGACTTTCTCGATGGCGCCCGGCGTCATCTTCTTCGTCGCGTTGTCGCCCTCGCCCTCGCTGGTGAGCATGGAGTCGAACAGCCCGACATTGGAGGAACCGGTTGCCGGATCGAGCCAGCGGGTGAAATTGAACATCACGTCATCGGCGTTGAAGTCATCGCCGTTATGCCATTTCACACCCTTGCGGAGGTTAAATGTCCAGGTCTTGAGATCGTCGGACGCGGACCAGCTCTCCGCCAGATAGGGGCGGGTCACATTGTCGGCACCTGTAATCACAAGATATTCGCACATCTGGCGGGCGACGTTCGACGGCGGAGTCCAGCTATAGACAGCAGGATCATTCATCTCCTGCACTTCCATCGACACCTTCAGGATACCGCCCTTCTTCGGCGTGGCCGCTTCGGCCTTTATGGTAGGATCAGCGATACCGACTATCGAATAGGCGGCGGCGGCGGAAAGACCGAGCAAGGTGGAGGTACGGAGGAATTCACGGCGATCCATTTTCCCGCTGCGAAATTGTTCTGTGACAACTTCAATTTTGGGATGGATGCGTCCCGGCATCTCATGATCCATCTTCTTGACTGACATTGTAGTTAAACTCCCTGTTCAATTATTAGATCAATTTCCGAATATTTCAGTATATTTTGGTTTATTAATGTAACTGTCTCATTTTTTCGACGGTCTTTTTGTCCATATTGCGACCATAATTTTCCTGTTCACCGCAAATTATGTCGCAATTTCAATCATTGATAAACTTGGTTGACGTACAGCATAGTGAAACGAGGCGATATCCGTCAATGGAGATAGCAAAAAATATTATTTAACTAAAAAAATTAAAAAATAAATCATCAAGTTAAAAAGATGCTATATAAAAACTATATTAAATATACACCACTGAAATTCAATTACTTTGGCAGTAACTACACGATCAGAATTAACGTTATTGACAAATTAATAGAAAAGAAAAATAGAGTTTTTTACTTTTTTTACATTTAATGAATATTTAGTCTTTGATTGAATTTTCCAAGAATATTAATAGGACAGTCCAGTGAAAAACCGCCCCTCACCGCCCGTCCAACGCACTCCCTGTTTATTCCGTAAAGGATAAGGCCCGGCGGAAGAAAGTCAAATATCGCCAGAAAATAACCTATCCGTCTTTTACGGGTATAAAAAAACCCGGCGAATGCCGGGCTTTTCTAGTTCAACATAGGGCGCGTTACGCGGTGGCGGTACGCAGCATCTTCATCTTCCGCCGACGCTTCAGCCCGAGCAGGCCGAGCAATCCGGCGCCAAACGCCCAGACCGCGCCCGGCAGCGGCACGGCGGAAAGTTCCGTCACCTGCCAATCAGGGCCAGATCCAAAAATTAGACCGCCGTAACCTAATCCCGTATTAGTAACAAAGGCGTTATCGACCAAACTAAAATCAAGCGCAGTGCTTGATGAAACACTGGTAAAACCTGAATTATTGCCTCCAATCAACCAGCCGGTCAATTCACCCGCCGTGAAATTCAACCAAGCCGATCCCGCCGTCGTTTCATCAAAGCTTCCCGAAACGCTTGAAGAGCTAATATTCATTGCCAGGGAAGTTTCCAGCCCATCCTCCGGCAACGCCGTGGAGTATAAACCACCGGGCGAGCTATTGAAACCGTTCAGGTCCAGACCCGCATTATCATAGGTGAAATACCCATTATAAGTCCCATCATCCACCGTGCCGCTGAAATCAACGCGATAGAGTGCAGCCTCCGCATTTACAGAAAAAAACAATCCGCTGATGAGAGCCAATCCCAGTAATTTCTTCATTATTTCCCCCGAGTTTAAGCGCTTTAGATGTGAGCGCCGTAACTGTCAGCGCCTGGATGGCTCACAAATGTCATTTAAAAACGACCCTATAAACAAACATGAACCGTGAATATATAAATTAGATTTATAATAAATTTTATACAACTGTCAAACTATTGTTTTTACTGTAAAAAATTAACCATAAATATTGGAGAAACGTCTCATAAGGGTGCCGTAAAACTAAATGAAGGCCACATAACGAAGCTTGAATTTACAATGGCGCGGCGGGGTATTATAACGGACCCCACATGAACAATAACAATAAAAAGAGGAAGCTGTCATGCAGCGCGAGCTATTCAGTGAAGAACATGAACT
Organism: Sneathiella sedimenti; assembly: GCF_017313765.1. Taxonomy (GTDB): domain Bacteria; phylum Pseudomonadota; class Alphaproteobacteria; order Sneathiellales; family Sneathiellaceae; genus Sneathiella; species Sneathiella sedimenti. Next base: position 31,149 of record NZ_JAFLNC010000005.1, on the reverse strand, counting down.
TTTCCGGGCCTCTGCCCGCCGCTTTGTCGAGGAGCGGATTGCCCCCTTTCATGCCCAGTGGGAAAAAGACGGCCAGGTGAGCCGGGAAGTCTGGCTGGAAGCCGGCGAAGGCGGGTTTCTCTGCACCTCCGTACCGGAGGAGTATGGCGGCGCCGGCGGTGATTTCCTGTTCGGCGCGATCTTCCTTGAGGAACTGGCGCGCGCCGGGACCAGCGGCCCCTCCTTCCATCTGCATTCGGAAATTGTCGCGCCCTATATCACCGCCTATGGCACGGAAGAGCAAAAGAAACACTGGCTGCCCAAAATGGTCAAGGGCGAGGTTATCGTCGCCGTGGCCATGAGCGAACCCGGCGCCGGATCTGACCTGCAGAATATCCGCACCACCGCTATTGCCGACGGGGATGACTATGTGATCAACGGCCAGAAGGTCTTTATCAGTAATGGTCAGTTGGCCGATCTTATCGTGGTTGCCTGCAAGACCGATCCCGCCGCCGGTGGCAAGGGTGTATCCCTGGTACTGGTCGAGGGCGATAGGGAAGGTTTCTCACGCGGCCGCAATCTCGAAAAAGCGGGCTACAAGGCGCAGGACACGTCGGAACTCTTCTTCAATGACGTGCGGGTGCCGAAATCCAACCTGCTCGGCGTTGAAGGGCGGGGCTTTAAGCAGTTGATGCAGCAGCTTCCGCAGGAACGGCTGGTCATCGCCGTCCGCTCCGCCACCAGTATCGAGACCGCGCTCGAGTGGACCGTTGAGTATACGAAAGAGCGCAAGGCATTCGGCCAGAGCATTGCCGAGTTCCAGAACACCCGTTTCAAGCTGGCCGAGATCAAGTCGAAGGCGGTGATGATGCGGGCCTTCGTCGACAAATGCATTGCCGCGCATCTGAAAGGCGAGCTTGATTCCGTCACCGCCGCCATGGCGAAGATGCAATCGACCGAGGTTCTCTGGCAGGTCCTCGATGACTGCGTGCAGCTGCATGGCGGCTATGGCTATATGTGGGAATATCCGATCTGCCGCGCCTGGGCCGATAACCGGATGGCCCGCATTGCCGGCGGCACAACGGAAATCATGAAGGAAATCATCAGCCGCGACCTTCTCGCCGACTGATTTTCCCTGCTTAAAAAAAAGACGCCGTCGCCGAAGCGCGCGGCGTCTTTTCAGTTCAGCCGTCGACAACGGCGGCGAGTCTTTCCAACAAGACCGCCCAGCCCCCTTCATGCTCGCTGCGCATATTCATGCCGTTCAGCCATGCCACCTGTTCATGACAGATCAGGCGGGTGCCGGTGCCCTCGGGCTGGAACTCGATTGTATGCAGGGAACAGCTCATCACCCCGCCGTCCGCGTTGACCGCAACGGTAGAGACAATGCGCTGATCGGCAACGATATCGAGAAAACGGGTTTCAAATCCAACAAGCGTGGTGCCGTCCTGTTGCATTTCACTGCGCTCCAGCCCGCCGGGGCGAAAATCGAAATTCTCATAGATCATCTCCATCCCCTCCGGTGTGGGTTCCCATTTCTTGCGCGATTCCGGGTCTGTCCAGGCCGCAAACACCCGCGTGGGCGCCGCCTTGAACACGCGGCTGACGGCAATAGTCTCGTGAACGGCGGTCGGTAACTCTGTCATTGGTTGCTCCTAGCCAAGTTGGTCATTGTCCAGATACTGCTCAAGCGCATCGAGGCGCCTCACCCACATGGTGCGACGGTCCGCGAGCCAGCCCTCGATAACCTTCAGCGCTTCCGGCTGGAGATAACAGGTGCGGACACGACCGACTTTCTTTGTGGTGATGATGTTCCCCTTCTCCAGCACACCGAGATGCTGCAAAAAGGACGGCAGGGCCATCGGGAAAGGTTTCGCCAGTTCCGCGACCGTTGCCGGGCCCTGTGACAGCCTGTCGACAACGGCCCGCCGTGTCGGATCGGCAAGCGTACGGAATAAACTGTCTATGTCAGAATGATTGTTAGGCATGGGCCTAACTATATAAATTTCCGGCTCGTTGTCAATAATAGTTAGGTATGTGCCTTACTTTTTTTAATAGCGCCCCGACATGGAGACTTTTCTGATATCGGGACTGCTTCTCCTTCCTCATTGACACTTAATATAGCTTGTTATATATCTTGTTATATAAATGACAGAATGAGGACCGACATGGTTGATGATTTTGTTCGCCGTAAGGGGTATCTGACCCTCGGCACCCGCCTGAAACGTATCGGTGACCGCCTGCAGGCGGATGTCCAGCAGCTCTTCGATGCCGAGGAAATTCCGGTGCAAACAGCCCATTGTCCCCTGCTTGCCGCCCTTGATGACCTTGGGCCCCTGACGGTCGGGGATCTCGCCGAGGCCCTTGGTGTCAGTCAACCCGGCATTACAAGGACCGTGGGCCAGCTTGCCAAACAGGGCGTCGTCCGGGTAGCGCGCGGGCGCAAGGACCAGCGCACCAAGGTCGTGACCCTTACCGAGCAGGGGCGCGTGCTGGTACAACGGGGGGAACGCGATGTCTGGCCGTTGATCGACGCGTGCCTCGCCGAACTCTGTGACAATAGGCAGGCCCCCCTTCTCGACCAACTCGACACTCTGGAAAACGCCCTGAAGGACAGGTCCCTGTTCCAGCGGATCAATGCGGCGGAAAAGACGAAAATGGAGGGACAGGATGGATAGTCATATACTTGACCGGCCGATCTGGCATTCCCTCTCCACCAGCCACACGGCATTTGCGGTCGGCGATGAGGCCGCCCGGCGTTTCCGACAGGAGGTAAGCATATTTGCCGGCACCAAAGACGACAGCGCCGCCAGCCTGGCCTCTCTCGCCCGGGTCATGCCGGACAATGGCAATCTTTTCCTTATACAGGTAGCCCCCATCATCCTGCCCGACGGGATCCGCGCGGCAATGGCCGGAAAAGGAAACCAGATGGTGCTGCAGAAGCTGGCGGCATCGCGGAAGAACATCCCTCATATCGAGAAGCTGACCGACGCGGATGCGGAGGATATGCTGGCGCTGGCACTGCTGACAAGGCCCGGCCCCTACCTTCGTGACACCCGTCTTCTCGGGGACTATTGGGGCGTGAAGGAGGACGGCAAGCTCATCGCTATGGCGGGGGAACGCTTCAAGCATCCGGGGTATACCGAGATAAGCGGCGTATGCACCCATCCCGATCATCTCGGCCGTGGCCTCGCCCATGCGCTCTGCATCCGGGTGGCGGAGCGAATCCTGGACCGGGGCGAGACGCCTTATCTCCATGTTTTCTCCACCAATGTGCGGGCAATCCGGGTTTATGAAGATCTCGGCTTCAAGACCCGGCAGATGGTCAATGCGGCGAGGCTGGAGCGCGGCTGAGCCTGTCGCCGATTCCCCTTGCGTGCCCCCGCCTCATATATTATCTAGGCGGGGAAAGGGACGACCCTTGCAGCTTACGTGATTTCCGGGACGACCCGGCCATTTGAAGGAGCCAAGAAATGGCCTGGATCTACCTTGTCGCCGCCGGCATTCTTGAAATTATTTGGGCCTACTCGATGAAGCAGTCGGAAGGATTTTCCCGCCTCACGCCCAGTATCGTCACCATCGTCACCATGATCGCGAGCTTCGCGTTGCTGTCGCTGGCCATGCGCGCCCTGCCGCTCGGCACAGCCTACACGGTGTGGACGGGGATCGGCGCGGTCGGGGCATTCCTCGTCGGGGTTTTCGTGCTTGGCGAACTGGCAAGCCCGATGCGGGTGATCGCCGCGCTGCTGATCGTTTCCGGTCTGGTGCTGATGAACATGTCGTCGGACGCCTGACCTCGTGACACCGACACCCGACTATAACCCGCCACAACCGCACGCCCGCGACATCCTTTTTGAGGATGAACATCTGCTGGCGCTGAACAAGCCAAGCGGCCTTCTCTCTGTGCCCGGTCGGGGTGACCATTTGAGCGACTGCGCGGAGGCGCGGGCGAAGGCGCATGATCGCAATGCGCGCACCGTTCACCGGCTGGATATGGACACCTCCGGCATCCTACTGTTCGGCAAGGGGGCGGAGGCGCACCGCCGGCTCAGCCTCCTGTTTGCCGAGCGAAAGGTTCAAAAACGCTATCTCGCCTGGGTCGATGGCCCGCTGCGGCTGGATGCAGGCGAGATCGATCTTCCGCTCGCGGTCGACTGGCCGAACCGCCCGTTGCAGAAAATCGACAGGGAGAACGGCAAACCCTCCCTCACCTGCTGGACTGTACTGGAACGCCTGCCGGATGCGACCCTGCTGGCATTATATCCGAAGACCGGCCGCACCCATCAACTCCGCCTGCATTGCGCCGCGATCGGCCACGCCATCCTCGGCGACCGGTTTTACGCGAGCCCGGCCATTCGCAAGCGTGCCGGGCGGCTGCAACTCCATGCGGAGAGACTTGAATTTCACCATCCGATGACGGACGAGAAGATGACCCTGCACGCGCCGAGCGACCTTACCGGCCCGGTTCCCGCAAAAGACCGGTAAAAACACCCTTGTGTTCCGGTGAAAAGCACGGCCATACTGACCGCCCGTCCCGCAAATTATAACGGAGACATAATTATGGAAACGGAAGTAACCCCTGGCGCCGCCGAACCATCCCCCGGTTTTGCCAAGAACCCGGACTATCGAATTGTCCTGGAAAGTCCGGATCGGGAATTTGTCGCGACCCTGCAGGATAAAGTCCTCGCCCGCAGTCGGCGCGCCATTATCCTGCGCGAGGGAGACTATCCGCCAGTGGTTTATTTCCCGCCCGAGGATGTCCGTCTCGATCTCGCCACCATGTCGGACAAGGATACCTATTGTCCCTATAAGGGCATGGCGAGCTACTGGAATTTCGGGATCGAGAATAATCTCGCCTGGTCCTATGAAGATCCTTTTGAGGAAATGCTCGACATCAAGGGATATGTCTCCTTTTACATGGACCGGCTGGATGACCCGGTAATCTGAGAAAGCACATAATAAAGACAAGAAACGAAAAGACATGGGCAGCGTAAAAAACATCCTCTTCATCATGTGTGACCAGCTGCGGTGGGACTATCTCGCCTGCACCGGCCATCCGACCATCAAGACCCCGAATATCGACGCCCTGGCGGCGCGCGGTGTCCGGTTCACCAACAGCTTTTGCCAGGCGCCGGTGTGCGGGTCCTCGCGCATGTCCTTCTATACCGGGCGCTATGTGCAGTCCCATGGCGCGACCTATAATGGCGTCCCGCTTAAAGTAGGCGAGCCGACACTGGGCGATCACATGCGCGACCTCGGGGTTTCCGCCGGGCTGGTCGGCAAGACCCATATGGCCGCCGATATCGAGGGAATGAAGCGCCTCGGCATCGACAGGAGCAGCGTTCAGGGCGTCCTCGCCGCCGAATGCGGCTTTGAACCCTGGGAGCGCGACGACGGCCTGCATCCCGACGCCTTCACCGACCCGAACCTTGCCTATAACGTCTATCTCCGGGACAACGGGTATGTCGGCGACAATCCCTGGCATACCTATGCAAATTCCGGCGTGGATGAAACGGAGAACGTGGTCAGTGGCTGGTATCTCCGTAATACCCATCTGCCCGCCCGGGTGGACAAGGCGCATTCGGAGACCGCCTATATGACCGACCGGGCCATGCAGAAGATCACCGAGTTGGGGGAGACACCCTGGTGCCTGCACCTCAGCTATATCAAGCCGCACTGGCCCTATATCGCACCCGCCCCGTATCACAATATGTATTCGGAGTCGGATGTGATCGCCGCCAACCGCGGCGAGAGGGAAAGGGAAGACCCGCATCCGGTGATCGAGGCATTTATGAAGCATGAGGAAAGCGTCAATTTCTCCGACGAGACAAAACGCCGTCATGTCATTCCTGCCTATATGGGCCTGATCACGGAAATTGACGATCACATCGGCCGGCTGATGACCTTTCTCGAGGAACAGGGCCGGCTCGACGATACGATGATTGTCCTGACCAGCGATCACGGGGACTATCTCGGCGACCACTGGCTCGGCGAGAAGGAGATGTTCCATGAGGAAAGCGTCCGTATCCCGATGATCGTCTCCAATCCGGACAGTGCGTGCAATTCCACACGCGGCAGCGAGCTTCACGCGCTGATCGAGGCGATTGACCTTATTCCAACCTTTATCGAGGCGCTCGGTGGGGAGGCTAAACCCCATGTGCTGGAAGGAAAATCCTTTCTGCCGCTGCTCGAGGGAGACAACAGCTCCGAATGGCGCGATTTCGTGATAAGCGAGGCGGACTATTCCTGGCGCGGCGCACGTCTGTCGCTGGAGCTTTCACCGGATCATGCGCGCGCCTATATGCTCCGGACCGAGCGCTGGAAATATATCTCCTATGACATGTTCCGGCCGCAGCTTTTCGACCTGCAGAAAGACCCGGATGAGCTGATTGATCTAGGCACCAGCGATTTGCATAAGGAAATCCGTGCCGAGATGGAAGAGCGGCTCAATCAATGGCTCCGTCACCGGCGCAATCGCACGACGACGTCCCATGCAGAGATCGAGAAGAAGACGGATACCGCGAAAAAACGCGGCATCTATTTCGGCGTCTGGTAGGGATCGTTACGCGATGTCCTCATAAGGCAGGCCGACATATTGCTCGGCGAGGATGCGGCGACGATGATCCGAGGCCAGAAAGAAGTTCAGTTCTGAATCGCGGATCTTGTCCTCGATACTGTCGCTATAGAAATGATGCAGCATGTTGGTCATCCACCAGGAGAAGCGCACCCCGTGCCACACCCGGCGGAGCGTAATCTCGCTATAGCGCGCGAGCAGGTCGGTTCGCCCCTCCTTATACACCTTTGTCAGGATGCGATAGAGCGTGTTGACGTCGCTCGCCGCGAGATTGAGCCCTTTTGCGCCCGTCGGCGGCACGATATGCGCGGCATCGCCCAGCAAAAACAGGCGGCCATGCTGCATCGGCTCGACCACAAAGCTGCGGAGCGGCGCGATGCTTTTCTCGAGCGATGGACCGGTTACCAGCCGTTGCGCGGCATCCTCGGGGAGGCGATGCTTGAGCTCCTCCCAGAAGCGGTCGTCCGACCAGTTCTCCACCTTTTCATCAAGCGGCACCTGAATGTAATAGCGGCTGCGGGACGCCGAGCGCTTGCTGCAAAGTGCGAAGCCCTCATCGCTTTTCACATAGATCAGCTCGAAATTGACCGGGGGCGTATCGGACAGAAGACCGAGCCAGCCGAAGGGATACACCCGCTCATACTCGGTGAGCACTCCGGCCGGAATGCTCTGGCGGCAGACCCCGTGAAAGCCGTCGCAACCGGCGATATAGTCGCAGTCGATGCGGTGTTCTTCGCCATCCTTCTCGAACGTCACATAGGGCTTGTCGCTTTTCATGTCATGGGGGACGACATTCTCCGCTTCGTAGTAGGAAAGCTGGCCGGATTCTTCACGCGCATCCATCAGATCATGAGTAATCTCCGTCTGACCATACACGGTGACGGATTTGCCGCCCGTCAGCTCCGTCAGGTTGATGGTGTGATACGCGCCGTGAACGGCGATCTCGACCTCATGATGGATTTCACCCTCGCGCAGCATCCGCTCCGCAACGCCCGCCTCCTTCATCAGTTCGACAAATCCCTGCTCGATCACCCCGGCGCGAATCCGCCCGAGAATATATTCAGGACTTACCCGGTCGAGGATGATATTATCGATCCCCTGCCGGCTGAGTAACTGACCGAGCAGCAATCCGGAAGGGCCACTACCGATAATGGCAACTTGCGTTTTCATATATGGACCCTGCCCTACTTTTCCCAATGGCGCCATTGCAGGCTGTTACTTAGCGCAATACTATAGACACAAAGCCCGGGACCGAATTTCATTTTGGAACAAAGGGAATAAGAATTTTCTTTAAGTTAGGGAGGCTAGCGGCACTTCATGAAAGCATCCGATGAAACACCTGTTTATCTGGCGGCGGATTGTGGCGGCACCAGTTGCCGGGTGCGGCTTTTTGATGAGGATGGCCAACTGCTCTGCGAGGGTTGGGGCGGCCCCGCCAATGCCTCGCTTGGCCTGGAAGCCGTGCTGAGTGAGATTTTCCGTGCGACCCGCGATGCGCTGGCCAAGCTGGACGGACCGACAATCCCGCTTTCCCGCCTGCATGCCGGCTTCGCCATGGCAGGCCTGGTCGAGACTGAACGGCGCAAGGAGTTTCTGCGCACGCCTCACCCCTTCGCCTCCATGACGGCGGAAACGGATGCCTTTGTCGCCCAATTGGGCGCCTTCGCCGGTGGGGATGGCGGCCTGCTGATCACCGGCACCGGATCCTGTGGCTTCGCGGTCAAAGGGAAGGAAAAATTCTATATTGGCGGCTGGGGCTTTCCGGTGTCTGACCAGGGGTCGGGCGCCCGCCTGGGGCATCTTGCTGTCCGCCGCGCGTTGCAGGCCTATGACAATATTCTTCCCTCCTCACCTTTCTGCAAGAAACTGCTGGCCGAGGTCGGGATCCATCCGGCGGAGGTGTCCCGTTGGGCACGCACGGCGAAGCCCGCTGATTACGGGGCGCTTGCCGCCATCGTCATTGAACATGCCCATGCGGAAGATGAGGTCGCAAAGAACCTTGTGCTTACCGTCGCCAAGGAGGTCAACCAGCTTATCCGCGCGCTCGTCAAGCGGGGCGTGGGCGAGATTCACCATATCGGCGGCTTTGCCGAACCGATCCGACCCTGGCTCGACAAGGCCTATGGCCGCTATGAGGCGCAAGCCCGGGGGGACGTTTTTGACGGGGCGCTCCGGCTGATCAACAACCGGACCGGGCTTATCAACAAGACCGGAAAGGTTCGCATATGAAAAAGGCACTCATGAACGCGGAAATCCTGACAGGCCATAGCTGGCAGGATGAACTCGCGCTTTTGATCGAGGATGGACAGATCGCCGGTATCTGCCGGGAAGCGGAATGCCCGGCTGACTATGAATGTGAAAATCTTGACGGACGGCGCCTCGTCCCCGGTTTTATCGATACGCAGGTGAATGGCGGCGGCGGGATACTGCTGAACGAGGCGAAATCCCTCGCCGATATCGCAACCATTGCCGCCGCCCACCGAAAGTACGGCACCACGGCGATGCTGCCGACCCTGATCACCGATAGCTGGGAGACGATGGAACGGGTTGCAGGCCTGATCCGGGAGGCAATCGCGACAGGCATGCCCGGTATTCTCGGCCTACATTTTGAAGGCCCCTATCTGAATGCGGCGCGTAAGGGCGTCCATGAGGAGGTGCATATCCGCACCGTCGATGACCGCTTTGTCGATCTGGTGACCGCGGGCGATCTCGGCAAGGTGCTCGTCACTCTTGCGCCTGAAAAAGTGCCAACCACCATTATTCGGGAGCTATCGGAAAAAGGCGTGCATGTCTCCGCCGGACATAGCACCGCCAGTTTCGACGAAATGCAGGCTGCTATTGCCGCGGGCCTGACCGGCGTTACCCATCTCTATAACGCCATGCCCCCGATGGAGAGTCGCGAACCCGGCCTGATCGGGGCGGCCCTCACCTGCTCCGACTGTTACTGCGGCTTTATCAATGACGGGTATCATGTCCATCCGGCAACCTTGAAAGTTGCCATCGCGGCGAAGGGCCTCGATCGCATGATGCTGGTCACCGACGCCATGTCCACCATCGACACCCAGGCAACCCGCCTGATGTTGGGGAATAGGGAAATCACCCTCAAGGATGGTCGCTTGACCACCAAGGATGGAACACTGGCCGGCTCCGCCCTTGATATGACGTCGGCTGTTCGCAATGCCGTTACCCTGCTGGACCTTCCGCTGGAGGAGGCCATCCAGATGGCGACGGCAGTTCCGGCGGAGTTCCTCGGACTCTCTCGATCTCATGGCCTGATCGCCAGAGGCTACCGCGCTGATATTGTCTGTCTCAATCAGAAATTTCAGGTCGAGAAAAGCTGGATTGCCGGGCAATAGAGCCGCAGTTTATGAATTGACTCGCGGCGGCTTAACCTCGTAGATAGAGGCCAAATTTTCAAGACACCTATATCAGTCCTTTCGGGAGGAATAATTCCATGATGTCGCTATCAAGACGGTCGTTTAAAAAAGCGGTTCTGGGCAGCCTTGTGGCCCTCACTGCCTTCGGGGGCACCGCCCTCACCGCTGCTGCCGCAGACAAGATCACGGTCGGCGCGCTCCGCTTCACTTCGCATGCGCCGAGCTTCGTCGCATTCGAGAAAGGCTATTTCACGGACGAAGGTCTGGAAGTCGAGTTCAAGTTCTTCCAGGCTGCACAGCCGATGGCCGTTGCCATTGCCTCGGGTGATGTGGATTTCGGCATCACTGCGATTTCCGGCGGATTGATCAACCTCGCGGAAAAGGGCGCGATCAAGGTGATTGGTGGCGCGTTGCAGGAAGAGCCCGGCATTGACGGCCAGATCATTCTCGTCTCCAAGGCGGCCTATGATGAGGGCATCACCAGCCCGGAAAAACTGAAAGGCCGGAGCTTCGGCATCACGCAGGCCGGCTCCTCCTTCCATTATATGGCCTCCAAGATCGCCGAGAAGGAAGGGTTCTCCACCGCGGACATGAAGCTTGTACCGCTGCAGAAGGTTGGCGCGGTTATCGGGGCGCTCAAATCCGGACAGGTCGACAGCTGGACCATCGTGCCGCATATCGCCAAGGCCCTGTTGAAAGGCGGCGCCGTTATGCAGATCGGTATGGTTGCCGACTATATCCCCGACTATCAGGTAACGACGGTCTTTACCTCGACTGAAATTGCCGAGACCAAGCCCGACCTCGCCAAGCGCTTCCTCAAAGCTTTCTCCAGGGGCGCGGATGACTTCAATGCCGCCCTTGTCGACAAGAGCGAAGGCGAGGAAGGTGCCACCGCCATGGTGGCACTGATCCATAAATATGTGTATGCCGACCAGCCGATCGAAAAGGCCGGCCCGTCCATCCGCAACGGTGCGATGCGCGTCAACAAGGACGCTGCCCTTAACCTGACGAATATTCAGGACCAGCTTGACTGGTTCAAGGCGGAAGGCCTTGTCAAGGAAGACATCACGATCGAGACGCTGGTCAACAGTAACTTCGTCGAGACGTTCTGATCAGCCGATGGACCTCAATCTTCGCAATATCACGCACCGTTACGATGAGGTTGAGGTCCTTCGCGATATCAATCTTGATATCAAGCAGGGGCAGATTGTCTGCATCATCGGGCCGTCCGGCTGCGGGAAGTCAACCCTGCTCCGCATGATCGGCGGGCTGGAGCGCCCCGCGTCGGGCGAGGTGCTGCAACTCGGCGATCCGCCGGCAGACTGCCTCAACCCGCTTACCTATATCTTCCAGGATTTCGCGCTCCTTCCCTGGCGCACGGTGGAGGGGAATATCAGCCTCGTGCTGGAGAACCACCCCCTCGATGCCGCCGCCCGCGAGGAGATCATTGCCGATGTGCTTGCCCGCACGAAACTGAGCGATTTCAGGAAGGCCTATCCCCGGCAGCTGTCCGGCGGCATGAAACAGCGCGTCGCCATTGCCCGCGCCCTCTCCGTCCGGCCCGCCGTCCTGCTGATGGATGAGCCGCTGTCCGCCCTCGATTCCCAGACGCGGGAGCTTCTCATGGATGATCTCGTCGATCTCTGGGAGAAGGAAAACTATACCGCCGCCTACGTCACCCATAACCTTGCGGAAGCGGTCCGGCTCGGCCACAAGATTGTCGTGCTGTCCCGCCGTCCCGGAGAAATCCGCGATATCGTCGAGATTGCCATGCCGCTAAGTGACCGGACCAGTGAAAATCTGGAGCTGGAAGCCATTCAGAAACGTCTCTGGAACCTGATGCGCGATGAGGCCCGCGCCGCCGATATGGAGCTTGTGGATGAGCGATAAATCCGTCGAAGACACACTGACCGGAAAACCGGTTCCCTTCCGGGGTGGCGGCTTCTTGCCGCGTCCCAAGAAAATTGTCGCGCCCATCGTCTTTATCGGCCTGATCGCCTTCTGGGAATGGGGATGTCGCACCGGCTTTATCAGCCCGCTGATCCTGCCTGCCCCGTCGGAGGCGTTCGAGGCCTTCATGAACCTCGTGAACACGGGGCTTCTCTGGCAGCATCTCGCAGCCTCGCTGCAGCGGCTGTTGATCGGTTGGTTCTCGGGCACCATGCTCGGCATCATTGTCGGCACCCTGATCGGGCTGTTCTCGATTGCCCGGTCGGGCCTGCAACCGCTTGTCTCGGCGATCTTCCCGATCCCGAAAATCGCGCTTCTGCCGCTGTTCATCATCTGGTTCGGCATTGGCGAGGGATCAAAGGTTGCTACCATCCTGTTCGGCACCTTCTTCCCGACGGTTATCGCGACCTATGGCGGCATCGACAATGTGGACCGCGGCCTGATCCGCATGGGCCAGTCCTTCGGCCTTACGCGAATGTCGATCATCCGCAAGGTCATCCTGCCGGGCGCCCTGCCCGCCATTCTTTCCGGCACACGGATTTCCGCGGCCATCGCCATCATCCTGCTGGTTGCGGCGGAAATGATCGCGGCGGAATACGGGATCGGCGCCTATATCCTGATCGCCGGCAGCCTGATGGCGACGGACCAGCTGATTACCGGCGTTGCCATTCTTTCCTGTCTCGGGCTGATTTTCGCCTGGATCATTGGGCGGGCCGAGAAATACTTCCTGAAATGGCGCGCCTAACGCGTTTTTCAGATGGGTCCGAAAATTCCGGATAATTTTTAGGAAAATCCGATAAAGCCGGCGCATAATTAACTGTTTTTCAACCATCCCGGTGGCAGACTTGGCACATTATGACAACTGCCCTGCAATATAAAGTGCGCCCGTCCCTGGTGCCGCGAAAGCAATCGCTGACCGACATGGCCTATTCGGCCATCAAGGCGGAGATCAACGCGGGCAAAATACCGCTCGACAGCTTTATCAATATTCCCGAGATCGAGCGTCAACTGAATATGAGCCGGACCCCGATCCGGGAGGCGATGCTGCGTCTGCAGACCGAGAAGGTGGTGGAGATCGTGCCCAAGCGCGGAATCCGCATTCTCGCCCTCAGCGCGGAAGAGTTGTCAGGATATCATCAGGTCGTCGCCGGGCTGGAGCTGCAGGCGATCGGCAATATCTGTGCGCGGCGGCTGTCGCGAACGGATATCATGCCGCTGCTGTATGCGCTGTCGGGAGAGGAAACCGCGCTCCGGAGTGCGGACGAGGACGCCTGGGCCGACGCGGACGAGAGATTTCACCGCAGCCTGTTTATCCTGAACGGGAACGCCAAGCTGCAGGAGATTGGCTTGTCCTTCCGTGATGTCATACAGCGCGCCAATTTTGAGGCCCTGCGCCATATCGGGCCGGAGCATCGGGACCGCTGTCTCCGGGATCATAACGAGATCAAGACGTTCCTGCTCGCGGCCAATGAGAAGGCTGCACGCGACTGTTACCTCGAGCATAGCAAATGGCTCAGCGCCCAGATCGCCGACACCCTCAGGGAGAAGGGTGTGACCCGCCTCTAGGAGGCGGATGCCGTGGTCACGAGGCTTAACGTCCCCGGCTGCTGGCTCATGGGAATCTTGACCACGAAATCAGAGCCAATCCCTGCATAGGACGTGCAAGTGATCTCCCCACCGAGATTGCGCAAGGTTTCCTGCACCGAATAGAGGCCGATACCGAGACCGCCGCACATCTGCGCGGCATTCTTCATCCGCACGCCACGTTCAAAGATGCGTGGAATATCCTCTTCCTCGATCCCGATGCCGGTATCCTCGATTTTCAGCATCAGCCGCTCTCCCTCCAGCGAGGTGGTGATCTTGATCGCCCCACCCGTTTTCGTGTAGTTGATGGCGTTGCTGACGAGGTTGTCCAGGATCCGGCGCAGCTGCGCGGGAAAATCTATCTCGCGCCCCTCCGGTACATGGTTGACCCAGTTGAACATCAGTTGCTTGTCCTGGATAACCGTGTTGAACTTCTCCAACGTGTCAGCGATTGTCTGGCTGATCTTCTGCGTCACCGGTCCGTCGAGATTGACGGCAAGGCGCCCTTCGGTCACCGGGTTGGCCCGCGACACGAAATCGGAAACATCAGTTTTGAGGGATTCCGCGATTTCAAGCGCCCTGCGGGCAAAGTCCTTCTTGTCCTCTCCAATATGCGCCGCAAACTCCGCCACCAGTTCATTGAACTTCTGGATATCCCGGCGTATGGAAAGGCTGCCGTCGATGGTATCGTTGGTCAGCTTGTGCTCCGCCTCAAACAGGATCCGCTCGCGGATCTTGAGTTCGGAACTCTGGTCGAACAGGGCGACGATCCGCATGGTGCCGTCCCGGTTGGTGGAAAAATCGGCGCGCACCGGCAACTTGCGGCCGCTTTGCAGCTCGATCACCGTGCTGATCCGGCTGGCCCGCCCGTTTTCGAAAGACTGCACCTCGCTGCGTGGCAGGTCGGCATCGATAATCTGCGTGAGGGAGGCGCCGACGAGATTGCCGGGCTTGGTTTCCAGAAGGCGCGCCGCGGCTTTGTTGCAGTGGCGGATGATCTTGTCCGGTCCGGCAAGGAGGAACGGCACGGTCGAATAGTCGAGGAACCCTTCCAGAAGTGACTTGGTTTCAGATTTCTCCTGGAGCGCGCGGCGCTTCAGATACTCAAACCGCAATCCCATCACGACCGCAATGGTCAGCAGCAGGCCGATCGCCAGCAGAGTGGTGTAGAGAGACTGCAGGTTATTGCGGTCCTGATCCATCGCCCCGAGGACCAGCGTGCGGACTTCCGCTTTCTCTTTTTCATAGAGATCAAGGATTTTACGAAAGGCGTCGAACGCAGGTTTATCATTGATAGAGATGGCACTGTCGATCTCGGCAATGGACTTGCCCTCTTCGCGCAGTTGATCGACGCGGTTAATGGACACGAAATAATCGCGGAGCGTCGCGTCAATTGCCGCGATTTCCGTCTCGACAGCTTCCCCAAAATGCGCCCGGAGGATTTGCAACTCTTCGCGGGCATCATCGAAATGGGTGAAGAACTGGTTTTTGTCCTCAATATTTCCCCGAATTAAATAATCTTTATAGTTGTGGACCATATTGTGGAAACCGACAAGGCTCATCACCTGTTCGCTGTTATTGGTGGTGGCGCTGAAATGCTGGTCCGCGTCCAGCCAACGGGCCGGTGCATTCACCGTATAAACCTGATAGGTCCAGAAAAAAAGCAAGGCAAAAAGCGCCGCCAAAAAGGCGAGAATAACCCCGAAATTCCTATGAAAATGCTCCGTCACGTGAAAAATTCCTTACATCGATACTCAATACAAAAACGATGGTCACAATGGTCCTATAGATAATTTCACAGGAAATTATTAATATATCGTTAATTTGCGATGATCTCGGCAGAAGGAATTTTCAGATGGGTTTATTCTGTGGCATTTATGATGCTTTTTTATAAATTTTTACCCATTTTACAAGTATCCAATACAATCATGGCGAAACTATGATTGAATCGGTTTACTCGCATTTTTTCGATAAAAGAACGACCTGATCCCTGCACCGGATATCAGAAGCCGCCCTCAAGCCGGCGCCGGGCACATGAGCCGAGCCCCACCATCACGCCATGACCGTGTTGATTTTTACTTCGGAATGCAGGGTCTGATGCACCGGACAGCGATCGGCGATTTCCATCAGGCGGTCCTTCTGCTCGTCGGATAATTCGCCGGTAAGTTCTATTTCCCGGTCAATCACATCGATCTTGCCGGTCTTTTCCTCGCAATCGGCGCAGTCTTTTGCGTGAATTTTCTTGTGGCTGAGCCGCACGGCGACATTCTCGAGCGGCCATTTCTTGCGATCCGCATACATCCTGATGGTCATGGAGGTGCAGGCCCCAAGGCCGGACAGCAGCAGGTCATAGGGCGAAGGCCCGCGGTTTGTACCGCCATAGTCGAGCGGTTCGTCGGAAAGCAGGGAGTGCCCGCTGCTGTCGACATATTGCAGGAATTTCTCAGGCGGCGCCCCGATGACCAGGGTATCCCCCTCCCCGGCCCGCAGGCCCGTCTTGGGCAACGAGCGGGAAAGATCGGGAATATAGCGTTTCGCCCAGCTCGCGATCACTTCTGCAACATACTGGGAATCCTGCTTGCGGCTGAGCAGGTGATCGGCCTTGTCGAGCGAGATAAAGCTTTTCGGATGCTTGGCGGCGACGAAAATATTGGTGGCGTTATTGATCCCGACCACATTGTCGATGGGGCTATGAAAGACCAGCAGGGCCTTGCGCAGCTTGCCGAGCTTGTCCGCCTGCTTCTGGTCCTCGATATCCTCCAGGAACTGGCGGCTGACATTAAAGGGTCGCCCGCCGATGTCGACCTTGACGACTCCCTCTTTCTTTATCTTCTCATGCTGGTCAACAAAATGCTGCCCGACATGGGCCGGATCGAAAGGCGCGCCGATGGTGGCCACGGCTTTTGCATCCGGTATCTCAGAGGCGGCCGCCAGCACCGCTGCCCCGCCCAGACTGTGACCGATCAGCAGTTTCGGGGCCTCATATTTCTCCGCGAGAAATTCCGCCGCACAGAGGAGATCGGCGATATTGGAGGTGAAATTGGTATTCTCGAATTCCCCGTCACTCTCCCCGAGGCCGGTAAAATCAAACCGCAGCGTGGCGATGCCGAGATTGGCAAGGGCACCGGCGACGCGTGAGGCGGCGAACACTTCCTTCGAGCAGGTGAAGCAATGGGCGAACAGCGCATACATCAACGGTGCGCCGACTGGCAGATCCAGCCGTGCCGCCAGTTGACCACTGGTCCCTTCGAACATCACTTTTTCCGAGCGCATCTGCCTCTCCTTCTCCGGTTGGGGATCACTTCCAGTAGGGATCCCTGAGTTCACGTTTGACCACCTTGCCAAGGGCATTGCGCGGGAATTCGTCGCGCAGTTCCGCGTCGATGATCCGCTGGCTCTTGGCAAGACGGTTATTGGCCCAGCTCACAATTTCCGCCGTATCCTCAAGACCTTTCCGCCCAATAATGAGCGCGAGCGGGGTCTCTCCCCATTTTTCATGGGGGATGCCGATCACGGTGACGTCGAGGACATCCGGATGCTCCCCGATGATCGTCTCGATATCCGTCGGGAAGATATTGAACCCGCCCGAGATGATCATGTCCTTCTTGCGGTCCATGATATAGAGATAACCATCCTCGTCGATACGGCCAATATCACCCGACCGGAGGAAGGACCGCCCATGCCTGTCCTTGACGATGATTTCCGCTGTCTGTTCCTCGCGCTTGTAATAGGCCTTCATCATGCCCGCGCCATAGCCGCAAATCTCACCGGACTCCCCGCGTGCCAGTTCCTTGCCGTCATCATCGAAGATCTTGAGATCGAAGCCCAGCACCGGCAGGCCAACGCTGCCCGGCTTGATGGCATGCATATGGGGCTTGCACATGGAGCCAAATCCCTCCGAACAACCATAAAGCTCAACCAGGTTGGGCGTCAAACGCTTGAGGACGTCCGCTTTCGTATCCGGACGGAGCGGTGATCCCGCGCAGAGAACCGTCTCAAGATGGCCAAGGTCGTAGTCATCGAATTCCGGGTGATCGAGGGTGACGATAAATTGTGTCGGGACCATGAAGGTATGGGTGATCTTATGCTCAACCGCCGTTTTCAGGAACGCCTCCGGGCTGAATTCCGGCAGGATCACCAGCGTGCCGCCAACAAACAGCACGGGCAGCATCATCAACCAGGTGCCGTTGGAATAAAGGGAGGTTGTCGTCATCGCCCGGGCATCGCTGTGAAAGCGTAGTTCAAGCGCGTTGCTGTAGGACCAGTGCTGCCGCGCCCGGTGGGTCTGGACAATCCCCTTCGGCAGCCCCGTCGTGCCGGAGCTGTAGATGATGTTGAAGTCATCCTCAAGCCGGTAATCAACCGTCGGCATTTGATCGGAAGCATTTTCAAGAAAATGCACGAATTCCACCCAGCCCTCGGCCCGGAAGTCTGCCGCGATAAAATTCCCGGCGTCAATTTTGGTGAGCCTGTCCCGGATCGTCTCGATCCGTTCAAGATAGCTGTTGGTCGCAATCAGGAAGGAGGCGTCGCAGTCGTCAATCAGGACGGCGAGCTGTTCCGCCGTCAGTAACCCGCTGAGCGGCACCACGCAGGCACCGGCCCGCGTCACACCGTAGATAATCTCCACCGCCTCAATATTGTTGCTGACCAGCACCGCGACCTTGTCGCCCCGGCCGATCCCGCGGGCCATCAGCGCGTTGGCGATCCGGCTCATATTCTTGTCGAACTCTCCCCAGGAACGGCGGATATTACCGCAGATCAGGGCATCTTTATCCGGGCTGAAGGTGGCGTGGGTATGCCAGAGGTCGGGCAGGAATACGTTGGTATCGTCGATTGCGGTCATTTTTCCCCCTTTTTTTATTCTAATTTAGGAGAATGATAACCGAACCGGAGGCGCCGTCAAAGTCAATGTGACGTGACTAGTTCAACAGCAAGACCCTCGCCGCTCAGCTTTCGTCGCTGATAACCAGTGTATTGAACATATCATCGATCCCGGCATGGGGGCCAAGGCTGTCGAGCGCAGAGACAGGCAGGCTGGAACTATCAAACAGGGTTCCTTCCTGCTGGCCGTCATAATCGGTTGAAGTCGACATTGCGGTCAAAAGATCGGGAGTCTCGGTATAGGAGCAGTCTGTGCTAATCCGCATGACATCAAAAAGCTGATCAAGGTTAATGCCATTCTCGGTGAAGTCGGGCATAACTGTCTCCAAAGAGAACGCCGGCAATGCACCTGTCTCTTCGGGCATGGTCGCGGCGATAATCTGATCAAGATCGAGAAGAGTCTCCTCACTATTAATGAGGCCCGCAACGTCGACTGTATCGTCGTTAAGGACAGCGGAATCCGTGTGGAACTCCTCCCCCTCGTCGCCGAGCATGTAAGAGAAATTCTTAATCGTTTCTGCGGCTTCATGATTATACTCAACCGAGGAAATGAACAGCGTGTCGCTTTCATCCCCCGCAAAAAGTATATCCTCGCCAATCTCGTTAAATGACATTTCAATATCCAAAAAATTGTCTGGCAGGGCCATTTTCATGACGCCTGATGGACTTTCAATGTGATAAGAGTATCGAAGGAGAAAGGCCATCGCATACCCCATACGGGGGATAAACCAAAAAAAATAAACAAAAAATTTTTAATAAAAATCAATGCATTAAAACATATTTCTCCATATCGGAATTAGCGCTGGAAAAATTTACCATCCGGTCCGGATTTCTCTTTGTCTAAACCGGTACTTAACAAAATTCACGTTGACTATGGTTAACTAAAAAGCCGGAAAAGACCGGCCGGATATGGGCGTCTGGTTAAAGATATCCGTGGAAAATTTCTGTGCCGACAATCACATTATCGTCCCGGCGGGCACATTTCATAAATTCTTAACCTTTCTTAACAACCGTTTTTTAATAACTTTTGTTGATCATCTGCAAGTGTCGATTTAGATTACTAGCCAGATGAGGTGTGACGTGAGCTATAGACAGGATGTATTTGTCGCAATGAAGGCGATTTCCACCATTAAAACTTCTCTCCGCATGGGCGTTATGGCAGCGGCCCTGAGTGTCCTGATAGCCCCCCTCGCCTCTACGGCGCAGGCGGATGTGGACCACCCCGAATTTTTCCGGGTCAAGATGAAACCGGGCGCAACGTTGAATGTCCGGAAAGACCCCTCCATCAAGGCCAAGAAAATTGGCGCCCTTCCCGCCGAGACGGACGGGATTGTCAATTTGGGCTGCCATGTGGGGATGCCCTATCTGGAATGGCGCAACTCCACGACGGCCGTTCGCAAGGTCGAGACCCGGCGGAAATGGTGCAATATCCAGTATAACGGCATGGTTGGCTGGACCGCCGGCCAGTATCTTGAGGCCGACCGCCCGGACTAACTAGCCCATCCAAATGAGCGCGGCCTGAAGAATAAACAGGTACCGCGCTGATTTACCCAGGGTCACCAGCAGCAAAAAGAATCCGAAATGCACGCGAAGGGCGCCGGCAACGATGGTGAGCGGATCGCCGATTATTGGTGCCCATGCCAGCAATAGCGACCATTTTCCGTATGTGTCGAACCAACGGACTGCGCGGGCATAATGTATTTCCTTGATCGGAAACCATCGCCGGTCCCGGAACTTAGCGAAGAACCGACCGAGGAACCAGTTTACCACTGACCCCAGCACATTCCCCGCCACGGCCGCAACGAAGAGCCAAACGGGGGCACCGATTCCGTCACTCAACAGCAACGCAAACGCCGCCTCCGATGTTCCCGGAAACAGCGTTGCGGAGAGAAACGCGCTGACGAACAGGCTCGCATAGGCGACGGCCGCCGTCATCGCGGGCCGGTCAGCCCCTGTTGGGTCGGCGTTGCGCCGTCAGGTGTTTGCGCGATTCCTCGCTCCATTTCCCGGTCGGCTTGCTCAACTCCCGCCCGACCTCATAGCCGCGCCGGAGTGCCGGACGGGTTTTCAGATTGTCATACCAGCGGCGGATATTGGGAAACTCGCCGAGGTCAATCTCCTGACGTTTATAGGTGATGATCCACGGCCAGCAGGCCATATCGGCGATGGAATATTCCCCGCAGATATAGTCCCGCCCTTCCAGCCGGGAATTCAGCACGTCAAAGAGCCGGAGTACCTCGGTGGAGTAGCGTTCCTGCGCGTAAGGAATTTTTTCGGGCGCATAGAACTTGAAATGCCCATTCTGACCGAGCATCGGGCCAAGGCCGCCCATCTGCCACATCACCCATTCGATCACCTCTTTCCGGCCGCGAAGGTCGCTCGGCAGGAATTTGCCGCACTTTTCGGCAAGATAAATGAGAATCGCCCCGGTCTCGAAAACGGAAATCGGCTCCCCACCATCCGCCGGGTCCTGGTCGATGATGGCCGGCATACGGTTGTTGGGGCTGATTTTCAGGAAATCCGGCTCAAACTGTTCGCCCTTGCCGATATTCACCGGCACCACGCGATAATCCAGCCCCATCTCCTCAAGTGCGATGGAAATTTTCCAGCCGTTTGGTGTAGGCCAGTAATAAAGATCAATCATTTTAATACCTTATGAAAACTGGCTATTATTTTAGTTTCGCTTCGATGAGCTGGAAGCGGTCGTTCCCGAAATACATGTCCGTGCCATCGAGGAACATCGTTGGCGTGCCGAACCCGCCCCGCTCGATCACTTCCGTGGTATTGTCCTTCAGCATATCCTTGTATTTTTGATCATTGATCTTGTCGTAGAAATCGAACTTGTCGAGCCCGACATGAGCAATAATGCCGTTCAGTTCCTCTTCCTGCGAGATATCCGCGCCCTCGCTCCAGTACCGCTCAAACACCCGGCGGGCATAAGGGACAAGGCATTCCTCTTCAATCGCGACAAAGGCGCCGCGCATGGCCTTGACGCTGTTGACGGGGAAAACGGACAGGTCGGACGCCGGAATGATCTTGATGCCGACATAGTCTGCCCAGTCCTGCAGGTCCTTCTTGCCATAGCGCTGCTTGGGGATCACCGGGTTCTCGCGAGAGGCATAAACCGAGGGATTGACGGTATTGAAAACCCCACCCACCAGGAACGGCCGATACTGGACTTCCAGGTCAGGATGACGGGTCAGCATCTGCTGCAGGCTTTCAAAAGCCAGAAAAGTCCAGGGGCTGGAACAATCAAAGAAAAACTCAAGTTTATGCATGGGGTCGGTCCCTTCTATTTATTTTTTTAACCGCTTGCGCCGTGATCCTAACATAGTAACATTATTGGATAAAAAACAAGACGCTGAAAAAAAGGAAGTTGTTATATGCAGAAGCGACCGCTTGGAAATGACGGACTGATGGTGGGGGCTGTGGGCCTTGGCTGTATGAGTTTTGCAGGTTTTTACGGGGCAACGGACATCACGGAAAGCCATGCGACGCTGGCCAAGGCGATGGATCTCGGGGTGGATTTCCTCGATACCTCCAATGTCTATGGCGCGGGGAAATCGGAAGAAGTTATCGGGGCCTTTATCAAGGATCACCCGAATTTCTTCAAGATCGCGACAAAGGGCGGCATCAAGCGCGAACCCGGCGCGACGGAACGCACATTTGATAACAGTGAGGCATATTTACGCGGTGAACTTGAGAAATCACTTAAGCGTCTTGGTGTCGAGTATGTCGACCTCTACTACATCCATCGGCAGGACCAGAGCCGCCCGGTCGAGGAAGTGGTGGAAACCCTGGTCAAGTTCAAGAAGGAGGGCAAGATCGGCGGTTTCGGCTTTTCCGAGATTGCGCCCGCCACCCTGCGCCGCGCCCATGCAGTCCATCCGGTAATGGCGGTGCAGAGTGAGTATTCCATCTGGACCCGCCTGCCGGAGCTGGGCATGGTTCAGGCCTGCCGGGATCTTGGCGTGACCTTCGTTCCCTTCTCTCCCGTCGGGCGGGGTATTTTCAGCAGGAAACCCCTCGATCCCGCAACCTTCTCCGACACGGATTTCCGCAAGAACAATCCCCGCTTTGTCGAGCCGAACTTCACCTTCAATATGAAGGCGATCGAGCCCTTCAACGCCCTGGCCGCCGACAAGGGCGTCTCCCCGGCAACGCTCGCCATCGCCTGGGTGCTGGCACAGGACGGCGACATGATCCCGATCCCCGGCACCCGGAGTGCCGATCATATGCAGGAATGCGCGGAGGCGGACGCCATGAACCTTACGGCCGCCGACCTTGCGGAGATCGAGAAGATCCTCCCCCTCGGTTTTGCCCATGGGGCCCGTTATAGCCATAACCAGCTTTGGGGGACGGCAGTCTATGGCTAGGCGTCAGCTCCGGCAGTTGAACTCCGCCCAGAGCGGATAATGATCTGACAGGCGGTGCTGTTTCGAGGCATTGGTGAAATCCGTTTCCGTATAAAGGAGCGGCACGAAATCGAAACTGCCCGCCGTCACATATTCAAGGTTGAGCTTCCGCTTGCCGCCGCTTTCGAACCAGGCCAGCTGATCATAATATTTATTGAGCTGCGGATCGTTGTCTTTCGCAAAGATGGATCTTCTCACCGCGTGCAATTCCGGCGGTACAGTCAGGCCCGTGCTGGTGAAGGCCTGCCAGAGCGCGTCGCCATGACGGTCGATATTGAAATCACCAAGCGCGATAAAGTTCTGCCCGTAGGCATTTGCCTGCCCGGCCCACTCATAGAGCCAGTCGGCAATGCCTTTCAGTTCCGGGATGCGTCCCGCGGAGTCGGCGCCGAAATCCACATGCAGGGTGGTCAGGATAAAGGTATCCTTGCCGGCGATAAAACTGACCGCATAGGGCGTGCGGGCAAACTGCCTCTGCAACGCGCCACTGCCAATGACTCCATCCTCAGGGATTACCAGCTCGCCAGCAAGCCCTGAAAGCCGGACGCGGCGGCTGTCGAAAATAAATCCCATCCGTTCGCTATTGCCCGCATCTCCGCGGGTGACATCGGTCATCAGGAACTGCCAGTCCGGGCCCAACGTTTTCATCATTGTTCGTAATGCCTTCAGGTCCCCCTTGATTTCCTGCAGGGCAATTACATCAAACCGCGAGATTATCTCGGTAATTGCCCAGAGACCGCGATAGTCCCGCTTCGGGCTGTCGTTATCATCCGCCAGCCATTTTTCGGTCAGCGAGGAAAAGGCCTTGATATTCCAGGTCGCGATCAGCAGGTTGCGGCTGACGTCGCGCTTTGGTGGAACATCGAGATCGAGGGTCTGGCGCAGGGTCTCCATCTCGCTGGCAACAGGAACCGGCACGGTCGTCTCTCGCCAGGATGGTAAGGGTTCAGACATTTTCTCTCCTCTGACTCAACATATGCGTAACATAGCAGGCACTTTTTCAAAAAAATTAGCAGAAAGAACAATAAATCCCAAAGATTTAGCGTGTGTAAACTGGATTAATACTGTATTTCCAAGGCCAAAATATAATGTTGACGAAAAAACAGAGCATTAAGGGAGATGTAAGTGCCGGAGACTGAAAACCGCAGTATTGTGTTACTATGTGTGCTTGCCGTCTTTATCGGTGTTATCGCTGGTATTGGTGCCTGGATATTCCGATTGTTGATTGGCTTGTTTCACAACCTTCTGTTTCTTGGACAATTCAGCCTTCATTATGATGCCAATGTCCATACCCCCACCGATGTCTGGGGCATCTGGGTGATCCTTGTCCCGGTCATCGGGGCGGTCGGTGTCGCCTGGCTGGTCAAGACCTTTGCGCCGGAGGCCAAGGGCCATGGCGTGCCGGAGGTGATGGACGCCATCTATTATAACGGGGGACATATCCGGCCTGTCGTGGTTGTCGTCAAATCCCTCGCCTCCGCCCTTTCCATCGGTAGCGGCGGGGCCATCGGCCGCGAAGGGCCGATCATCCAGATCGGGGCGACCTTCGGATCGATGATGGGCAGCTGGATTGCCATGCCGCCCCGTCAACGGATCATTCTGGTGGCGGCTGGCGCGGGCGCCGGGATCGCGGCCACCTTCAACGCGCCGCTTGGCGGCATCTTGTTCGCGGTCGAGCTGTTACTGGTCTCGGTCAGCGCGCAGAGCATTCTCCTCGTTGTTACCTCGACCATTCTGGCGACCTATATCGGCCGCCAGCTCCTGAGCATGACCCCGAGCTTCGATGTGCCGGCGCTGCAAATTCCGGACTTCGGGATCGGCGCGAACTGGGGCCTGATCCTGTTCCTGCCCTTTGGCCTGATCTGCGGTGTTGCAGCGACTGTCTTCATCCGGGCGATCTACTGGGCGGAAGACAAGTTCGACGCGATGCCCGGTAACTATTACAGCCGGCACATGCTTGGCATGGCGGTCGTCGGAGTGATGATCTATGTAATGCAGCTGTATGCCGGGCACTTCTATGTGCAGGGCGTCGGTTATGCGACCATCCTTGATGTGCTGACAAGCGCCCTCTCCGATCCGTGGTTTCTGCTGCTGCTGTTTGCGCTGAAAATGGTCGCGACCTGCCTAACGCTCGGTTCAGGCGCCTCCGGCGGCGTGTTCTCCCCGTCCCTGTTCATGGGTGCAACACTTGGCGCGGCCTTCGGCAGCGTCATGCATATGATCTTTCCGGGGCTTGAAGTCGGGATCACGGTATTCGCGATTGCCGGGATGGCGGCGATGATCGGGTCCACTACCGGCGCGGTCTTTACAAGCGTCGTGATGCTGGCGGAGATGACCGGCGATCATAACACCGTGCTGCCAACGGTTCTTACAACAGCTGCGGCCTATGCGGTGCGCCGTCATCTGTCCCCCGCCAGTATCTATACCCTGAAGCTCAACCGGCGTGGCCGTTCGGTACCGGAAGGGATGACATCCGCCTTTCTCGCCGCAAAAGAAATCAAGGATATCATGACACGCAACTTCACGACCCTGCCTGAAGGGGAAACGCCCCCGGACAGCCCCGGTATCGTGATCTGGACGCGAGAGGGTCGAGTTTCGGTCGCCGAACAGCGCTTTGTCGATAAAAGCCGGCCTGAGGAACCCCTCTCTGTCGGTGCACCGGGGAAATATCTGGTTGTCCCAGAGGCATTGGGTATGGTTGATGTGCTGCAACAGCTAAAGGATCAAAAGGCGGAATTCGCCCTTGTCTCCACCGCACCGGACGCCAAAATGGCGGCGGATATCGTCGGGGTGGTCACCGTGACGGAAATATCGAACACGCTGAAGGATGCGGCAATCCTGCAAAAAGCCTAGAAAGCCTCGGCGCGGGCGCTCTGCCAGTCATCGCGGTAGGACGGGCGGATCGTCTCTGACAGGAGCTCCCGCTCGTCGAGATAATCATAGATCTCGTCTGTCGCCCGTTCCGTGTGATCCGCGACCCGCTGATAGATATGGTGCGGGGTCAGGTCTTCGGGGTCATCCAGACCGATGGCGCCAAGAAGCTCGCGGAAACTCTCGATCGTCGCGTTGTGATAGTTGGCCACATGCTCCTGCCGGGTCGCGACATCCACGGCGCGGGCACGAATGCGATCCTGGGTGGCAATCCCGGTCGGGCAGGTATTTGTATTGCAGCGGAGCGACTGGATGCAGCCAAGCGCGAACATCATCGGCCGCGCGACATTGCACATATCCGCGCCGAGGGCAATTTTCTCCATCAGGTCGAAACCGGTGACAACCTTGCCGCTGGCGATGATGCGGATATCTTTTCTGAGCCCAATCCCGACAAGGCAGTTATGAACAAAGATCAGCGCCTCATCGATGGGAACCCCAAGACGATTTGAAAATTCAAGCGGCGCAGCGCCGGTGCCTCCCTCTGCCCCGTCGACGGTGATGAAATCAGGCAGGATGCCGGTTTTCAGCATGGCCTTGCAAATGCCCATAAACTCGCTCCGGCGCCCAATACAGAGCTTGAACCCAACGGGCTTGCCTTCGGTCATGGTGCGCAGGTCCTCAACGAATTGCAGCAGCCCTTCCGGCGAGGAGAAGGCGGAATGGGCCGGTGGCGAAAGAACATCCTTGCCCATGGGAACGCCCCGAATTCTGGAGATTTCCTCATCCACCTTGGCCGCGGGCAGCACGCCGCCATGGGCCGGCTTGGCTCCCTGGCTCAGCTTGATTTCGATCATCTTGACCACGTCACGGTTGGCATTTGCCTTAAATTTCTCGGGGTCGAAATTGCCCTCTGCCGTACGGCAGCCAAAATATCCCGTGCCGATCTGCCAGACAATGTCGCCGCCGCCCGCCAGATGATAGGGGCTGAGCCCCCCTTCCCCGGTGTTGTGGGCAAACCCGCCGCGTTTTGCCCCGGCATTCAGGGCATGGATCGCATTCGGGCTAAGGGCCCCAAAGCTCATGGCGGAGATATTGAGACGAGAGGCATTATAGGGCTTCTTGCACTGCGGACCCCCGACCAGAACGCGCGCCTTTTCCGGCGCGACATGCTTGGGCATCAATGAATGGCTCGCCCGCTGATAACCGACATCGCGGATATCCCACTGCGTCCCGAAGGGCTGCGTGTCCAGTCCTTTATTCGCGCGCGCATAGACAAGGTTGCGCTGCATCCGGTTATAGGGCCGTCCGCTTTCATTGGTCTCGATAAAATACTGCTGGATTTCCGGGCTGATAAACTCAAGGGCATAGCGTAAATGCCCGACGACCGGGTAGTTACGCAACACATTATGGTTCGCGTAATGCATGTCATACAGGCCGAGCAGGATATAGGGGACCAACAGCCAGAGAAGGTGAAGGATCGGTGGCCAGAAAAACTGCACGAGAAATATCAGGAGTAATCCTACGGCGGATATTCCGAAAAAGATATTACGAGCCATTTTGCGCCGTCCCTGTCCCTGTTTTAGTTTTAGTTTTAGTTTCTGAAATTAACCCGTCAGTCGAAGACCTGTCCATGCTTGAATTGCTCGTCCTGTCCCGCCGCTTCGGTCAGGGCGGCAACATTATCCTTGGTGAAGAAGCCGTCAAAGCCGTGGCACCGTTCCACATATTCCGTGATCAGGATGGTGTTTTTCGAATGCTTCGAGAATATCTGTTTCAGGTTCGGCTCATCCTTGCATTCCCCGACCACATGGGCGAGGAAGTCCACCCCCTTTTCCTTCAGGGTACCGACAACAAAATCGACATTTTTCTCGCCCGCCGCATGATCGCCGTCCTGCACCTCGATCGCGATATGATGCATCCGCCGACCGTAGTTACGTACGAACGTCTCCGTCGGCATGGGCTTGTTCTCGAAGGAATTGACGAATGACGGTGTATTGTTTGCCGTGAATACCTTCGCCGGGGAGAGCTTGTCATCCATCACCGACCCGTTCCGGTTGACGTTGGTCGAGGAATTCATGTCCATGATGTTGTATGCGCCCCAGAAATAATAGGGCACCTGGGTGAGGAATTCGAGAATGGCATCCTCGCGATCCGCCGCGAGTATACGGGTCGCCATATGATCCACCCCGAGAAGAAGCTCCCCGACCCCCGAAGCCTCGGCAAAGTCCGCCGCCTCATCAAGCTTCGCCTGATCCGCCGCCGTCAGTGCATAGCGCCCACCAAGACCAAGGCTGTCAGGATCATTGAAGTTGAGGCCGCTGTAACCAACCCGGTTGCCGGTGAAGTCCGACGGCATGGTGAAAAGAAACCCGTCAGCCGCGTAGAAGGGATTTTCCACCTCTCCGCTATATTCGAACCGAACGGCCTGATCCTCAAGGGCTTTACGGACCTCATCATTGCTCACGCTCTCGTAGATCTCCCCGACATAGCGGCTGTGGGGGGTTGCGCGCGAAAGCGGATACATTCGGTTGACGCGGGTGATATACTCCTCGAACGCCGCGCTCAAAGGTTCCATCAGGATGAGGGCCGGAAACACCGGACGGCTGTGCAGCACATGAAATTTATGGGTATCACCGATATAGCTCGCTGTATGGCGGTAAGGTGTCATCTCATAAAGCTCGATCATCGTCGCGAGACTCGTCCCCGGCTCCACCTGCATCACCAGGCTTTTCATATTGCCGACCAGATCCTCGATCCCGCTGGATTTGCGCCGCTCGTAAATCCGCTGGCGAAATTCATTGAAGAACTCTGAATTCTTCTTGTCCCCCTTCGGCTGATAGCCCGCGTAATCAAATGCCATGAAATAACCCTCTGTAAATCAGTATCTCAGGTGAGTTTGTTATAGACGGGTGTCCAGACCGCCGCGTCAATACATCGTTCAAGTTCTTCGTCGCTCCGGTCGGGCGCCACCTTATCGGCAACCGCCTGCCGGGCCACCGCGAACGCCACCGCCCTGCTGACGGCGCGGATATCGGAGACAGGCGGCAACAGGGGCGCCGCCGGGTCTTTCAGCGCGGGCGACAGATCGGCGAGCGCCTGGGATGACGCCATGAACATGTTATCCGTCACCCGTGTTGCCTCGGAAGCGAGAACGCCAAGGCCAACCCCCGGAAAAATATAGGTATTGTTGCTCTGGGCAATATGATGGACCTGCCCCTTGTAGGTAACCGGAGCGAACGGGCTCCCCGTCCCGATCAGCGCCTTGCCGTCGGTCCATTCCAGAATATCCGCGGGAACGGCCTCCGCCTTCGAGGTCGGGTTGGAGAGCGGAAAAATGATGGGGCGCTCTGTATTCTTCGCCATCTCGCGAACGACCTGCTCGGAAAACAGGCCATGCTGGCCCGATACACCAATCAGGATGCCCGGCATACCATTCTTCACCACATCCAGAAGGCTGACACTGCCATCACTGGAACTCGACCAGGACGCTACCGACGCATGATCCTGGACCAGGCGCTCCTGAAACGCCATCAGGCCGTCCATTTCACTATGGAGCAAGCCGTAGCGATCGACCATATAGATCCGCTCGCGGGCTTCCGCGTCGGTCAGGCCCTCGTCCTTCATGATCCGGATTAGCTGCTCGGCAATCCCCGCGCCTGCCGACCCGGCACCGAGAAAGGCGATATGATGGGCCGAGAGCGGTTTGCCCAGCATCTTGCAGGCCGCCAGCAAGGTGCCCGCCGCCACCGCGGCCGTGCCCTGAATATCGTCGTTATAGGTACAGAGCTCATCGCGGTATTTCGCGAGCAGGGGTTCCGCATGCGCTTGTGCGAAATCCTCAAATTGCAGAAGGACATTCGGCCATTTGCGTTTTACCGCCTGCACAAACCGGTCGACAAACTCGAAATAGTCGTCGCCGCTGATGCGTTTTTCGCGCCAGCCAATATAGAGCGGATCCTTAAGCCGTTCCTCGTTATTCGTGCCGACATCAAGGATTATCGGCAGAGTCACGGACGGGTCCACCCCGCCCGCCGCCGTATAGAGCGCAAGCTTGCCGATGGGAATGCCCATGCCGCCGGTTCCCTGATCACCCAGGCCAAGAATACGTTCCCCGTCGGTGACGACAATCGCCTTCACCGTCTCGTTCATGGCGTTGTCGAGGATTCTGTCGATCTCGTCCCGTTGCGGGTAGGAGATAAACAGGCCGCGCGGCCGTCGGTAAATCTCGCTGAATTTCTCGCAGGCCTCGCCCACCACCGGGGTATAGATCAGCGGCATCATCTCCGCCACATGGCTGATCACCAGATTATAGAAAAGCACCTCATTCGTGTCCTGAAGTGCCCGCAGATAGATATGCCGCTCGAGATCGGTGTCTTTCGCCTTGAGTGCCTCGTACGCGCGGTCCGTCTGTTCCGGCAGGGTTTCAACATGCGGCGGCAACAGGCCAAGCAGGCCGTATTTCTCCCGTTCCTCAACAGAAAACGCCGTGCCCTTGTTCAGGATCGGCTCCGCAAGAAGAGCCACTCCGCCTGGATGTTTCGTCGATATTTCTTTCATGGCAATATTTCGGCTTCACCTATGAGCATCATTCTATTCTTAAATTTTCGTCGCTATTACTATAGGCATGTCATTTTCATGATAGCAAGGCGGCAAGGGTGAAAAGCCCGGCACGAAAATTTTTTTGTGACGAAACGCTGTTCGATTTTTCGCCCATCCATCGCAGCCGGAACTGTGGCCTGGATATCCCCTTAATGACATCAGCTGACAGCCTAGAGGCCTTCTCCCGCGTTGCCACCATTGGAACTTTTGCACTCTACCGGCGTTGATTGACAAACACCGCCTGCAAAAGAGAGTGAAACGGATGAAAGAAAGCCCTGCAAAATACTGGAAATTTATCGCCATGATTGCCACATCGATGGCTCTCATGTTTGCCCTGATGTATCTCAATACTTATGAGCCCGGCCATCTATACTGGAGCGAAACACGCTTCTACATGACCTGCCTCATGGGCACGGTAATGACCGTAATTATGTTAAGTTTTATGTTGAATATGTATCGGAAAACCTCTGTAAATATTGGTATTTATGCAGGCAGTTTTCTTGTCTTTGCGCTTGCGCTATGGCTTGTGCGCAGCCAGATCACCGTTGACGACACTTCCTATATGAGGGCCATGATCCCGCACCACTCCATCGCCCTCTTGACCAGTGAGCGGGCAGGCATCAAGGATTTGAGGGTCCGGGAACTTGCCGACAGTATTATTGATGCCCAACGCCGGGAAATCAGGGAAATGGAGTGGCTGATCAAGGATATCGAGCAGAACGGCGAGGCCACAACAGAAACAGCCGCGACAACACGAGCGGTGCCGGATTTTTCGAGAAGTATGTAACTGCTTGTTTTGGTTGCGGGGGTAGGATTTGAACCTACGACCTTCAGGTTATGAGCCTGACGAGCTACCGGGCTGCTCCACCCCGCGTTAATTTTGTTTTTTGCCTCAATCGCCGGCGGGAACATCTGT
>NZ_JAFLNC010000004.1 GCF_017313765.1 Sneathiella sedimenti | reverse complement strand
GTCGCTTCTTTCGGATCTCGCGCGCAAACAGGGGGCCAAATCTATTCCACCGATAGCGGACCGTTTCATGACAAATGTCGATGCCTCGTTCATGAAGAAGGTCTTCAACATTGCGGAGTGAAAAGGGAAACCTGACATACATCTTCACCGCAAGGCGGATGATCTCGGGTGAGGTTTTGAAATACCGGAATGGATTATGATTTTCATTCAAGGAGAGTAGAAAATGACAATTAGAACGACAAGCTATTTTCTTCTGACAAAGCCATCTTATACAGGTAAAGCCCCTTATTTTGCGCCGGCCTTTTGGGCATATTCCCAGGCTGACTTGGCTAAGGGTACAATTCGACCAGCCGCTATATGAGCCTTCTCTGAAGACGCATTTCCAGCCTTGATACGGCCAACGATACCCTGGGAAATTCCAGCCAGTCGGAACATATTGAATGCAAAATACCAATTTAGGTCAGGAACTTCGGTGCGCCCGGCAGCGTTACAATAAATTTCCGCCATTTCCTGCAAGGTTGGAATGTTCAATGCCGCGAGATCTACCCCCGCCAGACCACCGAACAATTCGTCATTGCGAATCCATTGCATAAGCATATAGCTCAAATCGGCCAAAGGATCCCCGGTCGTGGACAACTCCCAATCCAGAACTGCCTCCACCTTTGGACTGGTCTTATGAAACATGACATTGTGTAATTTATAGTCCCCATGAACGATAGAGAGACTCTGCTGTGTCGGCACCGATTGGGGAAGCCATTCGAGCATTTTTTCCATTTCCGGAATATCCCGATCCTGCGCAGCGCGATATTGCCGCTGCCAGAGCCGAACTTGGCGTTCAAAGTAGTTTCCTGGCTTCCCGTAATCAGCCAGGCCAATTTGAGCAGGATCATAACTGTGTAATTTTGCCAGGGTTTCAGCCTGCGACACGAAAATGGCACGCCGATCTTCAAATGCAACATCGGGTAAAAGCTGGTCTGTGAACACCCGCCCTTCAATCATGGCCATCACATAAAATGCAGAACCAATAACCGAGTCGTCCATACAGAGAGCATAGGTGCGCGGGACCAAAAACCCTTGCGCCTGCAACGCGGATATCACCCTGAACTCCCTGTCCACAGCATGCGCGGAGGCTACCAAATTCCCAATCGGTTTACGCCGAAGGACATAGGTATCCCCGTTCGTCTCGATCTTGAATGTCGGGTTTGATTGTCCATCCGCAAATTTTGTGACCTGCAGGGGTCCCGTATAATCTTCGATGTTTTCGCGCATCCAGCTATCAAGTCGCGCAACATTAATCTGATGGCTTTCGCCTCCTGTTGTCATTTTACCAACACCATTGGCCTCCTCCCCTGCGCTCATTTTGTAGTTCCCTTTTATACATACTCTTTCAATTTTTATTAATAGCCTAACCAATTTATATAAAGCCGAACGAGAAGGCAACAGACGCCATTTTCAAATCACGTCCAAATCAAATATTTTTCCGGAGGTGCTTAATGGTCAGAGTTCTTGACTAGAGAGCGGAGAATTAACCAGGAGTGTGCAGCAGGCCATTAAATAAAACGTCTATGTAGGTCTCACACAGGTCGGACAAGTAATCTTGTGTGGGCATATCAATATTATGAATATCACGAACAACAGATTCAAAGACGATACTAAGATAACGCGGCACGCTTATTATGGCCGTTAGATGTTCAACCGGAAGATTCCGAATTTCACCGGATTCAACAGCCTCGGCAATTGTCCGGTCAATGATCGCAACTGACCGACGAACATACTGGTCCATTAACCACTGGAACCGTTCTCCCCCAACAATCGCTTCATATTGAAAAATCCGGCCATATTCGGGCTCTTGAATCGACGCATCGAAAAGAAGGCGGATATGGGTCTTAATACGTTCAACCGGTGGCAAATTTGTTATCGATGGATCATTTATAGGAAATAAGGCCTTACGCTTTCGCATAATATAATGGATGGTTTCTTCCCAGAGCAACGCCTTGGACTTGAAGTGGTAATGAACCATCGATTGCCGAACACCTACCGCCTTGGCGATAGCGACAGTCGTTACGCCGTCATATCCATAACGCGCAAATTGTTTTGCGGCAACTGCAAGCAACAACTCACGAGAATCATTATCCTGAGCTAGTGCTTTGGCGGGGCGTCCCGGACCTTTTCTCTTGCCTTTAAATTGCTTCATATCCTTCAAATATTTCGCCTATAAATTAAAATATTATACTTGGAAAACCAAATTGGGTTCAAGCAATGCCGGGGACCCAAAATATTAAATCCGGCAACTGATACAAATCCGACATCTGCCTACAATTCATACTTTTTTTAATTCCCTTGATCACAGGCATGCCCTAACTCGCAATGCTTGGCAAATAAAGTACCAGTTGGGGGAAAAATATCATCAGAAGAACAACCAGAATATCGACCGCGATAAACCACATGACTCCCTTGAAAATGATGCCAAGAGTAATGTCTCGCTCTACCACCGTCTTCAATACAAACACATTTAACCCGATCGGCGGTGTGATCATACCAATTTCCAGCATTTTGACCAAAAACACGCCAAACCAAACCAGGGGGATATCAAGCTTGTCCAGCACCGGCATCACGAGGGGAATAGTCAAAAGCATCGTCCCCAAGGGGTCAATAAACATGCCCATAATGATATAGACCCCAATCAGGCCAAGGATCAGCAGAAAGCGATCGGTTCCCAATTGCAGGATAATGTCCGCGATCAGATCATCTGTGCCGGCAAAGGTCAGGAAACGGATAAACAGGCTCGCCCCAATGGCAATAAAGAAAAGGCTGGCCGTGGTTGTAAGAGTCTCGACCAATGTGGCCTTCAGGGCAGTAAATGTCAGTGTTTTCTTTATAAAACTGATGACGATTGTCATGAAAGCGCCCACAGCGCCCGCTTCCGTCGCAGTGAATAAACCGCTGAACATACCGCCCAGAACAACAGCGAAGAGCACAATAACCGGCCATACTTCGGTCAGAATTGATATTCTCTCGCCCCAGCTTGGATTGTCATCCACCGGCGGTGCCAATTCCGGATTAAGCCAGGCCCGTACGACAATCATGAGCACATAAGCTGCGGCGGAAAAAACACCGACACCAATGGAGCCTATAAACAAGAGATTGATAGATGTTTCAGTGAAAATACCGAAAAGAATTAGCAGGATGCTCGGCGGGATTAAGGCCCCGAGTGTCCCGCCAGCGGCAACCGCGCCGGTAGCTAACGTTGGCGCATAGTTGTACTTAATCATCTGGGGAACCGCAATTCTCCCCATCGCTGCAGCACAGGCTACACTGGAACCAGATACGGCGGCGAACCCTGAACAGCCGAGCACAGCCGCTACCGCCAGGCCACCCGGAAGTCGAGACAACCAAAGACGCGCAGCCGCGAACAACCCTTTGGTCAACCCGCCGTGATGCGCCATAAATCCCATGAGAAGGAACATGGGAATTGAGGATAATGTCCATTTAGCCGCAAAATTATACGGGATAACCGACAATATGCCCCAAGCCTGCTTTGTCCCAAGTATGAGGCTGATGCCCACAAAAGACACGCAAATCAGGGCTACGGCAATCGGTACACGCAAGAGCAGCAGCCCCATCACAACCAAAAGGCCGATTAGTCCAATGATTTCGCTTTCCAAGGTTTTCCCTCCACCGCATATTGTTCTTATTAATTAGAGGCCGCGCCGTAACGCCTCGGCCTCGACGGATTCGGGCCCTATCATCATATGCCTCACGACGACAAGCGCCATGAGGGCAAAACTGACCGGCAGAATGAAGTAGGTAGGCCAGATTATAAAGTTAATCTCCTGCTCAAGTACGAACGCACCACTATTCATCTTCTTGATTGCTGCCTGTGACAAGCTAACAATGAGACAGGAGCAAACAATCAGACTAAGTATCCAGGAGAAATACATTGTCCAATTTTTAACTTTCCGCGACATCATTTGATAGACGATCTCGACGGTAATATTATCGTCACGCAACTCAGCCAACGCAATTGGAAGAAAGACAACCGCAACCATATAATAGTTGGTAACGACGACAGAGTTCGCAGGTATCGGACTTTTGAAAAGGTTGCTCGCGATAACATCCGCCACAACCTGTATCATCATCAGGATCAAAATTACTGCCCCGACACCCGTCGAGGCAGCAACAAGTCTGGTGACAGTTTTGTCGAAAAAACTGATCATCGAATTTAGTTGAACTGTGTGACGTCAACCTTCGAGAAAACTTCGTCATTATAAAGTTTTCCCAACGCTTCCGGATCCTTGTAGTCAATCGTCTCGACCAGTTTTTCCCATTTGGCGATCAGTTCAAGGAAACGGTCTTTACGTTCTTCCGCATCCGCAATGCCATATTTTTCCACGGCGGTTTTTACGATCAGGTCAATATCCTTTTTGCGAAATTCTTCATGCTTCGCCAAGAGATCCGCCTGGGGCTTGATAATTTCGACGCCATACTCGCCCGGCTTGCTTTCAAGAACCATCAGGTTGGAGGCCTGGTACTTCGCCGTTGCTGTTGCATTTCCATAGGCGACCGCTTTCAGGTATCCACGCTTGTCCTCATCAGACAACTCCTTCCAAACATCGAGGTTAGTGCTGAACAGCGCATTCCCCATCCCCAAACCGATTGGCGCATCCAGCAAATAGTCTGTTACTTCGCCCATAGAGAGATTGATGATTGTGTAGGGAGTATGAGTTGACCCACTGAGTACACCCTGGCTCATTGCACTATAGACGTCATTGGATGAGATATTTGAGGCAGAACCACCCATTTCCGAGACCCACCGTCCGAAAGTTCCGAAACCACGGATTTTCTGGCCTTCCATGGTTTCCAGCGAGTCAATCCTGGGCTTGGAATACATGTAATACGGTCCGATTGCCATGGTCCCGGTCATCACCTGGTTTTGCGCTTTGAATTCCTCAATACAGGCTTTGCAGCTCATATAATATTCGTTTAGCGCGCCGGTCGCCGCATAGGGATTTGAGCTGGCTGTCGCAAGGTCGGCAATCAGGTTGGTTTGTGGATATTCAGCGCGAAAATAAGGAGCGACTAGGAAGCCGACATCCCCCAATCCTTCACTGAGAGCACCGTTGGTCTCTTTATAGCCGAATAGATTTCCGATATAAACTTTGGCTGTATAACGTCCTTCCGTTTCTTCGGCTAGAACATCCGCAAATTTCTGTGCCCCATCCGATAAACCCGACCCACTGCCGCCAAATACATACTTAAGTTCCGTTGCATTTGCAGCGAAACTAAGTCCTGCGGCCATTGTTACTCCGATAGCCATAGAGACGCACTTAGACATTATCATGATGATTATTCCTCCCTGAACGGTTTCGTTCGTTATATTTATTCTTAGCGCCGCACTCTCGCCCATAGACTTAAGCTGTACGACAATTTTCTCTTAGTTTTCGCATAAGCATAACTGCATGTTATCCACCGAATTCCCCTAATGTCAATATTAATTGGTCAATCTAACAATTAATATTGACATGTTGTCTACGCCGGAAATTCCAGCCTCCTGCCTTTCGCCGAGATACCATTGGATTACTAATATAAACTCTCATAAATTTACACTAAATAGGTGAAATAGAACGGAATTTCGGTGGTTGTCGAGAAGGACGACGCGCTGGAGCGCGCGCAAGAATGTCTATAATCCGGGATCGGGTCTCCGACGGCTCAATCAGTTCGTCCACGCCAAATCCCTCTGCGGCCTTGATTGGGTCCACTTCGGACCGGATTTCATCGATCAGCTCTTGCCGGCGCGCCATCGGGTCAGGTGCATTGAGATATTTCTTGGAATAGGCAACATCTACCGAGCCCTCAACCGACATGGCACAAATTTCGGCAGTCGGCCAAATGAAACATGCATCCGCATCGAAGCTGCGCCCACCCGCCATCGCCAAATATCCCAGCCCATAGCCTTTACGCAAAACTACGGAAATGCGTGGAACTGTTGCATTGCCAAGTTCAAACAACATCTTGGCACTTCGTCGGCCGAGATTGGTATCCTCAGCCGGGCTCCCTATCGACATTCCCGGAATATCCGCCAGATAGATCAAGGGTATTCCATAGGCATCACACAAGGAAATAAACCGCGCCGCCTTTTCACATGCATTAGAATTGAGCATTCCGCTGAGATGCAGCGGTTGGTTGGCAATAAAGCCGACCGGCCGGCCATCGATCCGGGCGAGTGCTGTAATAATATTCTGGGCAAAGGTAGGCTTGATTTCGAAAACACTTTCCTTATCGGAAAGAACTTCGATCACCTGGCGCATGTCATACGCCTTCCTCGTGTTAGCGGATACAATCTTGTCGAGCCTAGACTGGTCTTCAGCGATGGATCCCGTCTCAATTGAGTTAGCCGGGCTTTGCGCATTTGAGGGCAGATAAGACAGAAAATGCTTCAATGTATCCAGAGCTTCCTCCTCACTTTCCACCCCGAGATCCGCAAGTCCATTACGATCCACCTGCCGTTCGGCACCCCCCAGATCGTTCGCATCTATCACTTCACCCGTACCCGCCTTCACCAAAGCCGGTCCTGCCAACCCCATGGTCGACTTACCTTTCACCATCAGGACCAGGTCGGCCATTGCGCTATAATTGGTGTTTGCGGCGAAACCGAACCCTAAAACCGCGGACACGATTGGCACCCAGCCGGTCATTCGAGCAAAGGTCGCGAATAGTTCTCGAGACCGCGCATATGACCGCGAATTCTGACCATCTTGTATTCGGTGTCCACCTCCATCCAGCAACATGACCAGTGGGCAGCCGTATTTTTCTGAGAGCTGCACAATGCGCAGCATTTTATCGCTCCCAAGATGCCCTGCACTTCCGCCATAAACCGTAAAATCCTGGGAGACCACCATTACCGGACGCCCATCTATCCGGGCAGACCCGGCGACAATTCCATCTGCTGGGGCAGGACTCGTAAGGGCGGGGTTCCTGACCAGGCTGCCGATTTCCTTAAAGCTTCCCGCGTCACACAGATACTCGATCCGCTCCCGCGCCATGAGGGATCCACGCTTGTGTTGTTTGGCAACAGCGTCCGGACGTTGTTCATCCATAATAGCCAGCTTTGTCGAACGGGCGCTTTCAATTGCCTGCGCAGTACTCGTATCAACCTCATCTTCCTCGGCAATCTCGCTTTCCGTTCCATCGAGCTCAACGGGATCAAAGAAGTAAAGCGATTGACCCGGTTCTATTGTTACTCCTTTGGTCCCTGAAACAATACGGACCACGCCCGAATGCTCGGCGGTAATCACATGCTCCATCTTCATTGCCTCAATCACGGCCACTTTGCGCCCCTTTGCGACGGACTCGCCTTCAGCAATCAAAATGTCGACCAGCAGCCCGCCTACGGGGGCATTCATGGCGGCAGTTCCCTCCGGGCCAACGATCTCGGCTGGATTTCCGACCTGTGACGCTCCCTCCTGCACATGAGTATGGCAAAACAGCTGGGGATGTTGTTCATCAGCCTCGACAATCGCCTTTGCGCATCGCTCTACAAGCCCTGTATCCATATCCCCGGCCCTGGTTTCAGGCCGTTGCAGCAAGCTCTGCAAGAAACCCAAATTGGTTTCCACGCCTTCAATGTGAAATTCCGACAAAGCGCGATATCCGCGAGACAGGACATCGTTCAACTTTCCGGAAGGCGCGAAGGCAATCACCTTGGCTAACAGCGAGTCAAAGGCCGAAGTTGTTTTATAACCCGAGTAACCAAAGCTTTCTACGCGTATACCAGCACCTCCGGGAGGACCGTAGGCCCGCAATGTGCCCCCTGTGGGCATAGTTGTCCCGTCGGCGGAAATGCGCTCCATGTTGACGCGCATTTGAACGGCCATGCCACGCGGACGGCCAATGTTCTCCTGGGTAAGCCCCATTGACGCCAAACTTTGTCCAGCCGCAAGCCTGATCTGAGTCTGCACCAGATCTACCCCCATTACCTCTTCGGTGACAGTATGCTCTACCTGCAATCGCGGGTTGGCTTCCATAAAGACAAACCGCCCCGACTCCTGGGTGGTATCAATCAAAAACTCCATGGTGCAAAGCGTATGTATCTTAGCCGCCCGGGCCAGCTCCACGGCGGCCTCCGCGATCCGATTGCGAAGTGCAGGATCCAGATTGGGCGCTGGCGCAAACTCGATCAACTTTTGCTGACGACGTTGAAGACTGCATTCACGCTCGAACAAATGGATCACATTATCTTCGGCGTCACCAGCAATCTGTATCTCAACATGGCGTGAAGGACGTATTAGCTCCTCAATATACAGGGCACTCGACCCGAAAGCGGCTTGAGCTTCCGATCCCGCCCGAACGAAGGCATCCTCAAGATCCGCGATCTGATCGACTACCCGCATGCCGCGCCCCCCACCGCCAGCCAGCGCTTTAATCATGGCTGGGCGTCCACCAAATCCCTCCATAATCTGCCTGGCTTCTTCCAGATCCGTCTCGCCAACGCTACCTTCTGCCAGCGGCACGCCAAGTTCACGCGCCAGACGACGGGCTCGACCCTTATCCCCCAGCAGTGCGAGGGCCTCAGGGCGCGGACCAATGAACGTCAGCTGTGCGTTGGCGCAGCCTCTTGCGAATTCGGCACTCTCCGACAAAAACCCATATCCCGGATGTATCGCATCACAACCAGCTTCAACTGCAACTTCAATCACTGCCGCAATATCGAGATAGGCGGCAGCTCCGCGACCAGGCAATGCAACAGCCTGGTCCGCCTGACTAAGATGCAAGGACTCCGCATCTTCCGGAGCAAATACCGCTACTGTACCGATGCCCATTTCACTTGCCGCACGCGCAATACGGATGGCTACCTCGCCCCGATTTGCTATCAAAATCTTTTTAAACATTCAAAAATTCTCACCCGTTGTCATTATTTTGCGTGCTGCGCCATGTTCATTGTTTGCCCAACATATCTACCAAGGATCAATATAGTGGTGTGAAACCGAGCCCCAGGGCCGCGATTCATATCCGCTGAGCATGGCTGTGATTACTGTGCGGGTGTCTGCGGGGTCGATCACATCATCAACCTCAAAATGCGCCGCGACGTTCAACCCCTTGCCCTTCTTATACGCTGCATCTACCATTTTCTGGTATGCGGCTTCGCGCTCAATCGGGTCCTCAATCGCCTCAAGTTCCCGCCTGAAACCCAGCCTCACGCCACCTTCAAGCCCCATGCCGCCGAATTCTCCCAAGGGCCAAGACACTGCGTAGTTCGGCGCTCGAAAGTCACCACCTCCCATTGCCATAGCTCCAAGCCCATAGGCCCGACGTAATACTATTGTTGTCAGTGGAGCCTCGAGAGCGGCAGCCTTTATAAAGAAACGCGAAAAATGACGTACCGCTGCCGTCGCTTCTGAATCGGGTCCAACCATAAACCCGGGTGTATCGCACAGCGATACGATCGGCAGATCATAGGTATTGCATAACTCGATGAACCGAGCCGCTTTCCCGGCGCCATCACTGTCGATTGCTCCGGATAAATGCTGGCTGTTGTTCGCGATAAGACCGAAGGGTCGTCCTTCAATCCGTGCCAGTGCGGTGATCATTCCTTCACCAAAGGTCGGACGCATTTCAAGAACAGATCCGGTATCGCAAATCGTTTCGATTACGCGGCGCGTATCGAAGGCTCTTTTGCGATTTTCGGGCACCAAATGACGCAGCCGACGCTGATCCGCGCAATCCCAATCATCGATCGGCCCCTGAAAATAAGACAGATACTTACGTGCGACGGCGGCACCCTCTTCCTCATCTTCTACCAGTATGTCAATCACGCCATTTGCGGTTTGAATATCAACGGGCCCGATTTCCTCGGGGCGAAACACACCGAGCCCACCGCCTTCGATCATTGCCGGCCCGCCCATACCAATGTTGGAGTTTTGGGTAGCGATGATGACATCGCAGCAACCCAGGATAGCGGCGTTGCCGGCAAAACACCGTCCTGAGCCTATCCCGATGATTGGAGCCCGGCCGCTCCGTCGTGCTAAA
The DNA here is from genome assembly GCF_017313765.1 of Sneathiella sedimenti. GTDB lineage: Bacteria > Pseudomonadota > Alphaproteobacteria > Sneathiellales > Sneathiellaceae > Sneathiella > Sneathiella sedimenti. The sequence goes on along the minus strand of NZ_JAFLNC010000004.1, from coordinate 451,817 downwards.
GTGGTAAAGGTTGTCGTGATCATACCGGAAACAAGTATACTGTCCACATCTCCAGGGCGACCACCACCGCCTTCCGCGAAGATAATCATGGGCAGGTTTTCACGACGCGCGATTTCAAAAACCCTATCCATTTTTTTATGATTTGTGCGCCCCTGCGTGCCGGCAAAGACCGTATAATCATACGCAAAAACGGCGCAACGACTTTTCGAACCAGAAAAGTCACTCGAATTAACCCGGGCTGTTCCGGCGATTAGTCCATCCGCCGGGCTTAGTCGGATCAGTTCCTCTTCGGTGCGACGGGTTCGTTGTTCTGCAAGCGCCAGACCGCCATATTCTCTAAAAGTACCGGGATCGCATATATCCGCGACATTCTCCCGTGCCGTGCGCTGACCTGTTTTTCGGCGCTTCGCCACCGCTTCGGGCCGGTTTTCGTCATACAACGTTTTTTTACGTTCGAATAGTTCCGCCAGCGAAGGTGGGATCGCGTCGATCGATTGCACTTCATCCACCATCTCACCATCTTCAGGAGCGTTTGTCTGGTCGATAAACATAAGGGCAGCTTCTGGCTCGGTTTGCATTCCGGGCTCGAGCAGCAGTTTCGTAACCGTCCCCCCTTCTGGCGCCGTCACGATATGCTCCATTTTCATAGCCTCTATCAGGGCGACTGGCTGACCCTGCCGGACAATCTCATTTTCAGTGACCAAGACATCCGCAAGGATTCCAAACAAGCGCGCCGATACGGCGACACTGCCAGGAGGCGCGACAACGACCGTTGTTTCTGCCTCTGCTGCCGGCGCGACGCTCGACTGGGATGTTTGTTGCATCTCGATCGCGCGGGCCACGAGCTCCGCGTTATGTTCTTCGATGAAGCGAGTGTAAAAAACATTTTCAGCGAGCGCAGGATGGTCAAAAAGGGCTCTTTGAAAAAACAGGTTGGTATCAATTCCGCCTATATGACATTCCTTCAGCGTACGCTGTGCCTTTGTTATCAACCGATGAAAGCCATCTTGGGTAGAATTACCGACGGAAACGATGACTTTGGCAAGCAATGTGTCGTATGTCGGGGAAGCCCGGTAGCCGGAATAGCCGAAGCCGTCAATTCTAACCCCCGGCCCGGAGGGCATATCATATCGAGACAGAGTTCCGCTTGCAGGAAAGATTTCGCCGGTAGAGTCTAGACGTTCCATATTCAAGCGCACTTGCACAGCATATCGCGACGGTGTGACAAATTGGGCTTGCGACAGTCCGATATCGGCAAGACTTTCTCCCGCCGCGATCCGAAGTTGCGCCTGTACCAGATCAACGCCGCTGACTTCTTCGGTTACTGTATGTTCGACCTGAATGCGCGGGTTAACTTCCAGGAACCAATAGCGATCTCCTTTATCGGAATCGAGAAGAAACTCGAAAGTAGCGGCCCCGCGATAGCCAACCTCGGCCGCCATCTTCAGGGCATCACGGCATAGCGCGTCGCGAATTTCCGGTGATAAGCCAGGCGCAGGCGCAAACTCAACTAGCTTCTGATGTCGCCGTTGCAATGTACAATCACGTTCGCCCAGGTGAACAAGTCCGCCTTGACCATCGCCGAGAATTTGTACTTCTATATGCCGAGCATGAGACAGGTATTGTTCGACATACAGCTCCCCATTGCCAAACGCTTTTTCTGCTTCTGCCACACAGGACGCAAAAGCCGCATCCAGATCTTCTTTCTTATGAACAACCCGGGCTCCGCGGCCGCCACCACCAAACAACGCCTTAAGTATTACGCTGCTGCCATCATCGATGTTTTTCAGGAAAGCGTGCGCTTCCTCCACCGACGTAGTGGTATTGGTGCCAGGCAGTAAGGGCACCCCAAGATTTATCGCAAGAAGCCGGGCGGCGGCTTTATCACCAAGGCTTGAGAGCATCTCTGGTGTTGGTCCGACAAAGGTAAGGCCGGCATCTTCACATGCCTGTGCAAAGGCGGCACTTTCTGACAAAAAGCCATAACCGGGATGCACCGCATCGCATCCCGCACTCTTCGCGATGGCGATAATTGCATCGATATCCAGATAAGCCGCCACGCCTCGGCCCGGCAATGCAACTGAACGATCAGCTATTTGAACATGCTGGGAATCGGAATCGTCAGAAGCATAGATTGCAACACTCTCGATTTCCAATTCGGCCAGGGCACGCGCGATACGCACTGATATCTCACCGCGATTTGCAATCAATACGGCACTAAGTGACAAGGTCATACTCCGTTCTTTTGGTTTTTTGGGAGAGAAAATATCTCTGTAAGCAGTTACATCCCTGCCTTCATTCTCCACAAATTTTTTCAATGGCAATTATCAAAATAAAAATTGATTTGTCTACCAATTTATTTATAGACTGGACGAAAGAACAATCAAGAAAGTTGAAGCGTGACGATCTATCGCTCACAGCCAACAGGGTTGGGTAACTGGAAATGCGGTCTTTCCAACACGCTATTTACGGGAGATGTCCATGAGAGTTGAACAAACGCCTCGGTTCAAGGTGAAACTACCCCCTATGATGGAACGGACGTTAAGTACCGTGATGAAATCCGCGATAGAGGTAACCCCTGATAAAGTCGCCCTACGTGACCCTTCGCGCACCCTTACCTACCGCGAACTCGTCGATGAGGGCATATCACTTGCGGGCGCCCTTATTGATCTGGGACTTGGCCGGCAAAAGTCGGTTTTGGCGATGCTGGACAATACTGCTGACTTTGTGTGCCTTTCGATTGGTTTGGGTTTGACGGCACGAATTGAAGTTCCGATCAATACCGCTTACCGCGGATCATTACTTGCTCATGTGATCGAGACGACGAACGCCAACATCATGATAATTGAGGATAAATACCTGGAGCGCCTTGCCGAGATTTCGAGTGATCTAGAGGTCCTGGACATCGTCATCGTGCGTGGGAAAATAACTTCAGACCACGGGATACCGTCGCGAATTAAACTCATTGCCTATGACGAACTCGCGCGCCGTCACGAAGCAATTGACGACGTCAAGCCATGGGACATAATTTCAATTATCTATACATCTGGGACAACCGGACCTTCAAAGGGAGCGATGATCGCTCATGCGCAGGCTTATGGCTACGCCGCTATTGTCCAGCAGGATGTCGTCACGCCTGAAGATGTCAGTCTGGTCGTATTGCCACTTTTTCACGTGACCGCGAAATGGGGCGGTATATATGGCGCTTTCATTTACAACGCCTCAACCGTTGTTTTACCCGGCTTTTCCGCCAGCACATTCTGGGACAGCGCGCGCGAATACGGCGGCACCTGCACCAGAATGCTCGGAACCATTGCCCAGTTTCTTCTAAACCAGCCGGAACGACCGGATGATAAAAGCCAGCCCATCAAGAAAATCGGTATCACACCGGTCATTGCTGGTTTGGACAAGTTCAAGGAACGCTTTGGTATCAGTGGTGTTTTAACCGCCTACGGATCAACTGAGGCGTCTGTCGTATCTGCCGCGCCAATGGGCGAGGGAATACCCGGCTATGCTGGCTTTGTCCGCGATGACATCGAAGTACGCATTGTCGACGAACACGACATGGAAGTCTCACCGGGAGACGTGGGCGAGCTAATTGTGCGAACCAAGGAGCCCTGGATGACCATGCAGAGTTATGTGAATATGCCTGATGCAACCAATAAGGCATTGCGCAACGGCTGGTTCCATACCGGCGACCTAATGCGCTTGGCACCAAACGGACAATTGGTCTTTTGCGATCGCAATAATGATGCGATCCGGAGAAAAGGTGAAAATATCTCCAGCTTTGAGATTGAACGGGAGATCAATGCCCATCCGGCGGTATTTGAATCAGCGGCGATCAAGGTCGTCAGCGATCACACGGATGACGATGTCAAAGCTTGTGTAGCGGTTAAATCCGGCCATTCAGTCAGTCATGACGACCTGATCGCGTTCCTGGAACCACGCATGCCGAAATTCATGTTACCACGATATATAGAGTTCCTAGACGCATTGCCAAAAACGCCGACAGAAAAAGTGCTTAAGGTAGAGCTCAGGAAAAACGCCCTAAATCAGCAAACCTACGACTGCGAAAACAATCGATTTGTTGAATAGCAAGGTCACCACCTGCTTCAGCGACAAAGGCTAATTATTACAACAAAAATTTGGAGTGAGTAAAATGGGAGGACCCCTTTCAGGTCTTAAAGTGATTGAATTTTCGGGCATAGGTCCAGGACCATTTTGCGGCATGCTCCTGGCGGACATGGGGGCCGATGTAATTTGCGTCGATCGGGTATCCGCGGAGCTAGAACCTTCGACTTCTACATTTTCGCGCGGCAAGCGTTCGATCGCCCTGGATTTGAAAAACCCGGCCGACTTGGAAACTGCCCTGCGTCTCGTCAAACACTCAGACGCATTAATTGAAGGATTTCGCCCGGGGGTAATGGAAAGGCTAGGCCTTGGACCTGACATTTGCCTTGAACGCAACCCTGCCTTGATTTACGGCCGTATGACGGGATGGGGCCAGGAAGGCCCCCTCGCCCAGTCAGCCGGGCATGATATCAACTATATTTCCTTAACCGGTGCGCTGGCGGCAATCGGCCCTCAAGGCGGCGCCCCGTCTATTCCGCTCAACCTTATCGGCGATTTTGGTGGCGGTTCGCTTTATCTGGCCATGGGGATTTGCGCCGCCCTATTTGAACGCTCCAGGTCCGGCAAGGGGCAGGTTATAGATGCCGCGATGGTGGATGGGGCCACCTCGCTGGCTGGAACCTTCCTGACGCGCGTGTCGGAAGGCAGATGGAACGATGAGCGTGCCTCGAACCAGATCGACGGTGGCGCGCCCTACTACAATATATACGAGACATCAGACGGCGAGTATATTTCTATCGGCAGTATCGAACCGCAGTTTTTCTCAATGTTAAAGGACAAACTGGAGCTAAATGACCCCCTGTGGGAACAGCAAATGAACCAGGAAAGCTGGCCCAGAATGACAGCCAAATTGCGCGAACTTTTCCGCAGCCGCACCCGTGCTGACTGGTGCGACTTGTTAGAAGGAACCGATGTTTGCTTCGCTCCCGTCCTATCTTTTGCCGAAGTAGCAAATCATCCGCATATTAAGGCCCGGGAGACCGTCGTTACTGTCGAGGACACCCTACAGACAAACGTTGCACCCCGATTTTCCAGAACACCGTCAGCGGTTGGCAGGCCACTCACACGAACGGGTCTCCATACCGAAGAAATTCTAAATGAATTGGTAGAAAAGGAAGCGCCGTAGCGGCCTGACTTAAAAAAAGCAAAAATCCAGATTACAGCAGGAGAAGATAAATGCCGTTGACAAGCTCGCCAGGCCAACCATTCCCTGATCCGCGCATTCCGGCACGCGATCAGTGTGTATTGCGTCATATCCTCGATCGGTTAGCCGATGAAGTCCCGGAGCAAGACTTTGCATGGTTCGAAGGCGAAGAGACTTGGTCCTATCGACGCACTCAGCAAGAAGCCCTACGAACTGCGTCAGGATTACAAAAGCTCAACGTAAATCGAGGTGACCGGGTGGTGGTCTGGTTGCCCAACAGTTCATTAATGCTGCGTTGCTGGTTCGGCATTAATTACATTGGCGCAGTTTATGTTCCCATCAATACGGCATATCGCGGCGGCTTGCTTGAGCATGTTATTAAAAACTCTGACGCGAAAGTTCTTATCACACATGTTGACCTCATCGATCGTCTGAAAGGCATTGACCTGGCAAATTTGGAGACGGTCGTCGTGGTTGGCGGCTCTGCCGAAATGGAGCAATTGACAGTGTTCAGTATAGATGCGCTTGGGTCACCGGGCGATGTTCCTGAACCGCTGGACCGCCTCATCGACCCTTGGGAACTCCAGTCGATAATATATACCTCTGGAACAACCGGACCCTCCAAGGGTGTTCTGTCTTCATATTTACATCTGTACACTATGACAACGAGCTTGAACAAAATGCTTAGTTCAGAGGACAGGCGCTTGATTAATCTGCCGTTGTTCCATGCAGGCGGCACAAGTAGCGTCTATGGCATGTTGACCAAAGGTGGAGCTATTGCACTTGTAGACTCCTTTAAAACAGATCAATTTTGGGATACTGTTCGACGGTCCGGGACTACCTGTGTAACCCTGCTTGGTGCAATGACGTCATTTTTGAATAAGGCGCCTTACAGTCCTGACGATCAAAGTCATTCATTAAAAACGGTTATTATGGTTCCACTTTCGGAGGATGTTACGGCATTTCGAAAGAGGTTTGGTGTCGATGTCTATACCGCCTTCAATATGACCGAGATTAGCGGGCAGTTGATATCAGAACGTAATCCTTCAAAAGTCGGTTCCTGCGGCAAGGTGCGCCCTGGAGCCGAAGTGAGGCTTGTCGATTCCAATGATTGCGAAGTTCCCGTCGGAACCATCGGTGAAATGATTGTCCGCGATGACAAACCCTGGGGACTGAATCATGGTTATAACAACAATCCGTCCGCAACAGCCGACGCCTGGCGGAACGGCTGGTTTCATACTGGCGACCTTTTTACGCGCGATGAGAACGGAAATTTCTTTTTTGTCGACCGGGCTAAAGATGCTATCCGCCGCAGAGGCGAAAATATCTCGTCGTTTGAAGTTGAAAATGAAGTGACTGCCTATGCCAATGTGCGCGAGGCAGCAGCCGTTGGCGTGCCGAGCCCCCTTGGAGAGGACGAAGTTTTGGTTGTCGTTGCCCCAGTACCTGGTTGCACCATAGACCCTGAAAACTTGATTGAGTTTTTACGTCCGCGCATGGCACATTTCATGATCCCGCGCTATATAAGAGTGCTCGAAGATCTACCAAAGACGCCCACTCAAAAAGTTCAAAAACATCTGCTTCGTCAAGAGGGCGTAACTGCGGACACTTGGGATCGAGAACAGGCAGGCATCCACGTCAAGCGCGAAAAAATCGGCGACCTTACATGAAATAGAAAGGTGCTAACAGACGAAGGCGCCCTCGTCTCCGTTTGGCGTAAATTGACGATAAGGTGCCCCCTATTATGCCGCGCTGAGTTGCTGCCACTCGGCCAGTGCGGCATTTCTTTGAAACTTGAATGTCTTTCGCTTGGTTAAGTGACGCTCATGGTTGAAGTGGTTGTGGACGGATGCATAGATTGAGACAAATTTCTGCAAACTTCGCAGGCGCCTGAATTGTAGCATCGCCTGCTCCCTTCGTCGAAATGGTAGATGTGAGTTTTCGCAGCGATTGTTCTTCCACCGGCCAACCTCTTGAACCTCAGCATTTCCGATGGTCTTCATAGCGGCACGATATGACTTTAAACGATCTGTAACAATTTCGCGCGGCTTTCCATACCATTTCATAAGTTTCTTCAGGAAAACCATTGCTGCCTTGCGGTCGCAGCGCTTGGAAACAAAGGCTTCCAGCACTTCCCCCTCGTGGTCAACAGCACGCCACAGGCAATATGTCTCGCCATAGATCTTCACAAAGACCTCATTAAGATGCTATTTCCAATTTGAATAATTCTGAGACGGATGGGTCCGCTTCTTACGTATTTCTCCTGCGAACAACGGACCGAACCTGTTCCACCAATAGCGGACCGTTTCATGACAAATGTCGATGCCTCGTTCATGAAGAAGGTCTTCGACATTTCGCAGAGAAAGCGGAAATCGAACATACATCATCACCGCCAGGCGGATGATCTCGGGCGATGTCTTGAAATAGCGAAACGGGTCATTTTTATTGCGTCCAGACGAAATATGACCATCAATCCATTTTCTGCTGACAGTGCCGACAGTACCATTAGCCAATTAGATAAGCCCCACCGAGAAGGACCCACGCAGCAATGAACAGTGTTTCCAGTGTTATGAGAAGCATTGGCTGATAGCCGATGGTCAACATGTCCTTTAATGATGTTTTGATCCCCAGAGCTGCTATCGCCATAACCAGGCACCAGGAGGATAGCTGGACCAGCATGTCCCTGATCTCCACTGGAACAATCTGGAAGCTGTTAAGCCCGACAAAGAAACAGAATCCGATAACGAACAAGGGTAAAGGAAACTCGGCCGACGCCCCTGCCCGTCGCGTCTTGAAACATAGTGAGATAATCAGCACGATCGGTACCAGCAAGGACACCCGCAACAACTTGGTAATTGTGGCGATATCCCCGGCTTCAGAAGACACAGCGTAACCCGCGCCGACGACCTGCGCGACATCATGGATTGTCCCGCCCAGAAATATTCCGGCAAACCTGTCATTAAGCCCCAGAAGACTGACCACAATGGGATACAGGATCATCGCCAATGTACTGAGGGCCGTTACCGCAATGACGGTAAAGATCGTATCTCTTTCGCTGTTTTTTGATTTTGGCAACACAGAAGAAATGGCCAGCGCGGCAGATGCCCCGCAAATGGCAACCGCGCCCCCTGTCAATGTCCCGAAACGGCGACGGCGGCCCAGCAATCTAGATAAGAAAATTCCCACAATTATAGTCGCCCCGACCCCACTGATAATCACACCAACAGGCGCCCAGCCAAGCGAAAGGACGTCATCGATTGTCAGTCGCATCCCGAGCAAAGCAACACCGAACCGAAGTACGGTTTTCGATGAGAATTCAACCCCCTCGACACATTTTCCCTCTTCTGCGAGAAAATGAAAGGCCATCCCCAACAACAATGCAAACAGCATTTGCGGTGCGAGGTAATGTTCCGATAAAAATCGCGCCGCCGCGGCAACCGTCAGGCAAAGAAGAAGGCCAGGAAATAGCCCCAAACAGGAAGTGTAAATTTGTCTGTGCCACGCGTTCAACCCGGAACCCTCCAATGCAAAAGATAGCTAAAAGCGGCTTTGACTGTTTAATAGGATCAATAGTCTATTGTGTTCCATGGGAAAGAAATGCATCGGCAATGTTTTCAACACTTGTTTCTTTTGAGCAAAGCAACAAAGTCAGCAATACTCTCGCGCGACATCCATCAAGGCGACCTGCAGGGACAAGCCCCTTTGAGAGAAGGTCAATTTCTGATCCGACAAACCCATATGTAGAAGTCAGAACTTCACCCGCTCCTGTACGTGATGCAAGGACTACCGGTATTTTCGCGCAGGCACGCTCCAAAGCATTGGCTGCGCTTACAGATGCATGCCCTCCTCCTAATCCCTCAATGACAAGCCCGGAATAACTTGCGGTAACCGCGGCATCGATCAATCTGCCATCGTCACCTAGCCCTAACTTTATAATCGCAACCCGTACGTCATCATCAAATTCACTAGAGCCGAGAACCGGTCGGCTTTTTGGTTCTAAATGTATTCTCACTTCGTCCTCAGTCAGCCAACCAATCGGCCCCAGCGGATCCGATCGAAATGTTGATGGATTGCTTGTATGCGTTTTTCGGACAAACTGGGCTGAATGTATCTCATCGTTGAACACGACAAGAGAACCAAGAGATTTTGCAGCTGGTTCTACCGCCACCTGGACCGCAGCCAGTATATTGGCCGGACCGTCGGCTCCTTGCTTTGTCGGGTTCCGCATTGCTCCCGTTACGACAACAGGCACTTCAAGCCTAAGCAACAGGTCCAGCGCATAAGCTGTTTCTTCAATGGTGTCAGTTCCTTGTGTAATGACAAAGCCAGCGGATCCCTCTTGCGCCAACATTCTGATCTTACTTGCTACATTAAAAATATCTTCAAAGGTCAGATGAGCGCTGGGCACATTGCAAGGTGAATGTGTTCGGATTGCAGCAATTTCTGCCAGTTGTGGAACAGCTTGCACAAGATCATCGGCTGATAAAGTTGGCACAACTCCAGCCGATCCGCTCTTGTCTTTCATTGCTATTGTGCCACCCAGAGAAATGACATCAATTACCGGTTTCATCTAACTCTCCATTCCATGTTCATCCAATTCGCCCGATGTAATGTCTAGTTCGGCGAAGGTAATTCTAATTAAATTTCTATGGATTTCGCTTATTGGTGATCAGCGAATAGCCAACTTGAATTGGCGGTCGCAATACATCTATGCAATCTATCCAATCATTCTTATTGCGATATTTTGGCCAATGCTTGCTGAAGGTCAGCAATCAAATCGCCGGGAGATTCAAGACCCGCATGTATTCTAACCAAAGTGTTTGGACCATCCCAGGAGCCGCAGCTTCGTATTGATTCAGGCGATACTGGCAACGCAAGACTTTCAAAACCACCCCAAGATGATCCTATACCGAACAACCTAAGTTCATTAATAAAATCCGGTGTTTTCGCGACATATTCATCAGAAAAACCAAATGCGAATAAACCGCTTGATCCCGAAAAATCACGTTTCCAAATTTCATGCCCAGGATGATCCGGCAAGGACGGATGCAAAACCATTGCTACTGCATCCTGACAATTTAGCCATTTCGCCAGCTCAATCGCGGTTTGTTCATGCTGTTTAAGTCGTGGGTATAGGCTGCGCATCCCCCGCAAGGTATCGTAACAATCTTCCGGGCTTGTTATAATACCCAGTAATGTCACTACATCATATAAATGCTTTGCGCATGCTTCCTTGCACACTATGGTTCCCATCATAATGTCCGATGCTCCGCATAAATACTTTGTCGCGGCCTGCACCGAAATATCAGCCCCAAGCTTCAACGGCTGAAGGAACACTCCCGCTGACCATGTATTATCAACTGCAAGTATCGCCTCATGTTCGTGGGCTATCTTTGCCAAAGCTGGAAGGTCCACAATTTCAAAGGTCCCTGATCCGGGTGATTCTGCCAATACAAGGCTAGTCTCAGATCGAATAACCTCGGAGAGACTTTCTGGGTTAGGCGCAAAGTATGACACCTTCACCCCCCGGTTTGCAAAATACTCATCGCATAATCTGCGAACCGGTGGATATGCATTGTCAATCACCGCAACATGATCTCCCGGCTTGGTGTAAGTCAAGAAGACCGCCGCTAGGGCGCTGAGCCCGGTTGGAAAAACAAACGCACGATCACCAGCTTCAAGGGCACAGAGACTGTCCTCCAGAAAATGCGTGGTCGGGGTGCCATGCGCGCCATATGAAAATATTCTCTCTCCTTTATCCCGGCGGGAACGAACTAGCTGCATCATCTCCAAGTCGGAGTAGAGAACTGTCGATGCCTTGATAACCGGCGGATTGATCGCTGCAGGCCGATTATCCGTGGGCAAATCCCGCCCGGACCTTACCAGTTGAGTCATTCTATCCATGAGTGACTTCCTCTTCTAAAGATATTTGGAAGAGCTGCCTCTCATCATTATCAAGTTGGTCTATCAGTCCGATCTCCCAGGCAATATATTGCCGGGCGGACTCCATGTTGCCGTAATGTCGATCATGAACAAAATACAAATAGTCTATAGATTCTACGACTGATGGCCGATTGGAATCCAGTTCAAGCTCACCGCCTATCTCCTCCCAGCTCTCTATACCTCCAGCCAGAAAATACATATCGGCGGAAGTCGCTTCCTGTAGGTCAAGAACTGCCAAATTCGCAATTGACGGATTGTCAGAGATCAACACAATATTTGTTCCACGCTCAAAGTCCAACTGATCTAACTTCGGGCGTATGGACCAGGACGACCCCGGAATACACTTTTCCCGATATTGAGAACTGGGGCGCACATCAATTATACTGAATTGATCCTTATTCGCTTTTAGTTGCGCTGCTGAAATTTCCTTCATGTTGGGGAATTCGCAGAATTCAGGCAAAGACTTTTCCGGAGTGTCCCATGCTCCCAATGCTTCAAATTCAGTGCGCATCACAGCAACGGAATAACCTAGTCTTTTTAACCGTGAGGCTGCCGAAGTTGCGCGAAGGCCATTATCATCAATCAGAACAACTCTACTGTTGCGAACACCAATCCATTCATCAGTCGCTTGAACAATTTGCACTGCGGGGGCATGCACTGACCCGGGAAAATGCCTTGCTTCAAATTCTTCACTTGTTCGTACATCAAGCAAATATGTTGTTTTCGACTTGTCGTGAAACCACTGCCTGGCTGTATCTGCTCCGATGAAGGGAATATCATGCGAAGCCGCCAATCTTTCTGCGGTCCTTGCACCTTGTTTTATGATGTCGGCATTAACTTCCGGCAAGGGTTCGCTGACCTGTCCTCGCGCCAGTTCTCGCCCGGATAATGCCCAACCCTGGGTTCCATTCTCCAGTGCAAAAACCGGATTATCAATCGATGCATCTATCAGGCTTTGAACCCCAACCAGCCCGCGTGTCCGCCCTGCGCAGTGAATGACAATGGTCAATTCGGGATCATTCAAGAGGCTATCCTTGCGGTATAAAAACTCGCCGTTTGGAATACATCTGGATCCTGGCAATGTAAATTTAGCATGTTCTGAGAAAGGCCTGCCGTCAATGACCATCACAGACCTGCCTTCTTCCTGCCAGCTGGACAATGTATCGGGAGTAATTCTAGGAGTTCTCTCAGCTTTTTCGATCAGTTCACCAAGTATTTTGCTTGGAACATTAATTCCTTTAAAGACACTAAAGCCTGCTTCTTTCCATCCAGTCATACCTTGGTCGAGAATATTTATATTCTCATATCCGATTGCATTCAGTCGAACGGCAGCCCGATCAGCCACACCGTCATTTCCATCACATAACACACAAAAAGCATGCCGGTTCGGGACCAGTTTCGTGATATCAAGTTCAAGCCTGCTATAAGGACAATTGGAGGCAAACAACATATGTCCTTCGCCGAATTCTCCGGCTTCTCGGACATCCAGCAAGGCGATTTCTTCGCGGGCCGTCAAGCGTACTTTAAGTTCGTCCGCAGTAATTAATTTGGTGGTGACACAGGTACTCATAACTTGTCCTTTGCATTCGCGGAACGTGTTTTAACGCCGACATCCATTATCCGACAGGTTCCGGCTTCAATATCGAAAACCGTGCGCTCAGTCAGTGTTTCCAACGCCCTGCCATATAGATGCAAATGGCGAATGGGCTCGCTCCCCATGATGGTTACTGAATGGATGTCGTTCGGAAGAAGTGCTACTCCCTGTCCAGGACCGACTTCTATTTCATCGATGCTTTCGATGGTTGCTTTTCCCGGTTCCTCGCCATCATCCAGACGGGTATAAATTGTGTTTGTCTCAACACCTTCTACTGCCGCTATGCATGCCCATGTAGTATGATCATGTGGTGGAATTTTCTTCCCAGGACGCATCGTGTTAAGATAGAGGGCGTAGGTTGCATCTTCATCTTGGCTAATCAGATATCGGACCTGCAATTCGCCTTCCTTCGGCGGCGGATAGGCTTCCGAATTCCATAAGTCTGTTTGTGCGGCCAGATCCGTTAATCTGTCCAATATTTCACTCAAAGTCTCACGGCTAAGACCCTTTTCATCAAATATTCTGTGCGCGAACGATATTAGGCTCGCCACTTCTGTTTCACGCTTAATTCCCGTCATTTTGATTTTCTTCCATTTCAGCGATTTAAGTTTGCGTCCCGTTTAAGGCTTTTAGGCAAAGCAATTCTGTGGCCACTGGCTGCAACTATGGCGATGTCGCGGTGGACAATTGAATAAACTCAGAGAAATTCTGAACCTGAGCCCGTCTATGGAGGCGTTACATCCGAATTCCCGCCAGAACCATCTTTCCTAAGTTGTGGTTCAAGGCTCTCAATGATCGTTTCTGCTTTTGCTACCAAAACATCCTCCCGCGCCTGAAGGTGCTCAAAAATTTTCTCAAGAGACCTAATTCGATGCGGTTGCCCCGCTATCCATGGATGAAGCTGTAATGTCATGACACGTGCGCCATGTTCGCTGGCCTCTGTGCAGAGAACATTCACATATTGAAGCACTTGATCCGCCCAACGAGGAGAGGTGTAGTTCAACTGCTCCATCGCCCATTTGTCGCTTAGTTCGTAACTGCCGGGCATCGCGATCAGGTTCTCATCTGCCAGATCAAAGCAATAGGGCCTGTCATCATTCGACCAATCAAATTGATACTTGATCCCATGTGAGGCAAGTATGCGGGGAGTATGATTTGATTCTGACGATTGAGGAGATAGCCAGCCCGTAACTTTACTTCCAAATGTACTCTCCAGAATTTGCAGGCTTTCACCAACGACCCGGCTCTCTTCTTCATACCCAAGGTCGTTTGTGAAAAGGACATTCATGTTACTTCCATGCCCAATGATCTCACAGGCGGCATCGCGCATTTGATTAACGAGGGGCTCGAGCTTTGCTAGAGAGGCATTGAATGCGACGGTAGCTGGAAAATCAAACTTACCCAGCGTTTCAAGGATGCGGAAAATACCTACCCGCACTCCGTAATCATACCGGCTTATATCCCATAAATTGGGATACTCTCCGGCCTGCCCGGAAACCGGAAAATGTTGCAAAACCGGCAGTATCACAACCGCAACTTTAGCCCCATCGGGTAGCAACAGAGGCGGGCGAGAGAAGCTATCGGAAAAACTAAAGAGACCATGATCATAGCCTTTTCTGCGATATTCATATTGGAGATAGTCAGCGTCCATTATTGCCTCCATAATATTCATCAAAATGCGCAAGGCAGTGATCGGCGACTTCTCTTCCTGTTGCACGCCAAACAGCTGAATGCCCGGTAATGTAGTCAAGCGCCTGATCGAGAATATCAATCCGATGAGGTTGTCCGATGATGTAAGGATGTAGGGGCAGCGAGAGAACTGTTCCGGATTCTTCACCTTCTTCGTATAATTGATCAAACTGCCGCTTGATTACATCCAGATATTCTTCAGGAGTGTAATGATATGAGTTCAATGCAAAATAGTCGTTGATCTCATATGAATACGGCATGCTAATAATCCGACTACCTGAAAACTCAATTCCAATTGGTCGATCATCATGGGAGAAATCACATGTATATTTCACGCCGGCTTCTGCTAAATATCTAGTTGTATGAATTGTCGGTGTGATGGATGGAGATAACCATCCTGCCATACCCTGCCCACTATGTTTCTTGATAGAAGCGATCGAGTCGCGAATTACTTCTCTTTCCTGATCTTCGGTCAGGCCATACATATATCTTGTGTTGTATATTCCATGCGAAAAAAGCTCCCATCCCTGGTTGCAACAATCCTCGATAATTTCAGGAATGTGATCACATAAGGCCACGTTTAGCGAGACCGTGCCCCGAACGTCATATCGCTCCATCACAGACATCATGCGATGCAACCCGACCCTGTTTCCATAGTCCCGATGAGATAGGTACAGGATGTCCGGGGCAGGACGTTCCCATCCTTGATAGCGGGAATTACCTGGCGGATTGTATTCATAGTACTCAATATTGGGCACCACAACGAGTGCGATGCGAGCGTCATCCGGCCAACGGATTTGCGGCCGCCGGTTGTAGGGGCTGTAATTAAAAAGTGTGAAATTATCTGTCATTCTTCGTTACTCATCTGCTTTCGCATTTCGGCCCAACGAGGATCTGTAAATCGTTGAAATTCAATGACATAGCCATTCGGATCTTTTGCAAAAAAATGATAGATTCCAAAAGTTTCGTTATGTTGCGGAGGACATTCAATCTCTACGCCCGCGTCAATCAGCTTTTCATACCAATCATCAACTTCATTCGTCACAATGGTATTCATCGTTCCGCGAGGCTCGACATACCTTCCCGGCCGAACTTTACAGATCCCAAGAAGACAATCTCTGCCAAGATGAAAAATGAACGTACCTTCCTGCTGATACGCGACCTTCAAACCAATTTTTTCGGTATAGAACGCCTTGGTGCCATCAAGATCATCGGTGTAAACCCAATTGATTGTACAGTCCGCTATCGGTCTATTTTTTGAAATCATTTCACTCGCCAATTTTTTGATTTTTCGTCAGAGAAAAACTGATTTACCTTGCGGAAGTCCGCCGAGCGTAAGCCTCAATCTCAACTTTCATTTCTTCATCCACCAGGCCGCAGACAACAGCTGTGCTGGTCGGGCGGGCAGAGTTGCACCATTTTGAGATCACCTCTGCGATGGCCGCCCAATCTGAACGATTAGGAAAGTAAGTGCGCAGGCAAACAATATCCTCAATCTCAAAATCTGCCATTTCCAAAGCTTTCTTGATGTTTTTGAAGCATTGGTCCGCTTGTTCTCCGGTGTCTTCAGATATGGTCATATTTGAGTAATCATATCCAGTTGTGCCCGAAACATGGATTTCTTCACCAAACGCAACAGCACGCGAGTATCCTGTCATTTCCTCAAACGGAGACCCTGAAGAAATCAGGATTTTCTCTGAATTCGGGCTCTTTTTAGATGAATAGCTCATAGTCTTTTCCTTAGTAGTTTTCTTTATTTGACATCTGTTGTGATTATCGACGGCAAAAAGGTCGCGATACTTGGAAATGCCGCTAACAGCAAGCAGGCCAAACAAAGTATCAAGAAAAATGGCAAGGCTGACATGGCGATCTGCCCAATCGTCCGCTTTGTCATATCTTTCAGAATAAAGAGATTGAAACCCAGTGGCGGTGTAATTTGAGCCATCTCAATTGTTACGATTATGAAGACACCAAACCAGATTTTGTCATACCCAGCCTGTAGAACAAGCGGCAGTGTAATGGGCAAGGTCATCAAAAGACTTGAAATGCCATCCAGAAAAGTACCCAGCAATGCGTAGAACAAGACCAATGCAACAATTAACTGAAATGCCGACAATTCCAGGCCGGCAATTTGCACTGCGATAAACTTGGGTAATCCAAGAAATCCAAGACTTACAGAAAAGAAAACTGCGCCAACAAGTATAAGAAAAACCATACTGGAGGTTCTGGTCGCAGACAAAATGGCTTTTCCGAAGTTTGATATTGTCAGTGTTCGCTGACAGACTCCGATTATGACCGCCCCAAGAACACCAAATGCAGCCCCTTCTGTTGGTGTTGCAAACCCACCGTACATTGAACCAAGTACGAATACGATGAGTGAAGTCACCGGCCCAAACTCCCGAACACCTCTAAGCTTTTGCGAAAACGTAAACTTTTCGTCCGACTTAGGCGTTACTTTCGGCCGAACCAGTGACACTCCGGCAATATAGAGCATGAATAGTCCGGCAATCATCAATCCGGGTAGAATCCCTGCAGCAAAGAGCTTCAGAACAGACTCTTCCGCGATAACACCATATACAATCATGATAAGACTAGGAGGGATCAGGAAACCTAATGTTCCTGCGCCTGCAAGCGATCCAACGGATACATTTCCGTCATAACCACGCTTGTCCAATTCATCCAATGTAATGCGACCAACAGTCGCCGTGGTCGCCGCAGATGAACCCGAAACAGCGGCGAAAACCGTACATGCCAAAACATTTACATGGAGCAATTGACCAGGAAGTCGGTTAATCCAAACACGCAATCCAGAGAACAAATTTTCCGCCAGGCGTGTATGAAAAAGTATCTCGCCCATCAGAATGAAGAGTGGAAGGGCGACTAATTCCGGCGTCGACACAACATTGAAGATCTGCTGAGACAATAATTTTGCGGTCGGAATGCTCCGAAAAACTTCCATGAGAACCGCGCCGGTTGTCACTAGTGACAGACCAATCCACAGGCCCGTTCCCAAAGTCAGAAAAAGAAGTACTACCGTACAAATTGCTACAATTGCCATGCTACCCATCCACGCCCTTCACATTTAAGTTGTCGAAATCCATGGTGAGGCGCGCAAGAGCCGCCGCAAGTTGTATGGAAGCGGCAAGGAATCCAAAACAAATGACAGCCTGTGGTAAAGCTAAGGGCAGATCCGTTGCAAAAGATGTTACCCCTCGACTGAACGAGTAATATGCAAGCTGCCCAGTCGCGACTGTTATTCCAACCAAAACAATCAACCCAAACACCGTTGTTAATATCGCCAACCTGGATGCCCATGGTTGTCCAAGCATTTCATCAAGCAATGTTAAACGAATATGCCCATAGGTGAGAAAAGCGTAGGGGGTCCCCAACAACATAGCCAATCCGGCACCAATACTGGAAAACTCCCAAGCGAATGCCATGCTAATGTTCAATAGAGAACGGGACACCACCTCGATCAGGATTAGTATCGTAACAAGCATGACAAGCCCGCCGGCGATCCACGCCATTGCCAAAGTCAGGCAATCAGCAAAGCGAATTGCACGCCCTATCACTTTTCTCACGTTCATCACTTAGCCGTTTACTTCTGTACGATATTTTTTGAGAACATCGGACGCGGGTGCACCCACCTCGTTGACATACTTCTCGACCAAGGGCGCCGTAAGCGTCTTCATGTTTTCTAGCGTGTCTGGTGAAATTGTCCCGAGTTCAATGCCATTGCTCTGCAGCGTATTCAGTTTTGCGATGTGATCTGAAAGAGCATTCTCAATAAACACCGGCTCTAGCTTCTGAGCTAGTTCATCAATAGTAGAACGTTGCGCGTCGGATAAAGCATTCCAAGCATCCAGATTGACTGTCACCATGTTCGTGGACCATGTGTGGGACGTCACATACATGTAGTCGAGATACTCCCAAAGCTTGCCATCGACGCCGGAAGCTGCCGAAGTAGTCACAGACTCAACGGCCCCAGAGGCTAACGCTGGAATTAGCTCTCCCCAAGGCATCTGTATCGCAGTCATCCCGAGACTATTCATCATTTCACTGGAACTTTTGCTATATGTACGAACCTTCACGCCTTTCAGGTCGTCTATGCTGTTTACTTGCGATTTCGTGTAGATCATTGCCGGGGGCCAGGGCACCATATAAAGCACTTTCTGATTATGCTTCGCCGCCGCCTTTTCTACTGCAGGCCGCCAGTGTTTATACAGAATCTGCAATTGATCGATGTCATTAACCAGGTAAGGCAGCGTATCAAGCGCCAGAATTGGCGCGATACCAGATTGAGCACTCATGACAATGTCGGCAATTGGCACCAACCCCTGTTCTACACTCGTGAGCATCTCTGGCCCTTTAAAGCCCAACGATCCGTTTGGGTGAATCGTAATTATTACTTCGCCATTTGTAGATTTTTCAACTTCTGACGCAAATTTTGTTGCATTTACAGTATGAAAATTATTTTCCGGCCAAGAAATCGGGAAATCCCAATTAACTTCTGCCGCATAGCCTGAAGAAATATACATCCCGGCCACAACACAGGACGTCAATACTTTCGTAAATGTTGATTTCAACAATGACATATTCAATTCCTTACCTGCCTATA
The DNA here is from genome assembly GCF_017313765.1 of Sneathiella sedimenti. Taxonomy (GTDB): domain Bacteria; phylum Pseudomonadota; class Alphaproteobacteria; order Sneathiellales; family Sneathiellaceae; genus Sneathiella; species Sneathiella sedimenti. Next base: position 432,698 of record NZ_JAFLNC010000004.1, on the reverse strand, counting down.
TTCAATTGTATTCTTTGAAAGCCCCCAAACGGGAAAGTGAAATCAAGTTAGCTCTGGAAATGATCAAAAACAATTGACGAAAAGAAACAAGTCTATGCTAAAAACTTATAGGTTAAATTATTGGACTATTAAATTCGCATGAACTTTCGGCAGATAGAAACCTTTCGGGCAGTTATGATGGCTGGCTCGGCCTCCCGCGCAGCAGATCTTCTTCAAATAACTCAACCAGCAATCAGTCGGGCAATCGCAGAACTGGAGAGGTCACTTGGATTTCCACTATTCAATCGTATTCGCGGACGATTAGTGCCAACACCGGAAGGTGAAATGTTCTTTCGTGACGTAAAAACTTCTTTTCGCGGTCTTGATTCATTGCGGACGTCAGCAGCTAGAATTCGGGATCTCGGTTCAGGGCAGATCCGAATTGCCAGCATTCCCTCACAAGGTTCTTCCCTGGTACCCAGGGCTATCGCCAAGTTTCGAGAGGAATATCCGAGTACCGCGATTACCTTGCAGATTGCCTCATCTGCTCGAGTTCGCAACCTGGTTTACAACGGACATTTTGACATCGGACTGGCTGCAGAAGAGATCGATACAGAGGGAATGCATTTTGAAGTTTTCACAAGTGTCAGGGCAATTTGCGCCGTACCAAATAAACATCCCTTATCAACTAAAGAAGTTATAAGACCACAAGATCTCGATGGTGAGGACTTTATCGCGTTCATGTCTGAGGATAGCGCGCGCCAACAAATAGATACTGTTCTCAATGAGAATGGGATCAACCCAAATATTGTCATCGAGACACCCTATGCCATTACCGTGGCGGAGTTGGTCAAGCTTGGGATCGGCATAGGCCTCACAAACCCCCTCGCGATTGAAAGCTCCTTTGACCGAAGCGGATTGTCGCTTATTCCATTTGATCCCCCAATTTACTTCAAGTCTTTCTTGCTATTGAGAAGCGACAAGCAAAAATCTATGGAAGTGAAAGCGATGATAAATAAGCTGTTAGATTCTCGATTCTTTTAATCTGCGTCTTTTCGAAAAGGTATAATCTACGCAAATGCAAGCAGGTCTTATCATGATGCAATTTATCGTGCTTTAGGTGAAACAACACCCGGCAATCAGATAAAGAGACCGCAAGTATTGATTAGGAGAGGCTCTTCCGGAATTCTGTCAACAACCATTCAGTAAAGGCCCCGACGCTTTTGTTGCGCTGATTATGGGGGGGCACGACAAGATAATATGTCAAACCGGCAATTTCACCCGGCAAGGTATTGTCAGAAAAAGGAACAAGCCATTGTTCTTTCAAAGCATTTCTAACCAGAATAGAGCTTACAAGCGCAATTCCCTGACCCGCCAGGGCGGCTTGTATGACGTGATGTTCCTGATCAAACCGCCGTATTATGTAGGTCGGGTGACCTTCCTCGCGCCCCTGTTGATTGATAAGCGCCTCCCAGGTAATTGATGGCAAAGATTTGTTCACCCACGCCGTCTCCAGAAGCTGCGCGTCCTTCAGCTCAGTGAATTTTTCAAGATATGTCGGCGTCGCGTATAGGCCAAATTTTTCAGTGACGAGTTTTGTTGTGTGAAGTTGCGCGGGATCGTACTGCCCATAGCTGATCGCAAGATCAATGCGACGATCGCGCAGGACATCAATTTTCTGCTCTCCGGTTTGAAGGGAAACATCAATACCCGGATGTGCCCTGTAAAACTTTTCCAGGTTTGGCACCAGCCACATTGAGGCAAAAGAAGATGTTGTACTAATCGTCAGCGTCTCTTTTGAGCCGACAATTTCGTTGACGGTGTGGTTAAGCTGGCGAAAGATGTTGAAAGTGGTATCAGAAAGTAACTCCCCTTCTCTGGTTAGCTTAACTGCACGGGTCTGGCGCTCAAACAGACGGGTCCCAAGCCCCTCCTCCAATGCCTTGATTTGGTGAGAGACTGCCGTTGGCGTCACATGTAACGTCTCGGCTGCCTTTTTGAAGCTTTTCAGTCTTGCCGCTGCATCAAACGTTCTAAGAACATTAAGGGATGGTAGCCTCGCGTCCATTGAACACCTCTATATAGATGATATTATTTCATCTATAATTGAGAAATCGCCATTCGTCAAACCCCCTTTCAATTTCCATATTTGTTTCAACGATCAATCGGTTCATGAAAGGATATCATATGAAAACGTTGCTTCATATCGACGCTAGTGCGAGAAAAACAAACAATTCAGTGGCAGCATACAACTCCATATCAAAATCAATCGCCGCAACATTTATACAAAAATGGCGTATATTAAATAATGAAGGTAAAATCATCCATAGAGATGTAGGGGCCAACCCACCTGATTTTATCAGTCAAGACTGGATTGCCGCAGTTTTTACGCCGGATAGCGCCAAAACTGACAATCAAAAGGCGTTGCTTTCCTTGTCAGATACATTGATCAGTGAGGTGGAGCAGGCTGACGTCATCGTCATGTCCTCATCCATGTACAATTACGGTATGCCTGCCACCTTGAAGGCCTGGTTTGATCAAGTTATCCGCATCCACAAGACATTCACCTTTGATTTAGCTCGTGGAGACTTTCCATTGGAACCTATTATGTCTGGCAAAATATTGGTTTTGATAACTTCAAGCGGTGAGTTTGGTTTCGAAATTGGTGGTATCCGAGAAAAAATGAACCACTTGGGCCCTCATGTGCAGACATTGAGCCATTATCTGGGTGTTGAAAAATTCCACGAGATCAACGCGGAGTATCAAGAGTTTAATGACGACCGGCACATAAATTCTGTGACAAACGCCCACAACTCAGCCAAAGAGCTGGCCCTAAAACTGGCCTGCTCCTAAGAGCGTATCGATGAATAGCAAACGCCCCGAATTTTTGGTTCGGGGCGTTTTCTTAAGATATTGATATTTCAATATTTTCTGGTTTCGAAAATAGGATTTGAACCTAAAACCTTCAGGTTATGAGCTCAGAAGGATATTGAGGGGGTCTTCTTCATGACGGATTACATCCTTGGTCTCTTTAGCCACCATTGCAGTCGATTGACGGTGGGATGCATCGCAAAACCCTCCCGTCGGCTGATACGCAGTAAATTGCCCGAGGCAGACTCCCTGACATTGCTCCGATTGCGCCCATGCGAGCGTTGGACTGGCTTTAGATGCAGAGATTGAGGAAGGCGCCATAGATATCATGGGCAATAGTAGTTATAACTGCGATATGCTGTCAGCCCATCCAGACAAATTTTCAGGGGTGGGTGGCGGTGAGCGAGGGATTCGAACCCTCGATGGAGCTATTAACCCCATACTCCCTTAGCAGGGGAGCGCCTTCAGCCACTCGGCCAGCTCACCGGAGGCGGCAATATGGCAGATTTTGGCTGTGTGTCAAAGAGTTTAGTTGCAATTTTTTCTGCGTTTTTTGTCTGGGTTAATTTTATCGGCCCATGATCCATTCACGTGCCATTCTCTGAGCCTTGGCGATTTCCTGTGCCGACATATCTAGAGAAATTTCAGCTCGGATTTCTCGCGCCTCTTCAATGCCGTTCATCGCTGCCAGATTAAACCATTTATGCGCGGTCACCAGATCCTGTTGCACTCCGTCACCGGTTGAAAAAAGCAGGCCGGCGCGAAACTGTTCATCAGGTATGCCCGCATCTGCACTTTTCAGATGTTTCTCTATATAGTTCACGTCGCGTTTAGCCATTTTCAAATCCCCATATTCTCTCGACTAACCAGACAAAAAGCACTTCCAGATGAAGAATTAGATTCTTCTCAAGAAGCATGATGGAGGGGATTAGGTTAATTTTTTGTTTCACCCGTTATTTTTTTAACCATGTTCGTTAAAGCTTCACAAACAGGGAAGCTGAATACCGCGCATGGCAAGGCAACGGGCAGCAGGCGACGATGCCAAATAAATTACGGTTGGGTGCGCGCAGTCAGTCTTTAGGAAAGTCCAGGCCCATCTCGCGATAGCGTTCCGGATCGTCGAGCCATTTCTCGCGAACCTTGACGAAAAGAAACAGATGGACGCGGCGTTCCAGCATTTTTTCCAGCTCTTCGCGGGCGAGCGCACCGACTTTCTTGATAGCCTGCCCGCCCTTGCCGAGGATGATCGGCTTGTGGTTGGCGCGCGATACATAGACCACCTGCTGGATCTTGACGGAGCCGTCTTTTCGCTCTTCCCAGCTTTCCGTCTCCACTGTCAGGGAATAGGGAAGTTCCTGATTAAGACGCATGAAGAGTTTCTCGCGGGTGACTTCCGCCGCAAGCTGTCGCATCGGTGCAAGGGCGAGCTGATCCTCAGGGTAAAGCCAAGGCCCTTCCGGCATTTCCGTCGCAAGCGCCGCCCGCAAATCCGCGACCCCATCCCCAGTCAGCGCGGAAATCATGTAGATCTCATCAAAAATGCCGCGGTCTGACAGGGATTGTGCAAGCGCAAGCAAGCTGTCCCGTTTCAGGATATCGATCTTGTTGAGAATGACATGCGCCCGCCGGCCATTCTTCTCCAGTCCAGCAATGATGCGTTCCACATCAGCCGAAATGCCTTTCGCGGCATCTATGATCAGCACGATCCGATCCGAGTCCTGCGCGCCACCCCAAGCCGCATCAACCATCGCCTTCTCCAGGCGACGAGAGGGCTTGAAGATGCCCGGCGTATCAACAAAGATAATCTGGCTGTCCGCTTCGATCGCGATCGCGGTCACGCGGGTGCGTGTTGTCTGCACCTTGGGCGTGACAATCGCGATTTTAGCTCCCACCAGTTGATTGAGCAGGGTAGATTTGCCGGCATTCGGCGCGCCGACAAGGGCGACATAGCCGCACCGCGTTAATCCCTCGCCCATTTGTTGATCACTCACCTTTAAGTTCCTTTAATATTTTTGCGGCCGCCCTTTGTTCTGCGACCCGTTTTGACGATCCCGTTCCGGTCGCCGGCGTAAAATCGGGAACTTCCACCATCACCTTGAAGCGTCGGTCATGATCCGGACCCGTTTCCTCTACCACCGAATAACACGGTAAGGCTCTTCCCGTCTTGGCCAGCCATTCCTGAAGTGCCGATTTCGCATCCTTTTTCGATGCATCCTTGTAATCAAACCGCGGCCACCATTTCGATTTTATAAACTTCCGGGCCGCCCTGAACCCTCCATCAAGATATAGGGCGGCAATCACCGCTTCCATCACGTCTTCCAGAATGGACGGGTTTTCACGCCCACCGGTAGCCGCAAGATCCCCGGCCATATGGATATAGTCCTGAAGACCCATTTCCAGGGCTATCTCCGCGAGGGTCTCCCGGCGAACCTGCGCATTATAGCGTCGTGAAAGCTGCCCGGCCTCCGCCGTTTCAAATCGGCGGAAAAGCTCTTCACTGATGACAAGGCCGAGAACCCGATCCCCCAGAAATTCGAGGCGATCGTAATCCTCTCCGTCTGCTTTTTTTCCTTTTCCCTTGATCAGGGAAGAATGCGTTACAGCCGACTTCAGAAGGCTGATATCCTTGAACTCGTGATCCAGCAGGACCGCCAGTTCCTCAGGATTTTTTGCAGCGCCGGACATCAGCTCAGGGAATTAAAGATCCGGTTCCAGCGAATGGCTGTGGGATATTTCCATATCTCGTACCATTCGGCCGAACCGTCTAGGGACATGAAGATGATCTCCGCCCGTCCCACCAGGTTTTCTACGGGGACATAACCAACATGACTCAAAAACCGGCTATCAGTGGAATTATCGCGGTTATCGCCCATTGCGAAGACATGATTTTCGGGAACCAAATAGACATCCGTATTGTCCATGATCCCCTGCACGGTTTCGTCCAGTGTCAAATAAGTCCGCCCGCTTGGCAGTGTTTCGCGATACTGGGCGATCCGCCGGACATTGCCGAACCGGTCCCGATCGACAAAATCCTCAATCCGTTCGCGCTTGACCGGCGTGCCGTTTATATGGAGGACGCCGTTGATCATCTGCAGCTTGTCTCCCGGCAGGCCCATGATCCGCTTGATATAGTCAACCTGTTCCCCGATTGGCTTCTTGAAAACCGCAACATCGCCACGCTCGGGCAGGTCTTCAAAAATACGGCCGGAAATCGGTGCAAGGCTGAACGGGAAGGAATGTCGGCTATAGCCATACGAATATTTGGAGACGAACAGGTAATCACCGATCATCAGGGTGGGCAACATCGATTCAGAAGGAATCTTGAACGGCTCATAGGCAAAGGTCCGGATCACCACCGCAATCAGTACCGCGTAAATAATTGTACGGATAGTTTCCCCGAGGCCGCCTTTGGCCTTTACCGCTTCTTCCTTCATCAAAACTCTTCCAAAAAAATATTACAAACAAAAAACATTCAATTGCACGATCAAGACGCGCAGGCAACCGATTTCCCGCGGTTTTCCCGTGTTTGCCCCTATTCCTCTTCCGGAATCGCCGTAATCACGACGATGGCCTGGGCTTGCGGCGGTTCATCGGTGATCGTCAAATGAATTTCAGATCGCATGCCCGGCGGCGTAATGCGTATCAGTTGCTCCAGCGCGCCCCCGGTGAGCGCGATTGTCGGCTTTCCGGATGGCAGATTGATGACCCCCATATCCTTCCAGAAGACACCGCGACGGAACCCGGTCCCAAGCGCCTTTGAACAGGCCTCCTTCGCGGCATATCTTTTCGCGTAGGATTCCACCCTGTTGAGCCGTCGCTCGGACTTAGCGATCTCCACCTCGGTATAAATGCGCCTGATAAATCGCTCACCGAACCGGTCCAGCGTTTTTTCAATTCGCCGTATGTCGATGATATCATTGCCAAGGCCGATTATCCGGGACATATCTCCCTGCTCCGCCCTAGGCCACAGCCTGACGGGCTTCATCCATCAGGTGTCGCATTTTGGTTATGGCCGGTTCCAGCCCGGAAAAAATCGCCTCGCCGATGAGGAAATGCCCGATGTTCAACTCCACGATCGTCGGGATCGCGGCGATGGGGCTGACGGTGCCGTAGGTCAGACCATGGCCTGCATGGCATTCAAGACCCAGTTCCTCCGCAAGGGCAGCTGCCTTCTGGATACGCTCGAATTCGGCCTGCCGCTGCGCTGGATCCTCCATATCGCAATAGGCACCGGTATGAATCTCAATGATATCGGCACCGATTTTTTTCGCTGCCTCGATCTGTTTCGGATCCGCCTCGATAAAAAGAGAAACGCGGATATCCGCTCCCTTCAGGCTCTCGACATAATATTTAAGCGAACTATATCCGCCCGCGACATCAAGCCCGCCCTCGGTCGTCCGCTCTTCGCGCTTTTCCGGGACCAGACAACTGGCGTGAGGCTTATGGCTAAGCGCAATTTCCAGCATCTCTTTTGTCGCCGCCATCTCGAAATTGAGCGGGATTGTAAGCTCATGCGCAAGTCGGGTTATATCGCCATCACTGATATGGCGTCGATCCTCGCGCAAATGCGCCGTAATGCCGTCTGCGCCGGCGGCCTCCGCGATGCGGGCGGCGCGCAATGGGTCTGGATGAACGCCGCCACGCGCGTTGCGGATTGTCGCCACATGGTCAATATTGACGCCCAGTCTTAAATACTTCATTTCTCCGACACTCCCAGATTCTTGCCTCTTGCGATCTGTTTATTTGCCTTCCGAGCTTGCGCTTTCAGGATCAATTGTATTCTTTTCTCCTGAAATCTACGGATCAAAGCCTGCAAGGGATAGAAAAAAATGATCCACACCAATATGGAGATCGGCAGGAAAGAAACCAGCATGGGGTGAATAATTTCATAAAAGATATGCGAAACTAGGGTCCATTGGCCCGCCAGTATCCCGTCAAAAAATGCCTTGAAGCTGGCATCTGAAAGTTCTGCATTCCCGGGTGCATCCCCCAAAATCCACCGCCCGACCTGATATAACATTGTCCAGATAAAGGGAAAGGTCCAGGGGTTGCCGATTGCTGTACCTAGGGCGGACGCCAGGATGCTTGCCCGAAAGATCCATGCCAGCAGACCGCTCAGAATAAAATGCAAGCCGACAAATGGCGAGAAGGATATCGCCGCGCCGAACGCGAAGCCGGCCGCAAGGCTGTAAGGCGAGCCTTTCAGCCGCGCAAGCCGATAGCCGACATATTTCGACGAGCGCCGAAAACCGATTGCCGGCCAGACAAAATCAGCCAGTTGCTTTATTCTTGTTGTTTTCTGGCGACGGCGAAACATTCGGGCAACACTCTTTATAGATTACTTGAGGTTCCGGCTGCCCGGCTTTACAGCCGGCGTCGCGGCGAGATCCGGCGGCAGCTTATCAGGCTCATAGGTCTTGACTTCCATCTGCAGCAGCGAGATCAGGGGCACGCCAACATCGGCGCTCCCGTTTGAACGGTCAATCAGGCAGGTCGCCCCGACAACTTCTCCACCTGCCGCCTGAATGGCCGCGATACATTCGCGGCTGGATTTACCTGTCGTCACAATATCTTCGGACATTATGACCCGGGCTCCGGGTGTGAGCTGAAATCCGCGGCGCAATGTGAACTCGCCATTTTCCCGCTCGGTGAAAATTCCCGGAACCGCCAGTTGCCGCGCCAGTTCATATCCGACGATAATGCCGCCCATGGCCGGCGCTACCACGATATCGACCGCATTCTCACCGAGAGTCTCCGCTACCTTGTCCGCCAGTGCCCGACACAATATCGCGGCCCGGTCCGGATACATCAACACCTTCGCACATTGAAGGTACCGGTCGGAATGCAACCCGGAGCTCAACAGGAAATGCCCTTCCAGCAAGGCATTCGTTTCCCGGAAATGGGACAGGATTTCATCCTCTTTCATACTTACCTCTTCATTTTTTTGCCCGGGAATTGCTAACCGGCCGATCTCTCAACTGAACTTATCACAGGATCCGCCCGCAGCGCCGCAATTATATTGGTCAGATGACGGACATCCTTGACCTGAATATCGATCAGCATCTCGAAAAAATCCTGGCTTCGATTGACGATTGATAAATTGTTTATGTTGCCATTATTAGACGCAATCGTCGACGTGACCCCCGATAACGCACCCGGTTCGTTCGCCATAATAATAGATATCCGGCCGACGGGAAGCCCGGCCTCCCCGCTGTCTTCATCCCAGGAAACATCAAGCCAGCGTTCCGGCACGTCGGCAAATTGTTCAAGGGTGTCACAATCGATGGTGTGGATCGTGACACCGCGCCCCGTGCTGACGATCCCTACGATACGATCTCCCGGCAGCGGATGACAACAGCCAGCAAGATGCATGGCCATACCGGGAATCAGGCCCCTAATGGGAATGGAATGCTTCTTTTTGTTGCGGTCGGATTTCGATTTGTTCCGGGTAATCGGAACGACGTTATCGTCTTCTGGCTTGCGGCTCTCGCCAGGAAAAATGACCTCTATCAATTGTCGGCCAGTGCGGGACCCATCGCCCAGCATGGAGTAGACATCGTCAATATTTTCCTGATTCCAGACTTTAACGGCGGTCTGTAATGCCTTTTCAGCAAACTTCTTTCCCTCAACACGGAACGCCTTCTCCGCGATCGCCTTGCCAAGCTCGATATACTGACCGCGCTGCTTCATCCGGGTGAAACGGCGAATGGCCGAGCGCGCCTTGCCGCTTACGACAAAGCTTTCCCAGGTTGGCGAGGGTGTCTGGTTCTTGGAGCGCAGGATCTCGACCTGGTCCCCATTGCGGAGCGGGGTTCGAAGCGGAGCCTGACGGCTGTTGATCTTGGCACCGACGCAGGTGTTACCGACATCCGTATGGACCGCATAGGCAAAATCAACAGGGCTGCTTCCCTGTGGCAGGGAAATCAAGTCCCCTTTTGGTGTAAAGCAGAACACCTGGTCCTGGAACATGCTGAGTTTCGTATGTTCAAGGAATTCATCCGGATCGACCGTGTTTTCCAGAATCTCAAGCAGTTCACGAAGCCAGCGATACTGCTTGCCTTCCTTCACATTCTGGAGGTTTTCCTTATATTGCCAATGGGCGGCAACACCATATTCATTGGTCTGGTGCATTTCCTTGGAGCGGATCTGCACCTCGATCCGCTGTTTTTCCGGTCCGATAATCGTTGTGTGGATGGAGCGGTAGTTGTTGCGCTTCGGGATCGAGATGTAATCCTTGAAACGACCCGGAACCATTGAATATTTGGCGTGCAGGATGCCGAGCACATGATAGCACTCTTCGACAGAATCAACGATAATGCGGAATGCAATGATGTCAGCCAGCTGCTCGAAGGAGACATTGTTTTTCTCCATCTTGCGCCAGATTGAGTAGAACCGCTTTTCCCGGCCATATATCTCGGCTTTTATCTCGGCGGCATCGACATCCTTCTTCAGCGTCTCAACGATCCGCTCAACCAGGTCCTCGCCCTCGGCACGCAGATATTCCAACCGCCGCTTTATCGAGTTCCGGGCCTCGTTATTCAGTTCAATAAAGGCAAGGTCTTCCAGATCATCGCGGAAGTTCTGCATGCCGATCCGCTCCGCCAGTGGCGCGTAGATCTCCATTGTCTCGGTGGCAATGCGTTTGCGTTTTTCGGGGTTCTTGATGAAATGCAGGGTCCGCATATTATGCAGCCGGTCCGCCAGCTTGACCAGCAGGACGCGGATATCATTGGACATCGCCAGAAGAAGCTTGCGAAAATTCTCGCCCTGTTTCGTCTTGTCGGATTGCAGCTCGATCTGCGAGAGCTTGGTAACGCCATCGACGAGGCCGGCAATTTCGCTTCCGAACATTTCCTCGATCTGCTCTTTCGTGGCGACCGTATCCTCAATCGTGTCATGCAGGAGGGCCGTTACGATCGTCGCAGTATCGAGCTTCAGCTCCGTCAGGATACCGGCGACTTCGATCGGATGGGAAAAATAGGGGTCGCCCGAGGCCCGCACCTGGCTACCATGGGCTTTAACGGTAAAAATATATGCCCGGTTGAGAAGATCCTCATCGGCCTGAGGATCATAACGTAAAACACGATCTACGAGTTCAACCTGACGAAGCATCAGCAACTACAAGGCGGACAAGTGCCGCCCTCCCCTTGCTGACAACACAAACTAATAAACTGGGTACAGATACTGAAACTCAAACTCGCCGAACCCGGCATTACGATCGAACTGTCGTGTTGTAAATGCCGGGGTTTACCTTTGTTCCGATCAGCTATCAGCGAGAGGTTCATCGGCATTCGTTTCTGCTGCCGGTGTATCTGCTTCCGTTGCGCCGATCTCATCGGCTGAAAAAGTTTCGACAGCGGTATTTTCCTGAATAACACCGGCCCATTCATTGCTGGCACTCATCAGAGCAGCCATGTTGTCTTCCTCAGGCTCATCCACCTCGACGCGGCGTTGCAGCGAGTGCACAAGGTTGTCTTTCAGTTCATCGAGCTCAATCGTGCCATCGCCGATTTCACGAAGCGAGACGACTGGGTTTTTATCGTTATCCCGATCAACGGTCAGCATCGAACCTGCGGCGATTTCCCGCGCCCGGCGCGCAGCCAGCAGAACGATCTCAAAACGGTTAGGAACTCTTTCTACGCAATCTTCAACAGTGACGCGTGCCATTTACAGTAACTCCAATTGTCTGTGATTAGATTCCTACATATGCGTTTGCGCAGCGGATAGCAAGATAAAGTGACATAAAAAACCGTTGAAATATGGCGACTTTAAGCCATTTTGTCACTTTTTCGCATCAGCGGGAGTTATCCTCCACACCGACAACGTCAAATGGTTGCTCCGATGGCAGCATTGCAAGCAGGTCCGACGCCCGCAAACGGCTTACCGGATGGCGCCATTCCGGCGCTATTTCGGCGATCGGGGCGAGGACAAACGCCCGCTCCTGCATATGAGGGTGCGGCAGGACAGGGCCGGCCAACTGATCCTGATTTTCCGTCACCAGGTCGTGGTAAACGAGCAGGTCAAGATCGAGCACGCGGGCTTCCCACCGCTGGCGGCGAATACGGCCGAAATGACGCTCCGTCTTGTGCAACGCAGCTAATAGCTCCAAGTGAGTCATTTTCGTGTCAACGGCAAGCACCGCGTTTACAAACCACGGTTGATCTGATGCGGGCACCGGGGCTGACCGATACCAGCTGGACTGATGCAGAACATCGACAGACTTGCGAAGGTGACGGACGGCCTCCGACAGCGTATCTAGCGGACCGCCATAGTCTGGATGTGGCATATTTGCCCCTAATCCGATCAATATCACCTAAAATTTTCCTCAAAAACCATTAAAATGCCTCGTTTTCAGCATCATTTCATCACAATCACCACGATGACATGCATTTCTTATCTAGAGAATTACAAATAATTTTGCTATTGATGAAAGACTAGGGAGCGTAAGCGAACACACGAAGAACTATTTATAATATTAAATGCGGAAGTGGTAATGCCTTTTTATTCAGAGGAGCGAATTGCTCTTTTCATCGATGGCTCCAATTTATACGCTGCTGCCCGGGCGCTTGGATTTGACATCGATTATAAAAGACTGCTCGGTGAATTTGCCACACAGGGACGCCTTGTTCGCGCTTTTTACTATACCGCGCTCATTGAAGATCAGGAATATTCCCCCATTCGTCCCCTTGTCGACTGGCTCGACTATAACGGCTACACCATGGTGACAAAGCCAACCAAGGAATTTACGGATTCCGCTGGGCGCCGGAAATACAAGGGCAATATGGATATCGAGCTGGCCATCGACATGATGGAACTCGCCAAGCATATCGATCATGCGGTGCTATTCTCCGGCGATGGCGACTTCCGCCGACTCGTTGAATCGATCCAGCGCCAGGGTGTACGCGTCAGTGTCGTCAGCACCGTCAAGTCACAGCCGCCAATGATCGCCGATGAATTGCGCCGCCAGGCGGATTTCTTTATTGAATTGAAAGATCTCGAGAAAAAGGTCGGTCGTGCCGCCGGTCAGAAATCCGACCGGGACTATGACGATTACCCGGGCGATTTCGAGCCTTATGAAGATGCCGAGGAAATCGCCTGATTAGCGGCAATTTCCTCGATCTTTTAGGTTATTACTGAGCTTTCTTCAGCTCTATTGTCAGTTTTTCGGACAGCAACTTCATCCCGTTGGTCGCCGTTTCCTGCCAAACACTGTCAAAAGCGAACATTTTTACATTTGTGTATTCGTTTTGAACCACGATTGCGGGTTCCAAGATGGGGATTGGCCCCTTCACTACAATCTCGGAAATATTGCTCATACCTTTCATCATTGCCAGCCAGCACCAGTATTGAATTATGTGAACAGTCACCGGCGCGGCCGCATCATAGCCTTGGTCCCCTTCGTTCAGCACTACGTATCCTGCCTCGCGGAACGCGTTCTCCATATATCCTTTCATAACCCCGGCAACGGTATGGCCTTCCGGGAGGATCACGTCGCCAAGCGCCGCGCCCCATTCATTCCTTTTTCGTCCAATGGCCCGCGCCTTAATCGACGCATCATTGTGCTCGTCTTTTGAAAGAGAGGGTATTTCAGGCAAGCCTGGATCAACTTCAAATTTCCGTTCATCCACAACTGTCAGTGTAACCTGAACACCATTTGCGGGATTTGAGATATTTTCCGGCGTATTAATGGAAACGGTGCTTCGACTAGATGCACAGGCCGAAAGGCCAATCAGCACAGCAGCCAGCAGCATGACTTTCATCATTCTCGAAAACTCCATCATATCCCTCTCTCTTCATAACAATAATCTGTGATTGCTATTGTTCAGGATTTACATTTTAAATGCGAGTGTTTTTGCGCCGTCACACTCATTTCAAGCCGTTCATTTTCCTGACTAATTTACCCTCGGCTATGGCATCCTATTTTTTCATGGAATGAGAGGGCAAAATACGTTTACAATGTTCGTGGCGCTTTAGGCAGAGAGTGCTGCTGTATAACCATAATAACTATAAAATCGTTGCGGACATTGACTGCGAGGCTGCCCGCGACACTCGCTATGCTATAATTATCTGACTAACAAAGGAAAGATTATGGCTCGAAAACTTGTGGTTCTGAGTGACGGCAGCTGGATTGCCCCGCAATTCCGGAGCAAGAAACGGCGCGTTCCCGGCAATGCCACCCTCGCTTTCCATGCCATCGCGGAACACAATGACAGCGGCAACGAGCAGGTCCGCTACCTGCACGATCTGCAAGCAAAGCCCGGCCTTCATCGGCGATTAATGCAGCGGACATTCGGCCTCGGCATGAAAGCGGAAATATTCAACAGCTACACTTTTCTCTCACATAACTACCGGGGCGAGGACGACGAGATCTATCTATTCGGCGCGGGCCTTGGCGCCTGCAATATCCGGCGACTGACCGACCTGCTGGACAAGGTTGGCATATTGCCCCCGGAAAAACTCAACCTGCTGCCGGAAGCGTACGAGTACAGCCAGATTCCGGCCGAAGCTCTCGATACGCCGGGCGCAAAGGCCCTCGCCGATCATCTTCCGTCCCAGCCGGCACGCATCCGCTTTCTCGGCTGCTGGGATACGGTCGGCAGCCATGGCCTTCCCCTGCCCGGCCTTCACCGGATATCGCAAAGCTGGATGACCTTTCACGATCACAAGGTCAACGCCAATGTCGAGAGCGCCTATCAGGCCCTCGCGCTGGATGAGCGGCGCAGCCGTTTCAAGCCGGGCCTCTGGACCGGTGTGCATTCACCCGCGACAAAGGCGGTGGAACAGGTCTGGTTCCCCGGTTCCCACGAGAATATTGTCGGCGGGCGACGTGACAGCCGGCTTTCCGATATTGCATTGCGCTGGTTGCTGGACCGGGCAGCCGAACAGGGCCTGCATGTTAATATGAAGAAACTGGAAGAACTGATTATGCCCGACGTCATGGGCAGGATCGCGATGAACCGCAGAAAAGTCATGGGTATTCGCGTGCCGTTCAAGCAGGTGTTCAATCGCCCCGTCGGGTTTGCGGGGAAAGGGTTTCCGCCTGAATTCGAGCCGGAAAAACTTCATGAATCCGTTCTGAAACGCCGGGAGCTGGACAAGAAATACCGGCCCCGCCAATTGGCGAGCCTGTCCGACAGCGACATCCCCGTCTTTCGGGAGAAAATGGACGCCACGGCCAACAAACGGCGCCACCCCCGCACTAAAATTGACTGGCCGGGCTTTATCATCACAAACGAGACAAAGATGAATGTCAGCCTGGTCGACTTTAGCCAGTCAGGCGCGAAAGTCTGGTATCAGGGAAAGCTGCCAAAGGGCACACAGCTTGTCCTGCAATCCTCTCGCGCATTTTCGGAAGGCCTGAAAAGCCGAGTGGTCTGGGCGCAGGATAATTTTCTCGGCCTAGAATTCACAAACCCACTTCCCGCGGAAATGACAGCCTCGTAATTTCAGAGGTTACTTTTCAATAGCCGCTGCTTTTCTCGGCCCCAATCGCGGTCGCGTTCTGTCGCGCGCTTGTCATGCTGCTTCTTGCCCGAGGCGAGACCGACCTTCACCTTGACTATGCCGCGGTCGTTAAAATACATCGACAGCGGAACCAAGGTTTTCCCCGCCTTCTGTATCTGACCGGCAATTTTCCTGATTTCCTTTTTATGCATCAGCAGCTGACGCGGGCGGAGTGGCTCATGATTATTACGGTTGCCGTGACCATATTCCGAGATATGCGCGTTGATCAGATACAGGCCATTATTTTCAAAAGATGCATAGGCATCCTGAATGTTTGCCCGCCCGGCGCGGAGGCTCTTCACCTCCGTCCCGAGCAGGATCAATCCCGCCTCGAACTCTTCATGAATGAAGTAGTTATAGCGGGCCTTTCGGTTTTCCGCGATCGTGCGGCCCATAGCTGTATCTGACCCTTTGTTTAGTTCAGGATGCCCGCATGGCGCATCGCTGCCTCAATTGCGCGCTTGGTTTCATCTTTTACAAGCGGGATGATCGGCATACGAACGTCCGGCTTGCACTTGCCAAGCAATGATAGAGCATATTTGGTGGGTGCCGGGCTCGATTCAAGGAACAGCGCCCGATGGAGCGGCATCAGACGATCCTGCAACTCAATGGCTTTGGCGTTATCCCCCGCAAGGCTCGCTTCCTGCATCTGGGCGGCCAGCTCTGGCGCAACATTCGCCGTCACCGAGATACAACCATTTCCGCCATGCGCATTGAACCCGATAGCCGAGCCGTCTTCGCCGGAGAGCTGGTTAAAGTCCGTGCCGCAATGCAGCCGTTGCAGGGAGACGCGCGCCACATCGCCTGTCGCATCCTTGACCCCGACGATGTTTTTCAGCTTCGCCAGACGCCCCATGGTCTCCGGCATCATGTCAACGATCGACCGTCCCGGAATATTGTAAATATAAATTGGGATATCCACCGCGTCATTGATGGCCTTGTAATGGGCGTACATACCTTCCTGCGTCGGCTTATTGTAATAGGGCATGGCGATCAACGCGGCATCGGCGCCGGCGGCCTTGGCATGCTTTGTCAGGCGGATCGCTTCCAGCGTATTGTTGGAGCCTGCCCCGGCCATTACCGGCACACGGCCTTTCGCGACCTCGACACACAGCTCCACCACGCGATCATGTTCCGGATGGCTCAACGTCGGGGACTCCCCGGTGGTGCCGACAGGAACTAACGCCTTGGTTCCGGATTTTATTTGCCAGTCACAGAAGGATTGAAACGATTTTTCGTCCACGCGCTCTCCATCAAACGGAGTGACAAGCGCTGTAATCGATCCTCTAAACATGACAAAATCCTCAAGTAAGTTAAGTTGCTATTTTCGCCTCTATTGCAAATACGCCCTTTAAATCGGGCTATCCTTTCGTTTCTCGGCGAACTGCCTGATTTATAGGCATGATGCCCGGCAAGGCAAGCAGTAAGTGCATTTCCACAGCCTGCACAATCACATTTTGGCATTTTGCGACAACAATGCTTCGACTTCTGCTCTTGATCCAAGTGATAAGGGGGTTATCTTAAATTCATTGTCTATTTCATGTAGAAGGTGTTCCCCTTGTCCAAATCATCCGCAAAGCCTGCCACGATTTACCTCAAAGACTATAAAGAACCTGATTTCCTGATCGAGACCGTTGATCTGACTGTCGAGCTTGGGGAAGAGGAAACCATCGTCACCTCCCGGCTGGCAATTAAGCGGAATGACGAAACCGCCACGAAGCTGAGCCTGAACGGGGAGCATTTAACCCTCCAATCCGTTAAGATGGACGGACATATGCTGACACCGGATGAGTATAGCGTAACCGATGAATGGCTTCACCTGCCAGTCGCAGCAATAACCTCCGAATTTTCCCTTGAAATCATCACCCGGATCAAGCCGCAGGAAAATACCGCGCTTGAAGGACTCTATAAATCCAGCGGGAATTTCTGCACCCAGTGCGAGGCGGAAGGCTTTCGGCGGATCACCTATTTTCTGGATCGTCCAGACGTTATGGCCATCTTCACAACGACCATTGTCGGCGATGGAGACCGCTACCCCGTCATGCTTTCCAACGGGAACCTGACACTGCAGGAAACGCTCCCCGACGGGCGGAAAAGAGTGACCTGGCAGGACCCGCATCCGAAGCCCGCCTATCTTTTCGCGCTCGTCGCCGGCGACCTGGCCGTCGTCGAGGACAAATTTACCACCCGTTCCGGCCGCGACGTGAAGCTGCAGATCTTTGTTGAGAAAGGGAATGAGGACAAATGCGATCACGCCATGACCTCCCTCAAGAAATCCATGAAGTGGGACGAGGAAAAATATGGCCGTGAATATGATCTCGATATCTTCATGATCGTCGCCGTCAGCGATTTCAACATGGGGGCCATGGAGAACAAGGGCCTCAACATCTTCAACTCCAAATATGTGCTGGCCTCCCCCGAAACCGCGACCGATGCGGACTTCGATGGCATCGAGAGCGTCATTGCCCATGAGTATTTCCATAACTGGACGGGGAACCGCATTACCTGCCGCGACTGGTTTCAGCTCACCCTGAAGGAAGGACTCACCGTCTTCCGTGACCAGCAATTTTCCGCCGACATGAACTCGGCACCGGTCCAGCGCATCAGCGATGTCCAGGGGCTTCGCGCGGCACAGTTCCCCGAGGATGCCGGCCCCCTCGCCCATCCGATCCAGCCGCAAAGCTATGTCGAGATCAACAACTTCTATACCGCCACGGTGTACGAGAAGGGCGCGGAGGTGATCCGCATGATCCATACGATTTTAGGGGAAGAGAATTTCCGCAAAGGCATGGACCTTTATTTCGAGCGGCATGACGGACAGGCAGTCACGACAGAGGAGTTCATAGCTGCGCTTGAGGATGGCTCCGGTATCGACCTCACCCAGTTCCGCCGCTGGTACATTACGCCAGGCACGCCGGAAATCACGGTGAATGAAAAATTCGATGCAGAAACCGGTCAATACACGCTGACACTGGCGCAAACAAACCTCAAGGCCGGGAAAGATCCCGAACCGCTGCACATCCCGCTCAAGCTGGGCCTGCTGGATGTGAACGGCAACGCCGTCCCTTTTTCCGACGGACCCTTTAAGGGCGAGACGGAAGGCGTGTTCGATTTAACAAAGAAACGGCAAAGCTTTACTTTTTCAGGATTTTCCACCCAACCGAGAGCCTCCCTGTTCAGAGGATTTTCCGCTCCCGTCAAGATCCGGCAGGAATCAAGCGATGACGCCCTCGCCTTCTTTTTTGCAAAGGATGAGGACCTGTTCAATCGTTGGGACGCCGGACAGCGGCTCGCCAGCAACATCCTCCTTAAGCAGATCGAGGATGCCGGCGACGGCACCTCCCTTCCCTCGGCGTTCCTGGATGCCTTTGCGGAAACGTTGTCTGACAAGACGCTGGATCGTGCCTTTACCGCCGCTGCCCTTACCCTGCCGGGAGAGCAGGATATCGCGCAGAAAATGCCGGTTGTCGATGTCGATGCGATTCACAGGGTCCGGGAAGGGGCAAGGCGACAAATCGGCCTCACCTTCGAGGATGACTGGCGCAGAATCTATGAGGAATGCGAAAATGCGCCGAGCCCTGCAAACCAGCCCGCAAGCAGCAGCCGGAAGCTGAAAAACACGGCCCTTAGCTACCTGATCGCCACGGGACAGGAGGAATTTATTACCCTCGCCGACAGCCAGTACCGGAAAAGCAAAAACATGACCGATAGTGTCGCGGCCCTTGCCGGTCTCAAGGATATCAACCATCCGGTCCGTGAGGCCATGTTCGCGGATTATTATGAGAAATGGCAAAAGGACGCCTTGATCGTCGATAAGTGGTTCACCTTGCAGGCGATGGCGACGCGGGAAAGCACAATTGACGATATCAAGGCACTGATGGAGCATCCCGCCTTCACTTTGCGCAACCCGAACCGGCTGCGCTCCCTGATCGGGGCGTTTGCCTCGGGTAACCCGGTGTATTTTCACGATAAATCCGGTGACGGATATCGCATCTTGTCCGGCGTCATTGCCGCGTTGAACAAGACAAACCCGCAGATCGCCGCGCGTCTGGTTGCGCCGCTCGGTCAGTGGCGGCGTTATGACAAGGATCGCCAGGACCTGATGGTCACCGAACTTGAGAAAATACTGAAATTACCCGATTTATCCGATCATGTTTACGAAATGGCAAATAAAAGCCTGCATAATTAGCAAAATTATCTGATAATATGCAGCTATTGCCGTTACAGATTGAGGAGCCGCTTTTACGTCGTCGTTTAACTGATTGGTTGAGGTAATGCGCAAAGAGTTCGCCCTGGTGGCGCTGATGGCCAGTACAATGCTTTTACCCGCGCCTGTTCTCGCAGCAGGCAAGACCGTGCTTCAGGACAGCCGCGCCCTTCAAGCTAAGACGACGGATACCGCTCTTCCCGAAGGTCGCCTGCCCGAAAACGAGTTCGTGCCCCTTCCCCGGTCCAAGCCGGAGATTGGCCGGCTCGCCCTGCTGACGACCGAACGCGCCCCGCTTCCGCTGACGCGCCCCATCGGCATCAAACTACCGCCGCATCCGTTGACGACCGGGTTGCTGAGTGCGCGGGATCTGAAACTTTACAAGGAAGCCTTTGCCGCAGCGGATCAACGGCAATGGCTTCGCGCTATGGAGATTGCAAGGGGAGCGACATACAAACTCCCCGGCGAAATCATCGAATGGCGGTATTTCAGCGCCTATCGAAACCAGGCCAGCTTTGACCAGATCGTTCGGTTTATGGACGACCATCCGGACTGGCCCGGCCAAAGCACCCTGCGCCGCCGTGGAGAACAGGCAATCGATGAAACTGTCAGTCCCGGGAAAACGCTAAAATGGTTTTCCCAGCATGAACCGACCACTGGCATCGGTATGTACCGGTACGGAGATGCGTTGATCGCATCCGGCAAGAACGCTGACGGCGAAGGCTGGATCCGCAAAGCCTGGCATCTTGGCGAATATTCAGAAGATATCGAGCAGGACATTCTTCAAAAATACGGCAGCCTGTTGACCGTCGCGGATCATGAGAAACGCCTTGACCATCTCCTGTGGGAACGGGAAACGGAGGCTGCAGTGCGGCTTTTCCCGCTTCTTGGCGAGGATATGAAGAAGCTGGCAACCGCACGCATTCGCTTGATCCGGAATTCATGGAATGTGGATCAGGCCGTTCGCGACGTCCCCGAGGCGCTTCAGGAAGATCCCGGCCTGACATTCGATCGCGCAAAATGGCGCCGCCGCCAGGCGCTTGACGAGGAATCGCGCGAGCTTCTGTTCGAGGTTGATAATACCGCGCCACGCGCGGATAAATGGTGGCCCGAACGCCATCTCCATGCCCGCAAGCTTCTGGCCAGGGGGCATATCACGGAGGCCTATAATCTTGCGAGCCAACATGGCCTGACGGATGGCGAGGATTTCGCGGCGGCCGAATGGCTGTCCGGCTGGATTACACTCCGGTTTCTCGGCGATGGTGAAATGGCGCTCAACCACTTTATCCGGCTTTATGAAAATGTGAGCTACCCGATCAGCCGCGCCCGCGGCGCCTACTGGATCGGACGGGCGAAGGACTCGCTCGGCGAAAAGCCCATGGCGGAATATTGGTACAAGGTCGCCGCACAATATTACACAACCTATTACGGCCAGATGGCCCTGCATGAACTGGGGCAGCGGAAACTACCGACTATTCCAAAGCTCACCCCCGCCAAGACACCCGTGAAGGGCAAGATCGGCGAGGACGAGCAGATCCTGATTATCCGGCATCTCGCCGAGATCGGGGCGGCAAAATGGGCGAGGCCATTTCTACTTTCCATGGCCGAAAAAGCCGAGGACGAATCAGATTATATCGCCTTGGCTGACCTTGCCGCCCATATCGGCCGTCCGGATTATGCCATCGCGATTGCCAAGCGCGCCTCTCAACGCGGTACGGAACTAATAGAGATTAACTGGCCGACCCCGGATCTTGCCATCCAGAACCCACCGATTGAGCCTGCGCTGATGCTGGCGATCACACGGCAGGAAAGCGCCTTTGCCGCCGATGCCGTTTCATGGGCGGGTGCGCGTGGGTTGATGCAGTTGATGCCCGGCACCGCGAAGCTGGTTTCACGCACCCTGAAGGTCAACTACTCGAAAGACCTCCTGATTGCCGATCCCGCCTATAACGCGATGCTCGGCAGTGCCTATCTTGCCGGCCTCATAGAAAGATTCAACGGCTCCTACGTGCTGGCGATTGCCGGCTATAACGCCGGGCCCGCCAACGTAGACCGCTGGCTGAAGGCATGGGGCGATCCCCGTTCCGGCGAGATCGACATGATCGACTGGATCGAGTTTATTCCCTTCTCTGAAACCCGGAATTATGTCCAGCGGGTCATTGAAAACCTTCAGGTCTACCGCGCACGTTTGGCGCGGGAGGACGGCAGCGTCCTTAAAATCAGTTATGACATCAACAGGGGCACCGCGAGCCACTAATCCCTCCGCAATTCTTTGCTTGCATTGGCGCAGCACATATCCAACATTGGGTCTTGCGCGTTACAGAGAAAGAATGATCCATGGCGACCCCTAGCCTCAAGAATATCAAGGCCTGCGTTTTCGATGCCTATGGCACGCTGTTTGACGTAAACGCCGCCGCCCGTGCCGAGCAGGCGGCACTCGGTGATAAATGGCTGGAAATTGCCGACGTCTGGCGCCTGAAACAGCTTCAATACACCTGGCTGCGCAGCCTGCAACGGCGCCATGCGGACTTCTGGCAGGTGACCGGAGAGGCCCTCGATTTTGCCCTGGCAAGCGCAGGCGTATCAGACGCGGCGCTACGGGGACGGCTGATGAACCTTTACCTCACCCTTTCCGCCTATCCGGAAGTGAAAACGACCCTGGAACGGCTGAAATCATCAGGGATCAAATGCACGATCCTGTCGAACGGCACACCGGACATGCTTGCCGCCGCCGTCGATAACGCCGGAATCGCCTCGCTTCTGGACGGGGTCTACTCGATTGAGGATGTCGGGATATACAAGCCGGACCCGTCCACCTATCAGATCGCCGTTGACTGTCTGGGACTCGCACCGTCGGAGATTTCCTTCCAATCCTCCAACGGATGGGATGCCTATGGCGCGAAAGTATTTGGATTCAATGTTATCTGGTGCAACCGCTTCGACCAGGCAGCGGAACGCCTTCCCGGAACGCCGGATGGTCAGATTAAAACGCTCGATGAACTTCCCGCCATTGTTGGCGCAACATAATGAAACAGGATGAAATTAGCCTATGTCTTTCAGCGAAAATTATTACCCGTCGCCGGATGGCCTGAATTTATATTACAGGGAATACGGATCGGACGAAGGCGCCTGCCCCCTTCTCTGCCTGTCGGGCCTGACCCGTTCGTCGCTTGATTTTCATGAGTTCGCCGAGCGCTACGCGACATCGCGCAAGGTCTATACCCTCGACTATCGCGGGCGCGGCAAGTCCGACTATGACACGGACTACAAGAACTATAATCCGCAAATCTATATCGGCGATATCTTTGCCTTCCTGACCACGAAAGGTATCGGGAAAGCGTTGTTTGTCGGCACGTCCCTGGGCGGGCTGCTGACCATCGCGATGGCGGGCCTTGCCAAGAATTACATTGCCGGCGCCATCCTGAATGATGTCGGGCCGGAGGTTGACAAATCGGGGAGCAGCCGGATCCTCGATTATGTCGGCAAGGATGTTCGATTCAAGACCCGTGAAGAGGCGGCCGCACAGCAGAAAAAGATCTATGGCGGCGCCTATCCGGATCTCCCGGAGGAGGACTGGCTAGGCCAGGCGGAAACAACCTTCGTCTATGATGAGACCGCGAAGAATTATCGCCTCAATTATGACCTGAGCCTTGGCCGGGCGTTGGTGGACCAGCTTAATGCCAAAGAGCAGGTCGATCTCTGGCCGTTTTTCAGGGAACTTGGAGACCTGCCGGTGCTGGCGATCCGGGGGGCGCTCTCGGATGTCCTGAGCAAGGAGGTTTTCGAGCGCATGAAGGAGGAAGACCCCGATATGGAGGCCCTTGTCCTCGAGAACCGGGGCCATGTTCCGCTTCTCAACGAACCGGAAGCCCTTAAAAAAATGGATGATTTCATTGCTCGAATTCGATAAGACACCCTCCTATCAGTCCGTCCGAGATGCCGCGACGCAGCTCCGCGGGATCGCCATTCGCACGCCGCTCCTGGAATCCATGGCGCTCAACGACCGGCTGGGCGCAAGGCTGTTGCTTAAATGCGAGACGTTGCAACACACCGGTTCCTTCAAGTTCCGCGGCGCGTATAACACCTTGAGCCGCTTTTCCCCCGCCCAGAAGTCGGCCGGGGTCATCGCTTATTCGAGCGGGAACCACGCGCAGGGCGTCGCCCTGTCGGCGAAACTGCTGGGCATCCCCGCGACGATCCTGATGCCGGAAGATTCCCCTGCTATCAAGTTGAACAATACCCGCGGATATGGCGCAAAAGTTATCACCTATGACCGGTATCACCAGTCACGCGAGGAAATAGGGGAAAAAATAGCCAAAGACGGGAACCTGACGCTCGTCAAACCCTATGATAATTATTTCGTGATTTCCGGCCAGGGAACCACGGGAATTGAAATTGCTGAGCAATTGAAGGAGCGGGATATCCGTGCCGATATCTGTGCCGCGCCGACGGGCGGCGGTGGTCTGATTGCCGGGACGTCCCTCGCCCTTCGGGAACTTAGTCCCAGAACCAAAATCTACGCGGCGGAACCGGCATTTTTCGATGATACCAGCAAATCGCTCGCCACCGGGGAACGGGTCGAAAACCAGGATGGACACCAGAGTATTTGCGATGCCATTGTGACGCCGACACCCGGCAAGATCACTTTCGGGATCAACCGGCGAACACTATCAGGCGGGCTTGTTGTGACGGACAATGAAACCAGGGCGGCCGTGCGCACGGCCTTTCACTATTTCAAATGCGTGATCGAGCCGGGCGGCGCAGTTGCCCTCGCAGCATTACTCGAGGGCAAGGTTGATATTCGGGGCAAGACCGTTGTTGCCATCGCCTCAGGCGGCAATGTCGATCCATCGCTCTACAGCGAGATCCTGCAAGAGGGCGATCAGTAGGTCGCCCAGAATTCACCGTTCTGCAGCTTTTCGCGATAGCCGGCCATAAAGGATTCCAGCTGCCCGACACGGGCGATGACCGTTGCCCGCTCCCGGAAATCGGTTTCGGACGGATCATTCTGCTCGGTTATCAGGTCGAAGGCGGCCTGATCGGGCGTCCCTTTCATCTTATCGGAATATCTTTCCCGCAGATTACGAATACCGTTCTTGTTGTTGGAAAGATTTTGGGCGACGGCAAGTTGCATGATCCGCTGCCGGTCAAGCCGGGCGACATCCACTTCCTTCTTGTCACTGGCCCTCCCGATTAACTTCTCGATTGCCGGGATCGCCTGAGCCCAATTGCGTGATTTCCAGTGGATTTCGGCGCGCAACTCATCAGCCTCGATGCTGTTGTCATTGGCAACCAGCTGCAGGGCTTCCTTGTAATGCTGAAGCCCGGCCTGAGCCCGCGCTTCAATATGGATGCGCTCTCTCTTCTCCTCCGGTGGGAGTTGACGCCAGCGTGTATCATAAAGAACGCGAAGCGCCTGCGCCGGCTTACCGTTCCAGAGATGGACAACGGCAAGCTTTGTGCCCGCCTGAGCCTTGGCCAGCCCTTTCAGGCGGAAATTGACCTGATGCTCAAGCAATTGCGCGGCCTGTTCCAGCAGGTCGACACGCGTCAACCGATCCGCCAGTATCTGGATCATCTTGTCCCCGCGATCCCCGACCGGAGTCAGTTCGCGATACTGGTAATAAATCGCCAGCGCCTTGATTGGCGGGATTTCATCTGCCGCCCCTTCAAGGAACAGCTCGGCAAACAGGTTGTTCATTTTGCGCCCGAGGTCACGTGAATAGGGCGACTTGGGGAAGTGATGGACAATCCGTTTATAGGTTTCAAGACCATTACCAATCTGTCCCGTGGCAACGTATAAATCACCAAGGCGTTTTTGCACCTCTACCTCCAGCGCATCGCCGCGCCAGGCAAAATCGAGTTTTTCGATTTCCGCAATCGCCTGCTCAGGTGTGATCAGCTTCGCCACCAGATCGACATTGATCTTGTTGAAGCGGGCCTTTTCCGAAACGGGGCGATAATCGAGCGCTATCGCATTGTTAAATTTTGCAGCGGCCGTCGGGAAATCACTAAGCTGCAGGGCAAGTACACCTTCCAGATACGCTTTCTCCGCTTTCTGGGCCTTTTCTTCGGGAGCTTTTACAAGATCAAGCACTTGCTTTGCCAGATTGACATCGACATTTTCCAGTGCAGCCCGCGCCTGGAGCAAGCGGAAATGATCACTTAAAGTCTTTTCATACACATTGAAGGCAGGGGCGGAATAGTTAAGTTCCTGCGCCGCACGCTCCCAGTCTCCAAGGCCGGCGGACACCGCGCCGCGCCAGGGGGCAACTTCCACATCGCCTTCAAAGTCATTGTGATAAAGATTGCGGGCCGCCGCGTCATAGCGATGCATCCCCAGTTGGGCAAGACCTGTCAGCAGACGATATTCCCGGTCCTTCTCTATCTTAGGATAGGCCCGGAGCAACTCAGCCAGCACCCCAAGCGCTTCTGCATGATGATCATGTGCGATATAGAATTTGGCGAGCGTCATTTTCGCAGGACGCTTTTCCTTTTTCTCCGCCGTCGCCGCCGCACTTTGAAGTTCCTGCTTGCGGATCGTAAATAGCAACGGGTTTACCTGTTGCCACTCCTGCAGACGGACAAACTGGGCCTTGCCAATGGCCGGCGTCGGATAGATTTCCTCACCTGCCTTTTTGGGGACTTCCTTTGGCTCAAGCGGCGCCGCAAACTCATTGGAAATGGCGGAAACGGCAAGCCCGTTCTGCTCATGGCCAATCCGGATATCGGCGTCCGTGGACTTGAGCGCAATTCCCTGAAACGAGGACAGGACAGTTATGCTATTGAAGATATGCTCTTCCGCGATACCCCAGCCGGAACCATGAAGCGGCATCGCCACAAGGTCCTCACTTGCCGTGGGGTCCTGGAATCGAATTTCCTTGCCGTTATTTACGGCAGGGATGAAGGCGCGGAACTCAGACGCCGAGATTCCCTGCGTCTGGACACCCAGCGGATGGGTTATGGCCGGTGTCGCATCGAGTTGGAAATCCACATACCATTCTTCATTCACCTTGTGGACCTTCGGCGCATATCCTTCGCGGAAATTGAACCGGATCAGAGTAGCCGTGTCATGGTTTATCTGGCGTGCACTGGGAACGAGGAACTTGTAGGGCCCGGAAAGGCTCTTGAAATCAACCTTTGATATCTGATCGAAAACGACCCAGTGTGCTCCCCCGGACTCGAACATGGCCATGGCCGCCGGCTTGCTCCAGGGGAAGATAAGACGGAACCCGTCCTTCAGATTGGCAATCTTGACGTTCAGCTCTGGTCCCACTGGTGCACCGAGGGGCGCAGAGACGACCTGCTTCGATTCCACCCTGGCAACGGGTTCTTCCCCGGCATCCTTGATAACGAGAGGCTCTGCTTTTACCGGCTCGATCTTCGCCACCTGCTTTTCTTCGTCGACTTCACTGACTTCCTTGTCCAGCACGATCGTCGGGCTAATGGCAACTATCGCGGTGCCGGAGGCCGCACCAGAGGATGGGGACAGGTTGGAGAGAGCCTCATCGCTGACCGGGGTCTCAATCTTGACCAGTTCCGTGCCTGCAACAGGTGTCGGCGCGGGCAGTTCACGCGCCGTTTCTTCCTTGGGCTCAATCTGCTCCACCTGCTTTTCCACAGAAGTCGACTCGATTTCAGGCTTCCTCGGCTCCAGCTTGACAACCGGCAATTCGATAATCGGCCCTTTCACGGACGGAGTGGCCTCAGTCTCCTTGCCGGCAGTTTCCTGCGGGACTGTGTCGCTTTTTGCAGGTTGCACCTTCTTCACAGGCTCGGCCGGTGCTTCTTTCGAAGGCGCGCTGACTTTCACGCTTTCTTTCTTTGCAGGTGCAGGGGCGGCAGGGACGACCTTTTCTGGCGTAGCCTTCGCCTGTACTTCGCCTTTCTGGATATCAAAAACGACGCTTTTTTTATTGCGGAAACTGCGTGTGGTACTGCCTGGCTTGAGCTGTACCGAAACTTCCGTCTTGCCGTCCGGATTTGAAAGTGAGATCGATGTCGCGAAATTGAGTGGGTCATTGTTGAACGCCCTGGTATCCAGCACTGCCAGCGCATCAAAGGTAATTATCAGCTTATCGCCAGTTCCAGTTGTCCGGCTGGTATAACCGGTAGTCGCCGTTGGCCAGTCGAAGACCAGGCGGCTGAAATCTGGATGATCGCCACTCCTCAGACGGACCGGGACAGCACTGCCGTTATCTGTCTTTTTTCCGCCTGACGGGGCCGATTTTGTAAGCTCAACAACAACGGCGTTCCCGTCCTTGCGCGCGGCAACCCTCACCTCTTCCTTGACAGGAAAGCGAACGGACTGCTTCCCTTCCAAAAGCTCTCCCTTGCCAACATATTGCGCGAGCGCGCTTGAGGCGGCGGAAAGGTCCGTATCAAAGGGCTTGGTAAAGCGGATGTAGAGATATCCCTCTTCCAGTTCGGTCGTGAACTCCGGCGTTTCATCCCAGTTGAAGACCAGCCGACCGACATTGTCCTTGTTGGCCGCCGTAACGGTAACCGGCGTGGCCGCAATTGCTTCGCTCATCAGGAACGCGATAACAAGCGCGCCGACTAACAGCAATTGTCCCAGACGATGTCCAAATCCGTGATTGATAACGCGGTTCATACTACTTCCCTCGACCCTCAGCTTCACGCACGACAATGTCCACACGTCGTGCCAATGCATATTTTCTATCCTTGTCGTCCACATAAATCAGTTCGTTAAAACGGGAGTCCGCCATGCCGTAAACCCGGATCGGATAGATATATCCGGAGTTCTCAAGCTCATTGGCGACCGACAGCGCCCGGGCGAGCGATAGCGCCCAGTTGTTCGGATACTTCGCCGTTGCGGACGTGATCGGGTCCGGGTCCGTATGCCCATAGACCTCGATCCTGTTGCTGATATGGCGAAGCGCATTGCCGATCATGCCGATCACCTCGGCAACCTCGCCGCTTTCCTTTTCGGTTCCGGGCTTGAAAAATTCCCAGCCGGCAAGAGAAATGACCAGGCGATCCTCGGCGCGGAAGATATCAACATTCGCAAGCAGCTCGCTTTGCTGCTTTTTACCGTTCAGGACATGCTCCAGATAGGACAGGTCAATGGCTTTTGGCTCATTGATCATCGACATGTTCTTTTCCGCCTCACCCGTCTTGGTGACAAGGTCGGTCACGTCGCTCATCTTGTTGCCGAAGGTTTCCGTCAGCGTTTGCCAGCGATCCACCTTGATTTCACTCATCGAGAACAGCAGAACGAAAAAGGCGAGCAACAACGCCAACAAATCGGCAAGTGATGTCATCCAGGCGGTGCTGGTATCCGCAGATTTTTCATATTGCAGCCCGAAAAAGGTCATTTCGCACCTGCTTCCGGCCGGAACTGAAAGGTAAGCGACGGGCGCAGGAAGAAGCTGAAATGTATAAGCCCTGCGTCACCCGCGGCCATCCCGATCGAGATATTGCGCGACGGCACCCCGGCCTCCATCAGAACCTGCGAGAGGTGGCTGACCCGCTGTGCGGCGATATCTTCGGAGATATCCGCAAGCTCCGGCAGCGCCATCCCGGTGCCGATGAGGATTTCCAGATCGGTACCGATGTTGTTATTGCGCGCGATCAGTGTCTCTGCGATATCATCAAGAAAAGTCCCGAGCGTATTGCGCATTTCCACACTGCGATAGGCAAAAAGCTGCCGTATGGGAACAGTGAACTGAAGTCGTGTGCCCCCTTTGGTAAAGCGGGATTCAACGAGTGGGATCGCCGTTTCAAAAACGTTTTTCAGCTTCGCGTGAAAGGCCTGCGTGCCCTGCTCCTCCCCTGAGAGCATCTTCTGCTGGTCCGCCGGTGTATCTTGAGAAAGGCCGGCAAAGGCAATATTCACACTGCCGAGAACAGACCGGACGCGATCATCCTGCAAAACAGACACTGAATGCAAAAAAATGAAGAAGGCAAGCAGAAGAAGATAAAGCGAGACAAAGATGACGGCATTGGCGTTTTTCTCATTCACCGGGCCCGTCATGGACTCGCTCATATCGATCTGTACAGAAATCCTATTGTCCGTCCCCGTCACCCGGTCACCTGCCTATTCATACAGTCACGCTTAAGTCGCGTATCAAGATAGGCAAATTTTACCCTGCAATGGTTAATCAGCGGTAAAGAGGAGACGCAAATCTCACGATTTTTGATATTGATGAAGGGCTTTAGTACCGACTTAGCTCTTGCCGTCTTCCGCACCGGGAAGTTGACGGCGCGTGGCCAGCTCGACAGTCAGCAAATTCGCCCGCTTGTTGTTCATTGCCGCCAGGATTACCGCCATTTTCGCTTCCTTGATATTGCTCGCGACATTGATCAGGATATCCATATCAAGGTCATTGAAAATACGTGCCGCATCTTTTGGCTTCATCTTCTCATAGATCTTGACCAGACTCTCCATCTGGGCCTTTTCCTGCTCGTCATGCATTTGCAGGAGAGAATTAAGAGTTGCCTCCATCTCCTTCAATTTTTTGATCTTTTCGTCAATGCGGGATTCGGTAGCCTTGAGAAGGTTGTCCCGCATATCCAGCTCTTCGCCGCGACGGTCAAGTTCAGCGCGGCGATCTACCAGGCGCTCAAGAACCTCAATCTCGCTCTTTGAAAACTGGTGAGTGCTGTTCGGGTCTGCCGACGCAACGGTCGTTTCCGGAACTGTGTCATCCGCGGGGACGCCCTCTTCCGCAGCTTCCATGTTATCGGATTTGGTTGCTTCGGCATCGGGAGCCTTTTCCGCTTCGTCTGTCTTGCCGCTGGCCTTGGCCTCCGCGACATTAACGTCAAACAGGACACCCTGGGCATCCGTCCAGACGGCACTCAGCTTGAGGCTGAAAATCAGGGCCAGCGCAACGACGGTTACAGGCAAAATACGAATATGTTTCATCATGATTGGCCCCTGCCTCACGTCGATTTCGTCAATACGTCAAAAAGTTCTTTTTCCGCCTCGGTACGGAATTTCGTGGGCGCGGCTACCGGTCGTGCCGGCGCGATATCATCATCATCGAACAGCCCGGCCGGATCGTCGTCATAAATGCCGGTTATTTCCCGTTTCGAGGAGGATTCCACCCCCTTTTGCAGCCGGTCCGCAATGCGCGTGCTCGACGCGTTGATTAGCTGGAGCTCTTCGATCAGTTCCTTGGCTTGGGATATTTCCGCGTTGAACTGCCTTCCGGTTGTCGCCGCCAGTGATTTCAAATCCTCGACCCCGGTTTTCGACCGAACAAGCGCCTTGTCAAATTCTTCCGTCAACTGGCGCAATTCCGTATGGGCATCGCGCATGCTGGACAGTCGCTTGTTCAGCATCGCGCAATATCCGATCGTTGCCAGCAACAAACCGACAAGAAACAAGTTCAGCAGAAAATCGAGGGGCAAGTTTTCCATCATTATTCTAACCTATTGGTCTGAGTGACTTATCAACTTTAACGGCGATATTCTGGCCAGACCGTCCCATTTTGCCAGACACCATCGAAATCCCGCCACAACGCAGGATCGTCGGGCTTTCCGGTGAGGCGTTAAACATGACCGTATCGCCGATCTTCAGGTTCAGAACCTCGTTCAGAGACATCTTTTTCTCATCCAGGACTGCCTGGATATCAACTTCGGATGACCAGAGTTCTGTTGCCAGATGGTTTTCCCAAATACTGTCGCGACCAAATTTCTCGCCCATGAACATTTGCAGAAGCAACTCACGAACCGGTTCCAGCGTGGCATAGGGCAGAAGCATTTCAATGCGGCCGCCGCGATCTTCCATATCAATGCGAAGTTTGATCAGGATCGCTGCGTTGGCCGGGCGGGCGATCGTCGCGAACCGCGGGTTAGTCTCGATCCGCTCGTGACGGAAGGTCACCGGGCTCAAGGGCTCGAAAGCGGCGGTCATGTCATTCAAAACAACCGATAACATCCGCTCCACCAGATTGCGCTCGATTGTCGTATAGGGCCGGCCTTCAATTCGCATCGCGGCCGTGCCGCGCCGGCCACCCAGCAATACATCGACAATTGAGTAAATTAACGAGCTCTCGACCATAATCAGGCCAAAATTGTCCCATTCTTCGGCCCGGAAAACGCTTAAGATCGCCGGTAGAGGAATGGAATTGAGGTAATCGCCAAAACGAATGGACGTAATATTATCGAGACTGACCTCAACGTTATCGGAGGTAAAATTACGGAGCGACGTTGTCATCATCCGGACGAGGCGGTCAAACACCACCTCCAGCATGGGAAGGCGCTCGTAGTTGACCAGCGCAGAATTGATGATGGCCTTGATACCAGAGTTTTCGCTGGTGTCTTCGCCTTCCATATCAAAGCCGAGCAGGCTGTCGATTTCATCCTGGTTGAGTACGCGCGTGCTGTGACCGCTCATTTCAGCGGCGGAGGGTTCGTCGCTTTCTCCCTCCATAGCCGCAGCCATGTCATCCTCACCTTCGGCGGCCATCGCAGCGGCCATATCCATTTCGTCGTCCTGATCAGACATACAATTTCCTACTGCACCAGCATTTCTTTAAACAACACATCGTTCACCTTGACGGGAGCCGCTGAACTATTGATCCGCATCAGCAGTTCTTCCTTGAGGCGAAATACTCCCTGTGACCCGTTCAGATCCTCTTTCCGAAGTTCGCGGAGATAAACCTGGAAATTGTCGATGATCCTCGGGATCAGGAGCTCCAGATCCGGGATGGATGCCTCGTCTGCCAGTTCGAGCGAAACCCCAAGCTTCAGAAAGCTGCTTGATGAATTCCCGGAATTGAGATTGACCAGCATTTCCGGCAGATCATAAAAAACGACCTTCTTGTTCACCTCAGCCGCTTTCGCCGCAATTTCCTCTTCTGTCGGTTCAGGCGCATCAAACACGCCGGCGAAGTAGGCTCCACCAGCACCGCCGCCGATGACTAGCAAGGGCAGCAATACAAAGAGAACCAGAAACTTACCGCTAAGTTTCTTCTTTTTCTTCGACTCGCCGTCTTCTTCCTGATCGGCGTCCAACGCCTCGTCTTCTGTCTCGTCAACCATTGTTCGTTCGTACCTTCGACGAATTGGACCTTTAACAACTGGTTACAGAGTAGGCCGCTTTGGTTAACAAGAAGTTGATATCATCCAATTCTTTTGCAAAAAGGCGCAATTTATATTGGAAATCGACAATCCGCTGACGGGCCGGCAATCGGTGATAGGAAAAAATTGCCGCCAACGGCCGAATTTGCACCCCTGGTTTCCCGTGAACCCTTCCCTATCCACATATAACATATTGTTTTTGTTGATATTTTATTCTGGCACGGGGTCTGCATATAACTTGGCAGATCAATTTGTGCCAGAAAGGCAGAGATATGGAAAACGCAGTTTTTATTGGATTGTCACAACAGATGGCGCTGAAACGGCGCCTCGACATAACCGCAAACAACCTCGCAAACGTCAATACGACGGCCTTTAAGAGCGAACATCCTCTGTTCGAGGAGTTTCTGGTGGAACGCGCGAACCAGGACTCTGTTTCATATGTTCAGGACTATGGCAGCTATCGCGACCTGCGCGAGGGAGAGTTTACCCATACCGGCCGCCCCCTTGATCTCGCCGTCAGCGGAGAGGGATATTTCACCATCGAAACACCGCAAGGCACACGATATACACGCAATGGCAGCTTCCGGCTTGATCCGGAAGGGACCGTCGTCACCATCGATAACAACGCCCTGCTGGATGAGAACAACCGCAAAATTACCGTCGACCTCCAGTTTCAGGATGTCTCCTTTGCACCGGATGGCACGGTAACAACGGCCCCCGGACAGACGCAGAAGATCAGTCTCGTCAATTTTGAAAACCCACAAGTACTGAAACAGGTCGGTAATGGATTGTATGACGCAGAGGACTTCCGCCCACAGGCAGCCGTAGAGGCCACTATCATGCAGCGTACCTTGGAAAAGTCGAACGTCCAGCCCATTCTGGAAATGACGGCGATGATCGACATCATGCGCGCCTATCAGTCAGCCCAACAGCTGCTGGATTCAGAGCATGACCTGCAGATGAAAACTATCGAAGAAATGCCAACACTACAGTAGAGAAGGAATAGATTAATGCGAGCACTCGGTATTGCCGCCACAGGTATGTTGGCCCAGCAGCTTAACGTGGATGTTATCTCCAACAACATCGCCAACATGACAACAACCGGCTTTAAGCGCCAACGCGCAGAGTTCCAGGACCTGCTCTATCAGGACATGGAACGCGCCGGCGCCGCTTCCTCCGATGCGGGCACGATTGTCCCGGCGGGTATCCAGATCGGTGTCGGTGTCAAGACCGCGTCTGTCTACCGGATTACGGAACAGGGCGGACTTGAATCGACGGGCAACACTTATGACATGGCCGTTCAGGGCGAGGGTTATTTCCGGATTCTCCTGCCAAGTGGTGAAGAAGCTTACAGCCGTGCGGGTTCGTTTCAGTTAAGCCCGACGGGTGAGATCGTGACGCAGGACGGATTTACCGTCATTCCCAGCATCACCATTCCGCAGGACGCCACCAGCGTGACAATTAACCCGAGCGGTGAAGTTGAGGTCCAGATCGACGGTCAGGTCAATTTGCAGACTGTGGGTCAGCTCGACCTTGCGATTTTCTTCAACGAAGGCGGCCTGCAGCCACTGGGCGACAGCCTGTATAAGGAAAGCACGGCATCCGGCGCCCCAACAATCGGCGTTCCGGGATCCACCGGCTTTGGCACCTTGCGTCAGGGATATCTTGAAATGTCCAACGTGAATGCGGTGCAGGAAATCACCCAGCTCATCAGCGCCCAGCGCGCCTATGAGATGAACTCGAAAACCATTACCGCCGCCGATGAAATGATGTCGGTTACCAACCAGCTTGGACGATAAAACTTTCTAGAATGAAAGAGACAGCTATGAAATACATTGCACTCGTACTAACCCTGATGATCGCCTTGACCGCTCCGTCACTTTCGGTTGCCGACGAGACGATTACGCTCCGGCGCGACATTACGGTCGAGGGAGAACAGATTACCATCGGCGATCTGTTCACCGGGGCCGGCGACAAGGCCGAGCAGGTTATCGCGCCCTCACCCGCGCCGGGCAAATCAACGGTTTTCAAGGCTGTCTCGGTCGCCCGTTATGTCCATATGCAAGGGCTGGAATGGCGTCCGGCGACACCGATCCGCCGGATTACGGTTCGCCGTCTGGGCGCCAGCATCCCGCAGCAGGTTATTACCGATCAGCTACGTGCCGCCCTGGAGTATGAACTGGACCTGGATATGTTCGAAATGAACCTGGCCACGCAAAACCTGAATATCCAGATTGCCGCGGATCAACCCCAGACAGTTTCCATTGAAAATCTGTATATCAACCGCGACAGCGGCCAGTTCGTTGCAGAGATTCTCGCACCGGCTCATGCGGAAAACGGCCAGCGCGTTAAGCTGAGCGGCCAGTTCCATGCGCAAATGCTGGTCCCTGTCCTCAAACGCTTCAAGTCCGCAGGCGAGGAAATTCGCGAGAGTGACATTGACTATAAGCCCGAACGCGTCAGCAAGGTCGGACATCATGTCGTTACCGATGCTGCAAGCCTGATTGGCAAGAGCCCGCGACGCTCCGTCCGTTCCGGTCTGCCGATCAATATCAGTAACCTGGGTGATCCCGTCCTTGTCGAAAAAGGCAAGCTGGTCGCTGTCATTCTGGAACAGGGTGGCATGTATCTCTCCGTTACCGGCCGCACCCTTGAAGCCGGTGGTGAAGACGACGTCATCCGCGTTGAGAACGTCAACAGCCGAATGGTTATACAGGCCCAGGTGATCAGCCCACAGGAAGTACGTATCATTACCCGGCAGCCGCAGTTGGCATCTGCCAGCGATATCAAGGAATAAAGGAGCTTACCATGACGAACCGTATTACATCCATTACCCGTATCCTGATGGTGGTCGGTCTTGGCCTTGCTCTGTCGGGCTGCAACTTCTTTAACCGCCTTTCCAATATCGGCTCCGAGCCGCCGCTGTCAAAGATTGAAAACCCGGTAGCCCAGAAAGGCTACCAGCCGGTGTCCATGCCCATGCCGCGACCGGAACCCGTGCTGCTCCAGGCAAACTCCCTCTGGCGGCCCGGCTCCAAGGCCTTTTTCAAGGACCAGCGAGCGAACCAGGTTGGCGACATCGTGACAGTACTTGTCGAGATTGAGGACAAGGCGACGCTCAATAACTCAACTGATACGACGCGAGCCTCTTCCGAAAACGCCGGGTTCGCCGGATTTCTCGGACTGGAATCCCAGGTAACCAAGGTCCTGCCGGAAGGCACCGATGCCGCCGCCCTGATCGATCTGGGAAGTGATCACAGTATGAAGGGTTCGGGTGCCGTCAACCGGAACGAAACCATCAATATGGAAATCGCTGCCATCGTGACCCAGATCCTTCCGAACGGAAATATGGTAATTGTCGGCCGTCAGGAAGTCCGTGTGAACTTCGAAAGTCGCGATCTCTCGGTCACCGGTGTTGTCCGGCCGGAAGATATCACTTCCTCCAACACGATTGAGTCGGCAAAGATTGCCGAGGCCCGCATCGCCTACGGCGGCCGTGGTCACCTGACCGACGTCCAGCAGGGCCGCTATGGTCAGCAACTCTTCGACATTATCTTCCCCTTCTAAGGAAGGCCATGAAACAGAAAAAGCCGGTTCAGATAGAACCGGCTTTTTTATTGTCTCATCTTGTCTGAAAGCAAAACCTAGTCGTCACGGTAGCTTTTCTCACGGCGTTCGTGCCGTTCCTGCGCTTCCAGGCTTAACGTTGCAACCGGGCGGGCTTCCAGTCGTTTCAGGGAAATCGGCTCACCTGTCTCGACACAATAGCCATACTGTCCTTCGTCAAGCCGGCGCAGCGCCGCATCGATCTTGCCAATAAGCTTGCGCTGCCGGTCACGGGTGCGAAGCTCCAGCGTCCGTTCGGACTCGGTCGAGGCCCGATCCGCGATATCCGGTTCCTTTACCGTTTCTTCCTGCAAGCTCAGGATTGTCTGGCTCGCATCGGCGAGAATCTCGTTACGCCATTTCATTAACTTGGCGCGGAAATACTCTTGCTGGCGTGAATTCATAAAAGGCTCGTCTTCGGACGGCTGATAGTCTTCAGGAATTTGAACGTTCATTAAGCGACTCCAGTTCCCATTTCTCGAATGCCTCAACATGGGCACCCAAAAATTTACCGGCCATAAATATAAGATCGCGGCGTTATTAGCAACATCCTATTCCATTAGAATAAGATATTTATGAAGGTCTGATAAAAATCAGGGTGTTATCGGGGGAAAATAAGTTGCTCGAGGGGTACTTTTATAATCAAAATCCGAATTTAGCGAGTTCAACTGCCGCCCGCACCTCGATATCCTTGATAATCTGCTTGAGCGCCGGATCGGCGTCGGAGACTTTATAGCCGGACAGGGTTTGCTGCAACTGCTTGAGCTTGTCCGCGGACAACGACCCCGTCAGCAGACCGTCGCGAATTGATTCCAGTTTTTCAAGAAGATCATGACCTTTGGCCAATGCCCCCTTGTTGCCTCTTGGCAATCTTTCATCCACCCCCTGCAGGGCGACAAGCGCCTCGATTGAGCTGATGGGAGAAGAAGACGACACGCCGCCGGCCGCCGCAGATTCCACCGCTTCGCTTTCAACGGAAAATTTTGCGCCGGACTTTTGCGCCGTCTTGCCGCCTTTGCTGCCGGATGCCGCTGATGCCCGGCCTGGACCGCCAACTTTCATTTTAGAACCGTTACCCCGTCACATTTGACATGACTGATATTACCAATTTCCATTCTCAAGGGACATTCTTTCCCGGTCAAGGGGAAGATATTGCCTCTTTCTCACACCGTTACAACCATATGATAATTTTATCCATATAAATCAACAAATTAACAAATATAAAAACTGGCACGGATTTCGCTTTACTTATATCGAAATTAGAAAATTTTGGATATCTAAGAACGGAATTTATTGATGGCTTTGAAATTAGCCCAACATATTGCAGCCCAGTCAAAGGCAAAATCACGGCATTTGATGGCAGCTTTCGTCGCAATCAGCTGTCTATTATGGTCGTTTGATGCGGCCAATGCCGCCTCGCGCGTCAAGGATATCGCTGAATTTGAAGGTATTCGTGACAATATTCTGGTCGGCTATGGACTGGTGGTCGGACTGAACGGGACCGGCGACTCTCTGTCCAACTCCCCATTTACGGAACAAAGCCTGACATCCATGCTCGAACGTCTGGGCGTTAACACCAGCGGGGAAACGCTGAAGACCAAGAATGTCGCTGCCGTGATCGTGACCGCCACCCTGCCCCCTTTCCAGCGCCAGGGAACGAAGGTCGATATCGTTGTGAGTTCCCTTGGTGATGCCACGAACCTCATGGGCGGGACGCTTGTCGTCACTCCCCTGATGGCTGCGGACGGCGAAGTGTATGCGGTTGCGCAAGGCACGCTGACTGTCGCCGGATTTGCTGCCGGCGGTGCGGCGGAAAGCATAACCCGCGGTGTGCCGACCACAGCCCGAATTGTAAACGGCGCCATTGTTGAGCGTGAACTCGGCTTTGACCTGGCGACACTGACTAGCATGCGTATCTCCTTGCGGAACCCGGACCTGACAACGTCTCGCCGGATCGCTGTCGCAATCAATGACTATATCGGCAAGCCGGTGGCGGAACCGACCGATCCGTCGACAGTCGTTCTCAACCTGGCGGACAGCAACCGTGAGAACATGGTCGAGCTGCTGGCAGATATTGAACAGCTGCAGGTCAACCCCGACCAGACGGCTCGCGTCGTGATCGACGAGCAGTCCGGCATTATCGTGATCGGCAGCGAGGTCAAGGTGGACACGGTCGCCATCGCACAAGGTAACCTGACGGTACGCATTACCGAAACACCGCAGGTATCGCAGCCCGCCCCCTTCTCCGAAACCGGTGAAACCGTTGTGGTCCCGCGCACCAATATCGAGGTGGACGACGACAAGGACAAGAAGCTGACCATCCTGAAACAGGGTGTGCGTCTTCAGGATCTCGTTGACGGGCTGAACGCCCTTGGCATTGGCCCCCGGGACATGATCTCCATTCTTCAGGCAATCAAGGCCGCAGGTGCCCTGCAGGCAGATATCGAGTTAATGTAATGAGCAATATTCAACCGACATCCCCCAACTTCATCGTCGATCCGGTCGCGACCGGCAAAAATGGCCGCGTCGGCGAAAACGAGAAGATCAGGCAAACCGCCATCGAGTTTGAGGCCTTCTTCCTGAGCCAGGTCCTGAACTCCATGTCGGCCGGCCTGGAAACAGACAAGACATTCGGTGGCGGTGAATCCGAGAAGATGTTCCGCTCCATGCTCAACGACGAATACTCCAAATCCATGAGCCGCAATAATAGCGTTGGTATCGCGGATGCGGTTTATCGTGAAATGCTGGCATTACAGGAGGTAAAATAGATGACCTTACAAGCCCAGAATAGCGGTCCGACACTGATGACCCCGGAGGGATTTGCGCGCCTGATTGCCCGGCTCAGCGACATCCTGGAACAGGAAAACAAGCTGCTCCACGAGAATGATCCGGAAGGCTTCAAGGCGACGCTGAATGAAAAGACCCGCCTGATTGCGACCTATAACCAACAGATGTCCCTGGTGAAGAAGAACCCGGATGCGTTCAAGGCTTTTCCCAAGGCGGAAATCGACAACCTGAAGCAGACGAGCGAGAAATTCTACGCTATCCTTGATCGCCATTTCAGGAAACTGTCAACGGCAAGAACCGTAACGGAAGGTTTGGTAAAGTCGGTAGCAGACGAAGTAGCGAAGAAGAAAGCGCCGCCAAGTGCCTATAACGCCCGCGCGTCCGTCGCCAACTCCCTCTCGAACAGGAATTCGCGCGCCGTCAACGGGGCGATCGCCATCAACCAGGTAATTTAGAGGAAAACAAACGGAGTGGCTTTAAATTTCGCTGTTGACAGCCAGGCCCTGCAGTTCGCGATAGTAAGCAACGCGCCGCAGAACATAGTCACCTGGAAACTGCTTCAACACTTCGTCCGTTTCACGATCGATAAGGCGATAGACATATCTGCCACTCTCTCGGTCCTGATCAATCGAAAACCGGCCGGAAGGAAATTTAGAATCCGTAAACAGACCACCAATGGCTTCCTCAGCACGTTTTATCGGATTGGCGGGGGTTGCACTCGCTTGCGGCGATACGGGAAGATCCTCGCCCGTGTATTTAACCACAGTGCCGCGATCAGCAACCGGGCTGGTGGCATGCGAAGTCGAAAGTATCGCAGTTTGTTTTCCGAATGGGGTTACGTCCATAACGCAACTCCTCTCCTTCATTCAATAAATAACATCCAACATTTTCATGCGGTTTACCGCAGGCATTTAACCTAGCTGAAAATTCTTAACAGATGGTTAACCCAGACGGTCTAATTCTGCCATTAGTAGAAATGGCAGAATTAAAGCCCGTATTTTAAGAGTATTTATGGGAGGAGCGAAGGTGTTACTGAGCGCCGTATTGGATATAATCTGTCCAGATACGCTCTATCTGTCGCAATTGCTTGCGGGTTTCCGCGACATCCGGTGCCGGATTGGAACGCGCCAGAAGGTCCGACTGCTTTTGTTCCATTTCGCCTAGCTTTTCGACCATGTCGAGCCCCTTTTCAGAAAGCCGGATCATGGTTGCCCGCCGGTCGCGTTCGGATTTCTCCTGGAGAAGATACCCCATTTCGACGAGCTTCTTGAGATTATAGGACGCGTTCGAACCCTGGTAATATCCCCGGGACATAAGTTCGCGTACATTAATTTCCTCATCACCGATATTGGCCAGCAACAAGGCCTGGACGGCGTTGATGTCCGTAATCTCCATCAGTGTCAGTTCCGTCCGCAACACATCGAGAAAGCGGCGATGGAGCCGTTCAATCAACCTGGTGAGTTCATGATAATCTTCAGTCACAATATTTCCTTAGGTCAACGGGTATACGCGTTTAAAAAAATGTACTTCTTGGAAATTCATCTCATTCTGCCCTGACAATCTTAACGAATTGTAAATTGGCAATAATTCTTCGCGAAGATTATGCGATATCGACATAAATCCTCCGAAAATCATCCCATTTTTATCATTTTCGTTGATTTGATGGCTTTCATCATTCGCGTGCTTAGGTAAAATAAACCATCAATTCGCGGCAAAATTATGAAGCCCGCAGCAGAATTACGCCGCAACCTGTCTCATAATTAACGGGAATTTAATGTCGCTGTATCATGTTGTGACGTTGATATTAGTTTGCGCGGACAAATGATTTTGTCTCAACGGGACCTGTCAAACTTGTCAGAAATAGCCCTTTACTGAGGAAATCGGCTATCAGAGTAAGTCGGCATTGTAAGGTAGAAACGGAATAGAAATGACTGAAGGTCACGATGAAGAGCTTGCCAGACTGGTTGCCCTGTCGAGAGACAGCAGCAAGCGCGGCCGCAATCAACTCTTCAACAACATCAGCCATCTGTTCATAAAAGACGAAGAGCGTCTGAGTGAGCAGGAACATGCGCTAATAATCAGTATCCTGACCAAGCTCCTTTCGGAGATCGAAACAACACTGCGCCAGAACCTGGCGGAAGAACTGGCCGACAATGAACATGTTCCCCATGGGTTGATTACATTGCTGGCCAACGACGATATCGAGGTCGCCCGCCCTATTTTGTTCAAGAGCCACCTGCTGGCCGAGCCCGACCTGATCGAGATCATCCAGAACCGCGGCAAGGAGCATATGCTGGCCATTGCCGAGCGGGACGACCTGAATACAACCTTGAGCGACTTGCTGATCAGCCATGGCGATGAGGACGTGATCTCGCATTTGATCGAGAATGGCGACGCCAAGATATCCCGCAAGAGCATGGAATATCTGGTTGAGGAGTCCCGCCGGATCGACCGTTTCCAGGAACCCCTGATTGCGCGCCACGACATCCCCCCGGATTTGGCCCATAAAATGTTCTGGTGGGTGTCGGCCGCCCTACGCCGCCATATCATCGAGAATTTCGAGATCGATGAGCTGGAACTGAATGAGAAGATCGTTGCCGCAGCAAAAACCGAATATCGCTACGATGTTACGGAAAAAAGCTCGAGCGCGGACAAGCTTATTTCAGAACTGTCGAAACGCAAGGAACTGAACGAAAAATTTCTAGTGCAGGCGCTGCGCGGCCGCCAGATCCGGTTATTCCTGATCGGTCTGGCTGAGCTGTCGGGGCTTGATTACCAGAAAATCAGCCGATTTATCTATGACCCCAATGCCGAGGCCTTGATTGTTGTCCTCAAGGCGCTGGAGTTTAGCCGTAGCGGGTTTTCCACCACATACCTGCTGACCCGCAATATTTCACGTAAACAAATAGTAAAAAAGACGACACAGCCGGAAGAAGTAGAGATTATTATGAAATTTTATGATAATCTTTCTTCAAAGAAAGCGAAAATGACGTTACGCTTCTGGCAGTTGGAGCGTGACTACATGGAAATTGTTGAACAACTCGACGCAGATCTTGACGAAGACCGGGTGTATTTATGATTTCCTGTTGTGGCGTAATTTTGTATCAGGGAACATGTAGGCTTACATGTAAAGAGTGAATGACAGAACGGGGGCAAGGAAGTGTCGTGTCGCTTCATACCGATGTCAAAAACACAAATGGCGCAGATATTCCGTCAATGCAGAGTATCGTTAGTCGCGAGTTTTTCGACGCGGTGTTTGAGCAGGCGCCCCCGATGTACATGGCCCGCCCGGATGGAACCGTCATTTACGCCAACAGCGGATATCGGGAACATTTTCGCCCTGGCGCCGCGCAACGCGTAGAAGACAAAATCCTCCCCTCCCTGCCGCAGGACCATCTCGACATTGTTATCCGTATTGCCGAGACGAGAGAAACCGAAACTCGCCAGCTAGCTCTCAATATCGGCAGGGACATAGAGTATTTCCTCTCCCGCCACTTTCCGATTTTTGATGATGAGGGCCAGCTGATCGCCATCTGTGGCAGCTTCATCAACTCAACCCGCCAGGTCAATGCGGAAGTAAAGCTCAAGGAAGAGAAACGCCGGTTTCTGGACATCACCCGTGCCGCCTCTGACTGGATCTGGGAAACGGATGCGGAGGGTCGGCTGACATTTGTCTCCGACCGGGTGGTGCAGGCCGTCGGCCTGCCGCCGATGCTGCTCAAGGGCAAGCGTCTTGCCGA
This sequence comes from Sneathiella sedimenti, assembly GCF_017313765.1. GTDB lineage: Bacteria > Pseudomonadota > Alphaproteobacteria > Sneathiellales > Sneathiellaceae > Sneathiella > Sneathiella sedimenti. The sequence goes on along the minus strand of NZ_JAFLNC010000004.1, from coordinate 389,951 downwards.
TCTCGGGGTTTTCAAGCCGGAGGCGGATGGCAGCAACAAGGCCGAGACGGCCATCGGGCAGCATGTCCCGTTCAGGTCAGTGCCCCTGGAAATTCAGGATACCAACGGCGAATACAAGATTTTCAATATGTCCGGCGTTCCCGTTTTTGATGATAAGGGCCGCTTTGTCGGCTATCGCGGGACGAGCGATGATATTACCGCCCGGCTTCTGGCGGAGGATGAGGCGATGTCCTCGAAGGCCGACCTTGAGAAGGCCATCAACGAAATTACCAAGAAAAACATGCAGTTGGAGATGACAGCTAAGAAGGCGCTGGAATCTGCAAAGGCCAAGGATACCTTCCTTGCCAACATGAGCCATGAGTTGCGGACTCCGCTCAATGCCATTATCGGTTTTGCGGAGGTTATCGGGCTTGAGACTTTTGGCCCGATCAGCGGCAAATATCGTGAGTATGTCGGCGACATCCTGAATTCCGGGAAACATCTACTGAGCCTGATCGAGGATATTCTCGATATCGCGCGTATTGAAAGTGACAAAATCCCGATCGAGATCGTTTCGACTCCTCTCGCCGGCATGGTGGCGGACGCCTATGTTTTGGTGCAGAACCATGCACGGGAGAAACAACTCGAAATGTTGGGCACCCGAATTACTGAAGATATCAACCTTGCCGTCGATCCGACACGTTGTCTGCAGATTCTGGTCAACATCATCGGCAATGCGGTAAAATTTACGCCGCGGGGCGGCACGATCGGTATCGAGTATGAGATCATCGACGACGCCTTCGTCGATATCACCATCTGGGATACGGGCCCGGGCATCGCCGAGGAAGATCAGGAAAAAATCTTTGAGGCGTTCAAGCAGGCCCATGAAGGTGTGTACAGCCGCGGAACGGATGGCGTCGGCCTCGGCCTGACGCTGTCACTCAAGCTCGCGCGGCTCATGGGCGGCAATATTACGGTGAAGAGCAGCCTGTCAGACGGCAGCCGATTCAAGGTGCGTCTCCCCCTCGCTCACTAAGGTTTTTACCGGTCACTCTCCTCCGCCAACCAAGCCGAAATTTAACAGAATTTTAATAATAACTATATACGTTGAGGTTGAGCTAACTTAACCTCTGGACAAATTATGATGCCCGCAAGCGCACAGGAGAATATCGACACATTAAAGATGCTGGTCGGCCTTGCGGAAGCAAACTCTCCGCAACAACGGGAATTTCTGTACAATAGAATTAGCGATTTTCTGGCTGAAAATCGCATGACCTTTTCGGACTCGGAAAAAGAAATCATGGCGGACATCATCTGCCGGATCACATCCGATGTCGAAAAGTCAATCCGCGCGAAATTTGCAAAAAAGCTGGCGCTGCGCGATGATATCCCAAAAAATCTTCTGGTGTTTCTTGCCAATGATGAAATTGAAGTCGCCTTGCCGATCCTTCGCGACTGTGGGCTGTTGGCAGAATATGATCTCCTGGAAATCGTCAAGCATCGCTCCAAGCAGCACCGGCTCGCTGTCGCCACACGGGAAAATATCGGGGAAGACGTCTGCACCGCACTGTGCGAGATAAATGATCCTGATATCACGGTGACCCTGCTGCAAAACCAAAGTGCCCAGATGCCACTACAGATGCTGAACTTTCTTGGAGAGCAGTCCGAATTTATTCCGGAGTATCAGCGCCCGCTCCTTGAGCGGCCCTTCCTGCCCAAGCCGATCGCGGAGAAGATGTACCGCTGGGTCTCGATGTCCTTGCGCGAGTATATCGGCAATAATTTCGACGTGGATATCCGCTCGCTCGAAATGGATATCAATGATCGCGAAGAAACGATCCAATCGATCACCATGGAGAATGACCCCTCCTTTCGCCTTGTTGAAAAGCTGCATCGTTCGGGCGAGCTTTCCACCCGGTTCATGATCAAGTCACTGCATCAGGGGGAAATAGATCTTTTCGAATTTTCCTTCGCCAAGCTTCTCGATATAAGTGGCGACATGATCAAGGATGTCATCTATTCAGAAAATTCCGAAATCCTCGCCGTCGCCTGCCGCAGCCTTGATATCGACCGGGTTATTTTCAAGTCAATTTATGACCTCACCGCGTCCATTCGCGACCAGAACCTGTCGGTCCTCTCGCCTGTCCAGTCAGCACCGATGGACTTCTATGACCTTCTGACGCTGGAGTCCGCCCAGCAGGCCCTAAAGCATGACGGCTTCATGTCCGGCGAGATCAAATACGGCGACATATTCTAGGAACCGTCGCTTCTTTAGCGTCATTGCTTGCAAAACATATTTAAAAATATATTTTTAAAGGAGAAGTTGCGCGTCTCTTCTTTATTGGAATGTAATTGTGATTGATCCCTTCGGCAGAAAAATCAGCTATCTTCGCGTATCGGTCACGGACCGGTGCGATTTCCGCTGCAAATACTGTATGTCGGAGAATATGACGTTCCTGCCAAAGAAGGATGTCCTCAGCCTCGAAGAACTGGAAATGGTGTCCGCGGCCTTTATTCGCAAGGGCGTGCGCAAAATCCGGATTACCGGCGGCGAACCCCTGGTCCGCAAGGGCATTATGGAGCTTTTCCGGAATCTGGGTCTTTACCTTAAAAGCGGTGAGCTGGATGAGCTGACCCTCACCACCAACGGCAGCCAGCTCGAAAAATATGCGGCGGACCTCTATGACGCGGGTGTGCGGCGGCTGAATGTCTCTCTCGATACGCTTAATCCCTATCAGTTTCAGGACATTACCCGCTGGGGAAATTTTGACAAAGTCATGACGGGGATCCGCGCCGCACAGGCCGCCGGGCTCAAAATCAAGATCAATACCGTCGCCCTCAAGGGCTTTAATGACCATGAATTCAATGACATGATCCAGTGGGTCGGTGACGAGGGCATGGATATCACCTTCATCGAAACCATGCCGATGGGCACCATTGACGGGCAGCGCTCCGACCAGTATCTCCCCCTTTCGGAGGTGAAGATGCAGCTCGCAGAACGCTGGACCATGGCGCCCTCCACCTACCGCACCGGCGGACCGTCAGATTATTTCGAGATCGCGGAGACTGGCGGGCGTGTGGGCTTTATCACCCCCCTCACCCATAATTTCTGTGAAAGCTGCAACAGGGTCCGCCTGACCTGCACCGGCATGCTCTATATGTGCCTCGGACAGGAGGATAGCGCCAATCTGAAAACGGTCCTGCGCGGTGAAAACGGCCTCGCGGCACTGGATGCCGCCATCGACGAGGCCATCGGCCGCAAGCCCAAGGGCCATGATTTTGTCATCGACCGACAGAATGACGATCGCCCGGCCGTCCCCCGCCATATGAGCGTGACGGGCGGCTAACGGCAGATGAAAATACATTTTACCGCCAGCGAATCGGAAGATGCGCAGAATGCCTGCGAGAGCCTGATTGCGCGCTATGGCCATGTTCCGGCGAAGGAGGCGGAGATCATTGTCGCGCTCGGCGGAGACGGTTTCATGCTGGAAACCATGCATGCTTTCATGGACGCGGACCTGCCCATCTATGGCATGAACAAGGGGACGGTTGGGTTCCTGCTCAATAACTACCGCGAGGAAGGCCTGATCGAGCGGTTAAACGCCGGCGAGATTACGGAACTTCACCCACTCAGCATGGCGACCGTGGATATGCATGGAAATAAGACGGAAGCCCTTGCCATAAATGAAGTTTCCCTCCTCCGGGAGAGTCGCCAGACGGCGAAAATACGGATATCCATCGACGGACATATCAAGGTTGCGGAACTGACCTGCGACGGCGTGCTGGTGGCAACACCCGCCGGCAGCACTGCCTATAATTATTCTGCCCATGGCCCGATCCTTCCGGTGAACGCCGGTGTTCTTGCCCTCACTCCGATCAGTGCCTTTCGGCCCAGAAGGTGGCGTGGCGCCATTCTGCCGCGGGAGGCTCGTATTGAGCTGGAAGTGCTGGAAGCTGCAAAACGCCCGGTCAGCGCCGTTGCCGATGCGGTGGAAGTGCGGGATGTCTCCACGGTTAAGGTTGAGGAAAAGCGGGATATCACTCTCCGCCTCCTGTTCGATCCGGAACATAATCTGGAAAAGCGGATCCTCGACGAGCAGTTTATTCTGTAAAGCAACAGGGCCGCCAATTTACGTTTTATAAAATTTTGCTAATTATTAGCTAAGATTTGACGGAGTTCGTAAATCTTCCTTAATTTTTAATCGCTAATTTTGCTCTATGAGACAACGACTGGAGCGGATCAATCGGCGGCGAGAACGGATTCATCACCTCCAGTAACAAGAACCGAGCAGGAGAGTTCTGATGAAGGTTATCGCAGTTGCATCACAAAAGGGTGGTTCAGGTAAAACAACGCTTGCCGGACATCTTGCAGTCCAGGCTGAAATGGCCGGCGGCGGCCCGGTGGCGCTTGTGGATACAGACCCCCAAGGCAGCCTGTCGGAATGGTGGAACGAGCGCGAAGCGGAAACACCGCTGTTTGCCCGGACTACGGTAGAGCGCCTCGGTGCGGATATTGGCCGGATGGAACAGATGGGGATCAATCTGTTATTCGTTGACACGCCGCCTGCCATTACCTCGACAATCGCCAATGTGATCGGTCTTTCGGACCTGCTGATTATCCCGACCCGGCCCAGCCCGCATGACCTGCGCGCTGTCGGAGCGACAGTGGAACTGGCGGAAGGGTTGAATACCCCCCTGATATTCGTCGTCAACGGCGCGACGCCCCGTGCACGGATCACCAGCGAAGCCGCCATTGCCTTGTCACAGCACGGCACGCTGGCCCCGGCGATCATCCATCAGCGCGTTGATTTCGCCTCCAGCATGATTGACGGCCGGACAACCATGGAACTGAACCCCTCCTCGCGGTCAAGCGACGAGATCACCAGACTCTGGGCCTATATCGACGAGCGCCTGTCCCGGATGGAGACGAACCATCCGATGCCGACATCGCATCATCTAACCGCATCTCGGGCTAGCAATGGCGCGGCATTTAACTGATACCTGACGGTCATTAACAAGAAGAAGATTTGTCATGAAAGCTGCTTTTCTCTCCAGTTCATTGATTGCCTCCAAAGGCAAGGCCGCCCCGGCATCGCCTCGCCAGACGCCGAAGAACCTTCTTAACGACGGCGGAAGAAACGGCGAGAATCATGTCTCGCGCATCTATGACAGGGTGCGCGATTATGCCGATCCGCACCATGACCAGCCGGAGGCTCCTGAAGAAAACGCCACGCTTGACACCGAAACTACCGCAACCCACAGCCTGGGCCCTGAAGATTCCTTCTCTGACGAGGACTATGCAGGCAGACAAGATGTCGCCGCACCGCCTCCGCAAACCGACTCTCATCAGTCTTTCGCGGAGCATAAGTATCAGCCGGTTTCCGCAACCAAAGCCGCCATGAATGGTTCTTCCCCAGAGACGGTCCCGTCGCCCCTCGGTGAGGAACAGGCTCGGAGAATTGCAGCCGAAGTTTCAAAACTGAAAAAGGATGGCCTTGGCCGCATCCGGATATCCGTCCGCATGGCCCCGCAAGACCATCTGCAACTCAAGTTGATTGCCGCGCATACGCAGATGTCCGCGCAATCAATCTTTGAAACGGCACTGGAAGAGTATGTCGCAAATCACGGAACGAAAATACTGCCGCAATCATGCAATTGTGTCCTGGACAAGTCGTCCCACTGAGTGGAAGTAACCGGTCATGCGTGAAAACACCGATGACAATAACGAGCTGGAGACCGGCCTGAACGCGGCATCGCTGTCACGGATCAAATTACGCCGGCCGAAAGAAACAACGGCCTCCCCCCGCAAGGTGAAATCCGGTGACATTACCGACCGCTTGCAAACGCTGGCGGAAGAGCTGGAGGCGAGCAAACCGACTTCAATCAACCCCGAACCCGCTTTCACCGCGGAACCGGAAGCCCCGGCTAAATCGCCAGCCCGCAAAAAGACGAAACCGCGCGCCAAACCCGCACCCAAGCGCCCGGCATCCGTTCCGGTAGATGTTGCGCCCGCGCCGCGCGTTGTCTCCGCCGTCCCGCCAAGACGGGCGAACTGGGCACGGCCAGCCGCCGCATCCGGCTGGCAGAAGAAGCGGGCAACACCGGATATCCTCACCTACTGGATGGAAATACGCGACGGGAACCGCTATCCATCCTGGCAAAACCTGGATACCGCCAAGATCGGGAAATACTGGCCCAACTGTACCTTGGTCTATTGCGACCGGGCCGTCGGCCGCCTGCAGCTGGAAAATGGATTTGCGAGCGAAATCCGTCAGGCTGTTCTGGCAGAAAATCCGCACCAGAAATATGTCTCGGATATTGATTTTTCACCGATGGTCGTCGACTGGGTTCTCAGCCTCGCCCGGGATGTCGCGAACTCGGGCAAACCAACTCATGGGACCGAATATTTCCCGTCCACCTTCGATGAAATCCCGCTCAGGGTGATTGCCCTGCCGCTCAGCGAGAACCAGATCCAGGTCGACCATGTCCTCTGCTACGTCCAGAAGCTGGACTAAGCGCCCCATTTCCTGAGAGTTTCTTTTTCCGGTTCCTTGAAGCCGACCAGATAGGTGCCCTTATGCGCGAAAATCGGTCGTTTCAGCAAAGTTGGCTGGGCGATAATCTCGGCGGACGGATCGTCGCCGTCCAGGGCTGCCTTGGCCGCCTCGTCCAGCTGCCGATAGGTTGTTCCGCGCTTGTTGACCAGGATTGCGCGATCGATGCTGTCGAGCCATTGCGCAAGTTCCTCCGGCGGCAAGCCATCACCGCGCATATCATGGAACTGACAGCTTATTCCTTCTGCCTCCAACCATTTGAGCGCCTTTCGGCAGGTATCGCAGTTTTTTATTCCATACATAATCACCGCGCGTATCTCTCCTCCATAAACCGGTCAGGCTCCCTTGTACCGCGGCGTTACCGGGCTCGACAACCCTTACCCAAATATTCTTGATAGTTGAGCCGAAAACCCGCAAAAAACCGGGATTTCCGCTCACAGACACTCCGCTCCGCTCGTCACAGGAAAGAAGGAGTGGAAAATGGGTCTATCCTCCAGACGATCGACGACGAACGCTGCGCGGGAACCGAAGGTGCCCGAGCATACGCTGATGTCTAGTCTTCTTCAGACGTCGCTCGTCGACGCCCAGCTTCTGATGATGACAGCGGCGGAACGCGGCATCGAACTTGATGAAGAAGTAACGCGGACCATCCTCGAGACGAGTAACGCTTTCGATAAAAACCAGCTCACACCGGCAATTGCGAGTGGCTTCTGGCATGCCTATGAGGTCCTTTCCCATACCTTGAGCCCGATTACCATTGACAGCGTTCGCGCGACACATGATATGCGCGGCCTCCGCGCGGGTGTCTGGGGGTCTTTGCAGGGCCGGAACTATGTTCCCTTTTCCCGCAAATCCGCTTTCAGCTATAAGCTGCTGTCACTGCTGACCCTGCTGACCCTGATTGCGCTGCAGGTCTTCTGGGCGATCGGCAATACCCTGGTCGTAGATATCAAGGATCAGTCTGACCGGATTATTGAGCTGGAAGAGCAGCTTTTCAACGATCACGGATCGATCCGGTCAGGCAGCGAAAGCACCCTCTCGCAACGACAACGGCTGCAGGCTAACAGTGGATCCGAGAAGGAAAACGAGACTCCGTCCAACATCCCGGATAGTCAGGAAGGATCGTCACGTCCCACGGATGTGCAAGTTCTGAACCGTCAGATCGGCGAATATATTTCATGGCGCAATGCCGAGATTATCGAGTTGAAAAACTGGAACCGTTTCTGGGGTCGGATCATCTTCTTCAGCGAGCAGACCTGGGAAAAGCCGGACTATAGTCAGCTGTCCCCGGAATCAAAACTCCATGTCCATTATGTTTCCGCCCAGTATGTCCTGCACGCGATCTCGGCTTATTTCCTGCCAATCCTGTATGGGCTGCTGGGAGCGTCCTTCTATGTGCTCCGCCAGCTGCCAAAGGATATTGAAAGCCTGACCTTCTCGATGAATTCCCACATCGATTACAGTCTCCGGATCACCCAAGGTCCTCTCGCCGGGATCATGGCCAGCTTCTTTTTCACCGAAGCGCCGAACAAGCTCTATTCCCTCACGTCCCATTCCTCGGCGATTGCAACGGTAAAGCTCGGCTCCTCCAGCCTTGCGGACTTCAGCCCGCTGGCCATTGCCTTCCTTGCGGGTTACAGCGTTGAGCTTATTTTCTACGTGATCGATAAAATCATTTCCACGGTGACGACGCGCTCGACGACGACGCTCGCAAAATCATCGCCCCTACCGGAGAAGAAAACATCTCCCGGCAAGGCAACGCCCCCCTCGCCGTCCTAACGCTTCCTGGAATTTGCAAGGGAGATTCGATGAAGAATTATTGGAGATTCGAATTTTCACCCAGGTGAATATCCGCTATCCGTTTCCGGCGACTTAACAAACATGGTTAACTTGCATTAGAAAAAGGCAATTCGCATGCCTTCCCGCCGTCAATCTTTCCGCCTCAGTTAAAATTAACGCGATGTTAAGACTACTGGCCTGATGATAAAGCTGTCCAAGGTTGATCGAAGCTGTTTTTGCCGATTCCACCCCCTCCCCTCAAAGGCAAGGATGGCTTCGATTACCATACCTCCCCTTCCAGTCCAGCGCTAAACCGGCTCGATATCTCCCTGCGCCTGCATGGCGAAGAAATCGAGCGCAAAATCTGCGAGCCTGCCGTCTTCGATCGCGCCGCGCATGCCGGCCATGACTTCCTGATAATAATGCAGATTATGCCAGGTCAGCAGCATGGAACCCAGCATCTCCTTGGCCTTGAACAGGTGATGAAGATAGCCGCGGCTGTAATTCCGGCAGGCCGGGCAGGCGCATCGCTCATCGAGAGGGCGCGGATCATCCGCATGGCGGGCATTGCGGATATTGACCGTGCCATAGCGGGTGAAGCCTTGCGCATTTCGGCCCGACCGGGTCGGCAGCACACAGTCAAACATGTCGATACCGCGCATCACACCGCCCACAAGGTCATCGGGCTTGCCGACGCCCATCAGGTACCGGGGCTTGTCTTGCGGAAGTGCCGGTGTCGTAAACTCCAGTGTGCGGAACATCTCCGCCTGTCCCTCACCAACCGCAAGACCGCCAACAGCATATCCCTCAAACCCGATACCGGTCAGTGCCGCAATGGATTCCAGCCGCAAATCCTCATAGGTCGACCCCTGCACAATCCCGAACAGGCCATAGCCGGCCCTTTGCTCATAAGCCTCGCGGGAGCGCTCAGCCCAGCGCATGGAGCGGCGCATGGAACTCGCGGCGACCTCTTCCGTTGCCGGATAAGGTGTGCATTCATCGAAGGCCATGGTGATCGTGGCGTCGAGATCATTCTGGATCTGCATGGATCGTTCCGGCGTCAACTCGAACCGCTGCCCATCGATATGGGACTTGAAGGTGACGCCATTTTCATCAATCTTGCGTAGCTCATTGAGCGACATCACCTGGAAGCCGCCGCTGTCGGTTAGGATCGGCCGTTCCCAGTTCATGAATTTGTGCAAGCCACCGAGCCGCCTCACCCGCTCAGATCCGGGTCGCAGCATCAGGTGATAGGTATTGCCAAGAAGGATATCGGCGCCTGTCTCCCGCACGGCCTCCGGCGTCATCCCTTTCACGGTCGCCGCCGTCCCGACAGGCATGAAGGCCGGTGTACGGATTTCCCCATGCGCCGTTTTCAGGGTGCCGCGCCGGGCCGCGCCGTCGGTGGCGGTGATGTTGAATTCAAATGCGTTTGTCATGGTTTCGGGTATAGCAGCGAACAGTCGCCATAGGAATAAAAACGGTATTTTTCCGCAATTGCATGGGCATAGGCCGCCTTCATGGTCTCAAGTCCGGAAAAGGCGGAGACCAGCATAAACAGGGTCGATTTCGGCAAATGGAAATTCGTGATCAACAAATCGATCGCCTTGAAACGATAGCCGGGCGTGATAAAAATATCCGTCTCCCCCTCGAAAGGGTGCAGAACGCCCGCCTCATCCGCCGCGCTCTCAAGGAGGCGCAGACTGGTCGTCCCTACCGAGACGATCCGTCCGCCGCGCGAGCGGGTCTCGTTGATTTTCCGTGCTGTCTCCGCGTTCAGGAAGCCCCGCTCCGCATGCATCTTGTGATCGTCGGTATCGTCGACTTTCACCGGCAGGAACGTCCCCGCGCCGACATGCAGAGTCGTCGTCACCATATCAATTTTTTTTTCCGCAAATGCCGCCAGCAACCCTTCGGTGAAATGCAGGCCCGCCGTCGGTGCGGCAACCGCCCCTTCGTCTTTTGCGAAGATGGTTTGGTAATCGCGCTTGTCCTGTTCATCGACGGCCCGCAGGCTGCTGATATAGGGCGGAAGCGGTATTTCCCCATGCTCCATCAGCTTTTCCATCAACTTGGGACCGGAGGCGGAGAAAGCAAGGGCCACCTCTCCCCCGTCGTATTTATCCGTCACCAACGCGGTAAAGCCGCGGGAGAATTCGATAACATCGCTGACTTTCAGCTTTTTCGCCGGTTTTGCGAAGGCGTGCCAGCTATCGGCGGTTACATTCTTGTGGAGCGTCACCTCAATCTTCGCAGACCGCCGTGTCCCGCGCAGTCGCGCCGGAATCACCTTGGTGTCGTTGAAGACCAGCAAATCCCCTTCCCGCAGCAGATCGGGCAGATCCGCAACATGATGATCGCCGAGCGTCTCGCCAACCACGAGCAGCTTTGCCGCCTCACGCGGAACCGCGGGGCGATCGGCGATCAGCTCCGGCGGCAGCGTAAAATCAAATGCTTCGACTTTCATGACTCAGGATCGGGTCCCTATAATTTGCTCCAAAACGCAAACGAACGACTTGGAAGACCAAGCCGTTCGTGTCTGGAAATACTAATATGCTACTCGACGTCAGCCGCAACCTTGAGACTGATGATCTTATCCGGGTCCTTGACGGAACCGTTGTCCATGCTGTTACCTTTTTTGATCTTGTGCACGGCATCCATGCCCTCGACCACCTGACCCCAGATGGAATACTGGCTATCCAGGTGCGGCGCCCGGTCGAACATGATGAAGAACTGGCTGTCTGCGCTGTCGGGATGACCCGCGCGGGCCATGGAACAGGTACCCTCAATATGGGCTTCACCGGAAAATTCAGCGGTAAGATTTTGCCCCGAACCACCTGTGCCGGTACCGTTCGGACAACCTGTTTGCGCCATAAACCCGTCAATCACCCGGTGGAAGACGATGCCATCATAAAAACCCTGCCGCGCCAGCTCCTTGATGCGTGCGACATGGTTCGGCGCCAGATCGGGGCGCATCTCGATGATGACACGGCCATCCTTCGTTTCAAGATAGAGGGTGTTTTCTAGGTCTCGTGCCATAACTTTCTCCTGTTGTCCGCGCGCGTACAGCCCCGCGATAAAATTTAACCTATTTCGAATTGTTGTGAATAAGCTCGACGCGATCGACAATTTTCTTGGCTGTCGTCGCCGATACAAATTTCGTGATATCACCGTTCAGCAGGGCAATTTCCTTGACCAGGCTGGAGGCAATGAACTGATGCTGGTCGGAGGCCATCAGGAAGACCGTCTCGATCTCCGAGTTCAGCCGCCGGTTCATGCCGACCATCTGGAACTCATACTCAAAGTCGGACACGGCCCGAAGCCCGCGGATAATGATGGCCGCACCAACCTGTTCCGCAAAATGCATCAACAGGTTGTTGAAGGGTTTAACCTGGAAATTGGTCCCCGGAAATTCCTCGGTCATCTTTTCGACCATCTCAACCCGTTCTTCGACGGTAAAGAGAGGATTCTTCCCCGGGTTCATCGCCACACCTATCACCAGCGTATCGACCAGCTTCGACGCCCGGCGGATAATGTCATAGTGACCCACCGTAATCGGATCAAACGTCCCCGGATATAGTCCTACGCGATTTTTCGACATGAAACTTCCTTCCCTTTCTTCGCTACTTCTATTTGTTAGCTTTATATTCTAGGCGCGCCATCTCAGTCGCTCGCGTCCTCGTCGGCAGGCCCGGTGTCGTCGTCTCCGTTGTCTTCGTCGGATTTGGCATCGGCAAGCGCGGTAACAGAGACAACCTGTTCCCCTTGCGCGGTCTTGAACAGGGTAACCCCCTGCGTATTCCGGCCAGCAATGCGGATATCGGTAACCGGTGTCCGGATCAGCTTGCCACCATTGGTGACTAGCATGATCTGTTCCTCTTCCGTGATCGGGAAGGTGGCAACAACATCACCATTCCGGCTGGAGGTTTCAATGTTGATAATCCCCTGACCGCCTCGATTGGTGACGCGATATTCATAGGCGTTTGTCCGCTTGCCATAGCCGTTTTCGGTGATCGCAAGAATGACTTCCTCGTCCTGCAGAAGAGCGTCATATTGCTCCGGCGTGAGGCTGCCGTAATCCGTGACATTCCCGGCTTCATCCACGGATCTGCGCGCCCTGAGATAGGCATCGCGGGTTTCCGTATCTGCCTCGACGGATTTCAGGATAGACATGCCGATAACACTGTCGCCCTTGGCAAGTTTCATGCCGCGCACACCACTGGAATCCCGGCCCTTGAACAACCGTACATCGGTCGCGCGGAAGCGGATGCATTTCCCGCCCTTTGCCGCGAGCAGTACATCGGAGTCCGGGGTACAGATCCGGACATCGACCAGCTGGTCGTCCTCATCCAGTTTCATGGCAATCTTGCCATTCGACTTCACATTGGAGAAATCGCTGAGCTGGTTGCGCCGGACATTGCCCTTGGCGGTCGCGAACATGACTTCCAGTTCGGACCAGCTTTCCTCTTCCTCCGGCAATGGCATCAGGGTGTAGATAACCTCCCCTTCCTCCAGCGGCAGGAGATTGATAATAGCCTTGCCGAGGCTCTGTGGGGAGCCCTGCGGCAGACGATAAACTTTCAGCTTGTATACCCGCCCGAAGGAGGAGAAGAACAACACAGGCGTGTGCGTATTCACCACAAACACCTGCGTCACGAAATCCTCATCACGGGTCTGCATGCCGGCGCGGCCCTTGCCGCCGCGGCGCTGCGGTTTGTAGGTCGAGAGCGGAACGCGCTTGATATAACCCTTGTGACTGACCGTCAGCACCATATCCTCGCGCTGGATCAGGTCCTCGATATCATGTTCGAACTCATTTTCCTCTATCCGGGTGCGCCGTGGCACCGCGTATTTTTCCTTCATCTCGAGGAGTTCGTCGCGGATGATGCCGATCAGGCGCGGCCGGCTGGAAAGGATATCGAGATAGTCGAGGATTTTAGTCCCCAGGTCTTTCAGTTCGTCGCCGATTTCATTCTGACCAAGTGCGGTCAGCCGTTGCAGGCGGAGATCAAGGATCGCCCGGGCCTGCGCCTCTGAAAGACGGTAGGTACCGCTATCACTGATCGCATATTCCGGATCATCAACCAGCCGGATCAGAGGCTCCACCGAGGCGGCATTCCAGTCACGCTCCATCAACTCTGCGCGCGCTGTAGCCGGATCGGGCGCGGCGCGGATCAATTTGATCACTTCATCAATGTTGGCAACGGCGATTGCAAGGCCGATCAAGACATGGGCCCGCTCCCGTGCCTTGCCCAGCAGGAACTTGGTCCGCCGTGAAATTACCTCTTCGCGGAAATCCAGGAAGGCTTCCAGCAGTTCCTTGACGTTGAGAAGCTCAGGCTTGCCGCTATTGAGCGCCAGCATGTTCACCCCGAAGGAGGTTTGCAGCGAGGTAAAGCGGTAAAGCTGGTTCAGCACCACTTCCGCCATCGCATCGCGCTTGATTTCGATAACCACGCGAACACCATGACGGTCCGACTCATCGCGAAGGTCGCCAATTCCCTCAATCTTCTTGGCCCGTACCAGATCGGCAATCTGCTCAACCAGTCGCGCCTTGTTGATCTGGTAGGGAATCTCGGTCACGATCAGCGCCTGGCGGTCCTTGCGGATTTCCTCGATATCGACTTTCGCCCGCATGATAACCGAGCCACGCCCGGTGGTGAGACCGCTGATAGATCCGCTTCGCCCGAGGATCGTCCCGCCTGTCGGGAAATCCGGACCCGGAATAAAGTCGACAAGCTCTTCGACGGCCATTTCCGGTTTTTCGAGAAGCGCGAGCGCTCCGTCGACCACTTCACCCAGGTTATGCGGCGGAATATTGGTCGCCATGCCGACAGCGATACCGCCGGCGCCATTGACCAGAAGATTGGGATAGCGTGCCGGCAGAACAGAGGGTTCGCGCTCGCTATCATCATAGTTGTTAACGAAATCAACGGTGTCCTTGTCGATGTCATCGATCAGGCTCTCGGCGGCCTTTTGCAGGCGCGCCTCCGTATACCGCATGGCAGCCGCCTTGTCGCCGTCCATGGAGCCAAAGTTGCCCTGCCCCTCGACCAGCTTGAGGCTCATGGAGAAATCCTGCGCGAGACGCACCATGGCGTCATAAATCGCGCTATCCCCATGGGGATGGTAACGACCCATCACATCACCGACGACGCGGGCGGATTTGCGGAATGCCTTGTCGGAGGTGTAGCCATTCTCATACATGGCGTAAATGATCCGCCGGTGCACCGGCTTCAGCCCGTCGCGGGCATCGGGAAGCGCACGCGAGACAATCACGCTCATGGCATAGTCGAGATACGACCGCCGCATTTCCTCTTCAATAGTAACCGGAACGATATGGTTATCGGAAGGAGGTATCGTTACATCATTCAAGGCAGGGGTTCCTGAATAAACTTAAGTATGCCAGACATTCGCCCGGCAAAGAAAAAACCATTAAACTCCCCTGCCGATTTCAGCCATCGTCAAGGTTGGCTTGTTCTACAAGATATCAGCCCCATAAGCAACCTTTAGCAGGCCTCAAAAACGCACCGATTTCGCCCAGCAGGTAACCCTACAAGGCCGCGCTGTCGAGAGCCTGATGAGCCAGCGGCATGGGGGTCGGCTTTGTCACCCGTCCCGTCACCATCCGGTTATGCAGTCTGGTTATGATCCGGCTACCTGTTTTCTCAAAAAGGAATGGAAAGACAGCATGAACCGCGGCGCAGAATCCGGCAGCGAACAACCAGGCGGCAAATGTGCCGGACATTTCCATATGCTCGACATAGCTTTCATTCACGGAAGCGGGATGATCGGTAAAAAGGTTCAGGATCGTCATGTTATTCATCCGGTATCTGGTTGCACTCACAGCTTTAATATGGGGTAATCATAACGATATTTACCGGAAATTTTGCCTTTTATTAACGCAAAATTCCTATATTATGAAACATACGTTTCAATATTTTGCATTTATAAGGGATAAATTTCCGTGGACGCCATAGATCGCAAGATCCTCTCCCATCTGCAACAGGACAGCTCGATCGCCGTCGCTGACCTGGCCGAGAAAGTCGGCTGCTCCCGCACTGTCTGCTGGCGGCGGATCAAGTCGATGGAGGAGACGGGCGTCATCCGGGCGCAGGTCACCCTCCTCGACCGGAACAGGCTCAACTTGCCGGTCACCGTCTTCGTTGCCATCAAGACCAGCCGCCATGATGCGGACTGGCTCCGCAAATTTGCCGAAACGGTCGATAAATTCCCCGAGATCATGGAATTCTACCGGATGAGCGGTGATATCGATTATCTGCTGAAAGTGGTGGTCCCGGACGTCGCCGCCTATGACAAGTTCTATCATCGCCTGATCCGGGAGATCGATCTCTCCGATGTCAGTTCGAATTTCGCGATGGAGGAGATCAAGTTCACCACCGCCCTACCCCTGCAAACGCCTTAACGGGCGATCCGCGGCCGTCCGAAGGCAGTGACGTCGAGAAGACTCTCGACAAACATTTCCTGACCATTGATGTGGGCGATATTATCTCGCCGGACGAACTTCGTGTTTATTTCCGCCGCCCCGGCCTCAATCGCCAGTTCCCGCGCCTCACAGGTCAGGCATTTCTCCGCTTCGGCAGCCGCGGCCTCAAGGCTCGCAAAATCCAGCGGCTCTCCGCTATGATAAAGGCGATAGCCGTCGTTATCCGTCGGGGAAATACTGGCATGGGCACTCACACGGACCTGCCCTACCACCGCACCCACCGCATTGGCGACACCGGCATGTCCGGGGATGACGGCCCTTGTCTTGAGTCGTGCCGCCACCTCCGGATAGTAGATATGGGCCGACGCGCCGAGCCCGATAACCGGCAGGCGAAGGCCAATATCCACATTGACCAGCGGATGGGGATCCTCCCTGTGCGCCGCATGAAGAACCGTCACTGCCTCGCCCGGCGTCAGTAAGGAATCCTTGCCCAGCGCCGCGGCGAGTAATGTCTCACTCGATGTGGTCACCAGCGCGTTAAAAATCATGTCACTCACCTCTGTCGCCGACCGGGCGAGCGGAACACCGCGCCCATCCTTTTGCCGGGCAAAGAGGGTCGCCGCCTTTTCCGCCGCGCTCCGGTCCCAGGCTTCGTGCAGCCCCAGAACATGCGCCGCATCTGACGGCGTCAGCCCGGCAATCATCACCAGGCCCGCCGACACCAGCCGGTCCAGCGCTGCCGCCTGTTTTCTCCGCGTGACCAGCTTCTCCAAAGGCATTGGTCCAGCCTGCAACTCGGCGAGCAGCTCTCTTTCGAGATCAGAAAGGATGGCCAGATGCGCGCTTTCCCGACCCACCGCAAGGGCAAAGCGGCCAAAATTATCCTGCCATCGCTCCCGCAACAGTTGCGCGTCCAGTGTGGTCTGCACAAGATCGGGATAGTCCACGGCGAGCAGACTGACCGGCACCACGCGCCGCGGCCCCAGCGCCAGCGCGAGCCCGAATCCGGACTTGACCGCCGCCACCTCGCTATCCCCGCCAAGCCCGACCGTATGGATCGCCACCGCCTCCACCATGGTGCGCCAGCCGCCAACGGTCGCGCCATCTGCATCAAGGCGTGGACTGCCGTTTTCAAGAACCGCAATATCTGTCGTCGTCCCGCCGATATCCGAGACAATCGCGTTTTTCTCGCCGCTTAAGTAGGCCGCGCCGACAAGGCTTGCCGCCGGACCGGAAAGGATCGTCTCGATCGGTTTCACCTTGGCAATCTCCGCCGAGATCAGGGCGCCATCCCCCTGCACCACCATCAGCGGCGCGTCAATTTTCATCTCCGCGAACAGGGACTCGCTTGAGGTGATCAGGTGATGGATAAGATTGATCAGCCGCGCATTCAGGACAGACGTCAGCGCCCGCCGCGGTCCGTCGAGCTTGCTGGAAAGCTCATGACTGCACGTGACGCTGTAGCTGTCTGACCGCTGTAGAATTAGTTCGCGAACCCGGAGTTCATGCTCGGGGTTGCGGATGGCGAAAAGGCCGGCAACCGCAAAGGCCGTGACATGACCCGCCTTTTCTGCGAGCTCCGCCGCAAGCGCTGCCTCGTCGAGCGGAACCTCGGCCTCTCCCTGCCCGTTATGCCCACCGCCCAAAAATATGACGGGATCACCCTTCAGGGCTTCGCGCAGGCCATTGCGATCCAGCGCCGCCTCGTCAAAACCGATCATGACCAGGCAGACACGGCCGCCCTGCCCCTCCACCAGCGCGTTAGTCGCCAGCGTTGTCGAAAGGGAAACAAGACCGATATCGGCGGGAGAAATCTTTTCCGCCGCGACCACGGCCGCCACAGACTTGCCGATACCGACGGCATAATTTGCCCGCGTGGTAAGAGACTTGGCGCTGGCGATCACGCCCCGCTCCTCATCGAACAGCACGGCATCCGTATAGGTGCCTCCGGTATCAATCCCCAGCAATAGCGCCATTATGCCACCATACCCGCCGGGCTACTCGGGTTTGGGGAAGGTCAAAATCTCGACCTTGTTTCCATCAGGGTCCTTGAAGAAGGCACCGAAATAGGGGCCGAGCACGGCCTGACGCGGCGCGGGGGCGCCGGCATCATATCCGCCATTGGTCAGCGCCGTCTGGTAGACATCGAGGACCAGCTCCTCGCTGCGGGCACGGAGGGCGATATGAACCCCGGTATCAGCAGGGACCGGCGCCATATCGGGGCGCGCATTGATCCAGAATTCCGGGAACTTCTTGCCATAGCCAATGGTTTCGGGACGATCCGCCAGCCGGACCATGCCCAGAGGCGCAAAAACCACATCGTAAAACCTCCCGGCTTTTTCCAGATCCTTCACAGCAACGGAAATATGATCCAGCGCCATGCGTTACCCTCCTCTGCCTGTCTTTCCATCTCATAAAAAAAGGCCGCCCGTGACGGACAGCCTTTTCCTTGTTTCGTCGTGATTACCACGCTCCTAGAACGGGATATCGTCATCAAAATCGCCGCCCATGCCGCTGCCGGACGGACCGCCATAGCTGCGATCACCGCCAGGGGCACCCCCGCCGCCGAAATCATTGCCGCCCTGCTGCGCCGCGCCGCCGCCATAGCCTGCGCCCTGCCCCTGGCCGCCACCGGCGCTATCCAGCATGGTCAGTGCAGAGTTGAAGCCCTGCAGCACGATTTCCGTTGAATATTTAGTGATCCCATCCTGCTCATACTGGCGGGTCTGCAACTGGCCTTCCAGATAAACCTTGGAGCCTTTTTTCAGGAACTGCTCGGCAATCTTGCAAAGCCCCTCGTTGAATATAACGACCCTATGCCATTCCGTCCGCTCGCGCCGTTCGCCGCTGTCGCGGTCTTTCCAGGATTCGCTCGTCGCAACACGCAGGTTACAGACGGGCTTTCCGTTGTTCATATATCGAACCTCAGGATCCGCCCCCAGATTTCCAACAAGAATGACTTTATTAACGCTGCCCGCCATGGTGTGTTCCGCTTCCGATTCTGTATTCTTTTAAAAAATTCTGGCCAGACAATAACGTGCAAAAGCGGCTCTGGCCAGTGCTTTTCGAGCATAATGTCGGCCGTGAACAAAATGAAAACATATTTTGCCAATAAGTCTGGCCTTTTCACATGATACCCTATAAATTCCGGCACAGTTTCAAGCACAGGTCAGGTATACTATCCGAATGCAGAAGATCCTCAGCATCCGCGGCGCACGCGAACATAACTTGCAGAATGTCAATATCGATATCCCCCGCGACCAGTTGGTGGTAATCACCGGTCTTTCCGGGTCCGGCAAGTCCTCCCTTGCCTTCGACACCATCTATGCGGAGGGGCAGCGGCGCTATGTGGAAAGCCTGTCAGCCTATGCCCGGCAGTTCCTGGAGATGATGCAGAAGCCGGATGTGGATCATATTGACGGCCTCAGCCCGGCTATCTCGATCGAGCAGAAAACCACATCGAAGAACCCGCGCTCCACGGTCGGCACGGTAACGGAAATCTACGACTACCTGCGCCTTCTCTACGCCCGTATCGGTGTGCCCTATTCCCCGGCGACGGGCCTGCCGATTGCCAGCCAGACCGTTAGCCAGATGGTTGACCAGGTCATGGCCATGGGCACGGGCAAGCGGCTGTACCTGCTGGCCCCCATCGTGCGCGGCCGCAAGGGCGAGTACCGCAAGGAGTTCCTGGACCTTCGCAAGCGAGGGTTTCAGCGGGTCAAGATCGACGGTGAAATCTATGATATCGAGGAGACGCCCGATCTCGACAAGCAGATCAAGCATCATATCGACGTGGTCGTGGACCGCGTGGTCCTGAATGAGGATATCCAGGGCCGTCTTGCCGATTCCATCGAGACGGCGCTCGACCTCGCGGATGGCCTGTTTGCCGTGGAAGATGCGGACACGCAGGAGCGGACGATGTTCTCCTCCAAATTCGCCTGCCCGGTTTCCGGCTTCACGATCGAGGAGATCGAGCCGCGCATCTTCTCCTTCAACAACCCCTACGGTGCCTGCACCGCCTGTGGCGGATTGGGGACGGAAATGTTCTTCGATCCGGACCAGATCGTGCCGGACGTGACACTGAGCTTGCGGGAGGGCGCGATTGCCCCCTGGTCCCGGTCCCAGACACCGGCGCCCTACTACATGCAGACGCTGGAGGCCCTCGCCAAACATTACGGCTTTACGACTACGGAGCCGTGGGAAGAGATCAGCGAGGAAGCCCAGCAGGCAATCCTCTTCGGCACGGGAGAGACGAAAGTCCAGATCACCTTTGACGACGGCCTGCGGACCTACAAGACCAACAAGCCGTTTGAGGGTGTTATCCCCAACATCGAACGACGCTGGCGCGAGACAGACAGCAGCTGGGTCCGCGAGGACCTGGAAAAATACCAGGACAAGACAGCCTGCAGTAAATGCGGGGGTCACCGGCTGAAGGAAGAAAGCCTCGCCATCCGCATCAATGGCCATCATATCGGCGAAGTCTGTGCAAAATCCATCCTTGATGCCCGCAAGTGGTTTGAGGAACTTTCGACCGCCCTGTCGGACAAGGACAATTCCATCGCCGAGCGGGTGCTCAAAGAAATCAATGAACGGCTCGGCTTCCTAGTCGATGTCGGGCTTGAATATCTGACGCTTTCGCGGGGTTCCGGCACGCTCTCCGGTGGCGAGAGCCAGCGTATCCGCCTCGCCTCCCAGATCGGATCAGGACTCACCGGCGTGCTGTATGTTCTGGACGAGCCGTCCATCGGACTGCACCAGCGTGATAATGCCCGGCTTCTTAAAACCCTCGTCAACCTCCGCGATCAGGGCAACTCCGTGATCGTGGTCGAGCATGACGAGGAAGCCATCATGACCGCCGATCATGTGGTCGATATGGGCCCGCGCGCCGGCCGTCACGGCGGGCGCCTGATTGCGCAGGGCACCCCGGAAGACATCATGAAAGAGCCGGAAAGCATCACCGGCAAATATCTTTCCGGCGAGATGGAAGTACCGCTGCCGAAGCAACGGCGTGAAATCAAGGAAAGCCGCCAGATTCATATCATCGGCGCGCGGCATAACAACCTTAAGCGCGTGAATGTCAACATCCCGCTTGGCACCTTCACCTGCGTGACCGGCGTGTCAGGCGGCGGCAAGTCGTCACTGATTATCGAGACGCTGTACAAGGCCATCGCCAAGAAGCTGAACAACAACCGCAATCACCCGGGACCGCATGACCGGATCGAGGGGATTGAATGGCTCGACAAGATTGTCGATATCGACCAATCGCCCATCGGCCGCACGCCGCGGTCCAACCCGGCGACCTATACCGGCGCCTTCACGCCGATCCGCGAATGGTTTGCGGGCCTGCCCGAAGCGAAAGCCCGCGGCTACAAGTCCGGGCGTTTCTCCTTCAACGTGAAGGGGGGCCGTTGCGAGGCCTGCAAGGGCGATGGCGTGATCAAGATCGAGATGCACTTCCTGCCCGACGTCTATGTACAATGCGACGTCTGCAAGGGGGAGCGCTACAACCGTGAGACACTGGAGATCAAGTTCAAGGACAAGTCCATCTCCGACGTCCTGAACATGACCGTTGATGATGCCGCCGTGTTCTTCAAGGCCGTGCCGAACGTCCGCGAAAAGTTCGAGACGTTGCAACAGGTCGGCCTCGGCTATATCCATGTCGGGCAACAGGCGACGACCCTCTCAGGCGGTGAGGCGCAGCGCGTCAAACTGGCCAAGGAACTTTCTCGCCGGGCAACGGGCCGTACCCTCTATATCCTCGACGAGCCGACCACGGGCCTTCACTTCGAGGATGTGCGCAAATTGATGGAAGTGCTGCAGGCCCTTGTCGATGCGGGCAACAGCGTCCTCGTGATTGAGCATAACCTCGAGGTTATCAAGACCGCCGACTGGGTCGTGGATATGGGCCCCGATGGTGGTGATGCGGGCGGCTATCTGGTTGCCGAAGGCACGCCGGAAGAAGTTGCCAAGGTCCCGGAAAGCTACACCGGACGGTATTTGAAAGACATTCTCGCCAAGCGGCCCGCGGTCAAGCAGGCCGAAGGCAAGGCGAAAAAGACCAAGAAAACGAAGGCTGCGTAAAGTCCATGAGTGCAGATCAAAAACCCGTACATGTTATCGGTGGCGGCCTGGCCGGAAGCGAAGCCACCTGGCAGCTCGTTACGGCGGGTGTACCCGTCATCCTGCATGAAATGCGCCCCGTTCGCGGGACGGATGCGCATTTGACCGATGGTCTCGCGGAACTTGTCTGCTCCAACTCCTTCCGCTCTGATGATGCGGAAAATAACGCTGTTGGGCTCCTTCATCGGGAAATGCGGGATATGGGCTCACTGATCATGGAGAGTGCCGATATCAACCGGGTCCCGGCGGGCGGCGCGCTTGCGGTCGACCGGGATGGTTTCTCCGCCTATGTTCAGGAGAAAATAGAAGCCCATCCCCTGGTCACGCTGGAACGCGCGGAAGTCACGGACCTGCCCCCCGCCGACTGGGAACAGGTAATAATCGCCACGGGGCCCCTAACCTCCGGGGCGCTCGCGGAAAAAATCCATGCGGCGACCGGCGCCGATGCCCTCGCCTTTTTCGATGCCATTGCCCCGATTGTCTATAAAGACAGTATTAATTTTGATATCGCCTGGTTCCAGTCCCGCTATGACAAGGGCGACGGATCCGACTATATCAACTGCCCGATGACCGAGGCGCAATATAGAGACTTCATCCAGGCGCTGAATGAGGGTGGCAAGACAGAATTCAAGGAATGGGAAAAGAATACGCCCTATTTCGATGGCTGCCTGCCCATTGAGGTGATGGCGGAACGCGGACCGGAAACACTCCGGTTTGGGCCCATGAAGCCCGTTGGCCTCACCAACCCGAATTCGGACGAGAAACCCTATGCCGTTGTCCAGCTCCGTCAGGATAACAAGCTCGGCACGCTCTATAATATGGTCGGGTTCCAGACCAAGCTCACCTATGGGGAACAGAAGCGCATATTCTCGACCATTCCCGGGCTCGAAAAAGCGGAGTTCGCCCGCCTTGGCGGCCTGCACCGCAATACCTTTATCAACAGTCCGGAAGTTCTGGATGAACAGCTTCGCCTCAAGAATCATCCTCATATCCGCTTTGCGGGCCAGATCACAGGGGTCGAGGGATATGTGGAAAGCACCGCAATCGGGCTGATCGCCGGTCGGCTCGCTGCCGCGGATATCGCGGGGAGCGTATTTGCCCTGCCGCCTGTTACCACGGCCATGGGCGCAATCCTGAGCCATATCACCGGTGGGGCGGACGCCAAATCCTTCCAGCCAATGAATGTAAATTTTGGACTTTTTCCGCCCCCGGAAGGCCGGGTCAAGAAAAAGGAACGCAAGCAGGCCTATACCGCACGTGCCGCAGAGGACTTTTCGGGCTGGCTCAACAAAGCGTTGATCTGATTTTTTGAAAACATCGCAATACGGTAACCATTTGTATAGAATGTTTACCTATGATCACTCTCGAACGTTCATTTATTCGCCCTGACGCCCCTATTTTGACAGGTCGGCGCGGCGGAAAACTGAATAGCGGACAGTAAGTGTATATTAAACCAGACTATTTGATTGCATGAGATGCAGTGGGCAATTCCATGGATGAAAAACGAGACCCTAACGTCTTCTTCGCGTTTGATCATAAGATCTTCAGTTTCGAGGGAGCGTATTTCAGACTGACTCACGATACGAAAGAACCTTGCTTTTACGTCAATCTTGGCGAAATGAAGGGGGCAATACCAACGAAGTCCCTGTGCAAGGAATTTGGTATCGAAGATGAAAGCTCGGATGCCCAGCTTCTGAGCACCGTTGGTCGTGCGCTCAAATATGTTCGGGAAATCCGGCCGAATGACTCTATCCCGAAGGAACTGCTCGATGGGTCTGCCTCCTGGTCAATAGAGGACAGGCATAAGGAAATTGCCCGCGGCCGCATCACCATGCAGGTTCTATCCTGGCTCAAGGGGAACGAGGGCGTCGTCCTTAACCTCAATGAGCTAGAAGAAATATCCAATGACCCGCAAACAAAGGAAAAGGTTCAGGAGGCCTTCCGCGAGATTGCTGTTGACCTCGGTGTTCGACGCGAAGACGTGGTTGCGAAGATCGATGAAGTTGTACGCGAGCTCGCCTACATCGAGGCCTTGCGCGAACATTATGCAAAAATCAAGAAGATCAGTACCAATCTCAATCGACTAGCGGTCCTCTACAAACGTGACCGGGCAACGTCCGACGATATCGGCCGGATGCAGGTTCTGATCGATCCGGTTATCCGGAAATTCGACCGAAACTTTATCGATATTGACGCCCAGACCTGCGAAGTCATGGTGATCCTTCGGAATTTCCAGCCGACGGTCGTTGCGATCCGCAAAACGCGCGACAAGCTCCATCAGCATTTCATGGTTTGGCACGAAATTCTGGATAAATGGAAAAGCGCAATCATTGAGGAAAGCCAGGAGATTGAACGGCTCCTCAGGGAAACCTATCAGTTCCTTGCCCGGAACTATATGCAATCCCAAAGCTGGCGGCTGGGCGGCGTCTAGAGCCGTTCTTCGCTATCGCTATCGCCAGAAAAAGAGCGCGAATATTTTCCGTAATCTTCCAATATCCATTTTCTCATGTGCCGGATCATAACCTGCCGTCCGGAGGCGATCGAGATACAGTGTCGTCAGCGCCGCCAGTCGATAGGCGGCCTTTTCCGTTTTCGGCCTTCCCTGCATCAACTGGCGCGCCGTCGCCTGTTCCTGCTCGGCAATCGCCGCCAGTTCCTGCATGATCCGAAAGAAACCCTCCCGGTTCTTTGATGTAAAGAGTGTGTCCGCCGTCAGGCCATGCGCCGCAATAACATCCGAGGGAATCCGCAGAACGTCCTGGGCGACATGATACGGGACTGCCCTGAGGATGCCACTAAGCGCATAGGCCTTGCCGACCTGGCGTGCCACGGCCAGGCCTGCGTCCGTCTCTTCACCCAATATTCTCAGAATAAGGACATTTAGCAGACCACCGGTCTGCTCCGCATAGTCCAGCAGCTCGTCGGTCCGGCCAAAAGGCAGCGGATCAAGATCCTTGGATCGGGCCTCAATCAGTTTCTGAAAGTCACCAACATCTAGATCATGGGCCGGAATGAGACGCGCCACCGCCTCGGCGACCGGATGGGCGGGCAAGGATCCACCCGCAATCGACGTGAGCGCGTCGCGCCACCATTGCAGGCGAATGTCACCGAGCAGCGGTTCAGTCACCGTCTCGCGGATTCGCGCAATCTCCGCATGAAAGGCCAGGATCGTAAAAATCCCATCACGGGCGTCGGGCGGAGCGAAGAGGGTTGTCAGCCAGCGATCATAATCATATCGCTTAACTTCATCGGATAGATAGCTGTTCTGACCGGACTCATTCACAAGCTGTCTCAACTTTCATATAGAATCATTATAAAAAACTGGAAGCGCGCATAATTTGCTATATATCTGTAAGCGTAGCGATATGCGAGTTCTTTCCCCGTTCAGGGGCTTGAATTTTCACGGAATTATGAACTGAAAAATTGACCAATAAAATGGCAAGAGGATAATTATGGCTTTTGAACTTCCCCCCCTTCCTTACGCAAAAGATGCTCTGGCTCCCCATATTTCGGAAAATACCCTCGATTTTCATTACGGAAAGCATCACAACGCTTATGTGACGAATTTGAACAATCTCCTCGACAACGACTCCCGATCGCTCGAAGAGATTATGAAGGATACGGCGGGTGACGCGGCAAAGGCTGGCGTCTTCAACAATGCGGCCCAGGTCTGGAACCATACCTTCTACTGGCATTCCATGAAGCCGAACGGCGGCGGCAAGCCGACCGGCGCAATTGCCGACAAGATCAATGCTGATTTCGGTTCTTACGAAAAATTTGCCGAGGAATTCAAGGCTGCCGGCGCCACTCAGTTTGGTAGCGGCTGGGCCTGGCTGGTTCTCGACGGCGGCAAGCTCAAGGTCACCAAGACCCCGAATGCGGCCTGCCCGCTTACCGATGGCGCCACGCCATTACTCACCATGGACGTCTGGGAGCATGCCTATTACCTGGACTTCCAGAATCGTCGGCCGGATTATATCGCAACCTTCCTTGATCACCTGATCAACTGGGACTTTGCGAATGAAAATCTCGCCAAGGCATAATCGCTAAAGTATCGGGAAAAGGCGCTTCCTGCGGGAAGCGCCTTTTTTGTTGCCTAGAAAAGATTCTGCGCCGAGACCATCGCATACAGCATTGGGATCGACAGCATTGTATTCGTTCTGGAAAAAAGCATCGCCGTCCGGGCGGACGCCGTCTTCGTTTCTGCATCCGCTTCAACGAGGCCAAGTGCCTTCTTCTGGTTTGGCCAGATCACGAACCAGACATTGAACCACATGATGATGCCCAGCCACATGCCGATACCGATGGCAAGGCTCTTGTCGACGGCAAATCCATTCATCGCACCAAGTGTCAGTGCATCGCCGATATAGCCGTTCATCCAGGCCAGCAGCAGGCCGGTGACGATGGTTGCCATCGCGCCCCAGCGGAACCACCACAGCGCGGCCGGCGCAATCACCTTGCCAATCGCAGGTTTCTGTTCATCTGGAATATTGGGCATGTTTGGAATCTGCACGAAGTTGAAATACCATAGCAGGCCGATCCACATAACGCCGCTCAGCACGTGAAGCCAGCGCATGATAAAGGCGCCATAGGCATGGCCGCCCACTTCGAAGCCGCCGCCGGTTATCCCGGCGACAATCAGCACCATTATGACGGTCAGGACAATCCCGGCAATAACCGTATTTCTGAGGTTTGATAATATACTGGACATGACTTTTTCCTTCCCCTTAAGGATATCCCGCC
Organism: Sneathiella sedimenti; assembly: GCF_017313765.1. Lineage (GTDB taxonomy): Bacteria > Pseudomonadota > Alphaproteobacteria > Sneathiellales > Sneathiellaceae > Sneathiella > Sneathiella sedimenti. The sequence goes on along the minus strand of NZ_JAFLNC010000004.1, from coordinate 363,329 downwards.
CGGCACTCCTACAATTTTCTTCTTCCGGGAGGATATATGCGGAGAATCATAAGGCCGGATTGCCTTATATGTAAAGTCCGTAATATGAAGGGAGTATTAAACGGCGATCAGCGCCGCGGCGACCCGGCGGCGTTCCAGCAATAAAACATTGTAGGTCCGGACGGCTGCCCCTGTGCTCATGGCGTCGATAACGACCCCTTTCGCGCGCAGGCTTGCGCGGATGTCATCCTCGATAAAAGCCATCCCCTCGCCGCAGCCGATCAGCAGGATATCGATTTCATCGCTGTTTTGGGCAAGGCTGTCGAGACTATCGAGGCTAAGCGCCTCGATATCCGTGAGAGACCAGCTTTCCGTTTTTTCCGGCAGAATCAGGACAGATCCCTCATAGCGGACGCCACTTACACGGAAGCCGCCGTCACCGTATCCATTGATGAGTTGCTGCCCTTCTTTGGGAAGGCCGGATATGTCTTGCATGACGTCTCCTGTGGTTGGATCGCGAAATCCTAGTTTTTCTCGTCCGCGTCCCCGTCAGCCTTTTCCGCGCCGGCAAACCCGTCCTCTTCCTCTTTCTGATGAGTCAGGCCGATATGAAGAAGGACCGGCGCAGCAACGAAGATCGACGAATACGTTCCGACAACAACGCCAAAGATCATGGCCGTTGCAAAGCCGCGGATCACTTCACCCCCGAAGATATAGAGGGCGACAAGCGCAAGTAAAGTCGTGACCGAAGTCATCGTCGTTCGCGTCAATGTCTCATTGATGGAGAGGTTGATTAACTCCGCGACCGACAGCTTCTTATAGCGGCGGAAATTCTCGCGAATACGGTCATAGACCACAACGGTATCGTTGATCGAATAGCCGACAATCGTCAGGATCGCCGCAACGGAGGCGAGGTTAAACTCGATCCGCGTTATCGCGAACATACCGATGGTCAGGATTACGTCATGGACGAGTGCAACCACCGCCCCTATGGAATAATGCCATTCAAACCGCAGCCAGATATAGACCAGCATTGCCAGAACGGCGACAAGCACCGCCTCTGTCGCGGCAATCACCAGTTCTTCCGACACGGTCGGGCCAACGAATTCAACGCGGCGGTAGGAAATCTTGTCGCCGTAATCAGACGCGAGCTGCTGTTTGATCACGGAGACAGCCTCTTCCTGCGCGGAGGCATCGCCTTCCTGCCTCTGGACCCGGATCAGGATATCCGTATCACGGCCGAAGGTCTGCAACGCCACCTGCCCGAGACCAAGGCCTCCAAGGGAACTCCGCATATCGCCAAGATCTGGCGCGGTTTCGGTTCCTATTTCAATAAGGATACCGCCTTCAAAATCAATTCCCTTGTTGAACCCGGCAGTCAGGAAGACGCCGATTGATCCCAGGATCAGCACCCCCGACACGATAAAGGCCATCATGCGGAATTTCAGGAAGGGGATCGCCGTGTTATCCGGTATAAGCTTGATTTTATACATGTCTCCGGTCCCCTAAATCTCAAGTGTCTTCGGGCGCTTGCGCTGCATCCAGAAGGATATCAGCATGCGCGAGAGCATGATTGCCGTAAACATGGAACTGATAATCCCGATCAGCAGCGTCACCGCGAAGCCCTTGACCGGCCCGGACCCCATCACGAACAGGATGGTGGCGGCTATACCGGTCGTCACATTGGCGTCGATAATGGTGGTAAAGGCGCGCGCAAAACCGGCTTCAACCGCATTGAGCGGCGACTTGCCGACACGGATTTCCTCGCGGATTCGCTCGAATATCAGCACATTGGCGTCCACCGCCATACCGATGGTCAGCACGATACCTGCGATACCCGGCAGGGTCAGGGTCGCGCCAAGAACCGACAGGACCGCCATGATCAGGAAGATATTCATCGCAAGTGCCACATTGGCGAAAATGCCAAACAGGCCGTAACTCGCGATCATGAAGACCGCAACCGCGATAATGCCGATAATCCCGGCAATCTCACCGGCGGCGATGCTGTCCGCACCAAGATCCGGCCCGACGGAGCGTTCCTCGAGGATATCTAGGGGGGCCGGCAGCGCGCCCGCCCGGAGGAGAAGCGCGAGGTCCTGCGCCCCCTCCACATTGAAGCCGCCGCTGATGACGGCGGAGCCGCCCAGGATCGGCTCGTTAATGCGCGGGGCACTGACCACCTTGTTATCGAGGACGATCGCGAACGGCTTGCCGACATTCTCGGTCGTCGCACGGCCAAACTGTTTTGCCCCCAGTCCGTCAAAACGGATGGAGACCACCGGCTGTCCCTGCTGGAAGGTGGCTTGCGCATCCTCCAGATTTTCGCCCGACACCATCACCCGGCTCTTGATGATATATGTCCGGCCATTCTCTTCTATTGCCGGAAGCCGCTTGGAACCGGGTGGCACCCGCCCTGCAGCCCCGACATCAGCGGTCAGGTCAACCAGATGGAAGGTCAGCTGCGCCGTCTCCCCCAGCAGTCGCTTGATCCGGTCGGGATCGTCAACGCCCGGCAACTGGACAAGAATCCGGTCCGTGCCCTGTCGCTGGATGGTCGGTTCATTCACGCCTGTTTCATCAACGCGGCGACGCACAATCTCGATCGACTGGTCAACCGCAGCGCTCAGGCGCGCGATAATTGCCGCCTCGCTCGGTGTCAGGGTGACACGTCCGTCATCGGACGCAATAACCACGTCCCGCTGCCCGTTCGCCATGATGTTGGAAAGATCGGAAAGCCGCTCCCGCGCCTTATCCTCATCCGCCGGATCCCGCAAGGTAAAGGAGACAACTTCGCCATTATGGCCAAGGTCCCGATACCCGACATTATCCCCCTGCTGCCGCAGGCTGTCGCGCACCCCATCCACAAGGCTGTCCATCATCTTGGTTTTCACGGCTCCGGCATCGACCTGTAGCAGGAGGTGAGAGCCCCCCTGCAGGTCGAGCCCGAGATTAACCTGCTTCGTCGGCATCCAGTCCGGTAGCCCGCTGAGCACCGTTTTGCTGACAAAGTTAGGAAGCGTGTAGATTACCCCGAAGGCGCAGACAATGGCGACAACGATAATCTTCCACGTGGGGAAGCGGTTCATGAGTTATGGCCGTTATTTCTTGAAAAACTTGCTGACCGGATTGCCGCCCTCGGGCTTGTCGCCTTCGGCCTTGTCATCGTCTTTCGGCGATGCCGCAACGGGCTCGCCCTTGCTCTTGACGTCGGTCAGGGTCGATTTTACCACATCAATGCGAACTTCCGGCGCCACCTCGATCTGGACGACGTTATCGTCGCGCACCTTGGTCACCTTGCCCATGATCCCACCAGCAGTCACCACGCTGTCGCCGCGACGGACAGCCTCGATCATGGCGCGGTGTTGCTTCGCCCGTTTCTGCTGTGGACGGATAAGAAGAAAGTAAAAAACGACACCGATTAATACGAGCGGCAGAAGTTGGGTTAATCCTTGGTCCATCTTTATAGGTCCTTTGGTACAATTCGTGACGACGGGACGACAACGATCTGCCCTCCCCATGAAATTACAGAACGACTTTTATATTGTTCCTGCCGCGCAATGCAAGCCGCAATCGGAAAACTCCCTCAATTGGAGACCGCCGAGGCCGCCTGACGAACCGGTGCTTGAACATTCTGCCGTATGGTGGCATTTATGTTGCCTGTCCCGTAAATTGGGGTTTGCCCCTTCTGATTTCAATTGGTGATTATGAGTAACGACAAAATCCTCGCGCAGCTGATGCGCATTGCTGACAGCCTCGACCGGCTGGCACCGCCTGCTCCCGCCGCCGTTAATCTGGACAGCGGAGATGCCTTTGTCTGGGAAGCGGAAAGCAATCTTCTTCGCGTTGTGGCAAAGGTCAATCATGTGGACATGTCAATCCTGCACGGGATCGACCGGGTGCGCGACATCCTTTTTGAGAACACCCTGCGCTTCGCCAAGGGCCTGCCCGCCAATAACGCGCTGCTTTGGGGCGCGCGAGGCATGGGGAAAAGCTCTCTCGTCAAGGCGTCGCACGCGCAGGTGAACAAGGAACTCGGCAGCCCGCTGGCCCTGATCGAGATTCATCGGGAGGATATCCCCTCCCTGCCGATCCTGATGCAACAGCTTCAAAAGACCAAACGCCGCTGCGTTATCTTCTGCGACGACCTGTCTTTCGACAGCGACGATTCAACCTACAAGTCCCTCAAGACCGTGCTCGATGGCGGGCTCGAGGGACGGCCAACCAACGTGATCTTCTACGCCACCTCGAACCGCCGCCACATGATGCGCCGGGACATGATCGAGAATGAACGCTCGACCGCCATCATGCCGTCGGAGGCAATCGAAGAAAAAGTTTCCCTGTCTGACCGTTTCGGCCTCTGGCTCGGCTTCCACAGCTGCTCGCAGGATGAATATCTCGAGATGATTCGCCGCTATCTTGCGCATTACAACATCCCCATCGGCGAGGAAGAGTTCACCAGAGAGGCGATTGAATGGACCCGCACCCGTGGCTCCCGATCAGGCCGGGTCGCCTGGCAGTATGTTCAGGATGTCGCCGGACGGACCGGCACCGTCATAGAATAGATCACGCCGGATCACGCCCGGGCGCGGATTTTCCCGGCCACCCGGAGCAGGCGCTGAAATGTCGGGCATTCCATATGGCTTGGTGCCTTGCAAACCGCGGCATGGCGCAGCCCGTCCCGCATCGCGCTGAGTTGGCGAATGCTCCTGTCAAGATCATCCACCTTCGCCACGAGCAGCGCCCGGTCAATCTGCGGCCGCCCGTCCGGGGAAAACATCCGGCCAATTTCGTCGAGAGAAAACCCGGCCTGCTGACCGAGGGTAATCAGGGCCAGGCGCTCCAGCACCGCCGAGTCAAACAGCCGCTTGAGCCCGCGACGGCCGATCGACCGGATCAGGTCCTTTTCCTCATAATAGCGCAATGTCGAGGCCGGCAGACCGGTGGCTTTTGCCACCTCGCCGATATCCAACACTCTGGACTGCGTCATTTTCCTCTTGACCTCAAGTTGACTTGAACTTGTATCCTACGAAAAATGGCGCACATATTCAACGGAGAAGGAATGACAATGGAAGCAAGTTTCTGGCACGAAAGGTGGAGCGCGAACGAAATCGGGTTCCACCAAAGCAAACCAAATGCCCTGCTCGAAAAACATATTGGCGACCTTGATCTGTCGTCCGGAAGCCGCATTTTCCTGCCGCTCTGTGGCAAGACCCTCGACATCGGCTGGCTGCTGACGAAGGAATACCGTGTCGCCGGCGCGGAACTCAGCGAAACAGCCGTTCGTCAGCTTTTTGAGGAACTTGGTGTCACACCTGCCATTGCCCCGGCCGGCACGCTTACCCGCTATAGCGCCCCGGATATCGACATTTTCGTTGGTGATATCTTCGAACTTTCCGCCGATCATCTCGGACGCGTCGATGCCATCTATGATCGGGCGGCCCTGGTGGCGCTCCCCGATGAGATGCGCAGGCGTTATGCACGGCAGGTCACGGAAATCACCGATACGGCGCCGCAGCTCCTCCTGACCTTTGAGTATGACCAGAGCGAAATGGCGGGCCCGCCCTTTTCTATTGATGGCTTGACCGTAAAGGCGCTCTATGACGCCTGCTACAGCTCCACCCTTCTTGAAAAATCAGATGTGACGGGTGGGTTGAAAGGCCGGGTGACCGCCGATGAAATCGCTTGGCATCTTGAAAAAACATGACGGATGTGTGGTCATTACCCTGGAGGTAATTGATTATCCTACGGGGTTGGGCGAGGATGGCTCTCCGTTCAAACAACAAGAAGTGACCCGATGACGACAACTGACTTCACCGCATATCTTCACGACAGAATGCCCTTCTGCGCCACCCTCGGCATGAAGGCCGAGAAAATGTCCCCTGAAGAAGTGATCCTGACCCTCGATTGGAGCCCGGCCCTCTGCACCAGCGCCGGTATCCTGCATGGTGGGGCGATCATGGCACTTGCCGATTCCGCAGGCGGTGCCGCGGCCTTCGCCAATCTGCCCGAAGGCGCAAGTGGCACCTCCACCATTGAATCGAAGACCAACTTCCTCGGTGCCGTGCGGGAGGGAAGCGTCACCGCGACGGCCAAACCGCTTCATGTCGGTGGCTCGACAATTGTGATTGAAACGGAACTCCGGAATACGGACGGAAAGCTCGTCGGCAAGGTCACCCAGACACAAACGGTGCTGCGCCCGAGAGCTTGAGGCGTTAATCCAGCATCGCCACCGGATTGATCGCGCGGCCTTCTTTACGGATTTCAAAATGCAGCTGGCTGCGCGTCACGCTGCCCGACGATCCCGCATAGGCAATCACCTCGCCCTTCTTGACGGTGTCGCCCTTGGTGACCGTCGCCCGTTCCGTATGGCCATAGGCGGTCACATATCCATCGGCATGGGAAATCAGAATAAGGTTGCCGAAGGAGCGCATCTCATTGCCGACATAGGATACCACGCCATTTTCCGCGGCGCGGATGGGCGTTCCTTCCTTTACGGCGATATTGACGCCGTCATTGTGATACCCGGTCTTCTTCTTGCCGAAACCGGAAATGACCTGGCCCTTCACCGGCCAGGAGAAGGCCTTGCCGCTGCGTTGCGGCGGCGCCTTGGTCGTGTATTTCCGTGTCGGCACCGGCGGAATGTCGAGCTTCGCCACCTGATAGCCGGGCTCCGCCTCTTTCGGTGCCGGAGCGGTATTCACAGCCGGGGCCGCCGCCTTGGGTGCCACCACAGCCGGCGTGGCCTTGGGTTGCGGTTGTGGCACCGCAACGACCTGCGGCAGGGAGTTTATCACCACCCGCTTAACCGGTTGCGTTGACGTCGCGGCTGTGGCCGGTTTTGCCGCGGGCCAGGCGTTCATGTCGGCGGAGGCCACCCTCACCTCGCCCTGCGTCTTCAGCGGAATTTTAAGCTTCGTTCCGGGCATAAGCGTGTAGGGCACATCGAGAAAGTTGAAATGCGCCACTTCCGACATTTCCACATCATAGACACGCGAAATCGCGTAGAGCGTTTCACCGGGACGGACCGAATGAACATGGAACGCGGGCACCTTCAACTGCTGACCGGGATAGATCATGTAAGGTTCGCGCATATTGTTCATGGCGATGACTGCCTGGACCGGCACATTGCTGCGGGTTGCAACCCCGGAGAGCGTATCTCCGCTGCGCACGGTCACATACTGATAGGAAAGATCCTGATAATAGGGCGAAAAATCATCGGGCATGACGACCTTGGCGGTCACCAGCTCCGGTTTCGGTACGTGAATTACCTTGGCGCTCTGATAGCGCGGCAAATAGTCGTCATAAAGGCAGCCCGCCATCAAAGGGAGAAGCAGGCTTACGCAGGCAACGCGACTGAAAAAAGATACATACCTCGCCATAATGCTTCGATATTAAGCATAAAAGGCCGCGAATCACAACAAATTTAAGCACATACAATATATAGTGCTAAATTAAGATTCTTCAGCAACCCCTTGAACCATGGGCACGAATCGAACGGGCAGCAGGACCTCCTCCGACACATCACCGTCCTTGTCCTTGCTTAACCGCAATATATGCTGGTTCGCGGAATCCTTGCCCACGGGCAGGACCATGATCCCGTCCGGGCCGAGCTGATCGAGCAATGCCTCGGGCACTTCCTCCGCCGCCGCCGTCACGATAATCCGGTCAAACGGCGCCTGTTCCGGCCACCCTTTATAGCCATCGCCGAGGCGCGTCGTGATGTTGGTGATCTTCAGCTCCTCGAACGCCGCCTCCGCCTGTTCCAGCAGGTTGCGGTATCGCTCAATCGAATAGACCCGGCGGCAAAGACGGGCAAGGATCGCCGTCTGGTACCCGGACCCGGTGCCGATTTCCAGCACCTTGCGCCGTTTGTCCAGCTTCAGCATCTGGGTCATGTAGGCGACCACATAGGGCTGGCTGATGGTCTGGCCGCTGGCGATGGGAAGGGCGATATTCTCATACGCCCGATCCCGGAAAGTCTTGGGCACGAAAGCGTCGCGCGGCACCCGCTCGATCGCCGAGAGGACCTCGGTATTGCTGATCCCCTGCCGGCGAAGCTCCATAATCAGGCGGATTTTCTGGGCAGGATTTTCAATCACGCAAATGCCTTCTTTATCTTGTCCGCCAGCGCCACCTTCGTCAGGTTGAGCTTGAGCGGTGTAATGGATACCCGACCGTTTGCCACCGACCATAGATCCGTCCCCTTTGGCGGATCGCCGAAGGAAGGACGGTAGCCAAGCCAGAAATATTCCCGCCCGCGCGCGTCGACCCGGTCATCGATGGAAAGATTGGACAGGTCACGCTTGCCCTGCTCTGTCACATCGATGCCTTTTACCTGCACTTTTGGCAATGCCGGAAAGTTCAGGTTGATCAGCACATCCGGACCCCACTCGAAATCGAGGAGCTTGCGAATGATATCAGGCGCCAGAGCCTCCGCCGTGTCCCAATGGAATGTCGCGCCATCCGGAGCGACACACTGGCTGAGCGCAACTGACCGCACACCGAGCAGGCATCCCTCACTCGCGGCCGCGACAGTTCCCGAATAGAGCACATCTTCGCCGAGATTGCCGCCCCGGTTGACGCCGGAGAGGATCAGGTCGGGCCGCTTATCCTTGAACAGGTGGTTCATCGCCATCATCACGCAATCCGTGGGCGTTCCCTCCACGGAATATTCGCGATCGGAGTATTTATTGATGCGGATGGGATCATGCAGGGTCAACGAACGCGACGCCCCGCTCTGTTCTTTTTCCGGGGCCACCACATAGATATCATCGGAAAGCGCGGCCGCAATGCGCCGAAGTGTTTCCATCCCGGGCGCGCTATATCCGTCATCGTTACTGAGTAGAATTCGCAAAATATTGTTCCTTGTTTTTCTTGTACTAGGCCCGGATTTCCGTCACCCCGCCCATATAGGGCACGAGTGCATCCGGTATCTTGATCGATCCATCCGCCTGCTGGTAGTTTTCCATCACCGCGATCAGCGTCCGCCCGACAGCAAGGCCGGACCCGTTGAGCGTATGCACGAACTGCGTTCCCTTCTCGCCCTCGGGGCGGAACCGCGCCTTCATCCGGCGGGCTTGGAAATCCCCGCAGTTGGAGCAGCTTGAAATCTCGCGGTAAGTATCCTGACCCGGCAGCCACACCTCGATATCGTAGGTTTTGCGCGCACCGAAGCCGGTATCGCCACTGCAAAGCACGACAACGCGGTACGGCAGCCCAAGCCTTTTCAGTATATCCTCGGCGCAGGCGGTCATCCGCTCATGCTCGGCGTCGGACTGATCCGGCGTGGTGATGGAAACCATCTCGACCTTTGCGAACTGATGCTGGCGCAGCATGCCGGCCGTGTCCTTGCCCGCTGATCCCGCCTCGGACCGGAAGCAGAGCGTATGGGCAGTAAAACGCTTCGGTAGTTCCTCCTCGCTGAGGATGCTTTCCCGAACCAGGTTGGTCAGCGGCACTTCCGCGGTGGGGATCATGTACTGATCCTCGGCCGTCTTGTACAAATCCTCCTCGAATTTCGGGAGCTGGCCCGTTCCGAACAGGCTGTCGCCGCGCACCATCACCGGCGGGGAGACTTCCAGATAGCCCTTTTCCAGTGTATGCACATCAACCATAAAGGCGGCAAGCGCCCGTTCCAGCCGGGCAATCTGGCCGCTGGTGACGACAAAGCGTGAGCCGGAGAGCTTCGCCGCTGTCTCGAAATCCATCATGCCGAGCGCGTCGCCAAGCTCGTAATGCTCTTTCGGCTTGAAATCGAAATTCCGGATATCGCCGACACGGCGGAGTTCGACATTATCGTCCTCGCTCGCGCCATCCGGAACGTCATCCTTCATGATATTGGGCAGGACGGAAAGCGCCATGTCCAGCTCTGCCTGCAACTCGCGTTCGCGCGCCTCAAGATCCTGCGCGGCGCCCTTCAGGTCGGCCACCTCACGGATCAGGGCATCGGCATCGCCGCCGGACGCTTTTGCCTTGCCGATTTCCTTCGCGGCAGCGTTCCTGCGGGCCTGAACCTCCTGCATGTCGGTCTGGATTTTCCGCTTGTCCGCATCGAGGATGAGCAGCCCCTCGGACTGCGGTGACAGGCCGCGCCGCGCCATGGCCGCATCAAAAGCTTCCGGGTTTTCCCTGATCCATTTTAAGTCGAGCATAAGAACGTCATTTCGGTATTGAAGGATGGATGTTCTGTGTATAAGGGCCGGGCCGCCCGACGTCCAGAGGGGTTTGCACCGTCTTGTGAATTTCTGTCAAAAAATGTTGTGGCCAGCCCACAGGAATGACGGGATAGATCAGTCCTCGTCTTCCAGGGCCTCACGCTCCTCACGCTTTTTCTCGACCATACGCACACTGACGATGGAAATCGCGTAGAGGACAATGATCGGGATCGCGAGAGTGATCTGACTCAACGGGTCCGGCGGTGTCAGGATCGCCGCCGCGATAAAGGCGAACACGATCGAGTATTTGAATTTCGCCTTCAGCCCGGCGGAGGTAACGATGCCGACCCGCCCGAGCAGCGTCAGCAGGACCGGCAGCTGGAAACACAGCCCGAAGGCAAAGATCAGCTTCATCGAGAGGCTGAGATACTCGCTGACCCGCGTTTCCGACTGGATCGGTAGGGCCATCGGCTCGGACGGTGTGGGCAGGTAATTTGCCATCGTCGGGTAATGCTCGACAATTGCGGCAACGGCCCGCGCATAAAGGCTGGCCTGGCCGTTACTTTCAAAACTGAGCAGGAATTTCCATGCGAGCGGCATGACAATTTCATAGGCCAGAGCGCCACCGAGGAAAAACAGGATCGGTGTCACCACCAGAAAAGGCAAAAACGCCTTCTTCTCATTCTTGTAGAGGCCGGGCGCCACGAAAATCCAGATCTGCGTCGCAATAATCGGGAAGGAGATAAAAATCGCCGCAAAGAAGGCGATCTTGATATAGGTGAAGAACGCCTCATGCAGGCCGGTGAAAATCATCCGGCGGCCTTCCACATCGTCACCCATCGCCTCGACCAGTGGCCGGACGAGGAATGCGAACAGGTCTTCCGAGATGATGTAACAGAGGATAAACGCCACAAGAAGCGCAATGACCGAGTAGACCAGCCGGTTACGGAACTCGATCAGATGCTCCATCAGGGGAGCCTTGTTCTCGTCAATCTCAGTATCGTTCACGACGCTTTGGTTTCCGGTTTCTGCTCAGGGGGAACATCCGCCTTTACAGCGGTGCTTGCGGCCGGCTTTTCTGCCGGAGCGTCGGTCTTGGAGGGACTTGGCGCCCCGTCCCCGCTTTTCGCGGCCGGTGCGGGTTTCTCGGGGGGCGCAGAATAGTTGTTGGCGCTGTCGCGCGGATCGCGGATCTGCGGCTTGATGTCGTTGAACATACCCTCCTTGGAGCCTGTTGGATCGACCGCATCCTCAATCTGCTTCTTGATATTGAAATCCGTCCCCTTCTGGATGTCCTTCTTGATATCGTCAAGTTCTGTCTCGCGGGCGAGATCGTCGATACCGGATTGGAAATCCCGGGCCATGGATCGCGCCTTGCGGACATACTTCCCGATGGTCGAGATCGCACGCGGCAGGTCTTTTGGCCCGATGACCAGAACGGCAATCACCAGCACAAACACCATTTCCGACCAGCCAATATCAAACATGGCTTTTCACTTCATCCAGGTTGAAGGGTTTCATGACTTGAGCTGCAACAGATTCAGCCCTGCGCAGCCTTGTCCTTGTTCTCGGGCTTGTCATTATTGCTGGCGGATTCAAGCACTTCCGTCTTGCCGTCCTCAGCCGTTTCCGGCTTGTCTTCCTCAGTCATGCCTTTTTTGAAATTCTTGATGCCTTTTGCCAGATCACCGGCAACGCGCGGCAACTTGCCCGCACCAAAAATGATGAGCACGATGACAAGAATTAATATGATTTGCCACGGACCAATACTCATGTTTTATGCTCCTGTTCTCGTCTCGAGAATATCTTAAAACTGTATGACGACCACATAGACTGAAAAGTTTCCGATTCGGAGCTTTTTCAAGGATCTCTGCGGTTCTTCCTTCGCTTTATATAAAGGTCTATAGGCGTTTATACGACATTTAATTCGTGTTTGATATGGGTTTATCGACGTATTGGGCATTTCCCGGTTCCGGAAAAATGAAAACGCCGCTCAAATTAAGCGAAAGAGAGCAGCTTGTCCCCACCTTTGGCTGATACATCGAGGCGACGCGCGCCGTTACCCGCATCCCGCTCTCGAACTGGACGTCAACAAGGCTGTAGGCACCGAGATTCCGGGACAGCACCACTGTGCCGGTCGGCTTCTCTGGATTAACGACAGGCAGAAAGCGGATTGCCTCCGGCCGCACCAGGATATCAGTCACCGTATCACCATTGGAGGCGGCGGAGACGGGTATCGGGCCGAGGTCGGTCTCGAAAATATCGCCATTTCGGTGCGCCGTGACAGTATTGACGTCACCCAGGAATGATGCCGCGAAGGCATCTACCGGGCGGTTGTAGAGCGCACCGGCGCTGCCCTGCTGGACAATCCGGCCGTCCCGCATCAGCACGATCTCGTCCGCCATGCGCATGGCCTCCTCCGGATCGTGCGTGACCATCAGCACGGTCGTGCCCATTTCCTTCAGCAGGGTCAGGGTCTCATCCCGCACCCGGTTGCGCAAGACCACATCCAGCCCGGAGAACGGTTCATCCATCAGCATGATCCGCGGGGATGGCGCAAGCGCCCGGGCAAGCGCCACGCGCTGCTGCTCCCCGCCCGAGAGCATATGCGGATATTTCCGCGCCGACTCCGCCAGGCCAACGGTTTCCAGCATGGCCCGGGCACGGGCACGGCGTTCTTTCCCGCCAAGCTGCGTCAGGCCGAAGGCGACATTATCTTCCACTGTCAAATGCGGAAACAGCGCGTAATCCTGAAACATCAGCCCGACACGGCGATCTTCCGGCCCGACGAAAATCCGGTCGTTGGCCATCACCTCGCCCTCGATGCTGATTTCACCACTCATCGGGCTTTCCAGCCCCGCCGCAAGCCGCAAAGTGGTCGATTTACCGCAGCCAGACGGCCCCAGCAGGCAGACCAGCTTGCCCGCCCCCACTTCCAGATATTCAATATCAACGGAATTGACCCCGTCATATTGGTGACGGACATTCCTGAAAATCAGATTACTCATCAAAAATCGCTTCTCGCGCGTGAATTCTGCCCTGGACGGGATTTGGCGATTGCCCGGCTCAGGACAATAACCGGGAGGATACCGACGATGACAATGGCCAGCGACGGCGCGGCCGCGTCCGCCAGCCGCTCATCGCTCGCCATTTCATAGGCGCGGATCGCCAATGTGTCAAAGCCAAATGGCCGCAGCACCAAGGTCGCCGGCAGCTCCTTCATCACATCGACAAAGACAAGGAGAACCGCCGTCATCAGGCTGCCGGACACAATTGGGATATGTACCCGGAGAAGCTTTTTGAGTCCCGTTACCCCGAGCGTCCGCGCCGCCCGATCCATGTTTGGAGTCACCGTGTCAGATCCCGCCTCCACCGTGTTGAGGGAGATGGCGAGGAAGCGGACAATATAGGCGAACAGTAGTGCTACCATGGTGCCGCTCAGGAGCAAGCCGGTGGAAATCCCGAAGGACGCGCGCATCCATTGATCGACGGTGTTGTCGATAAACCCGAACGGCAGCATGATCCCGACCGCAAGGACCGGACCTGGCACCGCATACCCCATGGACGCCACGCGCAACGCCCCCTGTTCCAGCCGGGAAGGTGCGCGGCTCTCCCGCCGCAGCCCGTAAATCAGGAGCAGCGCCAGCAGCAACGACAACCCCGCCGCAATCAGGGCGACCGTCACGCTGTTCAGGACAAGGGTCGGGAAATGCGCGTTAAAGGCGCTGCTCGAATGGGAAATACTGTCTTTCAACAGCCAGCCCGTCGGCAGCAGGAAGCCGAGAAGGATCGGCAGCGCACAGGCCACAAACGCGAGAGTCTGACGGCCCTTGCCGAGGCGGTAGCGGGTGATCTTCTGGTACCGGCCGGTCGTGTGATGGAATTTGCGCTTTCCCCGGTTGAACCGCTCGATCAGGATCAGGGTGAAGACAAAGAGCATCAGGATCGCCGCGAGCTGCGCCGCCGCCGCCGGTTCGCCAAGTCCGAACCAGGTACGGTAGATGCCGGTGGTAAAGGTATCGACGGCGAAATACTCGACTGTGCCGAAATCGCTCAGGGTCTCCATCAGGGCGAGCGCCAGCCCGGTCACAATGGCCGGACGGGCAAGCGGCAGCGCGATCGAGAAAAACCCGCGCCAGGGGCCGCGCCCCAAAGTGCGCCCCACTTCCAGCGCGCAAATCGACTGTTCCAGAAAGGCAGCGCGGCTGACCAGGTAGACATAGGGATAGAGCACAAGGCCAAGCATGACGATGGCCCCGCCGAGACTGCGGATCGCAGGGAACCAGTAATCGGCCCGGCTCCAGCCGAAGCTGTCGCGCAGCATTGTCTGGATCGGCCCGGCGAAATCGAACATCCCGGTGTAGGTGTAGGCGATGATATAGGCGGGCATGGCTAGTGGCAGGAACAGCGCCCAGGAGAATATCCTGCGTCCCGGAAACTCGCACATGGTCACCAGCCAGGCCGCCCCTACCCCGATAACCAGCACCATTGCGGCCACGCCAAGCGCCAGCAGTACCGTGTTGTAGAGATAAACCGGGAGAACCGTGCTGGCGAGATGGGCCCAGATGTCCTGCGCCGGCACGAAGACGTAACCGAGGACGACCAGGACCGGGATCGACAGGACCAGCGCGATCAGCAACACAAAAGCTGTCGCCGCGGACGCGCCCTTGCGCCGCCGCCCCAGCCCTGTCAGGGGTTGCTGATTTTCAAATTCCAGAACAGCCAAAAATGTTCCTCTTTCCGGTTCGCACTCAGAGGCTTATCTAAGCCACATGGCGCTATCCGTAAATAGTAATCATTTGCATTGGCAAAGAAAAGAAAGATATCAAGCGGCAAATCGCCGCGCCGAAACCCGGCTAGAGCTCCTCTTCCTCCGGGTCTTCGAGGCTGTCTTCCTCCTCGTTGGCACGGGCAAGGTCCCTGAAGATGCCGGTCGGTTCCGTATTCAACAGCCCCGCCGCCTTCATCTCGTCAAAGCCCGGCAGGTCCTTGATGTCATCCAGACCGAAATGAATAAGGAAGTCTTCCGTCACCCCGTAGGTGACCGGCCGCCCCGGTGTCCGGCGACGCCCGCGCGGGCGGATCCAGCCTGCATCGAACAGGACGTCCATGGTGCCCCGGCTCAATCCGACGCCGCGAATTTCCTCGATCTCGGCGCGGGTCACCGGCTGGTGATAGGCGATAATGGCAAGGGTCTCCAACGCCGCGCGGCTGAGACGGCGGGTTGTCTCCCGCTCCTCCTCCAGCAGCCAGGAAAGATCAGGCGCAGTCAGAAAGGTCCATTTCCCGGCAAGGCGCGTCAGGTTGACCCCCTTGTGCCGGTAATGCTCCTCGATCGTGGCGAGGATCGCTGGAATATCGGCGCCCTCGGGCAGTCGTTCTGCCAGTGCCGCCTCATCCAGCGGTTCCTTTGAGGCAAACAGCAGGGCTTCCGCCATTCTCACATGTTCGGGATCAAGACTCATTCCCGTTATTCCTCTTTTTTACCTGAATGGGGCCAAAGGTCGCGCCCTGACGTAGTTCAAGCTGTCCTTCTTTTGCCATCTGCAAGCTTGCCAGCAGGGTCGAGGCCTGGGCCGAGCGGCGGCTGAACGGATCGGAGAGATTTTCCGGCAGATAGGCCATCAGATCGGTCCATTCCGGCAGGGTGCCGAGCATCTTTTCAAGCCGGTCCAGTGCGGCCTCAACGGTGAAGACGGTATCCCGCATCAGGCGCAGCGGGTTGATAATGCCCTTGCGTTCCTTTTGTTCGGCGTAGGCCTGCAACAAGTCGCGCAAACTGCATTCATATTTTGAGTGCCGCGTAATCCGGATCGCTTCCGGCCGGCCGCGCTGCAACCTGTCCCGCCCAACGACAGTGCCGTTCATCAGCTTTTCCGCCGCCTCGCGCATGGCCTCCAGCTTTTTCAGCAGGAACGCCAGCCGATCGGCAAGCTCCTCCCCGCTGGGGCCGTCATCATCCTCCACCGGGAGCAGCAGACGCGATTTCAGATAGGCGAGCCAGGCCGCCATCACCAGATAATCCGCCGCCACTTCCAGACGGAGCGCGTGGGCCTGCTCGATAAAGGCGAGATACTGCTCCGCCAGTTGTAGGATGGAGATTTTGAGAAGATCGACCTTCTGGTCCCGTGCGAGCACCAGCAGCACATCCAGCGGTCCCTCATACCCGTCAAGATCAACCAGCAGGGCATGGGAGGGAAGCGGAATAACCTCGGTGTTTTTCTGCCCCGCGTCGTCGAAGGATCCCTTATCCACGGCGCGGCGCCTCAACTGCTTTTCGTGACCATGTCAACATCACAAAAGCCTAGCCCAGACCCGCCAGATTGGCAATCAGATTGACCACATAGCTGATGGGTCCGGTGAACAGCCAGTTCAGCAGATCAACCTCCATGCCGAGTTGGCGCGTGATCATGGGAAGAAGGAAAATAACGCCGATCAGAATAAAGAACCCATAGCGTTCCAGCCGGGCAAGCGGCAGGGCGAGCCTGTCGGGCAGAATGCCGACGGCCACCCGTCCGCCATCCAGCGGCGGCAGTGGCAAAAGGTTAAAAACACCAAGGACAACGTTGAGAATAATACCGTTTTTAAAATTCTCCGCGAACCAGGCCATGGCCCCCACCGGCATAAACGCCAGCAGGTGAAAGCCGAGGGCGAAGAGGAAGGCAAGCAGGAAGTTCATTCCCGGTCCCGCCAGCGCCACCCAGACCATATCGCGGCGCGGATTATTCAGACGCCCGAAATTCACCGGAACCGGCTTGGCATAGCCGAACAGGAAGGGCGCCTTCACCAGCAACAGGATACCCGGAATAATAATGGTCCCCATCGGGTCGATATGCTTGAACGGATTGAAGGTCACACGCCCCTGCCGCTTCGCCGTGTCATCGCCGAGTTTCCAGGCAACGAAGCCATGCGCCGCCTCATGCAGGGTAATCGCGGCAAGCGCCGGGACGATCCAGACGGAAATCTGGTAGAGAATATGACCAAAGTCCATCAGGCGATGTCCGTTTCCAGAAGATCGTTAAGCCGCGCGAGATCCGCCTTCGCGTCTATCTTGTCCGGCGTGTGATCAAATACCCGGTTGCCAAGTTCAATCCGCGCCTGCGCCTCCTCCGTCAGCGGCGGGCAGACCGCCGCCAACTCCTGCATCTCCGTCAGCACGCCCGAGCAATGAAGCACGATGTCCACACCGGCCTCCAGCGCGGCCGTCGCCCGCTCCGCCAGGCTGCCAGAAAGCGCCTCCATATTAAGGTCATCGGTCAGGAGCAGCCCGCTAAAGCCGATCTCGCCGCGAATAACGTCCTTGATAATGGCAGCGGACTGGGTCGCCGGGTGATCCGGGTCGATGGCGTCAAACACAATATGGCTGGTCATGCCCCAGGGGAGCACGGAGAGTGTCTTGAAGGGGGCGAAATCCGTTTCCTGCAGGGTATCATGCGGCGCGCCGACATGAGGCAAGGCATGATGGCTGTCGATGGTGGCCCGGCCATGGCCCGGCATATGCTTGACCACGGGAATGATCCCGGCGGTCAGCATTTCCTCCGCCACCACCGCGCCGAGACGGGCGACAACCTGCGGGTTGTCGGCGAAGGCGCGATTGCCGATGGCATCCACCGTCTCCGGCAGGTGAAGGTCGAGACAGGGGGTGCAGTTGACAGTGATCCCCGCCTCCCGCAGGTCTGCCGCGATCAGGCGCGCGGTCAGGCGCAGCGCCTCAATTGCCCGCTCCGGATCGGTCTGGTAAAGATCCCCGAAATGGCCGAAAGACTTCGCCTCGAACCAGTGCGGCGCCCGCAAGCGCTGCACCCGGCCACCCTCCTGATCGATCAGCACCGGGGCATCGGGTCGGCCAACCGCGGTGCGCAGGGATTTGACGAGTTTCTTGAGCTGTTTGGGCGTCTCTACATTCCGGGAAAACAGAATAAAGCCGACAGGCTGCTCCGCCTTGAAGAATTTCTTCTCCGCGGCGGATAGAGTCGTTCCTTCACAGCCAAAAATGACAGAGCGGCAGTTGGTTAAATCAACCACTGACAACGAGACAATCCTGCTTTTGTGCCTTCAGGTCACTGCACAGCTTGTTGGCCCCATCGCGGCTGTCATAGGCGCCAAGCTGCAAGCGGTAATAGGTGCCCTTGTCCTTGACCGCAACGTCCTGCACCCGATAGGTGAGGCCGGAGAGTAGCGACTTATATTTGCTGGACAGCGTCGACCATTGTTTTTCAGCCGCATCAGGTGACCGGAAAGAGCCAACCTGAACACGATAGAACGGGCCGCCGGTCTTTGGCTCCTCGACCTTTGCAGGGGCAGACGCCGCTGCCACCTCGGTCTTTTCCTCAACCGGCTTGGCCTCCACCTTCTGGACAACAACCTCCGGCAACTTGATCGCGTTAGAGGCGCTCTCGCCGCCCGCCGCCTTGTCAGCCGCCTGCGACGCTGCTGCATCGGCCGCCGGGGCGTCTTTCGTTGCCTTCTCGATCAGGGTTTCAAGCTTGCTTTCATCGGCCGCCTTTTCCGCGGTTGTCATCGCGGAATCCTGCGCCTGCTCTGCCGTTTCATCCTTTATCGAGTCTTCCGGCGGCGGCATCAGCTTTTCCACCTTTTCGGGCGCATCGCCGGATTGAAGAACGTTAAAGACCTGCTTGTCCTGGTTGGGAATGTCCATCCCGCCCGGATCGTCAGGCTTTATCTTGACGGGTGATGTGTCGGCGCTGATGATGGGCGGGGCGAGTTGAACGCCTTTTTTCACGCCCTGGTCATAGGCATACCAGATACCAATTCCGAAACCGCCGATTATCAGGAGGGCGAGAATGCCGCCGATCCATTTTTTGCGGCTGAAGCGTGGCTCGTCATCGCCGTCGTAGAAGTCGTCGTCCAGGTAGTCATCTTCGCCAGTCACTTAACCATACTCCTTTACTGTATCAACGCCGAGAAGTGTCACGCCGCCGATTAAAATCACATCGAGCGCGCCCAGCAACCCAACACGTGCCGACCGCTCCGCCTCCGCCGTCAGATAGGTCGACGATATAAGATGCACCCGCTTATTGAGACGGAAAAATAGCAAGGAAAGCTCCTGGAGGAAAGAGGCCAGATAAAATGCGTCCCGCTTCCTTACCGCACGCTCAAGCGCCAGCGGCCAGTCGCTTATTCGCCGCGCCAGCGCCACCTCTTCCGGCAATTTCAGAACTGACATATCCACCCCGTCGCTTATCCCGGCTTTCGCCTCCTCTGCTGTCGCCCCGAGCCGGTGCAGCATCAGGCGCGCATAAGGGATCGCGAAAACCGGGTTATCATAATGCCGGTCTATGGCTAAAATAGGGCTGAACGCATCAATAAAGCCGGGCGGATTGGCAAGAACGGCAAATCGCGTTTTCCCCTCGCTGCATTTCGCAATCGCGGAGGCAAGCGGATAACCTGCCGCCGCCCGCTGCGGCAGGGTTACGCGCTCTACTTCCGCCCCCATGAGCGCCGCGATACGCTCCAGCGCCTCTGCATTTGCCTGTTCGCGGTAGCTGGCGAGATCGAGAACCTCTGCCGGAACGGGACTTTCGCATTTTTCTTTTGCCATTCCGGCAAGCCCGAAGTCAGACCCTTCTTTCAATACCGGTATAATATTATTTAACCAGTATTTATGAGAATAAAAGAGGTTGATATAGCCGTTATCTTCCAGCCGGACAGTTGCGATCCCATCCAACTCCTTCAAGGCCGAGACAACCGCCTTTGATGTCTTTTCGAAGTCAATATTTTTGTTTGATTTCAGTATAATACAGGCATTTGTTGAAATATCACCATAGGACACTTCCCTTGGCGGACGCAGGGTAATATCCCGCTGTAACGCCGCTTTCGCCCCCGGTTCGGGCAGCTCAACCGCATCGAGGGCAGATTGAAGCGCCGTACGGGCCTGGGTTATATAGCTGATGGACATTATGCAGGATACTTTTCGGGACCGTCGATTGACAAACATGCTTAGGATTAATACATCATTTGCTATATAGT
Source organism: Sneathiella sedimenti (assembly GCF_017313765.1). Classification (GTDB taxonomy): domain Bacteria; phylum Pseudomonadota; class Alphaproteobacteria; order Sneathiellales; family Sneathiellaceae; genus Sneathiella; species Sneathiella sedimenti. Next base: position 343,206 of record NZ_JAFLNC010000004.1, on the reverse strand, counting down.
CTCTATAACGAAGGCCAGTTGTCTTTGTAATTTGGGAATTTAAATACAATGTCTGTCATGGATACAATGGAACCCCCTGTCAAACTGTCAGAATCGGCGGCCGACCGGATCAATGCCATTGTCGAGGAAATGAAGTCCGACAAGAAAATGCTGCGCGTCGCGGTGAATGGCGGCGGCTGCTCCGGTTTTCAGTACAGTTTCGACCTGGAAGATACGCAAAACCCGGACGATGTAGCGGTCATTAACAAGGGGGCGACCCTGCTTGTCGACCAGCTGTCCTTGATGTATCTCGCGGGATCGGAAATCGATTTTGTCGAGGACATGATCGGCGCGTCGTTCCAGATCAAGAACCCGAACGCGACGGCTTCCTGCTCCTGCGGATCGTCATTTGCCATTTGATTGACTCCCTAAAAATGTTAGAAAAAAGGCCCGGCGGAAGACCGGGCTTTTTTGTGGGGTAAGAGATGAAGATAGCCACCTGGAACGTCAATTCGGTGAAAGCGCGCCTGCCGCGGCTTGTCGATTACCTGAAGGACTACGCCCCCGATGTGCTCTGCCTGCAGGAGTTGAAGGTCATTGACGACAACTTCCCGCGGCTGGAGGTCGAGGAACTGGGCTATAATGTCGAGACCCACGGCCAGAAAACCTACAACGGGGTGGCAATCCTCTCCAAGCACCCGATCGAGGATATCATGCGCGGCCTGCCGGGCGACGACACGGACGAACAGGCCCGCTATATCGAGGCGACCGTCAATAATGTCCGCATCGCCTCCATCTACCTGCCGAACGGCAACCCGACGGATACGGAGAAGTTCCCCTACAAGCTGGGCTGGATGGACCGGCTGATCGCCCGCGCGAAATACCTCCTCACTCTGGAGGAGCCGACCGTCCTCGCCGGCGACTACAACGTGATCCCGCAGGATGAGGATTGCTACGACCCCAAGGCCTGGGAGGGTGACGCCCTCACCCGCCCGGAGAGCCGCAACCGTTTCCGCCAGCTTCTCAATTTTGGCTATACCGACGCCTACCGCGCCTTCACGACCGAGGTGAACTACACCTACTGGGATTATCAGCGCGGGGCGTGGGCCAAGGATCACGGCATCCGCATCGACCATCTCCTCCTCTCGCCGCAAGCGACCGACCGGATGACGGAAGTCGGCATCGACAAGGGCCCGCGCGGACAGGAAAAGCCCTCCGACCACACGCCGATCTGGGTCGATCTCGCGGACTGACTCAAAAGAATATTAAGGAATTCCGGCTATCCTGCGCGCATCTAAAGACCTAAGGTGCACGACATATGGGCCGTTATGGCAAAATTGAGTTGATCCCTGAGGAGGAGGCGCTGAAAAACCCGGCGCTTCTGACCGCGAAAATGTCCTGGAAAGGGCATTTGATCGTCGCGCTGTTCCTTCTTGGCTGGAGTGTCGCTTTTCCGGCATTTCTCGCGATGAATGACCTGTTCAGCACGGGCGGCTCCCTCTTCGGCATGGTCTTTGTTAGCTTTATCTGGTTCATCTGCAGCGCGACTGTCCTGATCTGCACTCTCGTCGGCCTTGTCTTTCTCTCCTCCGCTCTTGCTGCCATGAAAAAGAGCAACTGGACCCTGCGCGCCGTGCCGGAGGGGCTTTATCTCAAACTCCGCCATTACAGCGATTATCGCCTGAACGCCGCCGATCCCATCGTCGCCTTTATCCCTGCCCGGGAAATCCGCAGGATGCGGTTCATAGGGCAGAAAACCCGCATGATCGGCGATAGGGACATCCCGGAAGATAAACACCTCCAGAATGAGCAATGGCTCAACGTGGCCCTTTACGGGAATGATCTCGCACCGATAGAGACGGCCCTCAATGAGGAGCGCCGTCGCAAGACCTCGACATGGATCAAGGGCGTAACGTCCCGCGCCAAGGGGGCGGATATTAAATTTCTGCCTGACAGCGGCGGGATCCGTATCGACTGGACAACGCGCAAGACCCGTCTCACCCCATCGATGACGGCGGCGGAGGCCATTCTGGACGGCCTCTACCGAACGCAGACGGATGAAGCGGAGGAGGAGGCCCCGCTCCTCACCCTCTCAAAGGAGGCACAGGACGATCGCCTCCGTGAGATGGTCCGTCGCGGCGACGCCATCGGCGCCACTGCCCTCGCGCGCGAAATTCACGGCCTATCGCTCACCGACGCCCATCAATATGTGAAGAGTTTGTGAGGGGGGTGTATCGTCCCTAGCCCCCCTTGGACTTTAATATGCTGTATGCTTTTTCAACGCCTGCCTTCGCTTCCTCGCATTCTGTCAGGCCTGTCACGAAGTCAAATCCCGTGAAATTGTCGAACTCGGCATAGCCACGCTTGAAGTCCGGATTGGCACCAAACAGTTGCTTGATGGTCTGAAGAATTTGTGGATCAGCCGCAATTCCGCGAAACTCACTACAAACCTCGCTATAGCCGATAATACGCCCTACATGATACTCGCCTGGCTCTTTGTCACTGGCGCGCGAACTTTTGCTGGCATTGGGCTTGGCGCTCCCCGAGGGATCATATAGGCTGACAATTTTAAACCAGTAAACTTGCTCCTCCCGAATATCGGTCAGAAAATATTCGTCTTCTTTCCATCCAACGATAAAGCAATGTGACCTGTATCTGTCATAAGATTTCAACTTACCGCAAAGCTTTTTGTCACCTGCCGTCCACCAGAAACCCGCGTCTTTCCGGATTACATTCCCGTTTTCATCGTAGAAAGATGCCAATAACTCGAACATCTTGTCTCCCTCTTTGGAGAGGGAAAAGCCAATTCTTTCACCAAAACGAGAAATACCCCGAACATTCGTCCCTTCAAAAAACGCCTTGATCTGTTTTGCGCTTAAAGTGCGTCCTTCAAGTTCGCTTTGCTCCATCAGTGACACCATCCTCTGGACTTCTGCATCACTGAAGACAGGCACACTCTTCTGAGGCGTCTGGCAGGCGGAGAGAAGGAAAAGAAATGCGATTGCGACTAAATACCGACAGACTGATTTAGCATTAGACACTGACTACCCCCTGTTCTCTAACAGCGCCCAAAGAGGCGAACAGTATTTTTTAAAGACTTGTGATGCCACTTAAACCTCGGCTAAAAGCTCGTCCTTTCGAAGCAGAATGTGCTGCGCCGAAACCCGAACAAGATGACACTGTGACAACCTTCTGAAATTGTAAGAAATCCGTTTGGTTGGTCTTCCTGGTATTTCGTGGCTGTCACAACGCAGGCGGCTTTTGCGGAATCAGGCTGATATTGGGAATTTATAAATCCGGCGGAGACAATTCCCTCACCATTTAGGGTAACCTCCGCGTCCTCGAGCCAATCCACAATCCAGCTATCCTCATTGCCACCCCGTCTGATATAGAAACCGCAAACTTCGAGGTTCGCGCCCGATTTCCCGGCGCGTAAATAGACTTCCGTACTTGTTCCCGTGAAGCTTCCGCGTAAAAGAAGGTCTGTTTTCTGATACCCTGAATCAAAATGCCGATAGGTGACCGGACCAATCGGCTCCGGTGCTGCACAACCGGCAATCGGCAAAATGAGTGCCAGCAAGAACATGTAACGGCGAAACATCTACCCCCCTTACGCAATAAAAATCCGTGCAAACAAAGACTTCTTTTTCAACCATTAAAGGTGCTGAATCCCACGCGGTCAAGAGAATTTGGAAAAACTTTTACGAGAATTGCGCGTTAACCATAAAAAAACCCGCCGGGGATGCCGACGGGCTTTTCATTGGTTTACGCTGCCTCAGCGCTTGAGCTGGCTCACGTCGCGGACGGCACCTCTTGCGGCACTGGTGGTGAGAGCCGCATAGGCACGAAGCGCTTGGGAGACTTTCCGGGCGCGCGGTTTTGTTGGCGCCCAGCCCTTGTCCCCCTTCGCATCCATCTTGATCCGGCGGTCGGCCAGTTCCTCGTCGGAAATGCGCAAGTTTATGGTCCGGTTCGGGATGTCGATATCGATGATATCCCCTTCCTGCACCAGGCCGATCGCCCCGCCTTCCGCCGCTTCCGGGGAGGCATGACCGATGGACAGGCCGGAGGTTCCGCCGGAGAAACGTCCGTCCGTCAGCAGCGCGCATTGCTTGCCGAGGCCCTTCGATTTCAGGTAGGAGGTCGGGTACAGCATCTCCTGCATCCCGGGGCCGCCCTTCGGTCCCTCATAAACGATCACGACCACATCACCGGCGACGACCTTGTCCCCGAGAATGGCATCGACCGCCTCGTCCTGGCTCTCGAACAGGCGCACAGGGCCGGAGAATTTGAGAATGCTCTCATCGACGCCAGCCGTCTTCACGATACAACCATCCAGCGCAATGTTCCCGTAGAGAACGGCAAGCCCGCCGTCCTGCGAGTAGGCATGTTCCTTGGACCGAATACAGCCGTTCTCCCGGTCCGTATCCAGGCTCGGATAGCGTTTAGCCTGGCTGAACGCCTCCGTCGTGCGAACCCCGCCGGGGCCGGCACGGTAAAATTCCTGCACGGTGTTGCTGCGGGTCTGGGCGACGTCCCAAAGCTCGATTGCTTCCGCCATGCTCGGCGAATGCACCGTCGGGACGTCCGTGTGCAGAAGCTTGGCGCGGGACAGCTCCCCCAGCAACGCCATAATGCCGCCGGCGCGGTGCACATCTTCCATATGATAGTTCTGCGTTGAGGGCGCGACCTTGCACAGGTTCGGTATCCCGCGGCTCAGGCGATCGATATCCTTCATGGTGAAATCGACCTCCCCTTCCTGCGCGGCAGCGAGGAGATGCAGCACCGTATTGGTCGAGCCGCCCATGGCGATATCAAGCGACATGGCATTCTCGAACGCCTTGAACGACGCGATCTCTCGTGGCAGCAACCCCGGCTCGTCCATTTCATAATGGCGGCGGGTGATATCAACAATGGTCCGCGCCGCATCGAGGAACAGCTGCTTGCGGTCGGCATGGGTCGCCAGCATGCTGCCGTTTCCGGGCAGCGCGAGGCCGAGTGCCTCGGTCAGGCAGTTCATGGAGTTGGCGGTGAACATGCCCGAGCAGGAGCCGCAGGTCGGACAGGCGGAGCGTTCGACTTCCGCAACCTGCTCGTCGCTCACGTTGGGATCGCCCGCCTGAATCATGGCGTCAATCAGGTCGAGGCCGATCTCCTTGCCGTCGGCCATGCCCTTGCCGGCCTCCATCGGGCCGCCGGAGACAAAGACCGTCGGGATGTTGAGCCGCATCGCCGCCATCAACATGCCCGGCGTGATCTTGTCACAGTTGGAGATGCAGACCAGGGCATCGGCACAATGGCCGTTGACCATATATTCCACCGCGTCGGCAATCACCTCGCGCGACGGCAGGCTGTAGAGCATGCCGTCATGGCCCATGGCAATCCCGTCATCGACGGCGATGGTATTGAATTCCTTGGCGACACCGCCGCATTTCTCGATTTCCCGCGCGACCATCTGGCCGAGATCCTTCAGATGCACATGGCCGGGCACAAACTGCGTAAAGCTGTTGGAAATTGCGATAATCGGCTTTTCAAAATCGCCGTCTTTCATGCCTGTGGCCCGCCAGAGCGCCCGGGCGCCAGCCATGTTACGTCCCTGTGTTGTGGTTCTTGATCTATATTGGGGCATGCGGTTCTCTTTCGTGAAATCTATGCCCTCTAGTTAATACGATCCGGGGGCCAGGACAAGCATTTGCCAGGATTAACGGGGCCCCGGGGGAAATTTTCCCTAAAAATACTACTTATACTTGTTTGTAGATTTTTATTTACTATTTTTAAGATTATTTACATCAGATAAAAACTAGAGGCACCGAACAATGCAATGTGAAGGAGTAACACGCGCCGGACAGCGCTGTCGAAACAAGGCCCTGGACGATGAAATTTTCTGCGAAGTGCATCTGAGGGTAAACCGCACCTATAATCTCGCGTTGCTGGTCCCCTTCCTGACCACGCTGATGCTCTGCTATTTCTTTCTGTTCGGTCTGTTCTTCGAAACCCTGCATTATGGCGTCTTCGACCTGCAGTATCTGAAATATGCGGGCCTTGATGATTTCTTTATCAGTGCCCTCAGAATTGGCGGAGTCCTGACGGTCATCGTCCTGAAATCATGGGCTATCTATACGGCCATCCTTGCGGTGATCTTCGGTGTCTGGCTTGTGGTCAGGATCACGATGATCACCTCGCACAAGCACCTGAAGCCCGTGCGGCGGCTCAAGATCATCGGCCTCAGCCTCGGTATATTTGTGCTTAACGTGCTGCATATGTTCGTTTTCCTGCTGCCCAAGCGCAACCGCCGGCAACCCTCGCAAATCCTGATCGGGCGCGAACATCTGGCGCTGTCCCTGCAGCGCCACAGAAGCGGGGGTCGTTCCGCCACCAGCCCTGACGGGACGGAAGTCGCCCGTAATATCTACCGCCGTTTTCTGGCGGTCTGCACTTTCAACAATCATCGTTTCTTCGTGACGGTGCTGGTCCTGATGCTGGCGTCCACCGGTTCGATTATCTATGCCGGTCATCAGGCACGCGAGCTACGCGAATGTATCATCATGGTGGCAGACAAGAAGATCGTATCCGCCACGCCGGAGACGCCAAGGCTCTATCCGGGACTGAACATGTCCAATATCTGCCATGGCGACCTTGCGGACCTGCCGGAAGATGTGGATGTGTCGTCTAAATTCCGGAAAACGCTGGCCGGCTTTTTCAGCTTTCCGGTGGTGCATCTGAACCAGGGCGTAGATTCCGAACCGGTTCTCTATCTCGGCTCCACTTCCCGCTTCGAGCTGTTCTTCAACGGCAGCACCCGCCTGCCCTTCGCCGTTCCGATTGAAAATCTCGGCCCCCTCTTTGCCGGCGAAAACAGGGAGGACAACAGCCAGCTGACGACCCTTGACGACCGGATCGGGACCATCGAGAAGCTGGCGCAGGAGAATACCGAAACAATCGCAACCCTCGCCAAGACAACCCGGCAACGCGCAGAGGCAGACACCGTCAGCCTTAAGCTGAAGCTCGATACGCTGGAACGGAGCGCGGCGAAATCCGCAGCGGTGCTCGATACCCTTGAGGAGGGTCTCGGCCGGATCAGCTACGCGCTGAACGCGGCAGAACACGATCATTCAAAACGGATCGTCGCCACCATCCCGGACTATTGCTGGGACCAGTCGCCGCAAATGATCGTCACCTTCGGCGTGGGATCAACCCAGATCACCAGCAAGGAGCCCATAAGCCTTATTCGCAAACTCGCCTCCGATTACAGGGAGGCCGGCAGCCATTTCATCGTTATCTCCGGCCATTCGGACCCGAGCGGGTCGAGCTTCGATAACTATCGCCTGTCACGGCAGCGCGCGGCCGCGGTCACCCGCCTGATGGCGGATGCCGGGCTCGACGAGACGGCCCTTTATATGATCGGCCGGGGCGAGGACAGCAGCAGCAACCTCCCCCGGCGACGGGTGGAGATCCGTGATTGCTCGCGCGGGCCGTGATGCCGCCGGGCGTGGCTAGCTGACCTGCTTTTCCCGATCCGCCCAGTACGGCTTGCGCAGCTCGGTCTTGAGGATCTTCCCTGCCCCGGAGAGCGGCAGCGGGTCATTAGTGAAATCGACGCTGCGCGGACATTTGAACCCGGCAATCAGGGTGTGGCTGAACTCGATAATCTCCTTGTCCGTCGCCGCCTGCCCCTCATGCAGGCGGACAACCGCGTGGACCTGCTCACCCCAGGTGTCATGGGGGATACCGATGACCGCACATTCGGCCACCGCCGGATGCTGGTATACGGCGTTCTCCACCTCGGCGGAGAAGACATTCTCCCCACCCGAAATAATCATGTCCTTCACCCGGTCGACGATATAGACGAAGCCCTGCTCATCCATATAGCCGCCGTCACCGGAATGCATCCAGCCGCCCCGCAGCGCCTCGGCCGTCTGCTCGGGCTTGTTCCAATAGCCGAGCATGACATTGGCGCCGCGCACGCAAACTTCGCCAACGGTCCCATAGGGCACCTCCTCATCATTCGCATCGAAGATGCGCACCTCGACCCCATAGACCGGCCGGCCGGCCGATTTGAAGCGGCCCGCGTTCGGCCCGTCCAACACATGAAACTCCGGCCCGGTGAAGGTGACCAGCGGCGCACACTCCGTCTGGCCATAGGCATGGGTGAAGCCCGCGCCCGGCAATACCTCCAGGGCCTTCTTGATCACCGCCTCGGGCATCGGCGACGCGCCGTATATGATCGCTTTCAGGCTGCTCATGTCAAAATCGCCAATGGCCGGGTCATTGACCACCATATTGACCATGGTCGGCACCAGAAGCGTGTTGGTGATCCGGAATTTCTGGATAGCCTCCATTGTTCCTTTCGGCGTAAAGCCAGGGATGAAGACATGCACGCCGAGCCCCATGGTCGTCCCGAAGACCGCGGCGCCATCAGCGATATGAAACATCGGCGCCACATGCAGCCAGCGCGCATCCTCCTCAAAGCTGAAGCAGGGCATGGCATTGAGGGTGTTGGTGATAAAGTTCGTATGGCTCAGCATCACGCCCTTGGAGACGCCGGTTGTCCCGCCGGTGTAAAACAGCCCGGCGATGTCATCATAGCCGCGCCCGGCATCCGCGACCGGATCGTGACTGGAGACCAGCGCCTCATAATTCAGCATACCCTCGGGCGTATCGCCATCGCCGATATAGATTACCTCCCGCAGCGACGGAACCTGCGCCCGAAGCTCGCCCACAACGCCGGTAAACGCATCATCGACCAGCAGGATCTCCGATCCGGAATCTTTCAGCCAATAGGCGAACTCCGGCACCGCAAGGCGCGTGTTGACCGGGACGAACACCCCGCCCGCCCAGGGTGTCGCATAATAAAACTCCAGATACCGGTCGGAATTCAGCGCGAGGATGGCCACGCGCTCCCCGGTCGTGATCCCGAGTTCCCGAAGCGCGCCGGCAAATCTCTGCACCCGCTCGGCAAACTCGCCGTAGGTCCTCTCCCTCCCGGCGCAGATGGTGGCGATGCTATCGCGCTTGGTCTGGACCGCGCGCGTCAAAAGTTGTGAAATAAACATTCCCTGCTCCCTGTCTGTATTCCAGAAGTATTAGAGAATTCGCGTCGAAGGTAAAGGGGCTGTGTAGCGGCTGATCATAATGCGATGAAAAAGCAGGCCTCTTGATTGGATATTGCCTGCCGCCCGAACATAGGCCATCCTGTTCCCTCAATTCCTTCAGCAAGACAGGCCCCTATGTCAGAAATCACCTTAAAGGAAGCGCAAGACTTCTATGAGAACAGCTTCTCGGACTGGATCAAGGAGCTGGATATCACCCTCACCTCGATCTCGAAAGGCAACGCAACGCTCCGGATACCCGCGACATCCCGGATCAACCGCCTCGGCGGCATGATCTGCGGCCAGGCGATCATGGCGCTCGCCGATACCGCCATGGTGTTTGCGGTAGCCGCCAATGCAGGCTCCTTTGTCTCCATGACCTCGGTAAATATGCAGACGACCTTCCTGCGCCCGGCGGAGGGTACAGAGATGTTAGCAGAGGCCCGCGTCATCAAGTCCGGCAAGCGTCTGGTTTACGGGGAAGTCAATCTGCATATGGGAGACGCGTCAAAGCCGGTCGCCCATGTGACAACCAGTGTCATGCTGCTTTAGGACAGCCGTTACTTTTTAAACAGAGATCCCTGACGATGATCATCGATCAGGCGGTCGGACAGTTTCGGTGTTGCAAGACGAATCCGCCGTGCCCGGGGTGCCTCGCCGGTGTCGTAAATATCGTCCGCGTCATCGTGAAAGCCGGGGGGCATGTGTACGAATTCCTCTGTCACGACGCCATAGCTGTCCCGCGCCGGCTGATACCCCTGCGACAGCAACGAATGATAATGCCAGGCGTTATAGACGAAGATAAAGACCGGCATGGATAATCCAAGGGTCGCGAGATTGACCAACGACATGCCGACAAAACCAAGGATATGACCGCGGTATAAGGCCGGGAATGGTCCGAAAAACAGACATGTCCAGGAAATGCCTGAATAGGCGATCGCCCGTTTTCGGGAATGCGGCTCGATCATCGGAATGGCATAGGCCATTTTTACCTCCAAAGCAGAAGTTCCGCCGCGCTCCCGGTCCCTTTTCGCCGCTTGGACCGACGCGTTCCGGCACAGTCAACCTGAGATAAGAAATAGCAAAAATTCCTTTACAAAATCTTGCTATCCGCCGGAATTTTTACGAAAAATTTAGGGTCCAGTCACGCGGAATTCCATTTTTCGTTTAAATACAGCATCTTATCAAAGGCCGCTGAAATTAAGGCATTTTCTTGGAGTCTTTAAGGATTATCAGCCTTGACCGTCAGTCATATCCGGCAGGTGGGGTAAAGCCGCCAAATGCCTCCTCGATCAACTGGCAGAGCTTCAAGGAGGTCTTATCCTCCCCATAGGCGGCGACGGCCTGCAACCCGACCGGAAGACCGCCGGGCGTAATCCCTGCCGGAACGACAGTCGACGGCAGGTCAACCATATTTGGGTAGCCGGCCCAGAACATCTGGTCCGTGCTTGGCTGAAGATTTCCGTTGATATCGATCATCCGATCCTGCCGCTCCCCTTTCTGGTTCTGCGGGAAAGCCGGTCCGGCCGCGGCGGGACAGATCAGGACATCCCAATCGCCGAAAAATTCCGCCCATTTGCGTGCCATCAGGTGACGTTCATTATTGATCCGTAACCATTCCTTGTGCGACAGGGTCCCGGCTCGCGCCATCAGGGTGAGGTAGCTCTTGTCATCCGGGTCCGCCTCGGCAACGATCTTGCGGAACCGCTCCAGCTGGTCATCGGAGAGCGCGCCGGAAGTCGCCGCCCGGAGCAGCAGAATATAGGTTTCATAGGCCGCCGCGATGGGGATATCGGGGCGTGCGGTCCGGCTGACGCGGGCACCCGCCGCCTCCAGCTTGTCAGCTATCCCATTCAGCGCCGCCTGATAGTCATTATCCACATCGAAGCCTTCGGCGCTTGTCATCACGGCGACGCGGAAGTCTTTCAGATGCCGGTGGCGCGCCGGTTTCAGATCGAGTTTCCAGGCGCCATTCTGCGGACTACCCGCACCCGCCATGACATCCAGCGCAATCTCCAGGTCAAAGGCCGAGCGCGCAAGCGGACCCAGCACCGAGATATCGCTGTCAGCGACAATTCCCGGCGGTTTCTGGCCCTGTCCCGGAATAATGCCGTAGGTCGGCTTATGGCCGCAGACACCGCAGTAATGGGCCGGGTTACGGATGGACGCGCCAATGTCGGAGCCCGTCTCGATCCCCGAAAGACCCGCCGCCAGCGCCGCCGCGGAGCCGCCGGAAGATCCGCCGGGTGTCCGGCTCATATCCCAGGGGTTATGCGTCGTCCCGTAGATATCATTAAAGCTCTGCCAGTCGGCGAGCATGAAGGGCACGTTGGTTTTCCCGAAAATATTCGCGCCTGCATCCAGAAGGCGCTGAACACTCAAAGCGTTCTTTTCCGGGTAATGATCCTTCCACGCCGGATTTCCCCATGTGGACGGGCTGCCGACGAAGTTATAGGATTCCTTGATCGTCATCGGCACGCCATGCAGCGGACCAAGACGGTCACCGCGCGCCCGGGCCGCATCCGCCGCCTTCGCCCGCGCCCGCGCGCCTTTCTCATCCATCCAGATCACGGCGTTCAGGTCGCCATTATATTTCCCGATCCGCGCAAGATAGTGATCCAGCAGTTCCTCTGCACCAATCTCACCCTTGGCGATCTTCGCTGCCTGTTCATAGGCAGGCGCAAAATGAATGTCTGTCATGTCGGGGGTCCTTCCCTGTTTCGGCGCCGGATTTTCTCCGGTTTCTCGTTTAATGGAATGATGACACAACTCTAAGGCTAATTCCGCCCTCCACTCAATCAAAATTTTGACTCTTGAGATTAGGTTGAAAATCCCGCTATATGCAAAAGGCGGCGAAATACTGGGTTGCCGCGAGTATCAGAGGCCTTGAAGGATCGCGATTACATGACTTCCACTGAGTCCCCGAATTTACGCAAGTCGATTATCCTGCTGCTGGTGTGCAATGCGCTGGCAGCACTTTTGCTGATTTCAAACTTCACCGGCCTTTATGAGGTGATTTGGCAGAGCCTCGACACCCGCATTTTCCGCAGCCTCAACAGCACGATCACGCCGGACGGCTTCCTCACCCAGTTCTGGGCCTGGACAAACAGCAAGACCTTCGACCGGGCGACATTCGTCTTCATGCTGGCAATTTGCATCTATCTGGTGGTCTCGACACGGCGGGAGGAACGCATTGACGTCACCGCCAGAATTGGCGCAATCACTTTCCTGATCCTCATCGCGCTGCTCGTCTCGAAAAAGGTCGTTGGTGACTTCATTCATCCAAGCCCCGGCCTCGTCCTCACCCCGTTTAACAACATAAACGACTATATCACCGGCTATACGGTCAAGACCTCGACCGATAACTCCTTCCCGGGCGACCACGCAATGACCAGTGCGTTGTTCGCGGGCGGAGTCATTATGCTGTTCCGGAACCGTCCCGCAATCGCGGTTCTGAGTGTCCTGTTGATGATTTTCGTCAGTGTCCCGCGCCTTGCCGGAGGTGGCCACTGGTTTACGGACGTTATCGTCGGTGGCGGGGCGGCCTGCCTGATCCTGCTGCCGTGGCTGAAAATCAGCCCGCTGGTCCGCTGGATCGACAGCCTGCTGAACTGGGGCTGGGACAAGGCGCCCGCCTTCCTGAAAAGATAGGCCGGACACCCGTCAAGGCATCCGGCTCTAGTCTTTAAAGCTCCGCGAGGCGGGCCGCCGCGTCATTCAGCTTGGCAAGCTGGGTTTCAGCGTCGGCAAGCTTCGCCTTCTCCCCCTCGACCACATCGGCCGGGGCATTGGCGACGAACTTCTCATTGCCGAGCTTCTTGTTGAGGCCCGTCATATAGCCTGAGAGCTTACCGATTTCCTTATTCAGCCGCGCCTTTTCCGCGTCGATGTCCATGGCCCCGGCTAGCGGCAGAACAACCGTTGCCCCCTTATGCACGAACTGGAGGGCGCCTTTCGGCACGTCGGCATCGGCCTCATAAGACTCCAGCCGCGCCATGCGGGCGATGATGTCCCAATGCTTTTCAAGCCGCGCCTTGTCGTCCGCACTGCCGTCATTGAAGATCAGCGGAATTTTCGCGCCCGCGGGCACGTTCATCTCACTGCGGACACCGCGGATGCCGGTAATCAATTCCTGCACCCAGTCCATTTCCACTGCGGCGGCCGCATTGGCTGCCTCTGCCGGATAAGCCGGCCAGTCAGCAATGATCAGGTCGGTTTCCCGGGTGGCGGCGACGCTGCCCCAAAGCTCCTCGGTCACGAAGGGCATGAAGGGATGCAGGATTTTCAGGATCTGGTCCAGTACCCAGGCGGCCGTTGCCTGTGTTTCCGCCTTGTCATCCCCCTGGAAGGGCAGCTTGGCGAATTCAAGATACCAGTCGCAGAAGACATTCCAGGTGAAGGCGTAGATGGCATTGGAGGCATCGTTGAAACGATAGCTTTCAAGCGCGGCACGCACTGCCGCCTCGCATTTCACCGTCTCGCCAACGATCCATTGGTTGATGGTTTCCTTGGCCGCGAAGGGGTCAAATCCCTCAGGAACGGCACAGTCATTCATCTCGCAGAAGCGCGCGGCATTCCACAGCTTGGTCGCGAAGTTGCGATAGCCCTCGACCCGTTGTTCGGAGAGGCGCACGTCGCGTCCCTGCGCCGCACTGGTGGAGAGGAAGAAACGGAGCGCATCGGCACCGTATTTATCCATCAGCTCCAGCGGGTCAACCACATTGCCCTTGGATTTCGACATCTTCGCGCCCTGCTCATCGCGGACAAGCGCATGGATATAGACCGTGTGGAACGGCGCCTCCTCCATGAAATGCAGGCCCATCATCATCATCCGGGCGACCCAGAAGAAGATGATGTCAAAGCCGGTAACCAGCACGTCGGTCGGGTAATAGCGATCAAGTTCCGGTGTCTTGTCCGGCCAGCCGAGGGTCGAGAACGGCCAGAGCGCAGAGGAGAACCAGGTATCCAGCACATCACTGTCGCGGGTGAGGTCCTCCTTGCGGCCGTAATGCGCCTCGGCGGCGGCGAAGGCCGCCTCCTCGGTTTCTTCCACAAAGATCATGCCGTCCGGGCCGAACCAGGCCGGAATGCGATGCCCCCACCAGAGCTGGCGCGAGATGCACCAGGGCTGGATATTGCGCATCCAGTCGTAATAGGTGTTCGTCCATTTCTCGGGCACGAACTTGGTCTTGCCGCTTTCCACCGCGCGGATGGCCGGCTGGGCCAGTGTTGCCGCGTCGGCGAACCACTGATCGGTGAGCAAGGGCTCAATGATCACGCCGGACCGGTCGCCATAGGGCACCGTATGCGGATGATCGTCAATTTTCTCAAGCAGGCCGAGACTTTCCATCTCGGCGACGACTTTTTTCCGTGCCTCAAACCGTTCCATGCCCTGATAAGCCTCGGGCACCGCGTCATTCAGATGCGCATTCTCATCCATGATGTTGATCACATCGAGACCGGCGCGCTTGCCAACCTCGAAGTCGTTGAAATCATGGGCAGGAGTGATTTTCACCGCGCCGGAGCCCTGTTCCGGGTCCGCATAGTCATCGGCGACAATCGGGATACGCCGCCCAACGATAGGCAGGATGGCAAACTTGCCGACAAGATCCTTGTAACGCTCATCCTCCGGGTGAACCGCAATGCCCGTATCACCGAGCATGGTTTCGGGCCGCGTGGTGGCAACAGTGATAAAGCGCTCCTCTTCCCCCTCGACCGGATAGCGGAAGTGCCACATATGGCCGTTGACTTCCTTCTGCTCGACTTCAAGATCGGAAATCGCCGTATGGAATTTCGGGTCCCAGTTGACCAGCCGCTTGTCGCGATAGATCAGGCCTTCCTTATAGAGCTGGACGAACACCTTGCGCACGGCCTTGGAGAGGCCCTCATCCATGGTGAAGCGTTCGCGATCCCAGTCACAGGTCGCGCCAAGGCGCTGTAGCTGTTCGAAAATCTGGCCACCGGACTGGTCTTTCCATTCCCAGACCTTGTCGATGAACTTCTCGCGGCCGAGGTCATGGCGGGTCATCCCCTGTTCGCCGAGCTGGCGTTCGACCACCATCTGGGTCGCAATACCGGCATGGTCCATCCCCGGCTGCCAGAGCGTGTCCTTGCCCCGCATCCGCTCGAACCGGATCAGCACATCCTGCAACGTGTTATTGAGCGCATGGCCCATATGCAGGCTGCCCGTCACATTCGGTGGCGGGATCACGATTGTGTAGGTATCGTCGGATTTGGCGCGTCCACAGGAAAACGCCCCTTGCTCCATCCATTTTGAATAGAGCTTTCCCTCGACCTCGTCGGGTCGATAAGATTTGTCCAGCATCGCTGAACCTTTCTTTATTTATTCGTCGGCAAAAAAATTCGGGAGTAATATAGTCGGCTCACCACCCGGGAGGAAGGACTTTATTCGTCGTCGTCCGCCCGGTCAGCGAGCTTGCTCACTTCGCGCTCTACGATGCGCTGCACGATCTGAGGGAGATTCTGATCGAGCCAGTCCTTCAGTATCGGACGGAGCATATCCTTGACCATGTCTTCCAAAGTTGCATTCTTTCCCATCTGCAATCCTCGTGATGATGCAACGGCACCGGCCAGGCTGGCAAAAGCGGTCGTCGTCGCGGCAATTGTGGGGTCAGCCAACAGGCTGCTTGTGGTGCGGGCGGCAGCGGCTTCCGCTGTCTCAGGTTCGGCTACCTCTTCCGCCTCAACCTCGGCGTCGTCCTCGGCCTCCGCTTCTACGTCGGCTTCGGCTTCAACCTCGGGTTCCGGGTCGCCTTCAGGTTCTTCCTGAACTGCGGCATGGGCATCGGCATCGGCTTCGACAGCGTCTTCCTCGATTTCCTCGCCAAGGGTGAGAATATCATCATCATCCTCGATTACGTCTGTCAGTTCCAGAACGTCATCCTCAGAGTCGAGTTCCGCCTCGGGCTCCGGTTCCGGCTCAGGTTCTGAAACGGCCTCGGGCTCGGCTTTAGCTTTCGCCTCAACCTCCATCTCGGGTTCAGGTTCAGGCTCGGATTCAGCCATTGCCTCCGGCTCGTCTTCCGTCTCCGCGTCCGCGCCAGCTTCGACCCCGACAGTGTCTTCCCCTTCTTCAGCGGCAGCATCAGCATCAGCTGCGGCGGCGCCCTCCTCGTCCTGGCTTTCTTCGTCCCCGTCCTCGGAGATGATACGCCGGATGGAGGCAAGAATCTCTTCCATCGTCGGTTCTTGTTCAGTCGTTGGATCGCTCATAGTCAATTCACCATTGAAACCGGGGGCCTAGTTATCGAATAGCATGCGCCTCATCATTATTATTCGCTCATTCCGTCAACTATGGCCGGTTTAATTTAATTAATTCTTAATCCAATCCGCCGTCAGTACCGAACCACTTGTTGCGTACCCTTTCGTAGTTGGCGGTCGGATCGTAGTACTCGACATCGAGGTCGAGGTCGCGCGCATTCAATTTGCCGATCGCAGCAAGCACCGTGTAGATCGCCACATACTGGTCACGCCGGGCGGTCACAAGATCGACCTTGCTTTGCAGGAGTTCCTGTTCCGCGTTCAACACATCCAGTGTGGTGCGGGAGCCAACCTGGGCTTCCTGCTCAACACCTTCCAGAGCGATGGTATTGGCACGCACCGCTTCCTCATTCGCCCCGATCCGAGAGCGGGAAGTTTCCAGAAGCTCCCACGACTGGATGACGGATTCACGGACGCCGCGGACCGTTTCCTCAATCTCCTGCATGCGCTGACTGTTGATCTGGCGGGCCTGCCGGACCTGACTGTAGACGGAGCCGGACTGATACAGCGGAACTGTCAGCACGGCACCGACGCGTGCGGTATCATTGTTTGTTCCCGCGCCCGCAAGTTCCCGACCGGACGACAGCCGGCCTTCAACGTCGAGTGACGGCAGCAACTGCCCGGAGGTTGCGCGAATCGTGTGACGGGAACTTTCCTCGTTAAATTTGGCCGCCTCAATATCCGGATGGTTTTCAAGGGCGATCGCCAGCGCGGCCTCTTCCGACTCCGGGAAGTCGTCGGGAACCAAAGGCTCTTCAAGGCTCTCCGGTGGGCGACCGACAATGCGTTCGAAATTGGCGCGGGTGGAACGAAGATTACCCTCTGCCTGGATCAGCCTGGAAATGGAGTCCGCCAAACGGGCTTCCGCCTGCGCGACATCGGTACGGGTGATTTCGCCGACCTGGAAACGGTCATTCGCGGCCTCCAGCTGACGTCGCAGCACCACGGAGTTATTCCGGTTCAACTCGACCAGCGCTTCATCGCGAAGCACATTCATATAGGCCTCGACAGCGGACTGGAAAATATTCTGCTCGGTCGACAACAACCCAGCCCGTGCGGCCTCCACCGCCGCCTCTGCGGATTTGGTCGACGCGACTGTCTGACCGCCCGTATACACCGGCTGCGTGACAACCAGGGCCGCTTCCCGCGGATTGGAATTCTTGTTCGTTCCCGCCGCGGCAGTGCTTGTCGAATTATGCTGAGCGGCTACCTCGCCGGTGGCAAAAACCTGCGGGCGCCAGCCCGACAGGGCCTGCGGCACATTTTCGTCCACACCGCGAACATTTGCCCGTTGGGCCAGCAGGCTGGGGTTATTCTGATAAGTTGATGCCAACGCATCTCGCAATGTCTCGGCATTTACCAAAGACACCGGCATCGTAATGGCGATTACAGATGCAACGGTCAAAGCTACTTTTTTCATCAAACTCGCCTCTCGAACCCAAAATTAGGCCGCTCATAAATTAACCATAGCCGAATTTAGTCCCGATACCGGTTTCAATCAACAATTTTAAATAAATCGCCTAATTGAAACCCAGTATCCGGTCTGTCCGGTGTTGTATCACGATCCCCGTTATTTCCGGCGACCATGACAAAATAGTAACAGCCACGCCCTTCAATCAGAATTCAAAGGTGGCGGCATTCATCAGGTCCGGCAGGGCCGGAACCGACGCATCAAAAGCCGCCCGCGGGAAAAAGCTGTCCCCCTGGCGGCGATATATGGTGGCAACGCCGGGATTCGATCCCAGCACGCATATCAGTCGTCCGCCTTCCGCCAGCTGATCCAGCAGGCTTTGCGGAGCCGTTGAAATCGCGCCATTGATGTGAATGACGTTATAGGGTCCCTGCTTGGCATTTCCTTCGGCCAGCACGCCTTCAACAATCGCGACGTTATCGCCTTCCAGACGGCTCAGGGTCTCACTCGCGGTTTCCACAAGCGCCGGATCACTCTCGATCGCAACGACGGCCTGCGCCATGTAACCAAGAACGGCGGAAGAATATCCCGTGCCACAACCGATATCGAGGACTACGTCTGTCGGCTGGATATCAGCCTCCTGCAGCAAACGGCCGAAGACACGCGGCTCAACGATATAGCGTCCCGGGGCGACTTCCAGATCTTCATCCAGATAGGCCACACCGCGCAGCTCTTTGGGCACGAATTCCTCGCGTGGGACCGTATTCATGGCCTCCGCCACCCGGTCGCTCGTTACCCGGTTCGGCCGCAATTGACTGAGCACCATGTGACGGCGCGCTTCAGCGAATTTTTCAGAGATCATGTTTTCCGATCACCCCTTAGTAAAACTTTCCGTGGTTATACTGAATTACCGCCTAGTTGCGCAAGCCATAAGGTCATCACCGGCAAGCTTCCCGATTTTAACCGGCTGCCCCTTAATAATCTGTTGATCTCGCCCTAGAAATGAAAATCGGGCAACGAGCGGAAGGCTTCCCGCAAGGCATCCCCCCACCCGGCGGAAATCTGGTTGAAATAGGGATCGTCCGCCGGAATGCGCTGTTCCTCTTTAATCCGGAAGGCGTCATTCTCGTAAACCTGAAGGTCCAGCGGCAGCCCGACCGAGAGGTTTGCCTTGATGGTCGAATCAAATGAGACCAGCATCAGCTTGACCGCATCTTCAAAACTCATGTCGGGATCGTAGGCCCTGACCAAAATCGGCCGGCCGTATTTCGTCTCGCCAATCTGAAAAAAGGGCGTTTCGTCGGACGCCTCGATAAAATTCCCCTCCGGATAGATCAGGAACAGGCGCGGCGGGCTCCCCTTGATCTGCCCGCCAAGGATCAGCGTCGCGTTGAAGGCGGAATCCGCCTCCTGCCCTTCCAGGACCGTGCCGTGAATTTCCTCGCGCACGGTCTCCCCGACAAGCCGCGCCACCTGGAACATCGACGGCGCCTCCAGTATCGAGGGCTTGCGGTCCTGCGGCGCCTTGGAGCGCTCGTCAAGCGTGCTGATGATGGCTTGTGTTGTCGCAAGATTGCCCGCCGTCATCATGGTGATGACACGCTCTCCGGGAACGATCCAGCTATGCATCTTCTTGAAGACCGATACATTATCGACACCCGCATTCGTGCGGGTATCCGACATAAATACGAGGCCCTTGTTGAGCCTCAACCCGATGCAATATGTCATTCTTTTTCTTCAGCCCTTAACTAAGCGAAACATTACTGCTGCACCTGCAGCATGACATCCATATCTTCTCCGCCGGAGCCCATCCGCAACCCCGAAATCGGCGCTGCATCCTTGTAGTCCAGTCCCGTCGCCACCCTGATATAGCGATCATCCGGCGAAATGCCATTGGAAACATCAAAGCCGACCCAGCCGAGATCGGGCAGATAGGCTTCCGCCCAGGCATGGGTTGCGTCCTGCTGCGTACGATCATTCATCAACAGATAACCGCTGACATAGCGCGCGGGATAGCCCATCTGCCGAACCGCCGAGACGAAGATATGCGCGTGATCCTGGCACACGCCACTGGCGGAGATTAATGCCTCTTCGGCTGTTGTTTCCGAATGGGTTTCGCCGGTCTGGTACGGCACCACCTTGCCAATCAGGTGCGACAGCGCATGCAGCCGCGTGACATCCGATTCATGGTCGGTACCGAGCTGCTCAATCAGTTTCTCGACCCGGCTGCCCGGCTCCGTCAGCGGCGTTGGCTTCAGGAAAAACCAGAGCGGCGCAAATCCGTTATTCTGCCCGATCACGCCATGCATGTTGGTTGTATCGACCTCCCCTTCACAGAGAATGGAGATTCCCTTCACACCCGGGTTAATCGAGACAAGCATGACTCGGTTGTTGAACTGATCATCAAACTCCTGCTCGCGCACGCCGCCTTTCACCGTCACATCCCAATACACGACATTCTGGCCGACACCCGATTTCGGCATCAGGCGCAGTTGTTGCAGCGCATAATGCACCGGCTCTTCGAAGCGGTATTCCGTAAGGTGCGAAATTTTCAGAAGCATAAAGTTATCCGATAAAGCGGTAATCTTGTTCGATCTGGGCGCCCAGCGCCATATTGTCGCGGATGAAAGCCGTGATAAACTCGTGCAATCCTTCATCAAAGATGGACGCTATCGAGCTCTCTTTTAATCTTTGTAAAATTGGGGCTGCCATCTCGTGACAATCGAGCCGGAGACCGTAATCTGCCTCAAGATAGGATAAATTATCAACAATTTTTGCATAACAGAAGGATAAAGACCGCGGCAGGCGCCGGTCCAGAATAATGAAGTCGGCAATCCCCATCGGGTTGATTTCCCCGGGATTGAGCCATCGAAAGGCGCGTTGTGCCGAAACGGATCGCAGGATCGATTCCCACTGCACATTATCGAGAGAGGACCCGACAAAGGAGGCGGAGGGCAACAGGACATAATATTTGACGTCAAGGATTCGGGCTGTATTGTCCGCCCGCTCCAGATAGGTGCCCAGGCGGGCGAAGTCAAAAATATCGTTGCGCAGCATCGTCCCGTGCAACGCCCCGCGCACCAGCGCGCTCTGCTGGCGGATGGTGCCCAGTACCTCCGGCAAGTCACGCTCCGAAATCGGATGGGCGAGCAGGTCTTTCAACGTGATCCAGCATTCGTTCGTCGCCTCCCACACCTCGCGGGTGAGCGCCGTGCGGACCAGCCGCGCATTGTTGCGGGCGCCTTCGATAACCGACCACACACTGGAGGAATTGCTCGTATCCCTGAGCAGAAAATCAATCACGTTTCGGGCGATATACTGATCATATTTGGCGGTGTAAGCATCCGTCACCCCGGCGGCGGCAACCACGGACGCCCATTCATTTTCGGCTGCGGTGGATCGGGTCAACGCGATGCGAAAACCCGCATCAAGCATCCGTGCCGTATTCTCGCTTCGTTCAAGAAAGCGGAACATCCAGAACAGACCCCCGGCGGTTTTTCCTAGCATTGCGCGATCACTCCTCCAGCACCCAAGTGTCTTTTGTACCGCCCCCCTGGCTCGAATTCACAACCAGCGATCCAGCCTTCAGGGCGACCCGCGTCAGGCCGCCGGGCGTGATATTAACGCTGCGCGGGGAGACCAGAACAAACGGGCGCAAGTCGACATGGCGCGGCGCAAGGCCCTTGTTCGTGAGAATCGGCACCGTGGAAAGCGCAAGGGTCGGCTGGGCGATATAATTTCCCGGGTTTGCCTTGAGCTTGGCGCGAAAAGCCGATAATTCCCGCTTGCTCGCAGCCTGGCCAACCAGCATTCCGTATCCGCCGGAGCCATGCACCTCCTTCACCACCAGTTCGTCAAGATTATCAAGAACGTAGGCGAGCGCATCCGGCTCCGCGCAGCGCCATGTCGGCACATTCTGCAGGATCGATTTCTCGCCGGTATAGAATTCGACAATCTCGGGGATATAGGAATAGATCGCCTTGTCATCGGCAATTCCCGTGCCCGGTGCGTTCGCGATGGTGATGCCACCCGCGCGGTAGACATCCATGATGCCGGCGACGCCGAGTTGTGATTCCGGGTTGAAATTCAGCGGATCGAGGAAATCGTCATCGACACGGCGATACAGCACATCAATTGGATCATAGCCCCGTGTTGTGCGCATAGCGACCCGGCCATTGACGACCCGCAGGTCATGTCCTTCGACCAGTTCCGCCCCCATCTGGTCGGCGAGGAAGGAATGCTCGAAATAGGCGGAGTTATGAATACCGGGCGTCAGCACCGCCACAACGGGCTTGCCGTCACAAGCGGGCGGCGCACAGTCCCCAAGGGAACGGCGGAGGTTTTTCGGGTAATCGCTGACCGACCGGACCCGCACCTGCGAGAACAGTTCGGGGAACATATGCAGCATGGTCTCCCGGTTTTCCAGCATGTAGGAGACCCCTGACGGCGTCCGCGCATTGTCCTCAAGGACATAGAACTCATTCTCGCCCGTCCGCACCAGGTCGGTGCCGACAATATGGGTATAGACATTGCCCGGCGGCGAGACACCGATCATCTGCGGCAGGAACGCATTATTATTGGCAATCAGTTCCTTCGGGATACGTCCCGCCCGGATAATTTCCTGGCGATGATAGATATCATGGAGAAAGGCGTTGATGGCCCGGACCCGCTGCTCGATGCCGCGCTCCAGCCGCGCCCATTCCCGCGCCGAGATGACGCGCGGAATAATATCGAACGGGATAAGCCGTTCTGCGGCCTCTTCGCGTCCATATACATTGAAGGTGATGCCGGTGCGTCGGAAAAAAGCTTCGGCCGCGCTTGATTTGCGCCGCAGCCTAGCCGGGTCTTCACCTGACAGCCATTTTTGATATTCTTCGTAAGGGTAGCGGACGTCTCCCGCTTCCCCGTTCATTTCATCGAAAACAGTCTGGGCTTTCTGCATTCGAATAGAGTAGAGGAAAAATGCTGCGGTGCAACTGCAAAATCATTCCGGGTGCCGTATCCTTGCGAGAAGCAGAAACGGATCGCCCCAACTTCCTGATCAGAGTGCCATTCCCGACCCATGCGGGCAATGACACTCTGAAGCTGCTTCCTTAGAATACCCGCTTATGACTCCGAGAGTGCGGCAATATCCCCGATCACCCTCACCCGCGCCCGGATGGCATGGCCGGGAAGATAGGCGATGGGCAGATCTTCCATCTCGATGGTTTTCAGCGTATCCGCTGCCGCGCCGGAGCTGATCGCCTTCTCCTCGGCGATCTTCAGGGCTTCCGCCAGCGCTTCATCGCGGCTGAGCCCCTGAAACACCTGGTCCGCCTCGCCGCTGATCTGGGCGATGGCCGCCCCGACCGCATTGGCAACAGCGTAATTCTCGACATGATGCACCCGCGAAATACCCGGGATTTCGGTCGGGATCAGCGGTGCACCACCCCCCACCGCAATCAGCGGCACTTCCGTCGCCTCGGTCTTTATCCGGTCCACATTGCTGGCGATCCGCTCATGCACGATGGCGAGGATATCATCCACATAGCCGGCCTCGAGATCGGCAATTTTGGATGCGTCCCCTGCCTCCATCAACCCTTTGGAGACCGCCGCATCAGTGAGCGTCATTTGCGCGCCGCCAAAGACCCGAGCGTCCTCCGTCAGGCGGAAGCCGACGCTGTCGGGGCCGACATCCAGCGGATCGTCATGCACCCGCGTGCCGCCGCCGATACCAATGGAGATAAGGTCCGGCATCCGGAATAGGGTGCGAACCCCGCCGACGGTAACCGTGCTGTTGGCCTCCCGCGGGAAGCCGTTGACGAGGGAGCCGATATCCGTCGTTGTGCCGCCGACATCGCAGACGATGGCATTCTCGATCTTGGAGAGGAATGCCGCGCCGCGCATGCTGTTGGTCGCACCGGAGGCGAAACAATAGACCGGGAATTTCCGTGTCATCTCCGCGTTCGTCACCGTCCCGTCATTGAGCGCAATATAAAGCGGCGCAGTGATGCCAAGCTGCTCAAGCGCCTCCTGAAAGGCGCTGGTCGCCTCCTCCGCGAGATCAAGTAATGCGGCATTGAGAAGCGTCGCATTCTCCCGCTCCAGCAGGCCAAGCCGGCCCAGGCTGTGCGAACAGGTGATGCGCACACCAGGGCATTCTATTTCGATAATCTCTCTGGCGCGTTCTTCAAACTCCGCATTCAGCGGCGAGAAGACGGCGCTGATCCCGACAGAGGTGATCCCCGCCTCCCGGATTTCGCGGCCGACCCGCGCGAGTTCTTCCTCATCGAGAGGGACAATTTCCCGCCCGTCATATTCATGACCGCCGCGCACCATGTAATGACCGCCATTGGCGATCGCGGCCACATCCTCCGGCCAGTCGACGAAAGGAGGCAGGCTCGCCGACGCCGGCAAGGAAATCCGCACCGCGGCCACCTTGTTCAGACGGCGCCGCTCGACCACGGCGTTCAGGAAATGCGTGGTCCCAACCGTCACCGAGCTCGCGTTCTTCGCCTCCGGCCCGACCAGCGCGATCAGGTCTTCCAGCGCCTTACGGACACCCCCGGTGACGTCGCGTGTGGTCGGGGTCTTGACCGCGCCGACCACCTTGTCCTGATCAACAAGAACCGCGTCCGTATTGGTTCCACCAACATCAATGCCAATGCGTTGCATGAAATTCATTCCTTAAAATACTGATTTATAATCGAAATCGAACCCAAAGGCGCGCGGCCCTACAAGCTCAAGTCCACGCGGGGTGAGGAAGATATCCGGCGCTGGCAGCGCCAGAACCGTTACCCGCTGACCATAGCGAATGGTCTCGGTCGCGATCCCGTCGCCATTGACGCTGTCGACCACACAGATCAGGTCCGGCGTCATCACCACGGGCTCGCCATTCTGCGATCCGACGGAGAATTCATTCTGGAAATCGAGGGTGAACTGCTTGCCCTGATCCTCATCCATGCCTTCCAGCTCGGCCCGGCCGCGCAGGAAGCCTTCCGTCGTGCGCCGCTCGATATCGGTAATCTTGCCCTTGAACAGCTTGAGGCCCTCGCAATTTTCGACAATCGCCGCCACCGGATCGGTATGGTTGGCGCGCGCCTCGAAAACGGCGTGGCCGAGACTGATCGCCTTGGTTGTCGTATGCAGCACGCCGAATTTCTTGACCTCGGCGCCGGAGCGCGGGGCCTTGCAGGTGGAGGCCGTGGAGCCCATCTCGGTGCAGATCTTGCGGCTGATCCGTTCCATCCATTTCCAGCTATCGGCTTTCTTGATCAGGATCTCATTGTCGCGCACATCGGCCATGGCCAATGGAAAGCATTGCAGCCCGGCCGCCGAGAAGCTGGTCATCTGGGCTTCCGGATAGGCCCGCCCCATGCTGTCCGCATCGATGGTCGGCAGGCCGGATATGGCCGAGACCATGAGCGGCATCACGCCATTGCCGCCCCCGATTTCCACCGGCATCACCGCATCGAACTTGCGACCGAGGTAATCCTCAAGAATACGAAGCGGTTTCAGGGAATTCTCAGGATCGCCGAGCCGTTCCATACCGACGACCGGCGCGCCCTGGGTGGAGAGAACCGCGACCAGCGCATCGTCGGGCAAGGTCATCGGGTCCTTCAGGACAACCTTGTGGCCCTGCTTATACAGTTCCCGCACGTTCAGGAGATTAAGATAGGGCGAGCCGCCACCGCCGGTTCCGAGAATCCAGGCACCCAGTGCCAGTGCCTCGATGTCGTCTGCTCTCAAATAACGCTCGCCCGGTCCGAGCGGGCGTTCCTCGCCTTGCGCCGTCACGGCGACCCCTAACTGTTCAGCCATTTTCTTCCCACATTTTTCAATTTGTATTCTGTGGTCCAGCCTATCGCGAACGACACGGCACCAAAATACGTATCGACACTTAGAACCGGCTTTCGGTCATGTTTGGACTGGCGCGGAATGCGCCGGGCAATGTAATATGCGCAAACAGTTGAGCCCGCAAAAAAGGAAACCGGCTTGCAACGACTGACTGTAATCACGGCCGGGCAATCGCCGCGGCAGGACATGATTGACGAAATTCTCGCCCACCTGCCTGACGACATGCAAGTGACTGAGATTGGCGCCCTCGACGAGCTGACCCCGGCGGAGATCCTTGAACTGGAACCCCATGCGGACGAGGCCGGGATCGCCACCACGCTGAAGGATGGCTCCATCGTCGCCATCTCGGAAAGCTGGCTGCGCCAGAAAATCCTCGAGCTGTGCGAGGGGCGCGGCAAGACGATCAACGACCTCACCGTCATTGCCTCGACCGGCGTCTTCGACCTCGGCACCACCAACCCCTACGTCATTCATGCCCAGAACGCGCTCGATAAATTCACGGAATCAGTTCTCATCGCCGGGCAGAAGATCGGTCAGATCCGCCCGCTGAAAGGCCAGCTCACACGGGGGAAGGAAGTCCGCGATTCCCGCATCAAGTCGGTTTACGCCCCGGCCTATAACCAGGACGCCCTACTTCATGCGGCAAAACAGCTTCGCGACCGCGACCTGATCGTGCTGAATTCCATGGGCTATGACGCGCAGGTGATCAACCTTATCCGGGAAGCCTCGGGACGGCCCGTGGTACAGATGCGGCGGGTCATCGCCGGCACCGTCGCCAAGATGATCAAGCAGGCCCGGAGCACCTCCAGCGGCGCCGACCTTCTGGAGGGCAGCGCGCTCAGCCTGCGCCTGGAAGACCTGACCAAAAGGGAGCATCAGGTATTCGAGCTGCTGATCAAAGGCCTCGCCAACAAGGAGATCGCGGCGGAGCTTGGCATCAGCCCCCGCACGGTCGAGATTCACCGCGCCCGCATGCTCGCAAAGATGGGGGTCTCCACGGGCAGCGAACTGATGCGGCTGATCGTCCGGAATATCTCGAACGCGCGGATATAGGCCTTTATGCCGTCTGGCGCTGCGTTTCCGGGTCATAGAGGACGCAGCGCACCTCGCGCCCGCCCTCCAGCGTGTAGGTCGGCACCGGCGCAACATCGCAGACCCCGGCAATGGCCTTTTCGCAGCGGTTGTTGAAAAAACACCCTTTCGGCAGGTCAAGTGGGCTCGGGATATCCCCGACGAGCGGCTTGCCCCGCCGGGGCTGGCCCGGTTCGGGCAGCGGCACCGCCTCCAGCAACGCCTTTGTATAGGGATGCTTGGGGTTGTTGAAGATTTCCTCCGTCTCCCCCTGCTCGACGATCTGTCCCAGATACATCACCGCAATGCGGTTGCAGACATAGCGGATCACCGCGAGGTTATGGGAGATGAACAGATAGGTGAGATCGAGTTCCTTCTGGATCGACTTCAGGAATTCGAGAATCTGCGCCTGCACCGACACATCGAGTGCCGAGGTCGGCTCGTCCAGAACCAGAAGCTCCGGGTTGAGCGCGATGGCGCGCGCGATGCAGACCCTCTGTTTCTGGCCGCCGGACAGCTCATGCGGATAGCGATAGAGGAACTGCTTCTGCAGCCCGACAATCTCGAGCAACGTACCGACTTTTTCGCGCAAGGCAGCGCCGCGGAGCTTCGTGTGCAGGATCAGCGGCTCGGCGACCGAGCGCATGATCGTCATGCGCGGGTTCAGCGCCGAATGCGGATCCTGAAAAACCATCTGCGCCCGGCGGCGCAGGATCTTCTCGTCGGTGCTATTGAGCCGGGTAATGTCCTGCTCGTCAAAGATGATGCTGCCGCTGCTCGCCTTGTTCAGGTGCAGGATCGTCCGCCCGACGGTTGACTTGCCCGAGCCGGATTCGCCCACCAGCCCCAGGGCATCGCCCTTCTTGATGTGAAGGTTGACCTTGTTGACCGCCGTCAGCTGGGCTTTCTTGCCGCCGGATTTGGCCGCAAAATTGACCGTAAGTTCACGGGTTTCAAGCATCCTCAAATCCTTCCTCATAGAGGTGGCAAAGCACGGTTCGGTCGTGCGCCGCGTTGTTCCGGTTCTTGGGCGGCGTGCCGCAGATTTCCATCGCTTTCGGGCAGCGATCCTGGAACCGGCAGCCGATGGGCGGGGTCAGGAGATTGGGCAGGAAACCGGGAATGCCGTAGAGCTCCTCCGGCGGTTTTCCCGGATGCGGAATGGATTTCAACAGTCCTTCCGTATAGGGATGTTTGGGCTTGCCGAACACCTCCTCGATCGTGCCATATTCAACCACCTGCCCGGCATACATCACCGCGACATTGTCGCAAACCTTGGCGACCACACCGAGATCATGGGTGATGATGATGACGGAGAGGCCCATATCCTCCACCAGTTCCGCGATGAGATCGAGAATCTGCGCCTGGATCGTCACATCCAGCGCGGTTGTCGGCTCGTCGGCGATCAGGAGCTTAGGAGAACCCGACAGCGCCATGGCGATCAGCACCCGTTGGCGCATCCCGCCAGAGAGCTCATGGGGATAGCGGTCGATCTGGCTTTCCGGGTTCGGCAGATGAACCTTTCGCAGCATCTCGATCGCGTGGGCGCGCGCCTGCTTCTTGTTCTTGCGGACGGATTTGTCCAGCGCCTTCTGATGGGCAAGAATGACGTCCACCATCTGCGTGCCTATGGTGAACACCGGATTGAGATAGGTCATCGGGTCCTGGAAGATCATGGCAATCTCGATGCCGCGGATCTTCTGCATCTCGGCGGGGGTGACCTTCAGCATGTCCTTGCCGTTATAGAGGATCTCGCCGGAGACCACCTCGGCGGGTGGGCTCGGCAGCAGGCCGAGCACATTGCGCACCGTCACCGACTTGCCGCAGCCCGTCTCCCCGACGATACCGAGGGACTGGCCCTTGCCGACCGCGAGATTGACCCCGTCCAGCGCATGATAAACACCGTCGAACGTATTGAAATTCAACCGATAATCGCGAATTTCAAGAACCGGAGCGTCTGTCATTTTTCTCTCCCTCGTGGATCCAGGATATCGCGCAGGCCATCGCCCAGCAGGTTAAAGCCAAGCACCGTCAGGAAGATCGCGAGGCCCGGGAAGAAAGAGTACCACCACCAGTCCGGCAAATAGTTCCGCCCGACGCTGATCATCGCGCCCCATTCGGGAAACGGCGGCTGCGCGCCAAGACCGAGAAAGCCGAGGCTGGCGGCATAAAGGATGGCCATGCCCATATCCATGCTCACCTTGACGATAATCGGGGACAGGCAGTTGGGCAGGATATGTACAAAGACAATCCGCATCTTGCTCGCCCCCATGGAGCGCGCCGCGTCCACATAGATCGCGCTCTTGAGCGACAGGGTCTTCGCCTGCACCAGCCGGACATAGCCCGGCCACCAGACCAGCGAGATGGCGAGCATGGCATTACCGATCCCCGGCCCCAGCACCCCGACAATCGCAATGGCGAGGATCAGCCCGGGGATGGAGAGGAATATATCGGTGATCCGCATGATCGACTCCTCGACCCAGCCGCCGACATAACCGGCGATGATCCCGAGCGGGACCCCTATCAGCATCGAGATACCGGTAATGATCAGCCCGATCTGCAAGGAGACGCGGGCGCCGATCACGACGCGGGTAAAGACGTCATTGCCGACCTCGTCGGTGCCGAACCAGTGTTCCGCGCTTGGCGGTTGCAGCTTCTGCTCGATATGCGTCGCACCGAGGGCATCTTCGGGATAGGGCACGATGGAGGGCCCGAAAATCACCAGAAACATAAACCCGGCGATAATGAGCAGGCCAATCATGGCCGCGCCGTTATTGCGGAACGTCCGCGCATAGAGCCGCATGGTGCGGATCGTGCTGGCATGCCGTTCGCGGAAGGTCGGCTCGGCGGGAGTGTCAAGAATATCTGTCATCTGTCCTGCCCCTATGCCCGGCCACGTACTCGGGGGTCGAGTATGCCGTAAATGATATCAATGAGAAAATTGGTGAGCATGAACCAGGCGCCGAGGATCAGTGTCACGGCCATTACCGGCTCGAAATCCGAGGCGGTGACCGCCTGCAGCGCGTAAAGGCCGACGCCGGGCCAGTCGAACACGCTCTCGATCAGCACCGTCCCGCCCAGCATCCAGCCAAAGCGCAGGCCGATAATCGCGAGGGTCGGCAGCATCGCGTTTTTAAGCGCATAGGCCGCGATCATGCGAAATTTCGAAATGCCCTGTGCGCGGGCGTTGGTCATATAGTCAAGGCTGAGCGTCTCGATCATCTCCGCGCGGTTGACCCGGACAATGGAGGCCAGCGCCGGGAAGCTGAGGGCGATCGCGGGGAGCACCATATGGTGCAGCGCCTCGAAGAAGACGTTGAATTTCAGCGTCAGCAACGCATCGATGGTATACATGCCGGTTATGGTCGTCGGCGGGTCGGTCATCAGGTCCAGCCGGCCGCCCAGCGGAAACCAGCCGAGTTGAAGACCGAAATAGAGCTGCAGCATCAGCCCGAGCCAGAACATCGGCAGGCCGACACCGGACGAGGAGACGAAACGGACGAGGTTATCGACCCAGCCGTTCTGCTTGACGGCGGAGATGACGCCCATGGGTACGCCAAGTATGATCGCGAACAGGATTGAGTAGATCACCAGTTCCAGCGTCGCCGGGAAATAGACCATCAGGTCCTGTGCGACGGGCCGCGTGGTGTAGACGGACCGGCCGAGGTCGCCCTCGAATATCCCGCCGACATAGATAACGAACTGTTCCACCAGCGGCTTGTCGAAGCCATATTCCTCGCGGACCTGGTCGATCATCTCCTGCGTGGCATCGGGGCCGGCCGCGAGGGCTGCCGGATCGCCAGGCGCGATATGGGAGATGGAGAAGGTGATCACCAGCAATCCCAAAAGCATGCCCAGCATCAGGATACTGCGCTTGCCAATCATCTGCAGCATAACATCTCCTAAGTATTAGAAAAGTTCTGCCGGATCACTATAAACCCGGCAGAACGGTTTTGCGTTATTTTCCGATGCCGAGGCCGTAATAGTCGACTTCAGACGTCATCCGGACCGGTGTATAGGAAAAGCCCGTGACATAGTCACGATAAGCCACCAGCCGTTTGCGCATCATGCCGAAGATTTCCGGCTGATCCTCGACGATCAGTTTCTGGATTTCCGCATACATCGGCGCCCGCTCTTCCCAGTCGGTGGTATAGCGTGCCTTCTCGATCAGTTCCGTGACCTTCGGGTTGTCGTAGAAATGCGTGCCATAGTACTTGCCCCAGGAATCCGGGTGATACTGATAGGCGACGGCATCCGGGTCAACCGAAACCGGTGTGGCGAAAATTGCCATGAGATCGGCGGCCGTTTCCGGTTTGGACCCGCGGGCGACCAGGTTCGGCCAGGTCAGCGGCACCATCTTCAACGTGATGTTCAGGGGCTTCAGATTGTCAATCAGCACGAGGCCCATCAGGCGCTCGACCTCAAGACCCTGGACATAGACATATTCCAGTTCGATCCCACCTTCCGGCCACTGGGATTTCGCCAGATATTCCTTGGCTTTTTCCACGTCGTGGCGCGGAATGCCCGGCACGTCGATCTTGCCCTTGATATCGTCGGTGAAGGGGCTCGTCTGCAGAACCGCCTTGCCGTTGAAGATGGCGACCAGTGAGTCATAGTCGAAGGCATGGGCCACGGCCTTGCGCAGGTTCTTGTCGGACATGTATTTGCCCTTGGTGTTGAACTTCAGGCCAAACGCGGTCAGCGCCGGTTCGGTCGAGGTCTTGATCCCCTTGGCTTTTGCCACCTGGTCGAACTCGTCCGGGGAGAGGTCAAGTACGATATCCGCCTCGCCGCGCATCAGCGCCGCGCGCTGTGCCGAGGTTTCCCGGATCAGCTTGTAGACGATGCCCTCAATATTGGAGCCGCCGTCGCCTTTCCAGTAATCCTTGACCCGCTCGACTTCATAAAGCGTTCCCTGATCGAAGCGTTTCAGCTTGTACGGGCCGCTGCCGGCTTCATTCTCGGTAAGCCATTTCTGGCCATAGTCATCGCCTTCGACATGGGCGCCGACAACCGCCGGGTCCATGATGTACCACCACGGCAGGAAGGAGAGAAACGCCGCGTAGGGCTTTTCAAGATTGAACTGGACCGTGTGGTCGTCAACAACGACAATGCCTTCGGGCTTGAGAAAGTCGGACAGCATCCAGGACGGGCCCTTATTCAGTTCCAGCGTCCGCGTGAAGGAATATTTGATTGCCTCGGCATTGACCGGGTTTCCGCTGTGGAACTTGGCGCCTTTGACCAGCTTGAAGATCCAGGTCTTGCCATCGTCACTCTGCTCCCAGCTTTCGGCGAGCCACGGCTTTACCTGCGGCGGGTTACCGTCATATTTCACCAGCGCATCATAGAGCGCCTGCTGCAGGGACCGGATGGAGGCATTGTATTTCACGCTCGGGTCCAAGGTGGATACCGGCTGGCGTCCGGCAATGACGAGAACCTTGCCTCCGTCTACGCGCTCGAAGGCGGTGGCCGGCTCCATCGTCGCGCCAAGGCTGGCAACGGCCAGTCCCGCGACGGCGCAGGCTTTTACCAGCCTGCCAAAACTACGTCTGCTCATATCTTTCATACTTTCTTCCTCCAGGTTGAATTCTTGCTCACTATTCCCGTTATTATTATGGATCACGCGGGCGCCGGCGATCAGGCCGCCGCATCCTTTGAAAGCGCCCGCTCGATATGTTTCATGAATATCTGCCGCACTGTCAGCGTCGGCACGGTGGCGGATTTTTCCACCTTCGCCGCCATCTCGCTGTCAAAGCCCATGCAGTTCATGATGATGACATCGGTGTCTTTAAGTTCTTCGCCCACCGCCTCGAAACTGCCGTCACCATAGGGCGTGACATAGGAAAAGCGGGCGCCCGACGGGTTGTCGAACAGCGCCTTGTTCTTGTCAATCTGTTCAGCCAGGGGGGAGATCATGCCGATCACCTCGCCCCGGGCGCGGCATTCCGCAATCTCGGCATTCAGAGTTTCATAGGGGGAAAAGACGGGCAGCGTGTGACTTGCCTCGGTCAGCTTGCCCGAACAGAGCATCAGGATGGCGTCGAACTTGTCCGCGTCGATGCGGGCGAACAACTCACCGAGCCGCGCCTCGATCGCCGCGTGGGAGCAGATCACTTCCTCTCCGTCGACAAGACGGCTGACCAGGCGATCTTCCCCGTCCGCCGGGGCGAGCGCGGCAACTTCCTCTTTCGTCATGCCGTCCAGCGCGCCGAACTCGGTGATGTCATAGTCCTCTTCGAATCCGCGCATCATGTCCGGTGTGATATCGACCCGTGGTGCCTGCCCGATGGTCACCAGCGCCAGCCGTTTGCCCCGTATCTTTTCCACGCTCATTGACTTGCCCCCGAATTTTCCGAAAATTACTTTATCCAGTGTGAGAAGTTTGACGGTTGTTACGGTTTCGTGAAATACGTAAAAGCCCTTACACAATACGGACGCCTTGATATCCGCGAGCCAGAGCGTCTATAACTGCTTTTTTCCAAGAAGGGGGAAAGATGGCTCGACTGCCGAGAATTGCCTTTGTCACCATAGGTCAGGCGCCGCGCCCTGATATTGTGCCGCACCTCATCCGGCAGCTCGACACCGAGATCATCGTCGAGGAATTCGGCGCCCTTGACGGCATCGACCCGACCGAGTTCGACAAACTCCCCAAAGCGCCCAACCAGATCGCCCTTCATACCCGTTTCGCCAATGGGGAGTACAAGATCGTCTCGGGAGATATCGTGGAGAGACGCATGGCGGCCCTTTGCGCGCGGCTGGACCAGGAGAATTACGACTTTATCGTCGTTGTCAGTACCGGGCTGCAGCAGGAAATCGTCACCAAGACGCCGCTTCTCAACGGCCAGACCATTGTTGAATCCTGGGTCCAGTCCCTTACCATGGTGGGCTGCCGGGTCGGCATCATCTATTCCGTCGATCTGCAGGGCACCGAGAATATCTTCACCCATGGCGCGGCGATCCGCCAGTCGGTCAGCTATACCCTGCCCGGGCCGAGCGGGAATATCGACGACATCACCCGCAGCCTCAAGAACTGCGACTTCATCGTCATGTACAGCATGGCCTATTCGGGGGAGATGGCGCGGAAGGTCAGTGCGCAGAGCGGCAAGCCGGTGGCAACGGCCCGCAACATTCTGGCAAGCTCCCTGCGGATGCAGCTCAATTCGATGACAGACACCCGCCCGCGGGAGAAGAAGAACCTCGCCATGCGCATGGCGCAGGCTTATCCGCAACTCACCCGGCGGGAGCTGGAAGTGGCGGAAAATGTCGTGGCGGGTCTGTCAAACAAGGAGATTGCCCGCCTGCTCGACATCAGTCACCGCACAGTCGAGATCCACCGCAGCCGGGTGATGAAAAAGCTCGGCGTCTCGACGGTTTCCGGCCTAATTCGCCAGGTCTTGATGCTGTAATCACAAGCGCGGTTAAGATACGTAGTCACCCTCATATTCAACCTTTCCGCTCCCGATGTAGATTTTACGCTGGGATTTGGAAACAAAAAGAATATGAGACATGCTGAAACAAATCATTGATATCTATGAAATTCTGGATGCACCGTCGGCCAGCGGCGCGCATGTGCAGGCTTATCTGAAGGAGACCGGCACGGCCGAGTGCGAGGTCAATCACGTTACCTCCGACAAGGGGGCGACGGATTTCATCAAGATCACCGTGCCCGGCAAAAACGGCCGAATCAATGGCGGGGATGCGCCGACACTTGGCATCATCGGCCGGCTCGGCGGCATCGGCGCCCGGCCGGAGCGGGTCGGCTTTGTCTCCGATGGCGACGGCGCTCTTGCTGTGCTGGCCGCGGCGGCGAAGCTCGGACGGATGGCCTCCCTCGGCGATCAGCTGGAAGGGGACGTGATCCTCTCCACCCATATCTGCCCCAATGCGCCGACCCGGCCGCACAAGCCGGTGCCGTTCATGGATTCGCCTATCCCGATGGAACTCAAGAACCAGTGGGAAGTGGCCAAGGAGATGGACGCCATCCTCTCTGTCGATACGACCAAGGGCAACAAGATCCTCAACCATCGGGGCTTCGCCATTTCGCCGACGGTCAAGGAAGGATATCTGCTCAAGACAAGCGACGACCTGCTCGAGCTGATGGCGCAGGTGACGGGCCAGCACCCGAAGGTGTTCGCCCTCTCCCAGCAGGACATCACCCCTTACGGCAACGGCCTCTATCATATCAACAGCATCATGCAGCCCTGCACCGCGACGACCGCCCCGGTTGTCGGCGTCGCAATCACAACCGAGGTGCCGGTTGCCGGTTGCGCCACCGGGGCGACCCACCTCACCGATGTGGAAGCTGCGGCGCGCTTCACCCTGGAAGTCGCGAAATCCTTCACCGAGGGCAACTGCGCCTTCTTCGATACGGCGGAATACGCGGAAATCGTGAAGCTGTACGGCCCCATGGATCATTTCCAGCGCGACGGAAAAGTCGTCGTCTAGAGAGTGCAGCGGGCGCGGCCAGACGCGCCCATTGTTGCGCTTGACACTCCCTGCCGAAAGCCTTACAACGCCTAGGCTTTTGGCAATACACCACGAACAGGATGGCCTGGTGGCGGAGTGGTGACGCAGCGGATTGCAAATCCGTCCACACCGGTTCGATTCCGGTCCAGGCCTCCAATTCCCCTTGATTTACCTTGAATCTCTCACAAGACGCCGGTTTCGCGCGTCCTGACTGAAGCGGCGCCCGAAGTGCGGCGTCCGTGACCGTCATGCACTGCAGGAGAGATCAATGTTTATCGCGATTGGAATTTTGCTGCCCTGGCTGATGTTTTTCATGCTGGGCCGGACCCTGGAAGGAATCATCTGCCTGATTCTGCAGCTCACCGTCCTGGGCTGGCTACCGGCCGCCATCTGGGCCCTGGTGGCCCTGCACCGCTCCCGCCCGAGCCGCCGCAAACCCAAGGCCGACAAGCCGGGAAATTAACCTCCCCCGCTCCCTTTACCTTCATTTGCCAAGTGGCGCATAGTTGGGTAAGCTACGCGTCAGTTTGCTTATGAGAGGGAGTTACCATGAGACTGATTATCGCGCTTATCCTGCCATTTCTGGTTTTCTTCACCATTGGCAAGCCGTTCCAGGGGATTATCTGTCTGATCCTGCAAATCACGCTGATCGGCTGGATTCCCGCCGCGATCTGGGCCGTCTATGCGCTCAGCCAGTATAATACGGACAAAAAAATCTCAGAAGCGCATATGAGCGATTAACCACCGCGGCATTTTGTCCAATACCCAAAAATTTTTGCCGAAATCCGAAAACAAGGCTTGGCAGGGGTAATGGCAATTGCTATAAGCCGCCAACCCGATATAATTCGGGCCCTGATCCCCGATAGCTCAGTTGGTAGAGCAGCTGACTGTTAATCAGCCTGTCACAGGTTCGAGTCCTGTTCGGGGAGCCAATTCAAAAGCCTTCGGCCACCAGCCGGAGGCTTTTTTTGTTGGGTGCATGGAGGGGAAAACGGGAAGGGAAGACAAAAATCGTTATTTGTCATTATTAGGTAAGGAAGCAGATCAGTCGAAGTCTAATTTTTCTCCATAAACAATATAGATTTCATCATATAGCTTTATCAAAAACTCTTGAGCTTCCGTAGCAAGTTCATTCGCCTGCGCCATAAGGTCATTCAGCATTCTTGTTTCGCGCTCTTCATCGAAACTTAATTCCAAATTTTTTTTATGAGTAGCGAAAACACCCAGCTCATACATTCTGTTTATCTCTGAAATAAACTCGATGAAATCTTCATTTGCTTTTTGAAACGCCTGCGCTCGCATTACAATGCGTCGATCTAAGCCTATCAATAAGTCTTTGTCACCACTCCATTCGTAAGTATTTTTTTTGAATTTTAGGTTGATGGTTTGCCACTTGGACTTTGGAGTCAAGGAGTTACCATCATATGGTTTCGCAATAAATCTGTGGAAACGACGAAAATCATGCAAGGCAGAATCAGCACAAGCGAACAAAAACCCGGCTCGATCAATTTCATTCGATAATCTTTTTTCGTCAGACAGTTCACGCTCGTGCATAATTGTAATGCGAGCGACATAAATTAATCCAAGAAAGCCAATTGATGCGCCAATAAATGAACCGATAAGCGCACCACGGCCTTCATTTTGATCCACCGCATTCCATATCCATGGTATGCCATCCGTAATAAAGTAGATGCCGATCAGCCCAACAATCACAAATATAAAGATTGCTCCAAGGATTTCGACACCGTCTCCTAACTGATCAACCTTTTTCCACCATGACGTTTTCATAGTTTAATATAACAAAACCTTCCGGCGAATTGAACAGTAGAAAATGCTTTAGTTGAAGTTGTAAAAATGCAAAGGAAATACTTATGAAACCAGCATATGCCGTGATCGGCCTCACCCGGCTCACCGCCTGCACGATCGAGGATCAGCCGAAGCAGACGTTCAAAAAGGCGGGATAATGTGAGAGGAATTTTGGCAAGGAAAAGGGAGGCCGTGGCAGCCTCCCTTTTTGTCGGGTCAGTCTTTTTCTTCAAGCGCGGCGTCGATCACGCGGCGAAGGTCGGAGGCCTCCACCCCCACATGTGCAAGGATGGCGTCAACGTCGGACTGGGAAAGCTCACCCTTCTGGGCCCGAAGCGCGGTATTCACAAGGAACGCCCCGCCCTCGATCAGGGCGATGATGGATGCGGATGTAATATCCATGGGCTAGCTCCTTTTCCCGGCGCCGTTTTCCGCCATGATCCGCGCCTCCAGTAATATCACCGACTGCCCGGCAAGACGGCTCAGCGCCGTGGTATGATCGATATTGGAGGTGCAGCTTTCCTCGACGATACTCGACGCATCACGGATATCACGCAGCGTCGCCGGGTTGTCGATGGTGCCATCGAGGATGTAGTTCTTGACGATCCCCATGGTGGTGGCGAGGCCGTCGCAGGTCACCAGCAGCTGATCGCGCGCCGAGAGCTGTCCCAGCGGCGACGTGCAGGCCGTGAGCGCCAACAGCAGCGCGGCAACAGCAAGGCGCCTCATTTCGCGGCCTCCGTCGAGATGGCGGCGCGAATGGTCATGGCGGTGAGGGCCGCGAAGATTGCCTCGATCATGTCTTGCATCGCGATTTCATCGAGCAGGTAGCTGCCCACCGCCGCAATAATGGCGAGAAACGCCGTAAGATAGGTTTTCTTTCCCTTCAAATAATCCTTCATGGGGTCATTCCTTCTGTTAGGGGACGGGCGCATTCGAGGTATCTTGCCACCGTGCCACGCCCGAGCGCGGTGTTGTAATGCCGCTTCCAGTACACCGCCTGCCCTGCCAGATCAGCCGGGATCGCGCCGGGCCTGCGCCAGTAATGGATGCGGCAGATCGCGGTCGCGAACTTGAGGTTCCAGACCAGCTGCGATACCGCAGGGAGGCCCTCGCCCGCGATAAACGGCCGCAGCCGCGCGACGATGTCGGGGCGGCGGTCGAGATAGCGGAGAATATCGTCATAGGTCGCGGGCTCGCACTGATAGACGCCGAGCGCCGGGCCACCCATCTGCGCCAGATGGCGAAAGCCGCTTTCCACCAGCCCGGTCCCGAGGATGAGGTTTTCCGCCGCCGCCCCGCCCATGCCAAGCGCGTCCAGGGTCGGCCGGACGACATGCGTCCGCAGATCACTGATGAACATCCCATCGCTCCTATGATGCGTGCTGATTGTCTTGCCGTGATTTGCGCACAGGCGAACGCGGCCGCCTGGGGTCAGGCGGCAGTCACCGACAATTGCGCCGATGTGTCAGTCCGGGATCAGAATTGCGAGGGCAGTCAGCTAGGCTCAGATATCGGGGCGGCCGTCCCGATAGGGCCGCAGGATCGCATAGGCCATGTCATGAACCGGGCTTTCCAGTCCATGCTTCTCGCTCTCACGGCAGAGCCAGCCAATGATGGGCTCCAGTTCCAGCGGCTTGCCCCGGTCCAGGTCCTCAAACATCGACGCCCGGGTTTTCGGGTTGGTCACGGTCTGGCTGTACTGCACCTGTTTCTCGGCAATTGAATCCGGGACATCCGCTCCCTTGGCTCGGCCGAGGGCACAGACCTCCTTCATCGCGCGGAAATAGATGTCCCGCATTTCAGGATGGATAATCCAGCCGCCAACGGGCAGACGGGTCAGGCTGCACATGGCGTGAAACGGTGCCAGAACCACATATTTCGCCCAGATTTCCCGCATCGGCTCCACCTTCGCGCGGACATCGGTACCGGCCTTCTGCAGCGCCGCCGCCAGTTCCTCATGAAGCGTAATGTCACGCGGGGTATAGGGCCCGAAAACCGTCCGGGTGTTCTGCCCCGTGCGATAGATCCGGCCCGGCGCCTGCACCACGGCGGGGATATAGGTGATGCCCGGCGAGACCTGTTCCGCGCCATAGGTCGCGACCAGATGCTCTATTCCGTAAAACCCGTTCTGCAGGCTGATAATCTCGGTTTTGGGGCCAATCATCGGACGCATGTCCGCCGCCGCCTGGTCCGTGTCCTGCCCCTTCACCACGAAGAAAACAACATCACATACCCCGAGCTCCGCCGGGCTGTCCGACACGGCGGCAAACTTAACGGTTTGCTCCCCCTTCTCGGAGGTGATCGTGATCCCGTCGGTGGAGAGCACGTCGCGGTTCTTTCCGCGCGCCAGCACCACAACCTCATATCCCGACTCGGCCAGTTGAGCCGCAAAATATCCGCCGATTGCCCCGGCTCCGACTATTCCTATTTTTCGCGCCATTTTCTTATCTTTCTTATTCTGGCGCCGGACGGAACGAAACGCCGGTCCGGCTCTATGGATACTATTCTCTGAACAAAGGACAGACTGCCGCCGTCCCGTCACGCGCCCAAGGTTAGAAAAATCGGCCGCCGCGGGCAAGCCTCAATAAGATGATTTATAGTTGATCGGCTGAATGCCGACGGTTTCCCGGAACAGGATCGACAGAAAAGAGATAAACACGGCCAGGATAAAGGGCATGATCAGGAAGCTGGACAAGACGAAAAACAGGATTCCCGCCATATCCGGCTTGTTCATCAGGATCAGCAGCAGCATCGGCATATAGATCAGGACATACAGCCCGACCACCGCCACCAGCGCCAGCAGGAAGGTGCCAACCAGAGGCAGGAACATATCAATGACGGTCCGGGCGAAATCCTTCAGGGCCAGCGGCTGGTCGAGCGCAATCGCCGGAAAGATAAACATCAGCGGCATGAAGCACAGGCACAACAACGTCACGAACAGCATGATTGACGCGCTGGACCCATCGCCACCGCTCGCCACATAGACCTTCGCCAGCACATAGGTGATGAGCACATACCCCAGCATCGCCCCGGCAAACTTGATCTCGCGAAGCCCGAAATGCAGGCCGAAGGAGGGATTTCGCCGCTCGAACTTGAAGACGGTATAGCGGTGCCAATAAACGGAAAAGATCGCATAGAGAATTTCATTCACGACCAGCCGGAAATAGTCCGCCGCCGCGAGTATGTTAGTTTCCAGCCAGGCGATCAGCGCCGTCATCATCACCACCGGCACAGCCCGGAACAGGCAGGGCCAGCGATGCCCGATCACAAATCGGAACGCCTCCAGAAGGCAGGCTGTCGGCTTGACTGTATGCGTTATTTCCATGGGCGGAATTCTACCGGGGAGATACTAAGCAAAAATTAAGTCGCTTGGATTTTCATGAAAAAAGCGGCCGCATCGGGACAGCCGCTTCTTTTTGGTCACTTCGGAGGCTATTCCTCGCGAACAGCCGACTTCTTGCGTCGGCCAAGAAAGACGATACCGGCAAGTGCCACCGCGAACAGGATCAGCGCTTCCGGAGGAAAGCCGCTGGCCGAATTATCCTGCGCCACCGTCTCGCCGCCCTTACCAGGCGTTCCGGCGCTTACGGCAGAATTCTCCGACCCCTGTGGTTTGGATTGCGGAAAAAACCACGCGGTTACGAACGACTTGTCTTCGGTCGCGTCAGCGCGCTCCTTTGCGCATGTCTCCGCCTGTCCAGACAGGGTTTTGGAACATTCAACCGACGCCGTCGCTGCCCTTACCTGCTCACTGACACCAAGGACGGCAGACAATCCAATGATAACGACAAGACCCAGCGCAAAAATTCCAAGCTTCATATTCAGATATTTAAAAGACATGGGCCGTCTCCATTCAAAATGAATTTTGTCCAATCAACTTTTTGTTGGAAACGCGACTGTTGGAAATACAACAAAGTTCAAAATTTTTGGCGATAATGACCAAATTTTACCGAAAAATATGCGTTAAATCCAGCAATTTCTCCAATATAGTTAATTAACCCAACATAAATCCAAAAAATTCCCTCAAACTGTCAATTCTCTCCTCGGTTATGAGAATCAGCCGGGGCCGCCTAACCCACCATTGTTACCTAGACACTGTGACAACTTTATGAAATTACGATTGCCGACACCCTGATATGTGGTATTTTTTTCGAATGGATTCTCTTTTTACACTTGCCGTGATCACCCTTGGGCTGGTCGCCATTCCGGGCCCGAATGTAGCGCTGACGATTGCCAACTCTTTGCGCTACGGAACGCTGTACGGTCTTTGCACTGTGGCCGGCACCACTGTCGGCGTCGGGATCCAGCTTTTGCTTGTCGTGCTCGGCATCGGGGCGCTCCTGGAAGTCGCTGCCGATATCCTGACCTGGCTGAAATGGGCCGGAGTTGTCTATCTTCTCTGGCTCGGCTACCGGAGCTGGATTGCCCCGCCGGAGGACCTCTCCGCGATCCGGGCCGTGCGGGCGCCGGTCATGGCGCTTTTCACACGCGGGCTGATGGTCGCCATCCTCAACCCGAAAACCCTGATCTTCAACGCCGCCCTGCTGCCGCAGTTCATTTCGGCGGAGGGCGACTATATGAGCCAGCTCGCCCTCGTGGCGGCCGTCTTCCTGACGGTCCTGACTTTCGGCGATGCAATATGGGCGGTCTTTGCGGGCGCGCTGCGGCCGCTGATGCTACGCTACCAGAATATCCGCAACCGGATCACCGCCGGCTTCCTGATTGCCGCCGGGATCGGCCTGGCGCTGGCCGAACGGAAATAGCCCGCGCCCGCCGTCATCTAGAAACCGACAGCCCCGTCACCCGGATCCAAATCCTCATCGAGAAATCCGCGGGCGCCGTGCCGGTCGTCGGAAAAGTCAAGCTCCTGCCGCCCCCGTGCATCGTCACGCGATGCGCCAAACGGCGCGTCGTCAATCAGGCCGACCCGTTGCTGCGCACTCTCCGTATCACGCCAGATACAGCCCAGAAGAATCTCATGGGCGGGGAAGTTGTCATTTGCTTCTTCCTCATCCGACGGTTCGGAAAGATATGCCGCTTCCGCCGTTTCCTCGATAAAGCTGTCCAGCGTCGGTGTCTCCGTTTCCTGGGTTTTGCGTTGCCCTGCTGAAGTCATGTCAAAAGTCCTCCTCTGTTTATCGTTGATGACTTTGGTAGTTTCCGTCCCGGCGCTGACGAACGCCCTGGACATAGGCGCTCATGGAATGGCCGAATGCCGGCAGGCGGACGACGCGCCCGACATGCCAGTAAGGCTGCCGCACCGCCGGATCGCTGCCCTGCACCTCCCCTGAAAAAGGCATCCGCGCCAGCACATCGCAGCGGTTGACGAAGCGGGTCACTCGGATCGCGCGCGAGAAGCCGTCCGCAAACGTCCGGTTGCCGAGGCGCGGGCAGGCAAAGGCATAGACCCGCTCCGCCTCCAGCAGCATGGCCGCCAGCGTCGCCAGCGCCGCGCCCATGGAATGGCCGGTGAGGATAATTCCGCGTGCGCCCTTCAATTCCCGCCGGACCGCGGCCAGCACCTGCCAGAGCGCCTGGTAATAGCCCTCATGCACAAGCCCCGCTCCGGCCCAGGGGATCAGGTCGGTGGAGAGATTGCTGCGATAGCTCCGTCTCTCCCGCCCGAACAGGGCCGTGCCGCGAAAGCCGACGATCGTGATCCCGTCCTTGCGCCCGATCCAGGCGAAATGGTCCCGTCCCGCCACCGCGTGGTAGCTGTAACCGAGGCGTGTCGCCCGCTCCGCCCCGTTCGGGTCATAGGCAATCTTCGCGCAGATGGCCGCCTCCAACGGGTTCATCTGTCGTCGGCATTCCGGTTATGGCCGACATTCCCCGCGATCAGGTTCAGCATCCGGAAAAACCGGTCGATCGGTTCCTCCTCCCAGCGGGTCGGCGTCAGCGCGGTGATGATCGTCGCCAGGGTGACCAGGAAGGCGAGTCCCGCGACAGCCAGACAGAGGGCCTGCAGCATGTCGCCAATAGTGACAAAGGCACCCAATATTCCTTCCTCCATGATTTACAGATTGAACGGCCGGAAGGCCTGCCCCAGCCAGGCGGCAAAGGTGGTTAACGCCGCAATGACAGTCCCTGTGATCCCGATGACCTTCAGCGCGCCGCGCCCCATGCTGACCTGCAGGGTCAGGCTTTTGACGTCATCACGCAGCTCCACCATGTCGAGATGCAGATTCTCGATGCGCACCCGCATGGCGCCGATTTCCTGTTCGAGGTTGTTCATGGAGAGTCTCCCTCCGCCGGGTCCGCGATGGCGGGATAGGCCGCGGGCTGGCGCGCCGCCTGTTGCGGGCGGTCACCGGGCGCGTTCCAGTATTCCCCCGCCGCGATCAGGCAGGAGCGGCCCAGCACATCGGTTTCGGTCAGGGTCCAGCGATCGCGCGATCTGGTCGCGAAGACCTCGATCAGGCTGCCCCGGTTATTGAGCCCCTGCGCAACAAGGACCTCGCCGTAGTTTTCCGCCAGATGCACGGCAAGCTCGCTCCGCGGCAGGCAGAGCGGTGCAGCCGAGGCCGTTACACTGTCCATAAGAAAAGCGGCCCCAAGGACCGCCGTCAGCGTCAGTATTTTCATCGTTTCTCCCCTTGCAACCTCTCTTACTCGATGGCCTGAATGCTGAACCAGGTGGCGACATGACTTTCGATGTCCCGGCTGGCGCCGCTGTCCTGCCAGGCGACCAACTCGAAATAATCCCCCGGCGTCACGGCCAGCACCGGCGAGACAAAGCTCTGCATGGTGCGGTTCGTCTGCGCGTCGATATGCTCGAACGGGCGGCCATCAAAACTGCTGGACCCGTTCTTCTCGAGCAGGATTTCCCGCGTGCCGCTTCCATTGCTGTCCCAGCGGACCTGCCCGCTGACGATCACCTTGGAGACCCCGCTCGGCACGGTCAGGCGGCTGTTGTTGGTGGCGTTGTCGTGATAGCTATCGGTATCGTAGCTTTCACTCGCCCAGTTGAGCGTGGTGTTGGTGCTGTCGGCAATGCTCTGGTTGGAACTCATCTTGACCAGCGCCCCTGCGTGGGTTCCGCCGCCCCCACCGCCCGAGGTGCTGTCCGTCAGGCCGATGACATCCGTCCCGTCGCAATAGAAGAGCCGGGTTTCCCCCTCGAGCGCCTGCCCCGCCGCGCCGGAGGCGGTCTTGACCGTTGCCGTCTCCCCGCTTCCGTTGGTGACCATGAAGGGGCGCTTGATCTCCGGCACGATGAAGTTAAAGCCGCCGGAGGGGCTGCCGCCGATAACATGATGCCAGGTCTCGCGAAACTCGGCGTCGGTTAGCGTCACATCGCCAGCGGTCGGGTCATGACTGGCAATCTCGTCGCAGAGCGCGGATTCCAGCTTCGCGTCCGCATCGTTGGAGGTGACATAGGCAAGCGCCTGGCTCTCGGCGATCTGCGGTAAATCAAGTTCTGGCATGCTAGATAATCTCCGTTGCCGGAAAACCCCGGCCTATGGTTTCAGAAAGTTGATAGAGAGTGAGCGAAAGCTCCGGCACCGCGACTTCGGAAACACCGAAATCCGCGTTGAAATCGGCCAGCTCATAGGTATATTCCGTGGCATCTGATACATATTTGGAGACACTCTCCCCATTATGGGTAAAGACCAGCTCATACCGCTCCGACGCTTCGGAAAGCGGCACTTCGCCGCTCAAACTGCCGCCGCCGATCCGCGTCCGCCGCTGCCAGCTGAGAGAGAGATCCCCGCCATCGCGCGTGCCCGTAATATGGACCGGTGCGTAAGGTTTGAGGTCATTGCCGGTCAGGGCCTTGATGGTGGGCGAAACCTCCTCAATCAGGCGGCCCGCCCCCACCGCTTTCCAGCGGCGCGGCAGGTCGAGGGTGTTGAGGGCACTAAAGCCGCCCCCGATATCGCCAGAGCGAAGCAGGATCGCCCGCTCCCCAACCCTGTGCGAGCCGGTCGCCCCTTCCGTGCCGCGACGTCCCCGGAGCAGGGTCGAGAGACGGTAGCTGCCATCCGCATTCTCCGACACATCGGCGAACTGGATAATCTCTGC
This sequence comes from Sneathiella sedimenti, assembly GCF_017313765.1. Lineage (GTDB taxonomy): Bacteria > Pseudomonadota > Alphaproteobacteria > Sneathiellales > Sneathiellaceae > Sneathiella > Sneathiella sedimenti. The sequence goes on along the minus strand of NZ_JAFLNC010000004.1, from coordinate 298,239 downwards.
GCCCACCAGCAGGGCATTACCGCCGTTCAACAATGCGGATGTGTTAATGCTTTCGAGTTCGTCCCCGCCGCTCACAAAACGGATATCGAGGGTCGAGCTTTCATCCGTCTGGAACGGCGTTTCCGTACCCTCAAGCGCGTTCAACGTCACACCCCAGACAACTTCGTTGCTGATTGCCCCTTCTACCTGATAGCTGTCCTCATCGAAGGCGGAATAGAGGGTGCCACCGGTCCAGCCGGACTGATAACCATCCATGGCGAAATAGAAACGGCTGCCGTTCCCCGCCGTCGCATCCTGATCCCTGAGCAACGGCAGATCGAGGAGGAACAGCTCCGCATAGCTTCCCTTGCGGATCAGCACCTGCTCATAGCCCGAGCCCGCATCCCCGGTTTCGCCCGCGTCATAGCTCAAGGGCGAAAGGGTCACGGCCTCGGTCTCGATGGTCATATCCGCGCCGAAATGGGACTGCATCAGCCGGGCGCTGCTGGCCGCACCGTTTATCTCAAGGCTCAGCACATCTGCTGGATCGAGGGCGAGGTATTTCAGCGGCAGCGACGCGCTCACCGTCTGTCGCTCAGCCCAGGCGGAATAGAGCGTTTTCGCCGCCGCCTGCCGCGCGAGATCAGCGGTAAGCGCCATCGGCAGATCCCGCGCAATCTGGTTGCGCCCGAACATGGTGGCGACGGGGCGGAAGGCCCGCTTCTCCATCTGCGTACCGATCTGGTAGCCCGCATCGGACGCGAGATAGGAGAGCGATATCCTCTCCGGCAGTTCGCTTTCCTGCAACCGGCGCAAGGCGGGCGGCGCGATCATCTCCTCATCCGTGATGGTCACGCCGCTGTCGGCCTGGTTGCGAGGGAGGAACTTCAGCACATCGCCGCTCTCCACCGCATCGAAAAAGGCATAATCGCTGAGCGGGGTCAGCGCCTCGGCAATCGACATCGGGCGGCTCACCAGATAGCCCGGAATGCTGCCCGCAAGGGCGGAGACATCGACATCCTCATCCGTCAGACGCCCACGCGCACAGAGGTCACTGACGATATCGGCAAGCTCGGCCCCCGCCCCGCTCGCGCGGCGCAAGAAAAGCCGTTTCACCCCGAAGGAACTGTTAAAGACAAACATGCTGTCCGTCGCCGCGTCATAGACGCCGTTCACGGACGCACTAACCCCGTCGAAGTCATAAAGATCGACCCGCTCCCTCTCCGCCAGCGTCTCGGCGCTCAAATAAACCGCATAGCGCCCGGCGCTGATAAAGACGATCTCGCTGCCGTTATGCGTATGGACAAGGCTGAGACTTCCGCTCAACGTGCTCACATCGCGACTTGCGGTGATTTCATGGGTACGCGTCGACCATTTTAAAATACGATAATCATTCTGGAACAGAAGCTCATCGCTCGCGGGCAAATAGGCGACCAGCCTGGTGATATTGTTGGTTTCGCTCCCCGTCCCGCCCAGCGGCGTGAGATCGGCGGTGGCGATGGTAAAAATCTCACTCTCGACGGAATAGTCCGTGCCCGAAACACCCGGACTGCCAAAAACCGACACGCGGACGATCTCAAGGTCGCTGAACACCGGGCCGGTCGCCCAGCCGGACAGGCCGACCCAGGCGACTTCGTCTGCGTCTGTCACCGCACCGGTAGAGACGCGCGAGCTTGTCGTGATGCTGTCCAACACCTCCAGCGCCTCATCGAAGATCACCACCTGATAATTCTGCTGCGATCCGGCGACCTGGAACTGCGCGCCGGTAAGCGGATTGATGATATCAGTCGAATGGGTAATTGCACCCACGCCACTCGGCAGATCGGCGCTGTCGTTGAGTTGCATTGTCTCGCCGTTCACATGGTGGATTTGCCGCCCGGCGAGCAGGGCTGCGCCCGTGCCGATCCAGAAATTGCCCTTGCGATCCCGCGAAAACCCGATCGCCGCGTCGGGCAGGCGCGGAAATTCCGTCTCCACCTCGGCTGTCGCGAGTTCCTCCAGCGTCAGGGCATCGATCTTGCGGACCGTATCGACACCGCCCACCACCTCATAGCTGTAGACAAGGCCCCGCTCCGCATCATAGGCAAAGCTGCCCGCATTGACGGAGGCAATCTCGCTGTCGGTGAGCGGATAGGCGCCGACACCATCAGTGGTGACCAGCACCTCTATATTCGGGATGCGGTTGCCAAAGGCGCGCAGCGGCAGGTCGTCGAACACGAGATAACAGAGCCCGCGATAGGCAGGCGTGTTGTCCTCCCCTTCCGCCGCCTCGATAATGCTGTCGGGGAGCTGTTCCTCATCGCCGGGGTAGAAGCGGAACCGCACATCGGAGGCGATCACGTCCCCCTCCGCGCCGGCGTCATAGATGACCTCCCCATCGGCCCAGATTTTAAGGAGGTTCGATACCTCCCCCTCGCAGATAGCGACAGCGAAACTGGTGAAATAATTGTAACCGGTTACCTGGGATGAGCCGCCCGCGCCGCCCTTGCCGCCGCCGCTGCTGCTGGTCACTGCCTCGCTGCGAAGCTCGCCCGCCCAGATGATATTCCCGGCAAGGCGCATGGTGCCGTACAAGCGCGGGATCGCCGCGCCATAGCTTGCGCCCGTGACATTGAGATCGGTGAGCCGCGTCGCGGAGGATGAATTGCCTTCTTCGGGGAAGAGAACGCGGCCCAACGTCGTGCCGAGAAGCCAACCAGCCCCGGCGCCGACACCGGTTACCGCGCCGATACCGGCGCCCGCGAGCCCAAGTGCCAAAGTCGCCATTAGAGAACCTCCGGAAATGAGAAAACGGCAAACGGAGTACCGTATGGATCAAGCGCCTCTTCGATCACCTGCCTTCTCCGGGCATGGGCATGGATGACCGTCGGCACTCCATCGCGTTCGCTTAAAAACCCGACATGGATGGGAAAGGCGCTTTCCTTGAAAACACCGATATTTCCATATTTCCAGTCAGTTGCTGGTTGTAACTCAAGTTGTTTATGAAGATGACGCAGAAGTGCCCGGCCATCTTGCCGCCGCGCATATCCGGTGACATCCTCAGGCTTGAGACCGAGAGTGCGGGCCACCAGAACGACCAGCCCGACGCAATCGACGCCCGCCCGGCTGCGTCCCTGATGCCGCCAGGGCGTGCCGATCCAGCGGCGTGCCTCGGTGATAATGTCCGCGCGCTCAACCATCGCCGGTCTCCAGCAGGGCATCGGTGCCCGGAATATGCGGAAAGCCGCGGAAATTGAGATGGTTCGAATAGGTGTCGCGGCAGGTCGCATAGCGCTTGTCGCAGCCGGGAAAGAAGGAGACCTCATCTCCCGCCTCAATCTCGTAGGGCACCTCCAGATAGAGCGTGAGCGTCTTACCCGATTGCGTCCAGTCACGGATTTCGCAAGAGCGCCCGACGTTCGCACCGCTGGTAAAGGTCAGCACCCCGCCATTCAGCACATCATCCGCACCGTTATAGTCGGTGAGCGTGAACAGGTCGCGCGAAGTGACGCCCGCCACCACATCGGTTTGCGTGAGTGCATCCACATCGACACCGCAGCGACTATCGCCGAGATCAGCGCCGCAAAGGGGAGAATAAACCTCCCCCACCTCATAAAGGAGCGCCTGGGCAAGGCCGCGCAGCTCCGCCGTGAAGGCCCCGTCCTGCGCCGAAACCTCCCCGATCCAGCCGCGCCGGAGCGCTAATGTGCCTTGGGAAAGATCCTGCCAGTTGACCATGAAAATCCGCACCTCGGCGAAGTCATAGAGCCCGGCGAAAAGATCCTCTTCGCGGATGATATCGCTGGTGAGATTGCCAATGATATCAAGGTTATCGACGCTGAAACTGCTGCTATTGGCGATGGCCGAGCGGGAATAGCCGCTCGCCGCCAGATAGGTGTCGCCGTCAATCACCAGATCCTCATCGAAATCGGTGAAGAACATTTCCGTCCCGCCCTGCCGGGTCAGCGCCCAGCAGGTCGCGAGTGTGGTCACCTCCCCGGCGATATGGCTGTTCAGGGCCGCACTGAGAGACTTCATATCCGTATCTCCACCAATTTGACGCTCTGCCAGTGATGGATGTCCGGCCCCGGAATGGCGGCCTGCATCAAGTCCGTATCGAAGCGGACCGGCACGTCGAACTCACAGGCCACCGCGATATCCGCGTCCGTCGCGGGCGCAACATCGAAGGTAAGGATGCCGGTCGTTTCATCCACGCTCCAGCCGCTGGCCAGCGGTGTGCCATCGACGGACACCTCCACCGTATCGGCGACGATCTTCTTCAGGTCCCGGTCATAGGGCGGGGCAAGTTCATCATCGTCGACATAGCGCTTGAAAATCTGGAACTGGGTGGTGCTGTTATCGCCAGTACCGATGGATTGCTCGGCAAGCTCGAAATCGGAAAAATCCTTGAGGCGAAAGCCATAGGCCCGGCCGCGCCGTGCATGAAAGAAATTGAGGACCGCGGTCCAGTCCTCCCCCCGGCTCGGGCTGATATCGAAGCTATATTCGCGCCGCGCCTGTGCCCAGTTGATATTGCGCTGCTCAAACCCGGAATTCAGGACTTGCACCGTGGTCGAAAAGCGGGGCCCGCCCACTGCGCCGTAGGAGATGCGGGTCGGGAATCTGACGTCATGAAAGCTCATGGTTTAACCGTTCCTTCTAAGGCTGCGTTGTGCCTGACGAAGCGCTTCGCCCTGGATTTGCGTCTGGCTGAGGCGGAAGCTTGCTGCGTCGGGGGTCGAGATATTGAACGCCATATTGATGACGGGTGCCGCTGTGGCATTATTCGCTAGCCGCTGCTGCGCCGGGGTTTCGATCGTCACCCGCTCCCCCCGCGTCAGACGGAGGGGGACAAGATTCTGGTCCACCCCGGCCGCGCCGCCGACGGTGAACTGCCCACCGGTCGAGAAGCCGGGGAACAGGCTGGCGAGCGATCCGCCGCCGCCAAAGAGGGCGCCGCCGAGTTCATAAAGCAGGCCACCTGCCCCGCCGAGGCTCTGGCTTGCGGTCGAGGTGAGCGTCCGGGTGCCGAGACGAATGAGATCCGCCTCCAGCCTTTGCAGGACCGTCTTGAAATCCTTGCCCGACAGGAGCAGTTTCTCGAACGCGTCCTCGAACGCGGTGCCGATGCCCGCCGCGACCTTGCCCGAAATCTCCGCGAAATCAGTCATTTCTTCTTTCGCGGTTTGAAGGCCAGCGTTCAGATCATCGACGAATCCGCCCGTCCCGCTTGAGCTGGCAAGCCCGTTTTGCAAGCCGGAAAACTGCTGCGTCAGGCGCGCGGCTTCTTTTTCTGCCTTGCGGGTCTTGTCGCCGAGCGTGTCGAGACTTTTGAGCAGCCTGTCCAGCCCGCCAAGGGCGGTGAAATCACTGTTATTTGCCATATACTTTATCCTTGTTCTGCGTTCCCGGCCCGTTGCCGCCACCAGAGACCGAAGAGATCGAGGAGAACCCCAACCTCAAACCCCGTGGGGCGTAGGCCGAAGCGCGCCTCGATATCCGCCGCAATCCAGGCTGGACGCGGTAAAGGTCCCGCCGCATAGAGCGGCAGAAGCCCCAAAAACCAGCTCCAGACATGGGCGATGCAGGATGGCGGCGGGACAACCGTTCCGGAATTCGCTATCTTCCGGCCCGTTGCCTTCGCCATCTGACGCAGCGCGGCGGCGCGGGTGATGCCGGGACCGACCTCTTCCGCCAGTTGAAACTGATGCGCTGCCCAGTCCGTGAGGCGCGCGGCGGTCAGGGCAAAAAATTGGCCCGGTCCTCCACAAAGGCGGCGACCTGCTCGCGGATCCAGAGATGATCCCGATAGAGCCTCAAGACATTTTCCGCCGTGCCGTCATACTGCACGCCGTCAAGCTCAATATTCTCGAAGCGGAGCGTGATGGCGGCGAGCCGCTCGATCAGCCTCTCCTCCAGCTCTGCGGCGGTCAGTTCCAGCTTGCGTTCCATGATCTGCCGGTCGATCTGCGACCGGAGGCACTTGCGGTAATTCTCCGCATCCTCCCCCTGCAGCCAGATAACGGCGGGGAGGTCTTCGCCCGTCTTGGGATGACGGAGGGTTAGCGGCGCCCCCGCCTCCGACCGGGCCTTCAGGTCAAACGCTGCCACATCAAATACATTCTTAGGCATTTAACCCCTCCTATGCTGCGGTCCGGGTGATTTTCAGGTTGGTGGCTTCCGTCTCGTCATAGAGTGCGCTGAAGGGCAACGAGAGGGTGATCGGCCCTGCGCCCAGCGTCGGGATCTCCGCCCCGGTGTAGACAATCCGCGGGAGATCGAACTCAAGACTGCCGCCGGCCCCGCTGCAGGTAAGCGTAAGGCTGCTTTCGGTGCGGGCGGCGAATTTGTTGAGCAGCGCCGCATCCTCGAAATAGGTGGTGATTTCCCCGGTAATACGCGATTGCCCGGCGAGCAGGCTCGTCGCCTCGTCCTCCCCGATCACGAAGGCCTGCTCCAGGCCGTTATCGATATTCAGTTCCAGACCGACCACGATAGCGATGCTGCTGCCCCCCTCTTCCAGTGATCCGGAGAAGCTGTCCATCGGGTCATTGGCGGCGGCAGCCGTCGGGCTCGCATCAAGGGAAGAGGAATTGATCGCGGAGGATTTGCCGACAAGACCAAATGTTCCCGAGATCAACCGATCCGGCCGGACATTGAGGCGCAGTCGGTCGATCACGCAGCCGGTCAGCACCTGATACTGGGCGATGTCGCTGAAGCCGCGCTCGAAGGTGAAGCTGGGCTGTGTTGCACCCGCTTTCAGCACATCCGATGACCAGCTTGATTGCATCAGGCCGGCGAGCAGGTCATCGAACGCGCCGTAAGAAAGCTCCATATCTATATTGCCCGAGACGGTTTTCTGCCCATGCAGGAGATGGGCGATCTGGCGGTCGCTCCGGATTTCCGCCGTCTCCAGTGTCGTCTTGGAAAGGCCGAGGCTGCAGGCCGTATGACGACATGATGTCATCTCCGGCGAGGCCGGCGTCGTGCCGAAGACACTTTCAGTAATATAGGTCAGCCCATGCTGGGCTCCGGTAGCAAAGGTCATGGCAGTGGCTCCTTAAAAATAGCTGCGCCAGGAAACGAGAAGCGGGAGGGCGATTTTCTTGAGGTCGCCCTCATTGGCACCGACGGCCGCGCCATCAAGATGCACGTCAAGGCTTTCAAAGCTCAGCACGCGGCCCTTGTTGAAATGCGACCGCAGGGCATCGATGCGGCTCTGCGCGGAGGCCATGTCCGCGTCATGGACGGTGATGCGGTAGTCGCCCGTATGCAGTTCCACCGCGCCGGAGCCGAGGAATATCCCTTCCGCCGGGGCGGGCAGGAACAGAACCTCCAGATATGAGGTGCCATGGGCGGGGTAATAAGACGTGCCCGGAAAGGCCACATCGTCAGACTCATAAGCCTGAAGCCGCGCATCCAGCGCCGCCTGTATTTTGCGATAGCTCATTGGTAGCTCACCTCATACAGAATGCCTGCGCCGGTATCTGCCGCGACAACCTGCAGCAGGGTGAAAGTTTCCGCGCCGATGATCAGGTCGTCATCTGCCTTTGGCGTCACGTCCTCGCACTCGATCAGCGCGTGATGGAGCGCGGGGTTAATCGGCGTGCCGCCCACATTCGCCGCATCAGAAAGGCTTTTCTCCGTCCGCACCAAGCGGATGGTGGTGTCGGTTGTTGCCTCACTCGCACCGCTGCCAGGGTCATACGCGCCTTGGATCTTTTGTCGAAGTGTGGCGCTCACGGCCACCTCGCCGACGGTATCGAAGAGGTCGCGCACCATCTGCCGGATAGTCTCGTTCCGCATGGTTCACCCCCTCACCATCTGGCTGTCCTGGGCGCGCGCGCCAATCTGCTGCAGCAGGCGAAAGACGAAGCTCATGCGCTTTTTGCCTTCCTCATACGTCACCTCAATGGGACCGATTTTCTGCCGCGTTATCTGCCGGTCATCGAGGCCGTTGGGATCGCGCAGAAAGATATCCGCAAGCTCCAACGTGGCGGTGCGAAGCGCATGAGGGATGCCGGTCATGGCCCGCCCGTCGCGGTCATAGGCGCCACTTCGCGGCCATTTCAGGCCCTGATCCCAATCGAGGATCGTGCCGGGATAGAGATAGCTGTCGATATGCAGGGCCGCCCGGATCAGGGCAAGCTCGCGCTGGCCGTCCGTGGCGCTGGTCCAGTCATCATTAGCAAGCGCAGTGAAATGGCTGTCCGCCTCGTCGAGGGACACATACGTCGTTGCCCCGGCAACGCCGCTGCCGGTTTCGGTTATCAAGGTCATGGATTTTTTCCTGCTAGATCAGAAAAGAAAAAGGGAGCGGCGATGTTTCGCACCGCTCCCCACTCCGGTCAGCCAGCGAGACGGACCGCCAGCTCGGGCCGGACCAGCGCGACACCCCAGAGGATGTCAAACTCCCAGACGACCTGTTTGTACTGGCGCGCCACCTCAAGGCGGAGCGACAGGCCGGTCATCGGATCGGTCATCGACAGGATCTGGCTGCCCAGCCCCATGTCCTGCGTGCTGTGGGCCAGCGGACGGTTGGCGAAGGCAAAGGCATCGCGGTTGAACACGAGATTAACCACATGATCATCGACGAAGGTCATCGCCGCGTTGTCGGCTGGCGCGGAACTAATCGCCGGGGCGATGGTCAGGGTCGATTCCGTGCCCGACAAATCCGTTGCGGCCTGCACCACATATTGCTGCGTATCGCCATCTATGGTGAAGATATCGCCAACGGACGGCTTGGTCGTAAAGCCATCGGCGATCAGGCTGGTGCCGGTCTGGGATGCGCCCTTGACGAGCGGCGTTCCTTCCGCCCCCGTGACATGGGTGGCCACGTGATCATCGCTGTACCAGTCGATACCATATTTGCGGCCGATCTCGCCCTCGATCTTGGCGGAGCTGCTGCCCGCGCGGTCCGCATCGGCGAAGGCTGCAAGATCGAGCGCGTTGGATTCCGCATCGAAATCGAGTACGCCATAGCGGAACTCTTTCGGGGCCTTCTGCTCCAGCAGCAGCTTTCTGGCGGCCGTCGCATCGCTGGCATCCGACGCAAAGGGCGTCGTGCCCGCCGTGCCGACCAGGCCGTAGATGCCGGTATATTTCGCATGGATCGACTGGTTGACCGCGTTCGCAAGCGCCCGAATGGCCGCGCTTGCTTGCACGGGCATGAAATTCTCCCGCGCCTCGACCTCCATCATCTCCTTGTCGGTGAGATAGAAGTCCGCCTTCTTCCAGTTGTTAAGCTCGATCTGCACCTTCTCAAGCGTTGAGCTGGTCGGTGTCGGCGGAGTTGTCCCCGGCGTCACGTCATCCGCTGTCAGGTCGGACGGCAGGATCACATCGATGGTGTCGCCCTTCTGCGCCGCATCGGCACTGAAATCGCCATTCACGAGGCGCGGCATCACGGTCTGTTCGCGCAGGGCCATCAGGCCGCGCGCAAGGATCTTCGGCATGGCGGCCGAAATATCATTTGCCATTTTCTTTATCTCCAGAATAAGGGATTAAGGGGTTATTGCAGACCCGTCCCGGGCCCTGCCGCATCCCGCGGACTTGGTTCACTACATCGAGACAGACACCTTTCCGGCGGCGATATCCTCGATCCGGGCGTTGAGCGCCCACTGGTTCTGTCCGTTGACAGTGGCGCGGTTGACGGGAACCCCGCTCGGGTCCATGCCGCTGCCCTTGTTGCCGGTCGGGTTGAAGGCGCGGGCAAAGACCGGGGAACTGCGCATTTCCGCCACCAGATCCTCGACGGTCAGGGGCACCCCTTCCGCCTTCTCGCGGAAGGACCCGTCCGTATCGATAATCCGGAGGACCGGCGCGCCCTCTTCTTCCACCAGCGTGATCGCGGCGCGTAAGTGCGGCATCAGAAGCTCGACGCTGCCGCCGGCTTTCAAAAGCGCCTCCGTCGCGCGGGTGGTGGTCAGGAACTCGGCATTTCGCTCTTTCAATCGAGCGATCTCCTCATCCTTCTCCGCCAGAATCGCATCGAACTGTTCCGTGAATTCCGCCGTAAGCGCCTTCTGCTTATTCGCCCAGGCAGTCTCCGGATCAGGGCCGAGCGTTTGCCAGGCCTTCAGCTCCTTCTCGAAATTTTGCGCATTGCCGCGCTCCTTCTCCAGCGCCGATAACAGCCCGGAGACATCCAGCTTCTCTGCCAGATGAGGGTCGAGGGTAAACCCTTCCTCCCCCGGTTGGTAAAGGCTGCGATAGGCTTCCGGCACCTCGCTCAAGTCGGTCACGTTATTGGGAAAGTCAAACATGGAAAACCTCAATAAAAAAGCCCCGCAACGGGGCCCTGATGGATGAAAAATTATCGAAACGCAGCTATTCGGCGGCGGCGTTCACCTTGAGACTGTCACTGAGAAGCCCACGCGCCTTTGCCTCGCGGATCAATTCCTCCCCGCTCACATCGCCAAGCCGTCGCGCCTCTAGCAGGAAGTCGAGGTCGCGCTCGCTCGCCTGCGCCGCGCCAGACTTCGACGCAACTGCAATGCTGCCGGTCAGCGGCATCTCCATCCAGGCGGCGAACAACGACAGCAGGGTGTTGAGGCTATCCTCCAGATTCATCGCCATGGCGGAAAGCGGCGAGAGCGCATCGGCGGCATCCAGCGCCCGGCCGGTCGCCGTCTCCCGTTCCTTCGGGGTTTCAAACTGCAACCCGAAAAGCAGCATCGCCTTTTCCAGCGCCTCCAGCTCCGTCGCGCCTGCCTCCAGCGCCGCGCCGGAGCTTTCGACATAATAATATTTGCCCTCGCTCTCGCTGGTGGTCAGCACCTTATTGGGGCCCACCTCGATCGGGCCGTCAATCTCCGGGTTGTAGCCGGAGGCCGCGAGGATCGGGAAGGACGCGACATTGAGCGCGTTACGCTGATCGGAGCGGATCTGGTAATGCTCTAAATTCAAAAAGGCGAGATCCTCAAGCGGCGGCTCGGCCTGCAAAAATCCTGTCCGCGCGGTGTATAGGGTGACGAGCGGAATGCGGCCCAAGGTATTCTCCCCTGCCTGTACCTCCTGCCAGATGCCCTTCTTGTCCATTCGATAGAGACGCCAGCGATCCGGCTCGATCACGCGGATCTGTTCCTCCTCCCGCTCCTCGAACCCGTGATAGCGCAGCGCCTTCTCGCGGATACGGATTTGCGTGAGCACCTTGTCGCCGCCCCGGACATCCCACTGTGCGGCAATCAGCTGATCGGCGCGGACATGCACCGCATAGGGCCGCGCGCCCTGCTCGCGTTCCTCGGCCAGGGACTGCCCGCCCGCCGTCGCCGGAAAATCCACCAGCACATGGGACAGACCGCAGACCATCGCATCCTCGAACCAGTCGCGGGCGAAGACATTGAGGCCGCGTCCGACCAGATCGATATTGCGCAAGATCGCAACCATTTCCTCCGGCAAGTCGTCGGAGAGGATCAGCGGTTCGGCGAAGAGACGGCCGACCAGCTTTGTCACCGTGCGGCGGAAATGATTGCGCAGCACGGTCCGGCTCGCCCGCTCCGTATAGATGGCGCTGTTCTCCGCCGGATGGCGCGGCAGATAGCGCGTGCCCGCCGCCCGCATCGCCAGCGTGCCGCCCATCAGCGCCTTCGGCAGTGCCCAGCGCAGCGCCATCGTGTCATACAGCTGTGAGGAGGTGGAAGGATCGTTCATGAGTACATATCCTGTTGTGATTTCTGTGAAACTTGGGTGAGAGCGTGAAACGCCTCGCAGACCGCATCGACCTGATCATCATGACGACCGGTCGGGAAATTCTCGAGTTCATTGAGGAAGTCCCCGTTCCATGGCCCCGCCACAAGTCGGACATTGCCCGCCTCGGCCTGTGACGAGAAGGGCATCGCGCGGACAATCTTGCTGCCCGTTACGGGCTGGCTTTTTACCCGGAAGCCCGCGAGCAGACGAACGAGGGCCTGAACTTGCGCCTTACCAGCCTGCCCCGGGTCCTGCGGCAGGGCGATTTCCGTCTCCCGCCCGTCACTCATGGCGAGATTACGGATGGCGCGTTCGACCTCGTTCGGGGTGCCCCGCAGCCGCTCTACATGTTCTACATAAAACACCCCGCTGGTGTCCCGGGCAAGCCGCGCCCCGACGGTCCAGTCGGGAGAGGTCCCCGGTTCCATATGGCTGGCCGCCAGATCCCAGCCGCGCACCCGGCGGGCCTCCACCGGTGCCGCCGCCACAACGGGGAACCAGCTTCGGCGAAAATAGGCGCCGGCCGCCGGGCGGATGTTCCAGTTCCCCTTCAGCAGCCGTTCCCGATCCACCGTGGAGAGAGCGGCAAGATTGGCGCGATAGCCCGGGTCCCGCTCCATCAGGATTTGGTTATCTTCAATAGAGGCGGCGATAAAGGTCACGGATTTGGCGATCCTCCCGGGATGCGCTGCCTCCAGCGCCCGTTTGTCATCGCCCCAGATCAGGCTGTCGTCCTCCCGGACGAACCAGCGCAAGACTCCAGAGCGGCTGGAAATCGGATAGCCGGTTTCCGGATCGATCCACCAACGGATAAAATCGGCGACCCAGCTATCCGCATCCGGGTTACAGGTCGCCCGCACATAGGGCCGCGCCCGCCCGGTGGAGCGGTTCCGGCTCAACAGGTAGAAGAACTGGCTCTCGGTAAAATGGGTCAGCTCGTCAAAGCCGATGAAGGCAAGTTCCGATCCCTGCCAGTCATATTTGTTCTTCTCATGCTCCAGATGGCCGAAGCTGATTGACGCCCCGCTCGGGAACTTCCAGCTGAGCTCGCTCTCCTTCGCCTGCCCACCAAGAGTGCCGTATAGCGCGGCGGAGGCATCCCACAGCCCGCCCTCATTCTTCACCTGTTTCGAGGTGCGGCGGAAGATTACGGCCTTGAACTCCCCATGCACCATATGACGGAGCGGTTCCATCAACAGGGCAAAGCTCTTGCCGCCGCCCGCCGCGCCGCCATAGATGGCGATATCGGCGGAAGTGCCAAGAAACATTTCCTGCGGGCCGGGCTGGGGTCTAATCACGGCCATTTTCCGGCAGGTACAGACGGGGCACGGGGAAGCTGCGCTTGCCCTTGTCATTGGCCGCCCCGTCCCCATATTGCGCCGGCGCGAAATGCGCCATCAGCCATTTGCGCGTATCGATCCGGAGCTTGGAGCGGGCGATATCCTCCCGCGCCTCCTTTTCCGCGTCATTGTCATTGGCATTGTCGGCGATTTCCAGAATTTCCCCGGCAAAGACATCGGCAACGAAGCGGCGGACGGTCTCTTCCTCCTTCTTCAGGAAGACGGATCCGAGCAGCGCAACTATGTCATTGATCCGCCCGGCCTGCTTGATTTCCTCCAGCAGCGGCAGGGCGACATTGCGGCGCCAGATCTTGTTATGCAGGGCAGATTTCAACAGCTCGATAGTTGTCATACCGGAGGCCTCATTTTTCAACGATCACTATATGTTTCTATCTTTAGGTGTTTACCCTATCCGATACCGCCCGGCCCGGAGACTATTTCGGGCTAGGTAATCTAGAATTACGAAAGTTATGTATCAGAATTTTCAGGGAACAGACGTTGTTTTAATTGACTATTTTTCCAAAAAGAAAGGCCCACAGAAATGCTTTGATTTCCATGGGCCCATTTTCCGACTGTGACAATTAGTGTAAGGTAATGTTCCCCAATTGTCAATCATTTTCTATCTGAGGATGTTTTTTATAGTTTCTCGTAAAGCTCCAGGGCTTCCATAATCTGCGCCCGCACATATCCATTTCGCTTACGCCGCGCCCGGTCAACGGCCCGACAGCTGTTCCCGAAAACAAGCACATCAAGCACGGCGGCGAGCGAAAGCCCGGCCTCCTGTACCGCAACCGCCCACAGCGTGAAGCGACGCATCAAATCAAACTGCCAATCTTCTGCGTTGCCTGTGCTCGTCGGTTGCCACCGGTAGGTTTGTGTCCGCATCCCGAGACCCGCCGTCCGCAGATGAAAGCCGCGCGCAATTCTTTCCGCGATCCGAATCTGGTCCTCTGTCAACAGAGCGAACAAGCGCGGTTCCCCCGCCCTGCCATTAGACGTTCTCATTCTGGCCGAAGGATTATTCCGGGCGGATCGCCAACAGGGCCCCATACCGCCGCTGGCCGAAACAACCATGCGATCCGTCAATTTCTGCGTTATGGGGTTGTCCCGCAATTTACGAGCGCCAATCAATTTGGATGTCATATTTCCTCTCAATCTGAAATAGCTGGTTTATAGCGTTAGTATTAATCCAGCCACTGAGGGCATTCTGCCGTTCCAGTGGTGCCTTTGGAGAAGTCGGAAATGCGGTCGCGCAGGCAGTTCGTATGGAACGCCGAAAAGATGCGCCTGAAGGGGAGGATAATTTCTGTCGAAAATTTTGTTTAAAGTACAGATTCACACGACATAAAATTTATAATTACACCTAATAAAGGTATTAATTCTATTTATAGTATAATACATTCCTAATATTACGTCAATGGATGGCGTTCAGGCGATGTTTGCCTGCTCTTGCTTCCGGCAATTTTAGGAACCGCCATTTATTTCACCGACAGCGCTTGACGCTACGCATGTAAATTGCCAGATTAACATAAATACGCTGGTATTAACGACAAACTACAGAGCCTCTCATGGAAATCCGCAAAGACTTTATCGACAGCATCGGCAATACGCCGCTCATCCGCCTGACAGCCGCCTCCGAGGCAACAGGCTGTGATATTTACGGCAAGGCCGAATTTCTTAATCCCGGCGGATCGGTGAAGGATCGCGCGGCCCTTGCCATCGTAAAGGATGCCGAGGAGAAAGGCCTTCTGAAGCCTGGCGGCCTGATCGTCGAGGGAACCGCGGGGAATACCGGCATCGGCCTTGCCCTGGTGGCCAATGCAAAAGGGTATAAAACGATTATTGTCATGCCGGAAACCCAGACCGAGGAGAAGAAGGCCCTGCTCCGCTATTGCGGCGCGGATTTACGCCTCGTCCCGGCCAAGCCCTACAAGGATCCGGATAATTATATCAAATATTCCGGCAGATTGGCAGAGGAAATGGCGAAAACCAATAATGCCGGCGTCATCTGGGCCAACCAGTTTGATAACGTCGCCAACCGTCAGGGCCATATCGACACCACGGGCCCGGAAATCTGGGAACAGACCGACGGCAAGGTCGACGGCTTTATCTGCGCCGTCGGCAGCGGCGGCACTTTGGCGGGCGTGGCGATAGCGCTCCGGGCGAAGAACCCGAATATCAAGATCGGCCTCGCCGACCCGATGGGCGCGGCGCTCTATAACTACTACAAGAATGGCGAAATGAAGTCCGAGGGCAGCTCGATCACCGAAGGCATCGGCCAGGGCCGCATCACCGCCAACCTGGAAGGGCTTGATATCGACCTGCCGTTCCAGATCGACGATGTGGAGGCGCTTAACGTCCTCTATGACCTCAATATTCATGAAGGGCTGCAACTTGGTCTCTCCACCGGCATCAATGTGGCCGGCGCCATCCGCATGGCGAAGGAAATGGGCCCCGGTCATACGATTGTCACGGTTCTTTGCGATACGGCGCAAAAATACTTTAGCAAGTTGATGGACATTGATATGCTGAAGGAAAAGAACCTGCCGGTTGCCCCCTGGTTGACCGGCGACAGCTAACCAACCGGAGTACATCATGACACACCCCCTCTTTCGCGACGACGCTTACCTAACCCAAACGTCGGCGGTGGTGAAAGGCGTGAACGAACGGGGCGGCATCATTCTGGACCAGACAGTTTTCTATCCCACCGGCGGCGGTCAGCCGGGGGATCGCGGCCGCCTGATCCTGGAGGGCGGCACAGAGATCGAGATTGCAACGACGGTCAAGGGGGAAACCCCGGACGAGATTGTCCATGTCCCGGCGGAGGGAAGCACTCTTCCTGAGGTTGGCGCCACGGTCACCGCCGAAATCGACTGGGATACCCGCCATCGCTATATGCGCATGCATAGCTGCCTGCATCTGCTCTCCGCCGTCCTGCCCTATCCGGTAACCGGCGGCCAGGTGTCCGACGGCAAGGGCCGGCTCGATTTCGACCTGCCCGAGGCGACGCTGGACAAGGAAGAAATCACCACCGAGCTCAACCGGATCATCAATGAAAATCACCCGGTCAGCAGCGACTGGATCAGCGAGGACGAGCTTGATGCCAAGCCCGACCTGGTGAAAACCATGTCCGTTCAACCGCCCCGCGGCGCCGGCCAAATCCGCCTGATCAAGGTCGATGGCGTGGATTTGCAGCCCTGCGGCGGGACGCATGTGCGCAACACGTCGGAGATCGGCGCGGTCCGGGTAAGAAAAATTGAAAAGAAGGGTCGGCAAAACCGTCGGGTGTCGCTAGAATTTACGGAATGAAGTCAGACCTAAACGCCAAAGAAAAGTGAAATGAGCGATATGTCCTATGTAAACTCCTCCTCTCTTGTCTCCACTGAATGGCTGGCACAGCACGCCTCCGCCCCGGACGTCCGGATCGTCGATGCCTCCTGGCATATGCCGGCCACCAACCGTAATCCACGGGCAGAATATGACGCGGAACATATCCCCGGCGCGGTCTTCTTTGACATTGACGAGATTGCCGACACCGACAACCCGCTGCCCCATATGGTGCCGAGCCCGGAGAAATTCTCGAGTCGGATGCGGAAACTGGGCCTTGGCGACGGCAACCGGATCGTCGTCTATGACACCCTTGGCATGGTCAGTGCCGCGCGCGCCTGGTGGCTGCTGCGGCTGTTCGGGCATCAGGATGTTGCCATCCTCGACGGGGGCCTGCCCAAGTGGAAGGCGGAAGGACGCCCGGTCGACGATATGCCTGTAAAGCCCGCCGAACGTCACTTCACCTCCCGCATTAACAGCTTTCTGTTGCGCGAGAAGGATCAGGTTGCCCGCAATATCGACCAAAGCCGCGAACAGGTGCTCGATGCACGCTCCGCCGGACGGTTTGACGGCACGGAGCCGGAACCGCGCGAAGGCCTGCGTGGCGGCCATATCCCGGGCTCAAAGAACCTGCCCTATACGGCCCTCCTCAATGACGCGGACAAAACCTTCCGTCAGGCAGAAGAACTGAATGCAGCTTTTAGTGGCGCAGGGATTGATTTAAAGAAACCAGTGATTACATCCTGTGGATCGGGTATCACCGCTTGCGTCCTGGCGTTCGGCCTGCATTTGCTGGGCCATCAGCGCGTCGCCGTCTATGATGGCTCCTGGACCGAATGGGCTCTTGATGAGGAATTACCAGTCGAAACCGGAAAGTAAGAATGCCTCTCAAACGACCGCCGAAACCGACGAGCACGGGTAAATGGCCCGTGACCATTACCTTTCTTGAAATGACGACGCGGCAACATGCCGCCCCGCCCCCGCCGCCAGCGGTTCCCCATGCGATCATCCGCGCGGAAAAACCGACGGTTTCCTTCTATCGCTATCTCTACAACACGGTGGGGCGCGACTGGGGCTGGGTTGACCGCCGTTTCATCCCTGATTCCGAGCTTGAGGAAATCCTTCATGCGTCAACGACCGAAGTCTATGTACTCTATGTCAATGGCGTCCCGGCGGGTTTTGTCGAGCTGAACAGCGCCGATCTGCCCGAGGCCGTCGATGTCGCCTATTTCGGTATCATGCCCGAATTTATCGGGATGCGGCTCGGCCCCTATTTCCTGAACTGGGCGCTCGATGAGGCCTGGGTGAAGGAGCCGGAGAAAGTCACCATCAATACCTGCACCCTCGATCATCCGAAGGCGCTGCCCATGTATCAACGCGCAGGGTTCGAACCAATCCGCCGCCGCGAGGTGGAAATCGACCCGATCGAGAACCTCTGATCGCCAGGATGTGATCGTCTCCGCGTTGACCGGCGCACCATATCAGTTTATTCTGATATATATGCTGGTTTGACACGCGCGGAGGTTTTCATATGGCGCCCCTGAACAAACAACTACGCGTCTCCCTCTTTACGGCCGCTTCGCTCGCCGGTGCCGTGGCGGCCCTGCCCGCGCTTGCCGCGCCGCAGATCCTGGCCGTGGCCTCGACTGACCTGAAACTGCCCGTCACCTGCGAAAAGGGCGAATGCACAGTGGAACTGACCACCATCTGCCTGCAGGAGCATCGCGCCTCCCCCAATATTGGTACGGGTTATTACGTCCATGGCGATAAATTCTTCGATCTTAGCGGCCGGACGGCAACGGGACAGGAAATCTCGCTCGCCCATCTCCCGCTCGAGATTACCGCCGCGCGGGGCCATAACGCAGTCCGCCTCACCTTTCGCGACACCCACCTGAAAAAATACGGGCCACTGGAGATAAGCCTTTCCGTACCGGATAATCTCTCCCTCGTGCCGCTGCCCGTCGCTAACGACGTGAAACCGCAGACGGAGGAGGATATCCTGCTCGCCACCGGGCCACTGCGGGAGGCGGCGACCCGCCTTGTCGATCTGGATGTGAACAAGCGCGACGCGGCGGAACTGATTAACCAGGCGATCAACCGTCTGCCCTGGCGTGGCCGGGCGAGCGATACCGAGCGCGCCACTGTCCGCGCCGCCTTTGACGACCTCACCGAGAAATCCGGATTTGCGAGCGGTGCAAGGGATAACGCGAACGCCGTCGTCAATGAATGCTATGACCGCACCATGGCCGGCAGCCTCAGCTTCCGCGCCTGTCTGGGGAGCTGGCATGACCGCCTGATCGGCACGCTCAACACGAAATACTGGAAGTCCCTCGGCGCCGGGAGTTAGGCGCCTTTTCTTCCCATAAAAAAGCCCGGCAATTTCTTACCGGGCTTTTTCTTTTATTGTAAGGCGTTATCAGCCGTTGTGCAGGATCTGGCTGAGGAACAGCTGGGTCCGTTCGCTTTGCGGATTCTCGAAGAATTCCGTTGGCGGCGCCTGCTCGATAATCTCGCCCTCGTCCATGAAGATCACCCGGTCGGCGACGGTCTTGGCGAAGCCCATTTCATGGGTCACGCAGATCATCGTCATCCCCTCCTCGGCAAGGCTGATCATGGTGTCCAGCACCTCGGAGATCATTTCCGGGTCAAGCGCCGATGTCGGCTCATCAAACAGCATGATGCGCGGATTCATGCAGAGCGAGCGGGCAATCGCCACACGCTGCTGCTGACCACCGGAGAGCTGGCCCGGATATTTCAGCGCCTGCTCCGGGATTTTCACCCGTTCGAGGAACTTCATGGCAATTTCCTCGGCTTCCGCCTTCGGGGTCTTGCGGACCCAGATCGGCGCCAGCGTACAGTTCTCCAGAACCGTCAGATGCGGAAACAGGTTGAAATGCTGGAAGACCATCCCCACCTCGCGGCGGATTTCATCGATCTTCTTCACATCGTTGGTCAACTCGATCCCGTCGACGATGATCTGGCCCTGCTGATGCTCCTCCAGCCGGTTGATGCAGCGGATCATCGTTGACTTGCCCGAACCGGACGGCCCGCAGACAACGATTTTCTCTCCCCGTTCCACCGTCAGGTTGATGTCTTTCAGGACATGAAATTCCCCATACCATTTATGCATCCCGATCAGCTGGATCGCGATATCAATATCGGATTGAGTCATGGCAGCTTCACTCATATTCTCCACCTCTTATCTTTTATGACCGGTATGGAGCTTGTTCTCCAACCAGATGCTGTAACGTGACATGCCGAAGCAGAAGACCCAGAAGACGGCGGCCACGAAGACATAGCCTTCGGTCGCCATCCCGACCCATTCCTTATCGGTGGTTCCGGCCTTGACGATGCTCAACAGATCCAGCAGACCGATGATCAGCACCAGCGTCGTATCCTTGAACAGGCCGATGAAGGTGTTGACGATGGACGGAATGGAAATCTTGAGCGCCTGAGGCAGAATAATCAGCCCCATCGCCTGCCAATAGCCGAGACCAAGGCTTTTCGCCGCCTCCATCTGGCCTTTCGGGATCGCCTGCAATCCGCCGCGCACCACCTCGGCCATATAGGCCGCAGAGAAGAGCGACATGCCGACGAGGGCCCGGATGAGCTTGTCGAAGTTCACGCCTTCGGGCAGGAACAACGGCAACATGACCGAGGCCATGAACAGCACCGTAATCAGCGGTACGCCGCGGACGAACTCGATAAATCCGACGCAGAGCATCCGCACGATCGGCATGCTTGACCGCCGGCCGAGAGCGAGAACAATCCCCAGCGGCAGCGACACGAAAATCGAGACTGACGCCAGCACCAGGGTCAGGAAGAGACCGCCCCACTGCGAGGTTTCTACAACCGGCAGGCCGAAGGATCCGCCGTAGAACAGGAAGTAGCAAACGATCGGCACGAATACGAACATGTAGATCGCCGGCCATTTCTTGTTCTTCACGTAATCGGTCAGGACCAAGAACAGCCCGATCGCGGCAAGGACATAGCCGACATCGACACGCCAGCGTTCCTCAACCGGATAGAAGCCGTACATATTCTGGCCGAACCGGGCCTTGATAAAGACCCAGCAGGCGCCTGTCCCGGTGCAGTCCTCGCGGGTCTCCCCGACAAAATTGGCATTGATGAAGGCGTAGGAAATAATCCCGCTCAATGCCCACCAGACCACATAGATTGACACCACCGTCAGCAGCGCGTTCAACGGGCTGGAGAACAGGTTCTCCCGCATCCAGCCGATGACGCCGGTCTGGCTGACGGGCGGTGGCAGATCCTCATGGCGTTCTGTTTTAACTATAGCCATCTTATCTCTCCACCAATGCAATGCGTTTATTGTACCAGTTCATGAACATCGAAATCAGGAGGCTTATGGACAGGTAGAACAACATCGTTATGAGAATGCACTCAATCGCCTGACCGGTCTGGTTGAGCGAGGTTCCGGCGAAAAGGGCCGTAATGTCCGCATACCCGATGGCGGTGGCGAGGGAAGAGTTTTTCGTCAGGTTCAGATACTGGCTTGTCAGCGGCGGGACGATCACCCGGAGCGCCTGCGGCAGGATCACCAACCGGGTGGTCATTGACGGGCGCAGGCCCAGTGAATGTGCCGCCTCCGTCTGGCCGTGGCTCACCGCGTTGATGCCCGAGCGGACAATCTCGGCGATAAAAGCACCCGTATAGATCGAGAGACCCAGCAGGAGTGCCAGGAATTCCGGCTCCATGGACCAGCCGCCCTTGATGCTGAACCGGCCGAATTCCGGATAGCTCATCGTAAAGGGATTGCCCATCGCCAGGGACGCAATGACCGGCAGCAGGATTATCAGGGCCAGGCTTACCCAGAACACCGGAAAAATCTGCCCGGTCAGGTCCTGGCGCTTATGGGCCCAGTTGCGGATGAAGAGGGACGCGACGATGGCGACAAGAAGCGCCACCGGAAGAACCCAGAACCCGGTTGACGGAATCATGGCCGGGAAGTTAACACCGCGGTTGTTGACAAAGAAATTGTTGCCGATCGACATACTGTCACCGACGAGCGGCAGGACCGACAGGACGGCAAAATACCAGAACATCAGCTGCACCAGCAGCGGGATATTGCGGATCACCTCGATATAGACGGCGGCGATCTTGTTAACGACCCAGTTCTTGGACAGTCTCAGGACGCCAACGATAAATCCGATAATGGTGGCCAGTAAAATGCCGGAAATCGACACGGCAAGGGTATTGATAATACCAATGAGAAGAACATCAAGATGGGTGGACGTCTGACTGCTGTAGTCCATCAAGAGGACGATGCCGATGCCAAAGCCCGCAGGCTGGCTCAAAAAATTAAACCCGGACGCGATGCCGCGTTTTTCCAAGTTTATTGCTGTATTGTGTCCAACATACCAGACGAAAGCAATAAACAGCACAATAACGACAATTTGATAAAAGATTGCCCTTATTCGTGGGTCTCTAAACTTGTTGATCTTGGCGACTTCAAGATCTGCTGCTTCTGCCGTCATAAACTACACCTCCCCAGGGATTGTTAAGATTACGGCTGCCAATAGGCAAAAGGAGCGCATGTCCGGTCAAAACAGGCCATGCGCTCCTTTCACATAATCATTACACCCTTAGCGCAGTGGTGGTGCGTAGAGAATGCCTCCCTTGTTCCACTGTGCGTTCAGACCGCGAGCAATGTTGAGGGCTGTTCCTTCACCAAGGTTGCGGGCAAAGCTTTCGCCATAGTTGCCAACATTCTTGATAATGTTGTAGGCCCATTCGTTGGAGAGGCCGAGCTGCTGTCCAAGGTCACCGGAAGTGCCCAGCATACGCTGGATGCCAGGGTTCTGGGTGTTTGCCTTCAAATCGTCGACATTTGCCGAAGACACATTCAGCTCTTCCGCTTCGATCATGGCGTTCAATGTCCAGCGGGCAATATCACCCCACTGGTTGTCGCCGTGACGGACGAGCGGGCCGAGCGGCTCTTTCGAGATCACTTCCGGCAGAACGATATGGGCTTCCGGATCAGCGATAACCGAACGCTGTGCATAGAGGCCGGACTGGTCCGTCGTGTACACGTCGCAGG
The DNA here is from genome assembly GCF_017313765.1 of Sneathiella sedimenti. Taxonomy (GTDB): domain Bacteria; phylum Pseudomonadota; class Alphaproteobacteria; order Sneathiellales; family Sneathiellaceae; genus Sneathiella; species Sneathiella sedimenti. The sequence continues at coordinate 275,862 of NZ_JAFLNC010000004.1, read as the reverse complement.
TATCTTTCAAATAAGCTTCGCGTACCTCATCTGCCGTGTCGAAAACGACTGAGTCGTATTTCATGCCGTTGGCGGTGAAGTAGTCGGCAAGGTTCAGTTCGGTGGTTGTACCGGACTGCACGCAGACCCGGGCGCCGTCAAGCTCAAGCGCGGATTTCACGCCGAGGGATTTTTTGACCATGAAGCCCTGACCGTCATAGTAGTTAACGCCGACGAATTCGAAGCCGAGGTTAACGTCGCGGCTGAAGGTCCAGGTCGTGTTCCGGGCCAGCACGTCAATTTCGCCTGACTGCAGGGCGGTAAACCGCTCCTTCGCTGTCGTGGGGGTATATTTCACCTTGTCCGGGGCACCGAAAATGGCGGCAGACATCGCGCGGCAGAAATCCACGTCGAAGCCTTCCCATTTGCCTTCATTGTTCGGCGCGGCAAAGCCCGCCAGACCGGTTGTAACACCACATTGGATGAAGCCCTTGGCTTTTACATCATCCAGGGTTGCTGCGGTTGCCGCTGTCGCCATAAAAGACGCGGCTGCTGCGACAGCAATAAAACTCGCTTTTTTCATGAAAATGACCTTCCTGTCCATTGATAATTCTCAATATTCTGTCCGGTAAATCACATACTTCGATTAAGTACTGTACCCTTATTTTGAGCACTTGAGTGAATTACACGCGGAGATCATAATCTATGTTATCATGACCTCCTAAGTCTTTGACGATAGTAAATTTATACATCTCGTCAATGTAAAAATTTGCTGCAAGTGCGAAAAAAGCCATTGTGCCATGATATGATGGGTGAAATTTGCTCTTTTAACTTTGCCGTCCATCCTATATGCAATGAACAATAGCAAAAACTAATCAGCAGGCTGTCCCCTCCCATGAAAGATGAAACAAAATTAGTCACCGCAGGACGTGATCCAGAAGGTAATTTCGGCATCGTCAATGTCCCCGTTTATCATGCCTCGACCATTCTCTATCCGTCATTGGACGCATTGCAGAAGACTCACGCGGCGCGCGCGGCGGGCGAGCGGGTCGTTTCCTATGGCCGGATCGGCACACCGACAACCTGGTCGCTGGAGGATGCGGTCGCTGATCTGGAAGGCGGATACCGCGCGCAGGTGTTCCCCTCCGGCCTCGCGGCGTGCGCGAACGCGATACTCGCCGTCGTCAAGACTGGTGATCACATGTTGGTGACAGATAGTGTCTATGGCCCGGTTCGGGTCTTCTGCGATAATTTCCTGTCTCGATTCGGCGTTGAGGTGACCTACTATGACCCGCTTGTTGGTGCCGGCATCGGCGAGCTGATGCGCCCGAATACAACGGCTGTCTATACCGAGGCGCCGGGCTCGCAAACCTTCGAGATGCAGGACATCCCCGCCATCGCGGACGTCGCGCATGCAAAGGGTGCGGTGGTGCTGACGGACAATACCTGGGCGTCTCCCCTCTTCTTCAAACCGTTCGAGCATGGGGTCGATATCTCGATCCAGGCAGGGACGAAATATATCGTCGGCCATAGCGATGTCATGATCGGCACGGTTACGGCAAACAAGGAATACTGGCCGCAGCTGCAGAAGAGCGCGAATATGCTCGGCCAGACAGCCGGACCGGATGATGTCTATCTTGCCCAGCGCGGCATTCGCACGCTGTCGGTGCGGTTGAACCAGCATATGGAGAACGCGCTTCAGGTGGCCGAATGGCTCAAGGGACGGCCGGAGGTTCATTCGGTGCTGCATCCCGCAATGCCCGACGATCCGGGTCACGCCATCTGGAAACGCGATTTTCTCGGCGCCTCCGGACTGTTCTCTATCCGACTCAAGGAAGTTCCGAAAGCAGCCCTCGCCGCCTTCCTCGACGATCTGGAATTGTTCGGCATGGGCTATTCCTGGGGCGGCTATGAAAGCCTGGTTATCCTGGCTGATCCCACCAGCTATAGGACGGCTACGACATGGGACAATACGAACCCTCTTTTAAGGCTCCATATCGGGCTTGAGGCCGTGGATGACCTGATTGCAGATTTAAAGAGCGGCTTTGACCGGCTAAACGCGGCAAAATAGTATAAGACGACGAATCGGCGACTGATTCGACAAAATAGGATAAGATGATCCGATGGACAGCGATATTCTGGACAGCATTACCTTTGACGCGAACGGTCTCGTCCCTGCGATTGCGCAACAGCATGACACGGGCGAGGTGTTGATGATGGCGTGGATGAACCGCGACGCTGTTCAGGAAACCCTCGAAAAAGGGCAGGTCTGCTACTGGTCGCGCTCCCGCGGGAAGCTGTGGCGCAAGGGCGAAAGCTCCGGCCATGTGCAGCGGCTCGTTGATTTTCGCGTCGATTGCGATGGTGATACGCTCCTGCTGCTGGTTGAGCAGACCGGCGTGGCCTGCCATACCGGTCGCCATAACTGCTTTTTCACGAGTATCCGCGACGGCAAGGCCGAGATTATCAGCGATGTGGAGATCCCCCCTGAGGAGATCTACGGGGACAAGACCCCCGCCCCATGAGCATGTCCCCGGCAGAGCTGGACGTTATCCTGCTTTCCCTGAAAGTCGCGCTCTGGTGTGTCGGCATTTCCCTGCTGCCCGCGCTGTTCATCGCCTGGCTTCTGGCCCGGCGGGAGTTTTACGGCAAGACGGCGCTGAATGTCCTGGTGCATCTGCCGATCGTCCTGCCGCCGGTGGTGGTGGGCTATTTCCTGTTGGTCCTGCTTGGTAATCGCGGTGTGATCGGCGCGTGGCTGCTGGACCATTTCGGCATTTCCCTCATTTTCAACTGGAAGGGTGTTGTCGCGGCCACGGCGGTGATGGCCTTTCCCTTCATCACCCGAGCCATCCGCCAGGCCATTGAGGCAGTGGACCAGAACCTTGAGGTCGCCGCCCTCACCCTGGGCCGGTCGCCGGCCATGGTCTTCCTCACCATCACCCTGCCGCTGATCATTCCGGGCATTCTCGCCGGGATCACCCTCGGCTTTGCCCGCGCACTCGGGGAGTTTGGTGCGACCATCACCTTTGTCGCCAATATCCCCGGCGAGACACAGACCCTGCCGCTCGCCATCTATACCCTTCTTCAGACACCTGACGCGGAAACGGCGGTGTGGCGGCTGGTTATTATCTCGGTCGTACTGGCCTTCGCCGCCATAGCCCTTTCCGAATGGCTGACCCGTCGCTCAAACCGCCGGCTGGGAGGCAGCGTGTAATGTTTGATATTCGCGTCAAGAAATCCCTCGGCCGCTTTCACCTGAGCGCGGATATCAAGGCCGAGGCCGGGCTGACTGCCCTGTTTGGTCCGTCCGGCGCGGGCAAGACATTGCTGGCGAAGATGCTGGCCGGACTGGTCACCCCCGATGAGGGGCATATCGAGCTTGCCGGGCGGACCCTGTTCAGCAGCGCGAAGAATATCAACATCCCCGTTCATCAGCGGCATATCGGCTTTGTCTTTCAGGAGCATCGCCTGTTCCCCCATTACTCGGTGCGTGGCAATCTCACCTATGGCAACGGTCGACGCGCTGGCAAGGCCACACCGGTTTCGTTCGAGAAGGTGGCCGACATTCTTGGTCTCGCGGCGCTTCTGGACCGGGAACCCGCGTCACTCTCCGGCGGGGAGCGCCAGCGGGTCGCCATCGGCCGGGCGCTGCTCAGCAACCCGAAAATCCTGATCTTGGACGAACCCCTCTCCAGTCTCGATGACGCGCGGAAGAGGGAAATCCTCCCGTTGATCGAGGCGTTGAAATCAGAATTCGATATCCCTACCCTCTATATTTCCCATTCGATCGAGGAAATTACCCGTCTCGCCGATACCCTGCTGCTGCTCGACAACGGGGCAATGAAGGCGGTGGGACCAACGGCCGATATCCTGACCCGGCTTGACCTGATCCCCTATGCCGGCGGCTATGATGCCGGTACCCTGATCGCGGCAACCGTCACCGCCTATGAACCCGCCCATCACATGCTGACGCTGGAAACAGCGGGCGGCGGGAAACTCTATATCACCGGCGGCGCGAAGGAAATCGGCAGTTCGGCACGCCTGCGCATCCGGGCGCGCGATGTCGCCCTCTCCAAGACGGAACCGAAATCCATGTCGATCCTCAACCGGTTCAAGGGCCGCCTCGTCGACCATTGCAGCGGCGCCGAGGGGATGGAGGAACTGCTGCTGGATGTCGGCTTTCCGCTGACGGCGCGAATTACCCGCAAGTCGTTCGAGGATATGAAGCTCACCAAGGACACACCCGTCTGGGCGCTAGTGAAAGCAGTAACGATCAGCCGGGCCTGAGGGGCGGAAAGGTCAGCGGTTGCTTTGGCTCGGCGTCATGGCGAGGGTCTTGATATAATCCTCGATCGCGTCGCGGTCCTTCAGGTACAGCGTCTTGCCCTTTTTCAGGACCATCCCTTCATGTCCAAGCTGGCCGAGCACGCGCGCCACGGTCTCCCGCGTCGTCGAAACCCGGCTCGCAATCACGCTCTGGGTCGGCATCGGATAGATCAGCCAGCTGTTCGCGGTCAGGGGGTCCGGTTCCGCCATACGCAGCAGTTCCTGGCAGACCCGTTGCACCGCGCCCAGGGTCGACAGGTCAAGGATGCGGTCGTCATTGATGCGGATGATCCGGGCGAGCCGCTGCAGCACCGACATCATGATTGTCGGATTACGCATCAGCAAGTCGCGGAAAAGCTCCGGGCTGAGGCTCGCCAGCAGGCAGCGCGAACTCGCCACCACATTGGCCGACCGCGCCCGTCCGTCGATCGCCGAGAGCTCGCCGAAATACTGCCCTTCCCCAACGGTGGCGTAGGTCACCTCCCGCCCCGAGACGCCGTAATTGACGATATTGACGCTGCCGGAAACAACGAAATACATATCGCGGCTGTCTGTCGACCTCTCCAGGATCTGCTCATTCGCGCCATAAGTCCGCCAGACGCATTTGGCGGCAATTTCCGCGCGCTCCTGAGGCGTGAGCTCACTCAGCAATTCTATGTTTTCAAGATTTTGCATGTTCGCTGGACCGTCGCCCCTCTTTTCGCCTAGGATCGAAAAAGACTATAAAGTATAAATTGGAAAATCAAAACAAGAAGCTAAGGGTTAAAATTGGCGACGACTCACTCGACCAGAGGCCGGCTCTTTCTCCCTGAAAGCGCGGGGGCCGCATGACCAAAGCGCGCCCCGCCGACACCCTGATCACGCCCCTGTTGAAGAAGCTGGACCTGAAAGCCAAATCCCTGCTGGTCACCGTCTGGGGCGATGCGGTGTCCCCTCATGGCGGCACCGTCTGGCTGGGCAGCCTGATTACACTGGTGGATTCCCTCGGCCTCAACGAGCGCGTGGTACGCACCGCCGTCTTCCGCCTGCAGAAGGAAGGCATGCTCGCGTCGAGCCAGGTCGGGCGGCGAAGCTTCTATCGCCTGACAGAAACCGGCTCCCATCGCTTCGCCGAGGCGACACGGCGTATCTATGCCGCGGGAGATATCGCCTGGGACGGCAACTGGCTGTTCCTGTTCGCGCTGCGCCGCGACCTTGCGGAGAAGAACCGCCGCAAGCTGGAGACGGAGCTTGGCTGGCTTGGTTTCGGCACCCTTGGCGGCGGCGTTTACGCCCATCCGACAGCCAGCGCCGCCAGCGTTGACAGCCTTCTCACCGACCTTGGCCTGACCGGCAAAGTAACCGCCTTAAGCGCGACTGGCGTCGGGGCTACCCCCTACAACGCACCGGAAATCCTGGTGCAGAAGGGCTGGAACCTGAAGGATCTGGAGGCGGACTATGCCCGTTTCATCGGTCATTTCAGCGCCTTTGCCGACCTTGCCCAGACCGGGGCACCCCTTGACGAAAAAAAATGTTTTATCATTCGCAGCCTCTTGGTGCATGATTACCGGCGGGTTCTCTTGCGGGACCCGATGTTACCGGCGGAATTGCTGCCGCCGGGGTGGAACGGCAACCAGGCGCGGGAGCTGTTTCGCACCATCTATCATCTGGTCTGGGAGGGCGCAGAGGCATATCTGATGACAATACTTGAGAATGAAACGGGGAGACTGCCCCCCGCATCAGAGGAGTTTTACCGGCGTTTTGGCGGATTGAAGAAACGCTAGTTCCGTATAACAAAAATTCAAGAACAAGAATGAGTCAGGGAAAATGTCAGCAGGGTTAAAGATTTGTATCGTCGGCTCCGGTCCGGCAGGAATGTACACGGCGGGAGCCATCGTCAAGAAAAACCCCGAAAGCCAGATAGATATCATCGACAAGCTGGCCACACCGTACGGGCTGGTGCGGGCGGGCGTAGCCCCGGATCACCAGACCACCAAGAATGTTACCCGCGCCTATGACAAGGTGATGGAGAATGACAATGTCCGTTTTGTCGGCAATATCGGCCTCGGCAGTGATGTCCCGCTCGACAAGCTGCGGGAGCTGTATGATGTGGTGGTCATCGCGACCGGCACGCCGAAGGATCGCAGTCTCGGTATCCCCGGGGAGGACAAGGACGGCGTATTCGGGGCCCAGACCTTCGTCTACTGGTACAACGGCCATCCGGAATATCGCGATGCGGTGCCCAATCTGGATATCGAGACGGCGGTCGTCATCGGCAACGGCAATGTCGCCCTTGATGTCGCGCGCATCCTGATGCGGACGGAGGATGAGATGGTCACTTCCGATCTCGCCGAGCATGCGGCCAGCGAGATTTTCAGAAGCCCGCTCAAATGCGTGCATGTGGTGGGACGCCGCGCGCCGGAGAATGCGCAGTTTTCCTCCAAGGAGCTGGGTGAGTTTGCCGAGCTGGTCTCCGCCAAGACCTATACCGACAAGAGCGTGCTGCCCGCGGAATTTACCTCCGACGACAAGAAGGAGGAGAAGGTTGTAAACACAAATCTCGACCTCCTCCGCAATTTCGAGCAGATCCGTCCAGGGATCGAAGGACGTTCCATCCATCTTGATTTCCTGGCGAGCCCGGTCGAGATCCTGGGGGATGAGGCGATTACCGGCGTCCGGTTCGAGCGCAACAGGATTGTCGATGGCAAGGCCGTTGGCACCGGCGAGACCTATGAGATCGATTGCCAGCTTCTTGTCTCCTGCATCGGCTATGAGATGGGCATTCTGGAAGGGCTGCCGGTCGAGAAAGGCATCGTCAAGAATGACGAGGGACATGTCGCCGACGGTCTTTATGTGGTCGGCTGGGCCAAGCGCGGACCCAGCGGCACCATCGGCACCAACCGCATCGACAGCCAGAATGTGGTGGAGCGGATGTTGGCCGATTTTGAAGGCGGCGGCAATCCCGCAAAAGGCGGGCCCGCAGGGCTCGACGCCTGGTGCCGGGAGAAAGGCATTCGGGCCGTCTCCTTCGAGGACTGGAAGAAAATTGACCAGGCGGAAGTGGCCCGCGGCGGCGGGAAATCTCCGAGGAAGAAGTTTGTCCGGACTCGTGATATGCTGTCCATTGTACAGCAGGAAGGATAGGCCATGCTGATCGCGCAATTGAGTGATAGCCATGTCACCTTGCCGGAGGAGGATTTCGCGAAGCTCTATGATCCAGTAACGAAACTCCGGGAGGCGGCACGGCATGTAAACAACAGCGTCAACCGCCCCGATCTTGTGTTCCTCACCGGCGACCTGGTGAACACCGCGAGAGCGGAGGAATATGAGATCCTGCGCGAGATTCTGCCCGAATTCGAGATGCCGGTCTATCTGCTGCCCGGCAACCATGATGACTGCACCCTGCTCCGCAAGATGTTTCCCGACCATGACTATTTGCAGAAGGACGGCAAGCTGTATTACGTGGTGGAGGGATGGCCGCTCAAGTTCATCTGCCTCGACACCAATATCCATGGCAAACCGCAAGGCCATCTGGGACAGGAGCAGCTCGACTGGCTGGAGGAAGAGCTGAGCCGCGAGAGCGATCGCCCCGTCGTTATTTTCATGCATCACCCGCCGTTCAAGACCGGCCTGACCAGCATGGATGCGATGGGCCTGCTCGACATGGCGGAATTCGCCGAGGTGATTTCCCGGCATGACCATATCGAGCGGGTGCTCTGCGGCCATCTGCACCGGGCCATCCAGAGACTCGTCGGCGGCACGATTGTCCAGACCTGCCCCTCCACATCCCATCAGGTGAGGCTGCTGCTGGGCGAAAATAACGAACTCAGCACCACCTTCGAGCCGCCGGAATACCTGCTGCATTACTGGACCGAGAAGGACGGCCTCGTCACCCATAACGACTATGTACAGGACTTTGAAGTCGCCTGGACGCTGGAAGGCGAGCTGTATTAGGACGCGTGCTCCGCGGTGAGGCCCATCTGCCAGAAATCCGCTTCCAGCCGGGTCGCGGTGGCGAAGGTCTTCGATAGATCGGGAAAACGCGCCTCGGTAAACCGCTTGGTCGCCAGCGCGTCAATCTCCGCCGTCATGTCGGTGACCAGCTGCTGGTACTCCGCCCCCGCATACATCTCGATCCAGGTGATGTAGGGGTTGCCCTCGATCTTCGTTTTCCGCGATTTGGCGAGCCGCGCACCGATCTCGCCATAGCCGATGGCGCAAGGGCTGAGCGCGACCATCAGGTCGAGCAGGTCACCCGCCATGCCGCGTTCCAGCACGAAGCGGGTATAGGCGATATTTTGCGGGGCTTCCTCAAGCGTTTCCAGCTCCGACGCGGCAATGCCCCAGTCGGCGCAATAGCCCACATGCAGGTCCATCTCCATCTCGAGAATCGCCTTCACCCCGGCAAGGGCGGAGCGCATCTCGGTCAGGTTGTCGGCCTTGTAAATGGCCAGTGCATAGGCCCGCGCAAACTGGATCAGAAACAGATAGTCCTGCTTGAGGTAGTATTGAAAGGCGGTTTTGGGCAGGGCGCCCGTTTGCATACCGGTTACAAAGTCATGATGGGTATAGGCGTCCCACAGGGCGGCATTGTCGGTCTTCAGCCGGTCGAAAAGTCCGCGGCTCATCACAGCATCATGTTGTTCGATCCGCCGGGCAGGGTCACGACCAGGTCGTCGAGTTCCTCCGTGATTTCGATCTGGCAGCCGAGCCGCGAGGTCCGGGTCAGGCCATAGGCGAGATCGAGCATATCCTCTTCATCCTCGGTCGGGTCGGGCAGGCGCTCGAAATCCTCGTCCGAGACGATGATATGGCAGGTCGAGCAGGCAAGGCTCCCCTCGCAGGCGCCTTCCAGATCAATATTGTTCTGATGGGCAATTTCCAGAATCGTCCGGCCGAGCGGCGCATCAACTTCCTGTCGGCTGCCATCGGGCTTGATAAAGGTCATTTTCGGCATACGCGCGTGAACTCCTGAACATCCTTACTGATTTACCTATCCTGCCCGCCGCGTCATGTCTAGGCCCTATGCGGCAAATTTCGGCGATTTCCGCTGGTAAAGTTTCCGCCAGCTCGCGACAAGCCGGTCGATCTCCACCTCCGTGGTGGTCCAGCCAAGACTGATCCGAATGGCGGACCCTGCCTCCTCGTCGCTGGCGCCCATGGCTTTCAGGACGTGGCTGGCCTTGACCTTGCCCGACGAACAAGCCGAGCCCGCGCTGACCGCGATCCCGTCAAGGTCGAGGGACATCACCTGGAGTTCCGATGCGACGCCCGGCATGGAGATGGCCGTTGTATTGGGAAGCCGCGGCGATTCATGGCCATAAATATGGCTCTCGGGAGAAATGTTAAGCAACTGCGCTTCCAGCCGATCGCGAAGCTTGGCAACCGTCTCATAGCTGTCGAGCCCCTCGTGGGCGGACTGCGCGGCGACACCCATACCGACGATCCCGGCGACATTCTCCGTGCCGGCGCGACGGCCAAGCTCCTGCCCGCCTCCTTTCAGCAGAGGCGGGACCGCCAGCCCGTCCCGCAGGACAAGCGCCCCGATCCCTTGCGGACCGCCGAACTTATGGGCGGAGACAGACATCATATCCGCCCCAAGCGCCTTGAAATCAACTGGGATCTTGCCTGCACCCTGAATGGCATCGCAATGGAAAAGGCCGCCCTTTTCATGCACGAGGGCCGCAATCTCGGCGACCGGCTGGATCACCCCGGTCTCGTTATTCGCCAGCATGACGGAGACGAGCGCGCCCTCGCCTGCCTCATCCAGGCAAACGCCAAGTGCGGCAAGATCGAGCTGACCATCAGACGTGAGGGGAAGTTGTACTGCGTTCCGCGCAACGGCCAGGACCGAATCATGTTCGCCAGCGGAAATAAGAAGCGGCCGGTCGGGAAAAGACGAGAGCGCGAAATTGTTCGCCTCCGTCCCGCCGGAGGTAAAGATAATCTCAGGGGGTTTGCACCCGAGCAGACGGGCGAGGCGGCCCCGTGCCTCCTCCACCCGGTTTCTCGCCGTGCGTCCCGCCTGATGCACGGACGACGGATTGCCACCCGCCTCCATGACGGCGACCATGGCGTTTACCACTTCGGGCCGGATTGGCGCTGTTGCGTTAAAATCGAGATAAACGGTTTTCGCCATAGGTACAATCGGGCCCGCAGCCATGCTCAGTTAGAAAAGATCAGCTATCCGCTTTTGTCTTGCTTGCGGTCCTCGCCGCCGGCTTTTTCTTCGGCTTGAGGGCAATCGGCGACTCCGCCTGGGTGCGGCGTTCATTCTCCAGCTCTTCCACGCGCATGGAAAGTGACTGCACCTTGTCGAGCAGGCCGTCCATCACTTTGAAAACCGGGTCAGGCAGATCATGATTCCCGACACCATAGGCGGCGAATCTGTTGTCCTGCGTACTTTTTGCCGCACCATTTACCGCGCGGGCCGGGACGCCGACAACCGTCGTACGTTCTGGTACATCCTTGAGAACGACCGAGTTCGCCCCGACGCGGGCACATTTTCCAATGGTAATTGGGCCGATGATCTGGGCACCCGAGGCGATGATTACATCATCCCCCAACGTCGGGTGGCGCTTCACGCCACGCTGCGCATCGGAGTCAATGGAGGGCGCGACACCACCAAGCGTCACGTCATGATAAAGGGTTACATTATCGCCGATTTCCGACGTTTCACCGATCACGACACCCATGCCATGGTCGATAAAGAGCTTGCGACCGATCTTCGCGCCGGGGTGGATTTCGATGCCGGTGAGGAAGCGGCTGAACTGCGAGAGCAGCCGCGCAAGCAGGCGCCAGTTACGCTCCCACAGCCAATGAGCGAGACGGTGAAAGACGACCGCATGGAAGCCTTGATAGAGCAGCGCAACCTCCAAACGGGTTCTTGCTGCCGGGTCCCGTTCCATCACGCAAGTAATTTCTTCGCTAATATGCTTGAACATTTGCCCTTACCTTCTGTATTGTGCCGCTCTTGTAGCGGAATTCACCTGAGGTTTAAAGCGCCCATACCTAACAGATATATGTATATCTGAGGAACCGTCAAGGATACTATTGGTGTTCCCGTGACGCGTTTCTCGCTGGCGCAAGCCGAAAAAAGGGCCATATCCATGGTGTATCCGGCTCAATATAGAAGCTGCTGTAGGAAATAGAAAAAAAATGCCTGACGTTATTTTTAATGGACCCGAAGGACGCCTGGAAGGGCGGTATCACCATTCAGACAATCCGAACGCTCCCCTCGCCCTGATCCTCCATCCGCATCCGCAGTATGGCGGCGCCATGAATAACAAGGTCGTCTACAACCTCTTTACCACCTTCAAGAAGCGCGGTTTCTCTGTGCTTCGCTTCAATTTCCGCGGAGTCGGCCGCAGCCAGGGCGATTATGATCACGGCGTGGGCGAGTTGTCCGATGCCGCCGCCGCGCTTGACTGGATGCAGACCCATAACCCGAATGCCCCGGCCGTCTGGATCGGCGGCTTTTCCTTCGGCGCGTGGATTTCCATGCAGCTGCTGATGCGCCGGCCGGAAGTCGCCGGGTTCATCTCCGTCGCCCCGCCCGCGAACATGTATGACTTTTCCTTCCTCGCCCCCTGCCCGTCGTCAGGCATTATCATTCATGGCGACCAGGACGTTCTGGTGCCGCGAAAGGATATCAAGAAGCTGGTCGAGAAGCTGAAGGCGCAAAAGGGCATCACCATTCATTATGACGAGATTCCCGACGCAGACCATTTCTTCGAGAACAGCCTCGACAAACTGATGGCCTCCGTCGACGACTATCTCGACATGCGCCTGAACGGCACAGATGAGGACGACGCGGACTAGCTCACGCCGATCCGCGCTTTTTTCGACTGTGCGGGGTAGAAGCGCCCGCCCGACATCGGCGTCGGCACGCCCGTCGTCGTCGGCAGGCTGAGCGGCAGGCCACGGACACTCCGGACCGCGAGGAAGGCAAACGCCTCCGCCTCCAGGTCATCGCCGCGCCAGCCGACCGCCTCGACCGGCTCGACCGGCACCCCGACAACCGTCTCGATCGCCAGTACCAGCGCCGGGTTCTTGCGCCCGCCGCCGGTCAACAGCCAGCGGTTCGGTTTTCCCGGGAGGTGACGCAGCGCGCGGCGGATGCTCTCGCTGGTGAAATGCAGGAGTGTCGCCGCCCCCTCCTCGAGCCCCAGACCCGAGAGGAGTTCCGCCACCGGAAATTCATCGCGATCGAGGCTTTTCGGCGGTTTCAGATCGAAATACGGGTTATCGAGCAGCCGGGCGAGCACCGGCTCATTCACCTGCCCTGACGCGGCGATCCTGCCGCCATCATCGAACGGCTGGCCCGTGTGGGTCAGGATCCAGTCATCCATCAGCGCATTGGCGGGCCCGGTATCAAAGGCCAGCACCTCATCGCCATTGATATAGGTGACATTTCCGACCCCGCCGAGATTGAGCACGGCAAGCGGTCCGTCGAGATCGCGGGCAAGCGCCCGGTGATAGAGCGGCGCGAAGGGCGCTCCCTCGCCGCCCGCGGCCACATCGTCATGGCGAAACTCGGCCACCGTATCAATGCCCGTCAGTTCCGCCATCATCGCGCCATCGCCGATCTGCACCGTCACGCGGTTCTTCGGGTCATGAAAGATGGTCTGGCCGTGAAAGCCGACCAAATCAATATCAGGCGGCGTCATGTTATTCGCCTTCAGCAGCGCAAGGACAAAGTCCGCCTGCAACCGGGTAAAATCCGCAATCAGCGTCCCCGGCGCGCCCCTCTTCCCGAGGACATCGCGCAGGCGCGCCCGGAATTCGGGCTCATAGGGAACGGAGTGGACGGGACCATGGCTGGAAACCGTCTCTCCATCCGTTTCGATAATCGCCGCGTCGACCCCGTCGAGCGACGTGCCGCTCATCAATCCAAGGGCGCGAAGGGGTTTAATTTGGTCCTGTTTTTGTTTTATTGACGTCATGTGTCATACCGCACTTTTAATCTGGTTCCCATATGTGCTAAACGATGGCGCTCTTTAACTCTAAGTGACAGAATCAAGTTCCATGACCGAATTACGCTCCGACTTCCTGAAAGTCTTCACTGAACGCGGCTACCTGCACCAATGTACAGATATCGACGCGCTGGATAAAGCTTTTGCTGATGATATCGTGACCGCCTATATCGGTTTTGACTGTACGGCGAAAAGCCTCCATGCGGGCAGCCTCATGCAGATCATGATCCTGCGCCGCCTGCAGAAGGCCGGGCACAAGCCGATCGTGCTGATGGGCGGCGGGACGACGAAGGTCGGCGATCCGACCGGGCGCGATGAAAGCCGCCCGCTGATCACCGATGAAGCCATTGAGGAAAACATGGCCGGTATCAAGAAGGTGTTCGAAAAGTTCCTCACCTTCGGGGACGGGCCGACGGACGCGATCATGGTCAATAACGCGGACTGGCTCGACAAGATCGAGTACATTCCGTTCCTGCGTGAGTACGGACCGCATTTCTCGATCAACCGGATGCTCTCCTTCGACAGCGTGAAACTCCGGCTGGAGCGCGAGGAGTCCATGACCTTCCTCGAGTTCAACTACATGATCCTGCAGGCCTACGACTTCGTCGAGCTGAAGAAGAAATACAATTGCAGCCTGCAGCTTGGCGGCTCCGATCAATGGGGCAATATCGTCAATGGCGTTGAGCTCGGCCGCCGGACCAACGGCTTTTCCCTGTTCGGCCTGACCTCGCCGCTGCTCACCACCGCTTCCGGCGGGAAGATGGGCAAGACACTGGGCGGCGCGATCTGGCTCAATGAAGATATGCTGAGCGCCTATGACTACTGGCAGTTCTGGCGCAACACGGAAGATGCCGATGTCGGCAAGTTCCTGCGGCTGTTTACCGAAATCCCGATGGACGAGATTGCACGGCTTGAAAAGCTTGAAGGTGCGGAGCTGAACGACGCGAAGAAAATTCTCGCCGATGCCTGCACCGAGATGGCCCATGGCAAGGCCGCCGCCGAGGCCGCGGCCGAAACCGCCCGGCAGACCTTCGAGATGGGCCAGACGGCGGAAGGGCTGCCGACGCTGGACGTGCCGAAGGGTGAGCTTGAAGCCGGCATTCCCGCCGCCGCGCTGTTTCAGCGGGCAGGCCTAGCCGGATCAAATTCCGAAGCGCGGAAACTCATCAAGGGGGGCGGCGCGCGCCTCAATGACGAGAAAATCGCGGACGAAAAAGCGACAATCAGCCTCAGCGACCTCGACCCTGACGGACGGATCAAGCTTTCCGCCGGCAAGAAGCGGCACTACCTGATCCAGCCGGTCTGACCCGCTTACGGGCTCTGGCGGTTGTTGGGCTTGTTTGTTGACGGCGGCTGGATATCGTCCTGGTCCCAGGGCTCGAAGAACATGCGGCGGAGGATACCAGGCGCCAGCGCCGAGACGGCGTTGACGCTGATATCCGGATCTTCCAGCCCGCCCCGCACCTTGTAGGAGAAGCCGAAAATTCCCTCCCCCTTCTTGCCGACGAGCAGGGTGCCAAGGATCGGTATATTCCCAAGCATGGAATTTAATGTATAGGACGGGATCACCGTGCCGAACATGTCAATCTTGTTCGCAGGCTGGTCCACCGTGCCGGTCAGCGTGATGCCGATGGACCCGATGGCGCGGAAATCCTTGGTGGTGAAAATGCCGTTCTCATAAGTGAAGGGCCCTTCCACCGTCGCGAAGACCATCCCCTCCCCGCGCAGCAGGTCAACAATACCGCCGAGGGAGCCGAGGGTCAGGATCTTGCCGAGCACCGGCGCATTCACAACCCGCACATCCTTGATCGCGACCGTTCCCTCCGCCGGGCGGGAGGGTTGGCTGTCGTCAATCTCGGCGGTCAGCTTCAGGTTGCCGTCGCGAAAATCGTCGTAGAGATCAAGGCCGCGAAAGAGCGATCCCGCGTCATCGGAAATAAAGGTGACGAGCCGTCCCTTGGCCGAGGGGATGATTTCGAAATCAAAGCTCTTCTCGCCCTTGAACTTCCCTTGGGCCATCCCGGTCGTTATGAGATTTCCGTCAATACTCATGTCGGCGGCGACATTGTCGAGGGTCAGGTCGTGATCGAGCAGCACCCGGTCCATATCGACATGAATATCGATCAAGCGGTTCTCTTCCGGGCCATCGACATCCACTTCGTTCAGGTCATAGGTCGCGACCACGAACGGCTTTAGATCGAATTGCGCGCCGCGCACCTTGACCGCCATTTTGCCAAGCTGCGCCTGGCTGAAGACGAGACCAAAATCATTCTCCCCATAGCGGACGGAGGGCAGAGTCAGTTCCGCGAGCAGGTCCTCTTTCAAAATCGCCGTGCCGCTGGCCACGAGATCCCCGGCGGTAACCGCAATGTTGGACAGTGTCGTCACATCCCCGGCCGTCGAGTTGATCTCCGCCGCAAACTGGCCGGCGACGCTCGCCGCCTTCGTCCAGTGCAGGGCATCCACCTTGATCTCGGTGTCCGTGAGGTCGAGCTTGATTGCACCGCTTGCGCGCCCGTCAGGAATGGTTTCCAGGGTCACCTTCGCCTTCATGGGCCCCGCCAAATACGACGTATCGAGATGGAGCGCCTTGCGCGCCGCATCATCGGGGGTGGCGGTCAGCACATAGCGGCGATGGCCTTCCTTCGCCCCCGTAAACCAGCTTTCTGCCTCGATTTTTGCCGGGACGTCATTGAGCGCCGCCGTGCCCGAGACCTGCACGCCTTTCGGATCGACGGCGACGTTCAGCGCGCCCTTGGTCAGGGTATAATTCTCCGCCACGTCAGGGATGGTCGCCTCGGTGAAATCGCCATTGGCCGCGTATTTGACGTTTTCAAGCTGCAAATCGAAACGCAACGGAAACTTGAACGATGCATCTACCGTTCCCGTCCCCGTCATCGCCGACGGTACAATGCCATAGGGGGTGGCGAGGCCGAGCGGCTCCAGATCGAGGAAGGTGAAGATTTCCCGGCTGCTCCCCGTCACGCGGATGGCAATATCGGCGAGCTGGTCATATTTATCAAACTCGTTGATGATCACCTTGTCCGACGTCACATCGAGACTGCCAAGTTTTCCGGTCATGCCGGTTATGGAGACCCCGGTTTCGGTCAGTACCGCGCTCCCGTCGATATCCGTCACCTTGGGTAGCGGTGAATAATAGTCGGCAGACGTGCCCTTGATATCGAATTTCAGGACGACGGAGTCTTTCGGGATTTCCCCGCTTTCCAGCGCGCCGGGCGGCAGGTCTATGGTGAAGCTCGCCTGGGGCACTTTCCCGCCGCGGATATTCTTGGTTACCCAGTCATAGCCGTTGCTGGCCATGGAGTAAGGCCAGAACCGCCCGAGGTTATCGACGGCAAGATCCCGGAGGCTGCCCGCAAGAGTCAGGCCCGTGCCCGCCTCTGCCACGTCAACAACCCCCTCCATCACGACAGAGGTTCCCAGGGTTTCCGCTGTCACGCTTTCAAGGGTGATCTTCCGGAAATCGCCCGTCACCTCGCCCGATACCGAGAGGCTGTCAATGGAGAGCGGCTCCTTATACAGCTCCGGCAGGTCAATCTCGCCGGCACCGGCCGTCACATCGAAGCCGAGGGAATCAAAACTGAATTTCTCGTCGAGGTCGGCATTCACATGCCCGGACAGGGAGAGTTTAACCCCCTTCAGGATGTCAAGTTCCGCCACCTGTGCCCCGACCAGCGGCAGCGGCAGGTCACTGAACTGGCCGTCGATCCGGGTGCGCTTGTAGTCCCGGTCATAATCACCAAACGCAACCACGGAGACATTCTCGTTCCCGACCTTGATCAGGCCGCTGGCCTGCCCGCTGAGGCCCCGGTTCTCCCGCCACACGAACACATCGGCACCGGTCACCCGCCAGAAACGGCCTAGGATTTCATCTTCGATAAAGACCGCGGAATCATAGAGTTCCAGCCGCTGGAGATAACCCGTCAGGCTCTCCGGGTCCGGCTCCTTGCTCAACTCATTGAGGATATTGAGATACTCGTCCGCCACGGGGACATCCTCGGCGCTCTCGTCTGTATCGCGGGTCAGGCCCCCGCTGGTCCCGCGTTCAGCCATCAGGCTATGTTCATAACCGAACTTGATCTCCCCCGCCTTGTTGCGGGTCAGGCGGATCTTGAGGCCGGTGAATTCCAGCTCCGCCGGGGCGATCCGGCCGCGCAGCAACGCCTCGCCGCTGAACACCATTGTCACATCGGGGATGGAGGCGACTTTTCGCGTCTCGTCGGAAATCTCGAGATTGTCGATGGCGACCATCAGGTTCTTGTCGCGACCGTTCCATTCCAGCTCGAGATTGCTGAAGTCGAATTTGACCTCCGGATACTGCACCTGCAGTATCTGCACGACATAGGGCTCGACAAAGGACAACGACATCGGCCCGCGCGACAGCCCCGCGATCAACGCCAGCGCCGCGACAAAGACAAGGACGACGGCTCCCATCAGGATCCGGTACACTAATCTGGAGGATGCTTTAACCAATTGAGAAATTCGCTCTGAATAAGGCTTGTATAAAAAAAGTCTGTCCTGATAATTGATTTCATTATCGTAACCCATGCAACCCGGATTAGGAATGCAGGATATCGCAGAAATTAAAAAAATCCCGTTCGCCGATGTGATGGCGGATCTTCCCTCACCCGGCGATCCGGAACTGCTTGCCGTCGGCCTTCAAAGCTGGCAGGAAGTCACCGCCACCGACCCTGAACTCGCGGCCTTTGCCAAGCAGCTTGAGGGCACGGAAACAGGCCCGCAGATCCTCACCAGCGTTTTTGGCAACAGCCCGTTTCTTTCAAGCTGCCTTCTGATGGAGCCGCATCTCCTCCGTCATCTGGTGGAGGACGGCGCTGACCGGACGCTTCAGTGGATATATAACGCGCTGCAGGCGGATTGCCATCTGGAGGCGGAGCGCGATGCGGTGATGGCGGCGCTGCGTGTTGCCAAGCGGCGGATCGCCCTGCTGACGGCGCTCTGCGACATGGGGAAAGTCTGGGAGCTGATGAAGATCACCGGTGTGCTCTCGACCTTCGCCGATACGGCGGTGGATTTCTGCTGCCGCCATCTGCTGAAGACGGCAAGCGATAAGGGCGAACTGGTCCTGCCCCACCCTGACGATCCGAGAAGGGACAGCGGCCTGATCATCATCGGCATGGGCAAGCTCGGCGCGAGAGAGCTTAACTATTCCTCCGACATTGATCTCATCGTCCTCTTCGACGCCGCGAAGACGAGCTATACCGGTCGCCGCTCGGTCCAGGACTGCTTCGTCAAGATCGCCCGCAACCTTGTCACCATGATGCAGGAGCGTACCCGCGACGGTTATGTCTTTCGCACCGACCTCCGGCTCCGGCCAGACCCCGGCGCAACGCCGATCGCGCTTTCCGTCGGCGCTGCCCATGTCTATTACGAGAGTCAGGGCCAGAACTGGGAGCGCGCCGCCATGATCAAGGCCCGCGCCATCGCCGGCGACCTCAAGGCCGGGCGGGAATTCGTCACCTTCCTCACCCCCTTTATCTGGCGCAAGTCCATGGATTTCGCGGCAATCGAGGATATTCAGGCGATCAAGTCGCAGATACATACTCACAAGGGATTCTCGAAAATCTCGCTGGAGGGCCATAACATCAAGATCGGTCGCGGCGGGATCCGCGAGATCGAGTTTTTCTGCCAGACCCAGCAACTGATCGAGGGCGGGCGCAATCCGCTGCTCCGCGAGGTCACGACCCTCGGCACCCTGTCGCAGCTTGCCGCGGCGGGCAAGATTGACGCAACGGTACGGGAAGAACTGCAGGAGGCTTATATATATCTTCGCGAGCTGGAACATCGCCTGCAGATGACCCATGACGAGCAGACGCAGCTGCTGCCCGAGGACCCGGAGGAGTTCCGGAAACTCGGTGTCTTCTTCGGCTATGACGAGGCAGAGGCGTTTCGCAAGGAATTGCGCACCACCCTGGAAACCGTGCAGGGCCATTACGACGCCCTGTTCGCGTTCGAGGAAACGCCGGACCGCAAGGCGGGTCGTCTGGTCTTCACCGGGGCAGAGGATGACCCGGAAACCCTCAAGTCGCTGGCCGAGCTCGGCTTCGAGAACACCAGCGCCGTCTCGCAGACAGTGCGCGAATGGCACCACGGCCGCTACCGCTCGACCCGCAATGTCCGTACGCAGCAGATCCTCACCGCGCTGATGCCGCAAATCCTCGAGTCGCTCGGGGACACCAGCAATCCCGACGCCGCCTTCACCCGCTTCGACGTGTTCCTGCAAAAGCTGCCCGCCGGGGTCCAGCTTTTCACCATGTTCAAGGCGCACCCGAGCCTGCTCAAGCTGCTGGCGAAGATCATGGGCATGGCGCCGGAGCTGGCGGAGACGCTCTCGGGGAACCCGATGCTGCTTGACGGGGTGCTGGATACGGAATTCATGGCGCCGCTGCCGCCGCGCGATTTTCTCGCGGCCGATCTCGAGTTGATCCTCTCCACGGCGCGGGATTTCCAGGATGTGCTCGACTATACCCGCCGCTGGGCGAACGACCGCAAGTTCCGCCTGGGCGTGCAGATCCTCGATAACGTCGACCACGGCTCCGGCCTTGGCGCGACGGTCGCCGCCGGTCCCGCCTTCTCCGATTTGTGCGAGGTGATCCTCGACGCGATGCTGGTCAAGGTGCGGGAGGAATTCGCCACTGCCCACGGCGTCGTGCCGGGCGGGGAATTCGCGGTGATCGCCATGGGCAAGCTGGGCAGCCGGCAGATGACCCCAGCCTCGGACGCGGACCTGATCTTCGTCTTCGAGACCCCGGAAGACGGCATGATGACCGACGGCAAAAAGCCCATCTCGGCGGGCCTCTACTATACCCGCTTTTGCCAACGCCTTATCAACGCGCTCAGCGTTCATACCGGCGAGGGAAAGCTCTATGAGGTCGATATGCGGCTCCGGCCGCATGGCAAGTCAGGTCCGATCTCCCTGCCGATCGAGAGTATCCGCAAATATTATGAGGACGAGGCCTGGACATGGGAGCATCTGGCCCTCACCCGGGCGCGCGTGGTCGCGGGCGATGCGGCGCTCTGCGAGAAAACCGAGAAAATGCTGCGCGAAATCGCCCTCACCCGGCGCGACAGCGAGAAAATCCGTAAAGATACGCTCGACATGCGGACGCGGGTGCTGAAACAGCATGGCAGTGACAACCCGCTTGCCATCAAGCATGCCGTCGGCGGGCTCATGGACCTTGAATTCCTCTGCCAGTATCTCCGCCTTAAGCATGGCCCGGATCATCCGGACATCCTCGATCCCAATTCCATGGACAGCCTGAAGGTCATGAAGTCAGAAGGGATTTTAGCGCCGGATGTGGCCGACAGGCTGGTCGAAATCCTCCGGCTCTACCTCAATATCAGCGGCCTCAAGCAGCTCTGCCTTGGCGGCCGGAAAATCGACGAGACCATCCCGCTCGCCCTGAAAAATGCCCTTGCCGCCGCCGCGGAGGTTGATAATTTCGACGAGCTCGCTAAAAAGCTCAAAAGCGCCCAAGACGATATCGACCGGCTGTTGCACGCGCATCTCGCCGGCAAAAAGAAAAAGGAGTGACCATGCCCGACGTTGGAGAGAAAGCCCCGGAATTCAATATGCCCACCGATGGCGGGGAGGATGTGAGCCTAGACGTCCTGAAAGGCACGCCCTTTGTGCTCTATTTCTATCCCAAGGACAGCACCCCCGGCTGCACCACCGAGGCGAAGGATTTCACCGCCAGTATCAAGGAATTCGACAAGCTTGGCGTGAAGGTGATCGGGGTCTCCCGCGATTCCCTCAAGAAACATGCGAACTTCCGCGAAAAGCAGGCACTGGAAGTCATTCTCGCCTCCGATGAGGACGGCACCACCTGCGAGGCCTTCGGCGTCTGGGTCGAAAAGAACATGTATGGCCGCAAATATATGGGGATCGAGCGCGCGACCTTCCTGATCGATGACGCGGGCGTGATCCGCAATGTCTGGCGCAAGGTAAAGGTCAAGGGACATGTGGAGGCGGTACTGGAAGCGGCGAAAGCCCTTTAGCCCGTGACCTCTCTCTCTGATCTTGCGGTCGCCGTGCTGACCGAGCCGGACGCCGCGCAAAAGGCCGCCAAAAGCCGGGAGGCGGCAGACCGGTGGCGCACCGCCGCCGGGACGATGGAGATCGGCAGTGCCCTGCCCCCTGACCGGCCCGCGCGGCCCGGGAAACCACCCCTCCTGCCCCCGGCCGAGATGCCGCGGCGGCGCGGCCAGTCCGACGCGGCGCGCGCGACATTGCTCCATGCGGTGCAGCATATCGAGCTGAATGCCATCGATCTCGCCTGGGACATGGTGGCGCGCTTCACAGAAGAGAATCTCCCCCGCGCCTTCTATGACGACTGGGTGCAGGTTGGTGATGAGGAGGCGAAACATTTCACCCTTCTCGCCGACCGGATCGCGGAGCTTGGCTATTCTTACGGCGATTTTCCGGCCCATGACGGCCTGTGGGAGGCGGCAATGGCAACGCGCGACAACCTCGCCGCCCGGCTCGCGGTGGTGCCGATGGTGCTGGAGGCGCGCGGCCTCGATGTCACCCCCGCCATGATCACCCGATTCGGCAAGATCGGCGACGAAAAGAGCGTCAACGTGCTTAACATAATCTTAAGTGACGAAATTGGTCACGTCGCAATCGGCAGCCGCTGGTTCCACCATTTTTGCGAAAATAATGATCTCGACGCGGAAAAGACCTGGCAGGCATTAGTACAAAAATTCTTTAAAGGCCTTTTAAAACCCCCATTTAACGAAGACGCACGGTCGGTTGCCGGACTGCCAGCCAATTACTACCACCCGCTGTCCGTTCCGTCTTTGCGAAAAGAGACAAAATACACCAAATTTTAGCGGTCGCTGTGAGCAGTTGAAGTTTACGAAAAAATCAGTTCTATTACCCACCATCCCCGTAATATTGGTATGCAACAGAAGATCAGGAAGAGCAGATGAAGCTGAAGGCCGTCGTGGATAAATTGTTTACGGACCGTCAGGTTATCATCTCCACTCGGGGACAACTCAAATATCTCAAGCTTTCCGTTGCGGCGCAGGCGATGGGTTTCGCCGTTTCCGTCGGCTTTGGCGGCATGTTCGCCTATCTCATGGTATCGGGCGCGCTGCAGTACCGGGAAATGACGCAACAGCAGGCGACCCTCCTCTCGCTCCAGTCCGAATTTAACGCCGTTTCCGCGGATTTCGAGCTGGCGCAATCAAAGATCGCCGCGACACAGGTTGAGCTGGATCAGCAGTACGCCCGCCTTGAGGATGTGCTGGCCGATCGCCATGTCGTTGAAAAGGCACTTGAATTTGCCTCCAGCGCCACGGGCGACAAGGCGCAGAAGAAATCGCTGGAGGATCGCATCCGCGCCCTCGGCGAGAGCCTGCACAGCACCAACGCCCGGCGCGAGCAGCTGGAACTGGAGATCATGCAGCTCAACAAGGCGCTGTTCCAGACCGCCCGCCAGCGCGACGAGGCGGACACCAACCGCGCGAAAACCGAGCAGCGGCTGGCGTCTTTACGCGGATTGGTCAATCTCTACGCCTCGACCAAGGACGAGATTTACAAGGAGCTGGAGCAAACCCGCGCCCAGTTCGCCAGCCTGAAACGGGAATTCAACAGCCGCCTTCACAAGGAGGACGCCCTCACGACCGAGGTCAGCGAACTCCGCTCCCGACTGACAAAAATGTCGATGGAGAACAAGGACCTGATCGCGCGCATTCATGACCGCACGAATGAAAGCGTGATGGCGCTGCGCGAGATTATCGTGCTGACCGGCCTCGATCCGGAAAAGCTTCTCGGGTCCGATACGGAGGCCGGCCTTGGCGGACCGTTCGTCGCCGCCCAGCCCAACACCAAGCTCCTCGAGAAGGAGCAGGATTTCTACGCCCAGACCCAGAAAATGGAGGCGAGCCTCGCCCGCTGGGAGTCGCTGCAGACCCTGCTCAATCAGCTCCCCCTCGCCCGGCCCGTCGATGTCGGCTATGTCACGTCGAGCTTCGGCAAGCGACGTGACCCGATCACCAAGCGGACCGCCTTTCATTCCGGCGTTGATTTCGCAGGGCCGAAAAATTCCAAGATCCTGGCGACCGCGCCGGGGATCGTGACCTTTGTCGGCCGCAACGGCGCCTATGGCAACATGGTCACCATCGATCATGGCCGCGGCTTCAAGACCCGCTATGGCCATCTGAAGAAAATTCTGGTCAAGAAGGGCCAGCATATCGAATACCGGACCGAAATCGGCGTGATGGGATCAACCGGTCGAAGCACCGGCCGTCACGTGCATTATGAGATCATCCATGACGGAGAGCATTACGATCCGGTGAACTTTATCAAGGCTGGAAGATACGCGTTCAAAGCAACGCCGAAAGTTGAGAAAGCCGACAACGAGTAAATCCGTGAAGTGAGGGTGTTCCATGTTTTCCAGTAACAACAAGACCGAGCCAAAGGCCGCCAGATCGAGCGCCATGCCCTCGATCATCGCCGACAATCTCACCATTGAGGGGAACCTCTTCTCCGAGGGGGAAATCCAGATCGACGGCAAGATCAATGGAGATGTACAGGCCAAAACCCTGACCATCGGGCAGAACGCCCATATCACCGGCGACATCAATGCCGGCACGCTGATCATCCGCGGCGCGGTGCATGGCGGCCTCCGGGGCGAGGAAATCACCGTCACCTCCACCGCGACGGTCAAGGGCGACATTATTCATGCCTCCCTCAGCATTGAGCCCGGCGCCAAGATTGACGGTCACCTGAAGCATAGCGACAATCCCCGCGACCTGCCGGAGACGGTCACCTTCCTCGAGAAATCCGAGGCCGCGAGCGCGGAGAAATAACCCGCCCGCAACTGCAAGACACAAAAAAAGGCCCGCTAACTTGCGGGCCTTTTTCTTTGGGTGATTTCTCGCTTAGCCGACGATTTCGGAACCGGCGAAGAAATAGGCGATCTCGATTGCGGCGTTGGCCTGGCTGTCGGAACCATGCACGGAGTTGGCCTCGATGCTTTCGGCGAATTCCTTGCGGATCGTGCCTTCGGCGGCGTCGGCCGGGTTGGTGGCGCCCATGACTTCACGGTTCTTCATGATGGCGTTTTCCCCTTCAAGAACCTGCACGACAACCGGGCCGGAGGTCATGAAGTCGCAGAGTTCACCGAAGAACGGCCGTTCCTTGTGCACACCGTAGAAGATTTCGGCATTTTCGCGGGTCATGCGAATGCGCTTCTGCGCGACAATGCGAAGGCCGGCTTCTTCCAGCTTGGCATTGATCTTGCCAGTCAGGTTACGGCGGGTTGCATCGGGTTTGATGATGGAGAAAGTACGTTCAAGAGCCATTGGGTCACTCACCTTAATATAGCGGACAAAGGATTAATTCCGCGCCTTATAGCGGGGATGCGCGCATGGGGCAACAGATTTACGGCAAAATTGAAGCCCCGCGCCCGCAATTGTCGGCCCGGCCTTCTTCCGCGGCTTACCTTCCGTCAATAATAGGCCGGGTTGTCGGCGATGGTCAGCCGGTGGAGCAATCTCTCCTGCCCCTCATATCCGCCGGTCGCGCAATGCAGGACCGAACGGTTGTCCCAGAGGACGAGCATGTCCGGCTCCCACTTATGGCGATAGATAAACTCCTCCCGCCCTTGCCAGCTATACAGCTCTTTCAGCCTCATTTTCGCGCTGTCATGATCCATCCCGTCGAGATCGACCAGATAGCCGCCGCCGAAAATGCCCTTCTTGCCGGTTTCCGGATGATTGCGGATAACCGGGTGCGTCTCCCTCTTGTTCGCCTCGTCGGAGATGTTGAACCGCATCGCGCCCTTGAAGTTTTTCTCCGAGTAGGCCCCCTCGCGGGAATAGGCCCCACCGGCCGAGTGAACGGCTGTCAGGTTCTCGAACCGGTCCTTCATCTCGGGCGGCATTTCCTCCCACGCGAGATGCTGGTTGGAAAAGAGGGTGTCGCCCCCTTCCGTCGGGATGATCAGGCCATAAAGCATTGTGCCGGACGGCGGCACGGTCATGAAGCTCCAGTCCGAATGCCAGTTATCGGCAAAGATCCGCCCCGTCTCATGCGCATAGCGATGAACCGCGGCAATCTTGTCATGCCCGTCGATCGGATGAAAGAACGGATCATCACCGATCGGGCCGAGATACTCGGCAAACTTTACAAGATCGTCATTCTCCAGTTTCTGCTCCGGAAAGACGAGCACATGATGATCCATCCATGCCTTGCGGATGGCGGCCACGTCTTCCTTGTTAAGGGGGGCTGACAGGTCCACCCCTTCCACCCGGGCGCCGCAGGGCGCGTCTATTCTTGTCACTGTGATCATTGGACATCCCCGTATTTTTATTTTCCCAAGACATATCATTAAAATTGTTGTTGACCAACAACTATTTTGTTATGGTGATATCCTGTTGATATTACATGGGAATTGACATGAGCCGCGCAAAAGCAGCCGCCCGCCCCCGGAAAAACCCTGAGCGGCGCCAGGAGTCCAGCCAGCGCATGATCGAGGCGGCGACGGAACTGTTCGCCGAAAAGGGCTATCAGCGGACGACGCTGATCGAGATCGGGCGGCGGGCCGGATGCACGGGCACGCTGGTCAGTAACCGCTTCGGCAGCAAGGAGCGGGTGCTCCGTGCCGTCATCGCCCATATTCTCAACCGGTTCGAGGCCGACGAAAGCCTCAGCCCCCGGACGAAGGAGCGCGATCCCCTGCCCGCCCCGGCGCAGCTATCGCGCTTTATCGAGGTCTATCTCAAGGATGTTGCCGCCCGCGGCACCCGCATCCGCGCGCTCTATGTGCTGATGGGAGAAGGGCTTGGTTCCCTGCCGGGGATGGCGGAGGAAATCGCCCATGTGAACCAGGTGTTCCGCGGCGAGATCATGTCCTATCTCGCCCTCGGGATGGAAAGAGGGGAACTCCCCTCCTCCCTCGATCCGGCGATCCTCTCGGCCCTGATCATCGGCCTGCTGCGCGGCGTCGCCCTGCAGATCCTTGCCGAGCCAGCGCATCTGCCGCTGGACGCGCTGATCACCGCCAGCCAGACTTCCGTCCAGGCGATGATCCGCGCGGGATAGATCGATGTCCTAGGCGGCCGCGTCGGTCGCACAGGGCTCAGCGAAGACATCAATCCCCTCATCTGTTTCCAGATAGGACTTGAGGCTGGAGAGCACGAGCGGCCAGCCCTTGCTGATTCCGGCTGCCATGCCGCTGCCGGCCTCCAGCTCGTCATGGGTGACGGTCAGCCGCACCATGTCGTCATAGGGCACAAGGTCAAACGTTACCCGGCTGTGGGCATCGGGGTTGTCATATTCGGAGGCGCCCGCCCAGGTGATGACGAGGCGTTTCGGCGGATCACTCTCGACCACATCACCGGCCAGCTTGACATCGCGGGCGGCATCGGCGCGGATATGCTCCCACCGGGAGCCCGGCTTCCAGTCGGAGACATTCTCATGCCCCCAGTAACGGGCAGCGATCTCCGGCCGGGTGATGGCCTCGAATATCTTCTCCGCGCTCGCGCGGATATAGGTCACATAAACGAATGTCGTTTTCTCATTGCCCATCTTGCTCTCCTTCCAGTTCGGTTTTCAGATCATGCAGCAGGGCGAGGCGCTGCTGCTCGAATTTCCGTATCCATCGCTCGTAAACCATCTGCAGCGGCACCGGGTTGAGGAAATGATGCTTCTCCCGCCCCCGCTTTACCGTTGAGACAAGATTGGCCTCCTCCAGCAGCCCGATATGCTGCGTCACGGATTGGCGCTTCATGTCCAGATGCTCGCATAGCTGTCCGAGCGTCTGGCCGTTCTTCTCGCAGAGCAGGTCCAGCAGCTTCCTGCGTGTCGGATCGCCCAGCGCCTTGAATGTCTTGTCATCATCCATACTCTACCTCTTGAACTGGATAATATGCAGGTATTTACCTGCATGTCAAGAAGAACTCTCCGATTTCGCGTCTATTGGCGATTTTCCGGCTTTCGGGCGGGCGCGCTTTCTGTTAGAGAGTGCCCCATGCTTCAAATCAAGGATCTGACATACCGCATCGCCGGACGTACACTGCTGGAAAATGCCTCGCTGCATATTCCGGTCGGGCATAAATTTGGCCTGATCGGGCGCAACGGCACCGGCAAGTCGACGCTGCTCAAGATGATCACCGGGGAAATTCATCCCGACGGCGGCACCATCGAGCTGCGCAACGGTGCGCGCCTGGGTGTCCTGCCGCAGGAGGCTCCGGGCGGACCGGAAAGCCTGATCGAGGCCGTACTCTCCGCCGATGTCGAGCGGGCGCGCCTGATGAAGGAGGCGGAGACCGCCACCGACGGCATGCGCATCGCCGAAATCCACACCCGCCTGGCCGATATCGACGCCCACACGGCGGAGGCACGGGCCGCGAAAATCCTCGCCGGTCTTGGTTTCGACCATGAGGCGCAGCAGCGCTCCTGCTCCTCCTTCTCCGGCGGCTGGCGCACACGTGTCGCGCTCGCGGGCACGCTGTTTGCGGAACCCGACCTGCTCCTCCTCGATGAGCCGAGCAACTATCTCGATCTCGAGGCGACCCTGTGGCTGGAGAATTTCCTCCGCAATTACCAGCGCACCCTCGTCATCATCAGCCATGACAAGGACCTGCTGAATAACGTGGTGACGGAAATCGCCCATCTCGACCAGATGAAGCTCGTCAAATACACCGGCAACTACGATTTCTTCGAGAAGACCCGCCGCGAGCAGATGGAGCTTCTGGCCGGCATGGCCCGCAAGCAGGAAACCCAGCGCAAGCATCTGCAGAGCTTTGTCGATCGCTTCCGCGCCAAGGCATCCAAGGCACGTCAGGCGCAGAGCCGCGTGAAGATGCTGGAGAAGATGAAGCCCGTCGTCGGCATTGTCGATGAACATACGGCGAGCCTGACCTTCCACGCGCCGGAGCCGCTTTCCTCCCCCATCATCACGATGGAGCATTGCGCCGTCGGCTATGCGCCAGGCAAGCCCGTGCTGCGCGGGCTCGACCTGCGCATCGACATGGACGACCGGATCGCGCTCCTTGGTTCCAACGGCAACGGCAAGTCGACCTTCGCCAAGCTGCTCGCCAACAGGCTGCAACCCGAAACCGGGAAAATGCAGAAATCGAACAAGCTCAAAATCGGCTTCTTCGCGCAGCATCAGCTTGACGAGATGCATGAGAATGAGACCGCCTACCAGCATCTCGCCGCGAAGATGGAGAATGCGCAAGAGTCAAAGGTGCGGGCCCGTCTCGGGCAGTTCGGGTTTTCGCGTCAGAAGACCGACACCGCGGTAAAGCAGCTTTCGGGCGGCGAAAAGGCGCGGCTCAACTTTTGCCTGATTGCGGAGGAAAAACCGCATCTGCTTATCCTTGACGAGCCGACCAACCATCTCGACGTTGACAGTCGGGAGGCGCTGATCCAGGGCCTCAATGAATATGAGGGCGCGGTCCTGCTCATCAGCCATGACCCGCATCTCGTCTCCCTCGTCGCCGACCGGCTCTGGCTGGTGAAGGATGGCGGCGTGCATGCCTATGATGGCGATATCGAGGATTACAAGAAAGAAGTGCTCGACGCCGCGCGCGGTGGCAGCAACGGCCGCAAGAATGACACGGCGCCGGGGCAGCCGAAGCTATCCGGGAAAGAGGCGCGAAAGGCGCGCGCCGCTGCCCGTGCCGCCCTCGCCCCGAAGCGAAAAGAAGTCACCCGCCTCGAAAAGACGATGCAGGACCTGACCGCCCAGCAGAAAAAGCTCGAAGCCGAACTCGCCGACCCCGCCACCTACGACAAGGGCCCGGCGCATCAGGCCAAACTCACCGACCAGATCGGCCGCCTGAAAGCGGACCTCGCCCAAACCGAGGAAAAATGGCTCGCGCTAACGGAAGAACTTGAAGCCGAAGGCGCGGCGTAACTACTCGCCGAGGGTTAGGCGGACCCCGGCGAAGCTGTTCGCGAGTTTCTGGAGCGGCTCCTTATCGATAGCGTTGACATTGACGATGGGCGTTAAAAACTAGCGGCTTCCTGAGATTTCGGCAAGCTATTGGAATCACTTAAGATTTCGACCTTTTCACTTGCAAATATAAGAAAATCATGATAACAAAAAGATGACGGGACGCTATGTGCGCCCCGTCAAGATGTGGTGGATGACGGTGGATCCTACCGTCGCCCTGTGCCCCAAACGGGCACTGCCACCCATACAAGTTCGCGAATCTTGTATGGGCGGGAATGGTAGTGGAACTATGGTATTGCCATGCTCCACCCCCAATCTCTCGGGGACTACCAGCCGCGAGTCTGGCCTGAGTGTTACAGGAAGTTCAGCCTAGAGCAGGTCTTTGATATCTAGGCTATCGACAAGCGAATCTAGCAATTCGCCGGTGACTTTTGAGGCGCTAGACGATTGCTCGTCTGGCGTCTCTTTTGTTGCAATACTATAGCGGCGACCACTCTGGATGATTTCATGGCGGTCCTTCAGCCGTTTAATGGCAGTATAATAATAATTCGGATTATCCTTAAAACGCTTCTTTTGGAGAGGGTCACGAGATATCAACTCACGAATTTGCATATGCGTAAGAAACCCCCCCTTCTCCTTTAGAACACGTCTAATAGCATCAGGGAGAGGCTCAATATCCTCAGCTAGCGTGGGGGCCGGAATGTCCGTTAAAGTTACCTCTTCGACTAAATCATCGCCAAGAAAGAGTTTGGCCGCCTCAAGGCGCATTGTGAGAATATCTGCGCGTTTAGCTAACTGGTCACGCATTCTATTCACCTCATCCAACTCTTGCTTCATATCCTCGACATTTTTGCGAGTTAGAAGTACATCGCTGTTACCCATGACACCACCTCATCCTTCCAATGATTCGCCATTTTATACAATAATGTGGTGAGTGATGCAAGGTGTTTGTATGGAGTGGTGTGTTGGGACACCTTTTGTTCTCGACACTCGGAGATGAAGTAAACATTAATTTAGATTAAATATCAATGGCTTGAAGGAAATTAATTGAAAATTGCAGCCAGAATTTTTTATTCCTATCTATAATTGTCGAATGTCATCCTCTACCCTTGTCCATCTAGCGCTAGCAGCTAAAGCGCCGACTTACCCCCCGTAAATCCCCCTAAATCTGCCCTTCAATCCCCAGTGAGGAGATAAGCTCGAAATAGGCATACAAGGCGACGAGGAAGAAGGCGAAGAGGATCAGCTCGTGCTTGAAATGGTGGGAGTGGAAGAATTGCCGGTCGCGGTGGCGGATCACGTCCATCCGCTCGTCGCCGAAGCGGCGGGGCGCGCGCCGCGCAAAAACCCCCTCACGCCTTCTTTTCCCAGCCCGCCTCGGTCTGCTGATAGTAGCTGACCGCAATATCCTGCTCCTTGAAGGCTTTCCAGCGGGTCCGGGCGGCGGTGAGCGCCGTCTCGTCATTACCGTCGAACATATAGAGGCAGCGCTCGAAGCTTGCGAGGTCATCGGCCGCGGCGTCCTCCGTCAGGACGAGGACATTGGCGCCGTTCGCATTCCCCTCGCCCGCAAGGGTGAGCAGGATCGGTTGCGCCGCGGGATCGAGGCCGGACTCGTCGCGCGCATGGGGCAGGAAACTCTCGCTCCGGTAGGACCAGAGGCTCTCATCGAGGATGTCGAGCCGTTCCTCCGTCACCCCGCGCACAATCACGCGAAAGCCGCGCTCCGTCACCTTCTCGAGCAGACGCGGCAGCGCCCGCTCGATCGGGTCCGATTGCAGGTGATAAAAGCTGACCTCACTCACGGAGTTCTATTTGCCCTCGTAATTATCCCGCACGAACTTGTCGAGCAGGCGGACGCCATAGCCCGTGCCACCCTTTGGCACCGTCGGCTTGTCGGCCTTGGACCAGGCCATGCCGGCGATATCGAGATGGACCCATGGCACATCGTTCACGAATTTTTGCAAAAATTCCGCCGCGACGATCGAGCCCGCGCCGCGCCCGCCGGTGCCGATATTCTGCAGATCGGCGATGGGGGATTTGACCTGCTTGGCATAGGCGTCGGACATCGGCAGGCGCCAGACCCCCTCGCCCACGGCCTTGCCCGCCTCGAAAATCTGGCTGGAGAGGTCATCGTTGTTCGAGAACAGCCCGGCATTTTCATGGCCGAGCGTGATGATGATCGCCCCGGTAAGCGTTGCGAGATCGACCATGAATTCCGGCTTGAAGCGGTCCTGCGTGTACCACAGCGCATCGGCGAGCACGAGACGGCCCTCCGCGTCGGTGTTCAGGATCTCGATCGTCTGCCCGGACATGGAGGTGACGATATCGCCCGGCCGCTGCGCGTTGCCGTCGGGCATATTCTCAACGAGGCCGATAACACCGACCGCGTTGACCTTGGCCTTGCGGCCCGCGAGCGCCTTCATCAGGCCGGTGACGGTGCCCGCACCGCCCATGTCCCATTTCATTTCCTCCATCCCCGCGGCGGGTTTTAGCGAGATGCCCCCGGTATCGAAGCAGACGCCCTTGCCGACAAAGGCAAGCGGCTTGCGGCTGGCCTTCTTGCCGGTCGCGCCGTTCCACTGCATGACGACGAGGCGGCTTTCCCGGCGAGAGCCCTGCCCCACGCCCAGCAGCGCGCCCATGCCGAGCCGCTGCATCTTCGCCTCGTCCAGCACCTCGACATGAACGCCCATGTCCGACAGCGCAAGGCACTGCTCGGCGAAGCTTTCCGGATAGAGTGCATTGGCCGGCTCGCTCACCAGGTCACGGGTGAGGAACACGCCTTCGGCAATAGCCTCCATATCTGCGAAGGCCTTGCGCGCCGTGGCCGAACCCTTGCAGGACACAGTCATGCGCGTCAGCGACGGCTCTTTCGCCTCGTCAATATCGGTTTTGTACTTGGTGAAGCGGTAGGAGCCAAGCATCGCGCCCATGGCGACAGAGGCCGCGGCCTCATTGGTCTTGATCTCGTCGGCGTTCAATTCATCAAGAATGACGGTGACGCTGCGCGCGCCGGAGGCATTCAGACGTTTCACGAGCGAGCCGCCGAGCGCCTCCATATCCATCTGGCCGAGTTTCTCCACCTCGCCGAGACCAAACAGGATCACCCGCGAAACTTCCAGGCCATTCGGCGCCATGATCTCCAGAAAGTCGCCTTTCTTGCCCGTGAAGCGGCTGGACTCCAGCGCCCGGGTCACGGCACCGCCGGACTTTTCATCAACTTCCTGCGCGGTCGGGGACAAGACTTTATCGGCATAGATCGCGACCGCGAGCGACCCGCGCTTGGGAAGGGAGATTTCAGAAAATGCGAACTTCATGGAGAATTCCTATAGTTTTCGTTATTTGAATCGGCCATACGAGGCCTCATCAATAATTTGTGCTTAATATTTTTCATAGCGCGTCCTTTCCTGACTGGCAACAAGCAAAACTATCGCTATACTCCCCCCATGAAAAATATGAACCGTTATATTATGAAGCAATTGGCCGTTCCAATGCTCTTCATAACCTTTTCATTGACCGGGGTGATCTGGCTGTCGCAGTCCCTCAAGTTCGTTGAAAAGCTGATTAACGGTTTACCGGTTTCCACTTTCCTGTATCTCTCGCTCCTGCTGCTTCCCGACATCCTCCGCTACACCCTGCTTCTCGGCCTGTTTTTCGGCACCCTGTTCGCCTTCAACAAGCTCTATTCGGACAGCGAACTGATCGTCATGTGGGCGGCGGGCCTCAGCAAGTCCGCGCTGGCAAAGCCCGCCATTTATGTGGCGCTGATCGTCACGCTGGTCATGTATA
This sequence comes from Sneathiella sedimenti, assembly GCF_017313765.1. Classification (GTDB taxonomy): domain Bacteria; phylum Pseudomonadota; class Alphaproteobacteria; order Sneathiellales; family Sneathiellaceae; genus Sneathiella; species Sneathiella sedimenti. The sequence continues at coordinate 242,855 of NZ_JAFLNC010000004.1, read as the reverse complement.
TCCTCGGCTTTTTCCTGGTACCTTATGGCAACCGGACCGTTACGGAACTGCGCGTCGCCTGGCAGGACAGCCTCGCCGCGGTGGTGCTGCGCGAAGGGGTGTTCAATTCGCTCACCGACGGGGTGACCGTCTATATCCGCGAGAAAACACCGGCCGGCGAGATGCTGGGCATCCTCGTGCATGATGAGCGGGTGCCGGAAACGCCGGTCACCTACATGGCGGAGCGCGGTGCCTTTGTAAAAACGGATGAGGGGCCCCGCTTTATCATGAATGCGGGCAACCTGCAGGAAGTCTCGAAAGATGACGCCAAGCTCAGCCTGCTTTATTTCGATCAATATACCCTCGATGTCAGCCAGTTCGAGAAGAAGAGCGGCGCCCGCTGGCTCTCGCCGGAGCATCGCTATATCTGGGAACTCCTCAATCCGGAGGACAGCGACCGCGTCCGCCGGGAGGCGCATAAGTTGAACGCCGAACTGCAGCAAAGGATCGTGCTGCCCCTCTATGCGGTCGCGCTTGTCTTTATCGCACTTGCCGGGGTAATGGGCGGGGAGTTTTCCCGCCGGGGCCGGTCGCGGCGGATGATCGTTGCGGCGGCGGCAGGCGTGCTCCTGCTGATCGCCGCCATGGCGCTGTTCCGGGCGTCGGTGCAGCCTGTCCTTGTCACACTTGCCCTGTATCTGCTGCCGGTACTGGCGTCGATGGCCGCGGCCTATCTCGCCAGTGGCGGGCGCATCCCCTTCCTGGACAACAAGAAAATCCCAGACGGCGTGATCGGCGGGGAGACGGGCTGATGCTGTTACCAGAAACGCTCTCCATCTATCTTGCCAAGCAGTTCATCAAGAATGTCGCCGTGATATTCGGTGTCCTGATTACGATCGTGTTTCTCGCCGACTTTATCGAGGCCTTGCGCCGTGGCGGTGACCGGGAGGATATCACGATCTTTATCCTGCTGCAGATGGTGATCATGCGTATTCCGACCCTGGCGCTGAAACTGCTGCCCTTTATCGCCCTGTTCGGGGCCATGCTGACCTTCTTCCGTCTGTCGAAATCCAGCGAACTGACGGTCATTCGCGCGACCGGCGTGTCGGTCTGGCAGTTCCTCTTCCCGTCCCTGTTTATCGCCTTCATGCTCGGCCTGCTGGTCCTGACCGTTATCAATCCCATTGCCGCTGCCATGCAGGCGCGGAATGACCGGATGGAAGCCAAGTATTTCGAGACGCAAACGAACCTGCTGACACTGTCGACGAACGATCTCTGGCTTCGGCAGGTGGATGATACGGGTCTCTCCGTCATTCACGCACGCGGCGCCATCAACCGCGGGCTGGACCTGACCGAGGTAATTATCTTCAACTATGACCGCGATGACCAGTTCACGGGACGGATCGATGCGGAACAGGCGCGACTGCATCCGGGGTATTGGGAGCTGGACACTGTCGTGATTACCGGCCCCAACAAGCCGGCGGAGCGGCGCGACAAGATGGAACTTCCCACCTCTCTCACGGTACTGCAGATCCAGGAAAGTTTTGCCTCCCCGGCGACCCTCTCCTTCTGGGACCTGCCCGGCTTTATCGAGACGCTGGAACTGGCGGGCTTCTCCGGGGACCGGCACCGCCTGCACTGGTACAGCCTGATGGCGGGGCCGATCCTGATGCTGGCCATGGTGCTGGTGGCGGCGACCTTTTCGTTACGTACCCTGCGCCAGGGACGTACGGTTATCATGGTGCTCGGCGGGATCACCACCGGGTTTGTATTCTACTTTATGACGGACATCATCTACGCGCTTGGTTTGTCCGGGAATTTGCCGATTATCCTGTCGGCCTGGATTCCCGCGGCGGCGATTACCCTGTTCGGGTTGGCCATGATGTTTCACCTGGAGGATGGCTAAACGATGCGGCGCATGATGCCTTTAACTCTCGCCGCGCTTCTGCTGCTGCCGACGCCGTTCAGCGTCAGCTTCGCACAGGAGACACCGTCGACAGAACTTGACCTCTCCAAGGAGGCGTTGCTGTCTGCCGAGGAGGTGACCTATTTCAATACCGAGCAGCGGGTCGAGGCCACCGGCAATGTCGAGATTGTGCAGGGAGAGCGTATCCTGAAGGCCGACAAGGTGATCTACAACATTACCGCCGATACCGTGCGGGCGGAGGGTAATGTTGTCCTGATGGACCCGACCGGCAATGTCCTGTTTGCCGATAACATGGAGCTTGAGAACGAGCTCAAGACCGGCGCGATCCGAAACTTCAAGCTGCTGTTTACCGATAATTCCCGTCTCGCCGCGCATGACGCCGTGCGGGAGGATGAAAACCGCACCGTCATGACCAAGGCTGTCTTTACAAGCTGCGAGCCCTGCAGGGAAGATCCTAATCGCGCTCCGATCTGGCAGATCAAGTCCGAGAAGGTGGTGCATGACCGGACAGAAAAGACCATCACCTACCGCAACGCCTTTCTGGAATTCTTCGGCGTGCCGATCATGTATACGCCCTATTTCTCGCATCCCGACCCGACGGTGGACCGCGAGAGCGGGTTCCTCGCGCCGACCGTGTTCGACAGCTCGACCCTCGGCTATGGCATCAAGATCCCCTATTACTATGTCATCTCCGACGACAAGGACATAACAATCACCCCGACCTTTACCACGAAGGAAGGGGTGCAGATGGCGGCGGAATACCGTCAGGCGGTGGAGAGCGGCGATTTTCAAGTCGACGGGTCCCTCACCTATGTGGAAGAGGTGGACAACAACAATATCGAGACCGGCGAAGAGGCGTTCCAGGGTCATATTCGGGGCGACGGCCAGTTCCGGATTGACGACGGCTGGGTCTGGGGCTTCGATGTCTTCCGCACCACCAACGACACCTATCTTGAAAAATATGACATCAGCGATCTGGATACCCTGACCTCCACCCTTTATCTCCAGGGTCAGCGCGGGCGAAACTTCTCGCTGCTCAGCGCCTACAGCTTCCAGGGGCTGACCGAGGACGATGTCTCCGGCGAGACGCCGATTGTCCCGGCGTGGTGGAATTATTCCTTTGTTGGCGAGCCCAATTCCTTCGGCGGACGGTTCAGCGCCGACGCCGACGTGCTCGCGATCTACCGCACCGACGGGCAGGATACGGACCGCTTCTCGCTGGAAGGGGGATATCATGTTCCCTACACTACATCGAACGGGCAGGTCATCACCTTCGATACCTCGCTCCGCGGCGATCTCTACTATGCCCATGACATTCTCGCCAATCCGGACGACCCCTCCAGCGCGACGGACCAGAATGACTTCTATGGCCGCCTCGTTCCCTCGGCTTCGGTGGAATGGCGCTACCCCTTCGTCCGTCAGGCCGGCAGCATCCGCCAGATGGTCGAGCCGATTGTCGAGGCCGTCTGGTCCGATGTCGTGGGTGACAAGGATACGCCGAACGAGGACAGCCTCAGCTTCGAGTTTGACGACACCAACCTGTTCGGCTCCAACCGCTACGCCGGGCTGGACGAGGTGGAAACCGGCGCCCGCGTCAATTATGGCATCAACATGGGCGTCTATGGCGCCTCCGGTGGCTACACGACCCTGCTGTTCGGGCAGAGCTATAATTTCAGCGATAACACCGGTTTTGCGAACGGCACCGGGCTGGAGGACCAGTTCTCTGACTATGTCGCCCGCCTGGAAATCCGTCCCGCCGACTATCTGCAATTCGTCAACCGCGTGCGGCTTGATCATGACAGCCTCTATCTTGCCCGCAACGAGGTGACCATGAAGCTCGGTACCTTCGACCACTGGTTCAACCTCGGTTATGTCTATCTGCGGGATGACCCCAACGGCCTGACCCAGGACAAGCGCGAGGAAGTCTTCATCGAAGGCAAGACCAAGGTCGCCGATTTCTGGAGCGTCTATGGCAGCTACCGGCGTAATCTTGTCGATGGCGGTAATTCCATTGACGGCACGCTTGGATTTGAATATCTGGATGAGTGTTTCGGCTTTGCGCTGGAGGCGAAAAGGTCCTTCACCCGCGACCGGGATGTCGAGCCGGAAACCCGGGTCAGCGTCAAATTCCGACTGCTGCCTTTCAACTAGGCCCGGAACAAGCTATTCTATGCACGCGCTATATCCAATGGCTGAAATTTTTGTAAACACACGTAAAGATTTGTAAGAATGCCAATCCGTCAAATGTTGAAAAGCTCCCTGCTCGCAGGCATCGCCGTTATGCTTGTCATGATGACGGCGCTGGCGCAGGACGTGCAGAAAATCGTCGCCATCGTCAATGACGAAATCATTTCCGGCTATGACCTTGATCAGCGGATTGCCCTGACGATCATGCTGTCGGGCTTTCCCGACACGCGGGAGACCCGGCAACAGCTGGTCAACCCGACCGTGGCGCGACTGATTGACGACCGGCTGAAATTACAGGAGGCCGACCGCTTCAATATCACCATCAGCGATGAGCAGGTGCTGGAGGCTGTCGCCTACCTGGAGAGAACCAACGACATGGAGCCGGGACAGATCAACCGGATGCTCCAGCAGAACAATATCGATATCGACACGATGCTGACGCAGGTGCGCGCCAACCTGATATGGAACCGCCTGATCCAGCAACGGATCGTCCCCCGCATCACCATTTCCGACGAGGAAGTGGAGGCCGTACAGAAGCGGCTTGAGAACAACAAGGGCAAGAGCGAGTATCTGTTGAGCGAGATTTACCTGCCAGTGGAATCCAACACACCGGAAGGTCAGGTCCGCGAAGCGGTCGCCGACCTCGTCTCCCAGCTCCGTTCGGGCGCCTCCTTCCAGCGCGCCGCCGCCCAGTTCAGCCAGGGGGCCACAGCCGCCTCCGGCGGGTCGATCGGCTGGGTGCTGGCGGATGAAGTGCCGCCCGAAATCGGCGCGGTCCTGCCCGATCTGCGGCCGGGACAGGTTTCCGATCCGGTGCGCACGGCTGACGGTTACTATATCCTGATGGTGCAGCAGGAACGGAAAATCCTGGATACCAACGCGGATGACGTGGTCCTCGATATCACCCAGATCATTGTTCCGGGCGGCGCCGGGGATACGGGCGGCAGCGAGACCCAGGAAAAGCTCGCGAACACGATCAGCAACTTTATCGACAACTGCAAACAGGTGCCGGACCTGCTGCGGGAGCTCAACAGTCCTGACAGCGGGAGTATCGGGAAAGTCCGTCTCGGGGACATGCCGGACAATATCAAGGCCATCCTTAAGGACATGAAGCCCGGAGAAGTCAGCGCGCCCTATCAGGACGACAATCTCTATCGCATCTTCGTTGTCTGCGACCGCAACGACCCGCAGGCGCGCAGCAATGACCCGGAGGAGATCCGCCGCGAAATCATGCTGCGCCGCGCCGAGAACCGGGCCCGCGGCTATCTGCAGGATATCCATAATGCCGCGACCATCGAAACCCGCTAGCGTCGTGGAAATGGTGACCCGATGACAGACCTGCCCCTTCTTGCCGTCACCATGGGCGATCCGAGCGGAATCGGGATCGAGATTACCGCCAAGGCCTGGACCCTTAGAAGGGAGCAAGAGCTCGCGCCGTTTTTCCTGATCGGCGGACGTGAAACAATCAGGGCGCAGCTTCGGACGTTCGAGCCTGAAGTCCCGCTCCGGGAAATCTCCTCCCCCGACGACGCGCGGGCGGTGTTCGCGGATGCCCTCCCCGTCCTGCCGCTCGACCCTGCACTCAACGCGGCGGAACAGACCATCGAGGCCATCCGCCTCGGCACCGAGCTGTGCCAGCAAGGCACCGTCCATGCCATTGTGACCAACCCGATCCACAAGAAACGGCTGTATGAGGCCGGGTTCACCCATCCGGGCCATACGGAATATCTCGCCGCGCTTGATCATCGGCCCGGCCAGTCGGTGATGATGCTCGCCTGCCCAAAGCTGAAAGTGGTGCCCGCCACGGTCCATATCCCGATCCGCGAGGTCCCGGCGCGGCTTACCGCAGAGGGTCTCACCCATGTGATTGAGACGACCCATACCGACCTGAAGCGCCGCTTCGGCCTTGAAAACCCCCGCCTTGTCGTTGCCGGGCTCAATCCCCACGCCGGGGAGGACGGCAGCATCGGCACGGAGGAGGAAACCGTTATCCGCCCTGTTGTCGAGAAGCTGGACGCCGACGGAATGAACATCTCCGGCCCCTTCGCCGCCGACAGCCTGTTCCATCCGGCAGCGCGGGAGAGGTATGACGCGGCGATCTGCATGTATCATGACCAGGCACTGATCCCGATCAAGACCCTCGATTTCGACGGCGGCGTGAATGTCACGCTCGGCCTCACCTTCATCCGTACGTCGCCCGATCACGGCACGGCGGAGGATATTGCCGGCAAGGGCCTCGCCAACCCGTCCAGCCTGATTGCGGCGATCCAGATGGCGGCCGTTATGTCCAGCACAGACAATGACTGAGGGCGACGACCTGCCACCCCTTCGGGAAGTGATTGCCCGCTATGGCCTCAATGCGGAAAAATCACTGGGGCAGAATTTCCTGCTCGACCTCAACCTGACGGGCCGCATCGCCCGCTGCGCAGGAAAACTAGACGGCGAGACAGTCATCGAGATTGGCCCCGGCCCCGGTGGCCTGACCCGCGCGATCCTGGACGCGGGCGCGGCACGGCTCATCGTCATCGAGAAGGACCGCCGCTGCCTCTCTGCCCTTGATGATATCTCGAACGCCTATCCCGGCCGCCTCGAAATCATGAATGAGGATGCGCTGGAGATCGACGAGACCGCGCTGTTTGACGGCAGGGCGAAGATCATTGCGAACCTGCCTTATAATGTGGCGACGCCGCTGCTGATCAAATGGCTGAACAGGCGGGAACGGTTCTCGAGCCTTACCCTGATGTTCCAGAAGGAGGTTTCCGACCGGATCACGGCGGTCCCCCGCACCAAGGCCTATGGCCGTCTCAGCATTCTCTGCCAGTGGCTGTGCGAGACTAAGCGGGAGTTTGACATCTCGCCGCGCGCCTTCACCCCGCCGCCAAAAGTGACCAGCACGGTGGTGACCCTGCGCCCGCGCGAGACTCCGCTCTATCCCGCCGATCAGGCTGTGCTGGAGACGGTTGTTGCCGCCGCCTTCGGGCAGCGCCGCAAGATGCTGCGCGCCAGCCTCAAGCCCCTCGGCAAGCCCGCCGAGGAGATCCTGGAACAAGCCGGGATCACCCCAACCCGTCGGGCCGAGGAACTATCGGTTGAGGAATTCTGCGCATTGGCGCGAGTCTACACGGCGGCCTAGTACCCTTCGCGCAGACGGCTGACAAACTGGATCAGGCCGGTGCGGCGGGTACGGCGGACGCGCTCCGCGGTCAGGATCGCCTTTACCTCCGCAAGACAACGGTCCAGGTCATCATTGATGACCACATAGTCATATTCACTCCAATGGCTGATCTCCTCAGCCGCCTTGGACATCCGCTGGTCAATCACCTCGGCCGGGTCCTGCGCCCGCGTCTTCAGGCGCTTTTCCAGCGCCTCGGTTGACGGCGGCAGGATAAAGACGCTCACCAGATCGGTGCGGGCCTTATGGGCGAGTTGCTGCGTGCCCTGCCAGTCGATATCGAAGAGGATGTCCTGCCCCTCCGACAGCGCGTCCTCCACGGGGCCGCGCGGTGTGCCGTAGTAATGGCTAAACACCTTGGCATGTTCCAACAGCTCGTCGCGATTGATCATCAGGTTGAAATCCACCGGCTCGACGAAGAAATAGTCCTTGCCGTCCTGCTCTCCCGGACGGCGCGGCCGGGTGGTGGCCGAGACCGACATGACCAGATTGTCATCCTCCTTCAGCAGCGCGCGGGAAATGGTGGTTTTCCCGGCACCCGACGGGGAGGAGAGCACCAGCATGAGGCCTCGTCTTGTCAGGGCCTCCGTCTCGACTTCAGGTGACATCTTCAACTCTTCCTACTCAATATTCTGAACTTGTTCGCGCATCTTGTCGACCAGCACCTTGAGGTCGAGGCCGATCTGGGTGAGGTCCCGGTCATGGGCCTTGGAGCAGAGGGTGTTGGCCTCGCGGTTGAACTCCTGGCAGATGAAGTCCAGCCGTCGCCCCACGCCGCCCTTCGTACTGCTTTCCAGCAACTCTCGCGTTGCCACGATATGGCCGGTGAGCCTGTCGATCTCCTCGGAGATGTCCGCCTTAGTGGTGAGCAGCGCCAGCTCCTGCTCCAGCCGCCCCTCCTCCAGTTCCGCCGCCTCCAGGATCAGGGCCATCTGCGCCTTGATCTTGGCACGGGCCCGTTCGGGCCAGCTTTTGGTGATCTCACCTGCGCGACCGACCAGCGTTTCAATTTCGTCCAGCTGCGCGAGCAGAACCGGGTGCAGCTGCGCCCCCTCTTCCGCGCGCGCCTGTTCAAGGCTGTTGATCAGCTCCTCCGCCGAGGCCAGCAGCGCCGCCGCGAAGGTCTCCGCATCGACATCTGCCGCCGGGTCCTCCTTCGGCTCGATCACGCCGCGCAAGCCCAGCATGCCGTCCATCCGCGGGCGGCGGGCCTGCCCGTCCTCCACATAGTTCCCGGCAAGGGCAAGAAGCTCTTCAAGAAAATCCTGATTAACGCGATAGGCGACGCCGGTGGTCCGGCTTTCAAGCTGCAGGTGAAGATTGATATTGCCCCGTTCGAACCGGGCCTTGACCGCTTTTCGCAACTTGTCTTCGAGATAGTCGAAGCCCGACGGCAGGCGGCAGCGTACTTCCAGCCCCCGGCCGTTGACGCTTTTCACTTCCCAGAGCCAGCCGACCCCGTCAAGCGAACCGCTCGCCCGGGCAAACCCCGTCATACTGTTAATGGTCAAATCGGCCTCATGCGCAAGGGTAAAGGATCTGGAACCCTGTATATCCGCTTCCGCGGAAGGCGACAAGCGCGCGGCGTTATTTTTTGGGCGCGCGCAATGCTTTCGCGCCCGTCGCGGGTGTCGTCCCGGACGCCAGCCAGCCTGTCACGGCGTTGAGGGCACGCTGCACCCCGGCGAACAGGATCGCAGACAGCAACCCGCCGATGAAGGCCGCCATATCGAGGGCGAAATCCGCTGTCGCGTCGGTCATGGGCAATCCGATCTCAACCACCGTGAAGAAGACCGTCCCGGTCAGGCCACCAAGCGCGCCGCGCAAACCCGGCGAGTAGCGGACACCCCCGTCAAACCGGCGATGACGCACCGCCTGTCCTATATTGAGGGTCAGCAGGCTGAGCGCCCCCACTGTGCCCCAGAGAAAGGCCGCCAGAAGGCCAAAGGACCAGATTAAATCCGCGGCAAACTCATCGGTGAACATTTCCCCCGACAGATGCCGCGCCAGCAACAGCATCGGAAAGACCATGATGGTCAGAATCGCGATCGCGAGGGGAAGCGCCCAGAGCAGCGGCGCGCCGGCCGCGCTGTCCTGCAAGGTTGTGCCATTCACCCCGGAGGCGGCAAAGGTTGCGGCGGAAATCTTGCGGTAAGCCGCCTGTAGGGTGTGATAGCAGGCTTTCTTCTCCGCCGTGGTTTTGGCCGCCGCACTTACCGTGATCGCGGTATCGAGGGCGCCGAGTTCCGCGGGCGGCAGTTTCGAGGGGTGATCAAGCAGGTAATCGGACAGACCCCGCGCCCTCTCCAGCAGCGCCGCCAGATCATCGGGATCGGCGTCTTCCTCCCCGTCTGTGGCTTCCTGGGCGGGCAGCGCCGCCGGGGAATCGGCTTTCGGGGCCGGCTCTTCGGGTAAGGCGGGCGGATCTGCCGGTGCCGCCGTCTGCTCGGGCGGCTTGCCGGGTGCCGCCAGCACTGGCTCCCGGCGCGAGGATTCGCCCGATGCCGTCCCTTCCTGTTCCGGTGTCGGGGCGTCGGATGCGGCGGCGGGGACCGAGGTTACTGCCTCTGGCTCGGCCTGTGGTTCGGGCGCGGTTGGTGGCGCGACGGGCGCCTCGGTCTTCTTTATTGCCTCTGTCTCTCCTGCCTCCTCTGACGTCTTGGCTGGAGAGGGCTGGACCGCTATTGTTTTGGGAGGTGGTGATGTCGCCGCCGGGGCGGTCGATGCCGGGCTCGGGTTCTTGATATTCCTGTTCACCAGCTCGAGGGAGGACGCATCCAGCGTCTCGATTTCTTTGCGCAAATCCAGGAGCGCCTCGCGCAGGTCCTGCCGCTGCCTGAGCAGCGTTTGTATGGTATCCGTACTCACCGCCATGAGCCACCCGCTCCTTCGTCCGTTATTTACGGCTATGACGTTCGGATGGTGATTTTTGTGTCAAATCGGGCGACGGGGTTGGAAACTACTTCTTCTTGTTGAGTTTTCGCCATTTGCGGACATTGTCGTTATGCCCGGCGAGGGTGGTCGAGAAGGCATGCCCGCCGGTGCCGTCGGCCACGAAATAAAGGAACTTGGTTTCTTCGGGCTGCAGCACAGCGCTCAGACTTTCAAGGCCCGGGTTGGCGATCGGCCCCTTGGGCAGACCCATCATCTGGTAGGTGTTATAGTCGGTCGGGGTGGCCAGATCCTTCTTGCTGAGCGGCCGGCCAAGATCGCGCATGCCTTCGGTAATGCCGTAGACCACGGTCGGGTCCGATTGCAGCATCATCCCTTTGCGCAGGCGGTTGAGAAACACCCCGGCAACCCGCGGCCGTTCCTCTGCAAGCGCGGTTTCCTTTTCGACGATGGAGGCGAGGATCACCAGGTCCGCCTCTGATTTCAGCTCCGGCGGCAACGGCGTCGAGGCGATGACCGAGTCAATCGCTCCCTGCATCGCCGTGGCCATGCGGTCGATCAGTTCATCGCGGCTATCGCCCAACCGGTATTGGTAGGTTTCCGGCAGAAACGCCCCTTCGGGCATATTGCGGGTGATCTCCCCCTCCAGTCCCGGGGCCGCCTCGATAAGCGCCTTGATCTCTCGGCTTTGCAGACCTTCAGGGATGGTCAGCCGCCGCTCGATCACCTTGCCCGAAACGAAAAGCGCCATCAGGTCGATGCCGGAAATGGCGGCGGGAATCTGGTATTCCCCAGCCTGCAGGCGCGCCGCCTTGTCTTCAAGTCTTACACCAAGAACGAACGCCAGATCATTGTTTATAATTTGATTTTTCTCAAGATCGACGGCAAGGGCACGCAGGCCTGTTCCCTTCTCGAGGACATAGACCGTTTCCGTGTCAAGCGGGCCCTCGGCATTGAACAGGTGCCAGCCATACCCCAGTATCCCCGCAAGCGCGAGGCCCGCGCCGACGATCAGCGCAATCAGGGTATAGAGAACCGGCCTCATCGTGGCATCCGCCCCTACGCGGGTCAGACGCGCTTCATGACGAGGCTGGCGTTGGTGCCCCCAAACCCGAAGGAGTTGGAGAGAACCGCATCCACCTTCTTTTCCTGCGCCTTGTTCGGCACGAGGTTAAGCTCGCAGCTTTCTGACGGCTCCTGCAAGTTGATGGTCGGCGGCAGGATCCCCTCATTCATCGCGAGGATGGAAAAGATCGCTTCCACCCCGCCCGCGGCACCGAGCAGGTGGCCGATGGCGGATTTGGTGGAGGACATGGCGACATTCTTCGCCTGGGCGCCGAACAGCCGTTCAACCGCGCCGACCTCGATGAAGTCAGCCATGGTCGAGGTGCCATGCGCATTGACATAGCCGATGTCGTCGACGCTCAGGCCGGATTTCTTCAGCGCCATCTGCATCGCGCGATAACCGCCGTCACCATCCGACGCGGGCGCCGTGATATGATGGGCGTCGCCCGACAGGCCGTAGCCCAGAACCTCGGCGTAGATTTTCGCGCCGCGCTTCTTGGCATGTTCATATTCTTCGAGAACGACAACACCTGCGCCCTCGCCCATCACGAAACCGTCGCGGCCCTTGTCATAGGGGCGAGAGGCCGTTTCCGGCGCATCATGGTAGGAGTTGGAGAGCGCCTTGGCGGAGGCAAACCCGGCAATGCCGAGACGGCAGATCGCGCCTTCAGCGCCACCGGCCACCATCACGTCGGCGTCGTCATCGGCGATCATCCGCGCGGCGTCGCCAATCGCATGGGCGCCGGTCGAGCAGGCGGTCACCACGGCGTGGTTCGGGCCCTTGTAGCCGTGACGGATGGACACCTGGCCGGAGACCAGGTTTATCAGCGCGCCGGGAATAAAGAACGGCCCGATGCGCCGGGGTCCGCGTTCATGGAGGGTGATGGCATTCGCCTCGATCGACGGCAGGCCACCGATACCGGACCCGATGGTCACGCCGGTGCGGCAGAATTCTTCTTCTGTCGACGGTTCCCAGCCGCTGTCCTTGATCGCCTCATCCGCGGCGGCGATGCCGAACAGGATGAAGGAATCGACTTTACGCTGTTCTTTCGGCTCCAGAACATTGTCTGCAATAAAGGCATCCGGTGTATCGGGATCGATCGGCACTTCACAGCCGTAGCGAACCGGCAGGTCCGTCGTATCGATCTTGGTGAGCATTCCTGCTCCGGATTCACCGTTGATCAGCCTCTTCCATGTCGGCTGAACACCGTTTGCCAGAGGGGTCACAAGCCCCAACCCGGTTACCACCACTCGTCGCATGCGTCACCCAATGATTAGTTTCAGGAAAGGGAGTTCGGGGCCCAGGGCCCCGCCCGATCAAGCAGCTTCGATATGCGTGATCGCGTCTTTCACTGTCAGAATTTTTTCAGCGGCGTCATCCGGAATCTCGATTCCGAATTCTTCTTCGAACGCCATCACAAGCTCAACCGTATCCAGGCTGTCTGCCCCCAGATCGTCAATGAAGCTCGCTTCGTCTGTTACTTTGCTTTCATCTACACCGAGATGCTCAACGACGATTTTTTTTACACGCCCTGCGATATCACTCATAGCTGTATCCTTAGATAATCCGACAGTTCAAAATTATATGTGCTCATTCCTTACCCCCAAGGTGCTAAAAATTCAAGCACCATTGGCGGTCAATTTGGTGCGGCTTCCTAACATACTTTGTTCGTCTTGCAAAGAAAACCTCACCGCGATTTGATTTTATATGGGGCCCGGGCTGTCCCGGTCAAATCATTGCCATGCCGCCGTTGACATGCAATGTCTGCCCGGTCACATAGGCCGCCTCGTCCGAGGAGAGATAGACAACTGCCGCCGAAATATCAGCGGGATCGCCGAGTTTCCCGGCAGGAACCGCTGTAAGAAGCGCCTCTTTCTGGGCATCGGGCAGCGCGGCGGTCATCGCCGTCTCGATAAATCCGGGGGCCACACAATTTACCGTGATACCGCGGGTTGCGACTTCCTGCGCGAGGGATTTCGACATGCCGATCATCCCCGCTTTCGAGGCCGCATAGTTCATCTGGCCCGGATTGCCGGTCACCCCGACGATGGAGGTAATGCTGATGATCCGCCCCGAACGCCGCTTCATCATGCCGCGCAGAGCGTTGCGCGATAGCTTGAACGCGGCCTTGAGGTTGACATCCATGACCGCATCCCAGTCCTCATCCTTCATCCGCATGGCAAGCCCATCGCGGGTCAGCCCGGCATTGTTGACGAGAATATCGAGCTGGCCCATTGCGTCCTCGGCCTGCTTGATCAGGTTATCCACTGCCGCCATGTCGGAGAGGTTGCAGGGCAGCACATGGACGCGATCCCCGAGTTCGGAGGCCACCACCTTCAGCGCATCCTCCCGCGTGCCGGAAAGGGCGACCGTTGCGCCCTGCTTGTGCAGGTCCCGCGCAATCGCCGCGCCGAGACCGCCGGAGGCACCGGTAACCAGTGCGCATTTTCCTGTCAGATCGAACATGTATAGAATACTCCCGTTTCCCTTAGAGTTTCGCCAGAAAAGCGTCGATATCCGCCGGCGTCCCGACGGCCGAGCCGGTCATCTCGCGGTTAATCCGGCGAACCATGCCGGTCAGGATCTTGCCGGCGCCGAGCTCGACCAGCTCCGAAACCCCCTGCTCGCCCATATAAAGGACGCTTTCACGCCAGCGCACCCGGCCCGTCACCTGCTCCACCAGCAGCCGGCGGATGGTGTCCGGGTCGCTCACCTCGCTTGCGGTCACATTGGCGACCAGCGGCACGCGCGGCGGCGTGATCACGACCTCTTTCAGCCGTTCCGCCATCTCGTCGGCGGCGGGCTGCATCAGCGGGCAATGGAACGGCGCGCTCACCGGGAGCAGCATGGCCTTCTTCGCGCCCTTCTCCTTGGCAATCTCGATCGCCACCTCGACGGCGCCCTTGTGACCGGACAGAACGACCTGCCCATCCGCATTGTCATTGGCGGCAGAGACAACCTCGCCGGCCTTGGCCTTTTCACGCGCCTCGGCAACGACTTCCTCGACGGGCTCGATATTAAGACCCAGAAGCGCGGCCATCGCGCCGACACCAACCGGTACCGCCTGCTGCATGGCCAGGCCGCGCGCTTTCAGAAGCCGCGCCGCATCAGAGAGGGTCAATGCGCCCGCCGCCGTCAGGGCCGAATACTCGCCCAGTGAATGCCCGGCGACATATTTGGCGGTCTTGGCAAAATCCATATTGCCGTCTTTTTCCAGGATCCGGACCACGGCCATACTGACCGCCATCAGCGCGGGCTGCGCATTCTCGGTCAGGGTCAGTTCCTCGATCGGGCCTTCGAACATCAGTTTGGTGAGGTTCTGGCCAAGGGCCTCATCCACCTCTTCGAAGACTTCACGGGCGGCGGCGTGGCTCTGCGCCAGCTCCTGCCCCATACCGACGGCCTGGCTGCCCTGGCCGGGAAATACAAATGCACGTGTCATGGTTTTTCGGGTCCAATTCTGATCAAGTTACTGTCACAGTCATATTGCAGCAAAATTTCCTGTCAAGCCCACTTGCATATAGTGGTAAAATCTGTATAGTCCGCCGCCTCAATACTCCTTGCCGACGGAGGTCGGCTAAGTCTGTTCGGTTACGCTGTGTAACTCCAGACATTCAAGAGCCATAAGGAGCTTTATATATGCCTCTGTATGAGACAGTTATTATTGCGCGTCAGGACATCTCCACCCAGCAGGTGGAAACGCTGACCGAAAATATGTCCAGCTTTATCACCGATGGTGGCGGAACCGTCGCCAAGGTCGAAAACTGGGGCCTTCGCAATCTTGCCTACAAGATCAAGAAAAACCGCAAGGGCCATTACGTTCTCCTCAACCTCGACACACCGGTCGACGCCATGAAGGAAATGGAACGCAATCTGCGTCTGAATGAAGACGTGCTGCGCCACATGACCATCAAGGTCGAAGAGCTGGAAGAAGGCGATTCCGTCATGCTGCAGAGCCGCAGCACCCGTCCGGAACGCCGTCGTGATTCTGAAGAAGATGGCGATGATGCGAAACCCGCAAAAGCCTCTGACGATGATGATGATGCCGAGAAAACAACTGATGAAGGGGAAGAATAATGGCTGACGCACAACGCCGCCCGTTTTTCCGCCGCCGCAAAACCTGCCCGTTCACGGGAGACGGCGCGCCGAAGATCGACTATAAAGATGTCAAGCTTCTGCAGCGCTACGTGTCTGAGCGCGGTAAAATCATGCCAAGCCGGATCACCGCCGTTTCCGCAAAGAAACAGCGCGAACTGGCAACAGCGATCAAACGGGCCAGAAACCTCGCACTCCTGCCGTTTCTTGTAAAATAGAAAGCCGGGGGCGGCGCAAGTATGCAGGCCCCGGAATATATTGACTATGGTCAAGGAACTGGCAGTTGCCGTTGCGCTCGGTGTTCTGAATACCGCGCTCGTCATGCTTTCCATCGCGGGAAATGCTGGCGGCTCCTCTTTTGGGACGGCGCTCCAGACCCTGATCTTTTGGATATTGTCACTGGTCCCGCTGTTCGTGTCCGGGCTGGGGTTTGGGCTGAGAAGTGCCCTGATCTCGATCCTGAGCAGCGTATTGGTCGCAGCGATTGCGATCAATCCGAGCTTCGCTCTGGCCTATGCAGTGATTTCCGGTGCTCCGGTTATTCTGCTGGTGCGTCAGGCGCTGCTATGGCGGGAAACGGATGGCGTAAAATACTGGTACCCGGCCGATTATCTGATGATATGGTGGGCGGGTATCTGCGTCGGACTAACGTTGCTGGCCATGGGCCTGCTTCAATGGGACGATGCGCTGCGGCAGGGTCTGATCGACGGGTTCGACCAGATGCTGGTGCAGATGACGGAAATACAGGGTGTCGCCCCGGCACTGACCGGCGCGGAATTTGTGATGCTGATGCCACAATTTCTGGGTCCGTTGTGGGGAGTGTTTATCCTGTTGAGTGGCTGCCTCGCCCAAGGGGTGCTGGTCCGCTTTAACAGGAATCTCCGGCCGACACCGGAACTGACGAAGATGGCGCTGCCCAACTGGCTGGCGCTGGCCTTCATCGGAGCGACGGTCCTCAGCGTCCTGCTGGACGCGACCGTCCCTCTTCTGGGGGCGCTTGTGATCACGCTGGAGATACTGTTCTTCCTGCAGGGAATGGCGGTCATCCATGTGGTGTCGCATAGGTGGAACGGCCGCCCGTTTATACTGGGCGCGATCTATGTGGCGACGGTTATGATGTTATGGCTGGTCCTGATAATCGCGATATTGGGGCTGATGGAAAATTGGGTTGGGTTCAGGCGCCGCTTTGCCGCACCCCCCCGCCAGGAGGAAGACTGATGGAAGTAGTATTACTGGAAAGAGTTGAGAAACTCGGTCAAATGGGCGACGTCGTAAAAGTCAAAAACGGCTATGCCCGCAATTATCTGTTGCCGCAGAAAAAGGCGCTTCGGGCGAACAAGGAAAATCTGTCGATTTTCGAAGCCCAGCGCGCCCAGCTTGAAGCGGACAACCTGAAACGCCGCGCAGAAGCGGAAAAGGTCGGGGAAAAGCTCGATGGCCAGGCCGTTGTCCTGATCCGTGCCGCCTCCGAATCCCAGCAGCTGTACGGTTCGGTCAGCACCCAGGACATCGCCAAGGCGGTTACCGAGGCTGGCTTCACCGTGACCCGCAAGCAGATCGAGCTGGACAAGGTTCTCAAAACCCTTGGCCTGCATGACATCAAGGTGCGCCTGCATCCGGAAGTTGCCGTCGGTGTGACGGTCAACATCGCCCGCTCCGCTGAGGAAGCGGAAATCCAGGCCCGCGGCGAATCTGTCGAGGAAGCTGCCGAAGCTGCACTTAACGAACGCGATGAAGCGGTCGTCAATGTCTTCGAATCCACCGCCGATGTGGATGTTGAGGAACTTGAGCAAGTAGCCGCCGGCGAAGAACCAAAAGACGACGCGTAACCCGCCTCCTCTTGAGAGTTGAAAAACGGTGCCTTCAGGGCGCCGTTTTTTTATCCCCGAAGTTCACAGCCTGTGGATAATCGTTATCCACAGAAATTACATTTCTCTTTCTGGACCATATTCAGAATAAACGTGAATAGCAGCCGGTGGCTGTGCTAACATCCCCCCATGGAAACCGTATCGCTTAACGACGACCGTCTGGACGAGGACAAGGCTGGCCCCGCCTACCGCACGGCCCCGCATAATATTGAGGCGGAGCAGGATCTTCTCGGCGCGATTCTCGTCAACAATGACGCGGCGGCCAAGGTATCTGGCTTCCTGAAGGCGGAGCATTTCGCCGAGGACGTCCATCGGCGCATTTATGATGCCGCCACCCTGCTGATTGAGCGCGGGGAAATCGCCGACCCGGTGACGCTCAAATCCTATTTCGACCGCGACGAAGGCCTCGCCGATATCGGCGGCTCGCAATATCTCGCCCGCCTCGCCGCCTCCGCCACCGCGATCATCAATGCGGAGAATTACGGCCGGCTGATCTATGACCTTGCCATGCGGCGGGAGCTGATCCTGCTCGGCGAGGAAATCGTCAACACCGCCTATGATTCGGATCTGGAGGAAACCTCCCAGTCGCAAATCGAGAATGCGGAGCAGAAACTCTTCTCCCTCGCCGAGAATGGCGTGCATGAAGGGGCACTGATGCCGATCCGCCTCGCCGTGGACGAGGCCCTGAAATCCATCGAAGAGGCATTCCAGCGCGACGGCAATCTGGTCGGCGTGACGACGGGCCTGAAAGACATGGACGGCAAGCTCGGCGGCCTGCACAAGTCCGACCTGCTCATCCTCGCCGGACGTCCGTCGATGGGGAAAACCTCTCTCGCCACCAACATCGCCTATAACGCGGCGAAGGCCTATCACGCGAGCGACGGCAAGGAAGGCGCGGTTGTCGGCTTCTTCTCCCTTGAAATGTCGGCCGAGCAGCTGGTCGGCCGTGTCCTCGCCGAGGCGACCGAGATCAGCTCCGAAAAGCTCCGTCGCGGCGATCTCTCAGATGACGAGTTCGCCAACAAGCTGGTTCCGGAAACGGCGCGGCTCTCCGAACTCCCGCTCTATATCGACGATACGCCCGCGCTCTCCATCGCGGCGCTCCGGACCCGCGCACGGCGGCTCAAGCGCAGCCACGGCCTCGGCCTTATTGTGGTTGACTATCTGCAGCTGATGAAAGGTTCCGGCCGTCGCGCCGAGAACCGCGTGCAGGAAATCTCCGAGGTGACGCAGGGGCTGAAAGCCGTCGCCAAGGAGCTGGATATCCCCGTAATTGCCCTTTCCCAGCTCAGCCGCCAGGTCGAGAACCGGGACGACAAGCGGCCGCAGCTTTCGGACTTGCGCGAATCCGGCTCGATCGAGCAGGACGCCGACGTGGTCATGTTCGTGTATCGCGAAGGCTATTACGAGGAACGCAAGGAACCCGCCGAGGGCACGCCCGAGCATGCCGACTGGCAGGAACGCATGGGCCGCCTCCATAATCTCGCGGAAGTGATCATCGGCAAGCAACGTCATGGCCCGATCGGCATCATCAAGCTGCACTTCAAGCCGGAATTCACCCGCTTTGGCGACTACATCTCCGACGAATATCTGCCGGAACATCACTAGGAGCGCCGCGGATGGAGCGTAAACTGGCGGGAGCGCATCTGACGATCAATCTCGGGGCTCTCAAGGAAAATTACTGCTTGCTGCGGGACAAGGCCGCGCCCGCCGAATGTGCGGCCTCGGTCAAGGCCAATGCCTATGGTCTCGGGATCGAGAAAGTCGGCCCGGCCCTCTATGCAGCGGGGTGCCGGCGGTTTTTTGTTGCCCTGCCCGGGGAAGGCGTTACCCTACGCGCGCTATTGCCCGACGCCAAAATCCATATTCTCGCCGGCCTCCTCCCCGACACGGAGGAAATCTATCTCGCGCATCGCCTCGATCCTGTCCTCAACTCCCTGCATGATATCCGCCAATGGGCGGCGTTCGCGAAAACACGCGGGCCGCTTCACGCGCTTTTGCATCTGGATACCGGGATGACCCGCCTTGGCCTGCTGGAGGCAGAGATCCGGGAACTCGCCGCGGCGCCGGAGCTGCTCAACAATATCGAGATCGACTTCGTGATGAGCCATCTTTCCTGCGCCGATGTGGCCGACGATCCGATGAACCGCGAACAGCTTGAGAAGCTCGAGTTTTTCCGGAGCATCCTGCCCAAGAAGCTACGCAACACGCCGGTTTCCTTCGCCAACTCCGCCGGGATTTTCCTCGGGCCCGACTATCATTTCGACATGGTCCGGCCGGGCATTGCCCTGTTTGGCGGCAACCCCCATGCCGGCGCGCCCAATCCGATGCGGGAGGTGGTGCATTTGCGCGGACGTATCCTGCGGGTGGCGGACGTTGACAGCGAATTTCCCGTTGGCTATGGTGCGACATTCCGAACTGAGGGGTCGAGCCGGATTGCAACCGTTTCTGTCGGCTATGCAGACGGCTATTTTCGCGTCCTGGGTAATAAGGCTGAATGTGCGATTAACAATATCAAGGTTCCAGTAGTAGGACGCGTTTCCATGGATATAATCACCGTTGATGTCAGTAAGGTTCCGGCGGGCGATTGTGCACCCGGCGCCTTTGTCGACCTGATAGGCGGCGCAGTCCCGCTTGATGAAGTGGCGGTCCATGCGGACACCATCCCCTATGAAGTCCTCACCGCGCTTGGCAGCCGCTATTATCGTGAATATCTGGACGCGGCGGTCTAGGACATGGAACATAACTTTCTAGCCACTATTGGTCGGGTTTTCCTCTCCTTCATGGCAGCGGTCGGCCGGATCGCCATCTTCACCGCCCACAGCCTGCGTCATTGCATCGTACCGCCCTATTATCTCCGCCTTCTCGGCAAGCAGATGATGGATATCGGCTATTACTCCCTCCCCGTTGTGGGGATGACGGCGCTATTCACCGGGATGGTGCTGGCGCTGCAGATTTATGTCGGCTCCTCCCGCTTCAATGCGGAGAGTGCCGTCGCGACAATCGTTGTCATCGGCCTCACCCGTGAACTGGCACCGGTGCTATCGGGTTTGATGATCGCCGGACGTGTGGGCGCGGCCATCGCCGCCGAGATCGGCACCATGCGGGTGACCGAGCAGATTGACGCCCTCGTCACCCTCTCCACCAACCCGTTTAAATATCTCGTCGCGCCGCGGCTGATTGCCGGGCTGGTAACGCTCCCCTTCCTCGTGCTGGTCGGCGATATCATCGGGGTGTCGGGCGGCTTCCTGGTGGCGACGGAAAAGCTCGGCTTCAATGCCAGCAACTATCTTAACAACACCTTTGAATTCCTCGAAATTCGCGACGTGGTGTCCGGCCTGATCAAGGCCAGCGTGTTCGGCTTTATCGTCACGCTGATGGGCTGCTACCACGGGTTCAACTCGACCGGCGGCGCGCAAGGGGTGGGCAAGGCGACAACGAATGCGGTGGTCTCCTCCTTCGTCATGATCCTGATCAGCGACTATTTCCTCACCGTCCTGCTGATCGATTAAGCCGATGTCGGACGTCCCAAAAATCGAGCTTCGCAACGTCTGCAAGGCGTTCGGCAAGAAAGTCATTCTCGACAACCTCAACCTTTCCATCATGGCGGGGGAATCGCTGGTTGTCATCGGCGGTTCGGGCACTGGCAAGTCGGTGATGCTGAAATGCATCCTTGGCCTGCTGAAACCGGAAAGCGGCCAGATCCTCATCGACGGGGAGGATATCACCAACGCCAACACCCATAAGCGCGAGCAGATCCTGCGGAAAACCGGGATGCTGTTCCAGTATGCGGCGCTGTTCGACAGCCTGACCGTGTGGGAGAATGTCGCCTTCGGCCTGATCCAGGCCCATGGCATGAACCGCAAGGACGCGAAGGACATCGCCATCCAGAAACTGGCGCTTGTCGGCCTCGGTCCCGATCTCGCGGAAAAACACTCGGCGGAGCTTTCCATCGGCATGCAGAAGCGCGTCGGCCTCGCCCGGGCCATCGCGGCGGACCCGGAGATCATCTTTTTCGATGAGCCGACGACCGGCCTCGACCCGATCATGGGCGACGTGATCGATAACCTGATCCGTGATTGCACGCAGGATCTTGGCGCCACCACCCTCACCATTTCCCACGATATGGAGAGCGCGCAAAAAATTGCAGACCGCATCGCCCTCCTTTATAAGGGAAGTGTTGTGTGGGCGGGGCTCGCCTCGGAGATTCATACCTGCGGTGATCCCTATGTGGAGCAGTTCGTCCATGGCGATGTGGACGGGCCGATCAAACTGGATATTTTGAAACCCTGAATGGCGGATGGCCGCCCCTATTGAATTTATGACGGCTGTGACCGGATTTTTTTGGACGGAAAGCTGAATGGCGCGATCCAGCGAACAATTCACCTGCCAAAGTTGTGGCGAAACCTACCGGAAATGGCAAGGCCGCTGTGAGTCCTGCGGGGAGTGGAACTCTCTGCTGGAAAGCACGGCCGATGTCGCCGTGCCGAGCGGCCTCAGCACCGGCAAGGGCCGCGCCCTCACCTTCACCGCGCTCAATGCCGACATCTCCGAATATAAACGCACGGCCAGCCAGATCGGGGAGCTGGACCGGGTACTGGGCGGCGGCTTCGTCCCCGGCTCCTCCATCCTGATCGGCGGCGATCCGGGCATCGGCAAGTCGACCCTGCTGTTACAGGCGGTCGCGAAAATGGCGATGGCGGGCTCCCCCTGTATCTACATCTCCGGCGAGGAGGCAACGCAGCAGATTTCCATGCGCGCCCAGCGGCTCGGCCTTGCCGACGCGCCGGTGCAGCTGGCCTCCGCCAACTCGATCCGCGATATCATCACCAGCGTGGAAAAGACGGCAACGCCGAAACTGCTGGTGATCGATTCGATCCAGACCGTCTTTGCCGACAACCTGCCGAGTGCCCCGGGCACGGTCGCGCAAGTGCGCGCCTCCGCGCAGGAGCTGATCCGATTGGCCCGGAAAACCGGCACCAGCGTCATCCTCGTCGGCCATGTCACCAAGGACGGGCAGATCGCCGGCCCCCGCGTGCTGGAGCATATGGTCGACACCGTGCTCTATTTCGAGGGCGACCGTGGCCATCAGTTCCGTATCCTGCGCGCGGTGAAAAACCGCTTCGGCGCGACGGACGAGATCGGCGTGTTCGAGATGTCGGATGCCGGGCTGAAGGAGGTGGCGAACCCCTCCTCCCTGTTTATCTCAAGCCCCGACAAGACAATCAGCGGCGCCTCCGTCTTTGCCGGCATGGAGGGGACGCGCCCGCTGCTTGTGGAAATCCAGGGGCTGGTCGCGGCCACCTCGCAGGCGACGCCGCGCCGCGCCGTAATCGGCTGGGACACCAGCCGCCTTGCCATGGTGCTGGCCGTGCTCGATACCCGCTGCGATCTCTCCTTCGCGGGCAGCGAGGTCTATCTCAACGTGGCAGGCGGCCTGCGCGTGCAGGAACCGGCGGCGGACCTTGCGGTTGCCGCAGCGCTTGTCTCCTCCATCTCGGACATTCCGGTGCCGCCGGGCAGCCTGTTTTTCGGCGAGATCGGCCTGTCGGGAGAGATTCGCCCGGTTGGCCAGACCGACGCCCGTTTGAAGGAGGCGGCGAAGCTCGGCTTCACCACCGCCATCATCCCCGCCGGCAGCAAGGTCAAGGCCGGCCCCATGAAGATTATCGAAATTGAGCATTTACGGGAAATCGTCTCGCTTTTCTCCGAGACAAAACCGATGACCCGGGCAGTATAGGAGTACCCATGGAAAATATGCCCATCCAAGGCGCGGACGCCGCCATACTGGTCATTCTTCTCATCTCGGCGATTTTCGGCTTCATCCGCGGATTCGTGAAGGAAACGCTCTCGGTGGCGGGCTGGGTCGGTGCAATTTTCCTCAGTCTCTACCTGTTTCCGATTGCCCAGCCGATCGCCCGGGAGTTCATTCTGAACCTGCTGATCGCAGATATTTTGACCGGGGCGGTGATTTTTATTCTCTCTCTGGTCATTTTGTCCTATATCAGCCATGCAATCTCGGAAAAGGTCAAGGCGTCGAGCCTTGGCGCGCTGGACCGCTCGCTGGGGATTTTCTTCGGCATCGCGCGCGGCGCTATCCTGCTCGGCATTGCCTGGCTGGTTTTCGTCCAGTTCATCCCGGAAAAGGATCGGCCGGAGTGGATATTGCAGGCGAGGATGCTGCCGATTATTGAAGCAAGCGGAGAATTCGTGGCGCGGCTGTTGCCGCCCGATATGCAGGAGAACCTGAATATTTCGAAAGAAAGCGACAAGGACACGATGGATCGCCTCAAGCAGAAATATGACGAGTTGCCCGACGGGGTCAAGGATGGCCTGAAAAACAGTGTCGACGGGGCCGTGAACCTCCTCGACAAGGGCTATGACGACAAAGCCCGCCAGCAAATGGAAAACCTAACCAAGAGCACACAGGAAAAACCCAAATGACTGAGTCTTCCGCCGCCCACGTTTCTTGCAATCCGTTCGATGATGACAAGCTGCATGAGGAATGCGGGGTTTTCGGAATTTACGGCCACCCGGAAGCGGGCGCCCTCGCCGCCCTCGGCCTTCATGCGCTGCAGCATCGCGGCCAGGAAGCCGCCGGGATCGTCAGCCATGACGGCCGGCATTTCCACAGCCACAAGGCCATGGGCAAGGTCGGCGACAATTTCTCGACCGAGGAAGTCATCAAGAGCCTGAAGGGCAACGCCGCGCTCGGCCATAACCGCTACGCCACCACCGGCGGCACCGTGCTGCGCAATGTCCAGCCGATCTTCGCCGATCTCGCAAATGGCGGCCTCGCCGTCGCCCATAACGGCAACCTGACCAATGCCTCCACCCTGCACCGCCGCCTCGTGCAGGAGGGCAGCATCTTCCAGTCGACCATGGATACCGAGGTGATCATCCACCTGGTCGCCAACAGCAAGAAGACCCGCGTTGTTGACTGCCTCGTCGATGCGATGTCGAAAATCACCGGCGCCTATTCCCTCGTCGCCCTGACCAGCAAGAAGATGGTCGGCATGCGCGACCCGTTCGGCGTGCGCCCGCTGGTGCTCGGCAAGCTCGAGAACGCCTATATCCTGACGTCGGAGACCTGCGCCCTCGATATCATCGGGGCGGAGTTTGTCCGCGATGTCTCGCCGGGCGAGGTTGTCGTCGTCGATGACAGCGGCATTTCCACCCATTTCCCCTTCTCCACGCCGCCCAAGCGCTTCTGTGTGTTCGAGCATATCTACTTCTCCCGTCCCGACAGCGTGGTCGAGGGGCGCTCGGTCTATGATGTGCGCAAATCCATCGGCAGCCAGCTGGCCACGGAAAACCCGGTCGAGGCCGATCTCGTGATTCCCGTGCCGGACAGCGGCACGCCCGCCGCCATCGGCTATGCGGAAAAATCGGGCATCCCCTTTGATCTGGGGATCATCCGCAACCATTATGTCGGCCGCACCTTTATCGAGCCGACGGACCAGATCCGCCATCTCGGCGTCAAGCTCAAGCATAACGCCAACCGCGCCCTGATTAACGGCAAGCGGGTCATCCTCGTCGATGACAGTATCGTTCGCGGTACCACCTCCACCAAGATCGTGCAGATGGTGCGCGAGGCCGGCGCGACGGAGGTGCATATGCGCATCGCCAGCCCGCCCACCACCCATAGCTGCTTCTACGGGGTCGATACGCCGAGCCGGGCGAAACTCCTCGCCGCACAGTATGAGCTTGCCGAGATGTGCGCCTTTATCGGCGCGGACAGCCTCAACTTCATCTCCCTCGACGGTCTTTACAAGGCCATGGGCGAAGAGGGCCGCAACGCGAAACAGCCGCAATATTGCGATGCCTGCTTCACCGGCGACTACCCGATCGAGCTCGTCGATAACGAGAGCGGCGTCGACAAGGAGCTGACCCTGCTCGCCGAACGATATTAAACCGATAAATTAGCGAAAGATCCCATGTCCGGTAAATTACAAGATAAAGTGGCGCTGATCACCGGCGCCTCCAGCGGTATTGGCGCGGCAGTGGCGAAGAGGTTCGCGGCCGAGGGCGCCCATGTCATTCTCGTCGCGCGCTCCGTCGGCGGGCTGGAGGAAGTGGATGACGAGATCCAGAATGCGGGCGGCAGTGCGACGCTCGTCCCGCTCGACCTGCTGGATACCGCCGCCATCGACGGCCTCGCCATGCCGCTCTACGAGCGCTGGAAAAAGCTCGATATCCTCGTTGGTAATGCGGGCATGGTCGGCAAGCTGATGCCGACGCAGCAATATGTGCCGGAGCTGTGGGACGATGTGTTCAAGCTCAATGTCCATGCCAACTGGCGGCTGATCCGCGCCGTCGATCCGCTACTCCGCCAGAGCGAGGCGGGCCGCGCCCTCTTTGTCACCTCCAGCATTGCCCATGAGAACAAACAGTTCTGGAGCGCCTATGCCGCGAGCAAGACCGCGCTTGAGACGATTGCCAAAACCTACGCCGCAGAGGTCGCCAAGACCAACGTCAAAGTCAACCTGATTGATCCCGGCCCGACCCGCACCCGCCTCCGTGCCATCGCCTACCCCGCCGAAAACCCCGAGGACCACCCGCTCCCCGAAACCAAAGCGCAGATGTTCCTCGACGCCGTGCTGAGTGAGGAGAATGGGGCGTTGTTTAAAGCCTAACCCTTATCCGCGTAAGGATTTTTGCCCGTGCGTGGGAAAAGGCGGATGGGGACAGCGGGGAGGTTAAAGTCCTCGCGGAGGCCGTTGATCAGATAGCGGATATAGCTTTCCGGCAGTTCGCCACGTGAGGACATAAACAGCGAGAAGGTCGGCGGGCGGGCCTTGACCTGCGTCATATAACGGATTTTAAGGCGGCGTCCCTTGGCCATGGGCGGCGGATGCTGCTCCAGCATCACCTCCAGCCAGCGGTTGAGCCGCGCGGTCGAGATGCGGGTATTCCAAAGCTCATACACCTCCAGCACCGTCGGGATCAGCTTTTCCACCCCGCGCCCCGAGAGCGCCGAGAGGGTCACCACCGGCACGCCGCGCACCTGCGGCAGCGAGATGGAGAGCCGGTCGCGGATGAGCTTGAGCGTGCCCTGCCGGTCCTTCACCGTGTCCCATTTATTCACCGCGATGACGAGGGCGCGCCCCTCCTCGATCACATGAGCGGCGATGGTGAGATCCTGTTTCTCGAAGGTTTCCTCCGCATCGACCATGAGGACGACCACCTCCGCCATGCGGATCACCCGGAGACTGTCGGCAACGGAGAGCTTTTCGAGCTTCTTCTGCACCCGCGCCTTCTTGCGCAGGCCCGCCGTATCGACGAGCTTGATGGCGCGGCCTTCATAGTTCCATTCAACGGCGATGGCATCGCGCGTGACCCCGGCCTCGGGCCCGGTCAGCATGCGGTCCTCGCCGATGAGGTAATTGACGAGCGTTGACTTGCCCGCATTCGGGCGGCCGACGATGGCGAGCTGCAGCGGTTTTTCCTCGTCCTGTTCGTCCTCCTCCGCCTCCTGCTTCTCGAACGGGAGCAGCACGTCAAAGAGTTCCGCCATACCCTCGCCATGCTCGGCGGAGAGCGCGATCGGCTCCCCAAGGCCGAGGGAGAAACTCTCCATCAGGCCCGGCATGCCGGCCTTGCCCTCGCATTTATTGGCAACCAGAATAACCGGTGTTTCCGATTTGCGGAGCCAGTCCGCGAAATGCTTGTCCAGCGGGGTGATGCCCGTGCGCGCATCGATCAGCATCAGCGCGACATGCGCCTCGGCCAGCGCGATTTCCGTCTGGCGGCGCATGCGGCCTTCCAGGCTATCGTCGAACCTTTCCTCAAGCCCCGCCGTGTCGATCACGCGGAAATGCAGGTTGCTGATGTTCGCCTCGCCCTCGCGGCGGTCGCGGGTGACGCCCGGCGTGTCATCGACAAGCGCCAGCTTCTTGCCCACCAGACGGTTGAACAAGGTCGACTTGCCGACATTCGGACGGCCAATGATCGCAACGGTAAAAGACATGTTCTTAATTCAATATGTTAACGCAACGCCACCAGATCGGCGTTGTCAGTCAGGATATAAAGGGTGTTCCCGGCGACTACCGGCGGGATCGACGCATTGTCGGAAAGTTCAATCTGGCCGAGAACCTTCCCGTCATAGGGGGACACCGACACGGCCACCCCGTAATTGGACACCAGGATCAGCCGGTCGCTCGCCAGGATCGGGCCGGACCAGATGATCAGGTCGCGCTTTTCCTCCGGGTCCTCATACTTGCCGAGCGGACGGACCCAGCGGATCAGGCCATTGCGCCGCGACAGACAGACAAGGTCGCCGTCAGTCGTGACCACGAACAGGAAGTCGCCCGCGACCCACGGGGTCTGAAGCGTCGAGATTTCCTGGTCCCACAGCCGGTTGCCCGAGCGGAGATCGACGGCGATCATGCGGCCGGAATAGCTGGCGGCATAGACGACGCCCCGGTCGATGACCGGGAAGGCATTGATATCGGTGAGCGAGGTGAGCGAGCTGTAAAAGCGGCGGCGGACGAGCTGTTCGCTCCAGGCCTGCTGCCCGTTGACGGCGCGCAGGGCGAAGACTTCCCCGCTTGCGAACGGAACGACGACCGTCCCGCCGGCGAAGGCCGGGCTGGCCGCGCCCAGAAGGCCGGTGGTTTCCACCCCGCCCTCAAAATTCCAGTTGATTTCCCCGGTTGCCGCGTCGAGGGCGAAAATCCGGCTGTCGAAGGTGATGGCGAAGACCTGCTTGTCGGCAATGGTTGGCGCGGCACGGACCGGCACATTGAGGCTGGTTTTCCAGAGAACCTCGCCGCTCTCCCCGTCCAGCGCGATCACATCGCCGTAGGAGGTGGTGGCGAAAACACGGCCGTATTCATAGGAAACGCCGCCGCCGATGCTGCCGTCATCCTCATCCTCGGGCGTCAGGTCACGGCCCCACAGCTTTTTGCCATCCTCCGCCGAATAGGCGGTGACGGTGGTGCTGGCGTCCATGACATAGACCTTGCCGTTCGCGATCACCGGGGAGGAGAACATGCGGTTCTCATCGTCCGATCCGTCGCCGATATCGACACGCCAGGCTTCCTTCAGGTCATCGCCCAGCTCGAGATGATAGAGTGCATGGGAGGGGATGCCCCCGGCCTGCGGCCAGTTGGCATTCTCATAGGGGACAGGCAGGCGCACTTCCAGATCGGCGAGGCCGGCATCGGCCTCCAGCGTCTGTTCCAGCGAGAGGATCGAGATCCGGTCTCCGGGAAGCGGCGGCGGCTCGTCATTGCCGAACCAGGAACAGGCGCCAAGCGTCACCAGCGCCGTCCCCAGAAGGGCCGGTCGCAGAGCCTGCCGGATCAGATTGTGCCGAAAGCGCATCTGCATGCCGATCATTTACCCTCGATCGCGGCGAGAAGCTGAGTTACCCGGCTCTTGACATCGTCGGGCGTGGCGGCGTCATTCTGGACCAGCGCGAGAACCTCTTTCGCCTGCGCGGTGTCGCCATCCTTGATATAGGTGAGCGCGAGCAATTCATTGGCCGACGCGCTGAACAGGCTTCCCGGTTCCGTCAAGGGGGCAATCCGGTCACGAACCTCGCTGGTCGTTCCGGCATCCATCAGGTAATAGCCCGCAAGCAGATTGGCGAGAGTGGAAAATTCCTCATCGATGCCACTGTCGGCGGCGAGCTGGTCATACACGATGAGGGCCTTCTCGCCCTCGCCCGCGGCGATCATGGCCTCGGCCTCACGAAGGGCGGCAAGCGGGCGGTATCCGGCATTGCCCGATTCTGCGAGCCCGGCAAAAGCCGCCGCCCCTTCACCAAGCTTTCCATCCGCCACCAGCGCCGCAGCAGCCTCAAACTCGGCGCCCTGGGTGCGTGACTGGTTCTGGACGTAATTCTGCCATCCCACATAGGACGCGGTCGCCACCACGATCAGGACCGCGGCACCGATGACATATTTGCCATAGGCCTTCCATAGCGCCAGCGATTTGTCCTTACGGACGTCCTCATCCACTTCGTTAAAAATATCGGCCACAAAAAACTCCAGTTCCGCCGTCAAAATCCGGTGCAAAATAAACCGCCGGACGAATTTAAGCAAATGTTGTCTCGTGCATCCGCCAAATTTTGATATTTTGGCCGGAAAGCTCGCGAAACTATATAGTATGACGGAGTATATAACCATTCGGAACGGAATTTCATGAGCGAAGGGCAAATTTTACAGCTGGTGGCCATGGTGATGGTGCTCGCGCTGGTACTACCGGGCTTTCTCTACTACACGCGGCGCACCGGCAAGGCGGTCCTGTTGCGCAACATCGCGATCTGGCTCGCCGTGGCGCTGGTGGTCGCCTTCCTCTACAAGACCTTCGGTGACGGCGGGTAAGAGGCGCGATCCGGACGGTGCGGGGTCTCCCCCTCCAGGGCATCCGGGTATGGCTGGAAAGATGGACACCGGTCCTGATCCGCCGTTGGGTTTGGCGCCCTGGCCGGGGGCGCGTCAATCCGTCGTAGGATCATTTCCTGTTGGTGAGACGCGGCGGACAATTATGCGGCTCCGTCCCATAAATACTGACAGAGGTCGCGGCAAATTTCGTCCGAGGGGTCCCACCTGGGCGTCCAAGAAATCGTTCAGGAAACCATGAGCCTGTTCGTAATTGAATAAACGCCGGTTTCCGCCGACTTGCGCGATGCCAATTTTTTATCCGGCACAGAACTTCCTTATTATCCGCAAGGCGCCTTTACGATAGCGTCCCGTAAAAATTGTCCCAATTCCGGTGATACCAATTCGCAGAGGGTCTCTTCTTTGTGGTATCATTGACATCGCTATATATAGGGAATTTGATATCCAATCTGTCCTAAAACCTCCTTTAAAATCCCCCGGAAAAAGGGGGCGAAGTGGCAGTGAAAACCAATTCCTTCTAGCCCTTGCAGTATAACACAGCCGTGCCGTACATGCAATAACTCTAATGGAAAAACCGCCCTCGGCAGCGCCGGCAAACCCCGCCATCTCGGGCAGTTCGCGCGACCGCCTGACGGACGAATTCGCAAGTCCCTAATTTACCAAGGAAAAATATTTTTCCTCCTCGTCCAGGCTCGTGATTTTCAAACCCGGACATCCACCAACGGTTGTTCGCTGGCTCGCCCCTACGGCGGATCGCCGATGAAAATCCGCAATAAAAGACACTATCGGCGGACTCCCGGGGAGGGCAGCCGACCCCTGACGGTGCGGGTGGCGGATGCGGTCCCGGGCGGTATAAAACCCGTCCCTCGCCAACTCTTTACGGTAATTTCATGATTTGGCCGTAATCTTCTCCCAAATGCAGCGTTCTGAATTGAAGAACCGGAGACAGAGTAGATGGCCAGTCAGTCCCTCGACAAGCGCAAGCGACAGATAGCGCAGAACCTTATCGATACCTGCGGATTGCAGCGCGCCCTTCACGCCGCGCGGCAGTATGGCTGGAACGATATCGCCGACGAGATCAATGACGAGATCGAGCGCGGCAGCAAATACAAGCGCCGCCGCACCGACCCCCCCATCCATCACTAGGCCGCCCGACGGCGTCTTGCGCCGTCATTAATCGGCAAATTGGGCCGCGAATTCCGCGCTCGGCGGAATCGGCTTGATCACGTCAATCATGACTCCGCTCGGATCCTGCGTGATGAAATGCCGCTGGCCGAAGGGCTCGTCGCGCAGCTCCAGCAGGATCGGCAGGTTGGCGGCTTTCGCCCGGTCATATTCCTTGTCCACATTCTCCACCTCGAAATTAATCAGCAGGCCCGAAACGCGTCCCCGCCCCACCGCGGGGATGGTTTCATGCGTACCGTCGAGCACCGCGATATTCACGTCCGGATCCTCCGCTGACTGCAGGTGAAGGTACCAGTCGCTGTCGAACACCTTGTGGAAACGAAAATTCGAGACATAGAAATCGGCCGTTTCCTGCACCTTGTCGGTCATGATAACGGGATAAAATTGGGTGCACTTCATTCTTTGTTTCCTCCGTTAAATAAGATATAGTCTGCGTATGTTCATTTTACATACAGGCTGCATGTATGCAAGAAAAAAGATCTATACGCTCAAATAAGGAACGCACGGAAACCACCCGTGCGGCCTTGGTCAACTCGGCGCGCGCGCTGTTTGTCGAGAAAGGCTACGCGGAAACCGGGACACCGGAGATTGTCACCCGTGCAAAAGTCACGCGCGGCGCGCTGTACCATCACTTCAAGGACAAGGCGGACCTGTTCCGGGCGGTTATCGAGGCGGAGATGCAGGAAGTTGCGGCGTCCATCAACGACCAAACGGAGGGCATAGCGAACCCGCTAACCGCGCTCTCGACCGGGGCAACGGCCTATTTCGAGGCCATGACGATTCCGGGCCGGGCCCGGCTTCTCCTGCTCGAGGGACCGGTGGTGCTCGGCGTGATCGAGATGGAGCGTCTGGACCGGCTCACCGGCGGACAGACCCTGCTCGCCGGGCTTGAGGAGGCGCACCGCCAGGGCCTGATCGGGGATATTCCGCGGGCGGCCCTCGCCGATCTCCTCGCGGCGGCCTTTGACAGGGCGGCGCTCGCCATTGCCGAAGGACACCCCCCTGCCCCGTACCGTGCCGCAATCGACGCGCTGCTCGACGGGATCAGGGTGTGACGCTCCGCACCATTCCGGCTGCTTTTTTCCCCTCCATTATTGACAGCGCCGGGACCGCGCAGGCATGTTTCGGGAAATTGTCAGAAGGATGAGATATGAAGATTTACTGGATACATGCACAGGCGCCGTTGCGCGTCCTTGCCCTCGTCAAGCATCTGGGTATCGAAGCAGAACTGGTCCGGATTGATCCCGTCACCGGCGGCCTGCATACACCGGAGTATAAGGCGATCAACCCCAACAAGAAGGCCCCGACGCTGGTGGATGGCGAGATCGTCCTGTTTGAATCGGCGGCGATCATGGCGCATCTCTGCATCAAGGCCGGCTCTGACATGTGGCCGACCGAGAATCTCGAGGAGCAGGTCGAGGTGTTGCGCTGGCTCACCTGGAACGAGGGGCACTGGACCCCGGCTGTCGGCCCCTATTATGTCGAGAAAATCGTCAAGAAGACCTTCAACATGGGCCCGCCCGATGTCACGGTTCTGGAAAAATCCGAGAAGAACTGCCTCAAATACGCCAAGGTGCTGGACGCCCATCTCGCCGGCAAGGACTTTGCAGCGGCGGGCCGGCTGACCGTCGCCGATTTCTCCCTCGGCTCCATGGCGCGCTACTGGAAAGAGGCGGACATGCCGTTTGAAAACTTCCCCAACATCACCCGCTGGCTCGATGGCCTGGAGCAGATCCCCGCGTGGAAAAACCCCTGGCCAGCAGACGAAAAGGTGGCGTGAGGCGTCTCTCGCGCAGTGTCAGATGAGATAGCTGTAGAGCAGCCACAGGCTGCCGATCAGCAGCACAAGCAGGGAGAGGCCCGCGCCGATCTGTCGCAGGCGGATATTCGCGTTGGCGCGGCTGATCCCGATGGCATGCAGGCAACGGCCCGCGACCAGCATCGTGCCCAGCACCATAATCACGTAGATGCTGACGGCGCGCATTTCCAGAAAGGCCATCAGCAGCAGCGAGATCGGCACATATTCGATGAAGTTCCCATGGGCCCGAATGGCCATCAGCAGCCCCTTGTCACCCCCATCGCCAATCGACACCCGGGCCCGCCGCCGCTCCAGCGAGGTGCGCAGGCTCAGGAAAAAGAAAATCAGCCCCAGCAGGGCCGCGAAGAGAGGTGTGATCGTGACATGCATACAGGTGGTCCCGGGTTTCTAGTCAAGTATAGCGGTTAGCTCGCTAATCTTACCCGGCTCGCCCAAAAATGACAAACCGACAATCACGATGGCAACAGTCGCGATCGACAGGAAAAACGGCTTCGCGGTGATAAGCCGGCGGTTGCGGAAAGGCTGCTCGATCAGGAAATAGGAGAGCGTCGCCAGTATGATGGACAGCACGACCCAGCCGATCTTGTCCAGGTTCGTCGGGGCCGGCTGGGTTCTGTCGAAATAAGCAAAAACGGGAAAATGCCAGAGATACAGCGAATAGGAAATCAGCCCCAGGGCAACGAGCGGCCTTGATCCCAGTATCACGCCGACCAGGTCCTCGCGCGAGGCGAAGGCGATGACAAGCGCCGTCCCGACCACCGGCACAAGGGTCGTCAGGCTCGGATGCGCCGGCCCCGGATCAAACAACAGAAGGAACCAGAGGATCATGGACATGCCGACCACCGGCATAACGCCGTTCAGGAACTGGTGCCGGATCTTGCCATACTCATTCTCCAGAAAGGCGAGGATCGCCCCGGCCAGCAATTCCCAGAACCGCGAGATCAGCATGAAATAGTTAAACTCGGAGCGGCGGTAGGTGTTGAAATCCGCGAACAGCAGGCTGAGAAAGAACAGCGTAAAGAACAGCGACAGGGTGAATTTCGGGGAATACCGGGCGCTCAGCAGCAGGATAACCGGGAAGATCAGGTAGAACTGCTCCTCGATCGCCAGGCTCCAGGTATGGAGGAACGGCTCGATGGACAGGGATTCCGCGCCAATCTGGACCCCCTGCTGATAGAAAAAATAGTTGGAGATGAAGAAGACGATATAGAGGATGCTGTCGAGAAACGCCGTCAGCTCACTGGACGACAGAATATAGAGGGCCACCGGAAAACTGACCAGAATAACGAAGAACAGGGCCGGCAAGATACGCCGTGCCCGCCGTTCATAAAAATTCCGGAAACTGAAGGCGCCGGTCTCGCGCATTTCCTTGAGGATGATGGTCGTAATCAGGTAGCCGCTGATCACAAAGAAGATATCGACGCCAATATCGGCCGCCGCAAACCAGTCATTCCGGCCGAGGAAACCGAACCCGGCGTGATACAGGAGGACAAGCCCGACGGCAACCGCCCGCAAGCCGTCGATTTCCGGCCGATACTGCACATAGCTCTCCTGTTACTGCGACTTGTCCTGTTACTTCAGGAAATCTATCGCATTAACCTTAAGGAAAGCTAAATAGCGCGGTGGCCTAGGCCTCCATATACTCCCGTTCCCGCAGGTAGGGCGAGATGTTCTGCTGGGCGCGCTTGAGAAACCCGTCCTTCTCCCCGACCGGGGCGAAATAGTGAAGCGCCGTTGACGCTGTGTCGAGGCTGTCCAGCATGGCGATGGTCCATCCGGTGAGATAGGCGGAGCCAAGACAGCCGCCCGCTGTCGCCACATTACCATGGGCGACAAGCGGCTGGTTCAGAACCTCAACACCGGCGTCCAGCACCCATTGCTTGGTTGCGCTGTCGGTGCAGGCTGGCACGCCACCGAGCAGGCCGAGTTTCGCCGCCATCAGGGTACCGGAGCATTGCGCGGCGATCACCTGACGCGCAGGGTCAAGCCTGATCCGGCTCATGATGCTCTCATCCTCGACAATCTGGCGGGTGAGAGAGCCGCTGCCGATCATCACCGCATCGGCCTCGCTCGCGTCCTCAAGGGCGGAGTGCGCCCGGATGGAAAGCCCACCCATGGAGGTCACTTCCGCCTCGGGACTGCAGATGGTAATCTCCCAGTCCGGCTTCTGCAGCCAGTGCAGCATCCGGTAGGCGACAAGGGAATCGATCTCGTTAAACCCCTGAAAGGTAAGGATCGCGATTTTCATACTGGGCACTCCCCTCAAGCAACACAGGGTGGCGTATTGTCACCCAGTCAAGTCACTTCCATAAATCAACCTAGGGACCTTAATCAACCAGTATTTTTATTCCCCTACTCCCACTCAATCGTTCCGGGCGGCTTCGACGTGGTGTCATAGACGACGCGGTTGATGCCCTTGACCTCGTTGATGATGCGCGTCGAGGTGCGGCCCAGAAACTCGTGGGTGAAGGGGTAGTAGTCGGCGGTCATGCCGTCGGTGGAGGTCACGGCGCGGAGCGCACAGACATATTCATAGGTGCGGTTATCGCCCATCACGCCAACGGTGCGCACGGGCAGCAGGACGGCGAAGGCCTGCCAGATCTCGTTATAGAGGCCCGCCTTGCGGATCTCGTCGAGATAGATGGTATCGGCTTTTCTGAGGATCTCCAGCCGGTCGCGGGTGATCGCGCCCGGAATGCGGATGGCGAGGCCCGGCCCCGGGAAGGGATGCCGGTCAACGAGTTCCGACGCCATGCCAAGCTCGCGGCCCAAATCACGCACCTCGTCCTTGAACAGCTCGCGGAGCGGCTCGACCAGCTTCATGTTCATCCGTTCGGGCAGGCCGCCAACGTTATGATGCGACTTGATGGTGACGGAGGGACCGCCGGCGAAAGAGACACTCTCGATCACATCCGGGTAGAGCGTGCCCTGGGCGAGGAATTCCGCGCCGCCAACCTTGCTGGCTTCCTCATCGAACACATCGATGAAAAGGCGGCCGATGGTCTTGCGCTTGGTTTCCGGGTCCTCAACGCCTTCCAGCTCCCCGAGGAACAGGTCGGACGCGTCGCGATGAATGAGGGGGATGTTGTATTTGTCGCGGAACAGGCTCACCACCTGCTCCGATTCGCCCGCGCGCATCAGGCCCGTATCGACATAGACGCAGGTCAGCTGGTCGCCGATCGCCTCATGGATAAGGACGGCGACAACGGAACTGTCGACCCCGCCCGACAGACCGCAGATGACTTTTCCGCCCCCGACCTGTCGGCGGATGGCATCCATCGCCTGATCCTTGAAGGCGGCCATGGTCCAGTCCCCGGCGAGGCCGCAGATCTTATGCACGAAATTGGACAGCAGCGCCGCGCCCCGCGGAGTATGGACGACCTCCGGATGGAACTGCACGCCGTAGAATTTTTTCGTGTCATCGGCAATGGCCGCGAACGGCGCGCCGCTTGACGTAGCGACAACGGAGAAGCCGTCGGGGATGGCCACCACATGATCGCCATGGCTCATCCAGACCTGATCCTGCGCGCCCGGCTCCCATACGCCGTAAAAGAGGTCGCAGGTGGCGGTGACATTGATATCGGCGCGGCCGAACTCCCGATGGTCCGGCGCCTCGACCTTGCCGCCAAGCTGGTTGACCATGGTCTGCTGTCCGTAACAGATGCCAAGGACGGGCACGCCCATCTCGAAAACCGCTTCCGGGGCGCGCGGCGTCTCGTCGCCGATCACCGAGGCCGGACCGCCCGAGAGGATAATCCCCGCCGGGTCGAAGTCTTGCAGCCGCTCGGCCGCTGTATTGAAGGGGATGATTTCGCTGTAAACCCCAGCCTCCCGGACGCGCCGCGCGATCAGCTGGGTGACCTGACTACCGAAGTCAATGATCAGAATACTGTTTTTCATAAACGGGGTTTAGACAGTTTGTGGATTTCTGTCCAGCCCGTTTATGACCGGTATTGGCAGTTTTTTACCCGCCTCAGCTTTGCTTCGCCTTGTAGTCGTCAACCGCGCGTTTCAGCATGGTATACTCGGGGCAGCCGAAGAAGCAGATCGAGTCCAGTTTCCCGAGATGTTCCTCCGCCATTTTGAGGTTGCCCGTCTGCAGATAGGCTTCGCCGATATACTCATTCGCGCCCTTATGCTCGGGGTTGATGGCGAGCGCCTTGTTGTAGTTGGCAAAGGCCGCGTCATATTTTTTCAGCTTGCGGTTGGCATAGCCGAGATAGTTGTAGGCATCGGCATTTTCGGGCTCGCTCATCGTCACCTTGGTGAAGGCGGCGATGGCCGCATCCCACTGTTCCGCGTCAATGGCGGCCTTTCCGGCGGCAAAATCAGCACTTTGCGAACTGCTGGCCGTGCTGCCCGCATTTCCGTCACCGCCACCGCTGCCGCCGCCACTTCCGGCGGAAAAAACGATCTGCGCGGCCAGAAGCTGCGCGGCGAATACGGTCAGAAAAGCCGTTACTATTTTGCGAAATGTCATTGTCTTCAACCTCTCCCATTATCTTTCTGGCGCTTTTCAGGTCTATACGGTCCATCCGCTGTTTCGGATTACATTATACCGAATAAAATCGGCAATCCGATTCACGAGATGGTGAGCACGGCAACCTGGCGGAGGGCAATTATCGCGCGGCGCCTTTTTCAAGCACGGCAGCGAAGAAGCCATCGCGGCCACCTTCTGTCGGCGTGACCGCGAACACCTCCTGCGCCCAGTTTCCGTCAAGACCTGCCGTGTCCCAAAGCGCACTCACGGGGAGAAGACTAAATTCCGGATGTGACAATAAAAAGGCAGTGATCTGCGCCTCGTTCTCGCCCTCAAGGATGGAGCAGGTCGCATAAACCAGCCGCCCTCCCGGCGCCACAAGTGGCGCGGCCCGGTTCAGGATATCCCCCTGCAGCGCGACAAGTTCGTCAAGCCGTTCAGGGGCCAACTTCCATTTCTGGTCCGGCTGTCGCCGCCAGGTGCCGGAACCCGAGCAGGGCGCGTCGACAAACACCCGATCAACACTGCCGACAAGCGGCCCGAAGATGTCAACATCACTGTCGTCGCCAGTGATGGCCACCGGCTCGATCAGGGTGACACCGGCCCGTGTCGCGCGGGCCTGGATATCGCGCATCCGCCGCGCATTGGTATCGAAGGCATAGATCTTTCCCTGATGCGCCATCCCTGCCGCCATGGCGAGGGACTTGCCGCCGCCACCGGCGCAGAAGTCGACAACGCTCATCCCCGGATGGGCAAGTGCGAGGCGGGCGGCGATTTGCGCGGCCTCGTCCTGCAGCTCGATCCGTCCCCCTTCCAGCAGCGGATGACGGCTGAGGTTGAGGCGGTCCTTCAGGATAATCCCGTCGGGAGAGAACGGCGTCGGCTCGGCGTCGATCCCCTCCTCTTTCAGGGTGGCAAGGATGTCATCCCGCGTCGCCTTCAGGGCATTCACCCGGAGGGTGACCGGCGCCCGATGGCCATAGGCCTGCATGACGTCTGCGGCGCTCTCGCCATACTGCTCGATGATCTTGTCGGCGAGCCACTTCGGGAAGTTGCCCGCAGCCTCCGCCGGCATGGCAGACATATCGAGCGTGACGACTTTCGCAAGCGCTGCCGCCTCCGCCTCCGTCAGGTCCGGCAAGCCGTGTGGACCGCCGAACCAGCTTTTCGCCAGATCCTCCGGCACCACTCCCTCAAACAGGAGAAGGCTTAAAAAACAACGGAGTCTCGGGGAAGGCTCAAGTCCTGTCTCAACGGTGGCCCAGTCCAGTTCTCCCTGACGGCGCAACGCGCGGTAGACAAATTCGGTCACCCAGCGGCGATCCTTCGATCCCGCATAGCGGCGGGCGCGGAAGTAGGTCCCGATATGCTGCTCGGCGGGCGTTTGCGCCGCGCCGATCAGGTCCAGAATTTCGGCGGCCGCAGCCAGCCGTGCGGCAGATATCATCCGTCTTGCCGGTAGTTCGGCGCCTCGCGGGTAATGGAAACGTCATGCACATGGCTCTCGCGCAGGCCCGCATTGGTGATGCGGACAAAGCTCGCGTTTTTCTGCAGGGTCACGATATCCTTCGAGCCGGTGTAGCCCATCGCCGCCTTGAGGCCGCCGACAAGCTGGTGAATGACCGCGTTGGCCGGTCCGCGATGCGGCACCCGCCCCTCAATCCCCTCAGGCACGAGTTTCAGGTTATCGGAGACTTCCTCCTGGAAATAGCGATCGGCGGAGCCCCGCGCCATGGCCCCGAGGGACCCCATGCCGCGATAGGACTTGAACGACCGGCCCTGATAAAGGAACACCTCCCCCGGGCTTTCGTCGGTTCCGGCGAGAAGCGAGCCGATCATGGCGGAGCTTGCCCCGCCTGCCAGCGCCTTCGCCAGATCACCCGATGTCTTGATGCCGCCATCGGCAATCACCGGAACGCCGGAGCCTTCGGCGGCCGCCGCCGCATCCATGATCGCGGTGAGCTGCGGTGTGCCGACACCGGCGACGATCCGCGTCGTGCAGATGGAACCGGGGCCGATCCCGATTTTCACCGCGTCCACGCCCGCGTCGATGAGTGCCTTCGTACCCGCCGCGGTGGAGACGTTGCCGCCGATCACCTGCGTGCGGTTGCTGAGTTTCTTGATGCGGTTGACCGCCTCCAGCACCCGGCTGGAATGTCCGTGGGCCGTATCGACGATCAGCACATCCACCTCGGAGTCGATCAGGGCCTCCGCCCGGGCAATCCCGTCATCGCCAATACCGACGGCGGCGGCGACGCGCAGGCGCCCCTGCTCATCCTTGGAGGCATCGGGGAACAGTGTCGAGCGCTCGATATCCTTCACCGTGATCAGGCCGATGCAGCGATATTCGTCATCGACCACCAGCAGCTTCTCGATCCGGTGCCGGTGCAGGAGGCGCTTGGCCTCGTCCTGCGTCACCATCTCGCGCACGGTGACGAGGTTGTCCCGGGTCATCAGCTCGCTGACGGGTTGGCGGCTGTCGGTGGCGAAACGCACGTCGCGGTTGGTAAGAATGCCGACCAGCTTGCCGCTTTTCCGCTCGGTCACCGGAATGCCGGAGATCTTGTTGACCTGCATCAGGAAGAGCGCCTCGGAGAGTGGCTCGTCTGGGGCGATGGTGACCGGGTTGACGACCATGCCGGCCTCGAACTTCTTGACCCGCCGGACCTCGTTCGCCTGCTCCGCGATATCGAGGTTCTTGTGGATCACCCCGATGCCGCCGGCCTGCGCCATGGCGATAGCCATCGTCGCTTCGGTCACGGTGTCCATGGCGCTGGAGATCAGGGGAATGCCGAGCGAGATTTCCCGGGTCAGCCGGGTTGTCGTATCAACTTGCGTCGGCAGGATTTCCGAGGCCGCCGGTTGCAGCAGCACATCGTCAAAGGTAAAGGCTTCGCGAATATTCATGACAACTCCAGGAGCGCAAGGGCTCAAAATATAGGGTGGTGATCATTCCCGGCCGGTGCAGAACTACACAGCTACCAACAGTTTGATCTATGGAATTGCCGCGCAATCATACAGGCAGATTTCAAAATTAATAGGGCGAAAATTACCGGAATTACATTTTTTTGGGAGTTGCGGAATTACGCTGTTTCGTCCTCTTCCGCGTCGTTTTTCCCGCGGAAACCGGTGGCGATAACATAGGCCTCGCGGCTGTCGGCGCGGCTGGCCTCGGGCTTGGCGTGACGGACATGGGTGAAATTCTTCTTCATCTGCTCCAGAAGGTCGTTTTCCGTGCCGCCCTTGAGAACCTTGGCGATAAACACCCCGTCCGGCGCGAGCACGTCAATGGCGAAGGCGAGCGCGAGTTCGCACATGAAGACAATGCGCAAATGATCGGTCTGCTTATGGCCCGTCGTTGGCGCGGCCATGTCGGAGATAACCGCATTCGCGGGCCCGCCGAGGGCGGCTTTCACCTTGTCATCGGCGCCCTCCTCGGTGAAGTCGAGCTGCATGATCTGGGCGCCGGACATCGGCTCCATCTCCAGGATATCGACGGCGAGCACCTGCCCCTTGCCCTTCTCGGCGCCGACGCGATCCACCGCGACCTGGGTCCAACCGCCCGGCGCCGCGCCGAGATCGACCACCGAATCGCCGGATTTGAGAAGCTTGTAGCGCTCATCAAGCTGCATCAGCTTGAACGCCGCACGGCTGCGCAGGCCCCGCGTCCGGGCTTCCGCCACATAGGGGTCATTCAGCTGCCGCTGCAGCCAGTTGGTGGAGGAGGTCTTGCGCCCCCGCGCCGACTTCACCTTGGTGTGGAGCAGCCGCCCGGTCATGCCGGTGCCGCTGCCACTCTTGCCGCCGGGTCGTTTCGGTCCATTACTCATGTCGCTGCCTTCGGCTCCCTCGCCGCCTTCTGTTTACGCTGTCGCGCTGCTGCCTCTGCCGCTCGTCGGCGGTCCCGCGTGGCCCGCCGCATCATGCCGAGCAGCATTCCCTCGCGCAGGCCGCGATCGGCAACCCGCAGTTTCTTCACTGGCCAGCGGCTGTGCATCGCCTCAACAATTGCGCAGCCGGACACGACCAGATCGGCCCGTTCCTCCCCGATACAGGGTTCCTTCTTCCGCGTCTCGTAATCGCTGGTCGACAGCCGGTGACAGATATCGATCATCGCGGAGGTATTGAGCCACGCCCCGTCAACCCGGCGCCGGCTGTAGCGTTCCAGCCCGAAATGCACCCCCGCAAGTGTCGTCACCGTGCCGGAGGTGCCCAGCATCTGCACACGGCCGTCCCGAATCTGCCCGGCGATTCCGTGCGCCGCCTCGAACTCATCGACATGTTGGCAGACGTCGGTGATCATCTCGGCATAGGCCGCCGGGGAAACCTGCATCCCGCCGTGCCGCTCGGTCAGGGTGACCACGCCGACGGGAATGGACATCCAGCCCAGAACCTCGCTCTGCTTGCGCCCCTTGAGGCCGAGCCAGACCAGCTCCGTACTGCCGCCACCGATGTCGAACACCAGCGCGTTCTGATGCCGGTAATCGATAAGCGGGCCGCAGCCCTCCGCCGCCAGCGCCGCCTCTTCCGCCGTTGAGATGATATCGAGCTCGATCCCGCAATCAATGCGCACGCGGTCGAGAAAATCCTCGCTGTTGTCCGCCTTGCGGCAGACCTCCGTCGCGACGCAGCGCATATGGGTGACACCGGCACGACGCATCTTGTCCGCGCAGATGCCGAGCGCCTCTACCGTTCTCTCAATCGCCGCCTCGGATAGCTGGCCGGTGAGACTGACGCCCTCGCCAAGCCGCACGATCCGCGAAAAGCTATCGATGACGCGAAATCCCTTGCCCTGCTGCTTCGCGATCAGCAGCCGGCAGTTATTGGTCCCA
This sequence comes from Sneathiella sedimenti, assembly GCF_017313765.1. GTDB lineage: Bacteria > Pseudomonadota > Alphaproteobacteria > Sneathiellales > Sneathiellaceae > Sneathiella > Sneathiella sedimenti. The sequence continues at coordinate 201,003 of NZ_JAFLNC010000004.1, read as the reverse complement.
AGATCCAGCGCTCCGAATATGTCGGACGAGGAATCCCTGCCATTGTTGAAATTACGTCGATATCTTCTGCGGTCACTCTTGTCTGTTCTCCGGGGTTGTGTTGTTGCCACCCAGGACTACCTCCAGGTAAATAATCTGCGGGCGCGACAGCTAAGGCCGCACTCCCTTTTCCCAATGTTAGCAGTTTTCGACTGAAGGTTCATATATATATTTTTGCCCTGCCCGGATTTAAGGGTGTTGACAGGTTCCGGCCCGGATCCGGTATCGAGTTGTTTAGAATTTTTCAGGATCAACCTGTGCTTTTATATTTCACACAACTATGATATACTTTAAAAAAAATAGAAACAACCTGGACTAATAGCTACGTGAGTTCCAGTTGTGATATTGAATTTGGTCAAAGGCCCGAGCAGCAGGCGTTTGATACTGCATGTCGGGTTTGTTAAAACCGGCTCTTCTGCGCTGCAATCCTGGCTTGCCAATAATGCAGCGGGACTTGCCCGACAGGGCATCTTCTATGAGAAAGGCAACCCGGAGAGTATCAAGTATAATATTGGATCCGGAAACGGCGAAAGATTACGGCTTTATCTGAACCATTTCCTGCGTCCCCCGAAAACGGGACGAAGACTGCATCGCCTGATACATCAATATGCAAGGGAGAAAAGACTATATCATCGCTATTTCAAAAACCGGTACAAGACGGTTATCATTTCCAGCGAAGCCATCGTCCTCAATGATGTTACCGTTGCCGCGTTAAAGGCCTTCGTTGAAAAATACCATATTGAGCTGAAAATCATTGCCTATGTCCGGGACCCGATCGACTTTCTTTTTTCTCTCTATGCCCATGAAATGAGGCTGGAAGGCAATTTAAAGGCCCAATCCATCGAGACCTATATCCGGGACAGGGGAGAGCACCCCCACATCGCCCTTTCCTACCTTCTGGTGAATAATTTCGCGGATGTGGAGCTTATTTCTTATAATAAGCACAAAAGAGACATAGCCCGGGCCTTTTGCAACGCAACCCGCATCGATTATGAGAAGCTGGATAAAATGTTGCCAATCAGGGTCAATCGTTCCCTGGATATTGACGAAATGGCCGTCATCAGAGTTATCGGACAATGGTGGGATCAGCATCTGGATCAGATGGCGGAAACCGGCAATCCCTACACTGGGCCCGAGTCGGCACCGGGGCTGGCCTCCCGCTATCTGGTAAATACCTATAAGCACAAACGAACCGAAATCGCGGCCACGGAAGCGACGCTGCAAACCCTCGAGGAGAAATACAGAAAGTCTGTGGAAGCCTTCAACGAAGATATCGGCCAAAAATTTTCCTGCGCCTTGTCCTATCGCTATGACGGGAAGCATAAGCCCGTGGTAACGAAAGACATTGATCATGTCGACATCTCCATTTTACGGGATATTGCCCGTTACCTGATCACGCAGAAGCGATCGCTTGGCGAGGACTGGCTGGCGTGCTTTGCCGCCTGTGCCAGCCAGCTTGACAGCACCGCATCAGAAATTTTCCGACGCGGAATCAATATGTAAAGCCCGAAACCCGCAGCGCCTGCCGGAACAATTGGCGCGAAAACCACTCCCGACCTGCGCGGCAGGCGATATCACAAATCCAAAAGAAACCCGGCCGGACAGATATAAAAAGGATGAGAGCCACAACGCTTGACGCAGTGTTCAATGTTCGTTATTAGGTTCTGGAAAATCACATCCAGTTTTTTCAGGATGGGGAATCGTCTAATGGTAGGACAGCGGACTCTGACTCCGTCAATCCAGGTTCGAGTCCTGGTTCCCCAGCCAACTTTCGCTGCCCACTCCTCCCTCACAAATCCACGTCGCCTTTCAGTAGTCTCTGCGCGATGGTCTTGTTCAGGATCTCGTTGGAGCCGTCGGCGATATTGATAATGCGCAAGTATTGCCATGCCTCGGCGAGGCCGACCTCGTTGGTCAGCCCCATCGCGCCGTGGGCCTGCATCGCCTGATCGACGGCCTTGAGCCCGACCTGCACCGAATAGGCCTTGGTCATAGAGAGTTCCTTGATCGCGGCCTCCCCCTGATCGAGGAGTTTCGTCGCGTTCAGCCCCATCAGATGGGCGGCATGCAGCTCCGTCGCGGCGGTGGCGAGCGGGAAACTCACCCCCTGATACTCCGCAATCGGTTTGCCAAAGGCGATGCGCTGCTTGGCGTATTCAAGCGCCAGCTCCACCGACCAGCGCCCCAACCCCACCGCGCGGGCCGAGTTATAGATCCGCCCGAGCGACACCCCGTAGAGCGCCGCCCCGAAGCCGTTGTCCAGTTCGCCGACAACCTGCCAGGGCTCGACCCGCAAATCCTCGAACACCAGCTCCGCCTCGTCCCCGCCGATATGGCCGAACAGCTTGACGACGCGCTGCATCACAAAGCCGGGCGCGTCCGTCGGCACGATGAAGGCGGAAATGCCGCCCTTTTTCGCCGCCGCCTTTTCCGCATCGGTCACCGCGAACAGCACGCAGTAATCGGCGATCGGCGCGTTGGAGGTCCAGATCTTGCGCCCGTTGATGACCCAGCCGTCCCCGTCCTTGCGGGCGCGTGTCTTGATCATCGAGGCGTCGGAGCCCGCCCCCGGCTCGGACAGGCCGAAGCACATGGATTTCTCGCCGGACATGAGCGGGCCCAGAATCTCGTCCCGCGCGCGATCTGTCACCTTCTCGAGCAGCCGGCTCGGCCCGAAGGCCCAATGCGACAACGCATAGAGCATCATCCAGTTCTGCGGCCCGCAGGTATGGAACAGCTCCTCCCAGCAGGCGTAATAGGCCTGCATGCCGAAACCGCCGCCACCCAGCGCCTCCGGCACGCACATATGGTAATAGCCCGCCTCGGCCGAGGCCATGCGGATTTCCTTGATCAGCGCCCGCACCGGCGCGGAGAGGCGCCCGTCCTCGTCATATTTCAGGCGCGGATTTTCCAGAAGATCACGGTTCCTCTCATGCCGGGGGATCACCTCCTGCTCGGCGAACGCGCGAATTCCGTCGCGTACCTGTTCCACTGACTCGGGGAGTTCGAACGCAATAGCGGCCATTTTCCTGCTCCTTCTTCTCGGGATTTTGAACGTCACCCGGCCCCTGTCTCGGTCGCCGGACGTCGCTATAATTTATTGTTATTTATGCAGTTTTTTGCGTCTGCTTGTTCTTGTTTTATCGACGCAAAATTCTGCACATATTAGCGATCAAAGTAAAGCGGGAAGTGCAGCGGGAGGAACTGGTGGCAGGGCTGCGATAATTCTATAAAAATCCCACGCTGGCGGAGGACCCAGTCGCCCGAACTATGATGAAAACGTCCGACTTCAGGTCCGCAAAGCGTCGCTGTCGTCTTTCGGTGCAGGCGGGGCGAGGAGGTTCTGGCCGCGGGCGTTAAGGCGCGAGGGGAGCTGCAACAGCTCCCTCGGCAGGCGGATTTCCTTCGGCAGGTAGGACCAGACCAGCAGGGTCAGCAGCACGCTGAACGGCGAGAGCAACAGGCTCAGCATCGCCCAGGTGATGATCGCGGCGGAGAGGCTGGTGATATTCTCCGATCCCTCCAGCTGGGCAATCACGACGATCAGCACGGCGAAGGCATGGGGCAGATAAAGCCCGATCCAGAGCGCATCCATGAAGCGCCGCTCTTTCAACCGGTGCCAGACGCGCTTGTAGAGGTAGACGCCGACATAGGCCAGCGGCGCAAAGAAGACGAGGAGAAGCCCGGCCGTGCCGAGAAGCGAGAAGATCCACCCCAGCCCGGTCATACCGCGGAGGAAGATATCGAGCAGCAATGTCACCCCGGCGACCAGCAACGACGCCAGTACCGGCGCGGCAACAATTGCCCGCTCCGTCCAGGAACTGGCCCTGGTGCGGGTGAGCACGGCTTGCCAAAGGGATGTCAGTTTTTCTTTCAGGTCAGATACGAGCGGCATTTTCTACTATTCAACATTCAATGGAAACGCGACGAGCGCCGACTATCCGGAATATGCACAGCAGATGTAACATATTCGGCAGCTTTGCCAAACCAGATTTTAACCCTATTCCCGTCTCTCGGGCCGCAAATCTGCGCGCAGGGACCCTGCCCCCCGGATTACCGGGTGCGAAGTCCGCCGAGGATGCCGGATATTTCCTTGAATTCATGTGACAGTGCCTTCAGGGTTTGTGCCTGTTCCCGCGTCGCGGGCCCCTCCTGCTCCGTGCTTGTGGTCTCAAGTATCAGGTCAAGCGCGGCGATGTTGGCGCCGTTTGCCCGGTCCGCGATGGATTTGCGGTTAAGCCGGGGCGCTTTCGAGAATTCGGATTTCAATCCCTCGACGAGAGACGTGAGTTCCTGTTGCCGCATAACGGACCCTTTCCTGATAATTGTTCCCCAAGAGTAAAGCGAGAGAGTAAATGAAAGGTTAACGCCCGCCCTCCTATCCCTGCTTTATGGCGATTTAGCGGCACTGCAAACGACTTATTAACCAATCTCGGCGAGACTGCCCGTTTAACAACAGCTGCGGCCCGTGAAGACGGGCCCACCCGCAGGAGCCAAGATGACCGCATCCGATATCGAGAACCGCCGCGCCCATCGCCGCGTAGAACTGGCCCGGGAGACCGAGATTGCCCATGACGGCGGCCGCCTGCACGCGCGTATCCTCAATATCTCGCTCGGCGGGGCCGGGCTGCAGATGGACATGCGCCTGCCCGACGCGACCGAAATTACGCTCGAGATCGAGAATGTCGGGATCATCCCCGCCCGCATCGTCCGCCAGATGGAGAACGGTGTCGGGGTGAAGTTTGCGTTTTCAGAAGAGAAGGAGCAGGCGCTGATCCAAAAGATTTCCGGCCTGCTGGCCAAGAAGCGCCGCGAACGCTTCCACGTGGTTAACTGACGTCAGCCGCCCTGCCGTCCGGCGTGAAGCATCTGTTTCGCGTCCTTATGGAACATTTCCGCCAGTTCATATTCCTTGCGCAGTTCCATGATTGATTTTTCCAGGTCCTCCGGCTTCAGCCCGCCATCCACCGAGAATGATGCAAGCGGCGTCGCCCCTGCGTTCGCCGCCAGATGGAACCCCTTGCGAACATAGGCTTCGCGGCGGTCCTTTACCCAAATTTCAAGAGCATCGACCTGCTCCTGCGTCACTTGAAACATTTCTATTCGTCCCCGGCGTTGATTCGTCATTTAACAGCAGATAGCAACTAACTATTAACCTTGTCTGGGTATAAAAGCCAGACGACAGGCCGTTACTGCCCCTGAAGTATGTGTGAAAAATGTTAATCTAGTCTTATCACGGACAAGACAGGGTTCGACCAAAGAGAGCTCCGCATGACAACAATGACGCCACAGGAAATTATGCAAATGCTTGCCGACCACGGACGGTGGCTCGCCGACTCCAAGAAAGGGGCACGCGCGAATTTCAAGCATGCCGATTTTACCGGGGCGAATTTTGCCGGGGCGAAACTCCAGAAATCCTGCCTCTCGGGCTGCAAGCTCTCGCGGACCATTTTCCGGGGCGCCAACCTGATTGCCGCCGATCTATACGCCGCGGACCTCACCAAGGCGGACATGCGCGACAGCCTGCTGATCCGGGCCGATTTGCGCGGCGCGGAGCTGAAGGGCGCGAAACTCAATGGCGCGAACCTGCAGGAAGCGGATTTTCGCGGCGGCTCCCTCATACTGTCCGGCGGCGAAACCGTCACCTTCCCCGCCAGTGACCTGTCCGATGCGGAAATGGAGGATGTGGTCGCGGAAAAAGCCAATCTCAACGGCGCCAACCTGTCCGGTGCGGCGCTCGGCAATGCGAACTTCGCCTATTCCCAGCTGCGCGGGGCCAATCTATCAAACGCGGACCTGCATGGCGCGGGCTTCATGGGCTCTAACATGGCGGGCTGCGACCTGACCGGCGCCGATCTTGCCGGGGCGGATCTCAGCAATGTTGACCTGTCCGGTGCCAAGGTCGAGGGCTGCAATTTCGACAATGTGAAACTCGACGGCGCGAAGCTGGAGAATGTCGACTTCTCCAAATCCAAGGCCGCCGCCGCACATCTGATTCCGGAGGAGGAATCCACCCCGCTCCCGCCGAACCTGCAGGGCATCCTCAAGAAGCATTTCCTCTGGGTCGAGACCAACGGCCTGAAAGGCGAGCGCGCCGACCTGTCGGGCATGGACCTGTCAGGCATGGACTTTACCGGCTGCGCCATGAGTGGCGCGACCATGAAGGGCGCCAACCTCAAGGGCACCATCATGCGCGGCTGCCAGACCGTGATGTCCGACATGTCGCAATGCATCATGGAGGATGTGGACCTGACCGACGCGATGATGGAGGGGGTCAACCTGTCCCGCTCCAACCTCAAGAACGCGCAAATGAAGGGCGCCATTCTCACCGCCGTGGACCTCAAAGGGCCCAAGGGGGAGCCCCTGGGCAAGAAATGGCCCGCCAACCTGTCAGCGGCGAGCTTTGTGGGCGCCAACCTCGAAGGCGCGAACATGACCGACGCCAACCTCATCGACGCCAATTTCAGGGGCGCAAAACTGAACGGGGCCATCTTTGACGGCGCCGACATGGAAGACGCCCGCTTCGACACAAAAGCCAGCGCCTAGCAACACCCCTTAAGGTCTAGTGAATTTTCTGGTCGCCGGTGCCGCTGTCGACTTCATAGACATGGACGAAATAGCCGGCCATCGGGTTGCGATCGAGATACTCGATCAGGTAGTCGCGGGCCGCCGTGGAGGCATCCGGGATTATATACTGCCAGAGCGGCTCCATCGGGCTGGTTTTCGTATCATGGTGCGGGATGCTGATCGAGCCGGCCCATTTCACGTTAAACCCGTTCAGGTAATTCTCCGCGTAATGACGAAAGACGGTGGCCTCGTCGATATTCACTCCGGCTTTATGTTCAAAACACAGGCGCAAATTCATCAATATCTCCGTCAGTTAAAGTCACAGCAGGCGCGATTACCCTATACTTAGTGATCGGGACGAAAAATGGAAGAGAGCAAATAGATCTGTCCGCCGCGGCGTTGGCATCCCCTAGGAGAATCGAACTCCTCTTTCCAGAATGAGAATCTGGCGTCCTAACCGATAGACGAAGGGGACGCAATGTAAGGGTACAGCCGCGGACCGGATGGTATCCCCTAGGAGAATCGAACTCCTCTTTCCAGAATGAAAATCTGGCGTCCTAACCGATAGACGAAGGGGACACGTATCCGGTCGCAGGGGCAGGATTTACCGATCTTCGCCCGACATATCAAGTAAAAAATTGGAATTTTTTCAAATTTTACCGTGGACAGGGTTATGCGAGGCGGTAGGCGTCCTCAATCAGCAACTGGGCCGAGACGTTTCCGCGCCAGTTATTCTTTCTCAGATGCCCGGCAATATGAAAACTGCCGCCGTTATGGCCCAGCAGGGCGTCCCCAAGCGGCGTTTCCAGTGCGCGGAAGCATATCCCCGTCAAACGCCCGCGACCGGCCGTCCCGGTGAGGATACAGCGCACATGATTTTCGCCGACAATGCTCGCCTGCACCAGCCGGACACGCGGTAATGCGAATCTCGGCTCTGGGTTTCCGGCTCCGTAAGGCCCCGCCTGCTCCAGCAGCGCCACAAGCTCCGGTGTTGCCCCCTCGATGGAGAGCGCGCCGTCAAGGCCGAGGCTGGCCGCCCTCGCCGCGTCGCTCACGTCCTTTGCCAGCCGCTCGTTCAGAAAGGCGCGAAAGGCGTCGATCTTGTCCGACGCAATGGTCAGCCCTGCCGCCATCAGATGGCCGCCGCCGGCGACGATAAGCTCCTTATGCCGCGCGGCCCCCACGGCGGCGCCCATATCCACACCGGGAATCGAGCGGCCGGAGCCCTTGCCCGTCCCGCCGTCCAGCGCGATCACGACCGCCGGGCGCTGATAGGTGTCCTTCAGGCGGCTGGCGACAATACCGATCACGCCGGGATGCCACCCCTCCCCGGCGACGACAATCACCGAATCATTCTTGAGACTGCTTTTCTCCACCATCAGCAGCGCCTCTGTCTGCACCTCGGCCTCGATCTCCTTGCGTTCCTTGTTATAGCGATCGAGATGCCCGGCCAGTTCCCGGCACTTATCCGGGCTGTCGCTGGACAGCAGTTCCGGGCCGTATTCAGGACGCCCGACCCGCCCCCCGGCATTGACCCGGGGGCCTAGCAGGAACCCCGCGTGATAGGTGCCCGGCGTCTCATCCAGCCCGGCCACATCGGCAAGTGCCGCGAGGCCCGCATTGCCCCGCCGCGCCATTACTTTCAGCCCTTGCGCGACAAAGGCGCGGTTAAGCCCGATCAGTGGCACCACGTCGCAGACCGTCCCCAGCGCTACCAGGTCGAGCCAATGGCGCGGATCCGGCTCCGGCCGGGCGTCGTTGTACCAGCCCGCGTTTCGGAGCGCGCGGTTGATCGCCACCACCAGCAGGAAGGTGACGCCGACAGCGGCAAGATAGGTAAATTGCTGGCTCTCGTCATGGCGCTTGGGATTGATGACGGCCACCGCCTCGGGCAGGCGCGTTTCGGCCTGGTGATGATCGACAACGATCACGTCCAGCCCGATCTCCCGGGCATGTTTCAACACGTCGAAGGAAACAATCCCGCAGTCGACGGTGATGACCAGGTCGATCCCCCGCCCTTTCAGCGTGTCCATCGCCGGTGCATTCGGGCCGTAGCCTTCCTTCATGCGGTCGGGGATATATATTTCAAGGGGTTGGCGAATCGCGTTAAAGAATCGCTTCAACAGACCGGAGGAAGTTGCGCCATCCACGTCATAGTCGCCAAAGACGGCGACCTTCTCCCCCGCCTGGATCGCCGCCGCAATGCGCGCCGCCCCCGCATCCATATCCTTGAAACTGGACGGATCGGGCAGCAGGTGGCGCAGCTGCGGCGTCAGGTACTGCTCCGCCTCCTCCAGCGGGACACCGCGCCCCGCCATCACCCGGCCGACAATTTCTGGCACGTCCAGCCGCTGGGAGATGGCAAGGCCGAGGCGTTCATTCTCGGACCGCAATCGCCAGCGCCGGGACGTCAGGGAATTTTCAACATCCAGAAAGGCCGGCGCGAAAGGCGCGTCCATGAATCAGTCCCCGTTATTTAGCTTTATGATCGCCCCGGATGTAGCGCACCGTGCCGGAGTAGGACCGCATCACGATGGTTTCCGTATAGACCCGGTCGCCCCGCTGGCGCACGCCGCGCAGCATGGAGCCGTCGGTTACGCCGGTTGCCGCAAAGATGACTTCCCCGGCAGCCAGTTCCTCAAGGTTATAGATCCGGTGCAGGTCGGTGATGCCCCATTTGGCGGCACGGGCCTTCTCGTCGTCATTGCGGAAGACCAGGCGACCCTGCATCTGTCCACCGATGCAACGAAGCGCCGCCGCGGCGAGAACGCCTTCCGGTGCGCCGCCGGTGCCGACATACATATCGATGCCCGTGTCGGGATTTGCAGTCGCCATCACGCCGGCCACGTCACCGTCGGAGATCAACTGGATACGCGCGCCCGTCTCGCGGATATCAGCGATAATTTCTGCATGGCGCGGCCGATCGAGGACGCAGGCCATGGTCTGATTGACCGGCACGCCCTTTGCCTCGGCAATTGCGCGGAGGTTTTCACCGGCTGACTTGTTGATATCGATGATCCCTTCGGGGTAGCCACCGCCGACGGCGATCTTTTCCATATAGGTATCCGGCGCGTTCAGGAAGTTCCCTTCCTCCGCGAACGCGATCACGGCCAGCGCGTTCGGTCCGCCTTTGGCGGTCAGGGTCGTGCCTTCCAGCGGGTCAAGCGCGATGTCGATCTTCGGGCCCTTGCCCGTGCCGACTTCCTCGCCGATATAGAGCATCGGCGCTTCGTCCCGCTCGCCCTCGCCGATGACGATCCGGCCTTCAATATTCAGGAGGTTGAGTGCGGTCCGCATCGCGTCCACGGCGGCCTGGTCGGCGGCCTTCTCATCGCCGAGGCCTACCAAATTACAGGCGGCGCGCGCGGCGGCTTCCGTCACACGGACGATTTCCAGGGTGAGATTTCTATCCAAATGCGAGGACTTAGTCATATTTCTTCTTCCATTACTCTTGGCGCGATCATCCTGTCACGCTCACTGCTACCCAACACCTATAGTGACACAATGCGAATCATACGCGGCTTTGCCACACTATGGGCGAATTTCTCTATTTTTCCAAGCGCCCGCACCAACGCCGCCTCCTGCACCTCATGGGTGACGAGGATGACGGAAACCGCCTCCTGCTTGGAGCGGCCGCGCTGAAGCAGGCTCTCGATGGAAATGTTTTCATCGCGGAATACCGCCGACACATCGGCAATCACGCCCGGCTTGTCATAGACGGTGAGACAGACGTAATAGGCCCCCACATGATCCTCGACCGGAACCGTCGGGATCTCCGTCATCTTCGAGACCGGAATGCCGAAAGTCGGGGTGTGGCGGCCAAGCGCGATATCAACGATATCAGCGACCACGGCGGAGGCCGTCGGCCCCTCGCCCGCACCGCGCCCGACATAGGACGTCTCGTCGACGAAATCGCCATCCACGACAACCGCGTTGAAGACGCCGTTCACATTGGCGATGGTGGTCTCATGCCGGACCATGCAGGGATGCACCCGCTGCTCGATCCCCTTCTCTGTCCGCCGGGCCACACCCAGAAGGCGGATACGGTAGCCAAGCTCACTCGCCGCAGTGATATCGGCGGCGGTGACGTTACGGATCCCCTCGATATAGACCTGTGCGAAGTCGACCGGGGTGCCGAAGGCGACGCTGGTCAGGATCGCGAGCTTATGCGCAGCATCGACGCCATCGATATCAAAACTGGGATCGGCCTCGGCATAGCCCAGGTCCTGCGCGTCCTTCAGGATGGCGTCAAACTCGCCGCCCGTCTCCTCCATCTCGGTGAGGATATAGTTGCAGGTGCCGTTCAGGATGCCGTAAACGCGGGAGATGGCATTGCCCGCCAGCCCTTCGCGCAGCGCCTTGATGATCGGGATGCCGCCGGCGACTGCCGCTTCATAGGCGAGCTGGGCATTATGTTCCTCGGCGAGTTTCGCAAGCGCGTTGCCATGCTCGGCCAGCAGGGCCTTGTTCGCGGTGACCACCGGCTTGCCGTTCAAAAGGGATTTCACGCAGAGGTCCTTGGCGATGCCATCGCTTCCGCCGATCAGTTCCAGCACGATATCCACATTCGGATCGTCGGCGAGCGCGCGGGCATCATCATACCATGTCAGCCCGTCCAGCGAGACGCCGCGGTCTTTGGTTTTATCGCGTCCGGAAACGGCGGTGACTGTCAGATGCGCCCCGGAGCGCGCCTCCAGCAGGTCGCCATGCTCCTTGATGATCTTCAACACACCCGCGCCGACAGTGCCGAGCCCGGCGATACCAATTCTTACATTTGTACTCACGATCAGGACGCCTCTTTTCTGGCGAGATGCTGATCTGCATTCGCCATGAATTTCTTGATGTTGCGGCTCGCCTGGCGAATCCGCTGCTCATTCTCAACCATGGCGACACGGACAAAGCCGTCCCCATGTTCCCCAAAGCCAAGGCCGGGGGCGACTGCAACTTTCGCTTCCTGCAGCAGGAGTTTCGAAAATTCGAGGCTGCCCAGATGCGTGAAGGGTTCCGGGATTGGCGCCCAGGCGAACATGGTCGCCTCCGGGGACGGCACCTCCCATCCCGCCGCGGCAAAGCCGGAGATCAGCACGTCGCGCCGGTGCTTGTAAAGCTGCCGGAAATCCTCAACACAGTCCTGCGGGCCGTTGAGGGCTGCCGTCGCCGCCACCTGGATCGGGGTGAAGGCGCCGTAATCGAGATAGGACTTGATACGGGCCAGCGCGCCGACCAGCCGTTTGTTACCGGTCGCGAATCCCATGCGCCAGCCCGGCATGGAATAGGTCTTGCTGAGCGAGGTAAACTCGACCGCGATATCGCGCGCGCCCTCCACCTGCAGGATCGACGGCGGCTTGACGTCGCCGAAGTAAATCTCCGCATAGGCCAGGTCGGACAGGATGTACATCCCGTGCTCCTTGGCGAATTTCACGACTTCCTTGTAGAACTCCAGATCCACCGTCATTGCCGTCGGGTTCGACGGGAAATTGAGGATCAGGCAGGTCGGCGTCGGGATGCAGTGCCGCACCGCGCGCTCCAGCGCAGCAAAGAAGTCAATTCCCGGCCCGACCTCGAAATGACGGACAACGGCCCCGGCGATGATGAAGCCATAGGGGTGAATCGGGTAGCTCGGGTTCGGCGACAGAATGACATCGCCCGGCGTAGTGATCGCCATGGCGAGGTTGGCCAGCCCCTCTTTCGAGCCAAGTGTCGCAATGGTTTCCGTCTCCGGGTCGATCTCGACATCGAAGCGGCGCTTATAATAGGCGGCGTTGGCGCGGCGCAGCCCGGGAATGCCCCGGCTGGTCGAATAGCGATGGGTGCGGCCGTCGCGCACTGTTTCCACCAGCTTTTCAACGATATGCGGCGGCGTTGGGCTGTCGGGATTGCCCATACCGAGATCGATGATGTCTTCTCCGGCCGCTCGCGCCTTTGCTTTCATTCGATTCACTTCTTCGAATACATATGGCGGCAAGCGTTTTATTCGGTGGAAATCCGGATCCATCAGCCTTTTCCTGTTACATTAATAAAGCGGTTCCCGGCGCGCATTTCGGGCGTTCCGGGAGCCTGGGGTTATTCCTACGCGGGTATTTAAACGACTTTTCGTTAATTTAGAAGAAAGATTTCCGCGCGGCGGTTCTTTGCTTCGGCACTCGGCATCGGCTCATTGATCAGGGGTTCCGCATCGCTGACGGATTCGACCAAAAGATTGGACGGTTCAACCCCCGCCTCGATAAAATACTCCGCAATCTTCGATGCCCGCAGTTGCGAGACATTGAGATTGACGATCATGTGCCGCGCTTCGGGCATGTCCCGCGTCCGGCTGGAGGCGTGGCCGACGATCTTCAGCGTGCCGCCGGTCGCCTTCTGGGTGCGGGCGATGCGGTCGAGCTTGGCCCTGTCCGCCGCGCTGATGCGGTGAGAGCCTTGCGCGAAGTAAATGGTTTCGATCGGCCTTGACCCGTCGGAGGCGGCATAATTCTGGATGACGCGCCCGCCCTCATTGGCCGGCGGATTAAGGGTCAGCGAATTGCCGGAAGAGGAGGAAGAGGACGCGGCCGTTGCTGCCGGGGCCGATGCCTCGGTTGACGCCGTTGACGCCGTATTGGAGGCGCCGCTCGCGCTTATGGTATCCGGCAGGCGGGTTGCGTTCTGGGCCGCAAGCTGCTGCTCATAGACACTGGCGACGGCCGGCTTTGGCGTGGTCTCGCCGCTAATCACCTGGTCGCGCATGGGCGCTGCCGTCGGGGTCTCGTCGGTTGCGGCCGCTGCAACTTCGGGTGCGGGCAGCGGTGTTTCCGTCACTTTTTCCTGGGCCACGGCGGCAACGGCAGGGGCCGCCGCTTCGGTGGTTTTGTCCTCGACAACCTCGGTTACGGTCTCGGTCACTGTTTCAGAACCGTCCGCTTTCACCGTTTCGGTCACCTCGGTGACGGTTTCCGTCTTTACTTCCTCGACCACCGGTTTTGGGGGCGCCGCCAGCGGCGGCTGCAACGACGTATCGGCACGGAGGGTCTCATCGGTATAGCGGGCCTTGTCGCGATCGGCGCGCAGCCCTTCCTCGATCTCCTTGGCCTCCGCCAGCGAGGCAACCGTTTCCGGCTTCTCCGGTACCTTGTTCAGGTTCGGATATTCCGCCGCCTCCTGCTCGTCGGTATTGTCGGTGGAACAGGCGGTCCCTGCCAACAAGCCCAGCAGAAGGACCCCGCACAGCAAGAGGCGAGAGGCGCGTAAAAGGCGATTTTCGAATACGTGTGGCGTCATGGTCATCAAGATGTCCGTCCTGCCTGTCCCCGCTTTGACCCGAGGCCCGCATTGAGATTGGCAAGTTTTTGATATACTCTTAAAAAAACAACGCTATCATTAAACATAAGAGGGAGAAATTCGCAATGTTTTCTGACGATTTCAGGGCTATCGGGGAATTTTATTCAGCCTGAAATCTGTCGGTCATCACAGACGAGAGCAACTCAGGGAGAATATGTCAGCATGTCGAACAAGGAGCCGCTCGAAAGCAGCCAGGAAGCCTTAGAGGCGTCCAAGGAATTCGCAGAGAATTTCGCAAAAATTGCCGCGCAGAGCCAGGAGCTCGTCACCGAATTTCTGAACAACCAGCAAAAAACCCATATCGATCCCGACCCGGGAACCGTCGGCAAGACCTTCATGGAGCTGATGAACAAGATGATGGCCGATCCGGGCAAGATCATCGAGGCGCAGGCCGCGCTGTGGAAGAACTACATGGATCTCTGGCAGAGTGCCGCGTTGCGGGCCAGCGGGCAAGAAGCAGGGCCACTGGTGACGCCGGAATCGGGTGACAAACGCTTCAAGTCCGAGGAATGGAGCCAGAACCAGATTTTTGACTATATCAAGCAGTCCTACCTGATGACCGCCAACTGGATCCAGGAAACGGTTGCCGATGTCGATGGGCTGGACAAGCAGACAAAGCAGAAGGCGGAGTTTTATACCAAGCTCTATACGGACGCGATGTCACCGTCGAACTTCTTCTGGTCCAACCCGGATGTCCTGAAGAAAACCGTGGAAAGCAAGGGCGAGAACCTGGTGCACGGGCTGGAGAACATGCTCGACGATCTCAAGCGCACGAAAGGGCAGCTGATCCCGAAGATGACGGACGAATCCGCCTTCGAGGTCGGGCGCAATATCGCGGTGACGCCCGGCAAGGTGATTTTCGAGAACGACCTGATGCAGCTCCTCCAGTATGCGCCGACCACGAAAGAGGTGTATAAGCGGCCGCTGCTGATCACGCCGCCCTGGATCAATAAATTCTATATTCTCGACCTGAAGGCAGAGAACTCCTTCATCAAATGGTGCACCGAGCAGGGCTACACGGTCTTTGTCATCTCCTGGGTCAACCCGGACGAGCGGCATGTGGACAAGACGTTCGAGAGTTACATGTCCGAAGGCGTTCTTGCCGCGCTCGACGCGATCGAGGCTTCTATCGGTGAGCGGGAAGTCACCACCATAGGCTATTGCATTGGCGGGACGCTGATGGCGTCGACGATGGCTTATCTCGCCGCTATCGGGGAGCAAGACCGGATCAAGGCGACCACCTTCTTTGCCGCCCAGCTCGACTTCGAGGAAGCGGGCGACCTGCTCGTCTTCACCGACGAGGATCATATCAAGCTGGTCGAAAGCAAGATGAAGGGTGGCTATCTGGAGGGCAAGGAGATGGCCAACACCTTCAACCTGCTGCGCTCCAACGACCTGATCTGGTCCTTCGTGATCAATAACTACCTGCTCGGCAAGTCGCCCTTCCCGTTCGACCTGCTGTACTGGAACACCGACGCGACCAACATGCCGCAAAAGATGCACAGCTTCTATCTGCGCAATATGTACCAGAAGAACCTGCTGCAGCAGCCGGGCGCCCTCACCCTTGGCGGCCAGCCCATCGACCTGTCGAAGATCAAGACGCCGATCTTTATCCAGGCGAGCAAGGAAGACCATATTGCGCCGTTCAAATCGGTGTTCAAGAATACCAAGATGTTCAGCGGCCCGACGGAGCTGATGCTGGCGGGCTCCGGGCATATCGCCGGGGTTATCAATCACCCGGATGCGAAGAAGTACCAGCACTGGACCAACACAAAGAAGAAGAAATACGACACGGCGGAGGAGTGGTTCGCCGACGCGACGGAGCATCCCGGCTCCTGGTGGCCGTACTGGGACAAGTGGCTGTCGAAGAAATCAGGCCCGAAAGTACCGGCGCGCGATCCGGCGAAGGGCAAGCTGAAGCCGATCGAGGATGCGCCGGGCAGCTATGTGAAGGTCAAGGCCAAGCCCTATAGTGAAGACAACGGCGGCGGCAGCAAGTAGCTGGCCACCGCCGTCATCCAGGGGGGTTAGTTAACCCGGAGGTCTTCAGGCAGGAAGAAGAGACTGTCCGTATCCTCCATCGCCATGTGGCATTCATAGCAGAATTTCATCATGTCCGATCCCTTGCCGTTGGTGACACCGGCCACGGAGCCGTCAGGCATGATCATGGTGTATTTCCAGTCGCCGCTCGCCTTGTTGAAGCCGGCGGCCATCTTCTCCATCAGGAAAAGCGGCCCGACGGTGGCATAACCATCGGTCTGGACGACGAAGCTGTCCTTTGCCAGGACAGAGCCTACCGGCATCCGGCCGACTTCCTCATAACGGCCATAGGCTTCCTCAGCGACACTGTTGGCATAGTTCATGACATGCCGCCCGCCATGGGTGGCAGACGCATATGGCGCGATTGAGAAGGCTTTCCAGTCGAGATACTGCGCTGCCACCGGCAAGCCGGAACTGGCATAGGCCGCCGTCATGTCCGCGTTCAGGCAGTTATAGGCGGCTGTGGCCTCAGCAGGTTCCAGTTCCACATCTGAAATCGCGACAGCAGCACCACAGGGATTGCACGGGTTGCAGGGGTTGCTGGCGGCACACGGATTTTTCGCGGCACAGGGATTACAGGGGTTACAGGCTTTCTTGGCCGCACATGGATTACACGGATTGCAGGCTTTCTTCGCGGCGCAAGGATTACAAAGGGCAGCCTTTTGTACGGAGGGCACAACGCATTCTGATGTGGCGGCTTTCGCCCCGCACGGATTGCAGGGGTTGCAGGCATTAGCCGGCTTCTTCGCTGCACATGGGTTGCAAGGATTGCAAGCGTTGGCTGGCTTCTTCGCAGCGCAAGGGTTGCAGGCGTTGGCGGGCTTCTTCGCGGCGCAGGGGTTACAGGCCGCTGCCGCTGGTTTGACCGTCATGGCAGTGATCGGCACAGCCACCGCCGCGACAGCGACAACGCCGCCCACACCGATCAGGGCTGCCACGAAGGTGGATGACAGAAGTTTCGAATTTAGTGCGGACATATACTTTTCTCCTCGTTTTTGAATGCTTTGGGAGGAGCATATGTCGATGGCCGCGAGAAATAATCTCAACTCTCATCACGATGGGGTGAATAACGCGCGAGGATGTCAGGGATAAGGAATCGGACGGTTGTGCCCGACTAACCCAGTTCCGCGCGGTAGGTCTGGCCGAGTTCCGCATAATGCTTGGCGCCGTTGGTGAGGTTGGCTTTTTGCTCTGCGGTCAATTGGCGCAGGCATTTGGCGGGGGAGCCGCCCCAGAGTTCGCCGCTGGGCACGCGCTTGCCCGGGGTGACCAGCGCCCCGGCAGCGACCATCGCACCGCTTTCGACAACGACGCCGTCCAGTATCACCGCGCCCATGCCGACGAAGCTGCCATTCTCCAGCGTGCAGCCATGGATCAGGCAGTTATGCCCGACCAGCACATCATCGCCGATCGTTGTCGAATGGGTGCCGCCGGACACATGAATGACCGTACCGTCCTGGATATTGCTGCGCTTGCCGATACGGATCGAGTGGACGTCCCCGCGCACGACGCAGTTAAACCAGATGCTGGATTTCTCGCCGATTACCACGTCGCCGATCACGTCCGCCGACGGCGCGATAAAGGCATCCTCGGCGATCTCGGGCATGACGCCCTTGAAGGGAATGATATTCTTGCTCATGCGTAATAATCTCTTCTTGTTATTTCTTTTACGGGAATAGCGGCGCCTGTTCCAGGCCGAGGGTTTCCTCAAGCCCGAACATCAGGTTCATGTTCTGAACTGCCTGCCCGCTCGATCCCTTGACCAGATTGTCGATGGCCGCGATGACGATCGCCCGGCCCTTGATCCGGTCCTCGAATACATTGATCACGCAGTTGTTGGAGCCCCGCACCATCTGCGTCTGCGGGATCGCGCCCTCTTTCAGCAGCCGGACGAAGGGCTCGCCCTCATAGACTTTCGCGATTTCGGCGCGCAAGTCTGCGGCCGTCTTGCCCTTGGCGAGCCGGACATGGGACGTAATCAGCTCCCCCCGGCTCATCGGGATCAGGTGCGGCACGAAATTGACCCGCATGTCGGCGGGCGCCCGGCCGATGGCCTTGGCGACTTCCTGCTCGATTTCCGGGGCGTGCCGATGCGCGGCGATGCTGTAGGGACTGAGCCCCTCTCCCGCCTCGCTGAACAGGGTGTTCTGCTTCAATCCCCGGCCCGCGCCGGTAATGCCCGACTTTGCATCGATCACCAGGTCATCCGCGTCAATCAGTCCGGCAGCGACCAGCGGGACCAGCGAAAGGAGCACCGCCGTCGGGTAGCAGCCGGGACAGGCCACCAGCCGCGCCGACTTGATCTTCTCCCGATACAGCTCCGTCAGGCCGTAGACCGCGTCCTTCTGCAGATCCATCGCCCGATGTTCATGGCCGTACCATTCGGCGTAGGTGTCCGGATCCTCGATCCGGAAATCGGCGGAGAGATCGACCACCTTCACGGTTGCCGGCAGTGTCGCGATGATTTCCTGCGTCGTACCGTGAGGCAGGCCGCAGAAGACCACATCGACCGTCGCCCAGTCCGCATCCTCCACCGCGATCATGTCTGGCAGGCCATAGCCGCCAAGATGGGGATAAACCTCCTCCACTGGCTGGCCGGCTTTCCGGTCCGCTGTCAGCAGCGTCATTTCGACATTCGGATGCCGGAGCAGCAGCCGCATTGCCTCCGCCCCCGTATAGCCGCTCGCGCCGAGAATGCCCGCTTTGATTTTCGTTGTTGTATTCGTCATGTCCATATACCGGCAAGGATCGCGCCGGACTCCTAAAAAAGCAAATTATGTCTTCAGATAAGGCTTGTGCTCGCCCTTCAGGGCCTTGTCTGCAAACCAGATCAAAATATTCAGATCAAAAGCCTCGCGGGCTTCCTCGCTTAGTCGGAGTCGGCCTTTTTTCAGGCCGGCCAGAATATCCTTGTTCGCCTTTCTTAAGAGCGCGCCGCGTAACGAACTGCGGATATCGAGCTGGTCGCGCATTTCCGCCGCGAGTTCTTCCCCAGTGAGCCGATGGACATGGTCCTTCACCTGGATCGTGAAGCCGCCCTCCGCATCGAGAGGAATGCCAAGCGTTTCAATATCGATATCGTCCGCGTTTTTAATTGGGTAGTTCATTCACTTAAACCTTGGCGCCAGCCGTGGCGCGTTCCTGCCGGTTTATTTACATGAAAATCCTCTGATGGCAAAGGTTCTCATCCCGGCACTATCGTTTTCCCCACAAAAAAAGGCGGCAAACGCCGCCTTTTCTCTTTCGTATCGGAACCTTTTATCTCAGTCCAGCAGCACGAGTTCTTCAGCAGATGTTTTGCCGTTACGCCCTTCAACAAGTTCATATTGAACTTTTGCGTTTTCCTGAAGGGTCGTCAAGCCGGCTCGTTCAACAGCCGAAATATGCACGAAAGCGTCTGACCCGCCCTCATCTGGAGCGATGAAACCGTATCCCTTGGTCGGGTTAAACCACTTTACTGTACCTTTTGCCATGTTTAGTCTCCTGGACACTCATTCTATATATCAGGTCGATAGCGCTGTCGAAGTGCCCAAATAGCAGCGACAGATCAACCTTGGAAGCCCTGTTTCCTGCCGTATAACAACCGAAAAACAAGGACTCCCGACGACTCGCGTAATAGATAATGAGCGTTTTTGCAAGAAAGATTTCAGCAAAATCAATTTTTTGTTACTCTTCTTGCGGAACGATGCAACACTGTTAGGCAGGTCGCATATTTTATAGGCAAATTTGAGGGTCAGCGCGCCTTCCCGCCATTTTTACGCGCAGGTCTCCTATCATGACCCGGATATAAAATTCCCGTTCCCAGTGTGTGCTTTTGAGGCTGACGGAACGACCGAGTCAGGATATCCTTGCGCGACATATCCGGGGCACAGGGAGGATATCGACGATGACAGAGAAGGCAACCAGACAGGGAAGCTGCCTTTGCGGCGCGGTCCGCTATGATGTCACCGGACCGCTGCGGGACGTTATTTCCTGCCATTGCGGCCAGTGCCAGAAGTCCAGCGGCCATTATTTTGCGGCCACCGCCGCGACGCTGGAGAATTTCCGCCTGACCGAGGATCGCGGCCTGAAATGGTACCGCTCCTCCAACTGGGCGGAACGCGGCTTTTGCGGGGAGTGCGGCGCCAACCTGTTCTGGCGGAGGAAGGATAGCGATCAGGTCAGCATCCTCGCCGGGAGTTTTGAGGGGGACACGGGCCTTAAAACCAGCCGCCATATATTCGTTGCCGACAAGAAGGACTATTACGAGATTACGGACGGCCTGCCGCAATATGACAGCTATCCCGACGACCCCGACAGCAACTGAGGAGACATGCAGATGAAATTACTGGGTTCCTGCCATTGCGGCGCGGTGCGGTTCTCGCTCAATTCCGCCCACCCCTACCCCTTCAACGTCTGCTTCTGTTCGATCTGTCGCAAGACCCAGGGCGGCGGCGGCTTCGCGATTAACCTCGGCGGCGACGCCGATAGCCTGAAGGTCGAGGGTGAGGAAAATATTTCTGTCTACCAGGCGCAGTTGGAAGGGGACCAGGGACTGAGCCCGGCACAGCGGCATTTCTGTAAAAATTGCGGCAGCGCGCTCTGGGTTCATGATCCCCGCTGGCCGGAGCTGATCCACCCCTTCGCCTCCGCCATCGATACGGACCTGCCCGCCGCCCCTGAGCGGACCTTCCTCATGGTCGGGTCGAAGAAGGCATGGGTGCCGGTGGACGCCGGGCCGAACGATAAGGTATTTGACGCGTATCCGGAGGAATCGATCGCCGGATGGCACCAGCGACTCGGCCTTGAAAGTTAGCCGCAACTGGGCCAGATTCCTGTCATATTATTTCCATGCGGACCTGTTAAATCGCGTTTTTTAAAGCCAATAGGACTATTGATTTTATGCGCAAACTGACGTTGCTTCGCCACGCCAAATCCAGCTGGTCCGATCGGGCCAATGCCGATATTGACCGTCCGCTTACGTCCCGCGGACGGCGCGGGGCGTTGAAAATCGGCACTTATATTGAACAGAACAAGATCTTCCCCGACCTCATCCTTTGTTCCCCCTCCCGCCGCACCCGCGAGACCCTGGCCCAGATCGACCCCTTCCTGCCTGACGGGACCGAGGTGAAGGTTGAACCCTCCATTTACTCCGCGGGCAATGGCAGCGGGCTGATCTCCTACCTCAAGAGCTCGGCGATCGAGGAGGTCCATGTGATGATCATCGGTCATAACCCGACGATGCAGCAGATGGCGCTTGATCTTGCCGAACGGACGCCGGATAACGGCTACCATTTGATCGAGAAGAAATACCCCACCGGGGCGCTGACGCAGATCCGGTTCGATATCGATGACTGGCGCGACCTTGGCGGCCGGGGTCAGCTCGTCCATTTCGTCACGCCGAAGATGCTGCCGGGATCGACGGACGAGGATGAGGAGTAATCATGGGCGAGACGGTGATCGATCTGACGAGGTGGGAACGACGCGCGCATTACGAGATGTACCGTCGAAGCGAGATGCCGCATTTCGGGTTCACCGCCCCGATCATTGTCACCAACTTGCTGGCCACCGCCCGGCGGGAGAAACTCTCGGTCTTTAACGCGATGCTGTTCTGCATCATCAGCGCCGCCAACAGAATCCCCGAATTCCGTACCCGCTTTCGCGGCGAGACCGTGGTGATGCATGACATCGTTCATCCGTCCTTCACTGTGCCGATCGAGGGAGACCGTTTCGCCTTCTGTCAGACACCCTATCGGGAAGACTGGCCGTCCTTCGATACGGCCTGCCGGACGGCGGTTGAAGCGGCGACGCGGCAAACCACACTGGAAAATGACATCGAGGGGGAGGATCAGTGGATTTATCTCAGCTGCCTTCCCTGGCTCGACTTCACGGCAACGACCCATCCGCTGGCCAACAAGGATGACTGCATTCCGCGCATCGCCTGGGGCAAGATCGTCGAGGAGGAGGGCCGCGCGCGGGTTTCCGTCAATCTACAGGCGCATCACGCGGTCATGGATGGCCTGCACGGGGCCCGCTTCTTTGAGGCGTTGCAGAAAAATGTCGAGGAGTTTCAGTCGTCGAGCTGAATAAAGACGGTTTGGTCCGCCCGCAGGGTCTTGATCTGGTCTTCCCCCGGGGCCCGATACTCCGCGTTATTGAAACCGGTGGAATAAAACACCAGCCGATTGCAGACTTCCTCCTGGTCAAGCAGCGGGAAGCCGACGGCCACACTCGTTTCCACCCGCCCGTTCCGTGAAACACCGATCAGTCGCGTGAACATGCCGCAAGGCGTCGAAATACATTTGAACATGGAGTCAGCTGCCAATTGGCGCCTGTCCCCTTCCCAGAAATCCAGGAAATTCATGCCCGTCACTTCCATCCCGAAATGATCGACCACGGCGGTGCCCGCCAGCCTGTAGATAATCTCATCCCGGGATTTGACCTCATATATCGCGATGCCAGGCAGCAACGGCGAAATCCGGGTCGGGTCAAAACTGCTTCGTCGGGGGACTACACGATCTCGATCCAGACTGCGCCAGTAATACGCGAATTCCTTCGCATCGGGCGTTACCCAGTCAATGTCATCGAATTTCTCATAATCCATGCGTCAACAATTCCCTGTTTGCCCCGAATATTGCAACATGACCGGCTCCAGCAGAATGAGCCTTCATACCTACATACCCTATTTATAAGCGGCGGGGAATATACTCATTTATTTAGTGCATGCCAATACTCATTCTTCACGTTCTACGAGCTTTAGGGAAGCATAATAAAAGACGGAAATAAATCCGTCTTTTATCTGGTATTTATTTGGATTTACTGCTGTAGCTCACCCCCATGCCGGCCCGCACATCATTCTGGATGCCATATTGCGGGATGGGATATCTGAGGCCGTTTTTCGACAGCGCCGCCAATCCTTCCACTACCTTGGGGAGATAGGCCGGCGGAATGGCCATCAGCAGTTCATCTTCCAGCACGCCGCCGTAACGCCGTTCGGCAAAGCAGGGCAGCGACAGGCTCGGCTCCCCCGTAGACAGGGCGCGCCCCCAGCTATCGGCGCAGGAGGATTCCCCGACGACCGAGAAATCCAGCTTCTTGTAGCCCGCCCATTGCAGGCCGTTGATAAAGATGATCATCTGCGCCGGGGTCGCATAGATCAGGCAGATATCCGGCGGATTGAGGCGCTTCGAGGCCAGAGGCGAAACCGCCATTGCCGTGAACTGCCCGGACGGCACGACGGTCATGGCCGCCTGATGCTTGCGGGCATCTTCCGGGGTTTCATACCAGACGCCGGCATAGCGTGCGCCTTCCTGCCATTCCGCATCCTGCGGGTGCAGCCCCATCACCGCGCCGCATTGGGCGCCGACGAAATCCTCCGCGGTCACGCCGACTGTCCAGCCAAGACGGGCGGCCTGGGCAACGATCTGGTCCGCCGTATGAATTGAATTCGGACGGCGAATTTTCTCGACCGCTTCCATCTCCTCTTTCGTCTCGAACAGCTTCATGCCGATCGGAGTCGCCCGGATCCGGAGATATTTGTTGAGTCCGTCCAGGATCGCGTCCCAGTCGTAGAATTCTTCAAGTTTTGTCAATATTCTTCCCCCTTTGTATTTTTATAGAGCGTGACAAGAAATCCAGCTCCTGTCATCCTGCCCGTCTTATGCGGAAATGAAGCTCCGATCGGCGCCCTCGTTCTTTTTCTAACTGTTTTGGCACCTGCCCGGTTCTATGGCGACTACAATACCGGCATGGTGGCAAATGATCCAGATCAATAACGCAAACCGGAAATGGAACGTTCCGGCGCGGTCGGCCTGACGTCGCCGCTATTGAAATATCGGCCTCGGGCGCAATCTAATAGGGATACCCCTGACACTGGCGAGACCTGACGATGACGGCAAAACCCTATCACCATGACCCGAACGGCGGCTTTCGCAACCCTGAGGGTAGCCCCAACCGTCGCATCAGCAAGCGCGGCCTGTTCCGCTTCATCTCGCGGCAGCTACGATCGAGGGTCGTGCCCGATATACCGGAGGGTCACGTGCTGGACCGTGCCGACGTCGAGGCCGGGATTATCGCGGGCGGCAACCCGAGCGTGACCTGGCTCGGCCATGCGGCCTTTATCCTGCGTTCCTGCGGCAAGGTGATCCTGACCGATCCCTATCTCACCGACATTGCCGGCCCCGCCCAGATGGGCCCGAAGCGCTATGTTCCCGCCGCCCTGAAAGCCGATGAACTGCCGAAGGCCGACGTGATGGTCGTCAGCCATAACCATTATGACCATCTGGATGCGCGCGCCCTTGCCGCCTATCCCTATAAGGAGGAGACGCAGGTCATCGTCCCGCTTGGCCTGCACCGCTTCTTCACCCGGCGCGGCTTCACGCGGGTGGTCGAACTAGACTGGTGGCAGAGCTGGTCGGAAGACGGTCTTACCATTACTGCGCTGCCCGCTGTGCATTCCTCGGGTCGTGGCCTGCATGACCAGAAGAAGACCCTCTGGGCGAGCTTCGGCATCAGGACGGCGGAAGAGAATATCTGGTTCTCCGGTGATACGGCACATGGGGAGATTTTCAAGGAGATCGGCAAGCGCCACGGCCCGTTTGACCTTGCCCTTGTCGGCATCGGTGCCTATGAACCGCGCGAAATCATGAAGTCGGTCCACGCCACCCCGGAGGAAGCCATTAAAATCGCCCGGGCCATCGACGCCAAACGGGCCCTTGGCATGCATTGGGGCACGATCATGCTCACCCCGGAGGATCCGTTCGAGCCCCCTACCCGCTTCCGCCAGGCCGCCATCGACCAGGATTTCGGGGCGGAGAATGCGCTGATCTTCCAAATCGGCGAAACAAGGTCGCTCAAAGCCGCCTCATGAGGCGAAAGGTCACGACCGTCAATGCAGCCCCATGTTGCCCCGGCTGGAATAGACCCGGAGCACCGACCCTGTACCGGTCACCGCCTGCGCCACAGGTATTGCCGCGAGGACGCTGTCGCGCAACGGCAGGATGAGGCCGCTTTCCTTGAGTTCCTCGGCCCAGTCATAAATGACCGTCCGGGCGATGCGCGCGGTGGCGGGTTCGAGAAAATGAGACAGGAGGTCCGCGATCCGCGCCCCGCCCCCCGATTGCACCAGCGCCAGCGATTGCAGCAACCGCCATTCATCCTCTGAAATGCCGCCACAACAGGGGCAGCGGAAATCGACAACGCGGCGGTGGCCGGCAATGACGAGCGACAGAAAATTATCCAGCGACATCAAACCCGCGGGGCATTTGGCCCGCGTATAGGCCTCTCTCAGCGTTTCATAGGGTGAATAATTCTGGCGAAACCCGTCCGACCAGAATCGCAGGCTCCATAGCGTTAGCTGCTCGGGGAAACTGAGATCGCTAAACTTGTTCGGGGCGGGGTTGGGATATGCCATGCTCTCTGCTCATTCAAAAGTAAAACCGTTGCATAGCTAATGATAATGATAATCATTCGCATTAATCAATCGTTTTCTTGGGATTTGCGAAAAAGGCTGCGTAGGCGGCCGATCGGCGGCTGGCCCGCGCCTAGCCGCGGAGCTGCCGGATATAGTCCCGATGGAAGGCGATGTAGCCCCTCTCGGTCTCCTGCAAATGCGGCCGGACAAGGCTATGTAAATTCTCGAGCGCGTGAAAGGGCACCGCCGGAAAGGCGTGATGCTCCGCATGAAAGGGCATGCTCCAGGCGAGCTTGCGCATTAGCGGGTTGGTGAGCGTCGTGCGGGTATTGGTGAAAATATCCCCCTCCTCCTCCGGGCAGAGTCCATGCTCGGCCAGCAGGTAGAGCCGCAGGAAGGGCTGGCCGAGCAGCGCCGGAACAATCCAAACATAGAGCAGAAGAGCGGACCCCGCCGCAAGGGAGAACACCAGCAGCGCCGCGTAGGCGAGCAGCATCGCCTGCGCCTCCCTGGTCACGCTCGCCCGTCCATGCGCCGGCACGAACGGGTCGTCACAGCGCCCCGCCGCATTCCTGAAAAGCGTCTTGAAATGGGAAATCCAGATCGGGATGCCCGAAACATGCCAGATGTACTGCGGCAGGGTCTCTGGCTTCGGGGTAAAAAGCTCCGGGTCGCGCAGCGGGTCCTGGGTGAAGCGGTGATGCTCGATATGAAAATAGCGGAACCACTCCGGCGGCAGCACGACCAGCAGGCCGCAAACCCTCGCCACCCATTTGTTGAGCCAGAGGCTGCGAAACGCTGTGCGGTGCACGCTCTCATGCAGGGCGGTAAAGAGGAAGATGATGAGAATGCCCTGCGGCAGCATCAATAGCGGCCAGCCCGGACCAGCAAGCGCGATCAGCGCCCCGATCAGCAGGATGAGGCCACCATGCCCGGCGAGATGCATGAGTCCCTTCACATCCGAGCGGCGCGTTAATATCTCCCGCTGCCCGCGTGTCAGTGACTTTATAAAATCACGGCTTTCCATGGCGAGAGTTTACGGCAGAAAGCAGCACATTGAAATGCGACATTTTCGGCGCAGTAATAAGCCCCGCAAGGGCGGGCTTTTGAGATATCATACCCCGCCGCGATGACCGCATGGGAAGCTGATATTCCCTGAAAAAACAACATTCAAGCCATCGGCCAAATAAATTTGATCGCCGTGTTGTAAAATGAGCCAACTCAGCCATAATGCGCCCATTAAATTAAAAGCATTAGTACAAAATATTACCCAAAGTACCTTTACCATGACGCCGGACACACAACTGGATTTCGCGCCAGATCTGCTGAAGAAAATCATTCAGGACTCATTAAACGAAATCTATCTCTGCGATGGCGAGACGCTGAAATTCCTGTTTGTTAATCGGGGCGCGCTCCAAAATCTGGGCTATAGCCAGGATGAGCTCAGGCAGATGACGCCAATTAACATTGCGCCTACATTCTCCCTCGCCCAGCTCAAGGAAATGGTCCAGCAGCTGAAAGAGGGGGCGGAAGAAAAACTAACCTTCCAGACGATGCATCGGCGAAAAGACGGCTCCACCTATGATGTGGAGGTGCATCTTCAATTTTACACGCATAAGGACAAATCCTATTTTTTTGGCATCATCCTCGACATAACCGCCGCCAATGAAACCGCCGCCAAGCTGGAAGAAACCCTCGCCGAGGCGACGGCCGCCGTTCAGGCAAAGGACAACTTTCTCGCGGCCATGAGCCATGAGCTGCGCACGCCGCTCAATGCCATCATCGGCTTTTCCCAGCTGATGCATAATTCGGTTTTTGGCGACCTCGCGAACCAGCGCTACAAGGATTATGTCCTGAATATCCTGAACAGCGCCGATCAATTGCTCGAGATGGTCGATGAAATTCTGCTGGCGCGTAAGCTCGAAATTGACGGTATAAAGATTACCGGCGAGGTCTATGACCCGATCGAACATACGGCGGAAATTGTCAAGATGTTCGCGGACACCCCGCGACGTGACGGGAAGCAGGTAATGCTGATCCGCGACGCGACGGCGCCGAAACTCGTCACCGGGGACCGGGGGGTCGGCAATGTGATGCAAAGCAGTATTATTTCCGACGCGCTGCGGCATACGGGCGAAAACGGCATTGTCACCATTCGCTGGTATTCCGTCAATCAGGAGACCCTGAAATGCCGGGTTGAGGACGAGGGCGAAAAATATCCGGAACATGTGCTGCAAAGTTTCGGTGAGCAATTCCTCGCGCGCGATGCCTTCCTCGCGTCGGAAAAGCACAAGGGCTTCGGGCTCGGCCTCTATATCTGCAAGCGCTATGTCGAGGCCCGCGGCGGAGAGCTGACAATCGGCAACCGCGAAGAAGGCGGCACCTTCGTCGAAGCAAGCTGGCCCGCCGCGAATTTCAAGGCGCAGTTCTAACGCGGGATCCCCGCCCCGATCTGCCCTGCTTCAGTGCCGCGGAAAGCTGCCCTCCCCATTGAAATGCGGCATTTTGGGCTTTTTTTTGAGCTCGCCCAACCATCCTGCAATTGATTACTGAAAGAAAATTTTATATAACAAAACTATATGGTGTAGGTGTGCGAATGGGGTCATGTATGGCCCAGAGTCCAACTGGCTAGCCACCTACACTATAATTCAAACCTCCAAATACTAAATCCTTTATCAGGCCAACTAGATTGTAGGCTAAGGCTGTCGACTGGAGAATTTGCTTCTAAGTATTTTGCTACTATCGATTTCGGAGAATTTGGATTTCTCTCATATTTTCCGTTTATACAATATCCTACCGCACCAATCATCACATCTGCAATCTGTAAGCAATGTGTTTCACAAACATTTTTGAACTCCACTTGCTTCCACGGTGTATGAGGCCCTTTTACGCTAGCATTTAAACATCGTTTTAGTTCGTTTAAATCATACCTCGTTTCCATGTTTCCATGAAAGCCTCGCATTTTACAGTGGCGCCCATATTGCCTTTGAGATTTTAAATGATGTTGATAAAGGAATTTAAAGAATCCTGTCTCTGGGTCGTTTTCGTTGTAACGAGCATGATTGATTTTCCCTTTCTCAAAAACCACGCAGGAAAAGTCAATAATATGTTCCGCTTGCAAACGAAGAACTTCATCTATTACTTGTTTGTAAAGTATAATTTTCCTGCGACTAATCGACTTCCATTGAAGAGATTCTTTAAATTTTGAGTTTTGCTGTATGCTGGATATTCGCTTGGCGATTAAGTGGGCCTCTGCAGATCTGCAAAGAATACCGCCAATTACCATAAAAGAGTGATTGCCGTCGGTATGGCTTTCATCGGAAAAAATAGAATAGTCGCATTGGGTGTTTTTAATAACAATTGGTTCAACCGGCATAAGAAGACACTGTCTAACCCTGAACAGTAAAAGTCAACCTCATTCAACTGAGAACACTTCTTTAAATTTTCCAACAAAAAAAGGGCCCGCCGAAGCGAGCCCTTTTCCGTGTCGTATGTAGCTCTCGCGATTAACGCTTGGAGAACTGGAAGCTGCGGCGGGCTTTCGCGCGGCCGTATTTTTTCCGTTCCACAACGCGGCTGTCGCGGGTGATAAAGCCTTCGGCCTTCAGCGCCGGGCGCAATGCCGGCTCATAGGCCATCAGGGCCTTCGAGATACCGTGACGAACCGCACCGGCCTGGCCGGAGAGTCCCCCGCCCTTTACCGTGCAGATCACGTCGAACTGGCCGACGCGGTCGGTTACCTCGAATGGCTGCAGCAGGATCATGCGGAGCACGGGGCGCGCAAAATAGACTTCCTGGTCACGTCCGTTGACGGTCACCTTGCCGGAACCGGGCTTGATCCAGACGCGGGCGATGGCGTTTTTCCGCTTGCCCGTCGCGTAGGAGCGACCCAGGCTGTCGATCACCGGATCAACATGGGCAACTTCGATGACTTCGGCAGCCTCGATAACTTCGGCACCGGCATCTGCTGCCGGGGCGTCTTTGGCGGCGCCTTCGGTCAGGTCTTTCAAATCCTCAAGGGAGTTTGCTTCATCAGCCATACTCAGGCACTCCTTACGTTCTTGGCGTTCATCGACGCAACATCGACCACTTCGGGGTTCTGCGCCGCATGCGGATGCTCAGGCCCGGC
Source organism: Sneathiella sedimenti (assembly GCF_017313765.1). Classification (GTDB taxonomy): domain Bacteria; phylum Pseudomonadota; class Alphaproteobacteria; order Sneathiellales; family Sneathiellaceae; genus Sneathiella; species Sneathiella sedimenti. Next base: position 171,523 of record NZ_JAFLNC010000004.1, on the reverse strand, counting down.
GTAGACACGCAGGTTGCTGAACTGCTGACGACCAAGGGCGCCGCGCGGGATCATCCGCTCAACTGCCTTCATGATCAGGCGTTCCGGATGGGCACTGCCCAGCGTCTTTTCCGCTGTCCGGCTCTTGATACCGCCCGGATGGCCGGTGTGCCAGTAGAACACCTTGTCCGTCAGCTTCTTGCCGGTAAGGGCCACTTTTTCCGCATTGATGACAATGACGTTGTCGCCGCAATCGATATGGGGCGTGTACATGGGTTTATGCTTGCCGCGCAGGCGGGTCGCAATGATCGAGGCGAGACGACCGAGAACGAGCCCTTCAGCATCGATCAGCAGCCATTTCTTTTCCACCTCGGAGGGTTTCGCAGAATAGGTTTTCATTTTTAACTCAGCCTTCGCTTAACGCGTGCCACAACAAAATAAAGGGAGCAATGGGCTCCCCGATCTGATGGCGGGTATAATCTCACTTTAGGGGCAAGTCAACCGAAATAGCGGTGTATTTTCATTAATTTATGATTGTGGTATTATAATACCGCAAAAATGGGCCGCCTTATGCCGCCCTTTCGCTAAATTACCTTTTCGGCGGAATGGCATAGGTTGCGGTGACATGGGCAACGGGGGCGTCCGGATCGCCCGCGAACAGGCTGAACTCCCCGGTCGCAAGGGTCTTTCCGAGCTTGAGAATCCGCCCTTTCGCGATCATCTCCCCCGGTTCCGGCTTGCGCAGGAAGTTGATATTGAGGCTGGTGGTCACCGCGAGCGCGACCGGACCGATTTGCGCCAGCAGCAGCAGATACATCGCCGCGTCGGCCAGTTCCATCATCGTCGGGCCGGAGACCGTGCCGCCCGGGCGCAAATGCCGCTCCGTTGTTGTCATGCGGACAATAATGGAGTGATCGTCCACATGATCCACTTTCAGTCCCAAATGATCAACCTGGGGGAATTGCTCCCGGTTGAAAGCTTCCAGCATCTCGGCGGTCATCACGGGCACGGGCGGTTTCTCCTCTTGTTATCAAGCGTCACAGAATATAAGCTTGGCAACAGTCCCGCAAGGCCGTCCCTCACGAGAAGAAAAATTCCGGTCAGGGCATTGATCCGCCCTGAGAAAGCGTTATGGTATCGGTCAGTTGGCGGGGGAGCCAACAAGGAAAGCATTACATGTCCGCGAGGGAAGTCACCACCAAAGACAACCGCAAGGTCACCAGCCTTGCCGTCGAAAACCATATTGCGACCCTGACGCTCAACGATCCGTCGAGCCGGAACTCCCTGTCGCGCGAGATGATGGCGCAGCTACAGGAGACGCTGGACGACATCGCCGCGGATAAAGACATCCATGTGGTGATCCTCCGTGCCGAGGGGCCGGTCTTTTCCTCCGGTCATAATCTTCGCGAAGTGCTTGCCATGTCGGACGACGGCACCCTTTCCGATCTCTTCGATCAATGCAGCACCCTGATGCAGAGCGTTGTCACCCTGCCGCAGCCGGTCATCGCCCGCATTGACGGCGCCGTCACCGCCGCCGGAACGCAGCTCGTCGCCTCCTGCGATCTCGCCTATGCATCTGAAGACTCGAAGTTTGCGACCTCGGGCATCAATTTCGGTCTTTTCTGCACAACACCCGGCGTGGCCCTCGGCCGCAATGTCCAGCCGAAGCAGGCGATGGAGATGCTGCTCTCCGGTGACTTTATCAAGGCGGACCGCGCGATGGAGATTGGGCTGATCAACGCCGCCCTCCCCGCCGACACGCTCGATAGCCACATCCTCGCAATGGCCCGCAACATCGCGTCGAAATCGCCGGTGGTGATAAAGATGGGCAAGGCCGCCTTTTACAAGCAGTTGCCGATGTCGCTGGAGGACGCCTACAAATACACTTCCGGCGTGATGTGCGAGAATATGGAGACCCGCGACGCCAAGGAGGGCCTCACCGCCTTTTTTGAAAAGCGCGACCCCGAATGGCGAGGGGAATAAGCGGATGATCCACGACGTTTACGCCGATGACTATATCGGCGACATCCTCAATGAGGTGAAGACGATCGCTGTGGTCGGCGCGAGCAGCAATCCGGCACGACCGAGCTATTATGTCATGAAATACATGAAGCGGAAGGGCTACCGGATGATCCCGGTCAATCCCGGTCTCGCGGGACAGGAATTGCTGGGTGAGACGGTCTATGCCTCCCTGCTGGATATTCCGGAGCCGGTCGATATGGTCGATTGCTTTCGGGCAAGCGACGCGATTCCCCCCATTATGGACGAGGCCATCAAGATCGGCGCAAAGGTTATCTGGATGCAGCTTGGTGTGCGCGATGACGAGGCGGCGGCCACGGCCGAGGCGGCGGGCCTGAAAGTGGTCATGAACCGCTGCCCCAAAATCGAATTCGGGCGTCTGTCCGGTGAAATTGCCTTTATGGGCGGCCGGTCCGATGTCATTTCTTCAAAACGTTCAAAACTAGTAAGGAAAAAATAATATGAGCTCCCCAAAATTCGAAACCCTCTCTGTCCATGCCGGTGCCGCACCGGACCCGACCACCGGCGCCCGCGTCACCCCGATCTACCAGACATCCGGCTATGTCTTTGATGATGCGGACCACGCGGCGGAACTGTTCAACCTGCAGGCCTTCGGCAATATCTACTCGCGCCTGACCAACCCGACCAACGCGGTGCTGGAAGAACGGGTAGCGACACTTGAAGGCGGTGCGACCGGCCTTGCGGTCTCCTCCGGTCATGCGGCGCAGCTGATCGTCTTTCACACCCTGATGCAACCCGGCGATGAGTTCCTTGCCTCCACCCGGCTTTATGGCGGATCGATCACCCAGTTCAGCCAGTCCTTCAAGAAGTTCGACTGGAACGCAATCTTTGTTGACCCGAAGAACCCAGAAGATTTCAAGAAAGCCCTGACACCGAAATGCAAGGCCATCTTTATCGAGAGCCTTGCCAACCCCGGCGGCGTGATGACCGATATCGAGGCGATTGCCAAGATTGCCCATGAGGCGGGCATCCCGCTCATCGTCGATAACACGCTGGCCACGCCATATCATTGCCGCCCGATCGAGTGGGGCGCCGACATTGTTGTGCATTCGGCGACGAAATTTCTCTGCGGCCATGGCAACTCCATGGGCGGCATGATCGTCGATTCCGGCACTTTTGACTGGAGCGCGTCCGACAAGTTCCCGACCCTGAGTCAGCCGAACGAGTCCTATCACGGCCTCAAATTCCATGAGACTTTCGGCCAGCTTGGTTTCGGCATCGCTTGCCGCGCCCTGGGCCTGCGCGATTTGGGCCCCGCCCTCTCCCCGTTCAATGCCTTTATGATCCTGACCGGGATCGAGACCCTGCCCCTTCGCATGGAACGGCACAGCGAGAATGCCCTCAAGGTCGCCGAGTATCTGAAGAACCATGACAAGGTCAGCTGGGTTTCCTACGCCGGTCTTAAAGGCGATCCCTATTATGAGCTGGGCCAGAAATACCTGAACGGCGGTGCCGGCGCGGTCCTCACCTTCGGGATCAAGGGTGGCTATGATGCCGGCGTCAAGGTCGTGGAAACGGTTGAGCTGTTCTCCCATCTCGCCAATATCGGCGATACCCGGAGCCTGATCATCCACCCAAGCTCGACCACCCATCGCCAGCTCAGCGAGGAACAACAGGTCGCGGCGGGCGCCGGGCCGGACGTTGTCCGTCTTTCCATCGGGATCGAGAATGTCGAGGACATCATCGCCGATCTGGAACAGGCCATCAGCGCCAGCTAACGCCTATCCGTCGTAAACGGATAGCTCTATCAGGTTGAGATCGGGGTCGCGCACGTAAATTGACGTGATCGACCCCCTCGCCCCCGTCCGGGCCACCGGCCCCTCGAGAATGGCAATCCCGGCCGCAACAAGCCGGGCCTGCATCTCCGCCAACTCCCCCTCGATGATAAAACAGAGATCCGCGGTGCCGGGTTTCGCCAGATGCGCCTTCGGCTCGAATTCGTGCCCGGCCAGATGCAGGTTGATTTTCGATGGCCCGAAGATCAGCGCCCGCCGCCCCTCACCAAATTCCTCATAAATCATTCCTAATATTTCACAGTAAAACGCTTTGGTACGTTCAATATCTGTGACAGTAAGAACAAGATGATCCAGATTTTTAATCATTGTTTATTTCTATTTTTAAGTAATATTTACATTGAAACGAATTTATTTATTACCAGTTAAGTAAATAATTTATTTATTAAGGAATGGTCATGAAATATTCATTCATTGTTACCTCAATATTATTATTTACTTTACCCATGATCGCCGCCGCCAAGGACGGCACGGTTACTGCCGCGGAAGGCTGGAACAACAGCGCGGGTTTCCAGACATCCTATGACAGGTTGGTAAAATTGACCACCTCCGAAGCGATCGAACGGCAAAACGGCGGGTTCTACGACCAGTGGCAACAATATAATTTCTTCATCACCAACAGCTCGATCGACACGCAGACGAACATTACCACGGGCGATGTGGGCGGGTTGAATGTCACCTCCACCCATTGCGGTCATTCAGTCGCGCAGCAGCCCATCAACACAAGTGGGACAAATGATATTTCGGCGGGCGACGTCGCCTGCATCGTGGGGACGAAAAATGCGACCAATCCTTAAAGGCCTGCCCATTGCACTCCTGCTCCTGACGGGTTGCGTCGCGACTAGCCAGGAGAATATCGCGCTGCCCAAGGGGCCGCCGGTGCAGACAGTCAGCACGCCCTATGACCGCCTGATCGCCTGCGTCGCGACCAACGCCAGACTGCATGGCGTCTGGGCGGTCGGTGAGATCGTCGATGCCACCGGCAAGTTCAGCGGCGAGTATGCGGGGACCGGCAAGTATGTGAGCCAGGGCGCCGGCGACATGATGCAGACGACCCTGCTCCGGGCCAGGGCGGAATCCGTCGTCAACCGGCGCGATCCCCGCCCGGTCATAACCGAGATCCAGCTCGGCATCCGCGACGCCAAGCAGTTCCTCTTGATGGATTATTATATCTCGGGCTCGGTCAATACGCTCGACTTCATTCCCGGCGCGGCGGCGGAGCTGACCATCGCCGGGATCGGTCCGCGTTACCGCCAGAACCGCGCCCTTGTCGGGCTTGATCTGCACCTGACCGACGCGCGGACATCCGAGGTTTTGGCGGCGGTCAATATCTCGAAACAGATTTTCGCCGATGAGGCCGGCTTCGGCATCGGGCGCTTCTTCGGGGATACGCTGGTCGATCTCGATATCAGCGGCCAGAACCGCGAACCGCTCCAGCTCTCGCTCCGCTCCATGCTGCAGTTCGGGCTCTATGAAATGCTCTCCCAGCTCAATCCCGATCTTCGGTCCAATTGCCAGACGATCGTCGATACCATTGAGGGGGTCGAGGACAACGCCCCCTCTCCGTCATAATCAAAACAATCGCATTAATCAGGGATGCGTCATTTCCCAACTTCATTTTCAGCAAAGGAATTTAGGATGAAAAAACTTATTATGGGCACCCTCCTGCTGGCACTTTCCGCCAGCCCCGCCCTCGCTAAATATACCGGTCCGGGTGGACCGGGCGGACCGGGCGCACCGGCAAACGTGACAAACGATGTCAGCGTCGGCATCAGCAAAACCAATGTGACGGTTGGCGACACCACCGGCACCATCACCATTCAGGGCCGCTATGCCTCCAACTTCGGGTCCAACAATATCGGGGCAACGGTGGCACCGCAGACGGTCCTGTTTCCGCATTTCGATGCGCCATACTTCACCGGTTTTCCTGCCGATGCCAAGGGAAGCCTGACCTATACGGGATCCAGCGTTGCCAATACGGCGATCGGCGCCTATACGCAACTTGAGCAGCCAAGGCTCACGATTTCGGAGGATGGTCTGACGGATATCATCCAGTCCCTCATCGATGCGGGCGGGCCCGATCTGGATAATGACTACTACCGCGCACCTGTACAGAACCAGGCCTCCGTCGCCGGGGTGATTGTCACCGTCGGCGCGATCCACTCCTCCCCGGACATCTGGGAGAAATAACCCCGCCCGGCGCCTTTAAGCCGTCCCTCTTTGCCGGTCAGCTCACCCGCTGGCCGGTTTTTTTCCGCTAAACCATAGCTCATGGGTCACATACAGGGCGGCGGCCAGTACCAGCATCCCGCCCGCCTGATGCGCCGCGCCGAGGGCGACCGGCACCACATAGAGCAGCGTCGCGATGCCGAGAAATATCTGCAGGAAGACGAGGCTGACCAGCGCCGAGATCCCAAGACGGAGGCGCGTGGTCAATCCCCCGCTCCGGCTCGTCAGGTACAGCCAGATGGCGGTGAGCGCGATGGCGTACCCGACCATGCGATGAACAAACTGCACCGTCCCCGGGTTTTCAAGGAAGTTGTGATAGAGCGGCTGCATATAGAGGAAATCCTCGGGCACAAACCGCCCGCCCATCAACGGCCAGTCCGTATAGACAAAGCCCGCATTGAGCCCGGCAACGAAGCCGCCGATAATAATCTGCACCGCAATCAGGAAAAGCAGCCCATAACCCGTCCGTCGCACCATGGCGGGCGCGGGCGCGGGCCTCTCCCCCGCCGGGCGGACAAGATCAAAGATCGTCCACAGGAGAACGGCGAAAATCAGGCTGGCAAGTGCGAGATGCGCGGTCAGGCGGTAATGGCTGACGTCCGGGTGATCGACGAGGCCGCTTTTCACCATGAACCAGCCCATGCCGCCCTGCGCCGCGCCGAGCAGGAACAGCAGCGTGAGCCGGGGCGCCATGCTCCGCGGGAGCTTCCGGAAGATCAGCAACAGGACGAAAGGCACAAAGAACGCGAGGCCGATAATGCGCCCCAGCACCCGATGGGCAAACTCGAAGGCGTAGATGCCCTGAAACTCGGACAGGCTCATGCCCTTGTTGATTTTCTGGTATTCGGGGAACGCCTTGTAGCGCTCGAACTCCGCCATCCAGGCCTCGTGGCTCAAGGGGGGCAGCCAGCCCGTCACCGGCTTCCAGTCGGTCATGGACAGGCCCGAATTGGTGAGGCGTGTGACCCCGCCCAGCACGATCATCGCGAACACCAGCACCGCCACCAGCGTGAGCCAGGTGATCACCAGTTTACGGCCTTCGCCTGCGGGCGCGCCTGCGCCGCTCTCAATATCCGTTGTCATGGCCCGCAACATAGCCCAATTCCGCCCAAAAGCAATATAGCGAGAGGGCCCTTGCGGCACTCCGTCGCAGGGGACGGCCCGGCCGTCTGCGGGATTGATTGACTTGCGATTTGATTCGCCTAGACTTCTCCTTTTACGTGCCCTGATGAGTTAGAGGAAAGATGGCGATGAAACAGGTATTCTACCCTGCTTTGGTAAGTAAAGATCAGGACAGCGATTATGACATCTCTTTTCCCGATTTTGCCGGATGTGTTAGCGCCGGGGGAACCATTGAACAGGCCATCAGAAGCGCCCATGAAGCCCTGCAGCTTCATATTGAAGGCATCATTGAGGACAAGGACCCCATTCCGGCGGCAACACCGCTTGCGGATGTTATGACTGACGACGTATTGGCCCTTGTCTTGATTGGCGCAAGATTACCCGGCAAGGCGCAACGGGTGCAGATCACGCTTGACGAGCATTTGCTGGCCGAGATCGACGCCGTTGCCGATAACCGGTCCGGTTTTCTGGCCGAAGCCGCCCGCGACAAGCTATCCCGGCTGATGAGCAACAATTAACCCCTCCCCGCCACGCTCGGCACCACCATCAATGATCTGATCCGCGATCGGGTCACCTGATCACTATTTATTTCCACTTTTCAAGTAGGCAGGGAATCTGTGATAAAGCGAGAATGCCTAAGGAAAATACGCCTGCACCAATTAACTGGTACCGGCGTATTAAGTGGGGGGAGCGCTCTCAAATCCGACATGGCCTTGAGGATTTCTCAAAGGTTCCGTGACAAACTACGACTCCGGATCTTATCCATCTGGGGCTGTGGAAATTGTGCTTCAAAAAAGCATCAAGCGAGTTAGCACCTCTTACAAGGGGCTCTCGTAACAGCACCTATGGACCACCTCAACCGCAAAATCGACGTGGCGCGGTGTTTGATCTTCTCCCCAACCCGTTTAGTCTGCCTTACTTCACGTTTTGCGCCGTGAAAAATGAGATCGGGTTAGTCAAAAATTCGGACATGGAAGTCCTCACTTTCTACCCCAACAAATTGGGACTATAGAATATATGGGAAGTATCAGTTCGACATACAAGATGTGGTACTAAAAAATATTTTCCCACTAAAAAAGCCCCGAAACCGTTTGGCTTCGAGGCTTTTAATTGGTCGGGCAGGCCGGATTTGAACCGACGACCCCTTCACCCCCAGTGAAGTGCGCTACCAGGCTGCGCTACTGCCCGCCAGGTCCCTGGTGACCGGGCGCATCCGCGCCCAAGGCTGGCGCACTATACTGAGACCGGCGCGCGATGGCAACGCCCGTTATGGCGCAAAACTCACTTTTTTTCCGCCTGCAAATAATCCCTGTCCGCCCGCTCAGGCGAGCATCTCTTTCAGCTCTTTCAGGTCGCTCAGGACGCGTCGCAGCTGCACCTTTGCCTCCCCGGAAAGAGGATCGCTCCCGCCGTTACCGCCGTTGCTTTCCGTCGGAGAGAGCGCCGGGTTCCCCTCCGCCCGGGCGGCGGAGACCATGGCGTCGACATTGTCGATGCGGCCGCCCTGCTCCTTCAGAAGTTTCTGCGCGCCGCGAATCGTGAAGCCATGCTTGTAGAGAAGATCGCGGATGCCGCGGATCAGCTCCACATCGGAAGGACGGTAATAGCGCCGCCCGCCGCCGCGCTTCAGGGGCTTGACGACCTTGAACTTCGTCTCCCAGAAACGCAGGACATGCTGCGGCACTTCCAGCTCCGTCGAGACTTCGCTGATGGTGCGGAACGCGTCAGGCGATTTTTGCAGTTTCTGTGCTTCTCTCGCCACCTTATGCGCCACCGTTGCCCTTGTTGATCTTGTCCTTCAGAACATGGGACGCGCGAAAGACGAGAACACGGCGCGGATTGATCGGCACTTCTTCCCCGGTTTTCGGGTTGCGGCCGACACGGCCGGACTTCTGCCGTACCTGAAGACTGCCGAAGGAGGAAATCTTTACTGTCTCGCCGGCCACCAGCCGGTCCGCAATTTCTGACAGAACCGCCTCGACATGATCCGCGGATTCGTTTCGCGACAAGCCGACTTCCTGATAAACAGCTTCTGCCAAATTTGCTCTGGTTAAAGTATTTTTTGTCATGATATCACCCCATTAGACCTTACAGGATTATCAAAGCGACAGGTCTCGTCAATCATAAAGACGCGATTCCCGTCTGTTAGCGCCGTAAAAGTCGGTTTTTAGACAAAAAGACGCGATAACTGATTGAAATTGATCGGGGATTTGACGACGTATAGGCATTATCTCAGAAAAAGAGATTCGCGAAACTACCAGCGAACCAGCGCAGATCCCCAGGTAAAGCCGCCGCCCATGGCCTCCAGCAGCAGCAAATCGCCCCGCTTGACGCGTCCGTCCCGAACCGCCTCATCCAGCGCAAGCGGCACGGATGCAGCGGAAGTATTGCCGTGTTTATCGACAGTTAGGACAACTTTCTCTGGATCGAGTTTAAGTTTTCTTCCCGTGCCGTCGATGATCCGCTTGTTCGCCTGATGCGGCACCAGCCAGTCGATATCGTCGGTGGTCAGGCCCGTCGCGTCGAGCGCCTCATGCACTACGCTGGCGAGGTTATTGACCGCGTGGCGGAAAACCTCCCGCCCCTCCATCCGGAGGTAACCGGTCGTCTGGGTCGAGGACGGGCCGCCATCGACATAGAGCAGATCATGCTTGTCGCCGTCCGAATGCAGATGGCTTGTGAGAATGCCGCGATCGTCGGAGGTGCCCGCACCGTCCTCCGCCTCAAGGACAATGGCGCCAGCGCCGTCGGCGAAGAGAACGCAGGTCGTCCGGTCCTCCCAGTCGAGAATGCGCGAGAAGGTTTCCGCGCCGATAACCAGCGCGCGGTTCGCCTGGCCGGACTTCACGAAATTATCCGCCGTCGCCAGCGCGTAGAGAAAACCTGTACAGACAGCCTGGATGTCAAATGCGAAGCCGCCGGTCATGCCGAGATTCTTCTGCACCACGGTCGCGGTCGCGGGAAATGTCTCGTCCGGGGTTGCTGTGGCAAGAACGATCAGGTCGATATCATCGGCTTTCAGCCCCGCCATCTCCAGCGCCGCCTTTGCCGCATGGGTCGCGAGATCAGAGGTCAGCTCGCCGTCCGCCGCGATATGGCGCTGCTTGATGCCGGAACGCGCAACGATCCATTCATCCGTGGTGTCGACCATCTGGGACAGCTCGTCATTCGTCAGAATGCGTTTGGGGAGATAGGATCCGGTGGCGGTAATAACTGAGCGACGCATGTACTTCCTGTTCTATCCGGCATCCTCAACGGTGCTGGAAGCTTTATCTTTAGTCTTGATGGGCCGGGATGTCGAGGCGGCAGCCGGCTGCTTTTCCTCGTCCCCGTTAGGCGTGGCGACATTATTACTCATTTTCGCGGCCATATCAAAGGTCTCGAAATTTGTGCGCATTTTATCGATCATGTCGTCGGACACCATCTGGATGGCAACGCCGATGGCATTGGCAAAGCCCATGGCATCGGTGCCGCCGTGACTTTTCACGCAAAGGCCGTTCAACCCGAGGAGAACGCCGCCGTTATAGACCCGCGGATCCAGCCGCTCCTTCAGGATATTCAGGCCGCCACGGGAGAAGACATACCCAATTCGGGCAATCAGCGAACTTTTATAACCGGCACGCAGGAAGTCGGTAAAGAGCCGCACCACCCCTTCGGCGGTTTTCAGCGCCACATTGCCGGTAAAGCCATCGGTAACAATCACATCAACAACGCCGCGGGTAATATCATCGCCCTCAACAAAGCCCTGGTACTCGAACGGCGCATTCTCGATCGAGCGGAGGCGATCCCCGGCCTCCTTGATGGTATCGTGGCCCTTGAGTTCCTCGCTCCCGACATTCAACAGTGCGACGCGCGGCGGCACCCGCCCCAGCACGGCACGGGCGAATTCAGCCCCCATAAAGGCGAATTGCACCAGGTTATCGGCGTCGCATTCGACATTGGCACCGAGATCAAGCATCACCGTCTCCCCTCGCGGAGAGGGCAGAACGGAGGCAATGGCCGGGCGGTCGATGCCGGTCATCATTCGCAGCGAGAATTTCGCCATCGCCATCAGCGCGCCGGTATTGCCCGCCGAGACAATTGCCCCGGCATCGCCATCGCGCACGGAATCGATCGCAAGACGCATACTGCTCTTGCGGCCCTTGCGGAGCGCGTGGCTCGGCTTGTCTTCGGATTTGACGGCCTCATCCGTGTGACGCAACTCGCACACGGCGCGTACACCGGGATGTGCTTTTAACAGCGGTTCCAGCCGTGCCTCGTTCCCGAACAGGAGGAAACGGGCCTCGGGGAACTGTATGCGGATAATGTCGATGCCCTTAATGACGATGTCAGGAGCATCATCTCCCCCCATCGCATCAAGAGCAATGACAATATTCTCAGGCATACTTTTGTCCGGTTCCGGCCATCCTAATCAGCAGTATGCCGATTAGAGGATGTCACCCGTTTCCAGGATTTCACGATCACCGTAATGACCGCATGCACCACAAATATGATGAGACCGCTTCATCTCACCGCAATTCGGGCATTCCTGCGCCTGCGTGCCGACAAGCGCGTCATGGGCCCGGCGCATGTTGCGCTTGGATTTGGTGGTTTTTCTCTTTGGTACTGCCATTTTTCCAGTCTCTCACTTCAGATGCCCTTGAGCCAGGGCGACAATATAAATAAATCGATATGAGATAGCGTTATGCCTTCATATCACTTCTTACTCATCAAGTCCCTCAAATTTGCAAAGGGCTGATGTGTCCCCTGCTCCTTCTTCACCTGATCAAGGTCCAACTCTTCTTCCATCTCCGCCTCCGGCAGGTCGTCCCGCCGCGGATACGGATCCAGCGCCAACGCGATCTGCTCGGATATCATGGACAACAGGTCAATCCTGCCCCCAACAATCAACTCCGGCGGATCCGGCTCATCCAACCCCACAACCTTCTCCAGATCCTCAACCTTGAGGTCTTCCGGATCAAAGGTGTAGAACACCGTAAATTCTTCGTCAATCGCCTGCGCCACCGGTTGCAGCGAGACGACACAAGCCTGCACCGCTTCCGCACGCACCCGCCCTGACGCCGCGATCTGGCCGTTTGAACTGCGACGGACCAGCGATCCTCTCGCCTCCACGTCGGACAGACCGAGGATATCCAGCGACTTCGCCAGCGCCTCGCATTCTTCCGCGGTCGCCTTTATATCGAAATTCATGGGCTCCCGCCCGAGACGCTCGACATTGATCAACCGAGCGATTCCACCCCCGGCATCTTTCATGGCGATCTTTCCTTCTAAAACCAGCTCAAGCACAACCGACCGGCGTCATTCTGCCGGGCACGCGATTCGAAGGCGCGAAAATACTGGTTTCGATGCGTGCGGTCAACGGATTTTGTCATTTCCCGAAAATGGCGATTTTCTGCCCGCCTTACAAGGAAAAACTTTACCCGGACTCAACTCGCTCAGTCGGCCTGAAAGGGCCCGAAATCCGCGCTTCCCTTCATCAGCGCCTCGAGATCCTGCCCCGAAAGATGCTGATCCGCCGCCCGCACATAGCGGGCCAGTTTCGCCACAGCCTCCGCCGGCACCTCATCAACCGTGCCGTAATGATTGCGTAACAAGGATTCTTCCAGCGTTTCCTCCCCCTCTCCATCGAGGGCCGAGTCGTAGGCGGCAACACGGCCGTAAAAGGCCTTGGCCATCTTCTTGATATGCTTGCCAATGCTGAGGTCGCCGATGCCGATTTCGCGCAAACTCTGGTCCATATCCGCGAACATTTCATCAAACAGCGTCTGCGACAGCTTCTGCGCGCGCTTGCCCTTCCCCCGGAGCTGACGCATGATCAGGAACGCATGAAGGGAAATCATCTCGAACCGGCCATCGACGGTATCAGGGACCGCCGCGGCCGTATAAAAGGCAGGATTGCGCGACTGACGCACGATTTCTGCATAGAGATCCGCCGCCGGACGTTCCATCGGATTACGGCGAAAGAAATTTGCTAGGCCCACGCGGTTCCTCCCGCTGATCCGGCGCATATTCGATTTTTCAGCATCATCGGCGTCGCGCCCTTAAGAAAATTTGACATTTGCCGAGCGGCAAGCCATTTATTATCCCTGAGTTACGCATTTCACGGCGTTTAGTCAACTGAAAGACGCGCCGGAGCAAGGAACCATGAAACTACTGAAGACTGGGCTTTCCATCGCCGTTCTCGGCCTCGCGCTCACCGCCTGTGAGCCGATCAAGACGAACCAGGGCTATCGCCTGGATCCGGAACAGCTCGCCCAGATCGAAGCGGGCGTCACCAACAAGGATACGGTGCAGGCAATCATGGGCTCCCCTTCCAGCATTGCGACCTTCCAGACCGAGGGTGATGCCTGGTACTATATCAGCAGCAAGACGGAACATCTGGCCTTCCTGGCGAAGGAGGTCACCGAGCGCGATATCGTGATCGTCAAGTTCGACATCAATGACGTGGTGGCAGAGGTGAAAGACCTCAGTAAGGAAGACGGCCGGGAAATCGAGATTGTCGAGCGGGAAACCCCGACCGGCGGTCGCAAGCTTGGCCTGCTGGAGCAGCTTTTCGGCAACCTTGGCCGATTCAACAGCGCCGCCCAGGACAACTAGTAATTTTTCAGCCTAAGTTTGGTGCCAGGTAAATCTGCCTAACCCGTTAGGCGGTTGCCCTGCCCAATATAATTGAAGGCCTGCAGAAGCTGAAGGCCCATGATACCCCAAAAGGCACCGCTTATCAGGCCCGACGTGGTGCCATATACAAGGGAGAATCCGATCGTCCCACTCAGGTCCGGATTAATGGCCATCACAACCGACAGCACATATTTCGCGACGAACCCGATCATGATGAAAATCAGGGTCAACGGGGTCCCCGGACGCATCACCCGCTTCGCCTTTCGGTCGTAGGTTGACGCCGGATACCGACTCGCCAGCAGCCAGCCTATCCCGAACCCGATCGCTATCATCACCGCAAAGACCCCGAGCGCAATCGTCCAGCGGGGCAATTCCATGAACACAGAATAAAGACCCCAGACGAAGAAGAATACGGGAAGCAACAACATGGTCACCGGCCGCGATTTGCGCGGACGAAGCGCGGAGAGTCCGCTGAGGACAAGAAAGGCGAAGAGCGCCCAGACCCAGACTGGTGTGTGAGAGAGGATGGATGAAATAGATACCATTCTTATGCTCCTGAATCGGTGACAATTCTGAGTATGGTATTGCTCTCTTGGACAGGTGCCTTATTTCAGTGTTGGCAGGCACCCCGGTCTAACCCGGACTAAACATATAGCTTAAACTATAAGGTTAATTGAGGCGCGGAACAGCGGTTTTCAGAACTTCCGCCCTGATTGTGACCCTCGTCACCAGATCAGGCCGATCCCGACCTGTCATGAAAAAACCCCCGGCCGAAACCGGGGGTTTTCTGTTGGATCTGCCGTCGTGGTCTAGTGCGCCAGAACAGCCAGCAGGAGAAGCGCGATGATATTGGTGATCTTGATCATCGGGTTGACTGCCGGGCCCGCCGTATCCTTGTAGGGATCGCCAACCGTATCGCCGGTCACCGCCGCCGCATGGGCATCGGTGCCCTTGCCGCCGTGATGGCCATCCTCGATATATTTCTTGGCGTTATCCCAGGCACCCCCGCCCGCCGTCATGGAGACTGCGACGAAGAGGCCAGTGACAATCACGCCGAGCAGCATCGCTCCGACGGTTGCAAAGGCCGCCGACTTGTCGGCAATCCCCATTATCACGAAATAGACGACAATCGGCGCGAGCAGTGGCAACAGGGAGGGAATGATCATTTCCTTGATCGCCGCCTTGGTCAGCATATCCACCGCACGCCCGTAATCAGGCTTACCGGTACCTTCCATGATGCCGGGAATCTCCTTGAACTGGCGACGCACCTCACGAACAACCGAGCTTGCCGCCCGGCCCACAGCCATCATACCCATGGCGCCGAACAGATACGGCAGCATTCCGCCGAGAATCAGGCCCACGACGATGTACGGATTTTTCAGGCTGAAATCGAGGGTGACGCCCTGGAAGTAGCTGAACTGTTCCGCCGTCGCATTGGTGATGAAATACTGTAGATCCTCCGTATAGGCGGCGAACAGCACCAGCGCCCCGAGACCGGCGGAGCCGATGGCATAGCCCTTGGTCACGGCTTTCGTCGTGTTGCCCACGGCGTCCAGCGCGTCGGTGGTCTTGCGCACATCCTCGTCCATATCCGCCATTTCCGCGATTCCGCCAGCGTTATCCGTTACCGGACCGTAGGCATCGAGCGCGACGATCATTCCGGCGAGCGCCAGCATGGTGGTCACCGCAATGGCAATGCCGAACAAGGCCGCAAGGTTATAGGAGACGATAATACCGGCCACGATAATGATCGCCGGGATCGCCGTTGCCTCCATCGAGACGGCCAGTCCCTGGATCACATTCGTGCCATGACCGGTTTCAGAGGCGGCCGCAATGCTGCGCACCGGGCGGTATTCGGTCGAGGTGTAATACTCCGTAATCCAGATCAGCAAGCCGGTCACGACCAGACCCACCAGACCGCAGAAGAACAGGTGCATGCCCGTGAACTCCTTGGCGCCGATAGTGTAAACTGTATCAATCCCGACGGTGAACTGGGTAATCGGCCAGAGCGCTAAGGCTGACAGGATTGTGGTCACGATAAAGCCCTTGTAGAGCGCCCCCATGATGTTGTTGTTCGCACCAAGCTTGACGAAGAAGGTGCCGATGATGGAGGTGATGATGCAGACGCCGCCAATCATGAGCGGATAGGTCATCATGACCGCATCGCCCGAGAAGTAAATCGACGCAAGAACCATGGTCGCAACCACGGTAACCGCGTACGTTTCGAACAGGTCCGCAGCCATGCCGGCACAGTCCCCGACATTGTCGCCCACGTTATCGGCGATCACGGCAGGGTTACGGGGGTCATCCTCGGGGATACCGGCCTCGACCTTGCCAACCAGGTCCGCGCCCACGTCGGCGCCCTTGGTGAAGATACCACCGCCAAGACGGGCAAAGATGGAAATCAGCGAGGCACCGAGGCTCAGCGCGACGAGGCTGTCAACAATGCCGCGACCCTCAACGCCGGCGCTAACCAGATAGGCGTAATAGCCGGCCACGGCCAGCAGCGCCAGGCCAACAACAAGAAGGCCGGTAATCGCACCGGCCGTAAAGGAAACATCCAAGCCCTCTTTCAGGCTTCTCGCGGCGGCGGCCGCGGTCCTTACATTGGCCCGGACAGACACGTTCATACCGATAAAACCGGCTGCACCCGAAAGAATGGCGCCAATCGCGAACCCAATCGCAACCTTAATATCCATCAGAAAAAACAGAATGACAAAAATGACAATCCCGACCAGCCCGATCGTCAAATACTGCCGGTTCAGATAAGCGGACGCGCCCTCCTGAATGGCGGCTGCGATCTGTTGCATCTTTTCCGTACCGGCATCATGCGCCAACACCGATCGTGAAGCGTAAGCGCCGTAGCACAAGGCCAACAGCCCGCAGATTATCGGTATCCATAATTCTACTGACATTCTTTCATCCCCATTAATGTTACAAGTTGGCCGTTAGCGGGCCATACGTTTTTTGTTAATTATCGTGCGAAGTTTTCCCCCTTAACTGTGGAACCGAACTCTCTCAAGCACCGGTCGAACAGTAGAATGCCAGATTACCCTATATTGCGCAAGGATTGGAAATGCCTAAATTAGCACTGCCTTTCCAAGCGTTTTATCATATGAATTTAGAAGGATTTTTTTTGAATAGCCGGTGGCAAAATCTTCTGGAACATGCTATCGCAGCGCCAGTATTTTCCTGGAGACAATGAGTCATGGATCTTTCAAAAATTCCTGCGGGCAAAGATGTGCCGTGGGACGTCAATGTCGTGATTGAAATTCCCCTTGGCGGCGTCCCCGTCAAATATGAGGTGGAAAAGGAAAGCGGTGCGATGTTTGTCGACCGGTTCCTGCACACGGCAATGTTCTATCCCTGCAACTACGGTTTCATTCCGCAGACCCTCGCCGACGATGGCGATCCGGTGGATGTTCTGGTTGCCGGCCCCATTCCGGTTATTCCCGGCGCCGTGATCCGTGCCCGCCCTGTTGGCGTGCTGATCATGGAGGACGAGGCCGGCCAGGACGAGAAAATCCTGAGCGTGCCGGTGGACGACCTGCACCCCTATTATTCGAATATCAGCAACTATACCGATCTGCGCGGCATCCTGCTCGACCAGATCTCCCACTTCTTTGAGCATTACAAGGATCTGGAAGAAGACAAATGGGTCCGTATCGTCCGCTGGGGCGATGCCGAGGAAGCCGCGGAAATGATCCGCAAATCCCTGGTCTGACGGAATAGCTGCGGTTGAGGCGGGTTCCGGCCCGCCTACCGCTCCTGCCGCCGGTTACCCCGTTGCAAGTCGACGACGGTTGGCGCGCATGCTCCAGAGCGAGAGCAGGATCACGAATGCCAGCAACGGCAGCGCACCGAAATTAACAACATCCCAGCCGAACCGTTCCTGCAGCTGACCGCTCATCAATGACGCGGTCGCCACCGTACCAAACACCAGAAAATCATTCAGGCCCTGCACCTTGGCAGTCTCGGACGGCCGGTAGGTCGTCGAGACGAGCGTCGTTCCGCCGATGAACATGAAGTTCCAAGACAGGCCGAGCAGCACCAGCGCGATATAGAAGTTCGCAAGCTCCAGCCCCATGAGGGAGACCGTTACACTCGCAAGCCCCAGCAGGGCGCCGAGGATAATGATCTTGTATTCCCCGTAACGCGAAATCAGCGAGCCGGTAAAAAAGCTCGGGGCGAACATCGCGACCACATGCCAGCTGATGACGTTGAAGGAATCGCTCGGCTGATGGCCGCAGCCGACCATGGCCAGCGGGGTTGCCGTCATCACAAGGCTCATCACGCCATAGCCGATCATGGCACTCAATACGGCGACAATGAAGGTTGGCTGCCTGATAATCTCGGATAAGGGGCGTTGACCCGATTCATGCTCCGGGATGACCATCCGCGGGATCCTGACGAAGCTCAGGAAAACGAGCGCGAGGAGACCCAGGATGATGATCGAGAGATAAGACCCGAGATACATGAAGGGCGCGAAGAGGTCCTTGCTATGGCTGGCGATCTGGGGGCCCAGAAAACCGGCGATCACCCCGCCCGCCAAGACATAGGAGACCGCCTTGCTTCGGTTCTTGTTGCCCGCGATATCGATGGCGGCGAAACGGTAATAGTTCCCGAAGGCCGTGGACATACCGACAAAGATCGCACCGAAGGCGAATAGCCAGAAACTGCTGATCCAGATGCCGTAGCTACAGATAGCCGCGCCGGTTATGCCGATCAGCACCCCGAAAAGAAAACCCAGCTTCCGGCCGACCTGCCGCATGAAGAAGGACGCGGGAATAGTGGCAATCGCGGTTCCCGTCACAACGGCCGTCACTGGAACGGTTGCCAGCGACTTGTCCTCCCCCAGCAGGACCAGGCTGGCCAGCGCCGCCGAGGAAATCATGATGGACGTCGTGCTGTTCATCAGCGCCTGACAACCGGACATCAATAAAATGCTTAGCTTGGTCCGGCGGTCCATTTTGCCCCGTCCTTCTTCTTGTTGTTACATGAGGTGACAGGCGTTGACTACTCCGCGCCCTGCATTTGTTGATAGCTTTCCAGGACCTTATAGTCGCTGACGCAATCGGCCTTGACCGGCGCCGCCTGCTCCCGTGTTTGCCAAAGACTGTACAGGCCCGTTTCCCAGCGGTCCGGATCAAGCAGAACCATATGCGCATAAAGTCCCGGTGTCTTCAAAAGAGCTTCATGGCGCTCTTTTTCCTCCTGCATCAGGTCGCCGACCGGACGGCCGACAGGCACCTTGTCCACGGCGCTGCACATATAGGTCGGGTTTTCCTTGGCCGGGCCATAATCAAACGCAATGATCTGCCAGCTGCGCACGCGCGGACGGCCGAAGTTTTCGGTCACGCCATTGAACAGGTTATTGAGAAGAAATTCCTGGGCGAACTGCGCGTTCTCCCAAATATAAAAAGGAGCATAGATATGCTCTTCGGAGTCATACAGATAGAACTTGTGGCGCAAACCCGGACAACCGACAAATAATCGGCTTCTGGCTGCCACATGCTTATGTATTTGCTTATCGTCGAAATCTTGTGGCAAGCGCACCGAATATTGCATCGCCAGCATACATCTCTCCCAGAAGTACATAAAAATCGCGTGGAATATGTCAAGAATATGACGAAAACACAACCCACACAAATGCATAGCTAATATGCATAATCGCAAAACAGTTCAAAAATGCTGCCATCCGCGGACAGACAGCGGCATGTCATTGCCGTCCGCCTGACGCACCCGAACGCCCTCGCCCGCGATCATCTCCCCGATGATGGTGAGCGGGACGCCACCTTCCTTCGCCAGCTTCACGAGATCGTCCCGTCGCTCGGCTGGCAGGGTGAAGGCAAGCTCGTAGTCGTCACCGCCGGTCAGCACTGTCGCGATCAGGTCCGGTTCCGATTGCACGGCTGCCTGCGCCGCCTCCGAGAGCGGCACTTTCTCCCACTCGATCACCGCGCCGAGACCGGATTCCTCCGTGATATGGCCGATATCGGCGATCAGTCCGTCCGAAATATCGATGCAGCTCGTCGCCTTGCCGACAAGTGCGCGGCCAAGGGCCATCCTCGGCTCCGGCAACTGGTAGCGGTCCTCGAGATATTCTTCAGAGGTCGGGTCGAGGTCCGGCAGTTGTCCGTTGAGGGCCCGGAGACCCAGTGCTCCGTCGCCGATTGTACCGGACACCACAATCAGGTCGCCGTCGCCTGCCCCATTCCGCCGGAGCGCCTTGCCTTCCGCAACGCTCCCGATTGCGGTAAGCGATAATGACAGCGGACCGGACGTGCGCACCGTATCCCCGCCCAGAAGGCCGACGCCGAATTCTTCCTGATCCTCTGCAAGCCCTTCGGCAAACTCCGTTATCCAGGCATGCGGGAGATCTTCCGGCCAGAACGTCGCAAGGAGATAGCCGACAGGCGTCGCACCCATCGCCGCAAGGTCGGAGAGATTGACCCGCAGCAGCTTGCGCGCAATATCGCCGGGCAGGTCCGCCTCACGGAAATGCACACCCGCCACCATGGCGTCCTTGGTCAGGACGAGGTCTTTTCCCTTGGGCGGTGTGAGGACCGCCGCATCGTCGGTGAGGCCAAGCGCGGCAGGCGTATCCGCCGCGAGCGGCTTCAGGACCCTGTCGATCAGCGCGAATTCACCTTCGTTGGTATTTCGCCCGGTCCCGGCCATGTCAGTCAAATTCACCTGTGCGTAACTCTTTCGCGATCTTGTCCAGCACCCCGTTGACCAGCGCCGGTTCCTTGCCGGTGAAGAAGGTCCGGGCGAGGCCGATATACTCTTTGATCAGCACTTTCGCCGGCATATCCACGCGGGCGAGGAATTCATATGTCGCGGCCCGCAACAGACAGAGCAAAACCACTTCCAGCCGTTCTGTCGTCCGGTCCTTTTCAAGGCGGTCGCCGATCAGCTTGTCGATCTCCTCCTGACGGGCCTTGGTGTTGAGGACAATATCCTCGAACAGCGGCTTGTCGCTGTCCTTGAACTGGTCGCCATCAAGCTCCTTGCCGACACGATGCAGCAGGAATTCCTCCACCACCTCCTGCGGCGGTTTGTTGTCATGCTCCATCTGGTAGAGGGCCTGCACGGCGTTCAGCCGGGCGAGCGTGCGCCGGCTGTGCTTATCGCCCCGTTTTTCGTTACGCGCATTCATCGCGGGAACATTCCAAATTTTTCCTTGAGCTTGAGCATCTTGAGCGCCGCATCTGCCGCGCCCCCGCCCTTGTTCTTTTCAGTTTTGCGGGCACGGGCCCAGGCCTGCTCGTCATTTTCGCAGGTGATAATGCCATTGCCAACCGCAATACAGTATTCCGTCGAGATATCCATCAGCGCCCGCGCACTTTCCTCCGACACCGTATCATAGTGGGAGGTTTCGCCGCGGATCACGCAGCCGAGGGCGACATAGGCATCAAAACGTCGCCGACCGCCCATGAACTCCATTGACTTGATGGCGAAGCGGATCGCCGCTGGAATTTCAAGACAGCCCGGCACCTGCACGATCTCATAGCTCGCGCCCGCCGCATCCAGCACCTCTTTCGCGCCGTCGAGCAGGGCATCGGAGATATCGCGGTAAAAATCCGCCTCGACAATCAGCAGATGTAGGTCATTGCTCATGGCTCACCCTTTCGTTTCGATAAGGCGGGTTTCCGTAATCGCCAGCCCGTAGCCGTCGAGGCCGACCACGGTCCGCGTATGATTGGAGAGCAGGATCATGTTCTTGATACCAAGATCAAGGAGGATCTGCGCCCCGATACCATAATCACGCAGCTCATGGGATTCTTTGAGCGGTTCGCCAAGCTTGCGACGCACCCGGTCGGAGAGAGCCATCGCCCGAGGTTCGCGGATCAGGACCACCACGCCCTTGCCCGCCTTGTCGATTTGCTTCATCGCATCATGCAGGGTATCCGGATTTTCATCCAGCTCCCCGAGGACATCGCCCAGCAGATTGAGCGCATGCATACGGACCAGAACAGGCTCCTCTCCGGCAACATCGCCCTTGACCAGCGCCACATGCTCCGCATATTCGGGCCGGTTGGAGAAGACGATCATCTTCCAGTCGCCGCCATACTTGCTGGAAATATCGGCCTCGACCTCCCGTGTGATCAGGCTGTCGTGGCGACGGCGATAGGCAATCAGGTCCGCAATCGTGCCGACTTTCAGGCCATGGAACTGGGCGAATTTCACGAGGTCCGGCAGGCGCGCCATGGTCCCGTCATCATTCATGATCTCGCAGATCACCCCCGCCGGCATCAGCCCGGCAAGGCGGGCGATATCAACCGCTGCCTCCGTATGGCCGGCGCGGCGCAGCACACCGCCTTCTCGGGCGACCAGCGGAAATACATGGCCCGGCGAGACAATATCCTGTGCGTTCTTTGTCGGGTCGATGGCGACGGCAATGGTATGGGCGCGGTCGGCGGCAGAAATGCCGGTGGTGACGCCCTCGCGCGCCTCGATCGAGACAGTGAAATTCGTCGTCAGGCGCGAGGCGTTATCCTGCGCCATCAACGGCAGCCCGAGATGGTTGACCCGTTCTTCCGACATCGACAGGCAGATCAGCCCGCGGCCGAATTTCGCCATGAAATTGATCACATCCGGGGTCGCCATCTGTGCCGGGATCACCAGGTCCCCTTCGTTTTCCCGGTCTTCCGCATCGACAAGCACGAACATCTTGCCATTGCGGGCATCATCAATGATTTCCTCTGTCGAGGAGAGGTATTCTTTATAGCTCATTTTTTCTTACTTACCTCTGTCATGCGGGCGACATAACGCGCCAGTACATCGATTTCAAAGTTAATGCGCCGACCGACGGTCAACGTACCGAAGGTGGTATGTTCCTGCGTATGCGGAATGATATTCACAGTGAAATGATCGTCCCCGACCTCATTCACCGTCAGGGATACACCGTCGAGACAGATCGATCCCTTTGCTGCAACCAGCCCGGCGAACTTCGCCGGCAGCGAAAAGACAAGCTTTGTCGAGTCACCGATGGTTTCCATCTGGAGCAGCGAGACCACCGCATCGACATGTCCGGTGACCACATGGCCGCCAAGCTCATCGCCGATTTTCAGCGCTCGCTCCAGATTGACTGCGGTGCCCTCTTGCCAGTCGCCAAGGTTGGTGCAGGAAAGCGTCTCGTCCGATGCCTCAACGGCAAACCACCCCTCCCCCTTCTCAATCACTGTCAGGCACGGGCCCGAACAGGCGATGGAGGCGCCGATATCGATCGTGTCGGTGTCGTAGGAGGTTTCAATCTCATATCGGGTATCGCCCAGTTTCTCTATGGCGCGAACCCGTCCGACATCAGTAATTATGCCTGTAAACATTCCACTCAATTCCGAAGAAAATAACTTTCCAATAAATCATCACCCAACCGACGTTCCTCGATCAGGTGAAGTTCTGGCGCCTCGCTTATCCGTTCCAGCCCGATGGACTCAAGGGCCGGAATGCCGTCCCCGCCGATAATCCGACCGGCGCGAAACCACATCAGGCGATCCGCCAACTCATCTTTTATCAGCGTTGCCAGAAGATGGGAACCACCCTCGACAAGTATTCGCGTTATTCCGCGTTTCGCGAGAGCCTCGAGACCGAGCCCCATGTCGGGCAGCCCCGATTCATTGGCCGGCACCTCGATCACCTGGGCTCCCAGATCTTCCAGAGCCTGCAACCGGTCCTTATCGTTGCCAAGCACGGTGACAATCCAGAGCGGCACCTCCCGCGCCTTCGCCACCAGGTTCGATGTTAGCGGCAGGCGCAACCGCGAATCCGCAACGATGCGGATCGGGGAATACTGTTCGAGGCCGTCAATGCGGCAGGTCAGGTCCGGGTTATCGACCAACGCCGTGCCGACACCGATCATGATCGCGTCATTCTGTGCCCGCAGCATATGTCCATAACGTCTCGCAGCAACGCCTGTGATCCATTTGCTGTCGCCGGTCGCCGTCGCGATCCGTCCGTCGAGACTAGTCGCCATTTTAAGGGTGACCAGCGGCCGTCCGTGCAGCCGGGTGGTGATAAAGCCCGCGTTCAGCTCCGATGCCTCGTTGGCAAGCAGACCCTCGACAACCTCGATCCCGGACTTTTGCAAAATCTCGATACCGGCGCCATTGACCCGTTCATCCGGATCGCGCAACGCAACCACGACACGGGCAACCCCGGCCGCGACGAGGGCCTCCACACAGGGCGGTGTCTTACCGTGATGGGCGCACGGCTCAAGTGTGACATAAACAGTCGCGCCCTCTGCCCGCGGGCCTGCCATCTCGAGCGCCATGGTCTCCGCATGGGGCCGTCCGCCGTCCTGCGTCCAGCCGCGCCCGATGACATTCCCATTCTGCACGATTACGCAGCCAACCGCCGGGTTGGGCGCCACCCGGCCGAGACCGCGCGCGGCAAGGCGCAAGGCGGCCTGCATATGGAATTCGTCCCGTTGGGTATCAGAGGCAGTCATGGGTACCGGTATATCTGGGGGCGGGTTTCAGCACTCAGCTCGTGACGTTGGTGCTGAGCTCGCCGATGAATTCTTCGAAATCCTTGGCTTCCCGGAAATCCTTGTAGACGGAGGCGAAGCGCACATAGGACACGCTGTCGAGCGCGGCCAGCCCCTCCATCACCAATTCGCCGATCTTGTCGGACGGAATTTCCTGATCACCGCTGCTTTCAAGCTGACGGACAATGCCATTTATCATGCGATCGATCCGGTCCGGATCCACGGGGCGCTTGCGGGTGGCGATGCTGACGGACCGTTCCAGCTTCTCGCGCTCGAACGGCGTCCGCTGTCCGTCTTTCTTGACCACTGTCAATTCGCGCAGCTGCACTCGCTCAAAGGTGGTGAAGCGGGCGCCGCAGGTTGCACAGGCCCGCCGTCGCCGGATTGCGGTATTATCCTCTGTCGGCCGACTATCCTTAACCTGCGTTTCGTCACTGCTACAAAATGGACAGCGCATCCGATCGTTCCCTTCCTGTCATATCTTCTCCCGCTGCCCCTTTGTTGGTCATTCCGCCTACATTTCCGGGTAAAGAGGGAAAGCGTCGCAGAGTTTCTTCACATCTGCACGGACCTTTTCCTCAACAGCACCGTTATCCTCCGGATTTGCAGCCAGTCCGTCAAGGACTTCGGCAATCAGGTCGCCGACTTTCGTGAATTCTGCCGTGCCGAAGCCCCGCGTTGTCGCCGCCGGAGTCCCCAGACGCACGCCCGACGTGACCATCGGCTTTTCCGGGTCAAACGGGATACCGTTCTTGTTGCAGGTGATATTAGCATTCTCGAGCGCCCGCTCGGCAATGTTGCCAGTAAGCTTTTTCGGCCGGAGATCGACCAGCATGACATGGGTATCGGTGCCACCGGAGACGATATCAAAGCCATGCCCGACAAGCGTCGCCGCCAGCACTTCCGCATTCTTGACGACCTGCGCCGCGTAAGTCTTGAACGCCGGTGTCAACGCCTCGCCAAAGGCCACGGCCTTCGCCGCGATTACATGCATCAGCGGGCCGCCCTGCATCCCCGGGAAGATCGCCGAGTTCACTTTCTTGGCGATCGCCTCGTCATTTGTCAGGATCATGCCGCCGCGCGGACCGCGGAGAGTCTTGTGGGTGGTGGTGGTTGCGATATGCGCATGCGGGAACGGGCTCGGGTGCACGCCCGCCGCGACAAGGCCGGCGAAATGCGCCATGTCGACCATCAGAAAGGCCCCAACTTCATCGGCGATCTGGCGGAAGGTGGCGAAATCGATATGCCGCGGATAGGCCGAGCCACCGGCGATAATCAACTTGGGTTGATGTTCCTTCGCGAGGGCGCGGACTTCATCAAAATCAATCTGGTGCGTTTCCTTGTCCACGCCGTAGTGAACGGCGTTAAACCATTTACCGGACTGGTTCGGTGCCGCGCCATGGGTGAGATGGCCACCGGCCGCAAGTGACAGGCCAAGGATCGTATCGCCGGGCTTGATCAGCGCCATGAAGGCACCCTGGTTGGCCTGCGAGCCGGAGTTGGGCTGCACATTCGCAAATCCGCAACCGAACAGTTCCTTCGCGCGCTCAATCGCCAGTTCCTCGACAATATCCACATATTCGCAGCCACCATAATAGCGGCGTCCCGGATACCCTTCGGCATATTTGTTGGTGAGCACAGAGCCCTGCGCCGCCATCACGGCAGGGCTGACGATATTCTCAGAGGCGATCAGCTCGATCTGGTCCCGTTGCCGGCCAAGTTCCAGTCCGATCGCCCGAAAGACATCCGGATCGTTGCGTTCGAGATCGGCTTTGAAAAAGTTGGCCAGCTCGGCACTTTGCATCGTCATATGTTGAACTCCTTTTCGGACCGGCCCAGTCCACCCCGGATGAACCGTGCAAAACAGATAATACACCTCTCCGTCCGCACTCGCGGGACCCTCACCCGATGGTCTTGCGCCTTTCCTCATACGGTCGGAAAATAGCCGGCGGAAGAGTTGCTGAATAGTCGTATTTCGCGCGCGCGCAAATACTGCGCCGGATGGATAGCACAGGTGACAAAGACTTCCTAGAAAAACTCTGCCATTAATGCTCTTTTTTTCGGCGGCAAATAACCTTTACTTTGAGCTAGCACAAACGACCTTAGTCGAGGTGATCAATTCAATTTTAAAAATAATTAAAAGCGCTTGCCTTCGTAGATATCTAATTATAAGTTTAATAGATGATATCTATGGCTGAATCCATAGTAGTATAGAGGTCTGAATATTATCGCGAACTTCGCGCCCGGACTCTGCACCCGCGAAAAAATCAACTTGGATTCATGTTACGTTCAAATAATACTACAATTCTCAGGTAATTGTGGCGTATTTAAACATGTTATTTTGTAATTTCGAATATTCGAGAAAGGCCTCTGGATTAAAATTGAAAAACTAAAGATGGAATCGACAGGTTTTTAGTCTGGCGACTCCGTGTATTAGGACTTCCGATTCGTTATTCAGAGTTTTTTTCTGTTATTCGTACTGCGATGTATTGACATTGCACAACAATTCGTAACAAGTAGAGTAAGTAAACAGTCCCCATTAAGCGAACGAAGCTAAAGCACAATGACACAATCTTTTTCGAAAGAGGGTATCCCCTCATCTCAATCTGAGCGTGAGGAGTTGCTCCGAATGACGGCCGATATCACTGCTGCCTATGTGAGCAATAACCAGGTTGAAAATGCCGAGTTGGTTGAAGTTATCAAGTCAGTTTACAGCTCTCTGGCGTCGCTTGACGCGGATTCGGAGACGGAGCAGACAGAACAGAAACCCGCGGTCCCGATCAAGCGTTCTATCCAGAACGACTATCTCATCTGTCTGGAGGATGGCAAGCAGCTGAAAATGCTGAAACGCTATCTGCGATCCAACTATGACATGACGCCGGAAGAATACCGTGCCAAATGGAACCTCCCGCCGGATTACCCAATGGTAGCGCCCGCTTACGCGAAGCGGCGCTCGCAATTCGCCAAGGAATTCGGCCTCGGCCGCAAGAAAAAGACGGCGTGACTCCGGCCTGATCTCTCCTGAACAACAATGCCGGAAACCGCAATGGTTTCTGGCTGGCGCGGCATAATGCCGCTTACCAACATCTTGCATCCCCCACATTTCTCCGATTAACTGACGACTAAGGGTCAATGACCCGCGAACCGGTCAGCAACAGGATTCCGTTCTGTCGGCGCGTTTTGCATTGGAAACCATATCGCGGATGCGCCAGATTTATGAAACCTCGTTTCTCTCTTAGCCACAGCACCCTGTTGTGGATCGTTTCCGCGTTTTTGCTGGTAACGGCAAATGCCCAGTTCTTCAGGCAAACCGTCGCCGTCTACGGGATAGATCAATACCTCCCTTTTCTCATCTCCCAGGGCGCTGTCCTGCTCTGTGCGATCATGTTGTTCGGGACGATCTTCAGCTTCTTCTTGCCGGTCCGGCTCGTGGCCATTCTGTTCCTGATAACCGGCGCCACTGTCGGCTATTTCAGCGATAGCCTCGGCATCGCCATCGATAAGGAGACGATCCGGAATGTCCTCGCGACAGATATCAACGAGGCCGGCGACCTGCTCAACTGGGGGCTTATCATGCGGGTCGGGCTGCTGGGCATCCTGCCTTCCGCCTTCATGGTCCTGATTCCCCTCAAGCCAGCCCCCCTGTTCGCGCGACAGCGGCGCTTGGCCGGCGCGGCCCTAATCGCGCTGCTGGTCGGGGTGCTCACCATGGCGCCCTTTGGCGATTCATACGCCAGCCTTTTCCGCGAACACAAGCCGCTCCGGTATTTCACCAATCCAGTCCACCCGATCTATTCCGTGATCAAGCTGGCCATTGATACGGGCGGCGGCACAATGGATACGACCTTCCGGCCTCGCGTTAAAACAGCGGATATCCCCGCCGAGGATGAAGAGCATGAACTGGTCATCGTTGTTATTGGCGAGACGGCCCGCGCCGATCACTTCGGTCTGAACGGATATGCGCGGCAAACGACACCGAAACTTTCCCGCCGGGATGACATAATCTCCTTTAGCAATATGCGCTCCTGCGGCACCTCGACGGCGGTCTCCCTGCCCTGCATGTTCTCCCTCGATAACCGGTCGGAATTCGCCATCGATCAGGCGCGCTTCACGGAGAATACCCTCGATGTACTGGTCAAGGCCGGCGTGTCCGTGCTCTGGCGGGACAACAATACCGGCTCGCAGGGGGTGGCGAACCGCATGCCCTATGAACTTTTCAACACGCCGGAAAGAAACCGCCGCTGTGATGTAGAGGAATGCCGCGATATCGGCATGCTGGACGGGCTGGACGAATATATTGCCCGGCAGGAGGGCGATATCCTGATCGTCCTGCACCAGATGGGAAGCCACGGACCCGCCTATTTCAAGCGCTATCCTGATGACTACGCGGTCTTTACACCGGACTGCCAGTCAAAGGAACTCGGGTCCTGCGCCAACTCCGAGATCGTCAATGCCTATGACAACAGCATTCTCTATACCGACAGCTTTCTGGATGCCGCGATAGAGTATCTGAAGGGCAAGCAGGATCGCTATGAAACATCGCTGATCTATTTAAGCGACCATGGAGAATCACTTGGCGAGATGGGGGTCTATCTGCATGGAATGCCCTATCTTGTCGCGCCGGAAACGCAAACCCATGTGCCCTTTATTATCTGGGCGAGCGAGTCATCGGATATCGATCGGGACCGGTTGCGGGCCCGCACCAATGACCCGATGACCCACGATGATTTCAGCAAGCTTCTTTTGGAGGTTTTCGAAGTTATCGTGGACCGGAACAAAATCGCCAGCGGGTCGAGCATCCTGCCCCTGAAGCCCGAACCTAATCTCCACTAATCCGCCAGGCTAGACGACAATCCCCGGCTTCTTTGGCGTATCGGGGGCAGACGTCTTCTCCGTGGCCGGCGGCCCCTTCTTCTTGTTCATCACATATTGCAGCTTGGCGAGCGCCGTGCGTTTAAGCTCCTCCTGCCCGGCCGAGCTCGGCCCGACGATAGAAACTTCCAGCATTGTCCTGGGGTCGATCACCGACACTTTCACGGACGTGCCATGCTGCTGGAACTCGACGATATATTCGCTTTTCTCTTCTGATGACATTGCCTGTCTGTCCGCTTAATTCCCGACGCCGGATGAGCTTAGCATATATCGTTCCCGCGCATGAAGCATATTGATGTTGCAGCGCAAAGCGGCTAAACAGACGGTCATATGCCGCCTCCCGGCCAAAATATACAAACATATATTCGGAGATAACCTTATGAGCAGCGCCTCTTCCAAACCCGTTTTTGACCCTGTTGATCCCTTTCTGCTGGATGACCAGCTGACCGAAGAAGAGCGGCTGGTCCGCGATACCGCCCGCGACTACTGCCAGGAAAAGCTGATGAGCCGGGTTCTGGAAGCGAACCGCCACGAGACCTTTGACCGGGCCATCTTCACCGAGATGGGGGAACTGGGTCTTCTCGGCTCCACGATCGAGGGTTATGGCTGCGCCGGTCTTGGCTATGTCTCCTACGGCCTTGTTGCGCGCGAAGTTGAGCGGGTCGACAGCGGCTATCGCTCAATGATGAGCGTGCAGTCCAGCCTCGTCATGCATCCGATCAATGCCTACGGCACCGAGGAGCAGAAACAGAAATACCTGCCGAAACTCGCGACCGG
Source organism: Sneathiella sedimenti (assembly GCF_017313765.1). GTDB lineage: Bacteria > Pseudomonadota > Alphaproteobacteria > Sneathiellales > Sneathiellaceae > Sneathiella > Sneathiella sedimenti. Next base: position 141,601 of record NZ_JAFLNC010000004.1, on the reverse strand, counting down.
TGAATGGATCGGCTGCTTCGGCCTGACCGAGCCCGATCACGGCTCAGATCCCGGCTCCATGGTTACGCGCGCGAAATCCGTCGATGGCGGCTATAACCTGAACGGCGCGAAGATGTGGATCACCAACTCCCCTGTCGCCGATGTGTTCGTCGTCTGGGCGAAAACCGATGACGGTGTCATCCGCGGCTTCATCCTTGAAAAAGGCATGGAAGGGCTCTCCGCGCCGAAGATCGAAGGGAAATTCTCTCTTCGCGCTTCCATCACCGGCGAGATCGTCATGGACAATGTCTTCGTTCCGGAAGAAAATCTGCTGCCGGGTGTCAAGGGCCTCGGCGGTCCATTCGGATGCCTCAACTCCGCCCGCTTCGGCATCGCCTGGGGCGCGCTTGGCGCCGCCGAGTTCTGCTGGCAGGCCGCGCTCAACTACACAATGGAGCGCAAGCAGTTCGGCCGTCCCCTCGCCGCGAACCAGCTGATCCAGAAAAAGCTCGCCGATATGCAGACGGAAATCTCCATCGGCCTGCAGAGCTGCCTCCGTGTTGGACGCCTGCGGGACGAGAACCGCGCCGCGCCGGAAATGATCTCGCTGATCAAGCGCAACTCCTGCGGCAAAGCCCTCGATATCGCCCGGACCGCCCGCGACATGCATGGTGGCAACGGTATCTCCGATGAATATCACGTCATCCGCCATGTCATGAACCTGGAGGCCGTCAATACATATGAGGGTACCCATGACGTGCACGCGCTGATTCTGGGCCGCGCCCAGACGGGCATTCAGTCCTTTACCGGCGCGTGAAATAACGCCACAATCGGCCCCATAAACCAATAAAGCAGCCTCAAGCTGCGGGAGGAAAAAATGAAAATAGCGGGCAAGAATGTTGTGATTACAGGCGGGGCAAGCGGCATCGGAAAGGCGCTTGCCGAACGCTTCCATGCGGAGGGGGCGAAGGGCATCACCGTCGCCGACCTGCAGGAAGGACCGCTCCAGGAAGTGGCGAAATCCGTCAATGGTCTCGCCGTTCCAACCAACGTCGGCAAAGAATCGGACATCCAGAACCTCGTCGCCAAGGCGGAGGAGGCCTATGGCCCGATCGATATCTTTGTCTCCAACGCCGGCCTCGCCCGCTATGGCTGGGAAGAAACGCCGAATGATATCTGGCAGCTGAACTGGGATGTCCATGTGATGGCCCATGTCTATGCCGCCCGCGCCGTGGTTGACAAGATGATCGCCAATGGCGGCGGCTATCTGGTCAACACCGCCTCGGCCGCCGGCCTGCTCTCGCAGGTCGACAGCGCGACCTACGCCACGACAAAGCATGCGGCGGTCGCCTTTGCGGAAACTCTCTCCATCCGTTACGGCGACAAGGGGTTACGCGTTTCCGTCCTCTGCCCGCAGCAGGTCCGCACCGCGATGACCAAGGACCGGCTCGGCAGTGTCGCCTCCGTCGATGGCACGATGGAACCGGAAGAGCTTGCCGACTGCGTGGTCGAGACCATGGACAAGGAAGAGTTTCTTATCCTCCCCCACCCGCAGGTCCGCGAATATATCCAGCGCAAGGCAACGGACTATGACCGCTGGCTGAAAGGCATGCGCAAACTCCGCGACGCCTATGTGAAGTAAAAGCGCGCGTTTCGCGCTACGGATTGGCGGCCAGTGCTTTCGTGAAGAAGCTGGTCGCCATTTTTATGTCGTCATACTGGCCGAGGTTATTATGGCCGGCGCCCTCGATCTTGATAAAGGCGGTGCCCTTCGGCGCGAGGGTGGCGAGCTTCTCCCCCTCTTCAAACGGGATGACCCTGTCCTCGGTGCCGTGAATGATCAGGATCGGCGCGCGTACCTCCCCGATCACTGCGTCATTGCGGAACGGGTATTTCACCAGGAAATCAAGCGGCGGCATCAACCGCACGCGATAGCGCGCAATGGCCAGCAGGGACGTAAACGGGCTTTCCAGCACCACCGCGAAGGGATCGCGCGCCGCTGCCACGGGGATCGCCGCCCCGGTGCCGAGCGAATGGGCGAGAATGCCGACCGGCCCCTCCGTCTTCGCCACCAGAAAATCATAGGATGCGAGGCCATCGGTGATGATCCCCGCCTCCGACGGTTTGCCCGTGCTGCCACCATAGCCGCGATATTCCGCGAGCAGCACGCCATAGCCCGCCGTGGCCAGCGCCTGCCCGCGCGTCATCTGGTTCGCCGCTGTCTCCGCATTGCCATGAAAGACGAGGATGCTCGCCGCCTTTTCCCCCGGTGGGTGATAGAAGGCGTTGAGCTGCTCCCCATCTTCGGTGGTGATCGTCACCGCCTCGAACCCGCCAGCGGCCTCCCCTGCCCCGCGATCGGGCACCGGAAAGACAAACGCCCCTTGCGCAAAATAAATCCCCGTAAAGGGGATCACACCAAAGAGCATCACCAGCGCAATAATCGAGAGGATAATCTTTCGAAACAGGCTCATACAGCACTCACAGATAGAATTTACGGCACGGGTACTACCGGCCCGGAACGTCAGATTAATCGCTCTTTCACTGGCAATTCAAGCGAAATTCTCTTAACCTGAAGGCGACTTCCTTGGGCGGACGTCGCCAGGGATCAACCGGCCCCCAACTATAAAAACAACAGGTCAGATCATGAAAACATATGCCGACGGCAAAATCGAGGTGACCAGGGATGGCCCCGTCACCATCGTTACCATCAACCGCGCAGAACAGCGTAACGCCTGCACCGTGGAAATGGTGCGCGCCCTGCATGACGCGTTCCAGGAGTTCGAGCAGGACGAGACGGCCCGCATCGCCATACTGACGGGTGCTGGCGGTTATTTCAGCGCCGGGGCAGACCTTGAAGAAATTGCCTCCGGCAGTGCAATCGGATTTAGCTGGGCCGGCACCGACAAGGGCGCGACCCGCCGCCGCCTCGAAAAACCCGTGATCGCGGCGGTGGAGGGACATGCGGTCGCGGCGGGACTTGCCCTCGCGGTCTGGTGTGATATGCGCGTCGCCAGCAAGAGCGCCGTTTTCGGGGTGTTCTGTCGTCGCTTCGGCGGACCGATGCCAAATGGCGCGACGGTGCGCCTGCCCCGCATCATCGGGGAGAGCCGCGCGCTCGACATGTTGATGACGGGACGGCCCGTGGACGCTGAAGAGGCCTATCGCATCGGGCTCGCCGACCGGCTGGCGGAGACGGGCAAGGCGCTGGAGGAGGCACTTGACCTCGCAAGGCAGCTTGCGGCGTTCCCGCAATCGGCCCTGCTCTGCGATCGAAAGTCAGCCATTCGCCAATGGGATTATCCCGAGGAAGAGGCCATCGACCGAGAAATCGAGGGGGCGAAAGACGCCTTCCGCGACGCCTTCCAGTCCGGCGCCGGAACCTTCGTCAAAGGCACCGGCCGCCACGGCAAATTTTCATAAGGGATTAGTGAGCGCCTATACCCGGCGTGGCGGCACACCGCCGTCACGCGGGGGTTGGGTGGGTGAACAACCTAAATTGCACTTTCCAAAACATTAACGCAAAATCAAGAGGCATTCACTCGTCTTAATGCGCGGGCCAATCCATCATCAATACGATCTCTCACAATTTTCTCATGACATTTCATCTGTCTATAAAATCTATTTCGTGTTCCTTGAAAAGTTTTGACTGCTCTTGTGATATAAGTCCAAAACGTCCATGATTTATACACACTTTTCTCAGACGGAAAGCCATCACTCCCAAAGTCCTCAACCCGACCAAATCTCTTGATAGCTTGTTCATAATTGAATAGTGATTTCAGTTCCTCAATATTTTTTCCGGGATATCTCAATACGTGAGCGTATGCCTGCCGCTTAGCTTCAAACGTGATTTTACGATGCAAGTTAGATAAAGTTGAATCCCGAATAAAAACTGCCCTGCCATTATATCTAAAACCTAGGTATTCAAGACCATTTTTTCCTTTTTCACCAAAAACAACTGAGAAATATTGAAACTCCCCGTTATTTTCAAAAACAAAAACCGAAGATTTCGCGTCGGATATTTTTAACTTCGTCCCAAATTTATTTATGGATTCTTGAACCTTCCTAAAATATTGGATTCCCTCTTTTTTTCCGCCTGGTAAAATGAGCAAAATATCATCTGAATATCTCAAATATTTACCGCCAACTGCTTGCATCCAACTATTAACCAATTTATCGAACTCGAGTAAATAGAGGTTAGCCAGCAAGTCGGAAATCGGCGCTCCTTGTGGTATACCATAAGGCTTGAAATTCTTACGAACTAGAGATTTTCCTTTTCCACCATGACCAATAATTTTCTGTCTAAATGTCTTACCATCACATAGTTTAGTTGGCATTTCTCGCTTAGAGACAAGATAGCCCTTAATATCATTACCAGCTTTACCCTTGGTTTTATTGCCGAAGTAACCAAGCCTTTCATAAACATCTTGAAGATCAACGATTGAGTATGATGTTATATTCCTGAAAACATGAAAATGATCTTTTGGAAGGCGTTCAACCTCTAGCATTTGACACCACAAACAATATAGAAGTTCGTGGTCCAGCGACTCAAAGTAACTACTGATATCCAAAGCAACTACGGTACAATCCCCTAGACGCTTAATTTCATCAAATGCTTCTTTCGCGAAATCGATATTACATTTACCGGACACGCCGTCCTTCTTAAGCAATTTTCGATAAGCTAGAATACTTTCATTAAGACCCGAAGCTAACAAACACTGTTCATATGATTTAGATAAAATTCGCCTATAATGCATATAGATATACGCATCTTTTCTTGCCGCGTATCTAATTTCGCGTTCTTTGACCTTACCCTTTTCTCCCTTTTTTGCGTATTTCGTCCATCTTTGCGAATACTTCAAAAACGGAAAAAAGTTGTGCTTTGAAACGAGTTCTGGGGATTGGATATATTCAGTTGCATCTTCAACTGAAATCGCATCGTCAAAGTGCGGATACCATTTAAGGTCGTTTTGCATTAAAATCTGATCGTCCATTACCCCCTCCCAATAATGCGAGAGGGGTGGAGCATAACGGGTTGCATCCCGCTTAACCATCTCCACCCCGTCTATTGGACGCGAGCAGAATAGGCATGTTTATCCAATCTGCTCTAGGTCTGCATGTCTTTCGACGTCATGTGCTATATAGTAACCATGAAGATATTAATCTTATGGTCGCAAGACCAGATCGATTTCGAGGAGATCGCAATGAACTTAATCATCGCAATAACTGAATTCACAATAGGTCTTGACAGTTCTAAGCACAACTCCACTACCCCCGATTATTCATCTTTGTTAGCGGATAGAACACAGGGCAAGCCTGCGAACATCATATACATGTGTTGAGGTTTGCAAAATTCAATAGAAGATAGAAAAAAATTTAAGTTTTCCCCCACTACCGCCCCTTAAACACCGGGTCGCGTTTTTCGAGGAAGGCTTTGATGCCCTCGGCGTGGTCTTCGGAGGTGATGGCGACGGTGTATTGGTCCATATCCATATAGCTGACGGCGTGGTTGAGGGCGTTGGCGGCAACTGAGGCGCCCTGCTTGATCATGCGGACGGGGAGCGGTGGCATGGCGGCAATTTTCTTTGCGAATTCGAGCGCGAGCGCGTAGGCGCCGCCCTCCTCCGCCACTTCCTCAATGAGGCCCCATTGCATGGCTTTATCGGCGCTGATCTTGTCGGCAATGATGCAGAGCTGCTTGGTACGGGCCGGGCCCATCAGGTTGACCATACGCGGCACGGACTGCCAGCTCATGTTCATGCCGTTGCGGATTTCCGGCACCCAGAAGGTCGCGCCCTTTGACGCAACGCGCATATCGCAGGCAACAGAGAGGGCCACGCCCCCGCCGATGCAATAGCCATCCACGGCGACGATAGTCATGGGCTCCAGATCCTCCCACGCCTTGCTCATCTTCGGGCCGACTTTCAGCATCTCCCGCCGGTCCATCACGCCGGCCGAGACCCGCGCCTTGACCGCGGGGTCCTTCAGGTCATAGCCGACGGTGAAATTTTTCCCGTTGCCGGTGAGGATGATGGCGCTCAGTTCCGTATCCCCCTCAAACGAGCGGGCGACATCCGTCAGTTCCCCCATCAGCTCGATGGACATGGCGTTGACATCGGTTCCCCGATCGAAGCGGACGGTGGCGATGCGCCCTTCCCGTGTGACTGTTACATACTTGTAGCTCATGCTATTCCCCCTTATTGTTTTTATTAATTGGATCGCAGAAAAGGACCGTAAAATGCCCGCTTATATGATCGCCCGGATCGATGTCACCGACCCCGAGCAGTATGAAGTCTATAAATCCCTTGCGCCGATCGCCATCAAAAAATACGGCGGACGGTATTTAACACGCGGCGGGGCGATGGAAACACTGGAAGGGCCGACGGAAACCCGGCGAATGGTCCTCCTTGAATATCCGGATATGGCGGCGGCGAAGGCGTTCTACGACAGCCCCGAGTACCGGAAGGCGCGCGACGCCCGAAAGGACGCCGCCGAAGGGCAGTTCGTCCTGCTCGAAGGGCTCGACAAACCGCTCTGGTAGGCGGACGCTAGAACAACTCTCCGTCAGGCAGGGCTTCGAAATAGGCCTCAATCTCCGCGTCGCTCACCTCATCAAGGCGGGCCGGGTTCCATTTCGGGGACTGGTCCTTGTCGATGACAACGGCGCGGGTGCCCTCATAAAAATCAACCCCCTTGATGACGCGGTTGACCATGCGGAATTCCTGCCGCATGCAATCGTCAAAATCAAGTTTCGCGCCGCGTCGGAGCTGCTCAAAGGTAAGCTTCATGCTGGTCGGTGACTTGGTGAGCAGGCTGTCAGCTGTCTTCGTCGCGAACGCGTCGCTATCGGCTTGCAGGCTCTCGATAATCGCCGGGACCGAGCCTCGTGCGAAATGGCGGTTGATCGCGGGCAAGGTGTCTGCAATCGGCGCATCGCCGGAGTCGGCGGCAAATTTCTCGATCAGCGCGTCAATCTCCGCGCTGGTATCGCCCGCAAACTCATGCGCGGCGAGGGCGTCTTTCAATGCGGGCAGCTTCTCGGACGGGATATAGCGCTGGGCGATCCCGGCAAAGACGGAATCCGCTGTTCTAAGCCGTGCCCCGGTAAGGCCGAGATACATGCCAAGTTCCCCTTCCAGGCGCGGCAGGAAATAGGTCCCGCCCACATCGGGGAAGAGGCCGATGCCGCTTTCGGGCATGGCGAACAGGGTGCGTTCGGTGGCGATGCGGTGGCTGCCGTGGACCGAAACGCCAACGCCGCCGCCCATGACGATCCCGTCGATCAGCGCAATATAAGGCTTCGGGAAATGCTTGATCCGCGTATTGAGAAGATATTCATCGCGGTAGAAATGATAGGGATAGTCACCGCCGCTCTTGCCCTCGTTATAAAGCTTGACGATATCGCCGCCGGCGCAAAAGGCTTTCTCACCTGCCCCCTCGATCAGGACGGCCTGTACGCCCGCTTCCGTTTCCCATTCTTTCAGCTTTGCATCCAACGCGAGGCACATCTCGTGGGTGAGCGCATTCAGCGCCTTCGGACGGTTCAGCGTGACAAGGCCAATCGCGCCTCTTATCTCGAACAGGATTTCTGCGTCCTCACTCATACCCTAGCTTCTCCCCTCACCCTCAGCCAGCTTGCGCGAGATTACGACGCGCATGATCTCGTTGGTGCCTTCCAGAATCTGATGCACCCGCGTATCGCGCACAAAGCGCTCCAGCGGGAAATCCCGCAGATAACCATAGCCGCCATGAAGCTGCAGCGCTTCGTTACAGACATTGAAGCCGACATCAGTCGCGAATCTTTTCGCCATGGCGCAATAGAGTGTTGCTTCCGGGTCCTTCGCGTCCAGCTTCGCCGCCGCCTGCCGGATCATCAGCCGCGCCGCCTCCAGATCCGTCGCCATGTCCGCAAGCTTAAATTGTAGTGCCTGAAAGCTGCCGATGGGTTTGCCGAACTGCTTGCGATCGGCGGTGTAACTTTGCGCAAGCTCAAGACAGGCCCGTGCGGCGCCGATAGAGCAGGCCCCGATATTGAGTCGCCCGCCATCAAGGCCCATCATCGCGATCTTGAAGCCGTCGCCTTCGTTGCCGATAAGATTTTCGACCGGAACGCGGCAGTCATCAAACAGGACCTGCGCGGTCGGCTGCGAGTTCCAGCCCATCTTGCGTTCCTGCGCACCAAAGCTGATGCCTGGCGCATCCGCGGGAACGGCGATACAGCTGATCCCTTTCGGGCCATCCTCGCCCGTGCGGACCATGGTCACATAGACATCCGCCTTGCCGCCACCGGAGATAAAGGCCTTGCCCCCGTTCAGAACATAATGATCGCCGTCGCGTTCCGCCTTGGTCCGGAGCGCAGCCGCATCGGACCCGGAGCCGGGCTCAGTCAGGCAGTAGCTCGCGAAATGTTCCATGCTGGTCAGCTTGGGCAGGAATTTTTCCCGCACCGCATCCGAGCCGAACCGGTCGATCATCCAGCTGGCCATATTATGGATCGAGATAAAGGCCGCGGTGGAGGTACAGCCTGCCGCCAGTTCCTCAAAGATGATTGCCGCATCGAGACGGGTGAGCGCGGAGCCGCCATGCTCCTCCCCCACATAGATGCCGGCAAAACCGAGCTCGGCAGCTTTCCGCATTTCCATGACAGGGAATGTTCTTTCCTCATCCCATTTTTCAGCGTTGGGGGCGAAGACCTCGGCAGCAAAACTTCGCGCCATATCGCGAAAAGCCACCTGTTCTTCCGATAGATTAAAGTCCATGGGTGTCGGCCTCTTTTTCTGCTCTGCCTCGTTGATACGACCTTGCGTGATGGCTGTCAATAAATTACCAAACGATCGTTAGGTTTAAACATTTGCGACCCGGCGCGCATAGGGATACTATGCCGCGAAATATTATCATCGATGCGACAGAAGCAGGAATCCTTTCATGAAAACCCTTGCGCCCCATTTCCCCCGCACCCGCATGCGCCGGGTTCGCAGAACCAACTGGTCCCGACGTCTGGTGGCGGAAAACACCCTGACCCCGAATGACCTTATCTGGCCGGTGTTCGTGCATGAGGGAGAGGATCTCGCCATAGATATTCCGTCCATGCCGGGGGTGAAGCGACTCAGCCTTGATCTGCTGAAGGTCGCGGCGAAGGAGGCTTATGACCTTGGCATTCCGGCCATCGCCCTCTTTCCCGCCGTAGAGCAGCATCTGAAAACCGAGGACGGGCGCGAGGCCCTCAACAAGGACAACATCATCTGCAAGGCGATCAAGACGATCAAGGACGTGGTGCCGGAAATGGGCGTGCTCTGTGATGTCGCCCTCGATCCCTTCACGACCCATGGCCAGGACGGCCTGGTGCAGGATGGGTATGTGGTCAATGACCCGACCCTTGACGTGCTGGTCGGCCAGGCCCTCAACCAGGTGGAGGCGGGCTGCGACATCATCGCTCCCTCCGACATGATGGACGGACGCATTGGGGCGATCCGGGATGCGCTGGAACGGGAGGGACATCGCGACACGCTGATCATGTCCTATGCAGCGAAATTTGCGTCGGGCTTTTATGGCCCCTTCCGCGACGCGGTCGGCTCGACCGGCAATCTCGGCATGGGCGACAAGCGCACCTACCAGATGAACCCGGCAAACACCAACGAGGCCATCCGCGAAGTAGCCCTCGATATCAACGAAGGCGCCGACATGGTGATGGTCAAGCCGGGAATGCCCTATCTTGATATCTGCCGCCGGGTGAAGGATGAGTTCGGCGTGCCGACCTATGCCTATCAGGTCTCAGGCGAATATGCGATGCTCGCCGGTGCGGCCCAGAATGGCTGGCTTGATCGTGAAAAGGTCGTGATGGAAAGCCTGCTCGGTTTCAAGCGCGCCGGCTGCGACGGCATCCTCACCTATTTCGCCGTCGAGGCCGCGCAGAACCTGCAGGGTTAAGGGTAGTGCGGCCTATCGACCACCGGAGACATCCAGAAGCGCCCCCGTAACGTAGGAGGCATGGTCCGAGAGAAGCCAGAGGGTAGCGTCGGCAATTTCCTCCGGCTGGCCACCGCGCAACATCGGCACCACGGACTTGAACCGGTCAACCCGGTCCGGCTGGCCTCCACTTGCATGGATATCCGTATAGATGATGCCGGGGCGCACCGCATTGACGCGAATGCCTTCCGCGGCGACTTCTTTTGCAAGGCCGATGGTCATCGCATCAATGGCGCCTTTTGAGGCCGCGTAATCGACATATTCATTCGGCGCGCCCGTCTTCGCGGCAACGGAGGAAATATTGACGATCCCCCCACCCTTGCCGCCATGGGCTGTGGACATACGCTTGATCGCCTCCCGTGCACACAGGAACGGTCCGGTGATATTGGTGGTGAACATGCGTTCCAGCCGGTCGAGGCTCATGCCGTCAACTTTTGACGCCTTATCAACGATACCGGCGTTATTGACCAGCGCTGTGAGTGGGGCAAGCTCGCTATCCACGGCGGTGAACATCCGCAGGATATCCGCCTCTTTGGTCATATCGGCCTGCACGGCAATGGCCTTGCCGCCTGCCGTCTCGATCGCCGACACAACCTCCTCCGCCGCTTTCGCGTTGTGGGCATAATTCACACAGACCTGATAGCCCGCCGTCGCCGCGCCAAGGGCGATGGCTCGGCCAATCCCCCGGCTGCCGCCGGTTACAATAACAGAATGCTCCATTAGCTTTTTCTCCCTTCCAAAGCCTGATCGATATCATTGATCAGATCGTCGGCGCTTTCAATGCCGATGGAAAGTCGCAATAGATCGGGCGGACAGGGTGTGCCCTCCCCCTCGATGCTGGCGCGATGCTCGACAAGGCTTTCAATCCCTCCGAGGGACGTCGCCCGCTTGAACAGCTTAAGGCGCGCCGCGACAGCCATCGCTGCCTCTGCGCCGCCGTCGATACAAAGGCTCATCATGCCGCCAAAGCCACCGGTCATCTGCCGCGCCGCGATCTTATGCCCTTCATGCGATTCGAGACCCGGATAAAGCACGGCACGAATGCCTTTTGCGCCGTCAAAATGCCGGGCGATCGCCATCGCATTCTCGGACGCGCGCGCGACCCGGAGATGCAGGGTTCGCATGCCGCGCAGGAGGAGCCAGGCCTCGAACGGGCCCGGAATTGCCCCGCCAGCGTTCCGGTTGACCCGCACACGCGCCCAGAAGTCGTCTTCTTTGGCGGTGATCAGCGCGCCAGCCAGCACGTCCGTATGGCCATTGAGGTACTTCGTCGCCGAATGCATGACGATATCCGCGCCCAGCTTGAGCGGATTGGTCAGCAGCGGTGTCGCGACCGTGTTATCGACGGCAAGATGCGCCCCTGCCTCCTTCGCGACCCGCGCCCATTCGGCAATGTCATCCACGACCCAGGTCGGGTTGGCCGGGGTTTCAAGCCAGAGCAGCTTGGTCTTACCGGGGATGACCGCCGCCTCCAGCGCAGCGATATCGCCATTCGGCACGAAGGAAATCTCCAGCCCCCATTCCTTCCCCACGGTCAGCAGCCAGTTGCGAAAGCTCCAGTACATTACCTTGGGCGCGATCATGTGATCGCCCGGGCGGAGCGCCTGTACCACAGCGAGCGCTGCCGACATGCCCGACGAAAAAAGCAGGGCCTTCGCGCCGCCTTCCAATGTTCTCAGAAGCTCTTCCGGCTGTTCATAGTTAGGGTTGTGGTCACGGCTGTAAACCCGGCCCGTTGGATAGCTGCCATCGGCCTCGCGTTCATAGGTCGTGCCGGGGTAAATGCCGGGAATCACGCTTCTATAGGCGGGATCAAGCGCGCCGAGCGCCTGTGCCAGCATGGTTTCCGGGGTAATCGCTTTATTTTTATCCGTCATCGCGGAAATTCCTCACAAAATCGCCGGTCGGCGCGTTCCAGTACTATCGATGTTTCAATTTCAATCATATCGGAGCATTTCATGAGCCTGATAACAGATGTCATCGACTGCCTGAATGCCGAGCGCGAGAAAGTCGACTTGCCCGCCCTCTCCCCGAACGACAAGCTGATGCTAACCGCCCAGCAGCATGCTGAATTCATGGACCGAAAACAAGCGCTATCACATTCCGGCGCGGGCGGATCGACCTTTGATCAGCGCATACTGGCGACAGGATACAAATTCACCGCTGCGGCCGAGAATGTCGCCCTCGGTGCAGTGGATGCGGCCGGCGTCGTGCAAATGTGGATGGACAGTCCGCCGCACCGCGCCAACATCCTTAATGCCCAGGTCACGGAAGTCGGTCTCGGCATTTCGCCGGCCCAGCCCGAGGCGCCGGAGGTCACGCGTTTCTGGTCCCTCACCCTCGCGGCGCCGCTCTGACGCCAAGCCTATTTTTTCAGTTTGCGAAGGCGCGTTATCAGGCTCGACGTATCCCACCGGTTGCCACCCATATTCTGGACATCGGCATAATACTGATCGACCAGAGCGGTATTCGGCAGGCTCGCGCCAATCTGATCGCCAGTCTTGAGACAGATCCCGAGATCCTTGCGCATCCAGTCGACGGCAAAGCCGTAATCGAACTTATTGGCGATCATCGTCTTGTAGCGGTTTTCCATCTGCCAGCTCTGCGCTGCGCCCTTGGAAATCACCTCGATCACCTTTTCCGCGTCAAGCCCGGCCTGTTCGGCAAAATGGATTCCCTCCGACAGCCCCTGAACAACACCCGCGATACAGATCTGGTTGACCATCTTGGTGAGCTGCCCGGCGCCGACATCCCCCATGAGCATGCAGGCCCGCGCATAGGCGTCGATCGGTTTGCTGGCACGGTCGAAATCCGCTTGCGCGCCACCGCACATGACGGTCAGTACACCGTTTTCCGCGCCTGCCTGGCCACCGGAAACCGGTGCATCCACGAAACCCACGCCTTTTTCCTTTGCGACCGCCGCAAGTTCCCGCGCGACTTCCGCGGACGCGGTTGTGTGATCGACGAAGATCGATCCCGCCTTCATGGTGGCGAGAATGCCGTTCTCGCCCAGTACGACGCTGCGCAGGTCGTCGTCATTGCCGACGCAGACCATAACGAAATCCGCTCCCTCGGCGGCCTTGGCCGGCGTCGCCGCATGGGCACCCCCATACTCGGCCACCCATTTTTCCGCCTTGGCGCCGGTGCGGTTATAAACGGTTGTCTCGTAGCCGGCCTTCTGCAGGAAGCCCGCCATCGGATACCCCATAACGCCCAGCCCGATAAATGCTGCTTTCTCTCCCATAACCACCCATCTCCTGATCAAGATTGTTCTGATCAAGTTGTAGCGGGTCCCGGCCAAGGTTGAAAGACCCGGCAGGGAATTTTTCAACTGATGGAATTTAGCGCCTCAGAGAGTGTGGTACTGACCCTTGTGAAAGAGGAGCGCCTCTTCCTTTTCCGCCATAGCGACATTCGTGACACGGCAAATGAAAACCGCATGGTCCCCGGCCTCATGTACCGCGTAGGTCTCACACTCGAAGACAGCGAGGCTATTCCCGAAAACCGGGCTGCCGTTTTCGCCAAGGTCATGATCGATCCCCTCAAACCGGTTGTCGCGGGTCATGGCGAAGCGATCGGACAGATGGCGCTGCTCCCGCGAAAGGATGTTTACGGCAAACTTCCCGCTGGCGAGAAACTCCTGACAATGCCCCCCGATATGGGCCAGGCTGAACAGAACCAGCGGCGGATCGAGGGACACGGAACTGAAGGAGTTTACCGTTACGCCGAGCGGTTCCCCCGTCGCGCTTCGCGAGGTAACAACCGTAATTCCTGTGGCGAAGCAACCCAATGCATTTCTAAATTCTCTGGCGTCAAAGCTCATGAGCATCTGGTACCTGTATGCTAATTTACGCGCTCTCTCGGCAATTGGCGGCACTTTCCCATAAATGCCCGCCAAAATCACCCATTTTCTTATATTGTCTCGCAAGTTGCGAATATCGACCAACTCTTTGTCCAAACAGAGCTATCTTTAAAAACTTCCTAAAATTACTCACGGTTTATTAACCATTTTCGGGGCAAAATCAGGCCCTCAATCCTTGGAAGCCATCGTGTAAGGACCTCTGTGTAAGAATGTTTTGGATTATTGGTATCGTTGTGACATTCGGCTCCGTCGCCGGTGGTTATGCGCCGCACGGCAGTTTTGCCGTGCTGTTCCAACCGCTTGAATTCCTGATTATTCTGGGGGCAGCGGCCGGCGCCTTCCTGCAGGCCAACCCGAAATGGGTGATCTTCGGATTCCTCAAGTCGTTCGGCAAGCTGATGAAAGGCGCCCCCTATGACAAGAAAGCCTATACAGAGCTGCTCACGCTGCTGTACGCCCTGTTCAAGCTTTCCAAGTCCAAGGGGATGATCGCACTGGAACCGCATATCGAGAACCCTCACGAAAGTGAGCTGTTCCAGCATTTCCCGAGCTTTTCGAAAAATCACCATGCAGTGGACTTTGTCTGCGACTATCTCCGGCTGATGACCATGGGGACCGAAAATCCGCATGAGCTTGAAGCCCTGATGGACCAGGATATCGAGACCCACCATAACGAGGGACATGCCATTTCCGGCGCGGTGACCGCACTTGGCGAAGCCCTGCCGGCCTTCGGTATTGTTGCCGCCGTTCTCGGCGTGATCGTGACCATGGGCTCCATTGCCGAGCCGCCGGAAGTGCTGGGTGGCCTGATTGCCGCGGCACTTGTCGGTACTTTCTTCGGTATTTTCGTGGCCTACGGACTCTTTTCGCCCATGGGCAAGAATCTCGAGCAGTTCTCGGACGCGGACGGAAAGTATTTCGAATGCATCAAGCAGGGATTGCTCGCCCATTTGCAGGGTTATGCCCCGGCCGTGTCGGTCGAGTTCGCCCGCAAGACTCTCTATAACCATGAACGTCCTTCCTTCATCGAACTGGAAGAAGCCTGCAATGAAGCGCCGACCATCTGATATGTTTCCTGACAGTGTAAGGGTGTCCCATGGCGGATGATCTCGCCCCGATTATCGTCAAGAAAGTCAAGAAAGGCGGCCACGGCGCCCATGGCGGTGCCTGGAAGGTTGCCTATGCCGACTTCGTGACGGCGATGATGGCGTTCTTCCTGTTGCTCTGGCTTCTCAACGTGACGACAACCGAGCAAAAAGAGGGGCTCTCCGACTATTTCGCGCCGACAACCGCCAGCATCAGCCAATCCGGAGCCGGCGGCATGCTTGGTGGGACCAGCATGCAGACGGAAGGCTCGCGAGTTTCCGACCTTGGTGTTCCCTCCGTCGTTTCCAGCATCAGCCCGCCGGAGAACGGCAGCAAGGGTGAAACCAAGGACGCCAAGAAAACACGGGAAATGGAGGAAGCGGAACTCCTTGAAAAGCTGGCGAAGATTGAGGAAGCCAGCTTTGAACAGGCCCGCGAACAGATTCGCCAGGCAATCAACAAGGACCCCGAGCTCTCCGGCCTCAAGGATCACGTGATCATCGACATGACGCCAGAAGGCCTGCGCATCCAGATCGTCGACCAGTTTAACGAAAGCATGTTTGAAAGCGGCAGCGCCAAAATCACCCCGCGCATCCGGGCGCTGGTCGGGATGATCGTCAAATCGATTGAGGAACTGCCCAACAGCTTGTCCATCAGCGGCCATACGGACAGTTCGTCCTTCAATGGCGGCGACTACACGAACTGGGAACTGTCCTCTGATCGTGCCAATGCCAGCCGCCGCGCCCTGTTGGATGCCGGGCTCGCCCCGGACCGGATTGAAAAAGTTGCGGGCCGGGCGGATACGGATCCGTTGATTTCCGATGATCCATCGAACCCCGGGAACCGCCGGATCAGTATAATCCTGCTTCGGGAAACGCCCGTCCTGCCCCCCAATCTTAAATAAGCTACATCCTCCAGACCAGAAGCTTCGTCCGTCGCCGGTCGTCAACCTCGACAATTTTGTGCGGTTTATGGCCCGCCACCTCGAAGCTGTTGCTGATGAACAGGCTGCCGGGTTTCATCTCCGCCTTGGCCTTTTTGAACAGCTCCGGCATCGGGACCGGCGAGAGAAAGCAATAAACCACGTCGAACGCACCGAGATCCGCCCTGAAAATATCCTGAAAACGGAAGGCCAGATTGTTCGCGCCGCTTAGCCGACCAAGCAGCCAGGACAGCGCGAAGGGAATCGGTGCCGTTTCAAGGCCGGTAAACCGGGCATCCGGTCGGTGTTTCGCAAGGTGACGGAGCGTCCCGCCAAGGCCACTGCCCAGATCGGCCATCTGCACCCCCTTCTTTTTCGGCAGCAGCTTCAGGATCGCCACAGAGGTCGTGCGGTTGGTCAGGAACAGCGGCACCCGGCCCACGGCCACATTCCAGAACACCAGGATCAGCAGCAACAGGATAACCGGGAAAATCCAGCTTGGCAGGTCGAGGACGAGCGCGAACAGCAACAGCGGCGGTGCGACCAGTTGGCCGATCACCCAGGGGATGGAAAAGCCGAAACCCCGTGTGACGATCCCGGCAATCAACCCCTGCGTCAGCGCCAGCCAGAGCAGCGGAACCGGCATGTCGATCGCCTCCGCGATCACCGGTCGCAACAGGGAAAGACCGCCGAAAATCACCGCCTGAATGGCGAGTGCGGCAAAGACCGGGGAGAGTTCCTTCTTTAGAAAATTCATCCTGCCTACTCGTCAGCCGCCGACCGCCTGGGCCGGTCGGACAAGCATGCGCTCGCGGATCGGCCAGTGCAGGATGCCGGAGACAATGCCGAGCGCGACACTCATCCACCAGACAATATCGTAGGACCCGTACATGTCATAGGCGACACCGCCGATCCAGGCTCCGAGAAACGCGCCGATCTGGTGGCCGAAGAAGACGAAGCCGAACAGGGTCGTCATATATTTCGGCCCGAACATCACCGCCACCAGCCCGGAGGTCAGCGGCACCGTCGACAGCCATAAAAGACCGAGCGCGCCGGCAAAAATGAGGATCGTCAGCGGGCTGATCGGCACGAGGATAAAGGCGACAAACAGGGCCGCACGCAGGAAATAAAGCGTGCTAAGGAGATACTTCTTCGAGTATTTCCCGCCGAGATATCCGGACGCCAGCGACCCGATCACGTTAAACAGCCCGACCACGGACAGGGCAATCGCGCCATATTCCGGCGCCACATTCATGTCCACGATATAGGCGGGCAGATGCACGGCGACGAAGGTGACATGAAAACCGCACACGAAGAACCCGAAGAACAGCAGCCAGTAGCTGCCATTGTACGCCGCTTCGCGGATGGCCGCCGTGAGGTTCGCGGCACCGGCGGCCGCGCTATCTTCCGCCCGACCCGTCACCCAGGCAGCGGCCGGGATCATCAACAACGCGCAGCAGCCGATCAGTACCAGCGCCATCGACCAGCCGTAACCGGACAGGAATGCCTGCCCGAGCGGGACCATTAGAAACTGGCCAAGGCTGCCCGACGCGCCAACGATCCCGAGCGCCATGGAGCGTTTTTCCTCCGGCACTGCGCGGCCAACAGAGCCGATGACAACACCGAATCCAGTCCCAGAAAGGCCAAGGCCGATCATCAATCCGGCAGAGAGGTGCAGCTCGGTCGCGCTGCCCGTCTGCGACATCAGGAAAAGGCCCGCCGCATAGACAATACCAGACACCAACAGCGTCCGGCCGGATCCGTATTTATCCGCGATGGCGGAGGCGAAGGGCTGGGACAATCCCCAGACGATATTCTGGATCGCGAGGGAAAGGCCGAACACTTCCCGACCCCAGCCGAATTCCGACGAGACAGGTTCCAGAAAAAGGCCAAAGGCCGCGCGCGACCCCATGGCGATCAGGCTGATCAATCCGCCAGCCAGAATAAGGACGAGGATGGGACGTGACTGCATGATGCTTCCTTTTCCGTGCCATTCTGCCGCGCCCGGAAACAGCAATGGATCATTGTATTTCAACCAACAAGTACCATTTAAAAAATAAATACGATACCAATTGTTGTCTTAGCGAGAGGATTTCGCCCGACATGAAAAACACCGACGGACCCCTAATCGAGCTCTCACCTCTGAAAGGAGACCAGCACGAAACAAGGGCCGCTAACGGGACCTTCAATCCCGATGATTTTGAGTCAATTCGCCTGCGCCGAATCTTCGCCTATGCGATTGACGTGCTCTGCATTGCCGTCATTTCGATCGCGGCCACCTTTGCTGCGACGCTGATCGGGGTGATTACCTTTGGTGTGCTGACGCCGCTACTTGTGCTGATCCTGACGGCTATCCCCCTCGCCTATCATACCCTGCTCGTTGGTGGTCCCGGGAGTGCCACATTCGGCATGCGGTTTATGAACGTCCGCATGGAGCGGATGAACGGGGACGCACCGGACTATCTGATCGCCCTTATTCATGCCGCGCTGTTCTACTTCACCCTTGCCGCCACCTCGTCATTGATCCTGCTGGTCTCGCTGTTCAACCCGCGGGGCCGGCTGCTCCATGACTATCTGGTCGATACGATGATCCGGCGCGTGCCGATCCACTCATAACGCATCCTTGAGTTCATAATATAACCGGGCGATGGACAGAAGTGGCACGCGAAGCGCCGTCCCGCCCGGAAAGGGCTTGTGCGGAATGCGGGCAAACACGTCAAAGCGGCTGGCGTCCCCGCGAATGGCCTCACTCAGCAGGCGCCCGACAATTGCCGAAAGCGGCACGCCCTGCCCTGAATAACCTTGTGCGTAATAGACGTTCCCTCCCTTGCGCCCCACATCGGGCAGGAAATTGCGGGTTACCGCGACCTTGCCACCCCAGGCATAGTCGATCTTGACATCCTCCAGCTGCGGGAAGGTGACAAGCATATTCTCGCGCAAAGCCTCGTCCGCCATCTTCCGGTGACCGATCAGCCTGTCCTGCCCGCCATACAGCAGGCGGTGGTCCGCTGACATACGGAAATAATCGAGATTGAAATTCGTATCGGACACGCAGGCTTCCGTATTCATCAAGGATCGCGCCCGCGCCTGCCCGAGCGGCTCCGTCGCGATGATGCAGGCATCGACCGGGATAATCTTCGCCGCCAGGGTCCTGTCCAGGTCCGCGAGATAGGCATTGCCGGCCAGGACCACATGACGGGCCTGTACCGTCCCCTTCTCGGTTCTGACCAGCGGCGCAAGCCCCTCGGTAATTTCGAGAACAGCGGAATTTTCGAATATCGTGACCCCGGCTTCCTGCGCCGCACGCCCCAGCCCCAGCGCGTAATTCAGCGGATGCAGATGCCCGCCCTCAGAATCATAAAGCGCCCCGCAAAACCGCTCCGTGGCGAGCAACTCGCCAAGGTCGGGCTCGTCGATCCAGCTGTAATTGCTGTAGCCATAGGCTTTTTCGCAATGCGCGAGTTCATCCAGCAGCCAATCACGATGGCGTGGCTTGACCGCCGCGTAGAGCTCCCCCTCTTTCAGGTCGCAGTCGATATCATGGCGGGCTATACGGTCTTTCAGCAGCCGGATCGCCTCGGCGGAGAATTTCCAGAGCCGCGCGGCGTCTTCCCGACCCACAAGTTCTTCCGTATCGATCATCCCGGGGGAGTAGCCGGTGGCAATCTGGCCGCCATTCCGGCCGGATGCCCCGAACCCGATGCGTTTCGCCTCAAGCAGGGTGACAGAAAAGCCTGCCTCCGCCAGGTCCAGCGCCGTGCAGAGCCCGGTATAACCAGCGCCGACAATACAGACATCCGCTTTCCGCTCGCCTTTCAGCTGCGGATACTCGGCACGCGCTATCGCCGAGGCGTCATAATAGGAGACGTTCATCTTGGTTTTTCTTCAACGGTTTATGGCCATTCGGCGATAATAACAGGCTTGCAAGATCAGAGACTATCCTCATGATGGAGGTGTCGGTATATTGCCAACGCGACGCTTTTACTCCGACGCGCTAAAACAGCAAGGAAATTTTTGCGGCCCATGGAAATAGTTGGATCAGTTTTTCACATCTGGGCGGTTTTCGCCCTAATTGCCGTTGCGATCTTCGCCTTTGCGAATGAGCAGATCGAGCTGGAAATGTCCTCCATCGGGGTGATCGCCGCCCTGTTACTGCTGTTTCATTTTTATCCGCTGCTGGATCAGGCGGGCAATGATCTGCTGACCCCCACCCAGATTCTGGCCGGCATCGCCGATCCGGCACTGATTACGGTCCTCTCGCTGCTGGTGGTCGGACAGGGGATCGTTCGCACCGGCGCTCTGGAGCAGCCGATCCGCCGCCTTGTCGCGCTGCGCCGTCATCACCCCATTCTCGCCATCGCCGTGGTCTTGGCGACAGTGCTGGTCATTAGCGCCTTTATGAACAACACACCGGTCGTTGTTATCTTTATCCCGTTGATGACCGCGCTTGCCGAGCGGCTGCATCGCTCCACCTCGACATTGATGATTCCCTTGAGCTACGCGTCGATTCTCGGTGGCATGACCACGCTGATCGGCTCCTCGACCAATCTTCTGGTGATGGCCGCGGCCGCGCAGGCGGGGCAGCCCGAAATCGGGTTTTTCGACTTTACCGTGCCGGGCGCCGTGCTCGCCCTCTTCGGGCTTGTCTATGCCCTGATCGTGATCCCCCGCATCCTGCCCGACCGGACGTCGATGAAAGGGGAGGTAATCGATATCTCCGGCAAGCAGTTCATTGTCCAGATGGAGGTTGCGCCGGACAGCCCGCTGGTTGGAGAGGAAGCCGTCGCCGGTCAGTTCCCGAGCCTGCGCAACATCACCATCCGGTTCATTCAGCGCGGCGAGCATGTCCTGCTGCCGCCGTTTGACGGCATCACGCTGAAGCCCGCCGATGCGGTAGTATTTGCCGGAACACGCAAATCCATCACCGAGGCTTTTTCCGACAACCCGCAGATATTGCAGGGCTTCCTGGAACCGGACAGCCCGACGGCGGAGGCCAGCGCAGAACTTGGCGGTGCCGCGCAGGACCAGACATTGGCCGAGGCCGTTGTGGCCCCGGCGTCGCGCATGATCGGCCGGGCGCTGTATCAGATCAGTTTCCACTATCGCACCCGCTGCGTGGTGATCGGGATCCAGCGGCGATCCCGCATGATCCGGACCAGCCGGATGACGGATATCCGGCTCGAGGCCGGGGACGTCCTGCTCATCCTTGGAAACCGGTCGGACATCATGCGGCTACGCAATAATCCGGATGTGTTGCTGCTGGAATGGTCCGCCCGCGAACTGCCGGCGACGGCGCTTGCCTGGCGCGCCCGGTTTATATTCGGCGCCGTCGTTGTATGCGCCGCAACCGGCCTGCTGCCCATTGTTGTGGCCGCCGTCTGCGGGGCGGTGGCGATGGTGGCGAGCGGCTGCCTCAATATCTATCAGGCGAGTCGGGCCATTGACCGCCGTATCCTGCTGCTCATCGGCGCGGCTCTCGGCCTCGGGGCGGCGATGCAGGCGACCGGCGGCGCCAGCTATCTTGCGCATGGGGTTCTCTCGGTCATGGTGGGCGCCGGACCGCCAGTGATTCTCTCCGCCTTTTTCCTGCTGGTGGCGATCTTTACCAATATTCTCAGCAACAACGCGACGGCGGTCCTGTTCACGCCCATCGGGATCAGTATTGCGCGCGAACTTGGCGTTGATCCGATGATCTTTGTCTTCGCTGTTATCTTTGCCGCCAACTGTTCCTTCGCCACGCCAATGGGCTATCAAACGAATCTTCTCGTGATGGGTCCGGGGCACTATAAATTTGCCGATTTTTTCAAGGCTGGCGCGCCGCTTGTGTTGCTACTTTGGATCATATTCTCGCTTTTCGCGCCATTTTATTATGGTTTAATGTAGATTCACGACATTTATTTCATCGCCCTATTTGCGAAGTCGCGAATTCGCGTTACCTTTACTCTATGGGAAAAAAAACGAGACATATGGCAAGATGAAGCGCGTTGAAATTCCCTCGCGATTTTTCTTCTCGACCCCACCGGCACCCTGCCCCTATCTCGATGATCGGCTGGAACGCAAGGTAGTGACCCTGCTTGCCGGTGACGATCCGGACGGCCTGCACAACACGCTCAGCCATGCCGGGTTCCGGCGCAGCCAGGATCTCGCCTACCGGCCCGCCTGTGACGGGTGCGACGCCTGTATTCCCATCCGGGTCCGCGCTCAGGGGTTTCCGCTTAAAAAATCCTTCCGCCGGATCTGGAAGACGAATGCAGACATCACCGCGCGCATTCTTCCCTCTGAAGCGACGCGCGAACATTTTGACCTTTTCCACCGCTATCTGACCTCCCGCCATTCGGAGGGGGGCATGGTGGATATGGATTATTCCGATTATCAGGCGATGGTCGAGGAAAGCCCGGTTCGCTCAAGGCTGTCGGAATTCAGAAAGCCCGACGGCAGCCTGTTCGCGGTTTGCCTGATCGACGAGATGGAGGACGGCCTGTCGCTTGTCTACAGCTTCTTTGATCCGGATGAAGACCATCGCAGCCCGGGCAGCTATCTTATCCTTTGGCATATTGCCGAATCCGAGCGGCAGAACCTGTCCTATGTCTATCTTGGTTACTGGATCGACCAGAGCCCGAAGATGGCCTATAAGAAGCGCTTCTATCCATCCGAGATCCTGACCCGCGACGGCTGGCAACTGCTGCCCAAGTAGCGCCCGCGCGTCCGCCCCACAGCTTTTCCGAAACCAAAAAAAAAGCGGCGGATTATGTAACCCGCCGCCGCCGGACTATTTCACCGGATTGCCGTATAAGGCATTAGAAGTAATGGGACACGTTCCGATGGCCGGACTGGCAACTGGCGACAAAGAGAGCCTGTTCTTTATCCAGCTTGCGTTGTTCCCGAAGTCCCATGGTGCTGCGGATCGCCTGTTCATACTTAACCAGAGTGGGCAGGAGATTGGTTCCGGCCTGGTTCCGCCAGTCAATCTGCTCCTCGTAATCCGCAACGACCTTATCCATTTCCTCGGTCGCCTTTTCGAAGTCCGGTGTATTGGACTTCAGGCTGCGCCGGACCTTTGACAGGCCCGAGGCTATATCGGATGCACCTTCCACATCGCTGACACGGCTGCTCAGTTCCTCAATTTCAGCGACCAGCTTATCCGCGTCCGCGCCGGCAAGGTCATTCTTGATCTGCATAATACCCGCCTTCAGGTCCATGTAGGCGTCATTGCTTTCAAGAAGGGCGACTGTTTCCGCAACAGGTTTGTAGGCGTCTCCGGCTGCCCGACCGAACTTGCTGCGGAGAAGTGCTTCCTCTTTCAGCAGTTTCTTGAACGCGCCGTAGGTCTCTTTCCAGTCGGACGGAATTTCAGCGACAAGCTCCTTGCGTTCTGCTTCAAGCCCGGCGACCAGATCCTGCAACTTCTTCTTGGCATCTGCCTGATCTTCAGAATACATCCGGCCGATATCGGTTTTGAGGTCCTTGATCTCCAGATCCACGTCTGCAATTTCGGACTCGATATTACGGACACTCTGCTGGATCGGCAGATATGCCCCAACATTTTCATTGATGACGGCATCAGCTTGCCAGGCCTGCGCCATCAGTTCCGGCGCCTCAGTCGCGGCCTCAAAACTCTTTTCAAGATTGGACTTCAACCGCTTGGGCAGATAATCGAGATTAAGCTGCCGAGCTTCCGCAATCGCGGCATTGATTGTGGCACCATTCGTCGTGAACTGATCGGAAATATACCGATCGACACAATAATTCAGGCGCGGGTTCCGTGGCGGTGGCGCCGTCTCCGATGTCAGCGAGGAACGGTTTGGCAGATAGTTAACCAGCTGCGGATAAAGACCGACAATTGCCAGGGCGATCAGCTGCAGCGAAATGAAGGCGATCACGCCCTTGTACATATCCACTGTCTTGACGATGGCCGGCGCCACGCCCCGCAGATAGAAGAGCGCGAAACCAAACGGTGGTGTCAGGAACGACGTCTGGATGTTCAGACCAATCATTACGCCGAGCCAGACCGCGGTAATATTCGCCGAGGGATCGGCCAGCAGAATCGGTGCCACGATCGGGACGACAACCACGGCAATCTCGATAAAGTCGAGGAAGAAGCCGAGAACAAAAATAACCGCCATCACGATGATGAATTTCGACCAGAATCCGCCCGGCATACTGTTGAGGAAGTCACGGACGAGTTCCTCACCGCCAAACGCACGGAAGGCCGCCGTTAACATCGCCGCGCCAAGCAGGATGATGAACACGAGAGAGGTTGTCTTGGCCGTCTCTATCATCACTTCCTGCAGAGTGTTTTCAATCTTGAAGGCGCGCAGGCTGCTCCAGCCGATGGCAATGACAAGACCCACGGTCCCGATAACGCCAAGCGCAATGCCGATCGCATCCTTGGTTGTCTCAATGGACTTGATGTTGGGATGGAATATCAGCAACACGCCAAGAATGAGAACGAGTGAAGCGAGGCCGAGGAGCACGGGCGTATAGGCCCCCCTGCTCCCGTCCTTCAGGCGGTATCCGGCCATCATGATCGCACCGACCGCGCCGATGGCGCCGGCCTGGTTTACCGTTGCAATACCAGCCAGGATCGACCCCAGGACGAGGAAGATCAGTCCAAGCGGCGGGAAAAGCGCCAATGCGAGCTTGCCGAAAAAAGCCCGGTCGAATGTTCCGCCATGAACGGCGGGCGCAACTTTCGGGTTGATCAGGGCATAGATCAGGATGAACAGCATGTAGATGGCAACAAGCAACAGGCCCGGCACAAACGCGCCGAGGAACATTTCACCGGCGCTGGTAGACACCACATCGAACGAGGACGGCATGGAGAGCTCCCCCGTCGCGGACTTATAGAGGGCCTTGCGCGCCGTTCCCGCCTGATCCACTGCACTGGCCAGCTGGTCAGCGAGGATGATGAGAACAATTGACGGCGGGATAATCTGCCCGAGCGTGCCCGAGGCCGCGATCGTCCCCGTCGCGAGGGATTTGGAGTAATTGTTGCGCAGCATCGCCGGCAAGGAGATCAGTCCCATCGCCACCACGGTTGCGCCGACAATGCCGGTCGTTGCTGCCAGAAGCGCGCCAACGAAGACAACAGAAATA
This sequence comes from Sneathiella sedimenti, assembly GCF_017313765.1. GTDB lineage: Bacteria > Pseudomonadota > Alphaproteobacteria > Sneathiellales > Sneathiellaceae > Sneathiella > Sneathiella sedimenti. The sequence goes on along the minus strand of NZ_JAFLNC010000004.1, from coordinate 116,690 downwards.
CCAAGACCACCCGGCACCGGGCCAAACAGCTGCGCCATGGTCACCAGCAGATCTTCGGCGATTTTGGAGCGCTGCAGCATAATGCCCATGAAGATGAACAGCGGAATGGCGATCAGCGTATCCCGCTCAACCTCCCAATAAACCCCGCGCAGGTTGGTCACACCGGCACTCAGCCATTGCCAGGGACCGCCATGAGAAAAATAGGCATCCGGATTTCCGGTGGCCGCATAGCCGACAATGGCGGCAAGGGCGACGGTAACAATGGCCGACCCGGGTAACGCAAAGGCAACCGGGTAGCCGGACCCGAGGGCCAGAGCCATCAGGAAGATAAGTAGAGCAAGAAAGACTAGTTCCATGATTTAAACTCTATCCCGTCAGTGACGCTTCATGATCCTGATGACCCGGTTGTTCCAGATAATCGGCTACCGCCTCCATCAGGTAGCTGACAAACTGGATCAGCATGGTCACCGCGAACACGGCAAGAAATCCGGCCATAAGATATTTTACATGCATGCCGAAACCGGACTGGCTCACCTCGAAATTGGCGAGCGGGCTGTAGATGATGGACGCCTTGCTGCCCATGCCGACAAACAGGATGGTCCAGCACAGGGTAATGCCCATCAGCAGGGTTCCGATCGCATTGACGAAGCCCTTGGTCTTGTTGGTAAAGCCGGCATAGAAAACATCGACGCGCACATGCCCCTCCTCTACGAGGGTGTAGGCACTGGCGAACAGGAACAGTGCCGCGTACCAGAACCGGACAAGATCCCCCATGAACGCCTGTTCGTAAGAAAAGATGAAGCGTGAGAAAACAATCGCGAGTTCGGCAAAGACAACCAAAAGTGCCAGCCACTGGAAGCCCAATGTGCGGGATCGAAGCGCGATCAGAAGCGATAGAATAATCAGCGGGATATGGACATAAGGACCGCGGAAATGCACGCGTCCCAGATCGGCATTCAGCTGATCACCCACGATATAGGGAAGTATCCCTTCAATCCGGAGAAAGGACAGGGACATATCGACTAGTCCGACAAGGAATACTGCCCAGAACGCCGCTCGAACCAGATAGGTATTGAACCGCGTGATCCTCGCCGCCTCGTCTCGCAAGGTTCGCGAGGCGTTCTTGCGGACCAGCGCTATGGCAAAAACAAGCCCGAGTAAATAGAGACCGAGCTGTATCCAGGAATCGACAGTAACTTCACCCCCGGCAAATATCGGTTCGATGCCAGGCCAACCCTGAACGAAAATAAAATAGTTGTTGAGAAAATAGATTGGCACCCCAATCAACATACACCAACCGAAAACCCGAACCGAATATTGCAGTCCACGGTTAGATGCATAGACATCTCCCGCCATCGTCATAAGCGCCTCCCATAGTGGAAGGGGCGAGATGTTTGTCCCGCCCCTGCCTTGCAACTCATGCTATTTAAATTCCCAGCACACGGTTCCGCTGGTTGGAGAAGGCGACTTCCGCGATCTTCTGATAGCCACCGATTTCCCGGAGGTTGGCCTGGAAAGACTCGTCGATCTTCGCCGCAAGTGCACTATGGGCACGTGTTTCTTCAAAAACCGCGAGAGCGGCTTCGGCAAAGGCGTCATACACGTCATCATTGAATTCTTTGAGGACAACGCCGTTTTCCGTGATCATCTTCTGCAGATACTGACCGTTGAGGGCCTGAGCTTCTTCATACTGTGCGGCATGTTCTTCCATGCAGCAAGTCGTGATAAGTGCCTGCTCCCATTTCGTGAGGCTTTCCCACCAGGATTTGTTCATGCCGAAGGCAAGTCCCCCACCCGGCTCATGCATACCCGGATAGTAGTAATATTTGGCGGCTTCGTAGAACTTCAGGAAGTAGTCGTTGTAAGGACCAACCCATTCCGTAGCATCAATAGCGCCGGAAACAAGGTTTTCATAAATCTGACCACCAGGAAGCGAAACAACCGACGCGCCGAGCTTGGCAATAACGTCGCCGCCGAGACCCGGCATACGGAACTTGAGGCCCTTGAAATCTTCAGCGGAATTCACTTCCTTGTTGAACCAACCACCCATCTGGGTACCGGTTGCGCCGCAAGGCAGTGCTTTCAGCCCGAATTCACCGGACATTTCGTCCCAGAGATCCTGACCGCCCTTGAACTTGATCCAGGCGTTCCATTCCACCGTGGTCATGCCAAGCGGCACGGAGGTGAAATAAGCGAAGCCCGGATGCTTGCCTTTCCAGTAGTAGTCAGCGCCGATGTAGGCCTGCGCATTACCGGAAGCAACTTCGTCGAACGAGTCAAATGCACCAACGCGTTCACCCGCGGCGAAATAGTTTACCGTGATACGGCCTTCACTGACTTCAGTGATCCGTGCACAAAGACGCTGGGCACTGATGCCGAGCCCGGGAAAGTCCCGTGGCCAGGTAGAGACGACCGTCATCTCCCGGCGTTCCTGGGCAATGGCCGGAGCCGCAAACGGTGCAGCAGCAACCCCTGCACCAGCAAGCGCAGCGCCTGTTAAAAACTTGCGTCGTTCCATAAAATGTTCCTCCCATTTTAAAACTGAATGACGGGACAAACCGCCCTTCAAAAATAGCAATCATGTAACAGATTTTTCGCGGGATTTCGTTGAACTGCTTTTTGCGCAGATTTCTTATCTGTCCGGCATCATGTGCCGGTTATCTAGATTTCGCGAATTCTCCCTGTTGATCGCATTTTGCAGGAAGATATGCCAAATACAAGGCAAATTTTCATATTAAAAAAAACGCATATTACTGCTGTCTTCTATCAAGCTGATTTAATACACACTTTTAAACAATTGTTTTTATTAAATATATTTAAGTTTTACTCATTTTATCCGGGGCAGATAAAATTATCTTCACCATTTCTTGAATGGAGTTTAGAAAAAGGCTTGAGTTATCGAGGCTTAAGGCAAATTCCGGCAAATCCGGAGCAATTTCCTCGAATCTGGCGTGGATATCGCCTTACCCTCAGGTCAATATTCCCTATGGTTGCCAAATCCAGACGGCTCGCCTATAACGCCGTTAGTTCTGGTAGACAGGGCGAAGACCCTGTGATTTGGAAGACATTTGCGTGACCCGCCTCACCTCATTTGCCGGATTACTTGATTCACTGAGCGCCGTCATCGGGAAATATCTTTCCTGGCTCGCGCTCTTCATGGTGCTGGTCCAGTTCAGCCTCGTCCTCGCCCGCTATGTTTTTGGTGTCGGTCCTGTTGCGCTGCAGGAAAGCGTTATCTACAGCTTCTCCCTTCTCTTTATGCTCGGGGCTGCCGATACATTGCGCCGCGGTGGCCATGTCCGCATCGATTTCCTATATGGTAATCTCGGCCAAACCGGCAAGGCGGCCATCGATCTTGTAGGAACCCTGTTTCTGTTGTTCCCGGTCTGTCTCGTAATCCTTTTCCTGAGCTGGAACTATGTCGCCGGATCCTGGACCATTGTCGAAGGCTCGCGTGAAAGCTCCGGCCTGCCGTTTCTCTTTCTTCTGAAATCCCTCCTTCTGGTCTTTCCGGTCCTCATGATCCTTCAAGGGCTGGCCATCGCCTGCCGCGCGATCACAGAGATCCTGTCGCGGGAGGAACGGCCATGACCATCGCCGACTATCTCGCCCTCGCCCTTTTTGCGGTTACAATTTTCAGCCTGATGGCGGGTTATCCCGTGGCGTTCACCCTCGCGGGTAGCGCTCTTTTCATGGCGGGCATCGGTTGGCTGCTGGGGGTGTTTGACCTGTCCCTGCTCGGGGCAATCCCGTCGCGCATCTTCGGCGTCGCCATGTGGAACGAGACACTGCTTGCCGTGCCGCTGTTCATTTTCATGGGGATCATGCTCGAAAAATCGCGGGTGGCGGAGGAGCTACTCGGCGCTATGGGCCGCCTGTTCGGAAGCTTGCGTGGCGGCCTCGGGATTTCGGTGTTTATCGTCGGGGCCTTGCTTGCCGCCTCCACCGGGATCGTTGGCGCGGCCGTTGTCACCATGGGGCTGATGTCGCTGCCGATTATGCTGAAAAAGGGATATGATCCGCGTCTTGCCGCCGGGTCGATCTGCGCGGCCGGCACCCTTGGCCAGATTATCCCGCCCTCCATCGTGCTGATCATCCTGGCGGAACAGATTTCCAACGCCTATCTCGCCGCGCAGTCCCTGAAAGGCAACTGGTCGCCGGAGCCGGTCTCGGTCGGCGACCTGTTCGCCGGGGCACTGATTCCGGGCCTGATTCTTGTCGGCCTTTATATTTCGTACCAGATCCTTGTCGCCTTCTTTAATCCGGAAAGTTCGCCGGCAGTTCTGGAAGAGGACGGAACAGCGGCGGATAGCTCCCTGATCCCCGGCCTGCTTCGTTCGCTGTTGCCGCCGGTCATCCTGATCGTTGCCGTGCTGGGCTCGATCCTGCTCGGTATCGCCACCCCAACCGAAGCTGCCTCCGTTGGAGCCGTCGGCGCCCTTCTGCTGGCAGCGCTGAGGGAAGACGGCCCGGCAACCTGGCTGCTCTACACTGCGGGGGGAAGCGTTGTGCTGCTGTTAGTTCTCGCCAATATCACGGATCTCAAAGGTATTGCCGCAGAGGGAGTCGGCCCCAACTCGATCCTTGCCTTTCTTCTTCTCGCGATTGTGGTGGCCGGCCTTGCGCTTGCCCTTCTCCGGCTCTATCGCGGCCAAATCCTGAGGGAGGTATGCCAATCGACCATGGAGATGACAGCCATGGTTTTCGTCATCCTGATCGGGGCGACTATTTTCAGTCTTGTCTTTCGCGGACTGGGCGGGGATGAACTCGTCTACCGGCTGCTCAGCGACCTTCCGGGCGGGCAGTTCGGGGCGCTTCTCGTCGTGATGGGGATTATCTTCGTGCTGGGCTTTTTTCTCGATTTCGTCGAGATCACCTTCGTCGTTGTCCCGGTCGTCGCGCCGGTGCTGCTGCTCATGGATATCAGCCCGATCTGGCTTGGCATCATGATCGCGCTCAACCTGCAGACTTCCTTCCTGACCCCGCCTTTCGGCTTTGCCCTATTCTACCTGCGCGGAGTGGCCCCGCCCGAGGTAACGACGGGTGTTATCTACCGGGGGGTGATCCCATTCGTCTTTCTGCAGCTGGTGGCGCTTGGCCTGCTAGCGGCCATTCCGGCACTCGCGACCTGGCTGCCGCACTTTATCAGCGGCGCGAGCTACTAGGGAAACAGGCGGAACGCATCGTCTGCGCCCCGCCTGCCCGTTGATTACTTGCGGATTTTACCGACCAGCTTCCACGCCATCGGCAGGACCGCAACCGCCAGCGCAATCTTGACTGCGCCGCCAACGAGGAACGGATACATGCCGACAACCAGGGCCTTTTCAACACCGGTGAAGGTGGAGAGCCAGGCAACGCCGCCCGCGAAGATCATGGCGGTACCGAGGGTCATGGCCAGTGTCGTCTTGAAAAGAGAGCGGCCCCAGCCTTTTTCAACCAGTGCGCCGACTGCAGCAGCAGCGGCCACGAAGGCAAAGAGATACCCTGCCGTCGGCCCGACGAGAGAGGCAACGCTGCCCGCATTCGCGAAGACCGGCAGGCCCATCGCTCCTTCTGCAAGATAAAGGGCCACCGTTGCGCCCCCGAGACGCCAACCGTAAGCGGCGCCGATCAGGACAACGGCAAATGTCTGCATGGTCATGGGCACGGGCCACATCGGCACGGAAATCTGGGCGGAAATCGCCAGAAGCGCGGTTCCCGCCAAGGCAAGAACGGTAATCCGGAGTAATTTTTCCAGACGCGTCGTCCCCGCATCCACGCTCCACAGAGCGCCGATCAGGGTGGAAGATGTCTCAGATGAAGCCATTTTGGTTCCTTTCACTAACTCGCCCGAACGGGCCAAGAATAAAGTGAATGTTTACCAAACGAACGTTTGTTATTCAACCCGTAATTTAACGTAAGCTTATAAATTTATTTGGAAAATTACCGGGACTTTTTCTTGCGATCCTTGAAATCGAAGGCGCCCGCCTCAGTGCGTGGATCAACATCAGGGCCGAAAATCCGGGTTTTCTGAATTTTCTGGGTCCCTGTCGTCGGCAGATCATCCAGGAACAGGATCCACCCCGGCGTCTTGAAATAGGCGAGCCTGTCATTGGCGTAGGTGAAGATTTCTTCCGCCTTTTCCTCTGAATCCGGGACACCGTCCATCAGGACGATGCAGGCCATCACCTCTTCTTCGCGAAGTTCATCCTTCACGGCAATCACCGCGACTTTCGCAATATCGTCATGGGTTTGCAGCACGGCCTCGACCTCGGCGGCGGCAATATTCTCGCCGGAGCGGCGGATGATGTTCTTCTTGCGGTCGACGAAATAGAGCATCCCGCTCCCGTCCTGGCGCACCGTGTCGCCGGTATGGAACCAGCCGCCCTTCCAGGCCTCTTCAGTCGCGTCGTCATTTTTGAGATATCCGGCAAAAAAGCCACGCCGCGGATCATTGCCCGCGCATTTGACCAGCAGTTCCCCTTCGGTGCCGGCGGGCACATCCTGATCCTTCTCATCGACGACGCGGGCCAGCATATCCCCGGTCGGACGGCCAAAGGCACGGGTATGAATTTGCCGGGGCTCAATACAATCGGCGAAGATGCGACCGGTTTCCGTCATGCCCCAAACCTCGACCAGCGGAAAGCCGAAACGTTTCTCGAACACCTCATGCAGTTCGGGTTCAACACCGGCGCCGACGCCGAAGCGGACGTTATGCGCCGTATCAGTCGCCCGCTTTGGCTGGTTCAGCAGAAGCGGCGGTACGATGCCGAGATAATGGATAATGCTAGCTTTGGTCTCAATAAGCTCCTGCCACCAGGTGGTGGGATGAAAACGGTCCGGGATGACCAGGCAACCACCGGACAGGATCATGCAGACAAAAGAGACCGCGCCCGCATTCATGTGAAACAGTGGCAACGGATTATAGAGCCGCTCCTGCCCCTCGCGGATTTGCGCAACGCCGCCGAGATCCAGATAGGTCTGTCCCGCCGTCAGGAAATACTCGTTGGTCAGGATGCAGCCCTTCGGCCGCCCGGTGGTGCCGGAGGTATACAGCAGGCTGACCTCCGACATAAGACCGATTGTGGCGGCGGGATAGGGTGCCGGACGGGGCCGCGGTATGTGACCCGCGAATTTTTCGAAAATCACGACCGGGAGCGGCCTTGACCGTTGCAGCGCAACTTTCTGGACATCCGTCGCCCGCGCCTCGATCGTCACTACCAGATCAACATCGGAATGATCCAGCAGGTAAAGCATTTCATCATCGAGATAGTCGGGATTGATCGGCACGCAGGACACACCGAGCGAATTTGCGGCCAGCAGGTGCAGAAGATAGTCCGGCCGGTTCTCAAGAAGGAAAGCGACGCGGTTTCCATGGGAGAAACCCGCCCCCCGGTAAGTCGATCTCAGTCGCTCGACCTCCCCGGCTGCCTCCGCATAGGTGATCTCAACGCCATCGGGATGATAGCTTCGCTTGTCGTAGGCCGGCACACAGAGAAACGGGTTATCAGGATATTTCGCGACGGTTGTGCAAAAGGCCTCATAAACTGTCGTCATTATCCCCTCATCCTGCTGACAAAACCGAAAATCGACTAGCTGAACTTGTTGCTCTTGTTAAAGCCGCGCGGTGGAAGCCGGCCCGCATTGCCACGTCGGGTATACCAGCCGGTCAGGTCGGTCTCCGTCCGGGTACGCTCGCCGGATTTCCAGGTAAGCCCCTCGTCACGCGTGAAGGTCTTGATGTCCGAAAGCCCGCCGTCCTTGTACCGCTGCAGGGTCACACCCCGGCCACGGGTCATCTCGGCGAGTTCCTCCAGCGCGAAGCAGTTGAGCTTGCGGTTATCCCCGATCACGGCAACGCTGTCCCCTTCCACGTCAATGCAGAACGCCGCCTCAACATCGCCGGAGACATTGAGCACCTGCTTGCCGTTACGGGTCTGGGCAATGACACTGTTCTCATCGACGACAAAGCCGCGCCCATCACTGGAGGCAACCAGAAGCTTCCGATCCGGCTTGTGGACGAACAGCGCGACAATATCCTGATCATTCCCGAGATCGATCATCAGCCGCACCGGTTCCCCATGCCCGCGTCCGCGCGGGAGCTTGTCGCAGCCAATGGTGTAGAACCGTCCGTTGGTCGCGAAAAGCACCAGCTTGTCCGTTGTTTCCGCCTTGATCCAGAACCGGCCCTTGTCACCGTCCTTGTATTTCTCGGCCCCGTTCTCGTCCATATGGCCCTTCAGGGCCCGGATCCAGCCCTTGTCGGAGCAGATAACGGTAATCGGTTCTTTCTCGATCATTGCTTCAAGCGGGATATCGGGCAACTCCTGAGCTTCTCCGATACGGGTCCGGCGCTCGGAGATTGCCGGCAGCTTTTGCAGCGCCTTCTTCATCTCGCGAATCTCTTCCGCAATGGCTTCCTTCCGGAGATCCTCGCTCTCCAGCAAGGCCTCAAGGTCAGCCTTTTCCGCGCTCAGGGTGTCATGCTCAGTGCGCAGTTCCATTTCCTCCAGCTTGCGTAAAGACCGCAGCCGCATATTGAGGATCGCTTCCGCCTGATTGTCGGTCAGCTTGAAGGTGTCGATCAGGCTTTGCTTCGGATGGTCCTCCTCGCGGATGATGCGGATCACCTCGTCAAGATTGAGGAAGACGATCAGATAGCCCTCCAGCACTTCCAGCCGCGCCTCGATCTTGCCAAGACGGAATTTGGAACGACGGATCAGAACCTCGAAGCGATGATCGAGGAAGGCGAGCAGCACTTCCCTGAGGCTCATCACCCGGGGCGTCTGTGTCGCGTCCAGCACATTCATGTTGAGCGAGAATCGCGTCTCCAGATCACTGAGGCGGAACAGCCCCTGCATCAGCATCTCCGCCTCGACATTCTTGCTGCGCGGCTCCAGCACCAGCCGGACATCCTCGGCCGATTCATCCCGTACATCAGCCAGGAACGGCAGTTTCCGGGTCTGGATCAGGTCTGCAATCCGCTCGATCAGCTTACTTTTCTGCACCTGGTAGGGAATCTCGGTGACGACAATCTGGTAGGTACCGCGTCCCAGATCCTCCACTGCCCAGGTCGCCCGCTGACGGAAGCTGCCGCGGCCGGTCAGATAGGCTTCTCGGATATTTTCCGGTTTCTCCACCAACTCCCCGCCGGTCGGGAAATCAGGACCCGGAATAAACTCGACCAGCTTGTCAATGCCAGCATTCGGGAACTTGATCAGATGCAGCAGCGCATTCGCAAGCTCGGTCGCATTATGCGGCGGGATGGAGGTTGCCATGCCGACGGCAATCCCGGCGGAGCCATTGGCAAGCAGATTCGGGAAGGCGGACGGGAGCACCACCGGCTCCTTGTCCTCGCCGTCATAGGTCGGGCGAAAATCAACCGTATCCTGATCGATATCCCGGAGCAGCATCTCGGCAATGACCGTCAGGCGCGCCTCGGTATACCGCATGGCTGCCGCGTTATCGCCGTCGATATTGCCGAAATTCCCCTGCCCTTCCACCAGCGTGTAACGCTGCGCGAATTCCTGCGCGAGCCGAACCAACGCGTCATAAACCGACTGATCACCATGCGGGTGATATTTACCGATCACGTCACCGACGACACGGGCGCATTTCTTAAACCCCGACCCCGGATCGAGCTTCAGCAGCCGCATCGCATAGAGGAGACGTCGGTGAACCGGTTTCAGCCCGTCGCGCACATCTGGAAGAGAACGGGACATGATTGTGGACATCGCATAGGCGAGGTAACGCTCGCTTATGGCGTCTTTCAGCGAGGTCGGAACGATCTCGCCGGGGGAGATAGGGGAATGGTCACTCATGCCCCCTATATACCACCTGATTTTGCTTTGGGGAGGGAAAAATTAGGCCTCGTCATTTTCCGTTATTTTTTTCCCGGAATCCGGGGCGTGACGGCGCCTGAGTGCGGCCAGCATCCGCTCCCGCGCGGAGAGTTGAACCCTCGGGTGATGCTCGCTGATAAATTTCCCGATGAAATAGCCAGTAAGCTCCAGCCCGCCAAGAATATCGGCTGACGTCGCTTCCTCCGCGGCGTCCGGATCGAGCGACCGGGCCCCCAGAAAGGCCGGCAGGCGCAGCAACTTTTCCCGATAGGGTGCCCCGGCGCCAGCGCTGACAGCCCGCCCGGACTTGGGTGAGACATAAATAAGATCCGTCGTCATCCCGGTCGCAGCGCAGTGGCTCAGATCGAGGCCATAGCCGATCTCGCTCAGGAGCCCGAGTTCCCAACGCGCCAGCAGGAGTGGCCAGATTTCCGGCTGGTCATTGAGCGCATCGAACAGCAGCAAGGTCGCGTCATAAAGGGCGCCATGCGGCTCCCGCTCGGGCAGGACAATATCCAGCAGCGCCAGCGCGGAACTCGCGCCAGCCAGCGCATCCGCGCTATCGAAGAGTCCGCTTGCACGGGATTTCCGAAGTTCCACGGTAAAGGTGCCGAGCTGCTCGGCCAGACGGCTCCGCCAGCCAAGATCGACTTCATTACCCGGTTGCAGGATGCCGCGCAGGCGGCGCCCGACGCCGCCGCGCACCAGTCCGGCACAGCGACCATGCTCACGGGTAAAGGCATGAATAATCACGCTGTTTTCCCCATGTTTTCGGATGCTGAGGATAAGGCCGCTATCGTTCCATTGCATTTTCCGAGCCTACCAGATCACGCGGTCATTCCGAACAGAATTCGGACCGCTTTTTTCTCACAAGCCGTGACCGAGAGGCGTCCCAAAGGGGAAACAGAGGAAGGTACAATGCCCCTGGAAGCCCATATCGCACTGATCAGCACCATCAAGGATAAATATCTCCGTTACCATGAGCTGGAGACCGAGGGAATCGAGTGGCTGTCCTCCCCGCCTGATATCCTCACCCCGTTCAAATATCATCGCTGTCTCTGCAGCGGGCCGACGTCAGGTTATCAGATCGCCCTTAAGTATGACGGGCTGATCTGCCGCATCGATGTGACGGCCTGGGGGGTGTCCTACCGGAAATCAACGCCAACCTATCATGACATGGAGATTATCCAGATCACCGATAACACTCCCTACCGGCTTGAAATCGTCCTGATCTAGCAACCAGAGTGGACGAACCCGTTACGATGCACGGTATTTCCTCGGGACATTGACTGGGATCAATGTTGCAATTGTGAAACATCTTAGTCTGCCGCGCAGGAATTCAATTGTATTATGTATTTAAAGGAAAAACAGATGTCCTCACGCAAGACCAATGGCCGCGACAAATTGATCGGCAGGCTCCGTGAAGCTGCCTATATCTTTGCCTTCCCCGTTTTCATTCTGCTTTGGGCGATAAATTCTTACGCGTAAGGTAAAAAAATGCGGTCGCACCGGCGACCGCACTCTCTGTTTCTGTTCCGCTATTTACTGATCCAGCTTCGGTTTCAGAATTTGGGTGACGACACCGGGATTCGCTTTTCCCTGCGTTGCCTTCATCACCTGCCCCATGAAGAAGCCGAATAGCTTGTCCTTGCCGTCGCGATATTCCGCAACCTTGTCCGGGTTGGCGGCGATCACCGCGTCGATAGCCGCCTCGATCGCACCGGTATCGGAGACCTGTTTCAGGCCCTTTTCCTCGACAATGTCACCTGCCGCCTTACCGGTATCGAACATCTCCTCAAAGACTTCTTTCGCGATCCGGTTGGAGATTGTGCCGTCCTTGATCAGGTCGATCAACTCACCCAGCGCATTTGCCCCGACCGGGCTTTCCGACAGGTCCTTGCCGGTCCGGTTCAGGTTACCGAACAATTCACCAATGACCCAGTTTGCAGCAAGCTTGGCGTCGCGCCCTTCGGCCACCGCCTCGAAATAATCGGCGACTTCCTTTTCCGTGACCAGCACGCCAGCGTCATAGGCGGAAAGCCCCAGTTCACTGATAAAGCGTGCTTTTTTATCGTCCGGCAGCTCCGGCAGGGTCTCGCTGATCCGCTTGATAAAGGCATCATCGAATTCGAGCGGCAAAAGGTCCGGATCGGGGAAATAGCGGTAGTCATGCGCCTCTTCCTTGGAGCGCATGGACCGGGTCTCCCCCTTGTCCGGATCGTAAAGCCGGGTTTCTTGATCGACCGTGCCACCCGCTTCCAGGATATCGACCTGGCGGTTCGCTTCATAGATGATCGCCTGCTGCATGAAACGTACGGAGTTGATGTTCTTCATCTCGCAGCGCGTGCCATACGCGTCGCCGGGTTTGCGCACGGACACATTGACGTCGGCCCGCATGGAGCCTTCCTCCATATTGCCATCGCAGGTGCCGAGATAGCGGACAATACTGCGCAGCTTCTTGACATAGGCTGCGGCCTCCTCCGGCGAGCGCATGTCCGGCTCGGACACAATTTCCATCAGCGGCACACCGGAGCGGTTCAGGTCGACGAAGGTCTGGCTCGGGTGCTGGTCATGCAGGCTTTTTCCCGCATCCTGCTCCAGATGCAGGCGGGTGATGCCGATTTCCCGGGTCTCGCCGTCTTTCAGGTCGATAATGATTTTTCCCTCGCCGACGATGGGCTGGAGAAACTGGCTGATCTGGTAGCCCTGCGGCAGGTCGGCGTAGAAATAGTTCTTCCGGTCGAAGACGGAAAATTTGTTGATCTTCGCGTTCAGGCCAAGACCCGTCCGCACTGCCTGTTCCACCGCCATCTCGTTGATAACGGGCAGCATGCCGGGCATGGCCGCATCGACGAAGGAGACCTGGCTGTTTGGATCTGCACCATATTCAGCGGATGCGCCGGAAAAGAGCTTAGATTTGGTGGTGACCTGTGCATGGACTTCAAGGCCGATCACGACCTCCCAATCCCCGGTGGCACCCTGAATAATCATTCCCATTGTTATCCTCTCCACCAGTCAGTCGGTTTGGCGGTAAAGCCCGCAGCCTCTTCCAGAACGCCGGCTACGCGGAACACGGTTTCCTCATCAAACGGCTTGCCCAGCAGTTGCAGGCCAAGCGGGAGACTCTCTTTCGACAGACCCGCCGGAACCGAAATACCCGGCAATCCCGCAAGACTTGCAGGTACCGTAAACACGTCATTGAGATACATCTCGAGCGGGTCATCCCCCTTCTCGCCGAAGCCAAAGGCGGCGGAGGGTGCCGTCGGGGTGAGGATTGCATCCACGGAGAGATACGCCTGCTTGAAATCCTCGGCGATGCGGGCGCGGACCTTCTGTGCCTTCAAATAATAGGCATCATAATATCCGGCGGAAAGCGCATAGGTCCCGATCAACAGGCGGCGCTTCACCTCGTCGCCGAACCCTTCGGCCCGGGTGCTCGCATACATATCGTTGAGGTCCTTGCCCTCCACCCGGAGACCGAAACGAACCCCGTCATAACGCGCGAGATTGGAGGATGCCTCCGCCGGTGCGATGATGTAATAGGCCGGAAGGGCGTATTTGGTGTGTGGCAGGCTGATGTCGACGATTTCCGCGCCGGCGTCCTTCAGCCAGTCGATGCCCTTTTGCCAGAGCGCGTCAATTTCATCGCTCAGGCCGTCAATGCGGTATTCCTTCGGAATGCCAATCCTGAGGCCCTTGATATCGCCGGTCAGTGCGTCCTCAAAATTCGGCACCGGCATATTCACGCTGGTACTGTCCTTCGCATCGAACCCTGCCATGGATTCCAGCATGATCGCGGTATCGCGCACTGTGCGCGCCATCGGTCCCGGCTGGTCGAGGCTGGAGGCAAAGGCCACCACTCCCCAGCGCGAGCATCGCCCGTAAGTCGGCTTCATGCCGACAATGCCGGTGAAGGAAGCCGGCTGACGGATCGAGCCGCCAGTGTCTGTGCCCGTCGCGCCCATGGCACTGAACGAGGCAACCGCACTCGCCGAACCACCTGACGAACCGCCCGGCACGAGCGCAGTATCGTCGCCGTCGCGCCGCCAGGGATTGACCACATTGCCGTAATAGCTGGTCTCGTTGGAGGAGCCCATGGCGAATTCGTCAAGATTGACCTTGCCCAGCATCACTGCGCCCGCGCCCCAGAGATTGGCGGTGACGGTGCTTTCATAATGTGGCGTGAAGCCATCGAGAATATGAGACGCCGCAGTGGTCAGCACGCCCTTGGTGCAGAAGAGGTCCTTGATGGCGAGCGGAATTCCCTCGAGCTTGCCCGCCTCCCCTTTTGCGCGGCGCGCATCGGAGGCCGTAGCGGCATCAACTGCCTGCTCCGGTGTTTCCGTGATATAGGCATTGAGCGGCTTCGAGGCCGTCATCGCCGTGATATGGGCGGCAGTCAGCTCGCGCGAGGAAAAATCGCCCTTGGCAAGGCCGTCGCGGGCCGCCGCGATTGTCAACTTGGTCAGGTCACTCATTATTCGATCACCTTCGGTACGGCAAAATAACCGTCTTCACCGCCCGGCGCGTTGGCGACGACATCCTCGACATAGCCTCCGTCCGTCACCTCGTCGGCGCGCCAGCGCAGGCGCATCTCGGCGACCGAGGTCATCGGCTCCACATTGTCGGTATCTACTTCGCCAAGCTGTTCTACCCAGCCCAGTATATTATTAAGTTCGGCCGCCATCGGTTCGAGGTCTTTTTCCTCGATCTTGATGCGGGCCAGATTGGCTACTTTAGCCACAGTGGCTTTATCAAGCGACATCTGTCACCCTTTGCTATAAAAGAAGCTATCCGGAGGGTCGGCCCGGACTGTTTCCAACTTAAAAACGGACGCCAAGCCGACATTGGCTGCAAACTAGCGTAACCAATGCTTCTCGACAACCCCACCCATTTGAAACATCTGTTGCCCCTCGACAAGCGGCTGCTCGGCATGGATCCAGGCACAAAAACCATTGGACTGGCCATTTCCGACCCCGGCTTGAAAATAGGCACGCCTCTTATGACAATCAAGCGGACAAAGTTCAAGGCGGATGCGGAAGAAATCCGCAAAATTATCGAGAAATGGTCTATAGGCGGTTTCGTTATCGGGCTGCCAATCAATATGGACGGAAGCGAAGGGCCTCGCTGCCAGTCGATTCGCCAGTTTCAGAAAAATCTCGAGGAATTTTTCGACCTGCCCATGTGCTTCTGGGATGAACGCCTGTCCACCGCGGCCATGACCCGCAGC
Organism: Sneathiella sedimenti; assembly: GCF_017313765.1. Taxonomy (GTDB): domain Bacteria; phylum Pseudomonadota; class Alphaproteobacteria; order Sneathiellales; family Sneathiellaceae; genus Sneathiella; species Sneathiella sedimenti. Next base: position 101,639 of record NZ_JAFLNC010000004.1, on the reverse strand, counting down.
ATGATCGACGCCGACGCATCCCGCCAGAAACGGGCAAAAGCGGTCGATAAAATGGCCGCCGCCTATATCCTCCAGGGTGCCCTCGATTCAATGCGATAAAAATATCAACTTGCGCTTGTCGCTTTTCCGTTAGGCCGCTATACAGTCGGCTTTTAATGACAAACACAGATTCCATACGATTTGCCCATAGGCATCTCCTTGATATCGCACGGCTTGATGCATCCGATATCAACCAAATCCTTTCTTTAGCCGAACATTACGCAGAGATCGCCCGCACGCCCGATAAAAAGCGTGACCTGCTGCGCGGCAAGACCCAGATCAACCTCTTCTTTGAGAATTCCACCCGCACGCGCACCTCCTTCGAGCTGGCGGGCAAACGCCTTGGCGCGGATGTGATCAATATGTCGGTCGGGTCCAGCTCGGTCAAAAAGGGCGAGACACTGATCGACACGGCGATGACCCTGAACGCCATGCATCCGGATGTGCTGGTGATCCGCCACGGTGATTCGGGCGCGCCGCACCTGCTCTCCCAGAAGGTTGATTGCGCCGTCATCAATGGCGGAGACGGCAGCCATGAGCATCCGACGCAAGCACTCCTCGATGCGCTGACCATCCGCCGCCGCAAGGGACGGCTGGAAGGGCTGATCGTCGCCATCTGCGGCGATATCCAGCACAGCCGCGTCGCCCGGTCCAACATCGCCCTGCTCAACATTATGGGCGCAAGAGTGCGCATTGTCGGGCCGACAACGCTGATCCCGTCGAACGCCGCGAAAATGGGCGTCGAGGTTTACAATAAAATGTCAGAAGGACTGAAGGATGCGGATATCGTCATGATGCTGCGTCTGCAGACAGAGCGGATGCAGGGCTCCTTCGTGCCATCGATCCGCGAATATTTCCACTTTTTCGGCCTGAATGCGGAAAAGCTCTCTGTCGCCAAGCCAGACGCCTTGATCATGCATCCAGGTCCGATGAACCGGGGTGTCGAGATTGACTCTGAGATTGCCGACGACCTCAATATCAGCGCCATCTCAGAACAGGTGGAGATGGGCGTCGCCGTCCGGATGGCCTGCCTTGACCTTCTCACACGGGAGTCCGCGGCATGAGCAATCCGATCCACGCCCTTATCAACGCCCGCCTGCTCGACCCGGCAACAAACACGGATACCCTGGGTGGTGTCCTGATTGAGAAGGGCAAAGTTCTCGACTGGGGCGCCCATATCAAAAAGGGCACCCTTCCCGACGGCGCAATAATAGAGGACTGCCAGGGATATTGCCTGAGTCCGGGCCTCGTCGATGCCCATGCCTACCTCTGCGAGCCGGGCAAGGAACATCGCGAAACCATGACAACCGCCGGAATGGCCGCCGCTGCAGGCGGAGTGACCACCATCAACGCGTTTCCCGCGACTGAGCCTGTCATTGACGATCCGGCGATCGTGGAAATGGTGCTGCGACGCGCAAAAAACACCTGCGCGGTTAAGGTCTGCATTACTGGCGCGTTGACGAAAGGACTTCTCGGCGAGGAAATGGCAGAAATGGGCCTTCTCTCCGAGGCAGGTGTCGTCGCCGTCAGCGATGGCCAGTTCGCCATTCAGGCAATTAACCTGATGCGGCGGGCACTTGCTTATTCCACCATGTTTGACTTGCCGGTGATCGTTCATGCGGAAGACCCCGGTCTTGCCACCGGCGGCGTGATGACCGGCGGTCGCACCGCCACCTTCATGGGCCTCAAATCCGTACCCTCCTGCGCGGAAGCCATTCTGGTGGAGCGCGATATCCGCCTGGTCAAGATGACCGGTGCACGATGGCATGCGGCACATCTCAGCACGAAGGACGCCCTTGATACCATGCGCCGGGCGAAGAATGACGGACTGAAGGTCACGGCCGGCACCGCGCCGCACTATCATGCGCTGAATGACCTGGAACTCGGGGAGTACAGGACCTTTGCTCGCGTCTCGCCGCCACTCAGGGAGGAAGATGAGCGCCGTGCGGTGATCGAGGGGATCAAGGACGGCACGATAGATATCATCTCCTCGCAGCATCTGCCCCAGAGTGCAGACAGCAAGCGCCTTCCCTTCGCACAGGCCAAGCCCGGCGTGATCGGGCTGGAGACCATGCTGCCGGTCAGTTTGCGGCTCTACCACAATGGCGATGTCGACCTGCTTCGCTTGCTCCATACCATGACTGTCGCGCCGGCGAAGCTGCTCGGTCTCGACGCCGGGGCGATCAGAAAAGGTGGCGACGCGGACCTCATCCTGTTCGATACCGAGAGGCCCTGGCAGGTGGACGGCGACAAGCTGCTCTCAAAGTCGAAGAACACCCCGTTTGACGGCCATCTGCTGCAGGGCCGCGTTCTTAAAACCTTCGTGCGCGGCAAACCCGTTTTTGAGCTTTAGGAGGCTTCCATGCCCGATCCCCTAGGCGATATCAGCTTTACCTGGCCCTTCTATGCCGCCGCCGCAATCGGCTACCTCATTGGATCGATCCCCTTTGGGCTGGTGCTGACCAAAATGGCCGGGCTTGGCGATGTGCGGAAAATCGGCTCGGGCAATATCGGGGCGACAAATGTGCTGCGCACCGGCAACAAGGGCCTCGCGCTCGCCACACTCCTGCTTGATGGCGGCAAGGGTGCGATTGTCGTCATCCTCGCCAACAGTTTCCTGACACAGGATTACGCCGTACTGGCGGGCGGCGGGGCTTTTCTCGGCCATCTATTCCCGGTCTGGCTGAAATTCAAGGGCGGCAAGGGCGTCGCGACCTTTATTGGCGTAATGCTCGCGATCAGCTGGCCTGCTGGTCTCGGCGTTGCGCTCACCTGGCTGCTGACTGCCCTGATCTTCCGGATTTCCTCTCTCTCCGCCCTGGTCGCTGCCGCGCTCGCACCTGTGTATATCTATATTCTTCAAACCCTCTCTCCGCTTGGCGACACCTATTACGGCGATACCCAGCGCATTGAATTCGCCGCGCTGATGGCCGTTCTCATCTTTATACGCCACCGCGAGAATATTAGCCGCCTGCTAAAAGGCGAAGAACCACGCATCGGCAAAAAGAAATCCTGACTTCGGGTTGAACAGCTTCCTTTTTATACTTACTTAAAAGGGAAATTTGACGCCTGTAAAATCAAGGGATGGGCCGATGGATGCCGGCGCAACATACCATGTCAAGGATGCCAATGTCCGCCGCCTGCAGGCCTTGCAGGACGCCGCCGGTCAGGCCTTCACCGCGCATGTCGCCCGGCACAAGGCCGAAATCGCGCGGCGACACAGCTATTTCAAGGAAAAATTTTCCATTCTTGGAAAGAACATCCGGGATATCGGGGAAGACATCGTTGCCGCACCGCCGGAAGAACCTGGGCCAGCCCCGTCTGCTCTTCAACCGGACCCGGCCAGTCCCGACCCAATATTGAAACGACGCGAGCAAAGGGCGGAACGCCGACGCCTTCGCAAACTACGAGGGTGCCGGACAGCTATTCGCGATGCCTCACCCGCTGCGCCCGTACAACCAAGGGAGACGCCGCCAGATACCATGAAAAAGATATCGATCTCACCGCAACAGCCTCTGACATCCAACGCCGCAGAAGAAATGAAAGTCCTGATGGAAATCGAGAAATTCGAGAAAATGCGGCAGCAGTTAAAACCGGAACCAGCGCCTCCACCCCCGGCCGAGCCCATCCCGCCCGAGGCGGCACCCCTGTCCTCTCCGGCAGATGTAAAGGGAAAGGCAGACGGGTTTTCCCTTACAAATATCTTCGACCTGTCGCCGCGGTTTCGCGATATCGGGAACGAGGACAACGAGACATAGCTACTATTAAGCGCGCAAATAGATAGCCAGAATTCAATTGACGCGATTAATAGACTTCTGCCATCTTCCCCAAATGGAACAGCAACGCGAATTGTCGCCGGAAGAAAGGCTCGCCTGGCTTCGCCTGATCAGGTCCGAGAATGTCGGACCGATCACCTTTTTTCAGTTGCTGGGCCGGTTTGGTACCGCGTCGAAAGCGCTTGAGGCCCTGCCGGACCTTGCGCGAAAAGGCGGCCGGAAAAAGCCGATCCGGGTTTGCCCGGCGGGGGAGGCATCGCGGGAGATGGAGGCGCTTCTCGCGTTTGGCGGACGGATGATCGCCGCCTCGGAGCCGGATTACCCGAAAGCCCTCAGCATGATCGCCGACCCACCACCTGTGATTTCCCTGCGTGGCCATGCCCACCTGCTGAACAGGGATATTCTCGCCATTGTTGGCGCCCGCAATGCCTCTGCCGTGGCGCTGCGCCTGACCGGGCAGATCGCCGGCGGGATATCTCGCGAGAATATTATTGTCGCCTCCGGGCTCGCCCGCGGGATTGATACATCGGCGCATCGGGCATCGCTGGAGGGCGGGACGATCGCGGTTGTCGGGGGCGGTCTCGATTATCCCTATCCGCGCGAAAACGAGGCCTTGCAAGAGGAAATATACGAGCGCGGCTGCGTTATCGCCGAGCAACCCATGGGTACGGTGCCCCAGGCCCGCCACTTTCCCCGCCGCAACCGGATTATCTCCGGGCTGGCACTCGGGGTGTTGGTGATGGAAGCCTCGCCCCGCTCCGGTTCGCTCATTACGGCACGCATGGCCCTTGAGCAGGGACGCGAGGTCTTTGCCGTCCCGGGCTCCCCCATGGATCCGCGCGCCAAGGGCACCAACAACCTGATCCGAAACGGCGCGACACTGGTAGAGGAGGCAGCGGATATTATCGATGCGCTGGAAAGCATACGTCGACGGCCGCTAAAGGAACCCGACCAGCCGCGCCTCCCCTTCCTCGATCCGGTTCAGCCCGACGAGCAGGAGCTGGACCGCCTGCGCCCCGATATCATCACCTATCTCAGCCCGACGCCCGTTGAAATCGACGAGCTGATCCGCCTGACCGGACACCCCGCCGCAACGATTTTAACGATTTTACTTGAACTGGAACTGGCAGGCAGAATAGAACGCCATTTCGGGAACAGGGTTTCAATCGTCGAATAGCGTCTTTATATATCACGGCATGACGCGGATTAGAGAGACCTTGAAAACAAGTAGAAAGCCTGCGGTATTGATATGAACGTTGTTGTTGTCGAATCCCCTGCAAAAGCCAAGACGATTAATAAGTATCTGGGCAAGGACTATACGGTTCTGGCATCCTACGGGCATATCCGCGACCTGCCATCGAAGGATGGATCGGTCGAGCCGGATGAGGATTTTGCCATGCATTATCAAAATGATGCGAAATCCGCAAAACATATCAAGGCTATCGCCGATGCGCTTCAAGGCGCCGAGAATCTCTACCTCGCCACTGACCCGGATCGCGAAGGGGAAGCCATCGCCTGGCATGTGCTGAAAGTGATGGAGGAGAAGAAAAAACTGAAGGGCGCGAAAGTCAGCCGCGTCGTCTTCAACGAGATCACCAAACGTGCCGTGCTGGAGGGAATCGCCCATCCGCGTGAGCTGGATATGAACCTCGTGAATGCGCAACAGGCGCGCCGCGCCCTCGATTATCTTGTCGGCTTCACATTATCGCCGGTCCTTTGGCGGAAATTGCCCGGCGCAAAATCCGCTGGCCGGGTGCAATCCGTCGCCCTTCGCCTGATCTGCGAGCGCGAGCTTGAGATCGACGCTTTCAAGGCCGAGGAATATTGGACGATCGACGCGGATTTCCTGACCGAGAAAAAGGACAAGATCACCGCGCGGCTGACCCATCTCGCAAACAAGAAACTCGACAAATTCTCGCTTCCCAATGCGGAGACGGCAAAAGCCGCGGCGGAAAAATTGCGCGCCGGCAGCTTTTCCATTGCCGATGTCACCCAAAAACCCGCCAAGCGCAACCCCTCCCCGCCCTTCACCACCTCAACCCTGCAGCAGGAAGCCTCCCGTAAGCTGGGATTTGGGGCGAAGCGGACCATGATGGTCGCGCAGAAGCTCTATGAGGGGTTCAATCTCGGCGGCGAGACGCAAGGCCTGATCACCTATATGCGAACAGACGGTGTCAGCCTGGCGATGGAGGCGATGCATAGTGCGCGGGACGTGATCGCGAGTGAATATGGCAAGGAATATGTGCCGGAAAAGCCGCGATTCTATAAATCGAAGTCTAAGAATGCACAGGAGGCCCATGAGGCCATCCGCCCGACAGACCTGTCCCGCACCCCTGCAATGGTCGCAAAATATCTCGATCAGGAGCATTTACGGCTTTACGAACTGATCTGGAAACGGACAATCGCCAGTCAGATGGAAAGTGCACAGCTCGAACGCACCACCATCGATTTCAGTGATGGCGACGGCCAGACCTTGCGCGCCACCGGCAGCGTTGTACGCTTCCCCGGCTTCCTCAAGCTTTATGAGGAAGGCCGCGATGATGTCGCTGATGACGAAAACGGCAATCGACTGCCCGCCGTCAAGGCCGGGGAAAATGTCGCGACGGACAAGGTCACCGAGGACCAGCATTTCACCGAGCCGCCGCCCCGTTATTCCGAGGCAAGCCTGGTCAAGAAACTGGAAGAACTTGGCATCGGCCGCCCGTCCACCTATGCCTCCATCATCTCCGTCCTGCAGGACCGGGATTATGTCCGGATTGACCAGAAACGCTTTATCCCCGAGGATAAGGGACAGCTGGTAACGGCCTTCCTCGCCTCCTTCTTCACGCGCTATGTGGAGTATGACTTCACCGCGCAGCTGGAGGAGAAGCTCGACGATGTGTCGGCGGCAAAGATTGATTGGAAACAGGTTCTGCGCGACTTCTGGTATGATTTTAACCTTCTCGTTGAGGGAACAGCCGAACTTCGCGTCACTGACGTGCTGGAGGAACTGAACCGCGTTCTTGCACCGCATGTTTTCCCGCCGACGGAAGATGGCAAGGATCCACGCACCTGCCCGAAATGCGACGATGGCCGGCTGAGTCTGAAAACCGGTCGGTTCGGCGCTTTTATTGGCTGTTCGAACTATCCCGACTGCCGATTTACGCGCAAGCTGGGCGAAAGTGCGGACGACGCCAATGAGACGGCCGATGAAGGGCCCAAGGAGATCGGTCTCGATCCTGCCAGCGGCCTGATGATCACGCTCCGCAAGGGCCCTTACGGCCCCTATCTTCAACTTGGTGAGCCGGAGCCCAAGAAAAAGCCCAAACGCGTTTCCATCCCGAAGGATATTCCACTGGATGAAATCGATTTCGATCTCGCGGTCCAGCTGATCGGACTCCCGCGGGAGATTGGTCCGCATCCGGAGACCGGGTCCATGATTACGGCCGGGCTCGGCCGCTATGGCCCCTATGTGGAAAGCGACCGGAAATACGGTAAGCTCTCGAACAGCATGGAAGTGCTGACCGTCGGGATGAACCGCGCGGTCGAACTGCTGGCGGCGGCGAAAACGCGTGGCGGTGGACGGACGACGGCACCCCTGCGGGTCGTCGGGCAGCATCCGACGGATGGCGCTGACATTAACGTGAAGGACGGACGTTACGGCGCCTATGTCACCCATGGCGGGATCAATGCGACGATCCCGAAGGATGCCGACCCCCTGACGATCACGCTGGAAGAGGCGGTAAAACTGCTGGCCGAGCGGGCGGAGAAGAGCGGAAAGAAGCCGAAACTTGCGAAAAAGGCAGGGACGGCGAAGAAAAAAGCACCCGCGAAAAAGAAAGCCCCGGCGAAGAAAAAGGCCGCCCCCAAGAAATCCGCGGCCGCGGCGGAATGAGACGGCCTTTGACAATAGAAAATAGGATATCTTGACTCCAAAAAGCCAACAGAGCGAACATCTGCCGACCAAGGAACAGGTGCGCAGCTTTATCGATGAAAGCGAGACGCCCGTCGGCAAGCGGGAAATCGCCCGTGCCTTCAATATAAAGGGGGCCGACCGGATCTACCTGAAAAAGATCCTGAAGGAGCTGATCGACGAAGGTCATCTTGAAAAGGGTCGCAAGCAGGAACTCGCCCCGGCAGGCGCGCTTCCCTCCGTTGCAGTGATCGAGGTGGACCGGATCGACAAGGACGGAGAGGCCATTGCCCGCCCCGTCAGCTGGCAGGAGGACGGCAAGCCGCCCGTTATCTATGTGCTGCAGCCCGGCCGGACACAGGCGCCGGGCGTCAGGGACCGTCTGCTCGCCCGTCTGGCCCGCCAGAAGGACGGCACTTACGAGGCGCGTGTTATTCGCCGGCTGGAACCCTCTGTCGGGCCGACCCTTGGCGTCTATACGAAGATCGGCAAGGACGGGCGTGTGCAGCCCACCAACCGCAAGCTGAAGAAAGAGATTGTGGTCCGCGAGGAAAACTCCATGGGCGCCCAGAGCGGCGAAGTCGTACTGTGTGACATCCTGCCGGGCAAGACTTATGCCCTGCCCGAAGGTCGGGTAACGCAGCGTGTCGGCCCGATGGGCGACGCGGCCTCGTTAAGCCTGATTGCCATCCATGCCCATGGCATCCCGGATGAGTTCGACAAGGCGGCGATCAAGGAAGCCCTGGCGGCAAAGCCCGTCTCGCTTGGCAAGCGTACAGACCTCCGGGGCCTGCCGCTCCTGACCATCGATCCGGCGGATGCCCGGGACCGGGATGATGCGGTCTGGGCCGCACCAGATGATGACCCGAAAAACAAGGGCGGCTGGCAGGCGATCGTTGCCATTGCCGATGTCGCCCATTATGTGACCCACGGTTCCGCGCTTGATAAGGCGGCAAAGGAGCGCGGCAACAGCGTCTATTTCCCCGACCGCGTGGTGCCGATGCTGCCGCATGAACTCTCCAGCGACCTCTGCTCCCTGCATGAAAATGTCGACCGGCCGGTGATGGCGGTGCAGATGTGGTTTGATTCGGAGGGTAACAAGCTACGCCATAAATTCATGCGCGGCCTGATCCGCTCCATTGCCTCGCTCACCTACCGGCAGGCACAGGATGCCCATGAGGGGAAAACCGACGACAAGACGGAAATGTTGGCCACGGAGGTGATAGAACCGCTGTTCGGGGCCTACGCTGCGCTCAAGAAAGCCAGGACCAAGCGCCAGCCGCTCGACCTTGACCTGCCGGAGAGGCGAATCGAGTTTGGTGTGGACGGCTTTATCAAGGCCGTGCATAAACGGGAGCGGTTCGAGGCGCATATGCTGGTCGAGGAGTTCATGATCCAGGCCAACGTCTCGGCGGCGGAAACGCTGGTCAAGATGAAACAGCCCTGTATGTTCCGTGTCCATGAACCGCCAACCACGGACAAGATGATCGGCCTGCAGGAAACGCTCGCGGACATGAATATCCGCTACGCCAAGGGGCAGGTTGTCACCACGGAGACCTTCAACCGTATCCTCGCCCAGGCCGACAATGACATAGATCGGGAGCTGGTCAGCTCGCTGGTGCTGCGAAGTCAGTCACAGGCGGTCTACAGCCCGGACAATCTCCATCATTTCGGATTGCATCTCCAGAATTATGCGCATTTCACCTCGCCCATACGGCGCTATGCGGACTTGATGGTCCATCGCAGCCTGATCTCTGCCCTCAAGCTCGGCGATGGCGGCCTGAAGGATGAAGAGGCGTTCGAGTTCAGAGAGATCGGCACCCAGATTTCGGCCACAGAACGACGTGCCATGGTGGCGGAACGCGAAACGACGGACCGGTTTACCGCAGTCTTCCTCGCTAACAAGGTCGGGGAGATCTTCCAGGCGAAGGTCTCTGGCGTCACCCGCGCCGGCCTGTTTCTCTCCCTCGACGACAGCGGCGCCGACGCGCTCGCACCGATTTCCACCCTCGGCAACGATTTCTTCAATTTCGATCCCGAAAAGCATATGCTGGTCGGCAAGCGGACCGGGCGGGTTTTCCGTCTCGCGGACCGGCTCGCCGTGCGCTTGCGGGAGGTCGATATTGTGACCGGCAGCATGATTGTCGAGATTGAGGACGGGCGCGACGGCGGTTCCACTCCCGTGCGCCGACCGGATCCGAACCGGAAAATGAGAGGTGGGACGAAACCTCCGGCACGAAAACCGGTCAAGAAGAAAAAGCGCACCCTGCCCAAGGGGAAAAAGTGGGCACGCCGCCGTCAGGAAACAAGCTGATCGCTGCGGCACAGTGTCGCAAAGCCTTTTTCTTCATACATTTCATGTATAAGTGGTGGTAACATTCACCCATGGAATATTGATAAATAGGCACCGGATGAACATTACTCAAAATACGAGATCTGTGGCCCAGGCTTTCAAGCATGGTCTTCGTCGTCGCTGCCCGGATTGCGGCAAGGGCCAGGTTTTCAAAAGCTACATCAAGGTCAACCACACTTGCGATACCTGCGGCCTGGAGCTGCATCATCAGCGGGCTGACGATGCGCCGCCTTATTTCACAATGCTGATCGTGTTGCATTTTGTGCTCTCCGGCATGTTGACCGTTGAACAGGTCTATAGTCCGGAAACTTGGGTGCAGCTTACCATCTGGATGCCGATTTCCCTGCTCTCTGCGTTGTGGCTGCTGCCGCGGGTCAAAGGCGCGCTGATCGGCATTCAATGGGCCCGCCAGATGCATGGCTTTGGAGGTGACTTCACCTAAACTGACTGGACTTGACCAGCCCGCAGGTGCATAGTTGGACAAAAAATGGAAGTCCAACGATTATGAGTACAAAACCAAACAGATCCGTCGCCGAAAGTCGCACTGACGGGAGTAAAGCCCCGCGACCCAAAGATGCCTCTACCCTGATCCTCTATCGGCAGAGCAGCAAAAACATCGAAATTCTGATGGGAGAGCGGAGCGGGCGGCACAGTTTTATGCCGAATACCTACGTTTTCCCGGGTGGACGCGTGGATGCCAGCGACAGCCGCATTCCGCCGGCTGAGGACCTGCGCGAGGATGTGATGGCCCGCCTCCTTCGCGGCGGATGCACCCCGGCCCGCGCCCGCGCCCTTGCCATTGCCGCGATCCGTGAAACATTCGAGGAAACGGGACTGCGCCTTGCCGGGAACTACGCCCGGCCGAGAAAATCCCGCGTCGCCGTCTGGAACGACTTCGGCACGACGACCTGCGGTCCCGACCTCTCAAAACTCGATTACATTGCGCGGGCAGTCACGCCGCCATCGCGAAAGAAGCGCTTCAACACCCGGTTCTTTGTCGCCGATGCCGAGACTCTGGAAGGCGATATCAAGGGTTCGGGCGAGCTCCTCGACCTGCGCTGGGTGACGATCGAGGACGCGCTCCAACTGAATATTCCTGTCATTACCGAGAAGATTCTCGGCTATGCGGAGAAGTTTCTGAAAAACCGCCCGCCAGAAGACCCGACGGTGCCCGTTCCCATGTTCATGATGCGCCATGGCAAACGAATCTATGGTGAAGAATGACAAATCTGATGCCTTCTACGCGACCGGTCACCCCCCGGCATGCCGCCAGCCTTGTCATTTACGAGCAACGCGCCGATGACCTTTATGTCCTGATGGGCCGCCGCGCCAAGAGCCACAAGTTCCTGCCCGATGTCTATGTTTTTCCGGGAGGGCGCGTGGACCGGGCCGATGCGGATATGGCCCCGCTCGCCCCACTGGCGCCGGATATCGAAAAGATGCTCTCCCGCCCCTCCGATATGGCCCATGCGGTGGCAACGGCCGCTGTGCGGGAAACCCATGAGGAAACCGGCCTTGTCATCGGTGATCTTCAGGGCGACCAGCTGGTACCGGACCTGTCCAAGCTGGATTTCCTGGCACGGGCGATTACCCCGCCGAAAAGCCCGATCCGGTTCAACACACGCTTTCTCACGCTCGATGCGAAATATATAACCGGCGGCGACCTTGGCGGCTCCGGCGAGTTGATCGACCTGCACTGGATCCCCTTATCCGAAACCCATCGTGTCCCGCTCATCGATGTGACGGAATTCGTCCTCGACGAGATCGACCGGAAAATCAAGCGGGCTGCGGCACCATTGCCGCGACAAACCGGCACGGTCCCGATCTTCACCTATTACAGGGGCAAGCCGTTCATCCGCAATCACGACAATGGTTGACGACGCGCTGGTTGATAACCGGCGCGCCCTGATTGCCGTGATTGCCGCCGTAACGGCCATGGCAGTCTCTCTCAGCCTGTCTATCCCCCTGGTCTCGCTGCTGATGGAGAAGCGGGGCTATGGCAGCGACATCATCGGCCTGATGGGCGCCCTGCCCGCCCTCTCCTTCCTGCTGGCGTCCCCTGTCGTTCCTGCCTGCACACGTGTTGTCGGATCGGGCAAGATGCTGTGGGGCGGGCTCCTGCTTGCCGCAGCGTCCATCTGGGCCCTCGCCCTCTCGGACAATATCTATTTCTGGTTCTTCCTGCGGCTGATGATCGGCCTGTCGATGGCCGTGCTGTTCCTGATCAGCGAAACCTGGTTGAACAAGATTGCCCGGGAGAAAACCCGCGGGCGGACTATCGCCATCTACGTTTCTGCCATGACCTGCGGTTTCGCCTTTGGACCGGTGCTGATTAACGTCCTTGGCGCGGAAGGAAGCCTGCCCTTCATTGTTTCCAGCCTGATCGTCCTGAGTGCCGGGTTTGCATTCTTCATCGTCGGCGACCGGTTTCCTGACCTTGGCGAGAAAAGCAGCTATTCCATCTTCTCCTTCGTAAAGATCGCCCCGATGATTAGCGCGGCGACCTTGCTTGTGGCCTTCTTCGACGGCTCCGTACTGACTTTGCTGCCCGTTTATGGCGTCAAGAACGGGCAGACGCTTGAAATGGCCGTCCTGATGACCAGCGCCCTGCTTGCCGGCAATATCCTGCTGCAGGTCCCGATCGGCTGGCTCGCGGACCGATTTGACCGGACTAAGGTGATTCTCGGCTGCGGCCTTATCGGCGTGCTCGGCGCGCTGATCCTGCCTCTTGTCATGTTAAGCCCCTATCTGCTCTGGCCGCTCCTTATCATCTGGGGCGGCGGGGTCGTCGGCACCTACACCATCGCCCTTGTTATCATGGGGCAGCAATTCAAGGGTGGCGACCTGGTCATGGCAACGGCCGCAGTCGGCATGCTTTGGGGCCTTGGCAGCCTGTTCGGGCCGGTTCTCGCAGGCCTGGCGATGGAGATGTTCGAGCCACACGGCATGCCTCTGACATTCGCCGCCGCCTGCCTCCTGTTCGTCTTTGTGGCTGCCAATCACCTGCGCCGGTTGCGCAAAGGCTAAAAAAATCGAATTTTCCAAGCGCGTGCTTGACTTCGCTGATTAAATCCGTATTTTCCGGGCTTCGATTATTATTTTTGCCCGCCCTGACGCGGGAACGACTGGAGTTTCGGACATGGCTAAGCCGACAACATTGAAAATAAGGCTGGTAAGCACCGCGGATACTGGTTTCTTTTATGTAACCAAGAAAAACCCGCGCACGCTGACGGAAAAGATGGTCGTACGCAAATACGATCCCGTTGCCCGCAAGCATGTGGAATTCAAGGAAGCCAAGATCAAATAGGCTTCTGCACGCTGAATGAAAACAGGCCGCAAGTTGTTGCGGCCTTTTTTGTTGGGAAATCGGTATTCTTAACGCGCAGCGACGCCCGGCTGGCTTTCAAATAGATCGATGCTCGGGGGCGAGACAACCACACGATTACGACCATCCCTTTTCGCCTTGTACAGCGCCTCATCGGCCCGCTTGAGCAGGCTGTCAGATTCCTCGCCCTTTTTCGACACGGTTACGCCGATAGAACAGGTAAGCTCGAGGTCTAGGGATCCCTTTCTCACGGAGACCGGCTTCTCCGCTATCTGTCGACGGAGACGTTCGGAGACAGACGCTGCGACGGAAAGATCCGTATCCGGCATGATCACGACAAACTCCTCCCCGCCGTACCGGCAGGCAAGGTCGATTCCGCGCACGCTGGTGCCAATGCGGTTCGAAAATTCCTTGATGACATCATCCCCGACATCATGGCCATGCGCATCATTGACCCGCTTGAAGAAATCGATGTCCATGATCAGGGCGCAAACGGGCTTATAGTCCAGTTTCGCCCGCTGCAGCATGGCATCAAGGTGATTGGACATATAGCGCCGGTTATAGAGTCCGGTCAGGCTGTCGGTCACCGCCAGCTCCATGCTGCGATGGAAATTGTGGCGAAGCCGGTCCTGATATTGCTTGCGAAGGATCTGAGTCCGGGTCCGGACGATCAACTCATTCGCATCGATCGGACGCATGACATAGTCATTGATGCCGATATCCATGCCCTTGATGAGCTTGTCCTTATCCGAATCATCCACCAGGGTCAGGATCGGTAGCTGCCGTGTCTCTTCCAGGCTCCTGATCTTGGAGCACAGGCGCAGCGGATCGTGCGTCGCAGAATCCAGGCTGATAACGGCGAGATCATAATCACCGCCGCGCAACAGAACCTGCGCTTCCTCCATATTCGGCTCAAGCGTGATATCGTATGTTTCCGCGTAGATTTCCTTCATCATGCGGACGGAATATTCGTTATCGTCAATGACCAGGATCCGGGCGCGCTGAATAGCCTCTTCCTTACGGTCGGACATGCTGATCACGCCCATTTCCGAGCTGGTTTCCTCCCGCAGGCGGAATTCATCCATCATCATTTTCAGGCGCAGGAGCGATTTCACCCGTGCGAACAGGGCGAGATCGTCAACCGGTTTCGTCAGGAAGTCATCCGCCCCGGATTCCAGTCCCTGGACCCGGTCGGCAGCTTCGCTGAGCGCTGTGACCATCACTACCGGGATATGCGCCGTCAGCTTGTCGGCTTTCAACCGCTGACAGACTTCGAATCCGTCCATCTGCGGCATCATAACATCCAGAAGGATGAGGTCCGGCTGTTCCTCGAGCGCAATTTTCAGCGCATCCGGGCCGTTACTAGCTGTCACCACGTCATAATATTCGACGGACAGTTTTGCCTCGAGTATTTTGACATTCGGGATAACATCATCGACAACTAGGATGCGTGCAGACATATATCTAGCTCAAAAATTCTTTAACTGTGTTCAGGAAATTCTCAACGGAAATCGGCTTGGCGACATAGGCCTCACACCCCCCCTCGCGAATTTTTTCTTCGTCCCCCTTCATTGCAAAAGCGGTGACGGCGATAACAGGAATTGACTTCAGCGCCTCATCCTCTTTAATCCATTTCGTCACTTCCAGCCCTGAAACCTCGGGCAGCTGGATATCCATCAGGATCAGGTCCGGCATATGCTCCCGCGCGAGACTCAAAGCCTCCATTCCATCTTTGGTCTGGATGGTGTTGTAACCATGCGCATCCAGAAGATCATGGAATAGCTTCATATTTAAGTCGTTATCTTCGACAATCAACACTGTCTTCATTTTCAGTACGTCCAATTTACTAGTACAAACGCCATGGTGAGACGGCTAAAATAGACTCAAAAAGAGCTTCCGAATTCCAATTTGCAACACATGAGACTATCATTCCTTATCAATAAACAGATATATGTTTAATTTTCTCTTACCATATATGGTTTCAGGCACAGAAAACTTATGAATCGCGAAGAATCTGAAATTATTGCGCTACAGGCGCTGACATTTATCGCCGGGCAGGAAAAAATAATGGGCTGGATGCTGGCGGAAACCGGGATAGATCAGGGGACGCTGGCCCAGTCGGCTGATAATCCCGAAATTCTGGCCGGTGTTCTCGATTTTTTACTATCCCACGAAGAAATACTTATTGATTTTTGCAACCAGGAAAGCCTGAGTGCCACCAGTCCGGTGCGTGCACGGCAGTTTTTGCCCGGCGCCCCGGTAGAGGACTATTAAGCATGTTTACAGGTATCCACGATGAGGTCCGTCCCCAGTTACAGGGTTTGACTATCGATCGCGATCGTCCGCTGGTTATTACTGATGCCGATGAGGTCCTGTTTAATTTCATGATCGGCCTTGAGGACTTCCTCAAATCCCTCGAACTTTATTTCGACTGGTCCTCTTTCGCGCTGACCGGCAATATCCGTCGCACCAGCGATAGGGAACCAATCGAAGCGGCGGAAGTCGGGGCGCTTCTGGCCGATTTCTTTGATCAGCGCTGCGCCGTTCTTCCCGCTGTAGACGGCGCGGCCGAAGGACTGGCCAGCCTCAGCGAACATGCGCAGATTGTGGTTCTTAGCAATGTTCCGCCCAAATATGCCGACAAGCGGCGAAGCAGCCTGTCTGACAAGGGGATGGATTTCCCTCTAATTGCCAATGTCGGCAGCAAGGGACAGGTCGTCAGATACCTGACCGAAGGGCTGAAAGCCCCGGCCTATTTTATTGACGATATTCCCCATAACCACAGTTCGGTCAACGAGCATGCCGCGCATGTGCATCGGCTGCATTATATCGCCGACCCTCGCCTGTCCGATCTTCTGGGGCCCGCGGAACATAGTCATAGCCGCCTCTATAACTGGCCGGAAATCAGCGCCCATATTATCCGGCATATCGAAACCGGCGAGTACTGACAGGGTGCCATGGCCAGCCTTTGTCGCCATTGCCTGACGATCCTGGAGGATAACAGACCTGGCGACAAGGCGCGTTGCCCCGGCTGCCGGTCGCCGAGAATACTCCACCATGCTGAATTGTTCGATCTCTTCATCGCCCATGTCGATTGCGATGCCTTTTATGCGGCCGTGGAGAAGCGGGATAATCCCGATCTCAAGGCCAAGCCGATCATCATTTGCCATGACAGTCCGCGGGCCGTTGTTTCCACCTGCTGCTACCTCGCCCGCATGTCTGGCGTGCGCTCCGCTATGCCGCTTTTCAAGGCAAAAGGGCTTTGTCCGCAAGCCCTGATTATCCCGCCGGATATCCCAAAATATGCTGCTGTCAGCCGCGAGATACGCGGGCTATTCGATATGCTGACGCCGGATGTGGAGCCGCTTTCCCTTGACGAGGCCTTCCTCAACCTCTCCGGCACCGAACGACTGCATCACCGCAACGCGGCGCAATCCATGGCCTGGCTCGCCCGGGAGATTGAACAGAAAATCGGGATTACGGTGTCAGTCGGACTCAGCTACAACAAGTATCTCGCCAAACTCGCCTCGGACCTCGATAAGCCAAACGGATTTGCCGTCATCGGCCGGTCGGAAGCCCTGGAATTTCTTAGAACGCGCCCGGTCAGCGATATCTGGGGCGTCGGCAAGGCCCTGGAGCGCAAACTCACCGCGGAGGGCATCACCACTATCGGGCAATTACAACACCGGGAAAAAGCGGAACTGGTTGCCCGCTACGGGGTTATGGGGGGTCGCCTCTACCATCTTTCCCGCGGTGAGGATGACCGGCGCGTCAAGTCCGACCTCCGCGCCAAAAGCATCTCTGCGGAAACGACGTTCAGTACGGATATCTCGGATATTGATATTTTGCTGGCCCGGCTCTGGCCCCTCTGCGAAAAGGTCTCAAAACGCCTTAAAAAATCGAACAAGGCAGGCAAAACCATCACCCTCAAGCTAAAAACAGGGAGCTTCAAGACCCTGACCCGCAGCCACACCCTGTCCTCACCGACGCAGCTTGCTGAGACACTCTACCGCGCGGTAACGCCCCTCCTGCAAAAGGCGGCACCGGGCAATAATTTTCGCCTGATCGGGGTCGGCATCAGCAGTTTCGGTGACCTGGACGACGCAGACAGGCCGGATCTGCTGAGCGGCAATATCAGTCATGACAAGGACGTTGAGGCCGCGATCGACAAGCTGAGAGACAAATTCGGTGACGCGGTCATTATCAAGGGCCGCGGTCTCACACGAAAAACGGACCCCTAAAGGATCAGGAACATTTTTCCGGCGCCAGGAACGTCAATTCCGCGATATCGCCCCGCAGCGAGAAATCGCTGTAATCAAGATGCAGGTCGGTCGCCACGCCATTGCCGAAGATCTTCATGGCAATTTTATAGTCGGGCTCCGTCTGCTGCTGACTCAGATCGAAAAAGGAGATTTGCAGGGGCCAGAACGTCTGCCCTTTCAGACCCTTTTCCGATTTCGGCGGCGCAAGAAGTGTCTGCGCCTTGCCAATCACTGCAAGGGTATCAGACAGCCCATCCTCCCCATTGCCGTCATAGACTTTCGCGGACAGAAGGTTTTTCCCCGTGGCGGCAGCCTTCAGGACCTGGCGGGTGTGTTCGCCCGGAAAGATAACATCGTTCGGCAATTCCATGTTGGGCTGATCTGGGTCGCTGAATTCGACAATCGTGCCATTTTCACGGTGCTCGGCAACGCCGCTATATTTTTCGATTAGTTGGCCGTTCAGCATATTGGACATATCGAAGCGCATCATGCGGCCGCTGTTGTCTTCCCAGGTCGACTGGCTGTAATCGGAGACAATGACGTTGCCTTCAAAATTGATCATTTCCAGGACCATGCGTTGATTGACGATCAGGCCGTCGCATTGTTGCTCTATCTTCATGACAATGCGCCCGCGCACGCCTTCTATGCCGCTATTGTCACTCAGTTCTTCCAGACGCAGGTCATATACGGCTTGATGAGAGGTCAATTGCAGCGGCGCAGCAGAAGATATACCGGCAATGCCGATCAGGCAGATACCAAAGAGACCTAGTACAACTTTTGACCAATTCATTTTTACTATTAACCTATATTAACGGAGTGACGCAGACCGCTTAAAGTCCCTGGAAACCAGTAATATACCTCTAATTTACAACTGTGAAGGTTTATCGCGGAACATCAGAATATTCTGTTCATATGGGTCAATTATTCCAGTCTGAAAGGCATAAAATTCCCCTCAATTTTACCTAAAATGTGAACAAAACCTTTATAATCCAATTTAACCCATTGTTTTGTATTGATTTTTTAATTCTCAATTTTTGGCACGTTAGCTGCATCAGTCTTCAACAATAGGATTGTGTCGGTCAGGTCGTGAAGAATTGCAAAGCAAACGAATGACCAGAACGGCTTAAGTGAGGAGAATAAATTAATGTCATCGCCCATGACGAATATATCGTCAGTTCAGACTGGTCATCCGCTGGGTTTTGAGGCGGAAATCGGCGCACAGCTAGAAGATCTCTCCACGGTACTCAGGACAAGCCTGAGACGTCAGGCGCCCGCAAAACACTGGCAATTGATCAATCGCGTCATCGCCTACGCCGCCAGCGCGGAGCAGCACATATCCGAGCAGCAGCAACGGATCCAGGAGTTGGAGGCTCTCTCCACAACGGACGAGCTGACCGGCCTGCATAACCGCCGCGGCCTGAATGACTTCATGACCCGCACCCTTGCCATGGCACGTCGCCACGGCGAAGAGGGAATCGTTGCCTTCCTCGACCTTAATGATTTCAAGGAAATCAACGACCGGTACGGTCATGACACCGGGGACACTGCGCTCCGGCAATTCGCCGAGAATATCCAGCGGAACCTCCGTGGTTCGGATTTCGTTGCCCGCATTGGCGGCGACGAGTTCGTCTTTGTCCTAACCCGGACAAATGCCGAAAACGGTCGGGCCCGAGCCCTTGCCATACAGCGTGAAATCAGCGCCACATCCATTTCGGCGCGCGGTCGGAAAATTTCCCTGAAGGCCAGCATGGGTGTCGTTCCCTATAACGGGGACAGTACTTTTTGCGACCTGATAGGTGCCGCCGATAACGCCATGTATGAAAACAAGAAGGCGAATAAAAAGACAACGCGGGTTTCCTGATCCCGTGAAACTTTGCCTCGCCGATTAATCCCGGCGGAACAGCTCGATCGGTTCGCGGACGCCGCGCAACTCGTGAAATCCGCAAGAACGAAGCGAAGCGGCCGCGTCTGCACATGTCCGGACAAAGTCACCCGACGCGACCAGGTTGGCCCCCAGGTCATCACAAAGCGCTTCAATCCGGCTTACCTCATTCACCGCCGGTCCGATAACCGTGAAATCGAGACGTGTTTCCGACCCCACATTGCCATACATCACCTCGCCCACATGCAGGGCGATGTCGAGCTCCATCGTTGGCTTGCTTATGTCACGCCGCTTTACATTGAGGCGGTCAACACCTTCCTTCATCTTCTCGGTCACATCGAGGGCGGTTTTGCATATTTCCTGCACCGACCGCTCGTCCGCCGTGGTCAGCTCGAACGTCGCGAGAATGCCGTCCCCCATAAATTTGAGGATTTCTCCGCCGACGGCCTCAATCGGGCTCGCCATATGATCCAGATAACTATCCAGCATTTCTACAAGCTCTACTCGTTCGATTGTATCGGACAGTGTTGTGAACCCCTTAAGATCGGCATAAAGAAGCACAGCATTAATACTATCAACGGAGCCGCGCCGAACCTGGCCGGAGAGGACCTTACCCGCGGTATCCCGCCCGATATAGGTTTCCAGCATCGAACGGGCGGTCCGGAAGGAGGCAATGCCTTTTGCCGCAAGTCCGAAAACCGGGATCGCCTTGCTCAGAATACGAAACTCTTCCTCAGTGAAGCCTCCGGGCCGGTCAGACGCCCAACTGGTGATCAGTCCAGCAGAAGTTTCCAGGCTCTGGTTTTCAAATCCCCAGCCGAAATCGAAAATTTGACAGAACCAGTCTGTCATCCCCTCATCCCGAAATTCCACCAATACCGGAAAATCAAGCTCACTTCCCTGTGTCAAAGGCCGGTGCAGGAATGGGATCTTGTTCGTCAGCATGAAGAAGAAGGGGCTGGCGAACCAACCCTCCCCCGGAATGTCTGAATGCAGGAAGTTCGTATTGGTCACCAGGCCTTCACCGCGTCGCCAAGTATACATGAAAGCGCTGACCTGCGGATGGATGGCGCTGAGAGCAATATTTCCCCGCTTGAGCCGAACCCCGCGCTTATTGAGTCGTTCACAGAATTCCGTGAAGAGATCCCGAACGCGGGTTCCCGTCAACCCGGCATCAATCAGCCAGGCAAACAGTTCCCCGTTTTCATCATCTGCCCTGAAATGGCCACAGCGATTTTCGAAACTGACGTTATCTACAATACCCATCGATACACCTGGCTGGTTGGAATGGTCCCGTTGATATAGGCTAATTTTATACTGATAAAAGTAGAACGCGAAAAAATTATCGAGACGGCGCTCCCGGGCTGGCCCTTGGCGTATCCCCGTGATAGAAATCGCCTACAGCCTTTTGCAGGAAAGCAGACCATGAGCGAGATAAAAAAATACTGGCAGAACTACATTAACGGGGAATGGGTCGACGCCCAGGAGGGCGGGCGGATCGAGATTGAAAACCCGGCAACCGGCCAGATCATCGCCGAGGTCGCGCGGGCTCAACAAGCTGATATAGATAAAGCCGTTGCCGCCGCACGCGCCTGTTTTGAAAGCCGCGAGCTCTATAACATGCGCCCGACGAATCGGGGCGCGCTGATGTTTGAAATTGCCCGCCACATGACGGAAATGGCGGATGAAATCGCGCTTGCGGAATGCCTTGATAACGGGAAGACGCTCGCCGGCGGCAAGAATGAAGCAATGGCCGCAGCGCGTTATTTCACCTATTACGGCGGCCTTGCCGACAAGCTGGAAGGACGGATGATCCCGCTTGGCGCCGACTATGTGGATTACACCATCCCCTCCCCCTTCGGCGTGTCGGCACAGATCGTTCCCTGGAACTTTCCGTTACAGATTGCCGCGCGATCCGTCGCCTGTGCCCTCGCGACCGCCAATACGGTAGTCCTGAAATCGCCGGAGCTTTCGCCAGTTTCCACCTATTTCATTGCCGAGGCCTGTCACCGCGCCGGCATCCCGAAAGGCGCCGTCAATATACTCTGTGGGTATGGGCATGATTGCGGCGCCGCGCTGGTCTCCCATCCGGATATCGACCATATCGTCTTTACCGGCTCGGTCGCGACAGGACAATCGATCCTCCGCGCGGCGGCAGAACGGGTGATCCCCTGCGTCATGGAACTTGGCGGCAAATCCGCGGGCATCCTGTTCAAGGACGCCGACATCGATCAGGCCATCAACTCCACGGCGAGCGGAATTTTCAGCCATGCCGGACAGGTTTGTTCCGCCCAGTCGCGGCTGATCGTGCCGACGTCACTTCAGGCGGAAGTCGTTGAGAAGATGGCCGCGAAGGCGAAATCGCTTTCCATCGGGCCGGGTATCGACGGGCACGACCTGACGCCGGTGATCTCCGGCACACAAGCCGACAAGATCGAGGGGATGTGCCTCGCTGCCTCACAGGCCGGGGCGGAAGCCGCGGCCGGCGGGCGCAAATGCAGCGATCTTCCCGGGCATTTTATCGAGCCGACGGTTTTTACCAATGTTACGCCGGACATGACAATTGCGCGCGAAGAGGTTTTCGGGCCCGTCCTTTCCGTCCTCACCTATGACGATCCGGAAGAGGCAATTGCGCTCGCCAATGGCACGGATTACGGCCTCTGTGCCGGCGTCTACACGAAGGACCTCGCGACTGCCCATTGGGCGGCGGATCACCTGATCGCCGGACAGGTGTTTGTCAATGAATGGTTCGCCGGTGGCATCGAGACGCCCTTCGGCGGCATGAAACGGTCCGGCTACGGGCGGGAAAAGGGCCAGGAAGCGCTCCTGAATTATGTCCAGACAAAAAATGTCGGCATTCGGATTACCGGTGGCGGCGGTGGTCGTCCCGGTGGATGACCCAAGTTACCAACCCAGTAAAACAGAGGTAGAAAATGACAGGCAAAATTGACGCACATCTGGCGGATCTCGGCATCGAAATTCCGGCGGCATCGGCTCCCGCGGCGAATTATGTACCGTACGTAAAAACCGGAAATCTGGTCTTTGTCTCGGGACAGGTTCCGTTTGTCGATGGCAAAATCGCCTTTCAGGGCAAGGTCGGCAAGGATTTCACGACGGAAGAAGCCATGGCCTGCGCGCGGGTATGCGCACTCAATATCATTTCCCAGGTGAAAGACGCCTGTGGTGGCGATCTCGACAAGGTGGTGCGCTGCGTCAAGCTGGGCGCGTTTGTGAATTGCATCGACGGCTTTGGTGAACAGCCGAAGGTCGTCAACGGTGCTTCCGACCTGATGGTAGAGGTTTTCGGCGACAAGGGCCGTCATGCCCGCTTCGCCGTCGGCACCAATGCCCTGCCGATGAATGTCGCCGTTGAGGTCGACGCGGTCTTTGAAATCAGCTGACCCGGTTTGGGGGGCGCCCACGACACGCTCCCCCATTGGTCCGCCCAAAGACGGAATTCAGCTGGCGGGCGGACCCTCAAAATGAAAGGCTTCAAGAAAAACCTTGAATTCTTCCCGCACCGCAAAAAGATATCTGTTAAAGTAGGAAGTGGCGCTATTACTACAGTTTTCCGGGCCGTATGTCTGACACACCCTTGATTAAAACCCTGCAGTCCATCGCCGAGATAAGTGAGGCCGACTGGAACGCCTGCCTGACAACGGATCATCCTTTCGTTACCCACCAATTCCTGAAAGCGCTGGAGGATAGCGGGTCTGTATCCGCCGATAGCGGCTGGATGCCGTATCACCTCGCGCTGGAGATTGAGGGCAAGATTGCCGGGGTCGCCCCGATGTATGTGAAAGGCCACAGCCAGGGAGAATATGTCTTCGACCATAGCTGGGCCCATGCATATGAGCGGGCGGGTGGCCGCTATTATCCCAAGCTTCAGCTTTCGGTGCCCTTCTCCCCCGTTACAGGTCCGCGCCTTCTGGTGCCGGACGGGCCGGAACGGCAAACCCACCAGCGCCTGCTGCTGCAAGGCACCAAACAGGTCGCCGAGAAGCTCAACCTCTCCTCCGTGCATGCAACTTTTCTGGAGCCGGCGGAACATGAACTAATGGAGCAGGAGGGATTTCTTATCCGTACGGGGGAGCAATTCCACTGGGTGAATGATCGTTATGAAACTTTTGATGATTTCCTCGCCCAGCTTTCGTCCCGAAAGCGCAAGGCCATCCGCAAGGAACGCAAAGGGGCGACAGATAACGACCTGGAGTTCGAGATCCTGACCGGAGACGATATCGGCGAAGCGCACTGGGACGCCTTTTACAATTTCTATATCGACACAGGCAGCCGCAAATGGGGCACGCCTTATCTGAACCGCAAGTTTTTCAGCCTGCTGGGAGAACAGCTTGGCGAGGCCGTCGTCCTCTTCCTCGTCAGCCGAGATGGCCGCTACATTGCCGGGGCCCTAAACCTGAAAAGCCGTGACTGCCTCTATGGCCGCTATTGGGGCTGTATCGAGGACCACCGGTTCCTGCATTTCGAAACCTGCTACTACCGCGCCATCGACTATGCAATCCAGTATGGCATCAAGCGGGTCGAGGCTGGCGCGCAAGGACCACACAAACTCGCTCGCGGCTATCTGCCGACGGAGACCTACTCCGCCCACTGGCTGCGTGATCCCGGCTTTCATGACGCGGTCGCCGATTACCTGAAAGCAGAGACCAAACAGGTTGAAGCCGAGATCAACTATCTTGCCGGCCACTCCCCTTTTCGTCGCGAGACTTCCTGCTAGTCGCCTGTCCAGGTCGTTGGCAATTGAAATCTAATATTGAAAATTTCCGAGATTTGATGTATATCAAATTTACGTTTACGTAAACGTAAAGGACAGCCGCCAAGACGCTGCCTCCGACAACAGGAGCAAGGGAGCAAACATGACCGACCATATTACGCGTGACCCGATTTACGAAACCGTAAGCCGTGACGACTTTCCGGCCATGCTGGACGTCAACCGCTATGGGACGCGCACGGACGCCTTCGATGGCATTATCTCCGCGACGCATGATCATTTCTGGGACCCGATGGATGCCACCTATCTCGATTTTTCGAGCCCCTTCGATATCACCAAGGAATATTTGATGCCGCCGGAAACCATTCCGGAACTGCAAAGCGCCGTTGCTGACAAGCTGGATGAAGGGCAGAAAATCAAGCTCGCCAACGAGAGCACCCGCTGGAGCCTCTCCAGCATTCTCCATGGGGAACAGGGCGCGCTCAGCTTGAGCGCCAGCCTTTGCCATATCATGGTTGACCCGGGGGCCCAGGAGTATGCCTCCAACCAGACCCGCGAGGAAGCCCGCCACGTCACCGCCTTCAGCCGCTATATCGGCACCCGCTGGGGTCGCCCCTACCCCGTTGGCGAAGCGCTTGGCAACCTGCTTGAAGAGCTGGTCGGTGCAGAGGAAGTCTACAAGAAGCTTGTCGGCATGCAGATGCTGGTCGAGGGACTCGCCATGGGCGCATTCGCGAATATCCATGCGAAAACAAACGACCCCCTTCTGAAAAGGCTGACCCAGCTGGTGATGACGGACGAGGCTTTTCATCACAAATTCGGCAAGATCTGGGCCGACAAAACCATCCCCAAACTGGACACGGAAGAACATAACCGCGTCGAGGATTGGGCGGCGCAATGTTTCGAGACAGTTCTGTTCAACCTCATCAATATCCGCCAGAAGCAAGTCATTTACGAACAGTTCGGGCTCGACTGGCAGTGGGTGCGCGATGCCTGCCGCGAAGTGTTTACCGATGAAGACCGCCGCGACACCTTAAAGGAATCCACCAACATCTTCCGTGTTCTCGTGAAGACGCTCCTGAAGTCGGGGATCATCACCGACCGCACCCGCCCGATCTATTCGCATTGGGTGGATATGGAGGAAATGGCCGGTGAGAATGAGGATATGGTCGGCTACGCCATTGCCGATGAAGGGATCGAATATCTGCGAACCCTGAATGCGGGCCGCCGGGTCATCGGCCAAAAGTAACCTGATAAGTAAAACAAACAAAAAAGGCGGGAAAACATTCCCGCCTTTTCCTGTTTCCGGTGAAGCCGCCTACTTCTCGGCCAGCTCCGTATCTTTTTTGGAGCCCTTCCTTTTCGTCTTTTTGTCCGCGTCGTCCTTCCGGTTCGACTCTGCGGCGCTCTCGATCTTGAAGGTTAGTTCCCCGGCCTTCACGCCGACGGACACATGGCCGCCCTTCGCCAGCTTGCCAAAGAGCAGTTCTTCGGACAGCGGCTTCTTGATGCTTTCCTGAATAACCCTTGCGAGCGGCCGGGCGCCATAGTTGACGTCATACCCCTTCTTGGCCAGCCAGGTTGCGGCTGTGTCCGTCAGGGAAATCGTGACGTTACGATCCTGCAACTGTGTTTCTAGCTGCAGCACGAACTTCTCGACAACGCGGGAGACTATTTCCGGCGGTAACGGTGCAAAAGGAATGGTCGCATCCAGGCGGTTGCGGAATTCCGGCGTAAAGAGACGTTTGATCGCCTCTTCATCCTCGCCCTCCCGTACATCATTGCCGAAGCCGATGGCCTGTTTGGTCATTTCATGAGCGCCCGCATTGGTCGTCATGATCAGAACCACATTGCGGAAGTCCACCTGCTTGCCGTTGTTATCTGTCAGCTTGCCATGATCCATGACCTGCAGAAGGATGTTGAACAGGTCCGGATGGGCCTTCTCGATTTCGTCGAGCAGGAGGACCGAATGCGGCTGCTGATCGATGGCGTCCGTAAGCAGTCCGCCCTGATCAAAGCCGACATAGCCCGGAGGCGCGCCGATCAGGCGGCTGACCGTATGCCGTTCCATATATTCCGACATATCGAAGCGCACCAGGTTGAGCCCCATAATGGAGGCCAGTTGGCGCGCCACCTCTGTCTTGCCGACGCCGGTCGGGCCGGAGAAAAGATAGGAACCAATGGGCTTTTCAGGCTCGCGAAGGCCCGCACGTGCCAGCTTAATGGAACTTGCCAGCGCATCAATCGCCGCATCCTGACCGAACACTACGCGGCGGAGATCAACATCTAGCTTGCGCAGGTTGACGGTATCTTCCTTGGAGACGGATTTCGGGGGAATGCGCGCGATCTTGGCAACCACGGCCTCGACATCCTTGACGCCGATGGTCTTCTTGCGCTTGCTTTCCGCCTTCAGCATCTGCGCTGCGCCGACCTCGTCGATCACGTCAATCGCCTTGTCCGGCAA
The DNA here is from genome assembly GCF_017313765.1 of Sneathiella sedimenti. Taxonomy (GTDB): domain Bacteria; phylum Pseudomonadota; class Alphaproteobacteria; order Sneathiellales; family Sneathiellaceae; genus Sneathiella; species Sneathiella sedimenti. The sequence continues at coordinate 74,917 of NZ_JAFLNC010000004.1, read as the reverse complement.
CTTGCGGTCATTGATATAGCGCGCGGAAAGTTCCACGGCCGAGCGGATGGCCTCCGCCGTATAGCGGATCTTGTGATACTCCTCGAAATAGGGTTTCAGGCCCTTCAGGATTTTGATGCTGTCCTCGACTGTGGGTTCGCGCACATCAATTTTCTGGAACCGGCGCAACAGGGCGCGGTCCTTCTCGAAATGACTGCGGAATTCCTTGTAGGTCGTCGACCCGATGCAGCGGACATCGCCACTCGCGAGTGCCGGCTTCAAGAGGTTGGAGGCATCCATCGCCCCACCACTTGTTGCACCCGCCCCGACGATGGTATGGATTTCGTCGATAAAGAGGATGGCATTATCCAGGCCCTGCAATTCGGAAATCACCGCTTTCAACCGTTCCTCAAAATCACCACGGTACCGCGTCCCGGCAAGGAGCGATCCCATGTCGAGGGAGTAGATAACGGCGGGCAGCAGCACGCTTGGCACTTCGCCATGCACAATCCGGCGGGCTAGCCCCTCTGCGATGGCGGTCTTACCGACACCGGGGTCGCCGACATACAGCGGATTGTTTTTCGACCGACGGCAGAGCACCTGGATTGTCCGCTCAACTTCCTCCGTACGGCCGATCAGCGGGTCAATCTTGCCCGCAGCGGCTTTCTCGTTCAGATTGACGCAATAGGCATCCAATGCCTCCAGGTTTTCGACCTTTTCTTCGGGCGGCGGCGTATTGTCCTTTTCGGCCTTATACTCCCCGTCCACGCCGCGAATGGCGCGGGCGGTTTCCTTGCCCGGTGCCTTGGCGACGCCATGGCTGATATAGCTGATGGCGTCGAGGCGGGTCATCTCCTGCTTTTGCAGGAAATAGGCTGCGTGGCTTTCCCGCTCGGAAAAGATCGCAACCAGCACATTGGCGCCTGTCACTTCCTCCCGACCGGAGCTTTCCACATTGATCAGTGCCCGCTGGACGACCCGCTGGAAACTCAATGTCGGGCGCGCCTCAACGAACCCGTCCATGACGAGGTCATCCAGTTCATCGGTAATAAATGTCTCCAGGTCCCGGCGCAGCAGATCAACATCCACGTTACAGGCGCGCATCACGGCGGCCGCGTCCTGATCCTCGGTCAGAGAAAACAGCAAATGCTCCAGCATCGCGAATTCATGACGACGCGATGTCGCCAACGCCATTGCACGATGTAGAGTCTCTTCAAGTGAGTTGGAAAATCCCGGCACTATTCTTTCTCCATCGTACATTGTAAGGGGTGTTGATTTTCGCGCGCATAGTCAATGACCTGCGCCACCTTGGTTTCAGCGATCTCATACGGGAACACACCGCAATTGCCGACACCCTTCTGATGAACATGCAGCATCACCTGTACAGCGGTCTGCTCATCCATATTGAAGAACTTCTGGAGTACATATACCACGAACTCCATCGGCGTATAATCATCGTTCAACAACAACACACGCCACAGAGACGGTTTTTTGGTTTTGGGCTTTGTTTTGGTGACAAGGCCCGTCCCCGTTCCCTGATCGTCATTGTCTTTTTTGTCGTCGCCACTCATCTTCATTTTTGCCCAACCAGATATGATAATGTTCTGTCACTCCATCTTGCTACGCCAGTCTGGCCTTAGTTCAACGCCACGCCCACCTATTTAAGTATATATCTTAACAGGAAATTCAAAAAATATTATTACCGAAGATAAAAATTTATCAAAAAGTGATCGGCAGGCGATTGGACACGAAAAAAGGCCCGGAAAAATCCGAGCCTTTTCTAGACGCTTTATAACTCAGCTGACGTTAAGCCTGCTTAGAAAATATATCGAGGTTGGTCGCATACTGTGCACCAAAAGGCTCGAAAACTGACTTAGCAGCATCTGCAACAAGAGAGTTGAACTTGCCCATTTCAGACACGTAGCTCTGCAGGGAATTGCGAGCATACTCAGTCTGAATTTCGACAACTTTCGTTACATCTTCCGTTTCAGCAATCGTTTTCGTTACATTGAAAACTTCCTGCAGACGGTCGGTGCCGAATTCGATCATCGCAGCGCCAATTTTTTCGCTTTTCTCGACGGCTGCGTTGCTTGCTTTTACGAAAGCTTCTGCGCTGTTCTTGTCATAGAACTGAGAACCTTCAAGATTCTTGATAGCTTTTTCAAAACCGGTCTTACCTTCGGCAACTGCCTTTTCGTAATTGGTCTTGAATGTTTCTGTGTTGGACTTGAATGCCTTTTCGGCAGCTTCAGTTCCATTGATGAAGGCATCCTGAAGTGTCTTGCGGCCGGTTGCGACCATTTCTTCGATTTCCTTCGTAACGACAGCCGGGTCAACGGTTGCGTTTGTCGTTGCTTTCTTAGTCATAGACTTAACCTTTCTGATTAGCGTCTTAAAATTTCATTTGCTGCACTGCAACAATGTCACCTGTATATAATAAGGACCTGATGGATGTCAATGACTTTTTTGTGCACTGCAACAAAAACGAAGAAATAATTTAACTATTTGATTTTAATATAATATTTTAAATATTCAGGCGTTTTCTTCCGCGGAATTCTGCGAATGCAACAAAAATTTCACATATAAATGGGGCCCAGACGGGCGTTTTTAGAGGTCCAGGCCGTTATCGCCGATCTGCAACTTGAAGTATGTGCTGTCCCGTCCGCCGTTATAGTAGCGCGACGACCGGCCGAAGACGACGGGCACATAGGGTTCCTGGAACGGCACACCGGTTTTATCCCCTCTCGAAAGGACCTCGCGGAACGGCAGCTTGGCGATGTCCGCGTTGTCATCGGTCCAGGCGTAATACTTAAAGTTCCCGTCGCGGCACACCATGGCAATCCAGTAGAACTCATCGGAATGGAGGATCTGCCCCTTGATCGCCGGCTTCTCAAATCCGGACTTGATCAGCGCCTGTTCAATCGCGATCAGGTCCTTGAGGCTGATAACCTCCTTGCTTTCATGGGTCGCTGCCGGACCGGATCCTCCCGCCCCCAGCAACCAGTTCACGCTGATACCTCCCCGAAATACGCGTGTTGTCTGTGTCGCCGAGTCCGATGTCACGATCTGGAGAATGTCATAGGTGCGCACCTGCTCGTCATAAATCGCATTATAGATCAGCCGATAGCGGGCATTGCGCCCTGGCGCGCAGTTGGCACGGATATCATCTCCGTTGGCATAGGAATACCACTGAAAGGGCCGGAAGACCGGGTTATTTGTTCCGCCGTCCGCCGTACAGGCGGTGAGCAAAATAGACAGGCACATGATCCGCAGGCTTGAGGATATGACGTTCATCGACCCTCTCCGTTTAATTTTAATTTCGAAAGTTACCAGATATTAACCATCCGCCTGTAAGATAAAAGCAGAAAACACGAAATCGCGATAAGTTACGAACTTCAAGAGGATAAGTTATTTTGTTGAGATGCGGAGACAAAAAAATTATCGGGAATTTGATAGACATGATTCGCGAAATTTTTTACACTCCTTCCGGAGCGGGGAATTTCGCGCGTAATCTTATTCGTAATGTTAGTAGTATAGGTAAGCCGTTGGTACAGTGTTCAACAAGAGCGACGTCAAGTGCCGGCCCGGATAACTTCCGGACAAAATTGCTTGCCCTAGCGACAGGACGCGCCATGTCCCACCTGGTTGGCGGTCTCCTCCTTCTCCTCACAGTCATGGTGACATTGCCGGACGCGGCACATGCCCGGTACGCCGCGATTGTCATGGACAGCCGCACCGGTGAGGTGCTGTATGCACGCAACGCCGATGACCGGCTTTATCCTGCCTCCCTGACCAAGATCATGACCCTGTACATGACCTTCGACGCGCTTAAGCGCGGCAAGCTCCGGCTGGACCAGAAACTGCCGGTCTCTGCCCGTGCGGCAGGGCAGACACCAACAAAGCTCGGCCTCAAAAAAGGGGACCGGATCACGGTGCAGGACGCCATGTTCGGCCTGATCACGAAATCGGCGAATGACGCGGCAACTGTCCTTGCCGAAAGCATGGCCGAAAGTGAAGCCGCCTTTGCACGCGACATGACGGAGAAGGCGAAACGTCTCGGCATGAGACGGACCAGCTTTCGCAACGCCAGCGGCCTTCCCAATCGCGGGCAGAAAAGCACGGCCCGCGACATGGCCATTCTGGGCGCGGCGCTGATCCATGATTTCCCGCAATATTATCACTTCCTGTCACTGGAAGAGTTTGACTACAAAGGCAAGGCCTTTAAGAACCACAACAATCTTTTGAAGAAATACAAGGGTGCGGACGGCATCAAAACCGGATATATCCGGGCGTCGGGATTCAATCTGGTCGCCTCCGCCAAGCGCGGCAGCAACCGGTTGGTCGGCGTCGTCTTCGGCGGCCGTTCGGCGAAAAGCCGCGATATTCATATGGCGGCGCTCCTTGATAAAGGCTTTAGCCAGATTGAACAAATTCACCCTTCAGTCGTTCCCCTGCCGCTTGACAGGCCACAGCAGATCGCGCTTGGCACCTCTCACAGCCAGCCCGCGGAAATCAAGGTGGCTTCAGCAGCCCCCGCGCCGCTGCCAATCGTAAAAGAATTGGCCGCAACCTCCTCCTCGCCTGTTCGCTCAGTTGATGTCGTCAAGGGCGCGCGCGCTGATCCGTCTGCCTACAAGATGGATCAAACCGGCAAAACCGACTGGGCCATACAGATCGGTGCCTACAGCCTGATGACCACGGCCCGCGACCAGGTCTACAAGGCCGCCGCTCAGGCTGGCAGCATTCTGGTGGGGCGCCGCGTTAATATCGAGAAGGCGATCTCCGACGGCAAGCCCTTCTACCGGGCTCAGCTCACTGGATTTGAGGAAGCGGAAGCCCGCGAGGCCTGCAGCAATCTTGCTGAGCGTCGCTTCTCCTGCTTTGTCGTGGCGCCGGACTTGAGACTTCCAAACTATATCGCGCAAAACAGCAACTCCTGATCCCTTACAGGGCGTTTAACGGCACCTTCAGGTAGGAAACTCCGTTCCCTTCCGCCTTGGGCATATGCCCGGCCTGCATATTCACCTGAATGGAGGGGATAATCAGGACCGGCATGGATAGCGTGGCGTCGCGTTCCGTCCGCATCTTGACGAATTCCTCTTCGCCAATACCGTCATGTATATGGATGTTGGTTGCACGCTGCTCCGCGACTGTTGTCTCCCAGGCGAAATCGCGGTTATTCGGTCCGTAGTCGTGGCACATGAAAAGGCGTGTTTCCGGCGGAAAGGCGAGTATTTTCCTAATCGAGCGATAAAGGGTACGGGCGTCGCCCCCCGGAAAATCGCAGCGGGCCGTCCCGTAGTCGGGCATAAACAACGTATCGCCGACAAACACGGCATCCCCGATTTTATAGGAGACACAGGCCGGCGTATGGCCCGGCGTCTCCAGTATTTCCAAAGTCATACCGCCAACATTGATCGTCTCCCCGTCCTTAAAAAGACGCTGAAACTGCGAGCCGTCCTCGGGCACATCATCCCCGAAATTATAAACCTTCTTGAATGTCGACTGGATTGACGTCACCACGCCGCCAATGCCGATCACGCCTCCCAGCTTCTCCTGCAGGTAGGGGGCCGCCGTCAGGTGATCTGCATGAACATGGGTTTCTAGGATCCATTCAACTTCCAGATTTTCCGCCCGAATAAAGTCGATAATTTCGTCAGCGGCTGTCGTCGACGTCCGCCCTGAGTTATTTGCATAGTCCAGCACGCTGTCAATAATGAGGGCCTTCCGGCTGCCTGGGTCGGAAACGACATAGCTAACCGTGAATGTCGGCTTATGGAAAAAGGCTTTTACATCTGGATTCATTTATCGCGCCCCCGCAGAAGTGTTCGTAGTCGATATTTATGACTTTTCATGCTACTTGACAATATATCTATATATTCGTAGATATACAAGTATGAACATAAAAAATATGAAAGCGTCCGCCGCACGGGCGAGCAACTTGATGAAAGCCCTCTCAAGTGAAACCCGGCTGTTGCTGCTTTGCCGGATGAGCGAAGGAGAAGCCTCCGTCACAGAACTCGCGGAGATGCTGGCCATGCGTCCCTCCTCTGTTTCGCAGCAGCTTTCCCTGCTTCGTAAGGATGGGCTGGTCAAAACACGGCGGGAGGGACAGACGATTTTTTACTCTCTTCACGGTGAGGAGGCGCAGCAGGTCATTTCCGTTCTTTACGCGCTATATTGCAAATAAGATTAGATCAAGGACGACTTGAATATGGAAAATTTTACGCCCTATAGTTCACTGATCGGCGGCATAATTCTCGGGATCGCCTCCACCCTGCTGCTCATGGCCGGCCGCATCGCCGGCATCAGCGGAATCCTCTCCAACCTTATTCCACCGCAAACAGACGACACCATGTGGCGGGTCCTGTTTATTGCCGGACTCCTCATCGGGGCCGCTGCCTATCCCGTCTTTGGGGGTGACATGACGTTCTTGGATGTCAACCCATACCAGCTTTCGGACAACGCCCATTTTGTACTGTTGGTTATTGCCGGGCTGCTGGTTGGCGGTGGCACGTATATCGGGGCAGGCTGCACCAGCGGCCATGGCATCTGCGGACTTGGCCGACTGTCGTTGCGGTCCCTCACCGCCGTAATGATATTCATGGCTGTCGCCATTGTGACCGTTTTCATCATGCGCACCGTTTTGGGAGGCTAACCATGTTCAACATCATCAGCCTGATATCCGGCCTTCTCTTCGGCTTCGGCCTTGCACTTTCCGGTATGGTCAGCCCCGGAAAGGTTATTGGTTTTCTGGATTTAACCGGCAACTGGGACCCGAGCCTCGCCTTCGTCATGGGCGGCGGCGTACTCGTCAGTGTTATCAGTTTCCGATATATCCTGAAGCGACCGACGCCCGTCTTCGGGAGGGAATTCAAGCTGCCGACCAGGAACGACATTGACAAACACCTGATCTCGGGCGCCGTACTTTTTGGACTTGGTTGGGGTCTTGGCGGCCTGTGCCCGGGTCCGGCGCTAAGCTCCCTTGCTTATGGCAACCCCAAAATCTTCGTTTTCGTCGGCGCGATGGTGGCGGGCATTGTCATCGCCAAGATCCTGACAGGAACCTTCAGGAAAGAGGCTTAGCGGGCGGGAGATATTTTCTCATTTATATCACCGCCAAACTTGGCTAGTCTGTCGGCAGGATATAAATAAAAACAACGGGAAATATCATGCCATCATCCAATAAAGTCGCCATCATTACCGGGTCCGCCACAGGTGCGGGCGCCGCAATTGCCCTCGCCCTCGCCGAAAAAGGCTATAATGTCGTCATTAACTACACGAAAAGCCTGAAGGAAGCGGAAGAAACCGAAGCGGCCTGTGCCGCCAAAGGCGTCGAGACCCTTTTGTTTCAGGGAGACGTTTCGAAGGACGACGACTGCCGTGCCATGGCCAAGGCGGCGATGGATAAATGGGGCCGCGTCGATGTGCTGGTCAATAATGCCGGAAAGACGAAATTCGTCGCGCATAGCGATCTCGACGGACTGAGCGCCGATGATTTTCATGATATCTACAGCGTCAATACGATCGGTCCGTTCCAGATGTCCCGCGCCGTCGCTCCCTATATGAAGAAAACCGGCAAGGGCTCCATCGTTATGATTTCCTCCGTCGCGGGAACGAACGGTATCGGTTCCAGTATTGCCTATGTTGCCTCCAAGGGGGCGCTCAACTCAATGACCAAGGCGCTTGCGCGGACGATGGGCCCGGAAATCCGGGTCAACTCCATCTGCCCCGGCTTTATCGAAACCCGTTGGCTCTTGCAGGGTTATGGCGAGGATAAGTATGACGCCTATAAAAAGAGGCTGGTCCGCGATGTGCCACTGAAAGCCGTCTGCCAGCCGGAGGATATCGCTGACGCCGTTCTTTGCTTCACCGAAGGCGGCCACATGATTACCGGCGAAATTGTCATTGTCGATGGCGGCATGCATCTGGGCGCCTGATCAGCGGCAGTGTCCCCTCTTCCCGACGATATCGCCCGCGCCCTCGGTTATCCCTATCCGAGGCCCGCGGGCTCCTTCCTCTTTTCCGGCGGCGCGGCACAGGCCCTGCCGCCGGAGACAGACTTCGACGGGAGAATTCCGGTGCTTGCCTGCGGCTCCAACGGATCGCCGGTACAGCTGCTCCGCAAATTCGGCACGTCCCCGGATTATCGCATTCCGGTGACGGCAGCAAAGCTCTATGATATCTGCTGTAGCTACTCCGCGCATTTTTCCGGCTACGGATCGGTCGCCGCGGCCCTGCACCCAGCTTCGGGTGCTGTCACCCATGTCCATATCACCTGGCTGAACGAGAGAGAGCTTATGCGCATGCATGAGACTGAAGCCATCGGCCAGAACTACCGCTTCGTCAGGATGGAGGGGGTCGGGCTCCATTGCGCGGAACATGGCGCGATTGACACCGTCCATGCCTATCTCAGCCTGCGCGGCAGCCTCTTGCTGGACGGCAGGCCCGTCGCACTCGGCGGCATTGACTGCTCGGGCGCCCCCTTCCCGGTCCTGGACCAGCAGGCCATTCAGTCGCGCCTTCGCGATACTTTCGCGCCCGGGATGGACCTTCATGATTTTATCCGGCAAAATATAACCGATGCGAAATTAAGGGCGGAAAGAACCAACCGCCTTGCCCGCCACGCGCAGGTTTTTGACCACCCCGGAATAACAACACTCCTCGACCAGGCAATCTAAATGCAAGACACGAAACGGACCATTCTAGCGCTCATCGTCGGCGGGATCGGAGGAGCCCTCTTTTTCATCGCCGATCTCCCCCTTGCCTGGATGCTGGGCTCGATGGTGTTCTCCACTGTTGCCGCGTTGCGGGGCGTCAACCTCGCCGTCAATGGAACCTTACGCAAAATTATGACCGCCATCCTCGGCGTCATGCTCGGCAGCGGGTTTTCAACGGATACCTTTGCAGCCATGGGACGATGGAGCGGCGGCCTGCTGCTGCTTCTTGTCAGCGTCGCCCTGTCCATGGGGATTGTCTATCTGTTCTATCGCCGGATCGGCAAGTTCGATCCCGTCACAGCATATTTTTCTGCAGCGCCCGGGGGTCTCAACGTGATGTATGAGGTCGGAGAGGCGAAGGGCGGCCATGGGCCGACGATCGCCCTGATCCATGCCTCACGCATCCTGATCCTGGTGATGACCGTTCCCTTGATTTTCCGTTATGGCGTCGGCTTCGTTGGCGCGGATCAAACAGTTTCCCTGTTCGGCTCAATTCAGGATATTGCGGGGGACGGCTGGCTCCTGCTTGCCGCCCTGATTGGGTATGTGGGCGGATATCTCTGCCGCCTGCCTGCCTATCACCTGATGGGACCGCTGCTGGCAACCGCGGTCGTTCAAATGGCGGGGATCACAGACGTCTCACCACCGATGATTCTGGTTTACGCGTCCCAGTTAGTGATTGGTACAGCGATTGGTGCCCGCTTTCTTGGCACCCGATTTCGCGACATTCGCCGTGTTATCGGCCTCAGCTTTGTCTCCACGACACTAATGGTGCTGATCGCCGCTGTCTTTGCTTATTTCTTTGCGGAAACAATTGGTGTCAGTGTCGCCGGGATTATTCTCGCGCTCAGTCCGGGGGGGCTTGCGGAGATGTCGCTGGTTGCCCTCGCCCTCGGGATCGATGTCGCTTTCGTCTCCACCATGCATGTGATCCGCATCAGCCTGATCATCGCGCTTGTGCCGATGGCTTTCACCGGTATTGAACGTATCCTCACGAAACAGGCGAAATAGCCTATCAAGCCCTCGCCCGCCGTTCCACGCGCGGATAGACGACGGCCAGCGTCACCGCCCGAACAACGAAGAACACGACCAGCGCCCCCCAAAGCCCCTGCGTCCCCCACAGCTCCCCAAAAATATGCATCGCCGCCATATAGGCAATGAAGGAAATGATCATGCCATTGCGCATTTCCTTCGACTGCACCGCGCCGATGAAGATACCGTCGATCTGATAGGACCAGATGGCAACCAGCGGCATGAAAATGAGCCAAGGAAGAAACTCAGTCGCGCGCGCCCTCACCTCATCGATCCCGGTCAGTAGATCAATGATGGCGGGACCGAAAATCAGATAAACCAGCGCATACAGGCAAGCAACGATCAGCGCCCAAAATCCGGTGACATAGACTATCTCCCGCAGCTTATCGGGCCGCTTCGCCCCGATGGCTGTACCGATCATCCCTTCCGCCGCGAAGGCAAACCCGTCCAGGCCGAACGCCATGAAATGAATAAAATTCATCAATACCGCGACCGCCGCCAGCGTGACATCCCCCTCTTTCGCAGCCTGGGCCGTGAAATAGGCAAAGGCGAAAATCAACAGGATGGTGCGAATAAAAATATCGAAGTTAACTGCAAGAAGACGCGTCATCTTTGCCAGGGAAAGAATCGCCGATCGTTGCCACACCCCGCCGAGCCGCAACAGTTCCCGCCGAACGAGGAATAGCCCAAGTATCAGGGCCAGCGTCTCGGATATGGCGGTCGCTGCCGCGACGCCGATGACGTCCCAGCCGAACCCGATAACAAAGATCAGGTCGAGAATGATATTCAGGCCGTTCATGAATATCTGTACGGTGAGCGCCGCTTTCGTATTGCGGATACCGATAAAGAAACCCATCAACGCATAATTGGCAAGGACCGCTGGCGCGCCCCAGATACGCACATAAAAATAATCCGCTGCCCCACCCTCAACGAGGGACGACCCGTCGATCATCAACAAGGCGAGCCACAAAACGACAGGCTGTATGATCAGAACACCTGCCGCAATGACAGCCGAAATGATGAGCGCGCGGGCAAGCACCGAACGGACTTCTGTCGCATCTCCCTCACCGGAGGCCTGGGCGACAAATCCCGTCGTTCCCATGCGGAGAAACCCGAAGCCCCAATAGAGGAAGCTGAATATAAGCGCGCCGATGGCAACTGCGCCAATATAATGCGGCTCCGGCAGATGGCCGACAACCGCCGTATCCACCGCACCAAGAAGCGGCACGGAGGAGTTGGAAATAATAATCGGCCAGGCCAGACGCCATGTCTCGCGATGGCTCGGTAACGAGAAAAATGCAGAGGCTGTCATCAGAAACCAAAATAATCGCGAATGCGGTAGCCCATCATGGCGACCGGCAGGAACCAGGGCCTGCCGTTATAGTAGAAACGATCCTCTAGTGGCAAGCCGTCAAAGGCCGTTTCCCCCTCCGGGTCACCAAGAATCTTGAGTGCCGCCTTATGCCCGAAATAGCCGGAGATCGCGACGCCGGAACCGCAATAGCCCATGGCATAGTACACCCCTTCATGCTCTCCTATCGTGGGCATGGCGGCAAAATTATAGGCGACATTGCCCGTCCAGACATGGCTGACCGCCGCCTGTCGAAGGGCAGGGAAAATCGAATCCAGCGTCTTCTTGAGGGAGCGCGCCTGAACCTCCGGCGTGGCGGGAAAGATGGACGGGCGGGCGCCGAGCAGCACCCTGCGTCCATCCGGTGAGGGACGGTAGTAGCTGAGCATCTTGCGCGTATCTGTAATCATCCGTTTTGTCGGAAACAGGCTGGCGACCAGGTTTTCGGACAACTCCTCTGTCGCGATCATGGTGCTCCCGACAGGAAAGATACGCTTTTGCAAGAACGGATAGAGGCCGCCGCCGTAGCCGTTGGTAGCGATCAGCAGCGCCCGGGCGTTCAGATCCCCGCGAGCCGTCTGAACGGCGAAACCTGTCGGCCTCTTGATAATTCCCTCCGCCCGCAGCGGCGCGATTATCCGGGCGCCGGAGCGCAGAGCAGCCTGCGTCAGGCCCTTCACATATTTTGCCGGATGCAGCCCGCCTGTATGGTGCTGGCGGAGGCCACCCTTGTAACCGGGGCTGTCGACATCCTCTGCATAGTCTTCTGGGCCGACCATCTCTTCGGGAATATCGAGATACTTCTGCCGTACCGCGAAATCATCGCTCATGGCGCGGTAATGCTTTTCCAGAACCGCGGGATAAAAACGGCCATTCAACGCGAGATCACAGTCGATTCCCTCCTCCTCGATCCGCGCGGCAATAAACTTAACCGATGCCAGCGCCTCTTTATAGATCGCGCAGCCTCGTTCCACGCCGTAAGCTTCGATCAGTCCGGAAAGCCCGGGCTTCAGGAGATTGCCGATCATGCCGCCATTGCGTCCGCTGGCACCATAACCCGGCATTTCCGCATCGAGCACAGTGACTGTCTGCCCCCTCTTAGTAAGGGTCAGAGCCGCCGACAGACCTGTATAGCCACCACCGATAATCAGCACATCGCTGACACTCTCCGGCAGGGCCATATCCGTGGGTTCTGGCTTCGCGGACTCCCACCAGAAAGGATCAGTTTTCATCGGCAATATTTCCTTTCATTCTTTTTTCCATTTTTGGCCGGGCCCAGACATAAGAGCAAGTCTATTTGACCATGAATTGAATTTTTCCGAAAAACCACCTATCTAGAGTGTAAGGAACGTCAAATGGGGAAAGACGCGGATTGGCCAAAAATATCGAAAAATCAGATGAAAAAACCGGCAAGGATGACGTTGCCGAGTTTTTGAAAAAGGTTGCCGCCACCCCGGTGCGGGCGTCTAATGGCAAGAATGGACGATTAATATTCTCGATAGATGCCACCGCGAGCCGCCAGCCGACCTGGGACAGGGCATCACATCTCCAGCATGAAATGTTCGAAGAGGCCGCATCGATGGGCGGGCTCGAGCTACAGGTTGCTTTTTTCCGGGGGTTTGGGGAATTCAAGGCCACCAAATGGACGACCGACAGTCAGGCACTGATCCGCCCGATGTCACGTGTGTTTTGCCTGGGTGGCCATACACAGATCGAGAAGGTCCTGAAACATGCTCTGCGACAGACAAAAAAAGAGCGGGTCAACGCCCTCGTCTATGTCGGCGACTGCATGGAGGAGGACGCGGACCAGCTCTGTCACCTCGCCGGGCAGCTCGGAATGCTGAAGGTTCCCATTTTCCTGTTTCAGGAAGGATTTGACGCCATCGCGGAGAATTGCTTCCGCCAGATGGCACGGATCTCCGGCGGGGCCTATTGCCGCTTCGACAGCGCCAGCGCGGCGACATTGCGCAACCTGCTCCGGGCCGTCGCGGCTTATGCCGCCGGGGGCCGCAAGGCACTCAGTGACCTCAGCAAGAAATCCGGCGGCGAGGCACAATTGCTCCTCAAACAGATCAAATAGACCATGCTGGCCTATTTTATCATTGGCGTATCGCTCTTGCTGGCCCTGATGGTCGGTAGCCAGGCCATTGCAACGGCGGACCCTAAAAAACTTATCAAGGCATTGCGCATTTCCGCCGTGATCATTTGCTCTTTGCTGGCCGGCTTTTTCATTCTCACCGGTCGCTTCGCCTATGCCCCGCCGCTGGTTGTCGCCGCACTCTTTTTTCTCCGCAACAAGCCGTTATTCAGTTCCCGCCGTCCCTCCACCGGGCAAAAATCGGATGTCGAGACGGACTGGCTGCAGGCATCTCTCAACCACGACACCGGCGAGATGGATGCGACAATATTGCGGGGGCGCTTCGAAGGGCGCCAACTTTCTTCCCTCTCCCGCGCCGAGTTGGGTGACTTTCAACAGGAATGCGCGGCGGACGAGCAGACCATGGCCATTCTGGAAAGCTATATAGCGCGAAATTTTGATGAAGATTTTACGACAGAGGCCGGTGACAGCCAGTCAAAGGAAGAACGTACCCGCGCGTCGAGCAGCAGCGGGCCGATGACCCGCCAGGAGGCGTTTGAAATCCTCGAACTCGGCAGCGATGCTACGGTTTCGGAGATCAAGGCCGCCCACCGCCGACTGATGAAAAAGTTTCATCCTGACCATAATGGCTCCGACTATATGGCCGCCAAACTCAATGAGGCAAAGGACGTACTGCTAAAAAGCTGAAAATCAGGGGTTGCGTTAGCGGCAGCCGAGATGTCATAAATTTTAAAGTTTATTCAGCAGGTCAGATCAGTATGCCCAAAAAAGTCCGTAAGGCCGTGTTCCCTGTCGGGGGACTCGGAACAAGATTTCTCCCCGCAACGAAGGCCATGCCGAAGGAGATGCTTCCCGTCGTTGACAAGCCGCTTATCCAGTATGCCGTGGAAGAAGCGCGCGACGCCGGTATTGAAGAGTTTATATTTGTCACCGGGCGCGGCAAGACCATCATTGAGGATCATTTCGATCGATCCTACGAACTTGAAAGCGTGCTGATCGAACGGCAAAAAAATGATGTCCTGAAAGAGATACAGAACAGTGTGCCGAAGGCCGGCTCCATCGCCTATATCCGGCAGCAGGAACCGCTCGGTCTCGGCCATGCGGTGTGGTGCGCGAAACGGCTCGTTGGAGATGAACCCTTCGCCGTTATACTCGCCGATGACCTGATCCTCGCAGACACGCCCTGCCTCGCCCAGATGACGGCGGCGCGGGAAAAGGTTGGCGGCGGCAATATGCTGGCGGTGATGGAAGTACCAAACGAACATACCTCACGTTACGGTATCTTGGGTCCCGGCAAGGAACACGAGAACCTCATCGAGATCAAGAGCCTGGTGGAAAAGCCGAGCCCAGCCAACGCCCCGTCCAATCTCGCAGTCATCGGACGCTATATCCTGGAGCCCAATATCTTCAGTCTTCTGGAAAATCAGGCGCGCGGCGCCGGGAATGAGATCCAGCTGACGGATGCCCTGTCCGCCATGCTCGGCAGGGCGCCTTTTAACGGCATGAAATTTGAAGGGACGCGGTATGACTGCGGCGATAAAATTGGATTTCTTGAAGCGAATATTGCCTTTGCCCTCAATCGCGAAGACATGAAGGCCGACGTAACGAACATTGTCAAAAAAATAGCCGATAAACTGTAATACAATATATCTCACGACTAACGAAACGGAGATTTTGCGATGCATATCGCTGTAATTGGGACTGGCTATGTCGGGCTGGTTTCGGGTACCTGCTTTTCGGAATTCGGTCATGACGTGATTTGCATCGATACGGATGCGGAAAAGATAGACAAACTCAACGCGGGCGATATTCCGATTTTTGAACCTGGTCTTCAGGCGATGATCGAGAAAAACGCTCGCTCGGGCTATCTCAAATTCGGAACCGACCTGCAAAGCGCGGTTGCCGGCGCGGACGCCGTCTTTATTGCCGTCGGCACCCCAAGCCGACGCGGAGATGGCCAGGCCGACCTGACCTATGTCTATGCCGCCACGAAAGAGATAGCGTCCGCCCTCACCGGCTATACGGTGGTCGTGACAAAATCAACGGTGCCCGTTGGAACGGGGCGCGAGGTAGAGCGCATCCTGCGCGAGACCAACCCCAATGCGGATTTCGATGTTGTCTCCAACCCGGAATTTCTGCGCGAAGGTGCCGCAATCGAGGACTTCATGCGGCCCGATCGGGTGATTGTCGGCACCTTGGAAAAGCGAGCGCAAGAGGTCATGTCAGCGATTTACCGGCCCCTCTCGCTCTTCCAGACGCCGCTCGTTTTCACCAGCCTGGAAAGCTCCGAACTGACGAAATATGCTGGCAACGCCTTCCTCGCGACCAAGATTACCTTTATCAATGAAATGGCGGACCTGTGCGAGAAAGTCGGTGCGGATGTTCATGACGTCGCCCGCGGGATCGGCCTTGACCGGCGGATTGGCGCAAAATTCCTGCATCCGGGTCCCGGCTTCGGCGGCTCCTGTTTTCCCAAGGACACGCGCGCACTTTACCAGACCTCTGTCGAAGAAGGTGCGCCGCTTCGAATTGTCGACACCGTGATCAGTATTAATGAGAAACGCAAAATGGACATGGCGGCACGGGTCATTGATGCCTGCGGCGGTTCTGTGTCGGGCAAGCAGATTGCCGTGCTCGGCCTCACCTTCAAGCCAGACACCGACGATATGCGCGAAAGCCCGAGCCTTGATATCCTTCCCGCCCTGGTCGCGGCGGGCGCAAGCATCCGCGCCTATGACCCGGAAGGCATGGAGGAGGCGCGCAAACTGCTGGAGAATATCGATTTTTGCAAAAGTTCCTACGCAACTCTTGAAGGAGCCAACGCCCTTGTCATTATTACGGAATGGAATGAATTCCGGGCGTTGGATCTTGCACGGGTCAAGTCCATGATGAAAACACCGGTTATGGTGGATTTACGGAATATTTATGATCCTCGTGATATGGCTCTAAAAGGGTTTACCTATCGGAGTATTGGACGCCCTAATTAGTTGAGGAAATTGATATTCTGGAAAGCATCGACAAATGACGAAGCATGAGTTTAACCCGACCATCTTGCGTGAATATGATATTCGGGGGATCATTGATGAAACCTTGTTCGAGGCGGACGCCGAAGCCATTGGCCGTTCTTTCGGGACGCTATTGAAACAGGGTGGTTTCCAGAACGTCGCTGTCGGTTATGACGGGCGCACAACATCACCGAAACTGAAAGCCGCCCTGATAAAGGGCCTGACGTCGACAGGCATTGACGTCTTCGATATCGGCATGGGCCCGACCCCGATGCTTTACTACGCCACCTATGCGCTGAAGGCCGGCGGCGGTATCATGATCACCGGATCGCACAATCCGCCAAGCCATAATGGCTTCAAGATGATGCTGGACAGCAAATCCTTTTTCGGGGCGCAAATCCAGGAACTCGGGCGCTTGAGCGCTACCGGCCCGTTTGAAACAGGCACGGGACGCGTTATCGATCATCCCATCATGGAAGACTATGTCGCCCGCCTCCTCCAGGATTTCGTCCCTGGGCGTAATCTGAGTGTGGTCTGGGATTGCGGCAACGGCGTCACGGGGGAAGCCCTCCGCAGGATAGTCGCCAAGCTTCCCGGCACTCATTTGCTTCTCTTTGATGAAATTGATGGCAGTTTCCCGAACCACCATCCCGACCCGACGGTCGCGAAAAACCTGGAAGACCTAATCCGTACCGTAAAAGGTGTGAACGCGGATCTCGGGATCGCCTTTGATGGCGATGGTGACCGGATCGGCGTCGTCGACGGCCAGGGCCGTATTCTCTGGGGAGATCAACTTCTGGCTATTCTCTCGCGCGAGATTCTGGCAAACAGCCCCGGCGCCCCGATTATCGCCGATGTCAAGGCAAGCCAGATCCTCTTTGATGCGGTGCGCGATCTCGGCGGAGAGCCGATCATGTGGCGGACCGGTCATTCGCTGATCAAGTCGAAAATGCAGGAAGTCAACGCTCCCCTTGCCGGCGAGATGAGCGGCCACATCTTCTATAATGACCACTATTACGGCTATGATGATGCGCCTTATGTCGCGCTCCGCCTTCTTAATATTGTCGGGGCAAGCGAATCATCCCTTGACCAGATGCGCGATGAACTGCCGGAAATGATCAACACGCCGGAGCTACGTTTTCCCTGTCCCGATGAAGAGAAGTTTGACGCCGTTACCCGCATTCAGGACGCCCTTGCGGCAGCCGGTGCGGATTACGCCGATATTGATGGGGTACGGGTAAATACCGAGGATGGCTGGTGGCTATTGCGCGCATCCAATACCCAGGCGGTTCTGGTCGCGCGCTGCGAAGCCAAGGATGAGGCGGGCCTGACCCGCCTAAAATCCCAGCTTCAGCAAGCGCTCCTCAATGCGAATGTCGAGGCCCCGACTTTTTAGGCGTCAGTCTTTTGCCTTGTTCGGCGCATAGAAAGCGATCTTGTGTCCTTCAGGATCCCGGAAATACCCGAAAAAGAGCTGGCCGCCGCCACGTGGGCCCGGCGCACCTTCGTTTGTTCCACCAAGCTCAATCGCTTTGGCGTGCATTTTTGAAACTGTTTCAGTGCTATCAACCAGCAGCGCGGGCATCGTGCCATTGCCAAAAGTAGCCGCTTCCCCGTTATGAGGTTTAATGACGCCCAGCATCGGCTGACCGCGCGCAACACTCCACATTTTCAAATGGTCTTCGTTGACAACACGTTTCGCCCCGATTTCGCTGAGCAGGGCTTCATAGAATTCCGTTGCCTTTTCAAGGTTGTTCGTTCCCAGGGTGATATAACCGATCATTTTTCTTCCTTTTTTTATTTGATGGAGAGAGAGCCCCGGACGCAAGCTACGCAGATTTTCAAAAACTGTACAGCCCCCATTTATAAACGAAAAAGAGCCGGATCATCCGACCCGGCTCTTCTCAACCATATACATCACAAAGCCTTACCTGACGCAACGCGCTTATCTAAAGCATGTATATGCGGCTAACTGACTTTGCCTTTCTTGGGTTTTTTCACGCCAACCCAGGATTCACCAGACGCCATCACACAGGTTGCGCCATTTGGCTGGGTCAGAACAATTGTCCAGGTTACGCCATCCGGGCTTGAAAAGACTTCAAGCACGCTCCCATTCGCAGCAAGACCCGCTGCAACCGGCGCCTCTTCAAATTTGCCGTTCAAATGCTTTAGTAGTGCCGTTCGCTCAAAGCATACATTCTGGGCTGTTGCGTCTGTCACTTGGAATGAAACCAACGTGGCTGCGGAAAAGAGCACTGCAAGTCCAAAAGAAATGACAGAGCGCATGCCGGCATAACGAATGACAAAATGCCTGGTATGGTTAATAAAGCTTAACATACGCTCCTCCTTTTCTGCGAGATTGTCCCTGTATCGTCCCTGCGGGATAATAAGGAAACTTGTCGCCATGATGAAAAGCGTATCGGGGAAAGGTTAATTTTCGATTAGTCGGCCCTAATAAAAGGACCGACCCTTGTTTTATTTTATATTTTTCTAATAAAAAGAATATCGAAGATGCGGTTTCTGTCCGATTGAGCCGAAAGTGTTGCGTGAATCGCTAGAAAGATTCACTCAAAAACTGCCAGCCAATACCGGTCACAACCGATCCCGATACACCAAGGAAAAGATACAGCGCAAATACCGGCTTCTTGACGAGACCAAAGACCGCGATTGCCGCCGGGATCGAGGAAACGGCGCCTGCGGTCATGAAGGCCATCGCGGCCCCTTGCGACATTCCAAGGTCAATTAGTCCACTGACCAGCGGGATAGCGGCATAACCATTCAGATAACTCGGAATTCCAATCAGCACGGCAAGCGGAATGGAGAAGATGTTGTCCTGGCCAACAACGGACTCGATAAAGCTCGTAGGGATGTAAGTCACCATCAGGCTCTCAATCAGGAAGGCAAGGATCAGCCAGCGTCCGATCAGCCAGCCATTGGAGGTTGCGGCGGTCGCAAACTGACGCCTGCGATCCGACTCCTGCCAGAATTTCCACTTAACATCGACCGGGCCGGAGAGCGAAATCTTCTTTCGGCAACCCGATAGTTCCCCTTTTAAGGGATTAACTACCCACCCGCGCTGCTGCAACAGATACACCGCGAACCCGGCAAACAGGCCGAGCGCGACGGCGATCGCGGTTTTGCCGACCGCAAAGCCAAAGCCGATCCCGACGGAGGTTAAGACGAATATTTCCGGATCCATGATCGGGGAGGCAATCCAGAAGGCCATCACTGGCGCGAGCGGGACCCCGGCGGCCAGGAGAGAGGCAACCAACGGGATAACCCCGCAGGAACAGAAGGGAGACAATGCCCCCACCATCGACGCCGCGACAATCGCCGTCGTCGGCGAGCCGGCGAAGGCCCGCGCAATCAGGTTGTCCGCACCAGTTGCCGAAAAATAGGCCGCAAGACCGATGGCAATGGCGAAGAAAGGTGCCATTCCAATCACCGCGTCCCCTAAAAAGGCAAGGCTGACAGGGAGGTTTTTCGGATCGATAATTGCCAACAGCAAGACGATCGCAAGCGACGCAAGTACGACGCGATCACTCAACAGGGCCCATAAACGGGATCTGTTGTGGGAGAGGCTCTGTAAGGCTTCGTTTATTGACATATCCATAATTCCAGATTTATCGAATTATCTGATAGGTAACATCCGCCTTGATGGATTGCAAGTTATAATTTCGATAATTGTCGAATTATAAAATTCTGGGTCAGGTCAACGTTCTTCGTCGGCCGAAGCTGTCGCAGGCAGCTCGACGCCCATGCAGCATTTATCGGTCAAAAGCTCGACGAGCCCTTCCACCTTCTTGTAATTGACGAAACAGCGCAGGGTGCGGCTTTCCCGCTCCTGTCGGATCAGACCGCCGCTAACCAGATGGGAAATGTGATGCGACAGCGTGGATGCGGGAATATCCAGAAGCACCTGAATTTCACCCACAGACAGCCCCGCCTCTCCTGCCTGCACAAGATACTGAATTATCCTAAGCCGGACAGGATGACCAAGCTTCGCGAGCGCAACCGCGGCCTCTTCGGTCTCCATCATTTCAGGTCTCTTTCTTAGCGGATCGTTGTCAGAGCTTTTCCACTTTGTCGTCAAGGCCAGGCAAGTTCAGTGACTTGATCAGGTGGCGCAATTCATGACGCGCGGCAACATGGCTCATAGACATTTTAACGCCAATACCTTTCTTGTTCAAATCGAGCATCGTCAGGCCCTTCAGGAACAGCTCCCGAAACACAACGCGCTCGCCGAACCCCGGGGCCGCGCGAAAGGAAATGCGTGACGACAGCTTTTTCAGAATTTTCTCGATATGCCGCTTGTTATGGGCATCGGTATGGGAAAGCCGGTTGCGCATGACCACCCAGTCAATCTTGTGATTATCGATCAGCGCCCGTCTCTTCCGCTGCTCCCAGACCATTTCACTATACCAGCTCGGCTTTTCGACCTCCAGGCTGGTCCCGTTTACCGTCGCCAGCAAATCAAGATCGATAAAACTGTCGTTCATCGGTGTCAGCAGGGTATCGGCAAAAGAATGCCCGAGCTTGGAAATGAAGCTGTCAGCGCCGGGACAATCGACGACGACAAAGTTATTCTCATAAACCAGTTCCTGAAGCGCCGCGACAAACCTTGCCCGCTCATCCGATTGCGCCTCGTCCATATTCTTTTTGGGGCTTGGCTCAATCACCTTGAGGGATGGCATCGGCAGCTTGATATTCTTCTTCGAGATAAAGTTCTGGCGATTCTCGATATATCGACCGAGGGTTTTCTGTTTCCCGTCCAGATCGATGGCCCCCACCTTGAAACCCATCGTCAGCAACGAAATGATGATATGCATGGCGGTTGTGGATTTACCCGACCCGCCCTTGGCATTTCCCACCACAATAATATGCGCGCGGGTAGGCTGTTCTTCTTTTTCAGGATTTGAGTCGTCCAAAGTCACTGTCACGTTTGACACGTTCTATTCGCCCCCAGCAATTCTCACCGCCGCCAACTGGCATCCATGATCTGATATGATGCGGTAATTTAGTAAACCAGCCACCGATACAAGACAAGCACCATATCTGGATCGCATTTACAAAAAGTTGACGGATCGCGGAAATCTTCCTCACTCGAAGATGATCGGCTGGTCAGGATGAAAAGCATGATGGGCGAAGGCGAAATCGACCGTGTAGAGGATATCTTCATATCCTGTCCCTGCCCGGCGGCGCACGGTTACGTTGCCGATATCGACACCCTCCCCGATTATCGCGGCATCAAGCGCAGAATTCTGCCCTTTCTCCCACTCCAGAATGAGGCCGTCAGGCGTCTCGATGCGCTTTTTCTCACGTAGAAAATCCAGCGCCCAAGCACGCCCCTCCGCCACAACAACCCGGGAAAGCGGCGGGACAACATCCGGCAGGTCCCCGTTATACAGGAAAGGTTGCCAGGCACTGTCATACTGTTGGTAAGGATTCATCCCGTAGCGGCGAAAATTTTCCTCGGTCGGGACAAGAACCAGGCCGCTTGGCAGGCGTTCCTTGAATTTGGCGAAGGATTCGATTCTCACAGGGAGCATGTCCAGCTCAGCTCCAAGCAACTCTCCGATGATCGCCCGACCGACAAATTGCTGCCACCAGCTTTCCGTCTGTCGGTCATACATGATCAGGTCGGAATGTCGGAGCTTGCCGGTCGTCCCGAACTCGAGCTCTATTTCCCCCTTCTCCGGGTGGTTGATCCGCCGATCAAACACCAAGGAGGCATTACAGAGCGGACAGAAAGTCACGGCAACAGGCACACCGCCGATCTCGTCATTCACAATTTCATGCCAGATCAGGACCTGCAGGGGATAGGCCTTCGCCTCGCCATTCACGACAACACCGATTACGGGCTCCGTCGCCTTGAGATGATCGGCCTCGGCGACCGGAATGAACCTCGGGTTATCAATGGACGGGATGCCGTCTTTCGGGACACCGCCATTCAGGATTTCATCAAAGGGCACTTCGCTTCGGGAAAAATCCGTCCGTGGCCAGTACTTCGCCCATAATTCCGGATTGGCGTTCGCCGGCAAGGCACCGAGAAACGGTCCGAACATGGCAAGAAAGACGATGGCGAAAATTTGTCTCATACCTTATCGTAAACGCTTCCGCGCGCAGGTAAAATCAACCCTTTGTGAATGAAATAAAAAAGTGTTAGGGACGGCTATGTCTTTGGATGTTGAAAATATCGTTGTTGGCGCCGGCGTTATCGGCCTCGCCATCGCCCGGACCCTTGCGGTTGCCGGCCGTGACGTGCTTGTTTTGGAACGATCAGCGCATTTCGGGGAGGAAACGTCATCGCGCAACAGCGAGGTTATCCACGCGGGTATCTACTATCCTAAAGACAGCCTGAAAGCGCGATATTGTGTTGAGGGAAAGCATCAGCTCTATGACTATTGCGCCACCCGTCATATTCCCCACAGGCGATGCGGCAAGCTGATCGTCGCGACCTCGGAAGCGGAGCTGGAAACGCTCGATTCCCTCGCGGCGAAGGCGGCCGCCAATGGCGTTGACGACATCCAGTATCTAGCGCGCGATGCGGCCTTGAAGATGGAGCCATCGCTCAACTGCACGGCGGCGCTCCTCTCACCCTCCACCGGGATTATCGACAGTCATCAGCTCATGCTCGCCTATATCGGAGAAATTGAGGACAATGGCGGGGCGATTGCCTATAACACCGCATTTGATAAAGCCGAAAGAACAGCGGAAGGGTTTGCCGTCACCGCCGGCGGGACGACAGTGCAATGCCGGAACCTGATCAATTCGGCCGGGCTTTCCGCGCAAGGCGTCGCGGAACGAATTGCCGACCTTGCATCAGCGCATATCCCGACACGCTATCTCACCAAGGGCAGCTATTTCACCATGACCGCCCGGTCCCCATTTTCCCGGCTGATCTATCCGGTACCGAATACGGCAAGCCTTGGTATTCATGTGACCATCGATCTTGCCGGGCAGATCCGGTTCGGCCCCGATCAGGAATGGGTGGACCAAATCGACTATGAAGTTGACCCCACCCGCTGTCGTGATTTCTACAAGGCAATTCGTCGATATTTCCCGGCCCTTCCCGACGACAGCCTGATCCCGGCCTATTCCGGTATCCGCCCAAAGGTCCAGACCCCCGATGGCGCAGCAGCCGATTTCGTGCTCTCCGGGGAGCCGGACCATGACGTTCCGGGCCTGGTCAATCTGTTCGGAATGGAGAGCCCGGGACTGACGTCCAGCCTGAGAATTGGTGACGCCGTTAAGGATGTTCTTTCCCAAACGGATCGCTTATGAATCGCAAAAATTAACCTCAATCCCACCAATCCCGGATTTTCGAGGCAGATTTTTATTTCTTTTCGTCACACCCGGCAGAAACTTTGCAAATCCTTTGCATATTTTGGCGAAAGTATGCTGCGAAGTTTGAAAATCGATAAAATTTGAATTGATTTCAGCCAATATTAGGAAAATATCAAGGTCAAGACATTATATTCGTTACATATTTTTTTGGGGTGCGACATGACAGTATTTTCTGCGAAAGAGTTCGACAACCACGAAGACATATTGTTTTTCCATGATGAAAAATCCGGCCTGAAGGCAATTATCGCCGTTCATGACACGACTCTCGGCCCGGCCCTCGGCGGCACGCGCATGTGGGATTACCAGAATGAGGAAGAGGCCATTGCCGATGTGCTGCGGCTTTCCCGCGGAATGACCTACAAGTCC
Source organism: Sneathiella sedimenti (assembly GCF_017313765.1). GTDB lineage: Bacteria > Pseudomonadota > Alphaproteobacteria > Sneathiellales > Sneathiellaceae > Sneathiella > Sneathiella sedimenti. Next base: position 51,019 of record NZ_JAFLNC010000004.1, on the reverse strand, counting down.
TCTCTCGCTGGGGTAAATCTCGGTGGCGGCAAGTCGGTTATTATCGGCAACGCACGCACCGACAAGACGCCAGAACTTTTTGAGGCGTTCGGCCGGGCTGTCGATCAATTAGGCGGCACCTATATTGCGGCGGAAGACGTCGGTACGACGGTACCGGATCTGGAAATTGCCCGCCGGTCTACTCGCCATATCGCCGGGATCAGCGAAGGTAATAGCGGCGATCCATCCCCCGCGACCGCCTGGGGCGTCTTTCACGGCCTGCGCGCGGCGGTCCAGTTTGAACTGAATAAGACCAACCTTACCGGTGTGAAGGTTGCTGTGCAGGGCCTTGGCAACGTCGGCTATGGTCTTTGCGAGCTCCTGAAAGATGCCGGGGCGGAATTGATCGTCGCGGACCCCCATGAAGCCGCGGTGGATAAAGCCGTCAGGAATTTGGGCGCCACAGCAGTTGGCATCGAGGCAATCTACGACCAGGACGCCGATGTTTTTGCGCCTTGCGCGCTTGGCGCCATCCTTAATGATGACTCCATTGCCAGACTAAAGGTTCGTGTTGTCGCCGGGTCTGCCAATAACCAGCTGGCCGAGGATCGCCATGCGAAGATGCTGATGGAAAAAGGCATCCTCTATGCCCCGGATTACGCAATCAACGCTGGCGGGATCATCATCATCAGCCATGAAGGACCGAATTTTAAGCGCGACAAAGCCATGCAGCAGGTGGCGGGCATTCATGACACCTGTCTCAGCATCTTCGAGCGGGCGAAGCGGGAGAATGTCACAACCGCCGAGATCGCCGACAAGATTGCGCTTGAGCGTCTCGAAAATGTCCGGAATGAAAAGGCGCGCCTCGCCCTCGCCAGTTAGGGCAGTGATACGTCAGGACCAGCGGTTATGGACCCAGAACCAGTGGTCCGGCCGCTCGGTTATCCAGAGCTCATAGGTTTCGTTGATCGCCTTTAGCAGCGCATATACATCCGTCGCCTTGTCGCCGGTCTTGGGAACGTCGAGCGCGGGATATATGGTAAAGCGGCGACGGCCACCCTCCAGACGTTCAGCCCGCATCGGATAAATCGGGACATCCATCTTGTAGGAAATCTCCGCCACTGCCGGTGCGGTCATGGCATCCCGTCCGAAAAAAGGGACAGCAAGGCCGTTATTCAGCTTCTGGTCATTCAACAGAACGATCGCCCCGCCATTTCGCGCCGCCTTGAGAATGGTCCGTGCGCCTTCATTCCCTTTCGGAACAAAGCTGTAATTGGGATCGGCCCGCATTTCCTGAAAGAAATCCTCGACCAACGGATTATTGGCCGCCCGGTAAATTCCGGTCGCCCGCGCGCCCAAACGCCGCCCGACCAGCGCCACCAGTTCCCATGGCCCATAATGCGCGGTAACGAAGAAGGCCGACTTGCCACTGTCCAAATAGGCATCGAGATATTCCTCTCCGACGATTTCGACAGATTCCGTATCACTCAGGATGTCGCGGTTAAACGGTATCTCCCCGACATTGCGGCCAAGGTTTTCCCACATTCGCATGAGATTCTCCTCAACCTCCCGCCCGGTGAGATGTGGCAACGCGGTGGTCATATTCTCCCGTGCAACACGATGAACGCCCAAACGGGGACCAATCTTGCGGGCGAGCCAGCCTCCAAAACTCGCGGCATTTTTCCGGCCCAGCAGGCGGAAAATCGCCATCACGATCCTGACTGCGATCCATTCCAGTCGGTATTTTAGTGATACTTTTTTCATGCATTACCCCTCTTTCAGGACAGAAAGAAGGAGGGATTTCAACGCCTCCGGCGTCTCGAACGCCATATCTACATCAAATACGGTGACCATCATTCTCGCCTCCGCCGGGAGCCGGACAAAGTCCTTCCGGGTAGTGACAAGGGCAGCATTCTGCGTCGCAGCGCTCTCAACCATAGTCATAATTTCTTCTTTTTTATAAACATGGTGGTCGGCATAGCTAAAGTGATCTATCAAGTCACAACCAGCCTCTCGAAGACTGTTGAAAAATTTCTCCGGGCGGCCGATTCCAGCGAATGCCACCACTCTCTCACCGCTGAGGGCCTCCGCAGAAGGTCGCGGGACCAAATAAGAATTATAAACCGGTTTAAATGTATTTAATTGGTTTAATATATTTTGATCATTGTTGCGGCCAACAAGAATAACCGCCTCGCTCCGACTGAGCCCCGCAGCGAGCGGTTCCCGAAGCGGGCCTGCCGGAATCAGGCGCCCGTTACCCACACCATAGTCAGCGTCGAGCACAAGCAGGGAAAGATCCTTTACCAGCGACGGGTTCTGGAATCCGTCATCCATGATGATCACATCTGCCCCGGCTTCTTCCGCGGCACGCGCACCGGCAGCCCGGTCCCGAGCGATCCAGGTTGGTGCGGTCTCGGCGAGAATGAGCGGTTCATCCCCGACCTCCCGAAATGTATGGACATCAAGGACAACGCGCGTAGGGCCCGCAAGCGTACCCCCATACCCCCGCGACAGAAAATGCGGCTTTTTCCCGACACTGAGAAATAGCCGGGCGACGGCAACCGCGACCGGGGTCTTGCCCGCACCGCCCGCCACAACATTGCCGATGCAGATGACCGGTACGGACACCCGCTCCCCTTTTTGCAGGGAACGGTGAAAGCGGCTGATCCCTCCGTAAAGGCAGGCGGCCGGCGTCAACAGAAGAGGAAGGAAGCTGTTACTGTCGCGCTGCCAGAACTGTGGCGTCTTCATCGCGCCCCTCCCGACAATAGCGCTTCCACCTGTTCGAGTGTTTTTTGAAGAGTCACCTCGCCACCTGCGACAACCCTGGACGCGCGCTCGGCCATCTCGTCCCGCGTTGCCGGATCATCCATATAGCCTGCGACTGCAACCGCCAGCGTCTCTTCATCGGTCACTTTCACACTCGCCGCATGTTCATCGAAGCTCTGCATCACATCGGCAAAATTGTCCATATGGGGACCATGCAGCAGGGCGCAGTCCAGGCGCGCGGCCTCCAACGGGTTTTGCCCGCCCGTCGGCACCAGCGACCCGCCAATAAAAACGATCTTTGCTAACCGGTAAAAAAGGCCGAGTTCCCCAATGGTGTCGGCGACATATACGCCCGTTCCCGTCTCTATCTCCCCCGCTCTGGACCGTTGCGCCGCGTTTATCCCTAGATCCGCCGCAAGGGCTGCCACCTCCCCACCGCGTTCGGGATGTCGGGGAACAATAATTGTCAGAAGATCGGGATATTTCTGTCGCAAACGTCCATGCGCTGCGAGAACGAACTCGTCCTCTCCGCGGTGGGTACTGGCCGCAAGCCAGAGGGGCCGTCCCGCAATCTCCTTGGTCAGTGTTGCGAGCGCCACCGGATCAACGGGCAGCGGTTCCGCCGCAAATTTGAGATTACCAAAACATTCCACAGAATGCGCCCCGAGTTCCCGCAATCGCGCGGCAGAGTCTTCCGATTGCGCGGAACAAAAGTGAAAATTCCGGAGGAGCTTTCGGGAAAAGCCAAGCGATTTCTGCCAAATCTGAAAGGATTTCTCTGTAATCCGGGCGTTCGCCATCATCATTGGAATACCGCGCTCGGCACTTTCCACAATCAGGTTGGGCCAGATTTCCGATTCTATCCAGATCGCCAGGTCCGGTCGCCAGTGATCGAGGAAGCAACGCACCGCGCGTTTCATGTCAATCGGGACATACTGATGAAGGGTGCGGTCCGGCAATCGGGAGGCCATGATTTCCGCTGACGTGCGCGTGCCGGTGGTAACCAGGACTTTCCGGTCACCTGCTGATTTAAGGAGCCCCTCGATCAACGGCAATGCAGAAATCGATTCCCCGACGGAGGCCGCATGGATCCAGATCAGCTCTCCTTCCGGTCGTGGAAGAGACGCAGTGCCGAGACGCTCCTGAAACCGGTCCGGGTCTTCCTTGCCCGACTCGAGGCGCTTTTTCATATGCCGTCGCAGGACCGGCGCACCAATCCACAGGAGGCCGTTGTAAAGAGCCATCTGCATCAGAGTTCCGCCACCTTTTTGTGCGGCTTGACCGGTTTATCGCGCGGCTCCGGTACAACTGTTTCGCGTCCACAGGCCGTGTCCGCAGCATGGGTAATGTCATTGAGGCTGTTCTCGATCGCATCGCGTGCCTGCTGAAAGGCGCCGTCTTCATCGCGCTTTGGAACCTCGATCCCGTCGCCCCAGATAACAACCCCCCGGCTGAACGGCGCGGCCAGGAAAAAACGATCCCAACTGCCGAGAACTTTTCCTCGTGTCGTAGAAAAGCTGACCGGATAGACGGGCAGGCCGGACATGGCCGCCAGGCGCACCACTCCTTCTTGCGCGCGCATTCTGGGCCCGCGCGGACCGTCCGGCGTGATAACGGCGACTTCACCCTTCTTCAGGACCTTCAGCATCTGCTTGATCGCGGCCGCCGCGCCTTTGGTCGCAGATCCCCGGATACTCTCCTGCCCCCAATGCTTGATCGTCCGGGCAATGATCTCGCCGTCGCCATGATGGGAAATCATGACGTGAACCGGTGTCTTGCGCTGCACGGAAATCGGCATCATCAGCAGGCGGCCATGCCAGAAAGCAAGGATAAAGGGCTTCCCCTCGGTCATCAGGGAATGAGGGGCTTCCCCATTGATCACCTGCCAGCGACTTGTGCGGTAGACAAGCCAGATATAGCCTGCCGCCAGCAGACTGATCACAGCCTTGGCACCGTCGCCTTTCAGTATTTTCTTAACTACCTTCAAATTACTTAGCTTTCACCGGGTTAGCTCACGCCCCGATATATCTTGCCCGCCCCGTCAATTCCAGCCTATTCACCAAAAATCGACTATTTTCCAATGTCATGGATTGCGGCGTATTCAATATCTCACTAATCTACCAGTTAATCATCAATTACAGAAACCTGCAGCGAAAGCAGCAAGAAAAGAAAAATATCCCGCTATGACAAGTTCCACTCAGTCTGAAATTCTCCCCTCCGCCTGTCCGCATGATTGCCCGTCCACATGCGCGCTGGAGATTGAGCGGCTGGGGCCACAACAGATCGGCCGGGTGCGCGGCGCTGCGGATAACAGCTATACGGCGGGCGTCATCTGCGCGAAGGTCGCCCGATATACGGAACGGACACATCATCCGGATCGCCTGATGCACCCGATGCGTCGCGTCGGCGAAAAAGGCAGCGGCGAGTGGCAACGGATCAGCTGGGACGACGCCCTCGACGAAGTGGCGGAGGCCTTTCTCAAGCGCGAAGCCGAATATGGCAGCGAAACCATCTGGCCCTATTACTATGCGGGAACCATGGGCCTGGTACAGCGGGACGGGATCAACCGGCTGCGCCATGTCAAGAAATACTCACGGCAGCACTCCACTATCTGCACAACGCTGGCCTGGACTGGCTGGAATGTCGGCACCGGTTCGCTGCACGGGACCGACCCGCGGGAAATGGCGAAATCCGATCTCGTGGTCATATGGGGCACCAACGCTGTTCACACCCAGATCAACGTCATGACCCATGCGACCCGCGCCCGCAAAGAGAGAGGCGCAAAGATTGTCGTCATCGATCCCTATCGCAATGCCACCGCCATTGCCGCGGATATGCACCTATGCGTCAGGCCCGGCACGGACGGCGCGCTTGCATGCGCAGTGATGCATATCCTCTTTGCGGAGAATATGGCGGATCGTGCCTATATAGCAAAATACACCAAGGGTGCTGCAGAGCTGGAAGAGCATCTTAAAACCCGGACACCGGAATGGGCCGCCGACATAACGGGCTTGTCGGTAGAGGAAATATATGAATTTGCCCGGCTTTATGGCCAAACGAAGAAATCCTTCCTCCGGCTCGGCTATGGCTTTTCCCGCAGTCGGAATGGCTCCGTCAATATGCATGCCGCAAGTTGCCTTGCCGCAGTAACTGGCGCCTGGCAGCATGAGGGCGGCGGAGCATTTCATAATAACGGTGCTATCTACCACTGGAACAAAACCCTGATTGAAGGGCTGGATGCGGTGGACCCGAATATCCGCGTGCTTGATATGTCCCGTATCGGCCCGGTCCTGACAGGCGATAAGCGAGATCTCGGTGACGGTCCCCCCATCACGGGCCTGTTTATCCAGAATATGAACCCCATGGATGTTGCCCCGGATCTCACGAAAGTTCATGCCGGCTTCGCGCGTGACGATCTTTTCGTCTGTGTGCATGAACAGTTCATGACGGAAACGGCCAAAATGGCGGATATCCTGTTGCCTGCCACGACCTTCGTCGAGCATGACGATTTTTATCAGGGCGGCGGACAGAATCACATCATGATGGGCGGGAAGATTATCGAGCCACTCGGGGAGTGCCGATCAAACCATGAGGTTATCTGCGGCCTTGCAAAGCGGCTGGGCGCAAACCATCGCGGTTTCGAGATGACGGAAATGGAGATAATCGACGACACCTTGAAAATATCGGGTTGGCCGGACGCCGCGAGCCTCACCGCGAGTAAATGGCATGACTGCCAGATTCCCTATGAGGAAGCGCATTATCTCAATGGCTTTGGGCACGCGGACAAGAAATTCCACTTCACACCGGACTGGTCTCGCATGGGACCAAATTTTGACGGCATGCCGTCCCTGCCCGACCATTGGGAGGTTATCGACCAGACGGATGCGGAACATCCGTTTCGTATGGTGACGGCACCGGCGCGAAATTTTCTCAATTCCTCCTTCACCGCAACGCCGACGTCCCTGAAAAAGGAGAAACGGCCGACCGTTAAGATACATGGCAGTGACGCAGCTCGCCTCGGCACCGAGGACGGCGCCATTGTCCGGTTGGGCAACAGGCAGGGCTCCCTGCTCATTCATGTTGAAATATTTGACGGGGTTCAGCCCGGAACGGTAATTTCAGAAGGCGTCTGGCCCGGCAAGCATTTCATCGAGAAAGTCGGGATCAACATCCTGATCAGCGCCGAGGCCGCCAAACCAAACGGCGGGGCAGTCTTTCATGATACGGCCGTATGGATCAGGCCGGAATCTGCGCCGTCAGAGTAGCCCAAGAGAGCGTAATTCGGCGGCCATTTCCTCGGACAGCTCACCTTCGCTGTCGTCGTCAGCTTCGCTTTCCTCCACGAGGTCGCGCAGGTCACGCGGTGCATCCTCTGCTTCCAGATAGCGCCAGCCCTGATGCGGATTGCGCGAAAACAGTTCCGTCTCGATCAATTCTGAATCAAGGATCAGGCCGCATTTCTCGCCTTCGGTATCGAACAGCCGTTCAAGCTCCACGACCTTCTGACGGGCGGCGATATGGCCCTTGATAATCCAATAGACAGAACCGCCGTCAAGCAGCTCCGCTTCACGGGTTGGACGCTGCTTGGTGACATGGCACAAAGGCCCTGCAATCAGCCGTCGAGACTGATTCGCGCGAAGTTGATCGACCGACGTATTGCCGACGCTAACGATTAGAAGATGTACTGCCATGGCTAATAGATACCCCGAAAGGGCCCCGCTTGTCCAGAAATCAACGTTTAGTCGATTTTGCTCTTAAGGGCCCTTGCAACGCTGGAGACCGGCGAACGACCTAGATAGTCAGAAATAAACCAGGCTGTCTTGACCAGTTTTTTAAGATCGATCCCGCTGTCGATCCCCATTCCATCAAGCATATAGACGACATCCTCCGTCGCAACATTGCCGGTCGCGCCCGGTGCGTAAGGGCATCCACCAAGACCGGCGACGGAGCTATCAAGTTTCGAGATGCCCATTTCCAGTGCCGCAAGATAGTTCGCCAGCGCCTGACCATAGGTATCATGAAAATGCACCCCGATTGCCTCGAGCGGCATAACCTTGGCAACGGCCTCGATCACCTTTTTTGTCCGAAGGGGTGTCCCCACGCCGATTGTATCCGCGATGGAAACTTCATAAGACCCCATATCATAGAGTTTCTTTGCCACATCAGCGACGGCTTCAGGCGTCACCTCTTCCTCAAACGGGCTGCCAAGCGCGCAGGACACACTGGCCCGATAGGGAATGCCCGCAGCTTTTGCCGCTTCCGTCACCGGCGCAAATCGTTCCAGGCTCTCGGCGATGGAACAGTTGATATTGCGCTGATTGAACATTTCGGCAGCGGCGCTGAAAATCTCGATCTCGTCCGCCTTGGAGGCGATCGCGCCTTCATATCCCTTCATATTCGGGGTCAGCACGGCATAGGTAACGCCTTCCCGGCGCGAGAGCTTCGCCATCACATCGGCGGTATCAGCCATCTGCGGCACCCATTTCGGGGAGACGAAACTGCCGGTCTCAACGGCGGCAACACCCGCATCGACCAGGCGTTCGATCAGCTCGACCTTGATATCAGCTGGCACCATCTGCTTTTCATTCTGCAGGCCATCCCGCGCACCGACTTCAAAAATACGCACCTTGGAGGGAAGTGTCATGATGTTTCCTCACTTTCGAAGCGGACAAGCACTGTACCCTCATCCACCTGGTCCCCAACCTCGAAAAAGATGTCTTCAATTGTGCCATCTCGGGGGGCCGTCAATGTATGCTCCATTTTCATGGCCTCCAGAACCACCAGCGGATCCCCCTTGGCAACGGTCGCACCAGAATCGATAAATATCTGTATCAGCTTTCCGGGCATCGGCGCGGTAATGGCACCGGCCCCCGAGTCACTGTCAGCATCATCGAAATCATTGGTGATCTGCGTCAGCTCGACCTGCCGACCTGTCGTCATGACGATAATCTTGTCGCCCTGGGTAACCGCGGCGGCCGACAGCTTGTGTCCGGCGATATCCGCGAGAATACCCCCATCCGCTGTGCGCTCCACCTGCACGGGGAGCACGCCCGTCGGCAGGTCGATCAGGTAGCCGCCATTCTCATAAACAATATGAGCGGTCACTTCCATCCCGTTAATCTCGAACTTGAAATCATCATGGCCGGTATCATTGGGCCGCCATGCGGTGAGATCATCCCACGGTGAATACGGATCGTTTGTTGCGGACCGCGTTGCCTTGTGGGCTTTCTCGCGCTCCAGCAGAAGATGCGCCACGGCAATCGCCATATCTTTATCCGTCGGGGTAAGCGGCTCCGGCACCAGATCCGTCTTGAAACGGTCGATAAATCCAGTATCAAGATCCTTCGCCGCGAAGGCCGGATGGGCGGCAATATTTCCAAGGAAGGCGAGGTTCGTTGCAACGCCAGCCACCTGATACTCATCAAGCGCGGCACTCAGCTTCTGAAGCGCCATATCGCGGGTTTTATCCCAGACAATCAGCTTTGCGATCATCGGGTCATAGAACGGCGTCACCGTGTCCCCTTCCCGCACACCGGTATCAATGCGCACGCCGTCCCTCTCCCGTGGTGGCTTCAGGCGGAGCAACTGCCCCGTCGCAGGCAGAAAGTCATTGGCCGGATCTTCGGCATAGAGCCGCACCTCAAACGCATGGCCGGAGATGGAGAGGTCTTCCTGCGCACAAGGGAGTTCACCCCCCGCAGCAACCTTCAACTGCCATTCCACCAAATCCTGCCCGGTGATCATTTCGGTAACCGGATGCTCCACCTGAAGGCGGGTATTCATCTCCATGAAGTAGAAGGCGTCCTCCTTCAATCCCTCGGAAACATCGGCGATAAATTCAATGGTGCCTGCCCCAACATACCCAATCGCTTTGGCCGCTGCGACGGCTGCGGCCCCCATGGCCTCTCGCATTGCCTCAGGCATATCCGGCGCCGGTGCTTCCTCGATCACCTTCTGATGCCGCCGTTGCAGGGAGCAATCGCGCTCGAACAGATGCACCGCATTGCCATGGGAATCGGCAAACACCTGAATTTCGATATGGCGTGGCTTGGTCAGAAATTTCTCGATCAGAACGCGACTATCCCCAAAGGCCGACTGCCCCTCCCGCTGGGCGGAGGCAAGCGCCGCCGGAAATTCCTTTGGTGAACTCACGCTCCGCATGCCCTTGCCGCCGCCGCCCGCGACCGCCTTGATCAACACCGGATATCCGATCTTTTCAGCCTCCGCCGCGAGCATATCGGGATCCTGGCCTTCTCCATGGTAGCCGGGCACGACCGGCACCCCGGCCTTGACCATCAGGGCCTTCGCGGCATCCTTCAGGCCCATGGCACGGATTGCATCGGCAGGCGGCCCAATAAAGACAATACCGGCGTCTGCACATTTCTCCGCAAATCCCGCGTTCTCGGACAGGAAGCCATAACCGGGATGGATTGCCTCCGCCCCGGTATTGCGCGCGACCTCAAGCAGAGTATCGCCCTTCAGGTAACTCGCCGAGACTTCCGCCGGACCAATCAGGACGGCTTCATCCGCCATCTCGACATGGCGGGCATTGGCGTCCGCCTCGGAATAGACGGCTACCGTCCGGATGCCGAGCTTCGCCGCTGTGGCCATGACCCGGCACGCGATCTCCCCGCGATTTGCAATGAGTATTTTTTTAAACACCGGTTATAAGTCCAATCATAGGTTAAATTATATGCCAGTTGGGTTTGCGCTTCTCAAGGAAGGCCTCCACACCTTCCTTCCCTTCCTCTGTCGCCCGGCGGGTGGCAATGCGTTCCGCCGTGTCCTCAATCATATCCTGGTCGATGGGACGGTTCGCGACCGCATAGATCAGGTCTTTTGATTCCGCCATGGCGCCCGGGGCATTCTTCATGATCTGTTCCAACAGGTTATCCCGCGCTTCCGCGAGATGATGCACATCCTCAACCACCTCATGCAGCAAGCCCAGACGATGGGCTTCTGCCGCATCAAAAACTTCCGCCGTCAGGAAGTAACGGCGACAGGCGCGAATGCCAATTGCCTCCACCACATAGGGCGAGATCACGGACGGCAGAATCCCGAGCTTCACCTCGGACAGGCAGAACTTTGCCGCTTTCACACCGATGGCAATATCACAGGCAGCGACAAGACCGAGTCCGCCGCCATAGGCCGCCCCCTGGACCAGCGCGATGGTTGGCTTCGGGATGGCATGAAGATTTTTCAGCATTCTCCCGAGAGCAATACTGTCCTCGCGGTTATCCTCATCGGTGAAATGGGCCGCCCGTTTCATCCAGTTAAGATCCGCGCCCGCGCAATAGCTCTTGCCGGCCGCGGCAACAACAACTGCCCGCACCCCTTCCTGATGGCCGACATCGAGAAACATGTCCCCCAGGCGCTCGATCAGCTCCTCATCGAAAGCGTTATGCACCTCCGGCCGGTTAAGGGTGATGGTCGCGATTCCATCGGTGGAAAAGTGCAATACCGCTGATTCTTCACTCATAAAAGTCTCCTACATTCTGAACAGGCCGAACTTCGTCGGCTCAATGGGCGCGTTGAGGGCGGCAGAAATACCGAGCCCCAATACCATCCGGCTTTCCGCCGGGTCGATAATACCATCATCCCAAACGCGGGCGCTGGCGAAATAAGGATGGCCTTCCTCTTCATATTGCGCCTCGATCGGCGCCTTGAAGGCGGCTTCCTCCTCGGCACTCCAGCTTTCGCCGCGCGCCTCCATTCCATCCCGCTTGACTGTTGCAAGAACGGCGGCGGCCTGCGGCCCGCCCATCACGGAGATGCGCGCGTTCGGCCACATCCAGAGGAGCCGCGGGCTGTAGGCGCGACCACCCATGCCATAGTTCCCCGCCCCGAAAGAGCCCCCGAAAATCATCGTGAATTTCGGCACCTTGGCGGTCGCCACAGCCGTTACCAGCTTGGCGCCGTCTTTCGCGATGCCGCCTGCCTCGTATTTCTGGCCAACCATGAAGCCGGTGATATTCTGCAGAAATACAAGCGGGATATTCCGCTGGCAGCAGAGTTCAATGAAATGCGCCCCCTTCACGGAAGATTCCGAGAAAAGAATGCCGTTATTAGCAAGAATACCGACGGGATAGCCGTGAATATGGGCAAAGCCGGTGACAAGCGTCGTGCCGTAGTTTTTCTTGAATTCGTCGAACTCAGAGCCGTCTACAACGCGGGCGATAATCTCCCGCACATCAAAGGGCGTGCGCATGTCCTTCGGGATCAGGCCGTAAATCTCCTTCGGGTCATAAAGCGGTGGCCTGGGCTTCCTCACCTCAAGCTGCATTGGCTTTGGCTTGTTGAAGTTGGCGACACAGCTCCGTGCAATCTGCAGGGCGTGTAGATCGTTCTCCGCCATATGGTCTGTCACACCGGATGTGCGGGAGTGAACCTCTGCCCCGCCAAGATCCTCAGCCGAGACCACTTCACCGGTTGCTGCCTTCACCAGTGGCGGACCGGCGAGAAAGATCGTGCCCTGATTGCGCACGATAATGCTTTCGTCGCACATCGCCGGGACATAGGCACCGCCGGCGGTGCAGGAGCCCATGACCACCGCAATTTGCGGGATGCCGAGGGCGGACATGTTCGCCTGATTATAGAAGCTCCGTCCAAAATGGTCGCGATCGGGGAATACATCCTGCTGGTTGGGAAGGTTCGCCCCGCCGGAATCCACAAGGTAAATGCAGGGGAGCCGATTTTCCAGCGCCACTTCCTGCGCCCGGAGGTGCTTCTTCACGGTCAGTGGATAATATGTGCCGCCCTTCACCGTCGCATCGTTGCAGATGATGACGCATTCACGTCCTTCCACCCGGCCGATGCCGGTGATGATGCCGGCAGAATGAATATCCCCGCCATACATGTCCCAGGCGGCCATCTGGCTGAATTCCAGAAAGGGCGATCCGGGATCAAGGAGCTTGCGAACCCTCTCGCGCGGCAGAAGCTTGCCGCGGGAAAGATGCTTTTCACGCGCCCGCTCCCCACCGCCCTGCTTGATGATCGCCACCTTTTCCTTCAGGTCCTCGACGAGGTTGGCCAAATGCGCTGCGTTAGCCTTGAAATCATCGCTCCGGGTGTTAAGGCTGCTTTTTAATACAGTCATCTATCTCATATTCCCTTTCAGCACGCGAAAATCGATTGCTTGGCGAATGTCGCCCTTTGTGTTACGGATTTGCCTCTACGCAAGAAACAATAAAGGAGCCATGAATGGCCTATAATGCATTTGATCTGACCGGTAAGGTCGCCCTTATCACAGGCGGAAACGGCGGTATTGGCCTTGGCATGGCGGACGCCATTGCACAGGCGGGAGGCGACGTCTGCATCTGGGGGACGAACGAAACCAAAAACGCTGCTGCCGTTGAGCAGTTGAAAGCTCATGGCACGCGCGTTTCCTCCCTCATCTGCAATGTCGCCGATGAAAAGGAAGTCAAGGACTGCTTTGCCGAGACGCTCTCGCAGTTTGGTCGTGTTGACGGCTGCTTCGCGAATGCGGGCGTAAGCTCGGGCAAAAAATCCTTCCTTGAAATTGACGACAAGGAATGGCACCGCATCCTCGACATCAATCTGGATGGTGTCTTTTATACCTTCCAGGCCGCTACTAAACATATGGTGGAGCGCGCCGAGAACGGGGATCCGGGTGGACGTCTTGTCGGGACGGCCAGTCTCGCCGCCATTTCCGGTGCCGCGAGGAACGAGCATTATGCCGCAACCAAGGGCGGCGTGATTTCCATGATCCGTGCGCTGGCCGTGGAATTCGCCGGCAAAGGCATTACCGCCAACGCGATCCTGCCCGGCTGGATCGAAACCGCAATGACGGAAAATGCGATCGCCTGGCAGAAATTCTCCGATGCGGTGAAGCCGCGCATTCCCGCCCGCCGCTGGGGCCAGCCTGCGGATTTCGGCGGCATGGCCGTTTACCTGATGTCGGACGCCAGCGCCTATCACACGGGTGATACCATGCTGATCGACGGCGGCTATTTCCTCTTCTAGGTTATTCCCATATCCCGGCTCCGCGGTTGCGGGGCCGGACAGCCGATATTTCCGCGCCCGCAAAACCACTACCAGCCCCCTCTCGTCAGCCATTCATCAAGCTGACCGACACGGTCGGCGCCCCAGAATCTTTCTCCTTCGACGATAAAGAATGGCGCGCCGAAAACCTTCCTGTTGAAAACGGTATCCTCAACCGAGGCCTTGAAGGCCGCCTTGATTTCAGGATCCTGAATTGCCGCTGAGAAGGCGGCGCGATCAACGCCGGTTTCCTCTGCAATTTCGGCAACGATCTCGATATCGGAAATATCCTTGCCTGAGACGAAATAGGCGGCGAAAACCTTCTTTGCAAAGGCGATGGCCTGTGCCGGATCATGCCGGGCAATCCAGAGAAACCCGCGGGAAGCCCCAAGGGTCAGTTTTGGGAAGTCCGCCGGCATGACAAAAGGGATCTTGTGATAACGGGCGGTCCGTTCAAAATCCATGCGCGAATAGTCCCCTTTCAACGGATATTGCGTCAATGGAAAGGTTTTCTCACCCTGCATGGCCACGCCGAGCATGAAGGGATGCCAGACAACCTCCCGGTCATGCCTTGCGGCAACAGCCTCAATCAGGCGACTGCCGAGATAGGCATAGGGAGAAGAAAAATCAAAATAAAAATCTATCGTTTTTGACATGATTTCAGCCCATTACCCTGCCGCCAGATTGCGTGCAATCACCAGCTTCTGGATATCCGATGTGCCCTCATAAATCTGGCAGACCCGAACATCGCGATAGATCTTCTCGACCGGGTAGTCGGCAATATAGCCGTTTCCGCCAAGGGTCTGGATCGCACCGGAACAAACCTCCTCCGCCATTTCAGACGCAAAGAGCTTCGCCATGCTGGCCTCCGTCAGGCAGGGGTGCCCCGCGTCTTTCAGGCTGGCCGCATGCAGCACCATCTGCCGCGCGACCTCCAGCTTGGTCGCCATATCCGCAAGGCGGAAGCCGACCGCCTGATGTTCAATGATTGTTTTCTCAAAGGCCTTCCGCTCTTTTGCATAGGCCAGCGCATGGGCCAGCGCCGCACCCGCCATGCCGACGCTCTGCGCGGCAATTCCGATACGGCCTGTCTCGAGATTGGCAAGGGCAATGCGATAGCCCGCTCCTTCCGGCCCCAACATGTTCGCCGCCGGGATATGCACGTCATCAAAGGCGATCTGGCAGGTATCAGAAGCTTTCTGACCCAGCTTCTTCTCAACCGAGACAACGCGATACCCTTCACTGATTGTCGGAACGATAAAACAGCTGATCCCCCGCTTTCCGGCGTCCGGATCTGTCACAGCGAAAACCAGTGCAATACCGCCAATCCGGCCGGAGGTAATGAATTGCTTGGTTCCGTTCAGGACATAATGATCCCCTTCTTTTCGCGCCCGGGTCTTGAGCGCGGAGGCATCCGAACCCGCCTGCGGTTCGGTCAGGCAGAAAGCGCCGATCTCCTTCCCTTTGGCAAGTGGCGTAAGAAAGGTCTGCTTTTGCGCCTCAGTTCCTTCTTTCAGGAGGGCGGCACAGCATGGGGAGTTATTGACACTCATCACCGTGGAGACAGCGCCGTCCCCGCCCGCAATTTCCATCAGAGCAAGGGCATAGGAAACATAATCCGCTTCGGCCCCACCGTAACTATCCGGAACCGTCATGCCCATCAGGCCGAGCGCCCCCATCTCGCTCAGGACGTCCCGCGGGATGGCACCGTCTTCTTCCCACTTGGCGGAATGAGGGGCCAGACGATTTTGCGCAAAGTCGCGCGCCATGTCACGGATCATGGTCTGCTCTTCGGTCAAAATCATCCGGTTCCCTCCCTTTTCCGTTTCTTCCGCGCTTAGTTGACGAGTTCCAGCGCCATTGCTGTCGCTTCACCGCCGCCAATGCAGAGGGAGGCGACACCGCGTGTCTTGCCGTATTTCTGCAGGGCAGAGAGAAGCGTAACAACAATCCGCGCACCGGACGCGCCAACCGGATGGCCAAGCGCGCAAGCGCCGCCATGCACATTGACCTTTTCATGATCCAGTCCAAGGTCATTCATCGCCGCCATGGTTACGACAGCAAAGGCCTCGTTGATCTCGAACAGGTCAACGTCGTCTTTTGTCCAGCCCACCTTGTCCATCACTTTCTGAATCGCATCAATCGGCGCCATGGTGAATTCGGACGGCTTGCGAGCGTGGGTGGAGTGGGCCAGGAACTTGGCGATGGGCTTCAGGCCACGCCGCTTTGCCTCGCTTTCCTTCATCAGAACCAGCGCCGCGCCGCCGTCGGAAATGGAGGAGCTGTTCGCCGCCGTGACTGTCCCGTCCTTCGCAAAGGCAGGCTTCAGGGACGGAATTTTCTCCGGGTTGCCTTTAAGTGGCTGTTCATCCTTGTCGATTGTCACGTCGCCCTTGCGGGTCTTGACGGTCACCGGCGTAATTTCCGCCGCAAAAGTCCCGTCTTCCGTCGCCTGCTTCGCCCGCCGCAGCGATTCAATCGCATAGGAGTCCTGCGCTTCCCGCGTGAACTGGTAAAGGCCTGCCGTTTCCTCAGCAAAGCTACCCATCAGGCGACCTTCCTCATAAGCGTCTTCCAAACCGTCCAGGAACATATGGTCTTTCACATCGCCATGACCAAGCCGGAGGCCGGTCCGCATTTTCGGCAGGATATAGGGGGCGTTCGTCATGCTCTCGAATCCACCAGCGACCACGATATTGTTGCTGTCGGCCTTGATGGCGTCGAACGCATACATTGCGGCGCGCATTCCGGAACCGCACATCTTGTTCACGGTGGTGCAGCCCACGCTATCAGGAATACCGGCCCCAAAGGATGCTTGTCGTGCTGGTGCCTGGCCGAGGCCGGCCGGGAGCACACAGCCCATGATCACTTCATCGATATCCGTTCCGGTGACGCCTGCGCGATCCATCGCCGCCTTGATCGCCGTTGCACCGAGTTCCGGCGCTTTGACGTCCGCAAGGTCGCCCTGAAAACCACCCATTGGCGTCCGCGCCATACCAACGATGACAATTGGATCTTCACTCATTTTATTCTCCTTGTTATTAGTCGAGGAATTTCTTTCCTGACATTAAGCCGTTTCATTAAACAGTTCGCGCCCGATCAACATCCGCCGGACCTCGCTTGTGCCTGCCCCGATTTCATAGAGCTTAGCATCGCGCAAGAGCCGCCCGGTCGGATAGTCATTAATATAGCCATTACCACCCAGCGCCTGGATCGCCTCCAGCGCCATCCAGGTGGCCTTTTCCGCCGCGTAAAGGATAACTCCCGCCGCGTCCTTTCGCGTCGTCTCCCCGCGATCGCAGGCCTTTGCCACCGCATAGACATATGCCTTGCAGGCGTTCATGGTTGAGTACATATCCGCGACCTTGCCCTGCATAAGCTGGAACGTCCCGATGGGCTGGCCGAACTGTTCACGGTCATGAATATAGGGTATCACCGCATCCATGCAGGCCTGCATGATACCGAGAGGGCCGGCGGACAGGACAACGCGCTCGTAATCGAGGCCGCTCATAAGGACGCGTACACCTTCATTAAGGGTGCCGAGAATATTCTCTTCCGGCACTTCACAGTCCTCGAACACAAGCTCGCAGGTGTTCGAACCGCGCATGCCAAGCTTGTCCAGCTTCTGCGCGGTAGAGAACCCGGGGAAATCCTTTTCAATGATGAAGGCGGTAATGCCGCGCGGGCCGCCATCGGGCACTGTTTTCGCATAAACCACCAGAACATCCGCATCGGGGCCGTTTGTAATCCAGAATTTATTGCCATTGAGGACGTAGCGATCGCCTTTCTTCTCCGCCCTGAGCCGCATGGAGACAACATCAGAGCCCGCGCCCGGTTCACTCATTGCCAGTGCGCCGACATGTTCCCCGCTGATCAGCTTGGGCAGATATTTGGTTTTCTGGGCCTCGGTTCCGTTGCGGGATATCTGATTTACACACAGATTTGAATGCGCCCCATAGGAAAGCCCTACAGACGCCGACGCCCGACTGATTTCCTCGACAGCAACGCAATGTTCCAGATAGCCAAGACCCGCGCCACCATAGGCTTCGTCCACGGTGATCCCGAGCAGGCCAAGATCTCCCATTTTCCGCCACATATCCATGGGGAACTCGTTCGTGGCGTCGATTTCCGCTGCTCTCGGGGCGAGTTCTTCGTTCGCAAATCCCGAAACCGTATCCCGGATCATGTCGGCTGTCTCACCAAGACCAAAATTGAGACCCGGAAAATGAATTGCTGACATTTACTGTTTCCTTTTTGCAATAGAGGTGGTTTTTGCGCGTTCCTGACCTAACGCACCCCCCTAGCTGGATTTATTGATAAGCGATTTGTCACCCACTCCGGTTAGCCCCGGTATTTGTATATTTACCTGCATAGTTTTGCTGCAAATCGACTAACCCGCAAGCAGCATCTTTTACCCTTGGGAGTATAGTCACCTACCTTTCATAGATAAAATCATTTCTTTCGATCATAGTTATTGATATCATCAATACATGGATATCTATCAGCTTCGTTATTTCCTTGCCGTCGTTGAAACCAGCAACTTCTCCCGCGCGGCCGAGCGAGCCTTTGTAAGCCAGCCGACATTATCAACTGGCATCAAAAAGCTGGAGACGGAACTTGGCGCGCCCCTTTTTAACCGCGACGCACGGAAAATATCCCTGACGGAGGCCGGTCGCCGCTTCCTTCCCCATGCCCGCACCATCATTTATGAATGTAACGCGGCAAAGACAGATATCACGCGGAAAAATCCGGTTCAGCGATTACAGTTGGGACTATTGCGTAGCGCGCCCTCGAGCCGGATCGCCGCCTTGCTGAATGATTTTGGCAAGGCGCATCCCGATATCCAGATATCCATCAAGGACGGCACACCGGCGCAGCTGCAACGCTGGCTCGATGAAGGTCGGATTGATCTCGCGATCTCCCTTCCGCCGGAAGATATCAGCAACACGCAGTTTACGCGCCTTTATACCTGGAAATATATGCTCGCCGTTCCGTCCTCCCATTCCTTTGCGAACCGCAACGCAATACCGTTGAAAGAGCTGGATGGGCTTGATTTCCTGCATCGGTCCCATTGTGAAGGGGAAACAGAGGTGACGCGATCCTTCTCCAGCGCCGGGGTCAATCCGCATATCGTCTTCAGGACAGATCAGGACGAGAAGGCCCTTGCCTATGTCGGCGCGGGTCTCGGCCTGTGTATGATGCCCGATATCCTGACGGGACCGGGCGTCACGTTGGTACCGGTGGAAGGGATTAATATCGATCGCGTGATTGGCCTGATCTGGCTTCGGGAAAGCGAGAAGGATCTTATCCACTCGTTCCATATGTTCGCGACCAGTCACGACTGGCATCCGGATAAATCCGCGGCGAAAAACCTCGACTGGGCCCGTTAGCCGCTCCTAGAGCAGGACAACGGTTGCCAACCCGAGAAATGCGACGAAGCCGACAATATCGGTCACTGTGGTGACAAACACGCTGGACGCGATGGCGGGATCGATCTTCATCCGATCCAGGGTCACCGGCACGATCATGCCCGCGACCGCCGCCACAATAATATTCACGACCATTGCCAGGGCAATAATCAAACCGATTTGCAGGCTGGAAAACCAGAACCAGGCCGTGAAACCAACCAGGACAGCGAAAATACTGCCATTTAGAAAGGCTACCATGGTTTCCTTACTCAGGATTCGGAGCATGTTGGCCGCCGTGAGTTCCTTGGTTGCGATTGCACGCACCGCAACTGTCAGGGTCTGGGTCCCTGCATTGCCCCCCATGCTGGCGACAATCGGCATCAAAACCGCGAGGGCAATAATCGCTTCCATCGTTGCATCAAAGAGGCCGATCGCGATGGACGCCGCAATCGCCGTCAGTAAATTGACAAAAAGCCAGAGAAAACGGGCCCGCGTTGTCGTCATGACGCTGCCGAACAGGTCATCCTCGGACACACCACCGAGACGCAGGATATCCTCCTCCGCCTCCTCGCTGATAACGTCGACGATATCGTCAACGGTGATCACACCGATCAAGGCGCCATCCTCATTGACGACCGCGGCGGAGGCAAGACGGTATTGCTGGAACAGATACGCGACTTCTTCCTGGTCCATATCGACCGGAATCAGTTTCTGTTCCGTATCCATGATGTCGCGCACCTGCACAGTGCGCTTGCTGCGCATGGCCCGGTTCAGCGAAATCGTTCCGATGGGGTGATGACGCGGATCCACGACGAAGATTTCGTAGAATTCCTCCGGCAGATCGTCCGTATCGCGCATATAGTCGATTGTTTGGCCGATGTTCCAGTATTCCGGCACCGCAATCAGGTTACGCTGCATCAGGCGGCCGGCACTATCCTCCCCATAGGACAGGCCTTCCTGCAACACAACGCGTTCCTCGACGGGGATCTCGTTCAGGACCTCTCGCTGCTCTTCCTCCTGAAAGCTTTCCAGAACGTCAACAGCGTCGTCGAGTTCCAGTTCATTCAGGAAGGCGGCGATTTCCGCCGGCTCCATTTCATCAACCAGATGCTCACGCACATTTTCGTCGAGATCGGAATAGACATCCGGATCAACACGACCTTCCATGATTTGCAAGAACGGCAGACGCAGCTTCGGCTTGAGCTGCTCGATCAGGTCCGCCACATCCGCAGAATGCCAATCCTGCAGCGTGTCGTGAATAAAGGCGGTGTCTTCGCGCTCTATCGCGCCCTGTATTTCCTGAACAATTTCATCATTCAGGCCATATGAACGCGCAAGGTTCTCGTCTTCGACAGCCTCATCCCTGTTGTCCTGCGCATCGGTCATATTCAACCTTCATCTATAAGACGCTCTCTTCTCGCGACCGGTCCCGGCATCATTTTTCCAGCCTTGTGATCCTGTGCATCGACGGCAGCGATAGCCGTCATATTGACGAGTCCGCGCACGGTGATGGAGGCCGCCGTCACATGAACAGATTTAGACATACCGATCAGGATCGGGCCGACAGCAATCCCGTGCCCGATGCTCTTCGCAATATTATAGCTGATATTCGCCGCATCCAGATTGGGCATGACCAGGAGATTGGCCGCTCCCTGTAGCCGGGAATTGGGAAATATCGTCTCGCGGATCGCCGGGATCAGGGCTGAGTCGGCCTTCATCTCCCCTTCAACCTCCAACTCCGGAGCCAGTTTCTCGATCATCGCGAGGGCCTTACGTGCACGCCGGGCAGAAGGCATATCCGTCGATCCGAAATTGGAATAGGACAACAGGGCTGCCTTGGGTTCAATCCCGAAGCGTCGAACCTCGTCCGCCGAGAGAATTGTCAGTTCCGCCAGTTCCTCCGCCGTATGCTCGTGACTGATCTGGGTATCGGTAAAGAACAGGGTCCTGTCAGGCATGATCAGCAAATGAAGGGCCGAGGCATCCCGAACCCCTTCACGGAACGGGATAATATCGGACACACGCCGGTAATGCTGATCATACTTGCCGTAGGTACCGCAGATCATGCCATCCGCATGACCCAGATGAACCATCATCGCGCCGATGATCGTTGTGTTGGTACGTATGCGAGCCTTTGCCGTCTCCACATCCACGCCAAACCGCTCCCTCAGTTTGTGATAGGCCTGCCAGTACTCCCGGTACCGCGGATCATTCTCAGGATCGACAATCTCGAAATCAACGCCGGGCTTGATGCGGAGGCCAAGCTTCTCGATCCGGTATTCGATGACCTTGTTCCGTCCGATGAGGATCGGCGACGCCAGCCCTTCATCGACAACCGTCTGTACCGCCTGCAGGACGCGCTCTTCCTCCCCTTCGGCATAGGCAATACGCATCATTTCCTGACGCGCCCGGTCGAACAGCGGCTTCATGACAAAGCCCGTGCGATAGACGAAATGCGACAGGCTCTGGTGATATTTCTCAAGGTCTTCTATGGGCCGGGTGGCCACGCCACTATCCATCGCCGCCTTGGCAACGGCGAAGGAAACTTCCAGGTACAGCCGCGGATCGAAGGGCGTCGGGATCAGGTAGTCAGGACCGAAACTCGCCTGTGTCGCCCCATACGCCTTGGAAACGATATCCGACTGTTCCGCCATGGCAAGATCGGCAATGGCTTTTACCGCCGCGATCTTCATTTCCTCATTGATTTCCGTCGCGCCGACATCAAGGGCACCTCGGAAGAGATAGGGGAAGCACAGGACATTGTTCACCTGGTTCGGATAGTCAGACCGGCCCGTCGCGATAATGGCGTCTGGGCGCACGGCCTTGGCATCCTCCGGCAGGATTTCTGGTGTCGGGTTGGCCAGCGCCAGAATAATCGGCTTGTCCGCCATGGTCGCCACCATTTCCGGCTTCAGCGCGCCGGGACCGGAACAGCCGAGGAAAATATCCGCTCCCTGCATGGCGTCGGCAAGTGTGCGTTTGTTCGTATCCACCGCAAAGACGGATTTATACGGATCCATCTCGACCGTCCGTCCTTCATAGACAACGCCATGGATATCGCAGACCGTTATATTCTCCCGCGGCATGCCGAGGCTGACCAGCAGGTTAAGACAGGCAAGCGCCGCCGCCCCGGCCCCGCAGGCCGTCAGCTTGACCTCGGTGATATTCTTCTCGACTATGCGAAGCGCGTTATAGACCGCCGCCGCCACGCAAATTGCCGTGCCATGCTGGTCGTCATGGAAGACCGGAATATTCATCCGTTCCCGACAGAGCTTTTCCACCACGAAGCATTCCGGCGCTTTGATATCTTCAAGATTAATGCCGCCGAAGGTCGGCTCCATGGCCGAGATTATATCAACGAGCTTTTCAGGATCTGTCTCGGCGAGCTCGATATCGAATACATCGATTCCGGCGAATTTCTTGAACAGGACCGCCTTTCCCTCCATCACCGGCTTGGAGGCCAGCGGACCGATTGCCCCGAGGCCGAGTACGGCCGTGCCGTTGGTGACGACGCCGACAAGATTTCCTCGGGCGGTCAATTCGGCTGCCTGGACGGGGTCATTGGCGATAGCAAGGCAAGGATGCGCGACACCCGGTGAATAGGCCAGCGCAAGATCAGTCTGGGTATCCATCGGCTTTGTCGGCGTAACTGTCAATTTTCCCGGTCTCGGCAACCGGTGGTAGTCCATTGCCTTCTCAGAAATATCCTTCGCCATACTTTCAAACTCTCCCGAATAAATCGATGCCTGCGTTTACCCGATGACAAAATACGACGCCACCAAAAATTATTTATCGGCATCAATATTTTAAGGAAATACGCGAACATCCCTATACCACGCTATCATAGCGTAGTTGGGGAAAGTTTCATGAAAATGTTGTGGAAAACTTTCTCAGCCCATATCTGGGCATGAGATAAGTGGTGCGGTCGAGAAGACTCGAACTTCCACCCGTGTTACCGGACAGCGACCTCAACGCTGCGCGTCTACCAATTCCGCCACGACCGCACAATGGAGCAGGGAAATAACAAATGTTTGCCCCCTACGCAACAACTGAATTGAAAATTCGGTGAATTAAAATTCCGGAAGATTTTTCTTGACGCTGTCGGTGATCGAAATACCGATATTATCATCGACAATTATAATGCCGCCATAGGCGATAGGTTTGTCGTTGGCGAGAACGACTGCGTCGTCATCCGCATTGGCATCGAGTTCGATAACCGCGCCGCGCCCCATTTTCAGGAGTTGATGAATTGGCATGATGGCTTTTCCCAGGACTACCGAGATTTCCACATCCACGCCTTCAATCGCCTTGTCTTCCTCGTTCATGGCCATACTTTCCCGCATTCCAAAGTAACGCCATTATCATCCATCAGGGTTAACAGGGTATTAACATCACACGGGAACGCGCAAATATTGCTGTTTCTCCGGAAACTGCTATATAGCGTGCATGCAGGAAATCGAATGGAAAATTTCGGACGACCCGATCCCCTATGAGGAGGCACTCGCCACCATGGAAGCGCGGGTCGCCGCCATTCGGGACGGCACCGCCCGGGAGCTTGTCTGGCTGCTGGAACATCCCCCGCTTTATACGGCAGGCACCAGCGCAGACATTGCCGATCTCAGGGATCCGGACCGATTCCCGGTTCATAAGGCCGGCCGTGGCGGACAATATACCTATCATGGCCCCGGACAGCGTATCGCCTATGTGATGCTGGACCTCAAGAAACGCAATGCGGATATCCGTGCCTATGTGCAGGACCTCGAAGACTGGGTGATCGACGTGCTGGCACAGTATCAGATCAAGGGCGAAAAGCGCTGCGAGCGGGTCGGCGTCTGGGTTGACCGGGGTTTTCGCGATGACAAGATCGCCGCCATCGGGGTCCGGGTGCGCCGCTGGGTGAGTTTTCACGGCATCTCGATCAATGTTGACCCCGACCTCAGCCATTATGACGGGATAGTCCCCTGCGGGATTGCCGAACATGGGGTGACGTCCCTCGTCAACCTCGGCATCCCGGTGAGCATGTCTGAATTTGATATGGAACTAAAGGCCGCCTTCAAGCGCGTATTCCTGAAAAATGGCGACCTTGGGTCCGTGGTTTCCTGACATCAAGAACCTTCCGTCACCCAAGGCAGCGTGACAACATTAGATTTTAATGATATATAGAGTTGCTCTTGAAAGGCCTTGCATGGCAACTCATTCGCAAACAGACATCAACAGGGAAAAATGGCAGAAGACGCTGTCTGAGGGGCATCTTGGGAAAAAATACTGGCGCAAGCTGATGCGCCTGCTACCCGGACCACCCCGTTGCAAGGCCTGCAACAATCCATTTGGCGGTTTTGGCGGACATATCTGCCGTGCCATTGGCTTCAGGCCGTCGAAGAAAAACCCCCGCATGTGCGCGCTTTGCTGTGAGAAAATGCCGAAAGGCGGCGCAGAAGTCGAGACGGCGATCCTGTTTGCCGACGTCCGGGGATCAACGGAACTTGCAGAACGGCTGGGCCCGGAGAAGTTTGCCGATGCCCTCAACCAGTTCTACAATACTGCTACCGAAATCCTGATAAGTTATGATGCAACAGTCGACAAGCTCATTGGCGACGAGGTGATGGCCTTTTTCATTCCCGGTTTTACTGGCCCCAATTTCAAGAGTGCCGCGATAGAAGCGGCTCAGGAGCTCCTTCAAAAACTCGGCTATGACGGATCAAGGGAGCCTTCGCTCCCCGTCGGGATCGGGATCGATTCAGGCATCGCTTTCGTCGGAAATGTCGGCGGCGAGGAAATTCTCGATTTCACTGCCCTTGGGGATCCAGTAAATACCGCGGCGCGCATTCAGGCGTTCGCGGGGCCGGGCCAGATATTTGTCGGCGAACGGGCATTTTCTGCAGTCGCCGACCAATATCCAGACGTCAAACCTTTCACCTTAACGGTAAAAGGAAAGAAGGACCCGCTACAGGTCCGTTCAATTCCGGTTACTCGAATTCCAGGATAACGTCATCCACGGCCAGAATGTCACCGGCACCCGCCTTCACGGCGGAAACGACACCGTCCTGCTCAGCCCGAAGGATATTCTCCATTTTCATGGCCTCAACCACAGCCAGCGCCTGACCGGCCTTCACTTCATCGCCTTCACTGACATTGACAGAGACGACCATGCCCGGCATCGGACAAAGAAGGAATTTCGACATATCCGCCGCAACCTTGATCGGCATAATCTCTGCGAGCGCTGCCGCATTCGGTGTCCGCACCGCAAGATTAACTTCCGCACCGCCATGGGTGAGACGGACGGCACCCCGGAATAACTGCAACTGAGCAATCATCTTGACGCCATTTACCTTGGCCTTGATCCGGCGTTTACCCGGCTCCCATTTGGACCGCACGGCGATCACGCGATCACCGATCTGGACATCAATGCCGCCTTTTGCATCCTCGACGGAAATCTCGACCGATTTTTCCTTACCTTCGCTGACGACCCACTTTTCGGCAGTCTTCGCCACCACATCTTTCAGCGACCGGCTGACGGACCGCAGATGAACAAGGGCGGCAACAGCGACCAGTTTCTCGTAGGTTTCCTCACTGAGCGGCGCACCATGGAAACCTTCCGGATATTCCTCGGCAATAAAACCGGTGGTAAGGTTGCCCGCCTTGAAGCGTGGATGGTTGCAAACCGCATTCAGGAAGTTGATGTTGTGGGCAATACCGCTCACCTCATAGGCATCGAGTGCGCGGCCCATCTCCTCAATCGCCTCATCACGATCCTTGCCGTAGGTAACAAGCTTGGCAATCATCGGGTCGTAGAACATGGTAATTTCGGAGCCTTCCGTGACCCCGGTATCGACCCGGACGTTGTCCCCTTTCGGCACCTTGTAGCGGCTCAGGCGACCGATAGACGGCAGGAAGCCCCGGTAAGGGTCCTCGGCATAGAGTCGGCTTTCCAGCGCCCAGCCAGTAAGCTTGATGTCTTTCTGTGTCAGGGTAAGCTTCTCGCCATAGGCAACGCGGATCATCTGCTCGACAAGGTCGATTCCGGTGATCAGCTCCGTCACCGGATGCTCCACCTGCAGACGGGTATTCATTTCAAGGAAATAGAAGCTCTTGTCACTGCCAACAATGAACTCGACCGTGCCGGCGGAGTGATAATCCACTACCTTGGCCAGCGCGACAGCCTGTTCGCCCATCGCTTTACGGAGCTTCTCATCAACGAAGGGGCTTGGCGCCTCCTCAATTACTTTCTGGTGGCGCCGCTGGACGGAACACTCGCGCTCCCCCAGATAGAGGTAATTGCCATGCTTGTCGGCCAGCACCTGAATTTCGATATGGCGCGGGTCGACAACGAACTTCTCGATGAAAATCCGGTCATCACCGAAGCTACTGATTGCTTCATTCTTGGCCGACTGGAAGCCTTCGCGCGCCTCCGCGTCATTATGCGCGATGCGCATGCCCTTCCCGCCTCCGCCAGCGGAGGCCTTGATCATGACGGGGTAGCCGATTTCCTTGGAAATCTTGACGGCGTGCTCCGCATCCTCGATCAGGTCCATATGACCCGGAACAGTATTGACACCAGCCTCCAGCGCGAGCTTTTTAGAGGCGATCTTGTCGCCCATGGAGGCGATCGCTTTTTTGCCCGGACCGATAAACGCAATTCCCGCCGCATCCAGCGCATCGGCAAACGCCTGGTTTTCGGACAGAAAACCGTAACCCGGATGCACGGCCTCTGCGCCGGTTTCCTTGCTGGCTTTGATGATTTTCTCGATGACGAGATAACTCTCGGACGCCGCCGCCGGTCCAATGTGAACGGCTTCATCCGCCATCTTCATATGTACAGCGCCGTCATCCGCATCGGAATAGACAGCAACGGTCTTGATGCCCATGGCACGGGCGGAGCGGATAACACGACAGGCGATTTCGCCACGGTTGGCTATCAGGATCTTTTTAAACATTTTTCTTTCCCTCTACCTTCGACCCTATAGCGGAATATTGCCGTGTTTTTTCCACGGATTTTCCAGTTGTTTGTTTTTCAGCATGCGGAGCGATGTGGTGATCCGGTGCCGGGTGTTGTTCGGCATGATCACGTCATCGATAAAGCCGCGATGGCCAGCGACGAACGGGTTGGCGAAACGTGCCTGATATTCATCGGTACGTTTTTGGATTTTCTCCTCATCGCCAATTTCGGAACGGAAAATAATCTCAACAGCCCCCTTGGAGCCCATCACCGCGATTTCCGCGGATGGCCACGCGTAATTGACATCCCCGCGTAAGTGTTTGGACGCCATCACGTCATACGCCCCGCCATAGGCTTTGCGGGTAATGACGGTGACTTTCGGCACCGTTGCCTCGGCATAGGCATAGAGCAGCTTCGCGCCATGCTTGATAATACCGCCATATTCCTGCGACGTGCCGGGCAGGAAGCCGGGAACGTCGACAAGCGTCACGATCGGGATATTGAAGCAGTCGCAGAAGCGGACGAAGCGCGCCGCCTTCTTGGAACTGTCGATATCCAGACATCCGGCCAGAACCATCGGCTGGTTGGCAACGATACCGACGGTCTGCCCCTCCATCCGGCCAAAACCGGTGATGATGTTCTTCGCGAAGTTCGGTTGGATTTCGAAGAAGTCTCCCTCATCGACCAGCTTTTCCACCAGCTCCATCATATCATAGGGCTTGTTGGGGTTGGCCGGGACCAGCGTATTGAGCGATTCTTCCTTGCGGTTCGGATTGTCAAAGGTCTCACGAACGGGCGAGGATTCAAGATTGCTGGAAGGAAGGAAGTCGACAAGACGGCGGACTTCCGTCAGCACTTCCATGTCGTTATCATAGGCGTTATCCGCAACGGAAGACTTGCTGGTATGTGTGCTTGCGCCGCCGAGTTCTTCCGCCGTCACGGTCTCGTTGGTCACCGTCTTCACCACATCCGGGCCTGTCACGAACATGTAGGAACTGTCGCGCACCATGAAGATGAAGTCTGTCATCGCCGGGGAATACACCGCACCGCCTGCGCAGGGGCCCATGATGACCGAGATTTGCGGGACGACGCCGGACGCCATCACATTGCGCTGGAACACTTCGGCATACCCTGCAAGGCTATCGATTCCTTCCTGAATACGGGCCCCGCCGGAATCATTCAGGCCAATGACCGGTGCGCCAACCTGAACAGCCTTGTCCATGATCTTGCAGATTTTCTTGGCATGATATTCGGAGAGGGAACCTCCAAAAACCGTGAAGTCCTGACTGAAAACAAACACCAGCTTGCCGTTGATCGTGCCGTGTCCGGTGATGACGCCATCACCAATGACCGTTTCTTCCTGCATGCCGAAATCGACGCAGCGATGCTCGACGAACATATCCCATTCTTCGAAGGAACCTTCGTCAAGGAGCAGGCTGATCCGTTCGCGCGCGGTAAGTTTTCCCTTGCTATGTTGCGAGTCGATCCGCTTCTGACCACCGCCAAGCCGCGCCTTTGCCCGCTTTTCTTCAAGCTGCTGAATGATATCCTGCATGTCCCCTCCTCAGGTAATAATGCCGCTTAATTTTAGAAAGCGCACGCTTGCCGCCAGGCTTTCCTTGTTTTTATTTCGTCGGTTAACAGCTTCCGCATCCGCCCCCCAGAACTCCATGACGTGGGTTTCGTCAAGTTCACTGATCTCGAAGGCTTTCTCTGCGGTAATATGGCCATCCAGTGCCGCCAGCGCGATCACCAGAGACCCACATAATGAGGTAATATTGTGAAGGGGCGCAAGCGTCATGTCATTTTGCGCTGCGACCACCGATCGCATTTTCTCAAGTGCTTCAGGTGGCTGTGGAATATGCATCACGCCCTGGCAGACCTTCAAGGTCACCTGATGCCGTGCCTCGATCCAGCTCAGCATCGGATCCCAGGCCGCTGACTGCTTCGCAACCAGACTCGTTGGATAGGTTGCCCGGTAGCAGACCAGATCCGTTTCGCCAAAGTTCGAGATTTCGTCAACAACTTTATCCCGCTGCGGTGTAACCCGGTCTATGGCCGTTGCGGCAGCTTGCATCAAGGGCATTTTCGAGGGACGGATTTCTGTTTCCTGCGCGTCCCACTCTTCAGCGATGGCTTCTGCAAGGGCATGGGTTGGCAAGCGCAAATGCGCCTTCGCCGGTGTCTTGATCACCCGCCCATCAAGCAGAACGGAGTAAGCTCCGCCCTCTTCTTCTGCCGTCACTTTTTTGTAAAAGCGTTTCATCCCTACCCGTATTCGCGCCCTCAACCTAACAGTCGTTTGGTTTATAGAGATTACGCGAGAAAAAGCAAGTTCAGACTTGAATTTTTGAACTACTCCCGGTGCGTCTCAATGATTTCCAGCAGTTCCTCGAAACGATTGATAAGAGTCTCCGCCCCGCTCTCCAGCAGTTCCGCCTCATCATGATAGCCCCAGGTCACACCAACGCCCCGGCAGCCGGCATTTTTCGCAAGCATCATATCGAAACTGGTATCGCCGATCATATAAGTCTGCTCCGGCTTCGTACAGGCTACCGCCATCGCCTTTTCAAGCATCTGGGGATGTGGTTTCCCGGGGTTGTGATCCGGGGTCTGCAGGGAGCCGAAATACCCGTCAAGGCCATGTTGCGTGATCACGGCGTTCACGCCCCGCATGGATTTTCCCGTAGCCACCGCCATGGCGATTTTCCGGCTTGCAAGATTCTCCAGAATCTCCCGCACGCCCTCGAACAGAGGCTCGTGATGATCTACGCGAAGCCGGCGATGAAAAAACGCCGTTTTATAACCAGTGACAATCTGCTCCAGATGTGAATCGCTCAGTGGCTCACGCGCAAGATGGCGCACCGCGACGTCAGGATTTAGACCGATGGACCGGCGGATGTCCAGGTCCGTCGGCACGGGCAGCCCGGTTTCTTCAAATGCTGTTCGCATGCAGGCAATGACATTATGTGCACTATCCACCAGCGTGCCATCGCAATCGAAGACTACCAGGATATCAGGAGTCGAATTCGTCATTTATACCTGCTGCTTGACAAAACGGGCCGATGAAGAATCACCGGCCCCAATTGCTCTATTGGTTTTTGGAACGGTTGACCGCGCTTGTAATCGCCTTGAGTGAGGCCGTTACGATATTTGCATGTCGGCCAACGCCGAAGATCGGCTCACCGTTATCATCGCGCATTTCAACATAGGCGACCGCCACGGCATCAGAGCCGAAGCCGGTTGTATGTTCCCGGTAGTCATTGACCTTGAGATCAAAACCATAGGCCTGCTTGAGCGCCGACATATAGGCGTCTATCGGCCCTGTCCCAATACCTTCGACTGTGCGTTCCTTACCCTTTTCGCGGATCGTCGCGACCAGTTTGCGCCGCTCGGAGGCGTGGGTGTCCACCGTTGTATGATGATCGATAAACTCGATATCCCCCTTGGCGTTGAGATATTCATTCTCGAAGATCTCGTAGATTGTCGCCGAGGAGAGTTCCTTGCCCGTCGCATCGGTCACGCCCTGCACAACCTTGCTGAATTCAACCTGCAAAAGCCGCGGAAGCTCTATGCCATAGTCCTCTTCCAGCAGGTAGGCGACACCGCCCTTGCCCGACTGGCTGTTGACCCGGATTACCGCATCATAGTTCCGGCCGAGGTCCGCCGGATCAATCGGCAGATAGGGAATTGCCCAGAGCGGATCATTGGATTTCTTCATCGCGCCGAACCCCTTCTTAATCGCGTCCTGATGCGATCCGGAGAAAGCCGTGAAGACAAGATCTCCGCCATAAGGATGCCGCGGATGCACCGGCAGCTGGTTACAATATTCAACCGTCCGGACAACCTCGTTGATGTCGCTAAAGTCCAGCTTCGGATCGACGCCTTGGGTGTACATATTCATGGCAATATTGACCACATCGACATTGCCTGTCCGCTCGCCATTACCAAATAAGGTGCCTTCCACCCGATCCGCACCGGCCATGATACCGAATTCCGCGGCCGCAACGCCCGTACCACGGTCGTTATGGGGATGCAGACTCAGGAGTACCTTGTCCCGGTCCGGCAGGTTACGGTGCATCCATTCGATCTGGTCTGCATATATATTAGCGCTGGCAACCTCAACCGTCGCCGGCAGGTTGATGATGATCTTGTTGTCGACCGTCGGCTTCCAGATCTTCATTACCGCCGCACATACCTCGCAGGCATAATCGAGTTCCGTCTGGGTAAAGCTTTCCGGCGAATATTCCATCTGGATATGCGTTTCCGGCATTTCATCGGCAAGTTGCCGGACCAGCTTCGCGCCTTCAATCGCGATCTGCTTGATCCCGACCTTATCGAGATCGAACACCACCCGGCGCTGAAGGGTGGAGGTCGAGTTATACAGATGGACGATGGCCTGTTTCGCCCCTTTGATGCTCTCAAAGGTACGACGGATCAGCTCTTCGCGCGCTTGGGTCAGGACCTGGATTTTTACGTCATCCGGAATCTCGCCTTCCTCGATCAGGAAGCGGACAAAATCAAAGTCCGTCTGCGAAGCCGACGGGAAACCAACCTCGATCTCCTTGAAACCGAGCTCGACCAGATGGCGGAACATGCGGAGCTTGCGCTCATGCCCCATTGGCTCGATCAGGGCCTGGTTCCCATCCCGCAAATCCACGCTGCACCAGATCGGTGCTTTTTCGATGACCTTTGTCGGCCATTGTCGGTCCGGTAAATCAATCGGCGCGAAGGGCTTGTATTTTTCGCCGGGTGTGAAAGTCATGTTGAATTCCTCTTGTATCGCTTTGGACGCTGGGCGCCTCAATTTCATTTTATAGTCGGTTTAATGCAGCCTGCATACGGTCGCCGGGTGCCGCGCCTACCCGTACGACCGCAAGGAAGTCGAGAGAGCCCCCCGGAGGAGCCAAGATACTCTTCCTGCCGTAAACCGTTTAAATTTTCAGAGATGGGCGACCCGGAGGTCTTCGTTGCATACATTCGTTTACCCGACAAATTTGAGAATAGGACAGCTTTCGCCCCGGCACCAAGTTCAGAGTGCCGGGCCAATAAGTCGTAGGCTCAATAGTCGGTTCGAAATTGTCATGCGTGAAAATCTAGCGATTCAAAGTCATTAGTCAAGCCAAAAGCGGGAAATATCCCACCCGTGGCCCTACAGGCCCATATCCAGAAACGGATCTTCATAGTCATTTTCGTGAAATCCGAAAAGTTTCCAGCTCTCAGCCATATGTCGATCCAACGGTGCACTGACCGTCAGGTCATCGCCATCGGGATGGGATATGGTAATCTCCCGCGCATGCAGATGCATTTTCTTGCTGACGATCCCGTCGAGAAAAGCCTCCGGGCCGCCATATTTGCCATCCCCGACGATCGGTGTGCCAAGCGCCACGGCATGAACACGAAGTTGATGCGTCCTCCCGGTAAGTGGTTTGAACGTGACCCAAGCTGCCTTCTGTGCCGCCAGTTCAACAACGGAGTAATCGGTAATCGCCTTCTGCCCTTCCCGATCGACAACTACCTTTTCGCCGTTCGACGTGACGATCTTGGCCAGATTGTAACTGATCGTCCCTTCGCGTGGCTTTGGCACTCCGGCAAGCAAGGCCCAGTATATCTTCCGCGTTGTCCGGCGCTTGAACGCTTCTGCCAGATGCTTCGCCGCCTGACGCGTCCGACCGAGCACGAGTACACCGGACGTATCTTTGTCCAGTCGATGCACGAGGCGTGGCTTTTCCGGATAATCGAACCGCAGCCCCTCCAGCAGGCCATCAATATGCCGCTTCTGGCCACTGCCGCCCTGAACCGGCAGACCCGCCGGCTTGTTCAGTACAATCACCGAGTCGTCCATATGCAGGATCATTTGCCGAATGTCCGCCACATCCCGATCCGAGAGTTTCTCGGACTCCGGCGGGCGGGCACCCCCTGCCTGCACCGGCTTGTAGATATCATCCGGCAATGGAGGCACCCTTACGGTCTGTCCAGCCTCCAGGCGGTCATTTGCCTTGGATCGTTTCTTGTCGACGCGGATATCGCCTTTTCTGAGATGCTTTTCCAGCTGCCCATGGGTAAGGCCCGGAAAATGCGCCTTGAACCAGCGATCAAGCCGCTGGTCCGCTTCATCCTCAGTGACAATCAGATGCTGTACCCGACTCATTACAATACCGCCTTTATTAAATGCAGACCTGCGAAAAGCCCCGCGACCGAAAGCAGGACGGACATCAGGACATAACTCGCCGCTGACAATGTCTCTCCCTTTTGCACCATCAAGGCGACATCCAGGGAGAAAGCAGAAAAAGTTGTAAAGCCGCCCAGAAACCCAGTTACCAGGAAGACCCGAAGCTCCGGCGAGGGCGACCAGCGCAGTGCGATGACCTCGATCAATACCCCAATCAGGAAGGAACCGACAATATTGACGAACAAGGTTCCGTAAGGGTAGCCCGGCCCCAGCTGACGCAGCATCACCTGAGCCACGCCATACCGCGCGCAGGCGCCAAGCGCACCGCCAATCGCTACTGATAGAAACATATTCATTTGTCCGTCTTTCCGCCCCGTCTCTCCGCCCTCAGCCGCGCCCAATATTCAAGGCGCTTCTTTATATCGCGCTCAAACCCGCGCTCAACCGGAGAATAATACTGCTCGCGCTTCATTTCATCGGGAAAATAACTCTGGCCCGAAAATCCGTCTTCCGCGTCATGATCATAGGCGTAATCCTTGCCATAGCCCATATCCTTCATCATGCCCGTCGGCGCGTTCAGGATATGCTTGGGCGGCATGTGGGAGCCATGCTTGCGCGCCGCCTGCTTTGACTGCTTAAAGGCACGATAGGCAGCGTTCGATTTCGGCGCGGTGGCGAGATAGATAACCGATTGTGCAATGGCGAGATCCCCTTCCGGGGAGCCAAGAAACTGATACGCCTCCTTTGCGGCATTGGCCTGCACCAGCGCATTCGGGTCCGCCATGCCGATATCCTCGACCGCAAAACGGACAAGCCGACGCGCAATATAGAACGGATCCTCCCCGCCATCCATCATGCGCGAGAACCAGTACAGCGCCGCATCCACGTCCGAACCACGCAGCGACTTATGCAGCGCGCTGATCAGGTTATAATGACCGTCACGGTCCTTGTCATAGGCGGGCGCACGTTTTGAGATCACCTGCGATAACGCGTCTGGATCAAGCATTTCCTCACCGGAATGGAAAACAGCCTCGACCATATTCAGGAAAAAGCGGCCATCCCCGTCAGCAAGCTGTACCAACGCCGTCTTCGCCGCGTCATCGAGAGGGACTGGCCGTTCCTCTAATTCCTCAGCCCGGTCCATCAGGACGCGAAGGGACGCCTCATCATGGCGATTGAGGACCAGGACCTGACAGCGCGAGAGCAAGGCGCCGTTCAGTTCAAACGAGGGATTCTCGGTCGTTGCCCCGATCAAGGTGATCGTGCCATCCTCGACAAAGGGCAGGAAACCATCCTGCTGCGAACGATTGAAGCGATGGATCTCGTCGACGAACAGAAGGGTCCTCTTGCCGTCCTGCCGGCGCATTTTCGCGGCGTCAAAGGCTTTTCGCAGATCTGCCACACCAGAAAAGACGGCGGAAATCTGCTCAAAATGCATATTCACTTCTTTCGCAAGAAGTCTCGCGATGGTCGTCTTGCCCGACCCCGGCGGTCCCCAGAAGATAATCGACGCGAGCCAACCCCCATCGAGCATACGTTTTAGGGGCGCATCCTTTTTCAGCAGATGATCCTGGCCAACGACTTCATCAAGACGTGACGGGCGCAGACGATCTGCGAGCGGCCTGTCGGGACTTGCCTCCGGCAGGCCCGTATCGAACAGGCTGGTCATAAACTAACCTTGAAAGACAATGTCCGGCCGTTCCTCCGGATAGCGATTTGCCAGCTTCCCTGTGCCGCCTCAAGGACTTTTTTCGCCTGTTCGATATTCGTGATTTTTTCGCCGTTGACCCGGACCAGAATATCTCTTGGTCGCAGACCATACCTTTCGGCAACGCTCCCCTTAATTGTACCGGCGACAACAACCCCTTCCGAGAAAGCGGCAAGCCCCAGTTCAAGTGCGTAAGCCGGCGACAGGTTGCCGACCACTGATCCTGACAGGGGGTGGCGTCCGGTCAATGTCTCTATGGCTCGTGCCGGAATTTCGGGCGCCGGCTGCAGTTCCATCTCAATTGTTGTCCGTGTCCCGTCCCGATAGACCCCAAGACGTGCCGTCTTGCCGAGAGGACTGGCGGCTACCCGAAAGAGCAATGTTTCCGGGTTCAAAACCTCTTTATCATCAATCGAGATAATTACGTCACCGACACGCAGGCCGGCCTGATAAGCCGCACTGTTTGGATGGATGCGATTGACCAGGACGCCGCCCGGCTTTTCAAGGCCGAGGCCATCGGCGACATCACTCGTGATTTCTTGCCCGCTTGCACCAAGCCAGGGGCGCACGACCTTACCTGTTGCAAGGCCATTCGTGAGCACGGCTTTCACCAGATTGGCGGGAATGGCAAACCCAATACCGAGGGAGCCGCCACTTTTGCTGAAAATCGCCGAATTTATGCCGGCAATCTTTCCTTCCATTGTCAGGAGTGCGCCGCCGGAATTTCCCGGGTTAATCGCGGCATCCGTCTGGATAAAGGACTGGATATCATTGGCGACGCCCGCACTTCGATCAAGAGCGGAGATGATACCGCTGGTCACTGTCTGTCCAACCCCGAACGGGTTGCCAATGGCGATAACAAGATCACCGATTTCAAGGGTATCGGAATCAGCAAACTCCAGAAACGGGAGCCGTTCCCCCTCCACATCTATTTTCAGGACCGCTAGGTCGGTCCGTTCATCCGAAATAATCACGCGCGCATCAAACTCACGGCGGTCGGAAAGCGCCACCGTAATCTCATCGGCCCCGTTGACAACATGATAATTGGTAACGATGACACCCTCGCCGTCCACCAGCACCCCTGAACCCAGTGAATTCTGGATATGTTGCCGCTGACGCTGTGGCCCGAAATTATGACCAAAGAAGCGCTTAAAGAATGGGTCATCAAACAGGCTGGGCCGGCTCTGGGTCACGCGGGTCTTGGTGAATATATTGACAACCGCAGGCACAGCCTTCTTAACCAGCGGGGCGAAGGAGAGCATGATTTGCGCCTGGTTCTGGGGGACCACATCCTCAGCCTGGGCGGGAGCGCCTGCTGCAACCAAGACGGCCAGGAAAATACCGGATGTCAGTTGCCGGAAATATCTGTTCATTCGTGTAAAACCGGATTCTAGTGATGTACGCTATGTCTCTGTATAGATGCCCATACTAGCGTGTTTTTCAAGCCGTTGTCAGCCTGCCGGGCACCTAGCCGAAAAAAAAGGCAGCCCCGGGGACTGCCTTTTTCAATTCTATAGTGGAGCCGTCTTACGCAACGGCTTCCGCTTCTAATTCGTCCATATCTGCGTTCTGGTCTGGACCGGAATCCTGTCCCTTGGCATCCACGTCCCGTTCAACCAGCTCGATAACGCCCATCGGGGCCGCGTCGCCTGTACGGAAACCCGCCTTCAGGACACGGGTATATCCGCCGTTGCGTTCCGCATACCGCTCACTCAGCGTAGAGAAGAGCTTGTCGACTGCCGATTTCTCATGCAGCTCAGCCAAAGCTTGCCGACGTGCATGAAGACCGCCGCGCTTGCCAAGCGTAATCAGCTTTTCGACGATAGGACGCAGTTCCTTCGCCTTAGGCAGTGTCGTCTGGATTTGCTCATGCTTGATCAGGGATGCTGCCATATTGGCAAACATCGCCTTACGATGAGCAGATGATCTGTTGAGCTTACGCCCGGATTTACGATGCCGCATTTTTCTTACTCCACAGCGAGTGTTGCTGTTCTAAAAAGGTTCTTCCAGCCGTTTGGCCATGTCTTCAATATTTTCCGGCGGCCAGTTCGGCACTTCCATGCCGAGATGGAGGCCCATCTGTGCCAGAACTTCCTTGATCTCGTTCAAGCTCTTGCGGCCGAAGTTCGGGGTCCGCAGCATTTCCGCTTCGGTCTTCTGGATGAGATCACCGATATAGACGATGTTGTCGTTCTTCAGGCAGTTCGCCGACCGAACGGAAAGTTCAAGTTCATCGACCTTGCGAAGCAGGTTCCTGTTGAATTCAGGTTCCTGGCTTTCTTCCTTGACGACAACTTCTTCCGGCTCATCGAAGTTCACGAAGAGCTGGAACTGCTCCTGCAGAATACGCGCAGCAAATGCCACCGCGTCTTCGGGAGATACTGTGCCGTTGGTTTCCACCTTCAACGTCAGCTTATCATAGTCAAGAACCTGCCCTTCGCGGGCCGCTTCGACCTTGTAGCTAACCTTGCGAACCGGGCTATAGAGGCTGTCCATCGGGATCAACCCGATCGGCGCATCTTCCGGATGATTATTGACGCCCGGTACATAGCCCTTGCCGGTGTCGACATTCATCTCCATAGAGATGGAGGCACCGTCATCCAGGGTCATGAGAACCAGGTCCGGATCCATAATCTCGATATCCGGGCCGGTTTCGATCATGCCAGCTGTTACTTCGCACGGACCTGAAGCTTTCAGCACCATGCGCTTCGGGCCATCGGAATGCGCCCGGATGGCCAGTGTTTTCAGGTTCAGAACGATATCCGTCACATCCTCGCGCACACCGGCGATCGAGGAAAATTCATGCAAAACATTATCGATTTGAATGGACGTGATGGCGGCGCCCTGAAGGCTCGACAGCAAAACGCGACGAAGCGCGTTGCCCAATGTCAAACCAAACCCTCTTTCCAAAGGTTCCGCAATAATCGTGGCTTCCCGATCGCTCTGCTCACCCGGCTCTACGGAGAGGTTCGCCTGGATCAGATCTTTCCAGTTTTGCTGAATCACGGTATTGACCTCATAGTTTTGCAGGCCCACCTTGGACCTGCGACATCTAGACAAATAGCAATACAGGCACTAGGCCCGTATCGATATGCATTAATCCGTTAAACGCGGCGGCGTTTTGGCGGACGGCATCCATTGTGCGGAATGGGAGACACATCACGGATTGACGTGATATTGAAGCCCACTGACTGTAATGCCCGCAACGCCGATTCGCGCCCGGAACCAGGACCCTTGACTTCTACTTCAAGGGTTTTCATACCATGATCCATGGCCTTTTTACCCGCGTCTTCCGCAGCAATCTGTGCGGCAAACGGAGTCGATTTACGTGACCCTTTAAAGCCCTGTGATCCCGCCGATGACCAGGCGATGGCGTTGCCCTGGGCGTCTGTGATCATGATCTTCGTATTATTGAAGGAGGCGCTTACATGTGCGACACCTGAAATAATGTTTTTACGTTCGCGGCGTTTAACGCGTGTCTTCTCACGTGCCATGTTACTTCTTCTTTCCAGCGATAGCTTTGGCCGGACCTTTACGGGTGCGGGCGTTGGTATGGGTACGCTGACCACGGACCGGCAGGCCACGACGATGGCGCAGGCCACGGTAACAACCAAGATCCATCAGACGCTTAATATTCATTGAGGTTTGACGGCGCAGATCACCTTCAACGATATGGTCGTTGTCAATGGTCTCGCGAATCTTCACAACTTCAGCGTCGCTGAGCGCGTTCACACGCACTTCCGGCGCCAGTCCGACGGTCGTGCAGATTTCTTTAGCCTTTGCAGGGCCAATTCCATGAATATAGGTCAGTGCAATCAATACCCGCTTATTCGTCGGAATATTTACACCAGCAATACGAGCCACGCTAGTCTCTCCTCATCACCAAAACGGGTCGTCCTGACCCGGTTATCTCAAGCGCCTCCTGAGAAGCGCGCGATTATATAATTTTGTGTTACCTAGTCAACAGTTTAGATTGTCGGCAGGGCCGCTTCTATTTCTGCTGTCACTTCATCAATACCAGCCATGCCATCGACCTGCTTCAGGATACCTTTGCCCCGGTAATACGGGAGCAAGGGAGCCGTCTGCTCATGATAGGCTGTGAGCCGAGACTTTACCGTCTCGGCATTATCGTCGCTGCGGCGGGTAAACTCGGTGCCACCGCATTTATCGCAAACTCCCTCGACCTTCGGTTTCAGGAATATATCATGGTATCCGGCGCCACAGTTCGCGCAAGTATAGCGACCCGTGATCCGTTCGACCAGAATGTCGTCGTCGGTTTTCATCTCAATAACGGCATTCAGCTTGAGGCCTTTTTCAGCCAGCATCCTATCCAGTGCTTCGGCTTGCGCTTCAGTCCGCGGAAAACCGTCCAGAATCACGCCGTTCTTGCAATCCGGCTGATCCAGTCGATCTGAAATGATTCCCGTCATGATGTCGTCGGACACAAGCTCGCCCCGCTCCATCACAGCCTTGGCCTTTTTACCGACTTCCGTTCCCGCAGCAACAGCCGCCCGCAACATATCCCCCGTTGAGAGCTGCACCAAGCCATGCTTGTCCTGCAACCGCTGTGCCTGGGTTCCTTTCCCGGCACCTGGTGGCCCCAAAAGAATCAAAATCATTTACGCCGTCCCCCGAGCTTTGACTTTTTGATCAGCCCTTCATACTGATGGGCGACAAGATGGCTTTGAATCTGCGCCACCGTATCCATGGTGACAGACACCACGATCAAGAGGGAAGTTCCGCCGAAGTAAAAAGGAACGGCCCATTGAGAGACGAGAATTTCCGGCAGGATACAAACCAGAGAAAGATATGCTGCGCCGACTACCGTCAATCTCGTCAGTACGTAATCTAGATATTCCGACGTCCGTTTTCCGGGACGAATACCCGGCACGAAGCCGCCATGCTTCTTCAGGTTATCCGCCGTATCATCAGGATTGAATACGACTGCCGTATAGAAAAAGCAGAAGAACACGATCCCCGCGATGTATAGCATCAGATAGATCGGCTGCCCATGACCCAGCATCGCTGTCAGGCTGTTCAGCCAATCCGGACCGGAACCGGCGCTAAAGCTTGCGACCGTCGTCGGCATCAGCAACAGCGAGGAGGCGAAAATCGGAGGAATAACGCCCGCCGTGTTCAGTTTGAGCGGCAAATGCGAATTCTGGCCACCATAGGTCTTGTTGCCGCGCTGACGCTTTGGGTACTGAATCAGGATCCGCCGCTGCGCCCGCTCCATAAAGACGATGAACGCGATGACCGCAACCGCCATAACCAGGAGCAGCAAAATAACAAAAGTTGACAACGCACCAGTCCGGCCGAGTTCCAATGTCCCGACAAGCGCACTTGGCAATTCCGCAACAATTCCGGCAAAAATAATCAGCGAGATACCATTACCGACGCCGCGCGCCGTTATCTGCTCACCCAGCCACATCAGGAAAACGGTACCGGAAACAAGCGTTACCACCGTGATCATACGGAAATGCATGCCCGGATCGATAACAGCCGACTGTCCGTTGGACAATGTCAGCCCTTCAATACCTGCGGCAATACCGTAACCCTGCAATGCCGCCAGCAAAACCGTGCCATAGCGCGTATACTGATTGATCTTCTTGCGTCCGGCCTCGCCCTCTTTCTTAAGTTGGGCCATCTGCGGCGAAATCGACGTCATCAGCTGCATGATAATCGACGCCGAGATATAGGGCATGATGTTAAGCGCAAAAATCGTCATGCGGCCGAGGGCACCGCCCGCAAAAACGTCAAACATTCCGAGGATGCCCCCGGAATTCTGCGCAAAGACGTCAGCCAGGATCGTCGGATCGACACCGGGAATTGGAATATAGGTCCCGATCCGGTAAACGATCAGGGCAAAGAGCGTGAACCATAAACGCTTCTTGAGTTCCGTTGCCTTGGAAAAGGCACCGAAACTCATGGTGGAAGCCATTTGCTCTGCTGCTGACGCCATTTAAAAATTCTCCCGAAGGTACGGCTTCAAACCGCCCCGCCGATGTATTTACTCGCTTGTTGCCGCTTTTGCCGCCAGAAGAGTGACTTTGCCGCCGGCCTTCTCGACTGCTTCAAGTGCGGATTTCGACGCACCAGCAACCTCGAAGTTAACTTTGGCCTTCAATTCACCCTTTGCAAGGAGACGAACGCCATCACCGATTTTTCCGACAACACCGGCCTGCTGCAGCAGCTCTGCCGTAATCGTCTGTTTCGGGTCCAGCTTGCCGGCGTCAATTGCCGTCTGTACCCGACCGATGTTAGCGACAGCAAAGTTCTTGCTGAAGATATTTTTAAAGCCGCGTTTCGGCAGCCGGCGGTAGATCGACATCTGGCCGCCTTCAAATCCCTTGATGGCAACGCCGGAACGTGATTTCTGACCCTTCTGGCCGGATCCGGAAGTTTTGCCCTTGCCGGAACCGATACCCCGACCGACGCGCATCCGATTCTTGGTGCTGCCTTCGTTGTCGGCTAGTTGATTTAAACGCATGTTCAATATTCCTTAATCAGACCGGTTCGGGTCCTATTTGGACTCGTCAACCTGTACCAGGTGATTCACCTTGCGGATCATACCGCGCACGGCGTCGGTGTCTTCTACCTCTACCGTGCGGTGCATTTTATTCAGACCCAATCCAACCAACGTCGCCCGCTGGTTTTTCGGGCGGCCGATCGGGCTACCCGTCTGGGTGACTTTGATCGTTGATTTAGCCATCGACCTTTTCCTTTCCTGCATCGGCGCCACGGCGACCCACTACCTCGGAGACCTTCTTGCCGCGTTTCGCCGCAATCATTCTAGGGGAGTTCATCGCTTTCAGAGCTTCGAACGTCGCCTTGACCATGTTGTAAGGGTTGGATGTCCCGATGGACTTCGTCACCACATCCTGCACGCCCAGGGTCTCGAAAACGGCACGCATCGGACCACCGGCGATAATACCGGTACCAGCAGGTGCTGAACGAAGAACCACACGGCCCGCACCGAAGCGTCCCTGTACGTCATGATGCAGCGTCCGGCCTTCACGGAGCGGCACCCGCACCATGTTGCGTTTCGCGGCTTCAGTCGCCTTGCGAATGGCTTCCGGTACTTCACGGGCCTTACCGTGACCGTAGCCAACGCGGCCCTTCTGGTCACCGGCGACAACCAGTGCGGCAAAGCCGAACCGACGGCCACCTTTTACAACCTTGGCCACACGGTTAATGTAAACCAGCTTATCGACGAATTCTGAATCGCCTTTTTCGTTTTGATCAGGTCTCAACATCGTCAATTCCCCTAGAAGGACAAGCCGCCCTCACGGGCAGCATCGGCAAGGGCTTTGACCCGGCCATGATATTTGTAACCGCCGCGATCGAACGCGACTTCCTTGACGCCAGCCTTGATGGCCCGCTCGGCAATCAACTTGCCGATAGCGGCAGCGGCTTCCTTGTTACCGCCGCTTTTCAGCGTGTTGCGCAGGTCCTTTTCGAGGCTGGAGGCAGACGCGAGAGTCTTGCCTGCAGCATCGTCAATAACCTGAACATAAATCTGCTGTAGCGTACGGTGCACTGACAGCCGCGGACGGCCTGAAGACACCTTGCGAAGCTGGGTCCGATTTCTCCGCCGACGGCGGTCGAACAATTCTTTTGAGTTTGCCATGGTCGGTTCCTACTTCTTCTTGCCTTCTTTGCGGAAGATATATTCGTCCGCATATTTGACACCCTTGCCCTTGTAGGGCTCTGGCTTCCGGTAAGAACGGATAACGGCCGCTACCTGGCCAACCCGCTGCTTGTCGGCGCCCGAAATCTCAATCGTCGTCGGCTGTGGACATTTGATCTCAATTCCGTCCGGGATCGGGAAATCGACATCATGGCTGAAACCGAGGTTCAGCTTCAATGTCTTGCCCTGTACCGCGGCACGGTAACCAACGCCAACAACTTCCAGCGTTTTGGTGAACCCATTAGAGACACCTTCTACCAGGTTGTTCAGCAACGTCCGCTGCAGTCCCCACATCTGACGGCCACGGATATTGTCTGTGCGCGGCTTGACCCAGATCTTGTCATCTTCACGGCTGACAACAACTTCATCAACAAAGGTCATGCTCATCACGCCCTTGCTGCCTTTGACTGTTACATCACTACCGGAGAGCTGGACATCCACACCAGAAGGAATCGTCACCGGATGTTTTCCAATTCGAGACATGATACCTCCTAATACAACTTACACAGTACTTCGCCACCGACATGGGCATCACGTGCCTCATTGTCTGACAAAACACCGCTAGGGGTGGAAAGAATGGCTACACCCAGTCCGTTACGGATGGTCGGCAGGTCCTTCACGCCGGTATAAACCCGACGACCAGGCTTCGACACCCGGCTGACATGCTCGATCACGCCCTTGCCCTGATAATATTTCAGTTCAATGGTAACTTCCGGCTTGCCTTTTTCCGGCTCTGCCACTTCATAGCCGCGAATGTAACCTTCACGCTTCAGCGCTTCCAGCACACTCAGCCGCAATTTAGACGACGGGCTCTTGATGGAGCTTTTCATGGCCCGCTGACCATTACGGATACGGGTCAGCATATCGCCGAGGGGATCACTTAATGACATTTCTGTATCTCCCTACCAGCTCGATTTAACCATGCCCGGAATTTGACCATTGGACGCCATGTCGCGCAGGCCAATACGGGAAAGTTTCAGTTTACGGTATACACCGCGCGGACGACCTGTCAGTTCACAACGATTGCGGACACGGGTCTTGGAAGAATTCCGCGGTAGTTCCGCCAGCTTAAGCCGCGCAGCGAAACGTTCTTCCTG
This sequence comes from Sneathiella sedimenti, assembly GCF_017313765.1. Classification (GTDB taxonomy): domain Bacteria; phylum Pseudomonadota; class Alphaproteobacteria; order Sneathiellales; family Sneathiellaceae; genus Sneathiella; species Sneathiella sedimenti. The sequence continues at coordinate 7,259 of NZ_JAFLNC010000004.1, read as the reverse complement.
CGGCAATTCCTCGTTCTTGCTGATCGACTTCAGCTCTGCACGCTTGGCTTCGTATTTCTCGACCAAACGGCGGCGCTTCAGGTCTCTCTCGACAGCACTTTTCTTAGCCATTTCAATTAACTCCTTGGATCAATTAATCTTGAACGGCATGCTGAAACCACTCAGAAGCTCACGCGCTTCTGCGTCGGTTTTGGCTGTCGTACAGATTACGATATCCATTCCCCGTACATCCACAACATCATCGTAATGGATTTCCGGGAAGACCATTTGTTCCTTCAGGCCCATGGCATAGTTGCCCCGGCCGTCAAAACTCTTTTCAGAAACACCGCGGAAATCCCGAACACGCGGGAGCGCGATATTGATTAGCCGGTCAAGAAACTCATACATCTGGTTCTTGCGCAGCGTCACCTTCGCTCCGATCGGCATTCCTTCACGCAATTTGAAGGTCGCGACGGATTTCTTGGCGGTCGTGACAACTGGCTTCTGACCGGAGATCTTAGCCAGTTCACTCTCTACCGATTTGATTTTCTTCGAATCGGCAACCGCTTCCCCGCACCCAACATTGATGACAATCTTTTCCAGTTTTGGAATCTGCATCTCGTTGGCGTAGGCGAATTTTTCCTGGAGCTGCTTACGCAGCTCTTCATTGTAAAATTTCTTAAGTCTTGGCGTCGTCATCGAACTGCCCTCTATATATCAATGACTTCGCCGGAGCGCTTGGCGAAGCGAACTTTCCGGCCGTCATCAAGATTTTTGTAGCCAACACGGGTTGCCTTGCCGTCTTTCGGATCCTGCAGGGCAATATTGGAGATATGGATCGTCGCTTCTTTCTCGACGATGCCACCCTGGTCTGCCTGGCTCGGTTTCGTATGGCGTTTCACCATGTTGATGCCGGAAACAAGCACACGACGGTCCTTGCGAAGAACGCTCAGAACCTCACCAGTACGGCCCTTATCCTTGCCCGTGAGGACAACAACCTTGTCGCCCTTTTTCACTGCGAATTTTTCAGCCATTAGAGAACCTCCGGCGCAAGAGAGATAATTTTCATGTAATTCTTGCTTCTGAGTTCACGTGTCACCGGGCCGAAAATACGGGTCCCGACGGGCTCGCCCTGCTTGTTAATCAAGACAGCGGCGTTGGAATCGAAGCGAATTGCCGATCCGTCAGCGCGGCGAATTTCTTTCTTTGTGCGCACGATGACAGCTCTCTGAACGTCACCTTTTTTGACGCGGCCGCGCGGAATCGCTTCTTTCACGGAGACAACAATCACGTCTCCGATGGAAGCGGTTTTCCGTTTTGAACCACCCAAAACTTTAATGCACTGCACCTGCCTTGCACCGGAATTATCGGCGACCTCCAGGTTGGTTTGCATTTGAATCATAGTCGTTTACCTTCGTTTGGTATCAACACTGTTTACTTAAGCGACGCTTAAAGAACTTCCCAACGCTTCAGTTTCGAATAGGGCGCACATTCCTGAATACGGACTGTATCGCCTACCTTGAACTGATTCTTCTCGTCATGGGCGTGGTACTTTTTCGACTGGCCTATGTATTTCTTATATAGCCGATGCATCACTTGACGCTCGACTTTGACAACGACAGTCTGGTTATTCTTGTCGCTGACAACTGTTCCTTGCAGGATACGCTTTGGCATCGTTTTCTCTCCTAAGACGCAGCGCTAGCTGACATCACCGTTTTAATGCGGGCGATATCCCGCCGCACCTGGCGTTGGCGCGCCGTATTCTCCAATTGGCCACTGGCTTTCTGAAAGCGCAAATTAAACTGCTCCTTTTTCAGTTGAAGCAGTTCCGCCTTTAGTTCATCAGCCGTTTTGCCCAGTAAATCCTGTGCTTTCATGGTCAATTTCCTTCACCTATGCGGGTCACGAAACGGGTTTTAATCGGCAATTTCGCCGAGCCCCTCTCGAACGCTTCACGAGCGATTTCGAGCGGGACACCGTCAAGTTCGAACATAATTTTTCCAGGCTGAACACGAACCATCCAATATTCCGGTGAGCCCTTACCCTTACCCATCCGAACTTCGGTTGGTTTTTTGGATACAGGCACATCCGGGAATATACGAATCCAGACACGTCCAGCACGTTTGATATGGCGTGTTACTGCACGTCGAGTCGCCTCGATTTGCCGTGCGGTAATACGTCCGGGCTCAACAGCTTTCAGGCCATAGGCGCCGAAGTTCAGCGTTGTACCTGAAGTTGCGACTCCCTTCAAGCGCCCTTTATGCGCTTTACGAAATTTTGTGCGCTTCGGTTGAAGCATGACATCACCCCTTTACTTAATTCCGACGGGCGCCGGGACGACCCGCAGGGCGGCCACCAGCCTGTTGTTTTTCTGCAAGTTTGTCCTGAGCCATTGGATCGTGCTCAAGAATCTCGCCTTTATAGATCCAGACCTTGATCCCGATGATCCCATAAGTGGTCAAAGACGATGCGGTTCCATAGTCAATGTTCGCGCGAAGCGTATGCAGCGGCACCCGACCTTCACGATACCATTCTGTCCGGGCAATTTCTGCACCGCCCAGCCGGCCGGCACAGTTGATCCGGATACCTTCCGCACCGAGACGCAACGCCGACTGAACAGCCCGCTTCATTGCCCGACGATAAGAGACACGGCGTGCCAGCTGCTGACCGATATTCTCGGCGACAAGCTTCGCATCGATTTCCGGCTTGCGGACTTCGACGATATTCAAATGCACTTCGGAGTTTGTCATCTTGGCAATCGCAGACCGCAGCTTTTCAATGTCTGCACCCTTCTTACCAATGATAACGCCGGGACGCGCGGAATGAATGGTGATCCGGGCCTTCTTGGCCGGACGCTCAATCACGATCTTGCTGATGCCCGCCTGCTCCAGCTGTTTTTCAAGATATTCGCGGATGCGGACATCTTCATGCAACAGCTTGGCGTAATCATCTTTGGCGTACCAACGCGAATCCCAAGTCCGGTTAATGCCGACCCGAAGGCCAATTGGATTTACTTTTTGACCCATTACTCTTGCTCCTCGCGCTCACGAACAATAATCGTGATATTGCTGAAAGGTTTCAGGATCGGGCTGGAACGCCCCCGCCCCCGTGGCCGCATGCGCTTCATCACCAGGGACTTGCTGACATAGGCTTCGGAGACATAGAGCTGATCTACGTCCAGCTGATGGTTGTTTTCCGCATTAGCAATTGCGGACTGCAACACTTTCCGAACTTCCGGTGCAATTCCCCGCTTGGAGAAGCTGAGTTCGGTCAGTGCCGCTTCCGCGGACTTGCCACGAATGAGGCCGGCTACCAGGTTCATTTTCTGCGGGCTCACACGAATGCGATTGCCAACGGCGCGCGCTTCCGTGTCTTTTAGTTGCCGCTTGAGTGAGGGTTTACCCATGATTAGTTTCTCCGAGCCTTTTTATCAGCCGCGTGGCCGTAATATGTCCGTGAGGGAGAGAATTCCCCAAACTTGTGACCCACCATGTCCTCATCCACCAACACCGGAACAAACTTCTGGCCGTTGTATACGCCAAAGGTTAGCCCCACAAACTGCGGGAGAATGGTTGACCGGCGAGACCAGGTCTTGATTACTTGTTTTCTGCCGCCCTCGCGCGCAGCTTCCGCTTTCTTCAGCAGATAGCCGTCGACAAAAGGACCTTTCCATACAGAACGTGCCATGTTGCGCTCCTACTTCTTCCGCTTGAGCGGACGGCGCCGCATAATCATTTTATCCGTGGACTTGTTTGAACGAGTCCGTTTACCCTTTGTCGGTACACCCCAAGGAGATACCGGATGGCGACCACCGGAAGTCCGGCCTTCACCACCACCATGTGGATGATCCACCGGGTTCATCGCGACGCCGCGAACCGACGGACGCTTGCCGAGCCAACGGGACCGTCCCGCCTTCGCCAATTTGATGTTCTTCTGATCCGGGTTGGATACCGCACCGACCGTTGCCATGCATTCGCCGGGGACAATCCGCTGTTCACCAGACGCCAGGCGAAGCTGGGCATAACCTGCATCCTTGCCGATCAGCTGAACATAGGTACCTGCGGCACGTGCCATCTGGCCACCCTTGCCCGGCTTCATCTCCACGTTATGGATGATGGTACCGACCGGCATGTTCTTCATGGGCATCGCGTTGCCCGGCTTGATATCGACATTCTTGCCTGAAATCACCTTATCACCGGCGGAGATCCGCTGCGGCGCAAGGATGTAGGCTTGCTCGCCATCTTCATAACGGATCAATGCGATAAAGGCAGACCGGTTCGGGTCATACTCAAGCCGTTCCACCGTTGCCGGGACGTCAAACTTGTTCCGCTTGAAGTCTACGATACGGTAGGTCCGCTTGTGCCCGCCACCACGACGACGTGCCGTGATCCGCCCATAATTATTGCGACCGCCTTTTCCAGACAACCCTTCTGTCAGGGTCTTGACCGGCTTTCCCTTATGCAGGTCAGACCGATCAACAAGGATCAATCCACGCTGCGCAGGAGTAGTCGGTTTATAATTCTTCAACGCCATAGTTTAAATCCCCGCCGTCACATCGATGGCCTGACCCTCGGCAAGGGTCACCACTGCCTTCTTGTAATCAGACCGTTTGCCAACATGGCCCCGGAAACGCTTAACCTTACCTTTGACGCGGTTGGTGTTTACGTTCGTGACCTTGACATCAAACAGTTTTTCAACTGCTTGCTTGATCTGAGGTTTCGTCGCATCCAGTGCGACACGGAATGTCACCTGATTAAACTCTGATCCCATCGTCGACTTCTCAGTCACAACCGGGCCCAGCAGGATGTCGTATAGATTTTCCTGGTTCATTTCAGTCGAGCCTCCAGGCTTTCTACTGCGCTTTTCGTCAGCACGAGTGTGTCGCGGCGAAGAATGTCATAGACATTGGCGCCGTTTGACGTCAGCAAGTCCACTCTTGGCAGGTTGCGGGTGGAAAGCGCAAAATTCTTTTCCATTTCCGAACCATCTACGATCAGGGTCGAATCCCAACCGAGCGCCTTGAACTTTCCGGCCATTTCTTTGGTCTTGATGTCCTTGGCTTTCAGCTCATCCACAATGATCAGCTTGCCTTCAGCGTGCTTTGTGGAAAGCGCTGTTTTAAGCGCAAGCTTGCGAACCTTCTTCGGCAGGTCATGCGCGTGACTGCGAACAACCGGCCCATGGGCCACACCACCGCCGCGCTGATGCGGAGCACGTTTCTGACCCTGACGGGCACGACCCGTGCCTTTTTGCTTGAACGGCTTCTGACCGGTACCGGAAACTTCCGCGACACCCTTGATCTTGTGGGTGCCAGCCCGACGACCTGCCAACTGGTAGCGCACCATGCGCTGCAGCAGATCGGCACGCGGAGCCAAGCCAAAGACCTCTTCCGCCAGCTCAATATCGCCGGCTTTTTTATTCTCGAGGTTAATTACATTTACCTTCATCTCAGCCGTCCTTTACTCTTCCGTTGCCGTATCGGCAGCGGAGGTTTCTTCGACAGGTGTATCTGCCGGGGCGGTTTCTTCAACCGACTCCGACGCTCCGCCTTTAGCTACGAATGCGGCCGGATAGGGAGCATCGCCATGACGCGGCTTTTTCACTGCGTCGGCAATATAAACCCAGGATCCCTTGGAACCAGGAACGGCTCCTTTCAGGAGAACCAGGCCGCGATCCTTATCTGTAGAGACCACTTTCAAATTCTGCGTCGTTACCCGTGCTGCACCCATGTGACCGGCCATCTTCTTTCCTTTGAAGACTTTGCCCGGATCCTGACACTGGCCAGTTGAACCATGTGCACGATGCGAAACAGACACACCATGAGACGCCCGCATACCACCAAAGTTATGCCGCTTCATCGCACCGGCAAAACCTTTACCGATACTGGTGCCGACAACATCGACAAACTGGTCGGACACGAAGTGATCTGCCGTCAATTCTGCACCGACATCGACAAATCCGTCGTCACCGACACGAAATTCAGCCAGTTTCATTTTCGGCTCAACTTCGGCTTTGGCAAAATGGCCGCGCAACGCCTTGTTGACGTTTTTGACCTTCGCCTTGCCAACACCGAGCTGCATCGCGTTATAACCATGCGTTTCAGTTGTCCGGTGAGCAACAACCTGACAGTTGTCAACGGCGAGAACGGTTACCGGAATATGGGTACCATCTTCCGCGAACACCCGGGTCATCCCCAGTTTTTTTGCGATCAATCCACTACGCATTTCGATCACCCCAATAACTTGATGGACACATCGACACCAGCTGCGAGGTCCAGTTTCATGAGAGCGTCCACCGTCTGTGGCGTCGGCTCAACGATGTCCAGAAGCCGCTTGTGGGTCCGGATTTCGAACTGCTCCCGCGACTTCTTGTCAATATGCGGGCCGCGCAGGACCGTATATTTGTCAATATGCGTCGGCAGCGGAATAGGTCCACGAACCTGAGCACCAGTGCGCTTGGCCGTATTTACAATTTCACCTGTTGAAGCATCAAGAACACGATGATCATACGCTTTCAGGCGGATGCGGATATTTTGGTTTTCCATTACTCTGGTCACTCCAGAAGAGAAACAAGGCAGCCCCGAAGGGCTGCCAGAATTAATTTATTCGGTTACGGATGCGACGACGCCGGCGCCGACGGTACGGCCACCTTCGCGAATTGCGAAGCGCAGGCCTTCATCCATGGCGATCGGTGCGATCAACTCGACATCCATCGTCACGTTATCACCCGGCATCACCATTTCCGTGCCTTCAGGAAGCGACACAACACCCGTCACGTCCGTCGTCCGGAAATAGAACTGCGGACGATAGTTCGTGAAGAACGGTGTATGACGACCGCCCTCTTCCTTCGTCAGGATGTAGGCCTCAGCCTTGAACTTCGTATGCGGCGTGATCGAGCCCGGATGCGCCAGAACCTGGCCGCGCTCAACATCTTCACGCTTCGTACCACGCAGCAGGACACCCACGTTGTCGCCAGCCTGACCCTGGTCAAGCAGCTTGCGGAACATCTCAACGCCCGTGCAGGTCGTCTTCGTCGTCGGGCGAATGCCGACAATCTCGATTTCCTCACCAACCTTCACAATGCCGCTTTCAACACGTCCGGTCACAACCGTACCACGACCCGAAATCGAGAACACGTCCTCAATCGGCATCAGGAACGGCTTGTCAATCTGACGCTCCGGCTGCGGGATGTATTCGTCAACCGCCGCCATCAGCTTCAGGATCGCTTCCTTGCCAATCTCGTCGTCCCGGCCTTCAAGCGCCGCAAGCGCTGAACCACCG
>NZ_JAFLNC010000003.1 GCF_017313765.1 Sneathiella sedimenti | reverse complement strand
GCTCTGCTCTGCAAGCACTTTCGTGATCGCTGCCGTCAGCGTCGTCTTACCATGGTCAACATGGCCAATCGTGCCAATGTTTACATGCGGTTTACTACGATCAAATTTCTCTTTGGCCATTTTCCGTCGTCCCGAAGCAATAAATTACACAGCCCAAAAATACCGAATTTCTCTCATTCGGTATTATCAATTCCATGGCCTACTTATAACGCGCTGACCAGCGCTTGGAGCGGGTGAAGGGAATCGAACCCTCGTATTCAGCTTGGAAGGCTGCTGCTCTACCATTGAGCTACACCCGCCTTGTTCGCATCTCAAAGATGCCAGCTCCATGACATCTTATATATTTCAGCATGCAGATGGTGGAGGGAGTTGGATTTGAACCAACGTAGGCATAGCCAACGGATTTACAGTCCGTCCCTTTTAACCACTCAGGCACCCCTCCGCACATGCATCAGGCCTCCGACTAATGCCGAAGGTGTCCGGCACTATCGAAAATTCCCGAACAAAGTCAACCGAAAAAGAGCAAATCTTTTCGATTTGTCCAATTTTTTTCGGTCCATACGGAAATGCTGACTTGTTGCAAGATACGAAGCACAATATAAGCATCGCCATGACGAGAAGCAAGTCGGCAAATATCCGGGGCAGGAAACCCCAGCGGGAGGCGGAGAATTCTGCCAGAAATTCGCCGCGCGCGCGCCATGGCGGCAAATCCGGCCCGCCATCGGAGGCCTGGCTGTATGGCGACCATGCTGTAATGGCGGCCATCGCGAATCCCGCACGCAAAATTCGCCGTCTTGTCCTCACCAAAGCCAAGCTCGAAACGCTGGACGAGGAAACGAGGGGACGGATCGAGGAACAGGTCGCGCCGGAACTTACTGACAAGGATGGCATAGCAAAGCTTCTCCCCGACCAGGCCATACATCAGGGCATTGCCCTCCTTCCCTCACCGCTCCCTGATCGCAGCCTGGAAGACCTGACCCGCGAGTCCGGACAGGGCACGATGGTCGTCGCCATTCTCGACCAGGTGACGGATCCGCACAATGTCGGCGCCATTCTGAGGTCTGCCGCCGCCTTCAACGTCGCGGCTGTCATCCTGCCGGACCGGCATTCTCCCCCGGTTACGGGCGTTCTGGCCAAAGCCGCCTCTGGCGCGGTCGAAGTCGTACCGATCATTCGCGTCGGCAATTTGTCTCGGGCGCTTGACCAGTTGGCAGAACTTGGCTTTTGGCGAATCGGCCTTGATGGCCAGGCGGAGCAGGAATTGGAGCAAGCCGCGGCGAATTTCACAAAGATCGCCATCGTTCTCGGGGCGGAAGGGAAAGGCCTGCGTCAGCTCACGGCCCGGACCTGCGATCTGCTCGCCAAGCTACCCATCAGTTCGCAAGTGGAAAGCCTGAACGTTTCCAACGCAGCGGCCATCACTTTTTATGAACTTGCGCGCGCCGCACGGCTTTCTAAATCATAGCAAAAGCAAGACTTTTACGGTATTTCAAAAAAACACAAACTTTTTACTTGTGGAAGCAGCACAAGCTGACTATTTTGCGCCCGCACGACGCCGCTATAGCTCAGCTGGTAGAGCAGTTGATTTGTAATCATCAGGTCCCGGGTTCGACTCCTGGTGGCGGCACCACATAAGCCCTTGGGAACACACCGTTTCCGAGGGCTTATCTGTTTCTGGGAGGACCAGAAACAGTCTTCCGGGTCGCGTAAGGACTGCACCCTATATCACCTTGCCGCAATCGCTTTGCCTGATACCTGCCTGCGATTGCCCTTCCGTTGAAAACGCCGTTCTCAATAACAAGAACCTTTTCCAGAATATAAATTAAGCGAGGCGGCCGAGCGGATTAGGCAATTTAGTCTTTGGATGCCGATTCAACGCATCGATCCACATGGAAATATAGCCCTACCTCTGTTATATTAGCAAAAACTTGACCAGCCATAGACACTGTCATATTATGTTCATATGAACATAAAAAAAGGTTCATATGAACATCCTAGCTTCTGGGCGTGACACACTGCAACGGAAGACACATGGACCTCTCGCAACGCCAAACGCATATCATCACCCTCGTTCAGGAAATGGGGCATCAGTCCGTTGAACGGCTTGCTGATCAGTTTGATGTGACAGCCCAGACAATTCGCCGGGATGTCAACCGGCTCTGCGATCTCGGTCTTGTGCGTCGCGTACATGGCGGTGTCGAACTGCTCCCGAAACGGCAGAATCTGGACTACAGCGAGCGCCAGATCCTCAATATCCAGCAGAAGTGGCGGATTGCGAAGGCGGTCGCCGCGCGCGTTCAGGACGGCACCTCAATCGCGTTCAGCATCGGTACAACCCCGGAAGTCACCATGCAGGCGCTCGTGAATCACAATGAGCTGCGTATTTTTACGAACAACCTCAATGTCGCGATGATTGCTTCCAGCAACCCGTCCTTCGATGTGACAATTGTCGGCGGACGAATCCGCCATGGTGACCGGGATATTCTCGGGTCACAAACGGAACAGTTCTTCGATAATTACAAGTTTGATATCGGCATTTTCGGCGTCGGCGGTGTGGATGATGACGGCGTGCTTCTCGATTTCGACGAAGAGGAAGTCTCCGCCAGAGAGGCAATATCCCGCAACTGCCGCCAGACCTACCTGACCGTCGATCATACGAAGTTCGGCCGCGCAGCCCATGTGCGGGGCGGCACACTTACCGATGTAAATGTGATTTTCACCGACGAGGCACTTCCCGGATGGGCAGGCGCCATCGTGCAGAATTCTCAGACCGAGGTCATAGTCTGTGACACAGGGGATGCAGGCCATGACAGATAACGACGCCCGCCTGTTTAATCTATCCGGCGAAACCATAAGGCTGCAGAACCTCCAAAAAGGTTGGGGCGGTGTCCGGGCGGTTGACGGAATCGATCTGGAAATCGAGGCCGGCAGCTTCACGGTGCTGCTCGGTCCGTCAGGCTGCGGCAAGTCAACGACCTTGAGGCTGATTGCCGGGCTCGATGAAGTGGATGACGGCCGCATTCTGATTGGCGGCAAGGATGTAACCGATCAACCTGCTTCGTCGCGCGATCTTTCAATGGTGTTTCAATCATATGCCTTGTTCCCTCACCTGTCTGTTGCAGAAAATATTACTTTTGGCCTCAAAGTCCGGCGCGTTTCGCGGGCGGAAAGTGACCATCGCCTGAAGGTAACGGCCGAGCTTCTGGGTCTTTCCGACTATCTCGATCGTCGACCAAACCAGCTTTCCGGCGGCCAACAGCAGCGAGTCGCCCTAGGTCGCGCGATAATCTCGGAACGTCCGATCTGTCTGATGGATGAACCTTTATCCAATCTGGATGCCAAGCTGCGCCATGACATGCGGGTTGAACTGCGAGAGCTGCAAACCAAGCTGGGCTTTACCATGGTCTATGTGACCCATGACCAGATTGAAGCGATCTCGATGGCGGATAAGGTGGTTCTGCTCAATCAGGGTAAGATCGAGCATGCCGCGACGGCACACGAAATCTACGAACGACCTGCGAGTGTGTTCACGGCGAAATTCATGGGCACACCGCCGATGAATATCATACCTGCGGCCGTTTTACTTCGCGCAGCGCCGCATGCCCCCCTTCCGCCGTTTACGCCAGAGCACCTGATTGGTATCCGGCCCGAAACCATCCGGATACAGGAAGACGGCGTAAAGGCGACCATCCGCAACATCGAGTATCTGGGCGCTGATACGCTCATAGATTGCCGGATCGGGGATACCTCCTGCCTTGTTAGAATTTCCGGAGAGCTCCCCCCCATCGGAAACCAGATTTCGCTGACCTGGCCAATCGAGAAGGTGCATCTGTTCGACCCCGCGTCAGGCAAGAGAATTGAGGTCACCTGAACGAGGCATGGAATGCCAGATCAGCGTGCTGGGATAAATCAGAGGAAGAGTTGTCGTAATTCTAGAAAGAACCAAAACCGAAAGGACAAAATCATGAAAACACTATTCAGATCTCTATGCGTGACGGCAGGGGCGCTTGCCCTTTCCGTTGGAACGCTGTCTTCGGCATATGCTGTCGATCTTCAATTCTATTTTCCGGTTGCTGTTGGCGGTAAAGCGGCGGAAACCATCCAGTCCCTGACCGATGAATATTCCGCCCAGAACAAGGATGTGAACATCGACGCTATTTTCTCCGGCTCCTATCAGGACACGGTAACGAAAGCCTTGACTGCTGCCCGCGGCGGCAAACCCCCGCAGCTTTCCGTTATCCTGGCGGTCGATATGTTTACGCTGATCGACGAGGACGTCATCATTCCGTTTGACGATGTCGCCACAACCGATGAGGACAAAGCCTGGCTGAACTCCTTCTATCCCGCGTTCATGAAAAACAGCCAGACCGGCGGCAAGACCTACGGCATCCCGTTCCAGCGCTCTACACCAGTTCTTTACTACAATAAGGAAGCTTTTAAGGAAGCCGGCCTCGATCCGGAAAAAGCCCCTGCCACCTGGGAGGAAATGGTTGAATACGGCAAGAAGCTCGTCAAGAAGGACGCCAACGGAAATGTCACAAGATGGGGCGTTCGCATTCCCTCTTCCGGATTTCCTTACTGGCTCTTCCAGGGGCTGGCTGCCGCCAATGGCAAAAGGCTCGCCAATGAAGACGGGAATATGACCTATTTTGACGATCCGGCCGTCATCGAGGCGCTTGAATATCTAGTCAGCCTGAGCACGGAGCACAAAATCATGGCTCCCGGCATTATCGAATGGGGAGCAACACCGAAAGCCTTCTTTGAGGGCCAGACCGCAATGATGTGGACATCAACCGGTAACTTGACCAATGTCCGGACCAACGCGCCCTTCGATTTCGGTGTTGCAATGCTGCCTGCGAAAATTTCCCGCGGTGCCCCAACGGGCGGCGGAAACTTCTTTATTTTCAAGGATTCCAGCGACGAGCAGAAACGCGCCGCCGTTGATTTCGTCAAATGGATTACGGCACCGGAGCAATCCGCCGAATGGACAATCGCAACCGGTTATGTAGCCCCCCGCCCCGAAACCTGGGAGACGGAGAAAATGAAGGCCTATACCGCCGACTTCCCGCCGGCACTCGTCGCCCGGGACCAGTTGGAATATGCCGTACCCGAACTTTCCACCTATCAGAACCAGCGGGTCACGAAGATTTTCAATGATGCTCTCTCTGCGGCAATAACCGGTCAGCAGGATGCGTCGAGTGCCCTCAAGGAAGCCCAGGAGAAGGCCGACGCAATTCTAAAAGATTACAGATAAGCCAAACTGTCCCGCCGGCTTTCTCCGTTACGCCGGCGGGGCGCCCATATTTGGGGAGCCTCAATGAAATTCGCGCGAACGACAGCACAATTGAACTGGATATATGCCTGGCTTCTCCTCAGCCCGGCCCTCCTCATGCTGTTCGCCTTTACGCATTATCCCGCGATCGTCACCCTCGTCAGCAGCTTCTTCTCGACACCGCGGGGCAAGCGTCCGGCAAAATTCATCGGGCTTGAGAATTATCAGGCCCTGATAAATGATGAAGTTTTCTGGCAGGTCATCTGGAACAACCTTCTCTACGCAATGGCGACCATCCCGATTTCAGTCGCCATCGCCCTTGTCATGGCGCTTTGGGTGAATGGCAAGCTGCACGGGCTCGGTTTTCTGCGCATGGCCTATTTCACCCCCACCGTTCTGCCGCTGATCGCTGTCGCCAATATCTGGCTGTTCTTCTATACACCCGGATTTGGCCTGATCGACCAGATCCGGAACGGTCTTTTCGGGCTTCCTGACCAGAACCTTCTCGGTCAGACGGATACAGTTCTCTGGGCGGTGATGGCGGTTGCTATCTGGAAAGAGGCCGGCTTCTTCATGATATTTTACCTTGCCGCCTTGCAGACCATTCCCCCCTCCCTCAAGGAGGCGGCGGACATAGAAGGGGCAAGCCGCTGGACCTTTTTCCGGCGGATCATATTCCCGCTTCTGATGCCAACGACCCTGTTTGTCTCCGTCAACGCCGTGATCAATGCGTTCCGGCTGGTCGATCATATCTTTGTCATGACAGGCGGCGGCCCGGACAATGCCAGCACATTGCTCCTGTTCTATATCTATGAGCAGGCCTTCAAGTACTGGCAAACTGGCTATGCGGCGACCTTGACCGTCGTGCTACTTGCCCTGCTTTCCATCCTTGCCATCGGGCAGTTCTTCTTTCTCGACCGGAAGGTACATTACCGATGACAGAGCACGTCATTCCCCGCTCAAAACCCTTCCGGCTCAACTGGGACAAGACTCTCAATACGACCGGTGCCTGGGTTCTGGCGCTCTTGTGGTTCCTGCCGCTCGCGTATGCTATCTGGACGGCGTTTCACCCAGCGCTTTATGAAGTGCGCTTTGATCTGACCGCCCCGCTGACGCTGGAGAATTTCTCGAAAGCCTGGGAGGCCGCGCCATTTGGCCGCTATTTCCTGAATACGGTTATTCTGGTAACCGGGATTCTGGTCGGGCAGTTCATTCTCTGCACCTTGGCGGCCTATGCCTTCGCGCGCTTTGAGTTTCCGGGGAAATCCGTTCTTTTTACCCTCGTTCTGCTGCAGCTTCTGGTGATGCCGGACATCCTGATCGTGGAAAACTACAAGACCATGCGCCATCTGGGACTTGTCGACACGATCACGGCGATTGCCCTGCCCTATCTCGCCTCCGGTTTCGGGATTTTCCTGTTGCGCCAAACCTTCATGACCATCCCCAAGGAGCTGGAGGATGCGGCGCGGCTTGAGGGGTGTTCCATCCTAGGGGTACTCTGGCGCGTCTATATCCCGCTCGCCAAGCCGACCTATCTCGCTTATGGGCTCGTGTCGGTCAGCCATCACTGGAATAATTTCCTCTGGCCGCTGATTATCACCAATTCCGTGGAAACCCGCCCCGTGACCGTCGGCCTTCAGGTTTTCGCTGCAGTTGACGGTGGACTGGAGTGGTCCGTGATCAATGCTGCAACCCTGCTTACTTCCGGACCATTACTTATTGCCTTCCTCCTCTTCCAACGGCAATTCGTGCAGAGTTTCATTCGCGCTGGAATTAAATAGCCCCTTAAAACCGACCGGGAGCTCTCTATTCCCCGCACATCCCGGGAATTTCAACTGAATTTATTGCCAGCTATGTTAAGATTATATTATTGGTGGGCTATGTAGGTTCGGCACCCCGTCAGATATTCGATTGTCGGCAGTGTGTATGACAACGCCGAATGGGATAGGCACAGATTGTATGGTTTGGCGTAACAACGGAGTATTTCAGCGGCTGTTCTGGCTGATCGTGCTGACGGGGACAGTCCCTGCCGCGGTTTCAACGACGCTCCCGCCGACCCACTGGTGCCTTAACTTCTCTGAAATATCCGCGCTGTTTGAATTGCCATCTGTTGGATGCTTTGGCGGAAGCAGTATCGCGCCCGACTTTCTAAGCCCGCCAGTCACATGGGTCTATCTCGCCCTGTTTTGCATCGGCCTGATCATTGCCATTGCGCAGAACAAGATATTTCGTGTGGTGGCCCTCCTTCCCTTTCTTCTCCTCTACGCAAGCCCGGTTACAGAACTGAGCGTCTATCCGGGCGACCAGCTTACACCGGATTATTTTGAGCCCAAGTCACGGCAGACCGCCGCAACGGTTGAGACCACAGTGAAGGAAATCCTGCCCGACTATGACCTCGGCACACCGGAAACCGATGCACAATATGCCGGTGTTCGTAATCTGGTGGCGGTCGTCCAGGAAAATATTACCGGGTATGACCAAACGGTTAGCCGAATTTCCCGCCTGAAAAAGGAACTCGAGGCTGCACGCGCGCGCTCGGCCGACGCCGAAAAGGTTCTGGAGGACACGCAGGCGGCTTTCGAAAAGCTAAAGCTGCTTGGGGGAATGGCGAAAAAAGCCATCAAGGCAATTGAAGAACTACTGGAGCGCGCCAAGGCGGATCAGCAGAAAGCGCAAAGCAAAGTTGAACGGCTCAAGAAAGAGATTACCGAGTTAAACAACAATAGCAAAACGCTCCATGCCAGCTTCATCACCAACCTGAACGCTCTGAATACGGAAGTCACCCGAAGTCTCTCGATGAAACCAAATCAGAACATCCGTTTCTGGACACTGGTTATCAGCGCCGCATCTTTCCTGGCCCTCACCCTGTTTGCCTTCGGCAGTCGAATTCGAAGTCCGGAATTTGCCCTCTCCTGCCTGGTCGTGATTGTGGTTGCCTTCTATCCCATGGCAAAGGCGGCGGCAGGAGTTTCCTTTTCTCAAGGCTTGTTTTCTCTACTGCTCGCATCTTATGCGCTGGTACTTTTTGTTGTGACAGCCATCAGCTTACGGCTGTTCGCCCTTGCGATCCTCCAGAATATCCCGATTTTTGCCCAGTTCGAGCGGAGAAAATACGCGTCTTATACGGTATTTACCGCGTTGAGATGGATCCCGATCGGCCTGTGTATACTCGCGGGCCTGTGGTTTTCCCTTGAAATCGACACCCGCGCTCAGGATGCCGTCTATGGCGTTGAATGCACCGAGGAAGGAACCGGTCTTTTCGAGTGCGCGACACCGACAACGGAAACCTTGGTGGTCCGGGGTGAAGACTCCAATCTCGAGCAGGACATATATAATTCTGTGGATGCCGCCTTTCGGAAGCAGGAAATTCAGCTCGAGAAAATGCTGAACAACTATCGGCAGCTTGCGAAATCCTCGCCCCGGCAAATCCCTGCCTTCGTGGATAAGGAATTCACGGCCCTCTATCCGGACGGCAAAGCACTGGTGCAAAGCGTTCCAAGCCTGAGGCTTCCGGAATGCAAGCTTCACCAGGTGGATTGTCATGTAACGCGGAAAGTCAAAATCGCGATCATCGATGCCTATGATTTTACACGGAAAAGACAACGGGACAGATTAAACGTGCTGACCACTGACCTCTCCACGCTGTCGGGTGAGGAAGCGGAAAAGCACCTGCGGGAGATAGAGCTGTATCTCAGCACAACCCTCGACGCAACCAAACGCAGCGTGCGCAATATCATCGCCGATGTCTTCTGGACTGTCCGGAGCCTGAACCTGCTGGCTACCATGATCCTGATTGTCGCGGCCGTGAAGAGTTTTGCCTATATCTTTGCCCGCGTCGCCTTCAAGAGTGAGGCGGGGAATGCCCTCCCCATCGAGACTTCCAGGCCGGTTGAAAACCCAGAAGTCCCGTCAATTCCCGATATCAAGAGTGGATTTGATCCGGAATACATCTTCCCGCCCGGCGAATTCGGCAAATATTACATCAAGCCCGCGCTGAGCCCCTCTGGCTCCTCGCAGGACATTGCCTGGCCGCAGCCGCATAAGGCTATTCTTCGCCGGTTATTCTCCGGCACCTACAAAATGGTCAAGGTGGACCCGAACGAAGACCAGAATGACACTATTTCTATCCAGACCTCGCAGGGCCGGCAATTTCTGGAATGGAACCTCAAACCCGGCGAACGCGTGTATTTTTCACAAGGGAATCTCGCTGCTTTCAGCGAAACAATTCGTCTTGAAACGCAGGTTTCGCTCTGTCTGACGGCGATGGCCTTCGGCCGGATGTTCTTCTCCGTTGCCGAAGGTCCCGGCAAGCTGGTGTTGCGCACTTTCGGGAAACCGGAAATCTATACGTCGAGAGATAACTCCCGGGCTATCGATCCGCTCCGTTTTATCGGCTGGAGTGATGCCGCCCATTTTCATATCAATTCATCTTCGAGCCTTGAAAATATCTATTTCCACTCCGCACAGATCCGCTTCGCTTATGGCGGGGCGGCTATCGGAGATGTTTCAGAGAACGGCAAGAGAGGAGCGGGTGCAATCCGCTTTATTCCGCCTGTCTTCCTGCCCTTCTAAGACGGTTCCTCATCCCGCCATTCGTCGCCGAGCAATTCCGGATCGTTGTAGGCATAGAAATCTTCAAGATGTGCCGTCGCACCTTCCTTAAAAAACTCGACGGCGAGCGCATTCACCAACCGCATTGCGCCGATATTCACACCCGGAATATCACTGCTTACCGCTGCGTGGCTAAGCGTTGTTGCCGCATTAAAGAGATGAATACGGTTGAGGAACGGCGCGGTGCCACCCTCCTTTTCAAGAAATTCAAAGGCGGGGCCGAGATAGGGAAACTGTCCCAATTCCTTGCTCGCCACTTCCGCAGGTGCATCGAACCGATCCCGCCATAATAAAATCCTGCTGGCAAATTCCGCCAGTTCCGGCTGGCCATGGATATCGATTGCGTATCCGGTACCAAGGATAATGAAATCACCGCTATAGTATTTCGGGCCCGTCTCGAGTTGAACCTGCCCGCCCTCCATCCTCACGGCATTCACGTCGACACCCGTATGGATATGGAAATTATCATATTCCTTGAGGCGTAACATCGACAAGCGGGGGGCCGCAACACGGCTGCCAAGACCATGATGCAGGAATCGCCAGCGGGTTTCATCGTCAAGCGTTGAAAACCCTCTGAAATAGCCGGGGTAAACCGTGCTCTTGAATTTATTGAGTCGTGGAATTTCCGGCGCCCGCATCAAAAGGTGAACTTCCTTTGCGCCGTTCTCAAGCGCCGCCGCGGCACTATCTACCGCCGATGCCGCGCCCCCGATTACAAGCACCTTCTTCTCCGTCAGTGCCTTGAAATCAATTGCATCTTCTGTGTGGGCGTAGCAGTTATCAGGAAGGCTCTGAAAGACGCCCGGCAATCGTGTGCCCCCGAATGCCGCGCGCCCCGTTGCCAGAACCACACGCCGTACAAGGAGGTCAAACTCTCCCTGAGGTCCGCCAAGGAATAATCTCAACAGCTCTCCTTCAGGCGTGATCTTAAGTAGCCTTGTATTATTCTCCGTCGGAATGTCGAGGACCTGCCGATACCAGCGCAGATAATCCATCCATATGTCTGTCGGGATATAACCCAGAGCATCCCAGCCCGCACCCCCCCATTGCGCGCGGTACCAGGCCTGAAATGTCAGGGAGGGAAGCCCCATATGCGGCCCTGTCAAATGCTTGGGTGACCGCAGGGTCTTCATCCGCGCGGTGGTCGCCCAGGGCCCTTCAAAGCCCTTCTCGCCCGCGTCAAATATTCGGAAATTCCGTATTCCCTCCCGCAGCAGGCCGAAGGCCACGGCCATGCCGCACATCCCACCGCCGATAACGGCAACATCAAGAACCGCCTCCCCTCCACCGTAGTTGAGTGGCTTGACCCAATTGGCCGGCGGATAATTCAGAAATCCCAATTCGCGGCGTATTTGATTTTCCAGCGCCGCTAGTCCATGCTTTTCGATATTCATTAATTTTACTTTTTTATTTTTGGATGGGCTCAGCATAAGACATGATTCCATAAATTCATCCGAAATCTGTCGATGGCGCGAACTTGACACTAAGCCCCGATGTTGAAATAAGTCTTACGAACGCAGCACCGCGTGCTTTGAATTAAGGCCCGCGCGGAAGGAACAGGGGGATATCGTTGAAAGCAGTCATCTTGGCCGGTGGGCTCGGCACCCGTATTTCAGAAGAATCCCACCTCAAGCCAAAGCCCATGATCGAAATCGGCAATTTTCCGATCTTGTGGCATATCATGAAGATTTATTCCCATTACGGCATTCATGATTTTGTCATCTGCCTCGGCTATCGCAGCTATGTAATAAAGGAATATTTCGCCAACTATTTCCTGCATCGCTCAGATGTCACGTTCGACCTTGAAAGCAACCAGATCACCTATCATAAGGCAAAGGCAGAACCCTGGCGCGTCACGCTTGTGGAAACCGGTGAGGCGACAATGACCGGCGGTCGCCTGAAACGCGTCGCGAGCTATCTCGATCCTGGTGAGACCTTTTGCATGACCTATGGCGATGGCGTGGCCGATGTCGATATCGCCAAACTGATCGCCTTTCATAAGGCTGAGGGACGCGAAGCCACATTAACGGCAGTGGCACCTCCGGGCCGGTTTGGCGCAACGGTGATCGAAAATGGCGCGGTAAAGGAGTTTGTTGAAAAGCCTGCTGGCGACAACGGGCTGATAAACGGTGGTTTTTTTGTGCTGGAACCCTCTGTTCTGGAGCGAATTTCAGGCGACGACATGCCGTGGGAGAATGATCCGCTCACCAGCCTCGCGGCGGATGGACAGCTCTCGGCCTATCGTCATCGCGGTTTCTGGCAGCCGATGGACACCTTGCGCGAGAAAAATTATCTTGAAAACCTCTGGAACAGCGGCAAGGCCCCGTGGCAGGTCTGGGACTGAACGCGAGGCAAATGAAATGACTTCCGCCACTGTTAATTCGGAATTCTGGAATGGACGCCGGGTCCTGCTAACCGGCCATACGGGCTTCAAGGGCGCCTGGGCTGCAGCCTGGCTCGTCAAGATGGGGGCAAAGGTTACTGGCGTCTCCCTTCCGCCAGAAGGCGACTTCTCCCTCTATAACAGCATTCAGGACCAATTGCCTCTCACGTCCCATTTCATCGATATCCGCGACGCGGAGGCGCTCACCACAGTGGTTCGGGAGAGCAATCCGGAGATCGTGCTTCATATGGCGGCGCAGGCGCTTGTCCGTCGCTCCTACAGGGAGCCGACCTATACCTATGAGACCAATGTCATGGGAACGGTGAACCTGCTGGAAGCTCTCCGGGAGCTGGAGGACCTTAAAGCCGCGCTGATCATTACAAGTGACAAGGTTTACCAGAACATAGAGGATGGTCGCGCCTTCAAGGAAACCGATCCGCTTGGTGGCGATGATCCCTATTCTTCCTCCAAGGCGGCGTGCGAAATCGCGACCGCCTCCCTCGCGAAAAGCTACTTTCTGGAAAAGGGTGTTCCTGTCGCGACGGGACGCGCCGGGAACGTGATCGGCGGCGGGGATTTTTCCGAAGACCGCCTGATTCCCGATATCTGGCGCGCCGCAAAAGCCGGGCAAAGCGTTACCCTTCGCTACCCAGGCGCAACCCGGCCATGGCAGCATGTTCTGGAATCCGTTTCCGGCTATCTGGTCTTCTTGCAGGCGCTTGCGGGCGACAGTGGCAACGCGCTTCCCAAGGCTCTCAACTTCGGGCCACAGGGCGGCGAAGTGGTGACTGTCGGGGAAATCGCCCGCGAAGTTCAGAAAGCCTTCGGCATTGAACAGGACTGGGCGCTCGTGAACGAGGAACAACCGCCAGAAAAATCCCATCTCGCTCTCGATGCGTCGCTGGCAAAGAAAGCACTGGGCTGGCAGTCGAAATGGACGTCGACAGAAACGCTGACAAAGACGGTCGAATGGTATAAAGCCTTTGGCCAGACCACCGATATTTACACCTTTACCCTCTCGCAAATTGACGAATACGAGGCCCCTTTATGACGAGCCCCCTTAGCTGCCGTTTCTGTCATCAGGAGTTGACCCGGACATTCGTGGATTTGGGCTCGACACCGCTCGCGAACAGCTATCTGCGCCAAGAGAGCCATATCGCAGCTGAAAAATCCTATCCCCTGCACGCCCGGGTTTGCGAAACATGCTTTCTGGTGCAAGTTGAGGATGTTGTTCCGGCAGAGGACATTTTCTCTGATTACGCCTACTTCTCCTCTTTCTCCAGCAGTTGGGTTGAACATGCAAGGCGCTACGCGGAAAAGCTTAGCAGCGAACTTAACCTGGGCCCGGACTCCCTTGTTGCGGAAATTGCCAGCAACGACGGCTACCTGCTAAAGCATTTTGTTGCAAAAGGCATTCCCGTACTTGGCATCGAGCCGGCGGCGAATGTGGCGAAATCCGCCGAAAAGGTGGGCGTAAGAACCGAGGTGGCTTTTTTCGGTATCGAGACGGCGACACGGCTCGCGAAGAGCGGGCTTCAGGCGGACCTGATGGCCGCCAACAATGTCATGGCACATGTCCCGGACATTAATGACTTTATCGGCGGCATTCCCATCCTGCTCGGAAAAGACGGGGTTTTCACCATTGAGTTCCCTCATCTTCTGAACCTGATCGAAAAGGTCCAGTTCGACACCATCTATCATGAGCATTACTCCTACCTCTCCCTTCTGACGGTCGAGAAAATACTGGAGGCTCATGGCCTGAAACTGTTCGATGTCGAGGAATTGCCGACCCATGGCGGCTCCCTGCGTGTCTATGCCTGCCACGAAGGCGCAGGAAAATATGCTGAAACACCGCGATTAGGCGCCCTTCGCAAGAAGGAGACTGCCGCCGGTCTCGATACGGTCAGTGCCTATCAGAATTTCACACCACGGGTTGAAAAAGTGCGCGATGATCTTCTCTCCTTCCTGCAAGCCGCCAAGGCGGAAGGAAAGAAAGTCGCGGGCTATGGTGCCGCGGCAAAGGGCAATACACTACTCAATTACTGCGGCGTGGGCCCTGACCTCATTGAGTTTGTTGTCGATCGCAATCCCGAGAAACAGGGTACCCTGCTTCCCGGAAGTCATATCCCTGTTTTCTCACCGGAGAAAATTTGGGCGGAAAAACCGGATTATGTCCTGATCCTCCCCTGGAACCTCGCGGATGAAATCTCCAGTGATATGGCGGCCGTTAAGGACTGGGGTGGGCGTTTCGTTATTCCAATTCCTGAACTTGAGATCCTTTCATGAAACTCACGGAAACCGAAATCTCAGGTGTTTACCTTGTTGAGCCCGAATTCATCGAAGACGAACGCGGCCACTTCACGCGGAGCTTTTGTGAAACGGAATTCAATGACGCCGGTATCGGCTTTCTGCCGGTCCAGTGCAATGTATCCTACAATAAAACAGCATATACATTGCGCGGAATGCATTTTCATGCCGCTCCCTATGAAGAAACCAAACTCGTCCGGTGCAGCGCCGGAAAGATATTCGATGTCGCCGTGGACATTCGCCCAAGTTCCCCGACTTTCAGCAAATGGGTAGGCTTTGAGCTCAGCCGGGAAAATGGGCGTGCCCTTTTCATCCCGGCAGGATGTGCGCATGGATTCCTGACTCTGGAAAATGACTGCGACGTATTCTATCAGATGAGCCCAGCCTATACGCCCGGCCATGACCGCGGGTTTCGCTGGGACGATCCTGCCATCGACATCAACTGGCCCGGTGAACCAAGGATTATTTCGGAGCGTGACGCCAATCTACTCACGCTGGATGAGGCAATCCGGTGACGCATTGCCTGGTCACTGGCGCCACGGGCTTTATCGGATCCCATGTTGTCCGGCGGCTCCTCGATGAAGGATGGCAGGTTCTTTCAACCTCGCGCAGTTCGGCGCCGACGATATCCCAAAACCATGAGCATATTGCCCTCGACCTGCATGATCCAGAAGTCGTGGAACAGGTCATTGAAAGTCGTCGACCGAGCCACATGATCCATCTCGCCTGGGAGGCAACGCCCGGAAAATTCTGGCACTCGACAGAAAATTTTCGTTGGATTGCCTCAAGCGCCGCTCTCCTCGATGCCTTTGTCCGGCATGGCGGTAAAAAGGCGGTGCTGGCGGGAAGCTGTGCCGAGTACAAATGGGAAAACTCCCCTCTCGATGAAGAAAAGTCTCCTCTAAATGCGACGACTTATTATTCTGCCTCCAAGCTCGCCTTCAAAGAGCTCGCCGAGGTCATCGCAAAGGATATTTCTTTCATTTGGGCGCGAATTTTCTTTCCCTACGGCCCCGATGAAGATGAAAACAAGCTGATTTCCTATATCTTCCGGGAAATCTCGGCGAACCGACTGCCCGCAATCCAGACCCCGGATCGCGCTGTCGATATGATCCATGTCGAGGACGTCGCAACCGCGTTAGGGAAACTTGTCGCATCGGATGCGGTTGGAGTTGTCAATATCTGCTCCGGATCTGCACATCTCCCTCATGAAATCGCGCTTGAATTTTCTAAACTGATGGAGAAGCCGGCCTTGGAAAAGAGCCTGCGCGAAAGCGTTGAAGCACATCACGCAAATATAACTGTCCGCGGTACCAACAAGAAATTGGCGACCCTGATGGACGCACAGCTCCCCAATTCTCTCGCTCACGGCCTTCGCACATATTTGCAGCCTAGAAGTACAGCGAAATAATAACAATAGGTCTATTTATTCTGGCTCTTCTGCAGAATAAAGATGACCTCATCTCCTGAAGACATGACATGCCGGATGCGGAAGTCCAGATCATATTTTTTTGCCATGCCCGTAATCATTTCGACCATGGCATTCGTGTCCCATACATGGAAATGTATGGAGTAATCATCATCGATTAGCTTGTTGACGAGTGCTTCACGTTCAGTTTCTGTCTCCCACCCGGGACGCCCGATATCCTCAAGATCTGCCAGCGCGACAAATTCCTCGAAATGTTGCCGCTTTGACCATTCCGGGCCTTCAGAAAAATCTCTCTCCAAATGAGCAAACTCCGTGACCGGACGATCGCGATCGAAAGTTTCTTCCTTGTTTGGAATGGCAAGAAATAAAATGCCGTCCTCCTTAAGAACCCGATAAACATTGTGAAAGAACAGTATGGGATTCTGAAAATGCTCGACGACATGGTTGGCGATAACAAACTGCTGACTAGCATCCGGAATTGGGTCGAGCGTCTCACCGTTGGCGACAATATCCGGCGCCAGCACCCTGTCGGCTGGCATTTCTGGATAGCTAGCCTTGAGTTCCTCTATGGAAAATCGATCAACATAACTGACCTTTGCAGTCGGGACGACATCCAGGGGTCGTCCCAGGCCGCCGATTTCGATACCTTCACCATCAATGTAGCGGGCGGAAAGTACCATGCGATTATGGCTGACAACCCGCCCAAGGCGGCGACTATAGTCCTCAGACAACCCAAATAGATGCCGCATAAAGAAAAGTCGGATCGAAGCGGGAATCTTACTTCTCAGGCGAATTGACATAATTCAATACTTTCGAAAATTTCAACTTTTTCGGCCCAGGTTATCCCGTAAAAATTGATTTGAATTAAAATATATTCCCTTATTTTTTTGCATTTGTAAAATGGAAAACAGAGTTTAAACAAACCAGAATTATACGCGCATCTACCCTACTCTTGCGGCGCATCTTTGGATAATAAAATAGCCAAGAAAAACACTTTTATTGTATATGCAGTGTCTGACTGACAAGTATGAGTAATGAATTGCCCCTGATTTCGATTGGAATGCCGCTCTATAATGCCGAGAAACATATCCGGCAGTCTTTAGATAGCCTGTTGCGCCAGACGCACACGAATTTCGAAATCATCATTTCGGATAACTGCTCCACTGATGATACCGTCGGCATAGTTCAGACGTATGCAGCGCGCGATAGCCGAATTAAAATATTCCAGCAGCCAAAGAATATCGGCCCGATCCCGAACTTTCAGTTTGTTTTGCAGCAGGCCCGCGGTGACTATTTCATGTGGCGTTCCTATGACGATTGGTCGGACGATAATTACCTTGAAACGCTGGGCCTCCTGCTCGACAGGGACAATTCAATCGATCTTGCTGTCGCCAACATCGTAAAGGTTAAGGAAGGTGAGGAAAAACCGATCCAGCTCGATCTTGCAAAGGCGAACGGATCGACTACCTTTTTGTCCTCCCTCCATATGCTCAAAATATCCCATCCGGGATGGATGTATGGCCTGTTCAGGCGGCAAGTCGCCCTTAATGCCATTAACGATGTGGTCGAAAATTTCCCGCATGTCTGGGGCTGGGATCACCTGATCCTGTTTCCAACCGTTTCCCGAAACCGTGTTGGGGCGTCCAGTGAAACCCGGTTTTTCCAGCGGGAAACCGGCATTTCCCACAGCCGGTATCGGCCCAAGTTACCGAAAGAACAGGTTAGTCTGGCCACGGATTTTTACCGTGTCTGCCTGATAAGCTATCAAGAATCGGATGCGCCGTTCCTGGCGAAACTCGCCATGGTCTTTTATCTTTTAAGATATACGAGCTCGAAAACAGAGAAATTTACCCGGATTTTACGCATTGCGCTAAAGCTTCGCAAACCGTGACTTTCAGCGCAAAAATAATGCTCATTCATTGCAAAGAACCCGGTGATTGTTTATAGAGAACCAACGAGTATTTCGAGCACTCCGGCTCCTCAACTAAACGGACGACTAAAGTGGATATTTCACGCGACCAAATCAAAGAGGCAGTTATCGCTGCTGGTTCAGATAATGAAGAATTTTTTCATTTTCCGGTGGTTGAGGACGGGCTCTACCTACAGCAGGATCCGGATGAGTACGCCGATTTCGTTCACTTTATGGCGACTGAGTTGCCGCCGTCAAAATTCGCGCTTGATATCGGCGTGGCATCCGGCGGCCAGACAAAGTTCCTGCGCGATTACTATAGCATCGAAAAAACTGTCGTCCTTGATATCGGGCAACATCCGAATTTCAAGCATTGGGATCGCATCAAGAAATCCGTAAACACGAATATTGTCCTTGAACTGATCATGGATTCTCACTCGAAAGAGGCCCGCAAGGCCCTGCTTCCCTATCAGGGACAATTTGATTTTACCTTTATCGATGGGGATCACAGCTACAAAGGGCTGATGCAGGATATTGAACTTGCCAAGGAAGTCGTCAAAAAGGGCTGCATTTTCGTATTTCATGATACGGGTGCGGTGCCGGATTGCGTGCGTGTGTTCAACAAACTGCAGAAAGATCCGGATTTTGAAATGCTGGCCAACTTCGATACCCGCTTTGGCATTTCCGTCTTCCGTTATTTGGCGGTAAACGGTCCGAAAACAGGCTTGCGGAAAACGATTTCCAAGCTCTTTTCATAAAGATGATGTAGGAGATGACGGCATCTTCCATTGCGGTTGTGCATTTGGTTCGAAAATCAAATGGCATCGAGCCTTTCAGGAAATTCATCTCCTCCTACAAAGCGCATAAAGAGCCGCTGGATCATGATCTCGTCCTGATTTTCAAGGATTTTGACCAAGACGAGAACGCACTTTACCTCGATCTGCTGGATGGAACGGAATTTATCCCTTACGATTTCCCGGGGGACTCCGGCCTCGATCTTGGCCCTTATATCGAGGTAAGCCGAAAGCTAGATTACACCTATTTTTGCTTTCTCAATTCCTTTAGCGAAATCCAGTCCGATTACTGGCTTACCCATCTCCATACCTGTCTCGTTACCTCACCCGATGCCGGCATTGTCGGCGCGACCGGTAGCTGGGAAAGCACCGGGGCGGATGATCCTCCCTTCCCCAATCCCCATATTCGCACGAACGGGTTTATCATTGCCGCTGATATCATGCGGCAAATAGAGTTTATCGAGATAAAGACAAAGGACGACGCCAGACATATGGAGTCCGGCCATAACGGCATTACCCGGCAAGTTCAGAATATGGGGAAGCAGCCTTATGTTGTCGATCGAGGCGGCACGTCCTGGGCAGTAAACAACTGGCCCGACAGCGCGACATTCCGAAGCGGAAATCAAAGGGCGCTACTCATTTCCGATAACAGAACCAGAGCATTTGAAGAAGGCGACGACTGGACACAAGAGTATCTTTTTGATTTAGCCTGGACTGGGAAACCGTCAAAAGCCAATCCCTTCAAGCGTCACAAGCTGCGTCATCAATTACGCAGATTGATGGAAAAAAGACGACCGAAAGCGTAAGGTCTTTAGCTATAGGCCGGCTTGCGTTCGCGGCTCGGGCTGACGCCGTAATATTCACGGTAGCTTTTGGCGAAATGCGAATGCGTTGAAAACCCGGAAGCAATATAGATTTCCGTAATGGACATGCTGGTCTGCAAAAGCAGCAGGCGTGCATGCTCAAGCCGCATTTCCATATAGTATCGCGCTGGCGAGCGCCCGGTATGCTGCCGGAACAGGCGCTCCACCTGCCGGACGGAGATTCCGACCATTTCGGCCAGATCGTCGGGCGACAGGGGCTCTTCTATATTCTGCTCCATGATTTCAACAATGGTGAGAAGCTTCTGTGATTTAGCGGCAAGGTGAAGCTTTCTGACAACCTGCTGCTTGTCGCTGTGGCTTCGGATCCGGTCATGCATGAACTGCAAAGAAATATCATAGGCGAGCTTCTCGCCATGTTCCTTTCCGATGATATGAAGCAAAAGGTCAATGGCGGAGGTACCGCCGGCGCAGGTGTAACGTTTGCGGTCTATCTCGAAGATGCTGCCCGTGAAAATGAGTTCCGGATAACTCTCTTTCAGGCTGATTGCGCCTTCCCAGTGGATCGTGCAGCGGTAGCCATTCAGGAGGCCGGCCGCCGCGAGGATAAAGGTTCCGGTGCTGAGGGCTCCGATCTCAGTCCCATGATGTACGATACGGCGCAGCTCCGCGAGGAGATGTTCGTCCTTGATCTTGTCCGTTCCGATTCCCCCGCAGACAAAGAGAATATCCAGGCAGGCCGCATTCGCGAGCGTCATGTCGGGCAAGATACTAATCCCGTTGCTGGCCTGAACACTTTGCCCGTTTGGTGTGATGATATGCCAGTCATAGAGATGACGGCCGCTCATGCGATTGGCAGATCGCAGTGGCTCGATGGCGCTGCTGAAACATATCATGCTTGATTGGTCGGTCAGGAGGAACCCGACCTTCTTGATTTTCTCCGCCATACGCTGCCTTTGGTGCCTCCCCAAACAACCATAGCAATCAGCCGCGGGACCACCGGCCCCATGCCGCTCACAGAACAGTAATTCAAAGATTTTGCTAATCAAAGAAAAATCAGAGGCGGTTGATCACGCTATTTGGCATCATGAAAAATAATGCCGAGCGTGTAACGCTGGCCGGCCAATACATCGCTCACCCCGTGACGCATGGTCACGCGTACGGAACCGGTTTTCCCTTGAATAGGGCGCTGATTAACTGCGAAGACAACCGCATCCCCCTTTTTCAATGGGACAACGCGGGCGCGCGATTGCTGACGCGCGCGCTGTTCGGTCAGGATAAATTCCCCGCCATCAAAATCAGCTCCCGGGGTGCTTAGTAAAATGGTCATCTGCAGGGGAAAAAGATGCTCGCCGTAAAGGTCCTGATGTAACCGGTTATAATCGCCCGCGTTATATTTCAGGATCAAAGGTGTCGGCCGCAATTGCCCGGCCGCATGGCAACGCGCGGTATAGTCTGCAAGCTTTTCCGGATATTGCACCCCGTCGGAGAGACGCTCGGACCAGTCATTGGCTATCTGAGCAAGCGGCGGATAAAAATCCTCTCGCAGCCGGGCCACCGGGTCAGGAAGAGGGTAGGTAAAATATTTATATTCTCCCTGACCATAGCCATGCTGTTGCATGATGATATGGCGGCGATAAAGCGCTTCATTTCCGAACTCATTGATCAGCGACGCACAGTCTTCCGGTGCCAACAGGTTTTCAAGGCGTGCAAAGCCGTTTCGATCTATGTCCTCGTTTAGTTTCCGCCAATCGATGTCTTCGCTATTCATCCTTCTCTCCTGCCATGATAGAGGATTCCCAGTCTTGCCTTTTCCAGCTTAATATCTTCCCGGAATTCGATGTTAATTTTTTACACCGACCGGGAGAAAACTTCCCTATGCTGTTACGGCGGCTTTAAGGAGAAACAGATGAAAGACAGAGGCCTCGTCACGGTAACCGGTGCGTCCGGCTTTATCGCGCTTCATACAATTCGTGACTTGCTGGGGCAAGGTTACTCGGTGCGTGGAACGGTGCGGGATACCGGCCGGGTGGACAGGCTGGTAACGTCGCTGTCGAAATATTGCGATGTCACGAACCTGACCTTTGTCCGTGCCGATCTCGGCGAGGATTCGGGATGGACGGAGGCCATGACAGGGGCAGACTACCTGCTGCATATGGCATCCCCGCTCCCCGCCGAAGCGCCACTGGATGAAAATGAACTGATTATTCCCGCCCGAGACGGGGCATTGCGGGCAATTCAGGCTGCTGTCGACGCTGGCGTGCGCCGCATCGTGATGACCTCCTCCATCGCCGCGATCTCGGGCGGCCATGATAAATCACTGACCCTTGATGAATCCCATTGGAGTGATACGGCCAAGGACATTGGTGCCTACCCGAAAAGCAAGACGATTGCCGAGCGGGCCGCCTGGGATTACATCAACTCGTTATCCGAAAGCCAGAAGCCAGAGTTTGCGGTTATCAATCCGGGATTTGTTCTGGGCCCTGTTATTGATACGGATACCAGCGCCTCTCATGAAATTATACGCCGGTTGATAGCGCGTGAAGTACCGGGCCTTCCGAATATCGGTTTTAGCCTGGTCGATGTCAGGGATGTTGCCGCCGCACATGTAATAGCCCTGACTCATCAAGAGGCTCCCGGAAATCGCTACATCTGTGTAGCGGAGTCCATGTCGTTTCGGGAGATCGCCCGGCTCCTGCAATCGCATCTGAAGGAACAAGCCTATAATATCCCGCAGCGGTCGGTTCCCGATTGGCTGGTTCGTACTCTTGCGCTTTTCAGCCCGACTTTCCGTCTCATCGTTACCCGACTCGGTCCGGCAACAAAATTTGACACGACACGCATTCGCCAACAGTTCGACTGGACTCCTGTTCCCATGACACAGTCCATAGCCGAGACAGCGGACAGCATGATCGCCCATAGAATTGTCTGACGCTTAATGAAAAGATAAACCATGAGAGAAAAATCCCCTCACCTTTATGGCGTCTTGATTACAGCCGCGGGTGTGCTTCTTCTGACTCCGGACGGGCTGCTTGTGCGTCTTATTGGGGCAGATAGTGCAACCATCCTTTTCTGGCGTGGCATTCTGTTTTCAATCGGCATCTTCGGCTTCTATCTGCTGCGCCGGGGGGTCGCCACACTGGGCCTTGTTCAGGCGATGGGCAAGCGTGGCCTGCTCGCTGCTCTCCTATTCTCGCTCAGCACCTGCTTTTTTGTGCTGGCTATTACGCACACCAGTGCCGCCAATGCGTTGGTGATTATTGCCACGGCGCCCTTGTTTGCCGCCTTGTTCTCCTGGTTGATTCTTAAGGAAACGATCTCGCTCTCCACCTGGATCGCCATTGGCGTCTGCATCGGTGGCATCAGCCTTATCTTTTTGGGGAGTGTGGGGGGTGGCAGCCGTGACGGCGATTTCTACGCCATAATCTGCGCCTTCATGATTGCCGGACAGATTACGACTGTACGCCATGCCCGGAGTGTCGACATGGTTCCCTCACTGGGTATTGCCGGACTATTAACGGCGCTCATCGCCTTGCCGTTTAGTGCCCCGTTGGCCATTACCGGCCTTGATTTTATGTATCTTTGTATCCTCGGGCTGATTGTCCTGCCCTGTGCCTTCGGTCTGATCACGATAGGTCCACGGTACATTTCCGCGCCGGAAGTCAGTCTACTGATGTTGATGGAAAGTATTCTGGGGCCGTTCTGGGTATGGCTTGTCTTAGCAGAAGTGCCTCGCCCGGAAACCTTTATCGGTGGCGCCATCGTAATTGCGACACTCGTGATCCATACAGGGGTTGCCTATCGCAAGAGCCGTCCAGTGCCCGCAAGAGGCTAGATTGTCTCTTCGCGATAGAAGATATGGCTGCCAACCTGGCCAAGCTTGCTTAGGTGTGCACTCCATCCTGGGGAGACATAAGAGGCGTGATAGTGGGTTGCCCGTTTGGCAACGCCGCTCCGTTCGCCTTTCATGACGAGCGCCACGACTTTCAGAGCTTTTTCCCAGGCTGACGCGTTCTTGGGCCGGTCAGGCTGTCCGTCACAGGCAAAAGAGAACTGGCACTTGTTCCGCATATGCTGATTCTGAAAGACAACATCACAGGCCGTATCGGGATATCGCGCATCTACTATGCGGTTGAGAATCACTTCTGCAATGGCAACCTGTCCGACGAGAGGCTCACTCCGGGCTTCAAAATAAACCGCCTGTGCGATGCACATCTCCTCCCTTGTGAACGCCCGGCCAAAGAGATCAACCGATTCAATCGAATCGTCAAGCTTATCGCCACTTGGCATATCCAGATTCGGAAGATTGCCAAACGCGCTGGGGAGCGCGGGAAGTTCTGCAAATTTCTTGTCAAGACGCAGCAGATTGGCGTGCTTCACCGCGCCGGACGCCGAGATATGCTCAATCGGCTTTGCTGACGCACCAATTTGAAGGAGAAGGCTGAACCCGACGCCCATGGCCACCAGAATGCTCAAGGCCCCTAGGAACACGCCAAATTCTTGCGACTTCGCATTCGTCATCGAAACTATCCTATTTAAGGGGCTCTGCATCATCACTTTTCCATTGTTATATAATTTGTAAAGCTGAATTCAACGCCTACTTCAACCTTGGTAATAGATTCTACCGACTCACCTTGACTGTTCTCATCCCCCTAATATGGGATGGGCACCTGTTTATTTTACCTTGCATTAACCATCCTATTTGATTGATGGTTAACAAAACCTCACCAAGCCCCTCTGAAAGGGTTTGCCGCAACTACGATTTAAATATATAAATCAAATAGTTATCCGAAATTCAGAAGCATTTCAGAGAATAGCCTTACTCATTTATGCTTCTATACCTCAAATGAGGTATATGCCGAAACATCACGTTATGATCGTTACGGCGGAATAATTACCCGAACGACCCGAAGGTACCGATTTTTATCCGGGCGGATGACTTGGTATCAGAGAAAAATGTAATATACAAGAATTTGTAACCATTCTTCCTGCGACAAGAGGTAGCAGCAGACAGAATCTTTTGCAGCTTGATCGCAACAAGCGCCGAAAAATGCGAAAAAAGGTAACAAAATCTGGGCATTACCTGCCTAATTTTTGAGCGCGCTGCTTATAAAATAGGGTTCCACAGATTTTTTTTGTTATTTCCGTTTGTTTTCCTTGCATCAATTGATCTAGCTGTTATATCAGCTTATCAGAATTTTCAACTAGAATAAAAAGTGTATGGTTTTATTGATGAATATCACGTCGCTCCAAGATAAGGCGCATGACGCCAGCCGTTTTCTAAAGGCAATCTCCAACAAACATCGTCTTATGATTTTATGCAATCTCGTCGAATCGGAACGTTCCGTCGGCGAGCTTGAAAAAATTGTAGGATTGAGCCAGTCGGCCCTGTCACAGCACCTCGCCCGTCTTCGTAAGGAAGAAGTCGTCAAGACACGTCGCGAGGCCCAGACAATCTATTATTCCCTGCAGGACGAGAATATCGTCGATGTCCTTCGCTTGCTCGAAGACATTTTTGTCGGTGAATCCAAGCTTGCAGAAGTTGCTTAATCTGCGACCCTCATGGCGGGCGGCCATATAATGTGGCCCCCCGCACCTTTCCCCAGTCGTATAGAATCAGCTCGTGGCGCTAGTCGTCGATCAGAATAACCTGTTTCCCGGTCGCATCCCGCCTCTCCATCGCGCGCAATGCATCTGAAATCCGCTCTAGTGGCCAGGATTTCCCGATAATTGGCTTCAGGTTCTTTTCCTCAACAATCTTTCTGAGCGCGATCCTAACACGTTCCCCCGCCTCCGGATCACGACGGCCAAACTCACCGGCACGGACCCCAATGACGGCGCACCCCTTTTTCACTGCGAGATCCGTCTTGAGAACGCCGAACTCGCCGCTCGCGAACCCCGCCACCAGCAACCGGCCCGACCAGGCAATACAGTCAAGGCTTCGTTCAAAGAAAGAACCACCGACGGGGTCCAGAATGACATCCGCGCCCTTGCCCTTCGTTATTTCCTGCACCCGCTCCGGGAAGGCGTCTTCGCGATAGTTGATAAGATGATCCGCTCCGCTCTCCTTAGCGATGGCAAGCTTTTCTGCGGAGCTTGCAGCGGCAATAACCGTCGCGCCCAGCGCTTTTCCAAGCGCAACTGTGGCCTGCCCCACCCCCCCGCCGGCGCCCAGCACTAGCAGGGTTTCCCCATCCCTCAATTTCCCCCGTTCAACAAGCGAGACATAGGCCGTCAGGAAGGTGACGGAGAAGGCTGCCGCCTCGGCAAACGACAGGTTTTTCGGCATCGGTTCAAGCTGGGACGCCGTCACCGTCGCATAAGTGGCGAACGCCCCGGTCTTGCTCTTGTAGAGAACCGCATCGCCGACTTTATAGGGCGCGGTGGGATCCATCGTTTCCTCAACGATACCCACCCCTTCCATACCGAGGGTGAAAGGCAGTTCCGGCTTGAACTGATACTTCCCATAGGTCATCAATAGATCCGGAAAATTGAGCGCTGCGGCCTTCAGACGGACACGCAGCTGCCCCGATTCAAGTGATTTCAGGTGCTGAGGCTCAAGCTTCACCCCATTAGGACCGCTGAGGTCGTGACATATCGTCGCGCTGGCAAGTTTGTCAGTCATTATATGTTCTTTTTATTCTAGACCCTTTATTGCTACCTTATTCCGCCTGTTGATTGCCAGTACAATTTACAATCTTGTGACTGGATCGTGACAGGCAAAAGGAGTAACTGTGGCGCTGTCCCTGATGGAACGAGGTTGAGTGCAATGGCAGGCTTGGAAATATCATATCTGGCGGCGGCCGGTGGCGGCATCATCAGCTTTCTGAGCCCCTGTGTCCTGCCACTGGTGCCCGCATATCTCTGCCTGGTTGCCGGGACAAGTCTGGAGGAGCTATCGGAGCCTGATCAGAAAGGCAGAGCCAAGGGTATCGATTGGCGGGTCGTGGCGACGTCGATAATATTCGTACTCGGCTTTTCGACTGTCTTTGTCCTGCTGGGCGCCTCCGCCTCTTATATTAACCGGCTGCTTATCGAGCATCTGGAGCTGCTATCCCAGATAGCCGGCGCCGTGATCATTATTTTCGGCATTCACATGACGGGGCTGGTCCGGATACCGCTGCTTTACCGGGAAGCCCGTTTCAACAACATTGACAAGCCGCAAAGCTGGCTTGGTGCCTATGTGATCGGCCTGGCATTTGGTTTTGGATGGACCCCCTGTATCGGGCCCATCCTTGGCACCATCCTTGCGATCGCCGCAAGCGAGAGCTCGCTTGGATATGGCGTGAGCCTGCTCGGCGTATATTCCCTTGGGCTGGGAATACCCTTCATTCTCGCCGCCCTGGCGATCAATCGGTTCCTCACTTTCATGAGGAAATTCCGTCGTTATTTCAAGTTAGTCGAAATGGGAACCGGTCTTATTTTAATTGCCACCGGTCTGCTTATCTTTACGGGTCAGTTCCAAATATTGGCCTATTGGTTCTTGGAAACTTTTCCGGGCCTTGCCAATCTCGGCTAGGCTCACTCGATTAACTAAAGAACGATGTGAGCCCGAATACGGCGATCGCCATAACGGCGATTAACCATGTTGCTTTTACTTCATCTGACATCTTCAGCATTCCTAAACCAGACAGCTGTATTAACAGCGTGTTCCTTGGTAGATTTGGTCATAGTTAATTAATGACTTTGGTATGGGGCAGATATAGGCAGCGGACAGATGTATCAAGTATCACTTTGCGTAAAGGCTGGCTAAAGGGCCTAAAAAATGTGAGTTTGTAGCGATGGTCACAACGTCTCGAAATGTTCCAACAAAATTATGGCAAGATCGATGTGCGGCCGGTTCAGTTTAACCAGCCCGGTCGAGGCAATGCGACGTGTGTTCGACTTCCCCGAACGCCCCAATCTTGCTGCGCGCTACAATATTGCCCCGACAACAAATATTGCCGCCATCCGAGTAGACAAGAACACAGCAGGGGAAAGCCGCCACTATTTCCCGGCTCATTGGGGGTTAATTCCGTCCTGGGCGAAGTCCACTGAATTCAGCGCCAAGATGATCAACGCCCGGAGCGAGACCGTCACGGAAAAGCCCGCCTTTCGCGCGGCGTTCAAAAGTCGCCGCTGCCTGATACCGGCAAACGGCTTTTATGAATGGCAGAAACTGTCCAAGGGAGCAAAACAACCCTGGTTGATCGGGATAGAGGATATGCCTCTCTTCGCGTTTGCCGGTCTCTGGGAAAGCTGGAAGTCACCGGATGGCGAGGTCATTGAAAGCTGCACGATCCTGACGACAACGGCGAGTGAGAGCATCGCCTTCATTCATCCGCGCATGCCGGTCATTCTTGAACCGTCAAGATTTGACCCCTGGCTCCGGGGTGAGGCGGGAACGGAAGTTTTAAAAGCCTTCGACGCGGACCGGATGACCTTTTATAAGGTCTCCAGCCGCGTTGGCAATGTACGCAACGACGATGCAGACTTACTCAAGCCAGTTGATCCACCACCGACTCAGGCACGGTTGCTCTAGGAGTGGTTTCGATGCCCTGAAACAAGTTCAGGGTTGCGGTTTGCCTCCCGGCTGATCCGGACCACAGAACTCTGCAGCTTTTCAAACGCCTTATGTTCGATCTGGCGCACCCGTTCTTTCGTAATACCGAGGCGGTCCCCGAGAACCTCGAGCGTGGTTTTGTCATCCTGCAACCGGCGTTCCCGGATAATGATCTGTTCACGATCGGTCAATTCCTGCAGCGCGGTTTCAAGCCATTGTGACCGGACAGCACCGTCAATGTTGCGCATTGTATTTTCTTCCGGCGTCGGGTTTGTGTCCTGCAGGAAGTCTTCAATGCTGTCATCCCCCTCTTCACCAATGGGGGCATTCAACGATTGATCCCGGGACGACAACCGGTGCGCCATCGTTTCGACGTCCTTGATGCCGATCTTCAGCTTTTTCGATATGGCGATCAAGGTATCCGACGAGAATGCCGTATCATCCATATTTTGTATTTTCGCCCGTAACCAGCGTAAATTAAAAAACAGGGATTTTTGCGAGGCGCTGGTGCCAGACCGCACAATTGACCAGTTGCGCAAGACATAGTCCTGCATCGCTGACTTGATCCACCAGCTGGCATAGGTTGAAAAGCGGATTTCACGCTCCGGCTCGAATTTGAAGGCGGCCTGCATCAGACCGATATTCCCTTCCTGAACCAGGTCACTCATGGAAAGGCCATAATTCCGGAATTTGGACGCCATTGATACGACCAGGCGCATATAGGCAGATACAAGCTCATGCAACGCTTTCTCATCTCCCTTTTGTCGCCAGAGATAAGCCAGCTCGAATTCCCTTTCCCGCGATAACAGCGGGATAGACATTGCCGTGGAGACGAAAGCGCGATTGCGTTTTTGCGTATGTGCCGTCTCTTGCTTGTTCATGTGATCTTCCTCCCACCAAGTAAAGCCGAATGTCGACGCTGTGGAACTGGGCGCACATTATAATGGTTCTAATTTAAACCTTTTCAGTTGATTTTGCAATGTCATTGCGGTTCCGCTGACGAAATTGTGATCAACAGTACATGCTTCGCCGATCCAGATTTACTACTCCAAAACTGTGTTAGAATAATGACTAACGATTCAACGAATGATTAGTTCCCAGAGATAGAAATTTAGCTCGGCTGGGTGACTGGTTTTTCCGAAGATCCCGCATAAATGACCAGCGCGGCGACCAACAGACCGGCAACAATCAGGAAGGAATGTTCATATCCGCTGTCCCCGTTTGCCGCGAGAACCCAGCCGAATAATGACTGCATAAACCCCACTCCGGTAATGCTGATCAGGTTGAGCGTCGAATTGGCTCGGCCGACGAGGTGATCGGGAAAGGAGTTTCGACAATGAGCTCCCAAAACCACATAATATTGCTGCACGAAGGCAATGTAGACGAAGAGACAGGTGACTGCCCAGAGCGGGAGATTGTCGACGAGGCCCAAAATACTAAATGCCACCAATTCCGTCAGAACGGCGGTAATGACGATTTTCTTGCGACTGCTGAAATAACGATCCAGCGGACCGAAGAACAAGGCACCGACAGGGACAACAATGGTCATCAAAAGCAAGATCTGGCCCCGCTCATAGCCATCCAGATTGTACCTGCCCTCAAGATATGGTCCGCCCCACATGCCGAGGACGGCGACCGCCGGACCATAGGCAACAAACCCCATGGCGAGGAGGTTAAAGAACTTCGGATGCAACAGAACTTCGCGATATCCGCGAAAACTCTGCCCCATAGTCCCCGGCGTCGCCCGATCATATTTGTAACCCGGCGGCACATCCCGAATAATGTAAACGCCGATTAGCAGCATCAACAGGGTGATGACAGCAATAACGACAAACGGTGCGCGCCATCCATAATGCTCAATGATATAGGCCAGTGGTCCGGAGGCCATCATGCCGCCGATGCTGGACGCCGCCAGCAACCAGGAAGCCAGGGTTGCGAACTTTGTCGGAGGAAACCACTTTGCGAACAATACGTAGGACGACATCATAATCGCGGAATACCCAACCCCGATCAGAATACGCGATGTCAGCACTTCATGGAAATTCGTTGCTGTCGCCAGCATAAGGGAGCCGACTACGCCAAGAATGGTGATACTGGGAATAATGATGCGCGGCCCGAACCGGTCAAGGGCCATGCCGGTTGGCACCTGAACCAAGGCCGATGCAAAAAACAGCGCCGCAGCCGCGACACCGAGGCTCTCGACGGCAATGCTGAGATCATCGGCG
The DNA here is from genome assembly GCF_017313765.1 of Sneathiella sedimenti. Lineage (GTDB taxonomy): Bacteria > Pseudomonadota > Alphaproteobacteria > Sneathiellales > Sneathiellaceae > Sneathiella > Sneathiella sedimenti. Next base: position 458,024 of record NZ_JAFLNC010000003.1, on the reverse strand, counting down.
ACGGGAAGCATGACGACCGCTCCCGAATAGCGGTGGAACTGCCCCAGACCGAACAGCACGGAACACACGAGAAAGATATAAATGGCACGACGTTTAACTGCTGGAGGGCGTGGTTCCGGGGACATGTAGTTTTCTGACTTTTATTCTTGTTCCTCTTACGCTCCGTCCAAACTGATAATTTGTCAAATGATTTAGATGACTTTCTGCAGCAAAAGAAACCTCATTAAACTGTTTTCAAGATTTGAAATTATGCTAAATAGTCGCGCCCGAACGGGTCACAGGACACGAATCATCAGGAGTCAGTTTACAAGGATCAGGTTGATGGAAGAATTTAAGAAAGTATTTGAGAAGAACAAAGCATGGGCAGCGAATACGACGGCAGCGGATCCCGACTTTTTCTCTCGCCTTGCCCATCAGCAGACCCCGGAACATCTCTGGATCGGCTGTTCGGACAGCCGGGTCCCTGCCAACCAGATTATGGACCTGCCCCCGGGTGAGGTTTTCGTTCATCGTAATATCGCGAATATCGTCGTACCGTCAGACCTTAACTGTCTTTCTGTTTTGCAATATGCGATCGAGGTGCTGAAAGTCAGGCATGTGATCGTCTGCGGCCATTACGGCTGTGGCGGTATCGCAGCGGCAATGTCCTCACAAAAGAATGGCATGATTGACAACTGGCTTCGCCATATCCGGACCACTGCGCGGATCTATCACGACCTGATTGAAACAGCCGAGACCCAAGAGCAGAAGACCGATCTCATGTGTGAACTGAATGTGATTGAACAGGTTCAGAACGTCTGCGCAACCACCATCGTCCAGGACGCGTGGGATAAGGGACAGAAATTTGCGGTCCATGGCATCATCTATTCGGTGAAAAACGGCCTGCTGAAAGACCTCATCCACTGTGAGGCCGGCAGCAAGGTGACGCGGGGTGAAGACTTTCCGGCGGTCCTTAAATAACGGAGTATTTTCGTCCCCGCTAAATTGACTTTTTGTCAAATAGCTTGATCAAAACGTCTGCTGGGCTTATTTTCCAATCAATAGCGCCTTCGCAATCCATAGAAATAAGAAAAAGAAATCGAGAACTCGGCATGAAATTTAAAGGTACAGATACATATGTGGCGACGGAAGATCTGATGATCGCTGTCAACGCCGCCATGACACTGGAGCGTCCACTGTTAATCAAGGGAGAGCCCGGCACCGGGAAGACCGTGCTGGCTCAGGAAGTCGCCAATGCCCTGGGTAAGCAATTTATCGAGTGGAACATCAAGTCCACGACCAAGGCGCAACAGGGCCTTTACGAATATGACGCCGTTTCTCGTCTGCGCGATTCACAGCTCGGCGATGACAAGGTGCATGACATCTCCAACTACATCCGCCCCGGCAAGATGTGGGAGGCCTTCACCGCCGACGAAAGCCCGATCCTGCTGATCGACGAGATTGACAAGGCGGATATTGAGTTTCCGAATGACCTGCTTCAGGAACTCGACCGGATGGAGTTTTTCGTTTACGAAACACAGCAGACGATCAAGGCCAAGCACCGGCCGTTGGTGATTATCACGTCGAATAACGAAAAAGAGCTGCCGGACGCGTTCCTGCGCCGCTGCTTCTTCCATTACATCAGCTTTCCCGACCAGGAAACGATGGAAAAAATCGTTGATGTCCATCATCCAGATGCGAAGCAGGAACTTGTTCGCGACGCGCTCAAGATCTTTTTCGATGTCCGGGAAACACCTGGCCTCAAGAAGAAGCCATCGACCAGCGAATTGCTTGACTGGCTGAAACTTCTCATGAGCGAAGAACTCCCAGAGGACGTGCTGCGCTCGAAAGATCCGTCCAAGCTCATTCCGCCTCTCCATGGCGCGCTTCTCAAGAATGAACAGGATGTACATCTCTTCGAAAGGCTCGCCTTCCTTTCTCGCCGCGAACAACGCTAAGGCGGCAGACAATGTTCACAAAATTCTTCTTCACCCTGAAAGACGCCTCGATCCCCGTGACGTTACGGGAATACCTGACCCTGATCGAGGCGCTTAAAGCCGGCTGCGCCGAATACTCGGTAGATGATTTTTATTATCTTTCCCGGGCAACGCTGGTGAAGGATGAGAAGAATCTCGACAAGTTCGATCAGGTCTTCGGTCATTGCTTCAACGGTATCGAGTTTATCTCCGACGCGGCAGAGGTCGAAATCCCGGAGGAATGGCTCAAGAAACTGGCTGAGCTAACCCTCACCGATGAGGAAAAGGCACAGGTCGAAGCCATGGGCGGCTGGGAAAAGCTCATGGAAACGCTGCAGGAGCGTCTTAAGGAACAGGAAAAGCGGCATCAGGGTGGCAATAAATGGATCGGTACTGCCGGTAAATCACCTTTTGGCGCCTATGGCTATAACCCTGAAGGGGTCCGCATCGGCCAGAAGGAAAGCCGCAACCGCAAAGCGGTGAAAGTCTGGGACAAGCGCGAGTATAAAAATCTCGACGACAGTGTCGAACTCGGCACCCGCAATATCAAGGTGGCCATGAAACGGCTTCGGCAGTTCGCCCGCGAAGGCGCCGCAGAGGAGCTTGATCTCGACGATACCATTCGGTCCACTGCGCGCAACGCAGGGTTTCTGGACCTCAAAATGCGGCCGGAACGCCACAACACGGTCAAGGTCCTGATCCTGTTCGATATCGGCGGCTCCATGGATGATCATATCAAGGCCTGCGAGGAGTTGTTCTCTGCCGCGCGCAGCGAGTTCAAGCATCTTGAATTCTATTACTTCCACAACTGTGTTTATGAAAAGCTCTGGAAGGAAAACAGCCGCCGTCATACCTCCTTCATGCCGACATGGGATGTGCTGCACACCTACCCTGCGGATTACAAGCTGATCATTGTCGGCGACGCAACCATGAGCCCGTATGAAATCGCGTATGCCGGTGGCAGCGTCGAGCATTGGAACGAGGAGGCCGGCCAGGTCTGGATGGAGCGGATGCTGAACATCTATCACAAGGCTGTCTGGCTTAATCCCGTACCGGAAAAATACTGGGATTACACCCCGTCTGTGCAGATGATGAAGCAGCTGATGACCGACAGGATGTATCCGCTCACGATCGGTGGCCTTGAAAACGCGATGAAAGAATTAAGCCGGTAATTCGCATTTAACCGGTTTATTATAATTTACTCAGACTTGCCCCGGCCGGGCAAATACCATCCATTTTCCACCGAACGCATTGGAAAGCTTGTCAAATTCCGGGCTCATTTCCAGAAGCTCATGGTGCATGGGGTTATTGTAGAGGAAATATATCGGCTCATGCACGTCAGCTAAATCAATGGCGATATGATCCAGGACGCTCTGCAGGATGTCAGGTCCGAATGCATTGAAAATGTAAATGACATGGGGCACAGGGGGTAAGGTATAGCTGGCCGCATCACCCTGAACTGACGCAATCGAACCGCATTGGGTTCTTACATCCCGTTTCATATCCTCGATATTTTGCAATGCTGTTTGATGCAGCTGTTCGCTCAATTCTACCCCGGTCACGGATAGGAAGGGGTATTTGGCCGCCGCGGCCAGAATGGCGCCCTTACCCGAACCGTAGTCCAAAAAGTGATAGCTCGAATTTTCTATATTCAGCCGCTCCAGAATATGCCGAAACTCATATTCAGAAGCCGCTTCATATCGCTGGGCCGAGGATTTCATCTTGTCGGGAATATCCAGCACGTCTAGTTCGACAATGCCGTCCGTATCAAGACCGCTTTCACGCATGTTTTGCCGTGAAAAGCGATGGTCTTGTAAAAGGGGGAGATGGGCTTTCGCGCAGGCAATCGCCAGAAGACCCAGGAGTGTCCGACGGAATCCACGATATTTTATATTTACGAGGAGAGTTCGCAAGCTGCGCCGGAACTGGTTATGTTCAACTTCAAGTCCGGGATACCGCGCGGTCTTGGTAAATACGAAACGTAACAAGCGACAATCCTAGGCAAAAAAGAATTAACTACAGATATATCTGGCCCCAAATAAGGCAGCGCGCAGAGTATCGGACAAAAAACTTAATATTCTTTTAGCTCTCATCCTCATCGACAAATTGCACGGCATTAATCATAGGTTGAAGACGGGCGGCAACCAACTTCTGTATCGCCAAAGATAAGAGGAGATAATAAACCGCAACATGCAGCACAAGGCCACTATCGGCGCGCGTACCTAGATAGATCGCCGCCCCAATAACGAAAAGACTTAGAAACCAGAGCCGGCCAAGCTGGCGGAGTAACTGCGTCTTGCGCAGGAATTTGGCATCTGTCAGTTCATATTTGTACCATAACTCGAACGCCGTTGAGAGGAGCACGATTGGCAGCAAAATAGAGAGGACAGCAATCAGCAACGCGATCCCCCCCTGCCCGCTTTTCAACAGTGCCGCCATCGCACTCAGCAACGAGAAACTGCCGTCCAGCCCGGCAAAGCCATTGCTGGTCATGATCGGCTGCGTTAGGGCAAGCCCAAGCAACGCCGCTGAGATAAGGAGGAAAACACCGAGATAGCGATCGCTACCTTCTGCATATTTCGCGATTGTCTGCCGGTCTGGCCGTCCGACCAGTATCCGTTCAACGAACCAATGCATCGCGCGGTTTCTCCTCTGTAAATATAGGTGATTTGCTTATACCCATTTGTGGCAAGGGTGCGAAATCAAAAAGAGGATCAGGATACATGTTATTCGGTTATAATTAACTGACAGAAATCAGGATTGCGCCACTCGCGACAAGGCCGACGCCAAGCCACGCGGGGCCTGAGAGATTCTCGCCCAGGAACAACGCCGCGATGATTGCGACGAAAACGACACTTAGTTTGTCGATGGGTGCAACCTGGGATGCCTTGCCGATCTGGAGGGCACGAAAATAACAAAGCCAGGACGCCCCGGTTGCAAGTCCTGAAAGAGTAAGAAAAATCAGAGACTTTCCCGATATTTTATCGATAGGTTGAAACTCGCCCGTATATAGAAGAAGCAGTGCCAAGGCGAAAATGATTACAATTGTGCGCAGGAAGGTCGCGAAATTCGAGTTGATCTCACTCACCCCGACCTTCGCCAATATGGCCGTCAAAGCCGCAAAAACGGCAGCGAGCAGCGCCCAGAACTGCCAGTATCCAGAATAATTCATACTTCCTATTTTACCTCCGGCGCTATTACCAGGGTCGTCTACCGAATTACCGGACCAGGAAGCAGAGTCAGCTGATTTTCGTCAGCAACCTCAGAAACAATTCCTGTTCTTCCACAGAGAGCGGCTCGAGTGTGTCATCGGTGATATCAAAGCCAAAGGGAATGATATCTTCGGTCAGCTGCAATCCGGCGTCCGTCAACCGCAGAAGCATCCGTCGCTTGTCGGTCTCATCTGGCCGTATCTGGACAAGTCCACGGTCAATCAGGCGCCGGGTTACTCCCTGGATGGTCGCCGGATCCATCGCGGTCAGGCGACCAAGGTGATTTTGCGACAGCTCTCCTTCATCCCTTAGCTTGGTGAGTGCAGCGAACTGTGTCGGCGTGATCTGCACATGCCCCATATAAGACTGGAATATGGAACTGGCCCGTTGGTGCGCACGTCGCAGCAGATGTCCAATGTGTTCCTCAACCCGATAATCATCAATCGACCGGCCGTCCTCTACCCGAGGCTTTAGCGATTTCATATGCGTCATAACGGCTAAGATATCCATATCAGTCAAATCAGGTTAAATCTGCAACCCCGGAAAAAGCGATTACTTCACGACTGTAACAGCTTCCTGACCTTTTTCAATAATGCTCATGGCGTCACCTGAAACCTGAATTTTGGTAATCGAGCAATGATTGGGACGAAAAACAACCACGTCGTCGCGTTCTTCAATTGCGCTGATGATCGCATTGATGACGACAAAATGGGTCACAAATACTGCATCACTTTTTTGCTGCCGTGTAAAATCAAGAATCGCCGATCGCCAACCCTGCAACTGCTCCGACTGCTGCGTCCATTTTCCTGCCATAACTTTGGTCAGCCACGCGCGCCGGTTCCCAAGATCAAGACCTGCTGATGGTACTTCCGATAGTTCAGGTGTGATTATTGCTTTCTTCTGCCACAATTCGGCTAGCGGCAGCGCCGTTTCCTGGGTGCGGTTGAGGGGGCTGCTGTATAGACGTGTCGGTGCAATTTCCTTGTTCAGCCGCGCGGCCATTTCCCGAGCCTGAACCATGCCTTTCTCACTTAGTCCCGGATCAAGTGCCTGATCCCAGGATTCCGCTGCCTCACCATGACGAACAAGATATACTGATATACTCACAACTACTCCTTTTCTTCCCAAAACGGCGACAATTTCCAATATAGTTGGGAAATAAAGCAAGAAACTACATCATAAACGAGAAATGCGAACGCCAAATATCAGGCATCTTTAAAAGTCGGGAACAAAATACCCTTTAATAGTGTATTATTTATTTCATTTACAATTGACAAGTGTTTTTACATAACCTATGCGTAAATTATTATTTTTTAATACCCTGATGAGAGGCGTAAATGTGAACTACCAAATCATGATTTAGACCGGAACATTGATGATGAACCATGCACAGCTAAAGGCGTTTCACGCCGTGGCAGAAACAGGCGGATTTTCAGCCGCTGCAAAAATCCTGGGCCTAACCCAGCCAGCAGTCACTTTACAGGTTCAGGCGCTGGAGCAGGCTTACAATACCAAGCTTTTCAAACGGCGCGGGCGAAAAACAGAGATCACAACATCAGGCAAATTACTCCTGCGGGTCGCCAAAAAAATATTCAGTCTGGAAGAGGAGGCCCATACGCTCCTTTCCTCTCTCGACTCGATAGAGGCGGGGCAGCTGAATATCGCCGCAACTTCATCCATTCCCGCACTACCGCTCTTGTCCAAATTTCAAGCGAAGCACCCTAAAATCCGGCTTTCATTTCTGGCAATTCCGGCCGTCCGGATCGAGAAGGAGGTACTCGAGTTCCGCGCGGATATCGCGATACAACATGTCCCCCCTGATGATAACGGACTGTTTTCGGTGAAAATAGCCGAAGCCCCCCTAAAACTGGCCGTCTCGAAAGATCATCCCTGGTCTAAGAAAAAATCAGTTGCATTGAACGAGTTGACAGACCAGAAAATTATCATGTCGTCCGATCTGTATGCGGCCCGCAAAAATCAAGAACACTGGTCATCGCAATTCACCATTAAGGCTCAACAGATATTGACGTTGCAGAGTAGGGAAATTGGGCGAGAGGCTGTTGCAAATAATCTTGGAGTCGCGTTTTTTACGGATTTGGAGATCCGGTGGGATGGCCGCATTCACGGAATTGAAATTGAAGATACGCCCCTGACAGAAGCAACCTATTTACTCTGTCTGAAAGAAGACCAGCAATCCAGCCTGATATCTTCCTTTGTTGAGATGGTCCCAGCATCTGGTGGAAAATAATTCTCGATAATTACCGTGCGAGGGAAACTTTGTCTGGATAGGTCTCAGCCCCAACTTCCATCGACATTCCCTCACGAGCAACAAAAGCGTTCGGCCAGGCCTTGAATGCATCTTTGGCCACCTGATCCATAAACTCATCATCATGAGCGGGATCGTGGTGGAAAATTGCAAGCTGGCCGACATTGGCCGCCTTACACAGACGCACCCCTTCCTGCCAGGTAGAATGCCCCCATCCCTTGAACTGCGGATACTCCTCATCAGTATAAGTGGAGTCATAGATAACCAGATCCGCGCCTTCGATAAGCTCCAGAATATCCTGGTCCGGATGACCAATCACATGTTCCGTGTCGGTAATATAGCAAACCGACTGGCCTTCACACTCAATCCGGTAGCCGGTGCCGCCGTCCGGGTGTTTCATCGGCGCGGTCCGAACATGAATACCATCGCCGAGTGAAAAGGAATCCCCGGACTTGAAATCTTCAAAACTAAGATTTGCGGCCAGTTCCGAAAATGGGACCGGGAAAGTAGGCTGACACATTTGCGAGGAAAGCACCTTCTTGATACCGCCCAGTTCGCTTAGATGGCCCGCCATTACCTTGATATTTACATCGTCGCGATAGATCGGGCAGAAAAACGGAAAGCCGTTGATATGGTCCCAATGTGTATGGGATTGCAGGAAGAGATAATCCTTCTGATTGCGACGCATAAGACATTCGCCGAGAAGTCGCACGCCCGTTCCCGCATCCAGAATTATGACGCGATTATTCACATTTACCTCTACACAGGAGGTATTGCCGCCATACTTCATATGATCCGGTGAGGGCGTCGCGATTGAACCCCGGACGCCCCAGAATGTCACATTCATACCCATTGTAAGTCTACATCACATCCCTATGCTGATAACATCTACTTTATGTAATGTGACCTTCACAAACGATTAATTCCAATTTTTTTTCACCCCATTTGTAACGGTGATCACGAAATTTTGCGCGAACTTGCCAAAATGTGATCACGGTTATGGTTAACTTGCTTCCTGCACAAGAATCCGCTCCGTCAAACGGACCCAATAGTTCGCGCCGAGCGGCAGGATTTCATCGTTAAAGTCATAGTTCGGGTTATGCACATGGCAACTTCCCTCACCTGCGCCATTGGCAATCATGATGTAGCAGCCCGGACGTTCCTGCAACATCCAGGAAAAATCCTCTGCTCCCATGACCGGCGCAACATTCTTGTTCACGCCTGAATCCCCGACCAGTTCGGCGGCGGCGGCGATGGCTTCATCGGTTTCTTCCGGGGAATTTATGGTCGGCGCATATCGACGATCATAGCTAAACTCTGCTTTCGCACCATGAGCCTCGGCAATGCCGACCGCAATCTGGCGCATCCGGTTCTCAATCATATCCTGGACTTTCGGATCGAACGCCCGGGTCGTCCCCTTCAACACCACATCTGCAGGAATAACATTCCCTGTATGCCCGCCGTTGATTTGGGCAACCGTCACGACGGCGGATTGAAGCGGATCAACATTCCGGCTTACAATATTCTGCCAGGCCAGCACGATTTCCGATGCAATCACGACCGGATCCGTCGCCAGATGAGGAAAAGCCCCATGTCCGCCGTTGCCAATAATACGGGCCTCAAAGAAATCGGCCGACGCCATGATCGGGCCCTTGCACACCGCAAAAGTACCGACCTGATGCCCAGGCATGTTATGCATGCCATAGACACTATCGACCGGAAATTTATCAAATAGGCCGTCCGCGATCATGACCCGGCCGCCCGCAACATTCTCCTCCGCCGGCTGAAAGATAAACCGGACGGTGCCGTCAAAGTTCTTCGTCCGGGCAAGATGCTTTGCTGCCCCCAGCAGCATAACTGTATGGCCATCATGACCGCAGCCATGCATTTTGCCGTCGATCTGGGAGCGGTGCTCAAACTCGTTCAATTCCTGCAGATCAAGAGCGTCCATGTCCGCCCGAAGTCCAATCGCGCGGTTACCGCTTCCGTGCGTCAGGGTGCCGACGACCCCCGTCTTTGCTAGGCCGCGATGTACCTCAATACCAAAGCTTTCCAGTTTTTCCGCGACAAAATCAGCCGTGCGATACTCTTCAAAGGCCGTTTCCGGATGCTTGTGAATTCGATGCCGCCATTCCGTGAGTTCGTCGTGCATCTCTTTGATTTCAGGAAGTATCTGCATTTTTATTTTTTCCTCATGCCAACCAGATTTCATTGACGCCGACATTAACACACATCAATTGCATTCGACAATCAAGGTCGTAGATCCTCGCCGAGCAGGAAATCTCGATCGTTGCGGAATTGTTCATACAGAAAATCAAGGAGAGCGCGAACCCGCCCGACATTGACAAGATCACGGTGGGTAAGCAGCCAGATATCGAAGTTCAGCTGGATTTCCGAAGGCAGCAGACGAACAACTTCACCATCGCGTGGCACCAGATAATGGGGGGCGAGAAACAGCCCCATGCCACTTCGCACGGCGGCAATTTGCGCTGCGACGGTATCGCATCGGAACTTGATCATTTCAGGCGTTGCATATTTCTCCAACGCATTGGAGAACGGAAGCCTGTCCTGACCGGACTTCCAGCCTATAAAATCATGGTTGGCAAGATCAGATACCGATTTCGGCTGCCCGTGCTTGTCCAGATAGGCTTGCGCGCCATAGAGACCAAAGCCCGTTTGTCCCACCTGTCGCCCGATAAGATCTGATACCCTCGGATTTGCGAGCCGCAATGCGATATCGGCTTCACGCCGCCGCAGGTCGACCACCGAAATGTCGAGCATCAATTCAAACCTGATGTTGGGGTGGCGTCGCTGGAAAAGACCAAGCTTCGGCGTTAGCCAATAGCTTCCGAACCCTTCTGTCGCAGAAATCCGGATTGTCCCGGAAAGGGAATTATCCAATCCACTGATTGCCTGCTCAACGCCGTCCAGATCCGCTTCAATCGCCTTGATCTTATCGCGGATTTGCTGCCCCGCCAGCGTTAGCAGATAACCATGTGATGCCCGTTCAAAGAGCCGCGTTCCCAGCCTTTTCTCCAGCTCGGCAATTTGTCGCCCGACTGTTGGCTGGGACACAGATAATTGACGGGCGGCGGCAGACAAGCTCCCCGTTTCGGCGACTGCGAGAAAATATCGATAATGATCCCAGGACATATTTATACATATTTGAATAGAGTATATTCAAATTTAGCATATTTTCGTTCTAAAAAAAATTCCTATCTTCAAAACGGTAAACCGTTAATTTAAGGGAAACATCGAATGAACGCCCTGGATAGAAAGAAAAAACTCGAAGAAGGCCGTAAGGAAATGACGGGCCTGGAACAACTGCAGGCCATAATTGGCGGAGGTGTCCAGCCACCGATCGGCCAGACCCTCGAATTTGAACTTTCCGAAATTTCCGCCGGTAAGGCTATTTTTACCGGGCATCCGAACGACAAACATCTGAACCCGTTGGGAACCGTCCATGGTGGTTACGCCGCCACGCTCCTAGACAGCGCGCTTGGATGTGCCATTCACACGGTTTTGGAACCCGGTGAGCGCTACACAACTGTCGATCTCAACGTCAAGTATCTGCGAGCTATGCTCCCCGGAATGGGAAAAGTTACAGCAACGGCGGAAGTTGTTCACAAAGGCCGGAAGATTGCGACGTCGGAGGCGCGGCTGGTCGGTGAAGATGGCAAGCTCTATGCCACCGGAAATACGACCTGCGCCATTTATTAACCCTACAGCGGACCTGGTAAAACGCCAAAGACCAGCGGATGTAAGAGATACAGCGCGGCGAAAAGAACGATCCCGAGTAAAAGGCGCCACCACAGCGGCTTGAAGGATAGCGTCGCGCGGCCCTGTAGAATGGCGGCAAAGGGAATGTTCGACGTACTCTCCTTATATCCTGCCCAGCCGGCCTTTAACTGACGCGCCTTTTTCGCATCGATTAAATAAGTACCGGCAACGGCAAGGAGCCCAAATGTACCGAAAAAGACAATTGATGTGATGTCCCCATTGTTCACAATATGGGCAACGGACCAGAGAGCAAAGCTCCACATCATGGGATGGCGGGTAATGGCATTTATACCCGTATAAGCGCTTTCTTTTTCAAGCAGCTTTCCGGCGCCAACTGCCGTTGGATTCGGGCTGGTAATGGCGCCGAAAAACAGAATGGAAGCGATCAGCATCAACAGCATCGCAAGATGCCGCCCGCCGTTTCCGGCGTCCCACAACATCTCCTCAACTGGAGCTGCACGATAAGCGATCACAAGCCAGATTAGGATTACCAGGGAAAGCAGGCTGAAGCACGCCATGTAGCCTTTTTCGCCTGTTTGGGATATGACCCGCTCTCGCAAAACGCTTGACGGGACGATGTGAATTAAGAGGAAAGCAAGCGCCGCGAGTATGAGTTCACCAACGGTTCCGGTCATGATCCTGCCCCACTATCTGATAATCGGATTAAGCAAGGTAGGCACCAAACCACAGATGTCAAAAGTATTTTCTGGATGAATTTGCATTTGTGCGACCTTCGTCACAAATCGCGCAGGCCGTGTTAATGACGATCCCCGTACTTGTCGACCATCCGTATCCCCTCCTCCGTCAGGCGGCAGACAAGCCAGTCGGGCTTGATAGGATTGTCAAACCAGGTTCGTACCCACCCTTTTTTCAGGCAGCTTTTAATAACAGTCTTGTTGATCTGCTGCCCGTTCGGATCGAAAAGCGGCAGCTTGCCCCCCGGCTGGTAGCGGCCAAGTCGAAGATATTTTAGTTGTGCCATGCTCGGGGGTCTTGATGCCATGGTTAAAACCTACTGCAATTCTGTTCCTGAAAAAAGACACTCTTCAGAGGTCTTGGTAAAAACGACGCTTTAATTCTTATCAAAGCCAGTTTAAAACATTGCAAACATAAACAGTGGGGGATGTCAGATGTCGATTGGCGCAGGCTATACCAAGTATTTTCCTGTTTCCTGGGAAGAATTGCACCGAAATGGTCGGGCTCTCGCCTGGCGTCTGATGGAGAAGGCTCCGTTCAAAGGCGTTATTGCAGTGACACGTGGGGGGCTCGTTCCCGCAGCCATTGTCGCCCGGGAACTCGACATCCGCCATATTGATACAGTCTGCATCGCCGCTTATCGGGACGACAGGTCAGTCGGCGAAGTAAATCTCATAAAGGGATTGGATTTGCCTGACGAGGGAGAAGGCTGGGTCATCGTGGATGATCTCGTTGATAGCGGCATTACCGCGCGCCATGTGCGAAAGATGGTGCCGAAAGCCCATTTCGCAACAATCTATGCCAAGCCGAAAGGGCTGGAGCAGGTCGATACCTTCATTACCGAAGTCAGCCAGGATACCTGGATACTCTTCCCCTGGGATCAGGCTCCCTCCTTTGTTAAGCCCATTGTAGAAGAGAATCGCGAGAGGAGTTAACGGCTTGCCGCTTAAATTTGCTGCCAACCTGAGCTTTCTCTATCAGGAAATTCCGTTCCTGGATCGTTTTGAAGCCGCCGCCAGTGACGGTTTTAAAGGCGTGGAGTATTTGTTTCCCTATGAATTCGAGGCGGCGGAAATTAAAAAGCGGCTCGACGACTATGGCCTGACGCAGGCGCTCTTCAATGTAGCCGCGGGTGATTTCAACAATGGCGAACGAGGGCTCTCGAGCCTGACCGGACGGGAGGCCGAATTTCTGGCCAGCCTTGATCAAGCAATTGAATACGCCACGGAACTGGGCTGCACCCGACTTCATGTCATGGCGGGGCTACGGGATACAACGGTTGCCGAAGAAACGCAGCTCGCCGTCTACCGGAACAACCTCCGAAAGGCCGCAGCGGTCTGCGAGAAAAGCGGGATTACGGCACTGATCGAGCCGATAAATACCCGGGATATGCCTGGCTATTTTCTCAGTAACGCAAGCATGGCGGCGGCACTGATTGAGGAAATTAATCATCCGAACCTTCGGCTGCAGTTCGATATTTATCATGTTCAGCGCACCGATGGAGATATCATCAGGCAGTATCAGAAACTGGCCCCGATCATCCGGCATATCCAGATCGCGAATCCACCCAACCGCTTTGAACCCGACAATGGCGAGATCAACTATCCTTATATTTTTGATCTGCTCGCGGCGGAAGGATATGACGGCTGGATCGGCTGCGAATATAAACCGTCGTCCAGTACCCGGGAAACGCTCGGCTGGGCGCGCGAGTTTCTGGGCGCGACTTAATAAAAGCCTTGAACTTATTGAAACTTTAAGACAATCAAGATACATCTGGTTGTTACGAATAATAAATTACTTAATAAGATAAAAACACACTGGACGTATGGCTGACCATGGCCGTCTCTGACAACTCCCGTACCGGGGAAAAAATACTCAATCCGCTTCTCACCGCGACAAGCAGCACGCCGGTCAAGCTCATAGCCTGCGCCATTGCGATTGGTCTTCTCGCTGGCTATGGCGCTGTCGGATTCCGGATCGCTATCAGCGAAATACAAAAGTTCTTTTATGGTTACGGCAGTCAGGAGATTCTCTCCCAAGCGCATACTCTGCCCTGGTGGCAGATCATGGCGGCGCCAATTGTTGGCGGACTGATTGTTGGATTGTTCTGGAAATTTATCCTGCCGGGCTATCGTGCACAGGGCGTCGCCGACGTCATGGAAGCGGTCATCGTCAATCGCGGCAAAATGAAGCTGGCGCCGGGTATCGGCGGACTGTTCGTCAATGCCCTCACTCTCGGCTGTGGCGGGTCCAGCGGACGGGAAGGCCCGGTCGTCCATTTCTGTGCCCTGATCGCCAGTCAGATCGGCCAGCGCCTGCGGCTTCCCTCAAAATATTACATGACGCTGATTGCCTGCGGCGTTTCATCCGGTGTCGCCGCTTCCTTCAACGCTCCGATCGCAGGAATGTTCTTCGCGCTTGAGGTGGTTGTCGGCTCCTTGGCAACCCAGGCCTTCGCGCCGATTGTGATAGCCTCCGTCATCGGCACAGTTATCAGCCGCGTTTATGTTGGCGATTTTCCGGCCTTTATCATTCCAAATTACCAGATTGTATCGCTCTGGGAATTCCCGGCGATCGCCCTTCTTGGCGTCGTCGCGGCGGCGGTGTCATTGCTTTTCATCTGGAGCATCGGGTTTTCTGAAAGGACCATTGACCGGTTTCATATTCCCGAAATCCTAAGACCGGCGGCAGGCGGTGTTGTTCTTGGCGCCATTGCGTTGTTCTTTCCGCAGATTATTGGGGTCGGATATGAAGCGACCGATAGTGCCCTAAAGGGTCAATATCCTCTTCTCCTGCTTCTCCTGCTCATCGTTGTGAAGACCATTGCTGTCGGTGTGACGTTCGGGGCGCGATTCGGGGGCGGCTTCTTCTCGCCTTCTCTCTTTATCGGGGCCATGACGGGCGGCGCCTTTGGCTTGATCGCGGCAACCGCATTTCCTGAAATGGCGGCAAGCCACGGGCTTTATGCCATTATAGGCATGGCTGCAGTGGCGGCCTCAATCCTTGGCGCTCCCATCTCGACGATCCTGATCGTGTTTGAACTGACGGGTGACTATAAAATCTCCATTGCCGTGATGGTGGCCGTCTCGGTCGCGACGCTGATCACCAAGCATATCTATGGGCGGAGTATCTGGCAGACCCAGCTCCTGAACCGTAATGTCGACGTTAACGAAAGCCGCGCGCTCCGCCAACTCAGCTTTTTGCAGGTTCGAGGAATCATGGACCGGGAATTTATCGAAATCCCCAAACACACACCCATGCGGGAACTTCGTAAAATCGTCAGCAATACCAACCATGACAAATTTGTCGTGGTGGAACCGGAAACCCATGAGTTTATTGGCCGGATTGACTACAGCGACCTTAAATCCGGTCTCTTCGGAGACGAGCCGCAGGAGAATGTCACCGCGCTTGACCTTGTACATGAAGACAGCCCGGTTCTCTTTCCAGATACCAGCTTGAAATCTGCGGTCGAGATAATTGAAAAAGCCGGTATTGACCATGTTCCCGTCATAAACCGGGCAAATGAACGGCGCCTTATCGGCATCCTGCATCACAAGGATCTGTTGCACGCCTACAATGCAGCCCTGCTTTCCGCCCAGGACGACGCCCGCGACAAAGTTTTCCGCTAACAACAAAGATCGAGAGTAGCTTCGACGTTATCCATGGGCTATATCATTTAGCGATGGAAGACAGGTTTGACATAGGCAGTTTTGACAACGCCGTAAATCATACAGCAACGGAAGACTTTACGTATCTTGAAGGGCTGAATAGCGGGCAACGTGCAGCGGTTGAGGCGCTGGACGGGCCTGTACTCGTGCTCGCCGGTGCCGGCACCGGAAAGACCCGCGTGCTGATCTCGCGCCTTGCGCATATCCTCAATTTACGCAATGTACGCCCTTGGGAAATTCTCGCAGTGACCTTCACCAACAAGGCCGCCGCAGAGATGCAGGAGAGAACCGCCAATATCATCGGGCCACAGGCGATTGAGATCAAGCTCGGGACCTTTCACTCTATCGGCGTCTGGCTGCTCCGCCGCCATGCAGAACTGATTGGGCTCGACAGAAATTTCAACATCCTTGATACGGATGATCAGTTGCGCCTTCTTAAACAGATCATGACCGAAGAGGGGATCGATCAGAAACGCTGGCCGCCGCGCGGTCTCGCCGCCATCATCGATCGCTGGAAAGACAAGGGCCTGCGTGCCGACCAGGTTCAGGGCGCCAACAGTTCTGAATTCGCGCATGGCAAGGCTGCCGCCCTCTATGCGATATACCAGGAACGGCTTGCGGCGCAGAATGCGTGCGATTTCGGCGATCTTTTGCTTCATGTTCTGACCCTATTTCAGAAAAACCCGGACGTCCTTGCGCTTTATCAAAATCGCTTCAAATATATCCTCGTCGATGAGTATCAGGATACAAATGTGGCGCAGTATCTTCTGCTTCGCCTGCTTGCCCAGGGTCATCGCAATATCTGTTGTGTCGGTGATGATGATCAATCGATTTACGGTTGGCGCGGTGCGGAAGTGGGCAATATCCTCAAGTTCGAGGATGATTTCCCCGGTGCAAAGGTTATCCGGCTGGAACGCAACTACCGGTCCACCTCACATATTCTGGGTGCCGCCTCCGGCCTGATTGCGCATAACGAGGGTCGGCTCGGCAAGACCCTCTTTACGGAGGGGAATGAAGGCGACCATATTGTTCTGAATGGTGTTTGGGACGGCCCGAATGAAGCCCGCTGGATCGCCGACGAGATCGAGAATCTGGAACGCAAAGGTACAAGTTTGCAGGAGATGGCCATCCTGGTCCGCGCCAGCTTCCAGACCCGCGATTTTGAAGAATGTTTTTTGAGCATGGGAATCAAGTACCGGGTCATTGGCGGCCTGCGGTTCTATGAACGGCGGGAAGTTCGCGATGTGCTGGCCTATCTCCGCGTTATCAACCAGCCAAACGACGATCTGGCGTTTGAACGGATTTATAATCTGCCCAAACGCGGCCTTGGCAACAAGGCACTGGAAAAACTGCGCGACATCAGCCGGACGGAGAATGTTTCCCTGTCCGGTGCCGCCGCAGTTGCCGTTGAGAAAGGCCTGTTCAAAGGCAAGCCCTTTGCGGCGCTAAAAGACCTGATGGCCTGTTTCGATAACTGGCGGGCACAGAAAGACCTGATCCCACTGGATGAACTGGTGGAGGCTGTCCTTGAGGAGAGCGGCTACTTCGATATGTGGCGGCAGGACAAATCGCCGGAAGCTGAAGGCAAGCGGGAAAACCTGAAAGAACTGGTCCCGGCAGTGGCGGAATATGAAAGCCTCGGCCAGTTTTTGGAGCATGTCTCGCTGGTGATGGAGAATAACGCGGATAACAGCAGCGAGATGGTCAGCCTGATGACGCTGCATTCGGCAAAGGGTCTCGAATATGACGTGGTGTTCCTACCCGGATGGGAAGAAGGCCTGTTCCCGCATCAGCGCGCCCTCGACGAGAATGGTTTAAAAGCACTTGAGGAAGAACGGCGGCTCGCCTATGTCGGCATTACCCGAGCGAAAGAGCGCTGCTATATCAGCCATGCCAGCAACCGCCGTATTCACGGCCAATGGCAATCCTCCCTGCCAAGCCGGTTTATTGACGAGCTTCCGCGGGATCATATTGCAGATCAGTCGGATCAGGGGATATATAACAGTACGCGCCGAAGCGAAGGCTTCTCCCATACGAGTTGGCGGAATCCCGAAAGCTCCCACCTTGCGGAGATTCTGGATAAACGCGCGCGCGCCAACCAGCAGTTTATCGATAACAGCACCAAACCCGTTTCACAAACCAGCGAAGGCGATGGTTTCGCGGTCGGCACCCGAATCTTTCACCAGAAATTCGGCTATGGCCGCATTGTCCGAAAGGACGGCCCAAAACTGGAAATCGCGTTTGAAAAAGCGGGCATCAAGAAAGTGATGGAAAATTTTGTCCAAGCAGCCTGAGTGCCCCCTTTGGCAACTCACCCTCACCCTGCCGTTCGAGCAGGTAGAGAACATCACCGATATTTTTGAGGAACACGCGCTGACGGTTTCGATGGAAGAAGCAGTGAGCGACGGTTCTCTCTGGCGTCTCGACATTCTCTTTTCCGAGGAACCTCCCAGCGCCCTTCTTGACCAGCTGCCTTCCGAGCACAGCTTCGAATTCGCACCTCTCGTGCAGAAGGACTGGGTGAGCGAAAGCCAGAGAATGTTACCGCCAGTCGATGCAGGCCGATTTTACATTCATGGCTCGCATGATGCGCCGCATCCTGCACGCTCCCGCTACAACCTGTTGATCGATGCAGGGGCAGCATTCGGAACCGGGTTGCATGAGACGACATATGGCTGTCTCGTCGCTCTCGACAATTTGCGGAAGAGCCGGGACTTCAGGAACCCGCTCGACCTGGGATGCGGGTCCGGCGTCCTTGCGCTGGCGATTGCAAAAGCCTGGAAAACTCCGGTGATCGCCAGTGATATTGACGTTGCCGCAGTTAACGTGACCCGCGCCAATGCCGAGAGAAATCGCCTTGCGCCGCTGGTAACAGCCGTTCATGCCGCCGGCCTGAACAGCCGGATACTCAATAGCCGCGCGCCTTACGACTTGATTGTCGCCAATATCCTGGCCTGGCCGCTGGTTAAAATGGCGCCCGGTATATGCGACGCCCTCAGCAGTAACGGCGTGCTGGTCCTCTCAGGGCTTCTAGGATCACAGGAAGTTATGGTGAGAAGCGCCTATCTTCAGCAGGGGCTAAGGCTCAAGCGCCGCTATTCAATAGGCAGTTGGACCGCGCTGGTCCTTGGCCGGTAATGCCCGGCGGAAGTTTATGCAGCCGACCCGCCTACAATATGGGGAGGCGAAGGCAGGTCGGCTGCGAACGATCAACCGGCTTTACGGTGATCGTTTGTGTTGCTTGGCCGTTCAAGGTTATCATTCGCACGATAGTTGCGATGACCTTTGACGGCGGCTTCGATTTCGCTTCTTGTCAATCCAATGTCGGCAAGTTCGCGAGAGTTCATAGACATCAGGTGAACATATGCTGCCCGAGAAGTCTGTGCTTCCATGAACCTGGTTGCCAGGGTTGTCCAGAAACCTTTTTTCTGACTTGCTTCCATCTCTTTGCGTCCTTCAACGGCCCGATCAATTTCATTGCGGGTAATACCAATATCCTTCAGTTCGCGTTCAGACATGCTGTAAAGCGCACTTTTGGCTAGCTGAATTTCACGATTGCGCAAGAATTTACCGACAGTCGTCTGATACAGGTTTGACAGTTTTTCGGTAAAATACTGGCTTCTCAACTCATGTGCTCTTCTGATGTATGTATCAGCATCGATACGTATTTTGTTGGTGTTGACGGGCTCGATCAATGCGAGCGCTTCAATCTCTTGTTTTCCATAGCTAATCATGTTGCTACTCCTTGAGTTCCATTCGCCCGACAAAGCGGACAGATATTAACGCTTGTTACTTTTATTCGTTGGGTAAAAGCAGTTTTCATTTACTGCCTTACCGGTAATTCCGTGGCCGTCGTTGACCGTCTTCCCGAAGGGGCCCATCGCCAAATCAACAACAGCGGTATTCTGTTCAGTGGCAAGGCGCATACGTTTTCGCAAGGATTGCAGCAGACCCGAAAGGCCGAAGTGCCGATTTACCGACATGCTGTCAAACCGGGCGCCCATTACCGGGCCATATTGCAATTGCAATGCATCACCGTATTTTTCGTTTCTTGCGAACATTTCACTTTCCTTACCAAGCAATCTTGATGACGCATATATTGCACCGCACACATTAAAAAACAATGACTTACATCACATATTTGCCCGCAAAGAACGAAATGGTGCTCTGCAAAAAATGCATAGCTCTCGTTGCACTCATGCTAAAAAAGCGCCATATTTCTGATTAGAACCTCTATATTTTCAGGAGGTTGCCATATTTCAGGACTTATCCCATGGAAACTGCCAAGTTAGAACAAGCCGTCGCCACACTGCTGCCTCACCACGACAAAGATGAGGCCATAAAAATATTGCGCGCCTCGGCGGCAGCCCCTCCGCGTGCCGATGAAAATCTGTTGCTCGAGCAGCTTTTTCCGAGACTTGAACAGGACGCGGCGCGGGAACTTGAAATGATCAGAGAAGAATTGCGCCGGGAAATCCGTGCCATCGTCCTCAATCCTGGCGCCTCTGGCGAACGGCTGCAGAAATTGCGTAAAGAGATGGCGGCGGAAAATGTCGACGGCTTTATCGTGCCGCTTAATGATGAATTTCATGGAGAGGCGGCACCGGCGGCGGCTGAACGGCTCAAATGGCTGACAGGATTTACCGGATCGGCGGGTGTAGCGGCGGTCTTGAAGGATGCCGCGGCTATTTTCGTCGATGGGCGTTATACCCTTCAGGTGAAGAATGAGGTAGATGTGGCGCTCTTTACGCCTCGCCATGTAAGTGACGAACCGATGAGCGCCTGGTTGGCCGAGAATATGAGCGCGGGTGAAACGCTCGCCGTCGATCCATGGTTGCATACTGAAAATAATATGTCGTCGCTCAAAAAGGTTACGGCGGATATGGGCGTTCAGTTAAAATCTGTCTCTCAAAACCTGATCGACAGGGCATGGGAAGATCGCCCCCCGACTCCTCTCGCGCTCGTCCAGCCGCAGAAAGAGCGTTTTGCCGGAGAAAGTTCTTCCAGCAAGCGCAATCGTATTGCCGCCAAGCTCGCGGAGAAAAAAATCGACGCGATCATCCACACGCTGCCGGATGTCATTGCATGGCTCCTGAATATCCGTGGCGCAGACCTTCCCTGTACCCCTTTTGCGCTCGGATTTGCAATCACCCACCAAGACGCCACTGTCGACTTGTTCATGGAAGAGAAAAAATTCACGCCCTCAATGCGTGAGCATCTTGGAAATATGGTGCGCCTGCACTCCCCCACTGAATTTGAACAGGCATTGCAAGCTCTGCAGGGTAAAAAGGTGCAAATCGATCCAACCGTCACCAGCCAGCATATTGTTGACCAGCTGACAAAGGCGAAGGCTTTGATTACCCGCGCTGAAGACATTTGCCTGTTACCAAAAGCGACAAAGAACGCGGTTGAGGTGGAGGGAACGCGTCGTGCCCATATTCGTGATGGAGCAGCCGTTGCAAAGTTCCTGCACTGGCTTTCTGTCAATGGGCCGGCAGGTAAGGTGGATGAGCTTTCCGCGGAAGCCAGGCTCCGCGCCTTTCGGGAAAGCGGGGAGAACTTTCGTGATTTGAGCTTTAATACCATTTCAGGAGCCGGGCCAAATGGCGCCATCGTTCATTACAGGGCGAACGAGGCGTCAAACCGGCTCCTGGAACCCGGATCGCTCTATCTCGTCGACAGCGGCGCGCAATATCTGGATGGTACAACCGATATCACCCGGACCATTGCCATAGGTGAGCCAAGCGCTGAAATGCGCCATCGTTTCACGCTGGTTCTGAAAGGGCATATCGCGCTAGCAACCGCACTCTTTCCCAAGGGGACGACCGGAAGCCAGCTTGATACCCTCGCCCGCGCGCCTCTCTGGTCGGCTGGGCTAGACTATGATCATGGAACTGGTCACGGCGTCGGCAGTTATCTGTCAGTCCATGAGGGACCGCAGCGGATATCAAAGGCGCCAAGCACTGTCGCCCTTGTGCCGGGCATGATTATTTCCAATGAGCCCGGTTATTATAAGACCGGTTCTTACGGGATACGGATCGAGAATCTGGTGACGGTTCGGGAAGTCCCCCCACCGGAAGGAGCAGAGCGCGTGACCTACGGGTTCGAGACCTTGACCTTCGCACCGATTGACAAGACCCTTGTTGAGAAAAGCCTGCTGACCGACAGCGAAATCGCATGGCTGAACAGCTATCATTATGAGGTCCGTGAAAAACTCGAACCGCTTATAGAGGGGGATGTCGCAGAATGGCTGCGTCTGGCCACGGCACCGCTATAATTGCCTGCCTGGTCTATGCCTTAATCAGATCCAGCCATTCCTGTTCATTAAGAACAGTAACGCCGAGTTCCTTTGCCTTCTTCAGCTTTGACCCGGCATTCGCACCAGCGACGAGATAGTCCGTCTTGGCTGAGATGGACCCGCTGACCTTGGCGCCAAGCCCTTCGGCCTTCGCCTTCATCTCCTGCCGGGTCATCAGTTCCAGCGTGCCGGTAAAGACGACGGTCTTTCCGGCAACAACACTGTCCTGTAACGGGGCTTCAAAGTCGGTAACCGCAATCTCGCCAAGCAGGTCATCGAGCATCTCCTGATTTCGTTCCTCTTGGAAGAATTCGGTCACGGCATCGGCAACAGCCGCGCCAATTCCATCGATATGCAGAAGGTCACTATAGGCGTCCCCGGCAGCCTCCCCCGTCTCACTGAGCCGCTCCCGCAAGCTCGCGAAGCTAAGGTAATTTCTGGCAAGAAGACGCGCATTCCCCTGGCCTATATGACGGATACCCAGCGCATAGATAAACCGATCGAGCGTAATTTGCCGCCGCTCGTCAATCGCATCAAACAAATTGCGCGTTGCTTTCTCGCCGAACCCTTCCCGGTTCTTTATCCGCGTCAGGTTCCCGTCAGCGCTGTCCCGCTTTTCCAGCGTGAAAATATCGGCGGGGCTCCGGATCAGGCCATCCTCATAAAAGGTTTCGACCAGTTTCGCACCGAGACCCTCAATATCCAACGCATTGCGGGAAACGAAATGCTTGAGGCGTTCAACAGCCTGCGCACGGCAGATCAGACCACCGGTACAGCGACGGACCGCATCTTCCTTGCCGGTATTTTCGTTTATTTCCTTGACTGCATGGCTGCCACAGATCGGACATGTGGTTGGAAACTCGTAAGCCACACTATCCTCCGGCCGCTTATCGAGGACAACTTCAACCACTTGCGGGATGACATCGCCTGCACGCTGGATGACCACCGTATCGCCTATACGAACATCCTTGCGGCGGATCTCATCCTCATTATGCAATGTCGCGTTGGAAACCACCACACCACCGACGGTCACCGGACGAAGCCGAGCAACAGGCGTGAGCGCGCCGGTACGACCAACCTGGATCTCAATATCTTCTATGATGGTGGTGGCCTGTTCCGCCGGGAATTTATGGGCGATTGCCCAGCGCGGGCTGCGGCTGACGAATCCAAGACGATCCTGCCATTCCAGCCGATTGACCTTGAAGACGACCCCGTCAATGTCATAATCCAGCGTCGCCCGAAGCTCCTCAATCTTACGGTAGGCGTCGATTGCTTCCTCCATATTGACGCAGACCCTTGAAAGCGGATTGACGGAGAACCCCCACTCCTTGAAAGCAGCCAATACTTCCGACTGTGTCTTGCCGGGAACGGCGCTCACCTCCCCCCAGGCATAGGCAAAAAACCGCAGATTGCGGGATTTGGTGATCGCGTAATCAAGCTGGCGCAGGCTGCCCGCCGCCGCGTTTCTAGGGTTGGCGAAAATCTTCCCGCCATTTTCTGACTGCGCCGCATTGAGCGCGAGGAAATCAGACTTCGACATATAGACTTCACCGCGTATCTCAAAGATATCCGGAACGGGTGCCTGATCGCCGGATAGCTCGAGCGGCAAATCCGTAACCCCGCGGAGATTACCGGTTATGTCTTCTCCCTCCTGACCGTCTCCCCGTGTAGCGCCCTTGACGAATATTCCATTTTCATATCTCAGGCTGGCAGAAAGCCCATCAATTTTAGGCTCCGCGAAAAAAGCGACATCCTCGCGCGCATCCAGCCCGAGAAATCGGCGAATACGTCCCTCAAACTCGCGCAGTTCATCATTGCTGAAGGCGTTATCCAGGGACAACATGGGAATCTTGTGGCGGACCTTGCCAAACCCCTTGGCTGGCATGACACCAACACTCTGAGATGGGCTATCCGGCGTTATCAGCTCCGGAAACCGCACTTCCAGCGCCAGAAGCTTCTGCCGCAACCGATCATATTCCGCGTCGGAGACAACCGGGGCATCCTTGGAATAATATGCGACGTCATGGGCCTTTATTTCCTTAGCCAGCCTATCATGTTCGCTCTTCGCTTCTTCCGATGTCAGATTTTCTACGTCCACTAGACTATCCCTCAATTAGGCTTAGCGCTGCCGCCCGGGCTTCCTCAGTGATAATAGCCCCTGACAGCATCCGGGCGATCTCCTCTGTCCGCTCCGCAGGGTCGAGCCGGTCAACGGACGTGACCGTCGCGTCGTTTACTTCGGCTTTACGGATGTTCCAGTGCGCCTCGCCCGAGGCCGCAACTTGCGGTGAATGTGTTACGACGAGAACCTGCAGGTCTTCGGCAAGGCGACGCAAGCGCTCTCCCACGGCATCAGCCGTCGCGCCGCCGACACCACGGTCCACCTCGTCAAAGATCAGGGTCGGTGCGGAACCCGCACGGGCCAGCACAACTTTCAGCGCCAGCATGAAACGGGACAGCTCGCCCCCTGAGGCAATCTTGATTAACGGTCCGGCAGCGCTTCCCGGGTTGGTCGCAATCAGGAACGCCACCTTATCAAACCCACAAGGGCCCCAGTTCGCATCAGGAAGATCACTTACGTCTGTAGTGAACTTTGCAGCCCCGAGCTTTAACGGCTCGAGCTCGACCATCACGGCCTGATCCATCTCCAGCGCTGCGGCTCGTCTTTTTTCACTCAGCGCTTTTGCCGCAGTAACGTATTTCTCGCGTGCTTCGGCAGCCGCGGCACGGAGGCTCCCAATCTCCCGATCTCCCTCCTCCAGTGCACGCAGACGGGCGGCGAACCCGTCCAACAATTTCGGCAGGTCCACGACTTCGCATTTATGTTTACGTGCCGCAGCTCGAAGGGCGAACAACCGCTCCTCCACGACCTCGAGCCCGGCGGGATCCATGTCCAGATCCCCGGCAACGGAATTGATAACCATCTGCGCTTCCGCCATTTCGATCGCGGCCCGCTCAAGGCTTTCCAGTACCGGATCAAGCTTGCCTGACGCCTTTTCAATTACCCGCTCGACCGCGCGGGTCGCGGCTCGAATCCGGTTTTCCACACCCCCATGCTCTGCCAGTGCTTTTTCCGCATCCCGCAGGGCTTCGGCGATTTTTTCGGCATGCATCAGGTTGGAGCGCTGCACGGCCAACGCCTCTTCCTCCCCTTCCTCGGGCGCAAGCTCCGTCAGTTCCTCAACCACATGTCGAAAATAGTCCTCATCAACACGAGCCTGCTCTATCTCACGCAGGGCACGTTCAAGATTTTCGTTTGCCTTCTGGAAGGTTTCGTAAAGACGGCCAACCGCGACCACTTCTTTTTCCAGGCGCGCGTACTGGTCGAGCAATGCGCGGTGTCCCCGCGCGTCTAGCAGGCCGCGCTCTGCGTTCTGGCCGTGGATTTCAACAAGCGCCTCACCGACAGTCCGCAGCAAACTGGCGCTTACCGCCTGATCATTGATACTGGCGCGGCTGCGGCCATCCGAACTGAGCGTTCGCCGAAGAATGAGCGGCTCACCAGACTCCACCTCGATATCTCCAAGCATGGAGAACACCGGATGCGTCGGGACCAGGGAAAATTCCGCCGTGACCGAGCCCTGCTCCGTCCCGACGCGGACAAGACCCGCATCCGCACGAACGCCGAGCGCCAAGGCAAGGCTGTCCAGCAAAATGGACTTGCCTGCCCCGGTCTCCCCCGTAAGGACGCACAGCCCGCGTTCAAAGGAAATGTCCAGCTTGTCGATCAGAACAATATTGCGGATGGAGAGTTTTTCCAGCATGCCTGACCGACGGTTAAAAGACAGATTTCCAGGCCTTCACGATCCAGGAATCTTCATTCGCTACCGGCTTCAGATAATTCTGATCGAGAAGGGCATAGGAATCCTGATACCATTCACTGCCCGGGAAGTTATATCCAAGGACGGCGGCGGCCGTTTGGGCTTCCTCCGTGATACCCAACGTTAGGTATGCTTCTGTCAAACGGTGAAGCGCCTCCGGGACATGGGTGGTAGTTTGGTATTGCTCGACGACGATACGAAAACGGTTGATCGCCCCGATCATGTATTTTTGTCCAAGATAATAACGGCCAATCGCCATTTCCTTGCCGGCCAGATGGTCCCGGGTCAGGTCTATCTTGAGCCGGGCATCCTGTGCATATTCCGTATTGGGAAAGCGCCGCACAAGGTTCTGCAACGCATCCAATGCCTGTCGGGTCACCTTCTGGTCGCGCTCTACCCCGGTGATTTGCTCATAATAGGAGATAGCGACAAGATAATAGGCGTAGGCGACATCCTTGTTGCCGGGGTGCAATTCAATAAATCGCTCGGCGGCCAATATCGCTTGATCATATTCGTTGCTTTGATAATAGGCAAAGGCAGACATAATCTGGGCCTTGGTCGACCAGACGGAATAAGGATGCTGTCGCTCCACCTCGTCAAAGCCTTTTGCTGCCTCGAAATAGTTTTCACTATTCAGGTCCGCGAGCGCCTGGTTGTACAGCTCTTCCACCGGTCGCTCCACATAGGCTTCCGGTTCATTTGAACTGCAGCCGGCAACCAGTATTAAAAGCAGGAGACCGCTCAGCGCTCTGCCAACGCTTGAATTGAAATGATATTGCAACTTGTCCCTCTTGGTTCAACGCCGACTATATTCGGATGCCGGAGCATTTTATCCAAACAGCTCGCTTAGGGGAAGTTATGGTTTCAGATTTCTTCCATGCCCAGTCGGCCAATCTCGAAATACGATAGTTTGAATATTGTGAATTTGGCAACTTCCGAATTGTATATTTTCTACCCGAAATAAATAGCAGTAACAAATTTCGCACCGATAAAATTATTTTATCTAATTATTGTTAGATTTTATGTATTTTCTTTTTTCATTGTCATGTGATACATTACTTATAAGGGTGGAACGACTGTTCGATTTTCTCCTATAATAATATAATAATTTCATCGAATGGTTGGCGCCACCCTCGGCTGCAATACAACTAATAAAATAATTTGATGACTTAGAAAGGTACCAAACGACAATGGGAAAAGTCGCGAAAAGAGTCGACGATCATGTCGGCGAACGGATTCGTGAAAGAAGGACTATGATGGGATTGACCCAGGAACATCTGGCGAAGGCGCTGGATATTTCATATCAGCAAGTTCAGAAATACGAAACGGGCGCCAACCGTGTAAGCGCAGGCAGACTGTATGAGATAGCCAAACGGCTGGAAGTAGACGTTGCCTATTTTTTCGAGAATCTCGAACCATCAACGACAAGCATTCCCTTGGAACATGGCGGCAAGAATCGCTCAACCATTGAACTTGTACGCAATTATAGCGAGATTGATGAACCGGCGGTGAGATCGGCAGTCAGCGGCTTGATTAAAAGTTTAGCGGGTAAGGAAAGACGGCGCAAGTCCGCTTGATCATACTTTACCAACCAAATATAGGCGCGGAATCATTGTCCGCGCCTTTTTCTATGTTCGAATGTTACAAATCAGCGTGAGATTGTGACCCGAAAAATCAGTCAGTGGCAGGCGCCGCAGCTTTCTGAGTAGGCCAGTGCGCGCCGCCTACATTACCAATACGAACAGGAGCTTCTGTCGTATAGCACCAGGCATCCCTATCTGAGAGGAATGCATGTAACAGTTTGTTATTCAACGCATGCCCTGACCGGAAACCGTAAAACTCCCCAATGATCGGCGCGCCGGCAAGATAAAGATCGCCAATCGCATCGAGGGCTTTATGACGGACAAACTCGTCGTCATAACGCAAGCCTTCTTCATTCAGGATATCCGGACCGCTAAGGACAATTGCGTTTTCTAGGGAACCGCCCTTCGCCAACCCGAGTTTTTTGAGTTGCTCAAACTCTCCCAGAAAACCGAAGGTCCGGGCGCGGGAAAGCTCATTCTTGAACGTGCCGTTGCGCAGGCTGAAACGGCAATTTTGCTTGCCGATGCGCGGATTTTCAAAATCGATCTCAAAGGCAATGGAAATATTGTCCGCCGGGGAAAGGCTAGCTTTCGCAGCTCCCTCGCTCACTTCCACTTCTTTCAACACCTTGATATAACGGCGCGGCGCTTCCTGCTCGACGACATCGGCGCATTCAATAAGGAAAACAAAAGGCGCGGATGAACCATCCATTACCGGAACTTCGGGGCCATCCAGCTCCACGATCACGTTATCGATACCGCAGCCAGACAAAGCCGCCATCAAATGCTCAACGGTCGCCACCTTGGTATGCGCCTCGTTTTCGACAGTGGTGCACATCATGAGATCGGATACTGTATTATACTGCGCAGGAATTTCCGCAATAGCAGGATCAACATCGGTGCGCTTGAAAACAATACCGCTGTTCACGGGCGCCGGAGTCAATTTCATATTGATCAGGTTGCCGCCATGCAAGCCGACGCCGGTACAGCTGATACTATTACGTAATGTCTTCTGAAAAACGACCATTTTCCGCCACTTTTGTTACTACCACAAATTCGCAGGCTGAATGTACGAAAGGCGGCCCGTACACACAAATCAAACATTGTTACCAATTATTACCGCGCTGCACAAAAACATGGTGAATGAAACGTTCTTACAACGTCCCGTAGAGTCGATCCCCGGCGTCACCGAGACCCGGAACAATGTAGGCTTTCTCGTTCAGCTTTTCATCCAAAGCCGCAACATAGACTGTCACATCGGGATGCTGGTCGAGCATAACCTGCACTCCCTCCGGTGCGGCAACCAGCGCCATGAAGTGAATATTTTGCGATTCAACCTGGTGGTCCAGCAACACGTCGACGCCCGCCGCCGCGGAGTAGCCGGTCGCCAACATCGGATCCACAAGTATGAAGGTCCGGTCTTCCGCTGTTGGCAGTTTCCGCAAATACTCGACAGGTCGTTTCGTTTTCGGATCGCGGTACATACCAATATGCCCGACACGCGCGGACGGCATCAGCTCAAGCAACCCGTCAGCCATGCCAAGACCGGCGCGTAATATCGGCACAATCGCGGATTTCTTTCCGGCGAGAACTGGCGCATCCATCGGGCAAATCGGGGTTTCAATTGTCTCAAGTGTTGTTGGCAGATGGCGCGTAATTTCATATCCCATCAACAACGCAATCTCCTTGAGCAGCTGCCGGAAGGTTTTCGTTGATGTGTTCTTGTTCCGCATATGGCTGAGCTTATGCTCAATAAGCGGATGATCGAGTATGTGAAGATTCGGAAATCGCGGATCATAGGCCATGAGTTAGCGGTACCTTCCTTTATTACTGTGAGTTTAACGCCAGACAATATCCGACTCCACTTTTAAAATCACTAATTAGACGCCTAAAATAGCGATAATTTATAGCGATCAGAAAATTTACTTCCTATACTTCGTGAAATGAGGCCTTAAGATTAGACTAAAAGGTCTAATACTATTTTGGATTTAAGGTCGCCCCTTGTTCCTGCAACCGGAATGGGAGGGCTTTTGATAGGGAGTGACGATATGATGAAAAAGATTGCCCTTGGGCTTATTGCGACTGCCGCTCTGACGATAAGCGGCCTGGCAACGGCCGAAGACTTCAAACCCGCGATCGTTTTTGACATGGGCGGCAAGTCTGACAAATCCTTCAATGAGGCGGCCTTTAACGGCGTGGAAAAATTCAAATCCGATACAGGCATCGATTATCTGGAGTACGAAGTCACCAAGGTATCCGAGCGAGAACAGGCAACCGAGCGCATGGCCCGCAAAGGGGCGGATATTGTTGTCGCGATCGGTTTCGCCCAGGCCGCAGCCGTTGAAAAAGCCGCCAAGGCATATCCGGATACAAAATTCACCATCATCGACATGGTCGTTGATCTACCCAACGTCCAATCCATTGTGTTTCGGGAAGAACAGGGATCCTTCCTGGTGGGCATCGCCGCAGCAATGGCAAGCAAGACCGGAACCGTCGGCTTTATTGGCGGCATGGATATTCCGCTAATCCGGAAATTCGCCCTGGGTTATAAAGAGGGCGTCCTCTATGCGAACCCGAATGCGGAAGTCATTGAGAACATGACGGGCACGACCCCTGCCGCCTGGAACGACCCGACAAAAGGTAGCGAGCTCGCGAAGAGCCAGTTTGACCGTAATGCAGATGTCGTCTTTGCGGCCGCTGGGGGAACCGGTCTTGGCGTTCTGCAATCCGCAGCCGACGAGAAAAAGCTGGCGATTGGTGTCGACAGCAATCAGGACCATTTGCACCCGGGAACGATGCTGACATCCATGCTCAAACGCGTTGATGTCGCTGTCTATAACACAATGATGTCTGCAAAGGACGGAACCTGGAAGCCCGGCGTACAGGTGCTTGGACTTGAAGAAGATGGCGTCGGTTTCTCTGTTGATGAATGGAACAAGGGAGTTCTGACGGAAGACATGATTGCTGCCATGAACAAGGCAAAGGCTGACATCATCGCCGGCAAGATCAAAGTCACGAATTATATGGATAAATAAGTCTGACTGTCATGTCAGAACAAAGTCCGGCGTTGGAATTACGCCGTATCAACAAAAGCTTTGGCCCGGTCCACGCGAACAAGGATATTTCCCTGTCGGTGGATCGGGGCAGCATCCACGGTATTGTCGGCGAAAATGGTGCCGGAAAATCAACATTGATGAGCATTGTTTACGGCTTTTACCAGGCCGATAGCGGTGACATTTGTGTAAATGGCCAAAACTGTCATATTGAGAATCCGCAAAGCTCGATTGAAGCCGGGATTGGCATGGTTCATCAGCATTTCATGCTCGTGGATACCTTCACCGTCCTTGAAAATATTGTCCTCGGGGTTGAAGGGGGTTACCGGCTGTCAGCGGGACTTGCATCTGCCCGGAAAGAGCTGATCCGCCTCGAAAAGGAATATGCCCTCGAAGTCAATGTCGATGCAACGGTCGGCGATTTGCCGGTCGGCCTCCGCCAGCGTGTCGAGATCCTGAAAGCGCTGTACCGCGGGGCGGAGATCCTTATTCTCGATGAACCGACCGGCGTCTTGACCCCGCAGGAGGCTGATCATCTATTCCGAATTCTCGATACGCTTCGCGACCAGGGAAAGACGGTAATCCTGATTACCCACAAGCTCAGGGAAATCATGGCGATCACCGACAATGTTTCGGTTATGCGGCGCGGAGAGATGGTCGCCCATGTGAAGACAAGTGAAACAAGCAAAGCCGCCCTCGCGGAATTAATGGTCGGCCGCTCGGTCCTCTTGCAGGTAGAGAAGGAACCCGCCCGCCCCAAGGATACCCTCGTCGCTGTCCGTAACCTCACTTATATTGATGCAGACGATGTTCCACGCCTTAAAGATATAAATCTTGACCTCAAGGCCGGTGAAATTCTTGGAATCGCCGGGGTCTCCGGCAATGGTCAGTCAGAGCTGCTGGAAGTTCTTGGGGGCATGCTCACCCCCACTTCGGGCAGCATTCGGTTTGAGGGAAAAGAACTCGTCGGGAGCAAGGCGTTCGCGGCCCGGAATTTAAGGAAAATCGGGTTCGGGCATGTGCCCGAGGATCGCCACCGGTCCGGCCTTGTTCTGTCTTTCAGCGCAAATGAATGCACCGTTCTCGGCTATCATGACAAACCCGAATATAATCGGGGACTGCGCCTTGATCGCAGGGCAATGGTCGAAACCTGCCAGACCTATATCGAGAAATATGACGTGCGTCCGCCGGATCCTTACCTTAAAGCATCGGGATTCTCTGGCGGCAATCAGCAAAAACTCGTTCTCGCGCGGGAGATGGAGCAAAATCCGGATGTCCTGCTGGTCGGCCAGCCGACACGGGGCGTCGATATTGGCGCCATCGAATTTATCCATAAGCAGCTCATCAAGATGCGCGATGCGGGAAAGGCCATCCTTGTTGTTTCCGTTGAAATCGAAGAGGTCATGTCCCTCGCCGACCGGATCGCGGTGATGTTCGACGGGGGAATCGTCGGGGAGCTTGCCGCTTCAGAGGCGACGGAAGCCCAACTCGGTCTGATGATGGCAGGTGTCAGGGATGCGTCTTCCGGCGCAAAGGCAGCGGTTTGATGGCAGAGGAAAAAGTCAAATTCGGTGCGCCTCTCAAAATTCCCGGATGGGTGAACTATGCGTTAATCCCGCTGGTTAATCTCATTGCGGCACTCCTGATTTCAGGAGTTGTCATCCTGATTATCGGGGACAACCCCATCGAGGCGCTAAAGGTATTGATCTATGGCGCCTTCGGCTACCCGGAGGCGGTCGGCTATACCCTTTACTATACGACCAACTTCATATTTACCGGCCTGGCGGTGGCGATCGCCTTTCATTGCGGCCTGTTCAACATTGGTGCGGAAGGTCAGGCGGCCCTTGGCGGGATAGGCGTTGGCCTCGTCTGTCTCTATATGGACTGGATGCCGCTTTGGATGATCATTCCTTTTGCGATGGGGGCCGCGGCTATTTTCGGCGCAGCCTGGGCCTATATCCCGGCCTATCTTCAGGCAAAGCGTGGCAGCCACATCGTGATCACGACGATTATGTTCAATTTCATAGCCGCCTCGCTCATGACATATCTACTCGTGGAGGTGCTGATCGATCCAAATGGGCAGTCTCCGGAAAGCCGCCCCATTATCGAAACAACCTGGCTTCCCTATATCCATGAAGTCGTGAGCATGCCGAAGACTCCGCTCAACCTTTCCTTTGTCTATGCCCTGATATTGAGTGCCGGATTTTACTTTCTGGTCTGGCACACGAGATGGGGATATGAGATCCGCGTCGTTGGTCAGAACGAGACCGCCGCTCGATATGCCGGTATATCGCCCTCAAAAAACATCATACTCGCCATGATGATTTCCGGCGCCCTCGCCGGCTTTGTGGGCGTTAATGAGATTCAGGGCGTCCACCATCGGCTGATCCTTGATTTTACAGGTGGATACGGCTTTGCCGGAATAGCCGTGGCCTTGATGGGGCGCAACCACCCTATAGGAATATTTCTGGCCGCCCTCCTCTTCGGCGCGCTGTATCAGGGCGGATCGGAACTTGCGTTTGAGATGAAGTCCATAAACAAGGAAATGGTCATCGTCATTCAGGGGCTGATCATTCTCTTCTCGGGGGCACTTGAACATATGTTCCGGCCGAAGATAGAGGCCATCTATCGCCGCTTCGCCCCGGCCCGACCGGTGGAGGCTCGCTGATGGAGACATTCCAGATCATCGTCCTTCTGCTCGATGCCACCTTCCGGGTGGCCACCCCACTCGTGCTGGCCGCGCTCGCCGGTATGTTCTCGGAGCGGGCGGGCGTCGTCGATATCGGCCTTGAAGGCAAGATGTTGGGTGCGGCCTTCGCCGCCGCCGCCGTGGCGGCCGTTTCGGGATCCGCCTGGGTTGGGCTCGGGGCCGGCATTCTTACGTCGATTGCGCTGTCGATGCTGCATGCCTATGCCTGCGTCACCCACAAAGGAAACCAGGTAGTCTCGGGCATGGCCATCAATATCGTCGTGGCCGGCCTGACGCCGACACTCGGCTACGCCTGGTTCAGCATGGGCGGACAGACACCGTCCCTGAGCGGCGATGCACGATTCAAGTCAATCATTCTCCCCTTTGCGGAATCATCACGGGATATCCCGATTTTCGGATACCTCTATGTGGAATTGATCTCGAATCACAATATCATTGTCTATCTGGCGGCGGCGGCGGTGCCGATTTGCGCCTGGATCCTCTATAAAACCCGTTTCGGCCTCCGCGTGCGGGCCGTAGGTGAAAACCCTCATGCGGTGGATACTGCCGGAATTTCCGTCGACTGGCTCCGTTATAAAGCGCTGATAATGACCGGGTTTCTGTGCGGTATTGCCGGGTCCTACCTCTCTACCGCCCATGGTGCCGGCTTTATCCGTGACATGACCGCCGGAAAGGGATACCTCGCGCTTGCCGCCCTTATTTTTGGCAAGTGGCGACCGGTCCCCACCTTGTTCGCCTGTCTGCTTTTTGCCTTTACCGATGCGGTTCAGGCACGGCTGCAAGGGGTCGACCTTCCCCTGATTGGCGTTATTCCTGTTCAGTTTATCCAGGCACTCCCCTATATACTCACTGTATTGCTGCTCGCGGGATTTGTGGGCAAGGCTCATCCGCCGAAAGCAATTGGTGAACCCTATATTAAGGAAAGATAATGACGCTTGACCCGCATAAAGCCGCTGACTTCGTTAAGAACTCCGCGCCGGGCTTCGCCCCTCGTGTCGGCATTGTCCTCGGCTCCGGTCTCGGTGGCCTCGCGGAGAAGATAGAAACGATCGCAACCATTGATTACGAGAGTATCCCGGATTTCCCGATTTCCTCGGTGGAAGGCCATGCAGGGCGTCTTATTCTGGGACGCCTTGGCGGGATGCCGGTTGCCTGCATGCAGGGGCGCGTCCACTATTATGAAGGTGTCAATCCACCCGATCTGGCTCTTCCCGTCCGGATGCTAAAACTGCTCGGTGTCGAGATACTGCTGCTCACCAACGCGGCGGGGAGCTTTCGCAAGAAAATGGGACCGGGCAGTCTGATGATGATCAAGGATCATATCAATTTCACGGGCCTCAACCCGTTGGTGGGTCCGAACGATGATGAATTCGGGCCACGGTTTTTCTCGATGGAAAATGCCTACGATCCAACCCTTCGCAAGCATCTGTCTGCAGTCGCGAAGGAATTGGGGATCACTCTTCATGAAGGCGTCTATCTGCATTACCTCGGACCCAATTTTGAGACCCCGGCTGAAATACAGGCCTTCAAGACGCTCGGCCCCGATGCGGTGGGCATGTCGACAACCCCGGAAGTACTCGTCGCCCGCCACTGCGGCCTGCGTGTTGCGGCAATTTCAAACATTACCAATCTTGCCGCCGGAATGAGCAAGACCCAGCTCAGCCACGAACAAACACTCGAATGCGCAAAAATTGCCGCGGCGGATCTTGAAAGTCTGGTCATTGTCTTTTTGGAAACCCTGAAGCGGGAACTTTTGAAAGTTCATATTCGGAGCACGGAAAATGGCATCGATTAGCCCCTTGAAACCGGCCGCCGAGGGTCATGCACGCAATCCCGGCATGCCGCTAGACCTTGATGTGCTGGACAGAATCCGTGTGAATTTAAGCGCGGTCGAGCGCCGGGCCACCACCCTGCCCGGCCGGCGCACCGTCAAGAAGGAGCATCAGGCTGCCTGGCTTCTGAAGGCCGTGACCTGTATCGATCTCACAACCTTGAGCGGGGATGATACAGCAGGCCGTGTCAAACGCCTCTGTGCCAAGGCGCGTCAACCTGTCCGACCCGATGTGCTGAACGCGCTGGGAATGGACGAGCGTAAGATCACGACGGGTGCCGTTTGTGTCTATCACAGCATGGTGGAAACGGCGGTAGTGGCGTTAAAAGGGACGAACATCCCCGTTGCCGCCGTCTCTACCGGGTTTCCCGCCGGACTAAGCCCGTTCGATCTTCGCGTAAAGGAGATTGAGGCTTCCGTCTCGGCGGGCGCAAAGGAAATCGATATCGTGATCACCCGCGGACATGTGCTGACCGGCAACTGGCAGGCGCTCTATGATGAAGTCAAAAGCTTCCGCGCCGCGTCTGGAGACGCACATATGAAGGCGATCCTTGGGACCGGCGATATCACAACACTTCGCAACGTCGCCAAGGCCAGCATGGTTGCCATGATGGCAGGCGCGGATTTCATCAAGACCTCGACGGGAAAGGAAAGCGTGAATGCGACCCTGCCTGTCACCCTTGTCATGGTAAGAATGATCCGCGAGTATCTTGAAATGACAGGCTACAAGGTCGGCTATAAGCCCGCCGGGGGAATCAGCACCGCAAAAGATGTGCTGAATTATTTTATTATGATGAAAGAAGAACTCGGGAATGACTGGCTGGAACCTGACCTCTTCCGCATAGGCGCCTCAAGCCTGCTTGGGGATATTGAACGCCAGCTGGAGCATTTCGTCACCGGTCGCTATTCGGCCGATTTCCGCCACCCAATGGCCTGAGGTAGAACCATGAGCATTGCAGAAATATTCGACAATATGGACTACGGGCCAGCGCCGGAAAGCAACGCCGCCGCTCTTCAATGGATTGCGGAGCGCAAGGGTAAGTTTGACCTTTTTATAAATGGCGACTGGATCAAGCCAAAATCGAAAAACTGGTTCGAAAGCCGCAACCCTGCAACTGGCAAGGCGCTTGCCAAAATCGCGGCGGGCAATGCGAAGGATATCGATGCAGCCGTTTCGGCGGCCCGTGCGGCCCAAAAAGGATGGAGTACACTCGGAG
The DNA here is from genome assembly GCF_017313765.1 of Sneathiella sedimenti. Classification (GTDB taxonomy): domain Bacteria; phylum Pseudomonadota; class Alphaproteobacteria; order Sneathiellales; family Sneathiellaceae; genus Sneathiella; species Sneathiella sedimenti. Next base: position 421,934 of record NZ_JAFLNC010000003.1, on the reverse strand, counting down.
GTCCCGCCCGCGCGAGATATCTCTATGCCCTCGCCCGCGCGATCCAGCGTAATTCCCGCTTGCTTGCTGTCCTTGAAACGCTCGATAATGGCAAGCCGGTGCGAGAGACCCGGGATATCGACATGCCGCTCGTCGCGCGTCATTTCTATCATCATGCCGGATGGGCACAATTGCAGGATCAGGAATTCGGTGATTTCGAGCCCATGGGCGTGATCGGCCAGATTATCCCCTGGAACTTCCCCCTCCTGATGCTTGCCTGGAAAATTGCCCCGGCGATTGCCGCCGGGAACACGGTTATCCTGAAACCTGCGGAATATACATCACTCACCGCGCTTTGCTTTGCCGAAATCTGTAAAGACGTCGGCCTGCCGGACGGCGTCGTCAATATCGTGACAGGAGACGGCGCAACCGGCGAGGCGCTGGTCAAGCATCCCGATATCGACAAGATCGCCTTCACCGGGTCGACGGAAGTTGGCCGTCTGATCCGCAAGGCAACCGCCGGCAGCGGCAAACATCTCACGCTGGAACTTGGCGGCAAGTCTCCCTTTATCGTGTTCGACGATGCAGATATCGACAGCACGGTGGAAGGTGTCGTGGATGCCATCTGGTTCAATCAGGGGCAGGTCTGCTGCGCCGGATCGCGCCTGTTGTTACAGGAAGGCATTGCCGAGAGAATGACGGCAAAGCTCCAGAAGAGGATGGAGGCTTTAAGGATTGGCGACCCGCTCGATAAATCCATCGATATGGGCGCGATTGTCGATCCCACACAGCTCGCTACCATTAAAAATCTGGTCAAGAAGGGGGCGGCAGAGGGGGGCACTGTCTGGCAACCGAAATGCGACCTACCGGAAGGCGGTTGCTTCTATCCACCAACCCTGATTAGCGATGTTGCCCCTGCATCAACGGTCGCGCAGGAGGAAATTTTCGGGCCCGTCATCGTCTCCATGACGTTCCGTACCCCGGATGAGGCCGTCGCCATTGCCAATAACACCCGCTATGGGCTCGCGGCGTCGGTCTGGAGCGAGAATATCAACCTCGCGCTGGATGTAGCGCCAAAGCTCGATTGCGGTGTTGTCTGGGTGAATACCACCAACCAGTTCGATGCGGCCTGCGGCTTTGGTGGCAATCGCGAGTCCGGCTATGGGCGTGAAGGTGGCCATGAAGGCATGAAGGAGGTCTTGAAGCCGAAATTCCTCTCGAAATTGCCGCCATATAAAGAAACAAAAGCGTCAATGCACAAAGACTATGGGAGCAGCGCCTCACTTGCCAACCTCGACCGAACACCAAAGCTCTATATCGGCGGCAAGCAGGCGAGACCGGATTCCGGTTACAGCATGCCGGCCTTTTCCGCAAAGGGCGAAAAAATCGGCGACGTAGGGGAAGGCAATCGCAAGGATATCCGAAATGCAGTAGAAGCCGCGCGCAAGGCGACCGGCTGGTCCAAGGCGAGCAGCCATAACCGCGCGCAGGTGCTTTATTATCTCGCAGAAAATCTGGACATCCGGAAAGCTGAGTTTGCGGATCGCCTCAAAATCATGACCGGCGTCAGTGCAAAGAAGGCGCAAGCGGAAGTTGACGCCACGATCCAGCGGCTGTTTTCCTATGGTGCCTGGACGGACAAATATGAAAGCGCGGTGCATTCCCCACCTATGCGCGGGGTAACGCTCGCCATGAAGGAACCGATTGGAACTCTCGGCATTGTCTGCCCGGATGAAGCGCCGCTTCTCTCCATGATTTCGCTCGCGGCCCCTGCCCTTGCCATGGGCAACCGTATTGTTCTTATCGCGTCGGAGCGGCACCCTCTCGCGGCCACCGATTTTTATCAGGTTCTGGAAACATCCGACGTGCCCGCAGGCGCAATGAATATTATTACGGGTCCGCGTGACAGTCTGGCGAAAACCCTTGCCGAGCATGATGACGTGAAATCCGTCTGGTATTTCGGCCCCCTTGACGGCAGCAAGCTTGTTGAAGCCGCCTCGACCGGGAATATGAAGCGAACCTGGGTCAATAACGGCAAGGTGCGGGACTGGTTCAATATCACCGAAGGTGAGGGCCGGGAATTTCTGCATCACGCAACACAAATCAAGAATATCTGGATCCCTTATGGCGAATAGAACGGCAGAATTCTTTCCGCAGGAAATCATCCGCCGGAAACGCGACGGGGCGGTTCTGACCGACGCGGAAATACTCTTTATGGTGCGAGGCCTTACGGATCAGTCGATCTCGGAAGGCCAAATTGCGGCCTTCGCCATGGCCATCTTCTTTCAGGGCATGACCATGGACGAGCGCGTGGCGCTGACCCGTGCGATGGTTCATTCGGGCCATGTGATGGACTGGTCGACGGCAGACCTTGGCCGCCCGGTGGTTGACAAGCATTCCACGGGTGGCGTCGGTGACAAGGTAAGCCTGATGCTCGCGCCAATCGTTGCGGCCTGTGGCGGCGCTGTCCCTATGATTTCCGGCCGCGGTCTCGGCCATACGGGTGGCACTCTCGATAAGCTTGATAGCGTGCCGGGATACAATACTGCGCCCGATCCGGAGCTGCTCACCAGGACCGTCCGGCATATAGGTTGCGCGATTATCGGCCAGACGGACGACCTAGCCCCCGCAGATAAGCGATTATATGCGATCCGCGATGTTACGGCGACAGTGGAATCCATTCCCCTAATCACAGCCTCCATTCTTTCCAAAAAGCTGGCGGCAGGGCTGGATGCCCTGGTGATGGATGTCAAATTCGGCTCGGGTGCATTCAAGGAGGATTTCGATGACGCTGTGGATCTCGCCCGGAGCATTGTCACGGTCGCCAATGGCGCCGGCATGCCGACATCGGCAGTGCTGACCGATATGAATGAGGTGCTTGGAAAAACGGCGGGAAATGCGATTGAGGTCCGGGAAACCATTGATTTTCTGATGGGTCGGAATGTGGATCAAAGGCTTCTGGATGTAGTGACGGCACTGGCAACTGAAATGCTGGTCATCGCCGGGATCGCTGATGAAGCCACGGCACCGCATGCCGTAAAAGGCGCCCTCGGGAGCGGCACGGCCGCCGAAAAATTCGCGCAGATGATCGTGGCGCTTGGCGGGCCGAAGGATCTGATGACGAATATGGACGACCATCTCCCGCTCGCGCCGATCCGGCGGGATGTGATCGCTCCAAAACGCGGATATTTAGGTGCCCTGAATGTCCGGGAAATGGGCGTTGCCGTCATGGACCTCGGTGGTGGGCGGCATAAGGCGTCGGACAAGATCGACTATGGCGTTGGTCTCACCAATATTGCCAGGCTGGGTGCGAAGCTGGGCCCACGAAACCCGATCGCGACAATTATCGCCCGCAATGATGCGGATGCGGCGCGGGCGGAAAAGCGGATTTTAAATGCCATCACCCTCAGCGAGGAGCCACCCGCAGTATCCGCCGCTGTGCGTACTCGTCTCACTAAGGAGGATTTGTAGATGCGCGCCGTTCTGATCGTTCTGGATAGCTTTGGACTGGGCGCCGCCCGTGACGCGGAGGCCTTTGGGGATGTGGGTGCCGATACTTTCGGCCATATTATCGAGGCGGCGGCAGCAGGGCGCGCCGACTCACCCGAACGGTCGGGTCCGCTCAATCTGCCCAATCTTACAAAGCTCGGATTGTTTGCGGCACATGGCGATTATGCCGGTCAGCCCAGTGAGGGTGGCAAGTTCGAGGGGCTCTACGGTGTCGCGCAAGAGCTGAGCAAGGGCAAGGACACACCGTCCGGCCATTGGGAAATGGCGGGTGTACCGGTGTTGTTCGACTGGGGATATTTCCCGAAAACCGTTCCGTGTTTCCCGAAAGACCTGACAGACGCCCTGATTGATCGCGGGAATCTGCCCGGCATTCTGGGGAGTTGTCACGCCTCGGGCACCGAGATAATCGAGCGACTGGGCGATGAGCATATGAAAACCGGCAAACCAATTATTTATACGTCTGCCGACAGCGTTTTTCAGATTGCCGCGCATGAAGAAACGTTCGGCCTCGACCGCCTCTATGCCTTGTGCGATATCGCCCGGGAACTAGTTGACCCGCTGGGTATTGGCCGCGTCATCGCCCGGCCCTTTGTCGGCGATAATGGAGAATTTACGAGGACCTCGAACCGCAAGGATCTTGCCGTCCTCCCTCCTTCCCTGACGTTGCTGGACAAACTCTCGAAGTCGGGGCACCAGGTGATCTCTATCGGGAAAATTGGAGACATCTTTGCACATCAGGGCACCGGTGAAATTGTGAAGGCCGCCGGGAATATGGCGTTGATGGATGCAACACTTGAGGCGATGAAACGCGCGGAGGACGGCAGCCTGATCTTTACCAATCTTGTGGATTTCGATCAGTCGTTCGGGCACCGGAGAAATATTGCGGGATATGCCCAGGCACTGGAGGAATTCGACGCCCGCCTGCCGGAGTTACGCGCGTCCTTGAAGCGCGGCGACCTTGTCATCCTTACGGCGGATCATGGCTGCGATCCGACATGGCCGGGAACAGATCACACCCGTGAAGTCGTGCCGATAATTGCCTTCGGACCGGAAATTCCTGCTGGCCCGATCGGGGAGCGTGAGACATTCGCCGATATCGGCCAAAGCATTGCCGAGCATCTCGGCCTCACGCCGCTCGACAACGGCACCGGCTTTCTCAATTAGTCATGGTCAAAAAAGCGGAACTGCATGTGCATCTGGAGGGGACGGCAACCCCCGCTCTGGTACGCAAAATGGCGGCACAGAATGGTGCGCCCCTGGATCCGAAGACGTTCAAGTCGGACGGCGAATTCGCCTGGACTGATTTCTGGGATTTTCTTAGATGCTATGACAAGGCCGCCGCCACGATCCTGACCAAGGACGATTACCGGCTGGTCACCTATGACTATCTTGCACGATGCGCGCAGGAGGAGGCGATTTACGTCGAGATGTTTTCCTCTCCCGATCATGCCGCCGACGTCGGGATGAGTTATGTGGAACATCTGGGCGGAATTGCCGCCGGAATCGATGACGCGAAGAAGGAATTTGGTATTGTCGGGCGGATTATTGTCACTTGTGTCCGGCACTTCGGGCCTGAACGCGCCCTGAATGTCGCGCAGCAGTTCGTCGCCACCCCTCATCCTTATGTCGTAGGGTTTGGCATGGGCGGCGATGAGGCACAGTTCCACCCGAAAGACTTCGCGCCGGCCTTTAATCTTGCGAGCGAAGCGGGATACAAGACAACAAACCACGCCGGGGAATTCGGTGGACCGGAGAGCATACGCGCCAGCCTGGAAAACTTACCCGTCAGCCGATTAGGGCATGGCGTGCGGGCGATCGAAGACTCTGCCTTAATGACAGAACTTGCGGATCGGGGCATACCACTGGAACTGAGCCCCGGAAGCAATATCGCGACGGGCCTTTACAAGGACAGGCGCGCGCACCCGTTTAAAGCCCTGATGGAGGCGGGTTGTATCGTGACGCTTAATTCGGATGACCCGCCATACTTCGCGACTTCTATCGGCCACGAATATGATGAAGCGGCCCGAAATTACCGCTTATCCGATACAGATCTTGAGAATATTACCCGAAATGCAATTCGCGCCGCCTTCTGCGACGATGCACTGAAAGAAGAACTGCTCGCAAAAATCTAGACTCAGTTCTTCTTCGCGGGTGCCGCGCCCTGCGCCGCATCATCAAGCTTGATGTCGACTTTCGGATCCGCCTTGTTAAACCTTTTCAGGACCTCTTCTGTGATGTCCATGCCCGGATTGAAGAAAACTGTCTTGGCTCTATCAATGCCGAGATTGACGCCCTTTTCCTTACTCACATCCGCAGCAATTCGGACAATGATCTCACGAAATCGCAAACGAATGCCGACAAGCACTTCGTTCATTTTTCCGTTAATGACCTGAAACTCGCGTTGCAGATTTTGCCGCTGGACATTCAGTTCCGATAGTTTTTTCTGGTACGCGTCCGGCGACAGGATGGCCCGCTGCTTATCAAGGGCCTCTTTCTCGGCGAGAAGTGCGTCACCGCGTTTGTTCAGTTCATCCACCCTGGCTTTAAGAAGAGCTTTGACATTTTCCTCAGCTTTCTTGGAGGGTTCCGACGCCTGCAGGATTTGATTGATATCCACAATGGCAACGACCGCTTCCGGTATTTTGGCTTGAGCATACGCTAGAGTTGGCCCTTGCAAATTCTGCGTCAAAGCAACAGCGGAAAAAACAAGCCCAATAGCAAACGCCCGAATTATTTTTGTCAATGGTCTCTCCGGAAAAATGGGGATTTCACTTCTGCTTCATAACATTGCCGGTTAAATAAATCCAGAACCGTCATGACCAGATCATATACTCAGAATACGGGAAATAAGCAGGGAAAAAGGCAAAACTGTGATTTTGCCATTTCCATAATCCTTATCTCACGATAAATCCTGCGCGTGGGAAATGTATAATTACCTCGTCTACCGTCTCATTTTTGTGGCGAATGGCGATCTCACGACGATTGAGTGTAACCAACTCGCCTGTAACAGGTGTCCGCCCGGTGTCATTTGGCATCACGGTCACTTGCTCTCCTGCCTTTTTATCCTCATTTACCCCAATACTACCACTATACGCAGAAACATTATCCTTCTGCGCAATTACCAATGCATCTGCGGCGCTCATCTCCGAAGGATAGCCTTTGCCGAACGCTACAATTCTCCCCGCCCATGCGTTAAGGTTCGGAAATTCGGTCAGAATTTCCTTGGCCGCCGGTGCACGGCCTGCAAACCAAATCGTATAGTAAAGATTGAAATCGACAAGGCTCGCGTCCTGGCCGAGCAAGTAATCTCTCCCGTCAGCCAGTCCCTGTTCCGCCCAATCCATCATCGCCGCGAACTGCTGAAGAGAAACGGGCAACGCCGCTTTCATCTTTTCAATGTTTATGCTCCCGCCAGAATATTCCACTCTGTCCTGGACAAATTCCGCCGGCATTTGCTCGCCAAAGGTCCCGAAAACTATCGCAGCCGCTGTCCCGAACAGCAGTTTGTCTGTCCAGAAACTCGTGCCCCAGCCGAGGAACTGGCTGTCGCCCGGAAATAACGTGGGGGACGGGAACCGGTTTTCCAATTCACGTATGATGATTTGCGTATCGCAGTAGATATGGGCGCCAAATTGCATAACCGGCGTCTTTCTATAGCCACCGGTAAGCGGCGTGAGTTCCGGTTTCGGCATCATGCGCGGGATTTGAACAGACTGCCAGCTCAGCCCCTTAAAGCCCAATATCGTCCTGACTTTCTCGGCAAAGGGCGATGCATCATAGTGATGAAAAATCAGGTCCGACATTTTATTTTCCTCCCATTGTTATGCTGTCTTTATCGTTCAGGTAATCGTTTAACACTTACCCGTCCCAGATTTCGACATACTCATCAACCGACTCATCTGGCAGAATTGGCATCCGTTCCGCTGTCCCCAAATATAGAAAGCCGACGATCTGATCTGTTTCCGACGCACCAAGGGCGGCATTAACCTTTGGATCGAAACAAGTCTTGCCGGTTCGCCAGATGCCCGCATATCCCAGCGCATGCGCCGCGAGCATAATATTCTGCGCGGCTGCCCCCGCAGAGAGTATCTGTTCCACCTTCGGCACCTTGGGATGCTCCTCTATCCTGGCAATCACGACGATGACCATTGGTGCCCGTAAAGGCTTCCCCCTCTCCTTTTGAAGCATCGCTTCCGTTGCGTCGGGGTCACGCGCCTTGAGGGCTTCCTCAAAAATGCCCCCGAGCTTTTCCCGCGCGTCGCCTTCGACCACGATAAAGCGCCACGGGCGGAGTCGGCAATGATCAGGCGCGCGAACGGCTGCCTGCATCATGATCTTGAGGTCTTCCTTTCCCGGCGCCGGTGTCGTCAGCTTCGCCGAGGATTTACGCGTTACCAATGCTTCTATGGCATCCATATAACGAAATTCCTTATATCTGGTCGTAACTATAATTCGGCTGTCATTCATAACAGAGAACATACGACCTGCCTATGCCGTATGATTTAACCGGTTGTTATCCACCACAACTGTTCATACATTATCTATCATATACGGTTCTTATAGTTAGAGACGGCGAGGATTCCGGTTTGTCTCAAATCAATGCCGCTAAACAAAAAGCCGACCACAATAACGAAAATTCGTTCAGAACAAAGGAAAGGGAGAGCGCAATGTCTATCAAAACAATATTGCTACATTTAAATAATGATTCGCAACTGGATGCCCGGATAGAGGTCGCTCTCGGTCTGGCTGTCGAACATGACGCTCATGTAATCGGGTTATATACGATTGCCCAGGTAACTGTCCCGACCTCATTTATGGGATACGTTCCACCGGAATTCATCGAGCAATCCCGCAAGGTCGACGAGAAAAATGCGGCCGAAGCAAAAGCCAGGTTCGAAAGCCAGGCTGCTAAAGTCAAACGGTCGGTCGAGGTCGTTATAGAGGAAGGATATGCGCCGGACCTGCTCAATGAGCATGCCCTTTCCGTCGACCTTGTCGTGGTAGGGCAAGGAGATCCGGAAGCGGAGAATAATGCGCAAACTCGCTATATCGCCGAGGAGATTGTTGTCAGTTCCCCTCGCCCCGTGCTGATTATTCCGTTTGCCGGGAATTACAGCAACTTCGGAACCCATGTTATCGTTGGCTGGAACAACACCCGTGAATCCTCCATCGCGCTGCATGAGTCCCTTCCATTTCTGAAAAAGGCGGAAAAAGTCACCCTGCTGCGTGTCAATGCGACCGAGGATGAAACTTATGAAGCGGAACATGTTGTTGCTCATCTCGGCCGTCATGGCATCAAAGCCGACTTCAAATCTGGCCATTGGCCCGACATTGGCGTTGGGGATGCCATTTTGGACTCCCTTGTCGATTACAGCGGAAACATGCTGGTTCTTGGGGCCTATGGGCACAGTCGGCTACGTGAAATGATTCTGGGCGGCGTGACCAAGACTGTTCTTGAACATATGACGGCCCCGGTCCTGTTCGCACACTAGACGTACAGCTATTGGATGAATCGAGGTCAGAATATATCTCTTTTCTGCACATCCTGCCACATACCGGGCGCAAGATCGGCAAGAGCAAGCTTGCCGATCCTTTTCCGGATTAGTCGCAGTGTCGGATGACCAATGGCCGCGGTCATCCGCCTGACTTGCCTGTTCTTGCCCTCCGTCAGCGTTAATTCAATCCAGCAGGTTGGAATCGCCTTTCGAAAACGAACCGGTGGATCGCGTGGTACAACGTCGGGCTGCGGTGTAATACGCGATACAAGGCAGGGCTTTGACCGATAACCCTTGAACACCACGCCGCCGGCCAGCTCGGCAAGGGCTGATTTGTCAGGGACTCCCTCCACCTCCGCCCAGTATACCCTCTCGTGACCATTTTCAGGATCCAAAAGCTTTTTGATAAAGGGTCCGTCATCACTAAGCAAAAGCAATCCCTCGCTGTCCTTATCGAGACGACCCGCGGCATATACCTTTTCCGGCAACGAAAATTCGGCCAGGGTTCTCTGATCTTTCTCACCCGTAAATTGACTGAGCACACCGTAGGGCTTGTAAAAAGCGATATATCTTGGCATTTGATTTAGGGAACCGGATTAAAAGTTGTCTGACGTACAAAAGCTACTGTAGGTTCAATTGCATATATTTTGACAGATTATCAAAATTTTAGGTAATTTTGGCGATCCTACATGTCGTATCTTCGACACCCATGTCAAGGAAACCAACCAATCAAGTCGGAAAACCGTATTCGATGGACGAAAATTCTACCGCCACTGTTCGCTTTATCGGACAAAAGGAAGAGGATGCCCAACAGCTAAGTTGGCTGTTGTCCAACGCGTCGAATGCACAGTTTTCATTCGAGCATGTCGCCTGCCTTGACAGCTTTGTAAACACTGGCCGTGACCAGCAAGGCGAGGTGATTATCCTCGATCTGACAGAAAGCACGGAAGACCGGATCAATGCGGTGTCCCTCCTCGGTGAGAAAATTCCGCTGATACCGGTTGTCGTACTTACCGGCGACGACGAAAAGGTAGGTCGTGATGCCATTCGTCTGGGAGCCCAAGACTATCTCATTAAAAGTCAGCTCACGACTGATGGTATTTCGCGAAGCCTGCTCAACGCCATACAACGTCATCAGGGGCACCAGCGAAGCGCGGAAACCGCACCACTTCTCGATTCAGCGACCGCGGTGCTGAACCGGCTTCCCATTGGTGTCATTCTGGTAACCGCCGATTCAAAAATCCTGTTTTTCAATGGCAAGGCGAAACGTTATCTCGAACAGGGTGATGGTCTGGTGGTTGGCTCTGATCGGGTATGCCGTGCAACGCTGCCGGGCGAAAGCCGGGCCCTCGCCAAGCTGTTGGCCGACACCCTGTCCCCAAGTGACGAGAATAAATCGGAAGGTGATTTTGCAATTTCACTGACCCGGATGGAAAGTGACTACCCGTTAAATGTCATGGTCGCCCCAATCGGGACCGGTGTGGCAGGCAAGGGGGCGGTTCTTTTCGTGTCCGATCCCGCCGAACCGGTTGACCTGTCCGTTGACTCAATTTGCAAACTTTATGGACTGACACCGGCAGAAGGGCGGCTGGCTCTCGGGCTGACAAATGGCTACAAGCTGGATGACCTCGCTGAAGAATGGGGGGTCAGCATGCATACGGTTCGCTCCCAACTCCGTCAAATATTCAGAAAAACCGACACCAGCCGGCAAAGCGAAGTCGTTAAGCTCATCCTGACCGGCCCCGCGGCCCTTCAGGCGACCAGCCTCCTTTAGGGAATTTGGGTTTACGTCCCGCTTTCCTCGGGATCCGCATCTTTGTATTCAGAGAAATATTTCCAGTTTTCGCGTCCGCCGCGGTTTTCCAGATAATTAATCAGCGCGCTCACCATACGCCGGTCAAACCGCACATCGGCATCTTCCAGCAAGTATTTTACCGCCGCGCTGAAGCTGAGGGCACTCCTGTAAGCACGCGGGCTAACCATTCCAACGAAGGCGTTTGCCACAGCGATAATCCGGGCTGACTCACTGATCTCCGTGCCTACCAAGCCGTTTGGCTGACCGCTCCCATCAAAATTTTCCTGCAATTGACGGAGTGTGTTTGCAACCGGCAGGTCAAACTCAACATCTTCCAACAGGTCCGCACTGGCAAACAGGCTGTTGCGGATAATCTCCATCTCTTTCTTGGTCAGGTTTTTCGTCTTGGTCAGAAGCTCCGGTGGAACGAGTATCTTGCCGATGTTCATGAGATTGCCCGCGATATCGACTGTCCGCACCAGATCTTCCGATGCGCCCATTTCCTGGGCGATTGCCGCCGCGACTATCGCAACCCGGCGGGACTGGTCAGCCGAATACGGATCGCGGCGGTCAACAAAGGCCACCAGTGTGGAAACCAGATCCCGCAACACAGCCTCGCGGCGTTCCTGCGCGATCACGACTTCAGAAATATCCTGGAAAACAGTGAGAACTTCCTTGCTGTTCACCCGCGTTGACCGCAATGGGACAAAATCAGATTTAATCACCCGGTCGGCCTCTCCCGCATCAGAGGCCTTCAGGCGGCTAATTGACGAACGCGGCTCATAATCAAGGCGTACAAGGTTCGTCATTTCGATGATTTCCCTGGCCTGCTCCGGCCCCAGAACGCTCGCTGCCTTCTTTCCAATCATCTCATCTTGCGATATTTCCAGGCCCTCTGCGGCAACACTGTTGGCGAAGGTGTATTTGTCTTCTGCATCGAAAACCGCAATGGACGTCGGTTGCTGATCCGTCACGATTTTAAGAAATTCACTTCGCTCTTTTAACTGTTCCGCCATTTCCCGATAACGCACGGCGAGTTCAGCAGCACGAATGGACGTGCCATGCCGCCATACAGCAACGACCGTTCCCGCAACCGCAAATATCAATAACAAGAAGATCCCGAGCATCGTTGAAAGACGCTGATCCGTCTCGGCCAACGCTTCCTTCTCCGAAACCGTCCGAACAAGGAACCAGGGCGCGGTCGTCAGCGCACGACCTGTCACCAGAACCCTGCTTCCGAGATAATTAGATGCAATTGCAAATCCGCCCGGATTCTCGATCACGAATGCCGCCGCCAGGTCGTTCTGCGCACTTAACTTGCGCGCGAGCGCCAGGGTGCCGTCCGCAAGCGGGGAAATATACTGCACAAGATTGCCATCCCGGCGGACAAGATAATTTTCAGCGGACTGCAAGGTATCACCCGGCTGGAATAAAAGGGGGAACAGGGATGTTTCCACCGTCCTGAGGCCAATGACATATCCGATTATGTCCTTGGGGCTACCTTCATCCTGTACGGCATATATCGGCCAGACAAACCCCATTGTCGGGTCACCATTTATTCCCTCGTACAAGTCAACAAGTGCCGGCTCACCATCCCCGGCCTTCGCCATAGCGGCCCGTATTGTCGGGTTCATCGGGGGCATGTTGCCGCTAGAAACCAGAAGTTTCCCGGTTGCGTCCGTCAATCCTATGCCAGCCCGGCCCGGTCGCGCCACATTCGCCCGGATTTGGGGCTCTTCCGGTTCCCAGAATCCGCTGATAACAGCCTGGTTATTCAGCAAGTTGATAAGGTAACCCGCCTCGGGCACCTCCGCGATGGAATTGCCATTTTCCGCGGTCTCGATAACCAGCTGGGTCAGATATACCTGCAAGGATGCATTCGTGGCGAGAGTTCCGATTGCCTGTTCCTGCTTGCGCAACCAGTCGTCTACGCTTGCCGCGCGGCTATCAGCAACAATGCCGAGACGAACCTCCCAGTTCCGGAGGTCCCGCAACCGCTGCTCCTCAACGAACTTAAAGGTTCCCCAAATGCCGACAATCATGACGGCGACAAGCAGCAGCACGCCAATTGATAGCGCTTTGTAAGTGCTTTTTTTTCCTGAACCGTCTATTTGATTATCCGACATAAATGCCCCGGTTATATATTCCACTTAGAGGCAGAATGCCTGGAAACTCTTTAAGATAGGTAAATCACCGACTTAAACTTACGCAAAAATGACACAACTGTGCAACGACATTAGATGTCCTGCTCAGTCTTTGTTAACGATTTATTGTCCATAATGTCACCCTTCGCAGGAAGCTTTTAGAATAGATGACAAAAACCAACCCGATGACTGGAGCAAGATCCCGATTTACCGCGATTTTCGTGGCGCTTATTCTTGCCTGCTCCGTTGTTGCAATGCCTTCTTTCGCAGAGGCAAAGGCAGGCGACCTGTTCGGCTATAAAGCAACCCCCTATTCCGGGCTCAAGCCCTTTCCCAAATGGCGAAAGGTTCTTGCAACCTACAAGGACAGACCAGGCGATTGCGTGTCAGGAAAATATAATCGATGCGCTCATCAAAAATGGCTCGCCCTGATCGAGGAATGGCGCCTCCTGCCGAAAGAAGAGCAGCTTGAAAAAGTCAACCGGCATATGAACCTCTTCCGCTATATTCTCGATCCAGTCAATTGGGGTGTCCGCGATTACTGGGAAATCCCGAAAGAGTTTTTCGCCCGATTTGGTGATTGCGAAGACTACGCGATCGTCAAATACTTTACGTTGCGCGCTCTCGGATGGCCCGCCGAAGATATGAAAATTGTTGTATTGCAGGACATTAATCTCGGCGTCGCACATGCCATACTGGTCGTAAAGTACGAAGGCCGGAACCTAGTGCTCGACAACCAGATTGGCCAGGTTGTCGAAGCAACCCGCATTCGCCACTACCGTCCAATCTATTCTGTCAACGAAATGGGCTGGTGGCGTCACAAGCGATAACCCTGCAAGAATAAAAAAGCCGCGCTCTGGCTTCAGGCGCGGCTTTCATTTAATTCTTAAAGAGGTGTCAGCCTTTTTCCATTGGCGTAGCTTCTGCCGGAAGGTCTATACCTAGCGTCGAATTCAGTCGGCCCATGGTGGCGAGCAGGCGATATTTTGCAAATCTGACAGAATACTGGACTGTCACCAGCGACGTGCGCGAATTAAAAAGCTCATTGTCCGCATCGAGCAGGTCCAGCAAATCCCGTTGACCGATTTCAAATTCCTGTTTGTAAGTCGATGCAACCTCGGTGTTGGCGACAACAGCCGCTGCGAGGACTTCCGCACGAGCCTCTGAACGGGCCAGAGAGCTCCAACTGCGGCGAACCTCTTCTTCTACAAGCCGTTCGAACCGGCGCTTGCGTTGTTCTGTTTCTGCTTTGCGCGCGACAGCTTCCTTCTCACGGCCCTCGTCGATACCCCCTCTGTAAAGGTTGTAGCGCAACCGAACCATCGCGAGGAAATCGTCATTATGACCTTCAACGCCGTCGAGATTATTATCCGCTGAGGCGCCGACTTCAAGATTGACCGTCGGATAATAGCTGGCCTGTGTTGCCCGGATTTCCGCGTCAGACGTCTTTATATCTGAAGAAGCGAATTTGATATCGGGATTGCTATCAAGTGCAATTGCGACGATGTCGTCGATATTGTCCGGAAGAACGCCATCGCTGAATTCAGGAAGAACCAGATTGGTGGGCTGTACCCCCACAACTCTCTGATACGTGATTTCCGCATCGTCCAGCGCCCGCATGGTTTCGACAAGCGTATCTTCTGCCGCAGCTAGACGCGCAAGTGCCTGTTGGTCATCGCCGATACCGCTTTGCCCGGCTCTCACCCGATCCTGTATTTCGTTAAGGGTCCGGCGATGCTTTTCAACATTTTCCTTCGCCAGTTCAACAATCTCGAGGCTGCGGAGTGTATCAAGATACGAACGCACCGCGTCAAGGGCAATGGCCTCAGCACGTTCCCGCACCCGATAAGCGGCACTGTCAACCCGGCTGCCCTGCCTATCTACTTCTGCACTCCGAAACCCGCCATCATAAAGTGTCTGCACCAGCAGAAGGCTCGATTCCGTGCGCCGCAAATCCTCGTTATCAATGGTGACCGTGTCAGTCCATTCGTAACCGATCCCGGCTTCAAGATCGAGCGACGGGAGATAAAGTCCCTCGGCCTGCTTCAATTCCTGATCGATTGCACGGCGATTGGCCGATGCCTCGGCAATTTCTGGATAGGTCGAAACTGTCTGTTGAACAGCTTCCGTTAATGTTTCGGCTTGTGCGGCCCCCACCGCGAGAAAACTTCCGAAAACAGCCGTTAGAATACTGGCGGAAAGCACATTCATTGACTTTCCAGCACTGTTTCTAAGCTTCATGCCCCTCTCCCACTGTGTCTGTTTTGCATTTCGACGAAAACTTTGAACCCGCCTGATTGCGTAATGCCAGAGCAAAACATCCATCCAAAACTCTTTTTAATATGCTGGTAATCTAAGCTCTCTTCCAGTTGACAATCAACTCTATATAGATGAGAACACTTAAAATTTCGCGGGCGGCACAACAGCCTGTGTTATAATTACAACAAGCCGACAGCGCGCATTCCCCCCGTTAGCGGCCACTATTAACCCCCCTCACGAACGCAAGTGCCCTAAGCTGCAAAATATGCAAGACACATCGATATCCTGAGTTCTCCGCCATTTATGGTTAATTTTTGTTGAATATTCGGCAGAAACCCCGCAATTATACTTATATATTTGGCGCAGCGCTGCTTTCAGCCTTGGGGAGTAACAAATTGTTGAATCACGCAAACAAGCCAGACTTACTTACTTTTGAGAACTACTTTTTAGCCAATATGTTAACCGCATTTTCACAAAATAAGCGTTGAATAGCAGATTAGGCAATTGATCCGTCTAGCGCAATCAAACGTGCGAATGCACTAAACAAGTAGTGTGACGAAAATCAGGGGAATGCTGCTCGGCTGCAATCAATTCCCGATCGCAACATGAAATCGCCGAAATTGCGGGCGAAAGTCAAACGGGAAAGCGTGGATATGGTAATGGTTAAAAACAAATGGGAACGCTGCAGTCCCGTTTCCCGGACGAGAGATAGATGCCCCAGACACAATAAACTTATTGGTCCGGCTGGAAATAGACAAATGATGAGGACAGGTCGGTGAGTGAGAAGTCACGCAATCCCTTACCACTCACGACCAAGGCGGCGGACGACCTATTCGTCACCAACAGTGGTGATCAAAAGACAAGAGACACTAATTTGAAAACAGACATACAAGCTAAACCTGCTACTGCAAACCTGAGTGACAACCCTGAGCCTGTCGCCCGGGCGAAAGCTGAAAGCAAAGGAAACTGGCAAGTCAGTCTTTCTGAAATCACCCGTGCCGATCAGGACCCCCTTCTTGGTTGTCTATCAGCCCTGACAAAGCTTTTCGATGATCCGCGAACCCCGGATGCATTGATTTATGGACTTCCCCTGGAAGATAACAAGCTGACACCATCACTGTTTATTCGGGCGGCGGAACGTGTTGGTATCAGTGCACGCATCACAAACCGCAAGCTTGATAAGATACCCGATGTTGTTCTGCCCTGCGTCATTCTGTTGAATGATCGACGGGCCTGCATTCTACTGTCACGGGAAGGCGGAAATGCGAAGGTCATTTTCCCGGAAACCGGGGAAGGCTCCGACAGCCTGCCATTATCGGATCTGGAAGCTGCCTACGCGGGTTACGCCATCCTGACCCGCCCAAGTTTTAAGTACCGGGTAGATAAAGACGAAAAACTGATGGACCGGCCCGGCTCCTGGTTTTGGGGGACAATGTGGCAGTTCTGGCCGACCTATCTTCAGGTCATAATCGCTGCGTTTCTGATCAACAGTTTCGCGCTGGCAAGCCCACTTTTCATTATGAATGTCTATGACCGGGTTGTCCCCAACCGCGCGATTGAGACATTGTGGGTGCTGGCAATAGGCGTCATTACCGTGATTGCCTTTGACCTGATACTCAAATCATTGCGGGCCTATTTCGTCGACAATGCGGGCAAACGGGCGGATGTTCTCCTCTCGAGCCGTATATTCGAGCAGGTACTTAATTTGCAGGTAAAGGCACGCCCCGCCTCCGCGGGTGCATTTGCCAATCATCTGCGCGAATTCGAAACCCTACGGGATTTCTTTACCTCCGTGACGGTGACGGCTCTCGTTGACCTGCCCTTTCTCGCGATTTTCCTGTTCATCATATACCTGATTGGCGGTCCGCTCTTTATCATTCCCGCGGTTGCCGTACCGGTCGTCCTGCTTATTGGCCTGTTCCTCCAGTGGCCCATGCGTCGCGCCGTTTCAAAAACCTCAGAAGAGGCGGCTCAGAAGCACGGGGTTATCGTTGAAACTATTTCTGCCCTCGATACCGTTAAAAGCATGGGAATTGAGGGACATATGCAGAAGGAATGGGAACGCTTTGTCGGAAAGACCGCGCAAACAAGTGTAGCTGCCCGTTTCTTTGCCGGTCTTGGCATCAATCTTTCCGCAGCTGCCATGCAGCTTGTAACCGTTGGTGTCGTTGTCTATGGCGTCATTCTGATGGGTGAGCCGGATTCGACCATTACGGTTGGCGCCCTGATTGCCTGCACCATTCTGACCGGTCGGACTATGGCGCCGCTTGGCCAGATTGCCGGCCTGCTTACCCGCCTCAATCAAGCCATGGTCGCCCTGAAGGGACTTAATCACATCATGTCCCTACCGGTCGAACGGGGCGCGGAAAAGCGCCAACTCAGCCGCCCGAATATCCAGGGGGACATCGAGTTCAAGGATGTCACCTTCAAGTATCCGGGAACGGACATCCCCGCCCTCAATAATGTGTCCTTCAAGATCCGGGCCGGCGAAAAGGTCGGAATAATCGGGCCTGTCGGATCAGGAAAGACAACGATTTCACGGCTGCTCATAAATCTATATGAACCGGATGAAGGAGCCGTTCTTATTGATGGCACGGATATCCGGCAGATCGATCCGTCTGATATCCGCCGGAGTATTGGCAGTGTCATGCAGGACATCACCCTGTTTCAGGCCACCGTTCGCCAGAATATCACAATGGGCCATCCGCAAGCTGATGATGAGATGATCCTGAACGCTGCGAAGCTCTCCGGCGTTCATGATTTCATATCAACGCACCCACATGGATATGACCTGCATGTCGGCGAAAAGGGAGCAACCATGTCCGGTGGGCAACGGCAGACTATAGGTCTCGCGCGGGCGTTCCTTCCCAATCCGCCCATCCTGATGCTTGATGAACCGACCAGCGCAATGGACATCAATTCCGAACGTCGTCTGATAAGCCGCCTACAAGACTATATACAGGGAAAGACCGTACTTCTTGTGACGCACCGCACCTCCCTCTTCTCACTGGTGGACCGGATCATTGTTCTCGGCAATGGCAGGATCGCAGCCGATGGACCGCGGGATGAAATTCTGAAACTGGGGCAGACCGGAAATTCGTCCTCTAAAACAGTCTCGGCAAGTGTTTCGAAGCCGCAGCGGAACGGACCGGGAGACTGACAATGACAACAAACTTGAAATGGGATGACACGGATTTTGCGTCGGATGTCGTGGCGGCCAAGGTGCAGGGCCCTCATCCGCGTTCTTTCCTGTTACTATTTGGTATTATCGCCTTTTTCGTTGTTGGGTTCATCTGGGCGAAAAACGCCGTTCTCGATGAAGTTACCCGCGGCGACGGAAAGGTTATCCCCTCCAGCCAGGTGCAGATAATCCAGAACCTAGAAGGTGGTATTTTGCGGGAATTGCTGGTCCATGAAGGCGATATTGTCGAAAAGGGCCAGGTCCTGCTGCGGATTGATGATACCGGGTACGCCTCGCGCGCCGGTGAAATTGAATCAAATTATCTTAACCTGATGGGGCGCATTTCCCGGCTCGAGGCCGAGGCGACAGGAGAGCCGCTTACCTTCCCCGCCGAGCTTCTGGCGGAGCGTAAAGACATTTCCGTCCGCGAGCAAAATCTGTTCAACGCCCGTCAGGCGGAACTGCAATCACAGATCCAGATCCTGCGTCAGCAGGCACAGCAGCGCAGCCAGGAAATTGCAGAGATTAACGGGCGGCTACGGCAATTGCGCGCAAGCCTTGACCTGGCCAACGAGGAAATGGAAATCACGGCACCGCTCGTCAAAAAAGGGATCGTCCCAAAAGTCGATTCCCTTAAATTGCGTCGTGAAATCAATGAACTGAGAGGGCAGATTTCCGCCTCGGAGCTTTCCAAGCCACGTGTTGAAGGCGCCCTTAAGGAAGCCAATCAGAGAATTGAGGAAAAAATACTCAGCTTCAAAAGCATGGCATCACAGGAGCTCAGCCAGACTCGCGCGGAATATGAGGCCGCCCGACAGGCGATTTTGGGGGTCAAGGACCGCGTTGCCCGTACGGATGTCCGATCTCCCGTAACCGGCGAAGTGAAGGACGTGAAAATTCAGACCATTGGCGGCGTCGTCAAGCCGGGTCAGGATATTATTGAAATCGTGCCTATCGATGACTCGCTCCTGGTGGAAGCAAATATCCGCCCCGCTGACATAGCCTTTCTAAGGCCTGGTCAGGAAGCGACGGTCAAGATCACGGCCTATGACTATTCTATATATGGCGGATTACCGGCCCGGCTGGAGCGGATCAGCGCGGATACGATCGTCGATGAAAAAACCGGCGAAAGCTACTACCAGATTATTGTCCGTACGGATCAGAACTTCCTGAAACGCGGGGAGAATTCATACCCGATAATTCCGGGTATGGTTGCCTCTGTCGATATCCTGACAGGACAGAAAACGGTGCTCGATTATATTCTGAAACCTATTCTGAAAACGCGGGATACAGCCTTGAGGGAACGCTGATGAAACAACTGTTGATATTCAGGCGTACAACGGCCCTCTTGCTGGCGGGGCTTTTTCTGCTTGGCCCGGCGACCGCCATCTCCGCCCGCGCGGAAGTCACCGAGAAGGGACTTTTCGGCCTCGTCGAAATCTCGTCGGATAATCTTGCCGCACTCCCTCACTGGCTCAAGGTCAAGGCAAGCTTTCCATTGCTCGCGAATGCAGCGTCCAAATGTGATGACCGGATCGAGGATTGTCAGTCGCAGCAGATGACCCTGTGGCGCACAAAGATCGCCGAATTGCAACGCTCGCCCAAGCGTATTCAGATGCAGGAGATTAACCGCTTCCTCAATGGCTGGAAATACATTCCCGACGACGTGGAAGCCAGCCCCGGAAGTCCTTGGGCGTCGCCCCTTGAATTTCTGTCTAACGGTGGCGGATCAAAGGATTTCGCCGTTATGAAATACATAAGCCTTAAAGAGCTTGGGTTTGACCCGGACTCCATGCGGATCGTTATTGCGAATGATGTGCTGCGCAATAAAGTACATGCGGTGTTAAGTGTTTCACAGCAAGGAAAACGTTATGTTCTCGACAGCCTGAACGACACAATTCTGGAAGAACGCTTCGTGAATTATTATGTCCCTCTCTATTCCGTAAACGAGAACACGAGATGGGCGCATATACCGATTGATTTCCTGACCGCCCAAGATGCCGCAGGGAGTAATACTAATGACTGACACGACGGCAAAGCTCGACCTTAATACATTTCTCTCCGACGGCGCCCCCAATGACAGCGGATTAATCGTGAAAGCGCCGTGGAAAATTGCCGCGCTTTTTCTCGCTGTCTTCGCAATCCTGGGATACTTCCTTTGTGATTATGCAATCCAGTCCCGGAAACTGGAGATGGTTGGAGAGCTACAAAAGCGGCTGGACGTCAGTGCCTCCGGGAAAGCACAAGTGATGGGAACCTGGCTCGCCGGGGAAATCGAGAATGCCAACCGGATTGCGGACAATGATCTTTTCCAGCTTTTCACTACGGAAATTAATCTTGTTGGAGGTGGGAAGCTACCAGCGTCGTTAAGCGAACAGCTCCCGTATATGCAGAATGCATTTTCGAATTTTGTGAACCAGACCGGCCTTATCGGGGCCTATCTCATTGGCAAGGATGGTCGCGCCTATCTGGCTTCGGGTGACGCCCCGGCCCTGACGGACGCTCAGCGTTCGACTGCTCAGGCGCAATATGAAAAGACGGAAATCACCTTCTCGCCGCTCCGGGCAAGCGAAACCGGCCTCGTTTTTGATTTTATCTTACCTATTCACGCGGCCCAAAGTGATCCCGGAAGTAGCAAATTAGATACTGTTGGTGTCTTACTTGTCACTGTGCCGGCGTCAGAACCCCTTGCTGAGCTGCTGAATGCGCCCCTCTACAACAACCAACCCGATATGACACGGCTATATCAGAAAGTAGACGGCAAATTTTATGAGCTTTTTCCTCTGAAGCCTCCCTATATTGCAGCCAAGGAAGAGTCGCAGCTTATGCCGGGTGCAATCGGCTTTCAGGAAATATCCAGAGAGAATGGGGAAAGCCTGTACTCATCCGGTGCCCTGGTCCCGAACACGAGCTTCGTCGTCTTTCAGCAAATTTCAAGTTCGGAAGCTCTGGCGCCGTTACGGACTTACGCACTGTTTGTGATCGGTCTGGCCGTCAGTTTCCTGATTATTGTTTTCACCATACTCGTAGTAATCTGGCTGATCCTTAAAGGTCAAAACGCCCGCGCGCTCGCCCATCAGTACAAGGAATTTGCCGCCCAGATAAACGCGCAACGGCGGCTCCTGGGCAGCATCAACAATACGATCGATGAACTTATCGGCCTGACCGATCCCGAGGGACGATATATCTATGCCAACCCGTCCCTCGCCCGTATTGCGGATTATCCGCTTCGGGCAATTCCCGGCAAGACCGATCGCGACCTGTTCGGCGATAAGGCCGCCCGTGAACTTGCCGAGCATGATCGCAAGGCCATTGCAACGGAGCAGACGGTTAACGCTTTTGTTGAGATTGAAACGGTCGATGGCATACGGATCTTGCGGGTTGCCAAATCCCGTTTCGTCAATGAGGACGGCGCATTTTTGGGCATTGTCACTGTCAGCAGTGACATTACTGACTATGTGAAGTTCCAGCGCCGTAAAGAGGAGATGGACCGTAAAGCCATGACGGTTCTTTCCCAGATGCTGGAGGCTAATGACCCTTATCTTTCGGATCATTCCGTCCGAATGGCACAGCTTAGCAATCACATATCGGTAGAGATGGGACTGCCGCCGGAAGTGATTAAAATAATCAACACCGGCGCACATCTTTCACAGATCGGCAAAATTTCCATTCCCCGTGAAATCAGGGAAAAGGAAGTGCGGCTGACCGAGAAAGAACAGAAGGTGATGCAGAAACATGTTCTGATCGCTGAAAAGATTTTGGCGAACGCGGATGTGGAGCAGGAAGTCCTTGATGCCGTCACGCAGATTAACGAGCATCTTGACGGAAGCGGCTATCCAAGAGGCCTGACAGGAGATGAAATAGATATGCCGGCCCGCATTCTCGGGATGGCGGATATCCTGATTGCCCGCATTTCGCCTCGGTCCTATCGTGATTCCATCAGCGTCGACGAGGCACTTCGCGTGTTCAAAAACAATCCGGAAAAATACGATCCGGAGGTTGTTGACGCTATGTTGCGCTTTTTCGAGACGGAAATAGGTGCCAATTTCAAGGCCAATATCGAGAAAAGCAAAAAGACTTAAACGACTTTACGACTCGTCAGAGACAATATTGCTTTTCAAGAGTAAATCAGTCGCATCCGGCAAATCATCGGATGCGGCATTGCCTAGGATTAGGTCGGTGCCTGAGATTTTCAGAGTCCCGAAATCTCCGCCACCGCCTTCGACAAAGTCCATAGAGCCGCTATTCTCTTCTGCCGCGATATTCAATGCATCAAACAAAGCATCAAGGTCGACAACGCCACTTTCGTCCAGCTCTAGAAACGCCAGATCCGCTGTCTCGCTATTTTCGGACACAGCCTGATCATCTTCGACCAGCTGGATTTCATCTGTTTGTTTGTCACTCATGATCGCTACAACCCCTGCGTCCCCAAGGCTGGATATTGTATTCCTTGGTTATTTCCCAGCTACTCTATCCATTGGTAAGACGTGATTCATCCCCCATTTGAGGTAGATTACAATAAATTTCGCCGTATTTTCATAAAATTTTATTTTTTTTGCTACTTTGGCAGTTGAGAAACACGATCACCAAACATATCAAGAGAAACAGCTATTCCCTCTGTTACCCCATTCGAGCTTGAAAATGTGGCGACGTGAATGCCTATGAGGGAATAATTTTTGCCATCATATAAAAAGAGAGGGGAGCCTGAATCCCCCTGGGTTGCGTCGCACTGGTGCCGCAAAAGAAAGCCCATTTTGCTCTGTTGGATTCCACTGATTTTACAGTCTTCATCCGCCGTCAATATATGCGCAATATCCCTGCTATAACCAGCCTGGACAATAACGGAGCCTGTGGAGAGAATTTCCCTTATCTTGAGAAGATTTATGTCTTCTACCGCTGCAAACCCGAATTGCTTTCCCAATGGCTTTTCCAGCTGCGCAATCGCCCAATCATTTTCCAGGACCGGCTTTTTCGTTGTCACCGTGGGTGGCCGGCCATTCGCCAGTTCGAAGCTCGCAATTTTTGTATGCGCCTTCACCTCGCCCTTCTCATAGCCAACAACAAAATGAAATGCACTTGGGATTGACCACTTGTTTTGCCGCTTGTCCCAGAAGCAATGGGCCGCCGTCAGCACCGATGACGGCCCGACAAGAATACCCGTGCAATGACTGCCATTGCGGTTTAACCGCCCGATCATGCGCCACGGATAATCCGTGATCCTGACCCGCACGCGATTGTCTTCCCCCTTGATTCCGGGAACCTTCAGTACTTTTGCCGGAACCGCCATATCGGCACGGGCAACATCTGGAGTAAGGAGCACAGCAAGAGGGAGAAGAACGCAAAGGCGCATTACTGTTGAAAGCCAATCCCCTACATACCCAAGAAATGGCTTCATCAATGCATCCTTAAACGGAAAGCCCGATCCTTTTGCGAAGGGTTTCGTCCCGTATTGACAACTCCTGCCCGGCCAGGTCGCTGGCGTCCTCACTACACAGCCAGGCAATAGCCTTCGCAGGATCTTCAGCAGGGGCAAGATCTTCACGTGGAATCTTGCTCACGACATTAATGCCGGAGGCGCGGATTGTACCCTGCATATCAGTATCGACGACGCCCGGCGCAAAACCATAGACGCGAACGCCCTTTTCACCTGTTTCCAGCGCCGTCGCCCGGGTCATCATATAGACGCCGGCCTTGCCGGAACAATAAGCACTCCATCCTTCCATGGGACCATGGGCTGCACCGGAACTGATATTGATGATGACACCAGCATTCTGGTTGAGGAAATGCGGCAGCACTGCACGTGTTCCGTTGTAAACACCGACAAGATTGATTGAAATATTCCGGGCCCAGGCCTCCGGTTCACTCGTTGCAATCTCGCCAATCGGATCGACTATCCCGGCGTTGTTGATCAACGCATCAATCCGGCCATAGCGGTCCAGCGTTTCCGCTATCATTTTTTCTACAGCGGCATAGTCGGACACATCGCAGCTTGCGGCAAATGCTTCACCGCCGGCATTCTTAATCTGCTCAAGAATACCGCTACAGGAACTGGCGGAACGCGCACTCAGGCAAAGTTTCGCCCCGTTCCTCGCGAGTTCGAGTGCGGCCGCCGCACCGATCCCACGGCTGGCTCCGGTGACAATTATAACCTGATCTGATAACTGACTCATTTAATTTCCCGTTCGATTAAATACGGTTGATGTTTAAAATGAAGAATTGGGTTTTTTTAAGAACGCTTCTTCTTCTTTGGTGCTTTGCCGGTTCAGCTGCTTGTTCCGATGCGGAAATCTTCCGAATTTTTCAATGATGTCATAGTGCCTTTCAGCATAATCAACCAGTTCATCCGACCCAAGTTGCTTGAACAGACGGAGCGACAATTTCTGGTCCTCAATATCCTCGCTATGCTCAAACGGCAGAGCTGCAAACTGCTTTTGCGTCGTATTGAGTTCATCATAAAACCCGCGTGACAGCATATGCCGGGCAATCTCCCTCGCCTTACCATCCGCCGCAAAGGCGCGGGGTGACACCCGAAACATGTTGCGTGTAAACTGGTCAAACAAGATAATTAAAGCAAGGGATCCGCGCGCGCTTTCTGCCCAGTCAAGATAGCGTCCAGCTTCTGCATTCTCGAAATCATCAAGGAACCGGCTTCGAATTTCCGCGTCAAAATCCGCATCCTTCTGAAACCAGACCTTCCGTGGTTTGCCGTAGTCCGCGTGGTTCTCTGGTAAAAACCAAAAATCGAGAATTTCCTGAATTCGGTCCATGGGTATCCTCTCTCAACTCTTGCTAATCGATCGCATCGAGTAATTATTGCGCATTCGCGAAACTTATAGATTGCCGCTTACCGTGACAAGGTGACGGCCCTAGTTTCCGTCTTTGTGATCGCTCCCGCGCTCGCTTTCAAGCAACGCCTGATAGGACGCGGCATCTTCGCTCTGGATGATGGTTTCGGAACCCTCTGCGCGAGAAGGATGCTCCATTTCTTCAGAATTTCCTTGGGTTGACGCCGGCGACGGTGACGAGGCTCCACCCATTAACGACCCGACATATCCCGTCGTTGCCCTGAAAACACGAACGACGGCAAGAGTTTCCTTACCATAGGCCTTGTTCCAGAAAAGCTGGAAATTGCTGGCCTGACCGGCCGCGACACTTTGCGCCCGCCGCGCCGTTAAAAGCCAGAGCGGGCTGATCATCAGGCTCAACGCAATCACGGTAATCATCAATTGCGAAATGTCTCGCGATACATATCCACTGGCGCCGCCCGTGGCCATAAGGAGAAAGGAGAATTCCCCGATTTGACCCAGTGCCGTGCCGGCAATAAATGCGGACCGCCAATCAACGCCTGTCACCCGCAGAATCACAATATTGATGGCTGTTTTCCCGACAATTACGATCAACAGCATGACGAGGACAAGACCAATATTCTGCCAGATATAGGTCACATCTATCAGCAAGCCAATGGACAGGAAGAAAATCATCAGCAGGATCGACTGGATCGGCTGTGTTGCTTCGACGATACCCTTCCGTTCCTGGCTGTTCCCGATGATGAGGCCCGCGAGAAACGCCCCAAACGCCGGGGACATCCCGAGGAGGCCGCTGATCGCTGCAAGCCCGAGGCAGAATACAATCCCGAAAAGCGGGGTAAGGTCCGCATGGCCCGAAATCACTTTCAGAAACGGCAGATGGATGCGTTCCCTGCGACTGAGAAAGAGAATAAGTCCGATCAGGAAAGCGACCGCTAGCCCAAGGGTCAGAACCAGAACGGAAATATTAAGCGACTCCCCCGAAAGACTGCCCACAATAAGCAGCATGGGCACGACGGCAAGATCCTGTGCAATCAGAAGCCCAACGGCAATATTGCCTGTCCTTTGATGCAGCTCCCCAATGTCTTCAAGGATTTTAACGGCGACAGCGGTCGAACTGATCGACAAGCTGAACGCCAGAAGCAGCGTCAACTCCCACGGCCAGTCCAGAAATAACGCAATAAGTCCCACAACGACGTAGGAAACCGCCACCTGGAGGATAACACCCCCGATGGCCGTCTTCCAGATACGCATAAATGATTTCAGATTGAGTTCCATCCCTATCAAATAGAGAAGCATCAGAACCCCAAGTTCGGCCAGTATCTCGACATTTTCCCGGCTCTCTACAAACCCGAAAGCCGAACGGCCAAGCACCATCCCTGCAAGCAGATATCCGACGATTGCCGGCTGCTTTAGACGTGTCATAATCATCCCGAAAATCAGGGCAATCGTCGCGATGATGGCTATATCAGTGAGTTGATGCATATTGAGCTATGGAGCCTGCTTGAAAGCGGTAATACTGAAAGGGTACGATCACGAGGTAAAAAGCGCAAGAAGCGGACTCAATCGAGGGTGATTTTTTGCGGTGTTACCTGCTTTTAACCCTCAATATTCCAGAAGCGACGGATTTCAGCCGCCGAAATCCGGAAAATATCATCGATGGTCAGTCGATAATGACGCGCATACCGGGTCAGTAATTCAAGCTCATTCAAATACTCTTCCTCACATCTGAACTGGTCACAAATTTCCCGATCGCTCATCAAATGCAAGGCGCGTACCTCCATGGCAACCCGGTGCCGGTTGACCGCTTTCGACTGATCCGCCGACCTCGCCGCGAGACACAGGAATTTCTCGACTGCCTCAATCAGCTTTTCCGCCGGATAGAATAGCGCGCTGGTACGCACGAATTGCCGACATAACTTCGCGACAAAGGCGGACTTTGGCAGGGTGTTTTGCTCCAGATATTTCCGGACAACCATCCGTCGACAATAGACCAGTTTTTCGGGCATCAATCGTGAAAGGCTCAGGAAAGATGGTGCATAGGCGACGAGCTGGCGGAATGTCAGCTGCTTTTCAAGGAATTTATACTCTGCAATCCAGAAACGCCGCTTTGTCGACGATAACCGCGCGAGTTCGCTGTCCACCGTATCACGAAGGATTGTCCGTTCCGTCCTTTCTTGCTCGATAATAGACTTTCTATGCGCCCGGGTGACCTGATTATCAACTATGAAAGGACGCGCCCATCCCTTCAGGGTCGGCGCCTCACTACGCCACGGAAGATTATCCCTTGGCGTCAATAAATCAGAAGCTGCCAGGCTGTCGCTTTCACCATCATTCATGGGAACCATGTCACATTGACTATCTAAGAAGGCACGAGCTAGACGCTTATCAGATACTTTGCGTGATCAAAAAATGGCGGAAAATCAGCCTGAAACCGTCGAAACCGACATCTGGATTGGTCCGTCTTTCC
This sequence comes from Sneathiella sedimenti, assembly GCF_017313765.1. Lineage (GTDB taxonomy): Bacteria > Pseudomonadota > Alphaproteobacteria > Sneathiellales > Sneathiellaceae > Sneathiella > Sneathiella sedimenti. The sequence goes on along the minus strand of NZ_JAFLNC010000003.1, from coordinate 394,295 downwards.
GCTTGTTCCAGAATTGCGTCACATATGGATTATCAGTGTGCCCGGCTTCACGAACATCTCCAGACCACACCACCCGTCCTTCATGCAGCATGGCGATCCGGTCCGAGATAATACGTGCTGTCAGCAAATTGCTGGTTATCGCCATAACCGTGCTGCCCAGTTCCCGCACATTATTGAAAATCTGGTCATTGATGACATTGCTCATGATCGGGTCAAGGCCTGCCGTTGGTTCATCAAGGAACAGGATCGGAGGATTTCCAGCGATGGCACGGGCAAACCCGACCCGTTTCTGCATACCGCCCGAGAGTTCCGCCGGGAATAAATCCGCCACATCCGCCGACAGGCCAACCGAACGCAGCTTCTCGATTGCCATTGCCTTGACATCCTGCTTCTTCATGCCCGGTTGCTGGCTCAGGCGAAAGCCGATGTTTTCCCACACCCGCAATCCATCAAACAATCCTGAACGCTGAAACAGAATGCCGAACTTCCGAAAAAATTCCATTCTGTCCTTCTCCGGCATGTCATTGACTTCCTCCCCGTCAAGAAGGATTGAGCCGCTATCGGGCTTGATCAACCCGAGTATGCATTTCAGCGTCAGTGTCTTGCCGGCACCGGAAGGGCCGATCAGGGTCAAAATCTCGCCAGCTTTCACCTCAAGATTTATACCGTTCAGAACCGGCACGCCATCAAAGCTCTTATACAGATCCCTAACGACAATTTTATGTGTTGCTGCCTCCGTCATGGGCATGAAACTACAGGATAAAATTGCGAAAACAAACTGCATTCTGCTATGACGGGGCAGTTTTACGGAGACGATGACGAGATGATCCCGACTTTTCCGCGAGAGAGTGAGAAGACGCGCCAGTTTCATGGCGGCGACCTTGGACATGTACAGGCAAAGTTCGGGCACGACCTGTCGGAATGGCTGGATTTAAGCACGGGAATTAACCCGGTGCCATATCCGCTTCCTCCTTTGGCAGAAGATCATTGGCGACGGTTACCGGGATTTGAGAATGAGGCCAGGTTGATTAAGGCCGCCCGCCAATATTATGACCTTTCCGGAAAGGCCGATATTTGTGCCTTTCCCGGCACTCAGGCCGCCATTCAGATGCTGCCACGGCTGACACCATTAACAGAAGTTGCCATCCTTACACCAACTTACAATGAACATGTAGCCTGTTGGCGGCGCGCAGGACACCGCGTCAGGGAAGTCGACGACATTTCCGCGATACCGGATACGACAACCATCGTCATTCTTGTGCATCCGAACAATCCTGATGGGCGCACCTACAACAGATCGACGCTGCGGGATTTAGCAAGAACACTCACCTCGCGAAATGGCTGCCTTATTATTGATGAAGCCTTCTCGGACGTCATGCCGGAATTGTCTCTCATGCCTGAGTTGCTTGATGACGGCATATTAATCCTGAAATCCTTCGGGAAGTTTTTCGGTCTCGCGGGTCTTCGTCTCGGCTTCCTCGCTGGCCCGCCGGACTTTATCCGCGTTATCCAGCAGGAAGTGGGTCCTTGGGCGATCAGTGGCGTTGCGCTCGAAATTGGCACACAGGCCCTGTCCGATACCACCTGGATCGCCAGCGCCCGCAACCAGTTGGAAAAGGCGTCGAGGCGATTGTCTGCCCTGCTGGGCGCTGCAAATCTCAAGATCATTGGCGGAACCGACCTTTTCTGCCTGACAGAATCACCCCATTCTCCCTCACTTTTCCAACATCTTTGCGAAGGCGCAATTCTGGTTCGCACCTTTCCGGATCATCCCGAACGACTTCGTTTCGGGCTGCCTAGAACAGAAACCGACTGGGTTCGCCTGGAAGGAAGACTTAACAGCTGGGCAAAACGATAAAAGCGTCGCCAATGGATTGACAGAAACGGCATTCCGCCGTAGCGTCGCCGCCGATGGTTCCCAATCAGGGATTATAAGGGAATGCGGTGCGATCCATGGATCAAGGCCGCGGCTGTCCCCGCAACTGTATGCGACTAGCCGGCACATAAAACCACTGAGATAATCGGGAAGGTAAGTGCCGGTGCCATTCGCAAGCCAGGAGACCTGCCATCAACTGTATCAATTTCTGCTGCATGACGGAGGATCATGATGAGCGTAATGACATTGCGAAATCCGCACCCTAATTCCAAACGCCCCTGCTCGGCCGACCCATTGGCCTGCGCGACTTCTTTCCCCGGAGTAATGATATGAGTGAGAAAATACCGGCAACCGTTATCACCGGTTTCCTTGGCGCGGGCAAGACCAGCCTGATTCGCCACCTGATCGAGAATGCGGACGGCCGAAAACTAGCACTTATTATCAATGAATTCGGGGATCTCGGCGTCGACGGCGAACTCCTCAAGGGATGCGGCAATGAAAATTGCACGGAAGAAGACATTGTCGAGCTTGCCAACGGCTGTATTTGCTGCACGGTTGCCGATGACTTCCTCCCAACCATACAGAAAATTCTGAGCCGGAAAGATCGTCCCGATCATATTATCGTCGAGACCTCAGGTCTTGCGCTTCCGAAACCATTGGTCCGGGCGTTCGGATGGCCCGAAGTAAGAACGCAGGTAACGGTGGACGGCGTAGTGACCGTGATCGACGGGCCGGCCTATCGTGACGGCCTGTTTGCCGCCAATCCTGACGCGGTGCAGGCGCAGCGTGAAGCGGATGAGATGCTGGACCATGACAGCCCGCTCGAAGAACTGTTTGATGATCAGCTCAATTGTGCGGATATGATCATTTTCAATAAGGCTGACCTAATCGCTGCGTCCGAAATGTCCTCGGCAGCGGCTAAATTGAAAGACCGTCTCCGCCCACAGGTGAAGATGCTCCAGACAAGCCACGGCAAGATCGATGCCCGGGTTCTGCTCGGTCTTGGGGCGGCGGCGGAAGATGATCTCGACGCCCGTCCGTCAGTTCATGACGATGCGGATGAACACGAGCATGACGACTTTGACAGTTTTGTTCTGGAGGTCGGGGAAATCACATCGCCAGAGACACTGATTGCCAAGCTGGAAAATGCCATCGCAGCAGAAGGTATTTTAAGAGTGAAGGGTTTCCTGTCAGTCAAGGACAAGGACATGAGGCTCGTTCTGCAGGGTGTCGGAAGCCGGTTACAGCATTACTTTGACCGGGAATGGGCCACCGATGAGGAACGTGTCAGCAAGCTCGTGATAATTGGTGAGCATGATATGGATCAGGCCGCCGTCACCAAGATAATTCTGGGCTAGCATGCATCTTCTCGCGGCCATACCCGGCGGCATCGCCGATGGATCGGAAGCAGTCGACCTGGCGCAGGCACCGGGCGACATCATCTTTCTGTCCGCGGCGGATACAGAGCTTTCAAGCCTTGCTCTAAGTCAGAAGGGTCGCTCAGGCGCGCCATCCCTCCGGCTCGCCAATACAATGCAACTGTCCCACAATCTTTCCGTCGATATCTATGTTGAGGATATGATTGCCAACGCAAAGCTGGTGGTTGTCCGCCTGTTGGGCGGAATCGGCTACTGGCCCTATGCGGTGGAAAAAATCACGGACTGCTGTCGTGCGAAAGGAATAAAGCTCGCGTTTTTGCCGGGTGACGATAATCCGGACGAAGAACTCGCCGCCCTCAATACAGTACCCCACGATACATCTCACCGGCTCTGGCGATATCTGGTGGAAGGCGGCCAGGAGAATTATGCGGGCTTTCTTGATTACTGCGCCTACTTGCTGGACCAGACAACAGAGTGGCGTGAACCTAAACCTTTGCTAAAAGTCGGTCTATACTGGCCAGGCCGCAAGCAACCGGGCCTCTCGGATCTCCGCAAAATCTGGAAAGAAGACGCACCGGTTACCGGCATTATATTTTACCGGGCGCTTTATCAGGCCAATAACCTTGCACCGGTGGATGCGCTGATCGATGCTCTGGTTAGACGCGGCCTTAATCCCCTTCCCATTTTTGTCTCCAGCTTGAAGGATCCCGTATCAGCTGAGATTGTGGAGCATATGCTCCGGGAAGCGCCACCATCCGTTCTACTCAACGCCACCGGCTTTGCGATTTCCAGCCCCGGCGCCACACGGAAGAGCACCCCGTTTGATAGTGCCGATTGCCCAATTCTGCAGGTGATTTTCTCCGGCGGCAATGAAGACCAATGGAGAGAGGGTGTTACCGGACTGTCCTCGCGGGATATAGCGATGAATGTCGCGTTGCCTGAAGTTGACGGGCGGATCCTATCCCGTGCTGTCTCGTTCAAAACTGATGGAGGATATGACGAGGCGACACAAACGAGTATTATCGCCTATAAACCTGTGCAGGACCGGGTGGATTTCGTTGCCGATCTTACGGCGAACTGGACGCGGCTGCGCAACACGCAGGCAACGAACCGGAAAATCGCGCTGATCTTTGCGAACTATCCCAACAAGAACGGCCGGATTGGGAATGGCGTTGGCCTTGATACCCCGGCGAGTTCCATCGAAGTCCTGAAAGCGTTGCAGTCCGAAGGATACTCGGTCTCAAGCATTCCCGAGAATGGGAATGCCCTGATAAAGGATTTACTGGACGGCCCGACGAATGACCGGGGCGGGAAGGCAAAAAGGGAAAGCGGCATTGCTTACCCCCTCTCCCGTTATCGCGCGTATTTCAACACACTGCCGGAGAGACTGCAAAGAGACGTCACCGAGAGATGGGGCGACCCGGAAAGTGATCCGTTCATCGAAGGGGAGCAGTTTCTCCTCGCAGCCCGTCGACTCGGCAATGTGATCGTCGGCATCCAGCCCGCACGCGGCTATAACATCGACCCGACAGCGAGCTATCATGACCCGGACCTCGTTCCCCCGCACGGCTACCTCGCCTTCTATGCCTGGCTTCGGGAGGAAGAACAGGTTCACGCCGTCGTCCATATGGGGAAACACGGTAACATGGAGTGGCTGCCCGGAAAATCCGTCGCACTCTCCCGCGAATGTTATCCAGAGGCTGTTTTTGGCCCGACAGTGCATCTCTATCCCTTTATCGTGAATGATCCCGGCGAGGGAACGCAGGCGAAGCGCCGCGCGAGCGCCGTCATCATTGATCATCTGACGCCACCCATGACCCGTGCGGAAAGCTATGGCCCGCTTGCCGACCTGGAACGGCTTGTCGATGAATATTATGAGGCCGCCGGTGTGGACCCTCGCCGCATTGCCTTGCTCAGGGAGCAGATTCTTGAGCTGACAGAGATGTCGGGCATCGATATTGACTGCGGGATCGCACAAGATGAGCCGGAGGATGAACGACTCACCAAGCTCGATAATTATCTTTGCGAATTGAAGGAACTGCAAATCCGTGACGGTCTTCATATTTTCGGAAGATCGCCTACCGGGCGACAGCTTACCGATCTGTTGGTCGCGCTCCTACGCATTCCACGCGGAGATGGCGACGGCGCGAATGCCTCCCTTATCCGCGGCATCGCGCTGGATCTCAATTTGCTGGAGGATTTCGACCCGCTCGATTGTGAGATGGGCGCAGAATGGACAGGCATCCGACCGGAGGTCCTTGATTTTGAAGGAACCTGGCGTTCCAATGGCGATACCGTTGAGCGGATCGAACTGCTTGCGGCGGCCCTTGTTTCCGGTGAAACTACACCAGATGAAAGTTGGCATCGGACAAAGACGGTGCTGAAGAGCCTTGAGAATCATCTGCGGCCGACCGTCGAAACCAGCGGCAACGCGGAGTTAACCGGCCTTCTTAAAGGGTTGAACGGACAATTTGTCGAACCCGGACCGTCCGGTGCGCCGACGCGTGGCCGGAATGATGTGCTTCCGACGGGGCGGAATTTCTATTCTGTCGATAGTCGCGCGGTCCCGACCCCGACAGCCTGGTTGCTGGGCTGGAAGTCCGCAGGACTTCTTGTCGACCGCTTTCGGCAGGAAAATGGTGCCTGGCCGAAAACCATGATCCTCAGCGCCTGGGGCACGTCCAACATGCGGACCGGCGGGGATGATATTGCGCAAGCGCTTGCGCTGATGGGCGTCCGGCCGACCTGGGACAAAGCCTCAAACCGGGTGACAGGATTTGAGATCATGCCCGCCAGCTTGCTGGATCGGCCCCGCGTTGATGTAACCCTTCGTATATCCGGATTTTTCCGCGATGCCTTCCCACAACAGATGGCGCTTTTTGACAGTGCCGTTCGCGCCGTCGCTGCATTGGATGAGGACGAGAAAACCAACCCCCTCGCCGCTCGGGTCAAGTTAGATGCGGAAACCCTTATCCAGTCCGGCGTTTCGCAAGAGGAGGCGCAGAACCGCGCCGGATATCGACTATTCGGCAGCAAGCCGGGCGCTTATGGGGCAGGATTACAGGCCTTGATTGATGAAAAAGGCTGGACTGATTCCGGTGATCTTGCGCGCGCCTACATCGCCTGGGGCGGCTACGCCTATCGTGCAGGCGAAGAAGGTAAGGCAGAGCAATCCTTGTTCGAACAGCGGCTCGGCCATGTGGAGGCCGTTATCCATAATCAGGATAATCGGGAGCATGACCTCCTCGACAGTGACGATTATTATCAGTTTGAAGGTGGCGTAGCGGCCGCCGTCCGGCATATCAAGGGCACGCAACCGACTGTCTATCATAATGACCATTCACGTCCTGAAAGCCCGAAAATCAGGACGCTGGAGGAAGAAGTGGGCCGCGTTGTCCGGGCCCGCGCCGCCAATCCGAAATGGATCGAGGGCGTGATGCGCCACGGCTACAAGGGCGCGTTTGAAATGGCGGCCACCGTCGATTACCTGTTCGCCTTTGCCGCAACGGCCCAGGCGGTGAAGGATCACCACTTCGATGCCGTGTTCGATGCCTATCTGATGGATGGCCGGGTCCGTGACTTCCTGAAAGAGAATAACCCTGACGCCCTGAGCGAAATGGCTGACCGGTTTCAGGAAGCGCTTGACCGCGACCTTTGGCGTCCCCGACGCAACACTATTCACGATGACCTTGCAATGCTGAAACGGGAGGGAACCCGATGACCACCAAGCTGACCCCGGAAGAAATCGCCCGCGCCAATGAAAAGGCGGCAAAGAAAAAAGCAGCTCGCGACAAGATGCTGGCGACAAAAACAATCGAGAAAGGCTTGCTGATTGTCCATACCGGCAAAGGCAAGGGAAAATCGACGGCGGCCTTTGGCCTCGCGGCTCGCGCGATCGGAAACGACATGAAGGTCGGCGTCGTACAATATGTGAAGGGAAAATGGGAAACGGGAGAGCGGAAGGTCCTGGAAGCCTTTCCCGACCAGATCGAAATTCACACCATGGGCGAAGGCTTTACCTGGGAAACCCAGGACAGGGAGCGCGACATCCGTGCCGCCGAAAAGGCTTGGGAGAAATCCAAGGAAATGATCGAGGCGAGCCGAGGCGATAACCCCGCCTATGACATGGTTATCCTTGATGAGCTGAATATTGTGCTCCGCTATGACAGCCTGCCGCTAGCTGAAGTGATCGAGTTTCTAAAAAACAAACCGGAGAAGCTTCATGTTGTCGTCACCGGTCGGAACGCCAAGGATGAATTGATCGAAGTTGCCGATCTGGTCACTGAGATGACGCAGATCAAGCACCCCTTCCGCTCGGGCGTCAAGGCACAGGTCGGGATTGAATTCTGATGTCGGCTGCCCTCATGCTGCAAGGAACGGGTTCGGATGTCGGCAAGTCGCTGCTTGTCGCCGGGCTGGCCCGCGCCTACAGCAATCGGGGGATGAAAGTCATGCCGTTCAAGCCGCAAAATATGTCGAATAATGCTGCCGTCACGATTGAAGGGGGCGAGATCGGGCGGGCACAGGCCCTGCAGGCACGGGCGGCAAGAACGCCCCTCCGCAATGACATGAACCCGGTACTTTTGAAGCCTCAGAGCGATGTTGGCGCGCAAGTGATAGTCCAGGGGAAAATGTATGGCACGGCTGTCGCGCGCGACTATCAAAAAATGAAGCCCGAACTGCTCTGTAAGGTACTGGAAAGTTTCCAACGGATTGGTGAGGGCGTCGACCTCGTGCTCGTAGAAGGCGCCGGCAGCCCCGCAGAAGTCAACCTCCGCGCCCATGATATTGCCAATATGGGATTTGCCGAAGCTGCCAATGTGCCAGTTATCCTGATCGGGGATATCGATCGCGGCGGAGTCATCGCGCAGATTGTCGGCACGCATATGCTGCTCTCCCCGTCTGAACAGCAGCGAACGAAGGGCTATATTATTAACAAATTTAGGGGAGATGTTTCCCTCTTCGACGATGGCCTGAAGATTATAACTGAGAAAACGGGCTATAAAAACTTCGGTGTGCTGCCCTTTTTTACAAAGGCACATCACCTGCCCCCCGAAGATGCCTTCTCGATCACGTCGCAGGCCCCGCGCGAAGACACCGTGAATATCGCCGTCCCTGTTTTTTCCCGCATTGCCAATTTCGACGATCTGGACCCCTTGATGGCGGAACCTGGCGTGACAGTACATATGGTGCGGCCCGGCACTTCCATTCCCGCCGGCATGGATGTAGTTCTGCTGCCGGGCTCAAAGGCCACTCTTGCGGATATGGATTTTATCCGGATGCAAGGCTGGGATATCGATATCCAGGCCCATGTCCGGCAGGGCGGGACGGTCATCGGTTTATGCGCCGGCTATCAGATGCTTGGTCGCCAGCTGTCTGATCCCGGAGGCATTGAAGGACCCGCCCGAACAATAGACGGGCTCGGCTTACTCGATTTCGAAACCACGCTAACCGCGGAGAAAAAACTGGTCGAGGAGGATGGAACAGAACATCTGACCGGCTCTCCGATCCGGGGCTATCATATGCATGTCGGCCGCACTGACGGTCCGGCTCTCGACCGGCCATTCGTGACCCTTGCCTCCGGTCCCGATGGGGCAATTTCGCCTGATAACCGGATTATGGGCGGCTATCTGCACGGATTGTTTGCAAGTGATGAATTCCGTAATAAATTTATTAACCGGTTTAAATATAGAAACGAAAAAATTGATAATTTTGAGAATCTTGTAGAGAATACCTTAGATAAACTCGCAGATCATTTGGAACATCATCTTGACCTTGATGGCCTGCTGGAGGTTGCCAATGGCGTCAGCTAAAGCTGTATATCGCGAAGGCGAGACCAAGAAGCAGCGCCATGATCAAGCCTCCTGCCACCCGGTAAAGAAGGAGGGCGCGAGAGATGTCATCCGGCCCTGCCATTCGTACGCCCGCTTCGTTCATCCAGTGATCCGGAACTTCGACACCATCATAGATACGCGGCCCGGCAAGCGCGATGCCAAGCGCACCTGCCATTGCCGCCTCCGGCCAGCCGGCGTTAAAGCTCCTGTGACGAGGCGCATCCCTGAACATCGCCTTGAAGGCATTCTTCGCGTTTGCCCCTCTTACCAAGCAGGCAGCAATGACGATCAAAAAACCTGTCAGCCGCGCAGGAATATAATTGACCGCGTCGTCAATCCGCGCAGCGGCCTTGCCAAAATATTCATATCTCCCGTTTCGATGCCCAATCATGCTATCGAGTGTATTGATCGCCTTGTAGGCACAAAGTCCCGGCAACCCCAACACCGCAAACCAGAAGATCGGGGCCACCGTCCCATCGGAGAAATTCTCGGCAAGGGACTCAATGGCGGCGCGCGAGATTGCACTCTCATCAAGGCTCTCGGGGTCCCGCCCGACAATATGGGAAATGGCTTCTCGCCCTTCCTCAAGGCTGGTATTCAGGCCGACCATCACATCGCGAACATGCGCATAGAGCCCACGCCAGGCGATCAGGCTACTCGCCAGCAGAGCAAGAATGATCATACCCGCCGGAATGATCTGGCAGAGAGCCGCGATGACATATCCCGCAATTGCGGCAACGGCAATGACAATGGCGCTGGACTGCACCCCTGCAATAAATCGACGCCTATTGCTTTCAATGGATTTGTTAAAGCCCGACTCCAACACCGAAATCAGCTTGCCCAACAACACGACCGGATGCGGAACACCCCGGTAGAGCCACTTTGGATCACCGACCAGCGCATCGATAATCATCGCCAGCAGGATAATCAGTGGCGGCGTGAAAAAAGCCGTATTGGAGATGAACAATATGCTGGACATCGGCTCAACATGATATGGGGAAGCAGATGCGTCAATCCTGAATCTGTTGACCCAGGCCAATGTGCCCCCCTAATACTAACACCAGCGCGGAACGTGATGCGCGCAGAAACTGGAGCTTGATATGACGGAAAAATACGGCGTAATGGTCTGTGGCCACGGTAGCCGCGACAAGGGAGCGGTCAGCGAATTCGCCTCCGTCGCAGAAGGGATCGCGGCGCGCCTTCCCCAGTATCAGGTGGAATCGGGCTTCCTGGAATTTGCAACGCCCATCATTCGTGATGGCTTGGACAAGCTTCGAGAGAGTGGTCATAACCATATCCTTGCCGTTCCGGGCATGCTTTTCGCCGCGGGCCATGCAAAGAATGATATCCCCTCCGTTCTCAACCGGTATGCGGCCGAGCATGAGGGCTTGACTATTTCCTACGGGCGCGAGCTGGGCATCGACCTTAAGATGATCCGCGCGGCCGGAGAACGTATCAAGGAAGCGCTCGCAAGTGCCCAAGATAATGTAGCCATGCATGAAACCATGCTGGTCGTCGTCGGGCGTGGTGCGTCGGATCCGGACGCCAACTCCAACGTTACAAAGGTTATGCGCCTCCTATGGGAAGGGCTGGGCTTTGGTTGGGGAGAGACGGTATATTCCGGCGTGACCTTCCCGCTCGTGGAGCCGGGGTTGGAGCATGCCGCCCGGCTTGGATATAAACGGATTGTGGTTTTTCCCTATTTCCTGTTTACCGGTGTTCTCGTCAATCGCATCTATGATTATACGGACAAGGTCGCCGCAGCCCATCCGGATATCGAGTTTATCAAGGCACCCTATCTCAATGATCACCCGCTGGTGCTCGACTGTTTCGCCGATCGGGTCGAGGAAATTCTCCTGGGCCAAAACAATATGAACTGCGGCATGTGCAAGTACCGGGAACAGGCGCTCGGGTTCGAGGATGAGGTTGGTCTCAAGCAGGAAAGCCACCATCATCATGTGGAGGGCATTGGTACGGGCACAGCGGACCATTCCCACGATCATCACCATAACCATGGCCATCATCATGATAATGACCACGACCATTCGCATGACCATAACCACGATCATCACCATCATCCCTATCCCCATGCGGATCATCCCCTGGGGCCGGTGAGCATGAAGAAAAGTGGCAACTGACGCTATGTATGACTATCTTCGCGACCCCGCCGCAATCTATGCAGAGTCATTCGCGACGATCGAGCGCGAAGCTGATTTCGCAGGCTTTGATGCGGCACTGCAGGCGGTAGCCACCCGCATAATTCACGCCTGCGGCATGCCGGAGATATTACCTGACCTTTCCTATCACCGGGATATCTGCACTTCCGCTATTGCGGCACTGCGCAATGGCGCGCCCATTTTCTGTGATTGTGAAATGGTTACGCATGGGATAATCCGGCGTTTTTTACCCGCAGATAATGACGTCATTTGCACCTTGAATAATTCGGAAACAGTTGACATTGCCGCACGGGAAAAAACCACCCGGTCTGCCGCTGCGATCGACCTCTGGCTCGATCGGGTCGAGAATTCCGTAGCTGTTTTTGGCAATGCACCGACAGCCCTGTTCCACCTCCTTGAGCAAATAGAGAATGGCGCCCCAAAGCCGGCCGCGATCCTTGCCTTTCCAGTCGGATTTGTCGGCGCGGCCGAATCCAAGCAGGCCATGATCGACAGTCGTCTCGATGTCCCCTACATCACCTTGCGCGGCCGCAAAGGCGGAAGTGCAATGGCCGCCGCCGCCCTCAATGCGCTCGCCAGCCTCGCAGGAAAATCCAAATGACGGCCTGGCTCAGCATAATCGGTATTGGCGAAGACGGGCTGGAGAATATTTCCCCTGCCGCCCGGCAGGCAATTGAGAACGCGACCCTGCTGGTCGGCGGGGATCGGCATCTTGCCATGCTGCCCGAGGATGGACGGGAACGAAAAACATGGCCAAGCCCGCTTATGATTCTGGTTGAGGAAATCTTGGCGCGGCGCGGGGAAAATATCTGCATTCTCGCGACGGGTGATCCGATGCATTACGGCATCGGCGTGACCTTTGCGAAAAGACTGCCGGCGGAGGAACTGGCAATATTCCCCGCCGTCTCCGCGTTCAGCCTCGCCGCTGCCCGTCTTGGATGGGATCTATCACAGACCGAGCAGATCACCCTTCATGGCCGGCCGCTGGACCTGCTCATTACGCATCTCGCACCCGGCAATCGGATTCTTGCTCTATCAGATAGTGGCGAAACCCCCTCTGATGTTGCCCAGCATCTCCAAACCCTCGGCCTTGGAGAGGCAGGAATGTCCGTATTGGAACATATGGGCGGCCCTTCAGAGAAAACACATCATGGAATTGCCCGCGACTTTCGTGGCAAAACTTTTCGCGACCTCAACACAATCGCCCTTCAATGCCCGAAAGAGCCAGCAGCACGAGTCTTTTCGAGGACGCCGGGCCTTCCCGACGACGCTTTCGATCACGATGGCCAGATTACCAAGCAGGAAATCCGCGCCGCAACGCTATCCGCCCTTGCCCCGTTTCCGGGAGAGCTTATCTGGGACGTTGGTGCCGGCTCAGGATCCATCGCCATAGAATGGGTGCGGTGCCATCAGGCGAACCGCGCCTATGCTATCGAGCCCCGGGAAGATCGCCAAGCTCTGATCGAGGCAAACTGCCGGAAGCTGGGCGTGCCTCAGGTGAAACTGATCAAGGGAACAGCGCCAGACGCCCTATCTAACCTCAGCGCACCGGACGCCATCTTTGTCGGCGGCGGCCTCAGCCATGAAGGCGTTTTTGACTCCTGCTGGTCGTCCCTCAAACAGGGCGGCCGACTGGTAGCCAATGCCGTCACCATTGAAGGCGAACTACGCCTCTTTGAAATCCATAACAGCTTCGGCGGGACATTAACCCGGCATAACATTTCACGTGCGGAAAAAATTGGTGGTTTCACAAGCTGGAAACCCTTCCGCCAGGTAACCCAAATACGATTGGTAAAAGAATGACAGGCACTCTCTACGGTCTCGGGATCGGCCCGGGCGATCCGGACCTTATCACCCTGAAAGCACTGAAGCTGCTGCAGGCGACAAAGGTACTTGCCTATCCGGCGCTTGAAGATGGTGACAGCCTTGCCCGGGCGATCATAGCGCCGCACTTGACGGAGCCGAAAACAGAAATTGCCGTGCGCATCCCGATGACTGTCGAACGTGCCCCCGCGCAGGCCGCATATGATGATGCGGCCGAAGAGCTGGGCGAGTATCTTGCAAATGGAGAGGACGTCGTTGTCCTTTGTGAAGGGGATCCCTTTTTCTATGGCTCCTTCATGTATTTATTTGGACGTATTGCCGAGAAATATCCCGTCGAAGTGGTTCCAGGTGTCTCCTCGCTAACCGCCTGCGCGACAGCGCTGCAATCGCCTCTTTCGGCGCGGAATGATATCCTGACCGTGCTGCCCGCGCCACTTCCCTCTGAAATATTGCGCGACCGGCTCCGCGATACCGATAGCGCAGCCATTATGAAAGTCGGGCGGCACTTCTCCCGTGTGCGCGATATCATCATCGACCTCGGGTTGGCAGAAAACGCCCGGTATATTGAGCGCGCGACAATGCAGACAGAACGAATCCTTCCCCTCTCCGACGTCCCGGACGATGCGGCGCCCTATTTTTCCATGATCCTCATTCACAAACGGGGGCAGGCATGGAAATGACTTCCCCCATAGCCATAATTCTCCTGAATGAAAGTGGCCGTGAAACGGCAGAGAAATTACAACGGGCATATCCGGAAGCGCTCCTTCACGGACTCGCCGGACGCACTGAGGAAACCGACCTCACTTTCACTCAAACAGCGACGCATCTGCAGGAGCTGTTTCGGGCCGGGACGCCAATTATCGGGATTTGTGCCGCGGCGATCCTAATTCGCTGCCTTGCCCCGGTTTTGCGGAACAAGCTGACCGAGCCACCGGTGATTGCTGTTGCGGACGACGGAAGCAATATCGTACCCTTGCTGGGTGGCCATCACGGCGCCAATAATCTGGCCCGGGAAATTGCGGTCAAGCTCAGTGCCCATGCGGCAATCACAACGGCCAGCGACATTCATTTCAATATCGCCTTGGATGCGCCCCCGCGCGATCTGGCGCTCGCCAATCCCCAACATATAAAAGGATTTATTGCCCGGCTTCTGGGAGGTGAAAAAATTCGTCTTGAGGGTACGCACGAATGGTTGAGCTCTTCGGACCTGCCATTTGCGACTGACGGGACGCTGACAATTGAAGTGACACCTAAGGCCGGCGAAGGCGGAGAAGACCGACTTCTATATCATCCGAAAACGCTGTCACTTGGTGTGGGATGTGAACGGAATACGCCGCCCGGCGACCTTGTCAGGCTTGCAAAAAGCACGCTGACAGCCGTGGGCCTTAGCCCGCTTGCCGTTGGCGCGGTTTGTTCGATCGACCTGAAATCAGATGAAGCAGCGGTTCACGCAGTCGCCGCTCATTTCGGTCTACACCCGCGTTTTTTCTCCGCTGCTGAACTGGCGGCGGAAACCCCGCGCCTCGCGACACCTTCTGACATTGTCTTAAAGGAGGTTGGATGCTATGGCGTCAGTGAAGGGGCGGCGCTCGCCGCTGCCGGACCAGAAGGAAAATTGATCATCCCAAAAGAAAAATCACAAAGAGCGACCTGTGCCGTCGCCGAATCCCCGACCCCGATCGATAGTGACAGTATCGGACGTCGACAGGGCAAACTCTCGGTCATTGGAATTGGGCCCGGACAGGAACCCTGGCGTACCCCGGAGGCGAGCCGCCTGATAGAGGACGCGACGGATCTTGTTGCTTATGGCCTTTACCTTGATCTCTTGGGAAACAGCGTTGAAGGAAAGACGCGCCATGACTTTGGTCTCGGTGAGGAAGAAAAGCGGGTCCGCGCGGCATTGAATCTGGCCGCAGAAGGCAAGAATGTCGCGCTTATCTCGTCGGGGGATATCGGTATCTACGCGATGGCCACGCTCGTGTTCGAACTTATTGACCGTGAGGAAAACCCGGATTGGGGCCGCCTCGATATACAGGTGACGCCCGGCATATCCGCCTTGCAGGCAGCGGCGGCCCGAGCGGGCGCCCCTTTGGGACATGATTTCTGCACCATCTCGCTCTCCGACCTGCTTACCCCCTGGGAGGTGATCGAGAAACGTATTAAAGCCGCTGCGGAGGGGGATTTCGTCATCTCATTTTATAATCCTGTTTCCCTTAAACGCCGGACGCAGCTTCACGCGGCAAAAAGAATTCTGCTTGAGCACCGCCCGACAGATACACCGGTAATTATTGCGCGCAATCTGGGCAGAGAAACAGAAAGCGTTTCATTTGTGACGTTAAGTGATCTTGATCCGGAGGCGATTGATATGCTCACGCTGGTCATGGTCGGGTCCAGTGAAAGCCGCCTCACCACAACGAATTCCGGCGCAAAAAGCTGGGCTTATACACCCCGTGGATACAGCGGGAAAAATGCAGACAGCAAGATAGAAGCAGGTACAGAGAAATGACGATCCATTTTATTGGAGCCGGGCCGGGCGCCGCGGACCTTATTACACTTCGTGGCCGCGATCTGATTGCCAGTTGCCCGGTTTGCCTCTATGCGGGATCGCTGGTGCCGGAGGAAATTCTGACCCATGCGCCAAATGACGCGCTCATCATTGATACCGCGCCGCTTACCCTTGATGAGATCATCAACGAAATGATCAAAGCAAATGACCAAGGCCTCGATGTTGCGCGGGTGCATTCGGGAGACCCCAGCCTGTATGGCGCCATCGGCGAACAGATGCGTCGCCTTGATGATCTCGGCATTGATTACACTATCACCCCCGGCGTACCGGCATTTGCTGCCGCGGCGGCCGCGCTCAAGACGGAATTTACCCTGCCAGAAGTGAGCCAGACCGTGATCCTCACCCGGACCTCCATGAAGGCGACCGCCATGCCAAATCGGGAGGATTTGAAAACCCTCGGTGCCTCCGGCGCAACTCTTGCCATTCACCTGTCCGTTCGAAATCTCCGGAATGTGACGGCCGACCTTATCCCGCATTATGGCGAGGATTGCCCGGTTGCCGTCGTATTTCGTGCTAGCTGGCCGGATGAACAGATAATCCGGGGCACACTTTCAGATATCCGGGAGAAAGTCCGCGCGGAGAAGATCACCAGAACGGCGTTGATCATAGTCGGCCGTGTTTTGGACGCGAAAGGCTATCGGGACAGCGCCCTTTATCACGCCGATCATGTGCATGTCCTCCGGCCCAAGCGGAACGTATAAACTTGCAGCCTAAAAACCAATCGCGGCAACCAGGTCATCAATCTCTGAATAGGTGACGCAATCGGGGAGTGCGGGACGCTCTATCATGAGGACGGGAATATCCAGAGCCCGCGCTGCCTCGATTTTTGCGTAAGTCGCCTTTCCGCCACTGTTCTTGCTGACCAGGAGGTCGATCCGTTGCTCGCGCAGCAGCCTGATTTCTTCCTCTATCAAAAACGGTCCACGCGACTGGATGAAGGTTACGTCACTTTCGTGCGGCGTAAAATCGGCTTTCTCGATGCTGCGAACGAGAAAATATCTATTGCTGCAATTTTCGAACGGTGCCAGTTCCTGCCGGCCGACGCTCAGGAAGATGCGGTTGAAGCCATTCAGCTTCTTTACTGCTTCCTCTACGCTGGCGACAGAAATCCAGTGATCACCGGGCAGGTGCTTCCACTCGGGGCGTTGCAGCCTTAGAAAATGGATGTCGGCCGCGGCACAGGCGTTGAAGGCATTCCGGGTAATTCTGTCAGCGAAGGGATGGCTGGCATCAATGACCAGGTTGATATGATTGACGGTGATGAACTGTCGAAGTCCCTCTTCCCCGCCAAACCCACCAACAATAATTTCACCCGACAGATGAGCCGGCTTGCGCGTGCGTCCGGCAAGAGAGGTTGTCAGTACTGCCCCGGGATGCCCCGCCAGGGTTTGATTCAGCCTGACCGCATCTTCCGTCCCTCCGAGTAAAAGAATGTTCTTAACCTCAGCCATCGCTTCGGCCCACCAAATGTCCGGATCTATCGAAAATCAATACATTAATGGTGACGGCTCCACTGGCGATATCAGATGCAACCTCCTTGGCCTTGCATGCCACAAGATCGGCAAGCGGTAGTTCCGCCTCTCCCGCAATTTGGAGCACTTGCATTGCCGTATTTGCCCCGATCGTCATTTCAACCAGTTTCTTTTCCGCCCCAAGGGCACCCAGCTGATCGGCCAGCCAGTTGAAATCTACACTGCTACGCCCCGAATGAAGATCCATATGTCCCTGCGCAAGCTTGGTGATCTTGGCGAAGCCGCCCGCAATTGTCAGCTGCGGCACAGGGTGCTTTTTAAGATACTTTAACACCCCACCGGCAAAGTCGCCCATATCCAGAAGAGCCGTTTCGGGAAGGTCATAGATCGCAGCAACCGCCTTTTCGGAAGTCGACCCCGTACTCGCCGCGAGATGCGTAAGGTTGTTTGCCCGCGCAACGTCAATGCCGCGGTGAATTGACGCGATCCAGGAAGCACAGGAATAAGGCACAACGATGCCGGTCGTCCCCAGCACTGACAATCCTCCGACAATGCCGAGTCGTCCGTTCATCGTATGGCGTGCCAGTTCCTCGCCATTCTCAATGCCAATCTCAATCTCAATATCATCGGGTTCGCCAAACTTCCCGGCAATTTCTGTCACCACCTCCGTCATCATTTTCCGTGGGACAGGATTTATAGCAGCCTCACCAACGGAGATCGGAAGCCCTTCCTTTGTTACCATGCCCACGCCCACGCCCGCATGAAAGCGTATCCCGCTGCCCTTAGCCCCTCGGCGAACCGTGGAAATAACTCTCGCCAGATGCGTGACATCCGGATCATCGCCCGCGTCCTTGATAATGCTGGCACGCGCAAAATCTGTTCCTTTTTCCTCCGTTGCCAGTGCAAATGCTGGCGTCTGACCTCGCGGCAGAGTAATTGTCACCGGGTCCGGAAATTCCGCGCCAAAAAGAGCGGTCAGCGCCGCCTTCGTTGCGGCGGTTGCACAAGCGCCTGTGGTCCAGCCATAGCGCAGCTCCTTTGCGGTTTTTTCTTTCATGAGTACATTTATAGGGCTCGGCCTCACTGATGGCTAGGCGTCATGAGAATAGATGTGTAAAAGAGGGTTATGGAAGAAATATTGAGCAAATTACCCGCCTTTGAGCCGGGTTCTGTCTGGTTGGTTGGCGCGGGTCCCGGTGACGCCGGATTGCTGACTTTATATGGATATGAAGCGCTGAGACAAGCGGACGTACTTGTCTATGACGCGCTGGTCGGACAAGACATCTTGAGCCTGACTGGTCCGGATACAATTCTTGAATATGCGGGCAAGCGCGGTGGTAAACCGTCGCCGAAACAGACGGATATTACAGAGCGGTTGATCACTCTTGCACGAGAAGGAAAGAAGGTGCTGCGCCTGAAGGGGGGCGATCCCTATATCTTCGGTCGCGGCGGAGAAGAAGCATTGATGCTGGCGGCTCATAATATCCCTTTCAGGGTAATTCCGGGCATATCGTCGGGCGTTGGCGGACTTGCCTATGCGGGAATCCCCCTCACCCACAGGGAAACCAATTCCGCCGTTACCTTCCTGACCGGCCATGACGCGAGCGGCGAAGTGCCAAACGTCAAATGGGAACATATAGCCAAGGGTTCTCCCGTGATTGTTATCTATATGGGACTTAAGCACATCGGGACGATCACAGAACGATTGATTGGCTTCGGCCGACCAAAAGAGGAGCCCGTGGCCGTGATTTTCAAGGCGACGACGGACGATCAGGAAGTTATCGTTTCGACGCTGGAAAAGGCCACAGAGGATGTTGAGAAAAGCGGGCTGAAACCCCCGGCCCTGATTGTCGTGGGAGATGTCGTGAGCCTTCGGCCTGAGCTTGACTGGTACAGCCGCTTCCTCGGCAAAAACAGCGGAAACTGACGCGGTGTCGGCGATAGCCCCTGCCCTGCTTATTGCTGCGCCGTCCTCCGGCTCAGGGAAAACGACTGTCACCCTTGCTCTTTTAAGGGCATTTCGCCGACACGGCATCAGGATAGGCTCGTTTAAGGTTGGACCGGACTATATCGATCCGGTTTTTCACAGCCACGCCAGTGGAAATCCCTGCCTTAATCTAGACCCTTGGGCGATGCGTCGTGAGAGCCAGGCCGCGGTTCTTGAGCAAGCTGTCTCGGGCAATGATCTGTTGATCGGGGAAGGCGTGATGGGCCTGTTCGACGGCGCCCGGGATGGTACCGGTTCAACTGCCGATGTTGCCGCCAATTGGCGAATTCCTGTTATTCTTGTCGTGGATGCGAAGGGCCAGGGCGCGAGCGTGGCGGCCCTGCTGCAAGGTTTTAATAATTACCGACATGATGTGTATCTCTCCGGCGTGATTTTTAACAAGGTCGGCGGTCGGGGCCATGTGCAAATTCTGAAAGACGCGGCGGCAGCGGCGGGTATTCTGGCTCTCGGGTTCATTCCAAAGTCTGAGAGCCTCACTCTCGACCACCGGCATCTTGGTCTGGTTCAGGCACGCGAAAAGCCCGATCTTGACCTATTTCTGGAAAAAGCCGCAGATATTATTGAAACCAGCTGCGATCTTGCCGAGCTGCGTAAGATTGCAAAGCCGGCTGGGTTGGAACGCGTTTCTCCAATCCAGACTATTCCCCCGCTCGCCCAGCGGATTGCCATAGCGGACGACGAAGCCTTTGCGTTTGCCTATCCGCATATATTGGAGGGTTGGCGCAATTCCGGCGCGGAAATCACCTTTTTCTCCCCGCTGGCGAATGAGGCACCAGATCAGGATACCGACGCGATATTTCTGCCTGGCGGCTATCCCGAGCTTTATGGCGAAACACTCGCGGCGTCAGAAAACTACAGTTCTGGCGTACAAGCGGCAGCGGCGAAAAGCAAGCCGGTCTATGGCGAATGTGGGGGCTTCATGGTGCTTGGTGAGTCGCTCATCGACCGGCGGGGAAAGTGCCGCAAAATGCTGGGTTTGCTGCCTGTTGAAACGTCTTTCGCGAACCCGAAGCTACATCTTGGATACAGAAACGCGCGGCTGAACGATAATTGCATTCTTGGGAATATAAATGAACCTTACTCCGCACATGAGTTCCATTACGCAACCCTGACAAGGTCTGATGCGGCTCCTTCCCTATTCAGTATCTCGGACGCAAATGGGAAAGATCTCGGTTCCGTTGGGGCGATTGTTGGCTCTGTCGCCGGGTCGTTCATTCATCTGATTGATCGGAGGTAACATGTCCGGCAAAGTCACCCTTATTCTTGGCGGCGCCCGATCAGGCAAAAGCCACTTTGCAGAAAATCTGGTAAAGGAAACCGGATATCCGCGCCTTTACCTGGCGACGGCACAGGCCTTCGACAGCGAAATGGAAAACCGCATTGCGCGACATCAAGAAGACCGGGGGAACGGTTGGACGACTATTGAGGAACCTCTCAATCTCTGTGACGCGTTGGCGAAGCATTCAGCAAAAGATCGGGTTATCCTTGTGGACTGTTTGACCCTCTGGCTCAGCAACCTCATGGCAAGTGGCCAACCCGTCGAGGAGGAATTCAAGAAGCTGATCGCTAGACTGCAAAAACTTACCGGTCCAGTGGTACTCGTCTCAAACGAGGTTGGCCAAGGTATCGTCCCTGACAATGCACTTGCGCGGGCCTTCCGTGATCATGCGGGACGCCTTCATCAACAGGTAGCGGAAATTGCAGAAGAGGTTTATTTTATTACCGCCGGTATTCCGCAGAAATTGAAATAGACATAAATGACCGACCCACACTCCAACAAACCCTCGGCTTACAAAGGCGGCTGGATCCAGGACTTTATGGTAGGTCTGATCTTTCTGACGCGTCTGCCTATACAGCCGGGCTTCACCTTCGATATGACCGCGCTTAAGTCTGCCTGCCGAGCCTTTGCGCTGATCGGCCTGATAGTCGGCGGAGTGACAGGAACGGTTTATCTCCTTGCGGCCTATATGGGGTTGCCGCTCCATGTCTCTGCCATTCTTGCCATTGCCGCCCAGATAGTAGTGACGGGCGCCCTTCATGAGGATGCGATTGGCGATGTTGTTGACGGTTTCGGCGGCGGTACCGACAAGCAGAAAAAGCTTGCCATTATGCGGGATAGCCGTGTTGGAACCTATGCGGTTGTCGCTCTTATTCTGGTTATTGGCCTTAAAATTTCGGTTCTAGGCAGCATGCCCGATCCGCTGCTCGGATTTGCCTTTATCGTCGTCGCGGCATCGCTCAGCCGAGGATTAATAACCTGGGCACTCTATCTCCTGCCCGCGGCGCGCGTAGATGGGCTGGGGCATGGCGCCGGCCGCCCGGACATGATGGCCCCACTGGCTTCAACGGTTATTTGCGTTCTCGTCGCCATCTTCATACTCGGGCCTCAACTCGGCGCAATCGCCCTTATGGCCGGGATAGTCGGCGCCAGTTTGATGGGAATGATTGCAAAACGCCAGATCGGCGGGCAAACGGGCGATGTATTGGGTGCCATTCAACAGATTTCGGAAGTCTTTATCCTGATCGCCTGTCTCGCTGCTATCTGACTAACTGCGCCGCTACCCCTTGCGGGGCTTCACACGACGCGTGGCCTCCGCCTGCATGGGATCGTCCGGCCAGTAGTGCTTCGGATAGCGACCTTTCAAGTCCTTCTTCACGTCCGTATAGGTATTTCGCCAGAAACTTGCCAAGTCCTGAGTGATCTGAACCGGTCGTCGCGCCGGGGAAAGCAAATGAACGGACACGGCAACACGCCCATCTGCTACCTTCGGAACATTGTCCAATCCAAAAATTTCCTGGAGGCGCACGGCAAGAACAGGCATCTCCGGGTTTGAATAATCAAGGCGGATATGAGACCCGCTCGGCACCGTGATCGTCGCGGGGGCAAAGGTATCCAGACGCGTTTGCTGCTCCCAACTCATTAGATTTTTCAAGACATCCAATAGATTAAGACGCTGCAGATCCGCGAGAGAACCTAACCCCGCCAGGTAGGGCAAAAGCCAGTTTTCAAGCGTTTTTTCCAGTTCAGAAAGTGACAAGTCTGGCCACCCTCCATCCGGGTCGTTATATTTCGCGAAATTAACGCGCTCAATGAGCGAAAGACTGTCGGAATTCCAGGGAAGCTCTTTTAACTCCTTGCCTCTTAACGCATTCAACAAGGCTGTCTCAATTTCCTCAGGGGCCGGGTCCTTGATACGGCGACTCGCCAGCACTAACGCCCCCAACTTTCGTTCTGTCACGGCCACAACCCGCGCTTTTTTCTCATCCCAATAAACACGGCGGGTTGAGACAATCTGGTCGACGAAGTTTGCCTCTATGTCCGCAATGGAAATCGGTGCGGCAAGATCGATCCGCGCCTCGCGCCCTTTTCCGTCCAGCTCGGCAATGACAAGATACGGCTCTCCTTGCAGCCGGTCGTTCTCTGCAAGGCGGGCACCACGACCTCCGGAAAGGCGATACTGCAACTCACTTCCCTCTCGCAACTCACCAATGCGATCCGGATAGGCAAACGCAAGTAATTGCCCAATAAAGCTGTTATCCTGCACGCCCTCCTTGACGGAAAGCCGCCGGGCGAGATCGTTACGCACACGCAAGATCTGCTGGACAGAACCAAATCCTCCGCTTTTGCCTTTGTGTTTTCTCGCTGCATGGAGAATATCCAGCCGTGCCCGAATGTCCGAGTTCGGAAACTCCCGATCGCGGCGCAGTATATCCCGTTCCGATAGCAGTGCCGCGATATCAGCAGCAATACTTTCCGCCCCTATCTCCCGGGCACGCAATAGCATACCGGCGAGTCGTGGATGAAGCGGGAACTTAACGATTTCGCGTCCCAGCCCTGTAATTTTCCCGGCGTCATCTAGGGCACCAAGCGCCACGAGCATGTCCCGTCCTTGCGCATAGGGACCCGGTGGCGGTGCATCCATCCAGGCAAGTTCATTGACATCCTGTACACCCCAATTAACAAGTTCAAGGACGAGGGAACTTAAGTCCGCATTCATGATTTCAGGCGAGGCAAATTCGACGAGGCCCCGATCCTCGGCCGCTGTCCAGAGGCGATAACAGATTCCCGGCCCTTGCCGACCCGCACGTCCCCGCCGTTGATCAGCAGACGCGCGGCTGACCCGCCGGGTCGACAACGCCGTCATACCACTATTTGGATCAAAGACAGGATTACGGGCCAACCCAGCATCGATGACAATCCGCACGCCTTCTATGGTAAGGCTGGTTTCGGCAATATCCGTCGACAGGACAATTTTCCGCTTACCGTCAGGATCTGGCAAAATGGCACGGTCCTGATCCCTGGCGGGAAGATTGCCATAGAGCGGCAATATCATAGTATCAGGCAAATTCTCCGACCCCATAAGCAGCTTTTCTGTTCGCGTGATTTCACCTGCCCCGGGCAGGAAAACAAGAATATCGCCCGTCTCCTCCTGAACCGCCTGCTCCACCACTGCGGCTGCTGTGTGTTCAATCCGTTTCGGGGAGGGGCGCGGTAGAAATCGTGTCTCGACCGGGAATTGGCGGCCATCGCTTTTAATGATCGGAGCACCGCCCAACGCATTGGAAAGACGGACTCCCTCTATCGTGGCAGACATCAGCAGTAACTTTAAGTCATCCCGCAGGATTTCCTGTACCTGCCTCACAAGAACCAGTCCAAGATCGGTTTGCAGGCTACGTTCGTGGAATTCGTCAAATATTATGAGACCCACGCCCGAGAGTTCCGGATCGGCCTGCAACCGGCGCGTCAGAATACCTTCCGTCACCACTTCAATCCGGGTCTGGCGACTGACCTGACTGTCAAGGCGTACGCGATACCCGACGGTTTGGCCAACGTCCTCACCAAGAAGGTCTGCCATCCGGCGTGCAGCGGCGCGAGCAGCAAGACGGCGGGGCTCCAGCATGATAATTTTTTGATCGCCAATCAGTCCCATTTGCAGCAGATATAGCGGCACCAGTGTTGTTTTACCCGCACCGGGGGCGGCTTGCAGAATTGCGGACGGCGCGGATTTAAATGCCGATGCGATATCTTCCAGAATACCGACAACCGGCAAACCGGTTCTAGTAAAATCGACGGTCATGCAGACCTCAACGAAGTTACAAACAGCCTGGCCAACATGGGAAACAAGGTGAGCGCCGCCACGCCCGCAAAGAGGGCGCCAAGTACAATCTCCCCGCCGAAGCGAGCAGTCGGCGGAAAAGCAGAAATCGAAAAGATCATGAAACCGGTCGCAATAATTCCGCTGGACGTAACGATTCCCAAATACTGGTCCCGTAACGCGTTATCAATCGCCGCCTCCCCTTTTGCTGGATATCCGTTTCGTCGAAGCGCCAGCGCCAGATGTATCAGCGCATCAACGGCGATACCGAAGCACACGCTGACAGCAGGCGCGGATACGATATCCACCGGTATTCCGAACAAGGACGCGCTCCCCAACAGCGTGACAGGAATCAGCGCCGCCGTGACAGTCATCGCTGCTGCGATCCGCCAATTACGACTAACCATCCACGCGATCATTCCAAAAAGCAGAAGCAACATAGAAATTCCGGTGAGGAGACTACGCGTCACCAGATCGGAAAGCCGCCCCTGCAACATGTAAACCCCTCCAACAAGAGTCGTCTCAAACCCTGCGGCTGTGACGATACCTTGGAGCCGTTCTGTAACCTCGTTGCGTGGCTCTACCCGTGAGGTTTCCTTCATCCTGAGCACATAGAGTACCTGATCCCTGTCTTCATTCAGGAAACTGTTCACAACGTTATCGTTAATGCCCAGTGACAAGAGGCTCACAATTTCCCGCCATGGCAACAGGAAGGCTAGCGGATGGGAGTTCGCCTCGGCCAATAGCGCAGGCAGCGAAATGACCGTTCCGACATTTTTCTCAGCCAGAAGATCGTTATGCAAACGCCACATGGCCTCATATCCGGATTCCGTGTCCAAACGCCCGCCCTCTTTCAGCCGGACAACGAGCTTGAGGGGGCTACTGCCGCCGTTTCTATCGACGAAGGCGAGCCCTTCATGAAGATCGGATCCTTCCTCAAAATAGGAGAGAAGGCTCGGGTCGGTGTTCAGGCGGAACAGCCCCGGCACCGTCGCCAAGGCGATCAATATCAGGCAGAAACCAATTCCGTATTGAAATCCACGCGCCAATTTCTTGTTTCCCGCGTCGCGTGATACCTTAACCTCTGGCTGCCGCCTTACCGCGAAGAGCAGGAAAACGGGGTAAAGCAGATAGCAGCTTAGCAGCGCGACGATTGCCCCGACGACACCTCCTGTCCCGAGCTGACGCAATGGTTCCGCCGCCACACTTACCAGCGTTGCAAAACCAAGCAGCGTTGTCACCATGCACCAGAATGATGCTCGAAAAGTCTGGAATACCGCACGACGCACCGCACCGACGCCCTCGCTCTCACAAAGTTGTCGCCAATTCGCCGTCAGATAAATTACCTGCGACTGGACAAGGACAAAGACAATAATCGCAAGATTTGCCGTCAGAATACCAATTGACTGGCCAAGCCCCTGTAATATCAGCAATGTCAGAAAAATCGCTGTAATGCCACTCGCGCAGGCGCCAAGGGCGATCACCGGCGACCGGAAAACCATCAACAGGATGATCGCAAAAATGACAAGAGATGCCGTGCTGAAGATTTTAAGATCATAGACCAGACTTCGGCGGATCTGCTCGACAATATATGGCATCCCCGAGATCCGAATATCAAATACCTCGCCATCGCTGAAAAGTGCAGACGTAGCCTCCACCTCCAGAATCAGGTCTGGAGACGCATTCGAGTCAATAAACGCAATTATCAACGTGGCGCTGTTATCGTCGCTGATGAGAAGCGGTCGCCAGAACGGGCTTTTGCTTGCGGCTTTCACATTCTCAGGCCCTGTGGCAACACTCACTACACGGCTTATCCCGGCGATCTTGGCGAGATCTTCCGAAAAGCTCAAAAGCCGATCATAATATCGGGGTGAGAAAATATCGCGTGCCCCGACACTGAACATCAGGAATTCATCAGATGGAAACAGATCATGAATGGCTGCAGCCTGGGCGAGCTCCGGATCATTCGAGCCAAAAAAGAAATCGGGCGAGACTTCGGGCCGGAGATCAACAAACCGCATAAACAGGAAAGTGATCAGGATCATAGAGATTATACAAACCGTCATCAGGCGATTCTTCAACGGCTTAAATAAAGAACCCATGGGCAGACCAATGCTCCTGTGGCAGTATGGGAGATAATTCCCGGCCCTCTTAGGAATACGAACTCAATTAAGTTTCAATGATGCATTATGATACATCGGATCGCTGAAATAGAAGCCCACTCCCTTTCCGCCATCCCCGCACTTAGAACAGAAATCTATGACGGCTGGCATCTTCGTTTTGCCCGGAACCATACACGTCGGGCCAATTCGGTCAATGTTGTATCGCGTGGCGAACTGCCGATCCAAGAAAAAATCGATTACTGCGAAGCGGCCTATGCGAAAGAGAGACAACCCAGTCACTTCCGTCTGACCCCGCTCGCGGATGACGGCCTTGACCCGTTGCTGGCGGAGCGAAACTACGGCTTATTTGGCGAGACGGAAGTGCGCGTACAGACAATCGACGATTCCTACAGTTCCGATTCCGGCAGTGATCTTGTCACTTATGACGCCAATTCGGAATTCTGGATGAAAGGCGTTGCTGCACTTACCGGGCAGAACACGGCGCAACAGGCCGTCTTCAGGGAAATGCTGTCCCTGATCCAACTCGACATTCAGGCCATCGCGATACTACGCGGAAAGGAGATCGTAGCCTGCGGGATGGGGGTTCAATCGAAGGATTACCTCGGACTTTTTGAGTTCGCGACCCATCCGAACTTTCGCCGTCGAGGTTTTGCCGCACGAATTGCCCGCCATATGCTCCAGTGCGCTAAGAACGCAGGCATCGCTCGGGCGTATCTACAGGTCGTGACAGAAAATAGGTCTGGGCGTGATTTTTGGAGCCGCGTGGGTTTTCGCGAGGTACTTTACCACTACCACTACCGGAGCAAATTATAGGGCAAGGATCAGGTTCGGGTCCTCGAAGTAGAACTCATCACAATTATTTCCTGCCCCGCCCCTGTCAATCACCAGAAAATCACTTACCTCTTCCAATGCGAGGACAGGATGATGCCAAGTGCCGGCATGATAATTAACGCCCTGATGGCCTTTTGCCATGAACACCCGTATATCCTCCGGCCGCACTGACTCCCCTTTCGGTGCGACAAGCACAAGATAGGGCCGGTTATTCAACGGAACAAAGGCCTGGCTGCCTTTCGGATGTCGCTCCACCAAACGAATGGCAAGCGGATAGTCGAGGGGACTGGCCCGAAAGATATTCACGAGAACTTTTCCCTCGGGATCTGTTTCAATATTCGCGAGATCGTGAAAACGGATTGTTGATCCCTCATTAATCAGAAAATTTTCCGCACCGTCCGTCTGGATCACATCGCCAAAGGGCGCAAACGCCTCCCTCGTCAATGGTTGTATCTTGAGGGTCATTTCGCATCCCTCTTTAGTCGACCGAACAGCCTAAGGCGGCTGATCCCTCCATCGGGAATGATGTTGAGCCGAACGTGACTGACCGGGCCGATGTCGACCACCTCTTTTTCAAAACTGTGAATGGCATCCATTTCAAGCTTCTGTTCCGGCAGGAGTGTTTTCCAGAACATGCTTTGCGTGACCAGAGATTCCTCTGTGCCACCGGTTACCATGGCGGCCTGAATTGAACAGCGGTCCGGATAGTTACCCTTGAAATGCGCAGTATCCACCTCGATTTTTGAAATGACGCCCGGATGACCAAGGCCGATCAATGCCCAGTCATTGCCAGGTTCCCGCCGTCGGCGAGTTTCCCAGCCGTCCCCCATATTAATGCCGCGCCCCGGTGCCAGAATTTGCGACGGTGTGCCGTAATGCTGATCGCTCGCCGCGATTCCCCGCCCGCCGTTGACCAGCGCCGCAAGATCAACCAGTTCTTCAGGATCACGCAAATCCCAGTTACACTGGACTTGCCCATAGACACGAAGACGGGCAACACCACCGTCCGGATAGATGTTAAGCCGTAAATGGCTCCAGGTCCGCCCATCCGACACCTCATGAATATGATGGCTGTTCCCTTTAAGGCCGACGGCAGGGAGAATTTCGGTCCATTTCGTATTCGGGTCCGGCTCGTCCTCAACAAGACAGGCATCAATTGACGCCGACGGCGGGAAATTTCCCGTAAAATGGCTGGTATCAATATCGACACCATGAATTATGCCGGGAAGACCCAGGCGGACAATACAGTAATCATAGCCCTCCCCGCGCTTGCGGCGGCTTTCCCAGCCATCCATCCATTTCCCGTTTTCATCATACTTATCAGCAATGAAAACCGCCGGCGCCGGATCTATAAGCCGGGATTTGTCAGCGAAGAAATCATCCGTTGCAAACGTCACTTCCGCGCCAAGGCGCGGCGACGCAAGATCAACATGCTTCCGGAGGAAACTGGCATTATCTGCGGTTGGCGAACTCATTCATCTCTCCATCTGCGATCCGGGGACCGAAATACTTAAAGCTCCGCCAGGCGAAACCGGGCAATCTTGTCGATTTCCGCGAGCGCCGTGGCAAATTCCTCCTCTACCGAGTTTTGAAGCCGTGCTTCGAACCCGGCCAGAATCTTTCGACGATCACTATTTTTTACCGCCATGATAAAGGGAAATCCGAATTTTTTCTTATAGGCTGCGTTATAATCCTGAAATATCGCGAATTCCTCCGCCGTGCAATTGTCCAGCCCCGCGCCTGCCTGCTCCGATGTTGACGCCGCGGTCAATTCCCCCTTTACGGCAGCCTTTCCCGCTAGGTCCGGATGCGCCTTGATGAGCGTGTGTTTTTCCAATTCATCCGCATCCGCTACAATCCTCGCCATCAAATCCGCCAACTCTTCTATCTCATCATGCTTTTCGGTAATGCCGTGGACCCAGGCGCGCTCCGCCACCCAAGGGGAATGCTCATAAACGCCCCCGAATTTCCCAATAAATTGAACACTGTTCATTTTACTAGGCAATGATTTAAATTTGGTCACGACTGAGCCTTTTCCGAAGCAGGAGGATGGTATTCATGCCAGTGCCGGGCGATATCGATCCGCCGGCAAAACCAGACATCGTCATGGCCACGTGCATATTCGATAAAGCGTTTGAGCGCCGCGATGCGTCCCGGCCTGCCAACAATTCGGCAATGCAGCCCGACAGACATCATTTTCGGACTTGTCGCTCCCTCCTCATAAAGGGTGTCAAAACTATCCTTCAGATAGGCGTAAAACTGATCACCGCTGTTAAACCCCTGCAAGGACGCAAACCGCATGTCATTTGCATCGAGTGTATAGGGGATTATCAACTGGGGGCGTCCGCCCTCATAATTCCAGTAAGGCAGATCATCGTCATAGGCATCCGCATCATAGAGAAAGCCCCCCTCTTCCGAGACAAGGCGGCGGGTATTCTGGCTGGTCCGGCCGGTATACCACCCC
Organism: Sneathiella sedimenti; assembly: GCF_017313765.1. Taxonomy (GTDB): domain Bacteria; phylum Pseudomonadota; class Alphaproteobacteria; order Sneathiellales; family Sneathiellaceae; genus Sneathiella; species Sneathiella sedimenti. The sequence continues at coordinate 364,645 of NZ_JAFLNC010000003.1, read as the reverse complement.
AACGGGCGCTTGCCCGTCAATCGCTCGATAATCTCAATCGCTTTTTGCATATGTGCGCGCTCGACCGCTTCCGGCACATCCTGATAGTTGATCCAGCGATAGCCGTGGCTACAAATCTCATGGCCAAGATCAACGAACGCGCGGGTAACGTCGGGGTTTCGCTCCAGCGCCATGGCGACACCAAAAACGGTTAACGGGATATCATATTTTTTAAATAAGTTAAGGATCCGCCAGACACCGGTGCGGCTGCCATATTCATAAAGCGATTCCATGCTGATGTGCCGCTTTCCCTGAAGTGGCACAGCCCCGATAATCTCGGAAAGAAATGATTCTGATGCATCGTCCCCGTGCAGGATACAGTTTTCGCCGCCCTCTTCATAATTGAGGACAAACTGAACCGCTATTCGCGCCTTTCCCGGCCATTTCGGATCGGGCGGCGTCCCACCATAGCCAATCAGATCACGCGGATAATCCTGTCGTTCACTCATTTCGCGCCCCTGGATTTTCCGGTCTTTCTGGTAGGCTTGGCAAAGATCGAGTAGAGGTCGGCCTTGGTGTCATTTTCACACAAATTGAGTTGATCTTCACACGCCTGCAAATGAGTATTCATCAGCGTAATTGCGCGATTTTCGTCACGCGCGGCAATGGCCTCAATTATCTCTGAATGTTCATCGCAGCTACAGGGCGAAACCGCCCCTTTCTGATACTGGACGATGATCAGGGACGTCCGCGAAACGAGCTCCCTCAAAAAAGCCGATAGCGTTTGGTTCCGTGCAATTTCCGCCAGCTTCAAATGAAAATCCCCCGACAATCGAACCCAGGCCTCATGATCCCCGTTTTCCAGACTGTGGCGCTCCGCGGCAACAGACTGATTGAGCTCCTGGATGTCTTCTGGAGACTGGTTGCGGACGGCTCCGCGAATAATTCCTTCCTCAATCAGGCGTCGGGCCTGCAGGACCTCTCGTGCTTCTTCTGGCGACGGTTCTGAGACGAAGGCTCCCCGGTTGGGTTGAATTCGGACAATCCGCTCATGGGCGAGCCGTTGCAGGACCGTGCGGATCACCGTCCGGCTGACGCCGAATATTTCGCCTAATGTGTCCTCGGAAAGCTTGGTGCCAGGGGCCAGTCTTTGCTCAAGAATGGCATCCAGCATCTCCTCATATATAAAGTCATTCTGCGAAACCTTGGGAGAGGCTCTACTTCCTCGGTTCAAGGCGGCTGTTGGGGCAGTCCGGCTCATGAATCTTCCTTAAACTTTTATATTCCCTCACATTATTTATACAATACTTTAAATTATTGTATACAAAAATAATAAATTATGTGGACAATCTGAATTGTGTAATGCAGAATTTTGACCGTCCCCTTGGGAGAGCTGGGACAGGGAGCATTCTTTAAGGGCAGCTATGGGCAAACTGACAACGCATGTTCTGGATACAACCGCCGGCGCACCCGGAGAAGGAATTCAGATTGAACTTTTCCGGCAAACGGATAATCAGTGGACCTTGATCGAAACCAGGCGCACAAATGCCGACGGCCGATGCGATGAGCCCCTCCTGGAGGGAGACTCATTTTCTCAAGGGCAGTATGAACTTCATTTCCATGTAGGACCTTATTTCGATCAGAGCGGTCTCGTCCTGCCGAACCCCAAATTTTTCGATGAAGTTGTTCTTCGCTTTGGAATTGCCGACGCGGAGGAGCATTACCACGTACCCCTACTTATTTCGCCTTTTGGCTACTCCACCTATCGGGGAAGTTAAGGTCCTCGGAATGATATGATATGATGATATAATGCACGATCGGACGTTCCTTATGCGCCAGAAGATCAAATACATTCACAAGGGTGAAATTGTCACGTTGGAGAATATTGACCCGACGATGACAGTACTGAACTATCTTCGCTATAACCAGGCGCTGACTGGCACTAAAGAGGGATGCGCCGAAGGCGATTGCGGGGCCTGTACCGTCGTACTTGGGGAGTTGGTGGAAGGAAAACTCCGCTATCAGGCCGTCAATGCCTGCATCCAGTTCCTGCCCACCCTCGATGGCAAGGAACTTATCACCGTCGAGGACCTGAAGGCAAAAGACGGCACCCTGCATCCTGTACAACAGGCCATGGTTGAGGCCAATGGTACGCAATGCGGCTTTTGCACCCCGGGTTTCGTTATGTCGCTGTTTGCAGAAATGCACTCCAACCCGAAAGTCGATAGACTACATATCAACGATGTTTTGGCGGGAAACCTGTGTCGCTGCACAGGATACGGAACAATCGTCGAGGCAGCGATAACGGTTGCTCAATCCAACGCCAAGGACAAGTTTCATGCAACAGAAGCGAACACGATCGCCCTGCTCGCGGCCCTCGAGAAGGAAGCCGGACTTCAACTGACGTGGCAAGATCGCACCTATTTTGCGCCGAAAACAACCGATGAACTGGTCGAGATTCTTGCCCGCTATCCGCAGGCGACGCTTCTGGCTGGGGCCACGGATGTGGGCCTTTGGGTAACAAAACAGCATCGTGATTTAGCGACCGTAATCTACCTCGGGCAAATTCGAGAGCTCAAAACCATCAACACGCAGCAAGGCGGATTAAAAATCGGCGCGGGTGTTACCTATAGCGACGCCTGGGCACCCCTTGCCGAGTTATATCCAGACTTCGGGGAACTGATCCGCCGCATCGCGTCCACACAGATCCGCAACAGCGGCACAATTGGCGGCAATATTGCCAATGGGTCGCCTATTGGTGACACACCGCCTGCGCTGATAGCTCTGGGGGCTCAGCTTCATTTACGCTCAAAAGATGGTCGGCGCGACATACCGCTTGAGAATTTCTTTATCGACTATGGCAAACAGGACCTGAACCCCGGGGAATTTGTTGCCGCTGTTACATTGCCCCTTCCCGAGACGGGCAGCAAATTTGCAACCTATAAAATATCCAAACGCTTCGACCAGGATATTTCAGCGGTTTGTGCCGCCTTTAACCTTACCTTGAAAGGGGATGTCGTCGACGATATCCGCATTTGCTACGGCGGCATGGCGGCCACCCCGAAACGCGCACGCAAAACGGAAGAAGCAATTATCGGACAGGTCTGGGACGAAACGACAATTTCAAACGCAGTGGCCTCCATGACTGAGGATTACCATCCCCTGACGGACATGCGGGCGAGTGAACAGTACAGGATGCTTGCGGCACAGAACCTGCTTCGAAAATTCTATATCGAAACGGTCACGCCGGATATTGCGACGCGACTGGTTGGTGAAGGAGGGTTGGCCTATGCGTAATCCGCCACTCAGCCGAAACATTATCCGCGGTGCCGTTCATGCTCCCAGACACCATGATAGTGCCGCAAAACAGGTGACGGGAGAAGCGCTCTACATAGATGATATCCCGGAACCAAAGGACCTGCTGCATCTCTATATTGCCCAGAGTGAAAAAGCGCATGCAAGAATTCTGAAACTGGATGTCTCGGCAGTTCGGCAGGCACCCGGCGTTGTCGCCGTTATGACCGCGGAAGATGTGCCCGGCGTCAATGACGCGTCCCCCATTGCCGGTGACGATCCGGTATTTGCAGAAGATATCGTCGAATATGCGGGGCAATCACTTTTTGCCGTTGCCGCCGAAACTATCGATCAGGCCCGGGCAGCCGCCAAATTAGCTGTTATCGACTATGAAGAATTACCGGCAATTGTCACCGTCGAACAGGCGATGGCCGAAAAGTCTTTTGTCCTGCCAACACGGGAAATAAGGCGGGGCGATGCGACGGCGGCGATAAAGGCGGCAAAGCATCGCCTTACGCAGCGGTTCGACATTGGCGGGCAAGATCATTTCTATCTGGAGGGTCATGTCGCCCTTACCCTGCCGGGTGAAGATGAAGATATTTTTGTCTACTCTTCCACCCAGCATCCGACGGAAGTGCAGCACAATGTCGCAAAGTTCCTCGACCTGCCGGATCACGCCGTCACTGTTGAGGTTCGGCGCATGGGCGGCGGTTTCGGCGGCAAAGAGACCCAGGGTGCGTGGTTTGCAGCCATCGCGGGCCTGACGACAAAACTAACCGGCCGGCCTGCGAAACTTCGCCTGGACCGGGACGATGACATGATCATGACCGGCAAGCGGCACGACTTCGTTGTGACCGTTGAAATGGGATTTGATGATAAAGGGCGCGTCAGCGGGGCGGAATTTATCTTTGCCTCCCGCTGCGGTCGATCCGTAGATTTATCCGGCTCCATCAATGACCGGGCTATGTTCCATGCGGACAATTGTTACTATTTCGAGAATGTGACGATTATCTCCCATCGCTGCAAGACTCACACCGTATCCAACACTGCTTTTCGCGGCTTCGGCGGCCCGCAGGGGATGCTGGCTCCAGAGCGTATGATGGACGCCATCGCCTGCTATCTTGGCAAGGACCCAATTGACGTTCGCAAGATCAACCTCTATGGCAAAAAAACCCGCAATGTCACGCCATACCAAATGACTGTCGAAGACAATGTCGCTCCGGAAATTATAGCTGAGCTAGAAAAAAGTTCCGACTACGCGGCGCGCCGGCGCGCTATCCGTACCTTTAACGAGACCAGCCCTTACCTTAAGAAAGGAATTGCCCTCACCCCGGTAAAATTCGGCATCTCCTTTACGGCTACCCATCTTAATCAGGCCGGCGCATTACTTCATGTCTACACGGACGGCAGCGTGATGATTAATCATGGCGGAACGGAAATGGGACAGGGTCTCTATATCAAGGTCGCCCAGGTAGTCGCAGAGGTTCTCCAGATTGATATTGAGCGGGTAAAAATCACCGCGACACGGACGGACAAGGTTCCAAACACATCGGCGACGGCCGCATCTTCAGGCGCGGATATCAACGGCAAAGCGGCAGAAGCTGCCGCTTTAGAGATTAAGGAGCGCCTCTCCCGGTTCGCAGCTGAATATTACGGCGCGAAACTGTCTGATGTTACTTTCCTGCCGAACCGTATCCGTGTCGGAAATCAGGTTATTTCCTTCCGGGACCTAGTGCAGATGGCTTATATGAGCCGGATTTCTCTCTCCGCCACAGGTTACTACCGGACACCGAAAATTCATTATGATGCGGAAACCTTTAGCGGACGTCCCTTCTATTATTTTGCTTATGGCGCCGCTGTTTCTGAAGTGGTGATTGATACCCTTACGGGGGAAAACAAGGTTGTCGCGGTAGATATACTTCACGATACCGGTAAAAGCCTGAACCCGGCAGTTGATCTTGGCCAGATTGAAGGTGGCTATATCCAGGGGATGGGTTGGCTGACGACAGAAGAACTCTATTACGATGATAAGGGCATCCTCAAAACACATGCGCCGTCGACCTATAAAATCCCTGCCTGCAGTGATCGCCCGGCCAAATTCAATATGAAGATTTTTGAACGAGGCGAGAATGTCGAAGAAACCATTTTCCGCTCCAAGGCGGTGGGCGAGCCGCCCCTGATGCTCGCCATCTCAGCCTTTAATGCGATTGCAGACGCGATTTCCAGCATCGCCGACTATCGCCTCTATCCGGAACTGGATGCCCCGGCGACGCCGGAAAAGGTCCTGATGGCCATTCAAAAAATATCAGAAACCGCACGGTCAAACAAACTTACGGAAGCCGCCCAATGAGCAACTGGTCGGAAATACGAGCTGGCTATGAGCCGACTCTCGATGGCCCAGCGGTCCTTGTCACCGTCGGACGGATCAAGGGGTCAACCCCGCGCGACACCGGTTCGAATATGCTGATAACAGCAACCAAATGCATTGGGACCATTGGCGGTGGACGACTTGAATATATTGCTATTGAAAAGGCCCGCGACCTTCTTGGCAGGGAGACCAAGTTTTCGGATATCTATGAGCTGCCGCTCGGGCCTGAGCTCGCGCAATGCTGCGGCGGTTATGTTGAGTTATTACTGAACAAACTTGCCGACGAAACAGCATTATCAATATTTAACCGGTTAATTATTGATAATGAGAATTCTGTTATTTTATCGCACTGGTCATTGTCCGAATGCCGCCAACAAATTGTCCGGGCGAGCGACAGCCTGACCTACCTCGATAAACCGCTTCAAGCGGCAATTGAACGAAGACTCGCCTCACCGGGATCGGAAATCGTTGAAAACAGGAACTCAGTCTACAAGACATTTACTCTCGTCCAGTCCCTTCTGGATACCGAGTTTCATGTCACGATCTTCGGTGCGGGCCACGTTGGACGGGCATTGGCTACAGCGCTTGCGCCCCTTCCCTGCCAGATCACCTGGATTGATTCCCGCGCGTCCGAGTTTCCAGAGAATACTCCAAAAAACGTAGCCATGGTTGTCACAGAGAACAGTGTTAGCGCCATTCCCGACAGCCCAACGGGAAGCTATTTCATCGTTATGACACATAGTCATCAACTCGATCTTGAAATCTGCGAGAAGCTGCTGTCCTCCAGAGATGATGCCGCGTTTATTGGGCTGATCGGCTCAAGAACAAAAAAATCAAAATTTGAAAAGCGGCTGGCGGTAAGAGGCTTCAGCCCTTCCGCAATTTCCAGGATAACCTGCCCAATCGGGCTGCCGGGGCAAGAGGGGAAACGCCCGGCTGAAATCGCGCTTAGTGTTTCAGCGGATATTTTGCGTCGGCACTACCAGAAAAAGGACAGCAAATCTCCCCGCCGCTGGGATGAAGTCCATAACTCAAACTGAAAAAGCTTTACCAGATAGCAACAACAACGGAAGATATGGCAATAGTGAAGGAGAGGGTGCAATTTCGGGGATAGCAAAATGAATGGGAACGAGGGGGGAACTCCGCAACTCGAACTGCGGGGAATAACAAAGGCCTATCCCGGTTGCCTTGCCAACGATCATATCGATCTTAAAATCATGCCGGGCGAAATTCACGCACTACTCGGTGAGAATGGCGCGGGGAAAAGCACGCTTGTTAAAACCATCTATGGCGTCCTGCAGGCAGATGAAGGGGAGATTATCTGGGCCGGCTCTCCTGTAACCATTCCAAACCCTCATACCGCCCGGAAAATTGGTATTGGGATGGTCTTTCAGCATTTTTCCCTATTCGAGGCAATGACAGTCACCGAAAATATCGCACTTGGCATGTCCGGCCGCCAGGACATGAAGATCCTGGAGCGGGATATTATCGAAGTATCCAACAGTTACGGGCTGCCGCTTGAACCGAACCGGCAAGTCCATACGCTCTCCGTCGGTGAGAAACAACGCATTGAGATCGTTCGCTGCCTGTTGCAAAAGCCAAAACTCCTGATCATGGACGAGCCAACGTCAGTCCTCACCCCGCAGGAGGCCGAGAAGATGTTTGAAACGCTCAGGCGACTGTCTGGTGAAGGCGTGTCCATTCTCTACATCAGCCACAAACTCGATGAAATAAAAGAGCTCTGCCATAAGGCGACCATCCTGCGCGGCGGTAAATATATCAGTGAATGCGACCCGACCAAGGAGACGGCGAAAAGCCTTGCTGAAATGATGATCGGGACCAACCTGAGGGCACCTGAGCATCATGAAACAGCTAACGGTGGGCCGATCCGGTTAAAAGTCCGGGACCTGTCGATCGACGCGGATGTTGAATTCGGCGTCAATCTCAACGCCATCAACTTCGATGTCCGCAGCGGTGAAATTTTTGGCATCGCAGGCGTTGCGGGTAATGGCCAGATTGAACTTCTCTCCGCCTTGAGTGGGGAGACGATTTGCCGAAACCCGGATACCATTATGCTCGATGGGAAACCAATCGGCCGGCTTGGTCCGAACCCGCGTCGCGATCTCGGGCTCGCGTTTGTTCCTGAAGATAGGCTTGGCCACGGTTCCGTGCCCGAAATGCTTCTGACAGAGAATGCCTTCTTGAGCGGTTATAGCCGTATGGCACTGTTAAACGGCGGCTTTATCAATAATAGTAGCACCGCCGAATATGCGTCAGAGATCGTGAAAGAATTCGATGTACGAACGCCCGGTATACATCATACCGCCAGCAGCCTTTCCGGCGGAAACTTGCAGAAATTTATTGTCGGCCGCGAAGTCCTGCAAAAACCTGGGATATTGATTGTTGCCCACCCGACCTGGGGCGTGGATGCCGGAGCCGCCGCCTTCATTCACCAAACGCTTATCGATCTAGCCGAGGCGGGTGCGGCCGTGCTCGTCGTGAGCCAGGATCTCGATGAACTCTTCGCGATTAGCGACCGTATTGCTGTTATCGCGGAAGGCCGCCTGTCCGTCGGTCGGGAGTTGAACGAGATAACGATAGAAGAAATAGGACTGCTTATGGGAGGCACTCACGGTATGGGTGAAACTGCGGGGGCCGCCGATGTTGCTTAAGATTGAAAAACGGGCTGAGTACTCCAAAACGATGGTCTATTTGACCCCGATCATCGCCCTCGTCCTGACGGTGCTGAGCAGTATAGTCCTGTTTGAATCTCTCGGCGTTAACCCGATTGAGGCGCTGTACCAGTTCTTCATCGCTCCACTCGATACCAAGTACGAATTCTCTGAATTATTCGTAAAGGCCACCCCGCTGATTTTATGTGCTATCGGCCTGTCTGTCGGTTTCCGCGCCAATGTCTGGAATATCGGCGCTGAAGGTCAATTGACGATGGGCGCCATCGTCGGCAGCAGCCTGTTTATCTACTTCCCGGAAACTGACAGCATTTTTCTTTTGCCGGCGATGATAGTTATGGGAGCGTTGGGAGGTGCCGCCTGGGCCGCCATACCGGCATTCTTCAAAACACGATTCAATGCAAATGAAATCCTGACCAGCCTGATGCTGGTCTATGTGGCACTGCTGATACTTTCGTTGCTGATTCACGGCCCGTGGCGGGATCCTGCAGGCTTCAACTTTCCAGAGTCCGAGACTTTCAGCGACAGCGCCAGCATGCCTATACTGATATCAGGCACCAGAATGCATTTTGGCACCCTTATGGCGCTTCTCGCTGTATTCGGCGCTTGGATCATGATGGCACGCACCCTGATTGGTTTTCAAGTCAAGGTCATTGGTGAAGCTCCCCGCGCAGGCGGTTATGCCGGCTTTAGCCGGAAAAAAATCATCTGGTTTACCCTTCTTTTTGCCGGTGCCCTGTCAGGTATCGCCGGCCTTTCCGAAGTCAGCGGCCCAATTGGACAGGTCGTCCCGTCCATATCTCCGGGTTATGGCTTTACGGCAATTATCGTGGCATTTCTCGGGCGTCTTCATCCGGTCGGGATTTTCTTCGCGGGCCTCCTCATGGCCCTCACCTATCTCGGCGGCGAGACCGCACAAATTAACCTTGGTCTGCCGGTTGCTGTAACCGGCGTGTTTCAGGGAATGGTGCTGTTTTTCCTGCTTGCCTGCGATGTCCTCGTCCATTACCGGTTCCGTCTGAATATAGCAAGAAAGGTAACGTCACAATGAGTGGATTTGATTGGGTCGTTCCGATTATCCTCACTGTCATTACGGCGGCGACTCCTCTTGTTTTCGCCGGGATCGGGGAACTTGTGACGGAAAAATCGGGGGTCCTCAACCTCGGGGTTGAGGGGATGATGCTGGTCGGTGCCGTCAGTGGATTTATCACGGCACTCGTAACCGGCAACTATTTCCTCGCCGTCGGTGCGGCGGCTCTGGCCGGCGCAATTATGGCATTTCTTTTCGGGGTGCTCACCCTTTCGCTCATGGCGAACCAGGTCGCAACTGGCCTGGCGCTCACCTTGTTTGGTGTGGGTTTGAGCGCGTTGATGGGGCAGGAATTTGTCGGCGAACCAATTGCCGCCTTGAGCAAGCTCAACATCACGGGCTTGTCCGACCTCCCCTTTATCGGCCCCATCATATTTGGCCAGGACGTCTTGGTGTACCTGTCTTTCGTCATGGTCGCCCTTGTAAGCTGGCTCCTTTACAAAACCAAGGCCGGGCTGATCTTGCGGGCCGTTGGTGATTCTCATGATGCCGCACATTCAATCGGGTATCCGGTTATTGCCATTCGATATCTGGCGGTGATGTTCGGGGGGGCGATGTCGGGCATTGGCGGCGCGTATCTATCACTCGCCTACACGCCGATGTGGGCAGAGAATATGACCGCGGGACGGGGCTGGATCGCCCTTGCCCTGATCGTCTTTGCGACATGGAAACCCGGCCTGGTGCTGGTTGGCGCCTATATGTTTGGCGGCATCACGATTTTGCAGTTGCACGCACAGGCCGCCGGACTTAACGTACCCTCACAAGTCCTTTCGATGCTGCCGTATTTGGCGACAATACTTGTTCTCGTCCTGATATCGAAAGACGAATCCCGCATTCGAAAACATGCGCCGGCTTGCATAGGCAAGATTTTTCATCCGGCGGCGTAAGAGCGAATAATTTCTGTTCAAGAAGGAGAAAGTTATGACACGAAAACAATTCTCAGGCCTCGTCAGTGCAGTCGCATTGGCCGGCGGATTACTTATGGGTGGGACGGCAGCCGCAGAAGATAAAGTCGGATTTATCTATGTCGGTCCGATTGGTGACCATGGCTGGACATACCGCCATGAACTTGGCAGACAAGCCGTTCAAAATGAATTCGGCGACAAAGTCAAAACCAGCTATGTCGAGAGCGTCAAGGAATCAAGCAGCGAGCCGGTCATTCGCCAAATGGCTGCAGATGGCTATAAACTGATTTTCACGACTTCTTTTGGCTTCATGAATCCGACCCTCAAAGTCGCCAAACAATTCCCGGATGTGAAGTTCGAGCATGCCACCGGCTATAAGCGAGCCGATAACGTCAGCACATATTCCGCGCGCTTCTATGAAGGACGCTATGTGGTTGGAAAAATCGCCGGCAAAATGACCAAATCCAACGTCATTGGTTATGTCGGTTCCTTCCCCATCCCGGAGGTTGTTCGCGGCATCAACGCCATGACCCTCGCCGCGCGCAGCGTAAACCCGGATGTCACCGTGAAGGTCGCCTGGGTAAACACCTGGTATGACCCAGGCAAGGAAGGCGATGCTGCCAAGGCCCTGATTGACCAGGGTGCGGATATCATCTTGCAGCACACGGACAGCCCGGCACCGCTTCAGGTTGCCGAAAACCGTGGCGTATGGGCTGTCGGCCAGGCGTCAGATATGGCCAAATTTGCTCCTAAGGCACAATTGACGGCGATTATCGATAACTGGGACGGATACTATGTTGCCCGCACCAAAGCCGCACTCGACGGCACCTGGAAATCAGAAGACACTTGGGGTGGCTTGAAGTCCGGCATGGTGGAACTCGCACCTTATAACGAAGCGATCCCCGCTGATGTCATTGCCCTTGCTGAAGAAACCAGAAAAGGTATTGAAGATGGGTCAATCGTACCTTTTGCCGGTCCGTTTAACAAGCAGGACGGATCTGTTGGTGCGAAAGAAGGGGAAGCGCTAGACGATGGAACCCTTCTCGGACTGAACTGGTACGTAGAAGGCGTTGACGGAAAATTACCGAAATAACTTCTGTTAAGAGTCCCGTGTCCCCGCCGAGTTCGGTAATTTCGGCGGGGATATATTTCCACTAGTAGCAGGGAAGTGATACGGCCATGGATGACCTGAAGCGCTTCATTCAAAAAATGCCGAAGGCAGAGCTGCATCTTCATATCGAAGGCAGCCTGGAACCGGAGCTGATGTTTGCGCTCGCCAAACGCAATGACATTGAGATCCCGTTTGCGACTGTGCAGGAAGTTCGCGACGCCTACAGTTTCTCAAACCTGCAGGATTTTCTCGATATCTATTACCAGGGAATGAGTGTTCTGCTGAAAGAGCAGGATTTCTATGATCTGACGTTCGCATACCTGACCAAAATGCAGGAACAAAACGTCATCCATGTTGAGATATTCTTTGATCCGCAAGGTCATACGGACAGAGGCGTCCCCTTCGCAACGGTTATTGACGGCATTACCCGGGCGCTGGATGACGGCCTCGCAAAGTTTGGCATTACGTCAAAACTCATCCTCTGTTTTTTGCGTCATTTAAGTGAAGATGCAGCCTTTGACACCCTTGCTCAAGCGCTTCCCTTCCGCGACAGGATTACGGCGGTCGGCCTTGACTCATCGGAGATGGGGCATCCACCGTCCAAATTCGCCCGGGTGTTTGAAAAAGCAAAGGCCGAAGGGTTCCTTGCCGTCGCCCATGCCGGCGAAGAAGGCCCGCCTGAGTACGTCTACGAAGCCCTTGACCTGCTAAAAGTAGATCGGCTGGACCATGGCAATCGGGCACTTGAAGATACGGCACTGGTGACGCGGCTCGCAGACAGCCAGATTGCGCTTACAGTCTGCCCTCTCTCAAACTACAAGCTTGCTGGCGTGACAGACATGCGGGCTCACCCCATCAAGAAAATGCTGGACCTTGGACTGAAGGCGACCGTCAATTCCGATGATCCCTCCTATTTCGGCGGCTATGTAAACGAGAACTACGACGCCATCATCGAAAGTCTGAGCCTGACGAAAGCTGAAATCCTAAAGCTCGCGCGCAATGGTTTTGAGGCAAGCTTCTGCAGTGAGAAAGAAAAACAGGCCATGATCTCCCGGCTTGAGGCTTATGGGGCCTAGGTCATGGCCAGCCGGACAACAGACCGCCGACAAGTGATGTTTGAAGGCGAGACTCTGACCCTTCCAATCTACCTGGATTATCAGGCCTCCACGCCACTTGATCACCGGATCGAAAAGGTCATGACAGATTGCCTGCAAGATTTCACCGGCAACCCGCATAGCAGCACTCACCGCTTCGGGCATCAGGGCAGGCGCAAGATTGAAGAGGCACAGGACCATGTTGCGGCGTTGATCAATGCGCGACCGCATGAGATTATTTTTACTGCCGGAGCGACAGAAGCGAACAATCTCGCGCTTCTCGGTATCGCCAGAGCCCGGACTGGGCCGCGCCATATTATTTCAGGTCAAACGGAACATGAATCTGTCCTTCAACCGCTTGACCATCTCGCCGCGCAGGAGAATGTCACGGTAACATTGCAGCCGGTCGACAAAAACGGGCTGATCAACCTTGATGATCTAATGTCCGCCATACGACCGGAAACGATCCTGATTTCCATTATGGCGGCCAATAACGAAACCGGTGTCTGCCAGAACCTCAGCGCTATCGGCCAAATCTGTAAAGAGCGGCGAATTCTCTTTCATACGGACGCGGTGCAGGCGCTTGCAACTGAGAAAATTGACGTACGCGCAATGAACATATCTCTCCTCAGCCTGTCGGCCCATAAACTATATGGACCGATGGGCATTGGCGCCCTGTATGTGCGGGACGGAACAGAAATCACTCCTCTGCTTCATGGCGGCGCACAACAGCGATCGATCCGACCGGGTACGCTCCCGACGGCTCTTTGCACCGGTTTGGGAGAGGCCTGCCGGTTAATCAGGGAATATCGATCAAATGCGCGGGAGCATTTACAGGGTCTTCGCGCACGGCTCATTCAGCGTCTTGAAGCCGAGTTGGGTAATGCAATTGAGTTAAATGGAGAAGAGGCACCGCATATACCCGGCTGCGTCAGCCTGACATTCAAAGGGATTGAGGCGGAAGATCTTCTGCATGAACTTCCTGATCTCGCGCTTAGTACAGGATCGGCTTGTAGCTCGACGTCCGGTGAGCCCTCCCATGTCCTAAGGGCGATGGGACAAAACTCAATCGATATTGCGGGGACCATTCGGCTCGGGATTGGCCAGCCGACCACGGTAGCTGAAGTAAACTATGCAGCGGCTCAAATCGTCACCGCATATCGCCGCCTCATCGCCGGCAACGCGATACCCAGCAAACAAGGGAAAACCACCCATCACAACGGGATATCATAGGGGGAGTTGATGGAAATAGAATTGATGGAATGGTTTCAACTCGCTATCCGCTGGATTCATATGATTACCGGTATTGCCTGGATCGGGGCCTCCTTTTACTTTGTCTGGCTGGACATGAACCTTACGCCACCGGAAAAGGACGGATATAAGGACAAGGCAGGTGTCGGCGGCGAGCTTTGGGCGGTGCATGGCGGCGGGTTTTATGAAGTACAGAAGTACCGACTGGCGCCCCCTGAAATCCCGGAGAGACTTCATTGGTTCAAATATGAAGCTTACTTTACTTGGATCAGCGGCTTTATCCTGCTGACAATCCTCTATTACTTCGGCGCAGACATTTATCTCATCGACAGGAATATTGCCGATATTTCCACCGATGCGGCAATCCTGATTGGCGTGGGTTCCATCGCGGGCGGCTGGATCATCTATGATCAGCTCTGCAAGTCCCCCTTGATCAACAACCAGATGATCTTCGGTCTGGTCCTGTTTGCCCTGCTCACCTTCGCGGCCTATGGACTATCCCAGGTTTTCAGCGGCCGCGGCGCCTATATCCATGTCGGCGCGATCATGGGGACAATCATGGTGGCGAATGTCCTGATAATCATCATTCCGGGACAGGTTGCCCTTGTCACTGCCGCAAAAAAGGGAGAGGCCCCCGATCCTGTTTATGGTCTCCGGGCGAAGCAAAGATCCCTACACAACAATTATTTCACCCTGCCGGTCCTGTTTATCATGATCAGCAACCACTACCCGATGACCTATGGGAGCTCATATGGCTGGTTGTTGCTCGCAGGAATCTCTCTGGTCGGAGTATTGGTCAGGCATTATTTCAACATGAAAAACCAGGGCAAGGCGAAGCAGGGCTTTATCCTGCTCCCCATCGCCTTTGTACTTTTTTTCGCCATTGCCTATGCAGCGGCGCCAAAGCCGGAAAGCGTGCCAACCGAAAAGATATCTTTCTCTGCGGTAGAAACCATTATTCATGAACGCTGTACCAGTTGCCATGCGGCCAAGCCGGCAAACAAGGATTTCGAAAGCCCGCCGAAAGGTGTCCGGCTGGAAACAGCTGCGCAAATCGCGCGCGAGAAGACCCGGATCAAACAGCAAACCGTCGATACGAAAACCATGCCGCTCGGCAATCTCACCCAGATGACAGATGAGGAACGCAAGCTTATTGGCTGGTGGATTGCACAGGGTGCCTCGACGGATTAGGAATAGATTTGAACCGGATTTCCCGTTGCAACGGAGGCTAGCGGTTTTTCACTCTCCCGTCTGTCACGTGAGAAATGGCGGATATATTTGCTTGTTACATTCTCGGTTTCCACAATCACACATACATCAATTGTATTGAATTCATGGTCGATGACCGCGCCGTCTCCGATATACCCACCTAGGCGGAGATATCCCTTCAAAAGGGGCGGCAACTCACGCTGGGCAAGCTCGATATCAACTTCCTTGCGCTTCATCATCTTCATCGGGATATAATGTTCTTCCAGCGCACGGGGGCGAAGATGCCCCGGCGCCTTGTGGAAATGATGCAGATAGGAAAGGACCCGCGCCTGTTCCTTCAAATCCGTGCCGTGAATACTGCCACAACCGAACATTATCTGAACATTGTGAAGATGGATATAACTTGCAATTCCGCGCCATAAAAGCTGCATCGCACCACGCCGGCGATAGGCCGCATCGATGCAGGACCGGCCCAGTTCCATGATCTCGCCGGGAAAGAGCGTCAGGTTGCAAAGGTCAAATTCAGACTCTGAATAGAAACCACCCTTTTTCTTTGCAACACTGCTGCGGAGGAAGCGATAGGTTCCGACGACATAAGGGGCACCCTCGGTTCCTTTCTCAAGATCGATCACGAGCAAATGATCGCAAAACTCATCGAACCGGTCCATGTCCCGCGATTGTTCCCGGCAGAGAACTGACGGTTTAGCGCCCATTTCCTCGTAGAAAATGCGATAACGTAAAGCCTGGGCTGCGTCCAGGTCAGCCGCATTGCGGGCCAACCGAAGCTCCAGATTATTAAATCGTAACGGTTCCAAGACAAACTCCTAAACACTCTTTCGAGAAATTAAGGAGAACATCTCAAATGTTTGTTGCGACTAAATGGCCAATTAGTGACGCTAATTTTGCATTTTTATTTCAGATTTGCGACATCGGACGCGCCTAATCCACCATTGCCTGATAGACCAGAGACCGTAGTTCTTTTCGCAATGGATAATGGCTGCTCGGTATGAACTGGGTAAGGAACAAAACTGTCATATCTTCCATCGGATCGACCCAGAATACAGTACTCGCCATGCCGCCCCAGCCAAAATCCCCAGGTGATCCCATCATCTGCGACAAGGGCGGATCCATCATCACCCAACCGCCAAGCCCAAAGCCGACGCCTACAAATGATACCTCCGAGAAAACCGCCTGGCCATATTGGGCGAGGTCGCCATCGAGATGATTTTCCATCATGAAATCAACTGTACGGGGCCCTAATAGCTGTCCACCGTCGTAGGCGCCACGGCAGCGGAGCATCTCCGCGAATTTAAGATAATCCGAGGCGGTCGAGATCAACCCACCGCCGCCGGAATAACAGGCGACGTTCTCTTTACGAAATGCACTTTTCCCGGCCGGATCCATCACCATGAGGGCGCCTGTCTCGTCCGCACCGTAGGCAGTGGCATAACGGTTGATCTTCTCTTTTGGAATCCCGAAATCCGTATCGACCATGCCAAGCGGTGAGAAAATATTGTCATGGAAGTATGATTTCAGGTCCTGTCCCGAAATAATCTCCACCAGGCGACCGACGACGTCGGTTGACACGCCATAATTCCAGCGCGTCCCGGGGTTGAACTGAAGGGGCATCTCCGCCAATTTCTCGATCTGGCTTTCCAGGCTTCCTCGTGTCGGGCCAAAATCCATCTTGCTGGCGTCGTAATGCTTACCGAGGACGCCTTCATTGAACCCATATGTCATGCCAGACATATGGGTCAGCAGGTTGTGAACGGTTATCTTGGCCTTCGCCGGTTCAGTATCCTCAATGCTGCGTGCCTGTGGCCTGAGTACCTGCATGTTCTTGAAAGCCGGAATAAACTCTTCCAGCGGATCGTCCAGATGAAACAGCCCCTTTTCGTACAACATCATCAGGGCCACTGACGTGATTGGCTTGGTCATCGAGTAGAACCGCGCCATGGTGTCATTCTTCCAGGGGAGGCCGCTTTCTCGATCCGCCTGCCCAATTGACTGGTGATAGGCAATTTTACCACTGCGGGCTATCAGCGTTTGAGTCCCCGCGAGCTTCCCACCGTCCACGTAACGCTTCATCCAATCGGTGATATACTCAAGACGCTTGGGATCAAATCCAAGACTTTCGGGTTGATGAACGGGTTTCACGATAAGCGTTCCTTTTCCAGAGTTCCGATGATTTAAGCCTGAATGGTTTTCTGCAGCTGTGTGCCCAGCCCCTCTACACCCAGCTTCATTTCCTGCCCCGGCTTGAGGAATATCGGATTTGGCTTTTGCCCCATGCCAACGCCAGGTGGTGTGCCTGTGGAAATGACATCACCAACATTCAACGTCATGAATTGGCTCAGATAGGAAATAATCTTTGCGACGCTGAAGATCATGGTCGCTGTACTGCCATCCTGTCGGCGGACGCCATCGACATCCAGCCAAAGATTAAGCGCCTGCGGATCCGGCACTTCATCGCGTGTTACCAGCCATGGACCGAGAGGGCCGAAGGTATCGTGGCTCTTTCCCTTCGTCCACTGACCACCGCGCTCTGATTGAAATTCACGCTCGGAGACATCATTGGCCACGCAATATCCCGCGACATGATCGAGGGCCTCCTCCTCCGTCACATATTTGGCGCGCTTGCCGATGACGACCGCAAGTTCAACCTCCCAATCCGTTTTTTTCGAACCGCGCGGAATCTCAACATCATCATTGGGACCGCAAACGGCCGATGTCGCCTTCATGAAAAGAATGGGCTCCTTCGGCACGGGCTGGCCGGCCTCAGCCGCGTGATCTGAGTAGTTAAGGCCAATACAGGCGAATTTTCCGATACTCCCGACGCATGGACCAATTCGCGGGGTTCCCACGACTGTCGGCAGCGTATTCAAGTCCAGACCTTTTAATTTAGCCAGCCCCTCATCAGTGAGAACGTCGCCGGAAATATCGGGGATTATTCCGGACAGGTCCCGGATGTTGCCTTGCTCGTCAAGGATACCGGGCTTCTCCGCGCCAAATTCACCAAATCTTACTAACTTCATAATTTTCTCCTGTTGCGTTCTATGCGCACTTAAATGGTAACTACGATCTTTCCGAAATGGCCGGCCTTTTCCATCATCCGATATGCCTCTTTCGCATCTTTGAATTCAACCGAGGCGTCAATGACAGGGTGAATTTTATTTTGTACTAAAGCCGCGTTCATTCGCTCGAACATATCACGGGGACCGACATATATCCCCTGAAGAGTGATGGATTTCCGCATTATGGACGTCGGGTCCATCTGACCGCCCGTCAACACGCCAACCAGTGAAATGCGCCCGCCGACACGCGCCGACGCAACGGATTTTTCAAGCGTTCCCGCGCCGCCAACCTCAACCACCAGATCAACGCCCTGGCCGTCGGTTGCCTCCATTACCTTCTCTTCCCAGTTCGGGTGATTTCGATAGTTAATCAGCACATCGGCCCCAAGTGATTGCGCCCGAGCGAGTTTCTCGTCACTGCTGGAGGTCAGAATGGTCCGGATACCGGAGGCATTGGCAATCTGTTGCGCGAAAATGGAGACCCCGCCCGTGCCCAGAAGGAGGGCTGTTTGCCCTGCCCGCGCCTTTCCGCCATCGATCAGGCAATGCCAAGCCGTAAGACCAGCGCAGGGCAATGTCGCCGCTTCCTCAAAGGATAGATGGGCTGGCACATGAAGCGCGCCCCATTCCTTTAGCAGCGCATATTCGCACAACAGCCCATCAATCGGGCCGCCCAGCGCACTTGGCATTACACCGTCATGGATCGATCCGCTAAGCCAGTTCTGGAAAAAAGTTCCGACGACCCGATCGCCTGCCGCGAAAGCTGTCACACCCGGCCCGACCTCTTCAACAATGCCCGCGCCGTCAGAATTTGGAATTCTCTGTCCCTTGATCCCCCGCGCACCGGCGTTTTTTATGGTCGCAAGGTCGCGGTAGTTGATGGAGTTTGCCTTCAGGCGTACCAGGATTTCTCCAGGGCCGGGTTTCGGGACATCCCGCTCGATCATTTGCAGGCCGTCGATTCCGCCGTCTCCGCTTATTACCCAAACTTTCAAGATTTTTCTCCGAACTAGAGGTTATATCGTCGACAATGCAACAAAGTGGTTGGCGGCGATGCGTTTTTATGGTCCTTAGTTTTCTGAAACTGTCAGGATTGATTTCCACCCTGACTGGATTTTTTTGTTTTGAATGCGGCCCCTAGCCATGATCACCCAATATCTTCCTGAATTCAATCTTTTCCATCTGCTTGTCGTCTGCATTGCCTTTGCACTTGGGGGATTTGTTAAGGGCATTTCCGCATTTGGCCTGCCAACTATCGCGGTGCCTATTATCGTCTTTTTTATGTCCTTGCCTGCGGCGGTTGCCATAATGACGTTGCCAATGGTTATCACCAATTTTGTTCAGATGATCGTGTCAGGTCATATCAAGACATCGATCGCACGGCACTGGCGACTGCTGCTGGGATTGTTTATTGGATTACCGATCGGCGTGTTCATGCTCTCTACTGTCGACACGAAGTATCTTCTTATCGCGGTTGGCAGTTTCCTGATCCTAATTTCAGGGCTGGAATATTTTGGCGTTTCCTTCTCCTTTCTGGGATCGCACGAGAGAATTTCTGGCCCAACGGTTGGTCTCGCAGCCGGTATAATCGGGGGCATAACAACGCTTTTTGGGACGTTGCCGGTCTTTTTCTTTATTGCGCTTGGCCTGGAGAAGGAAAAGTTCATCGCGGCGGTCAGCGTCATGCTATTTGGTGGCAGCATTTTCCTGTTGCTCAGCCTGCAAAGCATGAATTTTCTAAAACCCACGGAAATTGCCTACAGCCTCATCGGCCTGGGGCCACTCTTCGCCGGGATGTGGGCGGGAACCAAGGTACGTCACCTGATTGATCAGAAAACCTTTAAGAAAATTGTTCTGGGCCTGGTTTGCCTAATCGGCTTTATCATGATCTACAGGGCCAATACATGAGTTTCTATTCGGCAGAGAGCCTCATATCCTGACGATCGGCGCGAGGGACGGTGAAGGCAAAGACAGCTCCGCCCTCATGCTTGTTCGTGACCCAAATATGACCGCCCAAGAACGAAACAATCTCCCGGCAAATGGCAAGGCCGAGCCCTGATCCTTGCGGTTTGTCTTCATCGCGTCCAATCGACTGATGGAACTTTTCGAAAATATGCTCCATCATATTCTCCGCAATTCCTTTTCCGTTATCGGCAACACTCACCTTCAACATATCGTCTCCTGCGGATACCGAGAGGTCGATATGACCATTTTCCTTGTCACAGAACTTAATGGCGTTTGAAACGAGATTAATGACCACCTGGATAAGTTGGTCGCGATCCGCCCGCACCAATGGTAAATCCTCGGGAATTCGCGTTTCCACCTCGACTTCATTTTCCTTGATCAGACCGGCAAGCGTTGCCATTGCCTCGCGTATTGTGGCCGCGATATCGACTGTGTCCAGCGACCAGTCCATCTGTCCGGCTTCCATGCGGGCGAGATCAAGGAGCTGGTCAATTAGCCGGGTCAGGCGTGAGCTTTCCTTGATAATGACATTCAGAAACCGTTCTCGTTCCTCCGGTGATACCTCTGGATTATCTATCAATATTTCGCCAAATGCGCGAAGTGACGTCAGGGGGGTCCGGAGTTCGTGACTCACCATGGAGAGAAAGTGATCCTTCAAGGAATCAAGCTCTTTCAGTCGCTCGTTGGCGTTACGGAGCTGGGCCGTCGCCCGCTCCAGTTCTGCTGATTTCTGCTCTAGCCGATGGCTGTATTCAATAACCTGACTGGTTTCATCAAGAATACGATACACCTCTTCGAGTCCAACGATCTCACCTTTCACTACAGAGCCTACCATCACCCGGGCCGTTGCGGAGCCGATGGCGCCGGCCAGCATTTTCTCCGCAAAGTCGAGCAAGGCGGCATCAGCGGAATGACTTTTACGTAAATTAATGTCCCGCTCAGCTGCGAAATCCGCGAATGCCTGTGCCGCCCGCTGCACCCCGACAAATCGACCCACGAGTTGCTGCAAGTCCGCGACCGTCGCAGAACCACGCCAGTAACGGCTGTCGCGCTCATCATCTGTATGCCCGAAAACATCGACAAACAACGTTCCCTGAATTCGTTCAATCGCGGTTTGGTGAGACACCAGGGAGACGATCCAGTATGCCCCGATGTTAAAAAACATGCTCCAGAACAAGGCATGGGTCAGACGATCAAACCCTTCCATACCGAAAAGCGCATAGGGCTTTAAAAGTGAAATGCTATAAGGTCCCTGTTCTATAAAGCTAATTGGAAGCCATCCTGACTGGGCAAACGACGGGAGCAGCAATGTGTATAGCCAGACGATAAAACCAAGTGCGAGACCGGTCATTGCCCCCCGATAGGATGCCCCTTTCCAGAAAATGCCGCCTATGATGGCTGGCGCGAACTGTGCCGCCGCCGCAAAGGAGACAAGGCCTATGGTAACGAGAGAGTATGACTCACTCGCGATCAGATAATAAACATAACCAAGGATCAGAATGAGAAGAATACTAACCCGCCGGATGGTGAGCAGTAACCCGGTCAGGTCATCATTCTTGTTGATATTGAGGCCACGCCAGCGCAATAGCAGCGGCATGATAAGGTCATTGCACACCATCGTCGCCAGTGCG
Organism: Sneathiella sedimenti; assembly: GCF_017313765.1. Classification (GTDB taxonomy): domain Bacteria; phylum Pseudomonadota; class Alphaproteobacteria; order Sneathiellales; family Sneathiellaceae; genus Sneathiella; species Sneathiella sedimenti. Next base: position 342,984 of record NZ_JAFLNC010000003.1, on the reverse strand, counting down.
ATCGAGGCGACGATGACCATTGACGTTGCCGCTGACAATCCGCCAATGAAGGCGATGAGCGCCAAAAACGCCTGGTCATGAAAAAGCGGCACGGTCAGCATAAACATATCCGCATCGGCCGAGGCGCCGCCAAACGACAATCGACCTGCGAGCGCGATTGGTAAGACAAATATATTAATGACCAGCAGATAGAGTGGAAACAACCAGGTTGCCTTGCGGAGAAATGATTCATCCGGATTCTCCACGGCTGTCATATAAAACTGCCGGGGCAGACAGATGATTGCCGCCATGGATAGCACGGTCATTGTCATCCACACACTGTAGTCATTATCCTTGGAAACCGTGAAAAGCGAATCCAGCCCCCTATCCGCGGCCGTTGAGAAAAGGTCTGCGAATCCGTTGTAAAGACCAAAGGTGACGAAGAATCCGACAGCCAGAAAAGTGACCAGCTTGACCACGGATTCAAAGGCGATTGCAGCGACCAGCCCCTCATGATGTTCGCTTGCGTCGATATGGCGTGTCCCGAAAAGAATAGCAAAAAGCGCAAGCGCAATAGCCACGATCAGCGTTGTATCGATGAAGAAGATGGCTTCGTTCGGGGCATGCAAAATTGCCGTTTCCGAAGAGCTGACGAGGATTCTAAAGCTGGTTGCGATGGATTTTAGCTGAAGCGAAATATAGGGCATAGTGCCGACCACAGCGATGATCGTTACCAAACCGCCCAATTTCGCCTGCTTGCCGTAACGTGAGGCGATAAAATCCGCAATCGACGTTATCCGATGCACCTTACAAATACGGATAATCTTAACCCAGACGACAGACCAGAGGACAAAAACCAGCGTCGGACCAAGATATATCGGCAGGAATCCAAGCCCTTCCGTGGCGGCAAGCCCGACACTGCCGTAAAATGTCCAGGAAGTACAATAAACGCCGATCGATAAGGTATAGATAAAGGGGTTTCTGGTTAGCTGGCGTCCCTTCGCAGACTGAAGGTCGACAAATTGGGCGATGGCGAAAAGGAGCCCCAGATAGAGAATGGAAACAGTGAGGACCAATCCGCCAGACATTACTGTTTTCCCCGGCCGGGGTCAGTCGAGCTGGGCCCTCCCCTTTCCGCTTCTGGCGGTCCGATCGCCTTCTCGGGTCCCCGCCTTGCGCCCAACGCCGTCATGGCGATTGCGAAAGCCCAGACTCCAAACACGAACAGATAGCTGAGAGGGATGCCAAATACACGGATAGAGCTATCAAACAGGGCAATAACCGGCGGCAGGAGGGCGACAAGACAGGCGACGAACAGAAGAACTGACCATTCCTTTTTTCGCCCTGTCCTTATCATCCAACCTCACCCGTCAAATGGTCAAAACCCGAACTTCAGATTTACTTAGCGTGCTAATGACGTGTTCGCCGGTGCCACAATTTCCTTCACCATCTTGCCAAGGGCACGCGTGGAAAAAGGCTTTGTAACAAATTCATCCGCGCCGAGCGCGACCGCTCTTTCCTTGTCTGCTTCCCGGCTTTTTGCCGACAGCATGATAATTTTTACATTCGCACAGGCCGCATTCGCTCTGATGGCTTCACAAACCGCAAAACCGTCCTGCTTGGGCAGCATAATATCCAATATCACCAGATCGGGCACATAGTCCTCAACGGCCCGCAGTGCCTGTTCCCCATCGCGCGCCACCCGCACAGTAAACCCGGCTTGCCTCAAAATAAATTGTAAAGACAGTACGATATTCGGCTCGTCTTCCACCACAAGCACTGTATGAGTCATGCTCCCGTTTGCTCCCTAGATGATCTCGAGAACGTATATAGGCTGACGACATTACCCGGCTCCTTATGAAGCTCTTCTGTGTCGGCACCCTCATTCTTCGGTTCCCTGCTGAACAATATTACTCCATTTATTAGGATATTGTCATTGGTCAATCTCGCAGGAACAGGCGGACAGGTTTGCTGCGTTACTTGTTCATCCTGTTTTCGATCAGTTCTTCAACTACCGCGGGCTCTGCCAATGTTGACGTGTCGCCGAGACTGGCATAGTCATTCTCGGCCACTTTACGCAAGATACGTCGCATGATCTTGCCCGAGCGAGTTTTAGGAAGGCCGGGGGCCCACTGAATCAGATCCGGTGTGGCAATGGGACCAATTTCATTACGGACCCACTTGACCAATTCGGCGCGCAATTCCTCTGACGGGGCAACCCCTGCGGTCAAGGTGACATAGGCATATATCCCCTGCCCCTTGATATCATGTGGATATCCTACAACGGCCGCTTCCGCCACCAGTTCATGTGCAACAAGCGCGCTCTCAACCTCGGCCGTCCCCATCCGGTGACCGGAGACATTAATCACGTCGTCAACGCGACCTGTAATCCAATAGTAACCGTCTTCATCCCGTCTCGCCCCATCACCACTAAAATAGAGACCGGAGAAATTGCTGAAATAGGTCTGAACAAAGCGTTCATGGTCGCCATACACTGTTCGCATTTGTCCGGGCCAGCTATCCTTGATACACAGCATACCTTCGCAGGGCCCCTCCAGAACAGCGCCCTCGGTATCGACCATTACGGGTTCTATTCCAAAGAATGGAAGTGTGGCGGAGCCTGGCTTCAAGTCCATAGCGCCTGGCAGCGGCGAGATCAGAATACCGCCTGTCTCCGTCTGCCACCAGGTATCGACGATCGGGCAGCGCCCCTCCCCAACGACATCATAATACCAACGCCAGGCTTCCGGATTAATTGGCTCACCGACAGACCCCAGCAACCGCAGCGATTTGCGGGATGTCTTCTTGACCGGTTCATCACCGTCACGCATTAAGGCGCGGATCGCTGTCGGCGCCGTATAGAAAATATTGACGTTGTGTTTGTCGCATACCTCCCAGAAGCGGGAGACCGTCGGATAGTTCGGCACCCCTTCAAACATCAAGGTCGTTGCGCCATTCGCAAGGGGTCCGTAAATGATATAGCTATGACCTGTTACCCAGCCGACATCGGCTGTACACCAGTAAATATCGCCATCGTGGTAGTCAAACACGTACCGGTGAGTCATGGCCGCGTAGACGATATAGCCACCCGTTGTGTGCAACACGCCCTTCGGCTGGCCAGTAGACCCGGAGGTATACAGAATAAAAAGTGGATCTTCCGCGTTCATTTCCTCGGGCGGGCAAACGGCATCGACCTTGTCCATTGCCTCGTGGTACCAGACGTCTCGGCCGTCGACCCAGTTAATAGTCCCGCCAGTGCGCTTGACAACAATACATGTCGTGCAGTCGGGGCAATCCGCCAGCGCCGCATCCGTATTGGCCTTGAGGGGTATCGGCCGCCCTCCGCGAACTCCTTCATCCGCGGTAATCACGCAATTCGATTTGCAATCCCTAATTCGACCGGCCAGAGCATCTGGGGAAAATCCGCCGAACACGATCGAATGAATGGCACCGATGCGTGTACAGGCGAGCATGGCAACCGCGGCCTCGACGATCATCGGCATATACAGGGTCACGCGGTCCCCTTTTTTGATGCCTTGAGCCTTGAGCACATTGGCAAACTTGCATACCTCGGCATGCAATTCGCGATACGTCAGGGTTTTATCGTCATTTGGATCGTCCCCCTCCCAGATAATGGCGGGACTATCGCCACGCGTTTCAAGGTGACGATCAAGACAGTTGTAGCTGACGTTCAAGGTCCCGTCATAAAACCATTTGATATGCAGGTCGTCCTTTGCAAAGGAAACATCTTTCACTTTGGTGTAGGGTTTAATCCAGTCAATCCGCTTTCCATGCTCGCCCCAGAAAGCATCGGGATCTTCAACCGACGCACGGTACATCGCCTGATAACTCGTCTTATCGGCCCAAGCTGTCTTTGCAAGTTCCTGAGGTACGGGATATAGATCCTTTGCTGACATCCTACTAAGTCCTTTCACCCAACATACAGTTTTTTCAATGTTTAATTTTCGGCAGTATGTGACAGGATATTTATGCGTTCGTCTCCATCTAAATACAACCTAAATGTCAGAAAATACTGAATTTCCGCCGTCAAATCGCGAGATATTCATGCCGCAATTCCTGGTCTTCCAGCACTTGCTGCGCGGTGCCGCGAAAGGCAATTTGCCCCATGTCCAGGATGAGCGCCTTGTCGGCAAGCTGTAACGCCGCAACTGCATTCTGTTCAACAATAATCGTGGTAATCCCGAGGTTTTTAACTTCGAGTAGAATTTTCTCGATTTCCTGAACAATGACCGGCGCGAGGCCTTCATAGGGTTCATCAAGAAACAACAATTTCACATCACGCGCAAGCGCTCTGGCAACTGCCAGCATCTGCTGCTCTCCACCAGACATAGTAACGGCATCCTGGTTCCGTCTTTCGCCAAGACGCGGGAAATGGTCATAAATACGCTCTATTTCCCACCCTTTCGGTTCCGCTACCTGGGAAAGCAATAAATTCTCCTCCACCGTCAGCCCGCCAATAATGCGGCGGTCTTCCGGAACAAGCTGGACACCTGCTTGCGCGGCTTGATATGCCTTGAGGGGATGAATCGCCTTACCATTAAGATAGATCTCTCCGCGCTTCAAAGAGGGGCTGTCGACGCGGGCAAGCGCCCGCAATGTAGATGTTTTTCCGGCACCATTCCGCCCCAGCAACGCAACGATATCCCCCTCTTCAACGTCGAAGGAAACCCCTTGCACAATGTAGGATTCACCATAATAGGCGTGAATATCCTTTACACTGAAATATGGCATTGCTTCTGAGGTCTCAGACATTAAGTGGTCCCTCCCAAATACGCTTCCTTGACCTTCGGATCCTCACGTACACTCTGCGGATCTCCGCCTGCTATAATCTGTCCGCGCGCCAACACACTGACCTTGTCCGCAAGACTGAAGACAACATGCATGTCGTGCTCAATAATCACTTTTGTCATCCCGCGAGACTTGATCTTCTTTAACAGTTCAATGGTCTGGTTGGTGTCATGGCGTGCCATGCCTGCAGTCGGCTCGTCGAGCAGCAAAAGACGTGGCCGCAAGATAAGACACATGCCGAGCTCCAGCCTGCGCTTGTCACCCCGGCTTAAGCTTGCCGCCTCGACCATCATCATGTCCTTTAACCCGACATCTTCAAGGATATGTTCTGCCTCTTCGCGGACTTCCCCCTGCTTGCTTAGAAGTTCAGTTGCGTTCAGCCGAAAAGCCCCGTCGCGATGGGAAAGAGCCGGAATCATTACATTCTCAAGCAGCGTCATTTCCTGAAAAATCTCTGGCGTCTGAAAAACTCGGGCAACGCCAAGCTGGGCAATTTCATGCGGTTGCCTGCCGGTTAGAACCTCACCCGCAAAGGTCACTTTCCCTGTATCCGGCTTCAGCCGGCCGATACAAACATTCAGAAGCGTTGATTTTCCCGCTCCGTTGGGGCCAATGATGGCATGCGTCGTCCCTTCCTCCACATGCAGATTGACATCGGACAGAGCACTGAGGCCGCCAAAGCTTTTATTGATATTATCCAGATGAAGAACGAGATCGCCCATGATATTTCCTTTTACTCGCCAGCCTGATTTTGCGCTTCCACGGATTGTTGCTTCGCGTTTCCACCTGACCTGAAATAATTGACGACACGGCGGAATCCTTCCACGAGCCCGCCGGGCAGGAATATCACAATGACCATAAACAACAGGCCCAAAGTCAGATGCCAACCACTGCCGACAAATAGGCCCACCACCGGCACGACAAACTCGACGACGCTGTCGGGCAGGAAGGAGAAGGCCTGTGCAAGCACATTGTCATCGAAGGCAGAGAAGATATTTTCAAAATACTTGATCAAGCCTGCGCCCAGCATCGGCCCGACAAGCGTGCCGGCGCCGCCGAGAATTGTCATCAACACGACTTCACCCGAGGCAGTCCATTGCATTCTTTCAGCGCCGGCCAATGGATCCGTGACCGCAAGCAGGCTCCCCGCCAACCCGGCATACATGCCGGAGATTATGAACGCCGTCAGCATGTAGGGGCGTGTGTTCAGGCCCGTATATTTCATTCGGTTCTGGTTGGACTTGATCCCTTTCAGCATCAGGCCAAAAGGAGAGCGGAATATCCGCATGGAGATGTAAAAACAGATAATCAACAGAACGGCACAGAAATAAAAGCCGGGATAACCGCTCATCGTTTCGCCGAACAAGTCCGTGCTCGGTAGTCCCGCCGATGCCTGGCTGTCTGAGAACAGGTGATCCAGGATGCGTGGATCGGATCGGGCCAATTGCAGCCCCGTTTCCCCGTTTGTAATCGGCGTTAGTACTGAATAGGCGAGATTATAGGACATCTGGGCAAAGGCCAGCGTGAGGATTGAGAAGTAAATGCCCGATCGGCGCAGGCTTAGAAAGCCGATAACCGCCGCAAGAATTCCTGCGAACAGGACGCCAAAAATAACGGCCGGAATGACGTTCATCGTCAACAGCTTGAACGACCAGACAGCGGCATACGACCCGACACCGAGAAAAGCTGCGTGACCGAAAGAAAGATATCCGGTCAGACCGAAAAGGATATTAAAGCCAATGGCGAAAATTCCGTAAATGGCAAATTTCTGCAGCAGGTCCGGATAGTTGCCGCCAATAGGATCCAGCCAGATCGGCATCGCCAAGATGGCGGCGGCAAAAATGATCACGATAAATGTGTCATTAAGTAGCGGCTTCTTGGTATCAGTCATCCATAACTCCAGCCCGGCCCATAAGCCCACGTGGCAAGACCAGTAAGATTACAACAGCGACGAGATATAAAATGATCTGGTCGATCCCCGGAAAAATCTCCTTTACTTCATTCATAGAGGCAAAAGACTGCACAACACCCAGCAGGAAACCGGCAAACACCGCCCCCCCTAGCGACCCCATGCCGCCGACGACCACAACAACGAAGGAAAGCACCAGAAACTCCATACCAAGATGATAATCAGGCGGAAGGATTGGCGTGTACATTACGCCGGCGACACCGGCGACGACGGCGGCGATGGCAAAAACGATAGTAAAGCGACGCTCAATATTGATGCCGAGAATCCCGACGGTTTCGCGATCGCGCATCCCGGCGCGGACCACCATGCCATAGGTGGTGAACTGCAAGAACGCGAACACCGCGAAAATGACCGCACCGGAAAAGCAGAGGTAGATAAGGCGCCACCACGGATAGACGAGGTTATTGCCAAGCCCGACCCAGGAGCCAACATTCGCGCTGCCCGCCAGAATTTCAGGCGCGGGCTGCGGTATCGGGTTGGCGCCAAAATAAGCCTTGATGATTTCCTGAATAACGATTGCAAGGCCAAAGGTAACCAGAATTTGCTCTGCATGAGGACGCTTGTAGAAATGCTTGATCAGTCCCCGCTCCATGACATAGCCGACCAGCAACATGAATGGGATGGCCAGCATGATGGAAAGTGGGACGGAATAATCAATAATTATCCGACCAGTGTCGCCAAACCAGGTTTCGAGGTAAGGCTGCTCCTTGTAGGCAACGAACGCCGTAATCCCTTCATCACGAACCTTAACCGATAAAGTGACAAGCTTCTGAAAGGTAACGGCGCAAAATGCTCCAAGCATAAACAATGCGCCATGGGCAAAATTCACAATTCCCAATGTTCCGAACACCAGTGTCAAGCCAAGCGCAATCAGGGCGTAAGCCGCCCCTTTATCCAGTCCATTTAATATTTGAATAAAAATGGCATCCATGAAACCTACCCCAAACAATCCCGCAAGTTTTATTGCCGGCTAATCCATTGCAAAAGTTCGCGGGTTGGCTGCCCTCCCGACATCTGCCAACCCGCGTGCGGTAATAGAAACTACATTTTTACTTCATACGGACCAAGAGATCCGCCGAAAATGGTCCAGTCATACTCAACCTGGGCCCGCGGGGTAATATCAACCACCTTCAGGAGGTCGAATTGACTACTCGGGTTTTCGTTACCGCGCACCACAAGAACATCCTTGAAGCATTGATGATCTTCTGCACGATAAAGTGTCGGGCCGTTGCCCATGCCGTCAAAATTGAAGCCCTCAAGCTGCTTGATGACTTCCGGCGGATAGAATGTACCAGCCATCTCGCAGGCGTTTGCATAAAGCAATGTCTGGACATAGCAGGTATGGGCTGCCATTGACGGCGGTGCCCCATATTCCGCACCGAAAGACTGAACAAACGCCTGTGATCCTTCATCCTGTAAGGACCAATTCCAGTTCGTTGTTCCAAGAATACCCTTGATCGCATCGCCTGCACCTTGCGCCATCAGACGCGAAAAGAGCGGCACAACAATTTCAAAATTCTTGCCGTTGGCCTGTTTTTCACGCAAGCCGAACTGTACGGCCTGGCTCAGTGAGTTGACCATATCCTTACCGTAGTGGTTGAGGATAAGAACGTCCGCACCTGAATTGAGAACCGGCGTGATATATTGCGAGAAGTCACCAGCGCCGACAGGCGTCTTGACCGTATTGACGGTTTCCCAGCCAAGTGCTTCGGTGGAGTTCTTGATGGATTCCTCCTGTGTCCAGCCCCAGGTATAGTCCGCTGTCAAGTGATAGGCCCGGCGATCGGATCCATATTCTTTATTCAGCACCGGTGCCAGTGCGGCCCCGGACATATAGGCATTGAAGAAGTGGCGGAAACCATAGCGGCGCTTGTCTTTACCCGTGGTATCGTTGGAATGGGTCAGACCCGCCATAAAAATGATGCCCTGTTCCTGGCAGAGGGATTGCACCGCGATAGCCACACCAGAGGAAGACCCGCCGGTCACCATCAGCACGCCATCTTTCTCGATCATGCGTTTTGCCGACGCGCGTGCGGCATCAGACTTCGTCTGCGTATCGCCAGTAGAGTAGGTCACTTTTTTGCCAAGAACACCGTTACCGGTCAGCATGGATGGCTTGAATGTGTTCAGCATACCACCGTCACCTTCACCATTCAGATGCTTAACGGCCAGCATGTAGGCGCGAAGTTCATCCGCCCCTTCATCCGCATAAGGGCCTGATTGTGGTACGTTAAAGCCAAGCTTGAGTTCGCCTGAATTTTTCGGATTGTTACGGAATTCTTGCGCCCAGGCATCTTTGATAAAGAAGCTTGGAGTAGCGGCGACCAGGCCACCAACTGCGCCAGCCTTGAGAAGGCCGCGGCGCGACATGCCTGGTTTTTTGATATCGCTCATGAATTGTCTCCCATGTTCAAGTGGATCATCCCCGGCAAGATGTCTGAGTTATATTTTTCAACGCAAACCTCTCCCTGCCGTGTAAAAGTTTCACATTTTTGCCATTTTTCCCAACAAAACCTTGTAAAACATCACTTTTTTATGTAAATAATTACTAATTTAAATTGTAAATTTGTAAAATTTTGTAAACTTTCGGATATCTTGATGGCGAAATCACCTCTGCTTGGCAATCGTTTACGGAGATTGCGCAAAGAAAGAAACATAACCCAGGTAGAACTGGCCGACCGGCTTGGTATCTCTGCAAGCTATCTAAATTTGCTGGAACATAACAGGCGCAGCATTACAGTCCCGTTACTGCTGCATTTAAGCAAGATTCTGAAAGTTGACCCGCAAGTCTTCTCGCCGCAGGAAGAAGGACATCTGATTGGTGAGATTACGGACGCTCTGAAAGACCCGCTGTTTGCCGAGGATGAATTTACGGATGAGGAAATTGCGGAAATGGCAGCAGATGCGCCTGCCCTCAGTTCAGCTTTCAAGAAAGCATATGATGCGTTTAAAGCTGCGCAAACGGATTTGCAGTTACTGAGCGAGCGGCTTTCACAGGATTTTCTTTTCGCCGGCTCATCCTTTCGGTTGCGGACACTCGTGACGTCAATCATGTCGTCGACCGAAATCGTGCATGACAATGATGATCTTGGCCCGAAAGAGCGAAAAGAATTTCTCCAGATCGCCCTAAAGGACAGCGAAGCCCTCAATGATACGGTGAATGAAATGCTTGGCGTCGTCGGGGATGGCAGCTTGACCGGAAAATCCTGGGCGCCATCGCCAAATGAGGCCGTTTCCGATTTTATTCAGGCCCGGAATAACTATTTTGACCCGATAGAGCAGGCAGCGGCAGAATTTCGCGCCACCTTCAATGAACATAATCTCCTGACACCCCCCATGATGATGGAGTACCTGCAGGAGAAACATGGCATTCAGATCGAGTTTGCCTCAAGAGACAGCCACAATACTGAAGCAACTCTTTATGACGAAAAAAATCACTTACTCGTACTCTCTAAATCTCTGCCTCAATCGAGTGTCAAGTTTCATCTTGCCCTTCTGTGCGGCCAGCTCAACTTTACTCCTCTATTTGAGGACCTTGTAAACGCCCCGGAACTCCCGACAGAAGCGGCGAAGCAAAAGGGTATAGCTGCGCTCTCAAATTACTTCGCGGGCGCCTTTCTGTTTCCATATGATGTGTTTTTTAAATCGGCTGAAGACCTGCGGTATGACATTGAGTTGTTGCAACAGCAGTTCGATGGCAGCTTTGAGCAAATTTGCCATCGGTTGACGACCTTGATGAAACCCGGCAGCAGCGGTGTTCCCTTTCATCTGATCCGAAGTGATGTGGCCGGCAATATCTCTAAAAGGTTCAGTGCGTCAGGGTTGCGCATCCCGCGATATGGCAATTCCTGCCCGCGTTGGGTACTACATGCCGCATTTTTAACACCCGGCGCCCTATGCCCGCAAATTTCCGAGATGCCCGATGGCCAACGCTTCTTTTCCATCGCGCGCACCGTCACCAAGCCCAGCCTCGGGTATGCCCAGCCTAAACGGCATTACGCCATCAGTATCGGTTGCGACATTGCAGAAGCACACCGACTGATTTATGCCGATGGCCTTAACCTTGCGGCGCCAAAAACCGTTATGCCTGTCGGCATAACCTGTCGGCTTTGCGAACGATCAAACTGCGCACAACGCGCGGCGCCACCACCGCCACAAACCCGCCAGGGTACGCCGCAAAAACGCAATATCTCGCCCGGCATTGGAGATTTCTAGCCTTAATGGAAAAGCCTAGTAATTGTTGAGGGTAAGCCGCCCCTTCGCCGTCCGGCGTATGACGCCATCGCGAATAGCGGTGAAATCAAGCTCCATATTAACGCCATTCAACGTGCGTTTGTAAACCTGCATGTCATAATCACCCGTTTCGCTGATCGCCATGATATAGACAGTCAAGGTCTGCTTTTTTAACCGTGCCCAGGCTATGTTGTCACCGGCGTAGACATTTCCGCCGGTGCTGTCCTTCCAGACATTCGGACTATCTGTCTTGACGAAAGTCAAGGTGGTTTCCTTCAGGGACTCTTTGGGACTATCAGGCACCCCTTTCTGCCGCAGAAGTGTGCGCCAGGTAATACTAAAATCGCCATTTTCATCTGGTTTGATGCTGACATCGATATCCCGGCTGGTAATCGGAAAAGTGACACTGACATTACTTTCCGAAATGGCATTTCCGCGCCAATCCCCCTTGAATGCAGAAATCGAAAGATCCTTAGCGTTCACGATGATGGGCATTACCATCACGATTGCCATGACGCCGAGAAAATATTTTACTTTAGCCAATATACGCCCCCTGATTACTCGAAAAACCCCGCTCGGGTGCGGTTATACTACGGGAAGCGATTCAAGGCTTCCAGTCATTTAACCCAAGCAGCAAAAGAAAAAGGCCGCAAAAAATGCGGCCTTTTCCCTCCTGTCAGCAACGAACTAACTTTCGTCGACGACTATTTTCCCATTTGTGATATCGGAGCTGTTGAGCGACGCATTTTCCACGACAATCGAGAATCCGGCGATTTCGGAATCCGCGGCATCCGTAACCGTAATCGTTGTATCGCCCCCCGCTTCCGAGAAAACAACATGATCTGCGCGGTCTGCAGCAGCAATGCCCAATTGATCAAATAGCGCTGTCAGGTCGATGACATCCGCATCCCCGTTAGCGCCAAAATCTTCAATCACATCATTGCCGTCAACACCGGCGTTTTGATAGACAAACCGGTCATCCCCGTCCCCGCCGGAAAGCGTATCATCTCCGCCGGCACCAAGAATATAATCATTTGCGTCACCCCCGCTGATCACCTCAGACGCAGCCGTTCCGGTAAAGGCATTGTCCGGCGCAATAGTGATGGTGAGAACAGCGGAACTTGTCGATCCGTCATCATCAGAAATGGTGTAGCTGAACGCCTCCGTTTCGAAATCGGCGACATCGGATTGAACCTGATAGGCATATTCACCGGTTTCAAAATTCAATTCAAACACACCGAATTCAGTGTCAATGGCGACAACGTTTCCGTCAACAAAGACGCCAGGACCCGACGTCGACGACAAATCATACGTCACACCATTATAAGTGAACGAAACAATCGGGATATCGGCCAGTGGATCGCTTCCAAGAATGTCATTATCAAGGACATTCCCTGTCACCCAGGCATCAGCGGGCTGAAGGCTCGCGGATAGTTCTTCAGGGCTTTCCACATAGAGATACGGATCGCCTGCAGCCGGGTCGAGATTATTGTCGTCCGGGGTATTATCGATCTGGCCCAGATACGCACTATTTTCCGCATCGCCGCCGAGACCGACAGAGTAAACCTTGGCATTGTTAAGGTCATTCGTTACCCAGTCGTTAAAGCTATCTATACCTGCTTGGGTATCACCTATTGTCGGCTGCCCGTCAGAAATAAAGTAAATCGCCTGATCATACCCTGGAACAAAATCTACCGTGCGTGTGAGGTTGAGTGCATCCTCATAGTTGGTATTACCGCCACTCCAAGCATCCAGGGGATCCAAAGCATCCAAGACAGATTCCAGCGTTGTAAAAGTCCCTCCACCGATAAACCGGGCTGTTTCATCGAAATCGATCAAGGTAATCGCTGTGCCGTCCGGGTTTTGCTCAAACAATGTCGTTGCCAGATTTTTGAGCGCCGCCTCCATCAATGACAATTCATTCCAGTCCATGCTCCCGGAGGTATCAATCACAAAGACAGCATGAATGTCTGGGGCTTCCACCTTGACAAAGGGGCCATCGTCAACTGCTGTCGGACCATCATCGGCCGGAGGAACGTCATTGACTGTAACATTAACCGAAAAGGTACTGCTTGCCGTATTATTGGCTTCAGTCAGTTCACCACCGTCGGCAACTGTTGCCGCTTCGGTCGCGGTCGCCGTCACCGTCAATGTGAAATCTGCATCATCATCTGTTGGCGGTGTGATGGTTAGCGCGGCAAGGTCCCATCCTGTAACATCTGCGTCAGAGCCGTCCCCCGTAAAACTGTTCACACCATCAGACAGTGTTGCCCCTACCGGGACACCGCCGATTGACACAGCGAGTGTTTCGGATCCGTCCGTATCCTGTAGCGCCGCTGTGATTTCAGGTATCGCAATCGCCGTATTCTCGTCACCGCTGGCATCACCACCGGATATCGTGGGTGCATCAGCAACCGCATCAATCACTGCTGTACCGGTAACTTCTGACGTTCCTGTGTCACCCGTGCCATTAACAAAATTAGCAAGTACGGTAAGAACAATGTCCGCATCGCTATTTGCAGGCGGGAGTAAATACATCGCGGGCAGAACACCGCCCGCAGCCAGAACTGAATAGCTCCCGCTTGTCACGTCTACTTCATCGCCTGCCGCCGATCCACCAACGAAAAACCGCGTGCCTGCCGGAAATCCGGAAATATCTATGGATGTCAGTTCCTCGTCCGTTTCCGGCGTAAACTCTACCAACATCTGCATCGGCGTTTCGGTAGTGTCCCCAACATTCTGATTGGGCTGCCAGTCTTCATATCCCCCCGCTGCGGGAGCGGCGCCTCCAATAGGAGTGGAGAAATTCAATGTAATTATCCCGCCAGGGTCATCTGTCGGCGTCCTCGTGGAGGAGGAATCCTCATTCTCCCCGATAATTTCTTCTTCTTCTTCGCGGGAAAATGCGAGTTCTGTCGGGGCAAGTAGATCAGAAATTCCCAGCGGGTCGCCAATGCTGCCGTCTGTAAAGGGCCGGAAGTTCGCGCCGCCGCCATCGCTGTTGTCATCACCCGCCTGAGGATTTATATCCGCGACGGAAAAGCCTTGAACCAGAGGCGTAATTTCCCCGATTTCGAGGACGTCACCATTTTCCAGCTCAATGTTAGGGGGATTTTCGGTCGTGCCGAACGTCAGGAAGTCCTGAAGCAAATATGTATTTCCGCCGTCAACCGGTACGACAAGCAAGTTACCGCCGTCCTGTACGAACTGGATACTTGCCAGGGACTCAACTGGTAATTTAATCGTTTTTCCCGGAGTTGCCTCAATGATAACCTCGGCCCCTGTTGATTTTTCGGTGCCGCTACCGCTATTACCGTTAGACGTCGCCATTTTGCCCTACTCCACTCACTTTACGTTGCCGCGGCTATGCCGAATCAGCTAACCCTTTAAAAAAATAGCCAAACCAGGCCAGTCTGTCTTTAATTTTCTCAACTATGGGGGAAACCTACTACGATCCGGCGGCCTGCCACATCCCCTAAACGGGGGATAAAGCAAGAAAATTAATAAAATTTTAAATAACTCAATTCGGACTGGGAATATCCTGTTCAGACAAACGTCGGCGCTATAGTAAATTGACGTCGCCAGGCCTTATCTCGAACGAAGCGCAATTTTGGCAAGCAGCGCAGAAATAATGACGATTACGACAGAGACAATAGCAATAAATTCAATGGATAGGGACGCATCCAACGCCAAGCCCATGAATACGGGGCCAAGGGCAGAGCCAAAAACCATCACAACTGTCGCAACGGAGCGAATGGCACCGAGATGCTGTGTCCCGTATATTTCCGGCCAAAGTGAAGAAAGCACAGGATTTGTCCCGCCTGCGCCAAAGCCAAGGCAGAACATTACAACAACGGCGAAGATCTGCGTCGGAGCATAGGCAAAAATCAAAATGCCCACGGACAATGGGATCAGGATGAAGGGGACGAGCCGTCTGGCCCGAAACAAATCCACGAGAAATCCCGACGCCACACCGCCAATTAACGATGCCAACGCGAAAATCGCGAATGACAAGCTCCAGACTTCGAAACTCCATCCTTTAAGCCCAATAAAGTACACCTGATGGAAGAAGAGGCCCGTGATTATCGCCGCAGGCGCCATAGCCGTCGGCATAAGAAGATAAAATCTCTTATCACGAAGCATTTCCGCGCGAGTCCAATGCTTGGCATCTTCATCAGCGGCCCGAAGGACCGCAGCACCAGCACCGTCCTGATGACTGGTATGACGTATTAGCAAGGGCGCGACCGGCAATAGGGTAAAGGCTGCCAGGACTGCCATTGCCGGCCAGATCAGGCGCCAGTCAACAAAGCCGAGCGCCAACACAATGAGCGGCGGAAACAGAGCTTCACCCAGAGGAAAACCAAGTGCGGCAATGGCGACGGCCCGGCCACGTTCCGCTTCATACCGCCTCGCCATTGAGGTCAGCGCGATATGCGTCATCATTCCCTGGCCCATAAATCGGACAGCAATGATCCCGAAGAAAAGCGTCACCGGCCCCTGGATAAACCCGAAAGCCATTGTCGCAGCCACCATGAGGACCCCGACCTTCAGCACAAAGCTTTTGAGAGGCAACCGGTCAACAAGTGGCCCCGCTTTCCAGAGCATTGCCGCACATACAAGGGTCGCGACAGTATAGATCGTGCCAAACTCACCATTGGTGAGATCAAAATCCGCACGGATATGTCCGCCAATGACCGAAATGACATAGGTCTGGCCGGGACCGGACCAGAAAGCTAAAAGCAAGCCAAAGAGTAGGAACCGCCATTCCTGACGGACAAAAGGCAGGGTGCCTCTAAGACGCAACATAGATGAGACCGACGTTTGCAGAATGAAACGTCGGCCATTGCGTCATGTCTCGTTTGGGAAGTCAACCAAACAAACCTAGTCAATGAAGCATTTTTCGATACGATCCAGGGTTTCCATCGCTGGAAGACATTGCGCCACGGAGCTGTTGGGTTCACGCCCTTCCTGAATAGCAGAGAAGAATTCCCGGTCAATCAGTTCAATACCATTGTTGGAAATCGCGACATCCGACAGGTCAATCGGGTTTTCATAGCCGTCCACCAGATCATCATAGCGAGCAATATATGTCCCGTTGTCGCAGATATAGCGGAAGAAGGTCCCGAGAGGACCGTCGTTATTGAAGGAAAGAGACAAGGTGCACAGCGCACCGGAGGGTGCCTTCATTCCGATACTCATATCCAGGGCAATGCCAAGCTCCGGATGGTGCGGTCCTTGTAACCCATAGACCTGTGCCGCCGTGGCACCGGTTTGATACTGGAAGAGGTCGACAGTATGACAGGCGTGATGCCAGAGCAAATGATCTGTCCAGCTTCTGGGCTTTCCAAGCGCATTGGTATTAGTCCGGCGGAAAAAGTAGGTCTGCACATCAAGCTGCTGCAGGGACAATTCCCCGGCCTTGATCTTGTTATGGATCCATTGATGGCTGGGGTTAAAGCGCCTAACATGCCCCGCCATTGCGACCAGACCCGTTTCCTGCTGAACCGCAACGAGCCGTCGGGAATCCGCAAGATTGTCCGCCATGGGAATCTCGACGAGCACATGCTTTCCCGCCTGCAGACATTGAATGGCCTGGGCCGCATGCATTTGCGTCGGGGTCGATAGTATCACGCTATCCACATCATCACGTGACAGGCTTTCGGCAAGATCAAGCGTCCAATGTCCGATCCTGCGCACTTCGGCCGCCGCTTTCGTACTCTCCGCTTCCCTGCCAACGATTGAGGTCACTTGCACGCCCTCGATCTTGCTAATGGCGTCGAGGTGCTTTTGTCCAAAGGCACCGGCTGCACCGGCAACACAAACTCTCATTCTTCCGTCTCCATTTTCCCAGTGTTTTTATTGAACCGCGCAAGCAACGCATCCGCCCGCTTCTGATAGTTATCTTCACCGGCGGTCATTCCGAGATTACCTATGCGTGATTGCCAGTTGACTATTGCATGCGCCATGTCATTTGGAAGGCCCAGTTCCTCGATGGTCAACGCAACCTCTTTCATTTCTTCCGCGCGCCGTTTGCCGTGAGCTGTCATTCGCTCAAAACTGTAGCTGGCGCGATCTGTGAAGTTAAAGCCAGGATAAGTCACATCAAGGGACGCCAGCACCTCTTTATCCACCCCTGCCTGCCGACCCGCCAGAACACATTCAGCGAAGAGCGCCTCCAGTCCTTTCATCATGATACTCCGAACCATTTTCACTGAAGACGCACGCCCCACGTCTCCGTCCATCACCTTCGCACTCATTTGAAGATAGTCAAATACTGCCATTGCGGCTTTCGTATGAGGTCCGGAAATCAACAGCGGTGTTTTATGCAATTTCGGGTATACCGGAGACATGACCGCCACATCAACGTAGCGACCGCCCGCGTTTTCAATACATTTTGCCGAGCGGCGTTTCGTTCCGGGGGCGCAGGAATTGCAATCCAAAAAGAGGCTCCCCCGTTCCATATGAGGTGCTGTGGCCCGTGCGGCTGCATGCGCCTGGTCCGCAGTCACAAGGGAGAATACAACAGACGCTCCCTTCAGCGCCGTCGAAAGGCTGTCCTCTCCTCCAACCAGGTGGGTTGCATAATCTTCACGCTTTGCCGAAGCAATAGCAGTATCAGGATTCTGCGTTTTCACATCGAATGCGCGCAGAGATAATTCACCGTGTTCCCGCCACCCTTTAACAAAGGCCATGGCGGCCTCGCCAAATCCAACGAAGGCAATCTGATAGCTATCCTGCATTGTGACTATTCCGATCCTGTACTGCGCACTGACTTTTCCTACCCGTCCTGAAGGCTTTCAGGAAATTAAAAAAGTCAGCCCCCTCATTCAAATATTGAATAACCGGCCATGGATAATCTAGGCGAGACTACGTCCCACCGACCGAAGGGCCTCGACAAATTCCGCCTGCGTTTTCGTCGGATGCCAGTCTTGCCGTGTCGTTAATCCAATAGGCCGTCGGGTATTTCCAAGATCAAAAGGTATCTGCACCAGCAAGCCTTGCTCCCGCTCATGCCTAGTCTGATGGGCGGAGAGAATTGTAATCCGGTCACTTTCGAGAAGGAGGCCTCTGATCAACACAAGAGAACTGGCCTCTATCTGGCTTTCGGGGGCGGAACACTGTCGACGTGAAAAGAGTTCCTCAAACTTGATCCGCGTCGGGGATCCTTCTCGCGGTGTAATCCAGGGATAGGCGGCAAGTTCATCGATCGTGATCTTTTTCTTGTGTGTAAGAGGGTGGCCTGCGCGAACAATTAGCGCGAGTTCGTCCTCTAGCATTGTTTCTTCGACAACATCATCAATCGGTGGCGGATTGCGTAACGCACCGATCAGAATATCTATTTCACTGTATCGCAGGCCATGCAGCAGATCTTCATATCGACCATCGATAACACTGATCTTAACGCCGGGACGGGCATCCAAAATACGGTTTATAGCCGTCGGCAAAATATAGGTCCGGGCGAGCGGCATCGTGCCGATAACAATCCGTCCGCTATCGATCCCCTTGTACTCTGCAATTTCCATATACCCTTGCGTGAGTTCCGCAAAAGCAAGCTTTGCGTGGCGCGCACAGGCTTCAGCCGCGGGGGTAAGTTCAATACCCTGGCCACTTTTACGAAAGAAGGCCATTCCCGAGAGACGTTCGAGATCCCTTGCCGCACGATAGAGGGAGGGTTGAGAAATACCGACGCGCTTCGCCGCGAGACTGAAATTACCCGTATTCGCGATGGCAATCAGGGCGCGCAGCTGTACACCGGTAACCAGATGGCCGAGGTTTTCGAAGCCGTCCCCGCTTTTTACTTGCGCGATGCGGCGCGCTTCCACAATTCCAGCTTGGATAAATTCCTGTGCGCGCGTCGCCCGCACTAAAAAAAGCCTACCCGCATCGGTAATAAAAACGCCGTCTGTCCGGCGGGTAAAAAGTTCAACCCCCAACGCTAATTCAATCTTTGCAATCGCCTGTGTGATCGCTGGCTGAGAGAGAAATACCTCTTCCGACGCACGGCTGATGCTCTGATGCGCCGCCACCAGACAAAAGGCACGCAAGTGCCGGAGATTTGGTGCCATATTATCCATGTCGCTATAATATTTTCCTCATAGAGCATCTGGCTATAGGAAAAAATTATATCATGAATGTGAATTTGAAATAGAAAATTCGCCCCAACAGGAAGATGGTACAAAGAGAAGCAGAAGAACGATCGGACAAACGTTCGCAAGTTAGGAGCAGAAAATGTCAGAGAATAAAACGGCACTTGTTATCAGCGCCCACGCCGCCGATTTCGTCTGGCGTTGCGCTGGGGCCATCGCCTTGCACGAGGAAAAAGGCTATGACGTGACAATTGCCTGCCTCTCTTTCGGGGAGCGCGGAGAAAGCGCGAAACTTTGGAAGCAGGAAGGCGGTACGACGCTCGAGGCCGTGAAGAAAGCGCGCCGTATCGAGGCGGAGAATGCCGCAAAGGCGCTGGACGCCCATGATATCGTATTTTTTGACCTCGGTGACTATCCGCTGGAAGTGACGCGTGACGATAAGTTCAAAGTGGTTGACCTGATCCGTAAAGTTCAACCGAATTTCATGCTGAGCCACTCGCAGTATGACCCCTACAATACAGATCACAGCTTTGCGACCACGCTGGCCATGGAATGCCGGATGATTGCGCAGGCCTGGGGTCATAACCCGGGAGAGAAAGTTCTGGGCGCCCCGCAGCTCTACCTGTTCGAACCGCACCAGACCGAGCAGATGGGATGGAAGCCCGATGTCTTCCTTGATATCACGTCCGTCTGGGACAAGAAGCGTGCTGCCATCGAATGCATGCAGGGACAGGAACATCTTTGGGATTACTACACAAATGTAGCCGAAAACCGTGGCAATCATTTCCGGCGCAACTCCGGCGGTCAGGCGGGCGGGCGACCGGCACGATATGCTGAGGGGTTCCAGTCGATCTATCCGCGTACCGTGGATGAACTGTGATGGCTGTTGTTGTACAGAATATAAAACGGGCCGATGCCGAGGTGATCTCGCGACTTGCGAAGTGCGGCGTCGCCACCGTGCATGAGGCGCAAGGCAGAAAAGGTCTCCTTGCCTCCTACATGCGGCCGATATATTCCGGAGCATCTATTGCCGCCTCCGCAGTTACCATATCCGCTCCGCCGGCGGACAACTGGATGGTCCATGTCGCGATCGAGCAGGTAAAACCGGGCGATATTCTTGTTCTGGCTCCCACCTCCCCGTCGGATGCCGGCTATTTTGGCGATCTCCTGGCAACCTCCATGCAGGCACGAGGCGGGGTCGGATTGATCATCGACGCAGGCGTCCGGGATATCCGCGATCTCACTGCAATGAAGTTCCCGGTCTGGTCAAAAGCAGTTTGCGCCGAAGGAACGGTGAAGGAGACCTTGGGGTCGGTCAATATCCCCATCGTTTGCGCCGGCGCCCTCGTCAATCCGGGCGATGTGATTGTCGCCGATGATGATGGAGTCTGTGTTGTCCAGCGGGAAGAAGCTGCCAACGTAGCCGACAAAGCGGAGGCCCGCATAGCCAACGAAGAAGAGAAGCGCAAGCGACTGGCGGCCGGAGAATTGGGCCTTGATATGTACAAGATGCGTGAACGGCTTGCAGAGAAGGGCCTGAAATATGTCTAGCGCCCCCTGCATATGGATGCGCGGCGGGACGTCGAAGGGGGGCTATTTTCTGGAAAGCGACTTACCGTCTGGCAAATCCGAACGCGATGCTTTTCTGCTCAGCGTTATGGGTTCCCCTGACTTGCGGCAAATTGACGGGATGGGAGGTGCGGACCCGTTGACCTCCAAGGTCGCAGTCATTCGCCCCTCGACGCGCGATGGTGTTGACGTTGACTATCTTTTTTTGCAGGTGATGGTCGATCAGCCAATTGTTACGGACGCCCAAAATTGCGGCAATATCCTTGCTGGGGTCGGCCCATTTGCAATTGAACGGGGCTTGGTCAAGGTTAAGGGCGACGATACAGACGTGACCATCTATATGGAAAATACGGGTCAAACAGCAATTGCACGGATCCCGACACCTAACGGGCGTGTTTCCTATGCGGGGACGGCGACGATTGATGGCGTGCCCGGCAGCGCCGCCCCCATCCCGATCACGTTCACAGAGACTGCCGGCTCTACATGCGGCGCACTTCTACCAACAGGAAATGCCTGCGATGTAATCAACGGTGTCGAGGTGACAATGATCGACAACGGCATGCCCTCGGTGGTTATGCGCGCGTCAGACATGGGGATCACAGGCCGAGAAACACGGGAGGAGCTCGAAGCAAACGAGCCGCTTAAAGAACGTCTGGAAGCCATTCGCCTGCAAGCAGGTCCAAAGATGAATTTGGGCGATGTGATAAACAAGACAGTTCCGAAAATGTGCATGGTCAGCAAGCCGCTCTCCGGCGGGGCAATCTCTACCCGGACTTTTATTCCGCACCGTTGCCATGCCTCTATCGGCGTTCTGGGCGCGGTAACAGTCGCGACCGCGGCCGCACTTGAAGGCTCCCCAGCTGCGGAACTGGCCGTCATTCCCAATGGCAGACGGAAGGAGCTTAAAATCGAGCATCCTATCGGTGAGACGACTGTAGTTCTGGAAATGGATAATGTGGGCGGAGTTGAGAGCGCGGCCATCTTACGGACAGCCCGCAAGTTATTTGATGGCGTTATCTTCGCCCAATAAGGAAGAAAAAATGGACCCGGATTACCTGCCCTTTCACCCCAATCCATCTAGACCCAAGTTCAAGGTGCCGAAAGGCGCGGTTGACGCCCATTGCCATGTCTTTGGACCTGCGGACAGGTTTCTTTATGCGCCAGAGCGGAAGTACACCCCGTGCGACGCACCCAAAGCCAAGCTGTTTGAGCTTCGGGATTATCTCGGCTTTTCCCGCAATGTCATTGTACAGGCCTCCTGTCATGGCCGGAACAATGATGCTCTTGTAGATGCCCTGAAATCTTCGGGTGGGCTCGCACGCGGCGTTGCCGTTGTTGGCCCCGATATAACAGATGCAGAACTCACAAACATGGACGCGGCGGGTGTACGGGCTGTGCGCTTCAACTTTGTGAAAAGGCTGGTAGATGCGACCCCGAAAGAAGTTTTTCTTGGCATTGCCGATCGTATCGCGAAACTTGGTTGGCATATTGTCGTTTATTTCGAGGCGCCGGATCTTGAAGAGCTGGTCCCGTTCCTGAAACAGCTGCCCACCACGGTTGTTGTTGATCATATGGGGCGCCCGGACGCCACCAAGGGCGTCGATCATCCAGACTTTCAGCGGTTTGTAAATCTGCTCGAAGAAAATGAGAATTTCTGGACCAAGGTAAGCTGCCCGGAGCGGTTGACCGTGGCTGGACCACCGTATGATGATGTAATTCCATTTGCCAAATATCTTGTGGAACGGTTCCCGGACCGTGTCCTCTGGGGAACGGACTGGCCGCACCCGAACATGAAATCCCATGTACCTGATGAAGGAATTCTGGTCGACGTAATCCCAAGAATAGCCGTCACAAAGGACGCGCAACAGCGACTGCTGATCGATAATCCCTTGCGGCTTTACTGGCCGGAAGAAACAAGCCCGTCTTGAAGGGAGACACCCAATGAAAAGCCTGGCAGGCAAGAAGCCCATTCCCGGCACAATGGTCTTTGAGGGCCGCATGGCTATGAAGGGATATGCGCTCAACAAAATGTGCTTTTCCTTCAACAAGGCGGAAAACCGGGACGCCTTCAAAGCGGACGAAGACGGCTACTGCACAAAATATGGCCTGACGGATGAGCAACGCGACGCTGTCAAGAAACGTAACGTGCTCGCCCTTCTGAACCTTGGCGGCAATATATACTATCTCGCGAAACTGACCGGAATGTTCGGCCTCAACATGCAAGACATTGGCGCGCAGCAGGCAGGCATCAGCCTCGAGGAATTCAAGGCCAAGCTACTGGCCGCAGGAGAGACGAAAAATGGCTAGATTAATCGGCGGTGTTGGCAGCTCTCATGTTCCGGCAATTGGCAACGCAATAGAGCAAGGCCTGATATCAGACCCTTATTGGGCCCCCTTTTTCGACGGATATAAACCCGTCTGGAACTGGATGGAGGAGAAGAAGCCCGACGTAGCAATCCTCGTTTACAATGACCATGGCTTGAACTTCTTTCTCGATACCATGCCAACCTTCGCCATTGGCGCTGCGGCTGAGTACCAGAATGCCGATGAAGGATGGGGCCTGAAGCCGCTTGATCCTTTTCAGGGAGATCCCGAGTTTTCCTGGCATATAATCGACAGCCTGATTCATGATGAGTTTGATATTACCATGTGTCAGGAAATGCTGGTGGATCATGGATTCACTGTGCCTATGTCCCTCATGTGGCCGAAACAGGAACAACGCGATCAGGTGAAGGTCATCCCGCTCTGCGTGAACGTGGTGCAGTATCCCTTCCCCACGGCACGCCGCTGTCTCAAGCTTGGGGAGGCAATCGGTAAGGCCGTAGCGTCCTATGATAAAGATTTGGATGTTGTCATCCTGGGGACAGGAGGCCTTTCACATCAACTCGACGGGGAACGCGCCGGCCATACTAACCGGGAATTCGACACGGAATTCCTGGAAAAGCTAAAGGACGAGCCCGAATGGCTGCTTAAATATTCCAACTATGAACTGGCTGAGATTGTGGGACCGCAGGGAGTGGAAATGATCATGTGGTTGATTATGCGTGGTGCCCTTGGCGATAACATTCGGGAGCTGTCCCGCAATTATCATATCCCGATTTCCAACACGGCCGCCGGTGTAATCTTGTTTGAAAATGAGGCTGTCTGACGGACGGAGTTAAAACGGGCTGGTCTATCCCGTTCGCGCATGTCAATATTCCCTTCAGGGAATTTGCGACTATGTAACGGACGAATCACAAGATGACAGGATATATCCTCGCCATTGATCAGGGCACGACATCGAGCCGGGCCATCCTCTTCGATAAAGATTACCGACCCGTTGCCATCGGCCAGCAGGAATTTAAGCAACATTTTCCAGCGTCGGGGTGGGTTGAGCATGACCCGGAGGAAATCTGGAGTACCACCGTTGCGACGGCAAAGGAAGCGCTGGCTAAGGCAGAGGTAACAATCAGCAAGGTTGCGGGCATAGGTATCACCAACCAGCGAGAAACTACCGTGGTCTGGGACCGCGAAACCGGCAAGCCAATTCATAACGCCATTGTCTGGCAGGACCGGCGAACGGCGGATTTCTGTAGCAAATTGAAGCAAGAAGGATTGGAGCCATCCTTCACAGAGAAAACCGGCCTGCTGCTCGATCCCTATTTCTCCGGCACGAAGATCGCCTGGCTTCTCGACAATGTAGCGGGCGCGCGCGAGGCCGCGGAAAAAGGCCGGCTCGCGTTCGGGACGATCGATAGCTTTCTTCTCTGGCGGCTGACAGGTGGCAAGGTTCATGCGACCGACGCAACCAACGCCAGCCGTACATTAATCTACGACATTCACCTAGGTGAATGGTCCGACGAACTTCTGGACATTCTTAATATTCCTAAATCCCTTTTGCCGGATGTCCGGGATTGCGCCGCAGACTTTGGGATGCTGGACCCTGATATTCTGGGTGGGTCAACCAAAATCGCGGCGATCGCCGGGGATCAGCAGGCGGCGACCGTGGGTCAGGCCTGTTTCAAGCCCGGCATGATGAAGTCAACCTATGGGACCGGATGCTTCGCCCTGCTGAACACGGGAGAAACACCTGTCAAATCCAACAACAAGCTTTTAACGACGATAGCCTATCAACTGAATGGGAAGCCAACCTATGCACTAGAGGGCTCTATCTTCGTTGCTGGTGCCGCGGTGCAATGGCTGCGTGACGGTCTGGGCATCATCGAAAATGCTTCCCAATCAGGTGAACTCGCGGAACATGCGGATCCCGGTCAGCAGGTTATTATAGTGCCGGCTTTTGTCGGGATTGGCGCGCCCTATTGGGATGCGGATTGCCGGGGCGCCATATTCGGGCTGACCCGCGCCGCCGGTCCGAAGGAATTCGCGCGTGCCGCACTGGAGAGCGTCTGCTTTCAAACGCGTGACCTGCTCACGGCCATGCATGACGATTTCACAGATAACCATGAAACTGTATTGCGGGTCGATGGCGGAATGGTTGCCTCAGAATGGACGATGCAGCGTCTCGCCGATATCTTGGGCGCACCAGTCGATCGTCCCGCGACAACAGAAACCACCGCGCTTGGCGCCGCCTATCTTGCAGGCCTGCAGACAGGTTTTTACCCCCCTATCGACGAGTTTTCCGAAAGTTGGCATCGGGACAAGCGCTTTTCGCCGACAATCGCCCCCCAGGAACGGGACGCCGCCTATGCCAAATGGCAGGATGCAGTTCGGCGTACATTAACCAGCTATTCGATAAAATAAAGCTGATAAGGGAAACCACAATGTCGACAATAGAATACTACTATGCTGGTTACTCTGCCTATGCCTACCTCGGGCATGCTGAATTGTTGCGGATCGCCAAAGCCGCAAAACGCAGGATTGACCATCGCCCTTTTGATTTGCGCAAACTTATAGAAGCCTCAGGAGCACCGGCGTTCGGAAATCGGTCCGACGCCCATAATAATTATTTTTTTGGAAGAGAAATCATACGCTGGGCAGAGTTTAGGGGCATCCCGGTCCTGAAAGGGACACCAACCCATCACCATCACGACATCACGCTTTCCAACTGTATGCTTATCGCCGGATTGGTTCAGGGACTTAACATCGACAGACTCTCCCACGAGATGCTGCGCGCGCATTGGGCCGAAGATTTCGACCTGGATGATCCTGATGACCTTCGAAAAATAGGGGAAAGAGCCGACGTCGATGCGGAACCGCTACTAAAGGCGGCGACATCGGATGACGTGCGAAGAATCTATCAACAGAATACCGAGGAAGCCATAAAACAGTCGCTCTTTGGCTCCCCCACCTATTTTGTTGATGGCGATATGTTTTATGGGCAGGACCATCTCGAGGTTATGGCCCACACTCTTGGTGTTTAGCTGTCGCTATCCAGGGTACCGGCGTTTGGCGTGAAGAGCCGTTCCCCGGCAATCTCGTAATCGCCGATCATTTTTTGCGCTTTTGGGCTAACCAGCCATTGTTCCAGCTTTGTCGCCAGTTCCTTTTTTACATGGGGATGCTTCTGCGGATTGACCGGCAGGTAAGCATATTGATTGAAAAGAACAGGATCGCCGGAGAACAACAAGACTAGATCTCCCTTGTTCTTGAAGTTGAGCCAGCTTGCCCGATCCGCAAAAACATAACCATTCATTCCGCTCGCGGTATTGAGCGTTGCGCCCATCCCGGAACCACTGGCCCGATACCAGGTCCCCTTAAACTTCTCAGGATCCAACCCCGCCGCCGTCCAAAGAGCCCGCTCCTTGCGATGAGTGCCGCTATCATCACCACGGCTCACAAATATCGCGTTCCTGTCTGCAATCGCCGTGAGGGCCTCGGCCGCCGACTTGGCATTCGCAATGCCGGCTTCATCTGACCTGGGGCCGATCAGAACAAAATCATTGTACATAATCTCCCGCCGATGCGTCCCATATCCCTCCCTCACAAATTCCTCTTCCGCCCACCGCGAATGAACAAGTACCGCATCCACGTCCCCGGCGCGCCCGAGCTTGAGCGCCTGCCCGGTTCCGACCACGAGTAAATACACGTCTATCCCTGTATCTTTCTTGATCGCGGGGATCAGGATGTTCGACAGGCCGGAGTTATGAAACGACGTTGTCACGGCCATTTTCATGTCATCGGCAAATGCGTTTGCGTTGGCCAGCGCCAACAGAGCGAACGCCGCGAAACAGAACCTGAATTTCATACCAAAAGATCTCCCCTTAAAAATTTTCTTGCTTCTTCCGATTGCGGATCGTCGAAGAAGGTATCTGCGGTGGCGCGTTCATGAACCTTTCCATGATACATAAACAAAATTTCTGTTGCGAGGCGCCGTGCCTGACCAAAATCATGGGTTGCCATAATGACGCGCGTCCCTGCCTCAACTGCAGCACGGATCAGCCCTTCAATCTCCAGGGTCGCCGCTCCATCAAGATTTGCGGTTGGCTCATCAAGAAATAATACCTCCGGTTTGGTGATAAGCGCCCGGGCCATGGCCAGCTTCTGCTTTTCCCCACCGGATAATACCGATGCATCGTTATTCCCCACATCGCGAAGACCAATATCGCCAATCCATTTTTCCGCCTCGGCGCGCGCGGCCTTTTTTACAACACCCCGGACATAAAGCGGATAGGCAATATTCTCTATACCCGAGCGACGCAAGACAACAGGTGCCTGAAAGACGAAGGATTGTCGGCTATAAGTGTCGCCTTTTCTTGCTGCCCACCTAACCGTGCCGCTCGTCGTCCGCTCCAGACCATGCAGCAACCGCAGCAAAGTGGTTTTTCCGGCGCCATTGGGCCCGATAACTATACTGCAGCCCTTTCCCCCGAAAGTCAGGTTGAGGGGGCCAATTATGTCCTTTGTCCCCTTTCGTACAATGGCGTTCTGCAGTTCTACGGGCAGAATAGTCTCTACCATGTCCCCTCCCGTTCAGTTCGGGAGAGAACATGGATCGAGAGATTTATCAGGATCGCGATGGAAATCAGAATGATGCCAAGCCCGAGCGCGAGGGGAAAGTCTCCCTTTCCAACCTCAAGCGCGATTGCTGTCGTCAGGACCCGGGTGAGATGATCAATATTACCCCCGACAATCATGATTGCCCCGATCTCCCCGATCCCGCGTCCGAACCCGGTAAGCGTCGCGGTCAGAAGGCTGCGTCGACCATCCCAAAGTAATGCCTGCATGCGCTGCCATTTTGTCGTTTTGATTGAGATGAGCAGATCATGATAGAGAAACCACAGTTCACGCATCGATTGATGAGCAATGGATGCAATGATAGGTGTCACTATGATCACCTGGGCAATTATCATTGCAGTTGGTGTAAACAGAAGATCAAGAACCCCGAACGGACCGGAGCGAGAGAGCAGGATATACACGAATAATCCGACGACAACAGGTGGAAGCCCCATCAAGGCGTTCAACAAGGCGATCGCGAACCGACGGTACCTGAAACGGGTCACGGAGAGCCACGCCCCAAACGGCAACCCAATAGCCGCGGATATGAAAACGGCCGACAAGGTCACCTGTAAGGACCTGAGGGAAATTTCAACCAGATCGTGATCCAGATGAATTATCAACCCGAATGCCGATTGCAATCCTGCCAAGAGATCATTCATACTGATTTGGCTCTAGATGTTCCGGAAATCTTATTGTCACCTTCTTATTCTCCCGAACGCCTGCTCGCTTGTCTTACTTGGAAGCGACGCTCCAAAAGATGAATACGCCACTCGTCAGAACGACGCAACTAATCCGCGTCGAGTAATCGGAATTCAATACCAATCGAGAATATTTTTCTTTCCAACTGGCGCACTAAAGTCAGTATACTCGCCAGAAAAGAGGAGAATAATAAATGCATTTGACCACCCGTCAGGCCGAAATTGTCGAGCTAGCAAAAACACAGGGACGCGTGCAGGTCGATGAACTGGCGGCGCATTTCAACATCACCCCCCAAACCATTCGAATGGATCTGAACAGCCTATGTTCCAATAATATCCTGGTCCGGCTCCACGGCGGCGCCGTCTTTCCGGAAGCCCGGGAAAATGTCGAGTATGAATCTAGGCGGCAAATTGCAGCGAAAGAAAAGGCCGCCATCGGGGAAGCGACGGCCAAGCTAATTCCCGATCATTCTTCTCTTTTCATTAATATCGGAACCACAACAGAGGCCGTGGGGCAAGCCCTGGTTAATCACACAAGGCTGATGGTGGTAACAAATAATATCAACGTAGCCAACAGCTTACGCCTGTATCCATCGTTCGAGGTAGCCATCGCGGGTGGCGTTGTTCGCCCGTCCGACGGGGGCATTGTCGGCGAAGCCGCCATAGATTTCATCAATCAGTTTCGTGTCGATTATGCCGTCATTGGCACGTCGGCGATTGATCCGGACGGCTCGCTGCTTGATTTTGATTTTCGCGAAGTCAAGGTTGCCCAGGCGATCATCTCTAACGCCCGCCATGTCGTACTTGTCGCTGATTCCACTAAATTTGACCGACGGGCCCCAGTCGTAATCGCACAAATGGCGCAGGTCGACACGCTGGTAACCGACCGCGTAACCAAGCCATCAATCCGTCGCATATGTGCCGACGGGGATGTCCGGGTCATCGAGGTTGCCCCCTAGCTTTCATAAAACGAAAATAACTTCAGGAAAATATTTTCCTTTTATTTTCATTTATACGATATAAATCTTCGCTGTTGGCGGTAAAGTTGCAAAATTGCAGTTCGGGAAAGCTTTGGATTATGACGGCAGATTTTGACATTTTCGTAATCGGCGGAGGCATTAATGGCTGCGGAGTAGCCCGCGATGCGGCAGGCCGAGGTTACTCCGTCGCCCTTTGCGAAATGAATGACCTTGCCAGCGGCACCTCTTCAGGATCGACAAAACTCATTCATGGCGGCCTCCGCTATCTGGAGCATTATGAGTTCCGACTGGTCCGAAAGGCTCTTCAGGAGAGAGAGATACTTTGGGCCAATGCGCCACATATTATCTGGCCTCTGCGTTTTATTTTGCCTCATCACAAGGGCCTGAGGCCCGCCTGGCTTCTAAGGCTCGGGTTATTTTTTTATGACCATCTTGGTGGCAGGAAGAAGCTGCCCGCGTCAAAATCGCTCAATCTCCATAAAGATATTCCCGGGAATCCGTTAAAGGAGGAATTTTCAAATGGTTTCGAATATTCCGACTGCTGGGTGAACGATTCACGCCTGGTTGTCCTGAATGCGATGGATGCCGCCGCTCGCGGCGCGATCATTGAAACACGCACAA
Organism: Sneathiella sedimenti; assembly: GCF_017313765.1. Lineage (GTDB taxonomy): Bacteria > Pseudomonadota > Alphaproteobacteria > Sneathiellales > Sneathiellaceae > Sneathiella > Sneathiella sedimenti. Next base: position 313,103 of record NZ_JAFLNC010000003.1, on the reverse strand, counting down.
AATGTATTGCTGCCGCCCATAAGGACGGGCTCTGGCATGTCACAACACAGGATACAGCGAGCGGCCAAACCACAACCAGATCAGCGCGAATGATCATTAATGCCGCGGGCCCCTGGGTCGACAACATTATTCAGGCCGCATCCCACTCACCGACCTCTCCCAACGTTCGCCTGGTTCAGGGGAGTCATATTGTTGTCCCGAAACTTTATGAGCATGACAGATGTTACATATTCCAGAACGCGGACGACCGCATCATTTTCGCCATTCCTTATGAGAACGACTACACATTAGTTGGAACGACTGACCAGGATTATGACGGGGATCCTGAGAATGTAGAGATCAGTGACGCGGAAATTTCCTACCTCTGTGGCGCGGCGAGTGAGTATTTTGAGAAGCCGGTTCAACAGAAAGACGTTGTCTGGACTTATTCTGCCGTGAGGCCGCTTTTCGACGATGGCGCTACCAAAGCGCAGGAAGCGACCCGCGATTATGTCTTGCAATGGCAATCGGATGAGGAAACCGCGCCCCTTCTGAATATATTTGGCGGCAAAATAACCACTTATCGCCGCCTTGCGGAAGCAGTCCTCGAATTAGCGGAGCAGAAGCTTGGGCGAAAAAGCGGGGACTGGACCCTGAAAGCACCGCTCCCAGGCGGTGATTTTCCCATGGACGGATTTCCGGACCTCCTCTCGAAAGTTCGTGATAGCTACCCATTCCTGGAGCGCGGCCAATCAGAACGCATGTTACGCGCTTATGGCACACGCCTGTTTGACCTCTTGGAAAAAGCGTCAAGTATCGCCGATCTGGGCACCGATTTCGGCTGCGGCCTGTTCGAGAAAGAGGTGCGATATCTGATGGACCATGAATGGGCGAGAACGGCCGATGATATCCTGTGGCGTAGAAGCAAAATTGGGATCGGCATGACGAAAAAACAGATTACCGCCCTCAATAGCTGGATGATGGCAGCAAGCGGAGATTAGTCGGACCGGGTCAGCTTAACCCCCAACAGCACAATTGCGGCGCCAAATATCTGAATTATTGTAATCACTTCATCGAGCAGGATAACAGAGCTCAAGATGGCGACAACGGGGATGAAAAAGCTGTACACCATCCCCTTGGTAATGCCGAGGCGAGCTATTCCTGCACAATACCAGACGAAAGCGAGAGCGGCACCGAAAATAGCGGTAGACGCCCAGCTCAGCCAGCCCAGCGTCGAAATACCAGCCCAGTTCTGCTCGATAAGGTTGGGACTCCCGATCAGGTTCAATATTATTGATCCGAATAACGTCGCCCAGGCAGTTACCAGCAGAGGCCCGCGCTTGGCGACAAGGGGACCGGAGACATATGTATAAAGCGCCCACATCATCGATGCGCCGACAATCAGCATGTCCCCAACTATCGTGCCGGCACTAAATGTAATTTCTGTCAGGCTGTTATTAATTACGACAGCGACACCGAGGAAGGACAGAAGTATGCCGATCCAAGCTTTGGTACTGGGTCGGTTCCCCATCGTTGCGGCAATCAAAGCCCCAAAAATGGGCGACGTCGTGATCAAGACGGAGGCTTTTGATGCGGATGTCAGACTGAGACCGTACGCCCATCCGCCCTGAAACAGGGCGACGCTCAACAAGCCAATGATGACAAGCATCCCCGCCTCTTTGACCGAAATTCGAATTGCTGCATTTTTGAAAAGGAGAATTCCAAATAGAAGAAGACTTGCCGCAAGATAACGTGTGGCCGAAAAAGTAATCGGATCCATGAAATCCAAGGCATATTTCGCGATCGGGAAATTAATACCCCACGCAAGAACAGCGCCGATTAAGAAAAGATCACCGCTCTTTATTCCACTACTCTTCGAGTCAACGGAATCATTGCTCATTGCGGCTTCTCCGTCCGATTGTTATTTTTTGCAATTTTGTTATATTGGCGGCTCCCTCTATGAAATGATAGACTATTTTTCCATTTGCACAGAATGCCCGGTTCATAGAGTTGGTTCGCAGTACATTATTTTAATTGCATATGGTTTCACGCACTATACTAATAGTAGCATCTCCCGTAATCGCTTTTTTTGATTGGTAAACAGAAAATTCAACTTTTATCGTTTATGATAAAATTACGTAAAAGTTGAACATTCATCCAAGTATCGAAAATATTCCGAATTTAAGGCCATATGATTGTGAAATTATCTGATAACAATGCAAAAATGCCATTTGTAGAGAACAAACGGCCGGACATGGCTTATGTTGAGAAGCTTCTCGAGCAGTGCATAAAAACCAATATGTGGGCGAACCGAGGGCCGCTTTATCACCTGCTCGCAGACAAGTATAATAAGCATTTTAATCTTTCTGCCGATCTTGCCATAACGCCATGTGCAAATGGGGGTATCGGTCTGGAAGCATTGGCGAGATTTCTCGAAATCAAATTTGACAAACCGATCCGCTGGGTCGGCAGTTCTTTCAGCTTCAACAATCTGGGACGTGGCTATTTCAACGATATGCACTTTGTTGATTGCACGGAGGAGGGAATACTGAGTCTGGCGTCGCTTGAAGAATTTGGCATGGCCAACTTTGATGGCTTCATCCTCACCAACCCTTTCGGCGCATGGCACGATTTTGATCCATTTATCAAATTCGCCAGGAAACATAAAAAATTCATGGTGATCGACAATGCGGCGGGGCTCAATGAAAAGCTTCCTGACTGGCCGTATCAAAGCTTCAGCCTGCATCACACGAAGCCTTACGGCGCCGGTGAAGGAGGATTGGTTCTGTCGCCAAGGGACGAAATGGAGTCAATTTACAATCTTTTGAACTACGGGCCCATCAGTGCGACCGAAAAGAAGCACTGGATCAATAACGGGAAAGTGTCAGACATTGCCTGCGCGTTTCAAATTGACCGGTTAAGCCGCGTCGATGAGTGGAAACCTCTCTATCTTGAGCAAACAGCAAGAGTGACCGAAATTGCTTCAAAGGTGGGACTGCGACCGCTTTACACATTCGACAAACTGACCCCGGCAACCAGTCTGCCGTTCTGTGCTGAAAATCCTGTCCGACAGGCAGACGTGGATGCGGCGCAACATCTGATGCTCGCAAAATACTATCTCCCGCTCGCGGAGACTCCGAACTGTACAGATATTTACCGCCGTCTTGTCAACATTCCGTGTCATCCGGATATCGCATTCTTGACAGAAGAAAAACTGATTGAAGATTTTGCGAGACTGACGTCAAAACATAACTCGTGAAAAGACGCGCAATTTGCGAGAGGATTGTTTTTGATCAATCCTCTCGCAAATTATTCAGGATCCGAAAAAAGAATAAACCGCAGAAATTACATTTTCTTGTTCTTCTTCGGTTAAACCCGCATAGAGCGGTAACCTCACAAGTCTGTCAGAGGTACTTTCCGTATGATGCATATCCCCATGTGATCGCCCGATCTTCTTGCCAACCGGGGAATTATGCAGCGGAACATAATGAAAATAGGTATGAATGTCGCGAGCCGCCATATAGGAAATGAAGGCTGTGCGACGTTCCAGGTCCGGCAACATCAAATAAAACATATGAGCGTTATGATTACATGTCTGCGGCACAGTTGGTAATCCGATCAGCTCTCTTTCCAGCAACTCCTGGAAGGCATCGAAATAGCGCTTCCAAATTTTAAGTCGTAAATCTGTGATAATTTCTGCCTGCTCCAGCTGCGCGATCAAGAACGCGGCGGCCATATCACTAACAAGGAAGGAAGAGCCAATATCGCTCCAAGTATATTTGTCTACCTGGCCGCGGAAAAACTGCTGCCGGTTTGTCCCTTTCTCACGAATGATTTCTGCCATTTCAGAAAAACGGCTATCGCGCAATAACAACGCCCCTCCTTCACCGGAGGTTATATTCTTGGTTTCGTGAAATGAAAGAGCCCCAATATCGCCGATTGCACCAAGGGCGCGCCCTTTATAGCTGGCCATGATGCCCTGTGCGGCGTCTTCTATAACGAGGAGGTTATGTCGCTTCGCAATATCCATAACGACATCCATTTCGCAACTTACGCCTGCATAATGGACCGGAACAATAGCTTTCGTTTTCTCGGTAATCGCGGCTTCAATGAGCGTCTCGTCTATATTTTGCGTATCCGGGCGGATATCAACAAATACAGGCGTCGCCCCGCGCAAAGCAAACGCATTTGCGGTCGAAACGAACGTGAATGACGGCATGATAACCTCGTCACCATGCCCAACGCCTGAGAGTAACGCGGCGATATCCAATGCCCCTGTACAGGAATGCGTTAGAAGCACCTTCGAGGCGCCTGTCTGGTTTTCAAGCCAAGTGTGACATTGTTTTGAAAATGAGCCGTCACCAGAAAGATGGCCGCTAAACAAAGCTTGTTGGATATAAGCTGACTCATTGCCAGTTAAATATGGCTTATTGAACATAACCATCAGTTCGTTCCTAAATGACTAATATCCGCCTAATAAACAGTCTAGGGCCGGAAAACAATTAATATATCCATTGGATACGTGAAATATTTTTAGCCTGAATTCGTTAATTTTTCGATCTACAAATTGAGACGAAGAATATGTAGAAATTATGACAAGTGCAGACAAAACCGCAGAAAATAACGCTATATAAATGTTGCAGTTAAAGCCTGTGCAACCTATCCTTTTTCTTAAAATATCTTCCATAAAAAGGAAGAAAAAAAAGGGAGGAACGCGGCATGTATCCAGGGAAGTTTGCGACCCAACACCCTAATAGACCGGCCTTTATTATGGCCTCTTCCGGGGAAATCGTCACCTATCAGGAGTATGAGGAAAGGACGAATAAACTCGCCCATTTCCTGCAGCAAAAAGGACTCTCTCACGGCGATCATTACGCGATCTTCATGGAAAACAACGCGTGGTATTTTGAAAGCTGTGGGTCTGGGGAACGGGCGGGCCTGTATTACACCTGCGTCAATTCCTACCTGACGCCGGAAGAACTGACCTATATTCTTAATAACAGCGAATCAAAAATACTCATCACATCGGAAGCAAAAAAGGAAGTCGCGCGAGAAGCGTTGAAATCCTGCCCAAATGTCCTGATGGGAATTGTTGTTGATGGCGAATCCGATGATCAGTTTGTTAATCTTCAGGAGGCAGTTAAAGACTGCCCCGCGACACCACTGGAGAATGAACGGCTTGGTTTGTCCATGCTTTATTCATCGGGCACAACAGGACAACCAAAAGGCATTCTCCGCCCGATGCCCGATAGCCATCCTCTCGAACAAATTCCGCTTTATACATTCCTCCAGAAGCTGTGGCAGTATCGCGAGGATATGGTGTATCTGTCCCCGGCGCCCTTGTACCACTCCGCGCCGCAGGCCGCCTGCAATTTCGCGATCCGTTTTGGCGGAACCGTGATCATCATGGAAAAATTTGATCCTGAACAATATCTCCGGTTAGTCGAGAAATATCAGGTAACGCACAGCCAACTTGTTCCCACCATGTTTTCCCGCATGCTTAAACTTCCAAAAGTAGTGCGGCAGCGGGCCGACCTTTCTTCTCTGGAAATCGCCATTCATGCCGCGGCCCCCTGCCCTGTCCAGGTAAAAAAGGACATGATTGACTGGTGGGGACCGATAATTCATGAATATTATGGCGCCACTGAAGGCCTTGGCTTTACAGCATGCAACAGTGCGGAATGGCTTGCTCACCCTGGTTCTGTCGGCAAAGTGCTCCTCGGAGACCTCCACATTCTGGATGAAGAAATGAATCCATGTCCGGTCGGAACGCCTGGAACCGTCTGGTTCAAGACGGCAACTCAATTTGAGTATTTCAACGACCCGGAGCGAACCAAAGAGGCGCTTTCCCCGGATGGCACCATGAGTACGGTTGGCGACATGGGCTATATCGATGAGGATGGATTTCTTTATCTCACCGACCGGGCGACCTTCATGATCGTCTCCGGTGGCGTGAATATCTATCCGCAGGAATGCGAAAATTTGCTAATCACCCATCCTAAGATCGCGGATGCCGCGGTTTTCGGCGTCCCTAATGAAGATTTTGGGGAAGAGGTAAAGGCCGTTGTGCAACCCATGCCCGGCATCATTCCGGGCGAGGATCTGGCGCTTGAGCTGGACGCCTACTGCCAAGAGCATCTCTCCCCCCAGAAATGCCCGCGCTCTTTTGATTTCGAGGAACAGCTTCCACGCCTTCCCACTGGCAAATTGTACAAACGGTTGCTCAGGGATCGCTATTGGGGGGATAAGAAAAGCCGTATCGTATAAACAGGAAGGCGCTTATATATTTCATTCCGGAATGAATTCTCCCTGTTCAAGGCTTGCCCATAAAGTAAACTCCACTATTATGACACGTCATGAGCAAGGATTCACAAGTCAGGGCAGCCAAGTTTGCGATTGGACAAATCGTAAAGCATCGGGTTTATCCATTCCGCGGGGTCATTTACGACGTCGACCCCACCTTCAATAACAGCGAGGAATGGTGGCAATCCATCCCGGAAGAGGTTCGGCCGAAGAAAGACCAACCGTTCTATCACCTGTTTGCAGAGAACGCCGAAACAACCTATGAAGCCTATGTATCTGAGCAGAACCTCTTAATTGACGACAGCGGAAAGCCGATTTCGCATCCGGCCGTGAAGGACTTCTTCTCAGAGTTGCGCGATGGGCGTTATCTTTTCAGCAACCGCCTGCAGTCCTAGCAAACGGCGGACAGGCGCAACAATCAGGCATAGAAATTCTGGCCGTCGTCCCCGAAACGAGCTAGCATCTTTTCTCCAATTAAAAATAAATAAATGGGGAGAATTACCATGCACTGCCAACAAATTATCCAGTTCGGCGAGCCGCTCGAAGCGCGCGATTATCCGACGCCAGAGCCAAAGGGAACTGAAGTACTTCTGAACGTCGCGGCATGCGGCGTTTGCCATAGTGATTTGCATATTTGGGAGGGTTTCTTCGATCTGGGAGGGGGACAGAAAATGGACCTCCTACAGCGCATGAAACTACCCTTCACCCTCGGGCATGAAGTGGTCGGTGAAGTCGCCGCACTTGGTCCGGATGCGGAAGGCGTGGAGATCGGTGACAAGCGCATTGTCTTTCCCTGGATCGGCTGTGGTAAATGCAATGTCTGCCTGGCAGGGGACGAGCTTCTCTGTATGGCCCCGCAAACAGTGGGCACGCGCTACAATGGCGGATATGCGAACGAGGTAATTGCGCCCCACCCGAAATACCTGATTCCTTATGACGGCGTCCCGACCGAACTCGCCTGCACTTATGCCTGCTCAGGGCTGACGGCCTATAGCGCCCTAAAAAAGCTCTCCCACCTCCGAGAAGACGATCACCTTGTAATCATCGGTGCCGGAGGGGTCGGTCTTTCCGCTGTGCATTTTGCTTCGAGCGTCGTAAAGGCGAAAATCATTGTTGCCGACATTGACGAGACAAAGCGCTCTATCGCCCGTCAATCGGGCGCACATGAAACTATTGATAACAGTGACCCGGAGGCGGCGCTCGCAAAACTTCAGGAAATAACAAACGGGGGCGCTGCAGGTTCCATCGATTTTGTGGGAGCTCCGGCGACCGCTCTTTTTGGATTTAACGGGTTAAGAAAGGGCGGTCATATGGTAACGGTTGGCTTGTTTGGGGATTCCATGCCCCTCTCCATTGCCATGCTGCCGCTTATGATGCGAACGATCCAGGGCTCCTATGTCGGCTCCCTAGAGGAAATGCATGAAATGATGGCCCTTGTTCGGGCGGGGAAAGTGGCTCCAATCCCCTATGAAGTCCGTCCGCTTGATGAAGCCAATAGCGCGCTCACTGACCTGCATGCCGGAAAAGTCAAAGGCCGCATTGTGCTCAGCCCGCTAAAATAGTCATACAAAAAGGGCAGAGGAAACAGACTTCCCCTGCCCTTTATTTTTAGATCAGATATCCGATTAGTTTACGGATACAACCTTGCCCAGAGAGTTAAATTTCTCACCATTAAACTCAACCGGCATCATTGCCTCAATCGGGAAGAAGTCAGTCGGGCTGGTTTGAATTTTAATGCCTGGCAGCATCATATCCAGTTCCAGATCCAGATTAGCAGCTTCCTTCATGATATTTTCACGTGTCAGGTTGTCACCTGCCTGCTTCAATACCTGTTCCATCGTCTGGCCGACAAGATAACCATAGGCCGTGAAGGCACTGGTTTTGTCCCCATCCGGATAGTACTCATCCATGAACTTCGACCACTTTTTGTATCCTTCTGTCTCGAAGTTATTAGGATCGGTAATATCCATGTAGTACATCAGGGAAATGATACCCTTAGAGTTTTCAAGGCCCGCCGGCTTGTAAACAGCACCGACGGAATTGGAAACAGAGTTATTCAGGAAAACGGCATCCCAGTTCAATTCGCGGAATTTCTTAATAGCCTGTGCCGCGAACTTCGGTGTTGAAACGTTGAAAAAGACGTTGGCGCCGCTGTCTTTCAGCTTGATCATCTGAGAATTGATCGTCGGGTCCGTCACTTCAAAGCTTTCCTCCGCTACAATGATGGAATCAGCCTTGTCGCCAAGATATTCTTTCAGCCCGTGAACGTAATCTTTACCGTAGTCATCATTCTGGTAAAGAATGGCGACCTTCGGGTCTTTCACATTCTCCATGATATAGGCACCAAACAGTTTACCTTCTGTCTGATAGCTTGGCTGCCAGCCCATTGTCCAAGGGAAGTTCTCCGGATCACCCCATTTAGTTGCGCCAGTTGCGACAAACAACTGCGGGACACCTTTCTTGTTCATATAGTTATGAATCGCCGAGTTTGTTGGCGTTCCGAGGCTTTCGAAGATGAGCAATACTTCATCCTGCTCAACCAGCTTGCGGATCTGTTCCTTCGTTTTTGGTGGGCTATAGCCGTCATCCAGCGAAATAAACTCGATCTTACGACCGTTTACGCCACCATTTTCCTTATTAATCTTGTCGAAATAGGCGGCTGTCGCCTTGCCAATCTGGCCGTATGCAGCCGCTGGGCCGCTATAAGGCATTGTGTTACCGATTTTAATGGAATCATCGGTCACACCCGGCCCGTACATCTTGTCAGCTAATGCTGACGTCGCAGCCATGCCCATTGCGGCAACGGCGGCGAAGGTAATCGCTAATTTTCTCCCGGTATTCATTAGTACCTCCTGTTTATTATTACCATATCGTGTCGATACGAAATTTCTTCACGCATACAACTAAGAGTTTATAGCATATTTTTTATGCGAACTCTTAGCAGATTTACCAACCCTGCAAAACCTGAGGGCATGACATAAATTACTAGGATAAGGATAACGCCAAAAATGGCGTAGGAAAGACCTGTGGAAATTTCTTCCGCAAAATTCGGGACTGTCAGTATGAAAAAGCCACCAAAAATTGCCCCCCAGATTGAGCCGGTTCCTCCAACAACCATGCCAATAAACAGCAAGATCGAAAGCTGGAAAGTAAAGCTGTCCGGCGCGACAAACTCGATTACGATTGCCGCCATTGCGCCAGCGATACCCGTATAGAAGGCGCTGACACCGAAGGTAAGGGATTTATATAATGAAGAGTTCACGCCCATTGATTTAGCCGCAATAGGATTATCCCGGATTGCCATCATCGCGCGGCCTGTCCGGCTGTTGATCAGGTTCCAGGCAACCCAGAACAACAACAGCATCACCACAAAGACGATCAAGTACCACCATTGGTCCATAGTGATCCCAAAGTTCTCCTTCAGGAAGGCCGGTACTGCAGGGCGGAATACATCCAAGCCCTGAACCCCGCCGGTCAACCCTTCCAGATGCGACGATTTCAGGACTTGCGGTATCGATACGCCCAGAGCAAAGGTTGCCAGGGCAAGATAAAGGCCTTCCAGGCGCAACGCCGGCAAACCAAACAAGAACCCGGCAAAGAAGCAAACCACGCCCCCTACCGGGATGGCCGCATAAACCGGCCAATCGAGATGATAGACCAGAATGGCCGCTGTATAGGCGCCAATTGCATAAAAGGCGCTATGACCAAGCGAGAACTGCCCATTAAAACCCGTCAACAAGTTCAGGCCCAAAATCGCAATGGCGTAGATCATTATCAAGGTGCCCTGGAAGGTTGCATACCCCCCAAGGAAAAAGGGCAGGATTGCGCCAATCACAATGAACGGGATGACCCACTTAAAGGGAATTTTTGCAGCGGCTTCCATATTCGTATCCATACGCGTTTCTACATCCGTTGCCATATTTTTACACCCTGGTCACAATGGTTTTACCAAACAAGCCGTTTGGCTTGAACAACAGGACGGTTACAATCAGGATCAGAGCGACCGTCAATTTCAATTCACTTCCAATTGCCGGGATATATGTCCCCGCCAAATTCTCAATGATCCCGACCAGAAATCCGCCCGCAACAGCGCCACCCGGGCTTGATATTCCGCCAACGATCGCAGCGGCAAAGCCGTACAACAGAATGCCCAGCATCATATTCGGCTCGAGGAAGACGATCGGTGCGATCATCATGCCGGCCACCGCGCCAATCGCTGCCGCCAAGCCCCACCCCAGGGCCAGCATCCAGCCAACCCGGATACCGACAAGACCGGCTGAATCCGGATTCGCCGCCGCCGCCTGCATGGCCATTCCAACCCGCGTAAAGCGGAAAAAGCAGAAAATGGCGAGCAACAGCAGCAACGTTACAAAGAACATGCCGACTTCATGCAACCCAATCAGGCCGCCGAAAGAGCCTTCGGGAAAGGGCGATGGAAAGGTTTTGATATTGTGATCCCAGATCGCCCCGGCCGTACTGTTGAATATGGCGACGAGGCCAATAAAGACCACGATGTGGCTCAGAACCGGCGCACTATGCAGTGGCTTGAAAATTATCCGTTCAATTGCCAATCCGCCGAGGAAGGAAATGATAATCGTTGCAAAAAACGCTAGCCAGTAGGGAACTCCGCCAGCGATCAACGCCCAGCAGATATAGGTACTGAACATCGCCATTTCACCCTGTGCGAAATTGAAATGATCGATGGCCTGATAAATCATCACAACCGCCAATGCCAGGCATGCGTAGATCGCGCCGTTTGCGATACCGGTTAGTATTTGCTGTAGAAAAAGATCCATGGGAACGTCCTAATACCCTAAGTAGGACCGACGAACGGTCTCATTTTCAAGAATTGACTCCGAGGTGCCGGAAATGACGATATTTCCCGTTTCCAGCAAATAGGCGTGATCCGCCAAATCAAGGGCGAGCGACGCATTTTGCTCAACCAGCAACATGCTCACCTTTTCCTCAGCATTGATCCGTTTCAAGATTTCAAAGAGTTCCTGAACAATCAAAGGCGCAAGGCCGAAAGAGGGTTCATCAAGCAACAACAACTGCGGCCGCAGCATCAAGGCGCGTCCGACAGCCAACATCTGTGCTTCACCGCCGCTCAGTGTGCCGGCCTGTTGATTTCGCCGTTGCTTTAGAATGGGGAAATAGCCATATACCCGCTCTATATCCTCGGCGATACCCGCCCTGTCGCTCCGGCTGTAGGCACCAAGACGCAAATTGTCTTCGGCCGACATTCTGACAAAGGTGCCGCGCCCTTCCGGGACATGAGCAATCCCTTTTCTCGTAATATCCGCGGTTTGCAGGGCGACAAGCTCAGTGCCATCCAGCTCAATCTTTCCTTTTCGCGTGACCATCCCGCTAATTGCGCGCAAAGTCGTTGTTTTTCCGGCGCCGTTTGCGCCGAGAATTGTTGTAACGCCGCCCCGCTCAAGACTGAAATCCAGCCCATGCAGAACTTTCGTCGGGCCGTATGACGCTTCAAGGCCCTTTACTTCAAGCAAATGACTCATTTCTTGCCTGTCCCCAGATACGCTTCAATAACATCAGGATGTTGCTGGATTTCAGCGGGTGGCCCTTCCGCAAGTTTACGACCAAAGTTGAGAGCTACAACTTTCTCGGAAACTTCCATGACCACGCCCATATGGTGCTCCACCAAAAGAACCGTCGTGCCGAACTCATCTCGAATACGACGGATAGTATCCACAAGAAGAGACAACTCATTGTGGTTAAGGCCGCCTGCGGGCTCATCCATCAACAGGAGCTTCGGACGACTTAACAATGCACGGGCAATTTCAAGGCGCTTTTGTATACCGAACGACAGACCGCCAATCCGCTGCAACGCCGTATCTTCCAGCTCCATAAACCGCAGCATCTCAAATGCCCGTTTACGAAGCTCCTTCTCTTCCCGTTTTATCCAGGGTAAGTGCAGGGCGTTGCTTATATAGTCCGACTTTGCCGTCGAATGTCCGCCAATCATAATGTTATCGAGAACGCTTAGATTGGAGAAAAGAGCAAGGTTTTGAAAAGTCCGGCCAAGCCCGATCTCACTCATCCTGTGTACGGGGCTTTTCAGTATGGATTCCCCGTTAAAGAGGATGTCGCCCCAATTCACGTCATAGAGACGACTTATGCAATTAAACAGGGTCGTTTTCCCGGCCCCATTTGGTCCAATCAACCCGACAATTTGGCCAGAGGGAATATCAAAAGACACTCCGTCCAACGCGACGATGCCGCCGAAATGAACGCTTACATCTTGAACACTTAACAAGGCGTCGCTTGCTGAAGCGTCCGTAGAAGCTAAATTATCTGTGTTTTTGTTCACTCATAACTAATGGCTGCACGAGCTCCCAGATGCATCTTCAAACATTCTATGAATACGCTTCTGGACGCCTAGGCGTCCACCTCCCAGTTTAAAACGTTATTCTTATTTTGCCCTGTAACTGTGACTCAAAGAATAAATTTTTGCCAGAAAAAAATATAGTGATTTTAAAGGGAGCTAGCTGAGTTAATTGCTTAATTTTTAATCTTTGCAATTATTACGGGCAAATAATTGAAAAGAAAAAGGCAGTATTTGTTTCAGGATATTTCGCCTGTAAATACTGCCTTTGCTGGATATTTCAAGAATTAGCTTGCGCGAATTTGCGCCAGAAATCCTTCTACCTGTTGATCAAGCTCTGTCACTTCCTTGGCAATTCCATTCGAGATTTCTTCAACCTCCTGCGCCGTCTTGCCGGTAGATTCCGCTGCATTTCTCACAGTGAGGATATTCTGGGATACCTCTTGCGACCCTTCCGCAGCCTGCTGAATACTGCGGCTGATTTCACCCGTGGCCGCGCCTTGTTCTTCCACGGCGGCGGAGATTGACGTCGCAATCTCGTTTATCTTTCCGATCGTAGTCGTGATTCCGCCAATCGCGCCAACCGCATTGCCGGTTTCTTCCTGAACAGCCTTGATCTGCTCCGAGATTTCTTCCGTTGCCTTTGCTGTCTGTGCCGCCAGGTTTTTCACTTCGCTGGCCACCACCGCAAATCCCTTGCCGGCATCACCGGCACGGGCTGCTTCAATCGTGGCGTTCAAGGCAAGCAGGTTGGTTTGGCCGGCAATATCATTAATCAGGCCGACCACATCACCAATTTTCGATGCTGCTTCGTTCAGTGAAGTGACCATAATGTTGGTCCGTTCGGCTTCCGAGACGGCTTCACCCGCAATGTTGGCAGCCTGGTTGACCTGACGGCTGATCTCATTGATGGAAGATGTCAGTTCCTCCGTCGCGGCAGCGACCGAATTAACACTGGACGTTGCAAGATCGGATGCCGACGCAACGGTCGCGGACCGTTGAGTAGTATCTTCAGCAGATCTGGTCATTGACTGCGACATTTCCGTCATTTCGGACGCGGCGGCGGCAAACTTTTCGACCAGATGCTTTACGCTGCCCTCAAAAGTATCGGCCAGTTGGTTCCGCTCCCTGGTTTTTGTTTCCATCGCTTCGCGTTCGATCCGCTCACGCTCTTCTTGGGCAGCTTTTTCCGCATTTCGCTGTTCTTCCTCACGCTTTGCTTTTTCCTCATCGCGTTTTTGCCGTTGCACTTCCGCTTCAGCGCGGGCCGCTTCGGCTTCCCTTGCGGTATCACGGAAACCGACCAGTGCATGTCCCATCCGTGCGATCTCATCGCGTCCTTCACGGTAGATGCTGGACTTCAGATCACCTTCAGAAAGCCGCTGTGCAGACGCCACCAGAAGCATTAGTCGGCGAATAATATTCCGACGGACATAGAGCCAGCCAATTGCAATTGTTATCAACAACGCGACCACAGCACAAAGCAGCAACGTCATTTTTGTTGTATTGGCAAGTGTGGCATTCTGTTCTGCCGCAACACCAAGGGATTCCTCAATTTCTGCAGTGAAGGCATTTACGTTCTTAACAAGGATGCCCGCCAGGAACCTGCTTTCATTGACGATTGCCTCCGCGGTTTCTGCGGTCTCCAGCTCTTTTATACGTGTCTGAAAAATATTGACCGAATCACTGGTGCTGTCTTCTACGCCCATGGCAAGAAAGTTGTTGAACAACGTAGAAAGCTCTTGGGTTTGATCCTTGGACGCATTCTGTTCAATTTCATTCAAGGGTGTTCCCATTGAGGAAATCGACGACAAGAACACGGATTCAAGGTCTCGCACAGCATTGATATCGCTCGTCTGCAAACCTTCCGTCAGCAGGCTCAGCATTTGATATCCACTACTCTTGAAGGAGTAAATAGCATCCTGGTCATTGAGAATGCCGAGAGTCTCCATGGAGAGCTCTGACGTATCATTTTCAGGACGGACTCCTGTTAGGGCCTGATCAATGGACTGAGAAAGCAGTTCATTCCAATTATCGGAATTCTTGATTACTTTCATTCTCAACGGGAAAAGCAAGGGACTCAGGCCCGTATCAAGAATATCGCGGGCGACAGAAAGACCCGGAACAGTCGTACTCAGCTGCTTTGAAAACTCAATGCGCTTTTGAACCTGTTCGTTGAGCCGTGACAAACTGTCCAGCATCTTGGTCAGGCCATCGTCAATTTTTTGAAGAGACAGGTTGCCATCCATATACTCGCGCAATGAGGTTAGTCGCTCTGACGCCGCTTTACCTGCATTCGTGATCGCCTTATAGCTCCGCGAGCGTTCAGCTTCCGATTCAGCAGTGCTGAGTTGCGGGGCAGCCGCTGCGAGTGCCGTTGTCTCATTCGCGAGTTTCAACGCGAGGGAGATTGCGGGGACTTTCTTGTTAATAAGATCTTCCTGCGCCGTCGTGATGGTTCCCAGGCTAACCCAGCTGATTGCCGATATGGCAATTGTTAATATTGCGACTATAGAGAAGGCAGCAATAAGGCGCGGCCCAATTCCAAACTTGGAATATTTTACCGCTTCTCCTGCGCTATCCGGCTTGTTTTTTTTCTTAAATACCTGGATTATTTTTTTCATCATTTGTTAAATCAGCCCGCACGGCCCCTCTTCAATTGCAATGACACAAGCACAACTACCGCAAAATTATTAACAACGGGTTAGGGCGCATTGGTTGAAAAGAGGTTTGCTCAAACGCAAAAACATCCGCTACACTTGAATATCAGAATTTGAGAAACTTACTCTTTCCGAGAGTGGTCGGGCGTTCCAGATCGATACCTCGGCACAGAAAATAAAAAAAGGAGATCAGAATGAGCTTGGCAACAGTACAGAACACATCGGGGCAGGAGCATATAAGCGATGAGGAATGGAAAATTCGGGTCGATCTTGCGGCCGCGTATCGGCTCGTCGCTCTATTCGGGTGGGATGATCTGATTTTCACTCATATCTCTGCGCGCCTGCCGGGAAATAACAACCATTTTCTCATCAATCCCTATGGCATGACATTTGATGAAATCACCGCATCGTCCCTGGTCAAAATTGACATGAATGGCGAGATCGTCGGAAAAACCGACTATCGGGTGAACCCTGCCGGTTTTACCATACACTCCGCCGTGCATGAGGTACGGCACGATGCGGGTTGTGTCATGCATCTCCACACCGCCGCCGGCACAGCCGTCGCAACGCAAGAAGAGGGTCTGTTGCCGCTTAACCAAACGGCATTACTCGTCCGCGAACAGCTTGCCTACCACGAATATGAAGGTGTCGCGCTCAATCATGATGAGCGGCCACGTCTGCAAAAGGATCTGGGTGACAAGAGCATGATGTTACTCTGGAACCACGGCACACTTGCCCTTGGCCCAACGGTCCGGGAAGCCTTTTTGAATATGTATTTTCTGGAACGCGCCTGCGAAATGCAGGTAGCCAGCCTGGCTGGCGGTCGCAAACTCCACTACCCTTCCGACAGCGTCATTGAAGTTACGGCAAAGCAGGGCGAGAATGGTCTTGCGGCTGTTTCGGGAATAGCCTGGACGGCTCTTTTGCGCAAACTCGACCGGCAATTACCGGGTTACGCGGACTAGAGGCAAACAATATTTCCGGGGGTCTGCCATTTGGTCCGGCCAGGCTGACAAAAGGAATGCGGCCGGAAGCAGCACCCCCGTTGATATTTTTGTGATATCAAATCTCCGCGAGATGCACTGGTAATTGAAGAACATATAGGCCAGCTTCCGTTTACTGAATAATTATTAAAAGCGGAGTTGCGTTTATGCAGAAATTATACTCGCCCTTTTTAAAAGTTTTGGTGGCGATCACAACCATCTTGGGAGGGGCCCATGCGCTGTCCTCCCAGGCTGCCGCGGCAGAGGAAACTGCAATATTGGCAGGCGGCTGCTTCTGGTGCGTGGAATCAGATTTTGATCATGTTCCCGGTGTGCTGGAAACGACCTCGGGCTATATCGGCGGGAAGACACCCAACCCGACATATAAAATCGTCTCTGCAGGGGGCAGCGGATATCTGGAAGCGGTTGAAATCGTCTTCGATCCGGACAAGATTTCCTATGCAAAGCTTCTGGACATATTCTGGCGGAGTGTCGATCCGACGGATGATGGCGGGCAGTTCTGTGATCGGGGTGAAAGTTACAAAACCGCTATTTTCGTCACCAGCGAAGCCCAAAAATCAACAGCTGAAGATTCCAAAGCCGCTCTTAATGCGTCTGGGCTATTGAAAAATCCTGTTGTTACGCCCATCCGAACCGCCACGAAATTTTATCCTTCGGAGGATTATCATCAGAACTATGCGGAGATAAACCCGATCAGATATAGCTTTTATCGATTCAACTGCGGTCGGGATGCCAAGGTGGAAGAACTTTGGGGAGATCAGGCCCACCGCGGTATAATGGAGCATTAATGGTGCCTGAGCGAGGGTGAAATTTCCTGCTCCATGACCTTCAAATAAAAGGCAATCCGAAATAGAGTAGTCAAATGCAGTCGCGCGTCCTAAAATGAAACCCGGCGCGACTGCTTTGAGCAACAATTTGTAATAAGGCGCCATAAAAAAAATAATAAAGGCCCCCGCATGTCAGTCTCCAGCTCCCTGAGAAATAGTACGACCTTACAGGGAATTGCCTGGATGATCCTGACCAGCTTTCTCTTTGTCGGCATGACCGGAATAGTGCGCCATCTTGGGTCCGATATGCCCGCGATCGAGGCCGCGTTTATCCGTTATTTATTGGGGTCATTGATTATTCTCCCCATGGTTATCCGGCATTGGCCCGGCATGCCGAGCAAGCGGAATACCCGGCTTTATATTTTGCGCGGCCTGGTCCATGGAGTTGGCGTTATGCTCTGGTTCTACGCCATGGCCCGTATTCCGATTGCGGAAGTAACCGCGATTGGCTATGTCGCCCCGATTTTCGTTACCTTGGGGGCTGCGATTTTTCTCGGGGAGAAACTGCAGTTTCGACGGATCGGCGGGGTAATCGCCGGATTTGTCGGGGCGCTTATTATTTTGCGGCCGGGCTTTCAGGAAATTCAGCTTGGCCAGCTTGCGCAGCTTTGCGCGGCGCCGTTATTCGCCGTCTCTTTTCTTATTGCGAAGAAACTGACTGGTTCTCAAAGTTCATCCATGATCGTCGGCATGCTCTCGATAGGGTGCACCATAACCCTGTTGCCTGGGGCGATAATACAATGGCGCACGCCAACGGAACATGAACTTGCCTGGTTGTCCCTTGCGGCTGTTATTGCCACGATGGGACACTACACCCTGACCCGGGCCTTTCAGGCAGCCCCGATTACCGTTACCCAGCCTCTTGGCTTCCTTCAACTGGTCTGGGCCGCAATACTGGGCGTACTGGTCTTTGGAGAACCGCTTGACCCCTTTGTCATGATTGGCGGCGCAGTCATTATCGGCGCAGCAACCTATATTTCCCACCGGGAACTTCAGGTCAGCCGCAAGGCGCAAACACCCTCAGCCATCGAGACGAAGTTATAGAAGTTGTAAGGGGGCGGGCCCCCTACTCCATCAGATAGATTGATTTCTTGGGTGCGGCCATTACCCGGCGGACCATTGGCTCGAAAAATTCAAGCGGAGCAGAGTCAAAATTCTTGTCAAAGGCAGCCTGATCATACGCCGCGCAAAAGTGAGCACAATCCTCGAAGTGTTCATGGCCACGGAACTGCTCCCGCATGTCTCGGTCAAGTCCGATATGATGGAAGAAATAATATCCTTGAAATATGCCGTGCTTTTCGAGGATCCAGTGGATCTTGTCCGACACAAATGGCTTTAGCATCGCGGCGCCGATGTCGGCATGATTGAAGGTTCCCAGCGTATCCCCGATATCATGAAGCAGGGCCGCCACGACATACTCCTCATCCTGTCCGTCCTGATGGGCGAGGGTCGCGCTTTGCAAAGAATGCTCCAGCCGGTCCACCGCAAATCCACCAAAATCTCCTTCCAGTAATTTCAGGTGACTAAGAACCCTGTCTGGCAACTCCTTGGAAAAGACCTTAAAATTATCGGAGATGATCTTGTAGTCAGCCGCTGTTCCTTCTTCCATCTGGCTGAATCTTGCTCTCTCGTTGGAGATATCATTCATCTTATCGCTCCCGTTTATCTTTCTTATTATTGGTATCCGTTCAACTTAAGACAACCCTTGCCTCTTGTCTCGGCTCGGTTCAGACTGCAACATATCACAGCGTTGGAAGACTAAAAAGGAATGATCGCATGACTGTAAAGGTTGAATTTCACTATGACTTCGGCAGCCCCAACTGCTACCTCGTTCATAAGGTTATTCCCGACATCGAAACAAGAACCGGCGCGAAGTTCAGCTATTTTCCGATTTTGCTGGGCGGTGTCTTCAAGTTGACCAACAACAAGTCCCCGATACAGCAGTTCGAGGGAATTCCCTTGAAAATGGAGTACATGCATCTTGAAACAAGACGTTTTATCGAAGAGCACAAGCTGACCAAATATGCCATGAACCCGCATTTTCCGGTGAACACAGTACAGATAATGCGGGGGGCAATTGTCGCTGAGGATGAAGGGTATTCAGCTGCATACAGAGACGCCGTGTTTACTGCCATGTGGGAAGAGGAAAAGAAGATGGATGATCCCGAAGTGATCTCCTCTGTGCTAGGTGCCGCCGGTCTCGATGGTGCACATATTCTGGAACGCGCTCAGGACCAAGCCGTAAAGGAGGCGCTAATCAAGAATACGAATGCATCCGTCGAACGTGGCTGTTTTGGCGCGCCAACCTTTTTCGTCGGCAATGAAATATTTTTTGGTAAGGACCGGCTGGAGGTCGTGGAAAAAGAAATCTTGCGACAACGCTGAGACGTCCCCTGGGATGAAGGTGGCAGATCCCTGCTATAACGGACGCTTTAGAACCGTGGCCTTGCCTTCTCCGCCAAATTTAGTTGCGAAGTACCCGATGATGAGGCCGACAATAACCCCTTCCAGGACAAACCAGAACGGCGATAAAAAAGGAAAATCGGGACCCAGTACATAGATCATCATTTTCTCAAATGTATCATAGGCAAAAAGGGTAAGAACAAAATTCATCCATCCGCCAATCCAGGACGCGCGAATCCACCAGGGCAACGGTATACGGAGTATGGGGTGCCAGTCCATCACGCCGAAAACGCCGATAAATGCGCCGACCGTGACGTACCAGAACAGCACACCAAGCCGCAGCAACATATCACCCTCAGGCCAGATATACGGCATCAGGAAAAAACCGATCAGGCCAAAAACCAGACCGATAGACTTGCCAATCGCGACACGGGTTACCAAAGACGGATTGTCGAACATAGGCTCCTCCTTCCTATGAAAAGAGGTATAACCCTACCCGATCCATTTATGACCGCATTGACCGCGATCAAATCATGCTAAATCTATGGTCTAATTTTTCCTCAGGTAATACACGTAAGTTCTTGCCAACAATGATACACGTATATATTGTTCACTAATCAGTATAAATTCCTCATTGGTGTTTCATAGGTCAGCATGAATAATCATGGATTTAAAAATGTTTAATAAAGCTATCGTAATATTTTCATTAATGTTTCTCGTTTCTGCATGCTCCACTTGGTCAGATTCACAGGTTACTAATGACGGTAAAGCTGTTGAAATTGCTAGCATTTCAGAATCCGAGAAAAAGGATCCCTCAAAAATAATCCTTACTGACGGCGATATTACAGATAAAAAGTATTCTGTTATCGGCGACATTGAAGTAACCGTAAACAAGACAACCATTTTCAATGCTGATCCCACACCAGAAATGGTTAATGAAGCGCTCAAAGAGAAAGCTGCCGAAATTGGGGCGGACGCAGTCATTTTTGTAAGACATGGTTCAGTCGGCGTTTCATTTTTCAGTTGGGGTGCTTTGGAAGGCAAAGGGCGTGCAGTAGTTTTTAACGACTGAAAATTTGCAAATTCAATAACTTAAGAATTTATAAGAATATTATGCCGACCTATTGTAACAAACAATTTCGCGGATACTTTATTACTCTCCTGACGCTGTTGCTTTTGGTTGGTTGTGCTAGGTCCGCTCCTGACCTTCCGATCAGTCGTGCAAATAAATCAGACGCTGAGATCATCAAAACTCTCAATATAGATGAAGACGATCTCTCGAAGGTCTGTGAAGAGCTTGATTCAGAGCTTACGAAAGTCAATGAAGCGATCGAAGACAATGAATTGGTGATTAAGGGGGATCGCGTAAAGAACCAAATTGTCGGCTATCTTGGCGCGTTGTTTATCTTTCCTGCGTTTGGGGCTGACAACAACGACGAAGCAAAGGAGAACCTTTCTAATTTGCAATTTCGGAAAGATCAGCTTTACTACCTTAAAAGCAGAAAAAGCTGCAAGTGATTCAATTCAAGCAGCATAATCCCCCAATGATTTTTTAGTCGGCTAACCTACATTCATTCCTTTTAACGAGGCGGCGGTCCTCTCTTCATTCTCAAGATAAGCTGTAATGGCTTCCTCTCCGGTCATATCCGGGTTAGGCCCCGTCCCCTCTGCAATCTTGATAATATTGAGGCAGAACCAGCCGAGCGCCCCTTTTGATGGCTTTATCTGCTGTTCATAGGCGACAGTGCTGGCGTCTGATGAAGCGAGCAGCTGGTTAGGCGCGTCCGTATCAACGCACATGGGACGAGCAATACCGATAACATCCACATCGCCCCCGGCAAGCGCCTCATCCATTGCCGCACGGCTCCGAAAGCCGCCAGTAATCATCAGAGGAACATTTGTCGCTTCGCGAATGCTTTTGGCATAACCCATAAAATAAGCTTCCCGGGCGATGGTCGAATTGCGGATTTCGTCCGCTCCGCGCGCGCCGATCATCATGGCGGGATTCTCGTAATTACCACCTGAAATCTCGAGAAGGTCAACCGTATCTTCCTCCAGCCATTTCACGACCTGCAGGCAGTCCTCATGACTGAAACCGCCGTTCTGGAAGTCAGAAGAATTCAGCTTGACGGATATCGGATAATCCGGCCCGACCGCCTTTCGGATGCCTTGTACTACGGCGCGCAAAAGACGGGCCCTGTTTTCAAGGCTGCCCCCCCATTTATCCGTCCTCTGGTTGGCGAGGGGGGAGAGAAATTCAGAAATCAGATAGCCATGCGCACCATGAACCTGAACACCGGAAAAGCCCGTCTCCCTGGCAACCTTTGCCACATGGATAAATCGCCGGATCACATCCTCTACCTCGTCAGAGGTAAGCGCGCGAGGCGCACCAAAGGCACTCTCCGGCAGGGTCATCGCGATTTCCGACGGTGCCACGGGCCGAGGGTTCACCCGACGCGGCGTCTGACGCCCCGCATGACCAATCTGCATAAACAGCAAGGTATTGTTAATCGTCCCTGCGGCAGCGAAAGCGCGAAGTTCCTCCAGGCCGCCATTCTGATCGATAACGACATTGCCCGGCCGCTCCAAATATCTCCGGTCCACCTGAACATTACCCGTCACGAGAATACCCGCGCCCCCTTCCGCCCATTTACGATAGAGCCTGACGTGACGCTCGGTCGCCCGGTTCATCGGGTCGGCCAGCCCTTCCGTCATCGGGGCCTTGGCAATCCGGTTTTTAACGGAAACACCGCATGGGAGGGTAATGGGTGAAGAAATATCCACTGACATCGGCACTTAATCCTTTTTTTTCGTCATTCTCTTGGTGACAATTTCTGCCGGGGAAAATCCTAACGGCCTTTCCCCGGACGATCAAGCTACCTTAAAAGTTACCTGTCTGGAAGTCACGAACAGCCTGCTGAATTTCATCAAAGCTGTTCATTACGAACGGGCCATAGCGAGCCACCGGTTCGCCGATCGGTCGGCCGGCGACAAGAATGGCCCGGCCACCCGTTTCACTCGACAAATGAACCTGATCCCCATCCGAGAGAATGGCAAGATGATGCTGGTTCACTTCCTGACCGCTGATGTCAACCACACCTTCAAAGACGTAGGCGAACGCCGTGTGTCCTTCAGGCACCGTGTGGCTATAGCTTCCACCCGGGGCAAGGGCGACATCGATATAAATCGGGTCGGTTGCAACACCCACAACTGGGCCCGCAACCGCGCCATCCAGGCTGTCGACCGTTCCTGCGAGAACACGCAGTTTCACCCTGTCGAGTTCAACTACGGGCACATCCTCAGGGTCGATGTTCTGATATCGCGGCGTGCACATCTTGTCCTTCGCCGGCAGATTGACCCAGAGCTGAAACCCACTCATCCGGCCTTCCCGCTGCTCCGGCATTTCGGAATGTACTATTCCACGCCCCGCCGTCATCCACTGGACACTTCCTGGACCGAGAATGCCTTCTGATCCGGTCGAATCCTTATGACGCATCTGACCATCGATCATATAGGTAACGGTCTCGAAACCACGATGGGGATGAGATGGAAAGCCGGCAATATAATCATCCGGGTTCTCTGTGCCGAAGTTATCAAGCAAGAGGAACGGATCCAGATCCGATATCAATTCCGATCCGATGGAGCGGCGCAGCTTCACACCGGCACCATCCGAAGCCTCAATAGAGAGGATAACGCGATCCACTTTGCGTAAGTTGGACATAATACACCTGACTTTCCTTTTCAGTAATTTTGGAACGATCGGTTAGATATATGTATCAATTCCCAGTTTGAAAGCCCTAGCTTATCCGCGCCCGATGAACGGCATTTTTGTCGCCATAATCGTCATGAACTGGACATTCGCATCCAGACTCAGGCTATCCATGTAAAGAACGGCAGAAGCAACATTCTCGACGTCCATGACCGGCTCCGGCATCACTGAGAGATTGGCCTGCGGAACACCTTTTTTAATAACGGCTGTCATCGGTGTTTCCGCATTGCCGATGTCAATCTGCCCGCAGGCGATATCAAAGGCGCGCCCATCCAGCGAAAGGCATTTCGTCAGCCCCGTGATGGCGTGCTTGGTCGACGTATAAGCAATACTGTTTGGGCGGGGGACATGTGCCGAGATTGATCCGTTGTTGATAATCCGGCCCCCCATCGGGCGTTGTTCCCGCATGAGACCAAATGCAGCACGTGCGCAGTAGAAGGAGCCGTTGAGGTTTGTGTTCACCACATTCTGCCAGAGATCAACAGCCAACTCATCCGGCGTAACAGGCGGTGCACCAATGCCGGCATTATTAAAAAGAAGGTCAAGTCTGCCAAAGTTTTCCCTGATTGTATCGAACAGGGCATCCACCGACACCTGGTCACTGACATCTGTAACAACGACCAGTCCATTGGCAGAAGCAGAACCCGCAAGATCCTTGGTTTCCTGAAGAGTTACACGATTGCGGCCAGCCAAGGCGACACGGTATCCATTTTTCATCAGCGTCAGGGAAACCGCCCGGCCAATCCCCGCCCCCGCTCCGGTAACGAGCGCGATCCTGTTTTTCTCAGTCATTTCTTAATCCACATTACTTGAAAATTACGTTTAGCCTGCTGTCGCTAACGCGGCACGCTTTTGGGCCTGACCCGCGACCAGTCGGCGTTTCCTCGGCGCTGCCAGCCAGACGGACAAAATCGACAAAAAAGACATGCCGATAATGACATAAAAGGCGAGATGATAGTTCCCGACTTCATCATAAAATAAGCCCGTCAGCCAAGGCCCAACCGCCCCGCCAACCAAGGCGAGCGTACTGATCGTCCCGAATATAATACCATATCCCCGCCCCTGGAAAAGATCTGCAGGCATGGAACCGTATACGGTCGCCACGCCATAACCAAGGCCACCCTGCAGGATAACCATCGCATACATCATCACGGCGCTTGGCACATATTCCATGACCAACAATAATACACTGCTTAACAGGAACCCCGTGGTCGAGATGGTCCAGACCCATTCCCGACCGATCCGATCAGAAAGATTACCAAGATAAATCTGGCCGAGAACCCCGGCGAATCCGACGAGTCCCAATGCAGACGCCGCCTCCAGATCCGAAAAGCCGATCTCAATTAGATACTTAGTTTGATGTACCTGGACCGCATACCAGACATAGAGCGCTGTTGAACATGCCAATGCCAACCACCAGAACGTCCCTGTCTTCACCGCCTTTTTTATGGTCCAGTCGGTACTGACCCAGTCGTGGTCCACCACAGGATCTGCGGCGTCTTGCTGCGCGCGGGTTTTCTCCTTATCCGGTGCCGCATCCCCATCAGGATAAAGGCCAATGTCCGACGGTTGCTTGCGCTGGAAAAAGAAGTTGAGCGGCAATATGATGAACAACAATAGGGCCGCCATCAGCCAGCAGGCATCCCGCCAGCCATCCGCAGAAATCGCCTCCTGAATTATTGGCATCAGGATCATTGAGCCTACCCCGACCCCGGAAAATGCAATCCCCACCGCCAGTCCACGTCGCCGCTGAAACCAGTTCGGCAGAAACATCGATTGGCCAACATAGGTGAGGACAATACCGGTTCCGACCATCAACACTCCAAGCGTGAGGTAAAAATGCCAGGGTTGCGTAGCAATCGTCGACAGTATCAGGCCGAGACTGACCGTTATCGCCGACACGGAGAGGAGAAACCGCGGCGCCACGAACTCAAGAAGCTTGCCGACAATCGGCGCCAGAATTGCGGCCAGCGCGAAGCCAATTGAAAAAGCGGCCGCTGTTGTAGCCCGGTCCCAGCCGAACTCATTCAGGATGGCCGGAAATAGCAACGAAAATGAGGTCCTGACATTTACGCCGATCCCCATGGTGATGAAAACAATGGCGACCACCGCCCATCCATAAAAAAACGGGGTGCGTGCCAATACTGCGTCCACACCGCTCAACTGAACCTTGCTTTTATTTTGGGTCATGCTGCTTCCCTGTTATTTATTTTCGATGCGGAATTTCCCGTCAGCATGCGTAAAGCTTACTCCGCATTGCCGGAAAATCGAAATGGAAAAATATTCGCTGCAGTATTGCAGCGAGATGCTGGCCGGAAAATTATGCTACCGAGAATTGACTTGCGGAAATCCATGGCTATATTCGCCGCAGGCTCTCAGGGGCGCCTGCCCGCTCAAGATGACATCACCCTGAAACGACTTCAGACACAGACATGTTAAATAATTACAAGTTTGGCCTCGCGGGACGCCGATAAAACTTTGGAGTTAAGATATGTCTATTTCGGAAAATACGTCCATTACCTGTCGCTCGCTCGCGGAACTGAAAATCCGCAGCCGCATCCTTTTGAAGGCTGCCGCCGATAAAAAGCCGGAAGCGGTTAAAATCTTGAAAAAGTCCGGCAAGCAGGAACCCCCTTATCAACATAAAGATGCGCTGAAGGCAGTCGCTCGTCTGGCTGGATATAAAAGCTGGCAACATGCCCATCATGTCCTCAGCGGATCCGCAAGAGTTGGGGATGATATGGGAGTGTTATGGTACGACCCTAAATGCTCAGGGCTTTTAAACCTCTGGTGTCGCAACTATGAGGAGGCTCTGATTCAATTTGTTCAGCGCGAAGGTTACTTCCTCTTTCCGTATAAAACTCAGTTCGTTGTTGCAAACCACGACTATATTCGCGCGTTGGGCTTTACGGCTGACCATTCGCTGGCACAAGTGGGAAACCGCAACTTCGTCGAAATTTACGGATCTCCTGCTTGGGATGACTTAACATTTCAACGGTTGCAGCAAGCCCTGGGCAGTACTAACGGGCACTAAATGCCGACAAGAATCTGTTTGATTAAAAACAGTCTGTTCAGCCCAAAATAAAATATACTATAGTGGAGTTTCATTAGGGCAGAAGATGACACTCCACTATAAGGCATGCAGCTTCCTGCTTTTATCCCGAACGCTGTCGGCTAAACAGGAGCCTGTGCTCGCCAAATGTCCGCAACATCAAAAAAGCTTGGGTTTGTAGAGCAAATCATCCTGCTCGCATTCATGATTTCCATGGTCGCGTTGGCGATTGATGTGATGCTTCCTGCCCTTTTCGATATTAGTCGGGATCTTCAGGCGGAGAACCCGAACGACCGCCAGTATGTCATTGCCGCCGTTTTTCTGGGCCTCGCAATAGGTCAGCTGTTTTATGGTCCACTCTCCGACAGCATCGGGAGAAAGCCCGCTATTTATATGGGGTTTGGCCTGTTTCTCATAGGCTGTCTCTTATCCATTTTTGCCCAGAACTTTACAATCATGCTGGTCGGCCGCTTGTTACAGGGACTAGGTGTCGCTTCGCCGCGGATCGTCTCACTCGCCCTTATACGTGATCAATATCAGGGGCGTGAAATGGCGCGCTTTGTCTCCTTGGTAATGACAGTGTTTATTCTGGTGCCGGTATTGGCGCCGGCGCTTGGCCAACTCATCCTTTATTTTGCTGAATGGCGGATGATTTTTGTCGCTTTATTTGTCCTCGGACTGGCGACACTCATTTGGTTCGGCCTGCGGCAGGAAGAGACACTGGCGCTCGAACATCGCGCGCCGCTCTCTCTCAAGCGTATCTGGCGGGCGGTCAAGGAAGTGGTTCGCACGCGCGCTGCTTTTGGCTTTACCATGGTTGGCGGCTTTATTTTTAGCGCTTTTCTTGGCTACCTCACCATGTCACAGCAGATTTTCCAGGACCAATACGGTGTGGGCGATATGTTTGCCGTTTATTTTGGAGTGCTGGCCTTGGCGCTAGGGACAGCCTCGTTCGTGAACGCCCGCCTGGTGATGCGTTTTGGCATGCGCAAGCTCTCCTATCACGCACTAGTCGCGCTGACCGTGCTGTCCATGCTGTTTATGGTGTACACCTATCTTTGGAACGGCCAGCCTCCGCTTTGGGCGCTGGTTTCCTTCTTTATGGTGATCTTCTTCTGCATCGGCATCCTGTTCGGGAATTTCAACGCCATGGCAATGGAACCGCTCGGACATATTGCCGGTGTTGCCGCAGCCGTGATCGGCTCCATTACAACTTTTGTTTCCATGGGCCTTGGTACGGTGATTGCGCAGCTCTATGATGGCACTGTTCTTCCGCTCGTCGCCAGCTTTGCCGTGCTCGGCGCTTTATCGATCGCTGCGATGGCTTGGACCGTGCGGACATCACAAACCGTTACCGGATCCGGCTGATGATATGGAGCTCAATTAAATCCGTCGCCTCCCTTCTGGCAAGCTATGGCCTGCTGATGGTCGCCAACGCGATGTTCGGGACTCTACTAGGTCTGCGCAGCAAGCTTGAAGGGTTTTCGACGGAAATTACTGGCTTGATCATGGCCGGA
This sequence comes from Sneathiella sedimenti, assembly GCF_017313765.1. Lineage (GTDB taxonomy): Bacteria > Pseudomonadota > Alphaproteobacteria > Sneathiellales > Sneathiellaceae > Sneathiella > Sneathiella sedimenti. The sequence goes on along the minus strand of NZ_JAFLNC010000003.1, from coordinate 285,243 downwards.
TTTTTCATTGGCATGTTGCTGGGCGCCTTTTATGCCGTGCGGGTAGTGGCAAGCGCGGGTCACATCCGAAGTTTTGCCGCCTTCGCCTCTGTCATGTCTGTTGCCGTGCTCGCGCATGTACTTATCATCGATCCGGTTGCCTGGTTCATTTTGCGGGCAATTACCGGGTTTTGCATGGCCGGCATGGTGATGATCGTTGAGAGCTGGCTGAACGAACGCTCGACCAACGCGACGCGCGGCCGTGTTCTCTCGCTATATATGATCACGAACTATCTTGGCGCCGGCTCCGGCCAGTTCCTGATCACGATTGCGAACCCCGACAGCTTCCAACTCTTCTCCGTCGCATCAATTATTTTCTCCATCGCGCTTGTCCCCATTCTTCTGACCCGGGCAACCGCGCCTAAACCATCAGCTCCGGAGAGGATGAAATTCCGCGATCTGGTCAGGATTTCGCCTGTTGGCGTTGCAGGTACCCTTGTTGCGGGGCTCACAAATTCCGCCATCAACAGTATGGGCCCTATCTTTGCGGCCACCATCGGCTTGACCCTTGGCCAGATATCCACCTTCATGGCGACGATCCTCCTGGGGGGCATGCTCCTGCAGTTTCCGGTAGGCCGGCTGTCTGACCTCTTTGATCGGCGGACAATCCTGATCAGTTCCGCGCTTGCCACCGCGCTCGTCAGCGGCGGCATTATTTGGGCCGCCGAAGAGCACTATATTCTGGCCCTGTTTGGCTTTTGCCTTATCTATGGTGGCTTTTGCTATACCATTTATCCGATGTCGTCCGCACAGGTGAATGACCTCGCGGATCAGGATCGGCTGGTCCAGGTTTCCGCGGGTCTCTTGCTGGCCTATGGTACGGGTGCCAGCATCGGACCGATTGCCGCCTCGCAAATCATGGGGCAGGTCGGACCGAACGGCCTGTTTTACTATATAATGGGCTGCACATTGTTTCTTACGGCATTGACAATTGTCCGTGTCATTCAGCGTCCCTCCGGCAAGAAAAAAGCGGAGTTCTTGCCTCTTGGCAGCCTCGGCTCATCAAGCAAGCAGCTCTACAGTTCTGTCGCACAGAAGGCCTATGGGCGGAAGGAAAATCCTGATGACGATTGAGCAGCTGAATAAATTGCGATTGCCCTGCCCGCAAAAGCGCATACACTTTTCAACGCCAATGAATATCTAATACGGGAAAATACCATTATGAGTGTCAGAAACGGCCGCCAATTTTTGAGCATACCTGGTCCAACAACCGTTCCCGATGAAGTCTTGGCGGCAATGCACCGTCCGGCTGTGGATATTCGCAAGGGCGAGCTCGTCAATGTGACCGCCCGCCTTAAAGATGATCTACGCATGATCAGCAAATCCAATGGTACACCCTTCATTTACATCGCCAACGGCCATGGTGCATGGGAAGCTGCACTCAGCAATGTTCTCAGCCGGAATGAAAAAGTGCTGGTGCTCGAGAGCGGCTCATTTGCTGCTGGCTGGGGACAATCTGGCGGCACCATCGGACTGGATGTGGAAGTCCTGCCCGGTAATTGGCGAAAAGCAGTCGACCCAGATGCGGTCGAGGCCCGGCTAAAAGCGGACAAGAGCGGCGACATCAAGGCCGTCCTTGTTGTACAGGTCGACACAGCCTCCAGCGTATTTAATGATATCCCGGCGATTCGCCGCGCAATTGACAATGCCGGTCATGACGCCTTGCTGATGGTGGATACAATTGCCTCCCTGGGAACGATGGACTATCGGATGGATGAATGGGGGGTCGACGTTACCGTCGCCGCCTGTCAAAAGGGCTTGATGATGTCACCAGGCGTTAGCTTCACAATCGCCAATAAAAAGGCCATGGCACGCCACCAAAACGCCAATCTTCGAACGGCCTATTGGGACTGGACCAGTCGACAGGGCGCAGAGCATTACCAAAATTATGCCGGCACCCCACCCGTCCACATGCTTTTCGGCCTGCAAAAAGCGTTTGAAATAATCCGCGAGGAAGGGCTGAATCAGATTTTCACCCGTCATCAACTGCTTGCGGGCGCGACGCGAGCGGCCGTTGAAAAATGGTCCGAACAAGGCGAATTCGCTTTTAATATTACAGAACCGAAGGAACGGGCGAATTCTGTTACGACTGTCCTTGTCAGCAACGAGGAAAACCTCGGCCCCATCCATGACTACTGCAGTGAGAAATGCGGAGTTGTGGTAGGCGTCGGTATCGCGGCCCTTTCGGGAAAAGCACTTCGGATTGCGCATATGGGACATATCAATGCGCCGATGCTACTGGGGACGCTAAGCTCCATAGAAATGAGTCTGAAAGCCCTGAAAATTCCCCATGGAACGGGCGGAACGCAGGCAGCAATCGAATATCTCGCGGCCAATGTTCCGCAATAGCAGCCGTTTGTGACGCGCGACACGGATACATTGCCTCTTTTTTGCTAATATTAAGCAGCTTATAAGGGAGGCACCGATGTCTAAACCTGATAACGCCGGAGTGAAAATTCCTCCGCCGCTTTGTTTCCTGGCATTTCTTGCAGTTGGGATTCTTTTAGATTCAGCCTGGATTGATAGCCGTCTTTCCTCAAATTACCTGACCATACTCGGCGGCGTAATTGCTGTCCTTTCCGCCATCTACCTGTTCGTCGCGGCACGAAAACACAATACCGCCGGTTCTAATGTCGAACCCTGGAAACCCACCACGACCATTATTTCCGATGGAGCCTATAAATACTCCCGCAATCCTATTTACCTCGCTATGGCCGTGCTATATGCCGGTATTGCCATTGCCGCTGGCAGTTGGCTGGCCGTTATTCTTCTTCCCTTCTGTCTCGTCGTAATTCGCTATTATGTCATTGCCCGGGAAGAGGCCTACCTTGAAGATAAGTTTGGCAAGGAATATCTAGACTACAAGGCAAGGGTTCGGCGCTGGCTTTAAGCAGCCTGAAATGCGTGGATATTCCTGCCGCAACTTATTGACCATCTCAAGGGGTGCTACCGATGACGGATGACGTAAAGAAACACGTTAAATCGAAAACGACATGGACGAGATTAATTTACCTGATCCTCTACGCGATCATTTTCCGGGTGGCCAGCATTGTCCTTTTTGCTATCACCATCATACAATTCCTCAAGGCCCTGCTGACCGGCTCTCCTTTTGAACGCGTACAATCCTTTGGCGGGGCACTTGCAGAGTATAACAAGCAGCTCGTCGCCTTTTTGTCCTACCAGAGCGATGAAAAGCCTTTCCCCGTTGGGCCCTGGCCGCCGGAAACACCCCCTGCAACCGGGAATGACACTAGTGATGACGTGATCATCGTGGCCGACGAAGCGTCTGATAAGCCGAAACCATCAGAAGACGCAAATAATGACAAGGGCTCAAATAATGCGTAGTCTTTCTGGAGCTTTTTCATAGGACAAAAAGATGGTCAATAAACTTCAACAGCTTCTGGACAGCAAGCCCTTCTTGCTGGCTGATGGCGCGGTCGGAACAAATCTTTTTGCCGTCGGCCTCCAGTCGGGGGACGCGCCGGAGCTGTGGAATATCGACGCACCGGAAAAAATCCATGATTTGCACCGGGGTTTTGTCGACGCCGGCTCGGATATCATCCTGACCAACAGTTTCGGCGGAACAAGTTACCGGCTCAAGCTTCATAATGCGCAAGATCGCGTTCGAGAGCTAAATCTGTCGGCCGCAATAATTGCCCGCGCGGAAGCGGACCGAATTGACCGCACCGTGATTGTGGCAGGGTCCATGGGACCGACAGGAGAGTTGATGGAGCCAATGGGCGCATTGACGCATGACAGCGCCGTTCACGCCTTCAAGGCGCAGGCCGATGCATTGGTTGAAGGCGGTGTCGATGTGCTCTGGATTGAGACGATGTCCTCCAAAGAGGAAGTTGCCGCCGCCGTTAAAGCAGCCGAAGCCACGGGACATCCCTTCGTCTGCACCATGTCATTCGATACGAACCGGCGGACGATGATGGGCATTAAGCCCGCTGACTTTACAGAGTTTTGTCATGAGCTGCCAGCGCGCCCGATTGGCTGGGGCGCCAATTGCGGGGTTGGCGCGGGTGAGTTGCTGGAAACGGTCCTGGGACTTAAATCCACCGCGGAAGAAGGCGATGTCATTGTTGCCAAAGCCAACTGCGGCATTCCGGAATTCAAGGATGGCAAGCTTCATTATAGCGGAACGCTGGACGTGATGGCTGATTATGCGCGTCTCGCGGCGGACGCTGGCGCGCGGATCATTGGCGGTTGTTGCGGGACCAGCCATGCGCATCTGAAAGCGATGGCCGATGCCCTTGACGGGTATACGCCTCAGCGGGACATCAATATCTCGGATATAGAGGCGCGCTTCGGTCCCGTTTGGCAGGTGAAGCTACCGGCGGAAGCGTCTCACGGAGCGGCCCCTGCAAGTGGCAGGGGTAGTCGCCGCGGTCGCCGCCGCCAGAGTTAGTTTACATTATGCGCTCGCGCTCGGACGGGCGGACACTGCATCGTGCCAGCGTTTGAGATTGTTCAGACCGTCCGGCATCTCGATCTTTGCCATGCCGGTTGCGAAGTCCACGACAACCATGGCACCGATATCTGCGACGGAATAGTTGTCTCCCGCCACAAACTCCTGCCCCTCAAGCTGCTTGTTCATATCCTCGAAGAAATAAACTACGCGTTGACGGCCGCGTTCCGCGAGTTCAGCGATCTGTTCAACATTTCGTGGTCCGGTTATGGCCCGATGGGCGAGCCGTGGCGCGGAATTTCGGAGGGCTTCCGCAACAGCCATAAAGCCATTAACATTGACATAATGATTACAATCATTGATACGCGCCCGCTCCTCCGGTGATTTACCGAATAGCGGCGGTTCGGGGAATTTTTCCTCAAGATAGCGATTGATCGCGTCGATCGAGGAGATCCGGCTGCCGTCGTCCAATTCCAGTACCGGTACAGTACAGTGCGGATTTATTTTCTTGAATTCCTCGCTCAATTGCTCTCCATCGCGCATATTGACGATCACTTTTTCAAGATCAATACCCTTCTCCGCCATAAAGATTCGTACACGACGTGGGCTCGGCGGTCCCGGACAATCATATAATTTCATTTTTCTTTTTCCTCATCCAGTGTTGCGCCCCGGACTATTTAGCTATCCTGTAAATTGAGAAATCCTTCAAAAATTTCATCGTCGCCAATCATACCGATAAGTTTTTCTTCCTCAACAAACAATACCGGCGAACCTGAACGACGTCTAATCTCGATCACATCCCTCAGCATGATATCCGCGGGCGCGGTAACAAACTGGTTATACTGAATGCCCTCTATCCCCTCCGGACCGGAAAAAGAGATTATTTCCGAGGGCTCTCCATTAGACGTCGCAGACAAAATGGCAGACTTCTCGTCTATTTTCAGCCGGCAGTATCCCGCGCGATCCAGAATAAGTTCCTCAGCACGTCTTGGAATTTTATCTGTTGTCGTCATCAGTGTCCTGCCTTTCAGAACATTGAGCGGATTCATATGCCCCACAAAATCGGCAACATACTTATTCGCCGGATTACGGACAATTTCTTCCGCGGTGTCATACTGGACGATACGTGCCTGATCCATGATCGCAATTTTATTGCCAATTTTAAGCGCCTCATCAAGATCATGGCTAACAAAAATGATGGTCTTGTGCATTCTCTCCTGAAGTTGCAGAAGTTCATCCTGCAACCGGTTACGGATCAATGGGTCAAGCGCGGAAAAAGGCTCGTCCATCAGCAGAATATCGGCATCGGTTGCGAAAGCCCGGGCAAGGCCGACACGCTGTTGCATACCCCCAGAAAGCTCATGGACGAACTTGTCCTTCCATTGGTCGAGCTGCACCAGTTCCAGCTTTTCTTCGACAATACGGTTTCGTTCTCGCTTGGTCACGCCCCGCAGTTCCAGGCCAAAGCCGACATTTTCCGACACGGTTCGCCAGGGCAGCAACGCAAATTGCTGAAAGACCATCGAAATACGGTGCATTCTGAGATACCGAAGTGTCACAGCATCACATTCGGGCAGATTTATCTGGCGTCCCTCATGCTCTACCAGTACCTTTCCGCGTGTGACCTTGTTCAGCCCGTTGACGGCACGCAGCAAGGTTGACTTGCCCGATCCGGACAACCCCATCAGGACACATATCTCCCCTGCTTCAACGGAAAGCGACGCCCCCGCCACACCAAGCACATTTCCCGTTTCCGTGAGAATATTTTCCCGGTCCGCGCCCTGATCCAGGAGCGTGAGAGCCGGCGCCGGATTCGATCCGAAAATAATATCGACATCCCTGAATTCTACGACGGCCATGTTATTTCTTCTCCGTCTTGGAGGGTTGCTTGCAGAGGCGGTCGAGCAATATGGCGATAATCACGATAGCGAGGCCAGCCTCAAACCCTTTCGCAATATTCACCGTATTGAGGGCGCGCAAGACAGGAACACCAAGCCCCGGCGCGCCGACCATTGCCGCAATGACCACCATTGATAGACACAGCATTATGCATTGCGTCACGCCGGCCATTATGGTCGGTGCCGCATGGGGCAGCTCAATTTTCCAGAGTATCTGCCGCTTCGTCGCGCCGAAAGCCTCCCCCGCCTCGATGAGGGGCTTGGGCACGTTGGAAACGCCCAGATATGTAAGACGGATGGGCGCGGGGATGGCGAAGATTACGGTAGAAATCAGGCCCGGCACCACACCTAGACCAAACATGATCATTGTCGGAATTAGATAGACGAATGTCGGTATGGTCTGCATGAGATCGAGGATGGGCCGCAATACCGTATAAAATCCCTGACGATGCGCGGCCAATATTCCAAGCGGTACACCAACAATGACGCAGCTTAACGTCGCGAATATTATCAGGCCCAGTGTTCGAACTGTTTCCTCCCAATATCCGAGATTGATGACAAGCAGCAGGGAAATCAGGATCAGGAGAGAAAGCTTCCAGCTTCGATGCAGCGCATAGGCCAATCCTGCGAAGATTGCCACCAGAAGAAGTGGTGGGCACCAAAGCATCAGATCCACCAGCGCGTTGATCAGAAATGCCAGCCCGTCGGCAAAACTGTCAAATATCCACGCCCCGTGATCGAGCAGCAGATCAACGCCGTCGCTGATCCATCTTCCGAGTGGAATTTTATGATCGGTAAGCCACTCCATCTCACGCCCCCCTATTCTACGCGGTCAGAATACGCCGAATAACGAAAATGGCGGCAGGGTGATTACCCTACCGCCATTTTTCAATTACATACCGAGATCCTTGTTGAGGGCCGCGGCTGCATCTCCGCCATCGAATGTGGTGACACCCGCCACCCAAGCCGCAGGAACGTCCGGATGAGCTTTCAGCCAGGCCTTGGCTGCCTTTTTCGGATCCTCGCCATCATCAAGGATCGCTCCCATAATCTCGTTTTCCATTGCCAGCGTGAATTTCAGATTGGAAATGAGCTTCCCGGCATTCGGACAGTCAGCGAGATATCCCTTGCGCACATTCGTATAGACTTCTGCACCGCCGAAATTCGGCCCGAAATAATCGTCACCACCCGCAAGATAGGTCAGCTCAAAATTGGCGTTCATCGGATGGGGTTCCCAGCCCAGAAATACGACCCATTCGTCTTTCCGGTCTGCACGGGCAACTTGGGCCAACATCCCCTGCTCGCTCGACTCGACGACCTCAAAGCCTTTCAGCCCGAAAGCATCCTTATCGATCATGTCCTGAATCAGGCGATTACCATCGTTACCGGGCTCGATCCCATATATCTTGCCATCCAGCTTGTCCTTAAACTTGGCAATATCGGCAAAACTCTTGATACCGCCGTCTGCTGCCGCTTTATTGACGGCAAGGGTATATTTCGCGCCGGAAAGGTTCATCCCCGTCGTTTCTACTGAACCATCTGCGCGATAAGGCGCTATGTCCGCCTCCATTGTCGGCATCCAGTTTCCAAGAAATACGTCAATATCCCCGTTCTTCAGGCTGGCGTATGTAACCGGAACGGATAGAACCGTCGCAGTCGGTTCATACCCCAAGGCATCCAGGACAACAGATGCTGCCGCCGTAGTTGCCGTAATATCCGTCCAGCCAACGTCGGAGAATCTTACTTTCTTGCATGCTTCAGAATCCGCTGCATACGCAGCCGGGCTGAATGCCAACGCTGCCACGGCGGTAACAAATAGAGTCCGTGAAATTTTTTTTAGCATATTGTCGCTCCCTGTTTTTATACATCTAAATATCTGCACGCGATAATCTGTATCTCCCCTCCCTTACCGCCAGATACTATAAAGAAGTCGACGTCCGGGCTCTTGTTATGTTTTCAACCAATACTCTCCGTTTTCTTTCTTTTTAAGATGCCCGGCTGTCGGCGTCGCAAAATGAGTACCAATAATCAGTGTATCCGAATTGCCGTATTTCTCCAAAAATGCTTCCCGAGTTGCCTGAGCGGCACCTGCATCGGCATCCACGGCGCTCGACCACTCCGGATGTGCAATCTGGCAGGGGTGGTGCATGCTGTCGCCGGTAATGATTGCTTCTTCTCCAGCGGACCGGATTTGGACGCAGACATGGCCCGGCGTATGACCGGGTGACGGGAACAAACTTACCTCGTCGCAAATTTTATGATCCATCGCCACCAGGTCAGCAAGACCGGCGTCAACAACTGGTGCAACCGAATCGCCGATCACATCCCCGAATTCCTCCTGTGCCGTGGCTTGCCAATATTCCCATTCCTTCGCACCGAACAGATAGCGCGCATTCGGGAATGTCGGGACCCATTGACCGTCAACCAACATCGTGTTCCAGCCAACATGGTCGACATGAAGATGTGTACAGAGAACGGTGTCAATACTTTCCCGCGGATATCCAGCCGCTTCAAGATCTTCCAGGAAGGTAGTTTGCAGCATGTTCCATGCGGGAATTTCACGTTTTTTATCATTGCCCAAACAAGTATCGACGATTATCCGGCGTTCTCCCGTGTCGATGATAAGCGCATGGATACTCATGATCAGCTTGCCTTCCGCCGTCGCAAAATGCGGGACGAGCCAGTCGATTGGCTGTATTGCATCTGGGCTTGCCTGCGGCAGAAGGAATCGAGTGCCGCCCGTTGCCTCCACCTCAACAACACGGGTAATCTTTACATTGCCAACTTGCCAATTGCCCATTCAGGATCCTCCTTCATTTTTATTATTCTTTTACTGTCGGTTGAGTATAGCGGTTCCGGGCCGCCAAACAATGCCGATCAGTTGGATTTACCAAAAGTCAGCCAGGCGGCATAGATCCGTGTAACTGTCGTAATCCAGCACATGGCGCCAAATACGAGCGCGATGATCAAAAAATAATCCGGGAATACGCACATCAACAACATTGCTGCAATTGTCTCCCCGCCTTCAGCAAGACCGCCGAGATAATAGAGCGATTTGCGCCCCTGAATATCCGTCGATATGCCGTATTTTTCTGCCATTATTGCGTAAGTCAGAAAGCTCGAACCTGTTCCCATAAAACTGAAAATGAGAAAGGCTGCATAAAGCGCATTTTCGGGGCGGGCCAGCGCAAACCCAAAAACAACCGCCGCGTAAAAAATGAAGTCACAGACAATATCAAGATAGCCCCCGAAATTCGTCAACAGCGAATGGCGCGCAACAGCGCCATCCAGGCCGTCGAATACCCGGTTCAGCACAATAAGTATAAGGGCTACGCTATAATACTCTGTCGCAATAAAGGGGACAGACAACATGCCGAGGAGAAAGCCAACGACCGTGACAGTATTCGCGGAAACTCCAATGGCGGCAATTTTCGTTCCCATCGCATTCAGGGGCGGATCAATGATATTTCGCAGCGCTGCATCAAACATTTTTTCTTCGAAATACCCTATTGATTCACCCAAATAACCGTGAGATCGTGAATTCAAAAGTTACATAGTTGTATTCTAATAACAAGGCAAAGCGATATCGCTCCTGCTCCCGATAATGTGAATTAGCGTGAAACGGTTAAACAATGGCACATACACATGAATTTGTTGCGCTTATTGACTGGAAAGGCGCGGTCAACGGCCCAACGACGGACTATAAAAGCTATTCCCGCGACTATGATATTGCAATCGGTGGACGACCGGTCATCAAGGGATCGGCGGCCCCTGTATTTCTTGGTACGGATGACCGCTACAATCCGGAAGATCTGCTGGTTGCGTCGCTTTCCGCCTGTCACATGCTGAGCTATCTGGCACTCTGTGCGCGAAAGAATATCTCTGTCACCGCGTATCACGACGAAGCCTGGGGAAAAATGGAAATGCTTGACGGTAAACTTAGGTTCTCTGAGATTATATTGCGGCCTGTTGTGACCATTACCAAGACAAGCAATCTAGACAAGGCAAGACGTCTTCATCACGACGCTCATGAAACTTGTTTTATCGCCAATTCAGTGAATTTTCCTGTCCTCAATGAAGCAATTGTGGAGTACGCTGACTAACCAAATTTTAATTCAAAAATGCAAGAATCTTTGAAGTAATAACATTAGGCGAGACCGGGAATGCAGCTGAAATTTGAAGCAGCTATTTTTAACGAGGAAGTTCTTGACGCACTCCAGGAGGGCGAGCACCATAAAAACCTCTCAGATAGCTGGGCAGAAACGCATTATTTTGACGTCTATGCGGAAAGTCTCGAACAGGCATGGGAAAAAATGCGCCGCAAATATAGTGCGGAGCGCGGCTTCGTTATCAAATCCATAGAAGAAGTTGACTAGGCGTCGCGGCGCTTAATATCCCACATAATAGGGATTTGCGCCGCCTGCATGATCAGTGACATCCAAAACCCGTTCGATTGCCGGTACGGCGGATTTGATTTCCACTTCCACACCCTGCTTTAGCGTCGCATCGGCCATTCCACACCCTTGGCAACCACCCGCCATTTCAACAAAGGCGGTGTTGTCCTTAATGTCGATGAGGGTGATGTATCCGCCGTGCGCCGCAATCGCGGGATTGATCCGTGTCTCTAGAAGGACGCGGATTTGATCCGCCTCTTCAGTTTGAAGGCCCGGTCGATCCGTCGCAGATGCGGCCTCTTCTTCGACCATGCGTTCAAACCGCACCCGGTGAATTTCGGGGACATAGTGCTTCAGCGTATTTTCGATTTTGATTTGCGTGCCGAATGCGGGCGTTGACAGACCGGAACTGTCCATCTCCAACACGACAACGCCTTCCGTGGGATCAAAGGATTTAAACGCGACTTCACCTCCGTCCTCACGAAGCTGCGGCTGGACACGTGTGTCGATCAGATCAACTATGGAATCAACGATCTTCTGATCATCTTCAGAATAGCTGGCGCTTGCTACCTGCTGATCCCCGTTCAAAACGGGCATACCACTCATATAATGATCCATGATTGCGGCCAGAACCATCGGCTTGAGCTGTATCCACAGAGTCTTGTGCTCGTCGTCTGTCAGTTTAACGATTGTCACATAATCTTCCCCAAGCTCCACAGAGCGGACGCCGGGGATATCAAATAGACGTGCCGCAAGGGGAGAGCGCGCGCGCCCTTCCTTTTCGTCCTCAAACAGAATGGATCCTGTCGCCAGAACCTGACGCCCAGGCAGAAACTTCATCCTGTCTTCATTTTCATGCGGCAAGGTCTGAATAAACATTAAGAACTCCTGTTCCCTTTGTCGGGGAAATTGATATACGGCCGTCAGCTAGCAGAATAAATTTGCGTGGGCAAGCTACAAGGGTAACATAATGCGCCCGCCCACACATGCAATAGCCGTAGAAATCGCAATTTACTATACTGTTGCGACCGGATTGGCAGGAGACCCAACCGCGCCCGGCAAGCGGATTGGTGGTGCAGTCAACATGAAACGTGAACGTTTATTTGCCTTTAGCCAATTATTCAAGGGCGTCAGATACCAAAGTTCCCCAAGATGTATGCCGAGCTTGAACAGGCAATGCTCATGGATCGGAAGGAAGGCGCAGCTTCCCTGTCCGGGCACAGACGGGTGCGCCTCAACCGCATAGTTATCAGCGATCAGCAGGGAAAGGCCTGAATCAGTGATCCAGTTAAGAAGCTTGCCGTCGCGTCCATTGAGCGCGGCACAGGACCCGTGTAGCTTGTCCTTATCCGGATTTCCGTTCATCTCCATAATCATCTGGGCAAATCCGGTATGCAGGCAAACCATATCCCCTTCCTCGACCGTCACATTGTCTTTTTCCATGACACGCATTAGGTCGTCATAACCGACAAGCGTCTGGGCCCGACCGAATTCGCCTTCCAGATCAATCATCACGCCGCGTCCCTGAACGCCGGCGGCAGCCATATTCTCGATACCAAGGGCTAATGCGCGCGGACCGCCCTCATCTTCCGGTCCCTGGATATGCTCCCCACCACGATAGCCGTTATAATAGACAATCTCTGCCACGCCATCGCCATCGGCGTCGAACTCCTGCCCGACATGAGCCAGACTATCCCACTGCGACGAATATTGCGTATGCAGGACAACCAAGTCATCACAGATCACATCAATCATGTTTGGGTCATCTTGTGACAGGTTATAGTTCATGTTCGGCCGGTCACCGGACCTGACGGTCGGTGAAATTTTCGGAGGGTGACGACGGGGATTGAGGAGATTCCCACCCGGCAGATCAAGGGGCAAACTAAGGCAGAAACGCTCTCCTGTTTTAATTTCTGCCGCGGCAGCGCGAATTTTCTCTGGCGTAATAAGGTTCAGGCGACCTATCTGATCATTTTCTCCAAAATCGCCCCAGTTTGATCCATCCGGTCGTTTCTGCCATCTAGCCATCTTTTTTTTCCTTATGTTATTATTTTCCCGTCAGCATACCTGCAAGACGGTCGCCTGCAAAGCCCTACTGCGACACGAATTGACCTTGGGCGCGCAACCTGCTAGCTCTAATAAAAAGTAGGTTCGGGCGCGATAAAAATGAAGAATGAAACGGCGAACGCCATCAAGCTTATCACGACACTGTCGATTGTTTATGTCGCGAGTAATTTTTACCGTTCTTCCATTGCCGTAATTGCGCCAAATATGATGGATGAGCTCGGGCTCACTCACGAGCAACTCGGTGTTGTCGGCGGCACCTTCTTTATTGCCTTTGCAATTTTTCAGGTACCAGTCGGCATTTTCCTTGATCGCTATGGCCCCCGAAAAACCATCTGCGGGTTGATGCTGTTTGCCGTCCTCGGGTCGGCTGGGTTCGCTTTGGCGACGGATTTCCTTGAACTTACCGCGGCCCGCTTCTTTATCGGTGTAGGGTGCGCCCCGGTTCTGATGGGATCGCTCGTCATTATATCGAGATGGCTATCGGCGGAAAGGTTCGCCCTCTATATGTCACTAATTGTTGGCATGGGAGGGCTTGGCAATATTCTGGCCACAACACCAACAGCAATCCTGACCGATATGATCGGTTGGCGTGATGTTTTCTGGATCGCCAGCCTGTTCAGTGCGGTTTCTATCATTTTCGGATATCTGATCATCAAGGACGCCCCAGAGGGTCATGCTTTCCACGCCAGAAAAGTAGAGAGCATGAAGGACACATTGGGAGGGGTGATTGGTATTATTAAGGATCGGCAGTTTCAGCTGGTTTTTACTATTAACCTAGTCATCTACGGAACGATCATGTCGATCGTCGGTTTGTGGGGTGGAAATTTCCTGCGGGACGTTTACGGGCTCGACCTGACGGCACGCGGCAATATTCTTTTCTGGATGACTGTTGCGGTCATTGGCGGCGCGTTCTTTTATGGATATCTGGATGGTGTGTGCAAATCCCGCAAAAAGCTGGTTGCAACCGCTTCCATCACAACAATAATTCTGCTGGTCGTACTGGGATCAATTCCCGTCGTTTCGGTCTGGCAGATTTCAGCGCTTTTGATTCTTTTCAGTTTTTTCGGGAACTATGGCGTGCTGATAATGTCCCAGGGACGTTCGATTTTTCCGGAGAGGTTATTGGGCCGCGGAATTGCAACACTCAACACAGCCGTGTTTCTCGGAGTGTTCCTGCTCCAGTCGATGGGCGGATTTATAATTGGCACCTTTGCCACTGCAGATGGCACTGCGCCGCTTGAGGCCTATCGGGTTCTCTATTTCAGTCTGGCGGCAATTGTCGCCGTCGCGTTACTGATCTACAGCCGATCAAAGGAATCAAAGACGCCCAAAGAAAAAGCGCCGGAAACTGCTTGAAGAAGCAGGCCCGGCGCCGGTAACTGTAAGCTTAAAAGCCCCTGATCAGTCGCGGTAATTTGCTCCCTTGCGATCGAGAAGACGCAGCAGGCCCGGCCATTCAAGGCCCGACTGTGATGCGCTGATTTTAAACTGGCCGGCGGCATGTTCACAAACCTCACGGGAAGGAAGAATTAATTCGGAATCCCCCGCAAGTGCCTTGATCTGCGATTCGCATGACTTCTCAAGATAGAAGATCCGGCGGAAAGCTTCTGAAACCGTCGTCCCAACTGTGAGCAGGCCGTGATTACGCAGGATCATTGCGATGCTGTCGCCCATGTCGCGAACCAGACGTTCCCGTTCATCAAGGTCCAGCGCAATGCCTTCATACCCATGATAGGCCAGACGGCCATAGAACATCATCGAGTGCTGGCTGATCGGCAGCAGGCCCTGCTTCTGCGCGGCAACGGCCATACCGGCCGTCGTATGCGTATGAAGCACACAGCCTACATCCTCGCGCGCGGCGTGAATGGCGCTGTGGATTGTGTATCCCGCCGGGTTAATGAAAAACGGTGTTTCGTCGAGAATATTCCCGTCAATGTCCACCTTGATCAAGCTTGACGCCGTAATTTCGTCAAAGAAGAGGCCATAGGGATTGATCAGGAAGTGATGATCACTGCCCGGGACACGTGCAGAAATATGGGTGAAGACAAGATCACTCATGCCGTAATGAGCGACGAGATGATAGCAGGCCGCGAGATTGACGCGCGTTTCCCATTCCTCATCGCTGACCTTGCCTTGCAGGCTGGGTACCATTTTATTTATCTTATCAACACCCATATCGATATTCCCTTTTTCAGTTTATTAATTCGTATGCGATTTCAGCATGTTGCGAGCGATGACAAGCTGCTGAATTTGCGTTGTTCCTTCATAGAGCCGCAGCAACCGGACATCCCGGTAAAAGCGTTCGACTTTATATTCCGCCATATAACCCGCACCGCCGTGAATCTGCACTGCGCGGTCAGCTATCCTTCCGGCCGCCTCCGTCGTAAACATCTTGCAACAGGCCGCAAGCATCGAGATATCTTCACTATTATCATATTTCTTTGCTGCATCCAACGTCATTGCCTTGCCCGCGAAAAGTTCGGTCTGGCTGTCAGCGAGCAGCGCTTGAACCAACTGGAACTCGCCAATCACCGTTCCGAACTGTTTACGTTCCGCCGCATAGTTGAGGGCCTCTTCCAGGATTCGCTCCGAAATACCTGTCGACACAGAGCTCAAATGCAACCGCCCACGGTCCAACACTTTCATGGCAGTGTAGAAACCCTGACCCTCAACACCGCCAAGCAACGCGGAGGCAGGAATGCGGACATCCTCAAAAATAACATCGCTTGTTTTTGTACCCCGCTGACCCATTTTTTCGTCCGCCTTGGCAATGGTTATGCCTGGTGTACTGGGATCGACAAGAAAGGCTGAAATGCCCGCGGCGCCCTTTTTCGATGGATCGGTGCGCGCCATGACAGTCAGCATTCCCGCACGGAGCGCGTTCGTGATAAAGCGTTTCGTTCCGTTCAGAACATAATCATCACCATCCCGGACGGCCACGGTCCGCAATGAGGCCGCGTCTGAACCGGCTTCTGGCTCAGTCAGGCAGAAAGATGACATGATCTCACCTGTGGCGAGACGCGGCAGATACTGTTTCTTTTGCTCATCCGTCCCGGTCATGACGAGGCCCTGGCTGCCGATGCCAACCGTTGTCCCGATCACAGAACGAAATGCCAGCGATGCATTGCAAAGCTCATGTATGATATGGCATTCCTGCTCCATGTTTAGGCCCAACCCTCCGTATTCCTCAGGAATAGAGAGACCGAAAAGGCCCAGTTCCCGCATTTCCTGGATAATTTCTTCGGGCACGTCGTTCGTCTCTTCCACTACATCCTCAGCCGGGATGAGTTTCTCGCGCACGAATCGGGAGACTGCATCTTTCACTAATTCAAATGTCTCGGTATCCAGAGCCATCTTCTATCCTTCTACTTTCTTGTTATTTTTTAAATTTAAATTCAATCCAGCCCACACATTACCTCAACGCTTCTTGCCAGGCTAACAAGGCGGGGGCCGACTTCTTCTCGCAAGGTTGCTTCTGTTACCAGATAAGCAGAGCCTCCGCAATTAAAGGCAACGATGTCACCCGTCGAATTGTCGCGTGCGGCAGCGCCAACCGCGTGGAAGCTTGGCTCCCACCCTCCTATGGAAAGACAATATCCGAAATCTGCGTAATCCCTTTCCGCCGCCTCAAACTCCTTTTTAATTTTTGGCCACTCATCAGAAAATTTTCGCCGAATATGGTCCAGAAGGAAATTTCTTTCCCCCTCAGGAAGTTTACAGAGAAATGCGCGCCCAACAGCAGTACTAGCGATCGGTAAAAAGGAGCCGACCTCCAGTCGAAGTGTACTTTGATCACTGCCACGAGCCGTTTCCACATACATCATGTTCAGTTGCACGCGCGTTGCAAGGGCAACCCCAAGTCCGGCCTGTTTTGCAAGATCAGCCATCAATGGGCGGGACATCAAGCGAATCTTGTTATTTGCGAGAAATGTATAGCCCAAGGAAAGAACCGTCGGTGAAGGTTCGTACTTACCAAGGCTTTTTCTATAGGTAAGGTAGCCCAACTGCAGCAATGTACTCGTCAGGCGGGAAACGGTAGACCTGGGTAGTTTCGTCCTCTTGGCAAGCTCGTTGTTCCCAAGCGGTCCCTCACCAGGACGAAAAGCCTGTAGAATCTCTAGACCACGCGCCAAGGAAGTAACGAAATGCCGATTGTTGTCCGGCATCGCCCCTCCCCCAGATAAAGATTCATCTTCCAGCATTTTCTACCTTCAGTGTAAAAAGTATTTCTCACGAAAAAAACTTGCAGAATACCATTCCACTATGCAGAATGCTGTCCTATTAGAAAACAAAAAAATCTGTATCAAGTTTTCTTAGGGAGACAATAATGGGAATCAATACAAGATTATGCGCGGCTGCAGCGGCAGTGGCGTTTACTTTTTCAACTGCCGCTTTTGCTGACGATGTAAAGCTTCCGAGTACGATTGCCTGGAGCGCGTACAACACGGGCACCACTGGTTATAATCAGTCCGTCGCCATCGGCAAGGCCTTAAAAGATAAATATGGCATTGATCTTCGGGTTGTACCGGGCAAGAACGATATTTCACGTATGGGCCCGCTACGTTCCGATAAGGTTCAGTTCATTGCAAACGGCGCAGGCACTTTCTACGCTTCTGAAGGTGTATTCAACTTTGCGACACCTGACTGGGGCCCACAGAAGGTACAGTTGCTGATGTCAGCAACTTCAGATGCTAACCTGTCGGTCGGCGTTGCTGCCGATACAGGGGTCAAAACGTTTCAAGACCTCAAAGGTAAACGCGTCGGCGTTGTTCGCAGTTCCCCGGCACTCACCATCGGTACTCAGGCTATTATCGCATTTGGCGGATTGACCTTTGATGATGTTGAAGTCGTAGAGTTCGGCGGCTATGGCGCAATGTGGAAAGGCATGGTTTCAGGTCAGATCGACGCAGCATTTGCGTCAACTGTTTCCGGACCAACCAAACAGCTTGAAGCATCCCCTCGTGGCATTTACTGGCCGCCTACTCCGGCTGCTGACAAGGAAGGCTGGGCACGCATTCAGGAAATCGCTCCTTATTTCGTTCCTCATACAGCCACATTGGGTACAGGGAATATTTCCAAGGACACGCCGCATGATGGCGCGGCCTACCCTTATCCGATCCTGATTACCCGTGCAGACCAGGATCCTGACCTTGTGTATTCAATGGTGAAAGCCGTTCACTCGGAATATGACAGCTACAAGGACTCACTGCCGGCGATGTCTGGCTGGGCACTTGAAAACCAGACTTTTGAATGGGCAGTCCCTTACCATCAGTCAGCGGTTAAGTACTGGAAAGAAATCGGCGTCTGGACAGACGACATGGAAGCCAACAACAACAAGATGATTGAGCGTCAGAATGTTCTGGCCGAAGCTTGGGCAACCATGAAAGACAAAGACCTCGACGGCGATGCCTTCAAGGATGAATGGATGAAAGTCCGTGCAGCTGCGCTTGAAGCTGCGGGCATGAATCCGATTTTTAAATAGTCCATATTTGTAGATTTCTAAATGGAAACTCAAAAACAGGAAAGCGGAGCGGTGGTGCAGCCAGAATTGGCGCGCCACCGTCACCTTTCGAGCGTATGGCGTGCAATCGTAATTGCGGTTACCGTCATCGTTACCCTACTGGCTGTCAATCAGCTGTTTAACGCAGGATTTCTAGTCGGGCATACCTGGCTTGACAACGAGTATCAGTACGCATTGTTTGGATTACTGGTGCCGGTTGTTTTCCTCATCTTCCCCGCAACAAGCAAATCCGCCATGGATCGAGTCCCGTGGTACGATATTTTGTTCGCCGTGGTTACCTTCGGCCTGCTTGTGTTTTTCTTCATGAATGCAGAAGCAATTGTCGATAACGGATGGGAAATGGGCGCGCCGGACTATATTGTTATGCTTGGCCTGGTGCTTTGGCTTCTGGTTCTTGAAGGAACAAGACGCGCCGGCGGCACGGCCCTGTTCGCGATCGTGGTAATCATTTCACTCTATCCGCTATACGCCGATATCATGCCGGGCCCAATTTCAGGTCTTGGCAGCACATTATCGGACACAACGGCCTATCATGTTTTAAGTGCGGAAAGTATGCTCGGCATACCCATGCAGGCGCTGGCCAACCTTGTGATCGGATTTTTGATCTTCGGCGTTGCCCTTACTCAAACCGGTGGCGGGAAGTTCTTCATTGATTTGGCGTTTGCTGCTCTTGGGCACGTGCGCGGCGGGCCGGCGAAGGTTGCTATTTTCTCTTCCGGTCTTATGGGATCGATGAGCGGTAGTGTTATCTCAAATGTTATCACAACCGGCGTTATGACCATTCCAGCAATGCGCAAGACCGGTTTTCGGCCCTCCTATGCTGCTGGTGTTGAAGCCTGTGCTTCGACAGGCGGTGTTCTTATGCCACCGATTATGGGCTCAACGGCCTTCATCATGGCTGTGTTCCTGAACATTCCCTATATCACCATTGCTGTGGCGGCCATTATCCCCTCGGTTCTGTACTATTTGGCGCTGTTCATACAGATCGATGCCTATGCAGCTCGAAACAACATGCCGGGCTTGCCTCGGGAGCTTCTGCCAAAGCTGGGAGAAACCTTCCGAAAAGGCTGGCATTTCATTGCCGTCTTCGTTCTGCTTATCGTCATGCTGGTTTATCTTAAGCAGGAAGTGCTTGCGCCATTCTATGCAACAGCATTGCTTATCGTCATCAACCAGATTTTCTCCCCTAACCGTTGGGGAATGAAGGAATTCTGGGAGTTTCTTCTGGCGACGGGCAAACTTCTTGCGGAGATTGCGGCCATTCTGGTAGGCGTCGGCTTGATCGTCGGTGCACTATCCATCACTGGCATGGCGGGCACGCTCGTGAATGATCTGATCTTTATGGCAGGTGGTAACATTCTCGTTCTGCTTCTGATGGGCGCGATTACCAGCTTCATTATGGGCATCGGCATGACAGTGACTGCTGCTTACATCTTCCTTGCCATTGTTCTTGCACCTGCTCTTGTGCAAGGCGGCCTGGATCCGATGTCAGTTCATCTGTTCATCCTTTACTGGGGTATGGTTTCTTTCATCACGCCCCCAGTTGCGCTGGGAGCTTTTGCGGCTGCGTCCATTGCGGGTGCAAATCCGATGCGGACAGGGTTTGAGGCAATGCGGTTGGGATCAATCATCTACTTTGTTCCCTTCTTCTTCGTTCTTGATCCGGCCTTAATTTTCCGCGGAGAGTTGAGCCAGACTGCCCTGTTGTTTGTCTCTGCTGTAGCAGGCGTCATTCTGGTCGCCAGCTCGCTTCAGGGATATCTGATATGGATTGGTAATCTGCACCGCCATCCTGTGCTAGGTTGGCCAATCAGAGCGTTTATTCTTATTGGCGGGCTCGCGTTAGCGACTCCGGGCGGAAGTGCGCTCATTCCATTCAGCAATCTGGAACTGGCACTCTTTGCGTTGGTCACAGCGGGTTCTGCTGCGGCGCTCGCCTTCATGATTGAACGACGTGCTAAAGCAGCTGCTGCGATTTAGGTAAAATCCTAACTCAGGAAAGCGCCCGCCTGGAAATTTCCGGCGGGCGTTTTTTATTGTAACCCTTTAATATTCATCTAATCCCGCTTGCGCTTGCGGTGCCGTATTCGTCATCGTATGGTGCGCCCGAAATTTTAACTATTACGAACGGTGATCTATATGAGACGTGGACTGACTATCGCAATGATCGGGATCGTCATACTTTTCTGCGTGGCAATTATTACTGTTTATCTTTCGATAGGATCCGTTATCACAACAACCGTGGAAAGCTACGGATCCGCAATTACCCAAACTAACGTCACTTTACGTGAAACTGAGTTCTCTCCAACCACCGGGGAGGCCGAGTTGCTCGATCTAACTGTGGCAAGCCCTGCGCCCTACACCGCGCAACCCGCATTTTTATCCCCTCGTATCAAGATGCAGATCGATCCACAAACCGTCAATAATGACACCATTGTTATTAAGCGGATAGAAATCGAGGCGCCTGAGATTACCTATGAAATTACGAAATCCGGCGACAATTTACGTACCATTCGCGCCCACATCAAAGAAGCCATAACAACGGAATCCGGCGGCGCCTTCCCCACCGACCGCCCGGGTCCGGTGAAGAAGTTTATTGTGAATGACCTGTATATTACGAACGCAGTTGTTATTGTTCAGGCGGATGCTCTTGTCGGCAAAAAGGCAACGGCGGTCCTGGAAACGCTTCATCTGGAAGATTTGGGCCGGGATGAGGATGGGCTTTACCCGGCGGCACTGATCGAGAAGATTTATGGGCCACTCCTTCAGGCAACTACCCTTGCCGCGCTTTCGACAGACCTTAATCTTTCTGATCAGGCCCTCAATATTCTGCGTGGCGCGAGCGATGAAACGGAAGAAGTCATAGATCGCTTAAGAAACCTCCTCGAAAAATAGGGTTGCCGCCCATCGTTCCAGCGGGCATAACAGACATTATAACAACTGTTTGTTAGGACCAGCCCGTGACTGAAAATATACGCGCACGCGAGGAAGGTCTCCATCGGAGCGATAATCGCCGGCAGGAATTGATGGCGGCGGCGGCGCATTTGTTTAACCAGCGCGGATATGACGCAACATCGATGCGGGACATCGCCCGTGAAGCCGGTATGCTGGCCGGATCCATGTATTATCACTTCTCGTCCAAAGATGATTTGATCGTAGCGACCTATGAAGAAGGCAAACGTCTTATCAGTACGGCTGTAGTGGAAGCAATTGACGGGGTCGATGATCCGTGGGAGCGGCTGACACAGGCGGCAATCGCTCATATGAACACTTTGTTCGGCGGCAATAATTTCTCCATTCTGCTTTGCGCCGATATATCCCGGACGGCTCCCACCCTAAGAAGCAGGCTAATCGAAATTCGGGACAGCTACGACAAGCTCTTCATGGATCTGATTGAGGATTTACCACTTCCGGACGATATAGATAAAGGGTTGCTGCGCCTAAGTCTGCTGGGATCACTCAACTGGTCGAGCAGTTGGTACCGTCCCGGAGGCCAGACACCGGCACAAATTGGAGCCTTCTTTGTGCGCATTATGAAAGACGGTCTGGCCTAACGGCGAGACAGATATATTTCACATAATTTTTTTGTTATTAAATTATTTTACACTGTAATTTAGAAAATAATGTTGCGTTCCGATCAAAATCCCCTATATCTAGCCTTAGAGTGACGGTGGGCATCCACGTCAAACGCCAGCAAGAGTGATAGGGGCAGTTTAAGGCCCAAGAAATTGTTGTCGTTACAGCAAATGGTGATATAGGCCGTTGATTGCTGCTTCAAAATATGGCTAAACTAAAGGCAATAACGGGGTTAAAAACAAATAAACCCCCTCTTTTGCTTAATGCGGGTAAGAAAGTTGAACGAATTAAAAATTAAGTCGGACCCTGCGTCGAGGAAAGAAGTCTCCTCAGTCGTTATTCGGTTCGCGGGCGATTCTGGTGACGGCATACAAATTACCGGCAGCCGGTTTACAGACACAACTGCGCTGGCTGGAAACGACCTTGCCACATTTCCGGATTTCCCTGCTGAAATCCGCGCCCCTATTGGAACGACCTTCGGGGTTTCCGCTTTTCAGATCAACTTCGGCTCGCGGCGAATTGAAACGGCCGGCGATGACCCGGATGTTCTGGTTGCCCTGAACCCTGCCGCGCTGATGGTGAACCTAGCGCGGCTGAAGCCCGGCGGAATGATCATCGTCGACAGCGGCACCTTTACCGACAGGAACCTTAAAAAGGCCGGGTATCTTGAGAACCCGCTCGAAGACACGTCGCTTGAAGCCTATACCGTCCTGGATATCAATATTACCAAGCTGGTGCTTGAGTCGGTCAAGGAATTTGGCCTCTCACAGAAAGAGGGCCTGCGCTGCAAGAACTTCTGGGTTCTTGGCCTTGTCTACTGGATTTATGGTCGTGACCGGAGTGATACGGTTGACTGGCTCCGGCGCAAGTTCGCAAAGCGCCCTGACATAGCCGATGCCAATATTGCCGCCTTGAATGCGGGCCATATCTATGGCGAAGCGTCTGAAGTTGGCGGCCTGACGCAGCTTTATGCGATTCCGGCGGCAACCATGCCTCACGGGCTTTATCGCACGGTAACAGGTGGTGAAGCGCTGGCGTGGGGCCTGGTTGCAGGTGCAGAACTTGCGAATCTGAAGATTTTCTTTGGGTCATACCCAATTACGCCTGCCTCCCCTGTATTGCACGCGCTGGCCAAGATGAAGCAGTTTGGCGTAAAGACATTTCAGGCTGAAGATGAAATCGCGGCAATTTGCTCGGCAATCGGCGCCTCCTATGCAGGTTCTCTCGGCATCACCTCCTCATCCGGCCCCGGCATTGCCCTGAAGGGCGAAGCGATCGGGTTGGCTATCTCGACGGAACTTCCCCTGATCATCGTGAATTCGCAGCGTGCCGGTCCGTCAACCGGATTGCCGACGAAAACAGAGCAATCTGACCTTTATCAGGCTGTTTATGGGCGTAACGGCGATGCGCCGCTTGTCGTTCTCGCTACGCATGGCCCGTCAGACTGCTTCGAAGTTGCAATTGAAGCCTGCCGCCTTGCCACAAAATATATGACGCCTGTCATGCTGCTGACCGACGGATATATTGGAAATGCGGCGGAGCCTTGGCTGATCCCCAATGTGGCGGATCGGGAAGCGTTTCCGGTAACATTTGAAACGACTGCAGAAGGGTTTCAGCCGTATAACCGCGACCCTGATACGCTCGCACGTCATTGGGCCGTTCCGGGCACGCCGGGTCTCGAGCATCGCATTGGCGGGATCGAGAAGGAAGATGGCTCAGGCAACATTTCCTATGAACCTGCAAATCATCAGAGAATGACTGATTTGCGGCGGGATAAAATCCTGAATATCGCCAACGATATACCTGAACAGACGGTCGAAAACGGCAAGACAAGCGGTAAACTCGCAATTGTCGGATGGGGCTCTACGTATGGGCCAATTAGCCGTGCGGTCGACAACAAGCTCGCGGAAGGCAAGGAAGTCTCCCACATCCATCTCCGCCATATCTGGCCCTTGCCAAAAAACCTTGGCGAGTTGCTTCGCGGATTTGACAAAGTCATTGTCCCGGAAATGAACGATGGACAGCTTAAAACGGTCCTGCGAGATCAATATCTGATCGATGCGCAGCCCCTGACCAAGGTGACGGGGCAACCGTTCAAGATTTCCGAGATTGAACGCGCCATCGACGCAGCATTGGAGAACTGACATGAATGTTGCCGTTACAAAAGATAAACTGAAACCTGCCGACTTTGCCTCAGACCAGGAAGTACGCTGGTGCCCCGGCTGCGGCGACTATGCGATCCTCAAGGCGGTACAAAGAACCCTGCCTGACCTTGAAACGCCGAAAGAAAACTATGTGTTTGTTTCGGGGATCGGCTGTTCATCCCGCTTTCCTTATTATATGTCGACCTACGGGTTCCATACAATTCATGGTCGGGCGCCTGCCTTTGCTACCGGGATCAAGATTGCCAACCCGGAGTTGGATGTCTGGATGGTGACCGGTGACGGTGACGGATTCAGCATTGGTGGCAATCACATGCTCCATGTGTTGCGCAGAAACGTCAATTTGCAAATCCTGCTCTGCAACAACGAGATTTACGGCCTTACCAAGGGACAGTATTCTCCGACTTCGGAAGTCGGACTTCGGACCCCTTCTTCTCCGGATGGATCGGTTGATACCCCGTTGAAACCTCTCGTTTTCACGCTCGGCGCCGGCGCGAGATTTGCCGCCCGTGCCTATGATACGCAGAAGACACTTCCCGAAATTCTCAAGCGTGCACATGAGCATAAGGGAACGTCGCTGGTGGAAATCCTGCAAAACTGCATTGTTTATAATGATGCAGTTTTCGATAATGTCCTCGCACGCGATGTGGCCGCTGAAAAGCAGCTGCATGTGGAACATGGCAAGCCGATGATCTTCGGCGCGGAAAAGAACAAGGGTATTCGGCTTAACATGCAATCCCTGACGCTGGAGACCGTGACCATCGGCGAGAATGGAGTCACGGAAGAAGATATTCTGGTTCATGACGAGACGAACCGCTCGCTTGCGACCTTGATCGCCGATATGGATGGGCGAGACCTTCCTGTCGCTTTTGGCGTGATCTACTGTAACCCGGCGGCCACTTATGAGGACGGCATTACCCAAAAACTGGAAGCTGCGGAAGCCAATGGCAAGCCGTCGCTGGATGCCCTTCTCCGGCAGGGTCATACCTGGGAAGCCTAAAAATTAACATTTCCGTTATCAGGGCCGGTCTGAAAGGACCGGCCTTTTCTTTGCATCGGCGCAAATTTTGACGTAGCCTTTCGTCATGACAAATTCGGATCCAAAGAATGATCTGCTTGCCCGCCGAGAGGAATTGCTCGCGGTCATGAAGGCGAGTGTTGAAGGCAGTCGCCCCGTGGAGCTCGACCAGACCCGCGTAGGACGGCTCTCCCGTATGGACGCGCTGCAGGGGCAGGCAATGGCCCAAGAGACGGAGCGTCGGCGTAATAACGAATTGCAACGGATCGATGCGGCTCTCGCCCGTGTCGACACGGGTGACTATGGATATTGTGTCACCTGCGGTGAAGAAATCTCCTCAAAGCGTCTCGCTCTGGATCCGAGCACCCCGCTTTGCATAGACTGCGCAAGCGGATAACGGAAAACCTTCTAATCCTGGCGCTTGGACGAAGAGGAAGACATATTCCGGCGGCTTTTCCGCTGGAGATAGTTCAGGCCCGAAACAATCGCCCAGATAGGAATGACGATAACGGCCCCGAGCAGAATATAATCTGCTGCCCAACGCACCGTGCTAAGCGCCGTGGAGTAGATCTGGCCAATCGTCCCTGTCAAATCTTTTAAAAGATCAAGCGGGGTAATATCAAACAGGGTCAGGGCCCATCCGACAATAAAAGAAAACAAAACCAATTTTATAATCAGTGAACCGATATTTCTTGGCATTCAATATCCTCTAAAATGGCGGTAGAACGCTAAAGTCCGGGGCGCTCCGACATGAGCAATCATATAGTCCACCCCGAGGTCAAGGCCAGAAATTATTTACTTTTCGCTGATTAGCGCGTTAAAACTCATTTATCATCAGTCAGAATACATTCCTATTTTGCACAATTTGTGACTATCGTTATAGTGAAACGTGTGGTCCCTATCTGGAGACGAATTCCATGTCGTTAAAGTTTCGTATTCCTGCCGGCGAGAAAATTGTCGTCAATGGCGCAGTTCTTACAAATACAAGCAACAAGGCTATGCATTTTTCGCTGGAAAATGATGCGTCAATCATGCGCGAGCGCGACATCCTCCTGCCAGAGAACGTTAAAACCCCGCTGGAAAATGTATATCTCTATGTTCAGCTCATGTATATCGAGCCGAGCAGTCACGAGACGCATCACAAAAGCTTTCAGGATGCCTCGCAGATAGCATTTCTTTCCACGGTCGATAACGATGAACGAAACCTCGTTTTTGAAGTTGTCGGCCTTGTGGGCGAGAAAAACTATTATGCGGCCCTTAAGTTGCTTCAAAAGTACTTTAAATCCGCGGACACTGAATCGACGGAATCAGTTAAATAACCGCATTTCCAAGAGACTACCTTATTGATTCAGTCATTTTTGCGATTGAATACAGGGGTGACCAGCGCCTGTTAGGATCAATAGTAACTTTATCCAAAAAATTTTTCGCCTCCCCATCGGATCAAAAAATAGCAGTTTTCCAGCCTTTCCAGACCCCATATCTGCGCCCAAGGCACAATTAGCCCTGCTTAATATCACCAATGAAGCCCTCATTAATCTTTTGTTAGGATTTCACAGAGATAGTCATTCCACGGTTTCGAAGTAGACCGGGGCTCAGAAAGAGCCGATGCGTCGCAGATGCGACAACTCTAGAATGAGGAATTATATTATGGCTTCTATTAACACAAACTCCGCTTCCATGGCTGCCCTGCGTACTCTCAACATGACGCAGAACGCACTTGGAAAAGTTCAGTCTCAGCTAGAAACCGGCCTACGCGTCAACAGCGCAAAAGATGCTCCAGCAACCTTCGTGATTGCCCAGGGCATGCGTGCTGACATCGGCGCTCTGAATGCTGTTTCTGAAGGTATTTCCTTTGGTCAGGCTACAATCGGCATGGCTATGGCGGGCGCAACCTCCATTTCCGACCAATTGACAACCCTAAAAGGTCTTGTCACACAGGCGAAAAATGAAGGTCTCGACGGGTCTGTTATTCAGGACCAGGTTACTGAAGTTCTTGCACAGATTGATGCGATTACCAGCACGTCGGCGTTCAATGGCGTCAATCTTCTGACGGCAACCGCCACTACCCTGACTGTTGCTACAGGCCTTGGTGCGGCGGACAATGTTACGTTTACCAACGTTGACTTGACGTCAACTACAGGTCTTGCTCTTAACACTGTTGACGCAACTGATACTGCAAACCTCGATACGCATCTCGCAACAATTGATGCCGCTATCGCTACAGTTGGTGGGGCTTTGACCAGCATCGGTACATTCGCCAGCCGGCTTGACGACCAGGGTGAGTTCACCCAGCTTCTGACCGACACGATGAAAGAAGGTCTCGGCGTTCTTGTTGATGCCGACATGGCAGAAGTTGCAGCAGAGCTGACTGCTTTGCAGACCAAGGAACAGCTCAACATTAACTCTCTTAGCATTGCGAACTCCGCACCGCAGAGTATTCTGGCTCTGTTCCGTTAAGAAACATCCCTACTTGGAAAGGCGGCTCTTATGGGCCGCCTTTTCTGTTAACCTCCTGTTCATAATCTCTCCCGTATAATAAGCGATATGGAATATACATTTCCTCAGGAATGACGATGCAATTATCGACCGACAGTTCCCTCCTCTGGTACAAGCTTGCGAATAGCTTAAAAGACTCGCACATGAAGATGTTCGAGGCGCAGCCGACGGTTACCCGAGACGTGGCAACTTTCAAAGAAAAAATCGGCGATATTAAATCTGTCGATGATCTGATGAAAAACCGTACTGTTCTGACAATGGTTATGTCTGCTTTTCAGTTGGAAAGCGAAGTCGGCAAAACGGCGATGGTCCGGAAAATTCTGACCGAAGATCCTGCTGATAAAGATAGCCTGGTCAATAAACTGGTGGAGCCGCGTTGGGCAAAACTGGCGAGCGCCCTGTATGGCCTGAACAGCGACCCCGATTTTTTCCAGAATCAATCGAATGTCGACACGATCCTCGCTGGCTATAAAACCAACGAATTCGAGAAATTTGAAGGTGAAAACGCGGACGGCGTGCGAGAGGCACTCTACTTCAAGCGGCTGGCCGGAGACGTCGACCAACTGTCACAGATTATGGCAGACCCTACATTGATGCATGTCGTCCGGGTCAGCCTGGGACTGCCGGAAAGCTTTCAAACACTGGAATATTCTCAGCAACGAGACCGGCTTGAAAAGCAAATTAACGTAGAAGACCTGAAAGACCCCGAAAAAGTGGAAAAGCTTATTCAACGCTTTCTAGTCTATACGGAGATCAATAATACTGATCCCACGAGCAACCCGATATTATCGCTATTTCAGCCAATATCATCGGACAAATTTGTTGGCCCCCAGCCGATCCAGATAGATTTATTCGTCTAGTCTCACCGCTGATCTTCTTTGGCATACTCTCTTTATGCCGGGCATTTTTTTCATAGCTAAGCAATAAATTCCTATTCAAGGCAGATTTGACGCCTTTCCTTCCCCGCTTCTAAAACATAAAACATCGACGAAATCCGCAGTTTTTCGCGGATTTTTAAGTTGGCACGCCCCTTGCTTCTGTAGCGTTGAGTGAATTTGCGTTTTTGGTAACGCAGGAATCTACAGGAGAAACATAATGACTTCTTTTTCTATTAATACCAACGCGACTGCGATGGCGGCGCTTCGCACATTGTCTATGACTCAGTCAGCATTGAGTCACACCCAGCGCCAGGTCGAAACCGGGTTGAAAGTTGCCGAGCCTAAAGACAATCCGGCATCCTTTACAATCGCCCAGACGATGCGCGGCGATATTTCTGCTTTGGACGCCATTGAAGAAGGCCTGACGTTCGGACAGGCAACGGTCAGCATGGCAAACGCCGGTGCGCTGCAAATTTCCAACATTGTCATCGATATCAACCAGAAAGTAACCCAGGCGTTCAACGATGGTCTTGACGTTACGGTTCTGCAGGAAGAAGTCGATGCTCTCCTTGCCCAGATCACAGCTGTCGTTGGCTCAAGTGTCTTTAACGGAGTTAACCTGATTGACGGCGTAAGCGCCGATCTTGACGTTTTGACGGGACTTGGCGGTGTTACGCAGACAATTGCCGCTCAGGATTTACGCTTGGCCACTTTGGGCCTCGTCGGGCTTGATCTGACGGACCCGGCCACTGCTCTCGCTGCCGTTGACGGTGCAGAAGCTGTTATCGGTGATGTTATTACGACTTTGGGTACCGCGGCAAACCGTCTCGACAGTCAGGCTGAATTTACCCAGCTCCTGACGGATAAGCTCAAAGAAGGTCTGGGAATCCTGGTCGACGCCAACCTTGCGGAAGCCAGTGCCGAATTGCAGGCATTGCAGACCAAGGAACAGCTTGGCATCCAGTCTCTTTCGATTGCCAACTCGCGGCCACAGTCAATTCTTCAGCTATTCCAGTAATTAGTAAGAGTATCGTAAGGATTTTCGTAAATAATATCCCTTACTATCGGAAATGGATGAGAAAAAGATATGTCTGTAGCTGCTTACCAAAAAGCCAACCAGAATGCCGAAAGTCCCCGACAAACCGAATACCGGGCTTTCGCAATATTCACTCGTGCTATGGAAGAAGCTGACAAAGAAGATAATGTAATGGAGCGAATCCGCGCTGTCGCCAATAACCGACGGCTCTGGCTCACCATGCAGATGGATCTACTGTCAGAGGAGAACGCCCTCCCCGACGATTTAAAAGGTCGGCTTCTCTCCATCGCATTCTGGGTTGGACGCTACAGCCTGCAGGCCATGAAGGGCGAAGCGTCAGTTGGCCCCCTCGTTGCAGTCAACAAGCAGATCATGGAAGGCATGAAACCTCAGAATCCAAAGAAAGTGCCTGAGGCAAGTCCGCCGGAATCCCGGCTAGGGACCAAACTGTCCCTCTAGTTGGCGGCCCAAAAATAAACTTTGGCTTTCTCGATACCTATCTCCCTAACGCGACAGCGGTTATACTCCGTGACTAATGATAGTTACGCGGAGAACAAAGCCTATGAGCTGGGAAAAAGAAGCCGAAGAAATAAAAAGAATGCGCATCGCGGCCCGCGCCCAAGGCGGCAAGGAAGCGATCGAGGCCCAACATGCCAAAGGACGCCTCACAATCCGCGAACGGATAAATAGCCTACTCGATACAGACAGTTTCCAGGAAC
This sequence comes from Sneathiella sedimenti, assembly GCF_017313765.1. GTDB lineage: Bacteria > Pseudomonadota > Alphaproteobacteria > Sneathiellales > Sneathiellaceae > Sneathiella > Sneathiella sedimenti. The sequence continues at coordinate 255,028 of NZ_JAFLNC010000003.1, read as the reverse complement.
AGGGCCGCATTGCAGGATCGGCTGAACGGGACGAGCAAGGCAATATCACAGATTTCTCACCGGCGAACTATGTTACCGGGCTTGGTACCATAAAGGGCCGGCGTGTTGCCGTTGGCGGCGAGGATTTCACGCTCAAAGGCGGCTCACCCAATGCCGCGGGACTGCGGAAAAGTGTCTTCGCAGAGGAACTGGCCTCCCAGTACCGAGTACCTCTCATCCGCCTGCTGGAAGGTGGCGGCGGGAGTGTGGCGAAGGGCAAGGGTGGCGGCACCGTCGGCAGCCCGGCCTATGAAAAGCCGAGGTTTCTTTCCATTGCAAAATTGATGGGAGAAGTTCCGGTTGCCTCTGCCGCGCTTGGACCGGTTGCCGGTTTTCCTGCGGCACGCTTTGCTGCCTCCCATTTCTCGGTGATGACGCGCGAGACGGCACAGCTTCTTATTGCGGGTCCGGCCCTGGTGGACCGGGCACTCAATATCAAAATCACGAAAGAAGAGCTTGGCGGCGCCAACGTCCATAGTCGCAATGCTGTTGCTGCCAATATTGCAAAAGATGAACTGGACGCTTTCGCCCAGATCCGTGCCTTTCTGAGTTATCTTCCCAGTAATGTCTGGGATCTCCCTGCCCGTGCGTCATCAGAAGATCCCACCGATCGCATGGAAGAGGAACTGCTCAGTATCGTGCCCAAAAACCGGCGCCTGCCCTTTAATATGCGAAAGCTGGTCCAAATGGTCATGGATGTCGACAGTTTCTTTGAAATGGGAAAAAATTACGGTCGCAGCCTCATCACCGGATTTGCCCGCCTCGACGGGCAATCGATCGGGGTAATTGCCAATGACTGTCGAATTTATGCTGGGGCCATGGGAGCCGACGCCGCCCAGAAAGTCCGGCGGTTTATCGAGCTATGCGACACTTTCCATATTCCTATTGTCAATTTCACCGATGAACCCGGCTTCATGATCGGCCCGGACTCGGAAAAGGACGGTACCATTAAATTCGGGACGTCTGCGGTTGCCGCTGCCGTCATGTCCGTTGTTCCCTGGGCGACTGTGATCGTGAAGAAGGCTTTTGGCGTCGCCGCCGCCGCGCATTTTAGCGAAAACGGCTATGTCCTCGCCTGGCCCAGTGCAGAGATGGGGCCTCTTCCTGTCGAAGGGGGTGTGGCCGTTGCCTACCGCCGGCAGCTGGCAGAAGCGGAAGAACCAGAAAAATTGAGGGCAGAACTTGAAGAACAACTCGCGGCCCAGCAATCCCCCTTTCCTCGCGCAGAAAGCTTCAGCGTGCATGACATTATTGATCCGCGGGAGACCCGCCCCGCGCTCTGTCAGTGGGTCGACTGGATTCAACCCCAGCTCGAAAGCCTGAAAGGACCGGTTAGCTTTTCCTTCCGGCCTTAAACCATTTACCTCCGTTGGTGGCTTTGTTAAAATCAGCCGCCCATAACATAATAAAATGAGGAACGACATATCATGACGGCAGCATTAAAAGTGAAAATCGACGGTTGGGAAAATGGCGGGACTATCCCGGGCAAATTCGCCTTCGGTATTCCTGCCGAGGAAGGGCATGTCGCGCTTAGTGACAACAAAAGCCCGGCCATCAGCTGGTCTGACGTCCCTGAAGGAACCAAGTCATTCGCCATTATCTGTCACGATCCTGATGTCCCCTCCTCTGGAGAGGATGTGAATCAGGAAGGAAAGACAGTTCCTGCTGATCTGCCGCGCGTTGATTTCTATCACTGGGTTCAGGTTGATATTCCCGTTGAGTTCACCAGCCTGGCTGAAGGAGAAGTCAGCGACGGGATCACGGCCAAAGGCAAGGCCCCCGGCCAGCGCGCCTATGGCGTCACCGGGATCAATAACTATACCGACTGGTTTGCCGGCGATCCTGATATGGCGGGGAACTATGGCGGATATGATGGCCCCTGCCCGCCCTGGAATGACAGTATCGTCCACCACTATCATTTCACGGTCTATGCCCTGGATGTGGAAAGCCTGGGGCTGTCAGGTATATTTGGCGGCCCGGAGGCGCTCTCTGCGATGGAAGGACATATACTTGCAAGCGGGTCTTACGTGGGTACCTATAGCCTTAACCCTGATGTCCCGGCCTAATCTGACTTAGTCGGCATACGGCGCCTAAACCAGTGCATTCACTTGTATTTTTGATGGCATTTCCTATTTAAGGCAAAATAGGAAAAGGATATTTGCTGCCTTGGACGTACGATCGGGAACTGATTTTGCCACAAAAACTTCCGACTTTGATCTGGCTGTCCGCCAGGTTGAAAACTGGATTGTTCAGCGTATGTTTGAAGACATTTCGTTAACGGATGTGTTCACCGAGCTCAGCCAAAAAATAGATCGAACCCTGTTTCCGCTAGTACGCTCCCATGTCACGATGCGTCAAATGCACCCCTTTATCGATCATACGGATCACACATGGAACCGGACAGGAGAGTTGCTTACCAACTCCCGCCCCCGAACGCAGGTGGCGGAGCCAAACTGGACGCAAAGCCCTCTCTTTTACATGATTGAAAATGTTATCGACGAGTATCGCTGCGACTTAACTAGCGATGAAGTAGTTCGAAGATTTCCGATTTTTACAGAGTTCAAAGCCATTGGTGGTACCGACTACCTTGCCATACTTACCCCCTTTGGGAACCAGGAAACCGCGATCAAACAGCAGGATGGCATTATCTCATCCTGGCTCACGGACCGAAATGGCGGGTTTACCGACAGAGAAATCAGAGCCTTAAAGCGACTGGTCAAACTGTTCCATGCGACTGCGCGTATTTTTAAACGAGAGCAGACATTACAGGATGTCTTGAGCGCCTATCTCGGTCCAGTCGCTGCACGGCAAGTGATGGAAGGTAAAAATCAGCGCGGGGATGGCGACGTTATCCAGGCCGTCATCTGGATTTGCGATCTCCGTGGGTCCAGCGCCCTTGCCGATCAAATGGAGATGGCCGAATATTTGACACTGGTAAACCAGTTCTTTGAGTCCATGGCGGAGGCCGTTATGGCGGAAGGTGGGGAAGTGCTCAAATTTATGGGTGACGGTTTCCTCGCCATTTTCCCGACATCGGATAGAGCGGGCATTGCAGATGCGGCGCAAAGAGCCTTGAAGGCGGCGCGAGACGGTGCTGCATCCCTCGCCCGGCATCCCTCCGAAGCGTCGAAATTACAGTTTGGAGTTGGCATTCATCATGGTGACGTCATGTTCGGCAATATCGGCGCGACGGAACGCCTCGATTTCTCGGTTATCGGCCCGGCCGTCAATATGGCCAGCAGGCTTCAAGACCTGACCAAGACACTCGATGCTAGCCTGCTGGTATCATCTGCAATTGCCGATCATCTCCCGATTGACTGGCGACGGTTCCCGCAACAATCCGTTCCGGGGCTTAAAGACCCGATAGACGCCTTTACGCCCGCTTGAGGATGTTATTTCAGACTATAATCAGTGATAGTCCATTCTTCCTGCTCGGCGGCCTCTCGCCACTCCACAAATTCCGGTAACGCCCAAAGCGTATTGAAATAGTTCTGGCAGATATCATCGAGAGGTATGGAACGGCTGTAAAACCGCACCAGAACCGGCGCGAAAAAGACATCGGCAATTGAAATCTTGCCGAAGAGATAGGGTCCCTTATCAGCGAATTTCGAGCGACAGTCCCGCCAAATCTCGCATATGCGGGAAATATCTGCCTCGACATCCTCAGATAATGGCGCGTAAGGCATCTTTTTCAACAGATCCATTGGCACATGCTCGCGCAGGGCCTGAAAGCTGGAATGCATCTCCGCCACAATCGACCGCGCATACGCGCGCGCCAAGGTGTCCTCCGGCCACAAATGGGCCTCCGGATACTGCTCCGCGAGAAACTCACTGATAGCGAGAGTGTCCCAGACGGCCCAGTCCCCTATTTTCAGCGAAGGAACTTTTGGGGGCGCTGTGGGGTTCACTTTCTTAAGCTCTTCGTGGCAGCCTTCCTGGTACAGGGGGACCAGTACCTCTTCAAACTCCATGCCTGATAACTTTGCCGCGAGCCAACCCCGCAAGCTCCAGGAGGAGTAACGCTTATTCCCGATAATCAAGACATTCTGAGACATTTTATCACTCTCTCTTTGCGAATGGACCAGCCAAAAACCCTATATTGTATCTCAATAGCATCTACGCCCGCTCGGTCAACGCAAGCCGTATCGCAAGCCCGATAAATATTGTCCCGGATATCCGCGAAACCCATTTGGCTGTTCCCGGCCGTTGCAGCAGAAGCCGTCCCGCTCCACCGGAAAAAAGGCCAACACCGCCATTGCAGAGTAACCCTGTCAAATTGAACAGAAGACCCAAAATCAGGATTTGCAAAGCGATTGAACCCGCGTCTATCGACACAAATTGCGGCAAGAAGGCAATAAAAAAGAGCGCCACCTTGGGATTGAATATATTGGTGAGCATGCCGCGTCGGAAGACAACGACCATATCCGCGGACTTCACATTTGGTCGGCTGAGGTCTCCACCGTGCGCCGAAAAGCTACGGATCCCGATCCACAAAAGATACGCCGCACCCGCAAATCGCAGGACATCGAATGCAAACTCCGATGTCTTGAATATGGCCGTCACTCCGATGATCGCCAGCAGGACATGAACCAAGGAACCCGCGGAAATACCCAGTGCTGCAACCACACCGGCGCGGGGCCCCTGCTTAAGCCCGCTCGCTGTCGTGAACAGCATGTCCGGTCCGGGCGTCAAATTAAGCGCCAGCGCAGAGAGTATGAATAGCCCCAGTGCCGCTGACTCGATCAACATTTCAGGCGCCTCTCATGACGTCCGGCCTTACCACGGCCTGCGCGACAAGCATTCGGTTTGTAGTGGGGTCAAACGTCGCCGAGGGAGAGCCATACAGAATATATCCATCCGCGAGGGCCTTGCTCACCCGGACACAGAATTCATGCGTATCCTCGCCCGTCAGTAACCGGTAATCAGGTTTTTCGTCCGCCATACTGTCTACTCATCCCTCAATCGCTAAATGGACTTTCTTCGCTTCCTAATCAGGAGAAGAACGCCAAGGCCAAAACATGCTACTCCCGCAATCAGGTACGGAATTCTCAAGGGCTCTACATTTCGCCGAAGGGAAATCGACCTGCTGGTAATCCTGGCTTTATCCGGCACAATCCGCCAGTCCAATAAATATTCGCCGGGTGCCGGAACTGCAAATGTTTTAATGACCTGTTCCGATGTTTTTGTCGCATATTCGGGGGTATTGTCATCACGTTTATCCCGTTGCTGCCCCTCTGCAGTGAACACAGTCAGGCTGCCTGGTCCGGTCATCATTATGGAATAGTCGAATGCGGTCGCACTGCCAGCCAAAAGCTCGATTTCATACGTCACACTCAACAGTGCCCGCATCGAATTCAAGGAGGGTTCAAGACTAATGAGATCCGTGCTTCCCGCCTCACCTGCCAGTTCAAACCGTGCAATCTCCTCCCCGCTGGTGGTGTAGTCATACCCAACCCAGCCGATCAGGCCTAATCCGACGAGGATAAGTAAGACAGGTAATTTGCGCATTTGAACTGATGCCCTTAACTAAAATGGTGAATTGTCCGCCAGATACAATTTACCATTCATTTTATAGCACGCAGTCCGCATCAACCAGCAGCGATTTCAACGTCTAGGTTTTCAGGTCTCGGAACTAGGATATGTTTGAGCCAACAGATTGCCTGTCTTTGATTTTTTTTGAGACCGACGGCATTCGTATTCTCATATTGTTGAACGGCGTTTCCAGATATCGGTAACTTAAATGCGCCAGGTAAACTGTAAGGACCATGCCTAACAGCAACAATGCCGTCCCTAACATTGGATCCACCAGCAAATATGGATTACCTGTCTCTGGATCTTCAACCATTCGGTACATGAATATTTTTTCCATCACGAGCGCAATTGCATAATATACGGCCGCATGGATCATATAAATTCCGTAACTTACAGTCCCGAGAAACACCAGTTTTGGTGCACTCAAAATCCTTTTTATTATCGAGTCACCCGACCACAATAATGATAGAAAGATAAATGAATAGGTGAATGGCGTCAGTAAGCTAGAGACAAAATTTCCATAATACCAGCATGTGAACATTAAGATAAAACTCAAGTAAACAAATACTGGCGCCACGTTTAATTTGAAATTATTATAAATATAAAATAGCAGAACACCCAAATAATAAGAATACATGCATCTGAATATTGCAGTTTGAGTTTCTGGATAAACGCTATTTGTAAAATACAGAATTAATCCCGAAGCAATAACAAGCACGATGCTCGTAACAATTCTTAACGGCTTGGACGCAAAGAGAAAGAAGATCAGTGCGAATGTGGCATAGGTATAAAACTCGATAGATACCGACCAGCTCGGATAGTTATAGCTCAGGCATTTTTCGAAAATGCCGTTTGTCAGAAGTATATTGTTGATAAACTCTGAGGCATCAAAGCTGGTAAAACTATGGCTCAGACAAACTTTTGCTTCTTCATTAAAAGAAAAAAGCTCGTTCCAAACACCGGAAAAATCAAAATTAGAAAACGCGGACTGATCTCCTGTTTTCCCGGTCACCAAATCCTTGATAAACTTAATAAAGGGAAATCCTACCGCAAAAACCAAAAATGTTACGATATGGAGCGGATAAACTCTCAGCAACCTGTTGAACTGAAATACAGCAGCAGAAGAAAAACTGTGGATGCGGTCAGCATAGTTGTAGGCAATTACAAATCCGCTCAATTGAAAAAACAGGTCGATTAACATCCTGCTGTTTTCAAAAAACATGCCCCCCAATAAGAAGGACGTGTGTCCGACAACATCGCCATGCACGAAAACAACGACAAGCGCGAAAATGCCCCGTAGAGGCTCTAGGAATAAAAACTTTTCTTTAGACGCCATAAAAATCTCTTAACACGCGAACGCGTCGCCTCTTGCGGGCACCTCCACCCAGGTTGCAGCTTATGTCATACAAACAATACAATTGATGGTCTTAAAAAGATATTACGATGGGGGAAAATTATCGCAGCCAGAGTCTGGGCCTAATGGTGCCGCCGGACAGATTTGAACTGTCGACCTCTCCCTTACCAAGGGAGTGCTCTACCCCTGAGCTACGGCGGCAAAATGGGTGCGAACGCGGCGGAATATATAGGGATTTCAAACCATGTCAAAGAGTTTCATCGGATAAGGTAAAAAACCCCGGCAATTCAGATCACGTGGTCGGCGGTTTGTAATGAAGCCTCTTTGTCCTCGCCGGAATGGGCAGCAACCAAATGCTGCTCGCCGACCCGGAAACCGGAGAGATCAAGCGTTTCCTTGTGGGGCCGCAAGAAAGCGAAGTTACAGGCTTCGCCTGGAGTGCCGACAGGAAGACCGTCTTCGTCGCTATCCAGCATCCCGGCGAAAAAGGGAATAGCCACTATCCGGACGGCGGCACAGCCGTCCCCAGGTCAACGATACTGGTATCACGCGCAAAGACGGCAGCGCGATCAGCTAAACAATAACAAAATTGCGATTTACAAACTGGGGAGCCATTCGGCTCCCATTTTTTGATTATTTGCGTAAACGGAAAATACGGTTTATTGAAACGGTGAATAAATTGTCTGGCGCGAACACATGACCGAGCATAAAACGGATAGCAAGACTTCCAAGGAACGGCAAAAGGCGGAGAAAGCCGAGCGTCTCGCTGCGGAATTACGGAACAACTTACGAAAACGCAAAGATTTGCAGCGTAATCGCGGAACGGCCGCCCCAGACGCCATCAAGAACCGTGACCGACTGACCGATTAACCAATCAAGCATTAAATCTTGGCCCGCAAAGCCACAGTCTGTAGTATGCCGGTCAAATTAGGCTGTTTGAGCGGAGAAATTTAGTATGTCCATTCTGTCCGATAAATGGATCAGGTCACAAGCCCTTGAAACGCAGATGATTGAGCCTTTTGTGGAGAGCCAGAAACGAGAGGGAACCATCTCCTATGGCCTTTCATCTTATGGCTACGACGCGCGGGTCTCTGATGAATTCAAGATTTTCACTAACATCGATTCGGCAACCGTGGACCCAAAAGCGTTCTCCAGCACCAGTTTTGTCGACAGAAAAACCGATGTGTGCGTTATTCCACCGAATTCTTTCGTTCTTGCCCGCACCGTCGAGTATTTTCGAATTCCGCGTGACGTTCTCGTAATTTGCCTTGGTAAATCTACATATGCCCGCTGCGGAATCATCGTCAATGTCACGCCACTGGAACCCGAGTGGGAGGGGCATGTTACCCTTGAATTTTCGAATACGACGCCGCTGCCTGCAAAGATTTACGCAAATGAGGGCGCCTGCCAGTTCCTTTTCCTGAAAGGGAACGAGCCCTGCGAGGTTTCCTATAAGGACCGCGCCGGTAAATATATGGGCCAGGAAGGCGTTACACTTCCCAGACTATAATATCGCGCGGAAAGCATTTGATTGATGATGTGAGCATCAAGTAATGACAGAATCAATATGCCTTATACTCTTTCCTTTCCTATGAAAAATGAGATAAGAGCCGCTCTTTTGACAAATTTTATGGCCATATCACCGCAATCGGAAATTGACCCGCTGTAGGTGGGCAGAATATTAAAGAGAATTTCAGTATGGATAGCATTCGCATTAGAGGTGGAAAACCGCTTCAGGGAAAAATTGAGATCAGCGGCGCGAAAAACGCGGCGCTGCCGCTGATGGTCGCCAGTCTCCTGACAGAAGACACCCTCACCCTTTCCAATCTGCCGCATGTGGCAGATATCTCGACGCTCATCACATTGCTTTGTCAGCATGGTGCGACCGCTGTTATGAACGGGCAAAGCGCCAATGGCGGCGGAAGCGACGGACGCTCTCTCTCGATCAATGCAAAATCGATCACCAATACTGAAGCGCCCTATGACATCGTTCGGAAAATGAGGGCTGGGGCCCTGGTCATGGGTCCGCTGCTCGCCCGTATCGGCAAGGCAAGGGTCTCCCTGCCCGGCGGATGCGCCATTGGCACCCGTCCAATGAACCTGCATATCAGCGGGCTAGAACAGATGGGGGCAAATATTACCATTGCCGGTGGTTATATGGAGGCCGAAGCTCCGCACGGCTTGAAGGGCGCGGAAATCCGTTTTGAAACCGTCTCCGTTGGCGCGACCGAAAATTTGCTGATGGCCGCCTCCCTCGCCAAGGGGACAACGATCCTTGAGAACGCCGCGAAGGAGCCTGAGATTTCCGATCTCGTTCGCCTACTTCAGCAAATGGGCGCCAATATCGAGGGTGAAGGTACGGAAAGACTTGTCATTCATGGCGTCGATAAACTGCATGGCACAAGCTATCGGGTGATGCCGGACAGGATCGAAACGGGCACCTATGCGATCGCCGCTGTCATTACCGGGGGCAAGGTTGAGCTGACCAACACGGACCCTGAGTTGATCCGTTCCGTTTTGGATGTACTGATCGAAGCCGGGGCTGATGTTGAAGAGACAGCAAATGGTTTTATTGTCTCCCATGAAAGTGGAACTATTCATGGCGTCGACATCATGACCCTGCCCTACCCTGGATATCCAACGGACATGCAGGCACAGTTCATGGCCTTGATGACGGTTGCCGATGGGGCCGCGATGATAACAGAGACGATTTTTGAAAATCGGTTTATGCATGTTCCTGAATTGGCACGCCTTGGCGCGAACATTACAGTGCATGGACATTCGGCCCTGGTTCGGGGTGTGGATCATCTTGTCGGGGCGCCGGTAATGGCAACCGATCTGCGTGCGTCCGTCTCTTTGGTGCTTGCGGGCTTGGCAGCGAGGGGAGAAACGGTTATCAACCGTGTATACCATCTGGATCGAGGGTATGAACGGTTAGAAGAAAAACTGGCCGCCTGCGGCGCCGACATTGAGCGAATTCATGCGAGTTGAACGAAAAGTGAGCACAGGATAACGAGATGCCCAAATCCCTGAAACTTATTGCGGCTGAAATTGAGGATATGGAAATCCTCTCCGCAGCGCTGGAAGGGATGATCACAAGCCCGGGAGAAATGAGCTACCTGAAATCCGCACGGGCCTTTACTGTCATGGGTTCCCGCTTCAAATGGGAGGATGTGACCAACGGCCCCGAAAAAGAGGACAGTTGGTTCCGCATTCGCTCTGGCTTGTATTTTGGCGATGTAATGAGGGTCAAAGCCGTCGGGGTTTCCCAGAATAATCCGACGGAAGTGCTTGAATTGCTCAGTCTTTCGACACATCTCGGAGAAGCTGGCCAAGCGGAAATCTGTCTTAATTTTGCCGGGGGTGGCACCCTTTGCCTGACGATGGAATGTATTAATGTAACCCTGACTGATACGGGGGAGCCTTGGACTACCGAGCGAAAGCCCGGGCATGACGACGCTCCGTTTACGGAACAGGAAACCTGAAAAAGAATGGAGCAATTGCGTGCCATCAAGTGAAGAGTTGGTCATTGCCCTGCCCAAGGGCCGGATACTGAAAGAGGTTATGCCGTTGATCCGTGCCGCCGGGATTGAACCCGAGCCGGCATTTGACGATCCGGCAAGCCGCCTGCTGCAATTCCGGACAAATCATCCCCATATTTCTATCATTCGCGTCCGGTCATTCGATGTCGCGACATTTGTTGCTTTCGGGGCGGCGCAGCTTGGCGTGGCCGGCAATGACGTTTTGCTGGAATTCGACTATCCAGAGATTTATGCGCCGGTCGATCTCGATATTGGTCACTGCCATATTGCCGTCGCACAGCCGAAAGAGCTTGAAGAGGATCGTGATCCCAGCCGCTGGAGTCATATCCGTATCGCAACAAAATATCCGAACCTGACCCACAAATTCTTTGCCGAAGCCGGCATTCAGGCGGAATGCATAAAGCTCTCCGGGGCGATGGAACTGGCACCGGGCCTCGGGCTTTGCCGGCGGATCGTTGATCTTGTCTCTACAGGAGCAACGCTGGAAGCTAATGGACTGGTCGAGGTTGAGAAAATACTTGATATAACCTCTCGCCTCGTTGTCAATCGGGCTGCCCTCAAAACTCGGTCCGTCGAATTGAACGGCTGGATAGAAAAGTTTCGAGAGGTCGTCAATGCCGCTTAAACTAAATTCAAAAAGCGCAGATTTTGAGAAGTCCTTCACCGCCCTTCTCAATCAAAAGCGCGACGAAGACAGGAATGTCGACGCGGTTGCAGCGGATATCCTCGCCGATGTCCGTGCGCGGGGCGACGCTGCGCTCCTTGACTACACCCGGAAATTTGATCGGCTGGATCTCGAAGATGCTTCTAAGCTGCGGGTAACGGACGCAGAAATAAAAGAAGCGGTAGCCTCATGTGACCAGACAACACTTGAGGCCCTGAAAACTGCGGCAGTCCGCATTGAGGACTATCACCGCCGTCAACTGCCAGCAGACCAGATGTATCAGGATGACGCCGGTGTCTCGCTTGGTTACCGCTGGACGGCAATCGAGAATATTGGCCTCTATGTGCCGGGCGGCCGGGCGACCTATCCTTCTTCTGTCTTGATGAACGCAATACCGGCAAAAGTCGCCGGCGCGTCACGCCTGGTGATGGTTGTGCCGATGCCGGACGGCGATATCAACCCGATGGTTCTGGCGGCGGCGGACCTCTGCGGGGTCGATGAAATATATCGTATCGGCGGGGCGCAGGCTGTTGCGGCGCTCGCCTATGGCACGGAAACCATTGCGCCTGTCGACAAGATCGTCGGCCCGGGAAATGCCTATGTCGCAAGCGCCAAGAAGCAGGTTTTCGGGACCGTCGGTATCGATATGATCGCGGGCCCGTCGGAAATCCTGGTGGTTGCAGACAACCTGAATGATCCGGCGTGGATTGCCGCAGACCTGTTAAGTCAGGCGGAACATGACCCGGTTGCCCAAAGCGTCCTGATAACGGATGACGAGGCCTTTGGCGCCGCTGTTGAAGCGGCGATCGAAAGCCACCTTGCGAGTTTAGGCCGCGCGGAAATTGCGAGAGCGAGCTGGCAGGATTACGGCGCCGTCATCACGGTGAAGGAAATGGCCGAGGCACCAAAGCTTGTTGACCGGATTGCGCCAGAACATCTGGAGCTTTGCGTTGAGGATCCGGAAGGCCTTGCCGCCGAAATTCGGCATGCTGGCGCCATTTTCCTTGGGCGTTACAGCCCTGAGGCCATTGGCGATTATATCGCTGGACCGAACCACGTGCTGCCAACCTCTCGCACGGCACGGTTTTCTTCGGGCCTCTCAACACTGGATTTCGTCAAACGGACATCTCTAATGAAGCTGGATGCGGCCAGCCTCCAAAAAATCGGACCGGCGGCAATTGCGTTAGCGGAATCAGAGGGACTGGGAGCACACGCCCTTTCCGTCTCAATCCGGTTAAACTAGAAATACTGTGTAAAGGAGCCACATAGACATGCCCGACACACAGCATATCGCAAAAATTGCCCTCGACGAAAAAACGGTTGTTCGCCGCAACGCGGATATTGAACATGAGCGCAAAGTGGCCATCTTCGACATTCTCGATCAGAACAGCTTTATCGTAAACGGATATGAAAATGATGGCCCCTATTCGCTCCATCTTAGTATCGAGGATAACCGGCTGATATTTGATATCCGCACGGAGGACGACTCCACAGAACTCGTGCGCATTCCGTTGCCGGTAATTTCCTTTCGCCGCATCATCAAGGACTATTTTCACGTTTGCGAGAGCTACTTCGATGCGATTAAATCCGCGTCCCCGTCAAAGATCGAGGCCATCGATATGGGACGGCGCGGCCTCCACAACGAGGGATCGGAACTCCTGAAAGAGCGACTGAAGGACAAAGCGGAGACAGATTTCGATACGGCGCGGCGCCTGTTCACTCTTATGTGCATCCTCCACATAAGGGGCTAGAAATGATATCCGTCGATATTGCTCCTCTCCACGCCATTATTGTGGCGCGTGAAACCACATGAGTGCATTACCTTTCAGCGACAGCATGCCGGGCAGCGTCCTTTTTGCCTGCACCCACAATAGTATTCGGTCGGTCATGGCGGAGAATATTATGAAGAGCCTGTATGGCCATGCCGTCTATGTGGATAGCGTCGGGGTCCGCGCGAAGAGTGTCGATGGCTTCGCGATTGAAGTCCTGGACGAAATCGGCCTCGATGCATCCAAGCATGTTGCGAAGAACTTCGATGACCTGGAAGATAGTTCATTCGACATGATTATCTCCCTCTCCCAGGAAGCCCACAAGAAGGCGGAAGAAATGACCCGTGCGACAGCCTGCGAAACGGAATTCTGGAACATTATTGATCCGTCGGTCACTGAGGGGAACCGTGAAATGCGGCTGAATGCCTATCGTCATACACGGGATGACCTGTATGAAAAAATTAAAGCGAGGTTTAGAACGGGTCCGGCACCGCGGGTATAGGAATTTCGTGTCCGTTCTGTTGCGAATTGGCCCAAACAACCTTGTTTTTTCAGGTTTTTACCTATCTCCTACAAGGAAATGCTTGCTTTTTAGTTGGTCTGCCCTTTATTTTGCAGCATCCGAAACTACTGGAATAGGATTTTATGGCGAAAGAAGAACTATTGGAATTTGAAGGAACCGTTACGGAGCTGTTGCCCAACGCAATGTTCCGCGTCGTTCTGGAAAATGACCACGAAGTATTGGCCCACACTGCGGGCAAAATGCGCAAACATCGCATTCGTGTATTGGCGGGCGACAAAGTCACCGTTGAAATGACACCTTATGACCTGACCAAAGGCCGCATTACCTTCCGTTACAAGTAAGGTAATCATTTATGGGTGACCGAACAGACCTCCCCAAGTCTACCGGGACGGTAGCAGAGCGAGGCAAAGAGACCGAGCCGCCCTCCTCACCCATTGACCCTCCTCTTGTCCTAGCCTCTGCCTCGCCTCGTCGCCTTGCGCTGCTCGAGCAGATCGGGGTCAGGCCAGACTCAGTTGATCCGGCAGACATAGACGAAACAGCGGCGGCAAAGGAGCTTCCCCGCGATCTCGCCTTGCGTCTTGCCAGGGAAAAAGCGGAAGCAGTCGTCGACCGACATCAGAACGCATTTCTACTTTCTGCGGATACGGTGGTTGCAGTCGGACGCAGGGCGCTTGGCAAAGCTGAAACAGCAGTAGAGGCACGCGCTTACTTGTCCCTGCTGTCCGGCCGCCGACATCAGGTACATACGGGCATCACCCTGATAACGCCGGCTGGCAAAAGGATCGCTCGTGTCGTCTCGACATCAGTAATCTTCAAGGCGCTGGATATCTCTGAGATCAACGCCTATATCGCTTCAGATGAATGGCACGGCAAGGCCGGTGGATATGCCATTCAGGGACGCGCCGCCGCCCTTATCCGACAAATTCAAGGATCCTACAGCAACGTCGTTGGTCTGCCCCTTTTTGAAGTCGCAAATCTGCTTCAGGGCAATGGTTATCCGATCTGGACGGACCGGGAGTGATGCGAGAGACCCTGCTGATCGATGATAACCCGTTCGAAACACGCGCAGCGCTGCTGAAAGGCGATCAACTTCTGGAATTGCAAATAGAGCGGCCGGGAAACATCTCCCGTGTCGGTGATTTCTACTATGGGCGCGTCGCAAAACTTATCCCTGACATGGATATCGCCTTTATTGATCTTGGGACCGGGGACGACGGGTTTTTACAACTTAGCGATATTCTGAGCGACGCCAAGAATGTTAATAGCGCGGTGCATGAGGGCGAAAAGCTGCTTGTTCAGGTGATAAAGGATGCGAAAGGCGATAAAGGCCTGCAACTCGGATGTCGCATTGCCATTCATGGTGCGAACCTCATTTACCGACCCTTCGGCAAGGAGGTTGTCTTATCGAAAAACATTAAGGCACCAAAGGAGCGTAACAGGCTAAAGAATCTGCTTGAACACCACACGGAAGAACATGGCCTGACGGTCCGCACTTCCGCGCAATATGCCTCTGATGAAGAACTAACTGCGGAAGTCGACGCCCTCGTCACTGAGTGGACTGAAATTCTGACTGAGTGGAAAGCAGCGAAGAAGCCTGGCTCGCTTGGACAGAGCAAAACGCCCCTGACAAGTGTCCTGAAAAGTCTCCTCTCCGCAAATATGGACGTGATCGTGAATAACGTCACGGCACTCAACGCGACGAAAGGCTACATCACACGCCATATGCCCGGTATACAGCCGCAGATCACCCTCTGGGACCGGCAAACGCCCCTATTCGAAGAGATGAACATTGAGGCTGAACTGGATACCGCCCTTCAAAAAGCTGTCGCGCTTGCATCAGGCGGAAATATTACGATTGAACCCACGGAAGCTGCCGTCATCATCGACGTCAACTCTGCCGGCCAGACCCAGTCGTCAGGCACGCGATCTGCCGCAGTTACAACCAATCTCGAAGCGGCAATTGAAATCTGCCGCCAGATCCGCCTTCGCAATCTCAGCGGTATCATTATCATAGATTTTATCCAGATGAACGGCAAGGGAGAGACAGAGCACCTCACCAATACCCTGCAGCGCGCACTGGATAAGGATCCCCGGCCATCGCGCCTAATCGGAATGACTGAATTGGGGTTAATGCAGATAACGCGAAAGCGCGGCCGGCCCGCATTGCATGAAACGCTCACTCAATCCTGCCTGTCGTGTGACGGAAACGGATACGTTAAAACCGAGACCACAATTCTCAATGACATTTTTCGTTCCCTGCAGAATGAAGTGCGTTTCTCACATCAGGCCACTTTCAATATTGAGGCTGGCGAAACCCTTGCATCAACCTTGCGACGCCATCAAACTGTCATGGAAAAGGAACTTGCGCGGCGAATTGTCATCTCAACAAATGCGCAGCTCTCCGATCTCGACTATAAAATAGGCTGAAGATAATGAAAGACGCAACAACACCGGCAAAACCCTGCCCTCAATGCGGCAAACCGGCCGTGCACAAATTTCGCCCCTTTTGCTCGCCTCGCTGTAAACAGGTGGACCTCGGCAAATGGTTTAACGAGGTATATGTAATCCCGGGAGAAGAAACCATTCCTGCCAATGATGAAGACGGAGAATAGCAGCATATTTCCATGTGCTTAGTATCCTCTTTCATGCGAAAAACATTCTCTGAAGACTTTTCTGCATTTTTAGATCAAGAGCTCTGGACAGCCCCAATTATTTCTTTTATAACCCTGCTTCCTCGCCCAAACGGCGGCGCAAGCAGCGCGATATGCCCAGGTAGCTCAGTTGGTAGAGCAGCGGACTGAAAATCCGCGTGTCGGTGGTTCGAATCCGCCCCTGGGCACCACTTCTTCAGATACTTACTAGCTGTTGAGATGTTTGGCGTGCTGACGCACTATAATTTGCTCGATGGTTCATTGCCGCCTTTGGACATCATTCCTTACAAAAGCGTCGTGATTGAACGGCAACCTGAATATCGCGCCCGTGTTACGACGACAGTCGCGAAAACAGTTTCTGAGTTTCATCCATTAGGCGTTAGGTGAGCTGCACGGCCGTTTCAGGAAGTCCCGAGACAGCAGGTTGCCCCGCCAAATTCGATTAAAACGTAGTAGATCCTTTGGCGTCAGTTTTTACCTTAACTCTGCAAGAACACCATATCCCATAGGGAAGTTCATAGATTGATCGGTGATTGGCCCGATATATCGGGTGAGCTGGGCCCCAAAACCTAGCGCGGGCTTTCCCGAGAACACACATTGGTCAACCCGGTCCCGTTCTCGCTCGCAGCAAGCAGTTTTCCCCAGTAGAAATCATTGGCCAATTATTCATCATTGAACAAATAGGCGGTGGCAATTTGCACTCTAGTCGCGCCAAGCACAAACGCTGCTGCAATACAACGTTCAGCAGAAATTCCTCTTGTAACAATCACAGGAACATTAACCGCATCAACGACATGCAGCACAAGTGACATGAGATCCGCCTGTTCTGCGACTGCAAAAGATAAAAATAACGGCCAAAGCCATTTTTGCACACCGAGTTAGAAATGATTAGATATGATCGACGGTTTTCGCTCTTCTAGAACGCCCGTTACACCCTTTATTGTGCCTCTAGAGCAACGTTAAAATATGCTTCCGTACGACTTGATACCTCTTCTAAGGTCAACTCTGGCATGAGCTTTACCAAAGTCATGCTGCCTCTATCGAACCTAAACACCGCCAGGTCAGTGATTAATATGTCAACGACACCCTCGGCGGTAAGCGGCAAGTTACACGTACGCAAAACCTTGGAACTGCCATCTTTATTACAATGGGACATGACAACAATGAGCTTCTTGGCACCCGAGGCCAAATCCATGGCACCTCCGACGCCTAAAAGGGGCTTGCCTGGCACTGACCAATTAGCAAGGTTCCCCGCCTCGTCCACTTGCAGCCCTCCCATTATGGCAACATCAATATGACCGCCGCGGATCATAGAAAAAGACACTGCGCTGTCAAAATAGCTCGCGCCTAATAGTGCCGTAACGGGAACCTTTCCTGCATTTACGGGATAGGACATAGCGCTACCACTTACAGGACGGGGTCCAACGCCCAGCATACCATTCTCGGTGTGCATAATGATGTCGTCTTCCGGGCTGATAAAATCCCCCACTAAGGTAGGAATGCCTATGCCTAGATTGACTACATCTCCAGGTTTAATCTCAGCCAAAGCGGCTTCGACCATAGCCATACGTATGCCGTCTACTTTCACGACACTTTCCGAGACAGAGGCAGACGAACCAAGTTCTTCGGGGGTGATACTGGCCTGTACAAGATAATCAACGAAACAGCATTGCGTGTGAACATGCTCCGGCGGGATCGTGCCGATAGATACAATTTCCTCTACTTCGGCGATTACCAGATCGGCTGCAGTCGCGGCGGCAACATTAAAATTGCTCTCGGTCATCCGATATTGCAGGTTGCCCGCTGTATCTGCCCGCCAGGCACGGATTAACGCCACATTACCACGCAAGGGTTCGATGTAAACCATCTCCTTTCCATTAATAATGCGCGTGTCGTGGTTCTTAGCTAAGTCTGTACCAACTGCAGTTGGTGTGTAGAAACCGCCTAGGCCAGCGCCTCCAGAGCGAAGCGCTTCGGCGAGAGTACCCTGTGGTAACATGTCGATCTCTAAACTGCCCGACAATGCGGCTTCGACAACCTCGCGATTAGAAGTGAAATAGGACCCAATGGCTTTTGTAAGCTGCCCATTTCGCAACAACTTTCCGCCACCGAGGCCTGGCTCACCGACATTATTGCCCACATACGTCAAATCTTTAATTTCTGTTTCGGCAAGCGCATGCAGGAGGTTCACTGGATTTCCGGTCATCCCAAAACCACCAACTAGCATTACATCGCCGGAATTGATCTTACTGGCAGCTTCTACGGCTGTGATTTGCGGTATCGATTTCATTGTTGTCTCGGTTTTTATGAAATAGGTTGCGGCGGAAGGCCGTAAAAAGCATTCTCCAGGAGCTTACGCACCCGCTTGGTGCTAACCGGCTCCGGATTCTTAACCGGTACCTCTGTGGCAATAGCTGCTGCGCGATCAAGGTCAGACTCAGTAATACCTATATCCTTCAAAGCCGTCACCACGCCCAGAGTTTTTGCTAGCTCAAAGATACCGAGTCCAGCATTCTCAACATCCAAAGCTTCAGCCAGGCGTCTGGTGCCGTCCTTAGTCGCGGCTGAATTGTAAGCTACACAATGCGGCAGAAGAATAGTGTGAGTTTCCGCATGCGGTGTATTGAAGGTGCCGCCAAAGGTATGGCAAAGCCGATGATGCAGGCTGGTCGCACCAGTACCCAGCGATCCACCCGCTAGACAGGCCCCATAGAGCGCCGCTGACCGGGCTTCAATGTCGTTCGGATTATTGTTCAATTTTTGCAGACCCTTTGAAAGCGCCCGCACTGCTTCCAACGCCATCATCATGACAATGGGATTGGCGTCCGCAGATGCGACGTTAACCACCGCCTGTGCCAAGGCATTTAGACCGCTGGCTCCGGTAAATGCGGCCGGCATGGAAAGTGTCAGTTCCGGATCATAAATGGTCAACGTAGGCACTACGTGGTCGTCACGACCGGTTACTTTGCGCCCATTCTCCGTCATGCCCCAGATATCGGTCATTTCAGAACCGGCGTAACTTGTGGGGATGACGATGTTTGGTAGTCCCATACGTAACGCCAGCGCCTTACTAAGACCAGTAGTTGATCCCCCACCGATAGAAACCGTACAATCTGCGTTTACTTTTTTCGCTTCGGCTTCGGCCTTATAGACGGTTTCCATAGGAACATGCATCGCAGCCTCGCTAAACAGCCCTGCCGCGCGATTGTCAAGAAGCTCACTGATCATTCGTCCTTGATCAGCCTGTTGTGAGGTTGAGAGAACGAGTGCGCAATTATATCCTAGATCATCCAGTTTACTGGGGAGGTGCTGCAACGAACCAACACCAAAGACGATGTTCCATGGAAGCGCCTTATAGTTGAAGTTATTCATAATATTCGTAGTCCTTGTCTTCATATAAAATCAGACCGTCCCGCTCCTCGACATTTAACGCAATGAGTGACAGGCCCTTACAAGGACCATCAGTGCACAATCCAGTATCTGGTGCGTAAGTTGCTCCATGAGATTTGCAGACCAGACGCTCACCGTCGCGGCAGAAATAGTTCCCAGTGCCCGCTTCCAAACGCAGACCTACATGGGCGCAGACATTGAGATATGCCCGGACCTCACCTCCAAACCGGATCAGGAAAGCGGGCCAGATACGCCCTACTCCGTAAACTCGAAAGGCAAATCCATTCCCGCGTTCCACCACATCTTTCGCTTGGCAAAGGTAGGTAGACATTGCGCAAACTAACGGAAAGACGCTTGACCGTCGTTTTGGTCGAACAGCCCAGCGCTCACCTTGTCAGCCTTCGACCTTACCAATTATCGCCAAAGTCTCTTCAATATTTTGCTCTACTTGGGGGGACATCATTAACTTGGTGCCCAAGCTCTCATACGGCTCATCACACTGGAATGACGGGTCATGTGAACAGCAGGCCTCAAACAATGCCCCAGAGGGTGTACGCACGTAGATTGAGTCAAAATACCCGCGATCCTTAGCCTCGGAGCAATCAGTGAATCCCATCCCTTCAATGAAAAACTTGATCTTATCCTGCGCTTCACGGGTAGGTACGGTGAAGGCATGATGGTGAATAGCACCCTGACCGACATGCCAACTACCCGAGGGTCTGCTCGGTTCAATGAAGAAATCGGTATAAGTTCCGGTGCCACCGTCGCCCATCTCGTAGCGTACAACGTTGCCATCCTCACCGACTTTGCGCGACCCCCATGCTACTTCCATGAAGTTACCCATGAAGTCCATGTCACGGGTGGAAACACCGGCGGAATGGGTGCCGCGTATCATAAGCTCCCTGGGGACCGGACCACCAGACCGGGGCATACGGCCATCATCCTCGACACCGACCATAGCAAGCCTGATGCCATGCGGAGAACGGAACTCTAGGTGGGTCTCGCCGAAATATTCCTTTTCCGTCACATCCATACCATGCTCCTTGATCCGATTTTTCCAATAATCCAAGGCATGCATTGGAATGGAGAGTGTGACGTTGGAACATTGACCAACGCCCTCAACGGCCTCAACGCCGACATGTTCCAATGGGAAGGTAGTAAGAAGCGTGCTCTCGTCACCGTGATCGTTACCATAGTAAAAATGATATACTGGTGTGGCGCCGTCGTAGAACAATGTGCGTTTAACGCATTTCAGGCCTAATACTTTGGTGTGGAAATCGAAATCCTCCTGCGGATTACGTACGCCGATGGTGATGTGATGATGACCGGCCAGGGCGACTGCAGGACTTTCCGGTATTTGTATGGATGAATTGCTCACGTTATTTCCCCTTTTTGGATTTGTAAATCAGGCCGATGCATTGACATCGCTGCCGTCTATTACGGCGTGGGTTGAAATCGAAACGGCGGATTGAGATGGCCTCGACGTGTGGTCGGCTCCGGTTTTGTTGAACCAGTGTGAGAGATAAGCATCGAGCGCCTGAGTCTCATTCATGGCTCCCGCGAAGCCGACGAACATATCCGGACGAACAAGAAACATGCGGCTTTCAGCATCTTCACCGTACCACTCACGCAATGCATCCTTGTCATTGACATAGCAGCTATCGCTGCTGATGCCGTCGATGCGTTCTGAGCTGATGATGACCGGCTTAACGGAATGATGATAGTCACGAGATATATTGGCCATCAGCGTTTTCGCCGCATCAATTTCATTTGTGTCACGCGGCATCAAGAGAAGAGTGGCTCTCGCATGATGGAAGATGTCATGAATATGGAATAACGGGAGATCGCTCAACAATACGTTCGGAGCCCGCTCCCCAGGTTTTGGTCCGCCTTTGAGTTCGGCCATACCGTCTGGTATCCAAACCGTGTCTCGATAGTTGTGCGAAATTCCCGAGATACCGTAAACGCAACGGTCGTGCCATTCAGTATCTTGGGTATCTTTTACACGATCCTCCAACGGGCGAGAATGATCGAATAAGACGTTATGCATCTCCTCTGCATAGCCTTGGACTAGTTGCGCGACGGGCTTGCGCTCCTCCCCATATGTCTTGAGGATTGAGTCCGGCGAGTAACCATTGACTACAGAGGCCAGTTTCCAGCCGAGATTATAGGCATCCATCATGCAGCAGTTGGCTCCCTGCCCTCCAGCAGGCGAGCGCACATGGCAGGCGTCGCCGGAAAGGAAGATATTTCCGGTGCTGTAATCGTTAGCGATCTTCTTGTATATTTTCCAGGTCGTCGCCTGTTGCGAATGACGCAGTCTGGCCCCAGGCACAAACATATCGAGACCTTTCTGAAAAACACTGGCATGGTCATCGGTCGCCAACATTTCTTTTTCTAGCCCACCACTGATGTAGACACGATGGTTACCGTCCGGAAGTTTTGTAATAAGCATCCAGTCGCTGGCGGAGAAGTGATAATTTATCCAACTATCATCCCCTACATATCCATCAATTGGTACGTCCATCATAGACATTGTGAAATAGTCATCATCTCCGGATGCACCGTCGGCATAGGCATTGCCTTCCATAGAAAGGCCCGCGAAATTTCGAACCGTACTATGTACTCCGTCAGCGCCGATAACGTAGGTTGGCGTGATAAATTCTTTAGAACCATCGCCATGTTTCAACTCAACCGTTATTCCATTTTCATCCTGATTGAGAGACTTGCACGAGATATCCCATTCCGGTGAAAAATTATGCTGAGCTTCCACATGACTACGCAGAAGCTGCTCAATATGTTGTTGGTTGACTTTGCCGTAGAAATTATACTTGGTGCCTTCAATCTTCCGAAAATCCAGAACCGGCATTTCTTCAGCAAGCATATCGAGCCCCGCGATATGGAACCGGTTGCCAGGGCTGACAGCATTTAGCTCCATAAATCTATGAGCTATGCCGATTTGCTCAAACATTTCGAATGTTCGCGCGTGCACTGTAAATGCGCGAGTCGTACCTAGAGGATTTGATCTCGCATCAACCCAACGCACTGAAACGCCGCGCCTAAGAAGTTCATTTGCCAAGATGATTCCAGTCGGACCCGCGCCGACAACAAGAACGTCGATGTTCGCTCCCATAATATGCTCCCATTATTGCTAATTGCTTTGCGCTAGCGTTTGTTCGCTGAGCTTGGGATGACTATAGATACCGCCGCTTTGCATGTATGATCCGTAGCAAACAAACTTTGATCACTAGGCATTTTTCGCAGAATCGGAGAGTATGGTGCGGTAAGCTTTTTTTAATTTCTAACGCTGCTGAGAGCGAAATTTTCCAGGAGCTTTCCCTGTCCAACGCTTGAACGCTCGAGTGAAATTGGTTTGCTCCGAAAAACCGAGAAGAAAGGCAATCTCACCCAGCTGGATGTTAGTGTTAGCGATATAGTGCAGAGCCAGTTCTTTGCGCGTATTTTCCAGAATATCCAAGTAGCGCGTCTCTTTTTCGGCCAGCCGCCGCCGTAACTGATGTACAGGCATAAGGAGCTTTTCAGCGACCCGATCCTCACTGAGTTCTCCCGAGGGGATTAGCTCGATGAGCAAACAGTAAACGCGGTTGATGATATCTTCTTTCTCCTGAACAGCGAGACGCATGGCAGTGAGCTTTTCCGCCTGGATGGCTGCTTCTGAATCACCCGTCACCAGTGGATCATGCATGGTCATTTTGTTGAAGAACATCCGATTTGCATCGGCCTCGAAAACGACGGGACAGTTAAATAAACTCTCGAAGCTGGCGGGATCTCTGGGCCGCGGTCGTTCAAATTCGACCTTAAGCGGAGCATAGTCAGGATTGAAAATAGCGCGACAGATGCTAATCAACGCCGAAAACAGGGCATCCACTGAATGATAAGAGATTACCGGCCCGTTCTGATCTCGCAGTATCAAAACGGTTAGACAATAACTATCTGCCTGCTCCTCGAAAATCTTGTCCCCGCCATTGCTCATAACCTTGCCAAATCGTGCAAGCCGTATTAGTGCGTCATGCAAAGAGGTGCTTGACCATAGCGCAATGCCGAGGGCATGAAAGGTAGTGGGGGTCACATGACTGCACATTTCCAGGCCGAAAGCGTCATTACCTGTTTTAATTTTAGCAAGCTCCCAGAGCCGAGACATATTCTTCTCTGAAACACGGACATGCGAACTCCGAATCTCCGCAAGAGGCAAGTCGCATTCGGCAAACATGCTCTCTGCGTCGCATCCACAAGTATAAAGCAAGCGTGCCAGTGCAAGCGCCCAACCGCCATGCACCGTAAATTCAACCTGCGTTGGAGGCACACATATTTCCTTCGCCACAATCAATCCCAGCCGGATAGTTAAATTCTAGCACCGTTCCACTTGTCTAATCGTCGCTTATAACAAGCTATGTCTACAATAGAACTTCTGAAAATAGCAAATGCCATCATTTCCTTATATAAATGCCGGGCGGTCTTAGCGGGGTTTTTTGTGTCGTTTGGCTCCGAAAATTAATGGCCCATTCCGGTTACATAGGTTACGTTTTATACTGAAAACATGGGCAGGAATTTTTGCCCAAACAGGTTTTGAAGTTGTTCCATTCTGCAGTTTTCATCATCAAAATACCCAGAATCAGATTTCCCAAAAGTTGTCGTCCACGTATTGCTCGGTCATTCGTCTATCAACATGTCCTTTGATGTCAATGGACACCTGTTTCACAATCCAGAGGAAGATATTGCTCAGATGGCTAAAATGGAGAGTGATCTGCTGGCGGTTTAGTATCGGAATATTTCAGTTTCATCTCTAGAATTCCTTCAGCTTTCGGCGAACATTCACACTCACATTTTACTTGATTAATACAGAATGATATTCTACCTGAAGGTCGATCAATATCTTGGATCTTTTCTTTGAAACCTTTTTTTGCCGTCCCAGTTCTGTTTCTTGCAGCCTGCACACCTGCAATTGAGCCCCCAACTAACCTCACAAGCTTTAAAAACCATGGCCCTTCCATGGTCGGATGGAATACGAGCTATAGTGAGCTATGTTCTCGCTTTTATACTGGTGGCAACGAGGCGTACAAAATTGAAGCCATCAAAGAATGGTATGTGAATGATCGGTTTTTCGAAAGGGGCTACGCAGACGGCAATAGATATTGGGTTCAAATTAAAGCACCCGATTTAGACAAATGCGATAAAGCCGTGGCCATAGTAGAAGCTGAATTTGAGGGAAAAGGACTACTTCAATCTGACGATGCTGCAATTAGCAATTTTGAGGTAGAGGCAAATAACGGTAACGCCATAGCTCAGAACAATCTCGGACTCATTTATTCTCGCGGACGAAAAATCCCGAGGAATTACTCTGTCGCACGCAAATGGTTCACAATAGCAGCGGAGCAAGGGTTCGCATTAGCGCAAAATAACCTAGGCGATATGTATGCAAACAACCGCTTTGTCGCGGAAAACTATGAAGAAGGGTTAAAATGGTATCGGCTCGCCGCAAGTCAAGGAAACATCGATGCTCAATTCAGTCTTGGTCGGATGTACTATTATGGGCAGGCGGTTGATAAAGATTATGAACGATCTTTGATGTGGTATTCGATAGCTTCCAAACAAGGGCATTATGAAGCAGCTACCGTCAAACAGCGTCTAGAGAAAAAAATGACGAAAGAGGCAATAGAAAAAGCCAGAAAACTAGCCAACGATTGCACCGACAACAGCTACAAAAATTGCTAAATTAAATAGCCCTCACTTTCAGTTCATAGCAAGGATTACGATATAAACTATCTAACAAAAAGTTAAATCCACGCGGACTGAAAATCCGCGTGTCGGTGGTTCGAATCCGTTCCTGGGCATCATTTTTCAAACTCGCCCAAACTGAATGGCAACATGAATGATTCGCCGCGTAGTTTGCCAGACAATGATCTGCCTATGCACGAAGAAGACTTGGCTGGATAGTTCGTTGGCCTGCCTATGACCCTAAACCGACACCAAGTTGCTCCTGGCTAGGCGTCGGAAGCCCTCGAAGGATTAATTATTCTTTGATTTGGTTCTGTGGTTTTTTGCTTGTTTCTCAGTGTGTCGTTGATTGTATTCTGGGAATGCTCAGGATAATGTAACGGCTAATCAGACGAAGCCTATTTACCAACAGGAGTTAGAATGTTTAGTCATGTAATGGTTGGAGCAGACGATGTTGAGAAAGCAAAAGTCTTTTACGATGCAATCCTTGGGGCGCTAGGCCATGAACCAGGTGTGATTGACAGTAAAGGTCGCTGTTTTTACCGCACAAAAACGGGTGTGTTCTCGATCAGCAAACCTATCGACGGGGAGCCTGCCTGTCACGGCAATGGCAGTACGATCGGATTTGCGGCATCAGATCCGGAAATGGCTGACAAATGGCATGCAGCGGGTCTGGCAAACGGCGGCGTCACATGTGAAGATCCCCCGGGTGTTCGGGAAGGTAGCAATCTTTACCTTGCCTATCTGCGTGATCCATCGGGCAATAAAATTTGCGCTCTACACCGTATGGGGTAAATCTCTAAAGTACTTCTGTCCGCTATGGGGACTTTGTAGACCCTGCGTTACTGCTACCATAATTACAACATTCGCATCGCCTGCCGATGGGCTTTCAGTCCGTCGGTAGCTCGTTACCACCACTCGGCACCATTTCTGCAAATCTACTCCTCAAAAGAAGACAAAAGTGCCATTTGAGCTCTGGAGTAATTAATACCCTGCCCAACTGTGTCACTTCGCTCCTGGGCCAGATCTAAGCAGGAGATAAAGCAGGCGCATATCTTATACGCGCCTGCTCCTTCGTGATTGCGATGGACCATTATTACCCATTAACATCGGCTACCGATACATGTTGTATTTCCGGCCAATTCTCGGCTGCCTTTACAAGGGTTCCAGCCTTATCCTTTTCATATGCCCGATACACGTCCGCATTTAGAAAAAGATAGAGCTTTCCATCAACGATATCCGCAAATCGCGGGCTGCCATCGAGCTTTTTGCCCAACGCAACACCATAGGCGCAATATCCACCATATTGAGGCATATATTTTTCAGGGTCTTCTTCGAACTTGTTCATAGCTTCTACAGAAGCGAAATAATAGGCAACGCCATCATGTACGAAAGTATACTTGGCCTGGCCTGGCACCACACCCAAGCCAGAGGCAATAGCAACAACGTCATTGCCTCGGAAAGAGATACCGTGTCCATCGACCGTCGTCCCTTTTGTGACATTATACTCATCCACGGCGAAAGCCGTTTGTACAACAGAGAATATGCCAACAAATGCTGCAGCAGCAATCAATGTGTTCGTGGTTTTCATTTTAAAATTCCTTCTTAACTTATCGCCCATCCAGGCGGGTTGAGTAATATCCGCATGGCATCCAGCTTGCGGCGCGAACCAACAGATGTTGGCGGTTTTGCGGGCGCGGCCGTCTTTGAAGACCATAGTGATCACGCTACCGCACGTGGTGATCCGACATGTGCATTGAACGGTGATAAGCCGGATCAAATTTCTATTAGGATTTACGGGGCAGCGTCCTGGCGTGTTCGTAAGGAAAAGCCGCGACCGTTATGCTGGACGGTTGAATATCGAGCAGCTGCAATACGTCCGGCGCCTGGTATACTTGCCGCCTTTCTAAAACATGCTCTTGATATCTGAAGAGAAGGTTGGAAAGGCGAATATGTCGCTTTTAAGATCGCTCGCCGGTATCCCGTAGCGAATGGCCATGGCAAAATGATGAATCAAGTCTTCGCTGTGGTGTCCCACCATATGGGCTCCTATGATGCGATCCGTATCTTCATCAACAATGACCTTGGCATAAGCGACAGTTTCCGCATATGTCTTGCCCGAAAACCAGCCCGTCATGTCGCTGGTCGTCACTTTAACATTCAGCCCCTTTTCGGTTGCCGATTTTTCAGTCAACCCGACTGCACTAAGTGCAGGCACGGTATAAACGCCGCTCGGAATAGCCTTGTATTCAGGCTTGACGGACGGTCCGGATACGATGTTTTCACCGACGATACGCCCTTCGTAAGTGGCTATTGGTGAAAGTTGGGCAGAACCCACCAGGGCATCCCCGCACACCCATACCGAAGGGTTTGATGTCGACCGCAGATAACCGTCTACCTCAATCGCCAAACGATCATGCTTGACGTTGCCGGCATCCAGATTTAGCGCGTCGACATTGGCAATCCGGCCCGCACCATTGACCACCTGATCGGCGTCGACAAACTGATCCACGCCGTCAATCGCGTACGCAACACGGAGCCTTCCGTCAATTTTAACGATTTCCTTGACTTCAACACCTGTTTTCACGGTGATGCCGAGGCGTTCGCTCTCAGCCTGCAGTGCCGCAACGGCATCTTCATCCAATTGAGGTAACAGTCGCGGTGCGACTTCAAGTATTGTCACCTTCGTCCCGGCGCGGGCGTATACATGGCTGAACTCCATGGCAATGACGCCGCCACCGATGAATACAACTTCATCCGGTTGGTTTTCGTTGGAGAGTACATCATCTGAGGTGGCCAAATATTCCGCGCCAGGAATGGGGAGCGGCCGAGGTACAGAACCCGTCGCAATAACAATATTGGATCCTGTCAAAACCAAACCGTCGACGTCTATGGTATTTGGCCCTGTAAACCTGGCTGTGCCGCGATAAACGTCACCCCGCTTCATTGCGAGATCCGCCATCGCGTCCGGAATAAAACCGACCATCGACTTTTCCCGCTTGATGAGCGCGGCCCAGTCAAGCTTCGGCGCTCCGACCTTGATTGCGTGGACTTCCGCACGCTCGATTTCATGGAGGGTCTGGGCGGCAGCTACAAGAAACTTCTTTGGTGTACAGCCTCGATTTGGGCAGGTCCCTCCGAAATCCCAATTTTCAACGAATGCAATGCTTTTTCCGGCCGCGTGGGCCACCGCAGAGACACCGAAACCGGCATTTCCGCCGCCAATGATAATGACATCATACTGTTTAGACATGCTAATTCTCCTTGGTTTAAGCGGTGCGACCATTCCACGCGGCCTGGTCGCACTAGCTGTTGTTGGGCTGATCCATGGAGTCGGATCCCTCGGTTCTACAATGCCAAGTCAGAAAGACCTGGATGATCGTCAGGTCGACGCCCCAACGGCCAATGAAACTTGCGTTCAGATTCAGCGATGGGAAGGTCATTAATGCTCGCTATGCGCACCTGCATCAGCCCGTCGGCACCAAACTCCCAGTTTTCGTTCCCGTAAGACCGAAACCAGTTGTTACTGTCATCACGCCACTCATAAGCGAAACGCACTGCAATGCGGTTGTCGTGAAACGCCCAGAGTTCCTTGATAAGCCTGTATTCATGTTCACGTTGCCATTTGCGTGTGAGGAAGCGTTCGATTTCAGCGCGGCCTTGTACAAAATCTGACCGGTTTCGCCATCTGCTGTTTACGGTATAGGCTAATGCGACCTTTGCCGGATCGCGTGAATTCCAGCCGTCCTCGGCGGCACGCACCTTTTGTTTAGCGGTTTCTTCTGTATATGGGGGAAGCGGTGGGCGAGTCATTTGCATCTCCAATTAATTTAGCAAGACTTGATTGTGATGAGCGGTTGAAACAGATTGCCGATCAAGCTGAAAAGGGTCCGCATCAGAGTACGGACCCCGACAGTGGATTAAGCGGCATTCCTCTCCTTATCTGTCCAGGCATTCGGGACAAACGCGTCGTCGAGCTTGGTTTGGGCAATGTGGTTCGTGTAATTGGACATAACCTTAAGGCTGGTCCCAAGGATTATCTCCAAGACTGTCTGTTTTGTGTAGCCAGCTGCAAGAAAGGCTTCGATATCAGCGTCGTCAACCCAGGCGCGGTTTTCATTCACTTTTGCAACAAAAGTACGCAATGCCTCGAGCTTGGAATCTGCAAGCGGCGTATTGTTGCGCAGTCCGTCAATTACGTCAGCGGGAACTTTGGCCATCTGCGAAATGGTTGTATGGGCAGCCATACAATAGGTGCATCCATTCAATCGATTGTTGGTCATCAGAATAATCTGGCGCTCGGTCTCGGACAGGTTGGTTTTATTGAAAATGCCGGCCAGAGTTACGTAGCCTTCAAGCAATGCAGGCGAGATAGACATGTTGCCGAGAAGGTTGGGGACAAAAGAATAGGCTTCCTTTGCACCTTTCAGAAATGGCCGGGAATCTTCGGGTGCAGTTTCAATTGTATGGGTGGTGAACCTGGTCATATGTTTATTCCTTTTGGTGAGAACTTGAAGGGGTGTCTCCGGCCATGCCCTGGGGGAGGGGATATGGATGGCCGGAGACTGCTTCGCCTGTTGGCGAAGCGGGGGAAGTAAAACCTGATTACTTAACGCTTGAAGCTTCGATCGCGGCGACGGTCGCTTCAGTATCTGCAATGTGGCTGGCAATCATGCGGTAGTTCGTCACAGCCGCTGCGAAGCCGTCATAGCCCGGTACCTGCGCGGCGCCAGTTGCATCGGGAACAACCATTACCTCGAAACCCTGTTCAATAAGTTCCCGCATGTGAGACTCAGTGCACAGATTAGCGGACATACCTGCCAGGATGACTTTGTCGATCCCCTGCTTGCGCAGTTGCAAAACAAGATCATTTGTTTCCGGGCCGTATACTTTGTGTGGGCTGGTGACAACCGTATGACCGTCATTGATATACTTCTTGTATTGATCAAGCCAGTCAGCGCCAGACCCTCCAAAATTCTCGGTTGAGAGCGGCCCCTTGCGGTCGAACATGCCAATTTTGTGCATTAGGGCCTCCAAGGCGCCTTCAAATTTCCAGCCGTGATCATGCGGATAATAGTAATGCGGTGAAATGAAGACAGGCATCTCCGCTTTTTTGGCTGCAGCAAAGAGCTTATCAATATTTTCAACCGTACCATTGGCTTCGACATTCTTTCCCACAACACCCCAAGTGACGCCATCTGGGCTCAGGAAGTCGTTTTGGGGATCTGTTACCAGCAGGGCTGTTCTTCCCGGGACAATCTCGAAACCGGGGTCTGGCAGGCCGCTATTCTCTGCCTGAACGGCATTTCCAAGAACAGTGATTGTGAGCATTGCCGCTGTTGCGAGTGTGAAAATACGGGCACGAATTTGTTTTCCAAAAGTGAATTTCAATAAGGTTTTCATGTTTATCTCCATCTGGTTAAACGCGATGCGCATTGACGTGGTGATCTATGCTTACCGATCGGTACACCTATAAATGTACAGATCGGTTCACTTTGTCAAGAGATGTTTATGGAAAAACTCCCATTTCTAATGCGAAAACCTAATAAACCCACGTAATATATAGGAAAAAATATTGACATCAGGACATGAAGTACGCATATAATATGTACTGATCTGTCATTAAATAGGCACAACAAAATGAGACCAACCAAACGAGATGAGCTAGTACAGAAAGCGCTGCAAGTGTTCTATCAAAACGGATTCCATGCCACTGGCATGGACATGCTTGTAAAAGAGACCGGAATTTCAAAAACTTCGATGTACAAACATTTTCGCACGAAGGATGATCTGATCCTTGCCGTATTGCGGCTGCGGGATGAGTATTTCAGAAACTGGCTATATCGCCGTATTGAAGAGTTGGCAGACATTCCAATAGAGCAGCTGATAGCAATGTTTGACGCCCTGGAAGAATGGTTCGATGAACCCGGGTACAAAGGGTGCATGTTTATCAAAGCATCATCTGAATATCAGGACTCCAGCCATCCCATTCATAATCAGGCTGCTGATCACAAGCGAATGCTTGAAATTCATTTTACCGCCATTGCCATGAAGGCGGGCCTGCCGAACCCCAAATTGCTCACGCGTCAGTTATTGCTGTTAAAAGAAGGCGCGATCGTGACAGCACATCTTGGACATACCGAAAACCCGGCACAGGATGCCAAAAAGGCTGCGATAGCATTGATAGAGGCCAGTTCTCCCTAGACCCATTTAAACTCAAGCGCTGACGCACAATCCTCGCGCCGGCGATCCTAATTAGCCCCCAGACACCATTTCGCTAAGCGTCCCTTCTGGTTATATAGTCAATGGAAGGGACATAAGGGGCATCTTTGGACCGAATGAGCATTGGGATTGCCCAAGCCTGAGGTTCTT
The DNA here is from genome assembly GCF_017313765.1 of Sneathiella sedimenti. Lineage (GTDB taxonomy): Bacteria > Pseudomonadota > Alphaproteobacteria > Sneathiellales > Sneathiellaceae > Sneathiella > Sneathiella sedimenti. Next base: position 223,453 of record NZ_JAFLNC010000003.1, on the reverse strand, counting down.
ATTGTTCAAGAATTCCCAAGTCATAAGTCGCATACTGTGCCTACTGGATTCAATCGCCAGCTTACCTGATGACGGCCGTCTAGCTTGAATATTCCTTCTCTAAAGTGAATATTTACGGGTTCATGCAAAGACGCTGCATGTGGGATGCTGCTTTTAGTGTTTTAGATGCATATCGCTCTGCTGGACCCACATGATCATCCCTCCCATAATAAAGGAATAACTAATATTGGCTTCTAAGGTTAGTTCCAAGGAATATATCATCTCGGTGTCAAGAAGGGTCTAGCAAGGTACGAGCTAAGACACGACGGTATTGAACGACCCTGCCCTATAATGTTTGAAGGATTGTCGGCTTTCAATTGACCTTTGAATAATTTAATTGAAAAGACTTATTCAGGGCAGGTCATTATCCGTCGATTTGACTCAAATCCTGATCAGAATATCGTTTTCCAACAACTTTTCTCGATGAGATCGTATTTGAGAGATTCTCAATTTCTGCGTCGTTAAGATCTATGTCGAATGCTTTGGTATTTTCTTCCAGATGCTGAATTTTTCGCGAGCCAGGAATTGTGACGATATCGTTCCCTTGGTGAAGGACCCAGGCAAGGCTGATTTGTGCGGCCGTTACGTCTTTTCTGGATGCGATTTCGTTAAGGGATTTGATCAAATTCTCATTCGCCTTCATATTTTGGGGCTGAAACCGGGGTAGTGTTAACCGCCAGTCTTCTCTTGAAAGCATGCCGGATTGATCCATCTTTCCAGTCAACAACCCGCGGCCGAGAGGACTGTAGGCGACAAAACCTATGCCAAGTTCACGACACATAGGAATGACCTCTGACTCAGGCTCCCGGCTCCATAATGAATACTCGCTCTGAACAGCGGAGATCGGGTGCACAGCGTGTGCCCGACGAATAGTGGCCGCCGATGCCTCTGACAGGCCAATCGCCCGGACCTTACCTGCCTGCACAAGATCCGCCATTGCGCCGACAGTATCTTCTATCGGAACCGCAGGATCGACACGATGCTGATAGAAAAGATCGATGACGTCAATCTTGAGACGCTTAAGTGAAGCATCAGCGGCAGCCTTCACGTTGCCCGGACGACTATCAAGACCGAGCACACGATCAAAACCCTTGCCGTGATCAGAATATTTATACCCGAACTTCGTTGCAATGGTGACTTTATCCCGGCGGCCTTGGAATGCTTTACCTAGCAGTATCTCATTTTCAAAAGGCCCATAGAGCTCAGCGGTATCAAAGTGTGTAATGCCGATCTCGATCGCCCGGTGCAACGTGGCAATCGCATCCTTTTCTTCTTGGCCGCCATAAGAAAAGCTCATACCCATGCAGCCAAGACCAACAGAACTAACATTAAGCTCATTTCCAAGTTTGCGTAATTGCATGGAGAATCCTTTTACTCGGAATTACAGACAGCCGAATATGATTTCATTTCGGAAATGTCGAAGCAGGAGATCAAACTAAGTTGCAAAGGTCAGATGTTCGCGAACGACGTCATCTTCTGCGAGATCATCAATCGTTCCCGCGGCAACAATGCCGCCCTTTTCAATCACATATCCCCGTTCGGAAATTGACCTCGCGAATTTAAGATTTTGCTCTACCAACAGTAATGCCAGTCCTCTTTCTCGTTTGATCCGTTTCAAAATTTCAGCAATTTCCGCAACGATGCTCGGCTGTATTCCTTCTGACGGCTCATCCAGCAAAAGAAGCTTTGGCTTTCCGGACAAAACGCGCGCAAGAGCCAACATCTGCTGTTCCCCGCCACTTAATGTCCCTGCGGCCTGATTCAGGCGTTGTTTAAGGACAGGAAAATAGGAGAAAACTTCATCAGGATAGGATCCCAAACTATCCCCACCGATCATCGTTCCGCTTCGCAGGTTTTCCAATACAGTCATTTTTTGGAACACAAGCCGACCTTGCGGCACATAGCCAATACCCGCTCTCGCACGGTCGTAATCGGCGGCGGTCGTTATGTCCACTCCATTAAAAGTGATATTACCATTTGTCGCAGGGAGCATCCCGATAATGCCGCGAAGCAATGTTGTCTTCCCGACACCGTTTCGACCCAGAAGACAAACGAGTTCCCCATCATCCACATTCAACGTAATTGAGCGGCAAATTTTTGTCGTCCCATACCCAACGTCGAGATCCTTAATCTCGAGAATACTCATCAGGGATTCTCCCCAAGATAAATGCGCCTGACCTGTTCGTCCTCCGCGATCTCCTCAAAAGATCCCTCACGCATGACTTTTCCACGAAAGAGCACGGTGACAGGAGCCTCTAGCCGCCGGACAAATGCAATATCATGCTCAATGACCAGCGTCGTTTTCCCTTGCAGGACCTGGCGAATAAGGTCTGCTGTGCGCGCTGTCTCTGCCAGTGTCATTCCTGCTGTCGGTTCGTCGAGCAGAATAAGGTCTGGATCGTTCAGCAGAACCATTCCAATTTCAAGCCACTGACGCTGACCGTGAGATAAATCCCCGGAACGCTGATTGCGTAACTCACCAAATTCGAGCTTTTCCAGTATTTCTTCAATTCGGCTATCGGCGCCATGCCGACGGCTGAAAATCAAATCATTGAGTCTTCGCCGACCCATTGCGGCAATAATGAGATTATCTTCTACGCTGAGGTCACCAAATATTGTTGGGGATTGAAATTTTCGACTTACCCCAAGGCGCGCAATTTCATAAATCCGGCGAGACACAACATTGCGACCCCCAATGTTAATTTCGCCAGAATCTGGTTTTATCCTACCGGTAATTAAATTGAATAGCGTCGTCTTTCCCGTACCATTCGGGCCAATGATACAACGTGTCTCCCCTTTCGCTACATTCAGGTCCAAACCATCCATGACAGTCAATCCACCGAACTTTTTATGTAGATTTTCAATCTGAAGCATAAATTCTGCCACTTATGACCGTTTAAACAAAATTAGTGATTTGAAAGGGTGCGTCCTGGCAAAGCCGACAATTCCCGATGGCCAGATTAGAATAACGAGAATAGCGAGCATCCCAATGAACAACAGCCAAAGGACAACAAACTGATCGGAAAGGAAAGTTTGCAGATAGCTGACAACCAGTGTTCCGACAAATGCGCCTACGAGAGTTCCGCGCCCGCCCACTGCGACCCAGACCAGGACAACAGCAGATCGTTCAATACTTAGCAGGTCTGGTGAAATAAATCCGAGAGGGACATAAAGCGCCCCGCTGAAACCAGCCATGCCACAGGCAATCGCAAAAATAACAACCTTCATGAAAGGCACGTTATAGCCAAGAAATTCTACCCGGTCTTCATCTTCACGGATTGCCTGGATTACCCGGCCAAAATCGCTATTCACTATATATTTTGCCAGAAGGTAACAGCCGATAGCGGATACCAATACCGTATAATAGGCGACTGTAGGTGAATAGAGGTCAAACTCGAGAATTCCGGGAATACCAAGCTTCGGCGGTGGAAAATCAAACAGTCCGTTCATTCCCCCCGTCAGGTCCGAGCTCACAATGATAATTGACTGAACCACACCCGTAAGCGCAAGTGTCACCACCCCAAAAAATACGCCGCCGACCCGACCATAAAAAAGAAAATAGCCCAGCAATATGGCAATTATCATGGGCACAAGGATTGCGAATATAACTGCCAAATAGGTCGCACCGGCGAAAGGCAGATACTTTAGGGCAATACCCATTGCGTACGCGCCGGCGCCGAAGAAAATAGCGTGCCCGAAATTTACAATACCCGAGTATCCCCATATCAAATCAAGGCTCAACGCAAAGATGCCGAAGACCAGAAATTTGGCCAGCAATGACGTCTGGTATCCGCTGAACACTTGTGGAAATAGGCATAATGCCAACAGCAGGATACCCAAGGCCCAACTTTTAGGCTGTTTGTACAGAAGGTTATTACTCATCCGCCTGTAATTCCCTTCGGACGTACCCGGATAATCACGATAGCCAGAAGTACAATGATAATCTGGGCTACAACCGGCCTAAGCAAGAAAGAGATTGCCGCTTCCCCGCCGCCAATCACCACCCCTCCTGCGATGACGCCATAAAGGCTGCCGATACCGCCAACGATGACGACAATGAAGCCCTTGGCTAGAAACGTAAGGCCCATCTCCGGGTCGATTGTAACAAGCGGGCTCATGATTGCACCCGCCAGACCTCCTAATGCAGAAGCGATGCCGAAAGCCCACATATCGGTTTTACTGGTATTAATACCAAGCGCGCGAGCCATGCTCCGATTACTGATTACCAGCCTGATCTTGAGCCCGAAATTGGTTTTGAAGTAGAGGAGGAATGTAACAAGTACAATCACGACAGTAATTCCAATCAGGAACAATCGATAAATAGGGTATTCGTAGCCGAACACTGTCGTGCTGCCAACCATCAGGGATGTGGAAGACATATGCCCCGTACCATAAATAAGGCGAACTACTTGCCGAAGAACAATTGAAACACCCCAAGTAGCGAGCAAAGTGTCCAACGGTCTGTGATAGAGCCAACGAATAATAGTCCGCTCCATCAACATTCCGATAGCCCCAACCACAATTGGCGCCACCAATAATCCCCACCAGGGAGAGAGACCAAACATATTCATCGTCGCTACAGCATATGCCCCAAGCATAAACAGCTCGCCATGGGCAAGATTAACGACACCAAGCATACCGAAGATAACAGCCAGCCCAAGGGATGTCAGGACAAGAATAGAAGCTAAACTAACGCCATTCAGTGTTTGAATAACAATTGCTTCCATAACTTAGCTTCCCCCTTGTGCCGGCAATTTTCTAACTTTTATTGATGATTAAATTTTACAGTCTGTTACCGGCTCAACCTTGCCAAAATCCTTTAACACCTCGAAGCTGCCATCAGCGCGTACTTCCGCAATAATCTGATGCAAAGCGGCATGATTAGAGCTTGCCTGAATACTGATCTCACCCTGTGGGGCGTTAAAACTTATTCCGCCAAGAGCGTCGACGGTTTCCTCAACATCGAAGCTTCCAGCCTTTTCAGTCGCCAGTTTCCATAGATGCACACTATCGTAGAGTGCCTCACCCATGTTATTCAACACAGCATCTTCACCGTAGGCTTTCTTAAAGCCTGAGACAAAGGCATTGTTCACAGGATTATCTAGGTCCATTAGGTAGGATACGGAACACTGCATACCTTTGCGTAAATCAGGTGAAAACGCCGGAACAAACAACTCATCCATCAGGGTCGACGCAATTGCAGTATCGCCAAGGCCAAAATCATAATATTGCTTAATACAGTCGACAAGACCGCCGCCAATAAAGGGGAAGAATACGTCAGGCTTGGCGTCTTTGATACGCCGGATAACAGACGACCAGTCACTTTGGTCAAATGGGACGAATTCTTTTCCGACCAATTCTCCGCCATGCTTTTTCAGCAGGGTTTCGACAATTTCGATCGACTGGCGTGGCCAAATATAATCCTGGCCAACGCAATAGATACGAGGTCCAAATTTCTCGACGAGATATGGAATGAAATAATCAAGCTGCTGGTTTGGAACCGCACCCATTGAGACATAATAACGCCCGCAAGATGTACCGCCCTCCCAATACGTCGGATAAAAATATGGCACCCGGAACCGCGTTGCCACATTTGCCGCAACGGCCGCACGAACACTCGAATAGACCACACCAAACAGGGCTTTTGCACCATCCGCCTGGATCATCTTGGTTGATTTCTGAATACCCACGTCCGGACTGGTATTATCATCTTCTGCCAACATCGCTAATTGACGACCAAGAACGCCGCCTGACGAATTGATTTCATTAATGGCGTATTCCATGCATTGCTGCATGGACGGCCCCCAAACAGATCCGGCCCCTGTCATATGAAATAGGCCACCCAGTTTAACGGTTTCCTCGCCGCGAGCAGAGATAATCCATGGCGCCTGCAACACAGTTCCACCGACCGCCGCGCCAATCGCAAGCTTGCCAAATCTGCGGCGGCTTAGCGACGCCCCAGAGAGATGGTTTGGTTTCTCAGTTTTAGACATAACGTGCTACCTCCTGCATATTGACAAAAATTCGACATCAACGCGACACGCGCCTCGTCACCCGGTGATTGATGCGCACAAAAACAGCTTTAAACTCCACTAGATCCTTGATTCTCGAGCACCAAAAATAACAACGCCACGATGTGTTTTTTATCGTGGCGTTGGGTCGTTACAACATCTTAAAGAGTTCCTCGCTCGACATAACGTCGCCAAGACCAATCGAGATGTCTCTCAGGGCGGCAACATACTGCCCGGCCCCTCCTTCCTCAAAAAGCGGGTCATTTACCGCAGATGTACAATCGGCGATAACCGCAACGCGATAATTGCGGGCAAAAGCATCATTGGCGGTGTAGCGAACACAGAAACCCGTTGTCACACCGATCATGAGGATCGTGTCAACCTCTGGACGCTCTCGTAACGAGGTATCAAGAATAGTTCCGTCAAACGAACTATAACGGCTCTTCGCCAATACCAGTTCGCCTTCAGCGGGCTCCAATTCGCGAACAATATCTGTCGCATAAGAGTAATTGCGGAAACGCCCCGAAGACTCAGCACCTTCCGGTGGCCACGCAGGGCCTTCCGGCGTCCCAGCCTTCCAGGTTGGCCACTTATCAGCCCACCGGCCAACATCCCATCCATCACCACGCAGCCCCCATTTGGAGTACATGACAGTAATACCTTTTTCACGGCACCACTCGATAACCTTGGCACTTGGTGCAATGACCTCTTCTCCCGATGGCGCGCCATCACCACCCGGTAAATAGGCAGGCTGGCCCGGTTCAAGGAAAAACCGCTGCATATCTATAACGAGAAGAACCGTTTTTTTAGGGTCAATTTTCGTAACCACTTTATAGTCACGGTTACATAAAGAATCTAAATCCAGATTGGTCATTTTTGTTCCTACGCATAATTCTATTGTTTGATAACAATATATATACTTTATTAAAGTAGATTTATTACTTAAAATCTACACTGATAACTCTTATTTTAAAATGATATCCGTAGCCAAAACGTTTTGTCAAGTGCTTTGTTTTATTTTTCTTGATGTGTTATATCACAGCAGTTCTTTGGAAGTTTTCGATGGATTTGACAAAATGGTGAAGCGAACCACTATTCGCGATGTCGCTGCGGCAGCCGGCGTTTCCGTAACGACTGTTTCTCATACCCTTAATGGAAAAGGTCGCATTGACGCCGAAACGGCCAAGCGAGTTCGGGAGTTTGCGAACAAACTCGGATACAAAGCAAGCGCCGCAGCGCGCAGCTTACAAAGCAGCCGGACGGGACACATCGCGATTCAACATTCGCGTTCATCCGCACACCAAGTATCGCTGATTGAACTCGAATATTTTATCCAGATTGTCGCAGGCGCATCAAACGTCGCCGCCGCCAGAGGTTATCATTTGTCAATGTTGCTTACGGCAAACAATCACGAGTCCGATTGGGCGGGAACCGATGGCGTTATTCTTATCGATCCCATCAGCGGCGATCCACTCATTAAAGAATTAAAGAACAAGAATATCGTCGTTGTCACGACTGGCCGAGATACAAATCAGGAGGCCGAAGATGGCCTATGGGTGGATAATGACAACGTAAAGGCAATTTTGCTTGTTTTAGAACACCTTACAGAAAATGGCGCAAAACAGATTGCCCTCCTGACTACTCCTGGGGATTACTCTTATAGCCTTGAAACATTGCAAGCTTACAAAGAATGGTGCGTGCAGCGTGGTCAAATTCCAATGGACAGGCAACTTGAAGGCGGTATCAATGAAACAATTGCTTACCACGCGACACTTGACCTTTTCTCGGGATCAATGAAGCCCGATGCCATTCATTGCGTCACGGACCGATACGCAATGGGCGCCATGATGGCGGTCGAATCCCTTGGGCTGAAAGTACCGAATGACTGTCTGATTACAGCGGGAACCGATAGTGATGCAGCTCGCCTCGTCGTTCCACCCCTGACCGCACTGGATCTCCATCCGAATGAAGTCGGTGTAAACGCCGCCACTCTTTTGATTGATGAGATCGAAGGACTCAAACATAAGAACCATCATATTGTTCCTGTTGACCTGAATTTACGAGGTTCGTCCTCAATCAGAAAGTAACTCATTACGCTTGCCACACTCCCTTCGGGTTACCGATTTGATTGATCTCTTTTGAAGGGCATCTAATAAACGCCTATCGCCGAAAAATCACCCTAGTTATCCCTTTGATCAGAATAGTGCGACCGCCCTACTCACAAACTTCTTGACAAAACGTTTTGTCAATGGAACCATTATGTATAAAGCCGCATTTATCAAATAATAAAGTCCGGATTTATGAATTAATCCGGAATTTTTCACTCTTCCAAAATAATTATCATTATTTTGGAAATACAAATAGGTGACGCAAAATTCATGGCGAAGATACTGACATTTTCAATTAACGAGGAAAGAAAGGTCGGCTTGATTAGCGAAGACGGCCAATCTGTCTCACCATTTTCGGTACCATCAGAACTTGCCTCGACTGGACTACTTTCAATTCTGCGAGAAAATGCAATTGGGTTACCAGAGACGCTGGCGCCCATCCCCCTGACTGACGTTCAGATTGAGGCGCCTATTCCAGTCCCGCTTCGAAACATATTTTGTGTCGGCAAAAACTACCACGAACATGCGCATGAGTTTGCCAAAAGCGGGTTCGATTCAAGTGCCTCGGCTGGTGCCGTACCGAAAAATCCCATCATTTTTTCAAAACTGCCTCAAACAGTCGTCGCAAATGGCGAAGAGGTTATCATTAATAATGCCGTTTCGACAGCAATCGACTATGAAGCCGAGCTCGCCGTCATAATTGGCAAGGGCGGACAGGGAATTGCACCGGAAAATGCATTTGATCACGTCTGGGGTTATTCGATTATTAACGATGTAACGGCACGAGATCTACAAGGAAAGTATAGTCAATGGTTGATTGGAAAATCGCAGGATACTTTCTGCCCAATGGGCCCTTGGGCAGTTACGAAAGATGAAATCGATGTTGAAACGGCTTGCATCCGGTGTTTCGTGAATAACGAGCTGCGCCAGAACTCGAACACCGGACTTCTAATCTTCGACATTCCAACAATTATTTCGACGATTTCCGAAGGCATTACCTTGATGCCGGGCGATATCATCGCCACCGGAACACCCGCGGGCGTCGGAATTGGATTCGACCCGCCCAAATACCTTAAAGCTGGAGATACAGTCCGAATTGAGGTTGACGGAATCGGCACATTAGAAAACACCTTTCAGGAGATCAACTGATGGCAACAATTAAAGCAGGTGCCTGCGTTTGTGACGTAGAAGGCGATGGGTTTCCGGTTGTCATGATTCATGGACTTGGCGGCACATCAAACAGTTACCAGCCTCAAATGAAGGCACTTGAAGGCTATAAAGTTATACGTATCGATTTGCCAGGCGCCGGCCGGTCAGCCGTTCCATTATCGGCTCTTTCCATTGGATACCTTGCAACAGAAATCGTAAACGCCATCAATGAACTCGGCGTTACGTGCGCCCATTTTGTTGGGCATTCAATGGGGACCATCATGTGCCAACAGATAGCCTTGGAAAATAGTGCTTTGGTCGCGTCCCTGACACTATTCGGTGCAATCATAGAACCACCGGAAGCTGCCAGAGCTGGACTGAAAGCACGAGCAGAAGCAGCACGTCATAACGGAATGTCCGACATTGCAGACCAAATCATTGCAAATACTCTCTCACCACTAACACGTGAAACGAAACCAGAGGTATTGTCCTTTGTGCGAGAAAGTGTCATGCGACAAGACGCAGAAGGCTACGCACGGACGTGCGAAGCACTATCGGCCGCTCAAGCCATCGACGCGAAGCACATACAAACTCCTACCTTGTTGGTGACAGGGGATGGCGATCCTGTAGCTCCCGTCGCAATGGCGGAACAGTTGGCAGAAAACCTTCCCAATTCTGAACTGTCAATCATCAAAAATTGCGGCCACTGGGCGACTATGGAAAACGCTGGTGAGGTAAATACGCTGCTTACAAAGTTTCTCCTGAAAAGCTGAAATTAGATAGTCATTTACGAAACCAACAATAAGTCGAAAAGATCATATTGGGAGGGCGCTATGTCAGACAGCAAAAACTTACTATTCAAGAACGCGCAGATTTTGGATGCCACAGGAGCCGCGCCCTACGCAGGCGATGTATTAGTTCAAGGTAACCGGATTAAGGAAATAATCAAAGAAAGCGCTTCCTCTGATCAGCGGGCCTTCTCAAATGAGGGAGCCGAAGTCATCGATTGCAAAGGCGCGACACTGATGCCGGGAATGATAGATTCACATCTGCATCTTTCCTGGAATAATGCCCCAGGGATTGACCCAATACAATTTATGGAAGTTGAAGAACATATGCTGGTAACCATGGAGATGGCCAAGCTGGTGCTGGATTCAGGTTTTACTGCAGGACGTGGGGCGGCGGCAGCGAAGCCGAGGCTGGATGTTGTCGCCAAACGATTCATCAACGAAGGCCGTTATCCCGGCCCGCGCTATTTGTCTGCCGGTCCAGAGATCACGACGGTTGGCGGTCTTGGCGATTCCGCACCTTCCCATATTCCTCATGAAGGCTTGAATCTTGGTCTGGTCGTTTCAGGCCCGGAAGAAGTTCGGCGAACTGTGCGGACACTCATTAAGTATGGCGTTGACACGATCAAGCTCAATCTCTCTGGAGAGACCATTGCAGGTGTTGGGGCGGAAGAAACACCGATGTCAGAGGAAGAGATAGCAATGGCTGTTCAGGAAGCCCGCTGCCGGAACAAAACCCTTGCCGCACATGCCCGTTCTTCTGGTTCAATTAAGCAATGTGTTCGTCACGGTATCGAAAATATATACCATGCATCATTCGCAGATGAGGAAGCGCTCGACATGCTCGAGGCCGCGAAAGACAAACATTTCGTTGCACCCGGTATAGCCTGGCTAATCAACACATCACGGCATGCGGAAGAATGGGGTATTAAGCCTGGCTCTCCCCTTGCAATCGAGTATGAGCGAGAGCTTGAAAATTGCATTGAAACCATGAAAAAAATGCATAAACGCGGAATTCGCATCTGCATAGGGGGTGACTATGGCTTCGCATGGACACCTCAGGGCACCAACGCCAAGGATATAAAAACCTTTGTCGACATGCTTGACTTTTCCCCAATGGAGGCAATCCAGGCGGCAACAAAATATGGCGGCCAGATCATGGAAATGGGTGACGAGCTCGGCTTGATTAAAGAGGGCTACCTTGCCGATATTTTGTTGATTGACGGCGACCCAATTAGTGATGTCGGAATACTCGAAGAGCAAAACCGAATTTTAGCGATCGTAAAGGATGGCGAGTTTCATAAAGCGTATCGGCCTTAATGGTTAATCCCTTAATGGAGTAATTTCTAATCTCCAACAAGGCCACTATTACTATCCAATAGCAGCGGCAAGGGCGCAACGTTTGCAATAGAAACTGGATGAGACAAGATTGTTTCCACGTTTGCTATCGCGCCGGCAATTATTAAAAGCGAGGAAGAATCTCGCATTGCAGCGAGAGCAGCCGTCAGAGTATTGGCTAATCCTGACCCGAGGCCCACGAGTAAAACACCGAGCTTTGCTGCCAATCTTGCTGCCGCCTCCGCCATATGACTGGCGCATCGCTCATTCCGCGCAACAACAAACGCAGGAGCGTCAAACTGCCATATCGCGTCCATTGCAGGAAATGTCGTGATTCCGGCCAAGCAAAAATAGTCCAAATACTTAGATCGCTAATATTTTCCCATAAATATTCTGCGCCAGTTGACCCGTTCAAACCGGCTCTCCTCTAACGAATGTCCATGTCATTTTGAAACGCTCCAATAGGAACAACCAATCCTGGCGTTGTCACAATCGCGCGACAACAATCACCCAAGAACAGGATCAGTAACGACCCTGCGCTTTTGACGAAGTTGCGACATGAACAACAAAACTGCAAATGCTAATCCGATCAAAAACAGGACCAGTTCAGTTTCTGAGGATAAAATGTTGCGGCATAATGCGTACGCAATACTAGCTCCCACAGCGACAATACCAAACAGCCAATCCCGTCCTCTAAAACGAACGGCTCCGGTACCGTAAAGCAGCGCCGTACCGACCGCCAGAACAACAAAAATTGCGACAATAGACATTACCGCATTTAGCATATCTGTGCTTTGTAGGGTCATTGCCGGGTTGAAGACGATAAAAAATGGAATGACAAACCCGGCGAGTGAAAGTTTAAAAGCTTTTACCGCAGTGGAAAAGTAGTTCGCCCTAGCGATAGCCGAGGCGGCCAACGCCCCCATGGCAACCGGGGGCGTTACCGCGGAAATGATCGCGAAATAAAAGCAGAAAAAATGGGCGGCCATGACCGGCACTCCCATCTTAATGATAGTGGGAATCGCGACAAGGGCAACGAGACTATATGCTGCGACGGGCGGAACGCCACACCCTAGAACCAGCGAGACGATCATCGTCAGCAACAGACCAATAACAATATTACCTGCGCTAAAAACCTCAACGAGGCCAGCAATCTTACCGCCAAGACCCGTGGTTATCAGTGTCTGGGAAATTAAACCAACAATGCAAAGGGAAACTCCAATCTGTGCCCCAACGATTGCGCCTTCTGTAAGCACCTCGAGAAACTCCGGAGCAGTTGGCCGCCCGCCTGATCGAAAAAAGCTCAACACAATAACCGTACATATAGCCCAGAATGCTGCGTAGGCCGGGCTGAAACGAAACAGGAGCAAGCCCGTCAGAATACCGACTGGAATTACAAACATTGGGATACCGCGCCGAATTACTGACCAATCAGGCATCTCTCGCGGGGCCTTAATACCGGCGGCAGTGGAGGCAAACTGGACCGACAGCATCACACCGATATAGAACAATATTGCAGGAATCAGGCCTGCGATCATGATATCCGTGTAGGGGACCCCAACAAAGAAGGCCATCAAAAATGCCGCTGCGCCCATGACCGGGGGCATTAGCTGCCCGCCTGTCGATGCGGTCGCTTCGATCGCGCCAGCAAGGGGAGCAGAATAGCCCGCCCGCTTCATATAAGGGATTGTGAAGGCGCCGGTGATTGCAACATTTGCAACTGCCGCACCGGAAACCATGCCAATTAGTGAGCTGGAGACCACGGCAGTCTGGCCTGGCCCGCCTGCGACACGCCGCCCAACAAGCTTACCAAGTTCATACAGAAAATCATTTATCCGCAAAAGTCCCATCATGCTGCCAAACACAACAAACAGGAATATTTGGTTCGCTGAGATAGATAGAAACGTACCGTAAATGCCCGAAAACCCAATCGACAAATATGAAATTACATAACCCAAGGAGAATTGCCGGTGATAGAGGGGGCCACCGAGATAGTGGCCGAACAGGAAATACGCAACAAACACGAATGCAACTACCGGCAATATCCAGCCCCAAGCCTGCCGCGTTCCCTCAAATGTAAGGACAATCATTAGGATGCCAATCGCGATATCTGTCGGGGTAGGGAAACCTACATTCTGTTCCAAGGCATCCAGGTTGACATATACATATGCCGTGACAAACAGGCCGCCAGCAAGAAAGCCTAGGTAGATAAGGCGGCGAACTGGCCCGGCAGCAGAGCGAACAACAACAAGAAAGGTGAGTCCAAAAATAAAGGCCAAATGCACAGTTTGATGTTCAATGCTTCCGAGCAGAATTCCATATGCACTAAGCATATGATACGCCACCATCGCCAAGGCGACGATATAGACCGCTATTCTGATCACACGATCAAACTCTTTATCCATAAAGGATCCCCCAAATTATAGGCTGGTAATCCCGTCGGCAATGCTACCGACGGGAGGCACACTATGATTTTTGTATTATTTCAAGCCGGCTTCTTTGTAAGCGCGGAGCGCACCCGGATGTATCTTGGAAGGATCAACGCCATAAGCGAGAGACTCGCGCGACATTAATTTCCCTAAGGCATGATACTCCTTAAACATGCCGACATTTTCAATGATCATTTTTGTAATTTCATATGCAGTTTCATCAGGCATCTCCGGATAGGCACCCCATGCAATAGGGTCAAAAAAGCCGGGCATGTCTGCATTTACACCCGCGATTGCATCCTTCGGAATGGTAAGTTTATTAATTCCGACACCGGCAGCAATGGTCTTTGCAACCGCCTCTTCTCCCCATGGAATGTGGTAGAGCGTCTTTCCGCTACCGACAACCGTCAATGTTTGTGGGCTCGGGCTGAAAGTCTTGTTAATTGGGTCAGCATATCCGCCTATGATTGCAGCATCTACAGTGCCATCCAGCAATGCCTGCGCGGCCTGTTTTGTTCCGAGATATTCAATATCAATTTGTCCGTCGAGCCCCCAACCATGCTTGATGATCAGTTCAGGTTCAATTGTCCATAAGATTTGCGGAGGGCGGCCTAACCCAACGCGCTTCCCAATCAGATCCTTTGGCTCCTTGATATTCTCGTCCAAGGTAGCCAGCCAGACGGAGCCCAACAGGTAGGTCGCCAGAAGCTTCGGCGCAGGTGTTGGCTCGCTAAACGGTTTCAGGCCGTTCTCAGCAAGATAGGCAAGACCAAAAGTATAAGGTGTTAAGGTGTCCGGCTTGGTTCCCGGATCTGCCTTGAGTTGTTTCAGGTTGAAAACCAACCCCGGGGTTTCTGCCGCAACGAGTTGAATTTTTGCACCCGTCTTTTTTGAAATTTGCTCCATCGCTCCGCTTAGGGTGTTGCTACCCGTTCCAAAGGGACCTGACGGAATATTAACAGGATGGTCTTCTGCGAATGCCGAGGGCGCTGCGAGAGTAAGCAGCAATGTTGCACCCACAAACATCTCCCTAAAATTCCTCATGTTTTCCTCCTCCAAAATGCAGGCTTTGACCATATATAGTCTTGCCTTTTGTTTCATTATATGAAATGATATATCTTATATTGAAATAGTATCGCAAAGTGGTTATTCTAGTCAAGAACCATCAATCGGCATGACTTGCGCGATCATTTGATTGCACCAAAAATTTTTGAAGCAACATGCAGGAGAATTTATTGTGAAAACGGTACAGACTTACCCGACGCAATATCTGCAAACGGTCAGCCGTGCGGTAGCAGTATTGAGAGCCTTTAAGGGCGGCAGCAAAGACATGTCCCTTAAAGAACTGACCGAAGTGCTTGGCCTCAATAAGGTCACCACATTTCGTCTCGCCAGGACTTTGGCCCATGAGGGATTGCTAGTTCAGGACCCGTCGAACGATCGCTATTCACTCTCGTTTGGCTGTCTTGCGCTTGTTGATGCAATGCTCAACCGCGACGGCCTCGCCGAAATATCCAGAAAACATTTGCGCGAGGCCCGGGAAGAAACTGGCGAAACTGCAACTATTCTTGTTCGGGAAGGCTGGGATCGCGTTGTCATTGCAACCGAGGCCAGCCTCCAGCCAGTTCGCTACGTAATGGAAGTCGGACGACGTAATCGTGTCTACTTAAGCGGATCCGGCGCTTGTCTCGTTTCAGGGATGAATGAGGAAGAGCGAAAATCACTCTTTTCTTTCATCGAAACCGACCCTATTGCCAAAGAATATGACCTGACCAAAGAGGTTCTCATGAGCAGGCTCGATTTCATAAAGAAAAACGGATGGGGCACAGCGCAAGGGGAATGGGCCGAAGAGGCGTCCGGTGTCGCCGCCCCCGTATATAACAGGAAAGGTGACGTAATTGCGGCGATTGCGATCGCAATGCCCCGCAGTCGATACAATAAATCCTACCGAGACAAATGCGCCCCGGCCGCAATGAAGGCAGCAGAATTGATCGGCAAAGAATATGACTCCATCAACAGATAGGGAAAAAATGAACGATAAGCCACAACTTCTCTCCGGTCTTAAAATACTAGATCTCGCAACAATGCTGGCGGCACCCATGGCTGCAACCCTATTAGCCGATTTCGGCGCCGAAGTTGTCAAGGTGGAGCTTCCCGATAGGGAAGACCCCTTACGGGACCTGCCCCCGCACAAGGATGGCAAGCCCCTCTGGTGGAAAGTCACGAACCGCAATAAAAGAGGAATTACTCTCGATATTCGCAAACCCCAA
Organism: Sneathiella sedimenti; assembly: GCF_017313765.1. Taxonomy (GTDB): domain Bacteria; phylum Pseudomonadota; class Alphaproteobacteria; order Sneathiellales; family Sneathiellaceae; genus Sneathiella; species Sneathiella sedimenti. Next base: position 207,321 of record NZ_JAFLNC010000003.1, on the reverse strand, counting down.
GGTCGGGAACTGCTGCTCGACATAATCGGCAATTTCGATGTTCTGGTAGAAAACTTCCGACCCGGCACGCTGGAGAAATATGGCCTCTCTCCTGAAGTCCTGCAGGCACGCCATCCGGGCCTTATTATACTGCGTGTATCCGGCTATGGACAAACGGGCCCCAATGCGACAAGCCCGGGCTTTGCACGTGTCGCGGAAGCCTTTTCAGGATTCACTTATCTCTGCGGATACCCCGAGAGCGGACCGATGCATATCGGCTTTCCCGTTGCGGATGCAACCACCGGGATCTTTGGCGCACTCGGAATCATTATGGCATGCTGGCACAAGGCAAAACATCCGGAGGCTCCCGGGGAAATTATTGATTTATCCCTAGTAGAGTCCATGTTTCGTCTGCTGGAATTCCTCCCGATCGAGTATGATCAATTGGGGCACGTCAGAGAAAGGTCCGGAAATCGAAGCCAATATGCTGGCCCCAGCAACATATATCGCTCAAAAGACGGTAAATGGATTTCCTTAAGCGCGTCGGCCCAGTCAATCTTTGAAAATTTTGCCCGTCAAATGGGACAGCCTGAGTTGATTGCCGACCCTCGTTTCAAGACCAACAGCGATAGGGTGGCACATTCGGAAGAACTGGATGAAATCGTCGCGGCCTGGTTCGCAGATCGGACACAGAGCGAAGCCCTTGAGGAAATGAAAGCAGGAGGTGTAGCGGGCGGCCCGGTCTTCTCGATTGAAGACATATTCAATTCCGAGCAGTTTAAGGCCCGCGACGCCATTATTAAGGTCGATGATTCGGAACTTGGTCCAGTGGCCATGCAGGCCGTCACGCCGAAATATGCCAAAATGCCCGGCTCAGTGACCAGAACCGGCCCCCGACACGGTCAGGACACCGATGAAGTTTACAAATCCCTCGGTTTAAATGAAAACAAGATTGCTGAGCTTAGAAGTAAGGGAGTTATTTAAAAGGATATACTCTCCAATATTGCCGCATAAGCGCGATGGTGGGACCCAGGTGCTGACTTATTTACTGATGCTATCTTCAACGCTATACCAGTCTCTAATTATAATAGTCGCTAATACAAGGTAAGCGATGAAGGAAGGAATCCTGATTCCCTTTAAGTGATTGGGTTAGAAACCAGGCCTCGGTACGCAAACGCGCAACCAATCTTTCAGAAACTCACTACCGCCCTTGTCATCATTTTCACAAAACCATCAATTCCACGGATTAACTCTAGGCCGGGCGTTTGCCTTATTCATCCGGGAGCCCGGCTTTGATGAGGCCTTCCATATAATGCCGGAATACCTGCTCGTCTCGAAAGGGAATGCCCGCCCTACCGCTGGAAACAGTATAGTTCGGCGATACCGCGAGAAAGTCTTTTAGGGCGGCACGGGCCTCGTCCAAACGACCCAGTTGCGCCAGCGCATTGGGGCGCCCCCTGAGTGCCAGCGGATAATGCGGCGCAATCCGGATCGCCTGTTCTGCAAACTCCAGTGCTTCCTCATATTTTTCCGAAAGATAATAGCTTGCCGAGAGTGTTCCCAACCACATCGGCATCAAACTGTCGAACGGGCTTAAACGAACGGCCTTATTAATCGCCGTAATTGCCTCAGCTTGCTGACCCATGAACATATTAACTGCCCCCAAGGCGTGATAGGCCATGGCAAAACTCGGGTTAAGTTCAATGGCCCGCTGACAGCCGTTTATTGCCGCTGCATATTTGCGCTGATAAGCATACATGAAACCGGACAACGCATTTCCCATGGGATGCATTGGATCACTGGTAATGGCCGACATGGCCTGTGCGGTACCGTCTTGCAAGGCCTTCTGCGGATTGTCAGTCCATGAAAATAGCGCCAGGCACATGTTTGCAAAGGACGCGAGCGCCTGCGCCTGGGCAAAGTCAGGACTTTCTTCAAGAACGGGTTGCAGCATTCCAAGCGTGGCCTCAATGTCCTTCTTGGTGAATTTGTTGAAGTGCCACAATGCCCGTTGTGTCTTGTCCCAAGCCCCCAGATTGTCCACTGTCAGCCGATGTGCACGGTTCGCTTCCGCCTGACCGACAATCGGTTCAAGTGCCGCGACGATTTCCTCCGTGATTTGATCCTGCAGATCAAAGATATCGCCTATCTGCCCATCATAACGATTTGCCCAGAGATGGCGGCTGGTTTCCGCATCGATAAGCTGCCCGGTAATGCGGACCTTGGTTCCTCCCTTGCGGACGCTGCCTTCCAGCACGTATCGGGCGCCAAGCTTTTTTCCAACTTCTTGAATATCGACTTTCTGCCCTTTGAAGCTAAAACTGGAATTTCGGGCGATTACGGGCATCCAGCGCCACATCGCCAGCCGGGTCAGGATATCTTCGGCGATCCCGTCGGCAAAATACTCCTGATCCGGATCGTTGGACATGTTATCAAAGGGCAAGACAGCAATTGCCGGGCGGCCATCGAACCCTGAAACCGGGCTTGATACGTCCGTGACAATCTTAATATCCGCTTTCCCCTTGGCGGGCCAATGCCAGACAGTGACTGGTCGCGCGATATTCTTTAGCGCATGTTGATCCCCGCCACCAAAATTAAGAGCCGCCTTGCCATCCAGACTCTGATGGGCGGTATCAGAAATCAACACCTGTCCAGGTTCGGCCAGGGCTTCCAGGCGGGCGGCGACATTTATCCCGTCGCCATAGACATCATCGTCCTGAAACGTTACGTCGCCAATATGAACGCCAATGCGGAGCTGAATGACCGCATGATCCAAAAGCCCTTCCTGAACCTGAATAGCGCAGGCGGTCGCATCGGAAATATTCGGAAATTCGACGATCCAACCGTCGCCCATGCGCTTGATAATATTACCACCACGCGCAACGACAACCGGTTCAAATAATTTCTGGCGCAGTTCCACCAACGCGGCAAGCGTGCGGATCTCGTCCTCACCCATAAGGCGGGAATAATCGACCACATCTGCAATTAATATGGCGGTAAGACGACGCGGCAAAGATGAAATCTCCCGTTTCAGGCATAGTATCTGATTTGGGGAGGAATGATAGATACAAAGAATATCCATTAGTGAGACCATGACTGTTGTCATCGTTGATGATATATAAGTAAATTAGATTCCACTGAAGGATCATGCCATGACGAGCGCCGCACCAATAGAGAACCTGGGAGGACGTATTTTGGCCGCGCTCCCGGCCGCTCCCGCTGATTTCCCACCGGACTATGCGCGGTTTTATGTTATCGGCCAGCTTATATATCCGATTGGTTTTCTTGCTCATATCGGATTTTTTATACTGTTTAATCACCTGGACCTGAAAGTTTTGGCGGCGTTCAACATACTGAGCGTTACTGTATTCGCTTTTGCGATGTGGCAGCACAATAAAGGAAATATGAAAAGGGCTTACCTGACTTTAATTGAAGTTCCGGTTCATGCCGCTTTGGCGACGGTATATCTCGGTTTGTTCGCCGGATACTGGCTGCATATTTTAATCGTAGTTTCGATTACCTTGCTGGTACCGTTTATCAGCAGGCCAATCAGAATTGGCGCAGGAATCGTCCTTTCCCTTTTAATGGCATCAATTGCCGCTTATGCCGTCTTCAATGAGCCGTTAATTCCGGTTTCAAACGAAATTTATGCGTTCTTTCTGACGTCAAACATTCTGGTCATGGCTACGCTTATTATCAGCATCCTGGTCTCCTTCGATATTGCCGTGATCCGCGCGGAAAAAGCGATGCAGTTGGAATTTTCACGGGCAGAGTCACTTCTGCTCAATATCCTTCCCGCGGAAATCGCCACGCGGCTCAAGGCACAGGAAGAACCTCTGGCGGATAGCCATGACAATGTCTCGGTCTTGTTCGCTGACCTCGCTGGTTTTACGGACCTGTCGCGCAAAATGTCTGCCAGCGAACTCGTCAATTTGCTTAACGATCTTTTTTCGCGTTTTGACAAGCTGACGAAGCACCACGGCGCTGAAAAAATCAAGACCATCGGCGATGCCTATATGGTGGCAACGGGATTGAGTGGCAGCGTCGCGGATCACGCTGAGAAAATTGCCGATTTGGCATTGGGAATGCAACAAGCCTTTGGTGAGTTTCGCCGGGAAAACAATGTCGATTTGAAACTCAGGATTGGGGTGCATTCTGGCGCAGTCATCGCCGGTGTGATTGGCAAACAGAAATTCTCCTATGACCTCTGGGGCAATACAGTCAATGTTGCGAGCAGAATGGAATCGGAAGGAATTCCCGACCAGATCCAGATTTCAACGGAAACCCGTGAAAAACTGCCAGAGTGCTATAAGACTGCCCCGCGCGGCGAGATTAAGATAAAAGGACATCGCGTGAGAGCAACCTATTTACTTGAAGGCCGAAGATAGTAACTGAGTCCAAGAGCTCCGTGCCTGCCCCCTCGCAGATTTAAATCAGCGGCTGGAAATATACAAATACGCTAGAGGCAAGCCGTGCCGGCATATAATCGTCCTCTCGGTATTTCAACTCCACTCAGGGACGGGAATTTCCAACATAGCAACGAGATCGTCGGGCTCATTCAGAGCCGTGCTGTCTAAGTTTGTCATGCAATGACGCGTTTATCGCGCTGGAAGTCGCAGAATTGCCTAGTGAGCTAATTGGTCTGCTTATGATCCCACGCAGACAACATCGGAAACCACATCCCTACAATTGTGGGCACCCCTGTCACTTAATCTTCATTCGTTGGCTTACTAATTGGCGAGAAACTGGGTGACGTGCTCCAAAAGCTAAGTTTTCCAAGCGCGAAGTGTTAGAGATTTTAACTATACCCAATTTTGTCGTGTTTTTGCATAGGCTCGGCTTCTAAATTCGCCCGGACAATATTCTGAATAGTACCCGCATATCGCCTCCATTGCTTTATTTGACGGATAAATCAATTTCAACATCAAGTGCACCCGCAAGAGATCTTTGCAGGTGAAACAAAGTAAGCGGGTCGTCCGACATCTTGCCGACCAGGACTGCGAAAGCCTGACGCGCGCCCACATCACCAGCAGCCAACAGTTCATGCGCTTCGCAGTACGCCTGTAAATCCAAGGCCGATATTTGCGTGTCACTTAGAGGCTCATAAGCTGTAACGCTCCCCGACTTGCCGGCAAGCCTTAACTTACCGACGGGCCTGCCGCCGAAGTTATCAATCTGCTTTACCGTACTTTCGCTCACACAAATGCGGGTACCGAGAACCTTGTTCGCCGACTCAAGTCGCGCCGCAACATTTACCGCGTCCCCATAAGCCGTGTAGTCAAAGAATGAATCGCCTCCAAAATTGCCGATAATTGCTTCACCGGTATTAACCCCGATGCGCGTCGATCCCAGGTTGACGCCTTTTGATTTCCATTTGGCGCAATACTCTTCCGTGAACTGGTCAATCTCCAGGGCGCATGCCACCGCATCGGCAGCATGGGAAGGCTGATCGATCGGTGCGCCGAATGTTGCCTGCATTGCGTCGCCAATCACCTTCATGACCGTACCGTCATGGGCAAAGATGATCCGGGCCACGCCGTCAATATATGAATTGAGAAGCTCGACTATCACGTCCGGTTCAGTGTTTTCCACAAGATGCGTAAATCCGGTAAGGTCCGTGAAAAGGAATGTCGCCTCCCGTCTTTCTCCACCCGGCTTCAAACCCTCAGAAGTATCCGACAAAGCCTTCACGACATTTGGTGAAAAGTAACGCGACAATGCCGCGCGTGCCATTTCCGCTTCATTTCTTTGCCGTTGCAGCTCCTTGAACTCCTTTAGATATGCCAACGTCTTCTGGATTGTTGTCTCAAGATCGGAAAACTCAATTGGCTTAGTCACGAAATCGAAAGCCCCGCGGTTCATAGCCGTTCGAATATTGCCCAGATCACCATACGCAGAGACGACGACAGTCTTTAAATCCTGATGCAGCTCGTTGAGATGAGCAAGCAGTGACAAACCGTCCATCCTTGGCATATTAATGTCCGACAGCACCATTGCCACGCTGGCATCCTGGTCAAGCAGTTCCAGGGCCTCAACACCATCACAGGCGAAAACAAACTCCATTTCGCCCTTTCTGATGGAACGCCGGAACCTTTGAGTGATGAGGCCCTCAACGTCGGGCTCATCATCCACAACGAGTATTCGTATTGTTTCGCTCACACTGCGCCCATTCCGTAAGAAACCAGTGACGATTTAAGACGTTCAAAATTCACAGGCTTTGAAATTAACTGATCGGCCCCCTTGGACTTTGCTTCGATCTCCGTTTTCTCGTCACCGTAAGCCGTTATCATGATCACCGGCAGGGTCGGGCGTTGCAGTTTAACTTTGGTCAACAGCTCCATTCCACTCATGCCGGGCATATTAATGTCAGACAAGACCAGTAGCACTGATGGGGCGTTTTCGCCTAGCAACAGGTCAAGTGCTTCTTGGCCGGAATGTGCAAAATGAAATTCGATTTCCGACCGCCGTATTTCCCGCCTGAATTTTTGACGGAATAACGGTTCTGCATCGGGTTCATCGTCCACCATGAGTACAGAGATCGTCAATGCGCTTCTCCCGTCGATACGCCGACCGGCATACTGACCCGGAAGGTTGTTCCTTTTCCGGTTTCACTTTCAAGACTTAACTGTCCGCCATGTTGCTGAACGATGTCATAACTCATGGAAAGCCCCAAGCCCGTCCCCTCACCTGTTGGTTTCGTCGTGAAGAACGGTTGGAATATCTTGTCCCGTATTTCCTCGGGCACACCGCCTCCATTGTCACTGATTTCAATAACGATATTATCACCGTCTACTTTGCTGGCTACTCTCAGCATCGGTGTCTCGCCCTTCTCATTAGAGTGCTTCACGGCTTCATACATCCCGTTCGAGCAGAGATTGAGAAAGACCCGCTGCAGATCCTGTGGATGGCATTCCACCGATGGAAGATCTGCTGCCATCTCTGTTTTCATGTCAACATTGAAACTCGAATCCGACGCCCGCGCCCCATGATAGGCGAGGTTGAGCGCTTCCACTGCTAATGCCCCCAAATCCACATGCTGCTTCTCTCCCGGCCCTTCTCGTGAATGTAGCAGCATGTTTTTCACAATACTGTCCGCGCGCTTCCCATGTTCGTCGATCTTGAGAAGATTGCCGCGAACAGTTGACAGCAGGTCTTCCGCATCCTCTCTGTCATCTTCTTCCATAGCCGCAATCGGCGCTTCCAGAAGCTCCTTAAGCTCATCCAGCATTTCTGCGGAGAGTTTGGCAAAGTTATTCACAAAATTGAGCGGATTCTTGATCTCATGCGCTATCCCCGCCGTAAGCTGACCCAGGCTCGCCATCTTCTCGGCATGGATGAGGGAATTTTGGGTCGTTTTCAGTTCCGAAAGCATCGCCTCGGCCTCGTCCTTGGCAATTGCCAGATCCTGTTCCATACGCTTGCGGGCATCGATGACATAGATCGAATTCAGCCAGCAGTCCTTGCCGTCATATTTCAAGGGCCGCATGGATGCGACCGTCCAGAACTGATTGCCTTCCGCGTCACGCATCAGGACCTCATAATTATCCAGCCGGCCCTTCTCTTGAAGCAGTTCAATCATACGGTTTTGATCTTGCGGATTTACAAAAAAATCAGATAAGTGGACATCCTCCAAGGGGCCGTCTGATACGCGAAACTGCTCTCGTCCTGCGGGAGTTACCTCCAATGCATCATTGCCATGAGACAGTACCATGGGAAAGGCAATCGCGTTGATCATATTGCGCTGCATTTCACTGGCTTCTGCCTGTCGTTTCTGTTCCGCATGTGCGGCTTTCGATTCCGCCAGTCGGAGTTTCTCTTCAGCCTCAAGCCGTTCATTCAGCACCTGCGTATTCTCAAGTGTCAGCTTGATGTTGGTGATAGTTGTTCTTCTGGCCGCCAAGACAAACTGAATGATCGAGGTAGTCCCCAGACCAAACAAAAGCGACCCGACAACCCAGCTCATTACGTTAAACCACAGAACAGCGCCCCATGTGATTAACATAACCGGCATGCTGAAGCCTAAGGCAACGCGGACGGAATTAATGCCAATGGACGCAAATCCGGCGAGACAGGCAAAGATGATCACGATCGTTTGGTCGACGAAACTCCCTTGTGACAACAAAATAACGTTGAGCACGCCCCAACTCGCACCCAGAATTAGGGCCGATATAAGAAGGACGCGCATTCGTCTTTTCGAAACTTCCTTGGGGCGGGTTTTGTGGCGTAACTTAAAATAACTCTGCAAACCGAGACTACAAAGAACCACCATCAGCCCCAATGGGAATAAAGCTATTCCAAATAGCGGCTGAATTCCCATTTGAACGAAAATAGTTAGCAGCGCGGATAACATCGAGAGCACAACGAGCGGCGTCATAGCGCCCTCGACTGCATCATTGACGCGAAGTTCTTTTTTTACTTCCGATGTGAGAATTTCTGCAGCCATTTTAGACCGTCATTATTAGAATTGACAAAAACCTAAGCGCAAAATCTCTGCTAAACCCCCTTAATGCCAGCAAAGATTGTAATTTCTTCTACTAAATCCCTCAAACAAGCATTCCGCTATACTTATTTAAAACACTTCTTATTTAGAACTATACCATAAAATTGCTGTTGTCACGTTAACTAGTAGTTTGAATAGCTTCGCATTTCATAATAAGCAGAGTGAATTAGGAGAAAATATACTTCTGATCAGCATCCACTGAAGGCTCGGGCTGAATATTGGTTTGATGTCATAACTCGAAGTAATTTTAAGTCATTATCCGCAATTCAGGCATTTCCGCTATCTATTAATCGTCTGAATTATTGAATTACCGAGGAGGCTCCTGCCTATTGCAATAGTCATCGCATCAGTTAATCTGAACTATATTCTCTGATGAGGGTAATTTAGGCTACAGAATTGGGTACAGGATTTAATAGGATAGAAGCCACCAATGAAAACAACGAATTTATTTACGCCAATTTCTATTGGTGAGTTGCATTTATCGAACCGTGTTGTAATGGCGCCGCTTACACGCATGCGCGCGACAGTTCCCGGAAATACGCCAAACGAAATGATGGCACAGTATTATGCCCAACGTGCTGCTCGCGGAGGTTTGATCATTGCAGAGGCCTCTCAGGTTTCTGAGGATGGTCAGGGCGCCCCCTGTACGCCGGGCATTTATTCCCCAGCCCAAATAGCGGGCTGGAAATTGGTAACAGAGGCGGTTCATGCCAAGGGCGGCAAGATTTTTCTGCAGCTCTGGCACATGGGTAGGCTGTCACACCCCTCCTATCAACCTGACGGAGGGTTGCCGATCGCACCGTCGGCGGTCCCTGCGAATGTTGATGTCACCACGGCTGATTTTAAACGCGTTCCGTGCCCTACGCCACGGGCGTTGAATACCGAGGAGATTCCGGGTTTGGTCGATCGCTATGCCCACGCCGCCCGCTGCGCCATGGAGGCTGGTTTCGACGGTGTTGAAATCCATTCGGCCAATGGATACCTGTTAGAGCAATTCCTACAAACGCGCACCAACCTGCGCACCGATGTCTATGGTGGCTCGATAGAAAATCGCTGTCGGTTGGTGTTGGAAATTACCCAAGCTATTACAGCAATATGGGGATCAAACCGTGTTGGCATTCGCTTGTCCCCTTATGGTATTGCAAACGATAGTGGCGAGGATGAGCCGCTACCTCTCTATTCCCATCTCATAAGTGAACTCGATAAATTCAATTTGGCGTATTTGCACCTGATCGAACCGCGAGCAAGCGGGACAGGGCAACGCGATGTAGATCACAAGAATGTGCCCTCAGCTGCTCAGCTGTTCCGCCCAATGTGGCATGGACATCTGATTGCTGCCGGAAACTTCAATAAGGAAAGTGCCGAAATCATGTTGGCGAATGGCACGGCCGATGCGATTGCATTTGGCCGTTTCTTTATCTCTAACCCCGACCTACCAGAGCGGTTAAGGCTTGACGCTCCATTGACTCCCTATAACCGTGCAACCTTTTACAGTCGTGGGCCGGAAGGTTATGTCGACTATCCAACTTTGGCCGACGCTGCGACCGATTGACCGCAGAAAGCGGGTAACAAACTAAAGGTGCGCTTCGGTGATGTTTCCCTTCTTCCGAAGCCCCCTTCATCCTGCCTTAGGCCAAATGCTCGATCAATGCCTAAAAAAGTTTTCCTATGGCGCTTAACAGGAGCCCCTGCCCTATCCACTCTGAAATTTGCCTGTGGTAACGACAAGACTATACATTATGTATAATATAGCTACGGAGGTGAGATGCGCGACAAACAGCATATTGTCAGCAGCACGTTTGGCGGACTGACCGCAGTGGCTATGATATTGATGCTGGGGTTCTATTTTGGAGCCCTTCACAATGTAGCGTTGGCATATGAGGCCGGGAGCGACCTTGAACCCGCTGCAATTGATGAAATTTACGCGGATGTCGGGGAAGATTCTATTTGGTGGGAGCCCGCAATTGGCCTAACCCCGAGAGGAAAAATTCTTCTCAACTTCCTGAGCCAAGCAGACCGGGAGGGCCTCAGGCCGTCAGACTACCTCCCTTCAACTAATGTTATGACCGAACTTCCCGCATCCGAAGCGGCCCAGCCGGATTACGACCGCAGGCTTACGCTGGGTCTACTGCGCTACATTGCAGAGGTACGTGATGGACGCCTGGCCGCGCGATATGTAGATCCAGAGCTTTCTGACATTCCTACTCCGACGAATGCTGCCGATTTATTGAAGGCCGGCCTGCGAACAAGTGATTTTGGCGCCTGGCTGGAAGCGTTACCCCCTCAAACCCGAAATTATCAAAGCCTCAGGGAATATTTGCAACGATACCGCACCCTCGCAGGAATTGAATGGCCACGGTTGAACACTAATGAAAACCTGGAACTCGGATCTACCAACCCGGCTATTCCTAATATCCGGACGCGCTTGATGATATTGGGAGATTATCCAGCCGATGACGATGAGACAACGGATACCTTCGACGATGCGCTTCTCGCCGCTGTCCAGCGGTTTCAGGCCCGCAATGGCCTAACACCGGATGGTGTAATCGGACCTGAAACATATGCCGCGCTGAATGTATCACCAGCCGACATCGCCACAAAAATAGCAATCAATCTTGAACGTCTGCGGCAATTGCCCAAGAATCTCGGCTCCCGTTACGTTATTGTCAATATTCCGGGGTTTGACTTAAGAGCAATTTCCGACGGTACGGAAAGGCTGCGCATGCGGGTCATTGTTGGACAGAAAAAGCGCCGTACACCGATCCTAAATGATAAGATTACTGGCATTATATTTCGTCCAACCTGGACGGTACCGGTAAGGGTTGCTCGAGAGGACTTATTACCGAAAATAAAAGCGGACGTGAATTATCTCGCCACGCTGGATTTTCGTGTGCTCTCGTCCTGGAAGCAAGGAGCGCCCGAACTCGATCCTCACGCTGTCGATTGGCAGTCGATATTGCCAGAACGGCTGCCTTATAAATTTACCCAGAAATCAGGACCCAACAATGCTCTTGGCCTAGTCCGGTTTACATTAACCAACCCCTATGACATTTACCTCCACGATACGCCAAATAAAAATCTATTTGCGAAGACGGACCGGGCGTTTTCGTCAGGGTGCGTTCGCGTGGCAGATGTAGTGGCGCTGGCCAGCTTCGTCATGGAGTCCTCGCCCAAATGGACGGAAACATCAATACAGGAGGCGATGAACGCAAGCGAAAGGCAGGTAGCAAAATTGCCGGTCCCAGTTCCTGTTTATATCACTTACTTCACAGCAACAGTGAATGAGGTCGGCGATTTAAACCTCTCGAAGGACATCTATGGCCGAGATGCTGAATTGATGCGTGTTTTGGGACTTGGTCCAGGCGATTAATTTTCCACCGCCGTGACAAAAAATTAACACAATTAGATTAGCATATTAGAGCAGCTTAATCAGAACATGTTGGATTGTTGCCAATGAAGAATGCGGCGGAGAATAATTCAAAACAACAGGCACGACGTCTGTTTTTACGTAATGGAATTGCTACGTTATCAACCGGAATATTTCTTCCGTCAATTGCGCGGGCAACAGCACATCATAGGAAGCATGAAAAGAAACTGGTGTTGCGCAACCTACATACAGGTGAGCGTCTTCAATCCGTTTTTTGGGTAGAGGGCAAATTCATTCCCGAGAGCTTGCGGGAGATCAACTACCTTCTTCGAGATTTTCGCACTGACGAGGTTGCCGAAATCGACCCGAAACTGCTAGTGCTGATCCACCGGCTTCATCATAAAGTTGATGCCACCAGATCCGCGCAAATTATTTCCGGTTACAGGTCGCCGAAAACAAATGCCTCTCTTCGTCAAAACAGCAGTAAAGTAGCTAAAAAAAGTTACCATATGAAGGGAATGGCGATTGATCTTCGCATTGGCGGCATCGATCTCAAAACTCTCCAAAAAGCAGCGAAAAGTCTCAAAGGCGGCGGTGTGGGATACTATCCTAAATCCCAGTTTCTCCATCTTGATACTGGCCCTGTCCGCTATTGGACGTAATAACCTTTGGCCCTGGAAATGCAAGTCCTACTGCATAGAAAATAGTTGGTGCTCTCTGTCTCTAGAGGAAGAAAAGGTGACAATGCCTGGTGACCTTTAACCACACTTTCCACCGCCAAGTAAACGAGATACCATTCCTTCGAAAGTGCGAATCCGTCCCCGGCGCTCCAATTTTTCCATATTGGACCAAGATTCTCGGGCCCTTTCGAAACCGCACTATCCAAGTTAGCCATGCATGATAGATTGATTGTATTGTAAGCGGCAGACCTGCTGGCTTGCTAATTTGGCAAGGAACATGCCGATATGCCGCGCAAGTTATGGAACCTGAATTTGTCGTGTTAATAGTTTCGCCTATACCCACTTTTGTTGTGTTCTTGCATAGGGTCAGCTTCCAAATTCGCCCGGACAGCATCGGGAATAGCGACCGATTTACGTTCTATCGTTGAAAAGAACACATTCACGCTTTCAGAGGTTGCGACGCATTCATCACCGACGAAACACCCATATCCGGTTGTTATCGATTTGGTGCCTAGTTTGCTGACCCTTGTACCAACATGAACTGTATTCGGGTAATGTGTTTCTTTCAGGTAATCAATCACAACACGGGCAAGAATAAAATCAATTCCCACGTTCTCTTCAGCGTTCAGCAATCCGCCCAAAAACATGGTTCTAGCTGCCTCGAAATAGGCCGCATACGCGACGTTATTTACGTGCTGCAAAGGGTCCTGGTCTGAGAAACGGACTGTTACGGGGGTCCAATGCCTAAAACTATCTTTCTTCGTTAAATCAACTACTTCGCTCATTATACAACCTACTGAAATTAAAATGGTTTATGGAAGGGCCAAAATAGAACGGGTCCTATGGGCCGGAGGAATTTGTCGACGACAGTATATATGGCCTCTCCCGGTTTATACAGGATCAAAATACGAATTTCCCCTATTAACGGAAGCCATGGGTTCTGGCTTGAATGACCCTTAATCTCGGCGAAATTTCAAGAGACCTCTAATATCTGGCCAGTTCGCTTTGCCCTTGCGGAACCTTCTTTCACTTGGCAAGTTGTCCCGCCGCCAGTCTACCGACAACTCGAATCCGCCCCGGGCGCAATTCTCGCTCAAAATAAAGAGAATGATCGGTCAAATGAAGAGCAGCCATCTTCAAGCGGTCCTTAGAGGACGATTTGGGTTCCAATAAGTACCCAAGACCTACCGTAAAATTGCATCATGAAATTCTCACGTTAGCACTCCTTTCGAAGCGCGAGCTGATGCTAAATATTTGATATTGATAATTTAATGATTTGATTGGCGAATTATTTTCGTTTTTTATTATATATCGTTTATTGACTTTCACTTATTTTCGTATTTTATTGAATATGCTTAAAAATTAAAAGCAACTGCGGGTCAAAGTCCGCAGAAAATGTATGGGAGAAATATCAATGAATAAGTTGTTATTGGCTTCAGCAGCCGCATTGGCGCTGAGCCTTACAACCGTTAGTCCTGCTTTAGCAGGAGAGGCGGAGGCAATGAAATGGGTAAATGACGAATTCCAACCGTCATCCCTGTCAAAAGACGATCAAATGAAGGAAATGCAGTGGTTTATCAACGCTGCAAAACCTTATGCCGGAATGGAGATAAACGTCTTATCCGAGACCATTCCCACTCACGAATATGAGTCAAAAACGCTTGCGAAAGCCTTTGAAGAGATTACGGGCATCAAGGTCAACCACCAGTTACTCGGTGAAGGTGAAGTTGTTCAAGCTGTACAAACGCAAATGCAAACAAACCGTAACCTATATGATGCCTATATCAACGATTCAGATTTGATCGGAACACATTCAAGACTTCAGTTGGCTGTCAATTTGTCCGACTGGATGGCTGGGGAAGGGAAATCCGTTACAAACCCTGGTCTGGACCTTGACGATTTTATTGGGCGTAGCTTTACCACCGGACCGGATGGAAAGCTTTACCAGCTACCCGATCAACAGTTCGCAAACCTTTATTGGTTCCGTAAGGACTGGTTCGATCGTGAGGACCTTAAAGAAAAATTTAAAGCCAAGTACGGCTATGAATTAGGTGTACCTATAAACTGGTCCGCTTATGAAGACATCGCCGAGTTCTTTTCTAATGATGTTAAGGAAATCGACGGTGTTCGAATTTACGGACATATGGACTACGGCAAACGCGCACCTGATCTTGGCTGGCGCATGACGGACGCATGGCTTTCAATGGCAGGTGCCGGATCGAAGGGCCTTCCCAATGGCCGCCCAATAGACGAATGGGGCATTCGCATGGAAGAAGGATCCTGTAATCCCCAAGGAGCATCTGTTGTTCGGGGTGGCGGGACAAATGGTCCGGCAGCCGTTTATGCGATCCGTAAATGGGACGAATGGCTCCGCAAATATGCACCGCCCGGTGCGGCCGACTATGACTTCTATCAGTCCCTACCTGCCTTGAGCCAAGGTAACGTCGCTCAGCAGGTCTTCTGGTATACGGCGTTTACGGCCTCAATGGTTGCGCCAAAAAGTGCCGGCAACAACACCGTCGACGATGCCGGCAAACCGCTGTGGCGGATGGCCCCCTCACCCCACGGACCTTATTGGGAAAAAGGGCAGAAACTTGGTTATCAAGACGTTGGCTCCTGGACTTTATTCAAGTCCACACCAGTTGATCGGCGCCAGGCAGCATGGCTCTATGCACAGTTCGTTACATCAAAAACTGTCGATGTAAAGAAAAGCCAGGTTGGATTGACATTCATTCGGGATTCCACTGTCAATCATGAAAGCTTTACCGAGCGCGCGCCAAATCTCGGCGGATTGGTTGAGTTTTATCGCTCACCTGATCGGGTACAGTGGACGCCAACCGGCGTAAACGTGCCAGATTATCCGAAACTGGCACAGTTGTGGTGGCAGAATATCGGGGACGTAAACTCCGGAGCCTTTACACCACAGGAAGCCATGGACCGCCTCGCTGGTGAAATGGATCAGGTTATGGGTCGCATGCAACGAGCTGACGAAGCCAACAATACTTATGGCGGCTGCGGTCCTCGTTTGAATGAGCCCAAGGATCCGGCGGACTGGATTGGCAAAGGCGGCGCAAAAGCCAAACTTGCCAATGAGAAACCTCAGGGCGAAACCATCAATTATGATGAACTTGTCAAAAGTTGGTCGCAATAATTCCAGGCGAAATTACACGCCAGAATATGGTCCGAGGCGAATTTCGCCTCGGATTCTTTATTAGCATTATATGATAAATAACCTATACCCTTTGTAATCAGGTAGCCGATGTCCCTTGAACTCAGACAGGTCAGCAAAAACGTTGACGGTGAAACATATATTTATCCGACGGATTTGCGTTTGGAAGCAGGTGTTTTCAATATTCTACTCGGGACGACCTTGTCCGGAAAAACGACTTTGATGCAATTGATGGCGGGGCTTGAAAAACCCACGTCCGGGGAAATTTGGTTTAATGGTGAAAACGTAACAAGTATGCCGGTCCAAACGCGAAATGTTTCGATGGTATATCAACAATTCATCAACTATCCCAATATGACTGTGTTTGAGAATATTGCGTCTCCATTACGGGTCGCAAAAATGCAAAACAGCGATATTAAGAATCGCGTTGGTAAGATTGCCGAAATTCTTCAAATTTCCCAAATGCTGGACCGCCGCCCATCTGAGCTTTCTGGAGGCCAGCAACAACGCGTTGCGATGGCACGCGCACTTGTTAAAGACTCTCACCTTATTTTATTTGATGAGCCGCTGGCCAATCTGGATTTTAAATTGCGGGAGGAACTGCGCGATGAACTGCCCCGTATATTTTCAGAACGAAATAGTGTAGTCGTATACGCAACAACGGAACCGTCTGAAGCGTTACTATTTGGCGGCAAAACAGCCACCATGTTTGAAGGCAAGGTCACACAGTTTGGCGATACGGGTGAGGTTTATCGGCAGCCTAATAGCTTGAAAACCGCCCAGGTATTTTCTGAACCGCCACTGAATACCGCGATTGTTCATAAAATAGGCGATGTTTTTAAGATCAGTGACGATGTGAGTTGGCCAGTCGGACAAAAGTACGCACAAATACCAGATGGTGAATATACGGTCGGCATTCGCCCTCATCATGTTTATCCACATCGGATGAGCGACAGCAATATCGCAATTGAAGGTGTCGTGCAGGTCGCAGAACTGAGCGGATCTGAAAGCATGATACATTTTAGAACCATGGGAAATTCCTGGGTTTCTCTTTCTCATGGCGTTCATGTTTATGCAGCTCAAGAGAAAACTACTCTTTTTGCGGATGTTGCCAATTGCTTTTATTTTGATGCGAACCGCAAGCTCATCACAGCGTAATGGTAGAAGGAACTATTTGAATGGCCAAGATTACGCTCTCAAACCTACGTCATAGCTATATGGCAGATCCAAAAGATGATGCTGATTGGGCGTTGAAAAAACTCGACTTGGAGTGGGAAGATGGCGGAGCCTACGCTCTCCTGGGACCATCCGGTTGCGGCAAAACAACACTACTGAATATTATTTCCGGTTTGCTAACGGCAAGTCACGGACAAATTTTGTTTGATGATGAAGATGTTAGCCTGTTACCGCCGGACAAACGGCATATTGCCCAGGTATTCCAGTTCCCAGTTGTTTACGACACCATGACCGTTTACGACAACCTCGCGTTTCCGCTACGCAATCGGGGAATTGATGAAGCAACGGTTGACAGCCGTGTTCGCGAGGTAGCGGAAATGACGGATCTAACGTCAATGCTTGGCCGCCGGGCATCCAAACTAACTGCTGACGGCAAGCAAAAAATCTCGCTCGGGCGTGGAATGGTAAGAACTGATGTAAATGCCATTCTGTTTGATGAGCCCCTTACTGTTATCGATCCCCATCTGAAATTTCAGCTTAGGTCGAAGCTGAAAGAACTGCATGATCGGGTAAAGCGAACAATGATTTATGTCACGCATGACCAAACGGAAGCCTTGACCTTCGCAGACAAGGTCGTGGTCATGAATATGGGCGAAGTTGTCCAGATCGGCACGCCTGTCGAGTTATTTGAAAGTCCACAACATACCTTTGTCGGGCATTTTATCGGCTCACCCGGCATGAATGTCATTCCGTGTGAAGTCCACGATGGCCAGGCTCATTTATCCGGCCAGCGGTTAGAAACGTCAAACAAGGCGGATGCTGGTACGACTCATGCTGAAATCGGGATACGCCCGGAATTTGTTACCTTTTCAGACCAAGGGCTTCCTGCACAAGTCCTAAAAGTAAGTGATACCGGCCGCTTCAATATAGTCGAGACAAATTGCGCCGGTAATAAAATCAAGCTTTTGCTCGACGAAGGCTCTCCCATACCTTCCGAGAACGCGAAAATAAAGTTTGATGCGGCAAGTACCCGAATTTATGTGGATGGATGGCTTTCAGGATCGGAGCACCGTCATGAATAAAACAGTAAATCAAAAAGCCTGGTTCCTGGTGCTGCCCGTTCTTTTGCTCGTCGCATTCAATGCGATTATTCCCTTGATGACCGTTGTCAATTATTCGGTTCAAGAAACATTTGGGGACAATAATTTCTTTTGGGCCGGAGTGTTGTGGTTTGAAGAAATACTGAGATCGGAGCGCTTTCACGCTTCTCTTGGTCGACAGCTCTTTTTTACCTTCAGCATACTGGCCATCGAAATACCTCTAGGCGTCATTATTGCCTTGGCAATGCCCCGCAAGGGAGTATGGGTTTCCGTATGCCTTGTCTTGATGGCGATGCCGTTGCTAATTCCCTGGAACGTCGTTGGCGCCATGTGGAATATTTTTGCCCTGCCGGATATTGGTCTACTGGGAAACATGCTTAACGGCATGGGTATTGACTATAATTTCACCAGACAACCCGTCGCTGCCTGGGCTACTTTATTAGCCATGGACGTCTGGCACTGGACGTCACTCGTAGTCCTGCTGGCCTATGCTGGCCTTGTCTCAATCCCTGACGCTTATTATCAAGCCGCTAAAATTGATGGCGCGAGTTCTTGGGCAATTTTCCGCTACATACAGCTACCCAAGATGAAACGTGTCCTGACAATTGCCATACTGCTGAGATTTATGGATAGTTTCAATATCTATACCGAGCCTTTCGTCTTAACAGGTGGCGGCCCCGGCAACTCAACCACCCTATTATCTATCGATCTTGTCAAAATCGCGCTTGGCCAATTTGATCTCGGCCCGGCGGCGGCTATGTCCCTGATTTATTTCCTGGTTATTTTACTCTTAAGCTGGGTTTTCTATACGCTAATGATGCGGAACGAGGAATAGTGATGAAACGCTTAGGCTGGTTGATACCCACACTCTATATTCTGTTTCTTATGCTCCCGATCTACTGGCTTGTGAGCATGTCATTCAAGACGACCAATGAGATCTTGGGTTCATTTACGCTGTTCCCTCAAGAATTTACGCTGGATAATTATAAAACCATATTCACGGACTCGACCTGGTATATGGGCTACGTGAATTCATTGGCTTATGTAACCTTGAATACCGTTATCTCTGTTTGCGTGGCGTTGCCCGCTGCCTATGCGTTCTCCCGCTACCGCTTTCTGGGTGATAAGCACCTGTTCTTCTGGCTACTTACCAACCGGATGGCCCCCGCAGCTGTCTTTGCCCTACCCTTTTTCCAGCTATACTCAGCATTTGGACTGTTCGATACGCATTTAGCGGTCGCGCTCGCCCATACCTTGTTCAACATTCCTCTTGCTGTATGGATTTTGGAAGGATTCATGTCAGGTGTTCCAAAGCAGCTAGATGAAACAGCATATGTTGATGGCTATTCATTTCCAAAATTCTTTATCAAGATTTTTATACCGACGATTGCCGCCGGCGTGGGTGTTGCGGCGTTTTTCTGTTTCATGTTTTCCTGGGTAGAGTTATTGCTGGCCAAAACCCTGACAGCTGTTGCCGCCAAACCGATCGCCGCGACGATGACCAAGACAGCTTCCTCTTCAGGGTATGAGCTTGGCTTGCTCGCCGCCGCAGGTGCGCTGACAATTATCCCCGGGGCGATCGTGATTTATTTCGTACGCAATTATATCGCCAAGGGTTTTGCCCTTGGGCGTGTTTAGGAGAGCTCGCTATGGATCTTTCATGGATGGCCTGGACCTGGCCAACAGCCGCCTTTTTCGCCTTTATTGCGCTCTCCATCATGACACTCGGAATTTGGGAGTATTTCAGTCCCGGCGGAAACCCAAGGGATGGCATTTTTCTAATTAATACCACGCGCGGCGATCGATTGTTTATTTCCCTCTTAGGGTCGGCTTTTATTTTCCTTGGGTGGCTCGGCCTCATGAATGCAGAGCTTTACTGGCCGTTAATTATCGCTATTTTTTGGAGCGTATTTGTTTTTCGGTATGTCTGACGCGTCGTGAAAGGATGCCCTCTGAATTCAACATCCGGTGCGCTGCATTTTGAGATTTCTTTCAAACAGAGCAAGCATGCGTTCCCAATGACGCTCTGCAGCCGGTTTGTTGTAAACAGGGCGCAGCGGAAACGCGAAGCCGTGTTCAGTATTGGGGTAAATTTCCATACGGTAGTTTACGCCAGCTTTATTCATTGATTGCGGAATCCTTTCCAACAAGGACTCAGGCACATATGGATCATGTGACGCGAAAGCCAGATAAAGTTCCCCTTTTATCTTGTGTGCAGATAGGTGCGGAGAGTCTGCCTCTTCGGTCTGTATGTCAACGCCGTAAAAGGAAGCAATCGCCGCAAAATTATCGGGATATTCTGTTCCCAGCTGAACTACATACTTGCCGCTCATGCAGTACCCGACACATCCTATTTGGTCGTCGCTGGCTACTTGTTCCCCTACGATGAAATCAAGCAACGATCCGGTATCCCTGACGACCTTAACCGTTGTTGTTTCATTCATGAGTTCGAACATTTTAGTGCGCTCACTGTCATCCTCACGAATGCGTTCACGGTCAAACCCGTAATTTCCCTCACGACCTCGGCGGTAGTACAAGTTAGGCAATATGACGAAGTAACCACTCGTACCAATACGGCGCGCCATGTCCCGCAATTCTTCACGAATACTGGGGGCGTCCATATAGAGGATAATGGCCGGGAATGGTCCACCTTCTTCAGGATGACAGACAAACATGTCCATCATTCCATCAGCCGTTTGGATTTCCGCGTCAAATTCTTTCATTTTGTTTGCTCCCGTAACCATGGCGGCAGGAGGCCCGCAATTTGAGATGAAACTCTTGCCTAAATCCTAAAATCTTCTTCTAGAAATGACTGTGTTGCCCGGAAGAGCTGATCTCGCCGCCGTTCTAGCAGAGCTGAATGCGTTGATTTCCCAATAATAGTATAACGGCGATGAGGTGCATTGACCAATTTATGATAAACCACCAATGCGCCTTCTGGCGTGGTCTCAATATCCTTTTCGCCCACAATAACCAGTGTCGGAACCTTGATTTCTGCCGGATCATATTGAAATTGGCCGCGTGACCAGCGCCTCACTTTATCATCCACCACACCTGTTGGCGCGCGCAGCTTCGGTGGGTCGAAGTCACCTGACTTGGGATCGCTTGCAATAACTTGGGATAACCATTGCTGTTGCCAATAAGGGTCAATGATGTCGGATATTTCGGTCGGCTCCAGACCATATTCCCAGCGATCCTTGATTGATTGCGCATCCACTAGTCTGTAGGCCGTCGTTGGCGGGTCGCTTCCGATCAAGGACGCGCCGGAGTTCAGCATGCTGGTCCCATATAACGCCAGCCGCTCAACCTTGGAATTATTTTTCGCCGTAAAGGCACCCGTGATTAACGTGCCCCAGGAATACCCGAGCAGCTGGAGTTTTTCCAAACCTCGCTCAGCTAATATATACTCGACCATCAAGCTTAGATCCGCTACGGCCACGTCCGTATGCACAATCGGGGCATTGGCGGCTGCCGCCTGATCCATTTCTGCGGGACGGTCGGAACGGCCATACCCCCGGATATCCATGAGCCAGCAGTCAAATCCCGCCTGCGCCAGAGTATCCATCCAGGAATACCCGCCGGCGCCAAAATCGAAGGTCTCAGACGACGGGTAAGTTGCGCCATGCACGAACAGCAAGGTACGCTCCGGCTTGCCCAGTAAGGTGTCAGCGCGCCGCTTGTTGCGCATGAAGACGCGAAGGTCATGATCCCCTGTGGGGACCATGACCTCCTCGACAACCAAGTCTTCCATGCGTTACCAAGCTCCGTGCTTTTGAGCCTCCGCACGTCCGACAACCATATGATGCACTTCATCCGGTCCGTCAGCGAACCGAAGGTGACGTTGATGCGTATACATGCTGGAAAGCGGTGACCATTGAGATACTCCGGTTGCGCCATGCATCTGCATCGCCTGATCGATAATCAAGCAGACTTTTTCGGGCACCATGGCCTTCACCGCACTTACATAGACGCGTGCCTCTCTATTACCGAGAACATCCATGGCTTTTGCCGCCTGAAGTACCATCAGACGCATGGCATCAATTTCAATGCGGGCACGGGAAATAACTTCAAGATTCTTGCCAAGCTTTAAGATTGTTTTGCCAAATGCCTTGCGGCTACCGGCTCTCTTAACCATCAATTCCAGCGCTTTCTCTGCCTGGCCAATGGATCGCATGCAATGATGAATGCGACCGGGTCCCAACCTGACCTGGGAGATTTCAAAACCACGGCCCTCTCCCAACAGCATATTCTCTTCCGGGACACGCACATTGTTGAACTTGATATGCATGTGACCGCGCGGTGCATGATCTTCACCGAAAACCTGCATACCTTCGACAATCTCCACACCGGGAGTATCGATCGGCACCAGTATCTGAGACTGCTGCTTCGACGGCGCGGCGTCAGGGCTGGTCTTGACCATCGTGATCATGATTTTGCAACGAGGGTCTCCCGCGCCAGAAATATAGTATTTTTCTCCGTTAATGACCCATTCGCCATTTTCCAGACGCGCCGTGGTACTGATATTCTTGGCGTCTGACGAGGCTTCACCCGGTTCCGTCATGGCATATGCAGATCGAATTTCGCCGTTCAGCAACGGCTTCAACCATTTTTCCTTTTGCTCCGGCGTGCCGACCCGCTCCAGCACTTCCATATTGCCGGTATCAGGCGCACTGCAATTCAAGGTTTCAGCAGCCAAGGTGTATTTTCCGAGTTCTGCCGCGATATAGGCGTAATCGAGATTGCTCAGCCCTTCGCCGGTTTCGGCATCAGGTAAAAAGAAATTCCACAACCCTGATTCCTTCGCCTTTGCTTTTGCTCCCTCGAGCAATTCAAGCTGACGTGGATGCCAGCTCCAGCGGTCTTCCTTCTTCTCATTAAGGGCGAAAAATTCGTCAGTGATTGGCGCCACGTTTTCCTTAATATGCTTCTGCACGGCATAAAGCAGAGGGCGCGCCTCTTCTGACATAGCTAGATTAAACAACTCCTGGTCGGTTCCCGACATATTTTTATTCCTGTTCTTATAATTTGGATGCAGGTGATGCTGCGATTGTTGATCCCATCTGTCAACCATCATCATCGAAAACTGAAACCAAGTGCCCTCCAATCAACCTTTAAATACGGACGGAAAGTCCCGCATGGAGCATTCGTCGCAGCGCGTTGCCGAGGCGTCATTGCTTGTACAACAGGCCTCTTTTTTCACGAAAATTCAGGCAGCTGTTTTTTTGGCATCAATCAGCTCATACCCCGTATTCTCGATAAGCGCCTGGTGGAGAATCTCGACCGCTTCCGTGTAGCTGCCATCCGGGAAGGCAAACTGGATATCGACGCCGCGGCCAGACACATGCGTGGCAAGCAAGTCGAGATTTGATTTCTCAATTGCGGAAATTGCTTCGCCAAGGATGTTCTTTGCACGCAAGTTGGCCCCGATTGCCGATACGATATCGATCTTTCGGGTCTGGATGTCCGCGCCGGGCTGATGTTTTTGGATGTTTTCAATCACGCGGCGCACCTGTTTCATCGGTGCGGAAACATAGAATGACATTGTATTTGCATTCATGCTCCAGCTGACAAGCGGAACCTTGAACCGACGGAAGGCTGTTAGCGCAACCTCACCGGACCCCGGTATACCGACCATGTCCTGGTCAAACACCTCAATTTCAAACGCATTTTCAAGACCGGTTACAATTTCAATGCGGGCCTCCTCCGGCGTCCAGCTTTCGTCAATCACAGTGCCCGGGTGGTTTGGCTCAAAGGTATTGACGATCCGAAGGGGGATACCCTGCTGCCGAAGGCCTTTTGCCGCGCGAGGATGAATCGCTTCCATCCCCATGTTGGAGAGCTGGTCTGCAACGTCATAGTTTGTCCGTCCGATAGGTTGCACCTTGTCAGCACCGACAATCCGTGGATCCGCACTGGAAAGGTGAAATTCCTTGTGGATAACGGCTTCGTTCGCGCTGGTAACGCAGGCAATCGCGGAAAATGTTACTTCAGAATAACCGCGACCGTATATTCCCATCAGGCCATCTGCAGCCTGGGTATAGCCGGTGACGATGGGCATCACGGTCTGGACATCTATATCGACGAAGGCATCGCGGATGCGATCTTCAAGGCTCATGCTCTCGCTTTCACGCCAGCCTGAAAGATCAACAAACTCGGCGTTCACGCCACGACGGCGCAGCAACAGCATCGTATTATGAGCGCTGTGCGCCTCCCCGATGCCGCTAATCATTTCCCGCACTGTCATCAGATGTTCTTTAAGCTTGAAATGTCCATAGCCGCAGATTCGCTGCAGGTCGATCAGGCAGCTTCGCACACCTTCAACCCGTTCCTGCACGAACCGGTCAGCAAGCTTGCGATCCGCCTCATCGTCAAAAGCATCGGTATTGATTTCCAGCATACGACTTTGAACTCGTGACAGGGCGTCACCCCATGCCCAATCATTCTCCGAGCCGGCATAAAGCGCGAACACGCCCGGCTCACCCGTTTTTTTGTTTTCAAGCAACAGATCAGTGATGCCGCCATAAGCGGAGACGACGAATATCCGATTATAGAGCTCTTCATTTTTTCTACCGCCAATGAGAATGTTATCGAACACTGCCTCGATATTCGACATTGAGGTTCCGCCTATCTTGTGGACGGAATGCGACCTGCGATCCTTGGTTGCTTCCCCGTTATGTGCGGGTGGCATTGTCTTACTGGTCATAGATTATCCCGTTTCCGTGCATTTATGCGTTTTGAAGCGCTTCTTCATTCAATTTGTAGGCGCCATCTTCATCATGGACTTCGCGGCCGTTAAGTGGAGGGTTGAAGGCACAGGCAAGCTGCATATCTTCGGTACCACCACGCAACAGGTGCTGATCATTCTTGTTCAGAATATAAACAGTACCAGGTTCGATCTTGTAGATCTTGCCATCGCTGACCGTTTCCACTTCGCCATTGCCGGAAATGCAGTAAACGGTCTCAAAATGGTTTTTGTACCAGATTGGCGTTTCCGTTCCGGCGTAGATGGTCGTGATATGGAAGGAATATCCCATTCCATCATCGGCCAGGGAAAGGCGAACGCTTCTCCATGTGTCGGTTTTTACGGTGCGGTTAGAGTTTTCACACTCTTCAAGCGTGCGAACAATCATAATAGTCTCCTGAAATAGTATCTAGCTGTCTGGTGCCTTTACTCGGCAGCGATCAGGTTTGAATTTCCTGCGTTAATAGCCGCGTCAAACGCCTGATTGAGAATATCAAGACCACGGGCCAGCTCCTTATCCGTAATGGTGAGGGAGGCGAGACATTTCACCACTTCGCCATGCGCGCCCGAAGTCTCGATGACAAGGCCGCGCTTGAAGGATTCCTCGACGATACGGCTCGCAAGATCGCCGGATTCGACGACAATCCCGCGCATCATGCCTCGGCCGCGCAATTCAACAACTTGGTCGGCATAGTTTTCCTGAATTGCTTTAAAGCCGCTCAGCAGTTTTTCGCCCTTGTCCTTTACGCCATTCGCAAAGCTGTCATCTTGCCAGAATTTTTCGAGGGCGACCGTCGCCGTGACGAAAGCATGGTTATTTCCGCGAAACGTGCCGTTATGTTCGCCGGGCTCCCAGATATCGAGGTCGCGATTGATGAGCGTGACAGCGAAGGGCAGCCCATAGCCGGAAAGCGACTTGGAGAGCGTAACCATATCCGGCTTGATGCCGGCCGGCTCGAAACTGAAGAACGTTCCCGTTCGGCCGCAGCCTGCCTGAATATCATCTACGATCAGCAGGACGTCATGGCGACGGCATACCTGTTCCAGATTTTGCAGCCAGTCAATACGGGCGGCAGTTAATCCACCCTCACCTTGTACGCACTCAACTATGACAGCCGCCGGAAGATCAACACCGCTGGACGGATCGCCCAAGGCGCGATCGAGATATTCCGTGCTGTCCAAGTCCTTACCGAGATAGCCGTCATACGGCATTGTACTGCTGCCAGGCATATCTACGCCTGCGGCGCCGCGGTGATGCTCGTTTCCAGTGGTCGCGAGGGCACCGAGTGTTACCCCGTGGAAACCGTTAGTAAAGCTGATGACATTGCTGCGGCCGGTGACTTTGCGGGCGAGCTTCAACGCGGCCTCAACGGCGTTTGCGCCTGTAGGGCCGGTAAATTGCAGCACATAATCCAGTTTTCTTGGCTCAAGGATGTATTGTTCAAATGCGTTCAAGAAGGCGGCTTTTGCCTTTGTGTGCATATCAAGGCCGTGGGTAATCCCACCGGAACCCAAATACTCGATCAATGCTTCCCGCATGTCCGGATCGTTATGACCATAATTCAGACTACCCGCACCAGCAAGAAAATCGATGAATTTATTGTCTTTCTCATCCGTTAGGGTAGCGCCTTGCGCCTTGTCAAAAACGACAGGGAAAGACTTTGCATAACTTTGAACTTGTGACTCACGTCTTTCAAAAATAGAGATAGCAACCTCACTTTTGTTGTTGAGTTAAATAGTAATCGTTTCATGAGCCAGGGCATTGCGACCCGATTGTCGGATAGCTCCACCTGGCAACAATAGATGATGAAATTGTATTCCAGCCTTACGCTGCGCTGGAGAGAGCCGACATTATGTCCGCTCGCTTGAACGGCCCGATATTCCAGAGCATTTCCGTTTCCTGCTGACCATCGAAATGCTCTTCCTCGTCGAACAAGACGTCTTGGTCGACATCTGCGCCCATTTCACGGGCTATCGATTTAAAGACTCCGTGAGAGGCCTTATTGTCCGGCGTAATCGTCGTCTTGATATATTTTACCTTCTTCGCAGAGGAGCGATGCAGGATATCGAAAATCATGCGCTTACCAAGGGAAAGTCCCCTTGCTTCGGGCGCCACCGCGACCTGCCAGATAAACAGGCTTTCCTCGTCTTCCGGAATCATATAGCCGGATACAAATCCAACCACCTCACCATTGATTTCCGTAAGCGCGCTGGTTTCACTAAAGTGAGAACATTGCAGCAGATTACAATAGACCGAGTTTTCATCGAGAGGCTTGCACCTCTCCACCAGTTCATTAATCGCAACTCCATCTTCGGGAGACGGTCGCCTGAGTATAATTTCCGGATCACGATCTTTCATTGCACTCATTGTACTGAATTTCCCTTTTATTAATATATCAATTAACGATATAATTTTCTTGCGTATGACATAGACAGTCGCGCCCCAAATGTCAACCAAGCCATTAAAAATTAATATTTTATTTTCCCGCAGCGCCCTAAAATCTAATTATTTCGCCGATTGCATTGTCAGGTAAAAACAAAATTACATTGATATTTGATTGAAATTTCGCTACAGCATAATTTGTGGAAGATGTTTCAGCGTTTTTGAGCTATGTATCTTTCCCTTTTAGTGCCAGAACGTTGCACAGGATATCGGGCATGGATCAACTCAACGAAGCACTTGTCTCTATTCGCAAGATATTGCGGGCGACGGAATTGCACGGAAAAGCGCTGCGTATTGCGACAGGCCTTAAGACATCGCAATTGATTGTCCTCCAGGCGCTCGAAGAATCACCCGAACTCACAGTTGGCGAGATTACGGCTCAGGTGCATATGGCTCAGGCAACGGTGACCATGATTGTCAGCCGGCTTGAAACCATGGGTTTTGTTCGCCGGAAAAAAGGGGTTACCGACAAACGAAAGGTCTTTGTAAGCCTCACGGAACGCGGGCTGGAGGTTCTAGCCCAGGCGCCCGAGGCGTTGCATCAGCGTTTCGCGGAAGAGTTTGAGCCCTTGGAGGTTTGGGAAAAATCGATGATGATTGCCTCCCTTCAGCGAGTAGCCGCTATGCTGGATGCGTCGGACATTGACGCGGCGCCACTCCTGCAATTGGGGGAAGTTCACGCTCATGAAACAGGTACCAAGTAAGACAGTTGCGACCGCCTAATCCCTTTTACTTCCAAAAAATCCGCATACGAACACTCAATCCTGCCGGAAAATTTCTGACGTGCATGTCTTTAACCGGGAAATAACAAAATTTCCCAACTGATCCCTCTCAACTGGACACGCCTGAACTTAATCATCGTTTGTTGCTGCGGAATATTAAACCATGTTAAGCTAATGTTTTATGGCTTAAAACCATACGCGCGCGAGAAAGCAGGAAAATCACCAGCGCGGTTGTTCTGAACAGGGAGAAAATGAGTCGCTTCTAGCGCCTTTTCGGGAGGCAAGGCGCCTGATTATTTTAAAGGCCAAACATTGACGTAACAAAACCTTCACGGGATTTTCGTTAATGCAAACCCTACAGTCCTCTCGCAATGTAATTGGGGGAACCTAAGAACAGTAATTTGCAATTACATTCTTAAATACATGGAGGAAATAGATGGCTCTAAAATTACTCGGCAAGGTTTTTGCTGTTGCTGCACTGACAATTGCGGCGTCTACCGGCGCACAGGCCGCATTCACGCTCGATTCCCGTTTTACCGATACGGACGGTGATTTAACTGCGGATACACCAACTGATCCCGCGATGCAGATTGACCCTGATACCCTTATTTTTGCTTATACACCGGTAGAAGATCCTGCCGTCTATGCCAAGGTTTGGGACGGCTTTCTGAAACATATGGAAGAAGTCACGGGCAAGAAAGTACAGTTCTTTCCTGTTCAGTCAAATGCGGCACAGCTTGAAGCCATGCGGGCAGGCCGACTGCATATAGCTGGTTTCAACACCGGTTCCAACCCGATTGCTGTTGCCTGCGCGGGCTTCAAATCATTCGCCATGATGGCGCGGGAAGATGATAGCTTTGGCTACGAAATGGAGATCATTACTTACCCCGGATCTGGAATTGAAAAAGTCGAAGATATCAAGGGAAAGAAACTGGCCTTTACGTCGGAAACCTCTAATTCCGGCTTCAAGGCACCTTCGGCACTGCTGGCCAGTGAATTTGGCATGAAAGCGGGCCAAGATTTCGAAGCG
Source organism: Sneathiella sedimenti (assembly GCF_017313765.1). GTDB lineage: Bacteria > Pseudomonadota > Alphaproteobacteria > Sneathiellales > Sneathiellaceae > Sneathiella > Sneathiella sedimenti. The sequence continues at coordinate 178,413 of NZ_JAFLNC010000003.1, read as the reverse complement.
GTTTTTTCAGGCAAGCATGACAACTCAATTTTAGGCGTTGCCAATAAGGATTATCCTGCTGCTGCAATTGCAAACTCCGTCTTGAACCGGATGATATTGCGCGACGTAATCAAGAGCGATCAGGTCAGCACTATCTATAAATCCCAAACCTTTCCAACTACCGGTTACGGCGTTGTTTATAACCTGAAGCCCGAGTTGCAGGAGAAAATCAAGTCCGCATTCTTCAGTTACGACTGGGAAGGATCTGCTCTGCAGGAAGAATTTTCCAAGTCCGGCGAGGCGAAATTCATTCCAATTACATTCAAGAAGCATTGGGAAGTAATTCGCAAGATTGACGCTGCCAACGACGTTTCCTATGACTGCCAATAATGGCATTTTAATACTTAAGACTGTGAGGTAGCGTATGCTCCGCGTTGAAAATCTGCGGAAACGTTATCGGACCGGGGACGAGGCGTTGAAAGGCGTCTCGTTTTCTGTGCCTGCTGGCGAAGTTGTCGGGTTAATAGGCCCGTCTGGCGCAGGAAAATCAACCCTGATCCGTTGCGTAAACCGCCTGGTTGAACCAACCGACGGTAATGTTTTCTTGAACGACCTGAACATCACACAACTCGGCCGAGGAGATTTGAAGCGGGCTCGTCGTCGCATCGGTATGATTTTTCAGGAATTTGCACTGGTTGAACGCCTGAGCGTAATGGAAAATGTGCTCTCGGGACGGCTGGGCTATGTCTCTTTCTGGCAAAGCTTTACCCGCCGATTTCCCCAGGCGGATGTTGATAAGGCCTTTGCCCTGCTGGAGCGTGTTGGACTGTCCGATCATGCGGACAAGCGCGCAGATGCTCTGTCGGGCGGACAGCGCCAACGCGTTGGCATCGCGCGCGCGCTCGAACAGGATCCGGAATTGTTACTGATTGATGAACCTACGGCGAGCCTCGATCCGAAAACATCGCGCCAGATAATGCGCCTGATCACGGAAATCTGTCGTGAGCGTAATTTGCCGACCATCATTAACATTCATGATGTGCCGCTGGCGCAAGCCTTTGTCGATCGCATTCTCGGGTTGCAGGATGGTGAATTGGTCTTTGATGGCCCGCCGTCTGAACTGACAGAAAGTGTTCTGACCCGCATCTATGGTGAAGAAGACTGGACGACCATGCGCGGCGACCAAGACGATGGCGAGGATGGTCGTTCAGCGCGCCTGATAAAAGAAGCACCGGCGGAGTTGGTATGACTGTGGAAAACGCGTCGGCAGCACCGCGCATCTGGCGAAAACAACCCTTTATCAAGAACCCTTTGACTCGTTGGGGCCTTTATACAGCTGCGTTGATTTATCTTGCTCTCGCCGTTTCTACTGTGCCCGTAAATTGGGCGCGCGTTTGGGAAGGGCTCGATCGGGGCTGGCGATTTGTCCAAGGGTTCCTTGTCCCCGATTTTACGTCGCGCTGGGGCGACATCTTGATCGGCATGCAGGAAAGCCTGACCATGACGGTGACCTCAACCGTGGTGGGTATTCTAATCTCAGTACCGATCGGCATCGGGGCAGCCCGCAATATAGCACCGGCCCCGGTTTACGCTATTTGCCGGGGAATTATCACAATTTCACGCAGTTTCCAGGAAATTATCATCGCAATACTGTTCGTTGCAATGTTTGGCTTCGGCCCATTTGCGGGCTTTCTAACGCTTAGCTTTGCAACCATCGGGTTCTTATCCAAGTTGCTGGCGGAGGATATAGAGGACATTGACGAATCCCAAACCGAGGCTATCGGGGCGACCGGCGGCGGATGGTGGCAGGTCGTCAATTATGCGATCCAGCCGCAGGTAATGCCGCGACTGATTGGCCTGTCTCTCTATCGTCTTGATATCAATTTCCGGGAGTCCGCCGTGATTGGAATTGTCGGGGCCGGCGGCATAGGGGCGACCCTCAACACCGCCATTGACCGGTATGAGTATGATACTGCCGGTGCGATCCTCATAGTCATCATCCTGATTGTAATGGTGGCAGAATATAGTTCGGGTTATGTACGAAAATGGGTGCAATAACATGCCGATAAAAAAATCAGAAGCCGGCGCCCCCGTCTGGATGCATCGGACACCTAAAACCAGACTCTTGATGTGGGTCGGCTGGCTGGCGCTTGTTGCATTGTTCGTTTTCTGCTGGCAAGTGATGACAAAAGACACTATCTGGTATTTTGTTGCAGATGCCCCCCGGCAGGCGGCCGACATCGGGTCGCGCATGTTTCCCCCGAAACTAGACTATATGAATGAACTATGGGGCCCATTGTGGGATACCATCAATATCGCGACGCTGGGAACATTGCTGGCGATAGTCATGGCCGTGCCGGTCGCATTTCTCGCGGCACGCAACACGACGCCCAGTATCCGTTTTGTCCGCCCAGTAGCATTATTTATAATCGTTTCCTCGCGGTCGATTAATGCGTTGATCTGGGGGCTTTTATTGGTGGCAGTAATCGGCCCAGGGGTATTTGCTGGTATCATCGCTATTGCGCTCCGCTCCATCGGGTTTATTGCCAAACTGTTATATGAGGCGATCGAAGAAATTGACGAAACCCAGATTGAGGCAATCAACGCGACGGGAGCGTCGGCAATGCAACGCCTTGATTATGGTATCACGCCACAGATTATGCCTGCTTTTGCCGGGATTACGGTTTTTCGCTGGGATATCAATATACGTGAGTCCACCGTGCTGGGTTTGGTTGGTGCCGGCGGCCTCGGCCTAAAACTTCAAGCATCTATCAATGTACTTGCCTGGGGACAGGTAACGACAATCTTCATCGTGATCCTTGTGACCGTGATGATCAGCGAGTGGGTATCCGCTAAAGTCCGCCATAGCCTGATTTAGTACACCAGCCGGAATAGCCTTATTAATTGACGGACCAGCGAAACCCGGACACGTGGAAGCCCAGCAACTTGTCACGATAGATGTTTTTACCTTCAAGGTTCGCTCCGGACGCGGCGCCGAAGCAAACATGCAGCGGGAGTAAATGTTCTTCTCGAGGATGACAAAATCTGGCGCCTGGTCCCTTGCTCCAGTTGACAAGATTGGTGGTCCGTTCGGCGTTGGAAAAGCCGGGCCCAACCAATGTGTCATTGAGCCAGGCATCAAATAGTTCGTCTTCAGATCGGTTAGGCATTTGCCCGCCAAGCATGGCCCCCAGATTGTGAAAACTCAGGCCGGACCCGATAATTGTAACACCTTGTTTCACCAATGGGCTGAGAGCCAGCCCTATCTTGATATGTGCATTAGGGTGGAGGGATGCCAACAGGGACATCTGCAGGATCGGTATATCCGCCGACGGCCGAATGAGCATCATGGGCACAAATGTTCCGTGATCAAAACCCCGTTCAGTATCAATCTGATTATCGATGCTCGCAGCGCTCAGTAGTGCGCTCGCTTCCTGGGCAAGGGCGGGGGCACCGGATGCGGGATAGTTATACCTGTATGTCTCCGGCGGAAAGTTATAATAGTCAAACAGTAACGGCGGCTTAGCGGCTCCGGAAAGAAGAACAACCTGCCCTTCCCAATGCGCCGTCACCAATATGATTGCGCGGCTACCTTCAACCTCATCCTCCATGCCTCGCATCAAGTCAATGATACCTTTGTGGCTATCGTCACCCATTATTGGCAATGGGCCACCACCATGGGGAATGTAATAAACCTGTTCTGCCATCTTTCACTCCGGATTGCCGCGATTGGTAAGTCCTGATGTAGGCGTCATTGTAGGGGGATCGCGTCTGTCGGTCTTTAAAAAATGAAGCCAGGCGCTTCTGGTCCTCATCACACAATGGGCGGTTATTTTCATGTTTACACGCCAACTTAACATCTTGAAATAGCAGTAAGGATTTGGACTTTTAACACAAAATAGAATGGAAATGCCCGCATAGGTATTTTTAAAACATCATATTTTTCTTGTATTCAATAAAATATACTATATTGTCGACAATTGCGCGAGAGTTTGTCTCTAGTTGTCGTACAGGGGGGGGGGCGGCAACGAAGATGGAAAATTTCTATATAGTGTACTGTTGAAATTTTTCTGTTCTGCGTTCGGTTGAAATATCGACATACAGTGAAGCACTCCCAGCCTTTCAAGGTTGCCAAAATGGAGGCACTTATGAGCACAGAAACTTTTGACAAGCCAAAGCTGTGGACCCCAGGTGACTGGAACGCATTCTTTGGGCTTTTCACAAATATTTTGCTGAACGTACTGGTACTGACGGGACTTTCCCTTTACGTCGTTCAAATGCCGGAAACGACTGTATACGGTCGAATTCTCCCGGCACTAGGTATCGCACTACCGCTTGGCAATTTATTTTATGCCTATCTGGCCTATAAATTATCGCAGAAAGAAGGTCGCTCAGATGTAGCGGCTTTGCCGTATGGTCCAAGTGTACCCCACATGTTTATTGTGGTGTTTCTGGTCATGCTTCCCACCTATTTGAAAACGAATGATCCAATACTAGCCTGGCAGATGGGTTTGATCTGGGCATTGATAATTGGTGTAATCGTGCTGATCGGTGCTTTTGTCGGACCGACCATTCGCAAGTATACGCCGCGCGCGGCAATGCTTGGAACGCTGGCGGGTATTTCCATTGCCTTCATTTCGATGCGGCCCGCCTTCCAGATGTATGAAGTCCCATGGATTGCTATCGTCTGCTTCGGTATCATTCTTCTGAGCTGGCTTGGCAAAGTGCGTATGCCATTTGGTATCCCAGGCGGACTTGCCGCTGTCATCGTTGGAACGGCAATGGCGTGGGGAGCAGTGTTCCTCGGCTATAGCGACCTAATGGTCCCTTCCGCCGTTGGCTCAGCCATGGATACGTTCAGTTTTTATATGCCGACTTTGTCTGGCGATGTGTTTGCCGTTTCCCTTGGTGAAGTCTGGCCCTTGTTGGTTACTGCTATTCCGCTGGGTATCTATAACTTCACCGAAGCCATAAACAATATTGAATCCGCTGCCGCTGCTGGCGATGATTTCAATTTACGCCCTGTACTTCTGGCGGATGGCGGTGGCGCTGTCGTCGGATCGTTGCTTGGTTCTCCGTTCCCACCCGCAGTCTATATTGGCCATCCAGGCTGGAAAGCAGTTGGTGGACGAATTGGCTATTCCCTGGCGACGGGCTTTTCGGTAGCCGTGATTTGTTTCTTCGGTCTTACGGCGCTGCTATTGTCTGTTATTCCGTTGGTTGCCATACTACCAATCTTGCTGTTCATTGGACTGGTCATCGGTGCCCAGGCTTTTCAATGCACACCAAAAGCACATGCACCGGCCATTATTTTGGCAACAATACCGAGTATCGCCGAATGGGCCAAGACGCAGATTGACGGTACGATACAGGTCGCCGGAACAAGCGTAGCCGAAATTGGTATTGCAAACCTGAATTCAGCCAATGTGCTTTATCATGGTGTCGAAACCCTCGGCGGCGGCTCCATCCTCGCCGGCTTGATGCTCGGCGCGATTGGTGTGTTCATAATTGAGCGCAAGTTCAATTGGGCCGCTGTTTATGCCGGTATTGCGGCCGTTCTGTCCTTCTTAGGCTTTATCCACGGATCACAACTGGCCATAAATGCCAGCCCGTCCGTCAGTCTAGGTTATGCTCTGCTCGCTCTGATGCTGGCGTACGTGAGCTTGCGACAGGAGGAAGGTGTTGACTGGACGCCCGTCGATGATGACGCACCTTGATCAGTGGTGTCCTGATAAACTGGGGAGGGAAAGAGACATTCTCTCCCCCAACCTTTAGTCAAAATAAAAGAAAGGACGTCTTGTGAAGGAACTTTTTGTCAATGGCACATTGATGCGTGGGCTAGGCTTGCACTCCAACCTGGAGGGTGCTGAGTTTCTCGGTGAATTCCGAACCCAGCCTTGTTATCGGTTATTTTCCATCGGTGATGTCCACCCGGGCATGTTTGAAGTAGATCCTGAAAAAGAAAACGGCGTCTCGGTTACCGGTGAATATTATCGTATGAGTGATGAGATCTGGGCCAGAGTTGAGGCAGGCGAACCACCGCATCTCTATTGCGGTCCTGTGAAACTTGAAGATGGTCGTACTGTGGACGGCATTCTTTTTCCGCGCGAGCACGCAGAAGGAATCCACAAGGAAATTTCTAGTTTTGGTGACTGGCGAGCTTACATGGATTCCAAAAAATAACTCACCGCACAAGAGAGAAGATTATGACTCGAAAAATTCAGGCTGAGCCTTATGAACTGGTATTTGACCCAAAGCACACCGCGTTATTAATCATTGACATGCAACGCGATTTTGTCGAACCCGGCGGCTTCGGCGAAGCCTTGGGTAATGACGTAACGCTTGTGCGCACAGCCATTGAACCAACAAAAAAGCTGCTGGATATGGCGCGTCACCAAGGATTGTGTGTCATTCACACCAGAGAGGGTCACGCCCCCCATTTGGGCGATCTCCCGCCAACAAAGGCTGAACGTGGTCGCCCGGGACCTGATGGCGGCATTGGTTCCGTTGGCCCCATGGGCCGTATCCTGGTTCGCGGCGAAAAAGGTCACGATATTATACCGGAACTCTATCCACTTAATGATGAACCCGTAGTTGATAAGCCTGGCAAGGGCGCCTTCTGGGCTACGGACCTCCATTTAATTTTGCAGAACCGGGGCATCAAAACCCTGATTGTCTGCGGTGTAACAACAGAAGTGTGCGTCACGACTACTGTCCGCGAAGCCAATGATCGTGGATATGAATGTGTTGTTGTCTCGGATGCAACCGGCTCATATTTCCCGGAATTTCATAAAATGTCCCTTGAGATGATCAAGGCTCAGGGCGGAATCTTCGGCTGGGTTACGGACAGCAGCGAGGTTATTAGAGCGTTCAGGTAAAACCGTTAAAGCAAGAGATTGAAATCATCCTCTTGCTTTTCTCAAACAAGAGGATCGTTGATGATTATCAGAGCAGGCATAGGTTTTGAGGGTAATTGGCAGGGTGAAATTCATAGCACCTACGCTGAGGCCGTTAACGTTTGCGTACGTGACTCTGATGAGGAAACCCTGAAAACTTTAATAGCTGGAGAGGAGAACATTGGAGAACGCTGTCTTGCTCTAGAGAAACGGTCTGCGCGCCACCTCTTTGCCCGGCTAAAACCGGGTATGATGGTCCGCTGTGATCAACTCGGTCTCCATTTTCCAAAGACGGGGATCTCATCCCTTCGGTTAACAGAGAGCCAGAAGGATAGTTGGAGCAGCCCTCCTCCTCCCGAAAGTATTTTAATTAATGATCTATCCTGCAAGTTCGTGCGAGACGCCCTGCAGAAAGAGAAGACAAATTTAAATGCCCTCCCGCTCCGAATCGCCGCTCAAACCCGCTTCGACGCTTTTGTTGAAGATTTGCACAGTCACAATAAACCGGATGACAAACTACTGGCCGGCGTGATTGGTGCCGGCCCAGGCCTGACACCGAGTGGCGATGATATGCTGGTAGGTCTCTGTTGCGCCTTGCACGGCCTAAAGAGTTCCCTATTAGAGTCATTGGCAGTCGCTTTACGGCCCCACCTGGGAAACACCACTTTGGTCAGTCGCCTATTGCTGAAGGATGCTTTGAGGGGCTCATTTCACAACCCGCTAATTCAGCTACGCAACGTACTGATGCATGATGCCGAGCCCGCCAAGGTTTGCGCGATCTTTCACCAGGCGACAAGCATTGGCGCCAGTTCAGGCTGCGATGGAGCCTGGGGATTACTTAACGGCCTACTAGTTTTCCATCAACCCCATCCGTCATCGATGTTCAGACTCGAAGATACGAACAACTGTTACCACTAGGAGTATCCATGGAAACGAGGACGAAAATTTACCAAAACATCTATCAGGATTCCGTGGCACTTATGCGCATTTCGGCAACCATCTCCGACATGCCCGGCATCGAGCAGGCATCGGGGCTGATGGGAACAACCACCAATCTGGATTTGCTGTTGGAAAGCGGCTTATTGGATGCCCGCCCCAACACGAAACCCAGTGATTTGCTATTTGTCATAAAGGGCAAGCCAGAGGCATTGGATGACGCCTTCACTGCTGCCGAGATTGCACTCGCGCCCAAGGAGTCCTCAGAGTCGAGTGGCGGCGTTAAGCGTCTCGCGCCAACCTCCTTGCTTGGTGCACTGGAAGAAGCTCCGATGGCCAACCTGGCATTGATTTCCACCCCTGGGGAATTTGCCGCGGCGGAGGCCATGAAAGCCTTGCGGGCCGGACTGAATGTGTTGCTTTTTTCCGATAACATCTCAGTCGAACAGGAAATTATATTAAAGAAATACGCCGCCGAAAAAAGTCTCTTATTCATGGGGCCTGATTGCGGCACCGCCATTATTAGCGGTGTCCCACTGGCTTTCGCAAATGTGGTCCGCCAGGGGAATATAGGTATTATCGGGGCTTCGGGCACCGGCATCCAGCAGGTTTCAAGCCTGATTGATCAACTCGGCTCGGGTGTCAGCCACGCCATTGGGACAGGCGGGCATGATCTGTCCAAAGAGGTCGGTGGCCTGACTATGTTGGCAGGCATTCATGCGCTGGCAAATGATCCTCAAACCAAGGTCATAACCTTGATTTCAAAACCTCCGGCGAAAGAAGTTGCGGATAAAGTTCTTGCCGCTGCCAGTAAAACCGGAAAGCCTATTGTCGTAAACTTCCTGGGCGCTGACGCAAGCCAAATCAAGGGCCCGCACATCACAGCCGCCAGTACCCTGGAAGAAGCCGCCCACCGGGCTGTCGCTCTTGATAAAGGAGAAGCAGCAGATTTTACCAGCGCCGGACCTGACGATCTCGGGATAAATGAACGCAGCAAAATTATTGCCCGAACCATCAAGTCACCACAACGCTATTTGCGTGGACTATATACCGGCGGCACCTTTTGCTATGAGGCGCAATTGCTTTTACAGAACCATCTATCGGATATTTGTTCCAATGGCCCCGTCGGCAATGCCCAGAAAATGACGTCGCCCTTCCGAAGCGAAGGGCACACTGTGATTGACCTGGGAGATGATGTATTTACACGCGGCAAACCCCATCCGATGATTGACCCGACTCCCCGCAATGAACGCATCCTGCAGGAAGCGAATGACCCGGAGACTGCCGTCATTCTTTTGGATGTTGTCCTGGGGTATGGGTCGCACGATGATCCCGCCGGGGAATTGGCAAAAACCATCGGAGCCGCCAGAACCTCCCTAAAGGGATCCGGGCCAGCCTATATTGCCTCAATTTGCGGCACTGTTAACGATCCACAAAATCTTGCCGATCAGAAGGCAAAGCTGGAAGCCGAGGGTGTAACGCTTTGCGCAAGTAATGCGGAAGCGGTCATTCTTGCCCTGCAAGTTGTTAAGCGGAGTCAACAATGAAAAACATTATTAGTGATCCATTGAACGTGATCAACGTGGGACTAGCAAAATTTGCTGATCCATTTGTTGCCCATTCCGTTCCTGTTATTTCCTGCCAATGGCAACCGCCCGCGGGGGGTGTCGCTGAAACTGCCTGGCAGTTGGCTCAAATAACCAATAACCCGATTGTTGAAGCCGCCAACGAGATTGCCTTTTCACGCTACCTTGAAGCCAACCCAATCTTGACAGGGGTTGGGACGGCCGTTGACTCCATACCCGGTATGGGTTCCAAACAAATTCTTCATTCCGGCCCCCCCGTGGCTTGGCGTGATATGTGTGGCCCACAGCAAGGAGCTATCATAGGAGCGATCTTGTTTGAAGGCTGGTCCAGCACCGCCGAAGACGCACAAAAACTTGCCAAGAATGGTGATATTGAGCTGACACCCGCGCAGCATTTAAACGCCGTCGGGCCAATGGCCGGGATAATCAGCCCATCTATGCCGGTATGGATTGTTAAGAACGAGATGTTAGGGAATTTAACCTACTGCAACTTCAACGAAGGACTTGGCAAGGTACTTCGTTTTGGTGCCTATAGTGATGATGTACTGAACCGCTTGCGCTGGATGGCCGACGTTCTAGCTCCGGTGCTGCAGGAAGCCGTTGAGATCATGGGCGGCCTCGAACTCAAGCCCTTGATGGCTTCGGCCCTGCACATGGGGGATGAGGTCCACAACCGCAATGCGGCGGCGACATCGCTATTTTTTCGCAAACTCGCCCCCGCCGCGCTGCAAGGCAGTGCCGATAAGGCCCAAATTAGCGAAGCCCTCAGTTTTATTGCCGGCAACGATCACTTCTTCCTAAACCTCTCCATGGCGGCGTGTAAATCCATGCTTGATGCTGCAAGCGGTGTCGAGAATTCGAGCATGGTTACGGTTATGGCGCGAAATGGCGTTCAATTCGGCATCCGTATTTCGGCATTTCCCGACCGCTGGTTTGTGACAGAGGCCCCGCTGGTGGAAGGATTGTTCTTTCCCGGATATACGGGCGCTGATGCAGCTCCCGATCTAGGTGATAGTGCGATTACCGAAACTGCCGGTGTTGGCGGGTTTGCTATGGCTGCGTCCCCGGCTATCGTCCAGTTCGTGGGCGGAGATGTGGCCCAAGCGGTTGAGAACTCTCGAAAGATGCAGCGCATTACCCTTGGCCGCAATTCCGCGTTCACCTTGCCCATGCTGGATTTTGCAGGAACGGCCGCGGGCATTGATATTCGTAAAGTTGTTGATACCGGGATCCTGCCAATTATCAACACGGGGATTGCTCATAAAGATGCAGGCGTCGGACAAATCGGTGCCGGGCTGACAGCGGCGCCCCTTGAGTGTTTTACCCAGGCACTAAGAGCACTTTATTACAATCTGAATACGTAATAGTGAGGATCATCTGATGACCAATAATCTTGCTGTTGTTGCTATCGGTGGAAACGCTCTGATTCCAGATGCTAAAAATGTATCCCTGAATGATCAATTTGCGGTCGTTCAGAAGATAGCCATCAACATCGCCGATATGATCGAACAGGGCTGGAATGTGCTCTTAACACATGGGAACGGTCCTCAAGTGGGCTTCATCATGCGGCGTTCAGAACTGAGCGAGAAATATGTTTCAAAAGTGAGCATGGACTATGCGGGCGCGGATATTCAAGGGGCAGTCGGTTACATGTTTTGTAAGGCCCTGCGTAACGAATTCAAGCGACGGGGCATCAAGCGCGATCCTATCGCCATTGTTACCCAGACATTGGTTGATCGAAATGATCCAGCCTTTTCTAATCCCACCAAGCCCATCGGATCATGGTATAGTAAAAAGGAAGCCGAAGCGCTCGCTAAAAAAAATGGCTGGAGTATTATTGAGGACTCAGGTCGGGGATGGCGACGTGTGGTGCCCTCGCCAAAGCCCATCGATATTATTGAGGTCAATTCCATCCGCAAACTGATCGCTGACGATTTTTTGGTAATTACCCTTGGCGGTGGCGGCATACCGGTCATTGAAAATGTGAAGGGCGAAATTGAGGGAATTGAAGCCGTTATCGATAAAGATTTTTCGTCTGCGCTGCTGGCCCAAGACATTGGCGCGGATATGTTGATTTTACCGACCGGGGTTGACCGTGTCAGCCTGGGCTTCAATACACCTAACGAACGGCAAATAGAAACCATGACTGTGAGCGAGGCCAGGGCCCATTGTGCCTCCGGCGAATTCCCGGCTGGTAGCATGAAGCCCAAAGTTACAGCCCTTGCGGATTTTGTTGAACACAGGGAGGGAGCCAATGGTATTATCACCAGCTTACCTCTTATGGGACTAGCCTTGACAGGCAAAGCGGGCACACGAATAATTCGCGACTAAGCCTTTGTTTTCAATATAGAAATGTGAAATAAAATATTGTCAGTGAAATCAAACTCTAAAACCGAACAACGGGCAAAGCAGAGTGGCAAAACCAAGATAAGTTTGGGACAAAAAATATCAGATACTCTAAAGCGACGAATCCTGAATTGGGAGTACCCCCCCAACACACTCTTGGTTGAAGAAGAGTTGAGCGAGGAATTTGGTGTCAGCCGTAGCCCTGTGCGCGAAGCCCTGCAAATGCTGGAATCCGCTGGTTTGGCAGAGCGCCGAAAAAACCGCTCATTTGTGGTTAAGCAAGTTCGCTTTGAAGAAGTTCGGGACATTTACGAGTTTCGCGAAGCCATCGAGCTATACGTGATCGAGCGGCTGTGTGTTCTAGAGCAGAGGCAGGCCGGATTGAAAGCGTTGAAAGTTCAGTGGCTAGATATCCAGAAATCTCATGAAGCAGGTGTGGATCCGGAGCCTGCAAAGGCCGCGCTATTGGATCAGGACTTCCATGAAGGTCTCGCGGAATTGTTAGGTAACAAAGTTATTTTGAATGCCTTACGGTCTCTTAGCGAACGATTACTGTTCTTTAGGACTATCGATTTTCAGCGTGACGGACGAATTGGGGAAACCTGTCGTGAGCATCTGGAAATTATCGACGCCATCGAAAAAGGGAACATCGAAATGGCGAGAAGATGCCTGTTGGAAAATATCGATGGTGGATTACAGAACGTACAATATGGATTACAGGTCGCCCTGATGCGATCACATTCCTGAACAGGAGGGTTGACCGGTTCCGGTTAAGTTGAGACGGAGACCTTGTTCGGTTTGCAGAACAGCCCCCTAGAGACAATAAATGTAACCCAGAACCTGCCAAAGCTAGGCTTCACTGCGCCATCCACACATATAATAGATAACTGACAAGAAAGAATACAGCGGTCCCTCGTCCAATGACCGGACGCGTGAGCAAGAGGAGGGTGAGTAAAATCGATGCGCCAATCATGACCGGCAGGTCAAAGGTCAGGAAGCGCGATGCCACTGGAACCGGTGTTATCACAGCGGTAACACCGAGAATGCCCAAAATGTTGAAAATGTTGGAACCGACAACATTACCGATGGCGATCTCCGACTGCCGACGAAAAGCGGCAATGAGGGAAGTCGCAAGCTCAGGTAACGATGTACCCACGGCGACGATAGTCAGGCCGATGAAGGCTTCAGAAATACCAAATCCTCGCGCGACTGAGACCGCGCCGTCCACCAACAAACGAGCGCCAAACATCAAGGCGATAAGTCCCGCGATTACCCAGAAAATGGAAATGGACACTGATCTGGGAGCCTGAAGGTCAACAGCTTCAATGAGTGCTCCGGCAGATTGTCGATAGGCCCAAATCAGATAAAATACGAGCCCGGCTATCAACATCATGCCCATGACCCGCCCCATTTCGCCCCTGGCAAAGATCGGCACAAGAACAAGCGCTGCCATCACCATGACGACCGTGTCTCGCCGCAGAGTCGCCCCGGTCACGCGGATCGGCCAGACCAGCGCCGAAAGGCCGATGATCAGGAGAACATTCGCAATGTTCGACCCAACGATGTTGCCGATCGCAATATCCGGCACACCGTGCAAGGCGGCATCGACCGATACCAGTAGTTCTGGTGTAGAAGTGCCAAAGCCGACCACAGTAAGCCCGATAAGGAGCGGAGGAATAGCCATACGCTGAGCAATTCCCACACTACCGCGCACCAACAGCTCGCCCCCGAAGAAAAGACCGATCAAGCCGCCTAGAATGTAAATGTAATCCAATTTAAATGCTCTCGGGGCAGTTGATCCACCGTCTAGAAGAAGTGTGCCTATCAAGTCGTATCTGCAAGATGTATCCTAAAGTATATTTGCAAACCCTAGGGTCAGCAAATCGTAGCGTTCAGAATAATTTCCCTGGCCTGACCCGATAGCTGTATCGTAGTTTATACGGCAAGACCGTAAATCCAGGAAGTTCCGGATGCTGTACTCAACCATTTCTTGCAAAACCTCTCTGCATTCGCCTCAGGTCGTTTATAATAACCCCACAGGATAGCCGGACCGGAAAGCCAATTCTCCCCAGGCTCCGCTTGCGAAGATCCATGGATTACTCATTGTGCTAGGAAAAGAAAAATGACAATCAAACCAACAAATTTCGACTGGCTTAACCTCACGGTTGAAGAAACATTAGAGCCCGAGTTACCGATCTGCGACCCGCATCATCATTTGTGGGATTCACGGAGCGATAGAGCGTCCCAGCGGTACCTTCTCGATGAAATTCTCACCGACGTGACGAGTGGTCACAACGTCGTCTCGACCGTGTTCATAGAATGTGGGTCGATGTACCGATCAAGCGGCCCCGACAACTTGAAACCGGTTGGCGAAACCGAATTCGTTAATGGTATTGCGGCAATGAGTGCATCCGGGCTTTATGGTAAGCCGCGTGTTGCCGCGGGCATTGTTGGTCTGGCTGACCTGATGTTCGGCGATGCTGTTGGTCCTGTACTGGATGCCCACATCGCCGCGGGGGGCGGTCGATTTCGCGGCATTCGCCATCGGGCTTGCTGGGACCCAAGCAAGGATGTACCGAATTCCCAACCAACAACAATCCAAGACTTGTACCTGAATGACCAATTTCGCGAAGGGTTCGCAACTCTTGCGCCGCGAAATTTAAGCTTTGAAGGCTGGTGTTATCATCCGCAAATACCCCAGCTAGCGGATCTTGCACGCGCCTTTCCAGAGACAACCATCATCCTCAATCATTTTGGCGGCCCCCTTGGTATCGGACCCTATAAAGGGAAACAGGACGACTATTTTCCGGCCTGGAAAAACGCGATAACCGACCTGGCGAAATGCCCGAACGTGGTTGCAAAGCTTGGCGGTCTCGCCATGGAGATTAATGGCTTCGACTGGCATATGAAGCAACGCCCGCCTTCAAGCCTTGAATTGATGGAGGCAACACGGCGTTTCTATGAACATGTAATTGAACAGTTTGGTCCCAAGCGGTGCATGTTTGAATCCAATTTCCCGGTCGACAAGGTGAGCTGTAGCTATAATGTACTATGGAACTCGTTTAAACGACTGACGGCCAATTACAGCGACGCTGAAAAAGCTGACTTATTTCACGATACCGCAAACCGCGTATACCGTTTGGGATAAGCTCTAAAAATCCGTCCCGCCGACAGGCTATCAATCTGTCGGCGGTAAACTCTCGGCCATGAGGCCCAAATCAACTCATCACAAGAATTCTTTCAGGTCTGCCATGAACTTCTCGAACTGGTCATGATGCAACCAGTGACCGGCATTTTCGTAATTTTTCACGGTTGCACTTTTGAAATGCTTGATCCGTCCATCTTTTATCGGGTTTGACGCCCAGCTGTCATTGCCGTAACACAGCATTGTCGGACAGGTGATTTCTCCCCATAATTTCTGGGTTTCTTCCTGGCTAATATCAAATGGCGCCCAGACACGCATATAATGATCGAACTTCCAGCTGAACGTCCCATCCTCGTTCTGGTTGACCGCGTGCGTTGTCAGATGCAGGGCTTGTTCTTCCGATAAATGCTTATTTTCAGCCTTCATACGCGCAAGGGCGTCCTCAAATGTTTCATACCGGCGATGCGTCCGGGCACTTGCCGCCCGCTTTTGATCGATCCAGTCGCGCCAGCGTTTTGCGACCGGAGTTTCTTGAGCCTCCCTTATCATCTTGGGCGATGATCCAAGGCCTTCTATCGCGACAAGCTTTCGAACGTTTTCCGGATAAAGCCCTGTATAGCGAAGAGCGATATTACCTCCCATGGAATGAGAAACAATCGTTACCGGGCTCAACTCCTTTTGATGGATTAGCTGCGCAATATCATAGACATAGCTCTGGATACTGTAATTACCGTCGGTCGACCATCCGCTGTCTCCATGGCCACGCAAATCCGGCGCGATGACATGCCAGTCATGACGCAATTCCTCTGCCACCCAGTCCCAGTTCCGGCAATGGTCACGCCCTCCATGTACTAGCAACAAAGCCGGCGCCTCCGGGTTTCCCCAATCCACATAGTGAAGCTTAATGCGTTGCGAAATATAGCTATTTGAAATCGGGCCCATAGGTGACTTCCTGTATGATTATTCGTGTTATTTTGGGAGTACTATAAAATGAATAGCCGGCTGCGGTCTACTCGAGGAATTCATTCCGCGAATAAATAAAGACTTTTCCGCACGGACTATTAGAAGAGCGTCTGCCGACAAATATATGTGTATCAGGGATTCCCTGCTGCCTATGGGCATTGTTTCCTGCAACAGGGTTACGTAGGTATATGTCCACGTTTCTTACATTCGTGCACGATGAGGTGTTCGTCTTCCTTTACTCCCGGGGCAACCCGATTTCGACCAGCTTCTCCAACTCTGGCTCGATTGACTTGATCATGCGCGGCCATGATGGAAACGGAAAGGCCGTTTGCCACATCTTCAGCGACAAAGCTGGCCGACGACCAATGGCCCGCTCCAGCAGGTATTTTGCCTGATCCAGATCATTCAGGCGCGCATACAGCGTTGCCCCAACCATGAGCGGAAAGTAATCCGCCTGCATCGATGCACAGGCGGCATCTATCGGTTCTTTCACATCTGGTCGCAGATTTTCAAGGTCCCGCATCCATCGGGCCGTCCCGATCATGAAATGGAATGCCCAGGCCAACGGGTCCTTTGGATTAAGTGCCAAGGCCGTTTGTGCCGATTTTTCCATCGCGTGTGTATCGGGGTCAACCTGATATAGATAGAACATCGTGCGCGCGTGATACATTACCGGGTTGTTATCATTCAGCGCATAGGCGCGATCCAGAGACTCTTTGGCCGGCGTTTCCTGACGCATCAGGGTCAACAACGACCCGAGTGCGACATGCCCGTCCTCCAATCGATCGTCCAGCTCAATGGCCTTGCTCGCATTGACCAACCCTTGCTGCACATCATTGGGAATATCGCTACTTCGGCCGGTCGTAACCATGACAGAATGCCAACGCCCCAAAAGTGCATATGGCAAGGCAAATTCCGGGTCAGCGTCGATTGCTGCTTTAAACAGCTTTGCCGCCGCGGGATAACTCTCGTTATTGTAATTATAAAACTCTGCCAACCCCTTTTGGCATAATTCCCACGCCGTCAGGTTTTCTGTAGGTTTGCGCCTTGCCAGCGACCGCTCATTCGCGCCAAGTTCCGGTGCAAGCTCAGACACAATCGCGCGGGTTAATTCATCCTGCAAGTCAAACAGGTCTGACACCATGCGATCCCAGCGGCCAGACCAGATATGCCCTCCGGTTTTCGCCTCAACCAGGTGTGCACTCACCCGCAGACGATCTCCCCCCCGGCGAACCGATCCTTCGACAACGTAGCGCACCCCAAGCTCACTGGCTATTTCGCGCACGTCCTTGTGAGTGTTCCTGTAAGAAAAGGCCGAATTTCGCGCGATGACGAAAAGAGATCGAAAACGCGACAACTGGACAATAACATCCTCGGCAATACCGTCCGCGAGGAACCGCTGTTCGTCATCATCCGAGTTATTTTCAAACGCCAGTACCGCGATGGACGGACGCTCTGATCTTCTGGGAGGTTTCGTTGGTCTGGCATCAACGCCCTTAATCAGCACGTTCCATGCATTAACTGGCGCCGGAATGTTCTTCACATATTGCGGCCCCAATGGCACCAGGAGCGTGTCGCTGGCATCAGCGACTTCTGTAAATACAGTCTCGGAGACGCAGACACCGCCCGGCGGCGCAATGCTTTCAAGGCGGGCAGCGATGTTGACCACGTCTCCCAGCACGTCATCGCCATCAACAATTACCTCACCGTAATTGATTCCGATACGGAACATTAATCGTGTTTCAAGGGGGACCGCACCTTCGCGTTCAAACATTGCGTGTTGGAGGAAAACGACCGTATGCAATGCAGCGCGCGGCGACGGGAACTCGACGAGAAACCCATCTCCCATGGTTTTGATGACCCGGCCCTGGGCGCTGGAAATCGCCGGAATGATAAGCTCGTGCCGCAATTCCCGAAATCTCGTGATCACGGCCTCTTCGTTATTCGAGACCAACCGCGAATATCCCACGAGGTCCGCTGCCACGATAGTTGTCAGACGTCTTTCCATTAGCTTATTCAAGACTATCCGTTTCTGAAGATCACTCTGCCCCTCACAAAACTTCTCCCTCTAAGTTGTTCACGGGTCATGGTTCAATCGTCTAGGACACCCGCGCGATATACTGAAATTACATCGACATTATAGGTGATACTCATCCCCCGCTGCATATGGTACCAGACATCGCTCCAACCTAAAGACCAGGCGGTAACAATGTCTTTCCCATCGGGGTTACGAAACTCTCTGGCTATCTGCCGCGCAACATCTGGCGTAACCCAGACAAGCCCGTAATAGGCGGGAATTTCGTCCAGCGGTCCATATCCCTGAACCGAATAGCCATATTGCATCAGGCCGACCAGGGATTCCCAGTCGTTGGACCTCAGGAAATCCAGGAAACTCCGGGCCGACTTGGAGTGCAAGAACGGATCGGGCGGCTTAAGTGGCATCGGCTTTTGCCGACCCATAATACGCTCATGTTCAACGCAATAGGCATCAAGATCATCCGCAATTCTCTCCTGAAGCGCCTCAGCATTTTTTTTCCTATCCGGCCCTATCGGCGGCGACATGCCCGTTTCATCCGCCGCCTTCAAGAGAATATACTCGGGATAACTCACAACCGGCGGCACAGGAAACTTGCCCGAAAACTGTCCTTTGGTAATGATACCGCGAAAATTTCCGGTGGGTCCGCCGAAACCTACCTGCTTATTCCCCACGTCGGTTGTGAATTGCGCAAATTTCTTGACCATCTCGTCATACGCTGGCGACAGGTAACATGTTCCGAGTTCACAGATTGTATTCTTGACTTCGTGCTGTGGGCGGGGAAACCCCTCTGGTACTGTATGCGTTTTACCGCCATAGCGATCCGTCTTTTCAAGGAGCCTGACGGCTTCATAGCCAAGGTCGCGCAGCATATTGGCCACCAATAACCCACTAACTCCCGCTCCCAGGATCACAATAGGAGCTGACTTGTCCTGCGGCAGTTCGATCCGGCTCTTCTTACTTGGGTCATCGGGGGCGAACAGCAGGTTGATGTATAGCCAGCAATGCAAGACAGACTCAAAACAGGTAGACGCATGTACAAAGGCGGTGTGGTTCATGCCCTGGATATCAAGATATTTCCATGGCATGTTCATCTCGAGATCCTCTGGGCCGAAGTGATCGAAATAGGGGGTCGTGACTTCGCTCAGGATTTCATAATCCGACCCATAGGGCCACCATTCAAGTTCAGCGAGATAACGTTCCAGATACTGCCGGAATTTTAACGGAGACGGCGGATGTTCCACTGCTTTAACGATCTGGTAAACCGTAACGAGGTTTTCATCCATTTCATTGGCAACCTCCATCCCGTAAGTTTTGCCAGTTTCGTTGCGATAGCCGTATATCCAGCCTCTCATTTCCTTGAGACGGCTGGGAGCGAAAAGAACGCCATGATCCGGTTTGGTCCTGCGTTTTACCTTTAAAAGTGTTGTATGAAACGTGAAGTTCACCAACCTCTTGAACAAACTAGCTTCGTATGCGGTATAATTCGCTATCCCAAACAGGCCACGCGGATCACATGCGACAATCAGAAATTCGGCGCCCAGTTTCTGTGTTGACCCACCCCCTATACTATAACTGATTTGGACGTTTGCTATTTCGCTGCCTTCATTTTGCGTCATAGACAATCCCCATATTCAGAATTGTATTAAATATTATACTTTACTAATTTATCATGCATTTTCCTGAGTTGGAAGAAGGTTTCATCAATTAGACAACCGCGTATACGGCCGCGGGCACCAACAACCCATTCTTTTGGGTGTTCAATCTTTAGGCTGATAACCGTGGCGCAACGGATATAGGTGACGACAATTGTGTTCTATGGAAAACAGTGCCCGTCCATTTAGGATTGAGGCGGACAGCTTTTCCGGTAAATGACCTTGTTGTCTCCGGGCCGATAAAAATCCTTGATTTCAACCAACTTCTCGAACCCGACCCGCTCATAAAATGCACGTGCCTTGTCATAGGCACCCGTTGACGAGGTTTCCGCAATCATGAACGCACCACCTGCTTTGCGAATAGCCGCCTCGGTCCGTTCCAGAATTTGGTGCCCGAGACCGCTGCGCTGTCGGTCGGGATCGACGGCGAGCCAATAAAGATCATACGCCCGCTCGCTGCCCGGAGTCTTGCCATAGCAGGTATAGCCCGCGAGTTTTCCATTTTGCGTGGCGAGAATAAACTCATAGCCAGAGACCCGGCCCTTGGCGATCCGTTCCTCTGCCAGTTCCGCCGCGATATCGATCTCCTCACCTGAAAAAGCGTTGGTGGCCATAACGATCCGGCGTATTTCGGCAACATCGGCGGGAACAACGGACGAGCGCCATTTCATCGGCTCATTCTTGCCCATGCCGCCTTTACGTTTCAGTTCCCAGGTCAAGTCTGGCGTCTTGGCAACACTTGCCACCCCTTCAAAAAAGCGCCGGGCGTTGACACCGAGATTGCGCACGCGATAACCGCCCTCTTGCACAAACACCGTCGGCAGGCCTATTCCGGCGATCAATGCCCCCATCTTGAAGAAGTCGGCAGCGCGATACGGCCAGGTACCTGTCGGATCCCCCTTGGCCGCATCCAGGCCTAGCGCGACCACCAAATAGGCCGGTGCATGATCCTTGATGCGGACAAAGGCTTTCTTGAGGGCCTCGCGATGGATATCGGCCGTAATTGTCTCCGGCAACGGAATATTAAGATTACAGCCTGCTCCTGCCCCTCGCCCGGTTTCATTGCGAAATCCGGTAAAATAGGGATAGGCGAAGGATGGATCGCCATGGATCGAGACAGTCAGAACATCGCCACGTTCATAGAAAATGTCTTGTGTGCCGTTCCCATGATGGTAATCAACGTCAAGCACAGCCACCCTCCCATAACGGGAGAGATATTGCGCCGATATCGCAGCGTTATTGAAATAACAGAAACCGCCGAAGGCGCGGCTCTCTGCGTGATGGCCAGGTGGACGCACAAGAGCATAAGCGGCGCGCGCTCCATCGAGAACCGCTTCTGTCGCCGTCAGGGTGCAATCAACAGCCCGCCGTGCTGCCGGAAAGGCATTGCGGTTGAGCGGTGTGAAGGTATCAATACACCAATATCCGGCAAGAACGGAACGATCCTTGGGCATTCTCTGTGCGTTCCGGATCGGGAAGACATAGGGATAAATCGATTTTCCTTCAGGCGCATCTGCGCAGGCGCGCTCGATGTAATCGACGAGCCGGGTATCGTGGACTGCTTTGATATGGCGATCGCCATAATGCTTTGGCGACTTCACGGAAAAAAGCCCTGTCGGTTCCAGCTCCTTCAGGATTGATTCGATACGGACCGGCGCCTCAACATACCCTCGCTCGCGAATATGATGGATATCATGCCGGTCATTGACAATGAGCGGAATTTTCGCGGCGATTGCTTGTTGTTTAACGTCGGGCAGTGTGCTGCCGTAACGCGGCAGCCTGATCGCATACTGGTTGTCCTTGACCGACTCTACAACCCGTTGCACATATTCTGGTGGACAGAGGTCGGCGTATTTCCGTTCCAAGATTGCGCGAACTATCCGGCGTAGCGTCACGGCAGGCGGCACCATGAATTCGCCAAGACCATCAAACATCAGATAGGGGCTATCGGTCGTTCCCGGTGTAACCGGTGTCTCGTAATCCGTCCCCATAATTGGATAGGCATTGAACCCTTCATAAAAGCGGAGCCGGTCTTCATTTTGCTTGCGAATGGCGGGGTTAGGACTCAACTCCGGATCATCGGGCAGACATTCAAAATAAAGGCCACGCAGTCCCTTTTCCCGTGCGCGTTGCTGGATTTGTTCATAGAGGGCAGCTCCGACACCGCTACCCGACCCGCTTTTTGCCGTCGCAATCAGTTCAAGATAGCCAAAATTGAGCTGTGGATCGACAAGCAGCAACGAGAAGCCGCGAATACGTCCACGCCCATCCTCTGCGACGGAGACCTTGGCGACGAACTGATGGGTGATTGGATCGGAAATCTGGTCCGGCAGCTTGGCGATGTCCTTGTCCGTCATATCGGAAAATTGATCCCGAATAATTGCCTGGATTTCACCAATGGCCTTCTGGTTGGCGGGGGCCGAGGCATCGGTAAGGGTTCGAATACGAAACATCAGTTCACTTCCTTCGCAAGGGCCGCATCGACAATCATTTGGATACCTTCTTCATAGCTCATACCGGCCTCCGTGAGAGCCGCCGCGAAACCTGCATCCCGCGCGAGGCAGGGATTGGCGTTATACTCGAGGATAAAAATCCGGCCCTTGGCATCAACGCGAAAATCGACCCGCGCGTAACCACTGAGGTCCGCGGCAAACCAACAGTCAACGCACAAGCGCCTGAGTTCTGCCGCAAGGTCCGGCTCTTGCTCCTCCAAGCCAAACCTGCGCCGGGTGTGATGATTGACATCACTTTCCTCGTCCCACTTGGCATTATAGTCAACAATTGGATAAACACCCTCGGGCAATCCATCAAAATGCATTTCCGCGATCGGCAGAACCTGTAGTCCCGTCTTTGATTCCAGAAGCGAAATATTGAACTCCCGCCCCGGAATATAGGCTTCGGCGAAAAAGCGACCGCCGAATTGCGCCTCTCTTCTGATGATCTCGTCTTCCGCCTCATGCCCCTCGACAATGGACTGTTGATCCATACCGTAAGATGCATGCTCATTGACTGATTTGATAATGACCGTCTGACCTGCAGGTACCGCGCCAGCCCATTCCCTAGGAGTCGGCAGATTTGACGCCCGAAGTAGCGACTTAGAAAGCCGTTTCGAATTGCTCTGAAAAAAGGCCGTCTCCCCCGCTCCCGTGTAGGGAAGGTGAAAATGCGCCAGCAGGGCGCAGGCGAGATGGCCAAGGCTGCCGTTTCCGCGAATACTCTCAACGAGATTGAAAATCACGAGTGGCTGTTCCTTGGCCAGTTCTTCAATAATTGTAAAATCGATATCGAGCGCGATGACATTGCTTCTATAGCCAAGGCGTTCAAGCGCCGCTGCAACACATTTTGCGCTCTCAATGGTGTCAAGCTCGTCCGCCCGGAGGTCCGTGCCACCATGCAGGACCGGGATATAGTCTGCCATTGACGTCTCAGGCCGCCCGTATGTCAGCAGCCGAAGTTTGAAGATTATAGCGCGCGATTGCCGACGTTGTGATTTCGCCAATCAGCCAGTCGTAACTGAAGCCCGCCTTCGTTGTCAAGATCGGTAAATCCGAATGGGTCGGATGTAATCCGGCGATCGGGTTCACTTCGAGAAACTGCGGCGAACCCTGGCTGTCGGATTTAAGATCGACCCGCGCCCCATCACGGCAGCCAAGCGCATGATAGGCGGCCAATGCCCGCGTGCCCGCAAGCTGTGCCTCTGCGTCATCCACCAGCGCAAGCGTTACAAATGGCTCCCAATTTTCCTTGATTTCGTAACTATAGATACCGCTGTCCGCATCGGGTTTGACAGCAATTTCCATCACCCCGATTACCTTTGCATTCGCGCCATTACCGACGATACCGACAGTGAACTCGCGTCCAGCGAGATAGCTCTCGGCAATCACGGGCTGATGGAATTTCTCGATCAACCGCGCGGCCTCGCGTTTCAGCTCAACCTTGTTTGAAACTTTGGAACGTCCGCCGCAGCCCTTGCCCGTCCCTTCCGCAATCGGTTTCAGGAACGCCGGAAAAGCAATATCCGGCAAGTCTCTCGTTGCCCTCTCGAGAATAACGAAATCCGCTGTCGGAATGCCGCTGTCCCGAACGATGCGCTTGGCGACAGGCTTATCCAGCGTTACCGCCATGGTCAATGGATCGGAAAAGGCATATGGTTGATCGAACATCTCGCAAAGCGCCGGAACCTGCGCCTCGCGAGACCGCCCATGCAGGCCTTCTGCGATGGAAAAGACAAGATCGAACCGCTCCCCGCCGACCAGTTGGCGGGCGAGTTCCTGTCCACGCCCGATCCGTTGGACATCCCATCCGAGACGTCCAAGGGCGCCTTCGAGAGCATCAATAGTTGCCCGGGAATCGAACTCAGCGGTCTCCTCTTCCGAGAAGCCAATGGCGAGATAATCGTCCCGCAGATCATAGACGAGGCCGAGCTTCATTGCGCGGCCTCCTGATGGCAGGGTTCAGACCCGATTACACCGCCAGGATCATGGTAACGATAGGTCCCGCCCTCGAAGTTACGGAGGATAAGGTCTTCACCATCGCGGCCAACGACATAGTCAGGAAGTAGCGGAATCTTGCCGCCGCCGCCAGGCGCATCAATCACATATGTGGGAATGGCATAGCCCGTCGTGTGACCACGCAATCCCTCTATGATTTCAAGGCCCTTTGCCACCGGGGTCCGGAAATGCGAAGACCCGGTAATCGGGTCGCATTGATAAAGATAATAAGGTTTCACCCGGCGTTTGAGCAAACCGTGCATCAATGGCTTTATGATCGAGATATCGTCATTGATACCTTTCAGCAAAACCGTCTGACTGCCAAGCGGAATACCCGCGTCGGCAAGCCGCGCGGTCGACTCGGTCACTTCCGGTGTCAATTCATCCGGATGAGTGAAATGAATGCTCATCCACAACGGATGATGCTTTTTCAACATATCTGTCAGTGACTTGGTAATCCGCATGGGCATCACCACCGGGATCTTTGAGCCGATGCGAATAAACTCCACATGCTCGATCGCCCGAAGCCGCGTCAGCAGATAATCGAGACGGTCATCCGACAAGGTCAGTGGGTCGCCGCCCGAAATCAGTACGTCACGGATTTCAGGATGCGCTGCGATATAATCGAACGCCTTCTCCCACTGGGATTTAGAGAATTCATATTCACCGCCAGCTTCACCGACCATGCGCGATCTCGTGCAATAGCGGCAGTAAGTCGAACAGAAACCCGTTGCGAGGAACAACACCCGGTCCGGATAACGATGCACAAGACCCGGCACCGCCGCGTCGTGATCCTCACCAAGTGGATCGTCGGCCTCACCCGGCATCTTGATGAATTCATCACCAACCGGGATATGCGTACGCCGCAGACCCTCGGACGGATTGTCCAGGCTCATCAAGCTTGCATAATAAGGGGTGATGCCCATTGGCAACGAACCAGTATGGCGCGATACCGCGTCACGTTCGTCGTCCGTAAGATTGAAAATCCGTTCAAGACCCGCGAGGGACCTGATCCGGTTTCTGAGCTGCCAGCGCCAGTCCAGCCATTCCGCGTCGCTCGCGGCAGGGAAGAACCGGTCCTTGAAGACGCGGGATCGCTCCGATATCGGAAATGCAGTCGTTTCCGCAAACGCGGTGCTGTCTGCAACAATATGGGGAAGGGATTTAAAGTCTGCGCTTTGAAGTAAGCGTCGACTGGGCGGCTTAGCGGCCTCCTTTGCCGCTTGACCAGACATAAGTGAGTTCATCTTAAGATGGTTCTCTGTGTCAGAAGGGGCCGTCGCGCGACAATCGTCGATTCTGTCGCCACACTTCCAAGCAAGCGAATATTTAGAATGATTTGACCAATCGTCAAGCGTTTTTTTCGCTGATGCTAATAAATGGAAATTTCACCGAGATAAAAATACCTAACTGATTGTATTTTAAAGCGCTTATAATTTTGAATTGCTGTAGGGTTTATCCTGAAATTGACCTGAAACAGGGGGTCGACTCACAACATTCCCCTCTCCGAAGTTATTCGTCCCTATGATTTGCCGGTCAACGGTTGGGCGATGATACGCTACTGCCGCTGTCCCATCCAAACCCAGGCCCGGAATTGCTGAGTAAATGCCTTCTCGTTGGATATTATTTTACACTGCTGCAATTTCCCTCTGCGAATGGAATACGGTTAGTCCGACACTTGCGGTGCGTATCCGCGTTCTTCGTACGGAAAGCCCCAGAGCTCTCGGTTCTTCGTATCCTGTAAGTAGTGATTATTATGATAGCTACGGATCTCTGTTATCTTATCATCTTTAAATAAATACCATTCCGTCCCCCGTAACAGCTGACGCTTTTGGTCGCTCGGCGGGGTCCAGGGCATACTCCACTCGATCACCGCTTCCGGTTCCTGAACGATGATATGATCCATTACCCAAGAGGCCTTTGTTTTTG
The DNA here is from genome assembly GCF_017313765.1 of Sneathiella sedimenti. GTDB lineage: Bacteria > Pseudomonadota > Alphaproteobacteria > Sneathiellales > Sneathiellaceae > Sneathiella > Sneathiella sedimenti. The sequence goes on along the minus strand of NZ_JAFLNC010000003.1, from coordinate 152,453 downwards.
GGCCGACCTTCATCCAATAGTTCGCCAAAGCCTCAGCGCCATATACCGGACTGTGGTCAACAAAATAATGGACGATTTCCGGATCAAAGGTGGACATCATCAAATCGAAATCTGCCGTAGAACAGCCCTCATAATACTGTTTGATGATATTCCTATACCGGTGATGTTCTTGTCGCTTCATATCGCTCCTCACAGATTTTTAGCGATGATACTAGCTCAGAAATCCTGATTTGCCACCAGTCATGATCGGTCGACTGGCAAAGCAGGTTTTCACCGCCATCGCCGCCGCGACAGCTTCAGCCAGCGCGTTACCTGATTGAGAAGAACATATCAATCAATCCGTGCCCTTGGAATTCATCACGCGCGGTTGTTCGCACTACAAACCGGAATTGTAGTTGGTTTATTTCACACCCAATCGACGAACGTTAATCCCGCACCACCATCACTGAACAGGTGGCATGGCGGGTCACCCGCGCCGCGTTGGGACCAAGCAGGTAGTCCTGCACTTTGGGCCGATGCGTTCCCATTATAATCAAATCAGATTTGATTTCCCGGCTTACCCGAAGAATCTCCTCATATATCGACCCGAGGCCGATAATATGCTGGACATGAATATCTTCAGAAACATGCTCCTTCACAAATTTGTGGAGTGTTTCATTAGCCTTTTCAACCATCTTTTTTTCATGATCCTTGGGAAAGAATGAACCGACAATACTCATGCCAAAGTCCGGGACCACTGTTATAATATGCAAATTGGAGTTAAAAGCCCTGGCATATTCCGTCGCCACCACAACAGGCTTTTTCCATGACTGCATATCCTCGATATCCACAGCAAGCAAGATATCCTTGAACATTCTATTCTCCCCTCATTTACGCGGTGCTGGTCGATGAAAAACCAAGCCGTTGTCGGCGACGTTGCAGCCAATAGATGCCACCAAGAAGCAAGATGGCGGGTATGTACAACAGCTCCTTCGCAGGCTGGCTCACTGGAACCAGGATCGTCAGAATCTGTTGATCAAAATCGAGGCCGGCAGCTTGTGCAGGACTGTCAAACACTGCGTTATCAATGATGACCTTATTATCTTCGATCAGTATCTGAAGGCCATAATCTTCAAGTCTTTCCTCGCCAGTCGCTTCATCTCCAATTGGCATAACCGCCGTAAAAACCAGCTCGTCGCCAACATCGTCCAAACCCTGGACAATAAACCGCAACTCCGATCCCGCCGGTGCATTCTGAACAGCCTCGACTATTCCAACCGGGTCCGCTTTATCGAAGGGCGGGGAAATAATATCCATCCAGAAACCGGGTCGGAACAAGGTAAATGCGATCAAGATGAGCAATATCGATTCCCAAAATTTCGACTTGGTCATAAAATACCCCTGTGTTCCAGCCGTAAAAAGCAATATGGCCACAGTGGCAACGATAAAGACAATAAATCCCTGCACCGGTGTTACATCAATCAACAGCAAATCTGTGTTGAAGATGAACAAGAACGGCAAAATAGCTGTTCGTAGGGAATAGAAGAAGGCAACAAAACCGGTTCGGATCGGGTCACCACCTGAAACTGCCGCGGCCGCGAATGACGCAAGGCCTACCGGAGGCGTAACATCGGCCATAATCCCGAAATAGAAAACAAACAAATGGACAGCAATAAGAGGGACAATAAGCCCGTTTTGCTGTCCCAGGCTTACGATCACCGGTGCCAAAAGCGACGAGACAACGATATAGTTGGCCGTTGTAGGCAAGCCCATCCCCAGAATGAGGCTTAACACCGCCGTAAAAACCAGGATCAGCATAATCTGTCCCTGGGACAGAAATTCAACGAGCTCCGCCAGAACCAGGCCGACACCGGTCTGTGAAACCGTACCGACAATAATTCCTGCCGACGCGGTTGCGATGCCGATGCCGATCATATTACGGGCACCTGCGATCATGCCTTCGATAAATTCGTCAAAGCCACGCTTGAATGTCCCTGATCCTGCTTCTTTCCGGAATAACGCAAACAGGCGTCGCTGAGTAAGAAGGATAAAAATCATCAACGCAACGGCCCAGAAAGCGGAGAGTTCAGGCGACAAGCGTTCAATCATCAGACACCAGATCAGAACACCAACCGGCAACACGAAATGTAATCCCGCCATAACGGTCGGGCCAGGTGCCGGAAGCGTTGTAATCGGCGCATTCGAATCATCAACGACGAGGTCGGGATACCTGGCGCAAATTGACGTCAGATAAACATAGACAAGAAGCACCGCCGCACCGGCAATCCAGGGCGTAAGGGTCGGACCGACGAGTTGCCGCAAGAGGTCTACGGCAAAGAAGATTGCGAAACTGGCAATTACTATGTTGCAGAGGATCAGTGCCCCCTTGGAGAATATCTTTGCTTTCGTCCCCTCTTCCGCTTTCTCAACAGCTACTTTGAAGATGCCAACCTGAAGTAAAATCAGGATCAGGATTGCAATAAGTCGGTTTAGGGAGGTATCCAGCAGGTGGAACAATTCAGACAGATAATAGATACCGCCTCCCAGAATGAGGATGGTCGCAAGGGTAATACCAAACGATAACAACGCCAGCTTCATCGGCTTGACGTCTCCAACCCTATCCAGGCCCTGCATATTCAGCTTCATGGCTTCCAGATGCACGATGTAGACGAGAGCAATATAGGAGATGATAGCAGGCACAAATGCGTGCTTTACGACCTCAAAATAACTGATATCAACATATTCAACCATCAGGAAGGCCGCAGCGCCCATCACAGGCGGCATAATCTGGCCATTAACGGAAGACGCCACCTCGACGGCACCCGCCTTTTCCGCATTAAACCCGACGCGTTTCATCATGGGAATGGTGAAGGTGCCGGTTGTGACCACATTGGCGATTGACGAACCGGATATTAATCCTGTCATGCCGGAGGCCACGACAGCCGCCTTTGCAGGCCCACCCCGCATATGCCCCATAAGGGAAAAGGCAACTTTAATGAAGTAATTGCCCGCGCCGGCCTTATCGAGCAACGCACCAAACAACACGAAAAGAAACACGAGGCCTGTCGATACACCAAGGGCGATACCGAAGACGCCTTCCGAAGAAAGCCATTGGTGATCCGCAACCGCCCCAAAACTTGCACCTTTCCAGGCAAGAATTCCGGGCGCATAGGGGCCCAGGAAGGTATATCCAAGAAATACCATGGCGACGATCATCAAAGGCGGACCAAGCGCGCGCCTGGTTGCCTCCAAAAGGACAACGACACCAACACAGGCAACGACGATATCCACCAAATTCGGATTTCCGGGCCGGTCAGAAAGACGGGAGCCCATCAAGCTGTCCGCGATGGCACTATCGAAAAAGACGAGATACATCGTCGTAAAAATACCGAGAATGCCAAGCAGCCAGTCAAAAGCGGGCACGTGATCCCGTGGAGATCTTTTGAAGGCTGGATAGGCGAGAAAAGCCAGTATCAACGAAAAGGCCAGATGAATAGGGCGGGCTTCCTTGCCTGAAAAGACACCCCAGCCAAAAATATACGGAATTGGCGAGGCAATCCATACTTGCCACAACGACCAAATCAGGGCCAGAGCCGCAATTAGCAGAGCGATATTCCGGTTCGACGGATTACGGCCACCTACGTCGGTCGATGCAACCAGATCTTCTAGCTCTTCGACACTGAGCGGTTTTTTTTCGTCGTTGCTGCTCATAGAAAGTCTCCCCCTCTTCTATTACACAATCCCAATCCGGTTCGCTTCTTCACCTCATAATATAAGAAAAAGCAGGCGGGATATGCTTTCCCGCCTGCCCGAGTTGGCTTACATCCAGCCTTGTTCCTTGTAGTATCGAACAGCTCCTTCATGCAAAGGTGCAGAAAGGTTATTCGTAATCATCAGCTTGGTATCCAGATTAGCGAATGCGGGATGCATTTTCCGGAACCGGTCAATGTCATCGAAAACCGCCTTCACGATCTGGTAAACCACTTCCGGATCGGTCTTAGTAGAAGACACAAACGTTGCACCAACACCGAATGTTTCTACATCTTCATCCGTTCCGGTATACATTCCGCCCGGAATTGTCGCCATTGCATAAAATGCGTTATCAGCAACCAGCTTCTTGATCACGTCATTATTGACATTCACCAGAACCGCTTCGCATGAGGTGGTTGCCTCTTTGATTGAGCCATTCGGGTGGCCCGCGGTGAAGACAATGGCGTCAACCTTGTTGTCACACAAAGCCGCCGCTTGCTCAGATGATTTGAGCTCTGATGCCAGCGCAAAATCATCCATCGTCCAGCCCATTTTCTCCATGACGACTTCCATCGTGCCGCGCTGTCCGGACCCGGGATCACCGACGTTCACACGTTTCCCTTTCAGGTCTTCAAAGGTCTTGATCCCTGAATCTTTGCGGGCCACGACCGTAAATGGCTCGGGGTGAACGGAAAATACAGCGCGCAGCTCTTCGAACTTACCATCCGGAAACTGCGTGGGGGCCGTACCATTATAAGCATGATATTGCCAGTCAGACTGGGCAACACCCATATCCAGGTCGCCCGCGCGAATACCATTGATGTTTTTTACGGAGCCGCCTGTCGTATGGGTACATTTAATATCGTGGTCGCTGGTCCCGCGGTTGACCAATTTACAAATTGCGCCACCTACCTGATAGTAAACGCCGGTCTGTCCGCCTGTTCCGATAGTAATAAATGTTTCCGCGCTCGCCGGCGCAGCCGTCAAACTAACCCCGCCGATGGCGGTGACCGCTACCGCAGCCAAGGCAAAAAACTTTCTCATTATATATCTCCTTCACCTATAAAACATGTTGCTAGCAATTTCTTGATCTCCCCTAGCAACGCAATATGCCAAATTCGAAGATTAATCTCCAAAGTCGGCCTTTCCTCTCAATTCCTGGTATAAAGTACCAAAAGGAAAATTCTGTGTTGGAGCAATTTCGCCCTCATTTTTATATAACATCCGCCTTGCATTACAGAATATTGCACCAGCGCGCCAATACGTTCCGTAATTTACCGGTCTGGCAGAATAGAACTGCATCGCGGTGTGCAGCTTATTTAAAAGCTCGCGCCAGACGGTTTCCAAAGCCTACCTCCACAACCCCTTCCATGGCAAGAGCGCTTACATACAGCAGCACTTTCAAGCGCGCGAAGAGGGCAAACTGCCAACGATTTCATCAATCACTGTACCCAGTTTATCGACGATTTCCTCGATATGCCCATCGTTGATAATAAAGGGGGGCGCCAGCAGAATGTGATCACCACGCTGCCCGTCAATTGTTCCCCCCATTGGATAACACATAAGCCCGGCGGCCATAGCCGCGCTCTTTATTTTCGCATGTATTTTGAGGGAGGGATCCAGCGGTTCCTTTGTCATGCGATCTGCAACAAGCTCAATTCCCTGGAAAAGACCGCGCCCCCGTATATCTCCGACAAATGGATTATTTCCAAGCCGAGAAGTTAAAGCTTCGGCCAACTGCGCTCCACGATGGCGCACACTGGACAGCAAATCATTGTCTTCAATATAGTGCTGTACGGCGAGCGCCGCCGCACACGCGACTGGATGCCCCATATAGGTATGTCCATGCTGGAAAAAGCCTGATCCATTGACGATCGTCGTGAATATTCCTTCAGAAACAAGCATTGCACCAATTGGCTGATACCCAGCTCCCAGCCCTTTTGCCGTCACCAGGATATCTGGCGCCACGTCTTCTTGTTCAACAGCATAAAGGCTACCGGTCCGGCCCATGCCGCACATCACTTCATCAGCAATAAACAGGACACCATATTGATCGCAAATCTCCCGTATGCGTTTGAAATAGCCCTTGACCGCTGGCACGGCGCCCATTGTTGCTCCCACGACTGGCTCGCAAATAAAGGCGCAGACATTTTCTGGCCCAGTGTCTAGCAATGCCGTTTCAAGTTCTCCCGCGACACGCTGACCAAAATCCCATTCCGTTTCACCGTTCTTCTTTTCGCGATACTCATAACAGGGTGAAATGAGGGGAACCGACATCAGCAACGGTGCATAAGGTTCTCGCCGCCATTGATTCCCGCCCGCTGCCAGCGCTCCGATTGTATTTCCGTGGTAACTCTGCCGCCGCGAAATAAAACGGGTCCGGCTTGTCTCGCCTTTCTCCAGAAAGTATTGCCGGGCCAGCTTCAAAGCCGCTTCCACAGCTTCCGACCCTCCCGACACAAAGTAAACGCGATCAAGATTAGCGGGAGCCCGCTTGACCAGGAAATCGGCCAAATCCTCCATAGGCTGATTAGTGAAAAATCCACTGTGGGAGAATGAGATCCCGTCAATCTGCTGTTTCATGGCTTTGGCGACTGAGGAGTTGCTATGCCCCAAACAGGAAACCGCGGCGCCGCCGCTGGCGTCTAGATACTGTTTACCCGAGGTATCATAGATGTACGGCCCCTCTCCTCGCGCGGCGACGGGTAGCTCAGCTCGCGGATTTCGATGAAATACATGTGTCATCCGACATCTCCATTTATCCAATAGGTGTTATTGTCGCGAAGGAGGGCTTCAGACGCCTGCAGCTTATCAACAGCATCCTCGCCGAGCTTACTAACAATCGCAGCAACCAGGGCCTGAACGACGGCCATGGCACCAACCAAGGACCGATAGAATGAGGGACTTCTGTTCGCCACTAGAAATAGATGATTCGCGCCAACCGCCAATGGGGAGACGACACTGTCGGTAATAGAGGTCAACTGGGCTCCAACGGAATGCGCGGCCCTGGCTGCTCTTACAGTTTCTTTCGTGTAGGGATCGAAGGCAATGACGAGAACTGCATCCCGTTCAGAGATACGGGAGATTTCCTCGCCATACAAACCTGCCTGCCCCTGGATCAAGCGTGCATTTGGAAAGAAAACACGGGTTGCATAATGGAAGTAAAAGGCTATCGGAAAACACTTTCTTAAACCGATAATATTGACTGTTTCCGCCTTGATGAAGGTTTCGGCAGCCGCCATGATGGCGGCATCGTCAATGGTCTCAAAGGTAAGCTCTATATTGCGCCTGTCGGCGTCACATATTTCCCGCAAGAGACCAGATCCAGATGTCAGCATCTTGCGCATTTGCAATTGCCGTGCACGTGCAGCGTAAGAGCCGCCGGGCGCCTCAATCCTATCGCGGAATCTGTCCCGAAAATCGTTAAAATTATTAAACCCCAGCCGCTTTGCGAGGCGTAACATCGTTGGCGGCAAGACATCTGCCTGCGCCGCCACTTCACGCATGGAATAAAAGGCAATGCGGTCTGGACGGTCTAGGGCAAACCGCGCTGCCAATCTCAGTTGCGGACTTAATTGGTCATATTCTCTCTCGATGACCTTAAGTATATCCTGCTGAATATCCGTCATAGGCACCATTGGCTTTTGTATACGCCATCTCAACGAGACGACAATTACCGTCCATTGGAAAGGTAGACTATATATGGACTCCGAAAGATGCAACGATTGAATCAAAAGCCCGCTAAATAATACATTCGGATCATTTTTAAGATTTCGGCCATGCATACTCCTTTAGCGATTACCCCGGAGTGTCCGAGTTCAGTTTTCGGAAACTGACGCGCCGGAAGTCACCCGGACTACCGTCAGCATCCGCCGTTCGCCATCACGCGTGTCCCAATAGAAGCTGGCACCCTCTTTCAGGCCCAGCAATGCAACGCCGATCGGTGTCATTATCGAGATTTTCTGGCTCGCAATGTCTGCATCGCCTGGGAAGACAAGCGTCACGGTTCGTTCCTGTCCCGTCGTTCCGTCGCGGTAGGTAACAACATTACCGATCGCCACAACATTAGCCGGCATCTTTTGCGCATTTACGATACGGGCTCTGCCAATTTCATCCAGAAGACGACTGGCCAAAGCAGGGTCCCGCTCGAATGATCTTTCCGCCAACGCTTCCAAGCGATTTAATGACGCGTCACTGATGACAATTTTTGGGCGGCGGGTTGAGATCGGGAGCGAAGTTGAAGTTGTAGCCATGATAACCTCCATTTACTTTAAGTGTATGAAAAAACGTGGAAATTGATTGAGTACATGCCGAGCCCGCAACGGAAACTGATGTTCTTAAGGAAGCCAAAAGCCTGGCAGTATGAAAATTTCAAACATCAGGAAAAATGGAAGGGCGATTAGCCCCGCAAGTCACAGGTGCCATTCCACGTTAATCTGTATTTAAAATCTACTGACACGAGAGATTTTGGAGCGCAGTCATGCCTCTACTCTGGACGTTTCCACGCTAACTATTCAATTTGAGTGTATTGGGATGCCCCGAGAAGTTATGCAGGCGCAAACGCGCCTATACCGCCCGGGGAAAAGGGCGGTTCAGAATAAAAAACCGAATATGATCTACATGCGTTCTCATAAGCAGGTAGATAAGCCCGACCTAACAGATAGTCAATGGATATTAGCCCAGTCCCAAAATGATAGGGCTCGAAATGGATGAAAGGTGTGACATCCTAAATCCCAACTCACCGCTTATTTTTCAAGAGAAATGTCGCGAAATTACGTATGGCTTTGATCGCGGGATGGATGCCCGGGCGATAGTCGGTCTGTCAACTAGCTCGACAAGTACCGCGCAAGAAGGATAATATTGAATTTGAAATCAAATAATAAGAAGAGTTAGATCATGACCAAAATACTAAACGATACCGAAGTGATTGATAGAATTTTCGCTCATTTGGATGCCAAAACCACCGATGTAGGCGAACGTGTTTGGCGGGAGCCCGTCGAGAGTTATCGGTCTGTGGAACGCTTTAATGCGGAAATCGAGATGCTGCGTCGATTGCCGGTGCCTTTCTGCCCGTCCACAGCGTTGCCGGAGAAAGGATCGTTTGTTGCGCGTACAGCTGCCCTGACGCCAATTGTCGTGGTCCGCGGGGACGACAATGTAGTGCGAGCATTTCGCAACAGTTGCCGCCATCGCGGCATGGCGGTCTCGAATGGGACTGGTTGTGCCCGCGCTTTTGTCTGTCCCTATCATTCATGGACCTATGGCCTGGAAGGCAATCTGAAGCATATTCCCGGGAAAGAAGGATTCCCCGGCGTCGACATGGCGGAGCACGGACTGGTGCCCGTTAAGGCGGAGGAGCGCGGCGGCATTGTTTTTGTCACCCAAGATGCGCCCATTTCCGACGGAGCACTAGATGCTTTGCCGGATATTCTCGACCCACGGCAGGACATGTTCGATCATGGTGAATATGAAGACGAAACAAACTGGAAGCTCATGGCCGAAACATCGATGGAAGGCTATCATATCAAGAGCCTCCATAACCGTACATTTTACCCCTATGGCCTTGACAACGTAAATGTCGTTGAGATTTTCGGAACCAACTCCCGCATTATATTCCCGTTCCGCCGGATCAATAAACTGCGAGACATTCCACGCGAAAAACGGCGTATCAACGGCATGACGACGGATGTTTTCCAGTTATTCCCAAACACTCATCTTTCTGTTCTATCCAATCATACGCAGCTCATCGTGCTGGAACCGGTTTCTCCGACGGAAACACGGACTATTGTATATCGTTTGCGCAATCTCGATGCTGACGGGAATCCTGTCGATTTGGAACTCGCAAAACGGGATGCAGGCTTCGTCAAGAATTCGGGAATTGAGGAGGATCGTGAAGCCGCGCGCTCCATACAGACCGGTTTGAATGCCAATGCCAACAGTCATTTCACTTTTGGGCATTATGAAAAGGCGATCGTCCATTTTCATGAAACACTGCACGATCATCTTGCAAAAGTGACGTAATAGTACGGCCGTCTGATTTGATGAAAGAATCGGCGGCAGTTTACTAAAATTAGCAATGAATTGACCGCTTTCAAACCAGGTCAATGTCTAAAAAACGGGCCATTCGTTTCGAAACGAAAAAGGAATGATGGAATGCTCAATAGCTTTTGGTAAATCAGCCAAGAATACTGCCGACAGGCGCCCGGCTTGTCGGCGGTTCGAATCCTGCCTCTGGGCACCAATGCTTCATATTTGCTTTTGTCCGCCAGGCCCAGTTTCGGTATGCGGGAATTCTATTATTCTCGCCCAAAGAGTGTAAATCTCATACTTCTTCGCGCAACAGTCTAAAAAGCAATCGCAATCTCACTGTTTATTTTCCCGCCTATTGACTATTATTTAATTCTATATCACCATCCCGCCAGCTTTCGGACAGCCAATTAACAAGGAACAAACGTCCCGAAACATTCATAGACATTCCATAGTCAGGGGAAAATAATGAAACTAAAGTCTAAGTTGGCCAAAAGCCTTGCGCTGCTGGCAACATTGTTCACGATTTCTGCATTTAGCGCAAACGCCTATGCAGAATATCACCTCCGTTACAGTGAACTCGGCCCGCCACGTGGCGCCCGTGCTGAATCCCTGAAATGGTGGGCTTCAGAAATTGAAAAGCGCACCAACGGCGAAGTCAAAATCGAATTTTTCTGGAGCCAGGCGCTGTCCAAGGGCAAAGAAACCCTGAGAGCGGTTTCTACCGGCCTTGCAGATGCGGGAACTATCATGGGCCCATACAATCCTGCCGAAATGCCGGTATGGAACTACGGAAACCTCCCGTTTGTTGCAGGCGATATTTGGGTTACGCTCAGAACCTGGCAGGATCTGCAGACAACAATGCCGGAGCTTTCCGATGAGATGAAGAAAAACGGCATTCATCTGCTGGCAAACTTCACGACGGGCCCGAGCGAAATTGTCTCCAACTTTGAGATTAAGTCATCTGCTGATCTTGACGGTAAAAAAATCCGGGCAACCGCAGGCTTTATTCCGCTTATGAAAAACCTGGGCGCTATTCCTGTCAATCTGGGACATAGTGAAATCTACCAGGCAATGGACCGCGGAACAGTTGATGGCGGTGCTACCTACATGTTTGCGACGCGTTCATACAAGTTTTACGAAGTTGCAGACTATGTTCTAGAAGTAAACATGGGCCAGATTCTTGGTTACGGCGCAGGCATTAATCTCAAACAGTGGAATGAGATGCCTGACAACATCAAGAAAGTCATGACTGAAGTCAGCGAGGAGTTCGTAGAACATTACTCCAAAGCCCTGATCGAGGATAACGCCTCTGCTCGGGCCGAATTGCTCAAGGGCATTGACGGTAAAGTAATGAAAATCAACACTCTTGATGAAGCAGAGCGGGCTAAATGGAAAGCGGCTGCGGACGAACTGGTTGTTGAATGGAAAGAAAGAACAGAAGCAAAAGGTATTGATTCCCAAAAGGTCATTGATCAATACAACGAAACTTTCGCTAAATACCAGAAGGAGCTCGAAGAAAAGGGCTACCCCTGGAACCGTTAAGCTGTCTTTCACAACTACTTAATCTGGAAAACTAGATGAAAAACAGCTTTCACTATTTCGAGAAATCTCTCGTTCTAGTTGCCGGCGTAGCCGTAATGCTCATGCTTGCAATCACCACATTGTCTGTAATTGGCCGATACGTCATTGGTGCGCCAATACCGGACGATGTGGTGATGAATGAGTTCCTCATGGTGTTCGTGGTGTTTTTGCCATTTGCCTTTGTTCAGGCACAGCGCGAACATATCATGGTCACCTTATTTACCGACAAATTGTCTGATCGCACAAACCTCGCGCTCGATGCCTTTGGCTTCCTGCTAGGTTTCGTATTCTTTGCGATCATGACTTATTCCGCATTCCACTACTTTCTGGATGCGTGGATCACCGGAAACTATATGGAAGGTCCGCTTGCGCTACCGGAATGGCCGGTCCGTTTCATATTTTTCGTCGGCATTCTCATGTTTACGCTTCGGTTTGCCATAGACGTGGTCAAAGCCGGGCTAGAGCTCACGAACAGAAAGTAAATTTTTATGGATCCCATTACTCTCGGATTCTGCGGAATCGGCGTACTTTTACTGTTGATTATAATCCGCGTTCCAATCGCCGTATCGCTCGCGGTTGTCGGGTTTGTCGGCCTTATTCTCGCAATTGGGTGGCCCGCCGGACGGGAAGCTGATCTCGCAAGAGGCTGGCAGGCCGCTATCAACTATATCGCTTTCGAGCCCTATTCGTTTGTCGCCTCATTTTCATTGGTCGCAATACCACTCTTCTTGATGATGGGTTACGTCGCATTTCATTTTGGTTTTACAAGAGATGGATATGATGCGGCCCGCGCCTGGCTATCACGGCTTCCAGGCGGCCTTGCAATTGCCTCTGTAATGGGTTGTGCCATGTTCGCCGCCGTCAGCGGATCAAGCTTGGCAACAGCTGCGGCCATGGGCAAGCTCGCCGTACCTGAGATGCTTCGCTATAAATATGATAAAGGGTTGGCCACGGGCGTTATCGCAGCAAGTGGAACGCTCGGGTCGCTAATCCCGCCCAGCATCCTCATGATTATCTACGGCCTGTTTACTGAACTCTCCGTTGGCAAGCTACTTCTCGCGGGTTTGGTTCCCGGCATTCTGTCTGCCTTGATCTATATTCTCATGATCATTATTCGGGCCATGATTAACCCGAAGCTGGCCCCGGCCCCAGAGAATGTCAGCTGGGAAACGCGGTATAAATCGCTGCAGGGAACATGGTCGATAATCCTCCTCTTTGTGTTGGTGATGGGCGGAATCTATGCCGGCATCGTGACGCCGACTGAAGCTGCAGCCGTTGGCGCTGCGGGTGCGTGGGGTCTGGCTGCTCTCTCCAAGCGGTTAAAGGCCAGGGAAGCCAAGCTTTCAATTCTTGAAACGGTCACCCAGTCTGCCAGCATTTTCGCTGTTGTCATTGGCGCCAAAATATTTGTTGGCTTTATCGCCATCACCGGTGTCGCTGGCTTCCTGTCTGACCTGGCTTTGTCGCTCGATTATCCGCCAATCGTTATCCTTCTCGCCCTATCGCTGGTGTATGTGGTTCTCGGAACCTTTATGGATCCACTCGGGATCATGCTCCTGACCTTGCCGGTTGTTGTGCCCGTCATCGAGAACCTGGGTTATGACCTGATCTGGTTCGGCGTCATCATGATCAAGCTGCTTGAAATCGGCCTGATTACCCCGCCTGTGGGGTTGAACGTCTATATCCTGAAAGGGGTAATTGGCGATACGGTGAAGCTCGAAGTCATCTTCAAGGGCGTGCTCTGGTTCCTCGTTATGGATATCCTGACCTTGTTACTTCTGATCCTCGTACCTGAAATCAGCCTGTTCTTACCGAATGCGCTGAATTAAAATCGTACTGTCATCTATCCGGGCTGGTTAATTACCTTTGAAATTGACCAGCCCGGAATTGATCCCGCAACTCCACCGAACATAGCTCCCTGACGTAAAAGGGAAACGGGAATTGGCTCCACAACGGCACAAACCGGGATTGGGGCTCCAACCTGCCCTGAAAATGGTTTTTCTCAACTCTCCACCACACATCGGCGCATGATCCTGACCTGGTCGAGAAAATTATACGTCCCAACCTTATGTAATACGCTCCGGTTGTCCCAAACCAACAGATCCCCGGGTTGCCATTTGTGGTCGTATCTGGCCGATGCATTAAACCGGATGCTATTAATCTCTTTCATCAGTTTAATCCCAGATGGCCAGAACCTGCCCCTAACCCGCCAAGCGTGATCACCGATATAAAGCGCAGGGCGGCCTGTTTCGGGATGGGGACGCACAATTGGATGAAATACTGCGCCATCCCGAAATCGCCGTCCTATTACACTTTTCCACCAGGTCACGTGCATAAGTAGTGATTGAACACTCAAATCCGCTCGCGACCATTGCCAGGGCAGCCGCTTCTGCCGTGCAGCTCGGGCCAGCTCATAATTATGTTCGGCTTGCAGTTTCCTGAGACGATCTTTCGCAGGCTGATCCAGATCTTCGTAGAGTTGGTACATGTTGGCGAAATGTGTAACCCCTTCCCCCTCCGGTACCCGAATGCCATAAAGCACTGTCGCCTTGCTCGGATTAACTGACCAGGACCCATCGCTATGCCAATGAGTGGACCCTGGGTCTGGATGACGGCCGATAGGGCGCCCTTCCATATCTACATTGCTGAGATAATGGGCCCGATTATTTTGGCTTGGATAGAATTGATTTTGCCACAGAGGGCGGCAAGGACCGAAAACCTCCGCAACCCGGGCCTGCTGATCCTCATTTAAATCCTGTTGACGAAACAACAGAACCTGATGATCGAGCAATGCCTGGTTGAGGGCGGATTTGACAATGTCTGATATATCACTGGATAGATCCAAGCCCGAAACCTGCGCCCCAAATGTCTCAGACAATGGTATGAAATGAAGAGCTACTGACGGCTCAACAGGATTGTCGGGCGGCTTTACTAGATCGGACTTCATCTAGTTATAATACGCTAACAATCGCTACTGAGGAAGCTAAACTGCTTCCAGCAATAGTGGGATGAAATATAGCCGACCGGATATACCGTTTGTGGTAATCCAAATGGTTTCAACGCGCCAACCGCCTATTAGTCCGTCGCAGGTTTCCAGCAATCATTAATGGCCACCTGATCAGTATGTATAGACCAACGACAAAGCGTTACTTAAAGACTATTCTAATGACCCGCTGTGACTACATTCGCCGCAGCATTCTGGGTTAGCTTGAACCCGCGTCCTTGATATACCGCATTGCCTCATCACGAAGCTTCGCTTTTTGAATTTTCAGGCCGTTGGCACTTTCAGTCGTCGGAAAGGCGTCGATAACGATCACATGCAGCGGCACTTTGTAATGCGCAAGACTTGATTTGGCCTCGGAAATAAGGACGTCTTCCTTCGGCATCTTGCCGGGGTCAATCGGAATTACGAAAGCCACCGGGCGGGTTTTGCCTTTATACTCCACCCCGACGACCTGACATTTTCCGACAGCCTCATCCTGCTCCAGAACTTCTTCAATTTCCTTAGGGTCAGTCAAGAAACCTGAAAGACGGAGGAAATCGCCGTTCCGCGCCAAATAGACGAATGTCCCATCACCGCGGAGATATCCGATGTCGTTACTATGGAAATATCCGTCCGCGTCAATGGCTTTAGAGGTCGCCTCCTCATTGCGGTAATATCCTATAAAATTCGTTGGCGCCCGAAACTCAAGAATACCAACCTCATTTTCCGCGCAAAGCTCACCGGTTTCCGTATTGCGAACCCGGAGTTCCGCCTGCGATCCGCCTGCGGGCAAACCACCTCCCTGCAATCGCTGTTCAATCGGTAAGTTCAAGGGCTGGGTGGAGAAAATCGCAAAAATTTCACTCGCACCATACAGTCCCAACAACGGGACCCTGTTTTCGGCGATATGGCGCATCTTTTCTTCAATACCGGGCGTAAAGGAGGCGTAACCACAAATGCGGGCGTGTTTAAGTGCCTCCCGGTCTCTTTGCCAAATCTGCTGATACATCTCATCACTCCCAAAGAGGTGAGTAATGGCATTTTCTTTTACATCCTTGACCAGCAACTCAATATCAAACTCCGTATGGAGATAGACGGGGGCCCTGCCAGCAATGGCCGCAAGCGTCGGATTCAGCCCGAAAACACCACAAAATGGCATGACCGACAAGAACCGGGCGCCGTCCTGATCAAACTCCAACGCTTTCGCACAATTATACGCGTGAAGAATGACCGCTCTTTGAACATGCATTACTAATTTCGGCGCATTTGTTGTGCCCGACGTAGTAAATAGCAAGATGGGGGAATTCGCAGTCCCCACTGTATCCGCTTCAGGATGCGCTTCTTCAGGGGAAAACAACCCAATCTTTATATTATTGATTGGTGGAAGTGCTGCTGCGTCCGCATCAACACAAACCAGTTCCTTTAAGTCAGCCAACTCGGAAAAGTCGAGCTCTGAGATCAGACGATAAAAATCGGCACGACTATCTCGACCCTCAAATATCAGCATTTTTGCGCCACTGGACTTGAGGATATGCTGCAACTCAGCTGTACGATATCTTGTATTCACCGCCGCCACTACCGCGCCTATTCGAGCACAGGCGAACAGCAACATCATCCATTCCAACTTGTTGGGAAGCCAAACAGCGACCTTGTCCCCGCTTGTAACACCTCTTGCCACCAACCATGCGGCGGTTTGGGAGACTTTTTCACCAAACTCAGTTGGAGAGATACCATCGCCCTTTGCCGTTACAAACATCGGGCGTGTATCAGCGTCTTTTTCTGACGCGATCCTATCTGCTAGAGCCGCGTCAAAAGTATAGTCCAAAGCCATTAGTAGAGTTCCATCAGTCGCTCGTTATCCTCGAGCTCAGCGGGCTCTCCCTCCCAGATCATCGAGCCTGATTTCATAACAACCGCGCGATCAGAAATTTTCAACGCTTCACGCACATTTTGCTCAACCAACAGAATGGAAAGCTTTTCTCGTTGCTGTAGAGCACGAATTGGCGCCAGCAAATCCTGGAACAATTTAGGGGCCAAACCAATTGATGGCTCGTCCATCAGAAGGATCCGGGGGCGGTTTAACAAGGCGCGGCCAATCGAGACCATCTGCTGCTGACCGCCGGACAAGTTCCCCGCGGGACGGTTCATAAACTCCGATATCGCGGGCAGGATCTCAAGAACCCACCCAATGCGGTCCGCCTGCTCCTTTTTAGGAACGCCGGATGCATGCATCCCCAATGAAAAAATATCCCGAACTGGCAGACTTGGAAAAATACCGCGCCCTTCGGGCACCAGGGCGACGCCCCGATCAGATATTTGTCGTGCGTTCTGGCCGGTTACGTCCTCTCCATCTACGGCGACAATTCCGGATTCAGACTCAAGAAGACCGAATAGACATTTCAATAAGGTCGACTTACCTGCCCCGTTATGGCCAATCAGGGTAAGAACTTCATTTGCGCGGAGCTCTACTGTGATATCGGAAATGGCCGGATGTCCGCCATAACCTGCCGTAATATTTTTTGCGGCCAGAACGACAGAACTGCTCATGTGCGCTCTCCAAAATAAATTGCCCTGAGGTCCGGATCGTTCAAAACGGTTTGCGGTTCATCATCCGCCAGCAATTTTCCTCGATCGAGGAACGCAATCCGATCGGAAATGCCGATGACGATGTCAAGGTTATGCTCGATAATACAGACGGTCACCCCTTGCTTTACCTCTTCGCGTAATATTTCCAGAAATTTCTCGTATGAGTTCGGATCAAGCCCGGATGCAGGTTCATCCAGTAACCAAAGCCGGGCATCTGTTGCCATAACCCGTGCCATGGAAAGAAATTTTCTTTCCGCATAGGCAAGATCTTTTGCCCTGATATGTCGTTTGTCTATCAGGCCGGTGCGACTCAACGCATATTCAACCTTTTCCCGCCGCGCCTTTCTCTGACTTTTCGCCATGGGAAGTGGCACTGAATTGGCCTCGATCGACGTAAGGATATTGTCCTCAACAGACATTTCATTAAAAAGCCGCAAGTCCTGGAACGTTCTTAAGATACCCGCACGGGCCGCCTGAAACGGCTTAATGCGATTGATTGGTTGCCCCAACCATTTGATCGTGCCGCTATCCTTTGAAAGTTCCCCTGTAATCAGATTGAACAGGGTTGTTTTTCCAGCTCCATTCGGGCCGACAAGCGTTGTGATGATGCCGGCACGCAAGTCCATGGAAACGTTATCCACCGCCTTCACACCACCGAAGGCCCTGTCAACATTCCGGATTTCCATGAGGACTTCTTGTGTATCCACCTGAGAAGAAACCATTATTTTTTCCCCCCTCCGGATTGCTTCTTAAGACCAACAATTCCGCCAGGTCGGTAGATCATCAATAAAGCCATCCCCAGGCCATATATAATTTGCTGAATTGACCCGATTTCTGTCTGCGGCAGAAAATCGAGATAGCTGATAAGACTGGGCAGTAAAAGCAGCAGCGCCGCGCCGATAATTGGTCCGGCTTGCGTGCCTGTTCCGCCTATAATCACCATCGCCATAATCAGGACCGAAGTATCAAGCGTGAAACTTTCGACGTTAATGAAGCTTAGGTAACTCGCGTACATCACGCCAGCAACCGCCGTGAGCGCGGATGAGATGACAACCGAAATTGTCTTTATCAGTGGTACATTCTTCCCGAATGCCGCCGCAGCGCTTTCACTGTCCCGAATAGCCCGAAGACTACGCCCGAAACTGGAATGCACAAGTCGGTTAATAATGAAAAGGACGATGATCAACCCAACTACAGTCACGAAGACGAACTGATTAGGTTTAAAAACCTCAAATCCCGCGATATCCAAGGGCGGAATACCGATTAGTCCACCAATACCCCCGGTAACGCTTTTCCATTCAGAAAAGATCGTCACAGCCAGCACCTGCAGCCCAAGGGATGCAGCAACGAAATATTCCCCTCTTACCCGAAGAGCTGGCAACGCAAGGATCAACGATAACACAGCCCCCGCAATCATTGCTGCCGGCAGTGTAAAAAAGATTGAAGCGCTAAAATGCGTCGCCACGAACGTGCCCGCATATGCTCCAACCCCAAAAAACACGGCGTGCGCCAGAGAGTAAATCCCGGCATATCCCATGATAAAATTCAGGGTCGATGCCAGGATCGAATATATAGAGATCAGAATAACAAGATTCAGCAGATAAGCTTCCACAGTCTCCTCCTTCTTAGTGAGCTGCGGAACGGCCGAGAAGACCGGACGGACGAACTATGATGAAGAGGAAAAGGATCGCAAACGTCACTGCTTCGGTCCATTGCGAATCCACATACAGCAAGGCCAGGCTTTCCGCCAGACCAAGCGCAAGCCCCGCAAGCAAGGTACCCGCCACACTGCCGATACCTCCGACAATTGTTGCTGCCAACGAGATCAGCATGACATGGTGCCCCATCGCCGGATTCAAACCTGACGTTGCCCCGGAAATGATTGCCGCGGGAACCACAAGAATTGATCCAATCGTAAACGCGCAGGCCGAAATGTAGCGCGGATTTAGTCCAAATGCCTTCACGAGCTCAGGATTATCGGCAAGCGCCCTGAGAGACAAGCCCAGGTTACTGTACCGAAGGAAGCACCAGAGAATACCGAAAAAGACGACGGCGCAAAGCATCGAAATCCATGCCAGCGGCGACACATAGAGGCCATCCATCAGTTCAACCGAAAAGGAAAGCGGGGTTTGAACGGTAACAAAGCCGCGGCCGAAAATCATACCGACGATATTTTGGATAACGATCCCGATACCAAAAGACGCCACAAACACGGTAAAGAAAGACCCTTCGTCCCTTTGAATGGGAACATATACGAACCGGTTGAGCAACAGCCCGAAAGCTATTGCCCCTGCCGTCGCAGCAGCAATTCCCAAAACCACCCCATAACCAGACACGTTCACAAAATAGAACAGGTATGCGGCAATAATGAATGTTGCTCCATGCGCGAAGTGAAATATTCGCGTGGACCCGAAAATTAACGAGAACCCGACGGCAGTCAGTGCGTATAGAGCACCGGTCTGTAGACCGGTGATCGTCAGCTGTAAAGCAAGCATGTTGCTACCTATACCTACTTATTTTCCGAAATCGATTGTATCGAGAACTTCAGTCTTGCCGTTCTTGATGGTTTTTACCTGGATCGGGAACAGCAGGGTTCCATTTTCCTGGAAGGAAACATTCCCGCCAACAAGATCGAACGTGCCGATTTCCTTGCGCTTGGCGAGGAGATTGGCGCCTGTGACCTCTTTCCCTTCTGCTTCCAACGCCTGTGCCAGAAGCGCAAACAGGTAAGTGGCATTGTAGTAGTTCACGTTATACGCCGTCGGGGCACGATTGTATTTGGCTGTGTAGTCCGCAACAAAGCGCTTGGTGACGGGATCTTCAGAATTATAGTTCACGCCCTGTCCGGTCGCGATAATGCCTTCGGATTCAGGAAGCGCAAGCGCATCAGGCACCAGATATCCGGAATAAGTGATGAGCTGCTGGTCCACACCGTTGTCGCGCAACTGCTTTACGATCTGGATCTGCTGAGCGCCGTAGCTTGCGATGTAAACAGCATCTGGTTTGGCTGCACGGACCTTTGCCGCGATACCGGAAAACTGCTGCGCTGTCGTCGGGACCGACATGGTCTCGATCAGTTCACCGCCCGCACTTTCCAAAGTAGATTCCAGCTCATCGAGGATAGAATTGCCAAATGGATCATCGATATAGATCAGGACGACACGCTTGATACCTTGTTCCTTAATCAGGTACGGCATCACGGCGCGCACTTCCAAATTCACAAGGGGAATAACGTTCCAGAAATATTCACCCAGCGCCGCGAGGTCCGGACCAACACCGCCGCCGTTTACGGCAACAACTTCATTCCGATTTCCGAGTGTTGAAATTGCCTTGGATACGCCAGTGAAGGCGGACAGGACATAGGGAACATTTGTGACGTTGACGAGTTTCGTCATGCCAACGACCGCAGGCTGTGGAAGTCCTTGACTATCTTCATAGGCAATAGACAGAGGGCCACTGAGCATTTTATCCGCGTTGATATGTTCAACCGCAAGGTCAGAGCCGGACATAAAAACGTCGCCATACGTGGCATTGGGGCCACTCAAAGGAAACAACGCTCCGATTGTATGATCCTCTGCCGCTGCCGTGCCAAAGGACAATATACTCATGCATGAAATTGCAGCGAATATTAGCTTTATTTGTTTCATGGGGGAAATCCTGATGATTTATTTTTGTTTTTTGGTCGCCCAGAAAATGGTTCTTTTTTCGCCAATTGTCAACATGCTAGAGTCTCTCACCCTATGATTGTACAGCGTCAAGTATAGCTATTTTATTGGAGGGAGCCCAGATAGATGGGAACTAAGGAAACCGCGAGTTCCTGCTTCGCGCGTCCTCTTACCTTGTGACCTTTATTGGCGATTAAGCCTTGATTTCAAATTTTACAATTCTCTGAAGTATTGATTTATTTCGGAGATTTCATGTCTTAATTCACCCCAAACTTTTCCTGATTGGCACGCTGTTTCATTGGTTTGAGAAACTTTAGGAAAGCACAGCGACTAAATCTCATCGGAATCTGAACGGGAACATTTGAGCGGAACCTTGGCGTCGCCCTATTCTGACGGCGAACAGTTGGCCACCCTAAAACCCTATCAGGCACTGTCGCATCTCATTAATCTATTTACCCATCACATACCGATAAGCGAAACGTAACCGTCATCGCCCCGGCGCCAGCCTTTCACATTCTATCACTCGAGTTCTTCACTCAGCTATATGTGAATACTTCGCGATGTCAGTCATAAATCCGCCCGAACACCGACTTTCAAATATATATTTTTACATAATCGAAATATGGAAATTAAAAAAATTTAATTATTACCAATATTCACAAACTTTAAATAATTCCGTCACCTATATTATTAACTTTAAATATTGGAAAAAATAATGCCAAGAAATTTACAATTTTTATGGAGGTTTCTCCCTTCAATTACCACCTTCAGACATGACAAATACAGTGATACTCAAAATAATTTTTCTACTTACGCGCAAATCATGCGTAAAAATTACCTTACCCCTTCGCAATTCGGAAAACTGTCCAATATGGGGGTCATAGAGACAATTTCCCGTCAAATGGGAGGCGAGAACACCCTCACATTCAAACAGCTAAAATCGGTCGACTATTTTGCATTCCAGCTTATCTACACCCCATTATTAAAGGCATTTATCCAGTCCAATCCTACAGGCCATTTAATAAGTGTCGGCGGCGGGCCTCGAGGGGCCATGCAATTTAACGCTGAGGTAGATTTTCTAAAAGCGAACAAGGGAGACTTCGAGGCATTAAGGTCACTCGGTGCCTTTTATAACATTCAAACCACGATTATTGAGAAGCAAGGAGCGGAATCAATTACTGGCGGTGTTGCCTGGACTGAGACCTTCGGCGCGGCCATGATGAATACAGGCGCGGAAACCGAAATCTCGTCACGAGTTATTAGGTACATAGAAGAAAATCAGGAATCTATTGAAAAGGAACTTAAGGAAAACCCCGTCGGCTACGCAACATTCAAACGCGCCAAAAGGTCAGGTCGTATTTTCCAAAATCCCCTCAATCGCGCTCTTGTAACCCGCAGAATTATGGGAAGAGAACTCCATGAACATTTTAACAATCAAGTCGAGGAGGCAAATGAGCTGAATATCGGATATTCGGTTAATGTCTTATGTAATTCCACCGTTAGGGGGATCGATGTTTCCAATCCCTTGAAACCCGTTGTCATCTTTGAGCGCGGAGACCAGTTAGGCGGACTGTCTGCAGATAATGTCCGCATAAATATTGGCACAATCACTCATTGCGCAACTGACGACGAGGACGTTCAAAAACTTACCTATTGGGGGCCAATGTTTGGTTCACGAAAAACGAAACATCCCGAAGAGGATAAGTCCAACACTTCGGTTGTTCCCGTGGACCCGGCACCTGAAGATAAAACTGAACCGCCGTTTGGAAGACAAAACCAGGGTGTGACAGCCTTCCTGAAGCGTCTTGGGCTAACGGACGAACATGATAAACTGAATAAAGAAGCAACGCTGTTTGTTGGGGGGTCAGGGCTGTCGCTTTATGATCAGCTTCTCGCGCTCCAGGATAGCATGGGCCTCTTTGAATCTGTCGATGAAAGTGAATGGGAGGAATACCCGCTTGGCTATAAAATCAGTGAGGCAGCAATAGAAAAATATGTCAGAAACCGGCGGAATGACATCCCTCCCTTAGTCATTATCAGCAGAACACCGGGAAAATGGATTCCTCCGCGTCATTCACATGGCCCATGGTGGAGACAGTCGATTGGAGATGAAAGCACCCCAAGTCAACCTTTGGCTGGCAGTGCAAAAATTCAACACGCGCTCTTTCTCCATGGCGACGGCGGGCAAGTATTTGATACCTGGAAAATAATCATGGATGGGGCGATTGCCGCGTATTGTGGCCAACACCCGGACGCCCTCAAAACGGACATGGATACTTATTCCCTTTTGAAGGAGCAGTACCAGCGCAATATCGTGCGCGCAAAGAAAATCAATAACTATAGCGACGACATATCGGCAACGAGAACGTTGGAAGGAGCCTCCAGACAGGCCTACCTGGGAGGCATCCTTGGATTTGGTATGGAATTAGGCCCGGGGCCGGTTTTTGAAGATGAGAACTCACTCGCAAACATGGCACCGCTGACGGCAAAAGGCCGGCTTGGATATTTGATGCACCGGGCTCAATTCAGGGCTATCAGCAACCCCGTCACTTATAAACCAACGGCGGAACATGCGTTGGCTCAGCGGAAAATGCTCGCCAATGCTGGTGATATGATGAACCACGTTACTTCCTCACCTATAGAGGTTCAATCCTTGATGCAAATGCTCATTGACGCGAAGCTCGCTGTCTATCTCCCCGTGGACTATGCCAACATAAAGTATAACAATAATAAACTAGTTATCCAGCCATCTGCCGTAGATAAGATTGAGAAAAATCCCTATCTCGACCGAGTGGGTGGAGCCGATGCGTTAAAATCTCGGCAATTCGATGCGTTTATCGTATCTGCGATCTTTTATGGGAAGCCGGACGTTATTCCTATTGCCGACGCTCAATTGAGCGGGATGGAAACGGTGAAAACTGGGGCTAAAACACTGACATTCGGAAAACTACAATCCTTGTTTCTGGATACAAGCGACCCCCGCGAAACCCCGTCTATTGAAAGCAATGCGATGATCGCAGAAATTGATAGGCAAGTTATCGCGACAACCAAAAAATTGAAAAACCAGCTTGCCGTCATCGAAAGTCATAAGGATGGTGTTTTCAACATTTACATCCCAAATAGCGGTTATTCGGTTTTTCCGAACAGACGACTGGCGATGAAGATCAAAGGGCAAACCGAACTCACGTCAATCGAACTCAACGCACTTTTGGGTAAGGGCGTAAGTTTAAAAGATGCCATCAGATATACAGGCGATACGACGTTCGACCCTGCTTCCAAAGCGCTTACGATGAAATCGGACATATTTGCTACCGATGTAAATAATCGAGAGTCTATTACAAATCTTGTAAAATCGCAGAGCTACTACCGTTTTGCGCTTGAGCATTTACGAGCAGCGAGAATTGAGAATCCGCAGGCGGAACTAGAGAGGTTTTATGCCATCCAGAACCTAAACTCCCGCAGCCTTGTCGATGCCATCAAGATCGGCGGTGTCATCACAGTCGATGATCCCATGCGGGAGTATAATCTGGAGGTTCAGAAATTCAGGCCATATTATACAGTCGGGCGGTTGGCCGCCGCGTACATTTCCGCGATCACCGACATGACTGAAGGGAATGCTGAGCAATACCGCGCACTGTATGAAGCTGGCCGCGCAATTTTTCAAGGCACGTCCATAGATTTTGATAATTTTGAAGATGTTATCGGCAGCAAGGCACTGCCAAATAATGCCAGCCTTGTAATTATCAGTCATATGAAGAAAACCCTTGGGGAGAACTACGAATTTGCCCCACGGTCTGGTAAAGATTACTTCAGCGCATTTGTAGATTACCCAGAATACATTCATAAATTGGCCTATGAATGGGCGGTAAAATCCGCGAAAGAAAAGCTGCAAGATGATGACGCGGGTCCCGAATCTTCATTTGCCCTGCCCGACCCTGAAACGTTGCTCGACGAAAGCCATTAATATTTTGATCCGTACAGGATAAATCCTCACTCAGGGCCTCGTTTCTTATTTCGTGCCTGAGTTTCGGAAAAAAAGCCCGGAAGAGATCTCCAAACTCTTCCGGGCAAGACAGGTACCGCAACGAATTACAATGGGAAAATTCGCCACCATACCAAAGCAAGAAAGTCGGGAGAAACCGCTTGCTGGAAATCTGTGAGCAGTGATTACACTGTCAAATAGGCTTTATGTAATATCTCTGGATTTTCATTCAGCTCCATTGGATAGCCTGAAAAAACAATTCTCCCTCTGTTCAGAACATAGGAATAATCTGAAATTCCGAGTGCCAGATGCGTAAACTGTTCAATAAGTAATATACCGATCCCCTTCTCCCTCAACATCACCAGTACATTCATCAATCGCTCGATAACGATCGGGGCCAACCCCAAGGACATCTCGTCAACCAACAAAAATTTGGGCTGGCACACAATCGCTTGAGCCAGAGCAACCATTTGCTGCTGCCCCCCGGAAAGCATACCGGCAGCTTGTTTCTCCAGGCGTCTGAGTTCGGGGAAAATCACATAGGCTTCCTCAACTGCTGTCGCCAGTTCATTACTGTTATGCATGGACCCGGCGGCGTGAAGGTTGTCATGCACAGTCAGTTTTGTGAGCACCTGATGCCCCTCCGGAACTGCAGCGACTCCCATCGCTCTGATGTTTTCCGGACGTTTACCAACCAGGCTTGTTTCACCAAGACAGACGGACCCTTTTGCAATTCCCATTTGCCCGACAATTGCGAGCACTAATTCGCTCTTGCCTGCGCCATTGGGCCCGAGGACCGAAACGATTTTCCCTGGCTCAACCGTCATCGAGATTTTTTCAAGAACCGTCCGTTCGGGCGTAAGTACGGTTAAGTCTGAAATATTCAATATGTCTGCCATTTTCACACCTTAATCTCCGTCCCCAGATAGGCAGCCTTGACATTTTCATCCTGTAAGACGGTTTCAGTCGGACCGAACGCAATCAGCTCACCAAAATCCAACACCATCGTTTTAGAGCAGACCGATTTGATCAGTTCAACGTCATGGTCAATCAGCAGAACCTGTGCGCCAAAAATGGTTTTGATATTTCCGATCACCTGCCGAAGTTTGTCGACCTCCATTTCGGATAACCCGCCCCCTGGTTCATCCAGGAGAACAATCCTGGGCGAGGCAACAAGGCATCGCGCGAGTTCCGTCATCCGCCGTTGACACGGATTGAGTTTATGCGCAGGCACATCAGCCATGTCTGCCAGCCCGACATAATCCAGCACCCTGTTGAGCGCGGCATGTTTTTTCATACCGGGGCTGGCCGAGGTGTCGAGGGAAACCCAAATATTATCTGCGACCGTCAGATTGTCCGCCGTTTGTACTTTCTGAAAGGAACGCGCGAGGCCCCAGCGTGCCCTCTTATGGGGTGCGAGGGAAAGCAGATCCACCCCTTCGACATCGACGGTCCCGCTATCGGGAAGAACAAACCCGGACAAAACATTTACCAACGTGGTTTTTCCGGCCCCGTTCGGGCCAATAACGCCGACGATGTCGTCCTTGATATCGACCGTAATGTTATCGAGCGCCACAACACCCCCAAAATGTACGCTCAAATCGGATATTCTGATCATTTGTTCTGCCTTCCCAAAGACTGGAACAAAGAGGAGAGCTGACCGGCAATTCCGTTGGGAGCGGTCATGATTGCATGAAGCAACGCAGCACCAAATATAACGAGGGAAAGATCAGCGTCGATTCCGATGTTGTTAAAGATTGCAGGGACGACCCTGTATAGAAAACCCGCTATCACAGCGCCCATCCAGTGCCCAACGCCGCCCACAATAGAGAGCGCGAACAACAGAATCGATTCTCCCGCGGGGAACGATTTGGCATCAAGTATCTTCAAGGCCCCGGCGAGAAGCCCTCCCGATACGCCCGCCAAGAAGCCGGACAGGGTGAAGCACCACAGCTTGTACAATGTCACGTTTACCCCGGCCGCCATGGCGTTGGCCTCTGACTTTCTGATCATTGCCCAGGCCCGCCCTGGTCGGCCACGGTTATGTGCGGCCGCCAACATCACCCCGAGAACGACAACAATAATCGAATATCTCAGATAGGCTGTATCACTCTCCGCTATCAGGGGTCGGCGCATCTCGCCGGGAGATTGCAATGCCACCCCGAGAAAACCGGCACCACCGTTTGGAAACTGGATCGCAGAGAAAATTATCTGAAATCCGCCGGCAACCATTAGCGTGATAAGGGCAAGATATAACCCCTTCATCCGCATCGCCGGCAAGGCGAGGATCATCCCAATAAATGCCGTTATCACGGCACTGACCAATAAATTCAGCTCGAAGGGAAGTTGGACGGCATAGTTCAAGCGAAGCATGATCCATCCTCCTACGCCGATTAGTGCGACCTGGGAGAGGTTGACGAGACCAAGTTGGGAATACAGCAAGGAGATACCGTAGGCCGCGAGTGTAAAAATGACCGCGGACGTAAGCACTTTTACCCAGATCGAGTCAATAACGACGGGAAGGACAATAACGCAGATCGCCACAAACCCGAGCGCGGCATACGTCCTGCTCTCCTGTCGGAAGTGAGATATGACGTCCACTTAATCCTCCGTTTGAAAGACGAGACGCTGCTTGCGCTGCATCCAAAGAATGACAAGAACGGCAACAACGAAGGCTACCAGCGACCTGAAGGGCGCGGCCGTTTTTACAAGCGTGAGCATCGCCTCGGCAACGCCGATAGACAGTCCGCCAATGAAGGTAAGAAAAAGGGATTCAAGACGACCACAAATGGCTGCGGCGATTGCCGGAATAACCATGAAAGTGATGATTGTCGGGTCCAGGCGCACCAGATCTCCAAACAACATTCCGGTAAATCCTGCCAACGCACCGGAAAGCGCCCAAGCGATGGTTTCAACTTTTAGGATTGGTATTCCAATCAGGGCAGAATGAGCGCGATTATTGGCAAGCGCCCGCATCTGCAACCCTGTCCTGGTTTTCTCTAAATAAAGTATCGTCCCAAGGGCGATCAACAAGCTAGACCCGAACGCAATAATGCGGGTTACCGTGATCCGGACCTCCATCAGGCGAAAGCCGATCTTGTCTGTCGGCAGAACCAGCTTACGCGCAGCATCGTCCCAAATAAAACTGACCAACCCGAGGATTATCAACGCAAAACCGAGCGTCGCGACCGCCTTCACAACAGGCTCTCTCCACGCCAAACTTGGGGCGAGGTAACGACCGAAAAACACTGATAAAATCACGCCGGTAAGTATAGACATGAGCCACGACACCGGTCCCGCAAATCCCCAATCAATGAATTGCCAGCAAATCATCGCGCTCGCCGCAGCGATCGCGCCATACGCAAAATTCAGGAACCCCGTGGCGCGACGCAGGACAACAAGACCTATGCCGCCAAGCGCATAAAGCGAGCCGACCGCCAGCCCCGAGATCATAAATATTGCGTATATTTTCATGTCAGATGGCTCTCGAAAGGATGTTGAGTACCGTCCCCAGGCTTAAGCAGGAACGGTACTTTCATTGATTGGATTACTGGATAAGCTTCAACTGGCGTTCTTGCTGGCGAATTGAATCCAGGTAGCTTGATTCAATGTCGTAGCAGTCTCTGACAACCTTGAATTCATTATCCGCATACACAACCATGCGACCCGCGTGGTTAGGCATATGCCGGTCAAAATCGCCTACATAATAGGGCCCACACAGCAAATCGGACGTTAATCCGGATATCCCTTTAATTGCCTTTGTTACATTCGTGCGATTAATCTCGGCAGGATCCATTTTTAGCAGCGTATCAACGAAAAATTTTGCAGACAAATATCCTGACTGGGAGAATGTATCTCGTCTATCCCCGTCCTCGCCGTACTTATCCATAACGGCTATCCAGTTTTGATTGTCTGGCCCATCTGAATTGAATGGCCCCAATTCGATATTTACGTAAAGCTTGTTGTTCCAGTAATCACCGAGAGCCTCAGGCACAGTCGGATCGTAAAGCGGCGTTGGGGAAATCCATTTAAAGGTATCTCCACCGTCCTGTTCTTCAGCCACTTTCAATATCCCGAGGGCCGGCCCAGCTGGCAGCATCAGCATGATCGTATCAACGCCTTCCGCTAACGCCTGCAGGTAAACGGAATTTAGATCAACGGCGGACGGATCCATCAATAAGGCCGTCGATTTCTTGCCTACAGACTCCATGTACTTTCCGGCCCAGTCACAGGCCCACCCCCCATTATTGGGAATGTTGAACCCGATACAGGCGGCATGTTCCGTCCCAAGCTCTTCCACTGCGAACTTCAATGCGCCAATGCCAGACGGGAGCGGCCCCTGGTTGGTCGAGACAATGTTGGAATTCTCGTAGCAGTCCGAAATAGCGCAGGCAGAGGCCATTGCCATGACATCTTCGTCCTTGTAGAGCTTCGCATTAACCGCCATGGAAACAACCGAGCCATTGCCGACCAGCGCCACAACTCCATCATCTTTTACAAGCTTGGTGGCCACTTGAGCGGCCAATTCCGGATTCCATTGATCATTTTCAACGATATACTTGATCGGGCGACCATTGATCCCGCCGTTATCATTTACGCAAAGAAAATACGCAGCGGCGGCATCAGTACCTCCGGAAAAATCGCCAGGAGGCGCATTGCCATTAATACCTCCGACAACAATTGGGTCGCCGGTTGCTTTCTGGCCGGTATTTGCACCGCATTCCGGTTCGGCGGCCATTACCCCTTGCGAATAGCTTATAAGTCCCATGGCCAGTATCAGTGCCAGCCCCATATTCCGCATAAACATTGTTCTTCCTTCCTGTTTTGCTAAGACCTTGCCTGATGCCATTTCTGTGCTGGCATTCCCTGCAATGTTTGATTGTTGGATATTCTGTCTGGTACAGACTCCTCAGTTGCGCACCCCGCTTAAAAGTCCTGTCCCCGGCGCGCAGTTTATATATTCGGCAATCTGGCTGACTGCCGGCAACACGGAAACTTCATGCCAATAGCGTGACCGCATTTCCGGTCCGTACCGTGGCGCAAACTCCATAAACGCGTTGAAAATCGCAAGATGGGTTGGATGGAATTCCGCCCACTGTTCAAGATCCTTCAAAGACCGGAAATAGGCCAAGCCATAGGTGTGATCTTTCCGTGTTCCCCCTTCTTCAAGAAGCGACATGTACCGGCAATCTATGCAATTGACTTCTTCAAGCCCGTTATCCCGGAGAAATTTCATTCCGGCCTTAAGCACAGGCTCGATATCTGAAAAATACTCCTCTCGCTCGACCCCGGTTGCCTTGGTGAGGTCCTGGCCCGACCTGATAACTGCCAGGTTCTGATTTGGACGAACGACAATGCGATTTGGCCCCTTCTCCAGTACCTCTATATCTCCGACAGGCTCCAGTTCGTCGGTCGCAGACTCCTCAATCCTGTCTCGCATACTTCCCCAATAGGCATGCCTCAGGATTGGGTCACTGACACTTTGGCGGGCATGGGCGATACCAACAATGTGATCGGGGCCGGAATGCAAGGTTTCAAAGCGCTTCATCGGAATGTTAAAAAATTCTCGAAAGACACCGTAAGCCAACCCTTCCGTGCTGTGCCGTGCCCAAAAAGCCTTGAAATCAGTCGTGTCAAAAAATTTGGCCATTGCGTCCGGCTTTAACCAGTAGCAAGTCGCAACAAATTGACTGTGGCCTGTCCCATCGATAGGGCATTCAGACAAATCCACATGGTCAGCCTCGCCTACTTTCCGCAAGAGAAGCTCAAGGCCAGCTACAATCTCATACAGCCTATCTCGGTGTGGGCGACTGAACTGACAGCCGATCACCGCCATGGAGATTTCGTTGGTCGCCGCGCCAAATTCTGAACTGAATGCCGGGACCGGCGGCTCCCATCCCGGCGGCATCCGAAGCGGATATGTTCGCTCACTTCCTCTTGATAGATTATTCTGCCGCATGCTCGATCTCCGCCGCCGCTGCGCCTGCATCCGATGTATCTTCGCGGACCGCCAGCTTCTCTCCCTCATCAAAATTCATGACAACGGGATTAGGACGCGAATTGAACATCAGGCGCAGCACATCTGGCCGTGAATAATGGCCGACCGGATCTGCCGCCGATTTCGCATAGGCGATCATTCCAAGGTCAATTTCCGCAATCAGCAACCCTTCTTCATTCTCGGCGAGCGGCGCGGCAAGCGGTGACCCATCGGGACCGTAAATTCGGGCATGGCCACCGCCCGCTTTCAGAAACTCTTTCTTGTCCGGTGTATCACAGAGAAGCTCGACCATCGCCGGGGATACCGTGGCACAGGACGCAAGCACGAAACATTGCCCTTCCGCCGCATACATTTGGCTCGCCGAGGAGTTCAGTTCGGGGCCCAGCGCATATGCGACGCCGTTGTAAAGGCTGAAGCTCGGCCAGGACGCGATATGAATTTGTTCATTTTGCGAGTACATGGCGTACTTGGTAAGGGGCTGCAGATGTTCCCAACAGCAAAGGGCTCCCACACGGCCTAGGTCTGTTTCGCTTACAATGAGGTGACTACCGTCGCTTTCGCCGAATACAGTTCTTTCTACATGTGTCGGTTTCAGCTTTCGGCGACGGGAGATGACTTTGCCATCCTGCCCGTAATGCCATTGGCCCATATAAAGACTGCCACCATCCTTTTCTGAGACGCCCATGACAACTTGGATATTATTCCGGCGCGCGGCTTCAGCCAGCGCATCATCATGGCTACTGCCCGCCTGTATGGAGTTTTCATGATATTGCCCGACAAACTGCATCCCCCAGGCCGGTGCCCCCAGCCAAATCCACCATGGATAGCCGGGCAGCCAGGTTTCCGGAAAGGCTATGAGTTTAACACCTTCCGCTCCAGCTTGATCGATGAGCGATATTGCCTTGGCAACAGACTTGTCCAGATCTAGATATTCAGGAGCAGCCTGAACGGCAGCGACTTTAAAGGGTTGATGTGACATGGCTGGAATCTTCTCCCTGTTTGTGAATTTGCTTACCTGTTATTCGGAAGTAAAATACGATTCAGGCATGCGCGCTTATCCGTATGGGCGGGAAACATTGTTTTTTTGGGCGGAATTTGGTATTTTCTGTTTTTCTTATGTTATTCGTGCTTTGCAGAAGAACTTAAGGACACAGAGACGTGCAGCTGAATTTCGATACCAGAAGTGTCACTTATCGAGAGCGTTTCGCCTATTGGCGCGAAGCTGTTTGCGCAACCTACGTCCAACTAGGATGCGAAGCGGTTGAACAGCGGGATTTTCACGGCTCGATCACATTGGAACGGCTTCCGCAGCTCGCTGTTTCCTTTGTCTCTGGAACCTCCCATGATGTCATTCGCCGCAAACAGGACATATCGCGCGCAACAGAGGAATTTTTCCTGCTCAGCCTGCAGTTGAGAAAAAAAGCGTATCTCAGTCAACGAAATCGACATGCCGAGCTAAGTCCCGGCGACTTTGCGCTCTACAGCAGCACTGATCTTTACAAGCTTACCCTGACAGACAATTTCGAGCAGTTGGTGCTCCAGATGCCGAAGAAACAGCTACTGGCGAGAATACCCAATGCGGATCTGCTGACCGGACGCCGAGTATCGGGAAATAGCGAGATTGGGAAGCTGGTCGGCCAGAGCATTCTCGGGTTCGCCAGAGCGGGAAACAATAACAGGATTATTCAATCCTTTATCCAGGATACTCTGTTTGACCTGGTGGCAACCGGGTTGTCATCAATTGATGAGGGCGGTTGCGAGTTAAGCCTGCCGGAACAACATATGTCGTTGCGCGCCAGAACCTATATTCAGTCGAACCTGATGGATCCTGCACTGGATAGAAACGCGGTGGCCCGGGCTACCGGTATTTCGGTCAGGCGATTGAATGAGATATTCATGAAAGAAGGCTACTCTATCAGCGGATTTATCCGTAAAGCCAGGCTAGAAAGAGTGGCGTCCAACCTCAAGGACCCCAGGTTCCAACGACAGTCCATCAGCGAACTTGCGATGAAATGGGGATTTAACAATTTTCAGCATTTTTCAAAGATTTTCAGGGAAGCCTATGGCATGCCGCCAAGCGAGTTTCGTTCAACCACATTGTCCTCTCCTAAACAGTGAATTCCCGATGTAAGCGTACGCTTTGTCTAATAAATTGTTGCTTACCTGACTTTTTTAGCGTATCTGGCCCTTACCCTGTTTCCCTCACAAGCCATCTATGCCAAACTTTCCCGGCACAAGAATTCATTATTCGGCCGAAGTTCTTTCCTATGGTTCACTCTCAAAAAAATTGCTAATAGCGGGAATACCCAGCTTGAAGAACTTTATATGAAACTGTTACGCAAACTTTTGAATGACAAGGTCTCTGTTTACCAGGCCACCCCCTGTATTGATGAGCGAGGAAGTCTTGTCCCGATTGACCTGTCGGAAATACACTTCCCTACCAAAAGAATATTCCTCGTCAAAGCATCCTCAAATGTCGAACGCGGTGGTCACGGTCATTATACGGGTCGACAGTTCTTGATGCCCATCGCGGGCAAGATAACGGTTGAGTTGCAATATGAGGGATTTATGGAAATCGAGCAGCTCTCAAGCCCTGAAAATTGCCTTTTGGTTGAAGCCGGGGTCTGGTCCCGCCAAATATATGCAGATGAAACCTCTGCATTGCTCGTATGTTGTGATACGAGTTATGATGAGTCCGATTACTTCTATACTAAAACCCAAATAGTCTCGGCGAAGACTAAAGCCGGCCCGAAAGGTAGTTTATAACAATGCGTATCGCCGTTTTGGGAGCCGGAATCATGGGCAGCAGCCTGGCCCTTTTACTTGCAAGAAGAGGAGCCGAGGTAACTATATTTGAAAGCGCGTCATCTCCGATGATGGGCGCAAGCAGATGGAACGAAGGAAAAATACATCTGGGATATGTTTACTCAGGTGACCCCACATTAGCCTCCGCGCGCCATGTTCTATCTGGCGGCGTGTCGTTTGCCCCGCTGGTGTCCGATATTCTGGCAACTGATATCCGCCCATTCGCAACAACTGAAGATGATCTGTTTATTTTGCATCGGGATTCTGTCGTTGACGAAACCGAATTCAGAGACTTTTTAAAGAAACTGGATGAAATTGCTGGATCACATCCCGGCGCCAAAGACTACTTTAGGGATCTATCCGGCTTTTCTTCGAGCCAACTCAGTCCTTCAGAATTCAAATCCGTTGCAGCCGCGGAAAATACGGTGGCGGCCTTTCGGGTCCCGGAGCGGTCCGTTCGCACTGAAACAATCGCGGATCTCTATACGGCAGCCCTTACAAACAGCAAGAACATTTTCGTGGCGACGGGGCATACAGTCACAGATGCCACCCCTGAGGATACTGACAATGGACTCTGGCGCGTAACCTGTGAAACATCAGATGGCCAAAAAGCCTACGAAGGATTTGATTGCGTGATCAATTGCCTCTGGCACGGGCGGATGGCAATAGATGCCAAAGCAGGCATTCTGCCAAGCGGCACCTGGTCGAACAGATACCGGGTATCGCTGTTTGTTAAAACGAAAAAAATTGTGGAGACACAAAGTGCATTTGTCGCCGTGGGTGCGTTTGGCGATGTTAAAAATTATGACGGTAAGTCATTCTACTTGTCTTGGTATCCGGCAGGCCTTCTGGTTGATAGTGTCGAAATTTTGCCAAACACGCCTGATCCGCTAACTCCGGAACAAAAAAATTCAATCACACAGAAGGTTCGCGCCGGCCTCTCGACAGTATTGGTTGGCGCTGACGAGATATTTGACGCGGCAGAGGATATTAGGGTCGAGGGGGGATTTGTATTTGCGCAAGGCAGAGGCTCGATCGCTCAAAAATCCTCCACTCTGCATTCTCGGGACAAATTCGGTATCACACGGAAAGGCCGGTATTACTCAATAGACACCGGCAAATATTCCTCCGCCCCGGAATTGGCGTTTAAACTCGCACAAGAGCTAATGGGAAATTAGTTCTGATGTTTCCATAACTAGACCAACATTGGACCGGACAATGAGTGAAGATTTGGCGACAAGCGAGGTGGATATGCCACTCGTAACCGCCCTGCTACCAAGTTACAATGCTGAAGCGTTTATCCGAGATACCCTGGATAGCTTAGTCGCGCAAAGCTGGCCACATCTTGAAATCTTGATCGGTGACGATTGTTCAACGGATAGAACGCCCGAAATCATCAAAGAATATGCTGAACGCCACAAAAACATTCGCATTCTAAAGCGTGAGAAGAATCTCGGCTGGCTTGGCAATTGTAACGACCTGATGGAAAATGCACACGGCGAGATGATGTTCTTCGCTTTTCATGACGATGTCGTTGCGCCGGAATATGTTTCTTCGTTAGTGAAAGCTCTGCAAAATAAGCCAGACGCAATACTTGCCTTTTCAGATCTCGAACTGGTGGACCCCGATGGAACAACAGAATTATTGGAAAGTGCCGAGATATCAGGGGTCGAAAGTGCCACTTTGAGGGGGTTAATGATGGCGCGGCGCCGACCTAGTTTTCATTGGTGGATACCGAACAGAGGGCTTTTTCGCCGGAAAGCCTACGAACGGATAGGCGGAATTCCAAAAAATGAATTTGGCGAGTTTAGTGCGGACTGGACCTGGTTATTGCATATGTCGTTACTTGGTCCCTTCATTCGCGTGCCACAAACACTTTGCTTCAAACGATATCAAAAAAGCAGCCTGAGCATTAACTGGCACAGAACGCCTGCCAAATATCGGGGCTTGGCACGGGCGGGAATTCGGGAAATCCGCCGCAGTGACCTTAATTTTAGTGGAAAGCTCTTGCTATGCGGATATTTACGATATCGCATCATAGGATCAACAATAAAATCGTTGGTAGCCGGCCCGGAAAAAAGCCTAGAAAGCTAACTTTAGTCGGGATTGAGAAGATTTTATCGTACAATTACAATTTAATGAAAAATTAGTCCTTTTGGGGTTAAAAATCCGACTTTTTCCCGGTCACCGATCGAATGATGAGGCCCTCTTCTTAACCAGAGAAGCAGATTGTGATGTTGATATTACTCCCGATTTTAATACTGGTCGTTTGCAGTATAAAAAGCGATTTTACCGGCAATAAGACATCTCTCCCCTTAACCACCTGCATCAGACAAAATAAACCGACATTCCCATAAGCCTGAGACCAAATAATCTGCACTAGATTGACGTAAAAGTGAATGTCGTTTGTTTATTGATTCAAGTTTATTTATTATAATATTTAATACAATTGAAATATTATTTAATAAATATGGAAATACGAAGTTCAAAATAAAAGTAATACTATATTGTTTCAATAAGGCATTGTTTTAAAAATGAACAAATATCAGATAAATAAAATATATATCAGAACATATTGTTATTAATATACGCAGTTTATTTAACGCGAGCGACCACCATGTATATTAGAATTATGCATCAACAATAACTTCAAAACTTGTAAATTATCTTAAACATTAATCGTTTGTTAACGATTTACTTTCATATTCATGACTATCAATTATATTTATGATAGGTTGTCAGTGTGCATCATGATTAGGTCAGTCAACAATGAATTTGGAATAAGATATGTATTTTCCATTACATTAATTACTTTATTAAGCGCACTTATTTTATTCCTTTCGCTGCCGCAACACTCAGCGGCAAAATCTACGGGATACTGGAGCGTACTCCTTGTTGAGGGACCCAGCCAATGGCGCCCTGCCAGCAGCGACGAAAACTGGCAATCTCTGGTTAAAGAGCAGCAACTACCTGCAAAGGTGGAAATTCGGACACTTGACAATGCTCATGCAGTTATAGTGCACGGCTTTGACAAAATAGAGCTTGAACCCAATTCAACGATTAACGTGGCGCCTGAAGATGATGCAGATTCCACGACTTCGATCGTGCAAACAGCAGGTAAGGTTGGCTACTCCGTGCAGAAACGCAAAGCAAGCACATTTTCTGTAACGGCACCATATCTTGTCGCTGTGGTGAAGGGGACAGGATTCACTGTTGATATTAATGAAGACTCAACACAGGTTGACGTTAATGAAGGCACGGTATCCGTTTCCAATACGAGTGACGGGGCAACCGCGTCTGTAACAGCAGGCATGTCTGCAAATGTATCCAGCAGCGCACCTGGCGTTACCACAAGTACAGTCGAAGGGTCAAATTCATCCTTTGGCGTTAGCGCTGAAGGCGGCACAAGCGGTGCTGGCGGGGTAGAAGGCACCAACGCAAGTGTTGGAATAGGAATTGGCGTTGGCGGCACAAGTGCCGGTATAGGCATTGGCGTTGGCGGTGCAAGTGCAGGCGTCGGTGTCGGCGTCGGATCTGAGGGCGTTGGCGCAAGTGCCGGAGTTGGCGCAGGTAGTGTTGGTGCAAGTGCTGGAGTTGGTGTCGGAGACAGCGGCGTTGGTGCAAGTGCCGGAGCCGGCGTCGGAGACAGCGGCGTTGGCGCAAGCGCCGGAGCAAGTGCTGACGCCGGCGGTGTAGGTGCGAGTGCCGGAGCAGGTGTTGGCGGCGTAGGTGTAGGTGTCGGTGCCGATGCTGGTGTCGGAGGCGTAGGTATTGGTGTCGACGTCGGAGGCATTGGCGTAGGGATTGGTATAGGCGGCGCCCAATAACCTTTCGGCAAGCACCCAAATACTATGCTACTACGAGTCGCTGTTTGGGTGCTGGCCCTTAGTGTAACTGTTGTTGCCTATTACTCTCAATCACTGGACGTTATTGAAAGACCGCTTCTTGAGCTTCGCTTTAAGTTAATCAATCAAGGCGCAAGCAAAGACATAGTCATTGTCGAGATCGACCCCAAAAGTTTGCGGGAAGTTGGCGTATGGCCTTGGAAGCGATCCCTCCATGCATTATTGATTGATCGCCTGACGGCGGCAGAGGCCGCGGCGATTGTACTCGACGTGGATTTCAGCCTTGCTAGCAATGTTACTGACGATACGGCGCTTGAGAAGGCCCTCGCGCGAAGTAATGGAAGAACAGTGCTCGCCGCTTTCCGGCAATGGAGTGACGCCGACAATTCCTTTATAGATGTTGGTCCAATGCCCCGCTTTGCCCAGCATGTTGAGATTGCATCGGCAAATGTATTCCCGGGACCCGACGGACTTCTGTGGCGCCAGCCGCTAGCCCAGGAATGGAACCAACAAATTATTCCGACTCTGGCGAGCAGTATTGCGGCAAGGTCCGGACATTTAACCTATCCCCTCGATCTAGATCAGGATTTTGGAATCGACTACAGTATAAGTCTGGCGTCCCTTCAACGCTATTCATTCTCTGATGTCGCTCAAGGGTTGATCGATCCTGCCGCATTCAAAGGAAAGGTAGTTCTTGTTGGCGCGACAGCGGTTGAGCTCGGCGACAATGTTGCGACGCCGCTTTACAAGTCTCTTCCAGGTGCTCTTGCCCAGATGCTCGCCGCCCAGTCACTTGTCATCGACCGTGCATTACAACCTCTTTCAACCAGCGCCACTATCATATGCTTGATGCTGGTAACGGCCTTCATTGCCGCAATCAGTTGGAACTTTGGCCTTGTTAGCATACTAATGGTAGTCCTTGCCTGTGACGCCGCCATATTCGGTGTCGCTTTGGCGGCACAATCCTACTCCAGCCAACTGATACCCGTTACTCCATTCTTTTTTGGGACGTTTTTAACCAGCGGCTCATCGGTCCTCATTCGTTACCATCAACAGGGCCTCAAGATCATAGTAGAGCGGTTGGAGCGGATACGGGCACAAGCCCTAATGGCGAATGTGGCAAAGAACGCCTTTGACGCCCTTATCACGACGGACGAACTTGGTCGCATAAAGACCACCAATCTCGCCGCAGAACGCATTTTTGAGATAGACACTGCGAACGCCAGAGGACGGGATATGTCGGACTTTTATGTTCCGTCGGCCATAACCGATGGCGCCTCCTTTGATCAGGTTCTCGAGACGGCCGTAACCACAGGCATGCCAGTACGTGTTCTGTGCAAGCGGACGACCGGAAGGGCATTTCATGCAGAAATGGCCGTAACGAAAATGAATGAAAATGGCAGCCTTGATCTCATTCTTCTCATGCGGGATATCGATCCGCGGGTCAGAGCGGAAAGGAATGCCCAACGCAAAGAACGACTACTCGTGGCTGCCAAGCAACAAGCCGAATTGGCAAACCGGGCAAAAACCGAATTTCTGGCAAATATGAGCCACGAATTAAAGACGCCGCTGAACGCTATGATGGGCTTCTCAGAAACGATGCGTAGTGAAATTTTTGGCCCGCTAGGGTCCCCCAAATATGCAGAATACTGCACTGATATTTATAACAGCGGGGCGAGATTGCTTACGACCGTTACAGACGTATTGGATTTTGCAAGGCTTGAGAATGATGAACTGGCCGCACAGAAGGAAGACGTGGACCTGACGGAACTTGTTACACGCCTGGGAGAATCTTCAAAAGTTCGCGCCGAAGCCGCGGGTCTCACCTTCACGGTTGAGGCATCAGAAAGGGAGCTACTCTATAAGACGGATGAGCGTTTATTGAAGCAGGCTTTAAGCGCTCTGATCTCAAACGCGATCAAGTTTAACCGGGAAGATGGTTCTGTAAGGCTCATGCTTTTGCGTAAGGATACGGGAGAAATCAATCTATCCGTATCCGATAATGGTATAGGTATTGCCGCCGATGAGATAGAAAACTGCCTCAAGGCATTTGGACAGGCGAATAGAGGTCTTCACCGGAAATTTGAGGGTACGGGATTAGGACTGACACTAGCAAAAAAATATGTCGAAACCTTGGGTGGCGAACTGCAAATAGTTTCCAGGGTCGACGAAGGAACCACTGTAACTATTACCTTGCCTTCAGATTAGCCGTTTATCTCATTTGACCGACCAGACAGTCTGCATAACGATCCGTCAGCCAAAGGCACAAAATATATAAATAAAATTAATGTATTTATTAAGTATAGTAATTTAATCATCGAGTAGAACAATGCCGCTTCTCTTCGTTTTTAGCCGCAATACGCGGACTCTTTGCGGCCACAGGAAGACATTCGATATGTAACCGCTCTCTGATTGGTCAGGGATGAGACTCTCTAACATGACAGCTCCGGGTTTTATCCTTATATACCTGCTCAACAATCCGGGTTTATCAAGCACACCGATAGAAGAGCTGTTTGCGTAGAATTCACCCTAGGCAGAAAATTCATTGCAGTTGTCCTCCTATCAATTAGAATTGATGCATGACAAAATGGATCCCCAAGCGCGAGACACTCGATCGCCCTCTTCATATCAGTATCGCAAATCTTCTGAGAGACGCAATATCCGCGGGACAGCTCGCAGTCGGTGAACGGCTACCTCCCCATCGGACGCTGGCGGACAATTTAAGCGTCAGCGTCCATACCGTCAGCAAGGCATATGACGAACTTACCCGCGCCGGACTCGTCGGTGGTCAGGTCGGACGTGGAACTTTTGTACTTGATCCCGCACAGACCTCAAGTCAACCCTTTCTGATGGAAAGAACTGACCAGGGTGTTATTGACCTTTCCATTGCGCGCCCGCTTTATGATAACCTTCATGCCACGAGGATGCAGTCCGCCCTGATGGAGCTCTCTTCTGACCTGAACCCGGATACCTATCTGGCCTGTCGGCCAAATATTGGGTTAGAGGAACATCGTCAAGCAGGCGTGGAATGGCTGTCCAAGTGCGGCCTAAATGTCTCTGCTGGAAACATTGTTATGACAAACGGTGTGTGCCACGGCATGTCGACAGCCCTTTCCTCAGTGGCCCGACCTGGCGATATTGTCGTCACAGACGTCGTCGCTCATCACCTTATTATCTCTTTATGCGCATATCTGGGAATCCGATTACAGGGGCTCCAGATGGACGAAGAAGGTGTTCTTCCAGATGCATTTGAAGAAGCCTGTAAACAGCACGATGTGAAAGTTTTCTTTACCGTTCCGACGCTCGCTGGCCCTTCCGTCAGCCTTATGTCACAGGAACGGCGGGAGGCGTTGGTCCGAATCGCGCGACAATATGACGTCCTGATTATCGAGGATGACGTGCTCGGCCCGCTGCCGGAATACCGCCCCATCCCGATTTCCGCACTGGCCCCCGAAAGATCCATTTACCTTACATCTTATACAAAATGCGTTATGCCGGGCCTGAGATCCGGATATCTGGTAGCCCCTGAAGCCCTGCTCCCCACCATTACCGGAAGACTGATCGTCTTCAGCTGGATGGCCACCCCACTCATTTCTGAACTGGCAAGCCGTTGGACCAAGGACGGTACGGCCGACGAACTTGTGTGTTGGCAAAGGAAGAAAATTGCAGAGCGCCATGCAATTGTTGCAGAAGAACTAACTGGATTTGACTGGGCTGGACACCCGTCAGCCCTGCATATCTGGCTCCACCTGCCAGAACAGTGGACTTCACAGAATATAGTTGAACATGCGAAAGCTCTTGGCGTTGCCGTGGCCCCGCCTCAACCCTTTATGACGGCGCAATGCCAGCCCTTGAATGCTGTCAGAATTGCTGTCGGCGGCGTTCCCCATCCAGATAGGTTTCGGCAGGGATTAACCCTTATCAAGGGTCTTCTGAAACGATCACCAGAACCACTGCCCCAACTTCTCTAATTGTACTGCTACAATATAATATTTGACATGCAATACAATTGGAGGTCAGACTTTCAGCGGATAAATTAGGCGGGTTGTTTTCGCCAAATTCCGCATTGGACACAGTCTCTGCAAAAGCATCTCTAGAGTTTAAAGTCGTTACCTGCTTTTTCGGAATGACACAGTACTTAGGAGCTTTTGGGTCTGCTATGCGTCAAGAAAGCGACCCGGTCAACGATCGCCAATAACTAACTGGAGGTATGGCACAAATGAATTTGAAAAATCGCGGTTTGATAAGCTGCTTGACAGCTGTAGCTACATTCGCGGCAGGACTGAGCGCTGCACAGGCAGATACCTGGAAATACGCATTTGAAGAATCCCTGACTGAAGTGCAGGGGGTTTATGCAACAAAGTTCAAGGAAGAGGTGGAGAAAAATTCCGATCATGAAATCCAGCTTTTTCCTTATGGAACATTGGGTGAGTCAGCGGATCTGATGGAACAGACTCAGGCCGGCATCCTTCAGTTCGTCGACCAATCCCCTGGCTTTACTGGCGCGCTGATCCCGGAAGCACAGGTATTTTTTGTTCCCTACCTGCTTCCTACCGATCAGGAGCATCTGGCTCGGTTCTTCCGGGAAAGCAAGGCAATAAACGAGGATTTCAAGGAGCTTTATGCTGAACAAGGCCTTGAACTCCTGCAGATGTTCCCCGAGGGGGAAGTCGCCATGACGACAAAGCAGCCAGTTAATAGTTGCGAGGATCTGGACGAGGTCAAGTTCCGGGTCATGACGAACCCACTTCTGGTGGAAGCTTACAAGGCGTTCGGCGCAACGCCAACACCTCTACCTTGGGGTGAAGTTTATGGCAGCCTGCAAACCAACATCATTCAGGGCCAGGAAAATCCGACCTTCTTCCTTTATTCGACAAAGCTTTATGAGGTAACGGATTACATTACCTATACGGGCCACAGCAATTTCACGACGGCAGTAATGGCCAACAAGGAATTCTATGACGGCCTGAGTGATGCCGACAAGAAAGTCGTTCAGGATGCAACTAAAGCCGCCTATGAACATATTGTTGTTTATCAGGAAGGTTTGGCTCAGCAGGAACTTGAAAAAATCAAGCAGGCCAAGCCCAGCATGACGGTTACTGTTTTGTCCGAAGATCAGCGCTCCTGCTTTAAGAATGCGGCAGGCGACGTGGAAGCCAAGTTCATCGA
Organism: Sneathiella sedimenti; assembly: GCF_017313765.1. Lineage (GTDB taxonomy): Bacteria > Pseudomonadota > Alphaproteobacteria > Sneathiellales > Sneathiellaceae > Sneathiella > Sneathiella sedimenti. The sequence goes on along the minus strand of NZ_JAFLNC010000003.1, from coordinate 110,080 downwards.
AATGACCGGTGATCGCGGGGCAGCGATCCTGAAGCAGTTTAAAGCGGATCTGGCTGCCACAAAATAGGGCGGCACATCCAACAGGTGCCGGGCGGCTTAAAGGTCAGTCGCCCGGCATAATATCCTCGATATAAATAGGTTCGGATGGAACAGGTAGCGCAACGTGACAGATAAAGCTCACAAATCGATGCTTCCCGGCATACTTGGGACAATCGATACAGTTATCGGACGAGCGGAAGCGGTTATTTTGGCTGTCGGTGTTTTGTTGATGGCTGTTAATACGGTGGGCAATGTCATTGGTCGCTTTGTCTTCCAGTACAGTTTCTTCTTCACAGAAGAGGTAAACCGCATTCTTATCATCATGATCACTTTTGCTGGCATCGGCTATGCCGCACGCCACGGACGCCATATCAGGATGTCTGCCATATATGACGCCCTTCCCGTCCGCGCGCGAAAGATCATGATGATCTTGATAACGATAATCACCGCGCTGACGATGTTTGCGCTTTGTTACTTTTCCATCGGATATATTCTGAAAGTTGCGAGTTCAGGGCGCGTACTCCCGTCTCTTCAGATTCCTGTTTATTTCATATTTCTATGGGTTCCCGTCGGATTCGCCGTCACCGGGACCCAGTATGCGCTCACGACAGTCAAGAATATTCTCGAAAAGGACGTCTATCTTTCCACCCATATGCTGGAAGGATATGACGACGAAGAGATCGAAGTTTAGGAGGGCCTGATGGCAATTAAAATAACAGCGATCATGATCGTTCTCCTCCTGGCTGGACTGCCGATGATGATTCCTCTCCTGCTCGGGGCTTTTTACGGATTTTATGAGCTGTTCAACGGCTTTTCAAAAATGGACTTCATGGTCCAGCAGATGCTGGCCGGCATCCGCCCTGCTTCGCTGATTGCGGTTCCCATGTTTATCCTGGCTGCGGAAATCATGACCAGGGGTCAGTCTGCGGGCCGGCTTATTGACATGGTAATGAAGTTTATCGGCCACGTTAGGGGAGGACTTGCGGTCAGCACAGCCGCAGCCTGCACCCTGTTCGGCGCGGTTTCCGGATCCACCCAGGCCACTGTCGTTGCGGTGGGATCACCACTACGTCCCAGAATGCTGAAGGCGGGATACAAGGATTCATTCATCCTTGCCCTGATCATTAACGCCAGCGATATCGCCTTCCTCATTCCGCCCAGCATCGGCATGATCATCTATGGGGTGATTTCCAGCACGTCCATTTCAGAATTATTCATCGCGGGCGTCGGCCCTGGGCTCCTTCTGATGGTCCTGTTCTCCATCTACAGCATGATTTACGCGACTATTAACAAGGTGCCCACCGAACCAAAGGCGACCTGGTCCGAACGCTTTGATGCTGCGCGAAAAGCCATCTGGCCACTCGGCTTCCCGGTCATCATTGTTGGCGGCATCTATGGCGGTATTTTCAGTCCGACTGAAGCGGCGGCGGCCTGCGTATTTTACGCATTGGTTCTGGAAATTATCGTTTTCCGGTCATTGAATTTAAAGGACATATACCAGATTGCCAAATCCACCGGACTGATCACAGCTGTGGTGTTTATTCTGGTGGGTGCAGGCGCGGCCTTCTCATGGGTAATATCCTTCGCCCAGATCCCACAGGAAATACTCGGTGCCATTGGCATAACGGAGATGGGTCCCAAAGGTGTCCTGGCTGTCATATCCGTTTCATTCTTCATTGGATGCATGTTCGTCGATCCGATTGTCGTGATCCTGGTCCTCGTACCAATCTTTGCCCCGGTGGTTGAGGCTGTCGCCCTGGATCCCGTTCTGGTCGGCACAATCATCACCCTGCAGGTTGCAATCGGGTCCGCTACACCCCCATTTGGATGTGATATTTTCACAGCGATAGCCGTCTTCAAAAGACCTTACGCTGACGTCGTCAGAGGCATTTTTCCTTTTACGATCATTCTAGCAGGAGTATCCGTCGCCCTCATATTTTTCCCGCAAATCGCACTGTTTGCCCGTGATCTAGCATTTCGCTAACGGATTGGAGATGGCTTATGTTTAAGAAAATCCTGATCCCGGTGGATGGTTCGGAACAGTCCCAGAAAGCCCTGAAAATGGCTGTCAGGCTGCAGGAGAATTTCGACTGCGAATTGTTCATTTTGACCGTTTACAGACATCACAGTCTTCTGGAAACCTCCATGTCCATGGTGCGCTCCGAAGAGCCCGAGACGATGGATGATATCCTCCGGGGGCATGCTACAAATGTGGCAGAAAGCGCCAAAAAAACGGCTTTGGAACTCGGGGCCAGTCAGGTACGCGCCTTTGTCAGAAACGGCCCGCCAGCGCGAACAATTGTCAGTTTCTCTAAAGACAAGGATGTAGATCTAATTGTCCTTGGGAGCAGAGGGCATGGAGACCTTGAAGGTTTCCTGCTTGGAAGTGTCTCCCACAAAGTAACGAGCTTAGCGACCTGTCCAGTCATGGTAGTGTAGTAATGTTGTCCGCCCGACTGTTTTAGCCTCTTTGTGTGGTTTCATATGGGATCAATTATAATGGATACTTCAACCCGGCACTCACGGATCCTAACCTCCCAACAGGACGCCTCCCCTGTACCCAAGAGGATCGGTCTCATTGCGCTTGCCACAGATCACACGTCTGAACTGGATTTTGCGCGCATTTGTGACCCGGAGGAAGTTGGCGTGTATGTTGCGCGCATTAGCTACGAAAACCCGACCACACCGGAAAGCCTCAAACTTACTGGACCGAAGCTAACCGAGGCAGCGGGCTTGATCTTGCCAGACGAACATCTTGATGTCGTTGCCTATGGCTGTACGGCGGCGTCCGTCGTTCTCGGGGATGAGACTGTCGCGAATTACATTCAACAGGCAAAACCAGGCAGCAAATGCGTGACGCCGACTTCCGCCGCCTTCGCTGCCTTTGAGGCGTTGGGTGTCAATAAAGTGAGTGTTCTTACACCCTATTCCCCTTTGGTGACTGAAGAGCTCACCACCTATTTTTCACGGAACGGCCTGGATGTCGTGAACTGGAATTGCTTCGGACTTGATGACGACAGAAAAATGGCCCGCGTTTCCCGCTCCAGCATTATTGCCTCTGCCGTTGAAACGATTAATGACACGGCGGAGGCACTCTTTATTTCCTGTACGGCTCTTCGGGCGGCAGTTTGCGTTGACGAAATTGAACGGATCACCGGCAAACCCGTCGTGACATCTAATCAGGCCGTCGTCTGGCGCAGCCTCCGGCTGGCGGGCATTGACAGAAAAATTTCCGGCTATGGCCGGCTGTTTCAAATTTGAACAATCCAACATGAAGGACCGCGAAATGGGGCCCATTAGTTTCGCAGCTATTGAAAAGGCACGCCTCAGGATAGCTCCCTTTATCCGGCAGACACCGATTGTTTCTTCATCGTCCCTGTCTGAGCTAACGGGAGGAGACCTTTACCTCAAACTGGAGCAACTGCAGATAACCGGAAGCTTCAAGTTACGAGGCGCAACGAACGCGGTGTTGTCCTTGACGGAGGAGCAGAAAGCAAACGGAGTTGTCGGCGTATCAACCGGGAATCATGGTCGAGGCCTCGCCTATGCTGCCCATAACGCCGGTGTGAAATGTATCATCTGCATGTCAGAACTCGTACCAAAAAACAAAGTCGACGGTATCCGGTCGCATGGCGCGGAGGTACGCATCATTGGGCGTTCTCAGGACGACGCGCAGGTAGAGGTTGAGCGGCTCGTAGCTGAAGAAGGCATGACCATGCTGCCGCCATTTGACCATGAGGATATCATCTCCGGCCAGGGCACGTTAGGCCTTGAACTTCAGGAACAGCTCTCGGAAATTGAAACGGTCCTGGTACCCGTTTCTGGCGGCGGCCTTATTTCCGGGATGGCCTTGGCAATGAAAGCCCGTAATCCAGCCATTCGGATGATCGGCATATCGATGGACCGCGGCGCGGCCATGTATGAAAGCCAACGGACTGGCAAACCCATTCTGGTAACAGAATGTCCTACCCTCGCTGATTCCCTGGGTGGCGGCGTTGGTCTATCCAACCAATACACTTTTCAGATGGTAAAAGATCTCGTGGATGACCTTGTCCTGGTAACGGAAACCGAGATTGCCGAGGCCATCCGTCACGCTTACTGGCAGGAAAAGCTGGTCATTGAAGGATCTGGCAGCGTTGGTATTGCGGCTCTGCTTGCCGGGAAAATAAACGCGCCGGGAACCTGCGCCTGCGTCATCAGCGGGTGCAACATCGATATGGCACTACATAAACGCCTTATCGATGGCGAAAATGTCGATGTGAGTCGGGAACAGCTGGAAGTGGACGCCTGAGATGCCTGAAATTACCATTCTGAATGAACAAGAATTGAGGCAAATAATTTCCCTGGATAAGGCCGCAGTTGACTGCATAGAAAACGCATTCAGGCTCCTTGCCACAAAAAATGTGGTGATGCCGCCCATCCTCAGCTTTCACGTCCCGGATCACAACGGGGAAGTAGACGTCAAGACAGCGTATGTCCCGGGAATTGACTCCTTTGCGATCAAAATGAGTCCGGGCTTCTTTGATAATCCCAAACTCGGTCTTCCAAGCCTCAATGGTTTGATGGTCCTCTTCTCATCCATCACAGGCATAGTCGAGAGCGTATTGCTTGATAACGGATACCTGACGGACGTGCGTACCGCAGCCGCGGGTGCGGTCGCCGCGAAATGGCTGTCCCGCGAGAATTCCAGCGTTGCCGGAATAGTCGGCACCGGGACACAGGCACGCTTGCAACTCAAGGCGCTCTGTCTTGTGCGTAATCTCGAGAGAGCCTTTGTATGGGGCCGGAACGATGCGAAAGCGGAGAAGTATGCCGCAGAATGCAGCAAGGAGTACGGGCTTGATATACAGGTCGCGAATACTATTGATGACCTGATGGAACAGAGTGATATCGTCGTGACGACGACCCCCTCGCAAGTTCCACTTATTTCTGCTGCCCAGCTCCGGCCCGGTCAGCATATAACGGCCATGGGGACAGACGCTGACTATAAAACCGAATTGGCAGCGGACGTTATTCCCGCGGCCGATTTGTATGTCTGTGACACCCTGACTCAATGCCGCAAGCAAGGAGAATTACGCCCCGCAATTGCCGCGGGGTTGCTGGACAGCGCAGCCATTTTCCCTGAACTCGGAGGTGTTATTGCAGGCCATCATACCGGCCGCCGGTCCGATCAGGACATCACAATTTGCGACCTGACTGGTACGGGCGTTCAGGACACAGCGATTGCCACCTTTGCTCGAGAGCGCGCGCAAGACGCAGACATCGGCACCCATTTCAACAGCTAGCGGGATTTGGAGACAAATATGTCTGGACTTGATCTACCCTTTACCCACTCAGAATATCAAATCCGCATGAATAAAGTGCGATCCTCGATGGTCCAAAACGGCATTGATCTCCTTATCGTCACGGATCCATCTAACATGGCCTGGCTGACGGGCTATGATGGCTGGTCTTTTTACGTACATCAGTGCGTTGTCCTGCCGATGGACGGTGATCCGTTCTGGTTTGGCCGCAAGCAAGACGCCAATGGCGCCGCACGGACCGTCTTCATGAGCAACGACAATATCCTCTTTTATCCGGAAATCTATGTGCAATCGACGGAATACCATCCCATGGATTACCTGAGTTCGGTTCTCATAGATCGAGGCTGGGGAGCTTTAACCATCGGTGTTGAAATGGACAACTATTATTTCTCCGCGGCCGCCTATATGTCTCTGGTCAACAATTTACCCAACGCCAAGTTCAAGGACGCGAACTCATTGGTGAACTGGTGCCGGGCGATCAAATCAGAGCAGGAACTGGTCTATATGCGGCGGGCCGGCCGCATTGTTGAAGAAATGCACAAACGCATATTCGAGAAAATAGAACCTGGGCTTCCAAAAAATGAACTGGTCGCCGAGATTTATGACAGCGGCATTCGGGGGGCAGACGGATTTGGAGGAGATTATCCCGCCATCGTCCCCCTCCTCCCATCGGGCGCGGACGCCGCAGCGCCACATCTCACATGGGATGACAAGCCCATGAAAACGGGGGAAGGAACCTTTTTCGAAATTGCCGGCTGCTATCGGCGTTATCATGTCCCGCTTTCGAGGACCATCTTTCTTGGAAAGCCACCCCAGAATTTCATTGACGCGGATAAAGCCGTTCAGGAAGGCATGGAAGCCGGACTGGAGAAGGCGCAAGCCGGTAATACATGTGCAGATATCGCGAGCGCTTTTTTTGCCGTCTTGATGAAATACGGAATCATCAAGGATAGCCGGACCGGCTATCCAATCGGCTTGAGCTATCCGCCTGACTGGGGTGAACGAACGATGAGTTTGCGCCTTGGCGACAAGACCGTTCTCGAGCCGGGCATGACATTTCATTTCATGACAGGCCTCTGGATGGATGACTGGGGAATGGAAACAACCGAAAGCATTGCCATTACAGACGGCGCACCTGAACTTCTTGCGTCCGTTCCCCGCCAACTGATGATCAAGGATTAGCACGATGAGAGCCAATCCAATTTCCGCAACGGTCGATTATGACAAAGATGGCGTTCAACATGGCTTTCTGAAGCTGCCATATTCCCATGACGGATCTGCCTGGGGTTCGATCATGATTCCGATTACCGTCGCCCGAAATGGTGACGGCCCAACCGTCCTGTTGACCGGCGGAAATCACGGTGACGAGTATGAAGGCCCTGTTGCGCTGTTTGATCTGACCAAAACTATAAAATCTGAGGATATTACTGGGCGCGTTATCATTGTGCCGGCCATGAACTACCCCGCGTTCCGGGCAGCGAGCCGGACTTCCCCGATCGACAAGGGGAATATGAACCGGATTTTCCCGGGAAATCCCGTCGGTACTGTTACGGAGAAAATTGCCGACTACTTCCAGCGCACCCTGTTACCGCTAGCCGATTATGTGCTGGATATACATTCGGGCGGGAAAACCCTTAATTTCGTGCCATTTTGCGCTGCCCACGTCCTGGAGGATAAGGCACAGGAGGAAAAATGCGTTGCGGCCATGCGGGCCTTTAACGCGCCCTTCTCGATGATGCTCCTCGAAGTGGACGCGACCGGCATGTATGACACCGCCGCGGAGGAAATGGGAAAAGTTTTCATTTCCACAGAACTGGGGGGGGGCGGCTCCTCGACCGCAGCGAGTGTCGCCATTGCGAAAAAGGGTGTTAAAAACCTCCTCCGGCATGCCGGCGTCCTGACGGGAGATCTTGACGTTGAAAATTCAATCGAACTCTGTATGCCGGATCATCAGTGTTACATATCCAGCGAGTCTTCCGGCTTGCTCGAGCTCTGTGTGGAACTGGGTGAACCCGTCACGACAGGCCAGACACTCGCCCGGGTCTACGATATCGACAGAACGGGGAGCAACCCCACAGAATACACCAGTCCGCTGAACGGCATCTTCGCGGCGCGCCATTTTCCCGGCCTGATCGGCATGGGGGATATTGTGGGTGTCGTTGCCGTAAAAGTATAGAACCGGTATATCATCATTATGATTAAACTTGACGACCGTGACCTCAAAATTCTGGCAGTATTGCAGCAGGATGGCCGCATTCCAAAGAACCAGCTTGCGGAGAGGGTCCATCTGTCCCCGACGGCGTGCTGGGAACGGCTGAAACGACTGGAGGACGCAGGTGTCATTGAGGGATACGGAGCGCGGCTGTCATTCGCTAAACTCGGCTCCCCGGCAATAATCTTCATGCAGGTGGAACTCGCCAGTCACCGGGCCGAAGATTTTGAGCGCTTTGAAAAAGCCGTCAGCGCCATAGATGAAATCACGGAATGCTGGGCGGTTGGTGGCGGAATTGATTATTTCCTGAAACTGGTCTGCAAAGGAGTAGATGCCTATCAACGAAAGGTCGACGAGATGCTTGCCGCTGATATCGGTTTGCGGCGCTATTATACCTATGTGGTAACGAAGGCGGTAAAAAAGACGGACCAGATTCCCGCTTCGGCCATTCTCTAGCCATCCCCAATCCTTCTCGAGCATACAGGGACCCTCCCGATAAATCCTCGCCTTTACTATGGGTTTTGCGAATTCCTATCTGAATAACCCTCTCACTATAAACACACTCTCTGTCCTTTCTTTTCTATACTTTCGTCATAAATTTCTGGTGGAGAGAAATATGCGTGAAGGTAAGAAAAACCTGTCCCGGATACCGGAGCTGGATTTGCTGGAAGATCCAAGACTGTTCAGGGAATTTGCGTATTGCGGCGGCAAGTGGCATTCCGCGAAATCGGGCCGCATAATCGCGGTTACCAATCCGGCGGACGGCGCCTGGATGGGAACAGTTCCGTCTCTCAGCAAGGAAGAAAGCAAGGCAGCCGTTGAAGCAGCACATCAGGCATTTCCCGATTGGGCTGCGCGTCTACCACAGGAAAGGGCTTCGACTTTAAAAAACTGGTTCCAGTTGATTAACGATGCCAAGGAAGACCTGGCACTGATCATGACACTGGAACAGGGCAAACCCATCTCGGAATGCCGGGGCGAAATTGACTATGGGCTCTCTTTCATCGAATTTTTTGCCGAACAGGCCAAGCGAACAGACATTCTGGGGGTAACATCCCACCTTCATAATGCGGAGGTTGAAGTCTGGCTGGAGCCGGTCGGCGTCGCAGCACTTGTGACACCCTGGAACTTTCCGAATGCGATGATTACCCGAAAAGCCGCTGCGGCCCTTGCGATCGGCTGTCCAGTAATTGTTCATCCTTCAAAAGAGACGCCGTTTTCGGCCCTCGCGCTTGCCGAACTCGCGGAAAGGGCTGGTTTCCCTCCCGGCGTTTTCAATGTCATCACAGGTGAGCCGGCGGAAGTCGTCGGGGAATGGACAAAGGATACGCGGGTTCGGGCTCTTTCCTTTACAGGTTCAACGGAAATTGGCCGGCTTCTCTATGCGCAATCTGCCCCGACCATAAAGCGTCTGAGCCTTGAACTTGGTGGGCATGCACCATTTGTTGTGTTCGCGGACGCCGATATGGACAAGGCCGTGGAAGAAGGCATCAGTGCGAAGTTCGCCACTTCCGGTCAGGATTGTCTCGGCGCCAACCGCTTTTTTATCGAACGGTCGATTTATGAGGATTTTTGCCGGAAGTTTTCACAAAAGGCAGCCGCGTTAACAATAGGCCGTGGGCTGGACGATCCGGACATCGGGCCACTCATGAACGAAAACGCAGTCAATAAACAGATAGAACATGTTGAGGACGCCTTGAAAAAAGGGGCGACTCTAATGACTGGTGGAAAATGCCATGCAAACGGTAAGCTGTTTTTCGAACCAACCGTTTTGAAGGACGTCCCACTGTCTGCAAAAATCATGCATGAGGAAACATTCGGCCCGGTTGCCGCAATCGCGTCCTTTGAGACGGAAGACGAGGTTATTCATCGCGCAAACGACACCGAATACGGTTTGATGGCTTATGTTCACACGAAAGACCCGTCCCGGATCTACCGCCTTAGCCGCGCGCTAGAGTTCGGGATGATTGGGGTCAATCGGACGAAAGTTACCGGCGCTCCCATCCCTTTCGGTGGGATGAAGCAGTCCGGGATCGGGCGTGAGGGCTCCCGTCACGGGATCGAGGCGTTTTCAAATATCAAATATGTCTGCCGGGACTGGGCTTAACCAGTTCTTTTTAATCAGGAGAGTTTTATGCTGACGAATGACCAACTTAGCCAATGGGATCGTGAAAACTTTTTTCACCCTTCCACGCACCTTGCCCAGTTTGCACGCGGGGAAATGACCAACCGCATTGTTACCGGCGGCTCGGGCGTATATATCGAGGACCGGGATGGTACCCGGCTTCTGGATGCCTTTGCCGGCCTCTATTGCGTCAATGTCGGCTACGGCCGCACTGAAATTTCTGAGGCTATTGCAAAACAGGCCAAGGAGCTCGCCTACTACCATTCCTATGTCGGGCACGGAACCGAAGCTTCTATCACTCTGTCAAAAATGATCATAGATCGGGCGCCTGACAACATGAGCAAGGTCTATTACGGCCTTTCAGGTTCGGATGCCAATGAAACGAACATTAAGCTCGTCTGGTACTACAACAATGTTCTGGGTCGTCCTGAAAAGAAAAAAATAATCTCCCGCTGGCGCGGATATCATGGGTCGGGCCTGATGACAGGCTCCCTCACTGGGCTTGAGCTGTTTCACAAAAAATTCGATTTGCCCCTGACGCAGGTTATCCATACCGATGCGCCCTATTACTACCGTCGTGAAGATCTGAGCCAAAGCGAGGAAGATTTCACCCGCCAGTGCGCGGAAAATCTGGATGCGCTGATTCAAAAAGAAGGCCCCGACACTGTTGCCGCCTTTATCGGAGAGCCTGTACTGGGAACTGGCGGACTTGTTCCTCCTCCTGCTGGCTATTGGGAGGCGATTCAGGCTGTGCTCAAAAAATATGACATCCTGTTGATTGCGGATGAAGTTGTCACCGGGTTTGGCCGTCTTGGCTCCATGTTCGGATCAGATCACTACGGCATCGAAGCGGATATCATAACCTCCGCCAAAGGGCTGACGTCCGCCTATGCTCCCCTGTCGGCCTCCATTGTGTCGAAGAAAGTGTGGAAGGTTCTCGAACAGGGAACGGATGAATTTGGCGCCATCGGCCATGGCTGGACCTATTCCGCCCATCCCATCTGTGCCGCCGCAGGGGTCGCCAATCTGAAATTGATCGACAGTATGGGGCTCGTCGCCAATGCCGGTGAAGTCGGACCCTACTTCAAAAAAGCCATGGCCGATGCTCTCGGCAACCATCCGAAGGTAGGCGATGTGCGCGGAGAGGGACTGATGCTGGCGGTTGAACTGATCCAGGACAAGGATACCCGAACATTCCTGGATCCCTCTCTGCTTTCGGGTGCCAAAGTGGCAGCTGCGCTGCTTAAGCGGGGCGTGATTGCCCGGGCAATGCCTCAGGGAGATATCCTCGGCTTCGCCCCACCTCTTTGCCTGACGAAAGCAGAAGCCGATACCATCGTCGGCGCCATGTCTGAGGCAGTAAGCGAGGTTTTCGCTAACGCCTAACCAGTTCTTATTGCAGGGCTTCGCGATCACCCTCCTGGAGAATTTTTGCACAGCAGTCTGCAAAAAGTCGCGAAAGCCCTGCCGTAAACTCAAATAGTCGATCCGCGGTTGATAGCCGATGCTCCTGCGTCAGGCTTTTCGATCGGGAGACAGATAGACAGGTGTAAACCGCTGCAGAACACATGTTGCCGCGAAGGTGAATAGCAATCCCGGGAGTATGGCAGCCGGCGGCAGCTCATGCCCTAGGGCGATCCCGAAAAGGATTACAAGAAAAGGGTTCAGGTAGGTGTAGGACATGACCTTTGTCGGCCCTATAACCGTTGCGCTCCATTGGAAAAGGAAGAAGGTAACAAGCGTCGTAAAAACGGACAGATACGTAATGCCGCCGTAGACCGTCATCGGGACTTCGGTCCATACAATCGTTGGAAACCGGGGGGCTGCCAGGATGAGCAGCCAAAACGCTCCGGTAACAAGTGTCCAGAATGTTATTTGAGCCATTGGCTCACCACGATGGAGATATTTAACCAAAGCTCCATAGCAGCCCATGGCAATTGTGCCGGCAAAGAATATGACATCGCCTATCCCAAAGCTTAGGGACAGTAGCGCGGTCAAATCACCGCGAAAGGTCACCCAGACCGCCCCCAGCACTCCGATTGGAAGAGCAATTTGTGACGCCCTGTTCAATTTTTCTTTTAACAGAATGCTGGAAACGATTGCCGTAATGGCGGGCGTAAGGGCGAAGATTGCAGCTGTATTTAACGCCGAAGTCAGGCGCAACGCCGAGAACATTGCCCAAAAGAACCCGACCAGGCACGCGCTTAAAATGCCGTAGCGGATCAGATCACGATACGTTGGCAGGATAATCCCATAACGCCAGGCTACGATCGGCAAAAACAGGATAGATGCCAAGGCAAACCTCAGGAAGGTAAGGACAAGACTATCCATCCAGTTCGTAATCGCGGCAGCGACGGGAAAGGACGTTGCAACCAGACAGGTCGCCACGATCATAAGAAGATGACTGCGACCGTGTTGAACACCTGTTTTTACATATTCGCCCGGCACAATAGTCATTTTCTGTCTTTCTCTTTCGGGTAGAGCCAAACTGGATTGAGGGGGGGGTTAGCATGAGAACTGCCCAGCAGATGCGATTTTCATCACAGGCAGCCTCATGCTCGGGATTTCACGGTCTCGCAAATCCACCGGAAGGACCGACTTACAGGCCCGCTTACCGATAGCGACAGCAATTTCAACGCGATATCGATCGGGGATAGCAAGTACCTTGTGAGATTGTTCGAAATATATGCCGGCCATCGCGTGCGCCTGATATCCAAGTAAGGTCGCCTGTAGAGCCAGTTGAGCCCAGGCCGCACCTGCGTCAAAGCTGTGAGTCCGAGAAATTTTCTGTCGGCGCCTATCCTGTCCGGGCATCACGGTATCCGACAAAACAAATACGAGCGCGGAAGCATTCCGGGCCCAGGTCGAATTAAACGGGTCCAGCAGATTTAAATATGTTGGCCAATGATCATCATCACGAAGGGAGTACAAAAAACGCCAAGGCTGAACATTAAAGGCGGAAGGCGCCCAGCGCGCGGCTTCCAGCATCGTCAGAAGGTCCGAGGACGGCATGGGTGAAGCGTCAAACGCCCTTGGAGACCAACGTTTCACAAAGACTTTCTCAATCGGGTAATCGGGTATTCTTTCGACAGTCACGACAGTATCCTTTACATTTAACAGAAAGTTAAGTAATCCTATATCTAACATTTCCATGTATGATATTTTGATATCGAATTATTTATGGTGGTACTATCTATGAGTCAAGGTAAAATCGGTTCTTCCACGAAAAATGTCCCGGAGAAGACCAGCACGATGGAGTCAATATTGGAACAATGGCGGCGCGAACGACCCGATATCGACCCGTCACCAATGGCGGTTTGCGGACAGATATGGCGTGCCGGTGAAATCTTGCGTAAGGGCGTAACCGAAAACTGGGCAAACTACGGCCTGGATTTGGCAGGCTCAGACGTCATCTTGACATTGCGCCGACAAGGACGCGGCGCAACCCTCTCGCCATCTGACTTGGCGAAAGACATGATGCTCTCTACCTCGGCGATGACTAACCGGCTTGACCGTCTAGAGAAAAGAGGTTTGGTTAAACGTACCACGGACCCAAAAGATCGCCGGGGCCTGAGAATAATACTCACAGATGAAGGCTTTGCGCTCGCTGATGAAATGGTCGCAACCCACGTGGCAACAGAAGAAAAACTGCTTTCCACATTAACAAAAGAGGAATGCTCTCAAATTCGCCAGCTTTTAAGCAAGATCGAGGGAGCTGACTAGAGGCGATGTAGGCGTCGCCACTAATCGATCGCGCCTTGTAATGCTTCAATTTCCGCTTCAAGTTCAGCAATACGTATCTCTCGCTCCTCTAGAGCGCGTTTAACGTCTTCCGCCTCAAATCGCTGAGGGATATGCTGCGGGCAATTAATATCCCAGGCTGAAATTTCAAATATCATGACCTGCTCTGGATGCCCTTGACCATCTGCGGGCATCAACTTGCTGATCAGGTCAGGATCGTCTTCAATAACGCTGACTTCGCCCCAAATCTTTACCCTGCGACGGTTCATATAATCGATCAGAAACAGATGCGCTTTCGGGTTTTCACTGAAGTTACCCTGTGAGATATACTGCCTATTTCCCTTATAATCCACAAAGCCCAGTGTTGTCGGCCCAAGTACTTTTATAAATCCCGGGGGGCCTCCCCGATGCTGGATGTAGGGCGCTCCGTCGCTTGAAACACTGGCCAGAAAAACACTGATTTGCCGCGAAATAAAGTCTGCCAGATCTTCGCTAATTTCCCGCTGCATCATTCCCTTGTTCTCTGCCCGCGCATAGGTGTCCCGAGATCCTTTTCGAACTTGAACTTCTTTTACTGCCGGTGTGAAGGCGACATCCGAGATAAAACTGGACATGAGACAACTCCTTTTAAGGTTAAAACTGCTCAAAGCTGGATATCTTTTTTCCAACTTACTTCCGTATAATTTCCCTAAGAAGCCAGAGTGAGGCCCAAACATTACGCTTGGGCCTCGAATTTGCCCGCAATCAAGCGGCGAGACTAGTGGCTTCAGGAAAATCGATCTCAGTTCCAAGAACCGAGTTCATATAGTTGGTAAGTGTGTTGAGAGCGACATGGGCTATAATTTCAACAATCTCCGCATTGCTGTACCCGGCGGATATGACCTTGAGAATCGCATCTGGCTGCACCTGGCCGCGAGCTTCCACAATTTCCACAGCGAAACGGACTGCTGCAACTGCCTTGGCATCCGTAGACCCGCCTTTCCGATTAGCAAGAATTTCTGCAGAGGTCAGTTTCGCAACGTTTGCGCCAAGGTAGCTATGTGCCGCAAGGCAATAGTCACAGCCGTTTATTTCGGCAACTGCAAGAGCAATTCGCTCCCGAGTAGCCGGATCTAGTTTCCCCTCTGCAAGCGCACCATTGAGGCCGAGATATCCACCAAGTGCCGCTGGACTATTCGAGACAATGCGGAACAGATTTGGGACGCTGCCGAGCTGCTTTTTCACAGCTTCCAACAATTCCTGTGACGCCTGAGGGGCATCCTCAATAGTGGCGGGAGTTGGTATATTGGACATTATTAATTCCTTCCTACGAGAAATCGAGATGTAAGTTTTCTGCTGTATGGCAAGATATGGTTTGTTGCCAATTTCAAAACAATTATATAAAAATAAAATATTTTATTCCTAAATATGAAATAATTGAGGTAGTGATTTTGGATCAGCTAAAGGCAATGGAAGTCTTTATTGCCATTGCGGACGCCGGCGGTTTTTCGGGGGCAGCTCGAAATCTCGGCCTGAGCGCGCCCTCTGTGACACGGGTCCTTGGTGATCTTGAAAAAGAGCTTGGAGTCCTGTTGTTTCATCGCACAACGAGAGCCGTTTCCCTAACCGATCCCGGCCGGTCCTTTCTTGAGGATGCAAGACGCATTATCAGTAGTTATAAAGACGCAAGAGATGCCATTCATGGCACGCATGGCGAGCCGAAAGGATGCCTGCGTCTTACGGCACCTGTTATATTTGGACAGCATTATATAGTGCCGTTGCTGACAGAGTTTCTCGATCGATATCCCGGCGTCACTGTGAAGGCGACCTTCGTTGATCGTATCACCAATATCGTAGAAGAAGGATTTGATATCGCGATTAGAATTGGACCACTTGCGGATTCAAGTCTTTTCGCGGTTCGGGTCGGGTCAGTACGCCGCGTCGTCTGCGCCTGCGCCTCCTATTTCAAAAAGTATGGCATACCGCAATCCCCTGCGGATCTTACAGACCATAATATTATTTCCGCAAACTCCATCTCGCTCACAAACGATTGGCGGTTTTCGGACAACACTACCGTGAAGGTTTCTCCAAGATTCCGGGTTAATTCCATCCCCGCGGCAATTAGTGCTGCTAAGTCCGGTTGGGGATTAACCAGGGTATTGTCCTATCAAATAGGACCGGAACTGGGATCGGGCGGGCTGCAAACTGTTTTGGGCGAATTTGAGCCGGAGCCGCTGCCCATTCACATCGTGCACCCCGAAGGGCGTTCTGCATCGGCTAAGGTCCGCACCTTTGTTGAACTGGCTCGCGACCGAATTCGGGCAAACCCTTATCTGAACCCTTGATAGTGAAAACCCCAAGCTTTTAAACTATAGAGCCGGTAGTTTATCACTTGCAATTTTATCGTGTATTAAATAGCTTCTGCCGAGAATTTTTCACTTTCCTCATTCCGAATAATAATAGCATGAAGATAAGTATGCTTCGAACAGCGGCTATACTTGGCCTGCTTGCAGCGATCGGCCCGTTTGCCGTGGATATGTATCTGCCCGCCTTTCCTGCAATTGAAAAGGGACTTGGCACCAACGTTTCGTCGGCACAGATGACGCTGACTGTTTATTTTATTGCGTTCGGTGTCGCACAGCTATTCTACGGCCCCTTTTCCGATCAGGTGGGGCGGAAGCCGCCCCTTTATCTTGGTCTTTCCATTTTCGCGATTGGCACTATCGGTTGCGCGTTGTCCCCGACCATAGAATGGCTGCTTGTCTCACGCTTTGTCCAGGGAATAGGCGGCGCGGTCGTTATGGTTGTGCCGCGCGCCATCATCCGTGACATGTATACCGGCCCTCAGGCGACCCGACTTATGGCAATGGTAATGCTGGTGATCAGCGTTTCGCCCATGTTGGCCCCGCTTGCCGGAAGCTGGCTCATTCTCCTGGCCGATTGGCGCGCTATTTTCTGGGTACTTTTCGCGGCGACAATAATCAGCCTGTTGATAACCGGTTATATGCAGCCGGAAACACTTGAAAAGCACAATAGAGTGCCGGTCAATGTTCGCTCACTTTTTCGGGGATGCCGCCATTTGCTTACCGACCCGGTATTTATGGGTGTTACCTTTATCGGGGGCTTCGGGCTCGCAAGCTTCTTTGTTTTCGTTGCCAATGCCTCTTTTATTTACACTGGCCAGTTTGGACTGTCGGCAATGGAATTCAGCCTTGCGTTCGCCGTGAATGCTATCGGCTTTTTCGCGACCTCGCAGTTTGCCGCTGGCCTCGGAGAGCGATTTGGCATGGAGCGGGTCGTATTCCTGGCGGTGATCGGCTTTGCCGGATTTTCCGTGCTATTGGTGGCCCTTACTTTTCTGGGATTTGGATCCCTCCTTGTGACCATCTGCTTCCTCTTTCTCGCCAACGCCTGTCTTGGCCTGGTCATTCCCACGACAATGGTCATCGCCCTGGACAATCACGGAGATATCGCAGGGCTTGCATCTTCTTTGGGGGGAACTTTGCAAATGCTGGCCGGGGGCTTCCTTATTGTCGTGATGGGCCCGTTTTTTGATGGGACAACCCTTCCGATGGTCTTGGCGATTGCGCTATGCGCAATCGCGTCAACAATACTTACCTGGCGGATACTACCGAGTGCCCGGCCGGCTTAAGGCTGGCGGTGTCTGAGGTCACTCAGCCACCGAACGCCGACATAGAATGCCGGTGTGAAAATTAGCCCAAACAGAGTCACGCCGAGCATACCGAAGAAGACGGAAGTCCCGAGCGCCTGTCTCATTTCTGCCCCGGCGCCAGTCGCAATCACCAACGGGACGACACCAAGGATGAAAGCAAAGGAGGTCATCAGGATCGGCCGCAAGCGTGTCCGAGCAGCCTCTGCTGCGGCTTCAATGCGGCTTTTGCCTTGTGCTTCCGCCTGACGAGCGAACTCTACGATAAGGATTGCGTTTTTTGACGCGAGACCGACGAGCACGACAAACCCAACCTGCGCCAGTATATTTACGTCAATACCCCGCAATTGCAGTCCGCTGACTGCTGCAAGCAAACACATCGGGACAATCAGAATGACGGCAAGCGGTAAGGTCCAGCTTTCATATTGCGCCGCGAGAAGCAGGAAGACGAACACTGCCGCTGCCACGAAAACCAGCAGGCCATTATTTCCGGCAAGCTTCTCCTGCAGAGCCAGCTCCGTCCATTCGAAGCCGAAACCATCGGGGAGGACTTCCTGTGCCAATGTTTCCATTGCCGCCAGGCCCTCGCCTGTCGAGAATCCGGCCGAAACATTCCCTTGCACTTCTGCGGAACGATAGAGGTTATAACGTGGCACCCTGTAGGCCCCCGTGCGGTCCTCAAATGTCGCAACCGACCCGATGGGAACCATCTCCCCTTGAGCGTTTCGCGTCTTCATATTGGCAATCGCCTCAATATTCTGGCGGAATTCACCGTCTGCCTGCGCTGTCACGCGATAGGTTCGACCAAGATAATTGAATTCATTCACGAAGGCAGACCCGAGGTAGACTTCCAGCGTCTCGAATATATCGCTTGTCGATACGCTCAGCATCTCCGCCTTCACCCGGTCGATATCCGCATAAAGCTTGGGTGTTCGGGTATTGTAGAGCGTAAATACATTCTGGACTTCTGGTGCCTGGTTGGCAGCCACGAGCAGTTGCTGCACCGCTGCCTCGAGTGCCTGAGGTCCACGTCCGCGCTGGTCTTGCACGATCATTTTGAAACCGCCAGCATTGCCGATACCCCGCACGGGCGGCGGCTGGATCGTTATAAAGAACGCTTCCTGAATACCGCCGAGCCGCTTGTAATGCTCCCCGATAATATGTTCGAGTGTAATCCCATCGCGGTTCCGAACCGCGAAACTCTCCAAGGAGGAGAAAATCGCGCCTGCATTCGAGGCATTTGTGAAGGTTGCCCCATCCAGCCCCGCGAAAGGAACAACATGCGCCACACCCGGTATCTCAAGAAGTGTCTCCGCAGCCTTTCGCATCACCGCATCCGTCCGCTCAAGCGAGGAACCGGGCGGAAGCTGCACAACTGTGATGAGGTAGCCCTGATCCTGCTGCGGGATAAACCCGGTGGGCGCGCGATCAAACTGCCAGACAGTCAGTGCGACGAGGCCACCATAGACGACAAGAACGACAACAACCAGGCGTGCCAGACGCCGGGTCAGTCCGCTGTAACCGTTTGACAACCGGTCAAATCCGGCATTGAAGGCATTAAAAAATCCCACAATTGGTCGCTTAACTCCGGTCGCTGGCTTCTGCTCACTATGCGCCTTGAATAAAATTGAGCAAAGCGCGGGACTCAGTGTCAGCGAGACAAAACCGGAAATAAGCGTTGCCGCCGCAATGGTAATTGCGAACTGGCGAAAGAACTGACCGGAAATTCCGGGTATCAGCGCCGCTGGTACAAAAACCGCGGACAGGACCAAGGCAATTGCTATGAGCGCCGGTCCGACCTCATCCATAGTTTCATGCGCGGCATCTCGCGGGGACATGCCAAGGCGTAAATTCCGTTCAACATTTTCAACAACGACTATGGCGTCATCGACGACAATACCAATTGCCAACACTAGCCCGAACAACGACAGATTATTCAGGGAATACCCGAACGCCGCCAGAACACTGAATGTCCCAATCAGGGATATCGGAATGGCGACAATTGGAATAATCGACGCGCGCCAGGACTGCAGAAAGAGGATGATGACCAAGACAACCAGGACAACAGCCTCAAATATCGTATCGATTACCGCATCCACGGACTGTTGGATAAAATTGGTCGGGTTGTACACGATGTCATATTGCAACCCCGCCGGAAAAGACTTCGAAAGTTCCGCCATGGTTGCCTGCAGGCGCTCCGATGTTTCCAACGCGTTGGAGCCGGGCCGCTGAAAAACCAACAGCGGCAGTGCTTCCCGCGTATCGAGGTAGCCGTTGGTGGTGTAGTCCTGAGCCCCGAGTTCAACACGCCCGATATCTTCAAGCCGTGTAACGCGGCCATCCTCATCGGCACGAACAATAATATTGCGAAATTGCCGAACTGTTTCCAGTCTGCCAAGAGTCTCCACATTGATCTGGAAGGCAGCCGAGGTTGGAACAGGGGGCTGGTTAAGGACACCTGATGCAACCTGCACGTTTTGCGCGCGAAGCGCTGCCACAACATCTCCAGCGGTAAGACCACGTGCCGCGATACGATCGGGGTCCAGCCAGATGCGCATGGCGTAATCCCGTGCACTGAAGACGCGCACATCGCCAACGCCGTCAAGACGCGCCAGCACATCCTTGACCTGCAAGGTTGCATAATTCGAGATGTAGAGAAGATCGCGGCTGGCATCGGGAGAACTGAGATGAATCACCATCATCAGGTCCGGTGAATTCTTGCGCACTGTCACACCGGTTCGCCGAACTTCCTCCGGCAACCTTGGCTCGGCGATTGCCACCCGGTTCTGAACAAGCACCTGCGCGGTATCAAGATCGGTACCCAGTTTAAAAGTAATTTGCAAGGAGAGCTGGCCATCACCCGTAGCCTGGCTCGACATATACAGCATATTCTCCACGCCGTTTATCTCTTGCTCGAGCAGACTTGCAACGGTATCGCTAACGACCTCCGCGGAGGCGCCGGGATAGGTTGCACGAACCTCGATTGTTGGCGGTGCTATCTCGGGATATTGCGCGACTGGCAGATTCACATAGGCAGCAAGGCCGATAATCGTGATCAGGATTGATAGAACGGCCGCAAAAATCGGCCGGTCGATGCAAAAATGGGAAAATCTCATGGTCGTTACCCCGGACGCCGTTCGCCGGCACCTTTAATCTCGCCTTCCTGCGGCGTGACCTTTGCTCCTGGACGGGCACGCATGAGACCCTTGATTATGATCCGATCGCCAGGTTCAAGTCCCTTTCGAACAATCCGCAATCCGTCATAGGTCGGACCCGGGCGAACAACCTTTGGAACAACGGTTCCATCCTCGCTGACCGTCATTACCACCTTGTTGGATTGATCTGAGACAATCGCTTCATCCGGTATCAGCAGCGCGGTGTATTTATCCGACCCGGGAACCCGGATACGGCCGAACTGTCCCGGCGTCAGGAATCCGTCCGTATTGGGGAAGACAGCCCGCATACGAATCGTACCGGACGTCCGGTCAACCTGATTATCGACAAAATTAAGCGTCCCTTCACGCGGCCAGTCAGGCTCATCGGTAAGCCGTGCAAATACAGGAATTGCCTCCCGTGTGGACTGCAAAGTACCCGACTGAACAGCGCGCTGATACCCGAGATAGGCTGACTCACTCATATCGAAATCAAAATATATTGGATCAATCGACACAATTGTCGTCAGCAGGGTATTCCCGCTGCCGTCACCACCGCTTACCAGATTGCCGACGCTGACTTCATGCCTGCTGATCCGGCCAGCGATTGGGGCAAGGATTCTTGTGAATTCGAGGTCCAGTTCTGCCGCAGTGATATCCGCCCTGGCTATTTCCGCCGCCGCCATGGATACGCGCTTCTCCTGCACCCGTTCATCATAAGTACTGGAAGCAACGAAATCCTTTTCGCGTAGTTTGGAGGCACGCTCAAGCTGCTTGTCCGCCAGATCAACGCGCGCCAGAGATTGCGCCAATAAAGCCCGCATGGACGCCAGGGTGGCTTCAAAAGGACGTGGGTCAATCACGAATAGAAGGTCTCCCTTGCTTACGATCTGCCCATCGGTAAATTTGATTTCCTGCAAATAACCGCTGACGCGGGACCGAAGCTCAACATACTGGACAGGCGCGAACTGCCCGGTGAATTCCGTATATTCGACAATTTCACGTTGCAACGGATTTGCGACAGTGACGGGGGGAGGCGCCGACTGGGCCATCGCGGCACTGGGTTGTAAAGACAGGGTTAAGAGCGCGGAAACCGCAGCAAGAATGTGCGTTGCCTTGCGACCAACAATCTTGCCGAGAGTCTTCAGGAGACGAACCATTTCAAATATCCTATCTATGTATCAAAGCCGCCAAAAGACCGGGCGTAAGCCCATTATTTGTTTTGCAAGATATTCCAAAATCATAGCAACGGTAAAGTTCTCGAAATGCGGTGCAACCATATTCACCCCTCAATTCAGAATAAAAATATACTACTCACACTGATCGATTGTGCCGGAGATATTTATTCTTGAACGTTCATTCAATTAAAATCTTGAACTAATGCAATAGTGTGATGCGGGTCACTGAGCCATTTATAAAATGACACGAGTAACTATCGCCGACACCGCCGATTAGGAAATATGCCGGAAAAGCGTGCTGTGAAACATTGGATATTTCGCAGCATTGATTATGCGATTAATTTGGTCGTACGGCTTCCAGTTAAAAGCTCGGCCCCCTGAACGAAAAAAGGCGCAGCTAATAGCTGCGCCTTTCAATTATCGTGCAATGTGTTGCTTATGCGCGCTCAAATATCGCCGCCAGTCCCTGTCCACCGCCGATGCACATCGTCTCAAGGCCGTAGCGGACATCCCGCCGCTCCATCTCCCGGAGGAGTGTTGCCAGGATACGTCCGCCCGTCGCGCCAACCGGATGGCCGAGGGAAATGCCAGATCCGTTGACATTCATTCGTTCAAAATCTGATTTTTCAAATTTCCAGTCCCGGGTGCAGGCCAGAACCTGAGCGGCAAATGCCTCATTCAGTTCGATCAGGTCCAGGTCTTTGAGACCAAGACCGGCGCGATCCAGCGCCTTCGCTGTTGCCGGCACCGGCCCGATTCCCATGATTTCAGGCCCCACACCAGCGACAGCCCAACTTACCAGGCTGCCATACGTTTTCAGGCCAAGTTCTTCCGCAATCGCCCGCGTTGTCACAACGCAGGCCGACGCACCATCATTCTGTCCGCTGGCATTGCCGGCGGTGACGGTTGAGTCCGGATCCTGCCTGAGAAGAATGGGTTTTAGCTTGGCGAGACCTTCCTCATTGGCTTCCGGCCGGGGATGTTCGTCCTTGTCGTAGGTTGTGTCCCCTTTCCGACCGCGTACTGTAACCGGGATGATTTCTTCATCGAAGCGGCCCGCCTGTTGTGCCGCGACCGCACGGCGATGGGATTCAACCGCGAAACTGTCCTGCTCGTCGCGTGGTACGGAATGGCTCTTACGGAGATTTTCCGCCGTTTCCAGCATGCCACCGGGAACCGGAAAATTGATACCGCCGGCGGTCACGCGGCCACGGGCGAGCGCATCCTGAAACTCAAGAGACGTCCCCTTGATCCCCCAGCGTCCAGCCGTTGAATAGAAGGGAGCATTCGACATGGATTCAGCGCCGCCTGCGATCACGACGGAGGAACCGCCAGTTGCGACCTGCATGACGGCGTTAATGATTGCTTGCAGTCCAGATCCACACCGACGGTCCAGCTGATAGCCGCCGACGGAGATGGGAAGGCCCGCGTCCAGACCAACAACACGGCCAAGTGCCGGTGCGTCCATCGTGGGGTAGCACTGGGCGAAGATCACATCTTCTACCCGGTCCTTGAGGCCGTCGCAGCGGGCGAGCAATCCCTCGATCACGGTCCGGCCTAGTTCGTGTGCATGAAGATCCTTGAACTGACCGCCAAAGCGGCCCACAGGAGTTCGTACCGGTTCGCAGATCACAACATCTTTCAGCATTATTCTTGTCCTTTATTCACTGAGGGAAGATTTTTTTCACAGAGGCCACCGTGGCATTTTTCCTCGGTCACTCATAGCGCCTTCGTCTTTCCCATTTAATAATTTGAATGTAGTCAATACCGATATCTGACACTCTCGGCAAGTGTCGAGATGCCAACATTCCAGCCCACCTGAATGTTTAGGGATGTGGTGACGACAATGGTGTTATACCTTACAAATTCATTTGGTTCGTTTTTCGCGTAAAATGCAATAGAGATCATGTCATTTAGAGTTCAGGAGTCATAACACATGGATGATATACCCCCCCTCTCCCCGGCTATTTTGACGGTGGCGCCAAATGGAGCAAGAAAGACAAGGCAGGATCATCCGATGTTGCCCATCAGCCCTTCCGAGCTTGCGGATGAGGCAGAAGCCTGTCTCAAGGAAGGGGCAGCAATGATACATCTTCATGTACGTGACGACCAGCAGGGACATACACTGGATGTCACAAAATATCGCGAGGCGATTACCGCAATTCGCGACAAGATCGGCGATGGCCTTGTTATCCAGGCAACGACCGAAGCGGTCGGCATCTACTCGCCCCAGCAACAAATGGATATGGTGCTTGAGTTGAAGCCCGATGCCGCCTCCCTCGCAATAAAGGAATTGGTGCCGAACGGGGAGGAGTTGCGGGCCAAGGATTTCTTTGATGAAATGCGGGCACTTAAAATCATGCCCCAATTCATTCTCTATTCGCCTGAAGATCTGCAAAGATATGAAAAGCTCACGGCAGAGGGAGTCATTCCGTTCACGAACCCCTTTCTGATACTGGTACTCGGTCGCTACTCGGCCAACCAACAGTCCCATCCCCATGATTTGATCCCGTTCCTTACATATATGAAGTCAGAGCGGAATTGGGCAGTCTGCGCATTCGGGCCGCTGGAACATGCCGCCGCAAGTGCCGCCTTGGCGATGGGTGGTCATGTAAGGGTTGGCTTTGAAAACAATATGTTCTTAAAAACCGGCGTGCGTGCCGGTCGAAATGCGGACCTTAT
Source organism: Sneathiella sedimenti (assembly GCF_017313765.1). GTDB lineage: Bacteria > Pseudomonadota > Alphaproteobacteria > Sneathiellales > Sneathiellaceae > Sneathiella > Sneathiella sedimenti. Next base: position 85,999 of record NZ_JAFLNC010000003.1, on the reverse strand, counting down.
ACGTCAGGTCCGTGAGGCGGCAGAAGCTATTGGCCGCCCCATCGCGTCGGCTGACGACTTAAGAAGAATGTTTTCTGAATAGTGCGGAGTGACCCGTCACCGGTAATAGCTCCCTTCAGGAACGCCTTCGTTTAAATTAGACAGACGGTTCACACCTTGGCTTGTCATTCCAAAATCTTTATTATACGATCAAGACGGGATGTATTGTTGTCGGCCTAATCGATAAAAATGAAACAAGGCAAACTTCAGTCAAAAGGCCAGCACAGGAATGCGCATTCCCGAGGAAAAATAGTTGCGGCAAGAAATCAAAAATATAGCTGTTTAACAGGCAGTAGTAACGCACAACGGGAGAATATCATGACAAAAGAGACGAATCTAATTAGTCGACGTGGCGCATTGGCGGGTGGTGCTGCTGCATTGGCCGCTCCGGCCTTTATTGGCAAGGCAGCCGCTGCCGAGAAGGTGACATGGAAGGTGCAGTCGCACTGGCCAAAGGCATCATCTTCCTACGGAGACAGCCTCGCCCTTATTGCTGAAGAATTGAAGGCAAATACTGACGGGCAGTTTGAACTTCAGCTCTTTGGTGCGGGTGAATTCGCCAAGGGTGGTGAGATTTTCAATATCGTGCGCAAAGGCGTCGTTGAAATGGGTACCATTTCTCCCGGCTATATTCTGGGTGAAGCGCCAACAGCAGGATTGGCTTTGGGTGTTCCCGGCACATTCCGTGAACCTTGGGAATTTGCTCATTACCTCAAGAACATGGGCTTTGAAGACATGTTTAACGAGGATTTGGCTGTTCATGGCGTGGTCAGCCGGGCGGAGAAAGTCTACCCGACAGAGCTGGTTGTCTCAAAACCAATCAATTCAGTTGCTGATTTCTCCACGCTGAAACTACGCTCTTCCGGAAGTTACCAGAAGTTCCTCGAAGCTGCAGGTGCCTCGACTCAGAACGTTGCTGGTCCCGAGCTTTACTCAAGCCTGGCGAGCGGTGTTGTTGATGGTGCTCATTGGGGTGCCGCACAGGGCGCCATGTCGATGAGCTTGTGGGAAGTTGCCAAGTTCCATATGAAGCCAACTTTGGGACTGGCCGTAGATACATTGATCATGAACCAGCAAGCTGTTGATAACCTGTCACCAGATCTGCGCAAAGAATTCTTCGCTTTGCTCGATATGCGTTTCTGGAAGCGGACAACCGAGTATCAGTACAAGGAAAAACTGGCACTTTCCAAGGGCTTGGCAGAGCAAAATATCACTGTTGCCGAGTTCCCGGCGGACGTGCAGGCGAAATTCTCCGAGGCCTCAGCGGCCATTCTCATAGAAGAAAGCGCCAAGGGTGGAAATGCGACAAAAGCAACTGAAATGCTTGTCAGTTTCCTAAAAGGAATGGGCTACGTTTAAGCACGCCTAATTCTGCCAATAACTCGGCGACTAGCTGTCTAGTTCACTATCCGGAGCCTTTTCAGGTAACTGTAAAGGTCTCCGGCTAGAGTGAACATTGGACACGACCTTGATATGATCGGTCGCGCAGTTGTCGGTGTCTAAAAATACGCCCTTAGTCAGATTGAACTGGAGAATTTAATGGTTGCTTTGACCTCATTCGCCCGCGCAGTTACGACGACAAACGTCTGGATCGGGCGGCTCGCCAGTTATGCCGTTCTCATCTTGTTTGTGCTCCTTATAAGCGACGTCGTCATGCGTTATGTGACGCAGAGCCCGATATCGTGGTCTGCACTAGCCTCAAAAATGATATTTGGTGTTTATGCGATCATCGGTGGCGGCTATTTGCTGGCCAGACGAGACCATGTCAACGTCGACTTGTTTTACGGCCATTTTACGGCGCGGAAAAAGGCGCTGACCGATATTGCAACCTCCTTCCTGTTCTTTCTGTTTCTCGGCGTTCTTTTGAATGAGAGCTATTCTATGGCGTATGACAGTATTTCGCGACTTGAGGTTAGCTATGAAACGACCTGGCGTCCTCCAATCTGGCCATCCAAATCCATGATTTTCGTTGCTGCGATACTCCTTCTGTTGCAAGGGATCGTGAAATTGATTGCAGACATTATGATACTGATGGGTATTGAGGTCGATGAAAGTGCCTACGGGCCTGTAATCGATGACGATGTCGACGAGAAGGAGTCGGTGTAATGTATGAGCTCCTGAATATTGAGGTATTGACCCTCCTTTTCTTTGGCCTTCTGTTTTTGTTCATTATGCTTGGTGTGCCTTTGGCCTTCGTCCTAGGCGGCCTGTCGGTTATATTCCTCTATTTTGAACAGGGTCCGATCGCTTTTTACCTGATTGCGTCCAAGATGTGGGACTTGATGGAAACATCATCCCTAATTGCAATCCCGCTATATGTTTTCATGGCAATGCTGCTTGAGCGGAGTGGCGTGGCGCACGACCTATACCGAATGATGCATTTGTGGTGGGGCGGCGTGCGTGGCGGACTGGCCATCGGAACTGTTGGCATCTGTACGATTTTTGCCGCCATGTCGGGAATTTCGGGCGCTGCGGTTGTGACGATGGGGACAATCGCTTTGCCCCAAATGCTGAGCCGAGGCTACGACAAGCAACTCGCATTGGGTGCCATTAACGCCGGCGGTGGCTGGGGAATATTGATCCCGCCCTCGATCCTCATGGTGCTCTATGCCCTCATTACAGAGGTTTCGGTCGGCAAGTTGTTCGCCGCGGGCGTTTTCCCCGGCTTGCTCCTGTTCGCCCTGGTGTCGATTTACATTGGCGTACGATGCTGGTTTCAGCCGCATCTTGGGCCTGCTCTTCCCAAGGAAGAACGGGCAAGCTGGAGCGAGAAGATCGGGGCATTGCGATCCGTCTTCCTGCCAATTTTCATCATTGTAATCGTGCTAGGCGCCATATTCGGGGGCTTCGCAACGGTCACTGAGGCCGCGGCAGTCGGCGTTTTCGGAGCCTTGGTAGCTAGCGCCGTAAACCGAAAATTGACCTGGACGGTAGTTTCCCAGTCCTCTCTTCGCACATTCAGGCTAACGACAATTATCACCTGGATTGTTTTCGCGGCGCATGCCTATTCAATGGCTTATACCGCAATGGGCGCTGAGGAATTCATCACGCACATTACCCAGCAGATCCCGGGCGGTAAATGGGGCGCGCTTGGCTTCATGATGTTCGTCCTCTTTATTCTGGGTATGGTTCTTGACCCAGTCGGCATCATGTTGATTACTTTGCCCGTGTTCCTGCCGTTGGTCGCAAGCCACGGTTTTGACCCGGTCTGGTTCGGCATCCTGTTCGTCGTCATGATGGAAATCAGTTATATGACGCCGCCCTTTGGGTTTAACCTTTTCTACCTGCGTTCCGTCGCACCGCCAGATGTCACGATGAAAGACATCTACTGGTCCGTTGGTCCATATACGTTGGTCGAACTAACAGGGCTGTTCCTGATCGTCCTGTTTCCGGCAATTGCACTTTGGCTGCCGAACTACCTGTTCCAGTAAGTTACTGGGCAGGCAAATAAGAACAGAAATTGCCCCGTTGCGCAGATTAACCAGCTGCGCAACGGGGTTTTTCTTTGACCCACAATGAGAATTAATTAGCCGGCTTCCTAGAGATCGTTCGTGCCAAAGGTATCACAGCTACGGACGTCGCCGTTTTCAAACCCCGTCATAAACCACCTAACCCGTTGCTCGGACGAACCATGCGTAAAGGAGTCCGGGACCACGGTACCAGTTGACTGTTTCTGCAGTCGATCATCACCGATAGCCGTTGCCGCGTTGAGCGCTTCCTCGATATCTCCGGCCTCAAGAATGTTCCGGGAGCGATCAGCGTTGTAAGCCCAAACACCTGAGAAGCAGTCTGCCTGCAACTCAAGGCGAACAGAAAGCTTGTTTCCCTCTACCTCGCTCAAACGACTTCTTTGCTCATGAACTTTCTGGGAAATGCCGAGCAATGTCTGTACATGATGCCCGACTTCATGCGCGATCACATAAGCCTGGGCAAAATCCCCTGGCGCGCCAAACCGGTTATGCAGTTCCTTGAAGAAAGACAGATCCAGATAGACCTTCTGATCACCTGGGCAATAAAAGGGGCCCATCGCGGATTGTGCATATCCGCACGCAGATTGCACGGCACCAGAAAAAAGGACCAGTGTCGGCTCCTGATAGCGTTGATTTGCGCTCTCGAACAGGGCATGCCAAGTATCTTCGGTATCAGCTAGCACGACGGAGACGAACTGGGTCAAGTCATCATCCGCCACGGGGCGCCTTACTTCCTGTTGGGGCCGCGTCTGCATGCCGCCCTGCAACAAGACAGTTGGATCAATTCCCAAGAAAAGCGAAATGCCGACGACAACCAGCACACCAACAAGACCAAGCTTGCCGCCACGACCTCTAGGCAGGCGCACGGGGATTCCCCGTCCGCGGCCGATTCCCCGTGGGCTTCCTTGCCCTCGCCGGTCTTCAATATTGTCGCTACGCCGTCCACCCCGCCACCGCATGACGCTATCCTTCGTTATTCAAGATTACCCATGATAACTTCTTTTCAGGAAAGTTCACCGTGTTAGTCGACCCAAGATCCGTTCGCAATCCAGCAATTCATTCTGCTGTCCTAAATTTCTGCGCTGAATGATGTCATGATCCAAGGTTAATGTCATCCAAGGATGCTTTCTGGAATTCAACTGGTTTGTTTGGATATAAACTACACTTTGTATCCGAGAACGGTGGGCAGCCAGAGAGCAATCGACGGAAAGGCAATCACCAGACCGACAGAGATTATCATCGCAATGATTGGCCAAAGGACCCAACGCATCGTCGCTTCAATCGGCACATTCGCGATTTTCGCAGTGACCATCAAATTAACGGCAACCGGCGGGGTAAACTGACCAATTGCGACGTTCATGGCCATAAGAACTCCAAACCACACCTGATTCCAGCCAAGAGTCGCCATGATGGGCATGAGCAACGGAAGGGCAATCAGATAGATCGAGACCCCGTCCAGTACCATTCCCGCAAGCAAGACAATAGCCATAACCAAAATCAGGACGACCATTGGCGAATCCGAGATAGACAGGATGTGCCCTGCTGCCGCGTCAAAGGTTCCCAGGATAGAGCCGGCAAAGGCAAATATTCCCGCCAGTGAAATAATGATCATCACCACCGCAGAAATCTGGGCGGATTCAGCGAGGACATTATAAATGTCCCGCATATTCATGGAACGATGCAAAAGCAGGCCGACAATCAATCCATAAAAGACGGCAACTGCCGCCGCTTCGGTCGGTGTAAACAGGCCGCTGCGCAAACCACCAAGGATAATGACCGGAGCGAACAATCCTGGTAGTGCCCGGATAAAGCTTTTCCCAAGCGGTGGGCGTCCCGAATCTGCTTCCGACCCGAATCCCCGCCGGCGACTGATCAGAAGTGCCGGGATGGCTACAGCGAGGCCTGCAAGCAGCCCGGGGAACAAGCCCGCCGCGAAGAGAGCGCGTAGATCGACGCCAGGAACCATAATTGAATAAACAATCAAGGCGATGGAGGGCGGGATCAAAATCGCAGTTGAGGCAGACGCTGCAATAATACTGGCGGAGAAAGCGCGCGGATATCCTTCCTTCAACATGCTTGGGATCATAACGGTTGCTACAGCGGCCGCATCTGCGGGACCTGAACCGGACATTCCGCCCATAATAAGGCAAACCAGTATGGCAACCAGCGCAAGGCCGCCACGCCGTGGACCGACAATCGCGCGCGACAGCTCAACCAATCGCTCTGCCACCCCGGATCGCTCGAATATCATGCCTGTCAGAATAAATAGCGGTATAGCGATAAGCGGATATTTGGCGATACTGGCATAGGTAATGGTGCTCATATTCGCGACAGCATCCATATCGAGACCGAAAAATATCGCGATGACGCCAGATAGACCGAGAGCTACGGAAATCGGGGCCCCTGAAATGAGGATCAGAAAAAATGACCCGAGAAGGATGAGATGCACGCTCATTTCTTTTTCCTCAGTTCATTCCATTGCACCTGGAAAATCCTGACAAGCACCGCCAGGGAGAGTAGCGGCAGCCACATCGTGTAAATCCAGGTGGGATAACCGAGGGCGGGAGATGTCTCCTCGAATAAATACTCGTCGATCGCCAGGTCCGAACCGTAATAGACAAGCAGGGCGAACATGATGACAGAAGAGAAAAAGGCAATAGAGTTCAGAAAAAACTGACCGGGGCGACCCAGCTTGTTCACCACAAATGTGATGCAGATATGACCCTTATTGGTATAGGCCAGCCCCGCGCCAACGAAGGTGACAATGACAAGAAGAAAGACTGAGTATTCCTCCGTGAAGGCGAAGGACACATTAGTTGCATACCGGACGACAACATTCAGAATACTGATGAGACAAATCAGCCCCATAGCCAGGGCACCAATCGCCTCCTCTATTCGAAATGGATATTTTTCTTGCGGGCTGTCTTCTGTATCGGCAGCTTTTTCGTGTTCCATGGCCTAATATTTACCTGACAGTTGCCGGAGGTCCATCGCCCGCATTTGCGGAATTTGTCCCTCCGGCTAACATTTTTAACAAGGCTGATCAGCGGTTGGCGACACTTTCTTCCGCCTTTTTCACCAGATCAGGACCGACAATTTCCGTCCACTTCTCATAGACGCCACGGCTTGCGTCGACAAACTTCTGCCGTTCTTCATCCGTCAGATGCGTCACTGTAACGCCGAGACCCTCAATTTCCTTGTACAGGGAGTCGTCGCCTTCAGTCAGACCCTTACGGGCAACTTCAATACCGTAAGCGCCGGCATCAATTGCTGCCTGACGAATAATTTCCTGATCTTCCGGGGTGAAGTCGTTCCAGACCCGATGGCTAACTGCAAAGATGAGGGGGTCTGCAACATATCCCCAGGTGGTGACATATTTCTGGCCAACCAGATGCATTTTCGCGATGGTAAAAATCGTCAATGGGTTTTCCTGGCCATCGACAGCGCCCGTGGTCAGTGCAGGTTTGGCATCCGCCCAGCTCATCTGCGCAGGGTTGGCACCAAAGGCAGTGAAGGTGTCGTTAAACAGCGGAGAGCCAACAACACGGATTTTCATCCCTTCCAGATCCGCGGGCGACCGCACTTCCCTTTTGGAGTTTGTCAGTTCCCGAAATCCGTTTTCAGCCCAAGCAAGAGGCTCAACACCTTTTGACCGGACAATTTCAAAGATTTCTTCCCCGACAGGACCCCCTGTCAATGCATCCATCGCCTTGTAATCCGGAATCAGGAAAGGCAGTGCGAAGATATTCATTTCCGGAATTTGCGGTGACCAGTTAATGGTGGAGCTGACAGACATGTCAATTGCACCCTTGCGTACCGCGGTGAATTCCTTCGTTTGTTCCCCTGCAACAAGCTGCGTGCCAGGATAGGCTTTCATATTGATCCGGCCATCGGAACGTTCCCGTACCAGCTCGATCCATTTGTCGGCAGCAAGTCCCCAAGGAAACGGCGCAGGCACAACGGTTGAGACCTTGTACTCGGACTTATAATCGGCCGCAAATGACGGTGAAATACTGGCAACACCAATCAACGCGGAAGCAAGCAAAGCATACAATTTCATTGTCTTTTCCTTCCCTATATTATTAAAACCGCGCATTATGCGACGCGGTCTCCCTTTTTGACCTGTACGGTCCTGTTATCCACCGCAGGAAGCATTCTTGCGGGGTCTCTCGTCACGACGACATCTACTACGCTTGGGCGATTTTTCTCAGAAAATGCGCTGAGCAGAGCAGTTTCCAGCTGATCTGGACTTTCAACACGAATTCCATGGCACCCCATGGCATTCGCCACACTGGCGTAGTTGGTCTCCGACAGTTCCGAAGACTGGTAGTTTCCATCCCCATACATCAAATGCTGCAGAGCTTTGACATATCCGGATGCGGCATTGTTTACAACAATAATGGTGACGCCAAGATTCATTCTGCGGGCCGTTTCGAGCTCTCCCAGAACCATATTGAAACCGCCGTCGCCGGTAATCCCGACCACGATTGCTTCCGGCTGCGCCAACTGAACACCCATTGCGCCGGGCAACCCATATCCGATTGAGGCGAAGCCACGATCCGGCACAAATGCGCGGCCTGCTTTCTTTGTATCGAAAAGCAAGCCTCCCCAATGCGCGGCGAAACCTCCGTCCGCAACGAGATAGCCGTCTTCCGGCAACAACTTGTTGATTTCCGTTATTAGGCGCGCCATGTGCACGGGAGATTCATCTGAATTAAGACGCTCTGAAACATCTTCCCGCCAGGCCGCCATTTTCTGGGGAATTTCTGCGACATAGCTTTCGCGCATTTGCCGCTGCTCATCCGCGTTGTCTTTCAGCAAATCATAAAGATCACTCAACCCGGACTTGGCATCCCCCCAGAGCTTCAATGCCGGCTGATATGTCCGCCCCATTTCCTCTGCTACGATATCGAGATGGATGACAGGGCCATTGGCTTCCGGGATTGTATAGCGTTTGGTGGCAATCTCGCCGAGTTTACACCCAACAACGAGCAAGCAGTCGCTCTTCGCAATGAGGTCATTGGCTATACGGTCATAGCGCCCGAACAGTCCCGCACTAAGCGGGCTGGAGCAGGCAATCGCCCCCTTTCCGGTCAGTGTATGCGCAACCGGAATACTGCAGGCCTCTGCCAGACGAGTGACTTCCTCTTGTGCGCCCGAAATATGAATACCGCCACCGCAGAGGATCATTGGCCGCTTCGCCGTCGCAATAAGAGCGGCCGCTTTAGCCGCCATCTCTGCATCGGGACGGCAACGAAGGGCTGGCATCCTTGCATGGGCACCATCTACCTCGAAATCTTCCGGTTCAAAGTTATGCGTTCCATGTGCAATGTCTTCGGGCACATTTACGACAACCGGCCCCGGCCGGCCTGACGTGGCGACGGCGAAGGCACGACGCATGATTTCCGGAATCCGGTGAATGGTCTCGACTTTAAGAAGCTCCTTGCACGCCGGACGGAGAATGGACACCTGATCCGTTTCCTGCGTCATGTTCTTGCCTGCATGATCACGGTGGGCATCACCGATAATGGCAACCATTGGGGACCCCGCATTCAAAGCCTCCACCAGCCCGGTTACGAGATTCGTCGCCCCCGGCCCCAATGTCGCATCAACCAAGCCAACGCGGTTTGACACCTTGGCATAGGCGTCCGCCGCGAACACCGCGCAACGTTCGTCATTGATCAGATTGTGGTTAAGGCCCAAACGCCGTGCTGCATCATAGAACGGCAGAAGCTGAAATCCGCCCATACCAAACATCGGGCCCGCTTCATGTGCGAGCAGCATCCGAACCAGCGCTTCACCGCCTGTCATTTCATTTTTAATCATTAACTTGCCTTTTTGAGAGTTTCTTGCGCCGCCGTTACTATCATTTCGGAGGTAACGCGCAGCATGTCTTCAAGATTTGGTGCATAGGACACCAGCGATCGGGGCGCTCCAAGCCGGCGAACCGGACCTTTAAGAGCATGACCAGCCTGTTCGGCGACAGTCGCGACAACTTCGGCCCCGAAACCACCAACAGCAACCGACTCATGGGTGACGACCAGACGCCCTGTTTTGGCGACACTCTTCAGTACGGCCTCTTTATCCCATGGCCATAGGCTACGAAGGTCGATCACTTCAGCATCTATGCCCTGTTCAGAGAGCGCCTCTGCTGCTTCAACCGCCAGGTTCGCGGTATTGGACCAGCTGACGATGGTGACATCTGAACCTTCACGCCGTATTTCGGCCTTCCCGAACTCATATTCTTTCGAGAAATCAACGTCGCCTTCCAGATCCCAGATGCCCTTATGCTCGAGATAGACCACAGGATCATCACAGGCGATCGCCGCCTTCAACATCGAATAATTATCCTGTGGCGTTCCTGGGCAGACAACCACAAGCCCAGGGATATGCACATACCAGCTCTCAAGAGACTGAGAATGCTGCGCCGCAGAGGATCGCCAGAGCCCCATCGGCTTTCTGATCACCATTGGAGCCCGTGACTGGCCCCCAAACATGAAACGGGCTTTGGCAATCTGGTTGACCAACTCATCCGTCGCGCAGAGGGCAAAATCTGAAAACCGCATTTCGACAATGGGCCGCGTCCCGATCATGGCTGCGCCAAAGGCCGCGCCCATAATGGCCGCTTCCGAAATTGGTGCATCGGAAATCCGGGATTCGCCGAATTCTTCACGTAATCCTTTATACTGGCCAAAAACACCGCCACGTCCTAAATCTTCCCCCACACACCAGACCGTCTGGTCCTCGCGCATGGAATGTTGGATGGCAGCAAGGCTCGCGTCTCTATAGGTCAGTTTTGGCATCAATACGCCTCCACCGCGGGACTGCCTATGTCCTGCACATCCTGGAAAGCAGTTTCACTCGCCGGGAAGGGCGTTTCCGCAGCTTTTTTAAGTACGTCTATCATTTCTTTCTGAGCATTCTCATGTAAGGACTGTAAGTTGGCTTCAGACATGCCCGCCGCCACGAGAACAGCGCGCTGGCGTTTTATCGGATCGTTCTTTTTCTCTTCTTCAGTCGACTCGTTTGCCGGACGATAGGTTGCGGGGTCAAATGACGTGTGGCCGGTACGGCGGTAGGTTTTTGCATGAAGGAATTCGGGTGGACCTCCGGCACGCAAGCGCGCTGCAATATCCGCAACCGTATCCGCGATCGCCTCAACATCGTTCCCGTCAACTGTTGTCGCGCGCATCCCTAACGACGCAGCACGTGCTGCCGCTCCCTCGCCCGCGGTCATGGACGCCGTCCTGGTTGTTGCGGAATACTGGTTATCCTCGCAAACGAAAAGTATGGGAAGCTTGAAGACGACAGCCCAGTTTATACCTTCCAGGAATGGACCCCGGTTAATCGCACCGTCCCCAAAAATATCCACTACTATTCTATTGTCACCCAACAGCTTGATGGCATGCGCCGCGCCGGCCGCTATCGTGATATTGGCACCGACAACCCCGTTGGCGCCTAGCATCCCGACATCAAAATCCGCGATGTGCATTGAACCGCCCTTGCCACCGCAACAACCACCTTCCCGGCCCAGCAGTTCCCGCATCATCGCAAGGGAACTCGCGCCCTTGGCCAAGGTGTGGCCATGACCACGATGAGTTGACAGCAGAATGTCTTCCTTGGAAAGATTATGCATGATACCGGCAGCCACCGCTTCCTGACCGATGGACGGGTGAATAGCACCAAGGACCAGCTTATCACGCTCAGCCGCCAGACAGGCCTGCTCCTCAAAAGCGCGAATACGTTCCATCATCTCGAGCAACGATCGTCCGCGCTCGAAATTATGACCGGCAGAAGTCATTTATTCTGTTCCTTTTCCAATGCGTTAAACCGGCCAGCAAGTCGCCTAGCCTCTCTTTTTAATCCCGGCAGAATAAGATTATCGATACGCGACTGCTCCATCCGCTCATTAATGGCGCCGATAGCAAGGGCCGCGACCAACCGGCCGCTAGCCGTTACGACAGGCACGGCAATCGCACTCATTCCGCGAACGACCCCTCCCTTATTGCGGGCGTAACCATTTGCCTTAAAGAAATTGTATTCTGCGGCGAGCCCCTCTTCAGTTACGCCATAGTCAGTCAGCCAGCTCTTGTTGACCCGGCAAACTGCCGCCCTCTGTTCATCAGAGAGGGAGCAGTAAAGGGCGAGTGAACCGGCGCCCACGCCCAAAGGTCTGCGATCGCCTTTATCCAGAGTAAGAGTTCGGATGGGAAAGGCGCCGACCTTTCTGTTGACACAAATAGACACAGCTCCTTCAGGCACCGAGAGAAAAACCGTATCCTCAGACATTTCCGCCAGCCGCGCCATGCCTCGCTCTGCAAGTGCGCTTACATTAATTCGTTCAGCATTTCGGGATAGCTCGGCAAGCTTGGACCCAAGCCGATAAATCCGCGTGGCAGGATCCTGAAAGACGTAGTCGATCTCACGCAACGACGCCAACACGCGAAACGTGGTTGTTTTGGTGAATTTGGACTGAGCCACAATTTCCGTAAGATCCGCACCATCTGGGGCAAGTGACAACACATCCAGCACACGTGCTGCGCGAGCTATCGAACCTTTTGGTGGTGACAAGCTTGTCATTACGTCTCCCAATAATTCCGTTTATCGGAATTTTTTGTTGCGTAATTTGAAACTTATTGAAGCAAAGAGTCAAGATGGGTAAAGTCAAAAAATGACAAATTTACCGATTTTACTAGATTCAATCACGGATGCGGATGAGGGACACCGGGGCAAGGTTGTCGTTTCCGGCTCACACGGCGGCATCTATCCCGCCGCAATCGCCTCCTCAGCGGGAATACGCGCTGTGTTGTTCAATGATGCTGGAATTGGTCTCGATCAAGCGGGAGTTGCCGGGGTTCTCAGTCTGGCGAAGGTTGGCATGGCTGCCGCCGCCATCGATAGCCGCAGTTGCCTGATAGGATCAGCGGAAGATGCCCTTGCGCGGGGAATTATTACCATCGCCAATTCGGTTGCCGCACGTTGTGGGGTCGAAACCGGCATGCCTGCGGATAAGGCAGTATTGGCCCTTGCGAATGCGCAGCAGCCAGGGGATCGTTTGCCTGAGGTTCAGGAAGCTCGATATGAGTTGCGGCTTGAGCGGAACGGACTGGACATACTATTGGTGGATTCGGCGTCACTTGTGAAGGCGGAAGACAAGAACAAGATCATTATCACAGGATCACATGGCGGGTTGATTGGGGGAAACCCTGAGCGTGCCTTAAAGGCCGTCGCCAAAGTAGCTGTCTTTAACGATGCCGGAGTGATATCCGATGAAGTAGGTATTTCGCGGTTACCTGCCCTCGATGATCGCGCTGTTGCCGCCGTAACTGTCTCACACGAAACGGCGCGGATCGGCGACGCCCGGTCCGCTCTTGAAACAGGGGTAGTATCGAAAGCAAATCTGTACGCGAGCCGGACGGGCGCTGCTGTTGGCATGAAACTCAAAGATTGGCTCAACAGTCTTTGAGACCACGGGCCTACCTGGATACTTGTTTGAATATCTATAAACTGTAGACAGGCAATTGCTCTCATAACTCAACCACCCGGTTCTTAAAACTGATTTTCTTAACCCGGCGAATTTCAATAAACTCGTTTGCTAAAAGTCACACCTTCATATTATATGTGTGCAAAACAATAAGAACGGTACTTTAACAATGTCCAGCATACGGGCCTTACGCCCAGTTCTTCCTATCCTGATCGCCGGCGCTGTGATGTTGAGCCTGAGCTTCGGTCTTCGGCAAAGCCTTGGCCTTTTTATGCCATCGCTTACCCAGGATATTGCGGTCACGATTACCGATTTTACCTTCGCAATTGCCATGCAGAACCTGGTCTGGGGCCTATGCCAACCATTTGCCGGCATGTTTGCTGATAAATGGGGATATCGGCCGGTTATGGTTGGCGGGGCAGTGTTTTACGCTATTGGAATGACGTCTCTCGCAAACGCAAACGGGATTGCAATGGTCATTTTTGGTGCCGGTATTTGCGTTGGCATTGCCATGGCCTGTGCGTCCTTTGCCATGACAATGTCCCTCACCTCACGGTTGGTTCCGACATCTATCCGCAGCACGGCTCTTGGCATAATGTCTGCCGCAGGTTCGGTCGGGGCAATGTTTACTGCGCCGCTCGGGCAGCTTCTTGAATCACTCTATGATTGGCGCATTGGCTTGATCGGCTTTACTGTCGTCGCCCTGGTTATCATTCCTGCGGCCTGGATTGCCGGGCGCGTCGACAAGGAAGCGCCACTGGAGCTTTCCGCAAACAATTCCGACCGCCTTCCCGCGGGAGCCGCTATCGCAGTTGCCTTCCGGCACGCACCGTTTCTGGTCATGGCCATTGCTTATTTCGTCTGCGGGATGCAGCTCGTTTTCCTGACGACGCATCTGCCCTCTTATCTCGTTATTTGCGGAATGGACCCGATGCTTGGGGCATCCGCTCTCGGTATCATTGGGGGCTTCAATGTCCTGGGTAGCCTGTTCTTTGGCTGGGCCGGCGGCCGCTGGTCAAAACAGGTCTTGCTGGGAATTATCTATATTTCACGATCATTTACCCTTGCCGTTTACTTCATTCTCCCCCCGACCCCGACGACAACGATCTTCTTTGCCGCCGTTATGGGTTTTCTCTGGCTCGGTGTATCGCCGCTGGTCGCCGGATCTGTCGTTGAAATGTTCGGCCTGCGGTGGCAAGCCATGATCCAGGGGCTCGCCTTTTTCAGCCACCAAATTGGGAGCTTTTTCGGTGCCTTCGGTGGCGGCTGGTTGTTTGATCTGCTGGGATCCTATGATCTTGCCCTGCAAATTGGCGTCGGATTGGGGCTTTTCGCCGGAATGGCACAGATCATGTTTGCCCTATACAAGCCGCCCGAGAGGCCAGTAGCTGCATGATTTGCAGTTTAGTTGCCACCTAGCAGATAAACTCATATGCCATTCTTGTGTTCAATCTGACACTGGTTCCGCTTTACTTGTAATTGGCAGATCGCCAACAGATCCCAGGGCCTCCTCGTCACGCTGAAACAGCGGTTTACTTGTTACATATTGTACCAGTAGGTTCGCAAGCGCCGTCAAAGAGTCGATATGGGTACGTTCATAGCCATGCGAGGAATCCAGCGCGAAGCATAGAAGCGCAGTGCGAATATCATTTCCCGCCTCGACAGCGGCCGCGGCATCGCTGCGATAAAACCTAAAGACATCGCGGCTATAAGTGATCTCATTTTGTTCACAGAGCTGAATGAGGCTTTGTGTCAACTGCCGGTCGAACGGTCCGCTCGAGTCCTGCATGGCCACCGTGACCCCATACTCCGAAGTGTATTGCTGCGGAGCGATGGTTCCGTTATCTATCGACACAAGTTCGGCAACATCTCCATGCAATACGTGAGAGGCTCCGACACCTACCTCTTCCGAAATGGTGAAAAGCAGGTGACAGTCGATGGGAAGCTGAATGCGGTTCTCAACGATCGTACTAGCCGCCGCCAACACTGCTGCAACGCCCGCCTTGTCATCTAGATGACGGGAGCAGATAAACCCCTTCTCGGTGAATTCGGGCGAAGGATCTATGGCGATAATATCACCGACATTGAGTCCGGCGGCGCGCGCCTCCGCCTCACTCGAGATTTTCTCATCCAACCTAAGCTCCAGATTCGTCCAGGCTATCGGCTGAGTATCAATCTCGTCATTATAGGTATGCCCAGAAGCCTTTAACGGCAGGATCGACCCGCGAAATTGCCGGTCATCCGCATATACACTCACCCTCGCGCCTTCTGCAAACCGGGCAGACCAACTCCCGATGGGAACAACCTGCAGGCGGCCATTGTCATAATATCCCTTCACCATGGCCCCGAGCGTATCAAGATGAGAGACAATGGCCCGGTCGGGAGACGACCTGGCTCCCTTCAAGTCAGCACGGATTGCGCCACGACGGGTCAATTCAAAGGGAATTCCCAGTTCGGTCAGTTCGCCGCAGACATACCCAACGATGTCATCCGTCATGCCCGTTGGGCTCGGGATTGCCAGAAGGTCCTGCAATGTCTTGATAAGGTAGTTTCTGTTGCTTGCACTAATTTTGGTCATATGTCTCACTGGTTTTTGTGGTGCTACGATAGGAATCCGCCTTCGTCTGGGGAAACAATAAGTCGATAAATTTTTCTACGGTCGGCTGTGGCTGGTGATTGGCAAGGCCGGGGCGCTCGTTCGCTTCGATTACGGCGTATCCCGGCTTGGCGGGATCTTCGACAATAAAATCCAAACCAACCACGGGAATGCCGAGTGTCTGAGCCACGGTAATGGCCGCAGTGCGCATTTCGCGATGCAATATATCGGTGACATCATGGATCGTCCCACCCGTGTGAAGATTGGCAGTTCGACGTACCGTAATACTCTCATCCTTTGGCAAGACATCCGACATTTTGTGTCCGGCAGCTCTTACACACCGGAACGTTTCATCATCCATAGGAATACTGCTTTCCCCGTTGGTTGCCGCCTCCCGGCGGCGAGAGAGTTTCTCAACCAATGCCTTGATAGAGGTTTCACCGTCGCCCTTGATGATCGGAGGACGACGGATTGCCGCCGCCACGACTTCCTCGT
The DNA here is from genome assembly GCF_017313765.1 of Sneathiella sedimenti. GTDB lineage: Bacteria > Pseudomonadota > Alphaproteobacteria > Sneathiellales > Sneathiellaceae > Sneathiella > Sneathiella sedimenti. The sequence goes on along the minus strand of NZ_JAFLNC010000003.1, from coordinate 69,915 downwards.
TAATCACAATTATTCGCAGGTCCTGGCCGGTTACGTATTCTTCAAGAATCACGCTATCACATAGTTCTCTTGCGCGTTTGATCGCCGCTGTTACCTCTTCAACTGAATTGAGATCAACTGATACTCCCCGCCCCTGCTCGCCGCTGGCCGGTTTCACGACGACCCGCTTATGACGTGTACAAAACTCGGTGACATCCTGATCCTTTGTAACGATGATCTGCTCGGGCTGTCGCAACCCGGCTTTTTCGAGCAGTCGATGAGTGAGCCGCTTGTCATCACATCGGCTGAGTGCCACGGCGGAAGTTAGGTCACTCAACGACTCACGGCAGGCAATCGATCGCCCTCCATGACTTAGTCGAAATAGCCCTGCCTCGGTGTCCTCTATCTCTACCTGGATACCCCGGCGGCGCGCCTCATCTACAATGATTTTGGCATAAACATTCAGACTTGCATCCTCTTCCGGGCCGATAAAAAGCTTCTCATTGATCGGGTTCTTATGCTTGATCGTGTAGACCGGTATCTGTTCAAAACCGAGTTTTTGATACAGCGCGATCGCCTCGTGATTGTCATGAACCACGGATAGGTCCATGAAGCTACGCCCCGCTTTCGCGCGCCTATCGGCAAGCGCTTCAACCAATGCTTCTCCAATTCCGGGAAAAGGTGCCTGCGGGTCGACAGCCAGGGCCCAGAGGCTGGACCCGTTGTCAGGATCCTGTAGAGCCTGCTGATGATCTACCGACATGACAACACCAATGATCTCACCAGCGCCCTCGTTTTCCAAGGCAACCAGAACCTCTACCGCAGAATGCAATTTCTGCTGATCGATATAACCTTCACTGACAGGCACCATGTCCCGTCCGAGATAGAGGCGGTTAATACCCTTCTCGTCCCCTTTCTCGGCCGCACGAATCGTGAAATGTTTCGATGTCATGGCCCGCTCTGGCCGACGAGTAAGATCAAGACGGAAGGTATGAGAAGGGTCGAGGAAAAGTGACTGCGGGGCATAGGAAAGTACGACATGAGGCTCATGCACATAGATCGCGACGTCCCGCTGGCTTTCGACTTCCTGCGACAGGGTTGTCGCAAGAAATTTTGCATCATCGAAGGTCTGGCCAAAAATCAGGCGTCCCCAACCGCAATCAATCGCCACATTCCGCCCAACTGCGCCTTCGCGCGCACTTTCAGGTGGATCGCCCCAATTTTTCAGGGACACCTGCGAGGCACGCAATGTATCGGTTTGGCTATTCTGTTTGACTGAGGTCATCATTTTACCTCGTGTTAAATACCATTTGTCTGGAGCCACATTTCAAGGGTGGCTATCTGCCAGACCTTGGAGCCTTTCAGCGGTGTAATATGCGCCGTGGGATCACCAAGCAGCATATCGACGTAGTCGTCCTGAAAGAGGCCGCGCTCTTTGGCTGTCTGTGAATTCAGGATATCCGACACAAAATCAAGATATTCCCCATCGACATATTTCAACGCAGGGACCGGAAAATATCCCTTCGGCCTATCGATCACGTCTTCCGGAATCACGTCGCGGGCGATATCTTTCAATATGCCCTTGCCCCCGCTTGCCAGTTTGTGGCTTGCGGGCACTTTCGCCGCCAGCTCCACAAGTTCATGGTCAAGAAAAGGCACTCGCGCCTCCAGCCCCCAGGCCATTGTCATATTATCCACCCGTTTAACAGGGTCGTCGACGAGCATAACTGTCGTGTCCAACCCGAGTGCTTTCTCCAGCGGATAAGGGGTATTGTTCGAACTGAAATGTGCGTCAACGAAGGCACGGCTATAATCGTCGGATACATGATCCGGCGAGATCGCCGACATGTATTCCTGGTGGTCGCGGTCGAAAAAGACCTTCGCGTAATCATGCACGGGGTCGTTTGTCTTCTCAAGCGGCGGATACCAATGGTAGCCGGCAAAAATTTCGTCAGCCCCTTGTCCGCTCTGCACAACCTTTACATGTTGAGAGACCTGTTCCGACAAAAGATAAAAGCCGACGTTATCATAACTGACCATGGGCTCTGACATCGACGCGAACACCTTGGGTAGCGAGCTTAAAAGCCTGTCGGACGAGACGACCGTCTTGTAGTGATCTGTTCCGAAATGCCTGGCGATCAAGTCTGAATACTGGAACTCGTCCCCTTTTTCACCATGGGCTTCTTCAAACCCAACCGAAAAAGTTTTAAGGCCAGTTTGCCCCGCTTCCGCAAGCAGGCCAACAATCAGGCTGGAATCGACCCCGCCAGATAACAACACACCAACCGGAACATCGGCAATCATACGCCGACTCACGGCGCGCTTTAAGGCGTCCATTATCTCGGACCGCCATTCCTCGACGGGGCGCCTCTCCTCTTCATCCGTACGGGCGAAATTGAGTTCCCAATATTGCTTGTCTCGAACGCGCCCATCAGCCTCAATAATACGGACAGTTGCTGGCGGTAGCTTCTCCACGCCTTTAAGGATTGTGTGGGGTGGCGGGACTACTGCGTGAAATGTCATGTAATGATGCAGGCCGATAGGGTTGATCGCGGTATCGACATCACCTGCGGACAACAGCGCTAACAGGGAAGAGGCAAATCTCAATCGCTTTCCGGATGCCCCATAGGAGAGGTACAACGGCTTGATGCCAAGGCGGTCGCGCGCCAGAATGAGCCGGCCACTTTCGCGCTCCTGAATGGCGAAAGCAAACATCCCTTGAAAACGGCGTACACAATCGGGGCCCCATTCCGCAAAGGCTTTCAATATTACTTCCGTATCCCCATCAGAATGAAAGCCATATCCTTTTCCTTCCAGTTCGCGTCGTAACTCTGGGTAGTTGTAGAGGCATCCGTTGAAAGCGATCGAGAGACCAAGCTCCAGATCGACCATGGGCTGATGAGACCGCTCGGACAGATCAATAATTTTAAGCCGTCGATGGCCGAAAGCGACCTGATCGCGCAGATAGACACCCGCCGCATCCGGTCCACGTGGCACCATCGTGTCCATCATCTTTTCGATCGCCTCTAAAGAGACAGGCGTGCCATCAAAGGTTACTTCTCCGCAAATACCGCACATAGGAATGCTCTTTACCTAAACCGTTCAAGTGGGTTAATGACGGAGGCGACCTGCTTTTCCCGCGTGATATCTAGTCCCCCAGACATGTCTTCCTGCGAGTTTTCGAGGTCTTTAAGGCGCGCTTCGACCTTTTTCTTTTGGCTCTTTAAGCGGCCGATATCCGCGAGGTAACGTGCACGCACCTCCGGGCGGGCTTCATCTGCCCGAGCCATTAGCCGGGCAATATCGGCATCCCACTCATTAATCTGGTTCCTGAGTTCCTTCTGGAAATCCTGATTTTCCATGCGGCGCTCCTTTCACTATCGAAACAATGGTCATTCGCCCTTTAGTCTGCAAAGACGGGGCGAGGCCGCATTAACATGGATTAATATAGAGGAGCTTTTTTATCTAGAATTGGAAAAACCCTTCTCTATTAGATAGTTAGAGAAGATCTGGAATGTCAGCCTAGTCCGACCCAATTGCTTCTTGGGGGCTGCGAGACGGATCACCCAGTTGATCTAGGAAGCTCTGGTCATATCCCGTCCGCTCGCTCAGCGCCTCCTTATTCAGGATCCTCAACCTGCGAGTCTTGGGGTCAAGCTCGATCATCTTGTCATTGCGAAGTTTCCGCAGGGTGCGGTTTACATGCACGATGCTAAGACCAAGGGTATCCGCAAGGATCTCCTGGGTCAGAGGCAGATAATATTCACTGCTGCCCGCCTTGTCGACCAATTGCAGACGATGCAGTAGCTCCAACAAAAGATGCCCAAGCCGCTCATACGCATTTCGGCGTCCAAGGCGTACAATTTGTTCCGCAAGAATTGCATGCTCTCGCGCTCGCGCCCAGGTGAGCGCGAGGGATAGGTTCGTAAAACTATCGCAAATTTCAGCAATTTTCTCCGCCGGCAGGCGATGTACAATGATCGGCGTTAATGCCTGCACCGAGTCATCGGAAAGATCGAAAAGGCTTTCACGAAACCCGAAAATATCGCCTGGTAGCAAAAATGAAATAATCTGTCGGCCGCCATCAGGGACGACCTTGTAGCGGATTGCCCATCCAGACTGCAACAAATAGGCGCTCGAACTTTTTTCACTCTCGAGGATAATATCCTGCCCCTCGTCAACGGTCATGCTGTTCTGCGTAAGCGCCTCGATCACCTCCTGCTCCTGCTCTGACAGATCAATGTAGGAAGAAAACTTTGCGATAAAGATATCTGCGCTGTTTGATCCCGTATTGTCCGCCATTTACGCCCGCTTTCTTGGATACACACTTCTGGAATGATAGCCCAATATACCACAGATCGGGTCATCCGAAATTTTATCAAGGATAACCTATGTAAATGCGCGAACTCGCGCGTTCGAAGATAGTCAGGGCGGTCTTATTGAAAAAGGAGTAAAGTAATTGCGTTGACTGACAAAAGTGGCGCCGTGTTTGGTAAAGCGGCATTAAGTATATTTGAAAGTCTTATTCTGGCGATGCTGGAAGAGGAAGTCCTTGACGAAGAAATGGTCAAGGAACTATTGGAAGACGCCTCCGAAGCTCATCGCCATGGGAAAGTGACGTCCTCTTTATCGAGAGACGAATACACCGTTGCATCGACGATTGACCGCTTTTCCCAAACCGTTCTTACCATTCATCAAGCGACGCCCAGAAATCAACAAGGGCAATCTTGGGCCAGAATTGGCCCTCACCGGATAAGAGAAGGAGTTCATATCATGTCCGATAATATCTATTCCGTAACCGAGCTTGTCGGCAGTTCCAGCAAATCCATAGAAGATGCCATAGAGCAGGCCATTAAAAGAGCGTCGAAGACAATTCGTAATCTCGACTGGTTCGAAACCAAGGAAATTCGGGGTCATGTAAAGGATGACAAGATCGTCCATTACCAGGTCGTGCTTAAACTCGGATTTCGCTACGAGGATTAAGGCATCAAGCCAGCCACATTTTATTTCCGAACTTCGATAAGGAGGTAACCATGAAAAACTCTCCAACCCTGATGGATAAAATACGTAAAAACCCGGCGGAATTTTTTGACACCCCCCATGACGTGACCCGGGACAATAACCTGACCCAGGATCAGCAGAATGATATTCTGAAAGCCTGGGAAGATGACGTTAAGGCCCTTCTCCGTGCCGAATCCGAAAATATGCCGGCATCGGAGAAGCAAGCCAAGCCCGCCGAGCTTCTTTCAACGATATCGAAACTCAGGGCGGAACAGCAGGAAAGACAAAGGGACTAGCCGTCTTGAGGCTATCGTCCAGTAAACTTCGCGGGGCGCTTTTCAAGGAAGTGAGCAACGCCTTCCTTGAAATCCTCGCTGGCAAAGCTCTTGATCATTTCCTCATTACCCGTCGCGACGGCCTCACTCAGGCTTTGAAACTGGGCGTCGTACACCTGTCGCTTCATAACAGCCATGGAGCGCGGTGAAACATTCTGCGCAAGATCGGCCGCATAGGCCATGACCGCCGGCATCAAAGCTTCTGCATCATGGACCTGGTTTACCAAACCAAGCTGCAACGCTTCTTCTGCGGTCACCTTGCGTGAGGACAGCAGGAGATCCAGCGCTGCCGAATGGCCAATCAGGCGCGGCAGCATCCACGAAATACCATGCTCCGCGATCAGGCCGCGTTTAGCGAAGGCCGTCATGAAGATCGCGTCCCGGCTGGCAAGGCGCATATCACAGTAGAGGGAAATCACCATCCCAAGACCGGCGGCAGGACCATTGATGGCGCCAATGATGGGCTTCTTGATCGACGGAAAATAGGAATATTGCGTCTGAAAATCCGAGCGAACCGAGACATTATAGGCTTTCGTGCCATAAACGGCGCCTGCCTCCCGCTTTTCCGATCCATCCTCAATCCCGCTCAAGAGGTCCATATCGGCGCCGGCGCAAAAACCCCGCCCCTCTCCGGTGAGAATAATTACCCGAACAGCATCGTCGCCATCTGCCGTTTCCATAGCGTCGCGGACTTCGCGCTCCATGGTGCGGGTCCAGGCATTCAGCTTATCCGGCCGGTTCAGGGTTACTGTCGCGACGCCGTCTTCTGTTTCATATTTAATGTGCTCATAGGCCATGACTACATCCTTTTTTGTTTTTCTTGATTGGCGACAAAGCTTAGCTCAAATCACAGAAAACGTCTCGCTGTCTTTTAGTAGAGAACGTGCGGATGAAGGCAACAGCCCGAATACACCGCCTTGCATGGCTGGTTGAGAACAACAAAACCTTCCGACAAAGATCAGTATTTTTATTGCTTATATGGCACGCCAATTTACAGAATAGAATCATGAAAATAATACTTATTCAGCATTATAATAATTAGGTTTTTTATAGATAAATTTCTAAATTTTCATATTTTCTATACGTCATCTAACAGACTAATATTTGACACACCGAAATTTCCTATTTTTAAAATATTTCCACAGGTAGAATAAGTTTTCTCCCCAATTATATTATTTTATTCTATTATACCCTAGGGGCAATTGTATCGTTATAGGTGTATTCTCGTTTTGGTTCTTTGCCCTCCCGATATTTCGCAGCCACAACATACGCTTGGTAGGTGTCTGCAAATAGCGGCAATTTTAGAGGAGGGACAGTAAAGATGACAACTAAACTGGTAATTGGTCTTGACGGCCATGAGTCGGGGGAACGTGTTCTTGACTACGGCAAGCGAATGGCCGGCCTGATCAAGGATTGCGAGCTTCTGGTCGTCTATGTTGTTGAATGGTCACCCTATTCTTTTCAGACACCCGAAGAAAATGCGGAACGCCACAAGCGACGCGAAGAAGAGATATCCCTGGCAAAGGCGCGCGTCGTTGACCCGGCGTTAGCAAAATTGAGTGAGGCCGGCGTCAAGGCGCGGGGACTCGTTCGCCACGGTCATGTCGCGGATATTCTGAACGCTATTGCCAAGCAAGAAAATGCAGAACAAATCATTGTTGGTCGCGCCTCCAGCCAAGGACTGGTTAACCGCCTGTTTGGGAGTTCAACATCTACTCTGGTGATGAGCGCACATGTACCCGTAACTGTGATTGGCTGAGGGGGGTCGTCATGAGAAACTTATTTATCGCACTGCTCGTTCAGATCGCGGCGATTGCCGTGGCCGGCACGTCATTTGCCCAAGAGGCGATGACCCTGGACCAACAAGTCAATCAAGCCTTCGCGGCGGCTACCGGTCCGTTTGTCAGCTTTATCTTCGCCCCCATTCCGGGCACGAGCTTTCCCTGGATCGTGATGTGGCTGGTTATCGCCGCGTCAATTTTCACACTCTATTTCGGCTTTGTCCAGTTCCGCTTCTTCGGCCATGCGATCAGCTTGGTGAAAGGCGACTATTCGGATCCCGAAGATGCCGGTGAAGTCAGCCATTTTCAGGCGCTTGCAACGGCTCTTTCTGGCACGGTCGGACTTGGGAACATTGCAGGTGTGGCAGTCGCAGTCGGCATAGGCGGACCGGGCGCCACATTCTGGATGATACTGGCCGGCCTGCTTGGTATGGCATCAAAATTTACGGAATGTACGCTCGGCGTAAAATTCCGGAATGAATATGACGATGGCACGGTCTCCGGCGGGCCAATGTACTATATTTCAAAAGGTTTCAAGCAACTTGGAATTCCGGGCGGCAAACCTCTCGCCATTCTCTTTTCCATCTTCTGTATCTTTGGTGCACTTGGTGGCGGCAATATGTTTCAAGCAAACCAGGCACATGCTCAGATTGCCGGGATTGTCGGCGACTACCCCGGATGGATCACCGGCATTGCATTCTCCGTCATTGTTTTTGCGGTAATTATCGGCGGCATGAAATCAATCGCACGGGTAACGGAAAAGGTCGTACCATTTATGGGCATCCTGTATGTGGCGGCCGCGATAATAATTCTTCTGGTTAACTATGACAAAATTGGCTGGGCCTTTGGTCAGATTTTTGAAGGTGCCTTTACAGGTCTTGGCGTCGCTGGTGGATTGGTTGGCGCGCTCATTCAGGGATTCAAGCGGGCCGCCTTCTCCAACGAAGCGGGTGTTGGCTCGGCTGCAATCGCCCATTCGGCCGTACGAACGAAAGAACCGATAACGGAAGGAGTTGTCTCCCTACTGGAGCCGTTCATCGACACGGTCGTTATCTGTACGATGACAGCGCTGGTCATCATCATCACTGGCCAGCTCATTGTCGATCCGGCAACCGGAAAATACGTCCTGGATGGATCGATGATTGCCACCGTCGGCGGAACATCGGGAGTTGCCTTGACTTCCGCAGCCTTCGGCTCTGCAATAAGCTGGTTCCCCTATGTCCTGGCGATAGCAGTGGTCCTGTTTGCTTTCTCGACGATGATTTCCTGGTCTTATTACGGACTGAAAGCCTGGACGTATCTGTTCGGCGAAGGGAAAACGACGGAGTTGATTTTCAAGCTGATTTTCTGCGTCTTTGTGATCATCGGCGCCGCAGCAAGCCTGGGCCCGGTTATTGATTTTTCGGACGCCGCAATTTTCGCGATGGCCGTTGTCAATATTTTCGCGCTCTACTTCCTCATGAGGTTGGTGAAGCAGGAGTTCCATTCCTATCGTGAACGTCTTGCTTCCGGAGAAATCAAGAAGTTTAAAGGCTGATACCGGAGGGAGGCGCTTTTTGCGAGGCGCCTCCTTCATATTCCAAAGGCAGTTACTAACCTTCCATCTAGAGCGTTCCCCCAAGAGTAACGACGAGGCTCGTCCGCCAGGATCAAATATGCTATTTTTTCGCTCTAGGCACCATAAAGTCGCGTAAAGAATTTTATCATTCTTCACAAATACTGGTGGTTTTAATGATCATGAAAAAGCTCCTCCTTGCTGGTTTTCTGTTTGTTTTCATTCTAACAGGAACGGCCTTCGCCGATGTCGACAGGAATGTAACAGCTGCTCTTGCGGATATTGAAAAGTACGAGCAGCAGTTCGCCGGCCAAACAACGGCATCAAAGACCAACGTCAATCGTGTTCTGAAGCTTCTGAAAATAACCCGTCAGCGGCTTGATAAGGCGCCGGACCATTCCCAACCTGCCTGGCAGGAGGCGGACCAGCGCTATAATGCATTGGTCACACATATGAATGGCCTGCTCAATCCATCGGGTGCCACTTCCAATGCGCCGACAACCACTCCGTCAGCGCCGACCAACGCTTCCTCTCCCGCGGCCGCGTCGACTACTTCCCCGAATACGCCGCCCAAGCAGATGATCTCTCACCAGCGCGTGCAGGTGAAAAAGCTGAAGCGAGATATCGAGAGCGCAACCGATACCGTAGATAAGGCGGGGCCAATACCTTTCCAGGATCCGGCATATGTTGAAAAAATTGAAACCGCTGTTGGGAGGTATCAAGGATCACTTGGTAAATTTTCGGAGTTCGAGGACGATCCGGATGTTGTTGCCGCGGCAAACGCCCTCGAGGCCCTGCAAAACATGGTTGCTTTTGGAAAAGATCATGCCGCGAAGGAGCTCGTGGCACTTGGCGATGTTCAGGCACGACTTAAGGAAATCAACGAGTATATTCGTCAACTGAAGATCCCGCCCACTCCTCAGCAGCCGTTCGAGAAGGGGCAACTGGTGCAATGGTTGAAAGATCTCGCAACCACCCGCAACGAGGCGATTGCCATCTTTCAACCTATTCCCGAGATCAAGCAGCGCGCCTATCTACCGAATAATGTACCAACCGTCGAACAGGGCGCTCCATACGACCTCCAGGATGTCGACAGGTTTGACCGCTACCTTCGTGAGGTAGTTAGCAATATCGACAACAGCGTGCATAGCTTTACTGCAAACCTCACACATACAGTTCAGTTTGAATCGGAGAATCTTGCGTTCTACGACAATCTTGACCCGACAGACCCGCAACAGCAAATGCAGCATTTTCTCGTCGCCGGGCGGGCGGATGAAATTAGACAGGAAATTGCCAAAAAGCATCTCTTGGTAAGCGAAGCCGCCGAATACGCACAGCTACTAAAACATGACAATTACGAGGAGCGAGTTGCACTGCTCGCCCGTATTGAAGACGTCGCGAACAAGTATGAGAACAACCATAAAAGGGCGCTGGAACTGGTGCGAATGCCAAAAGCGGCTACGACCGATTCTGACCTAACCGACATCGCACTCAATACACTTAAGAATCCGAAATATGATTATGTGGGAGAGATAAAGCGGCTGGTTATCAATACTGATAAAGTCCGTCGATCCAAAAAAACGACCGAGGCCGAGTTTGACAAAATTGATGTCAGCCTGAGCGGCACCGTGACCCTTTCGGGAACGGAAACCACTTATTTTTACGAATGGGACCAGTTTCAGGTCGCAACCGCAGAGCCGGTTGAGGATAAATTCTACATCTTCTACACCACACTGAAATACTATACTTCAGGCGCAGATAGAACACCGCTCAACCAATGGATCATCAGCGGAAGAATTCAAGGCAGCGAAATACCGGAAGGAAATATCAATCTGGATTAACGAAGCATCAGGAAGATGCCTTTTGTAATATTTCTGCCAGTTCGATAAAGCTGTCGGCCTCGTAGTCAAAAGGAACAGGCTTTTCTTCTGGCGGGATGCCCGGACCGAACTCCAAGGGGCGATTGACATAGGCCGTTTTGAAGCCGGCGTTTTTCGCCCCCTCGAGGTCCCGCGCGTGACAGGCCACCATCATGATCTGCTCCGGCGGTAATTGGAGAAGGGCGGCGGCATCATGGTAAATCGTGGGGTCGGGCTTGACCTTCTTGAAGAAGTCGGCGGAGATGATTCCATCCCACGGAAGGTTACTGTGACGGCTTAGGTCCAGCAAACAACGAAAATCGCCGTTGGAAAAAGGTAGGATCATATAATTTTGCTTTAGCAATGACAGGCCTTCAACCGCGTCATCCCAAACATCCAGTCGATTCCACACGAGATTGAAGTCGTCTATATCCGCATCACTGAGACCGCTCATCCCATATTCATCGATCAGGGAGAGGAGTTTCTCCTTATGGATTTGGGCAGTTGGAATGATCTCCCTTTTTCCCGAAGAGATCTCGCCGAGCGCTTTCAGGTAACCATCAATGCGCCATTTTCTAACAAACTCCCCCCAGGGAACAGCAATGCCGGTCCTGTCAGATAATTTTTGTCCTTCCTGTGTGACGGAAGAATACCAATCCGTTACGGTTCCGAATACGTCGAAACACAGGACTTTTACATTTGAGATGAGCACGGCCCGACCTTTCTGGTTTCTTTTTTATCAGTCTATAATATCAATTTTACTAACACGATCCATAGGCAAATGAGCGATGAAAACAGGGTGACCGGAATGAATAATTTATGTTTAACTGTCTTCATGATACTATTCAATAGTATGGAAATCCCAGTTTTAAGGACTATGTGCGGGAAATTCGAATAATATAAAATCCCTAATTCATGATTGTATTACTTTGTACGTTTAAAACTATGCAGTGATTAGACAACTCACGAAATTCGAATCTAAGATAATAACGGCAGATAATTTTTACTAAACTTTAGCCTTATCTCCTTATTAAGGCCTTATTGTTAGTCGAGTAAAAATTTATGAATTCATTTCGAACATATCTTGATGTCATCGAGTTTTGGGCGGCAGAAACGCCAACTGCCCCCGCATTGCTTGGGCCTGGCCAGGCACCTTTGAATTTCCAGAGTCTCTATCAGTTGGTCAGGGAATTTCGTAATGAACTAGCCGTTTGCGGATTTGGTCGTAATGACCGGATAGCTGTCGTTCACTCCGGCGGCCCGGAAATGGCGGCCTCTTTGATCGGGATCGCCTGTAACGCCACTGTCGCACCCTTCAATCCGGCAATGTCCGCTGGCGAATTTTACCTTCACTTTCAGGACAAGAAAATAAACGCTCTCGCCATTGAGAAGGATCTCACGTCTCAGGCCCGAAACGCTGCAGAAAAGCTAGGCCTTCCAATCTTCGAAATTGAACATATAGATCCGGCGTCTGCGGGAAAAATCCAGCTTAAAGGCAATGTAGACCGCCAAACAGAAGCTACCGCTGACCCAATTCAGCCCGATGACCTGTTTGTTGTCTTTACAACGTCGGGCACCACCAGCTATGGCAAAACAGTGCCACTTCCCCACCGTATTGTGCTCCCACGAGTAACAAATATGGCGCAAATGCTGAAATTTGCGAGACATGACCGCGTCCTTAATATCATGCCCTTGTTTCATACTGGTGGATTCGCCGCGGGCTTGCTGACAACCCTCTTTTCCGGCGCGAGCTTTTTTCCCATCAAGAATAACGATGTTGAAATGCTGTTCCGTTGCTTAGGCGAGGCCAAGCCAACCGTTATTGCCGGCGGCTACACCGTTTTTCATTCTATCGAAAGAAAAGCACGTGACTATCTAGAAGCAATAGACGCGGTAAAGCCGTCGTTACGCATGCTCCGAACTGGTACGGGCCACCTCGATCAAAAAATAGCGGAAAGGCTGGAAGCGATCTTTGACACGCCGGTTGTGGAGGCCTACGGCTCTGCAGAGACAAGTTTCATGGCCTGCTCCGGGATTCCGCCAGCCCCCCGCAAAAAAGGAAGTGTCGGCCAACCGGATAGAAGTAGAGTTTATGTTGTTGATGAGACGGGAGAGCCGGTTCCGGCAATGGAAAAAGGAGAAGTTGCAGTTACAAGAGAAACCGCCTTTGATGGTTATGAAAACAACCCGGAGGCAAACCGGGAAGCCTTTTCAAAGAGGTGGTATCACACCGGCGACGAAGGTTATCTGGACGAGGATGGGTTTCTGTTTATTACTGGCCGCACCAAGGAAATGATCAACCGTGGCGGGGTAAAAATAATCCCGACCGAAGTGGATCAGGCCGCAATGAAGCATGAGGCAGTCCGCGAAGCCGTCTCCTTCCCTCTGCCACACAATACCTTGGGTGAGGATATCGCGCTTTCAGTGGTTTTAGAGGCGGATAAAACTGTTTCGGAAATTGATCTAAAGAATTTTTTGAAAGACTATCTTATCCCCAACAAGATTCCATCCCGTATTATTTTCGTCGATGAAATCCCAAAAGGGGCAACAGGCAAAGCGCAACGCCGAAAACTTTATCAACAACTTCAGGTCCCAATATCGGGCACTGTTGTATCGATTGATGCCAACAAACAAGAAAAGCTGCCGGCAGATGTGCATAAAATGCAGAAGATATGGCAGGATGTGCTTGGACAGAAAAATATTGGCCTCGATGAAAACTTCTTTGCCCTGGGCGGGGATTCTCTTCAAGCGGTAGACCTTTTTTTACGGATAGAAGAGGTACTGGGGCGTCGTCTCCCGAGAGACGTCTTGTTTGAAGCGGGAACAATTCGCGAGATGGCTCAGCTTATTGAAGAGGGACTTTCCTCCTCCTGCATCGTGCCGATCAAGCCAAACGGCAACCGTCCGCTCTTATTCTTTGTACATCCAATTGGCGGTGAGGTTCTTGGATATAGGGAATTCGCCAAGTATCTCGATATTGATCAACCTTTCTACGGCATACAGCAAACGCCTTCAGACGCGAACTTTTCTCGCTTTTCTTCGCTTGAAGAAATGGCAGATTATTATTTGGATGAAATACGCCAAGTGCAACCACAGGGTCCGTACTATCTCGGAGGGCATTCATTCGGCGGCCTTGTCGCGTTCTTGATTGCTCAAAAGATAGCGGCGCTCGGAGAGGAAACTGCCTTTCTCGCTTTGCTCGATACATATCTTCCAAGCGGCAATCGATACGTGTCTCCGCTAAGCTGGTTGTCCCGGCATTATAGAGTATGGTCGCAATTGCCATTGCGTGAAAAGCCAAGCTACATATTTGCGCGATTGCAAAACATCGCCTCAGGCGTAAAACGACAGATAAAATTGAAACTTATGGCCATTTCTAACGGCAGTCTTTCGGGATCTGACACATCTACTGCGACTGCCGTCAGTAATCAGGACCTCAATGCCCTGAATATTCGAAAATTTCGTCCGACTCCCTACATGGGAGATGCTATTCTCTTTCGGACGGAGCTTCCTGTTTCTCTTCACCCTGATGTTCACAATGAATGGCGGAACTTGATAAAAGGAAGACTGGATATTTGCGAAATTACCGGTGGGCATGTTGCCATAATGAAAGAACCAAACGTACAGGAACTCGCCGGCAAGCTTTCATATTTCCTAAACAAGGCTCAGGAAGAAAAATTGTCGGCTTGATTTAAACCAGGAGGAACAACTGGCCCATTTGAACCAATTGAAACCTGGATATGGTAAGGCGGATCCTGCCAGCATGAGAGAAATCCGGCGTATCGCGGTCAAGGCGGAACGAACGGGAAAATTCAAAACCTTCTTTCACAAAGTGCTTTCCCTCAGTTTTTTTCTGCGGCGCCTGCCGACTGTGTTCTTTCCATCGAAGGAAGATGTTACCAGCGCACGAAAATTATCTGGCAAGGGCTATTTTCGGCAAGTTCTGGAGCGCCTGATCTTACTAACTATGTTTCGCATGGAACCAGGGGACTATTACATTTGCGCGCTATTTATGCCCGAGCAATATGCCGCGGCAGGGTCTTTTATAGATTATCGTCAGTTCAGCTTCCTGAACTTCTTTCTTAATCAAAAGAAAACTACAATCCTGACAGAAGACAAGATACAGTTTGCCGAATTATGCACCAAGAAGGGGTTGCGAACAGCCCCCATTATCGCTCGCCTTAACCTACTAACTCCTTTGCCAGAAAAAGATCTGGGGGAAAAGATCCGCCCGATTGCGAGAACAGAAGGGTTATTCTTTAAGCCCCGATACGGCATGCAGGGCAATGGCGCTGGGCGTTTATCCTGTGATGACGATGACACATGGTCGCTGACTTACGCAACGGGCGGACGCTTCGACGGTGATTGGTCTGAGATGTACAAAATTCTCATGGAAAACTGCAAAGAGGAATTGATATTTCAACCCCTGCTAAAAAGCCACCCCGATCTGGCAAGGTTCAATCCCGACAGCGTTCAAAGCGTTCGTTTAATTACCTTTCGCGACCGCGAAACCATTCGTCCTCTCCTTGCACGGCTGCGTCTTGGAATTAATGACAGCCTGGTTGACGCCTCTCATTCAGCGATTGGCGCTCCAATAGATTTAAACTCAAAGAAACTCCTCCGCGGAAGCCGGAAAACCACCGCGATCCTTCCCGAAAGTATCGAAACTTTTGGACCGAATAATATTCGCCTTGAAGGATTTGAGGTCCCATATTTCGATCAAATGCAATCTCTTGCGATTGCCGTACATGAAGCTTTTCCAGAGATTTTCTCTCTCGGACATGACATATTCATTCTCGATGACGGCCCTCTAATCCTTGAAACAAACCATATTTGGGGTAGTCCGCAATTTGTGCACAAAGAAGGCCTTGGAAGTCATCAAGGTTTTATCAATGCAATCATTGAAATAGCCAAGAGAGAACATTTTTAACGGCCAATTCTTAGACTGCAAACTGCTTGAGTGTGCCTGCTTTTTATTGGCCGTATCTGTAATAGCCACCGCAAATCACAAATCTGTTTGTGGACATTTGGAAAGTTTTGTACAGAATGTCGACGGGGCGCAAAATAAAGAAAGAACCACATATCGCATCACGCGATGAGTGAACGGAGTTTCGAACATGAATGAAACAGCAGCCTACGTACCACCGAAAGTCTGGAAATGGGAAAAGGAGAACGGCGGCCGCTTTGCCAGCACCAATCGTCCCATCGCTGGCGCAACGCACGAGAAGGAGTTGCCGGTTGGGAAACACCCGATGCAGCTTTATTCCCTTGGCACGCCCAATGGTGTCAAAGTCACCATCCTGTTAGAGGAACTGCTGGCAAAAGGGATTTCTGGCGCGGAGTATGATGCCTGGCTGATCAGTATCGGAAAAGGTGACCAGTTTGGTAGCGGCTTTGTAGACGTGAATCCAAACTCCAAAATTCCAGCTTTGATGGATCATAGCGGCGAAAAGCCGATACGGGTATTTGAGTCTGGGGCAATCCTGTTGCATCTTGCCGAAAAATTTGGTGCCTTCATCCCGACCGGAACTGCCGAGCGAGCCGAATGCCTCTCCTGGCTATTCTGGCAGGTAGGTAGCGCCCCGTATCTCGGTGGCGGCTTTGGCCATTTTTATGCCTACGCGCCGGAAAAGTTCGAATATCCAATTGACCGGTTTGCCATGGAGGTGAAACGCCAACTCGATGTGCTGGATCGACAGCTCGCGGACAATAAATTTATTTGCGGCGATGAATATACGATTGCCGATATGGCCATCTGGCCTTGGTATGGCGCGTTGGTAATGAACAAGGTTTATGAAGCCGCGGAGTTTCTTGACGCAAGCTCTTACAAGCATGTCAATCGCTGGACGGAGGAGGTTGGCAACCGGGCTGCGGTTCGTCGTGGTCGAATGGTCAACCGAGCGACCGGTCCTCTGGAGGAACAGCTGCGCGAGCGGCACGACGCCAGTGACTTCGAAAACAAGACCCAGGATAAAATAGAAGCTTTGGAAGGCACAAACTAGACAACATCGCCCCTCATTCCCGCCCGGTAGAAATACCGGACGGGAAGTCGGCGCCGAGGGAACAGGACAGATGACAGATAAGAACAACATTACTCCCTTCGACCACATCAAGCTCACCGTAGAAGCGCAAATTCCGCTGGTTCGAGCAATGGAAAAGGAACTCGGGCGGAAAAAAGCCCATCATCTAGTACGGCAGGCGCTGGACAGCACCAACCGACAAATATCTGAAACTCGATCACGCGATAACCCGATGACCATTCCGAAGCTGGAAGCCGAGTTCGCGTCTTTTGGCATTGGTGTTGAGTTCGAATTTGACGTGCTAAAACGAAGCGACGATGAGTTCCATGTCGACGTCCATAAATGCGCCTATACAAAAATGATGGAAGAAATGGGCGCCCGCGATCTTGGACCACTTTTGATCTGTAATTGCGATTTTGCTCTCGCTGAAGGTCTCGGCCTGGAACTCAAGCGCGAAAAAACCTGCATGAAAGGTGATGGTATGTGCGACTTCCGTTTTCGGAAGGTGAAAGAATAGAGCCTACTTCTGCGTCCATTGCCCGCTTTCACTCAGGAACCAGGTTCCTGCCGGGGCCTTCTTGAGGATTTCCACCGCATAGACACGCCCAACCTGCTCAACCCCCACATTTTCGGTCTTGGCGCGTTTCACATAGATAACCCGCCGCTGTTCATTCAGGTTATCAACGAACCCCTGCGCCGATCCATCTCGTGCACGGGCAAATCCATCAAAGGCCTCTCCAACTGCACCAGACGCCCGCAAGTCGTCAAGCTGGTCAGCCCAAGCCGGCAGGGCCGCGCAAAGCGGCATGCTTGCAATAATGGCGCAAGAGAGCAATGCTTTGCGAAATAGCTTCCTGCGGCTGAAATTCCTGCTGTTTATTACAGATCGCATATCAGAATATTCCCGGATTTTTATTAATATCGTCCTTCGCCTGCTCTTCAATCTTGAGACGCACTTCTGCGTCCAGCTTGATATTCAGATTGATTGTAATGGGTTCAGCCGGTGCTTCGACCTTTACTGTAGGAGTACAGGAAACTGCGGCGAACAAGATCACTGCCGCGATCGACATCGCAAGAAGAGAATGTTTACCCACAGATATTCCTTCAGTCATTTTATCGACCATCAACGGTAGCACGGAGTGCTTTTTCCGACAAGAGATAGCCACTCAGTATGGCATTAAATATCTTGTCCAGGCTGGTTGTCAGATTGATGTTTAGGATCACGGGACGATCATTCTCAACGTCCGGATTGCTCCCCGCGGCGTGCAATTTGACTGTATCTTCGCCGCTTTCCGTCTTTGTGACCTGTATTGACAACTCCGAATAGCGAAAATTCTCCAGCACATCGAGAAGCAGTTTCGCCTGCTCACCTCCAGCGCCGAGCGCCTGCCGTGCCGCTTCAGACGTCATTTTCAGCACGCCCGGACCATCCGCCGCCAACAACCCGTCCTCGACGAGGAGGCGTGTCCCGCCGAAAACAAGGGGAATTTTTCCACTGACATGGCCCGTTGCTACAAGCTCCTCGACATTGCTGAGCGCCATCACCTGCTCAAGATCAAGACGGGTCAGTTGAATCTCTACCCGATTGATCTCTGCACCCGTATCAATGAGGGCATCTTCAATTATGGCGGAGCCGCCCACTAGCCCTAGGGTCAACCGCTCGATATAGAGAATGGGAGCACCATTTCTTGTCAGGACACGGAATCGTAGAACGGGATTCTCGAGGGGGATGCCGGCAGATGCAGTACGCGCCACAATCTCCTGGGGCGATGAGATGGTGAACGGGCTGAGTTCATCAATATGTACCATCCCGTTGATATCGGAAATATTCCCCCCTGCTGCCTTGACCGAAATATCTTCAAGCCTGACATCGGCAGATGATTTTATTCCCTTGCCGGACCAGCTTACGTCGCCCGCCGGGACAATCTTGCCCTTTACGGTGACCTCCGTCTCAATGACAATTAGATCTGCGGGTTGCAGTCCGCCTTCCGTGAAAGATAGCGGGTTGACCAGAACCCGAGCTGACCCGGTTGAGCGCTCCAATGAATGACTGCCTTCCAGTTGAAGGTACTTTCCAAGGAAATCCGATGTCAGCGCGAGTGAAAAGTCAATTTTGTCGTTTCTCAGCCTCGCGTCACCCGTGACTTTCTGGGTTTCCTTAAAAAGCGCGCCGTCTTTCGGAACTAACCTCAGGCTGGACAGGGCAATACGTCCATTTTTTGCGGGTATAAGATCGGTGATTCCTGTCTCGAAACTGGCCTCAACATCCGAAACTGCGATATTCTGGGTATCCAGACGAACATTTTTAGTCCCCCCGGTAACAACGCCTTTAAAGAGTGTTTTTTTCTCACTTTGGCCGCCGGAAACCTTGAAAGCAATCCCTTCCGCCGCGAACGCCGTGTCCTGCCAGCGACCCTCTAGAAGCTCGGCAAACAACGACGAGACCATAAGGTTGCCTTCGACATCACGAGTTATTTCGCCGCTTGCCGACAAGTTCCCCGAAAGGCTGTTTTCTATGTCCTTTAAATGAGCGGACAGGCCTGCAAGCGACACCCCACCCTTTCCGATTTTCGTTTCCGGCATCTGGAAGGTTAGCTTCCCCTGGCCACTCTCAAGCTGATACTGCGCTGATACGTCGACCTTCAAATTCTGGGCGCTGCTGCGAACGTCTCCCTGAAGCGACATTTCCTGCAATGACGACATTTCGCCGGAAAGCGTAAAATTAAACGGCAAAAAGTCAGGCGACCGGCCAGTATCTCTAATCATGCCCCCAAGTAGCTGTAGTTCTATTTTCTCGAAAATATTTTGAACTTTCAGTTCTGCAGTGAGGTCACTCGCAGCGAGTTTCAGATCGTCTACCTCTCCTGACACCTCCGTTTTCTGTAAAGTAATTTGCGCATCCTGCGTATTCTCTTCCAGATGATACTGCCCTTGAAACTTAAGGGGAAACCGCGACGAGGCTATATGCCCGTCGGTAATTTCTATTGCCATATCCTCTATGACAAGATCGCCCGCATAGGTGATGGCGGGCCCTGCTATCTCTGCGTTCGTCACAAACTTTAGCGTCCCATCGAAGGGCGGGAGTCTTTCAGCGTAACGTGTAAGGTCCGCAGGTTGCAATCCCTCACGACGGAAGGGGAGCGCTTCAATTTGCAGTTGGGCACGACCAGTTGCGTTGGCAACCTCATAATTCCCTGTCAGGTCCATCAGGGGGTGGCCATCCATTGTTCTTACGGACATTTCCAGGCTGGATATTCCCGCAGCCAATTCTCCCTTGCCCATAAGCATAAGGGGGGCCCAGTACGGCTCGGGCCCCGCATGACGTATTACCCCCTCACTGAGCGCGAATGTTGCCGATTGAACCCCGATATCCGCGCGCAGCGAAAGCGCCATATTCTCCAATTCAATCGGGCCTGAGACCGTTTTGACCTGGCCCTCGACCGTCCCCTTGGCGTCCAGGATCTGATTGGCTGTAAAGCCAGCCGTAAACTCCGCCTGAAAGGAGCTGTCCCCATTGGTCGCAAAAACCTGCCCCGTTTTTAGGTGTATTGCCGGAAGTTGACGCGTCTGCACCGCCTCGCTATTTCCGCTGCCTTCATTTGCGAGGCTTATTATTCGCTTTATTGCCCCCTCTTCCGGATTGGAAATATCGACAAAAAGGGTCCCAATTTCCACCTTATCAATTTCACCGCGAAGAACAGAAAACGGCTTATAATAAAGATCAACGTCCCGAAGCTTGATTTGATCAGAAAGCGATAATTCTCCGATCGTGATCTGATCAACGTTGACCGCATCTATGGTCAAGACAGCTTCGTCAAACCCGTAAAATCCGAATACCAACTCACCCGCATATTTCAGTGCCGTGGTCCGCAGGAAGAACAGCGCAAAAAGCAGCGCAACGAGCAGAATACCTCCACTCCATAAGAATTTACGACGAACGCCTGATTTTCCCGATGTGGCCATCGATTTTTCCTGCATGACTTAAAGTCATATACATGGGCATTCTAACAAGGCAAGCCCGGCACATAGCCACGGGTGCAAAACGATCGATTTCCTCGCTTGCCCTCGTAGGGTAATCACGCCCGCGCGCTCGGGCGACTGGTTACCCGCGTCCACCAGTCATTTATATTGACCTGTTCGCTCGAGGCACGCACACCAACTGCTTTCCCCATCAGGATCGCGCATTGTGCCGTGATATCAGCAATGCTGTAGGAATCCGTCGCGATATACTCCCGACCTTGCAAAGACGTCTCCAGCCAGTCCAGGCTGCGGGTCGCATGCGCCTGACAAACCGGTACATACTCGGGCACCTGTTCGCGAATACCCTTCCACATGGGATGACCATGAACGAACGCGCCCATAAGCGGGTTTAGCAGCTCCAGCTCCATGCGACGGTTCCACATCTCAACATGCGCCCGCTCCAACGGGGTCTGCCCCATCAGGGGCGGCTCAGGGTTTAGCTCTTCCAGATAAAGACAGATCGCATGGCTTTCCGAGATTGTTGTCCCGTCATCCAGCTCCAGCACCGGCATTTTCCCGAGGATATTTTTCTTTAAATACTCCGGGCTCGTATGATAGCCGGTGGAGAGGTCGATTTCTTCTTTAGGAATTTCCAATCCCTTTTCCGCGATAAAGATACGGACGCGACGGGCATTAGGGGACGCGGGCAGGTCGTAAAGCTTCACAATATTCTCCTCATTCTTTTTATATCTATCGCGATACGGTCGGCTCCACGCTAATCGCAATTTCGATTTACTTATAATTTCGGTCAGGCTGTCGATAGAATAGGGTCTAAAACAGAAATGCAAGATATCGAAACATTCACCACTGTTATGCTATAATCTTTTCCGCACGCTCACTGATCAGAATAACAAAAAATAAGGAATGAGTAACGTGAACCCAGCAAAAATCCGACGCACGGACATTATCCAGAAGACCAGGGAATTTGCCAATACTCATATCCGGCCCCGACGAGAAGAATTGATCGCCTCTGACGTCTTTCCGCAGGACCTATGGCAGGAATTTGGGTCCTCAGGCATCGCGGGTCTCTCCTTGCCAGAAGAATATGGCGGGCTTGGTGCGGACTACACGCTCCTTTCAGTCGCCGCGAAGACCCTCAATCAGGTGGGCGGCGTCCCGGGCACGACAATGGTTTTCATGGCCCATTGGCTGATGTCCAAACTCCATATAGCGGTTGATGTTCCCTCCCCCATACAACAACAGTTGCTGCCATTTCTTGTTGCCGGAAAAACAACACTATCCGTTGCCATTTCCGAGCCTGGCGCAGGTGCTCATCCAAAGCATCTAAAAACATCAGCGCGGCGGGACGGCAATGAATTCGTCCTCAATGGGGAGAAAGCATTCCTGACGAACGGGCCTATTGCCGACCAGTTCATCGTCCTCGCAATTACCAGCGAAACGGAAGGCAGGAAGGCGTTTAGCGCCATTCTCGTTCCTGCTGACAGCCCCGGCTTTCGTCGCACGGAAGGTATCAAAATAGACTTTTTGCATCCTTGCCCACACGGCGGCATTGCTCTCGAGAATTGCCGGGTTCCCGTTGCCAACCTGTTGGGTGCGGAAGGAGACGCATTCAATCAAACGTCACTGCGTATGCGCGCGATAGAGGATGCCGCGGGCGCTGGGGGTCAGGTCGGATCAATGTCTTGTCTTCTCTCGGATATCGCAGAAGAAGCACCCGACGAACTGGCCGTGGAAATTGGCGCAATCGCAACGAAACTCCAGGCCCTTGATGTTATTGCGGCACGTCTCGCGGCTATGGCAGACGCAGCGGGAGATGATCTTCAGCCGCTTCTGGAATTGCAGCTTGGATTTCATCAGCAGTGCCAGAATTGCGCCCAAGCATTTGACCCCCTACTTGAGAAAATATCCACGCCGGACAAACCCTACATCCGCTACTTGTACCGTGATATCTCGAAATCCCTAACCATCGCCAAAAGCGCCCATCTTGCCCGCCTGACAAAAATCGGTAAGGCATTTATTCATCAGGCAGGAGGTAGATGACCTCACAAATGATCTTATTGCTTGTTGCCGTGAAGGCGTGAATATCGGGATCGCTCGGCCGGCTTCCAGTCTGCGGGCAGACCTTTTGTAGGTCTGAATATTTCGACCTTCAACGGATAACAGGCCGCGTCATCGCTGGAATGTCCGGTGCTGCAATCCCCCCCGGGACAGGTCGAAAGGGCGCCCAAAAGATCGATCTCTGCGAAAAATTCCAGAAAGTCGCCGGGGCGAACCGGGCTCGCTTTCATAAAATACTGATGAGTATCCCGTGTGAACCCGGTGCACATAAACACGTTCAAGACGTCATGAACGAACGGTTCAGCCTCATCATAGGAGATATTTTGTGCCGTCGCAAAAGCACGAATGAGATTGGAATGACAGCAATAATGATATTCTCCGCCGCCCAGCATCACATTGGTGTAGGGATCACAGCGCGTGCCGATCACATCGTGAATACCGCCCCCATCCGCGTCCCAGCCGTACCAGTCAAGCGTATCATGAGTGATGGTCGTCATGGGTCTCATATAGGGCAAGTTGCTCCACAGCCTGTCGCCAACGCTGACATGTGTGCCATGTAGCGCGCGCGTCTTGCCGCTAAAGAACCGTTCATTTACATCTGCCGCGTTCCAGAGGTTAAGGTCGCCAACCTGCGGCCCCTCGGTACTGACAATGCGAAAGAAATGCCCTGCCGGAACCCGGAAACACTCTGCATCTCGCGGCGCCACAATAATCTGATCTATCTGCTCCAGGTGAGACCGAGCATCGGCGTAAATCCCGACATCTGGGAGTGGCAGAGTGTTGACAGGGTAGACAATCACCGGCTTGATGGCCTTGCGACTTTCCGCATCGGCCGGCGTTTGGTTTTGCGGTGTGTATTTCATCGGCGACTCCCGTTCAAAGTTATCCAATCCTAAGATGAGAAGTTCACTCGAACAAGCCGGGAGACAGTAAATTTATTTACCAGCCCCCTCCTCCGCCGCCACCACCGCCGCCGCCAGATGAACCGCCGCCGGACGAACCGCTGGAACTGCCCGGCGCTGTCGCAGCGGAGGAAATGGCACTTGTGAATCCACGCCCGAGGGAGGTGGAAAACCCGCCAAGATCTGCTGGATTGAAATGTCGCCCTTGATACCAGGTTGGACGATATCCCTGCCCCTTCCATGGGCCTTCATGCGCATTTGCGAAACTGTTCGAGAATTGTTCGGCCCAGGCGTTTTCAACGTCCAACGCTACTGCAAAGGGGAGAAACTTTTCAAAAAGCTCCGGCGTGCGGTCGGGTGGATTGAAGAAATTCATGCGGTCTTTTTCGGTAACGCTCAGGAAATCCGCAAATCCCGCAAATCTGTCCAGCATTTGCCGCCCCAGCAATGTTGGGGCTTTCAGTAAATGGTAGAAAACGAGATTCACGACCTGTATCAGCAGAAAAAGAACTGTTGCCGCCGGCGAAGTTGCCTCAACCAGAAACATCAGCCCCACGGCCTCTCCGCCGAGAAAAGGGATGGCCATGATGGATAAAATAATTGCTCCAACACCGGAAAAGGGATTTCTCCCATTTATAAAATCCAGCACTGCCCGATATCCACGGCGCAGGATGAAGTAAACGCCAGCCGTCCATCCCGCAAGCCAGATGGAAATAAAGGCGGCGGTTCCTGGATCGGGCGCCCAGATAATCATCAGTAAGATGATAAAAATTGAAAGCCCGACGCCCGGCAGAAAATACTGCCGGTTATTGTTAAAATAGGTTTTCTCAAACTCAGTCCGCAGCCATTCTTTCAGTCCGTCTCGAGCGCTCTGCAAGGTTGAGTGATTTTTCTGTTTGAGCTCAATCTGATCCCGCACACTGGAAAAGAGCCGCTGTGCAACCGCCTTTTCTCCCATCGAGAGCGGAGCCTTTTCGCCGGTCCGCTTCAGGGTATATGTCCCGAAACTATCTTCCTCGATCGTCAAGTACCCCTTTACCGCCATGCTCAGTATCGCGGCCGAGAAGACCTTGTTATCGAACCCCATATTCCGGATATACCGCATTGCGGCGGGGGAATAACCTTGTGGCGGTTCAAAAAACGGGATGATGGTGCCCGCGGCCGGATCCCGCCCGACACGCCACCAGACAAGGAGGTAATAAGTGTTAAGAACCAGCAGACCAATAATACCGATAAAGAGGGCATTATTATCACTGAGAAGATAGCTCAGCTTCTCCGTGCCAGTTGGTCTGGCAACAAAACCGCTCGGCCAGGAAACAGCAATGGTCAATCCTTCCTGGGGGTGCAGTGGCTTTGTTGTAAAGAATTCCATGCCATCTGCATAATCGCGGGTTCCGAATGCGTTGCCTCTATCTCCCTGATATCCGGTATAGGCAATAAAACCCTGTACGCGAGCCCCTGCCGGCAGATGCACACGCGCGCTTGCTTTTTCGATGGTAAATGCCCACCCATTTCCCGTCACGTTCCAGTAAAGCTCGTCTATTTCGTCAAAGTACCCGATCTGACGCGTGGTTTTATAGGTGATCGTATAGCTGTGTTGTCCGGGCGGAATGAGGACATCCTTGTTCCCGATGTAGACACGCACGCCGTTAGATAATCGCTCGGTAAGGAAGGGTTCCGGCCGCCCATCGCGAGTGACTTCTTCGACCTCAAAGCCAACCCGGTACTGATTGCCCTGTGAATCCTTATAATCTGTCGGGAAATCACGATAAATTCCGCGCCTGATCTGCCTCCCCTCACTTATGACCGTGATCTGCTCCCGCACCATCAGGCTCGCGTCACCGTGGATCCAAAGGTCGCTTCTAAATTCTTTGATGAGTTCTTCCGCAAGGGATACAGACGGAGAAATCAGGGCAATCAGAAGAAAAAGCCCAAATAGGGCAAAGGCCGGAAATCCAGACTTTGGTGTTGGAAAGGTCATCGGATCAGGGATGAATCGGTTAGTCGAAGCTGACATCGACCGGCTTGCGGGCAGCCTGCTCATCTTCGGCCAACTCGAAAAATTCCGCTTTGACAAAGTGAAAGGCCGTCGCAACGAGATTACTGGGAAATTGATCAACCTTGATATTATTGTCCCGCACGACGCCATTATAGTAACGCCGGGCAGACTGTATCTTGTCCTCTACATCCGCGAGTTGGTCTTGAAGACTCTGAAAATTCTCATTGGCCTTGAGTTCGGGATAATCTTCTGCCAGAGCGAACAGGGATTTCAACACCCCGGACAGCATATTTTCCGATTGTGCCTGCTCTGCAGGGGAACCATGGTTGGACATGGCATCGTTTCGCGCCCGGGTAACGGCCTCGAATGTGCCCGCTTCATGCTTGGCGTAGCCTTTGACGGTCTCGATCAGATTGGGAATGAGGTTGTATCGAAGCTTCATCTGAACTTCGATTCCGCTCCAGGCTTCGTTGATTTTCTCTCGCAGGGTGACAAACCCGTTGTACGCCACAATGATATACAGAATGACGACGGCGATAAGGCCAATGACTATCGATAAGGCAATCATGTCGCATTACTCCCTCGGCAGGCACGCTTCATTCAATGATGAGTGTGCGCTGCCGCAAGTTTACGACCTAAATCGTTAACGTCAAATGTAGATATCTTTCAGGTTGTAATTTTTGAGGAGTTTTTCGCGATTTTCCTCGTTCCAGCGATTTTCCTCCTCTTCGCCGGCGAGAGGTTGATAGACAAATCTTGGTTCATCCGGAAACCGTTGCTGACGCGCATCGATCCCAAGGGCGATGATCCGGCTGCGCGCATGGATACGCTCTGCATCATAGGTTTCCATGCGCCCGTCGAGCTGGCTTGTCGTAATATCAAGAACGCGATGGCGCGGGAAAAAGCCCGCGTTAATGGTCACCCTCCGATCCGGTGACGAGTTCGCAAAAGAACCATGCACCAGCTGTCGATTAACGGCGAAAACCTCCCCGGCCTTACAGACAAGCGGCACTGCCGCATTCAGCCGTTCCGAGCCACTTTCGCTTACCAGTCCGGGAATATCGGCTTTGCCCACTTTGTGGCTGCCCGGCAGTACCCAGACACAGTTCGCGGGTGTGCTGGGATAGAGTTGGGTCATGAAATTGAAACCATGTGCATCTTGTTCCCAATCTGGCGCATCCCAGTGGGTTGTTCCGTCTTGATGCCAGGCGACCGACGGCCCGAGTCCGGGCTCTTTTATAAAGACCACTTCGTTATAGGGTACGAAATCAGAGCCGTTAATAGCCTCCGCCACGGCGAGCAATCCGGGATGCCCATATAGCCGCAAGCAGGAGTCCATCAGTTGCAAATTACCTGTCAACAGCTCGATCGTCCAGTTCGGTGCATCTTCGCCCGGCGTCGGGTTGAGCATCTTGACAGGGTGCCGCCCCTTGTTCTTGGACGTTCCACCAAGCGGGTCGCTAAGGGGTTTTGCAAATCGATAGGGATAGCGCGCAAACTCCGGCCCCAGCGCCGGCAGACCGGCCGCGTCGAGTTCCGCTTCTGGCTCGACGGGAGCCCGCGACAGAACATGATCGACATCCTCCCGGAGCTCACGTAATTCCGTGCCATCCACGACATCTTCAAAAACATAGAATCCATGTTCCCGATAGGCATCGAGGATTTCCCTGGCCAGCTTTCCATCCGGCCCCAACCTGATGGGTCCACGATTGCCGAGTGCGTAGGCACGCGCTTCGCCCTCGCGGGTGTACTGCTCCATTAAACTCGCATGGTCAGCGGCGGTTATAGTGTTTGCGGGTTGTGCATTATTCATTATTTTTCCCTTCTTGCATTATATCAGGCGAACCAGGCTGATTTGGGGACACCATACCGTTTCTTCGATGTCGTTTGCTGAGTACCAACTCGCCTACCAGGAAAGCTTTCGCCACTCATCGTCCGTCCCCATAACTGCCTTTTCCGCATCATAGGAGTACAGCCACCGTTGTCCGACAGGAAAGCCGTCCTGATCTTCCTGCTGGTGACGCGCGAAGCGGGCATTCCGGCGAGATACTTCTTCCGGATCGCTCATATGGAACAGGTTTTCTGCCGCCCGGGATTGCAGCAAGACCCGGTTAGCCCGATCGAGTCGCAGTTTTTCATACTTCTTAAGCGCGGCAGGAATATCGCCCTCCGCCATCTCAAGTGACCGACCAAGCACCCAGGCATCCTCAATACTCTGACCAGCTCCTTGTGCATGATAGGGCATCATCGCATGGGCGGCATCACCCATCAGAGCGACTCGATCCGTGACCCAGCGATCCAGCGGCTCGCGATCAATCATATTGGTCATGAAAAGACTTTCCGTCCCTGCAATCAGCTCGCGAATTTGTTCATTCCAGCCCTCATATTCCTTGAGAGCCGCGTCGCGTGAGCCCGTCTGAGACCAGGATTCTTTCGCATTCTCGTTATATGGACCAATCCCCACCCAGTTAAAAAGATCGCCCCCACAGACATAGTAGAGAACCGCGGAACGATGCGGCCCCATCCAGACGTATGAATTCTGTTCGAACCCGAGGTTCCGCGCCACTTCAACCGGAACCAGCCCGCGCCAGGCGACGCAGCCGGACGGCCGCGGTTTTTCAGGCGTAAAGAATTTTTCGCGGACCATGGAATGCAGACCGTCTGATCCGATCAGAACGTCGCCCTTTTCCACCGTTCCATCACTTAAGTGGACTTCAACTCCTTGCGCATTTTCCTTAACATCGACGACTTTTGTGTTCAGCCTGATATTCTGCGGATCCATCGCCTTCACCATGATGTCGAGCAAGTCGGCCCGATGGACATGGTAATAGGGTGCTCCGAAGAATTCCTCGACTTTCGGCATCAACGGCGTCTTGAGATATACTTCGCCAGTCTTGTAGTCCTTAAACAGATGTGCGGCCGGCGGTACGCCAATGCGCGCCAGTTCATCCTTCAATCCCAGATATTCAAGAACCCGAATGCTGTTTGGGCTTTGCTGCAGGCCCGCGCCAACTTCGGAAAGCTCCGATGCCTGCTCCAGCACTAAATGGGAAATTCCCGCCCTTTGCAGAGTGAGGGACAGAGCGGCCCCCGCGATTCCACAGCCGATCAATATTACTCGCATATCTACCTCCCAGCGGTTGTCCGCCTTGTTCTAATAAGCGCCCTCTAGCCAGGTTATCGGCAGAATAGGTCACCCTGATTATTTAAGATCATTCTATCGCCGATCGAGATTCCGCAAAAGAATTGATTCATATCAATTATATAATCTTTACATGGAGTAGGATGATTGAACAGAGGCAAAATGAATGCTTACTCCACTAAAATTCATGACTCAGAAGAAATTCTCTGTAAATAAGGAGACCATGCTCCCAGCCTTTTGAGGAGCAAATGACGAGAATTATCCCGATATCGAGCACCCTTACGGCAAGTTCGTGCGGAAGATTCCCCTTTCTGGTGAAGTGAATGCTGAAAGAATAAAGCCAGCATTTGGAAAAACTGCGCTGTTGCTCGGTACAGCTCACACCAAAAGGCGAAAACAAAAGATCTTAAAGGGGAACGAGTATTTCTCTATTTTTAGGGAAGGAAAAAACGATGCCCTACAAAACAATTCTAGCCTACTTCAGCAGTGAACAGCGCGCCAAGGACCTCGTGTCAGCTGCGGCCCAGGTGACAAGAGACCATACGGCCCATTTGATCGGCGTCTATGTTGTCCCGAAAATATGGATAAACCCAGCCATATCTATGGAGGTGCCCGCCGATTTTCTGTCATCGCAACGACAGTACCATCTGGAGGCAGCTAAACAGATTGAAGAAATTTTTAACAGCGAAGTTAGCGGAAGCGGGATATCTGCAGAATGGCGAACCCTGCATTCACAGGAACCGAAAATAGCCCCAGTTATGGTCGCCCTCGCCAGAACCGTTGATTTAGTTATTCTGGGTCAACCAAACGATGTGACAGAAACCGACTACTCGGCCGAAGTGCCGGTAGCCGTGCTGATGGGAAGCGGTCGACCGATTCTGGTCATTCCCTACGAGAAGCAGGTAAAGAATATAGGTGATAATGTTACTTTGGCCTGGAATGGCGCACGGGAAGCAACACGTGCCGCCTTCGACGCACTCCCGTTCTTGCAAAACGCAAAAGAGGTAAGACTGCTTTCTGTCGATAGGGAAAACAAACAAGATTCAGTGTTCGGTCGCGAACTCGCCGAGACGCTTTCGCGTCATGGGGTAACAGTAACTGTGACCAACAGTTCGAAAGGCAACGCATCGATTGGGGAACAGTTACTTGAGGAAACGATTGAAAATCGCGGTGATTTACTTGTTATCGGAGGGTATGGGCATTCCCGCAGCCGCGAATTTATTTTTGGCGGCGCTACAAAATACATTCTGGAGAATATGGTTGTCCCGGTGATTTTCTCGCATTGACGACAAGAAGGCAGTTGTCCGGTTATTTTTTTAATCGACGCTTCGCGGCATTGATCAGGGATCGAAATAGCTCAACCTGATGGGCATCAAAAACCAGAAATTCTGGATGCCACTGGACGCCGATAAAGAATTCCCTGTCTTTGCGTTCAAGCGCCTGAACGAACTTTCCGCGATCACATCCGGAAACGATTATGCCCTCTCCCACTTTATCGACTGCCTGATGATGCAAACTATTGACCCGGATCGTATCTTTGCCGATGATTTCATGTATTGACGACCCTTCATTCAGGGTGACAATTTTCCGCGCAAGAATGGTCCGAATATTCGTTTTATCGCGGGGCATGCCTCGAATATCGCTGTACAGAGTACCGCCGTAAAAAACGTTCATCATCTGCGCACCACGACAAATACCCAGAACAGGAAGCCCTGCTTCTTCCGCATAGGCGAGTAGCTCCAGCTCCAGCACATCACGCTCGGGATCTATCCGCACATCCAAGGTGATTTCAGAATGATAGAGTTCTGCACCGATGTCATCGCCACCCCCAATGATCAGCGCATCAAGCTTCTCTCGAGGATGTGTAGAACCTGGTTCCAGGAAGACGCATTTACCGCCTGCCCGCCAGACCGCGAACCAATCAAAGGCTCGTGCAATCCGGCTTTTATAGCGAGAGACAGTAACACCGACTATTGGCTTCATAATGTTTCAATCCAGTCGCCAATATCCCGTATCCACTGCCCAATAAAGTTGGACGGCTTGGCAAGATAGCGATCCGACAAGCGCTCCAGCGCCTTTTCATCGGCCGCCAGCTTCTCTACAACGAACCATCGGTTCCACTCTTCTACAATATCCCAGCCGGGATCGGAGAGATGCGTATTCGGCAGCCGATAATGAAAAGTGGGCCGTTCTTTTATTAGGATATCATCAGCATAGCGCACAACTATTTCCGGCGCGAGAAACTTGAAAAGCGGGAACATATCCAGCTCGCGGTTACGTGTCGGGTTCAAACGAGCAAAGTCCGTGATCAGCGCGTCAAGGTCTGGGGAATAATCCGCCGCCAGGATCATGCGAACATATTCTCGCGGGAAAGGATCCACATGCGGAAGCAATCGCCGTGTCGTATCAACTTTTATACGGGCTCTCAACCAATCGGATAGCAGCGCATAGGCCCGCAGATGTCGCAGAATGTAATCCACGTCTTCGGCGGCAACCTCCGGATTCAGATGGACACCAAAGGCGTAAATGAAATTATCGTCCGTTCCTTCCGCGCCTTTTTCCCGCAGGGCCTTCACTAGAGGGGTCAGTTGATCCAGTTCGTTCCAGGGTATGGGCGGTGACACAATTTCAGTCGGGACCGCGATTGACGAAACTTTGCCAACAACCCCCCGAAAAACTGTGTCAAGCTCACGCCCCAGATTGACAGCATTCTGATTAAGCGGCAGGTCGGTTTCCTCAATAAGGTCACCAAGATCTTTTTCTGGATGGACATATTGGGTGTCCAGTTCAACCGTAAACTTTCCCCATCGCGTTTCCTCGACATCAAATACAAAGGCTGACTTTCGTCCCTCAACCCGGCCTCCAAAGATTTCCGCCACGAGCTGGGCGGCACCTGCTGGATC
Source organism: Sneathiella sedimenti (assembly GCF_017313765.1). GTDB lineage: Bacteria > Pseudomonadota > Alphaproteobacteria > Sneathiellales > Sneathiellaceae > Sneathiella > Sneathiella sedimenti. The sequence goes on along the minus strand of NZ_JAFLNC010000003.1, from coordinate 38,400 downwards.
CAGACCGGAAAATTCGATTTCAACCCCGACACGACGTATATCACCGGCCATATTTTCGGTAAGTGGAGGTGCTTTAGTTAAGGGAGAGGAGGCTGTCATGCGTGTCCACCTTATCTGATCCAGGAGTGAAATGGCGCATCCGCACAAAACACCTCCATCAGAAAGCTTGCTTCGGATCGTAGAGATTTCATGTACTTACAAATAATGATGCGATACCTCCGTACAAGTCAGAAAACCGGAAATTATTTGTCCTGGATAGAAGGGAGCCGTTATAGCCACCAATCTATCCTTTTTAAAAGAATACGAAGGATATAGTGTGACGGTATATGTCTTTATTAACCAGCGTATTCTCAAAAAAACTGCCCAGGTAACCGAATATGAATGAAACCAATCAAACCACACATGATGCGGAGGAAGACGTCCGCAACCGCAATATTAAGATTTATGTGAACGGCGAGATTGTTCCGCGAGAGGAAGCCAGGATATCGGTATATGATTCCGGGTTCATGCTGGGTGACGGAATGTGGGAAGGGATGCGTCTTTACAATGGAAAATGGGCATTCTTCGATGAACATATGGACAGGCTGTTTGACAGCTGCAAAGCGATCTCGCTAGATATCGGCATGGACCGGGATGGCATACTGGATGCTCTCACCAAGACTGCCGCGGCCAATGGAATGACTCATGATGTCCACTGTCGCCTGATGATCACGCGCGGTGTCAAATCCAAGCCCTTCCAGCATCCAAATCTCTCTATATCCGGCCCGACCATTGTCATTATAATGGAGCATTCGAAGCCAGCGAAGCATCTCCAGGCCAAAGGAATTTCGCTGGCGACTGTCCCCCAGGTGCGTGGCCTGCCAATGTCGCAGGACGCAAAATATAACTCCCACTCCAAGCTAAACTGCGTGATTGCCTGCCTTCAGGCCGAACAGGCGGGAGCAGATGAAGGACTGATGCTGGACCCGCACGGCTTCGTCAACACCACAAACGCCTGTAATTTTTTCATTGTCCGAAAAGGGGAAGTTTGGACCTCTACGGGAGACTATTGCATGAACGGGGTAACCCGTCAGAAAGTGATCGATCTTTGCCGGGCTAATGACATCCCTGTTTTCGAGAAAAACTATTCGCTTGTGGAAGCTTATGGTGCTGATGAAGCTTTCTTGACCGGAACGTTCGGCGCCCAAACGCCCGTTTCGCTGATTGACGGTAAAAAAATCGGATCGAATGACGGGATCGGACCAATAACCGCACGCCTTCAAGATCTCTATCGGGACCTTGTCGCGCAGAATACGCAATCATAGCTTCAAGCGACAAAAAAACCCGGCTCGAAAGCCGGGTTTTCCCCCTCCCACTACATTGTATTAATAGCTGATCGCACTGACCTTTTGCCATTTGTCACCAACAACCTGGTAGAGGGTTGCGCTGTTGCGCGCATCCGGTCCCAGATGATCTTCAGCAGAGAAGCTGTATGGCGCCCCTCCAAAAATATTCTGATAATCCTTGATGCTTTCGATCGCCTCTGCGACCTTTTCTGCCGTTATATCCCGGCCGGCCTTCTCAAGCGCCATGCCAAAAACCTGCATGGCATCATACCCGGCGATGGACTGCAAAACCGCATCTGCACTGAAGCGCGCCTTGTAGTCATCCATCCATGCTTTTACCTCTGGCGTCGCATCCTCATAATAGGGAATTGGGGATTGTCCCGTACCATAGAGGCCTTCCGTTAGACCCTTCGCCAGTGTCACATTTTCAGGAACGTAACCGGCTGAACTAACGACGAAAATCGGGTCATAGCCGATTTTCTTTGCGGTCGCCATGCTACCAATAGTCTCGCCGATAATCGTGCCGAGACAAACCAGTTCAACGCCTTCGGATTTAAGCTGCGCAATCTGTGAGGAAAAGTCCTTTGCTCCGCGCTTGAAGTTGGTTTTTACAACTTCCGGAAGTCCCATGGCTTTGGCCTGATCTTCACACCCATGCAGCACATTCTTCCCAAAATCATCATCCTGGTACAGAACGCCGATTTTTTTGATGCCCTTATTGTCGACAAAATATTTCACCGCAGCCTGCATCTGGTCGCTATACGGTGTAAAACCGCCAAACTTTAACTTGTGATACGGCTCGAACATTTCGTTTGCTGCCGTAACAGGAAACACATTCAACACGCCCATCTTCAGCGCGCGTGGCATGGTTACCATGTTGGTTGGCGTCCCCAACGCGCCAACAAGAGCAAAAACCTTGTCCTTTTTGAGCAACTTGTCACCTGCCTGCGCAGCCTTGTTCTGCTGATACGCGGAATCCTCGACAATGAGTTCAATCATACGGCCATTAACACCGCCTTTTTCATTAATTTGATCGACAGCCATTCGCATGCCATTAGTAACCGGAACGCCCCAAAGAGCAACAGGTCCGGAAAGCGGTTGGTGCGACCCTAAAACAATTTTATCGTCGTAAATACCCTGATCGGCTGTTGCGATTCCAATCGATCCGGCAAATACCGCCGCAATCGTCGCGACCGCTCCCAAAGAGACTTTTAAAAAGCTTCTACGTTTCATGGTTATTCTCCCAAATTTTTCCCTGATAACGACATAATACCCTATTTTTCTAATTTATCGAAACTCCCAATCAAGCATACATTGTATCGATCAGTCCTTTATATTTCTGATTTACGAAGGACCGCTTCAGCTTCATGGTCGGCGTCAATTCATCGTCCTCTGCGGTCAGGACTTCTTCAATCAACCGGAAATCCTTTATGGTCTCGACCTGTGCAAAATTCTTGTTCACCTTTTCGACTTCCTCTCGGATCAGATCCAATACCTCTCTGGTTTTGCAAAGGCTTTGAAAATTCGTGAAAGGCACATCGAGATCCTGCGCATATTTTTCCACATTCTCATGATCGATCATAATCAGGCAGGTCAGGTATTTCCGCTTGTCCCCGATAACAACTGCATCCGAGATATAGGGACTGAACTTCAATTGATTTTCAATTTCCGACGGTGTGATGTTTTTACCGCCGGCAGTAATGATAATATCTTTCATCCGGTCGGTGATTTTAACAAATCCGTTGTTATCGACATACCCGACATCGCCTGTATGCAGCCAGCCATCGGTCACCGTTTCTGCGGTTTTCACCGGCTGATTTAGGTAGCCGAGAAAAACATGCGGACCTTTCAGTAGTATCTCCCCTTCTTCGGAAATGCGCACCTGGGTATCCGGTGCGGCTACCCCCACCGTCCCAAGCTTGAGCTGATCCGGCAGATTGGTCGTCGCCACGCCGGTATTCTCCGTCTGCCCGTACACCTCATACATGCTAAGACCGAGTGCCCAATACCACTTAATCAGGTCCGGAGAAATTGGGGCGGCGCCTGACCCGAGATAATGCGCGCGATCAAGCCCAAGCAGGCGCTTTATATTTTTAAGAACCAAATGGTCCGCCAGCCAGAATTTCAACTCTTCCAGCTTGCTTGGGGCTTCGCCGTTTAATTTCTTTTCCGCAATCGCAAAGCCGGTTTCAATCGCTAGCTTATAGGCGAGCTGTTGCAATGCCGTCGCTTCTTTCAATTGAAGAGTGATCGCAGAGTAGAATTTTTCCCAGATACGCGGGACCGCAAAGAAGACAGTTGGCGACACTTCGCGGATATTTTCAGGGACCGTGTCCGATCCCTCGACAAAATTGATCACGGAACCGGCAAAGAGTGGCAGGAATACGCTAAAGGAGCGCTCAGCCACATGGCAGAGGGGAAGAAAGGAAAGCTGCTCATCCTCCGGACCATAGTCAATAATCGGTGTCAAATTCGCGATTTGGAACATCAGGTTTCGATGCGAAATCATCGCCCCCTTCGGCGGTCCTGTCGTTCCGGAGGTATAGATCAGAATTGCCAGATCCTCCGGCTTGGAGAGATTGATCTGTTCCTCCCAGAAATTCGGGTGCTTCTCATGATATTCCCGGCCAAGCAGATAAAGCTCATCAATGCTGATGACCATGTCGTCCTTGAAGTCGCGCAGGCCTTCCATATCGAGGACAATGATTTTCATAAGCTCTGGCAGCCGCGCGCGCACTTCCAGAATTTTATCAAGTTGCTCCTCATTCTCCGCGATAAAAATCCGTGTGCGTGAATCCTGGCAAAGATATTCCACCTGTTTCGAGCTATCCGTCGTATAGACGCCGTTACTCACCCCGCCAACCCCCAGCGTTCCCATGTCCAGATAGAGCCATTCAGGGTTGTTCTCGCTTAAGATCGAGACCGTCTCGCCACGTTTAAGGCCAAGCGCCACCATTCCCAGTCCACAATCGCGCGCCCTTTCCCCATAGTCAGACCAGGTGATGCTTTGCCAGATGCCAAAATCCTTTTCACGCATCGCAACCTTCTTGTCATGTTGCTTGACACGCTTCCAGAAGAGTTGACAGGTCGTCGTGGCGCCATCGATGACCGTAGGTGGGTAACTCAATGCGTTCATATTTCCCTCCAGCCTCAGGCTATCTATCGCCAGGTTTTTCGCTTTTTCCAACGGCGTTTTCCACGGACGCCGTGGTCCTGTATCCCGAGATAGAATTCCCGGATATCCTCCTTTTGCAGAAGATTATCGGTCGTATCCTCCATCACAATGCGGCCCACCTCCAGAACATAGCCAAAATCCGCTGTATGGAGGGCAATATTGGCGTTCTGCTCGACCAGCAGCATTGTCATTCCCTGCTCTACATTCAGCCGCTTGATGATCGTGAAGATTTCTTTTACAAGGCGCGGACTAAGACCGAGGCTGGGTTCATCCAGCAGCATCAACTTGGGCCGCGCCATCAACGCCCGACTGATCGAGAGCATTTGCTGCTCGCCCCCAGAAAGCTGACCTGCCGGCTGCTCCGCCCGTTCTTTCAAGATCGGGAAGTAGCTGTGTACCAACTCGACATCCTTGGCGATCGCATCCCTGTCTTTTCGGGTATAGGCCCCCATCATCAAATTGTCCTGGACGGTTAGAAACGGGAATACTTCCCGCCCTTCCGGAACATGGCTGATCCCCTGACGCATCACCCAGTCCGGGTCGCGCTTCTGGATTTCCTGTCCGTCGAACTCCACAATCCCCTTTTGCGGATCCATGATACCGCTGATGGTTTTCAGGATCGTCGTTTTCCCCGCTCCATTCGCGCCCAAGACCGTGGCAATTTGTCCGTCACGTACATCAAGCGAAATTCCACGAATTGCCATGATCGGCCCATAATAGGTTTCGATATTCCGGACTTTCAGGATCGCATCACTCATCTTTACTCTCCCAGATACGCCTTGATGACTTCCGGATCGTTCTGCACATCCTGAGGAGATCCGAAAGCCAGCATCCGCCCGTAATTAAGGACCAGAACCTGATCGGAGACTTCCGATACCAGCCCCATATCATGCTCGACCATCAGCACCGTTATTCCGAGGTCCTTTTTGATATCGTCTATCCAGAACGACATATCCTGTGTTTCCTCGACATTGAGGCCAGAAGAAGGTTCATCCAGTAATATCAATCTAGGCTCGGTGCATAGCGCCCGGCCAAGCTCCACCACCTTGCGCACACCATACGGCAGGTTCATGATCAGGCTTTCCCGGTAATGCTGCAAATCTAGAAAATCAATTATCTCTTCCACCTTTTCCCGGTGCGCGACTTCCGCTTTCCGAACCGATGGCAAAAAGGCTAGCTCAGACAGCAAACGCGTCTTCGAGTGACAATGGCGCCCAACCAGCAAATTCTGCAATACACTCGCATGTTCAAATAGCTCGATATTCTGGAAAGTCCGGGCTATTCCCAGGCTGGCGATGGCGTGCGGCGGAACCTTGGTAATGTCCTGACCGTCAAATGTCATCGTTCCCTCGGTAGAATCATAAATCCGGCTAATCAGGTTAAATATGGTGGTCTTACCGGCGCCATTCGGTCCGATAATGGTAAAGCATTCGCCCTGATTGATCTCGAAATTGACGCCATCGACCGCCTTAACGCCGCCGAAATAAATTGCCAGATTTTCCGCCTTGAAAAAGCTCATTTCAACCGTTCCGACTTCATATAGGCTTTCTGGCGCTTGAAGGTGGCTTTCTTGTAGACAGGGAACATCTGGAAATAATGCTTTATCTTCAGCCAGCGGCCATAAATGCCATAGGGTTCAAATATAATGACCAGCACCAGGATCAGGCCGAAAATAAAGGGCTCCATTCCCGGTGTCTCCGCAATTGAAGTTGGGAGATAATCTTTCAGGATGGCCAGACCCTGGGGCAAGGCCAGAACGAAAATGGCACCGAATATCGCACCATGAAGCGACCCGATGCCTCCAACGACGACCAGCACCAGCAGTTCCAGAGACTGGAACACCGTGAAACTCTCAGGTGACAGAAATCCCAGCTTGTGGGCGAAAAGAGCCCCCGCGAGGCCAGTCACCCCTGCACTCAACGCGAAGGCCGTTGTCTTCACACGTGCCAGATTGACTCCCATGCTTTGCGCGGAAATCTCGGAGTCACGTATAGCCATCATTGCCCGGCCGGTTGGAGAACGCAGGAGATTGATCGACATCAGCAGCACCACAATGAGCAGCCCGAGGCAAAGAAAATAGAAGGGTGCGCCGTCCGTCAGCTCCAAATCTCCAACATATAGAGATTCAACCAACAGACCCGTATAGCCGTTAGTGACACTTTCCCAGCGAGATAGAATCTCCTCAATCACAAGGGCGAAGGCAAAGGTCGCAATAGCCAGATAAATACCCGTCAGCCTAAGAACAGGGACGCCAATTGCCACGCCTGCCAGCGCTGCAAAAATAGCCGCGAGAGGCATGGAAAGGAAAAACGGGAAGACAACCGGCTCATCCATAAAGGGTAGTGGCACCCCATTACTTGTCAGGACGGCTTCCGTATAGGCACCGATGCCAAAAAAGGCGGCATGGCCAAGGCTGACCAACCCGGTATACCCCGCCAGCAGCATCAACCCGACACCCGCCATGGCAATTATGTAAAGCTGCGTCATCTGGCCGATGTAGTATCCCTCCAGAAAGAAGGGAGCCGCGAAGACGATCAGTAGCAGCAGCCCGTAGGACCAGTAATATCCTGAATGTTTCGCAATTCGAATATCCTGGTCATAATCCGTTTTAAAAAGAAACCGCATTGCTACACCCTCTTTCCGGTTTTCTGACCGAACAGCCCTTGCGGCCGGACAACCAACACAACGAGCAATACAACATAGGCGGCAACATTCTTGAATCCGGGCGGCAGGTAAAAGCCCGCGAGAGTTTCGATAATGCCGATAATCAGCCCCCCGACAACCGCGCCGGGGATCGAGCCGAATCCGCCGAGCACCGCTGCCGGAAAGGCTTTTAGCCCGATGAAGCCCATACTGGTATCAATCAATGTGGTCGGCGCGAGAAGGATGCCCGCGGCGGCGGCCACTGCCGCACTGATACCCCATATCATCGAGAAAACGGCCTTGACCGGAATCCCCATATAGTAGGCGGCGAGCTGGTTTTGCGACGATGCCTGCATGGCAACACCCAGTCGGGTGTGAGTGAAAAAGGCGTAAAGAACAGCACAGAGTATAATAGTCGCGATAATAACGGACAGATCCGTTTGCGATATCACAAGAGAGCCAACCGATTCCGGAACCAGGCTCATACCTTCACTGGAAAACGGCGTGGAAATCGCGTAGGTTTCGGTTCCCCACCCCGGAACCATACCGGCTGCACTGCGTGCCATGTACCCAAATCCAATGGTTACCATGACAATGGAAAATTGTGGCTGCCCCAGCACCGGCCGGAGAAATATTCGGTCGACGAAGTTGCCAACGAAGAACATACAGAAGATCGCAGCGGCGGCTCCAGCCCAGTAGTTCCATCCAAGTATAGATATAAAGGTATAGGCAAGAAAAGCACCGAGCATCATCAACTCGCCCTGCGCGAAATTGACAACCTCCGTCGCCTTATAGATCAACACGAAACCGAGAGCGACCAAGGCATAGATACACCCGATAGACACGCCCCCGATGACTAACTGAAAAAATTCAAACAGGATAGCCTCCCACTATTGTCCGATTTTTTTAGTTTTTCACACCGCATTACTTATTGGACGAATACGGCAGTATTAAAAGTATAGGCAAGCGTTTTGCCAAGCGTCAATAAAACATTTTAACAAAAGTCGTATTTTTTTGTTCGCATTTGCAATATAAACCAATTTATAAACACCTATTAAATAAAATTGTCTATTTAATTACTTTTACTTTATTTTAAAAAATATAGACTCCCACGATTACTTAACACGTAACAATTTTATGTATCTTCAAACGATTAAATCTGCACATATGATACAGCAAGCCTAAAACTCGAAGTTATCGAATGCTGCACCGCGCGAATACAACAAAAATGTTGTCATATTCTCCCGTCGTAGATTGCGTTAGATTTGTTTATACAACATGATTATCGTCAGACTGCCTTTAAGACATCATCAGTTCTTCATTAACTGCTAGGCGACCAAGAGCCGGGCACAATAAATCGGGAGTGAAACATGGAACAGAATTCTAAGGGTGACCCACGTACCACGGACGGAATTGGGCATCTATTTGACTCAATCGTCGACACCATCGGTAACACGCCCAGTATCCGCGTTAACCGACTGGCGCCTGCTGGTGTCGAAATATATGTGAAGGCGGAATTTTTCAATCCGGCGGCCTCTGTGAAAGACCGGCTTGCGATTTCTATAATTGAACAGGCGGAAAAGCGCGGGGACTTGAAGCCGGGCCAGACTGTTATTGAAGCCACCAGTGGCAATACTGGCATTGGACTTGCCATGGTCTGCGCCGCCAAGGGATATCCCCTCGTCGTTACCATGGCGGACAGCTTTTCGATCGAACGGCGCAAACTCATGCGTTTTCTTGGCGCAAAAGTAGTGCTTACTCCAAGGGCGGCAAAAGGTTTCGGTATGTATCAAAAGGCGAAGGAACTTGCCGAGGCCAACGGATGGTTTCTTGCGCGTCAGTTTGAAACATCGGACAACGCATTGATCCATGAAAATACAACTGCTCGGGAGATTATAGCCGATTTCAAAGGACATCGTCTTGACTACTGGGTCAGCGGATACGGGACGGGTGGCACGATGACAGGCGTCTCCCGCGTCCTTAAGAGGGAACGTCCGGAGACCAAGATTATCCTGACGGAACCGGCCAATGCACAGCTGGTTGGCAGTGGCGTTGCCCAGGAACGCGATGCAAGCGGATCGCCGAGTGAAGGCCATAAATCCTTCGAACCCCACCCAATCCAGGGCTGGACACCGGATTTTATCCCGCTGGTTCTGCAGGAATCCCTGGATCAGGGATATTATGACGAACTCATTCCAATTGCAGGTGCGGAAGGCATCGAATGGTCCCAGAAACTAGCCCAGAAGGAAGGGATCTTCACAGGCATATCGGGCGGGTCAACTTTCGCAGTTGCCATGAGGATTGCCGAAAAGGCGGCGCCGGGATCGGTTATTCTCTGCATGCTGCCCGATACTGGTGAACGTTACCTGTCTTCACCGCTCTTCGAAAATATCGTCGAGGACATGACGGACGAGGAAATCGCTCTCTCCCTCTCAACGCCGGGCTTCCATATGCCTGCATAAATTCAAGTAACGCAAAAATTCGCTTCGACGGCTACCTGACTTAATTCCAGTCACCGAAGCGGGTTTTTGCGTTAATTCCTATCTATGCCGACCGTCCGACAAGCACGCATCCGCCAACAATCAGGATTGTCCCGATAATCCGCATCGGCGTGACATTTTCGTTCAACAACAGAATCCCGAACAGCATAGTGACCACAAAGCCGATGCCGACAAAAGGGTATGCAACACTCAGGTCGACTTTCGACAGGACCCAGAGCCAAAGCACGACACTCAACGCATAAATAATCAAGCCAAACCAGATGAACGGTGAGAATAGGGCTGCCAAGGCAGAATCATAAATTCCGGACTGCATCGCCGCCTGCATTTTCTGATCCGCCACCCCCAGCTTCAAGACAAGCTGCGCACAGGCGGACGCAAAAACCGTCAGCAGGATCAAGCTGAGAACAAGGAATGACATTTTATGAGCCTCCTATTTGCACATCACTTGCGACGCGGCGGGTAAAATCAAAAAGTAATATATTTTGCGAGAAACAGAACCACAACAAAACTGACCCCGACAAGCTGGCTTGCCCGGTCCTTTATGGCGAAAACAACCGGATCATCCGGAATTTCACCCCGACGCGCACAGACCCAGATATGATTACCCCAAAACAGCACAACCAAACATAAAAGCCAGAGAACCTCCGGGCTGGCATATGAACTCAATACAAACGGGCTGTTGATATACAGCGCGAGAATAACCACCGCCGCTGTAAAGTTCGTGATGCCAAGGCCAAACATGGTTTCACGGTCATCCGAGGAGTATCCGCGACCGCGAACCTTGCTGTCATTTTCGGCCAGGGCCGCAACCTCGATATATCGTTTCATGAAGGCTAGGCTGACGAAAATAAAGACCGAAAACGCGATCAGCCATGAGGATAACTCCACATCTGTAGCAGCCGCCCCAGCAACCACCCGCAATGTATATAGGATCGCAAGCGTCATGACATCGACCGTCGTGATCCGTTTCAGCAAGAAGGAATAGGCATTCGTGATCGCAAAATAAACGAGCAGAACGCCGACAAATGCGACGGGCAAAAAGGCCAATGAAAGCACGAAAGCCAATATCGGGAATCCGACTGCGCCGGCTACTCCCAGCGGCAGTGGAAGCGCTCCTGACGCAATCGGCCGGTATCTTTTGCTCCGATGCCGGCGGTCTTCCTGCAAATCAAGAAGGTCATTCAGGAAATAAACACCGGATGCACAGAAGCTGAAACAGACAAAGGCGAGCAGGGCCAAAAACAGATGTATGAAATCCGAATATTCGTGCGACGTTACCAGCGGCACAAATATAAGGACATTCTTGGCATATTGATGCGGTCGCATTTCCTTCACGAAGGCCTTCAGGGTGGACGACTCGGATTTTGTCTGCCAGACCAGCTTACCGTTCTGTTCTGCCTCCGCAACATACTGAGCGGGGGCGTTCACCATGATATTCGCCGCGGCCGCCCGCCATATTGGCGCGTCTACCGCACTGTCCCCGGCATAGGCGAATTCCTCATCGCCAATCAATTCCTTGATAGCAGCGAGCTTGTTGGAACCCTTCAGGTTATAGTTACCCTCCGTCGCCATGACCCTGTCAAAAATCCCCAGATGCTCCGCCACCTGATTGGCGTAGTCTCGATGGCTTGCCGTCGCGAGGATAATTTCCTTACCCTGAATTTTCAGTTGTTTCAAATAGGCGATTAATGCCTCTTCATAAGGGAGATATTCGGCATCTATTTTGATTAGGTGAGCAATCTTTTCCTTGGCATAGGCGCGCCCCTTTAGCAGCCAGAGAACTAGACGGAAAATCTTGAATGGATTACCTTTAAGGTATCGCAGCAGTGATTCCACGAATAAGTCCGTGCGAACCAAAGTACCGTCCAAGTCCACGACAACATATTTCACGTTCTCAAACAACGAATTCTCACCTTCATATTCCCCAGATTGTCATGAACAGTCCGGTATATTAACATCCCTCTAGTTCAGCAACCGTATCTTTCGTAATTGAAACCCAGTGTGTATCGAATAAACGTTAATTTTAGCTTTCTTTTCCCTAATTCTAGAATAAACAGGGATGCGGACCAGCATTAATCAAATTATAGTCTGTTAACGCTAATTGGCGTGACATTTTTACGTTGAAATGAACCGGAGTAGAAAGTTTGCACGATCAGGGCGGGCAGGCGAAACAGTTTTGGCACTATGGCTTTCTGGCTGTCGTCATCGTTATATCGCTGTCCATAAAAATCATTCATGAAGGAGCTCTTCCCTATTGGCTGGACGAAGGCTACACCGCCTGGTTTGCTAAATTGTCATTTCGCGAGATCTGGTTCTGGCTCCCGGAAGTAGAGGCGCATCCGCCGCTCTACTATAGCCTTGTAAAGCTTTGGGGTCTGATTGAAGCAGACGATACGGGATTATGGCACCGGTCCCTCTCTATTATCCTTAGCTTTTTACTGGTTGTTTGCTCCTATTTTTCAACAAAAAATACCGCTTCGTATCTCCAAACAGAAGGAAATGGCGCGGCGCTTTTTAACAGTGTCCTGATCTGCTTTAGTCCGGTTCTCGTGTGGTATTCGATTGAAGCCCGGCCCTATATTCTGCTTTTCCTGACATATTCCCTGGCAATATTAGGACTGGTTTCAATTTTCTCGGACGATGACAGGTCAACGCTGAAGGGGTGGGCAATTTTTGCTGTTGGCACGCTTCTGACCAACTGGTCCCACCATCTGGGTGGTATTTTTACGGCGGTATTGTTCTTGTCCCTGGCTGCGCATTGGGCCCTCGAGCTAAAATTCAGAAGAGGTTTTCTCCTGAAACTTCTGCTTTGCTTTGTTCTTGTGCTTGCGCTTTCTACCCCGCTGATCATTCAGATAGCAAGACAAGTAATCCATTGGGAAGCTTCCAGCTGGGTCGCCGAACCCACAATCACGAGCTTTACTCAGATCATGCGGCGGATTTTCGGCTTTGGGTATACCGACAAGCTTATCGATACGGCCTTTGGACCCTACACGATCATTCATACCGGTCGGCTTGTACTTGGTCTGGCAACGGCCCTATTATCGGTTGCGCTTGTTCTATTTGGTCTTTATCAGATCATCCGCCGGAAGGCATATTCACTTGCCTGCTTCTTCCTGCTAAGTTGTTTTGCCGTCCCCGTCGTCTCCTTCGCTATTTCGTTACTGGGCCCGAACATTTTCCTGGAGCGCACCTTGCTGCCGGGCCTTATCCCCTATTTTATGCTGCTGTCTCTAGCGATTGAGTTCTTGAGAAGCAGGCTGCTTCGAAACATCATCAAGATTTTCTATGTTGCAGTTCTACTCGTCGGGCTTGTGGCTATGTTGCGTTCAGGCGAGAAAGAACCCTGGGACGAAATTATGGCGAGCCTTGCAACCCAAACCCGTGGAAATGATGTCGTCCTTCTGATGCCAAATGACCTTTATCTCCCGTCCAGTCTCTATATTTTCGATCCGGATTTGGCGGAGCGAATTAAGAGCGTTCCGGCGAAATATCCGGCCGTCAAATATTCAAACTTCTACCCAGACGGATTTCCCGCAGTTCCGGGGGTTCGCGCAGAAGATGCACAAGTTATCCGGGACCTAGTTGACGGCAAGGATCGCGTTTTTCTGGTGACACGGCAACCTGCCCTATTTGATCCGAAAGGCGTAACAAGAAGGACTTTGGGGGAGCAGTTTACCCCTGCGGAGGAACAAGTTTGGGACAATATTCGCGTAGAACGTTTTGATCGCAACTAGACTGCCGCCCGAAGTATCATCAGCGGCTTTGGATCCAGGGAAACTTTCACCGGCGTAACAAGACCGCCATCACCGTCACACTGGCAGGGAAACTCCCTTGACGCTGTCAGCAATATTGGCATGTCTGTCACCAGTGTTTCAACATCGGGCAAGCGGGAAATCCGGTTTAGGAGCAGGGCCACACCATAACGCAAGGCATTCACAATGCCCGATCCTTTAAATATAAGAACATCGAGCCGTGGTTTATCTAATCCGCCATCGGGCGCGATAATAAAAGGACCCCCGTAGTATTTCGCCTTTGAAATGACGACAGTTCCGGCACTGTAATGCGTACCATTTATCTTGATATCGAGCTTCATATCCTGAAATCCGGATATCGCTCGCACCGCCGCGACAACATAGGCAATGGCGCCAAAACGCTTTTTCTGATTTGAATTCAGGGCCGCAACCGCAAGGGAGTCATAGCCAGCCCCGAGCATCAGCAAGAACCGTTTATCATTTGCGACGGCCGTATAGGCCGGCACAGGATCCGCGTGCACCAGGGTCTCCACCGCCTTATCTATCGACACGCCAATTCCGAGCTCACGCGCGAGTACATTCGCCGTTCCGAGAGGGATAACACCGAGGGGCAGCGCGCCTCCTGTAAGCCCGTTCAATATCTCCGAGACAGTACCGTCTCCACCGGCCGCAACAAGAACAAGGTCAGGTTCATTCCTGCTGATCAGTTCCTGTGTAAGGAATGTTGCATGGCCAGGACCGCTGGTTTTCAGAATTTCAACCTCGCACCGGGTTTCTGCTAATCGCAACAGTGCCTTTGAAAATCTGCTTTTGTTTCGCATCCCGGAAGTTGGGTTGTGAATAATTACCAGGCGCCTATTCGCTGGAGTCATGTGACTGACTTTCTATCGCAACAAAAACATAACCAAGCAGTCATCAAACTGACCCGCAGAACACATAGACATTGTCCATAAGATTGTTTCGTCATTTAAAACTTTTAATGACCATTTGATGACAAGCCAGCAGAGTCATGCGTAATGGATGCCCGTGCAATAAGCCATAAATATCGGTCCATATGGATATCTGACATACATTTGGGCACTCCCGGATGCAAGGCTGAGTTCCTGCTGGATTTCCTGCGAAGCACCAAAAGCGAGAACCTCTACCTTGTCGGCGATATCATCGATGGATGGAGCTTGCAGCAAGGCTGGTATTGGCCACAGGCTCATAATGACGTCGTACAGAAAATATTACGGAAAGCGCGACAGGGAACCAGGGTGGTTTTCATTCCCGGCAATCACGATGAATTCGCCCGGAACTATGTTGATCACGATTTTGGCTCCATTCAGGTCGTGCATGAAACCGTTCACAAGACCGCGGACGGCCGAAAATTCCTTGTTCTGCATGGCGATGAATTTGACGTCGTGGTCAAATACGCTCGCTGGCTTGCCTATCTTGGGGACTGGAGTTATGGCCTATGCCTCAAACTCAATGACACGCTCAACATCATTCGTCAACGGCTGGGATATCCTTACTGGTCCCTCTCAGCCTACTTGAAACTGAAGGTGAAGAATGCCGTCAAATTTATCGCGGACTTTGAAAACGCCCTCGCCGACGTAGCGCTGGACCGAGGTGTTGACGGCGTTATCTGCGGCCATATCCATCACCCCGAAATTCGCGAGATCAACGGCGTCACTTACTGCAATGACGGGGACTGGGTGGAAAGCTGCTCGGCTCTTGTCGAACATTTCGACGGCCGTCTTGAACTCATTCACTGGATGGGCGCGGTTGCTTCCCTCTCCGACATACAAGGAAACAAATCATGCGACTCGTCCTCGTTACCGATGCCTGGCATCCTCAAATCAATGGGGTTGTTCGGACGCTCTCGAACCTGAGGGACTATTTGACGGGCCTGGGCGACGACGTCATCATGGTGACGCCGGAGCTTTTTTTCTCCGTACCCTGCCCGACCTATCCCGAAATTCGGCTGTCCCTTTTCGCGGCGCGGAAAATCCGCAAGATTTTCACGGATACACCGCCGGATGCCGTCCATATCGCGACAGAAGGGCCACTTGGCTTCGCGGCCCGTCGCTACTGCCTTAAGAACAATATCCCCTTCACCACCGCTTTCCACACGCGTTTTGCGGAATATGTACATGCCCGCATCCGTCTTCCCATTTCATGGGGCTATGCGGGGTTACGCTGGTTTCATCGGCCTTCCCGCGCCATCATGGTGGCGACACCAAGCCTTCAAACCGACCTTGAGAGCAGAGGCTTCCAGCGCATCCAGCGCTGGACCCGAGGAATAGACACCGAGCTTTTTCATCCAAGAGAAAAGGATGCCCTCACTCAAAAACGTCCCATATTTCTGTATGTTGGCCGTGTTGCCGTCGAAAAAAATATCGAGAAATTCTTAAGGCTCGATCTACCGGGCACCAAGGTAGTAGTTGGCGATGGCCCGCAACGAAAGGATCTGGAGAAAAAATATCCGCTGGCCGCCTTCCTCGGAATGAAAGAGGGGAACGACCTCGCAGAAATATACGCCGCTGCCGATGTATTTGTATTCCCGAGCCGGACGGATACATTTGGCCTTGTGCTGCTGGAGGCACTTGCCTGCGGTGTGCCCGTTGCCGCCTATCCCGTTACCGGGCCACTTGACGTTATCGGGGATCACCCCGTGGGTATCCTTGATGAAGACCTTAAGAAAGCGGCGATTGAAGCGTTGGACATCGATCCGGCGACATGTCGTGAGTATGCCTTGGGTTACTCCTGGGCAACGAGCGCAAATCAGTTCAAGAATAATCTGGTGATTTTTACGGACACCAGAAAGGACCTTCTTGTGCCTAAATCCCATCAGGAAACAGAAGAAGTCGCCCAATAGAAAATTATTAGGTTAATGTTCACAATTGGTGATCCGGAGCCTGCCGGGCCCCGTACCAATATGTGAAAGATCATCCTAACATTAACCAAAGTTTTCCACCCCGTGACAGCTCACCATTCAAATAACGCCCTTGCAATTCACTGGTTTCGGCAGGATTTGCGCTTGTCTGACAATCCTGCTTTATCGGCGGCCGTAGCAGCTGGCAGACTTCTCCCTATTTACATTCTGGACGATAAAAATGCGGGCAACTATCGGATGGGCGGCGCCAGCCGATGGTGGCTCCACCATTCCCTGAACGCGCTCAATAGCAGCCTTGGTGGCAAGCTCCGGGTCTATTGCGGCGATGCGGCTGAAATTCTTCCGAAACTTGCGCAGGAAACGGGTGCTCGAACCGTCACATGGAACCGTTGCTATGAGCCCTGGCGCGTTCAACGGGACAAGAAAATATTGGCAGAGTTAAAGCAGTCCGGCATAGAAGCAATTTCCATGAATGGCTCCTTGTTACGGGAACCATGGGATGTCCGCAAGGCGGATGGCACGCCCTACCGGGTATTTACCCCTTATTTTCGCAAAGGATATCTCGAAAGGCCGGTGCCGGAAAAACCGCTTTCATCTCCCGAAAAAATCATGTTCTTCGATGGTGATACGATAGAAAGTACCGCCGCGATTTCCGACCTTGGGCTCCTTCCCTCTAACTGGGATTTGAAAAAGCCGACAGTTTGGAAGCCCGGCGAGAAAGGCGCGCAGGACAGATTGCATCATTTTCTGGACAATGGTCTTGAGGGCTATAATAAAGGCCGGAACTATCCGGCGGCAGAGAATTGCTCTTACCTCTCACCTCATCTGCATTTTGGTGAAATATCGCCACGCCAGGTTTCATATGCGCTCCCCTTCCGAGAGCAGTCTGTGCAATGTGAAGAAGATCTTCGTCAATTCCGGATGGAGCTTGTCTGGCGGGAATTTTCACACAGCTTGCTCTATTTTTCTCCTGAATTGCCGCATAAAAATCTGCAAGAGAAGTTTGACTCCTTTTCCTGGCGCAAGGACCCCGCTGACCTTCAGGCATGGCAGAAGGGACAAACGGGTATCCCGATTGTCGATGCCGGGATGCGGGAACTTTGGCAGACCGGCTTTATGCATAACCGGGTGCGCATGGTCGCCGCATCGTTCCTTGTGAAAAACCTGATGATCGACTGGAGAGAGGGGGCGCGCTGGTTCTGGGACTGCCTGATTGATGCGGACCTCGCAAATAACAGCGCGAGCTGGCAATGGGTCGCCGGCTGCGGCGCCGATGCCGCACCCTTTTTTAGAATTTTCAATCCGGCAACCCAAGGGACACGCTTTGACCCGCAAGGCGACTATACCAGGAAATATGTTCCCGAACTCGCGGCTCTCCCTGACAAATGGCTGTTCAATCCCTGGGACGCACCGCAAACGGTATTGAAGGAAGCCAATGTCACGTTAGGCGAGACCTATCCGCACCCGATTGTTGATCTTAAAATCTCGCGCCAACGCGCGCTAGATGCCTATGCCGCACTAAAATCAGCTGATCGAGCAACAGAGACTTCTTAGGTTATTCCCGCTGTATACATCCGGTTTGCCGTCGGGCTGATCACTAACTGATTAACGCAGACGCGCTTATCAAGTTGCGCCAGGAACAGGATTGTCTCACCCAGGTCCTCCCCCTGTAACATCACGGCTTTTTCATCATCCGTAACCTTAACAGGCCGATTGTCCAGGATTGGCGTCGCCACTTCGCCCGGGCAAAGTGCGCAAGAACGAATTCCGTTGATCGCCTCTTCCATGTTAATGCTCTCGCTCATGGCAACCATACCATGTTTCGCCGCCGTATACGCCGGTCCGGTCATTTTCGATACCCGTACGCCTGCCCAGGAAGAGACATTGATAATTAGTCCTTCTTTCTGCCGACGCATGATCGGCAGGATGGAACTACAGCAATAAAAGGCGCCATTCAGATCAATATCGACGACGGAATCCCATCCCTCCGTATCGACCTCACTCCAGCTCCGTTTCTTGACATTTATTCCGGCACTTAACACGGCAACGTCGAGGCGGGAAAAACGCTTCTCAATCCGGTCGGCCACTGCCGCAACCTGATCCGCGTCAGCCACATCGAGTTCCTCGATCACAGGCTCCTTGCCAACAGCCCGGATCATCGCCTCTGTGTCTGCCAGCTTCTCCTTACGCCGGCCAGATAACACAACCTCCATGCCCGCACGCGCCAGACAGACGGCGCCCGCTTGACCTATTCCCGTTCCCGCTCCCGTGATCCAGGCAACCTTGCCTTCAAGATTCCGTAGTGCCCCCATTGTATTTCCGTTCGAAGCTATCCCTGCCATTGTTATTTTTCCTTATTTTGACTCATACACAGGCGCAAAACCACGACTTGCGACAGAGGCTTCGCACCTATATCCGCAAACAGCATATCCAACATGCCGCCGTTTGTCCCGACGATACATTAAGTTTGGTTGGGTAAATTTAAGAGAGCCGCCGCTCGGTTTTCGGATCAAACACATGCAGGTGATCCGGTGATACGCGGATCGGCAAGACTTCCCCGCCTTTGATATGTCGGATTCCCTCCAGTCTAACCGTCAGGTCGGACTTGCTTTCACCGAAATGACCGTGAACCAGCGTGTCCGCGCCAAGCTGTTCAACCATTGTTACTGTCATTGGAACAGCATCAGGCGCGCCAGCGACCAGTTCCAAATGTTCTGGCCGGACACCAAGGATCACATCTTTTCCGCCATGTTCAGCCATTCCTCCGTCTCCGAGCGGCAATGCCTCCTGACCGGAAATAGTGATCGTCTTTCCCGCCGCATCAATCCGGGCTTCCGCAAAATTCATCGCAGGAGAACCGATAAAGCCAGCAACAAACAGAGACTCCGGACGTTGATAAAGTTCGATCGGCGTCCCCAACTGCTCGACATTGCCGGCATTCAGCACCATCAAACGATGGCCCAGCGTCATGGCTTCAACCTGGTCATGCGTCACATAGATACTGGTAATGCCAAGATTTGCCTGAAGGGTCTTTATTTCCAGACGCATCTGCACCCGAAGTTTTGCATCCAGGTTGGAAAGCGGTTCATCGAAGAGAAATACACTCGGTTCACGTACAATGGCGCGCCCCATGGCAACACGCTGTCGCTGACCGCCACTCAATTGCCGGGGCTTGCGTATCAGCTGCTCGTCTGTCAGTTCAAGGATGGTTGCGGCTTTCTTGACACGTTCTTCAATCTCCGCCTTTGGCAACCCCATGATCTTGAGGCCATAGGCCATGTTCTTATAGACGCTCATATGCGGATAAAGCGCGTAATTCTGGAACACCATCGCGATATTCCGCTCCGACGGTTCCAGATTATTGACGTCGCGATCACCGATGCTTAATCGCCCCTCAGTAATTGATTCCAGCCCCGCGATCATCCGCAGCAGGGTGGACTTACCGCAGCCCGACGGACCGACCAGGACGAGAAACTCCCCCTCTTCAATTGCAACATCTACGCCGTGGATTGCCTTAAATCCATTCGGATAGGTTTTGCGAATACCCTCTAGAACCACCCTTGCCATCGTCTAATTTTCCCAGTTTATTTTTCGGTTTCCGTCAGCCCCTTGACGAAGAGACTTTGCATAAAAATAACCACAAAGATCGGCGGCAGCATCGCAAGCAACGCGGTCATCATGATAACATTCCATTGCGGCACCTGTTCCGCCGCTTCCAGCATCTGCTTGATCCCCATTACCACCGTATACATGCCAGGCTCGGATGTGATCAGGAGCGGCCAGAGATATTGGTTCCAGCCATAGATAAAGAGGATCACAAAGAGGGCTGCTATATTGGTCCGCGACATCGGGATCAGTA
Source organism: Sneathiella sedimenti (assembly GCF_017313765.1). Taxonomy (GTDB): domain Bacteria; phylum Pseudomonadota; class Alphaproteobacteria; order Sneathiellales; family Sneathiellaceae; genus Sneathiella; species Sneathiella sedimenti. The sequence goes on along the minus strand of NZ_JAFLNC010000003.1, from coordinate 18,264 downwards.
TGTCCCAGAAAAACCGCATGGGTCCTGCTCCGTCAATCCGCGCCGCCTCCAGCATCTCGTCGGGAATGGTCAAAAACACCTGACGAAACATGAAGGTCGCGGTCGCCGAGGCTATCAACGGGATGGACAGACCCCAGTAGGAGTCTAGCATACCCAGATTGGCGACAACCTCATATGTAGGCAGAATCCGGACCTCAACGGGCAGCATCAGCGTGACAAAAATCATCCAGAAGAAAAACATGCGGAACGGAAAGCGGAAATAGACAATGGCAAAGGCCGATAACAGGGAAATCGCGATCTTGCCGACCGCTATCATCATCGCCATGATCAGACTGTTCAGCATCATATAGGCGACGCCATTCCCGTCCATCCCGCTCATTCCCCGGTTCAGGGCAATATCGAGATTCTCGAAAAAATATCCTCCGGGCAGCATTGGCAGGGGAACTTGCGTCATCCTGATTTCTGGATGGCTGGCCGCGACAAACATAATCCAGATAGGCAGCGCAATAACAGCCACGCCGAAGAGCAGCATGATATGGGAGAAAATTGTTAGTAGCGGTCTGTTCTCAACCATCAGTAGGCCACCCTCTTCTCAACATACTTAAACTGGATAACCGTCAGGCCAATCACAATAATCATCAGGATTACCGATTGAGCCGCTGAACCGCCAAGATCGAGGCCGACGAAACCATCGTTAAAGACCTTATAGACCAGGATATTTGTTGCCCCGGCCGGACCGCCAGCCGTCACAACATGGATAACGCCGAATGTTTCAAAAAAGGCGTAAACGATGTTGATAACAAGCAGGAAGAACGTCGTCGGGGACAAAAGGGGCAGGATAATATCAAATGTTCGGCGCAGCGGACCGGCACCATCAATTGCCGCCGCCTCAATCAGTGATTTCGGAATGGATTGCAGACCCGCGAGGAAGAAAAGGAAATTATAGGCGACTTGCTTCCATGCCGACGCCATGACGACCAATGCCATCGCCTCCCCGCCGTTCAATTGGTGATTCCATTCATACCCGAGGGCGGACAAGGCATAGCTGATAATGCCAAGCGTCGGGTTAAACATAAAGACCCAAAGAGCACCAGCAGTTACCGGTGCAACCGCATAGGGCCAGATCAGAAGCGTCCTGTAGGCACCGGAACCCTTGATCACGCGATCGGCAAAAATAGCGAGTACCAACGCGAAGGACATGGAGAGAAAGGCAACGAGAAACGAAAAGACCACCGTGATCTCGAAAGAACTCCAGTAGAGCGGATCGTGAATGAGTTCTTCGAAATTCTTGAACCAGACAAACTCGGTTTTCAGCCCGAACGCGTCTTCCAACAGTAACGACTGATAGAGTGCCTGGCTGGCGGGCCAGATGAAGAAAACAAGTGTGACCACGATCTGCGGAAATACTAGAAGAAAGGGCAACACGGATGGCCCGAAGTGAACATTCTTCAACATAACCTGCAACCTCTCGGGATGCGCCGCCGCAGCACTATTGCACCGCGACGGCTAACATCGGAAAATCAAACGTTATGATCCGTTTGCTTCTTCAAACTTACGCAAGAGAGCATCGCCACGCTTGACGGCATCATCCATGCCCTGCTCCGGTGTCTTGCTCTTGTTCCAGATTGCTTCCATTTCTTCATTGATGATGTCGCGGATCTGGACAAAGTTACCGAACCGGATACCCCGAGAGTTTGGTGTCGGTGTATTCAGGCTAAGCTGCTTAATCGCTATGTCCGTACCCGGATTTTCCTCATAAAATCCCTGCTTCTTAGAGAGTTCATAGGCAGCAGTCGTGATCGGAACATATCCTGTTTCCTGATGCCACCAAGCCTGCACTTCGGGAGAGGACAGATAGGTCATAAACTTTGCAACACCATTATAGTCATCATCTGCTTTCCCGCGGAGCACCCAAAGTGTGGCCCCACCGATGATCGAGTTCTGCGGCTTGTCGATTACATTCGGATAGTACGGCAGCATAGTCTGGCCGAAGTTGAACTTGGCCTGACTTTTTATGGAGCCATAATATGCGGAGGAATTCATCCACATACCACATTCACCGTTCGTGAACATCGGCAGGCTGTCCCCACGGCGTCCACCGTAGACAAACAGGTTACCGGTTTCCCAGTCCTGCAGGTTCTTGATATGGGTTTTGACGATATCGTTATTAAATTCAAAAGTGGTTTTCGTGCTCTTGAATCCGTTTTCTTCCGTACCCATCGGGATATTGTGCCAGGCGCTGAAATTCTCGACCATAACCCAGGACTGCCAACCAAATGAAAACCCGCATTTATATCCGGCAGCGACAAGCTTCTCCGAAGCTTCCTTCACTTCCGGCCAGGTTTCGGGAACTTTGGAAACGCCGGCCTTATCAAGCGCGTCCTTGTTATACCACATAACAGGCGTGGAGCTGTTAAACGGCATCGAGAGCAGTTCACCCTCGGACGTCTGATAGTAGCTGATCACAGCAGGCAGATAATCGGACTTGTCAAAAGGCTCGCCGGTATCTTTCATCATTTGTTCAACTGGATAGATAGCGCCTTTGGCTGCCATCATGGTCGCGGTACCAACTTCAAAAACCTGAACGATATGGGGCTGTTTTTTCGCGCGGAATGCTGCGATTGCCGCCGTCATCGTTTCCGTATAATTACCCTTGAATGTCGGGACGACTTTAAAGTCCGATTGCGTAGCGTTGAAATCTTCCGCAATCTTGTTAACCCGTTCGCCGTTGGTGCCGCCCATGGCGTGCCACCACTGGATTTCGGTAACCGCCGAAGCGACACCGGTTCCGCTCATAAAGGCAGCCAGGGCCGCCGGTAGAACTAGTTTTTTGAATATAGCCATAATGTTTCCCTATAGGTTGTTTATAAAACATCACGGTATGCGATGCCCGAATCTGATTTCTTTCAGCAGGAGGCAACCCGTCCCCTCCTAACAGAGTATAGGTATTTGCCCGACCTTCAATTACGGTTTAATGACAGCCGCACAAACTAATTCGAGATTCCACAATTTACGTGGTTAGTGATAATCTATGCGAATAACTCCATAATACAGTGTTATGGGATTGGGTGATTTTCAGGGAAAATTGGCATGAATCGGTTAAGGCAATTGGAAGCGTTCAGAGCCGTCATGATAGCGGGTGGGGTGACCTCCGCCGCCAAGATGCTTAATATCTCGCAGCCGGCAGTTAGCCGACTTATTGCCAGTCTTGAGAAATCCCTCAAAATACCTCTTTTCGATCGACGTCAAGGGCGGTTGCATCCTACGTCCGAAGCCGAGTTTTTATATAGCGAAGTCGACCGGGCAATTACCAATCTCGATCATGTCACGCAGCTTGCCGCGGATATCCGCAACCAAAAGGCCGGCCATCTGCGCATAGCCTGTCTTCCAGGGTTCGCTACCTCTCTCCTGCCGCGTGTCGTGGCTGAATTCCTCGCGGATCGACCAGATGTTACGATGTCTATTCAAACCCGAAGTTCCGCGAGGGTCCGCGAATGGATCGCTGCTCAGCAGTATGACATCGGCATTGCCGATGAATTTGAGGGCCATAGCGCTGTCAATCATGAGTCTGTCAATATCCGGACGGTCTGCGCCCTCTCAAGTCGCCATCCTCTCGCCAGCCAGCAGGTCATCACGCCGAATGATCTTGATGGATTGCCGATGATCATTCAGGATCGCCAGAACCGCTTCTATCACGCCGTCAAAGCCGCATTTGATGCGTCCGGCGCCGTCCTTAACCATCGCGTCGAGGTGCGTCAGTTTGCGACGGCTTGCTTGCTCGCCGAGCAGGAAGTCGGCATCGCAGTGGTTAGTTCGATTGACGCAACGGAATATGTCGGTCGCGGTTTGGTGACAAGAACCTTCGAGCCCCAACTCCCCTTCCGCCTTGATATTCTCTATCCAAAATTTCATCCGCGATCTCTTTTGATGCAGGAATTTATTGCAGAATTTCGCGAAAGTTTAACGCCGTTCATATTAGCAGACTAGCGCGCCCTCCAATTTATTTGACAAAATCCATTATTTCGTTGTCATATTACAACGAAATAGGGAGGAATAATGGCCGTCTCTGAAAAGCGCATCAATGCTGTTAGAAAATTCAACAGATTCTATACAAAGCATGTTGGCGCCCTTAACGAGGGGCTGTTGAATAGCCGCTTTTCCCTCACGGAAATGCGCGTGCTCTACGAACTCTATTCCGGTGATAACCTGACCGCCGGCGATCTCGTAAAAAGTCTCTCACTAGATCCTGCCTATCTCAGCCGTATCCTCAAAAAATTCAAGTCTGAAGGATTACTGAAAACAGCGAAAAGCGCGAGAGACGGACGACAGCGAGTCCTCATTTTCACGGAAGAAGGGCGACGCGATTTCACTCCCTTCATAAAGGCGTCTCAAGATGAGGTCGCGGCCATACTCACTCTGCTCTCCGATGCCGAGCAAATCCGGCTGATTGAAGCGATGAACCTCATTTCATCTACACTTGCCCCTGCCGAGGAAATAACAGACCCGGTTATTATCCGTAGTCATCGTCCCGGCGATATCGGCTGGGTAATTCATCGTCATGGCGCTCTTTATGCGCAAGAGTACGGATTCGACAGCAGTTTTGAAGCACTGGTTGCGAAAGTCGGAGAGGATTTTCTGACAAACTACGACCCAGAATTCGAGCATTGCTGGATCGCCGAGCGAAACGACGTCATTCTCGGCTCCGTTTCTCTGGTTAAGAAAGACTTGTCAACCGCCCAGTTGCGCCTGCTTTATGTCGAGCCGACGGCACGAGGTCTCGGTGTTGGCCGCAAGCTGGTTGACGAATGCATTCGCTTCGCCCGCCGCAAAAATTATGTAAAGGTGACCCTCTGGACCAACAGCACCCTCTATGCGGCAATCCATCTATATGAAGAGGCCGGGTTTAAGCTGATTGACGAGGAGCCACACCATAGCTTTGGGCAGGATCTCGTTGGGCAGACCTGGGACTTAATCTTATGAACCGCACCAACCTGGCTTTGACGGCCGCCGCCATGAGTGGTCTTGTTGTGGGGGCCGCTACGGTAGCGACCGGATCAATTGTCAGTGAGATCGGTCCGGTTACAATTGCCTTTTGTCGTTACCTGATCGGTGTCCTGCTTTTACTTCCGTTTGCAGTTCGCATTCGATGGACCCCGGTGTCGCCGCGGGATTTCGTGTTGATCCTGCTCTTCGGAATTTTCCAGTTCGCAATCCTCATCATACTACTGAATTTTTCCGTTATTTATATTGCCGTGGGTCTCGCTGTCCTCATCTTCGCAAGTCTGCCCCTTCTCACGATGGCCTTGGCAATTATGCTCGGACGCGAGCAATTTACTTACCGCAAACTTACCGGAATTGTGCTGACAATTGTTGGTGTTGGATTTGCCGTAGGCGCAACAGCGTTCGTACAAGATATCGGGTCAATGGGATGGGTTGGTATCGGAGCGGCGCTCTTGAGCGCCTTTTTAGGGGCGCTCTGCTCCGTCCTCTATGGTGCTTACATGCCCCGCTACCCGACATTACAAATCAGCACCATGGCAATGGGATGTGCGGTTGTTTTCCTATTTGGGCTCGCCGTTATGGAAGGCATGATCGATGCCGTTCCTGGCTTTTCGACGATGACATGGATCATCTTGTCTTTTATCGGTTTCTCCAGCGCAGTGGGCTATTTCTGCTGGCTTTTCGCCCTCGCCTATATTCCGCCTTCCAATGTAACGGTATTCTTAGGCCTTAGCCCGATCACAGCTTCGATCCTCGGCGCCCTGTTTATCGCACAACCCCTATCAGTTCAGGATTTGATCGGAGCGGCGCTGGTAATCACCGGTCTTGTTATTTCGCTGTGGCGCAAGGAAGATGCAGACGCTACTTCAGCAAACTCGCTAAATGCCACAGATGATTGAATGCTTTTGTTAACTAAATAATGCGAAAATTGGTTTCCTTGGAGGATTTGTGCTACGCAGCATAGACCGGATTGAGTGTGGCAGCTAGAAACCGGGCCTTTTTAGGCAATGCAGCTACTGCCAAAACTTATTAAAGCACGGAATTAAGCGAGAACGTCGTAAATGATGAAAAACGTCAATTCGGCATCTGCCTCTATTTTTACCTTTCTTGTTGTTCTTCTCACAATTGGTAGGGCTGATTTTTACGGCGCTTTGTCCCCTCTCTTCCAGGTTGGCGTTGCTCTTGCCATCACCCTTATCCTCATGGCGGGTCTCGCGGGACGAAAATCGTTTATTACCGCTTTTTTTTCGATTGCAGTATTTTTTGTAATCCTAGCTGCCTGGTCTTATGGAACACAACCATTCTATCCGGCAGGCCATGACGGCTATGTCTACCACTTAACCGCAATCTGGGATCTGGCGAACGGCTGGCATCCCTTTCTCACGCCAAACAATAACATATGGGTGGATTCCTACCCCTCGGGTTATTGGGCATTGCAATCGTATCTTGTGTCCATAACGGGCTTACCGATGGCCGGCCAGTCCCTGCTGATTGCGCTGATGTTGGTGCTGGGATTACAATCCTTCGCATTTTTCTACGAGAAAATATCGCCCGCTTTGCCGCGTTTCAGGATTTGGACGTCTGTTCTATTCGCGGCCGTTGTGGTTGCCAACCCCATCCTTTTGACCCAGATACAAACGCATTATGTGGATGCACCGTTATATGTGGTTGGTGCCTCGCTTATATTCTTCTTGATGTCGGATGCCATAGGGAAGGGCCGCATTGCGTGGATCGGTGCCATTGCCTGCCTCATTCTCCTCATCAATATCAAAACCAGCGCACTCTATTTCACACCGCTTATCATTTTTGGCGGCTTTCTTATGGAGCTGTTCGTCCTGCGGGGGTCTTCCGGTTGGTTACGAGAGGTTGTTCACTGGACAGGCAAGAGAGGAATTTACTACGGATTGGCAGGGATCTTCGCCATTCTGGTGATCGGTTACAAGCCATATGTCACCAATATTCTGGATCACAACGATTTATTATATCCCCCGTCCGCGGACATAATGAATAAAAACACGCCATTAAATGTACAGGATCCAATGCCTGGCCCGCAAAAGTTTCTGGTCGGGCTCCTCGCACGAACAGAACACAATCGTTACGGCATTCCTGTGGAAGCGCCCATAAATGTAAAAATACCTGGTACTTTCACATTAGCGGAGTTTAAGGCACCCGATTTTGATACCCGACGAGGCGGCTTCGGGCCGCTGTTTAGCCTGGCCCTTTTGACTTCATTACTTTCTTTCGCAGTAAGCCGCATTGCCGTGTTCCGTCAAGAAATTACCATGTCTCGACGGGAGAGCGGCGGGATTGCGCTTTTCGGGATTATTCTCCTCGTCATTACTGTCCTTTTCCCTGAACCATGGTGGGCCAGATATGTACCGTTTCTATGGTTGACCCCGGCATTTCTTGCAGTTTCCACTCTGCAGATTGAATTGACCGGTAAAAGTAGAATTTTTACGCAGGCTGCCATGGCGATTACCATCGTCGCCTTACTGGGCTGTATGTTGTCCGCGGCGTTAGGCGCGGCCCGCCAACATATACAGACATATCAACGATTTGCCCCGATTGAACAAATGAGGACCGCGCCAGTTGTTGAGCTTACGCTTATCAAGGAAGTTCGCGTTTTCTTTGACTACCAGTCTAAATCACAATCCGATGCGGCGACAGTCTATGCAGAAATCCTCGAAAGGGAGGGTGTCAACACCAGGATTACGGAGGAATTTGACGAAACGACATGTGTTCAATCAGGATATTTTTTTGGTGCTGTCCTCTGGTGTATTCCGAAAAATCCTGGGGAATAGTTATTGCCAAAGATGACATCCAATCCCTATTTTGTGACAATGCGACAGTCACGACAATTTTCATTACGCTAAATTCCAAAAAGTTGCAGCCGAGGGGGCCAGAAATTGCAGCACGATCGTCATAGCTTGCAAACACGTTTATCTATTGTCAGTGCCTCTTCAGTATTCATTTTTTTGGCGCTTCTGCTAATTGTCAACCGTATTACAATTGCCACAATGCTTCCCCCCTATGTGGATCTGGGGGTTGCCGTCATACTGACAATTTTGCTGGTTTATTTTGTTGACGGGCCAAGGGCGTCAAGAACGGCACTGATCTCAATCACCGGCTTTTCTATATTTCTTCTGTTCTGGGCATATGCGACATCACCGCTCTATTCACCCGGCGATGATGAATATGCCTATCACTTGACGGCGATATGGGATTTGGCGGAAGGGTGGAACCCTCTTGCGACCCCACATAACAATATCTGGATTGATTCCTATCCGAACGGATATTGGGCGCTGCAATCCTATATCGTCGCAACAACCGGGCTCATCCTATCCGGTCAGTCCCTACTATCGGGGCTCATGGTTACCGTCACGATACTTTCCTACGGGTTTTTCCTGGAGCATTGCGCGGATCATGTCTCCAAGTTCAAGAGACTTACCTCGCTATTCCTGGCCTGCCTTGTCATCGGGAACCCCATCGTCCTGACGCAAGTCATGACACATTACACAGACGCGCCGCTCTACTTGCTTGGCTGCGGTCTGGTGTTCTTTCTGATGATAGATGCATGCAGTCCCAATAAGCTTGCCAGGTGGGGCGTGCTCAGCTGCATCATCTTACTGATCAATACGAAAACAGCCAATCTGTACTATGTACCCCTTATTGTGATTGGGGGGTTTCTGGCCGACCTGGTCGCGAACGGAGGTATTAGAAATTGCCTGCCACGTGCTGTGCGATGGATCATTTCCCGAGGCCTCATATATGCGTTCGTGTATTTTGTTGCGATTATCGTTCTCGGGTACAAACCCTATGTGACCAATCTCCAAGATCATCTGGCACTGCTCTATCCATCCGTTACGGAAATCATGAGCTATAATATTCCGAATAATGTTAATGGCGTTTCAGCACCTGTCGGGTTTTTCTACGGTATATTTGCCGAAACCGGGAGGACATTGTGGCCCTACCCGTTCGACTCCCAGATCAATCTCAAATTTCCTGGAACATTTTCGATCGATGAATTCAAAATTCTTCGGTTTGACACGCGGCGGGGTGGGTTCGGGCCCATGTTCAGCCTGGCCCTGCTAAGCTCCATTCTCGCCTATGCGCTCTGCAGAATAGCAAGCCTTTCAAGTGGGCCTTATGCAATGGCACGCAAGGGGGACAGTCTGGCGACACTCGCTCTTGCGCTCCTCCTGATTTCCATGTTTTTTCCGGAATCCTGGTGGGCCCGTTATGTCCCCTTTACCTGGCTTAGCGCCGTCCTTTTCGCCGTTGCCTCCCTTTTCCTGGCAGGGCACGGAAAATTCCTGATATTAACGCGGGTTCTGCAGGGACTTGCTATGCTGTCATTTCTTCTATGCGTTGCGGCCGGTGCAGGCGGGGCGCTGAAGCAAAGCCTGCGGGTACAAATAGCCACTCACGCCGTTGAAGCCGTGAAGGACTCTCCCGTCATTGAAATATATATCGAAAAAGATATACGTATTACGCGGGACTTTCAGTCCCAGCAAATTTCCGATGCGGCAAATGTTTGGGCGCGGGTGCTCCGCGAGAACGGTGTGCACGTCCGTATCGTCGGCACGGAAATACCATTTAGAGAGAAGGAATACTGCGAGAAATTGGGCTGGCTGGAAGCGCATGTACTCTGGTGCGTCCCAAGGGTACCGAATAAACAGCCAAACTGAGTTCGCGAGGGTTCACTTCTCTGAATTGGCGACAGCTATTTGAGCGGCGCCTTCCTTGCCACGTCAATTCTCAACAAAAAGAGCGTAATCAACAGCAAAAGCGCCCCGTAAAAATGCAGGGATTGAAGCAAGTTAATCGGTGGCTCGCTGAAGGCTTCCTGCTCCGCAAGGGTATAGTAATTCGCTAACAGAAAATAGCTTGTACATAGAAGCAGAAGATTAAGGAGCGATGACAGTCGGGCTTCCGTCGAAATAGAGTGAATGGCCGTCAAAAAGGCGGTAAGAAAAATGGGCAACAAGATTCCGTAATGGTGGATCCATGCCACTGGTGATGCGATGGTGCAAACCAAAAGCATCGTTGCGAGGTCCAAAGCAGAGCCCATAGTTGGCCCGCTTCCTGCGATCGCATCCGTTTCCCGCTTATAGAATAACCCCACAGCGATAAAGACAACTGTAGAGACGATAGTCCCGATATGCACGATCAGGTTATAGGGTGCGAAAGATTCCAATGTCCACTGCAAGGACGTCGCATCAACCAATAACCGGTTCAGTACTCCGTTGATGCTCTGATTTGGCCAATACACTTCCCCGTGCTTGCCCATATGAGAAAGCGCCCTCAAGTAATCCACATGTTCCTGAAAACCGAATAGAGCGAGAGATACGATCCCCGCAGGTATGAAAACAATCATCAGCCCTATCAAGAAGTGCTTCTCTTTTCGAAATAAGGCCCAGAGAAGGAGGAGCGCGAACTGTGGCTTAATTAATGCGGCAAGCGCAATCATCATGCCCGAGAAGTACTTCCTTCCCATGAGCCATGCCACAAAGGCAATACTGATCAGCAAGTCTATAAAGACCTGAACCTGGCCAATAAACTGCCCCCACATCAACGGGTAAAAGCTGAAAGTACCGATAAGAACGATTAAAAAGGCGGCCAGGCGGAAAGCAGGAGATCCCTGAAATTCCAGATAATATTTCCTGGCGATTACGATGATCGTTTGAAAGCCGCAAATGACGATACCGAATAAAGATAAATACGACACGAAATTTGCGATTTCTGTCGCTCTCTCCCAACTCATATCAAACTTGTAAACCACCCAAAATGGCAGAATGCTGATTGGGGGATACTGGAATTTTATACGTCTTTCGAAGAAAACATTTTCATAGATCCCCTGATCCGGAAAGGTGAGCTTCGCGACCGCGGCCTCCGTCATGGGCCACCATGAATCAAAATAAATCAGATCAAGAAATAGGACTGACTTTGTAAGTGTCGCAATATAGGTGTCACCAAGGACATAATCTATCACGTCTTTAGCTATCCCAAGGAATACTATCCCGCCGACAACCAAGATGAAAAGGAGGGCAGGATTAACTGATTTAATGGGACGTTGGGACATAAAGATGAACTATCCGGACTGATTACGGCATGATTTGGTCAACTTGATATGAATTTCCAGATGATGTTTGAATACTACAACTGGACTAAAAGAGGTCAAGTTATTCCACTTCCGTAAAATTTGCACTATGAAGACCCTTGCCCTTAACGGAGGCCTCTAAATCTGACCATTCGCCAGCTGCGGCATACCTAAGTAGCAAGAGCGCGAATAAGGTAATAAAGCCTCCATACAGAAAATGAGACAAAATTAAATTAACCGGCGGCGCATAAAAGGCTTCAATGTCTGCAAAAGTAAAATAATTCGATATGAGAAAATAGCCGACGCAAAGCAAGATGAAGCCAGCCCTTGCGTAACGACTTCGGCCATTCAGCAAGAGGATGATCCCTATCATAATCGCCATCGTAAAGGCCGGCCACAAAACACCATAATGATGCGTCCATGCCGTAGGGGCGGCCATAACCACCAGGAGCACCATCGTTGCCAAGTCAAGTACAGAACCAACGGTGTTGTTGGTCTTCGGTTTGATAAAGAACAATCCAAACAAAATTAATGCGCCGCTAGAGATTAGAGTGCCCGCATAAACATATGTGTCGTGCATCGAATAGGAAAAAGCATCAAATTCACCAGGGTTAGCTGTCCCCAAAAGCCTGTGAAGCAGACCATTAATGCTCTGGTTCGGCCAGAATGACTCCCCGTGAGTGCCGATGTATGACAGCACCTTGAGATAATCCAAATGTTCGTTAAATCCGAATACGGCGAGAGAGATAATTCCGGCCGGAATAAATACGACTAACATCCCGACAAAACAGGCCGTTTCTTTTCGTATCAGCGCCCAGAGCAACACCAAAGCCAAAGTCGGCTTTATTAAAGCCGCGAACGCAATCGCCATTCCCGCAAGATGTTTTCTTTCGCTCAGCCAGGCCAGAAAGGCAAGGCTTATCAACAGATCGATTATCACCTGCACCTGGCCGAGATACTGGGCAATAACAATCGGGTGATATGTAAATATGGCGAGCAATGACACAAGAAAGATGCCCAAATGAGCGTGTCTGGATATCAAATATTCGTTCGCATATTTATCCAGAAGTAGGACAACTATTTTATATCCGCAGAATGCAACCCCAAGCATCGCCAGGAACGAAACAGCATAGGAAATTTTGATGATGGATGCGAGACCAAGGCCAAGCTTGATCAGGAGCATGTACGGAAGCAAGCTTATTGGCGGATACTGAAACTTTATGCCTTGCTCGAAGAAAACGACTTCGTAGATACCTTGTTCTGGAAATTCCCGTCTGGCATAGGCCGCTTCATACATCGGTAGCCATGAGTCATCCTGTTCCATGGCCTGGAACAATACGGCCTTTAACTCATAAAATGTATAACCAAAGCCCCAGACGTAATCAAAAAAACCGTTTACTAGAAAAAGCGAGATCAAGATGCCCATTGTTATTATATAAAGACTTGCAGGATCTTTATTTATTTCTCGAAACATAATCTACAAACTTTCGGTTCTAGTAATATCTGTCTGACCTATCTGCATATTTATTAACGTAAATTTATTAACACTTTACCATACTGCGCGTGTTCAGTTGTTACGGTATTCACCCGCCAAAGTACGGCGCAGCATCAACAAGGCCGCCAGAAACAGAAATGCCCCAAAAAGATAATGTGATAGCAACAGATTTATGGGAGGTGCAGAAAAGGCTTCACTCGTCAGCGCGGGAAATCTATTTGATAGCAGCAGAAAGCTTGCACTTAATAAACTGCCAATCACGATAGTCTGCCAACTCCGCCGTATGGAACGGAGGCAACACAAAACGACAAAAGCAGCAACGTAGAATGGCCATACAATGCCATAATGGTGATACCATGCTATCGGCGATGCCATTGTCACTAACAAAAGCATCGTGGCCATATCGAGCGAATAACCTGTGAGCTTCCTGTCCTGCGAAAGGCCACGGCTTGATGATTCCGGGCGGAAAAACAGACCCAGCAAAATTAACATCACGGTCGTCACGATGGTGGCGCCATAAATAAACGGATTATAGGGTGCATAGGAATTGACCGGGAAGGTCAATGCATCAACGTCACTTAACAATCGATGCAGGAGACCATTGATACTCTGGTTTGGCCAATAGGCTTCGCCATGTTTACCCATGAGGGACAGAGTTTCCAGGTATTGGACATGCTCACTAAAACCAAAGACATAGAGAGAAAGGGCCCCCGCGGGAACAAAGACGGCGATCATCCCAATCATTATTTCCTTTTCCTTGCGGATCAACGCCCATAGAAACAGCAGTATTAGCTGGGGTTTGACCAATGCCGCCAATGCAAGGCATGCTCCCGAAAAATATTTCTGGTTCAAGAGAAGTAGCAGAAAAGCAAGACACACCAGTAAATCCAAAATGACCTGAATCTGGCCCAGGTACTGCGCCCTGACTATTGCGTCGAAGCTAAACGTTCCGATAAGAGAAATAACAAAAAACGGAATTTTATACTTCCAGTCAAACTTCCCGGAAATAGGAAATCTTTTGAACAGGATCACTATCAAAGAATATACAATTGCGACCATAAGCAATATGGAGGCAAAAGAAATGGCATTCATAACCTCCCGGATCGTCTCCCAGCTCATACCAATCTTAATGAAAATGATGAACGGCAGAATGCTTAGCGGCGGATATTGGAACTTCATCCTCTCTTCAAAGAATACCGTTTGATAGACGCCTGCATTCAAAAGACGGGCTTTCGCGGCATTATACATTGGCCACCAGGAGTCATCGTCCACGATGACAAGCTGCACTATGGTGCGCAACTCATCTAGCGCCCAGCCTTTACCCCAAATATAGTCGATGCCGTCATAGATAGCGCCCAAGGCAAGTAATGTACCGACCATCCAAATAAACAAATTGGCTGGATTATATGCACGTTCCTGGGACTTCAGCTCTGACATTTACAACTCTGGCCTTCTTCAATCGTCTACGACAAGGAAATTTCGTATTGTGTCCGTCGAGCGTGGTGCCCTCATACTAATGATCGGCAGGAAAGGGTCAAGTCATCAAATATTAGATTAAAGAAATAATAAATTTTTTTATCTTAAAACAAATACTTAACAAAATTTTCGCTCTAAAGACCTCCAATGTAGTCTCTAATTAATAAATTAAGATGCATTTCAGATCCTTCTTAATCATCAGTCGCGTTGCCGACCCCCTATTTCCAACTTCGTCATTACTGGCAATGGTTTATTAGTTTGTTTATGGTATCGAATGTTTGCCGGGCGAAATGGTGAAAAAGGGATTTTCTGTAGATGACGCGATTTGCAAATGTTGGTTCTTCCGCGATCTTTCTGTTTCTTTCCATCCTGTTAATTATTAGCAGAATCCCGGTTACCAATACCCTTCACCCGGCGATATTTTTGGGACTTGCCACTTTTTTGATTTTCGTGATCTTCCGGATAGTCGGAGGACACAAGACATCGCTCATGGCACTGACGGCAGTTGTCAGTTTTTGGGTGGTTATCGCGATTTGGGCGATCGCGACCCAGTTTCTGTACGACGCCGGACATGACGGCCATTCCTATCATTTGACGGCTATTTGGGATCTGGCTCGAGGTTGGAGCCCGTTCCTATCGTCTCATGACAATATCTGGGTTGATTCCTACCCGAGCGGCTATTGGGTGCTGCAATCATACCTCGTCTCCACGACCGGGTTGTTGCTCTCGGGAAAGTCCCTCACTGTCGGATTGACGGCGGCGGTTGCATTGCTTGCCTACGGGTTCTTTCAGGACCATATTTCAGACCGACTGTCTCGGCTTAAGATGTTCTGGGGACTTTTGTTCGCCCTCGTTATTGTCGCAAACCCGGTCGTCCTAACCCAGATAATGACCCACTATATCGACGGATCGCTTTATCTCTTGGGAAGTGCATTAGCGCTATTTCTTTTATCTGATACTTATTCTGACAACCGACTTGCAAGATGGAGTGCTATCGGCTGCATTATCCTGATGGTAAACACCAAAACGGCTTCGCTCTATTACGTACCGATGATCGTCTTCGCCAGCTTTATGGCCGGATGGGTATTGAAAAATGTTGCGATTTCACATGTCCAGTTTATTTTTAACTGGATCAAACGTCGGGGAATTCCTTTCGGGCTGGCGTTTGTTATCGGCATCACCATCATCGGGTATAAACCCTATGTCACCAATGTCATGGATCATGGAGAACTGCTCTATCCTTCCGTTGATAAGATCATGGCAACGAACATCCCGAACAATCTGGAATCATTGTCGATACCGGTAAAGTTTTTCTATGGAATATTCTCACGGACAGAAGATAGCGTCTGGCCTGTATTGGTCACGGCGCCTGTCCACCTGAAAATCCCGGGCACCTTCCAACTCTCTGAGTTCAAAGCTCTCGATTTTGACACGCGCCGGGGCGGCTTTGGCCCCTTTTTTAGTCTTGCCCTTATCCTTGCAATTGCCCTGTATGCTTTAACGCGATTTACGCGTGCCCGCGGAGATGACGACCGAGAGCGCAGCAAAGGCGATGTACTGGCTTTATTTGCCTTAATACTGATCCTGGCATCAGTATTTTTTCCGGAGTCCTGGTGGGCGCGTTATGTTCCCTTTACGTGGCTCGGTGTATTGCTGGTAACCATCTCCACTCTCTTTTTCGGAGAAAGAAAGACGCGCTCCCTGACATCGGCGATTCTAATGTCCATTATCGCCCTTTGCTTTTTCGGCAATATTGCGTCTGCTATCCTTGGTTCGCTCCGGCAGAGCTGGCATACCTATCAAAGAACTGCCGTTATCGAGAATATGAAGAACTACCCAATTATCGAGCTTACACTCATCCATGATCCCAGGGTTATCAAAGATCATCAGTCGACGGCGATCACCTACTCCGATAAAACCTGGGCAACGCTTCTCCGTGAGCGCGGGATCGAAAGCAAAATGACCTCCGAATTTCATAAGGATGATTGCGAGATGTCGGGCTTCTTTGATGGCAACATATTGTGGTGTGCGAAAGCACCTCAAAATGAATAAATACCGTACTGGAACAACCCAAACATGACGCAAATTCAAAAATGCGGTCTTAAGGAAACCACGTATGTCTAAATTTGCGAATATCGGCGCATCCACGGTCTTCCTTTTCCTTGCTACCCTGCTCATAGTTAGCCGCTTCGCCACTGAAACTTTTCACACCCCGCTTATCTTCTTTGGTTTCGCGCTCCTAATTACACTCGGCATAGTGACAACAATGGCCGGAAAAAAGAGCCTGGGACAAAGTCTCATTGCACTAGCCCTGTTTGCGGCAATAACTTTGATCTGGGCTTTCGCAACCATCCCTTTCTATGACCCGGGCTTTGATGGATATGCCTACCATTTGAGTGCCATATGGGATATTGGCGAAGGATGGAATCCATTCTTTTCCCCGCATAATAATATTTGGGTGGATTCCTACCCCAATGGCTACTGGGTACTCCAATCTTACATTGTCAGCCTTACAGGATTGCTGATGTCGGGACAGGCCTTGATCGTGGGCTTGATGGCGGCCGTGGCCCTTCTGTCATACGGCTTTTTCCTGGATAGCTGCGCAGAAAATATACCTCGGTTTCCCCGGATAGCCGCTTTGATATTTAGTGGCATCCTTGTCGCAAACCCCGTCGTCATCGGACAACTCTTAACCCATTATGTTGACGCCCCGCTTTACTTGTTTGGCGTGGCGCTCGCGCTATTCCTTCTCTCAGATGCATTTCGCGAAAATCGCCTCGCCCGCCTCAGCGCCCTCTGTTGCATTATTCTGATGGTAAACACCAAGACAGCGGCCCTTTACTACACACCGTTAATCGTCTTTGCCGGCTTTGTGGCAGAACTTACAATTCAACGGGCAGATAGAGATCTTTTGAAGCGTGGCCTTTTATGGATACGAAAAAAGGGACTCTTGTTCGCGTTTACTTTCATCCTCGGCGTCACTGTCATCGGGTTTAAGCCCTATGTTACCAATATCCTGGATCACGGGCAGCTTCTGTATCCTTCAGTCTCTAAAATCATGAAGGGAAATGAGCCCGAAAATGTGATCCCGCTATCTGCCCCTATGAAGTTTGTCTATGGTATCTTCGCCCAAACCGATCACAGTGAATGGCCGATTGATGCTCCTATCGAGCTCAAAATCCCGGGAACATTTCAATTATCAGAGTTCAAGTATCTCAGGTTTGATACCCGCCGTGGCGGTTTTGGCCCTTTCTTCAGCCTGGCATTACTTGCCGCTATCGCGGCCTTCACCATCCGCCGTCTCGCTCATCGAAAACATAGCAGAGCTATTTCAACCCGTGCAGAGGACGGCTTGGCCCTATTTGGCGCTCTGATGATCCTCGCTTCCATGTTCTTCCCGGAATCCTGGTGGGCCCGATATGTTCCTTTCACATGGCTGAGCGCCATCCTATTCATTGCCGCATTTATAAAACTGAACCACGCGAAAAAGTGGGACTTCGCTGCCCGCGTTCTTGCCTTTGTCGCGCTTCTGTCCTTCTTGGGGTGCATATTAGCGAGCGGTCTCGGCGCCGTCCGTGAGAGCAGGCTCTTGTATGCCCGAACAGAGATGATTGAAAAAATATCTCTGTTCCCGGAAGTAAAACTCCTAATGTTCTATGATCCTCCGGCCTATCGGGATTTCCAATCGACGTCGACCCAGGACGGTCTCGCAGTCTGGACACGACTATTAGCCGATAGAGGGTTAAAGACGGAAATTAGCCATGAAAGAAATCAGTTTGATTGCGATATGGCGGGATATCTTAATGGCGGAATTTATTGGTGCGTTATCATTGATGAGATGCAATAGCGGCAACGCGCTACTAGAAACATAGGCTTAAATTCTTTTCTGCTGTCTTAGCGCGGGTGATGATCCCAGGCGACGCGGCATACTTCGCCGCCTTGTACGTCTATAGTTGTATAATGTAATTTTTTGTAACGATGAAGAGCCCCTTTCCTCACAAGAATATATACCGCGAGTCGGTCAGCGTTGCGGTACTAATATTAACATGTGGTTTATGAGGATTATGACGTTTTGGTTGCGGGGGTAGGATTTGAACCTACGACCTTCAGGTTATGAGCCTGACGAGCTACCGGGCTGCTCCACCCCGCGTTAATTTTGTTTTTTGCCTCAATCGCCGGCGGGAACATCTGT
>NZ_JAFLNC010000002.1 GCF_017313765.1 Sneathiella sedimenti | reverse complement strand
CAGACAAATCTAATCCAAAAGGCCTAAAACCAAACCCCTAAACCAGACCCGCCCCGTCGGCGTGACGCGGTTTATAGGACCATCATCCAATCACGTCAACGACTAATTTGAATCTTTTTTGACCTTTTCCATATCTTGTGGCGCGGCACCGCGAAACACCCAGTAAAGGCCGCCCTCTCCCCCGCCACTGACCCGACGTCAAGGCCACCGACGGCGGGTGAGAATCAGTCAGTAAGAGCGCGGCAGCTCGAGTTCATGCTCCGCAATATAGGAAAGAATGAGGTTGGTCGAAATCGGGGCGATCTGGTACAGCCGGGTTTCGCGGAATTTCCGCTCGACATCATATTCCTCGGCAAAGCCGAACCCGCCATGAGTCTGGAGACAGGCCTCACCCGCCGCCCAGGACGCTTCCGACGCCAGCATCTTCGCCATATTGGCCTCCCCGCCACAGGGTTCCCCAGCATCATAAAGCCGGCAAGCCTCCCGAACCATCAGCTTGGCCGCGCGGGTATCGGCATAGGCACGGGCAATCGGGAACTGGATTCCCTGATTCTGCCCGATCGGCCGCCCAAAGACGGAGCGATCCCGCGCATAGTCGGATGCCGTCCTGATAAACCAGTCGGCATCGCCAAGACATTCCGACGCAATCAGGATCCGTTCCGCATTCATGCCGGTGAGGATATAGCGAAAACCCTTCCCCTCCTCCCCGATCAGGGCGGAGGCCGGGATGCGCATGTTATCGAAGAATACCTCGGTCGTGGCGTGGTTGATCATGGTGCGGATCGGCCGGATGGTCATGCCGTTGCCCACCACCTCGCGCATATCAACAATAAAGACGGAGAGCCCGTCGGCGCGCTTGGCAACCTTGTCCTTCGGTGTCGTTCGGGCAAGCAGGATCATCAGGTCCGAATATTCCGCGCGACTCGTCCAGACCTTCTGGCCATTCACTACATACTCATCGCCGTCGCGGACGGCTGTGGTCGAGATACTGGTAGTATCGGTACCCGCCGTCGGCTCGGTCACACCGAAAGCCTGCAGGCGCAGTTCCCCGGTGGCAATGCCGGGAAGGTATTTTTTCCTTTGTTCCTCGGACCCGTGGCGAAGCAGCGTCCCCATGGTGTACATCTGCGCATGACAGGCCGCGCCATTGCAGCCGTTGGCATGAATTTCCTCCAGGATCGCAGAGGCAACGCTCAAGGGAAGTCCCGCTCCGCCATATTCCTCCGGGATCAGCGAGGACAGCAGCCCCGCCTCGGTCAAGGCATTGACAAATTCCGTCGGGTAGGCCCGTTCCCGGTCCTTCTCCCGCCAGTAGGAACCGGGAAATCCCGCACATAGCTGGCGCACGGTTTCACGTACCTGGCCAATGACATCTTCATCACTCATGGTGATTCTTACTCCTCAAATCCGTGCAGGGTGACGAACTTATCAAATTCCTCGCGCTCCGAGACGAGCTCATTTATGACCGCGGCCTCATCCTTGTAGCCAAGCGCCATGCCGCAGAACAGCATCTCATGATCGGCAAGCGAGAGATGCTTCTTCAATGTCACGGGCCAGCGGGCCCAGGCTTCCTGCGGACAGGTATCAAGCCCATACTCCCGCGCCAGCAGCATGATATTCTCCATGAACATACCGACATCCGCATACTGACCAATCTCCATCTGCCGGTGCAGCACGAAAAACATCCCGACCGGCGCGTCGAAAAAGCGGTAATTCCGCGCGAGTTGCCTGAGCTTGCCCGGCGTATCCGAACGCGGCACGCCGATCAGGTCATAGAGCTGCTGACCGACCACACGTCGGCGCGTCTTGTAGGGATCGACAAGCTCCGGCGGGTAAACATTATATTCGGGATCCTCGGTCTGCCCGTTCTTGACTTTTTGGTCGATATCCTCAATCAGCGCCTGTAACGGCTGGCCGACAAGAACATGAACCGTCCAGGGTTGCAGGTTGCCACCCGACGGCGCACGCTTAGCGGTCTCGATAATCTCGCGGATAGTCTTTTCCGGCACCGGCTTGTCCAGAAACTGGCGCACCGTCATCCGTGATTTAATGGCCTCTGATACCTTCACAAATTTGCTCCTGTCTTTTATGCATACCGGGATATCTTCCCGGCCGTCGCGGGGCTCTCAGTCAAACCCGACGTAGCGCACAACATTCGCCACGTCCTCGCGCTCGCTCACCAGCGTATTCTCGATCGCCGTGTTATCTTCATAACCCATGGCCATACCGGATACCAGAACCTGGTCATCGGGAATATTCAGGTGCCGGAAAATGGGCTCGGGATAATTGATCCAGGCGGCCTGGGGACAGGTATGCAGCCCCTCTCCGCGCGCAGCCAGCATGATGGTCTGCATATAGAGACCCGTGTCACTCCAACTTCCGCGGAGAAGATAGGAATCGACCGTGAAAAACAGTCCTACCGGCGCATCAAAGAACTTAAAATTGCGCTTGGCTTGCCGTATGGAGCCTTCCCGGTCGCCTTTTTCAATGCCGAGCAGGCCATAAAGACTCCAGCCGACCCCGCGCCGGCGATCGCGGTGAACGTCTTTCCATTTGGCTGGATAATAATCCAGCTCATCATAGCCCTTCGCCTGGCCCTTATCGACCATCTCCAGAACGTCGCGTGAGATGGCGTCCTTGACTGCGCCGGTACAGACATAGGTATGCCAGGGCTGTGTGTTGGTGCCGCTCGGTGCGCGCTGCGACAGCGCGAGAATGCGATCGATGGTTTCTTTCGGGACCGGCTGGTCTGTAAAGGCGCGAATAGACCGGCGGGTCAGGATTGCTTGTTCAACATCCATAATATGCTTTCCTTGATCAAAGCTGTGATTTGCATCTCACAATCCAACAAGGAACGGCAGAATTCATGATAAAACCCTGCCGTTCCTCATCGCGATATGATGCGATCAGGCAATCTTTGCGTAACCGTTGTTCAGAACGACGATATCCCGTTCCTTCACCCGGCAGCGGAAGGACGTTACATCCCCGTCATGCCACATCTCGGTAACGATCGTCTCTCCCGGATAAACCGGGGAAGAAAAGCGCAGCCGGAGCGATTTCAGCTTGGTCGGGTCATAGCCACAGGCCTGCTTGACGAGGGCATGCCCTGCCACGCCCAAAGTGCCGAGACCATGAAGAATCGGCGCCTTGAAACCGGCATTTGTCGCCACGCGCGGATCGGCATGAAGCGGGTTGAAGTCCCCACTCAGGCGATAGATAAGTGCCGCCTGGTCCAGGGTAGGAAGCTCGACCACGCTATCAGGAGCGCGATCAGGCAGTTCATGTGGCTTCGGCGCCTCCACTTTCGGGCCCCCAAATCCACCGTCACCCCGGCAGAAGGTTGTGGACGAGAGAGTCGCGAGCAGATCACCGCTCGATTTCTCCCGCACTTCCCGCGTGGAATACATGAGAGCACCCTTGCCCTCGCCCTTGTCGATGATCTCGGTGATCTTCGTTGTTCCAACCACCGTGCCTTCGGCGGGCAGAGGCCTGTGGATTTCGATCCCCTGCTCCCCATGCAGAACCTTCACCCAGTCAACGCCGAATTCAGGATCTTTCAGGAAGAAACCGGGATAGGCGAGCACCACCGCCATCGTCGGCAGGGCCAGCAGATCCTCTTCATAGGTGAAACGGAGCTGGTCCATATCGAGCGGGTCCATGGAAAGTCCGACGCCGAGCGCGTAAAGGATCGTGTCCTTTGACGTATAAGTTTGCTCGATATCCTCGAACTTCCAGTTTATGAGCTTGTCATAATCGATTGTCATGCCGTTGCCCCTTAGACCGGATCCCAGGAGAAAACGTCACCGGAGCGTTCCAGCGGCACAAGGGAGGACTTGACGGCCGGGCCGAAGCGTTCCGCCACTGATTCCGGTGTCCAGCCATCGGATGTCTGGAGGTTGCGGATCGGACGTGGCTGGCTCATCAGGCAGATTTCATTGTTACGGACGACAAAAATCTGGCCGGTGATATCGGCGGCCTGATCGGAGAGAAGATATACGGCAAGCGGCGCAATTTTCTCCGGGGTCATCTGCTGGATCTTGGCTACGCGTTCACGTTCCGCATCCGTACCTTGTGGAATGGTGCCGATCAGGCGGGACCATGCAAATGGCGAGATGCAGTTGGAGCGGACGCCAAAGCGGGACATATCAAGCGCGATAGAGCGAGACAGGCCAACGATGCCGAGTTTTGCCGCCGCGTAGTTAGCCTGACCGAAGTTACCGATAAGGCCGGATGTCGATGTCATGTGCACCATCGAACCGCTCTGCTGTTCCCGGAAATAGGGAGCCGCGGCACGGGCGACGTTGAAGCTGCCCTTCAGATGGACGGCGATCACGGCGTCGAATTCAGCCTCACTCATTTTATGGAAGATCACGTCACGCAGGATACCGGCGTTATTGACGATGCAATCGATTCCGCCAAATTCCTTGCGCGCATCCTCGATCATCTGGCCGGCGTCATCGGGGCTTGCAACGTTGCCGAAGTTGGCAATGGCTTCCCCGCCTGCGTCCGTGATGGCTTTCACCACTTCCATGGCCGGGATCTGATCGGCGCCGTCGCCCTGCTCGGTACCGCCGAGGTCATTGACCACGACCTTTGCGCCCTGGGACGCACACATGATGGCAATGCCCCGGCCAACACCGCGGCCCGCGCCTGTCACCACCACTACTTTACCTGCAAGCATATTCTGATCCGACATTTCTTTTCCTTTTGTTGTTTATTCTTAATTGTTGTCGATCCGTAGGACTTCATCCCATCGTTCTTGCGGCCGATTATAAGCATCGCCCCCATGCCGTCGACAAAAAAATTTCATCGACGGCATGACAATCTGCAAACAGGGTGTTCAGCCCTTATTTCTTGCCGTTTTTCGCGAGAGAATGCAGTGCGGAGGAGGCCACGACTTTCCGCTCATTCGCATAAGCCTCGTGGTTCTTCTCGATATCCTTTAGGCTGTAATAGTAATTCACCAGCAGTCCGGCCGATTGCGCGAGACCATTGGGAGAATTGTCGCCCATCCAGTTGAGCTGTTCCAGCCGGGCGCCATTGCCAAGATGAAACCGTGTCACCGGGTCGATGGGCTGGGTTCCCCGCTTTTCATTGATCAGGTAATGGGCGCAAAGTTTCTCCAGCGGCTCCTGAACCTCGTCTACCGTTTCGGGATTGTTCAGCCAGTCCGGATCGGCGATCGCCTTGCGAACGGCGTTAACATCCTTGAAATGCATACCCGCAACAGCGCCGTTTACCCCGGTCAGCCATTTCATGAAGCCGGGAATCGGTGACAGGGTTGCGAAATGCTTCAGGTTCGGCAGCTCCGCCGAGAGTTCCGCCACCACCTGCTTGATCAGGAAGTTGCCGAAGCTGATTCCCTTCAGCCCGTCCTGACAGTTGCTGATGGAGTAGAAAATGGCCGTGTCCGCCTTAGTTGGGTCGCCCCGTTCCGTGTCACGGGACAGCAATGGTGGAATCGCCGAGGCGAGACCTTTCACAAGCGCGACCTCAACGAATATCAGCGGCTCATCGGGGAGTGCCGGATGGAAGAAGGCAAAGCAACGCCGGTCCTTGTCGAGACGGCGACGCAAATCCTCCCACCCGTCGATTTCATGCACGGCCTCATATTCAATCAGCTTTTCCAGGACCACCGCAGGCGTGCGCCAGTCGATCCGCTCCAGTGTCAGGAAACCCCGGTTGAACCAGCTGCTCAACAGATGCTGCAGATCACTGTCCACGGCCTTCAGTTCCGGGTTGGCGCGGAGATGCCGGACCAGGAATTTCCGCATGGCGACAATCGCGGCGGTCCCGCCGGGTGCAAAGTTGATCCGCCGCATCAGTTCCTGGCGCGGCGCCTCGATCGCCTCACTCAGGGTCTGGTAATTCTCGGCATTCCCCTCCTTGTGATAGGCCGTGACGGCCGCCTCGATCTTTTTTTGATCCGGGGCCATCTCCTTGTTCAGGTATACAAGAAAATCGAGTTTTTCGTCGTCGTTGAGCGAGTTCCAGGCCTCGACCGCTTCCCGCGCAAGTGCCATGCCCGACGCCTCCCCCTTCTGGGTGAGGAGATCGCGGCAAATCTCCTTTATGCCACTCCCGCGTTTCTTGCCTCCGCGCAAATCGAGGAGTTCACGGCCAGTATCAGCGATTGAATTGAACAACTGCGAAACAAAAGTCGGCGCCATATTGATAGTCTATCCCATTATTTTTTCCGGAAGCCATGTGGCGATTTCCGGGAAGAAACACAGCAGAATTATGCCGACAATCATGCAAAGCATAAATGGCAAGGCCCCCCGCAAAATCGTCGGAAGGGAGATTCCCGGCGCAATTCCATTAATAACATACAGGTTCAGCCCCACCGGCGGTGTGATCAGCCCTATTTCCATATTTATGGTCAGGACAACCGCAAACCAATAGGGATCGAACCCTGCGTTTATTATAATAGGGAGCAATATGGGCGCAGTCATGACAATGACGGCCACAGGCGGTAAAAAAAATCCAGCCACAAGCAGGAACACATTGATCATGCCCATCAGGACCCATTTATTAACTTCGAGCGCGGCAATATATTCGGCCACGGACTGGGTGACAAACAGGCTGGAAAGCGTATAGGCAAACAGGGCCGAAGACCCGATGATCATCAGGATCATCACGCTTTCACGGGTCGAGCTGCTGAGAATTTGCCAGATTTTCTTCGGCTGCACGATCTTGTAGATCACCGCAACCAGGAACAGGCAGAAAAAGGCCCCTACCCCCGCTGCCTCCGACGGGGTGGCAACGCCGCCATAAAGGACGAACAGGATGCCGACGACGATGGCGAGGAACGGCAATACGCGCGGCAGGATCTCGAATTTCTGCCGCCACGAGAACGCGCCGATCTTGTCGCGGAAATCATACCCGCTGCGCCAGGCGAAGAAAATCGCCCAGATCATGAACAGCGTCGTCAGCATGATGCCGGGCAGAACTCCGGCCAGGAACAACCGCCCAATGGAGGTTTCCGTCGCGATGCCATAGACAATCATGGTCACCGAGGGCGGGATCAGGATACCGAGTGTTCCGCCGGCCGCGATCGACCCGGCGGCGAGACTGTCAGGATAGCCCCGCTTCTGCATCTCGGGGATGCCCATCTTGCCGATGGCCGCGCAGGTCGCCGGAGACGATCCGCTGAGGGCCGCGAAAACGGAACAGGCGCCGATATTGGAGATAATCAGCCCGCCCGGCACCCGCGTGAGCCAGCGATCCAGGGCCTCGAACAGGTCCTTGCCCGCCGGGGAGGACGCGACCGCCGCCCCCATCACGATAAACATCGGGATCGAGACGAGGGTAAATTCACCGATTCCGGCAAAGAAGGTCTCCGCAACGATGGAAAGGCTGCCGAATCCCTCAAACAGGACAAGGAACAGGAAGGATACGAAACCAAGGCCAAAAGCCACCGGAATACCTGTCGCCAGAAGCGCAACAACGGCGATTGCCGCCAGAATTCCTATGATAAGAGGATCCATTGCCTAGTCCCTCTCTATAATAGGATCAACCGCAAGAACCGGCTCGCGATAATCAAAGGCAATTGCCAGGATTTCCGCAATATACTGAACGCACAGAAGCGCCATGCCGAAGGCCATTGGAAGATAGGGTATCCAGAGCGGCAATTCCCAGATCGTATCGGTCACCCATCCGCCCGTGATCGCTTCCTCCAACAGAAGGTAAGCCTGCCACGCAAAAATAAGACAGAAGACAAGGGCAATCACAGAGGCAAAGATCGCCATCAGCTTCTTCGGGCGCGGCGGCAGATAGTGCGGCAGCAGGTCGACATTCACATGCCCCTTGGTCAGCAGCACATAGGGCGCGCCCAGAAAGGTCGCCGCCACGATAACGTAAGTGACATATTCGGTTTGCCAGACTGTTGATTCATTCAGGAAATAGCGCAGGACAACCATCTGGCAGACAACAAAAATCGCGGAGGTGACAAGGAGCGCCGCCGCCACGCCGAACACCTTTGAAATGGCGTCAACGGTTTTCAGGAAAGAAGACATTCGTTTCCCCCTTGAACGTCAAAAAAAGACTCCCGGCGCCTTTGGTAGGCGACCGGGAGTTCGTGTGGGAATTACTCGACGGCAAGTGCTTTCTTGATCAGCATGTCGCCGCCTTTGACATTTTCAGAGAAACTCTTGTAGGAAGTTTCATTCGCAATCGCGCGCCAGGCCTCAGCCTGCTCCGCCGACATGGTGACAACCTCGACACCGGCATCCTTATAGACTTCGACCAGCTTGTCATCGAGGCCCTTGGCGGCATCGAAGAAGTAATCTTCGGCGACCTTACCGGCGGCCATCAGCGCATCCTGCTGTTCCTTGGTCAGCTTATCAAAGCTTTTCTTCGACATCAGGATCGGCTCATACATGAACCAGAGGGCATTGTCGCCGGGAGCGGTCAGGCATTTCACCTGTTCATACAGACGGTAGGAAACGAAGCTGCCTGAACTCGTGTTCGCCGCATCGAGAACGCCAGTCTGCATGCCGTTATAGACTTCCGAGCTTGGCATGGAGGCAATGGACGCCCCGGCACCGACCAGCATCTGCTCAAACGCCTTACCAGCCGCGCGGGTTACCTGACCTTCAATCGAGGCCGGCTCCAGAATACAGTTTTTCTTGGACGCAAAACCGCCGGCGAGCCAGGCATCGGCCAGCACGACAACCCCGGCGTCGTTAATGATCTTCTTGATATCATCCATGAATGGCGAGGTGTTGAGGCGCTTCGCATGATCATGGTTCTTGACCAGGCCCGGCATCAAGGTCGCATCGAATTCCGGATGACGACCGGCCGCATAGGACAGCGGGAAGGCGGAAATATCAAGCTGACCCTTGGTCATTGCGCCCCACTGCTCCTTCGCCTTGTACAGGCTCTGGCCCGGATATACCTTGATGTCCAACCCGACATCCGCCTTGCCGACCTCAGTGGCGATAATCTGTACCATTTCATCCCGGACGTCGCCCTTGCCGCCCGGCCACTGATGTGATGCCTTCAATGTTTCGGCCGCTGCGGGCATTGCCGTAAGAGCGCCTGCGCCCAGGGTCATCGCAACCGCGACGGACACACTCATCATTCCTTTTGGAAACATTTTCATAATTACCCTCCCCTTGGTTCAGGGCTGTTTTCACCCCTGATTTTTAAGTCTTTTATCCAGCAAGAACCAAACATAAATCTGACCTGCTTGAAGGTAGTGTATGTGAGAATCAAATTCTTGTATACAATAATTCATTTCATGCGCGGACATAAAGTGATACATTCCCTGCAATCAATAAAATGGATGGTGTAAATGGCAACCTCGCGTGCAAATGAGATCCTTCCCGTGCTTGAACAGGACATCGTGACCGGCACTCTAAAACCCGGCACCCGGCTGGACGAGACAATCCTGGCCGAGAAATTCGGTGTATCCCGCACCCCGATACGGGAGGCATTGAACCGCCTGTCCGCCTCCGGCCTTGTCGAGATCCGCCCGCGGCGCGGCGCAATTGTCGCTGCCATATCCGTGCAGGACCTGATGAATATGTTCGAGGTGATGGCCGAACTGGAAGCCCTGTGCGCCCGGCTGGCGGCGCGCCGGATAACCCCGCCGGAAAAGGCCGAGCTACGGGCGGCCCATGACCATTGCCACGCCTTGTCCGGCACCGAGGAATTTGACGAATATTACGAACGCAATCTCCATCTTCATACTCTTCTCTACAAGGCGAGCCATAACATCTTTCTGGAAAAACAGGCATGCGAGCTCCGCCGGCGCCTGTCTCCTCACCGCCGGTTGCAGGTGCGCATTCCGGGGCGCATTCTGGCGTCCTCGAACGAGCACGGCGCCCTTGTCGAGGCAGTGATCAGCGGTGATGCCGCCCTCGCCGAGAAACTGACCCGTGATCATGTCACCATCCAGGGGGAGCGTTTCACGGACTTCCTGTCCACCCTTCCGCCACACTATCTGCGGGCCTCCGCGTAAATTCAAAGAACGAGTAATTATGAACAACAAGAATCTGTACAGCCTTTTTGAAAGCCGGTTTCCGGCAAACAGAACCGACATCGCGTTTGAAGGCCCCGAAATTCCGACCTACAGCTTTCAGGATGTTACGGACGGGGCCGCCCGCATGGCGCATCTGCTCAGCAGCTCCGGCGCAACCCCGGGAGACCGGGTCGCTGTTCAGGTTGGCAAAACCGTCGAGGCCGTGATCCTCTATCTCGCCTGCCTGCGCGCCGGGCTTGTCTATCTCCCCCTCAACACCGCCTATAAATCCGCCGAGATCGAGTATTTCATCACGGATGCCGAACCGGCTGTGGTTGTGTGTGACCCGGCTTCCTTTAGCGAGATCAGCGAGATCGCCAGCAAGGCGGGCGTCAAGTCCGTCTTCACCCTCGATAATGACGGCAAGGGGAGCCTGATGGACGCCTCCGCAGAGCATTCCACGGAATTTTCAACGGTTGAGCGGGCCGGCGATGATCTTGCTGCTATCCTCTATACCTCCGGCACTACCGGCCGATCAAAAGGCGCCATGCTGACACAGGACAACCTGGCATCCAACGCAAAGACCCTGCAAAGCTATTGGCAATTCCAGCCGGGCGATGTGCTGTTGCATGCGCTGCCGATCTTCCATGTGCATGGCCTATTCGTCGCCCTGCATTGCGCCTTCCTGAGTGGCGCGAAGGTGATCTATCTCAAGAAATTCGACCCCGCCCAAGTGCTCGCGAACCTGCCAAAATCAACCGTCTTCATGGGGGTGCCGACTTTCTATGTCCGCCTCCTGAACGAAGCGGGCTTCACCCGGGATGCCTGCCGCAACATGCGTCTCTTCACGGCGGGTTCCGCCCCGCTGCTGGCGGAAACCTTCAACGCCTTCAGGGACCGCACCGGTCACGTTATCCTGGAGCGCTATGGCATGACCGAGGCAGGCATGATTACCTCCAATCCCTATGACGGTGAACGCAAGGCCGGCACGGTGGGCTTCCCGCTTGACAACGACGTGCGCATCGTGGACGACGCCGGCAACAAGGTGAAGGACGGCGATATCGGCATTCTCGAGATCAAGGGACCGAATGTCTTCAAGGGGTACTGGCGGATGCCGGAAAAGACAGCCGCCGAGTTTCGCGCGGATGGATACTTCATCACCGGAGATATGACCCAAAAGGGCGAGGATGGCTATTACCGCATTGTCGGCAGGTCGAAGGACCTGATTATCTCGGGCGGTTATAATGTCTACCCGAAGGAGATCGAGAGCTTTATCGACGAGATGCCGGGTATCGAGGAAAGCGCCGTGGTCGGTCGCCCGCATCCGGATTTCGGCGAGGCGGTCGTCGCCTTTGTCGTGCCGGACGGCAGCATCAGGACGCTGTCCGATCAGGATGTCATCGCCTATGTCAAGGAGAAGCTCGCCAATTTCAAGGTCCCGAAAGAGGTCTATATTGTCGAGGACCTGCCGAGAAACACCATGGGCAAGGTACAGAAAAACCAGCTCCGCGATCGCGCAGCCGCCATTTAGTCTTTCAAAAACAGAAGATTACGCTTCCTGGCGCTTCAGGTAGGCGTTGACTTTCGCCCGGTTTCCGCAGGTCGACATGGAACACCATCTGCGGCGGCCGTTGCGCGACTGATTGACAAAATAAAGGTCGCAGTCATCGCCGGCGCAGGCACGGGTTTTCTCCGGATGGTCCGACGCGAGATAGTCGGCGATGTCCCGGATAATCGGGAACATCAGCTTCTCCGGCCCGTTCTCATCGATGACCGTTTTAAGCGCCATCCCCTCATCCGATGGTTCGAGCCGGTGGTAGCTCTTGAAGCTCGCGAGGCGCCGGTTGATATCCTCGAAAAAGTCCATGCTGACGGGCCAGCCCTGCTCGACTTCCGTCAATACATTCCTAAAACTGTTTCTCAGGTCGACAAGCCCGTCGACGACTTTCTGGCAGCGTCCGGGATTCTGAAAATGGAACATATGCAGGTCGGACGCTTCGTCCTCATGCAACAAATGGTGGGATTTCAAGAAGACCAGCAAATCCTCAAAACTGCCGATCCCTTCTTTCTCGCGGCCGATCCGCTTGTAACTATTGGCAAAATCAATGGCAAGTCGTCCGCCGAGGGTATAAAAACCTTCTTTATTCACAACCCCTGATTTTATAAGCGCGTCAATCCGTGCCACAAAAAATCCCCGTTATTTCTCATCGTCTTGTAACAAAAAGATAATATACCAATATTCCATAGTATACTAGTTTGTTTATCGTCAATAGTTAACTGGCTCAAAGCTTGCGTTAAACTATAAAATTAGAAACATAATTCAAGGCATTAATTTAATTAATTTTTTCACATATAAGCTTAGTCAATTGTTGATCCGGAAAAACAGGTTTTACCCATAGATTTTTCCGATATGACACCTTGATTGAAGGATGAAACATTATTGGAAGAATTCGGCAAAATTATGATGCCGAGAAAATTCGGGCTTCACGAGGGTGAAAGCAAGGGTTGCAGGCACCCGCAATTGCCGAGGACCTTGTCAAGCTGGTCCCGTTCCGTCGATTCGACCAGCCGGTCCCTCAGAACCTGAATGGATTTTGCCGCATATTTAACCGTTTGCTGGCTGAACTCCTGCTCCATCAACTCAAGGGAGAATTCCTCCTCCCCGCTTTTGACCGCTTTTTCATTGGCCAGGCTCCAGGGCAGGTAGATATCGCCGATCTGCTTTTTGATCAATGGCTCCAGGGTCGGCGCAAGCGTGGACCACTCCTCCCATCCCTGCTCCGCTTTCGGATACAACATCCGGTCGATCCAGTCGGTAATTTCGGGGTACCCCTGCCGGATGATCTTTGCCGTCGTCGGTTGCTGCAGACAGCCGTAAACTTGCGCAAACAGACCAAAATCCGCAAGAGCCGGTCGGCCCCCGAAAAGATACGGCCGCGATTGCAGGTGCTTGCCCAGCAGGGCGAGTAGAGAGTCCAAAGACGCCTCTATCACCTCCTTGGTCTTCTCGCTTGATCCTACAAAACGAAGCCGCGGAACCATCCGGGTCCGGATCGTCTCCGCGAGCTGGTCGAGCGCTTCCCGGTCGCCCTTCGGATTGACCGCCCGCGCGAGGCCATGGCTCACGGCCTCCTGATCTTCCGGCCGCCACCAACGGTAATGAAACATCGGCTTGTTGACCCATTCATCGCCATAATCCTCGATCAGGCAAGAGAGGTAGGCGAGCATTTCAGAGGGCGGTTGCAGCGCCGGGTCGTTAAATTTCTCCTCGAACGTCTCGATAATCGGGGTGGAATCCTGCCACACCGTCTCGTCCGGGCCGAGGACAAGGGGAATCAGCGGCAGCTTGGCATATTTCTGAAATTCCGCCTGTGTCTCAAGGGTGCGTGGCCGCCATTCATGGGGGATGTTCTTATAACGGAAATAGGACCGGACCTTGACGGAGAAAGGGGAATATTCCGACCCGAAGAGGACATACTGTTTATCCGACATGTTTTTTTCCTTTTTTATCGTCTTCCCGCCCCTCAAAATGTCGCGCGGCGGCGCATATCTCTGTTATAACCATTGAAACGATTATAAGGGAAGTATGTCGACATGAATATACCGGGTTTTTTCTCCGCCACCTATGCAGAGGCACGCACGAAATTCCTTGAAAGCTGCATGGACCGGGGCCTGAAAGTTGAAAATCATCTGAATGACCGGGCGAAGGGTGCCGACGGGGAAGATCTCTATATGGATGTGGCCCGGATCGGACCGGACAACGCCTCAAAGGTGCTGATCATCTCCTCCGCCACCCACGGCGGGGAAGGCTTTTGCGGCTCCGGCGTGCAGGTGGGGATGCTGGAAACGGGTCTGCTGACGGACCTGCCGGACGACACGGCGGTTGTTCTCATCCATGCAATCAACCCCTATGGCTTTTCCCACATCCGTCGCGTCAATGAGGACAATATCGACCTTAACCGCAACTTCCTGAATTTCGCGGACGGTCTGCCGGAAAATCCCGAGTATGCGGAGGTTCATCCAAATCTCGTCCCCGATGACTGGGACGGCCCGGCCCGCGCTGCCGCGGACGCCGCCATCCAGGACTATATCGCCGAAAAAGGGATCGGCACCTATCAGGCGGCTGTCACCGGCGGGCAGCATATTCACGCGGACGGCCTCTTTTTCGGCGGGTTCGAACCGTCCTGGACCAACAAGACACTGCGCGCCGTGGTGAAGAAACATGCGGGGAACGCCAAGCATCTGGCGCTTCTTGATTTTCATACCGGCCTTGGCCCCTACGGCCATGGGGAGCTGATCTATGTCGGCAACCCCGCCGGACTGCCGCGCGCGATGAACTGGTATGGTGATGACGTCACCTCACCGGAGGCCGGCACCTCCAGCTCTGCCGTCGTGCGGGGCACCATCGACACCGGGGTCTGCGAAAGCGCCCCGAATGCAAGCCATACCTGCGTTGCCATTGAATATGGGACCATTCCGGTGCTGGAAGTGCTGAATGCCCTTCGGGCGGATAACTGGCTGTATCTGAAGGGCGATCTTGAATCCGAACTGGGCAAGTCAATCAAGAAGCAGGTCCGTGACGCGTTTTACTGCGACGCCGACGACTGGAAGAAGATGATCTGGGAACGGGGCACCTCTGTCGTGAAAATGGCGCTGAAGGGACTTGAGAAAGAAGCCTGATGCCGGAGGTCGTCATCACGCCCGATGAGGTTCGGTCGGACGAAATCATCGCGCTCCTCGATGCCCATTTGATGCTGATGCGCTCTCTCTCCCCGCCCGAAAGCGTGCATACTCTCGATCTCGAGGGCCTGCGCGGACCGGATATCACCTTCTGGCGGGCAGACATCGCGGAGCAGCTGGTTGGCTGCGGCGCACTGAAGGAGCTGGACGGCACGGCGGGCGAGATTAAATCCATGCATACGTCCGCCGCCCATCGGGGAAAAGGGATCGCGGCTGCCCTTCTCCGTCATGTGATGGCAACTGCCCGTGAGAGGGGATACCGGAACCTGTTTCTGGAAACAGGTTCCCAGCCCGGCTTTGAAGCGGCCCGCATGCTGTATCGCCGTCATGGATTCACGGAATGCGCCCCGTTCGCGGACTATGTGGAAGACCCGCACAGTTTCTTTATGTCGATTCGCCTCTGAAACCCGCCGGAGACTACTAGCTAGGCCCCCTCGACCTCCAAGCCCTCATGGGAGAGCTTGTCGAGACGAGGCATCAGGTCGAGCAGCTCCCGTGTGTAGGCTGCCGTCGGTTTCTCAAACAGGTCCTCGGTCGCGGACACCTCAACCAGCTTGCCCTGCTTCATCACCCCGACCCGGTCGCACATCTGGCGGATGACGGGCAGGTCATGGCTGATAAACAGCATGGTGAGGCCGAGTTCCTCCTGCAAATCCTTCAGGAGATTGAGGATTTGCGCCTGAATGGACACATCGAGGGCGGACGTCGGTTCATCGCAGATCAGGAAGCGTGGCCGGGTCGCGAGGGCCCGGGCAATCGAAATACGCTGACGCTGGCCACCCGAGAACTCATGGGGGAACCGCACAGCGGCCTGCGCGCCCAACCCGACATGATCGAGAAGGTCATTGACGATCTGCTCGACCTCCTGATTGGAGGAGGCCAGCTTATGAAAGCGGATCGGCTCGGCAATGATATCCATCACCCGCATCCGGCCGTTGAGGGAGGAGAACGGATCCTGGAAAATCATCTGCATCTGGCGGCGGAAGAAGTCGCGCTCGTTCTCGGTCTTGATCTTGGTAAGGTCGGTCCCGGAGAAATTCACCGATCCGGCCGCCGGTTTGTAGAGGCTGCACACCATCCGCGCGACCGTTGATTTTCCGCTTCCGCTCTCCCCCACCAGACCAAAGACCTCGCCCTCTTTGATATCGAAGGAGACATCATCCACGGCGTTGAAGGTGATCCGGTTGCGTTTCAGGAAGGCCGTCTTGGTGACGAAGGTCATCACCAGATTCTTCAGACTGAGAAGCGGTCCGTCCACGGCCTCAAATTCCCGGTGGCGTCCAAGCCAATGGGTGGACAGGTCGATATTTCTCGGCCGTTCGCCCGCCGCCTCGATGTAGTTCACCATGGGAAACCGTCTCAGGCGGATGTCCGGGCGCGGAACGGCACTGATCAGGCTCTGCGTGTAGGGATGATCGGGATCCCCGAGAATTTTCGCGGTGGTTCCCTCCTCCACGACCTTGCCATGATACATCACCGCAACGCGGTCCGTGATATCGGCGATCACACCCATATCGTGGGTAATTATGATCATGCCGACCTGCTTGTCCTTGCACAGGCGGCGCATCAGCTCAAGGATTTGCGCCTGAATCGAGACGTCAAGCGCGGTTGTCGGCTCATCGGCGATGATCACTTCAGGCTCGGCGCAGAGGGCAAGCGCAATCACTACTCGCTGGCGCATGCCGCCCGAAAACTGATGCGGATAATTCTTGATCCGGTTCTCCGGGTCCGGAATCCCGACCTGCCGAAGGAGATCGACAGCCCGCTCCTGTGACTTCTTCTCGCCAAGCTTGAGATGCAGGTCGATCGTCTCCACAAGCTGCTGCTCGATCGTCTGCAGCGGATCAAGCGAGGTCAGCGGATCCTGAAAAATCATGCCGATACGACGGCCACGGATTTTTCGCTTGGCTTCCGGGCTCAGCGTATCAATCTGTTCCGATTTCAGCAGGACATGCCCCTTGGTCATCTCGCCCGGCGGCTCCAGCAGGCCAATCACCGCATTGCCGATGGTTGACTTGCCCGCGCCGGATTCACCGACAACCCCCAGAACCTCGCCCGGCTGGACGGACAGGCTGACATCATCAACGGCGACGACCGTTCCATGACGGCTCGGAAACTCGATACGCAGGTTCTTGATATTGAGTAAGTCCATGATACCGTCCTAGCGCAATTTCGGATTAAGGGCGTCGCGCATCCAGTCGCCCAACAGGTTTACAGCAAGCACCAGCACCACAAGGGTGATGCCCGGGAAAATCGTGATCCACCAGTCGCCTGAGAAGAGATATTCATTGCCGATCCGGATCAGCGTACCGAGGGACGGCGTCGTCGGCGGCACACCCACCCCAAGGAAGGAGAGCGTCGCCTCGGTGATAATGGCGATGGCCAGATGGATCGTCGCAATCACCATCACCGGGCCCATTACATTCGGCAGAATATGACGCCGCAGGATGGTAAAGGGCCGGATGCCGATAACACGGGCGGCCTGGACATATTCCTTGTTTTTCTCCACCAGCGTCGATCCGCGCACCGTCCGGGCATATTGAACCCAGCCGGAAATACCGATGGCGAATATCAGCACATAGATGGAAATATCGGAATGCATGTCCGACGGGATGAGGCCGCGCGCCACGCCGTCGATCAGCAGGGCGATCAGGATGGCTGGAAATGAGAGCTGGATATCGGCGATCCGCATGATGATCGCATCGGTACGGCCGCCCGCATATCCGCTGATCAGGCCAAGGGCGATCCCGACAACCATCGAGAAGATGACCGAGAAGAACCCGACCATCAGCGAGATACGGGCCCCGTAGAGGATGGTCGACAAGACGCCCCGCCCCTGGTCATCGGTGCCGAGCAGGAAATTCGCATCTCCCCCGGATTGCCATGCCGGCGGCAGGTTCGCGTCCATAATGCTGATGGTGGCGAGGTCAAACGGATTATTCGGGGCGATCCACGGCGCAAATATGGCGGCCAGGATCATGCCAACCGTTACAATTGCGGAAATAATGGCAACCGGGTTCCGCGTAAAGCTGTACCAGATGTCACTTCCGAAAAACCGCTGAAGGCGGGATTTCGTGACGGGCTGTACCTGTTCCATCGTCCCCCCTTACGCCGTGCTGTCCGCCCGCAACCGCGGGTCGACCGTGTAATAAAGAATATCGACTATCATATTGATAATAACAAAGAAAAACGCGATCAAAACGAGGTAGGCCGCCATAATCGGGATATCCACATCCGAGATTGCCTGAATAAACAACAGGCCCATGCCCGGCCATTGAAAGACGCTCTCCGTAATAATGGCAAAGGCGATAAGAGAGCCGAGTTGCAACCCGGTAATGGTGATAACCGGCACCAGCGTGTTTTTCAGCGCATGCTTGAAATGTACCGACCGGTCAGGCAGGCCGCGTGCGCGCGCAAACTTGACAAAGTCGGTCCGTAACACTTCCAGCATCTCGGCCCGCACCAGCCGCATGATCAAGGTCATCTGGAACAGTGCCAGCGTGATGGAGGGCAGTATCAGGGATTTTAGCCCGGAGGCCGTCAGAAAGCCGGTGGTCCACCAACCGATCGCCACCACATCGCCGCGCCCGAAGGTCGGCAGCCATCGCAAAATCACCCCGAATAACAGGATCAGCAGAATACCGATGAGGAAGGTTGGCAGCGACACGCCGATCAGGGACAGTGTCATTATCCCTTTCGAAATCAGCCCCTTGGCCTTCAGCGCCGTATAGACGCCGCAGGGAATGCCGATAACCAGGGCCAGCACAGCGGAAACGAAGGATAATTCCAATGTTGCCGACAGGCGTTCCAATATGAGCTTGCTGACCGGCTGGCGATATTTATAGGAAATGCCGAAATTCCCCTCGACCGCGTTCAGGGCAAACCGCCCGAACTGGATGAGGAAGGGATCATTCAGGCCCAGCTGCTCCGCCAATTGTTCCCGGTCGGCCTGACTGGTATCCTGCCCCACCATGTTATTGATGGGATCGCCGATAAATCGAAACATGGAAAAAGCAATCAGCGCAACGGTCAGCATAACAATGACCGATTGCAGGAGTCGCTTAAAAATAAATGAAATCATTTTTTGTCACGGTTAATCGCTTTAAAAGAAAATGGGGCCCCTCTTTTGAATAAAGAGCGAGCCCCATCTAGCTTACTTATTCGTTGACGATGACATAACGGTAGTCAAGGCCATTATCAGCGCGCTGATTGACCGTGACGCGGTCGCTCACACCCCAGGAAAGAGGCTGCTGATGAATGGGCATATAGCCAACATCTTCCTTAACGATCTTGAAGGCTTCCGCAATCATCTCATTACGTTTTGCCTGATCAGTTTCACTGCCGATCGCCGCGGTCAGCTCATCCACCTTCGGGTTACAGTAGTTGCCGAGGTTGAACATGCCCTTTTTGGCATCTGCATTCTGGCAGACGATCAGTGAGGACAGAACGTTTTCCGCATCCATGGAACCCGGTGTCCAGCCAAGCAGGTAGAAGCTGGTGTCATAGCCGCTCGTGGCCAGAACTTTGCCGAAATATTTCGACTTCGGCTGAGCCAGAAGATCGACCTTGATCCCGACCTTGGCCAGCATCGAGGTCACTGCCTGACAAATCTTCTCGTCATTGACATAGCGGTTATTCGGGCAGTCCAGGGTTACTTCAAAACCTTCCGGGTAACCCGCTTCCGCGAGCAATGCCTTGGATTTTTCCGGATCATATGCGTAAGGAGAGTTGAGGGATTCCACAAATCCATTTACCTGTGGAGCCGCCAGCAGACCGGTCGGCGTTGCCGCGCCGCGCATGATCTTTTCCTTGATGGCATCAAGATTGATGGCATGAACAAATGCCGCCCGGACACGCTGATCCTTGAACGGGTTCTTGCCCTTGATGTTGGAGTAAAGCAGCTCATCGCGGCCCTGGTCGAAGCCGATGAAGATTGTCCGGGCTTCCGGTCCGGTCAAGGCTTTCACGCCTTCGGCATTATCCAGACGTTCCCAGTCCTGCACCGGGACGGGATACACCATGTCAAGCTCACCGGAAATCAGGGCGGCAACACGTGTCGGGGCCTCCTTGATCGGGGTGAAGATCACTTCGGTGACATTGGTTGGCATGTCGCCGTCCCAGTAATCCTTGTTCCGGACCAGCACTGTCTTGACATCGGCTTCATGACTTTTGATCATAAAGGGACCTGTGCCGTTGGCATGCAGGTTGGCGTAGTTACCGGCATTGTCACCGGCGGCACTTGTCGAGGATGTCGTGCCATGTTCTTCCGACCATTCCTTGTCCATGATGAACAGGTACGGCAGGTCCTGAACGAGGATCGGGTTCGGCGCAGGTGTTTCTACGACGATCGTATAATCATCCACCTTGGTGATGCTCTTGATCATGCTGTTGCGGACTTTCTGGTCCGAGCCATCGCGACCGGCCCGCTCCCAGGAGAAAATCACGTCATCTGCCGTGAAGTCCTGCCCTCCATGGAATTTCACGCCCTGACGCAGCTTGAATTCCCATGTTGTCGGGGTCAGGATTTTCCAGGATTCAGCAAGGCCCGGAACGATCTGCATGTTCGGATCATAAAGCGCGAGTCCTTCATACACATTGCCGAGCGTGCCCAGCAGGAAGGATTCATTCAGTGAATGCGGATCGAGGGAACTCAAATCCCCCTGAAACGCAAATTTAAAGGTTTTTGCCTGCACCGGCGAGGCCACCGCGAGGGCGACGGCCGCAACTGCAGCAAACAGTCCTGTCCTTAGTTTCATGATAACTCCCTTTTTGCTATCTAGTCGTTTTTGCCCAACCGGGCGCTTTCGCCGTGTTTATTATTGGTTTTATTCACGGATTCTAAAGTTGAGATTAGCGAATACTCCAATCTCTGTCCAATGCAATTGCTATGCCTCACTTTGACAGTCGATCAATCAATCGCGACATGAATTTCTCAGCCGCGGTCACCTGGGAAATATCGATATACTCGTTGGGTTGATGGGCAACCCCGATCGACCCCGGGCCGCAGATGACCGTGGAAAATCCCGCCTGCTGGAATTGTCCGGCTTCCGCGGCGTAGGAAACCGCATGCGCGGTGTTCTGGCCCGTAATGGCCCGGACGAGCATTTCCGCCTCGCCGCTGTCTTCGGGCCGAAGTGCCGGAACATTGGCTTTCAGCTCGGTGACAATATCGGCCTCCGGTGCGATTTCACGCATCCGCGGCAGGACCTCTTCCGTGCAGTAGGCATTGAAACGGTCCACAAAGTTCATCGGGTCATCTTCCGGAATATGCCGGATATCCCACATGAAGCTGCATTTCCGCGCAAGAATATTGCCTGCCGTGCCGCCCTCGACGACACCACAGGTCAGGGTCGTATAGGGCGGGGAAAACGGGCAGTCGGCTTTGCTGCGCGCCTTGTTCTCGGCCATCATATTAGCGATAAAGGTCATCAGTTCCGCCCCGACCATGACAGCGCTGACCCCATCCTCGACGAGGCTGGAATGCGCTTCACGGCCCGTCACCGTGGTCGTCAGCGTGAGAATGCCCTTATGGGCCGAGACGATATCCATCATCGTCGGTTCGCCCACAATCACCGCCCGTGGCGCCGGCAGGTTGGCCGCAATCTCATCGATCATGGCGGGCGCGCCGATGCAGCCGATCTCCTCATCATAGGACAGCGCGAAATGGATCGGGACCGACAGGCCCTTCTCAAGCATTTCGGGGACTTTTGAGAGGGCGATCGCGGAAAAGCTTTTCATGTCGGAGGTCCCGCGCCCATAGAGACGCCCGTCCTTTTCGACGACGGTAAAGGGGTCCGTGTCCCACGGCTGCCCTTCCACCGGAACCACATCCGTATGGCCGGACAGGACGACACCGCCCTCTTTCACCGGACCGACAGTCGCGTAGAGGTTTGCCTTGCTCTTATCTTCATTGAAGACCCGGGTGGAGGCGATGCCGTGGCCCGCCAGATAGTCGGCGACGAAATCAATCAGGTCCAGATTTGAATGTCGCGACACCGTGTCGAATGAAATCAGTTTTTCAATCATTTCACGGGCGGAATAGTGCTCTCCCAACGGCCACCTCTCAATTGTTTGATATCAACGTAATGGGCAGCTTAAACGATGAGTTAACAGAACGAAAGATGGAAAAAGGAAAATGTTACAGAAAAAAGACTGATTTATGAAAGTCAGTCCAGCAACAAAAGCAGAATTCCGAAAACGACCAGCAAAATACCGGCGGCCTCGATGCGGTTGGTCTTTTCCTTGAAAAAGAAATAGGAGGCAATAAAGGTGAAAACCAGTTCAACCTGGCCGACGGCTTTCACATAAGCGGCGTTCTGAAGCGCCATAGCCGTGAACCAGCCGGCGGAACCCAACATGCCCGTCAATCCGACCCATGTGGCAACCCGCCAATTTTTGAAAGTCTTGGTGAGTTGGCCCGGTTCGCGAAGAGGCAGATAAAAGCTCATCACGATTGTCTGGAAGAAGAGGACGCAGACAAGCGTGTAAGAGGCCTGCATCATCGCCCCTTCCCCGCCGAGCGAGAGAGATGCCGCGCGATAGGATACCGCCGAAACACCGAACAAGGCGCCTGAGATCAACCCGATCCCCGCCGCTTTGCTGGTCCAGCCGGACAAAAATTCACGCAATGAAAAGGCGCTCGACGACATGGAAATAAGCAGAATTCCAATAAAGCTGATGCCAATGGCGATCATTGCGCCGACGCCAACGGATTCCCCAAGGATAATAATCCCAAATACAGCGGCCTGCACCGTCTCCGTTTTTGCGTAAGTCGTCCCGACAGCAAAATTTTTCAGGCTGAAAAGCGCAACCAGCAAACCCGTCGCGAAAATCTGCGACAACCCGCCGACAACAGCATAGGTGGCGAATTCCAGATTCGGCGCCGGCACTTGTAAATCCGTAAAATGCGTTATTCCAATAATGTAAAGAAACGCGAAGGGTGCGCCATAGAGGAAGCGCACATAGGTCGCCCCGCCTGTGCTGAGGCGGCCTTTCAGGGATTTTTGCAGGGCCGTGCGAACATTCTGAAAGAACGCCGCAAAGATGGTGATTAAAATCCAGGCTTCCATGTAAAGACTACTCGACGGGAAAATCGGGCGATCAACTTCGCCTGTCCGGTCCGCGCTGTCAATTGCGCGGGACCGAATGGCTGCTATGACGAAATCAGGAGCCTAATAGCTGCTCTCGACGTCCCCGAGTTCCACATAGACGGATTTAAGCTGCGTAAAATGATCAAGCGCCACGGCCGCATTCTCCCGCCCGATGCCGGACTGCTTGTAACCGCCAAAGGGAACACCGACGGGCGTCAGGTTATAGTTGTTGATCCAGCAGGTCCCGGCGCGGAGTTTCGCCACCACCCGATGGGCGCGGGCGAGGTTTTGCGTGAACACCCCGGCGGCAAGGCCGAATTCCGTATCATTGGCGCGGTTGATGACCTCGTCCTCCTCACGGAAGCTCATGATCGACATAACGGGGCCAAAAATCTCTTCCCGGCAGATGCGCATATCATCCTGGCAGGCGGTAAAGATGGCGGGTGACATGAAGCTTCCCTTCTCGCATCCCTTGACGGAGACCTTTTCGCCGCCGCTCACCAGATACGCCCCTTCCTCGATCCCGAGGCGGACATATTCCATGACCTTTTCCAGATGATCGGGATTGATCAGCGAGCCAACCTGGGTTTTGGGGTCCATGGGATCGCCGATGATCATCGCCTCGGTCCGGCTTTTCAGGATCGAGACAAAGGCGTCATGAATGTCCTCATGCACATAGACCCGCGTCCCGTTGGAGCAGATTTCCCCCTGCGTGTAGAAATTCGCGTTCATCGCCGCCGAGACCGCATTATTGATCTGGCTGTCCTCAAACACGATCAGCGGGGATTTACCGCCAAGTTCCATGGTCACATGCTTGACGGAACCGGCCGCATCCGCGAGCACCTTCCGGCCCGTCGGCACCGAGCCGGTGAAGGATATCTTGTCGATATCGGGGTGGCTGGCGATATAATGCCCGGTTTCACCCTTGCCGTGCAGGACGTTGAAAACACCCTTTGGCAGCCCGGCCTCGGTCAGGATCTCGGCAAGCTTGACCGCATTGGTCGGTGTCAGCTCGGACGGCTTGAAGATCATGGAGTTCCCGGCGGCAAGCGCCGGCGCCGTTTTCCAGCAGGCAATCTGCAATGGATAGTTCCAGGCACCGATCCCCGCACAGATGCCGAGCGGTTCGCGGCGCGTGTAGGCAAAGGCGTCCGATCCCAGGTCATGGTGCGACCCCTTGATATCGGCGGCGAGCCCGCCGAAAAACTCAAACGCATCGGCGCCGCTGTCGATGTCCGCCTCCGGCGCTTCCGCAATCGGCTTTCCGGTGTCCATCACCTCGATCTCGGCGAGTTCCATCCGCCGCTCCCGCAGGATGCTGGCCGCTTTCTTGAGGACGCGGCCGCGCTCGGTTCCGGACAGAGCGGACCATTCCAGGAATCCCTTCCGCGCGACCTGTACGGTCTTTTCGACGTCGCGCCGACCGGCCTGTTCCACTTCCGAAAGCTTCGCGCCCGTCGCCGGGTTGATATTCGTGAAGCTTTTGCCGGAAATCGCCTTGGCGGCTTTCCCGTCGATATAAAGTGGCAGTCTTTTTGGTCTACTCATCATTCTTCCTTGAAAAGGATAGGTCTTTGATTTCTCAGCGTTGACTTGTCTGCCAGTTTG
The DNA here is from genome assembly GCF_017313765.1 of Sneathiella sedimenti. Classification (GTDB taxonomy): domain Bacteria; phylum Pseudomonadota; class Alphaproteobacteria; order Sneathiellales; family Sneathiellaceae; genus Sneathiella; species Sneathiella sedimenti. The sequence goes on along the minus strand of NZ_JAFLNC010000002.1, from coordinate 871,203 downwards.
CCGCCCGGTATACGGGCGCCTCGCTCGGCGGTAGCGGCGCGACACCCTTGATCAGGTCGGCTATTTTCTCCGCCAGCATGATGGTTGGCGCATTCAGGTTCCCGCTCGTGATCTGCGGCATGATGGAACTGTCAACAACGCGCAAATTCTCGACGCCATGGACATTTCCGGCGCCATCCACGACCGCCATGTCATCGCTCCCCATCTTGCAGGTGCAGCTTGGGTGATAGGCCGTCTCGACATTTTCGCGGACAAAGGCGTCAATCTCGGAATCTGTCTTCACGTCCGGTCCCGGCGCAAGTTCCTTGCCCCGATAGGGATCGAAGCCGGCCTGCGCGAAAATCTCCCGCGTCAGCTTCACCCCGTCGCGCAGTTCGCGGCGGTCCTGTTCCGTCTCGCAGTAATTCGGCTGCAGGATCGGTGCGTCATCGATATTCCCGCTGCGAAGCGCCATATAGCCCCGGCTGGTCGAGCGCATTGGCCCGACATGGGCCTGATAGCCGTGCCGATCAGTCGGGTTACCGCCATCATAACGCACGGCCATGGGCAGGAAGTGATATTGCAGGTTCGGGTGCTCGACCCCTGCCTCGCTTCGGATGAAACCGCCCGCCTCGAAATGGTTGGTCGCGCCGAGGCCCTTCTTAAGGAGAAGCCATTCCAGCCCGACTTTCATTTTCGCGAGCGGTGACATCACCTTGTAGAGCGTAATCGGCTGAATGCATTCCTGCTGGACATAGAGTTCCAAATGATCCTGCATATTCTGCCCGACGCCCGGCAGGTCGGCAACAACAGGCAGCTCGTGTTTTTTAAGGTCATCTGCTGGACCAATACCGGAGATCATCAGCAGGTGCGGCGAGTTGATCGAGCCTGCCGCCGAGATCACCTCCCGTACTGCCGTCACCTGATGCAGGATGCCGCCCCGCTGGTATTCCACGCCGGTCGCACGGGATTTATCGAACAGGATGCGGCGGGTATTGGCGCCGGTCAGGATCGTCAGGTTCTGTCGCGTCATTATCGGGTTGAGATAGGCAAGCGCGGTGCTCCATCGCTTGCCCTGATGCACGGTCATGTCCATGCGGCCGACGCCTTCCTGCTGAAAGCCGTTCATATCATCGGTGAAGGGATAGCCCGCCTGCTGCCCGGCTTCTAACCAGGCGTGGTATAGGGGATTTTCGCACGGCCCGACGGAAACATGAAGCGGCCCGTTGCCACCGCGATACTGATCCTCTCCGCGATCATAGGTCTCGGCTTTCCTGAAATACGGCAGGCAATGGGCATAAGACCATTCCTTGAGACCCGGGTCAGCGGCCCAGCCGTCATAGTCGAGCGCGTTACCGCGCACATAGCACATGCCGTTGATGGCCGAGGAGCCGCCCAGTACCTTGCCCCTGGGCCAGTAGATTTTCCGTCCGTTCAGATGTTCCTGCGGTTCGGTGTAGTATTGCCACGAGAGCGAGGGGGAATGCATCGGATAGCTGAGGGCCGAGGGCATATGGATGCGCCAGTCCCACCAGGGGCCGGCGCCGCCCGCTTCCAGCAACAGGACGGAGATTTCGGGGTTCTCGCTCAGGCGATTGGCGAGCACCGATCCGGCGGAGCCTGCGCCGATAATCACATAGTCAAATGCCCGTTGTTCCGTCATCAGCCTGTTTCAGTCCCTTAACGCGTCAAGGAGCCGAGTATAGGGGGCTCCAGCCCGCCTCCCTGTTTAAAGGGCGACACTGACTAAAACAACCTCGCCATTGGATTTATTTGGCGGGAGCCGTCAACAGGAGGGTCGCAAGCGCATGTCCGGCCTCCTCCAGTTCCGCTTTCGTATGAGCGTAGGAGACCTGGAAACGCAGTCGCGCCTCGCCTTCCGGCACCACCGGAAAGCCAAACCCCGTGACAAAGATGCCCTTATCCAGCAGTTCACCCGCAAGGCGGATGGCGGTTGCCGTCTCCCCGACTATAACCGGCACAACAGCGCTGTCGCCTTCCAGCGGATCGAGGTCCAGCTCTTTCAGCCGCGCCCGGAATCTTGCCGCCTTCTCCTGCAGGGACTGCACCCGCTCGGGATGGGCCTCCAGAAGCTCCAGCGACTTGCTCCCCGCCGCGGCGACGCTTGCGGGCAGCGCGTTCGAAAAGAGATGCGGCCGTGATTTCTGGATCAATGTCTCGGTGACGGCCATCGGTCCCGATACAAAACCGCCGGTTCCGGCGCCGAGCGCCTTGCCGAGGGTGCCGGTAAAGATATCGATCTTGTCCATGACGCCGAAATGTTCCGCCGTGCCATGGCCCGTCTTGCCCATGACGCCGAGACCATGAGAGTCGTCCAGCACAATCAGCGCATCGTATTTCTCGGCAAGCGCGACGATCTTGTCGAGCGGGGCAATATCCCCTTCCATCGAGAAAACGCCATCGGTGACGATCATCCGCGAGGGCGCGCCTGCATGTTGTTTAAGCTTCGCTTCCAGGTCGGCCATATCGCTGTGTTTATAGACACCACGCACCACATCCTTGGCGGTCGCGCGGATTCCATCAATCAGGCTCGCGTGATTAAGCTCATCGGAGAGGATAACATCGCCCGCCCCGCATATGGCGTTAAACAGACCCGTATTCGCCGCCCAGCAGGAGGAATAAGTGAGCGCCGCCTCGGTCCCGTGAAAACGAGCCAGATCGGCCTCCAAGGTCTCATGCACATCCTGAGTGCCGCAGATAAAGCGCACCGAGGCAGTGCTCGCCCCGTATTTCAGGAGCGCGGCGCGCGCCGCCTCGACAACTTCCGGATGGTTCGCAAATCCGAGATAATCATTGGAGGAAAGGAGCGTTACCTCCCCCTTCCCCGCGAGCCTGATCCGGTCGCCGATCGGCCCCTCGATCACTTTAAGACGCTTGTAGGTTCCGGCCTTGTCGGCGGCGAACAAGTCTTCCGTCAGCCGTGAAAGTAATGCATTGCTCATATTGGCAACCTCTGGTCAATCTGCTGGAAATCAAGGACGATCTTGCCGCAGGCGCCTTCGTCCATCAACTCGAACCCCCGCTGAAAATCGGTCGCGGGCAGGACATGGGTGATTACCTTCTCCATCAGGTCCGGGTTCTTGAGCATGAAAGCCTCCACCTGATACCAGGTTTCAAACATCCGCCGCCCGGTGACGCCAATCAGGCTGACGCCCTTCATGACCACCTTTGCGCCGAGGTCAAGCTCCACCGGTCCGCTGGGAATGCCGAGAAGCGCGAATGTCCCGCCCGGTGCGGCAATCTCGAGCGCGGCATTCAGGGCGACGCCGTTTCCGCTCACCTCGAGAACCACGTCCGGCCCGTGACCGTCGGTAAGGTTGAGAATTTGCGCGGCGCTGTCGGGATCACGCGGATTAACAACGAGATCAAGATCTAGGCTTCTGGCAATTGCCGCGCGGGCCTGGTTCGGTTCCTGCAAAGCAACTGTGCGCGCGCCATGAGCCTTGGCAATGGCTGCCGCGAAGAGACCGATGGGACCGCCGCCGACAATAAGGACGTTTTTTGCGGTGACCTTGCCGGCCGAGACCATATGCATGGCGTTGCCCACCGGATCGAAAACAGCCGCGTGTTTATCAGGAATGGCAGTTGGCACGCGCCAGAGATTGCTTGCGGGCACTTCCACCTGCTCCGCGAAGGCACCGGGTCGGTCAACACCGATAATGCTCGTCTTCTCGCAGATATGGGCATTGCCCGTACGGCAGTAATGGCATTCCCCGCAGGAAATATGGCATTCGGCGGAAACCCGGTCACCAATCTCGTAACCCGTGACGCCCTCGCCAATCGCGCTGATCCGCCCGACGAATTCATGACCGATGGTCATCGGTGTCTTGATCCGACCGGCCGACCAGCTATCCCAGCTATAGATATGATAATCGGTGCCGCAAATACCGGCGGCAATTACGTCCACCATGACCATGCCGCGCGCCGGTGCAGTCAGGGGCTCCTTAAACGCGGACCAGATTCCGCGGGCGGCTTCGGTTTTGGCAATTGTGAACATGGGACACCTATTTTTCTAGCAATTGGATAAAAATCCGTTATACTGTATTTAGTAAAATATATCGGATTTAATTCCTGTCAATCGGAAAAATGTCAGAAACAATAAATAATCCCCCTGCCGTGGGCGCCACTGTCAATCGCCTGCGCAAAGAGAAACATCTCACCCTCGATCAGCTGGCGGCGGTCTGCGGTGTGTCGAAGTCCATGCTTTCCCAGATCGAGCGCAATGAGACCAACCCGACCCTGGCGACTGTCTGGCGGCTCGCCGAGGCATTGGGCGTCACCATTGACGATATTGTGCGCGGCGATGACCCGACCCACAGCCTGACGGTTATCAGCGGCGCGTCCATCCCCGTCCTCAATGACGCGAAGGGCCACTACAGCCTGAAGGTGCTGGGGCCGGCCAGCCTTGTTAACGATATGGAATGGTATGATGTCACGATCAAGCCGGGCGGCATGATGACGTCTAGCGCCCATACCGCGCGGACAACAGAGCATCTGACAGTCTTCAGCGGAGAACTCACTGTTCAGGCAGGTATTGAGACGGAACGGGTCTATGCCGGCGAGACAGCACGTTATGCCGCCGATCAACCGCATGAGATTGCCAACACCGGCGCGGAAGAGGCGCGCGCGCTCCTCGTCGTGCTGATGGGCAAGCAGATTTAGCTACAAGATCAGGATCGCCCGAAAGTCATTCACATTAGTCCTTGTCGGCCCCGTCTTGATAAGGTCTCCCAGCCCGTCGAACAGGCTGTAGCTGTCATGCCGGGCGAGATAGTTTTTCGCACTGAGGCCCGCTTTACTAGCTCGTTCTAGAGTATCCGGCGTGATAATCGCACCGGCATTATCCTCGGTGCCGTCAATGCCATCCGTATCGCAGGCCAGAACATAGACACCATCGAGGCCATTCAGATGATGCGCCAGGGCGAGCAGAAACTCGCAGTTGCGACCGCCGCGCCCGGTGTCCCCGCTTTCACTCTTGACCGTGACTGTGGTCTCCCCGCCGGAAATTAGGACGCAAGGCTTTGCGGACGGCTGGTCATGAAACTTCACTTGGCGAACGATGGCGGCCATAACGGCGGCAACATCCCGCGCCTCCCCCTCGATACTGTCGCCAAGAATGACCGGCGTGATGCCTTTTGACGCGGCAAGGGCGGCGGCGGCCTGCAACGACTCCTGCGGCGTGGCAATCATGATCGATTGCGCCTTTGCAAATGCCGGATGATCTGGTGCCGGTGTTTCCGACGCCGGGCTGTTGAGATAGGCGTCGATGGAGGGCGGAATGTCGATATTGTATTTTTCAAGCACGCCACGCGCATCGGCTGAGGTCGTTGCATCCGGCACAGTCGGACCAGAGGCGATCACCGCCGGATCATCGCCCGGCACATCGGAAATCATCAGGGTAACGACTTTGGCCGGATAGGCCGCAACGGCAAGCCGCCCGCCCTTGATGGCGGAGAGATGCTTACGCAGGGTGTTCATCTCGGTAATATTCGCCCCGGAGGCCAGCAGCGCCTTGGTCACGGCTTTCTTTTCGTCCAGCGTGATGCCTTCTCCTGGCTTCGCAAGGAGTGATGATCCGCCGCCGGAAATCAGGCAGAGCACGAGATCATCTTCTGTCAAACCCTCAAGTAGCTCAAGGATATCATCTGCGGCCTTGGCCCCTTCCGCATCGGGGACCGGATGCCCCGCCTCCACCACCTTTATTTTTTCAAGCGGCAGGCCATGCTCATAGCGGGTGATGACGAGGCCCTCAAGCGGGCCCTGCCAATTCTCCTCCACCGCTTTCGCCATGGAGGCCGCGGCCTTGCCCGCCCCGATAACGACCGCGCGGCCCTTCGGCACGGGAGGCAGATGCCGGACAAGGGTCTCGCGCGGATCCGCGGCGCTGACCGCCGCGTCAAAAAGGCTGGCCAAAAATGCTCGATTATCCTGATCCATCTGTCCCCTCCGGCAAAACAGCCTGTTTTTTAACGGAAGTCGGGATCAAATGGCCAGCGGTATTTCAATTGGCTTCCAGAATATCGTCATCATGGCGCTGTCCCGGACGTTCGGGCAGTCCGTCGGTAATCTCGTAATAATCGCCAGCAAACTCGGTGAAGATATGCATCGCAGTTTTAAGGCCCGTGGGTTCATCGAGAGACCCCGGGGCAATTCCCATATTGCCGCCTGACTTATAGGTCCAGAATATGCTGGAGCCGCATTTGTTGCAGAACCCTCGCTTCGCCTCTTCCGAGCTCTCATACCAGGTCAGCGTTTCCTCCCTGGTGAAGACGAGATTCTCCGGCAGACAGACAGTAAACCCGTTCATATAGCCTGCGGTCTGTCGGCACTGCTTGCAATGGCAGACGACAACGGGGCGAAGCGGCTGATAAATCTCGAACCGTATACCGCCGCAGAGGCAGCCCCCCTTTGCCCGAAGGTTCTTTTCACTCTTGTCACTCATGTTTCCTCCCAATGAAGTCAGGCGGCTACAACCTCAACCCGGCAGTCATTAAAGCAGGCACCTTCGGAGAGGTCCGCCTTGAATGTCGGGGCAAGCGCCGAAACCGTCTGGTTATTCGTCGTTGTCTTGAACCAGGATCCTTTGGGAGAATAGAGCACACCGGGGCGGACATTGTCACTGATTTTCAGCGGCAGGTAAACCTCGCCCAGATTGTTGAAAACCTTGACCTGCATACCATCTTTCAGCCCGCGCGCTGCGGCATCCTCCGGATGTATTTCCAGTTCCGGCACATCGTCATTTGCCTTCACCCCGCCAAAGGTCGAGGTTATCATCTTATTCGATGACGGCGTGACGAGGGAGAGCGGAAAACTATCCTCAACCGGGTGATAGGTCGGAATCTCTTCCCCGAAGGTGTCGCGGAGATAACCCGATTTCAGCTCGATCTTGCCGCTTGGGGTTGCCGGCTTGGCGTTCTTGAACAGGATCGTGTCTTCCCCGTTCCGCTCCATGGAGAGAGCGGTGCCGACCGGGATTTCGCTTGGGCGATAGCCTTTCAGGCGTGGATCGTTGTTGTCGATGGCATCATCGATAAGTTCCTTGTCCGTCGCTTTGAATATCCCCTCGTTGAAGCCGAAGCGGGCGGCTAGACGGCGGAAAATCTCCGTATTGGGGAGCGATTCCCCGACCGGAGCAATCACCGGTTCCGCCCGTTGCAGATAGGGCTGGCCATAGGCGCAGAAGATATCATCATGCTCGAAATGGGTCGCCGCCGGCAGGATGATGTCGCAATATTTCATGCTGTCGGTCATAGCGACATCGCAACCAACAGTAAAGATATCCTCCCGCGAGAGGCCCTTCTTCGTCAAATTCTGGTCCGGGGAAACGACCACCGGATTGTGGTTGTAGATAAACACGCCTTTCAGCGGGATATCGAGATCCTCCTCCACCAGGTGCCGCCCGATATCAATGATATTGAGGGTGCGGGTGCCTTCGGGGATCAGGTCAGGCCGCTGCAGTTTATCAATCGTCTTCGGAAAGAGGTTGCCCGCCCCACCGACGATACCGCCACCGGCCACGCCAAATTTTCCGGCAAGCGCCGGCAGCGCGAAAATTGCCCGGATGCCGTTGCCGCCATTGCGGTTCCGCTCGATCCCGTTGCCGACGGATATCGCGGCGGGGGCTGTCTCCTTATAGAGCCTGGCAAAGGCGCGGATATCCTCTTCAGACACGCCGCAAAGTTCCGCCGATTGCTCAATGCTGTATTTGCGAGCCTCGGTCATGAATTCCTCGGCACCCTCGACATGCTGGTCGATAAAGGCCTGATCAAATCCGCCAATGCGTTCAAGTTCCACCGCGATGGCCCAGGCGAGGATCAGATCCATCCCCGGCCGAACGGGAAGATACATATCCGCCTGCTCCGCGATCTTGATCCGTTTGGGATCGATCACGACGAGCTTCGCGCCCTCTGCCTTTGCCTTCTTGATGATCGGTGCCAGATGCAGGTTGCAGTAGGTTACGTTATTTCCCCAGACGACAATCAACTTTGATTTGGCGCATTGCTCGGGCTGCATGGCACCGGCAAGGCCGAAGGTGCCCTTGAACGCCTCCGACTTGACGCCGCCGCACATGGCGCGCCGGAACAGGATTGACGCCCCCAGACGATAGAAGAAGCGAAGGTCCATTGACCCCATTGCCAACATGCCGTGCGGTCCGGCGTAGTTATACGGAATGATCGCCTGCGGGCCATGCTCCTCAATGATGGCGGTGAAGCGCTCATAGATCGTGTCGATTGCCTCTTCCCACGAAATCCTCTCAAACGCCTCCCCGCCTTTCGGGCCGACCCGCTTCATCGGGTAGGTCAGGCGGTTCTTGCCATGCACGAACTCCGGATAATAGCGCGCGACCTTGTTGCAGACGACGCCATTGGTCAGCGGATTGGCCTTGGAGCCGCGCACTTTCGCGACCTTGCCTTCCTCCACCGTCACGGTGAAGCTACAGGTATCAGGGCAGTCGAGCGGGCACACACTGGCGAGTTCAAGAGACATGGTTTCATCCTCATCGCAAAAATCACGGTATTAGTTGAGTGTATCATGATCTTGAACTGGTTAGGAAAAAAGGGCCAATTAGTATGATTTGAAGGGTCCAATCAGGAAGATATTTCACAAGCTTATATATTAGAAAGTAATGACGCTCCCTTCGGATGCGGGTATAGTTTTAAAAAATGTTGAGGGAAGTGGAATGGTAACACTGCCGACAATCGGCGTTGCGGGTTGCGGGGCGATGGGCCTGCCGATGGCCAAAAGCCTTCAACGATCAGGATTCGACGTCTATGGCTATGACGTGCGTCCGAAAACGGCTTTCGGAGACTTCTCACCGCGCATGCTGGAAGATGCCGCCGCCCTCGCAGCGCGATGCCCGGTGGTTATCTCGGTTGTGCGCGACTGGAGTCAGACCGAGGAGCTTTGTTTCGGAAACAAGGGCCTCTTTACCGGGGATGCGCACCCGCATATTCTTGTCGTCAGTTCCACATTGTCCCCAAAGATTATCTCGATTTTGCGCAAGAGCCTGCCTTCCGAAACGCGGCTGATTGACGCCCCGATGTCGGGCGCCCCCTTCAGCGCGGAAGAAGGCACCCTCACCTTCATGCTGGGCGGGGACGCGGACGACATTGCGGAGATAATGCCCGCCTTCACCGCCATGGGCAGCGAGATCAATCATCTCGGCCCGCTGGGACAAGGAATGTTGTGCAAGGTGCTCAACAATATGCTGGCAGCGAGTTCCGTTGTCGCCGTGCGGGAAATACTGAAAGCCGCCGACGCGCTCGAGTTTCCGCGCGACCGCCTGCTCGAAGTTGCCAGCAGCAGTTCCGGTGCGACCTGGTTCGGCGATAATCTAGATAAAATCTCCTGGGCGACAGAAGGCTATTCCCTCGTCAATACCATCGGCATCCTGGAGAAGGACGTCAACGCCCTGATCGATACAACGGCCGACTTCCCGGAACTCAGGATCAACGAATTCGCCAGAAGCGTCATCGCGGAGCTTCGCAACCTCCCCGAGGAATGAAGCGCACCGCCCGCGCCGGTCGGCGGTTTAAGGACACCTGGGAGGAAAACATGTACGACTATATCGTGGTTGGCGGCGGATCGGGCGGGGCTGTTGTGGCAAGCCGCCTGTCGGAGGATCTGAAAACGCAGGTCTGCCTGCTGGAGGCGGGAGGACCGGATAACAGCATCCTGATCCACGCCCCGATCGGCATTGCGGTGATGCTGCCGCGCAAGATTAACAACTGGGCGTATGAGACGGTGCCGCAACCGGGGCTCAAGGGGCGCAAAGGATATCAGCCACGCGGCAAGACGTTGGGCGGCTCCAGCTCGATCAATGCCATGCTCTATGTACGCGGACACCCCGCAGACTACGACGACTGGGCAGCCTTGGGCAATAAGGGCTGGTCGTATAAAGACGTGCTCCCCTATTTCAAGAAGTCGGAGAATAACGAGGGTGGCGCCGATGCGTATCATGGCACCGAGGGTCCGCTCAATGTCGCGAAGATGCGTGCACACATGCCAATCAGCGATGTCTTCCTGGATGCAGCGATGCAGGTCCAGATGCCAATGAGCAAGGATTTCAACGGCGCCACGCAGGAGGGGCTTGGCACGTATCAGGTGACGCAGAAAAACGGTGAGCGTTGGAGCGCGGCAAAAGCGTATCTGACGCCCAATCTCAACCGACCCAATCTTCATATCATTACACATGCCCATGCGGGTAGAATCCTGATGGAGGGGAAAAAGGCCGTCGGGATTGCCTATATCAAGGACGGCAAGACGGCGGAGATCAGGGCGGGGAAAGAAATCATCCTCGCAGGTGGCGCCTTTGCGTCGCCGCAATTGTTGCTCCTCTCCGGGATCGGGCCTGCGAAGGAGCTTAACATGCACGGGATAGAGACAGTGCATGAGCTTCCGGGCGTCGGGCAGAACCTCCAAGACCATATCGACTATGTGGTGGCGCATAAGTCCTCATCGCGAGAAACAATGGGTATCTCCCTTGGCGGAGGGGCTGATTTAATCAAGGGGATATTCGAATGGCGGAAAAAACGGACAGGCATCATTTCCTCCCCGCTTGCGGAGCGCGGGGGCTTCCTGAAAACTGATCCGGCTCTGACGCGACCGGATATCCAGCTGCATTTCGTCATAGGACCGCTTGATGATCATGCGCGCAAAACCCATCTGGGCCATGGCTTTAGCTGCCATGTCTGCGTCCTCCGGCCGAAAAGCCGCGGTCATGTTGGGCTCAACAGCAGTAATCCGCTTGATCCCCCGCGGATCGACCCGAATTTCCTGAGCCAGCAGGAAGATGTCGACACGCTGGTCAAGGGTGTGAAAATGACGCAGAGAATTTTTGATGCGCCGGCCTTTGACCCCTATCGCGGCAAGCCGCTCTATGCTGTCGACATGACATCCGACGCGGCCATTGAGGATGCCATCCGCAGCCGCGCCGATACCGTGTATCATCCCGTTGGCAGTTGCAAGATGGGCACCGATCCCATGGCGGTTGTCGATCCGGAACTACGGGTTCATGGTATTGCCGGGTTGCGCATTGCCGACGCCTCCATTATGCCGTCCGTCATTGGCGGCAATACCAACGCCCCGACGATCATGATCGGCGAGAAGGCGGCGGATTTAATCAAGGCGGCGGGATAAACCGCCCTTTCTATTGCCACAGGAGTAAACTCTATGTTCATCCAACTCATTGTCGGGACGGTCCTGATAGTCCTATGTGTGGTCAATCATGCGGTCTGTCTGGAGCTGTTGCTCCGTCGCCTGAAACATATCGGCCCGAAATGGGACCGCCGGATGCCGGTATATGGCCATATCGTCATCATGATTATCGTGGTCATGGGTCTGTTTGCGGCGCATACGATCGAGGCCTGGCTCTGGGGGTTCTTTTATTACTTGAGCGGGGAACTCAACGGGCTGAACGAGGCCATCTATTTTTCCACCGTGACCTATACGACGCTCGGCTATGGTGATGTGGTGCTCAGCGATAATTGGAACCTGACTTCCTCCCTCCAGGCGGTAAGCGGCATTATCCTGTTCGGCTGGAGTACGGCCTTCCTTGTCAATGCCCGTGCCTTCTTCTGGAAGAAACACGGCATGGATCATTATCAGGGTTAAAAAAAGCCGCCCCGACGGATCGGAGCGGCTTGCTTTATCAGTCTTCCTTGATCAGGTGGATATCGCGTTGCGGATACGGAATTGAAATCCCTTCCTTGTCAAACGCCTGCTTGATCGCCTTGGTCAGCGCGAATTTCAGTGGGAAGTAGTTCCCGTTGTCGCACCAGACACGCACGGTGAAATTAACCGAGCTGTCGGCCAGTTCCGCAATCTCGATCAGCGGTGCCGGCTCCTTATGGGACCGCTCATCCGCCTCGATCAGCCGGAGCATGATGTCGCGGGCCTTGTCGATATCGTCCTCATAGGCAATCCCCATGACCAGATCCATCCGCCGCGTGGGATGAAAGCTGAAGTTGCGGATGGCATTGCCCCAGACCGACCCGTTCGGGATGATCACCTGGATGTTATCCGGCGTCGCCAGCTCCGTCGTGAACAGGCTGACATTCTTGACCGTGCCACCATGGCCGCCGACTTCTACGTACTGACCCACCTTCATTGGCCGGAAAATTAGCAGCATCACGCCGCCCGCCACATTGCTGAGCGTGCCCTGAAGCGCCAGGCCGATGGCAAGGCCGGCTGCACCAAGAACCGCAATCAGGCTGGCTGTCTGCACCCCAAACTGCGCGAGGACCAAGAGCAAGGTGATGGCAAGGATAACGAACCGTGTCAGGCTACCCAGAAAACCGCTAACCGTTGGATCGATACCGCGCTTGTGCATCAAATTTTCCAGGACGGATGGCACGCGCTTCGATATGATGTAGCCGATAATCAGGATGACTAACGCGCCAATCACGTCGAGGCCATATTGCGTAATAATAAGGACGATCTCATCCATTATTTCTTTTAAATCCATAACTACCCCTTTTGTCACCTGGCATTAAGCCGTGATAAAATCTTTACGTAACCTGTTCCTATAGTAGGCGACTGATAACGTCAAAAAAAGCCGCAAATCAAGGACTTTTTCAATTCCCGGATAATTAACCAAGAGTCCCATAATTCCTTGACATGGGCTATATTTATGCGCATATGTGCGGTGCACAATGTTTTTTGCATTGGCATAGTGGTGCTAACGGCCGTCAAGCCGTTGAAACCAAACATCAGGTATAGGAACAGTATTTCCACAGCGCACACGCGTTGCTGACAGCCCGACAATGTATTCAGTCCGGCATAAGGTCAAGGAGGCACGGTTCTCACCTTTTTTGGCCTTAACAGGTTGCCCTGCACCAAGTGGCAACAGCATATAGTTTTTTTTGAGGACTTACATTTTATGACCGAATTTACCGAGCTCAACCTCGTTGGGCCGCTCTTGCGTGCAATCGACAAACAGGGTTTCACCGTGCCGACACAGATCCAGATGCAGAGCATCCCGGCTCTGATGGAAGGGCGCGACCTGATGGGTATTGCCGAAACAGGGGGTGGCAAGACGGCCGCCTTTGTGCTCCCGCTCCTGCAGCGGTTGCAGCATGACCGCCGCAAGCCAAAACCGAACCGTCCGACAGCTGTCATTCTTGCGCCCACACGCGAGCTTGCCAACCAGATCGGGCTCTGCATCCGTGTCTTTACGCGCGGCATGAAGCTGTTTCACACAGTCGTCTATGGCGGCGCGCCTTACGGTCCGCAGCTGCAGCAGCTTTCCCGTGGCGTCGATATCATGGTGGCAACACCAGGCCGGATGATGGATCATATGAAGCGTGGCACTGTCCAGCTTGATAATGTTGAAACGCTTATCCTGGACGAAGCCGACCGCATGCTGGACATGGGCTTTATCGAGGATGTGACCTTTATCGCCGACAAGCTGCCGGAAGAGCATCAGACCGTGATGTTCTCCGCCACCATGAGCGCGGCCATCAAGCGTCTTTCCCAGAAGCTTCTGACCAATCCGGAATTTGTCGAAGTGGAACGCAAGACAGCCGTTGCAGAAACCATCGACCATTCGGTCCTGATGGTGCGCGGACATGACAAGAAAGACCTGCTGATGCATCTGCTCGGCATGGGCGACAAGGAACGGGTTCTCGTCTTTGTCCGCACCAAGGCAACCGCCGACAAGCTGGCTGAGGAAATCGAGGCCGAAGTCGAGGGCATCAAAACGGCGGCGATCCATGGTGACCTGCATCAGCGCGCCCGCGAACGCACGCTGCGCTCCTTCAAGAACGGTCGTTTTTCAGTCCTGGTGGCAACAGATGTTGCCGCGCGTGGGATTGACGTAAATGGCATTACCCATGTCATCAACTATGACCTGCCGATGGAAGCGGAGAACTATGTTCACCGTGTCGGCCGGACGGGTCGCGCCGGGGCGACCGGCATCGCGATTTCAATCTGCGAGCCGCGTGAACGCAACCTGCTGAGAAACATTGAACAAACCATCAAGCAAAAGGTACGCATCGATGAAGATCATCCCTTCCCCGCACCGACGGCCAAACCAGAACAGAAAAAGCATCGTTCGCGGCGAAATGGACCTCCTGCGGGTGCAAAGCGTGACGCATTACCAACGGGCGATGTTAAGCCATTTCGCAAGCGTCCGAAGAAGACCGTCAGCAAGAATAAAGGCAAACCGGGATTTAAGTCTGGCAAATCCGCGCACCCGACTGCAGATGCGCCGCATAAACGTTCAAATGCTCGCCAGCAGAAATTTAAGCGCGCTAGTTGATAACCCGTGGCAATAAGATAGAGAAAGGCCGGTTTTTACCGGCCTTTTTTTTATGCGTGGGAGGCACCGTAATAAAGGCCGACCGTATGGCGCGCCTCGGCAAAAAAGAGCCAGCGTTCCGTCACGAGACCAACCGCCGCGGCCAGGAGCGCCAGAACGAGGGAAATCCCCGCGCCGACCGACCCGAACAACAGGCTGAGCAGGATCAGTACAAACGGCACAACAAAGGCCCCCATCAAGGTAATCAGGCGGAGCTTGGCGGAATGTTTCCGGGCAATCTTGAAGCCCATTTCCTTCATCAGGTAGTTGGCCTCTGTATGAGGGCCCTCAAACAGCTGGACCGTTCCAAACTCGCCAAGGCCCGTGGCGCTTTCGGGCGTCGAAATGCTTTTGCTGCCATCGAGAAAACGCCAGTAGATGATTTTCCACACAAGGCCAATCCCGAGGATCAGCAAGGTGGCAAGCTGCAGGGACGTTTCTGTAGTCCCCCAGAGTGCCAGCAGGACATTCAACAGCAGCAGCCCGCTCATCAGGGCGAGGAGAAGATAGCCCGCCGGGACATAACCGTTCGACCAGGCATGGATCGGCTTCAGGCTCGCATAGATCATGGCCGTGCAATACACCGTCACGATCGCGCAGATTACCCCGATTATCCCGACCAGTCCCATCAGGCCCTGCATCATATCCGCAAAGAACAGGTGATGCAGCGCATAGAGGCCCGTCGGGAGGAAGGTCAGCAGGGCCATCACCCCTTCCCGGCTGAGCCAGGAAGACCGCCATTGGGTCAGGGCACGCCATGCCCGCTCCGGATGACCAAGGTGAAAGGTGGAGGAGAGAAGCCCGCCCGCGATCAATACATAACTTACCGCATAGCCGGTGAAGGCCAGCCAGAAATTCCCGGGCATCATCCCAAGGATATTGCCGGCGATCAACAGGCAGAGAAGCCCATACCCCGCGCCGGAAGCAGTCGTGAAGAAAATAACCGATTTTGCCGGATGCATCGTGGCCTCTTGTTACGCAGATAGAAACTTGTCGACCCAGCGGGCGATAACGCCTGCGGAACTGTCAGCGACCGGAACGAGTTCCGGCGCTTGCCCCTCACGCCCGATTTTCTTGGGACGCGGCGGAAGGTACTTATTGGTGGGCTTGCATTCCTGCTCCGGCATCAGGTCGTAGCCGCCGCGCTTGGCGACCAGCTTGCTCACATCGCTCTCGGGATCGCCGAGATCACCAAAGGACCGCGCGCCCACCGGACAGGTCGAGACACAGGCCGGAACCCGGGATTCCTCGGGCAGGTTGGGGTTATAAATCTTGTCGACGCACAAAGTGCATTTCTTCATCACCCCGGCATCCTCGTCATACTCCCGTGCACCATAGGGGCACGCCCAGGAACAGAGCTTGCAGCCGATGCAGTGATCCGCATTGACGAGAACGATGCCGTCTTCTTCCCGCTTGTAGGACGCGCCGGTCGGGCAGACCGTCACGCAGGGCGCATCGTCACAGTGCAGGCAGCTTTTCGGGAAATGGACCGTACGCCCGCCCGTTTCCTCGTTCTCCACCTCAAAACTGTGGATGCGGTTAAACCAGACCCCGGTCGGATCCGCGCCATAGGGCTCCGTGTCGGTCATCGGAGCGGAATGACCGCCGGAATTCCATTCCTTGCAATTCACCGCACAGGCATGACATCCGACGCAGATATCCAGATCGATCACCAGGCCGAGTTTCTTCTTCGGCGGATTTTTCGGAAGTGACGTCATTCTTTTTCCTTCCCAGGTACATCGGTCAGCTTATTGCCGTGACCGGGCCTGATCCCACTCTTCTGTCCGGCATTTTCCTCCCTGTTGCCGATCCAGTCCTTCATCGCAACGGGCGCAAGGCCGCTCGCCTCGCCCTTGAGATCCGCACCGTATCGCAACAGTTCCGTCGGTTCAGGAAGGCCGAAATGATCCTGCGGTGGCAACATGGGTTCCGTTTCCTCATACTCATCGGCAGCGCATTTCTCGATTTTCACACGCAGGTCGTACCAGGCGGCCTGCCCCGTCACCGGATCGGAGTTGGAGTAGCGATATCCATCCTCCCGCGCAGGTAGCAGTTGGGAAATGATATGGTTCAGCAAAAAGCCCTTGGTGGCCTCCGGCGCATCTTCCTTCAGGTTCCACGCACCCTTTCGCTTGCCGATGGCGTTCCAGGTCCAGACCGTATGCGGGTTGACGCCCTGCATCAGCTTCGCCTGCGCCTTCACCCGCCCGTGCGGGGACGTGACCCAGAGCCAGTCCCCATCCGCGATGCCTTTCGCCGCCGCTGTCTCCGCATGTATAAACAACGGGTTGCGCGCTGTTATCTGGCGCAGCCAGGCATTCTGGCCGCCCCAACTATGGTACATATGCATGGGCCGCTGGGTCACCGCATGAAGCGGGAAATCATCCTGCGGGAGACCTTCTTCCTCAAGCGCGGAATACCAGATCGGCATCGGATCGAAGAAGGTATCAATACGCGGGCGCAAATGGTCGGGCGGTTGCAGTTCGCCAAAGCCTTGTGCCGCAAGACGGAATTTCTGCAGTGTTTCGGAATATATCTCCATCATCACCTGCCCCGGCATGGCAAGCCAGCCCATACGGACAGCCTCGTCCAGATAGGATTTGTTGGCGAACTTGTAATAGGACTGTTCGGGCGTGAATTTCTTCTCCCAGAAACAGCCATTGGCGATATAGGCATCCAGTTGCTTCATATTGGGCGTGCCGCGACCCTGCCCGGTGCCATCTTCACCGCGCCAGCCACCTAGCGGCCCGATATCGGGCGTGCGTTCATGACGAACCATATATTCCGCATAGCCGCCGGGATAGAGCGCCGATCCGTCTTCCGCCGCGATGCCGGGAAGGTTGAGCATTACGCCAAGTTCCAGCAACACATCCTGGAACGGCCGGACATCGCGATCAAGGGTGACGATGGGCTGGCGTATGGCATCCGCGGCACCATGGGCCGAGGAAATCGGCCGGTCCAGCAGCGAAATGCAATCCCAGCGTTCCAGATAGGTCGTATCCGGCAGCACCAGGTCCGCGTACGCCACAGTTTCAGAGGAATAGGCATCGGAATAGATGATTTTCGGAATTTTGTAGCTGCCATCCGGGTTCTTGTCAGTCAGATAGCGGATCGTGTCCGGCACATTCATCGAGCTGTTCCAGCCCATATTGGCCATATACATGAACAGGACATCGATTTCCTGCGGATCGCCCGCCCAGGCATTATGGATCACGCTATGCATCAGACCATGAGCCGAAAGCGGATATTCCCAGCTATAGGCTTTGTCGATCCGTTTGGGGTTCCCCGCGTCATCCACCAGCAAATCCGCGGGTCCCTTCGGAAAACCGAGCGGCATACCGTCAAGCGGCGTATTCGCCTGGGTTTCCTTTCCTGCGGGGGTCGGGCCCGGCGGACAGGGTTTCGGATACGGTGGCTTGTGCCGGAAGCCGCCGGGCACATCAATCGAACCCAGGATCATCTGCAACAGGTGAATGGCGCGGCAGGTATGAAAGCCGTTGGAATGCGCCGATATCCCGCGCATCGCATGCATGGAGACCGGGCGGCCGATCATTTTCTCCTGGCGTCGACCTGCCCAGTCTGTCCAGGGGATATCGAGGGTGATTTCCTGCTCGAAGGCGACTTCGGCTATCTCGGCCGCTATCCGCCGGATGGTCGCCGCCTTGATCCCCGTTTTGTCCGCAACAGCGTCGGGAGAGTACTTCTCATCCAGATACCGCGCCGCCATCAACTGAAACGCGGGAACCGCCGTCCTTCCGGAGGGAAGCGTATAGGTCCCGACAAGCGCCGGATCGGCTTTCCGGTCACTGTTCGGAAGCAGCTTGCCCGACGGGGTCGCAATCAGGGCCGTGCCGGTCGCATCCCGCGCGAAAAGCCCGTTGTCCGCCTCACCCTCCGCCTGAATGACGAGCCAGGACGCATTGGTGTAGCGCTTCAGATACTCCCAGTCGATTTTCTCCGCATTCAGCAGTTCATGAATAATCGCCATGACGAACAGGCCATCTGTGCCGGGCGTGATACCGACCCATTCATCGGCAATGGCGGAATAACCGCTCCGGACAGGATTGACGGAGACGAATTTCGCATCCTCCCGGGTTTTCAGTTTGCCAAGACCTATCTTGATCGGGTTGGAGTCATGATCCTCCGCGACACCGAACATCAGGAAATATTTCGTCAGGTCCCAATCCGGTTCGCCGAACTCCCAAAAGGATCCGCCAATGCTGTATAGACCCGCCGCCGCCATATTGACGGAGCAGAAACCGCCATGGGCGGCAAAATTCCGGGTGCCATATTGCTTGGCCCACCATCCGGTGAAGCTTTGCGACTGGTCCCGCCCGGTAAAAAAGGCGAGCTTCGATGGATCATCCGCGCGCACATCCATGAGCCAGCCCGCCGCAAGGCCAAGCGCCTCTTCCCATTCAATTTCCTTGAATTTTCCTTCGCCCCGCTCGCCAACACGGAGCAGCGGCTTCTGCAGTTTGGCCGGCGAATTCTGCTGCATGATCCCGGCAGAGCCTTTTGCGCAAAGCACGCCCTTGTTGACCGGATGATCGGGATTTCCCTCAATATAACGGATCTTGTTGTCTTTGAGATGCACCTTTATCCCGCAGCGGCAGGCGCACATATAGCAAGTTGTGTATTTTACTTCGTCCGAGACAATGGGCGAAGTGTCCGCGCGTTCATCGCGCAGAACGATACCTTCTGTCATTGAAAATAGCTCCCCAGCTACTTGAGAACGGCGCGAGGCCGGAAGTACTCACCTTATCGTTACCCGATTTGGCGGGGCACTGTCGATAGCTAAAAATAAATTTCTGCGCCCTTTCCTCGGGTTCACCCGTCACGGAAGGCTTTCAGGTTTTCCCGCAGGAGCCCGCGGCCCTGCTGCACCCTTTTTCGGACATTATCATTCGAGATCCCGAGTTTGCGGGCAATTTCGTCATATTCCTCCCCCTGGACAAGACGCAGAATGACCGGAGCCTTCAGCCGTTCGGGAAGATTCTCGATGGCGGTCCGCAGCCGATGGCTGAGTTCGCTATTCATGAGATTGCCTTCCGGTGTCTGTTGCCGGGTGTCGAGCGCCGACATATCAATGGCGCTTATTTCCTTCACCCTGTCATAAAGATTCTTGATACGCTTGTTGGCGCGGTGCTTGTCGATGCAGATATTGTGGAGCAGCCGGGCAAACCAGGCCCGCTCATTGCTGATCTGCGGCGCATGGGCGGCATATTTCTCATAGGCACGAATGGTGGCGTCGCTGAAGGCATCTTCCGCATCCGCCGCGCTGACATTCATCCAGATCATGCTGAGCTTAATGAGATACTCCTTATGAGAGTGCCACGCAGCCCAAAAATGCTCCGGACAATTCGTGTTTTCCGGATGATGGGAGACGGACATTCCCGGGCCTTTCCGTGTCGCTTCTGTCCGGCCAGCAATTTCAGTCTGCAATGTCGTGACGGAGAGACTTACGGGTATTGGCCGCTTGGAACGTTGGCAGGATGGGAGCGTGGAAAGGTTGGATTTGGAGACGAATTCTTGCCTGAGCGGATTCACAGTGACCCCCTAGAAGATTTGAATTTATGGAAAACAAAACTGACTAAGGATGGCTTACAAGCTGGACCACCCGCGTTGTGTCTCTTCATTTGGGAGTGAAATATCACTTTTAAAGTGCATTTCTATTTTTTTATATCTTTAATACGGGTGTATGATCCATTTACTTATTGAGTATTTTTATTTATTAAATGAATACATTAACAATTAATTTAATATTTAAAATTGAATTTTATTTATTAATATTTATTTCATTAAATATAATTATTTTTTTATTACAGGAATATAATAATGGCGAACTCTCAAAGCGACGAGCAGATTAAAAACTCAATAATGGCAACTAATGAAATCTTGCTTGGTAGTTCTACTTCCAAGTCAATGGCAACCATGTATCTTAATTTGGCACATGCAGCGGGTATGGCGTCGCAAAATGCCGTCACCAATCAGCAGCATCTCAATATTCTGGGTGCCGCTGCCGTAGCTGCTGGCACCAGCGGGCTTCTCAGGACTGGTATGGCCGATCAGATAGAGAAACTGACCCCGGCGGAACGTCTCGACTATCTGCAGAAGCTGCTGACCCTCGCCACCAACCCCGCTGCAGGGGCGGCAGCGGCGACTGACGGTACAGACTCTGCGCAATCCACGGGAACAGGAACTGGCGACAACACCTCAACCACCAGGGACAGTCCCGCCAAGTCCGACGGGTCGGCGACGTCGGACACGACAGCGTCCGACAGCAGCGGATAAGGACTTCTGCAACTTTAGATATACATTTTTTAAAGAATAAATTTTAGCTCAAACCATACTGGATACATAATCATGGCTACCTCCTCCCCCGGCGACACGAGTGCTTCCTCCACGGCGCCCGCAAAAATCGAAGATTCAGCCCAGTTCGCCATGGGCCTGCTATATCAGTTTGCCGCCCATTCCTCCGGCCTAGCCCTGGAGAACGCGACGGCGAACTCAAACATGATGAACAGCGTCACGAATGCCGGCGCGGCGGCCCTGACCGCGCTTAAAAATGCAGAGGCCATCTCGATCTCCGCCCAGAAGGCAACCATCGGGGAATCCTATAACGCGCAAACAGCCGCGATCACCCAGGCCCTGAATGCCCAGACCCAGTCGGCGGTGACGAGCCTCAACGCGGTCACCAGTGCCGGCGGGGCCGCGCTTGCCGCACAGACCAGCCAGGAAATTGCCGGCATCACTGCCGATGCCGTCGCGGCAACAGCGGTTGCGATGGACAAGATCGTCAAACAAATGGGCGGATAAACGACCTCGCACATGCGGAGGAGCTGCGGCTCCTCCCCTTGAGCGATTAACTCGTCTTTTTGCAGGCAGTTGCCTCGACAAGTAAAACCCTCCTGCGCCGACGGACGCGCAGCTACCCCCTTTGACCTCTGTCCCTTTTTCGTCCTGGCAGACTGGGCGGGATTCCCGATCCTGTCCTTCCGCCGATATGCCCGCCAGAGCGCAGACTTCTGCGAAAAACAGAACATTCACTTGCACCGAGATATCGATACTACGCACCGCGCTTGAAGCCCGACGCCTATTTCAGCGTTACAGTTCCGTCGCTGGAAGAGTGAGAGTTTTCGCAATCGATGGAAGAAAATCTCATGGCTGCGTCACATTTTCTCAACCGACAGCGTCTTCAGCACATTGAAAGAGGAAAACCCAGTCAATCGACCACGACAGGAACGAGAGAGGATCAATCAATGGCAAACGACACACCCGTCAACAGCCAAATTACCGATGCCGTCACACAATCCAACCTGGTTGTAATCGGCGGCGCCCCTGCCCAGTCGATGGGAACCGTCTACCAGATGATGGCGCAAGCCGTCGGTGTGTCCATGCAGAACGCGGTCGCGAACCAGCAGAATATGAACACCATCGACAATGCCATCGTCAGCCAGGGGATCGCCATGCTTTACAGCATGGACAGCTCTGTCGAAGCGAAAGCCACGCAGGAGATCCTCTCGGGAAATGTGAACGCAGAAATAGTCTCCGCGCTTAAGGCTATCATCGTTGAATTAAAGAAAGCGCAAACCGAACAAACGTCACAGACTTAACACATCACCTAACAGGATTTTAGGCCTGATTATTAAAGGAGAATGACCCATGCCAGGGGATACACCAGTCAATGCCCAGATTACTGATTCCGTCACCCAATCCAATGTCGGTGTATTGGGGGATGCTCCCGCAATCGCCATGGCAAATGCCTATCAGGTATTTGCCCAGGTTGTCGGCGCCAGCATGCAGAATGCGGTATCGAACCAGCAAGGAGCGAATACCGTAGACCTCGCCGTCACCACGCAGGGAACGAATGTCCTGTACGCCATGGCGACCGCGACCGACGCGAAAGCAACGTCCGAGATTCTCGGCGGCAACCCGGTTGCCGAGGCCCTCTCCTCCCTTCAGGCCGCCGCGCGCGCGTTCTGATCTAACATTCCTCATAAATAAACCCTAAAGGAGCTGAAAAATGGCGGATAACACTTGGATGAACAGCCAGATTACAGACGCTGTCACACAAACGAACGTCAAGGTGCTGGGCGATGCCCCCGCGGAATCCATGGGCATGCTCTATCAGATGATGGCCCAGTCAACAGGTATGTCAATGCAGAACATGGTTGCTAACCAGCAGCATAAGAACTCTATCGACTCTGCCGTTGTAACAGGCGCTGTGAGCCTGCTCTACACCCTTGATGTGGCGGCCGAAGGCAAGGCCACGCAGGAAATCCTGAGCGGAAATCCTGTCGCGGAAACCATGGCGTCGCTGAAAGGCGTGCTGGCGAGTTTCAAGGAAAGCAGTCCCAACTCTCCGAGATTTAATACCTAACCCCGCCGATCCGGGAAGTGATCTCTTCCCATTGGTAAATCGAATATTGCGCCGCCCGCCCCTTACCGGCCGGATATGCGCAATATTCGACCCGCCGGCAGCAATGACAACAGGATAAGGCCATGACAGCGCAGAGAAATTCGGAACATGTCAAATCGGTGAATAGCCAGATTACGGATGCCATCACCCAGGCAAACACGATGAATATCGGGCTTGCCCCCGCACAATCACTCGGTACCTTGTACCAGACCACGGCCCAGGCTGTGGGGGTGGCGATCCAGAACGCCGTCGCGAACCAGCAGAATATGTACAGCCTCAGCCTCGCCTCGACCGCGCAGAACCTGAACTCGCTCCTCGCGTTATCGTCCTCCTCGGCGGCGCGCAGTACTGCAGGGTTGTTATCGCAGAGGGGCAGTCCCGCCGCGACCCGCCATCATTATGGCAGGCATGCCGCGGCGCCCGTAAATGTGGCGACGGCCCAGCCATCCCATGTGCCGCCGCATACGCCGATGAAGAAATAGCCCCCGATAAGCAACCAACCCCCGGAATTTCCACAAGACAAGCAGGAGAGCGGCAATGACGTCAGAGTCTTATGTAAACAGCCAGATCACAGGATCCATCGCGCAGACGAATCTGAGCGTTCTCGGCGACGCCCCCGCGGAAGCCATGGCCATACTCTATCAGCAGATGGCCCACACCATCGGGCTGGCACTCCAGAATGTCATTTCCCAGCAGCAGCACAGCTACTCCATTCATAATGCCATTACCATCGCAGCCTCCAAGCAGCTGCTGAGCACCGATCCCGCGGCGGCGGCAAAGGCCTCGCAGGAACTGATCGCCGGTAGCGCCATCCCGGAAAATCTCGCCGCCCTCCAGGCCGTCGTCAATGAACTCGGCAAGCAGCAATAACACGGACCAATATGCGACCGCCGCGCCGCCGGGTGAGGGAGAATTGATCCGACACAAGAAAACTCAGGCCTGATGGCTTGATTGAAACCTAAAGGTGAGGACGCCCCGTCTCATGGAACGCAAATATTATTCTCAGCAGGAGGTCAAGATGATCCTTCAGGAACTGGCAGATGGCCAGACGGTCGAAGATCTCGCCAAACAATATGACATTTCCAAGGCCTCCATATACCGCTGGAAAAAGCGCGCCGAGAAGACCGGCGCCGAGGAAATCAACCGCCTGAAAAAGGTTGATGAGGAAAACCAGCGGCTGAAAGCGCTTCTCGCTGAGGCGGCGCTTGAGATCCAGGCCCTTAAGGAACAACTCAAGCAACGCGGCTGGACAAAAGCAGAAGATCGCGATTAGCGCCCCGTAACATCATTCCGGCGTTGATTGGCGCGGCGATGACTGTATAAAGGGGGTATGTCGCGTAACCCGTCCCAAATTCTTACATCCATCTTCGGATACCCTGCCTTTCGCGGGGAACAAGCCCAGATTATCGACCATGTGATCGCCCGCGGCGATGCCCTTGTGCTGATGCCCACCGGCGGCGGAAAATCACTCTGTTACCAGGTTCCCGCCCTCTGTATGGACGGGACGGCAGTTGTCATTTCCCCGCTGATCGCGCTGATGCAGAACCAGGTCGAGGCCTTGCAACAGCTTGGCGTTGCTGCCGCCGCACTGAATTCCGCTCATTCTATGGAAGAACAGGCCACCATCCGCACTGCGCTTCTGAACGGCGAGATCAAGCTGCTGTATATCGCGCCGGAGAGACTTTTTTCGGGCGGCTTTATCGATCTGCTGCAACGGTGCGATATTTCGCTGTTCGCAATCGACGAGGCGCATTGTGTCTCCCAGTGGGGCCATGATTTCCGACCCGAATACCTGCGCCTTGAAATATTGGCCGAGAAATTCCCGTCCGTGCCGCGCCTCGCCCTCACCGCAACTGCCGATGCACCAACGGAAAAGGATATTATCGAGCGGCTGGGGCTTTCCTATGGCAAGATTTTCCGCGCCGGGTTCGACCGGCCGAATATCCGTTACCGGCTGACGGCCAAGACGAATGGCGTCACCCAGCTTCTCAACTTCATCAAGGGCGAACATGCGACCGATGCCGGCATTGTCTATTGTATGTCCCGGCGCAAGGTCGAGCAGGTGGCGGAGAAAATCGCGGCCACCGGACGCGTCGCCCTGCCCTACCACGCGGGGCTTGATCCGCAGGTCCGACGCGAGACACAGGCGCGATTCCTGAAAGACGATGCCGTCATTATTGTCGCCACCATCGCATTCGGGATGGGAATCGACAAACCGGATGTCCGCTTCGTTGCCCATCTCGATCTCCCGAAGAACATGGAAAGCTATTACCAGGAAACGGGCCGCGCCGGGCGCGATGGCCTGCCTGCCAATGCCTGGCTTGCCTATGGGCTGCAGGATGTGGCGAAACTAAAATCATTGATGCAGAACCCGGATAAGACGCTGCAGCAGCAGAAACTTGACCGCGGCAAGCTGGAATCCCTCCTGCAGTTTTGTGAAAGCGCGCTTTGTCGCCGTCGCCTCTTGCTGGAATATTTCGGTGAATCCCCGCCGGAGAGCTGCGGCAACTGCGATAACTGCCTCGAGCCGCCGGCCCTTTTCGATGCCACCGAAGCCGCCCAAATGGCGCTGTCCTGCATTTACCGGAGTGGGGAGATGTTCGGCGCGGGCCACATCATCGATATTCTGCTCGGTGCCGACACGGACAAAATAAAGAAGTTCGGCCATGACCGCATGAGCACCTATGGCATGGGCAAAGGCATTAACCGCGCCGACTGGCAGTCGATCTTCCGGCAGCTTCTCGCACTCGGGTTGCTTAATGTCGATACCGAAGGCTATGGCAGCCTTTCCCTGAACGAGAATTGCCGTCCGATCCTTAAAGGAGAGACACGGCTCGACCTCAAGAAGGCCCCCGTCCGCTCGCGCAAAGGGACGTCTGCGTCCGGCACGGTACGCAGTTTCGGGAACGACCAGGAAGAGGCGCTGTTCAATTACCTCAAGTCGGTGCGTCTCGATCTGGCAAAAGAGCAGAATGTTCCGCCCTATGTTATCTTTCACGACAAGACACTGATCGAGATGGCGCAGCTTAAACCGACGTCGCTTACCGCCTTTGGCGAGCTGCAGGGGGTTGGCCGCAGCAAGCAGGAAAAGTACGGTCCGGCCTTCCTCAAGGCGATTGAGGAAAACTATCCCTGACTCGAACCATCACTTTGCCGCGCGGTCCCTGAAAGAACAAAATATATTTCCCTTTACCGGGCAGCCGAAAAGCACCCTATATAGGAACCAGGGATAATTCCTATCCTGACAGAATGTGGGAGGGGAAGATGCTGCGTCTTGATATCAACAGCGAACTACATGAGGTGGATGTAGAAGAGGACACGCCCCTGCTTTGGGTGTTGCGCGATACCATCGGTCTCAAGGGCACGAAATTCGGCTGTGGCGTTGCCGCCTGCGGTGCCTGCACCGTCCATGTGGATGGGGAAGCCGTCCGATCCTGCAGCTACCCGGTGTCTGGTGCCGTGGGGACCAAAATCACGACAATCGAAGGTATTAGCGGGGAGATGTTGAACCCGGTACAGCTCGCCTGGATCCAGGAGCAGGTGCCACAATGTGGATATTGCCAGTCCGGCATGATCATGGCGGTTTCCGCCTTTCTCGCGGAAAATTCCAACCCGAGCGACGAAGACATTGCCGACAGTATTACCAACATCTGTCGCTGCGGCACATATCCGCGCATCAAGCGCGCGATCAAACGTGCCGCCGCCCTGCAGGGAGGGGTGCAGGAATGACTAAATTAAATTTGACCAGGCGTAAATTCATCGTTGGCGGCGCACTTGTCGGCGGTGGCCTCGCCGTTGGATATGGCTTTCTTCGTGATGGAGATCCCGCGAACGCGGCCCTTACCGCAACGACCATGGAAGGTGAAGTCGCGCTCAATGCCTGGGTGAAGGTGGACAAGGACGGCCTGGTCACGGTTGCCATTCCCCGCTCCGAAATGGGACAGGGCGTCTATACGGCGCTCGCCATGCTGGTTGCGGAGGAAATGGACGCAAATTTCAGCGAGTTGGTGGTGGAGCAGGCCCCGGTCGCGGATGTATATGCCAATATTGCGGTGATGAAGGACGCGTTGCCCTTTTCCGACAAGCATCATGAGGGAGAGGATACAATCGGTGCCTGGGGAATGGCCAAGCTTGGGCAATTCCTCGGCGTACAGGTAACCGGCGGCAGCAGCTCCGTGCGGGATGCCTGGCTCCCCATGCGTCAGGCCGGAGCTACGGCAAAGGCGATGCTTGTCGCGGCGGCGGCGCGCACCTGGGATGTACCGCCTGCCGAGATCAGCGTCACAAACGGAGTCCTTTCCCACGGCGGCAGCGGGATGTCGGGTGGTTTCGGTGACTTCGCGATACTAGCTGCATCGGAGACTGTCTCCCTTGATCCCGTTCTTAAAAAGAGTAGCGAGTTTACCCTGATCGGCACACCGCAGCCACGCCTTGATATCCCGTCGAAGGTCGATGGCACCGCGGAATTTGGCGTCGATATAGAGCTTGACGGGATGGTGCATGCGGCGGTCAAGCTTTCCCCCGTGCTCGGCGGGACCCTCGCCTCCCACGATGCGTCGGCCGTCAAGGATATGCCGGGCGTGCTTAAGGTCGTGCCGTTCGAGAGTGGCGTTGCCGTCATTGCTGATAGTTTCTGGCGCGCCAAGACAGCCGTCGAGGCGTTGCCCGCGACCTTTAATGACGGTCCCGCCAAGGAATTTTCCTCGGGCGGCATCCTCACCCTTCTGGAGGAAAATCTCGAGAGCGAGGACTCCCGCATTTATGCGGAAACCGGCGATGCGCGCGCGGCGATAGATGAGGCCCAATCCGCTGTAAAGGCGGTCTACAAGGTTCCCTTCCTTGCCCATGCCTGTATGGAACCGATGAACTGCACGGCAATGGTGACCGACACTGGTGTTGAAATCTGGATGCCAAACCAGGTCCCGACCCTGATTAAGTGGTTTGCCGAGAAAATCGCCGATGTCCCGGCGGAGAATGTCATTGTTCATACGCCCTTGCTTGGCGGCGGCTTCGGCCGGCGGCTAGAAATTGACCTGGTGATCATGGCCGTGGCAATCGCGAAGGAAATGAAGAACCGCCCGGTCAAACTTCTGTGGACCCGGGAAAATGATATCCAGCATGATATCTTCCGCCCTGCCGCCGTCAGCCGGCTTGAAGGCACGCTTGGGTCGGACGG
This sequence comes from Sneathiella sedimenti, assembly GCF_017313765.1. Taxonomy (GTDB): domain Bacteria; phylum Pseudomonadota; class Alphaproteobacteria; order Sneathiellales; family Sneathiellaceae; genus Sneathiella; species Sneathiella sedimenti. Next base: position 843,306 of record NZ_JAFLNC010000002.1, on the reverse strand, counting down.
CAGGATATCCGCCTGGGCGAACCGGATCGTCAGCCAGTCGGTGTCGGGTTCCTACACGGCGCGGCTTCTTCCCTGGGCGACAATGGACGTCCCCGACAACACGACAAGCGAGGGCGCCGCGGATATCCCTTATGAGTTCACCAGCCGCCTTGTCGATCATGTGCCGGTGAAGCTGCCGATTGAGGTTGGTTTCTGGCGCAGCGTCGGTCATTCCTACAACGCCTTCTTCACCGAATCCTTCATGGATGAAATGGCCTATGCCGCGCGGGCGGACCCTGTCGACTTTCGCCTCGCCCATCTCGAGAACCATCCCGATTTTGCCAATGTGCTGAAACAGCTTGCGAAGGTCAGCAACTGGTCGACACCGCTTGACCAAGGCCGGGCACGCGGCGTGGCGCTGCATGAATCCTTTTCCTCCATCGTTGGGCAGGTGGTAGAGATTACGGTAAACGGCGACAAGGAAATTACCGTGGACAAAGTCTATTGCGTTATCGACTGCGGGGCCGTCGTTAATCCCGACACCGTGAAAGCGCAGATGGAAAGCGGGATTGTCTTCGGCCTCACGGCGGCGCTCTATGGCGAGATTGAGATTGAGGACGGGGTGGTGCTCAACAGTAACTTCCCCGACTATGAAATGATCCGCCTCGCCAACTGCCCGGAAATCGAGGTTCATCTCGCGCCGAGCGGACGCCTTCTCGGCGGGGTTGGAGAGCCCGGCACCCCGCCCATCGCGGCGGCGCTGGCCAACGCGATTTTTGCAGGTACGGGGGAGCGCCTTCGCGAACTGCCCATCTCCCGGGCCGGATTTATAGCATAGCGGTAAAGGTCATCTGGCGGTATTCTGTCTCAGGGACAGAGTTAAACGGATTGGATGATCGACGCCATGATCTCATATGAAGATATCCGCGCAAAAGCGGAAGAAAATGCGGGCGGCGCGGCGGAGCTTGCCGCCCGGATGCCGGAGCTTAAAACTGACGCGGAGATTCGCAAGACGCCTGCCGCCGAGTATTTCTCGGCAATGAGTTTTCGCATTTTCTCCACCGGCCTCAACCAGACGATGGTCCGGAACAAATGGCCCGCGTTCGAGGAGGCTTTTCACGGCTTCGAACCGGCCAAGGTCGCCTTCATGAGCGAGGATGATATTGCCGCGCTGATGGAGAATACGGCTATCATCCGCCATCTCGGGAAAATCCGGGCGACCCATCATAATGCGCTTGCCCTTGTGGAGCTGGAAAAAGAGCATGGCTCCATCGGTAATTATCTCGCCGATTGGCCACTTGGGAATATTGCCGGGCTATATGAGGACATCAAGATCCGCTTCAAGCAGCTTGGTGGCAATTCCGGCCCCTATTTCGTCCGCATGATGGGCAAGGACGGCTATATCATGACGCCCGATGTGGTGACCGCGCTCAATCGACTTGGCGTGGGCAGCGGCAAGCTCACGTCCAAGAAGGACCGCACCGCAGTGCAGGAGGCTTTCAACCGCTGGCATGAGGAAAGCGGCGCACCCTACGCCCATATCAGCCGGACCCTCGCCATCTGGACGGGTTAGGTATGTGCCCCTATTGATTAAATCCGCAATGCGGGGCATAGATATATCAACCCGTAATCAACAAATAAAAGAAGAGTAACATGTCCGGCCCTCTCGATGGCATCCTGGTCATCTCCCTCGAACAGGCAGTTGCCGCCCCCTATCTTTCCTGCCGCCTTGCCGATGCCGGCGCGCGCGTTATCAAGGTCGAGCGTCCCGAAGGCGATTTTGCCCGCAACTATGATACAGTCGTGAATGGCGAAAGCGCCTATTTTGTCTGGCTCAACCGGGGCAAGGAGTCCGTCCAGATCGACATCAAGAAGGACGAGGATCTCGCGCTTCTGAAAAACATGATCGATAAGGCGGATGTCTTTATCCAGAATCTCGCCCCGGGCGTTGTTGGGCGTTATGGTCTTGACTGCGAGACGCTGCAGGCGCGCAATCCGCGCCTGATAACCGTCGATATCTCCGGTTATGGAGAGGACGGGCCGTATGCCAAGATGAAGGCCTATGACATGCTGGTCCAGAGCGAGACCGGCCTCGCCATGGTCACCGGCTCTCCAGAAGGGCCCGGCCGTGTCGGCGTTTCGGTATGCGATATCGCCGCCGGGATGCATGGCCTTGTCGGCGTGTTGGAAGCCCTTTATGAACGCGACCGGACCGGCCGGGGCCGCGCCGTCAAATCGACCCTGTTCGCTGGGATGGCCGACTGGATGACGGTCCCGTTGCTGCATCAGGAATATGGCGGCAAGGCGCCGGGACGTGGCGGTCTCTCCCATCCGTCCATCGCGCCCTATGAAGCCTATGAGACAGCGGAAGGCGGCCCGGTCGTCATTTCCATCCAGAACCAGACGGAATGGCGAAATCTCTGCGAGCATGGCCTGCAAAATCCGGCTCTTGCGGATGATCCCCGCTTTGCCACCAATGAGCAGCGTGTCGCCAATCGGCCCGCCCTCAATGCCGAGATCGACAAGATTTTCGGACAACTCCCCCGGACAGAGGTGATTGAGCGACTGCAAAAAGGACGCATCGCCTTTGGCGCCCTGAACAGCGTTGCCGATCTTTCCCATCATCCGCAGCTGGAACGGACGGAGGTTCAGAGCAGCGCCGGTCCGGTGAACCTTATCGCCTCACCCATCCACCTCAGCGGCGAGACGGGCAAGTACGGTTCCATTCCTTCCCTTGGAGAGCATAACCAGAAAATCCGAGACGAGTTTTCGGCCTGATATGTCGAGCGAACGGCTAGAGCTGCTGGAACGAAAGTACGGCGCCCGATTTAAGTGGTTCGCGGTTCTCGCGGTGATTTTCGGTCTATTGGCGAGTATTTTTTCCTCGACCATGATCAATGTCGCGCTCACCAACATCATGGCCGACTATAACGTGACGCAGGCCTCCGCACAGTGGATGTCCACCGGGTTCCTCTGCGCCAATGCCGTTTGCATGCTGGCCTCCGCCTGGTTGTTGCAGAATTTCGGGGCGCGGAAGACCTTCCTGTTTGCCTCGATCCTGTTTTTCACCGGCTGCATGATCGGCCAGTTCGCCCCGGCGTTTAACCTGCTTATTTTTGCGCGTATCCTGCAGGGCGCAGGCGCCGGGATTATCCAGCCGCTTTCCATGGCGCTAGTCTTTATGCTGTTTCCAGAGAACAGGCGCGGATCGGCTATTGGCACCTTCAGCATGGTGGTTGTCCTCGGGCCCGCTGTCGGGCCGACCATCGGCGGCGTCATTACCGATGTATTCGACTGGCATTATACCTTTACGGCCGCGCTGCCGCTCTCGCTATTTGCGGCCATCGCGGGATGGATTTTCCTTCCCGACCGCGATGACAGCCAGCAATCAAGCCGGTTCAATATCATCAGCTTCTGCCTAATCGGCCTCACCGTCGGTACCTTGCTGACCGGGCTGTCCAACAGCCAGTTTTACCCGATGGAAGAACCGCAGGTCATCGTTTATCTTCTCATTTCGCTGATCAGCTTTATCCTGTTTTTCCGCCGGGAACGCCGCAGCAAGTCGCCGCTTTTGCGGCTCGACATGTTCCGTAATCTCAAATTTACGTCAACCGTCATCGTTGGCGCCATTACCAGTGCCGGCATGTTCTCCACCATTTACATGCTGCCGCTTTTTGCCCGAACGGTGCAATTGAGCGATGCAACGGACGCCGGATTGCTGCTGCTGCCGGGTGGACTGGCGCTTGCCATTGTCTCGCCAATTGCCGGACGGCTGGTGGATCGCCTGCCTGCACACAGGCTTCTCTTCACAGGCATCATCCTGTTCGTAATCTCGATCTACGCCCTCACCCTCGCTGATAAGGCAAGCGGCTTCTGGATGATCGCAGGATGGGTCGTCATCGGGCGGGCGGCGCTCGGCCTGATTCTGCCCGCCAACAGCACCCTGTCCCTTTCCAGCGTCCTGTCACCGCAAGTGCCGCAAGCCTCCGGGGCGCTCAATTTCTGCCGCATGCTTGGCGGCACCATCGGGGTCAATATCATCGCCGTGCTGATCACCGCCCGCTCCGCCCATTACGGGGCCGAGATCATGGCCGCAAACGGCGGTGCGGCTCTAACTGTTGAGCAAACGGTCGAAATGATGACCCTTACCTTCCATGACTGCTTCATGGTATCCGGTGTTGTTTTCGCCTTTGCCCTGATCCCCGTCATCTATCTGGCGCGCCACGCCAAGCAATAAAAAAAGCCCCGCGAAAATGCGGGGCTTTCTTCGTCAATGGGTAATCCGGCTTAGAGATCCTTGAAGCCCTTGCCTTCCTTGACCAGCTTTTCAAGGAGAGGGGCCGGGGTCCATTCGTCCCCATGCTCCGCCTTGAACTTGAGCATATCGTTATAGATATTCTCAAGGCCGATATGATCGGCATAGCGCATCGGGCCACCACGATAGATCGGCCAGCCATAGCCATAAACCCAGATAACGTCGATGTCGCTGGCGCGGGTCGCAATGCCCTCTTCCAGGATTTTCGCCGCCTCATTGATCATCGGGTAGATGCAGCGCTTGAGGATTTCCTCATCTGAAACTTCCCGACGGTTGATTCCGGCATCGCGGGCGGCCTTGACGATAATTTCCTCAACGATTGGGTCCGGCTGCGGTGTCCGGCTCCCCTTCTCATAGTGATAGTAGCCATCGCCAGTCTTCTGGCCAAACCGGCCAAGTTCACAGATCGCGTCCGCAACCGGGCTGGTCACGCCCCGACCCTGACGAATACGCCAGCCAACATCATTACCGGCAAGGTCCGACATGGCGAAGGGCCCCATCGGGAAACCGAAGTCATAAAGAACCCGGTCCACATCTTCCAGCTTGGCGCCCTCAAGAATGAGCTGGCTCGCCTGTTCACCACGTTTTGCCAGCATGCGGTTGCCGACAAAGCCATCGCAAACACCAACCATGGCCGGTACCTTGCCGATTTTCTTCGCAAGCGCCATGCAGGTCGCCATAACGGTAGGGCTGGTTTTCTTGGTCCGGACTTCCTCCAGCAACCGCATGACATTGGCCGGTGAAAAGAAATGCAGGCCGATGACATACTCTGGCCGGCTCGTGGCTTCACCAATCTCATCGACATCTAGCGTTGAGGTATTCGTCGCGAGGATGGCACCCTGCTTGCAGATTTTATCAAGCTTGCCGAAAACCTCTTTCTTCACGTCCATATTCTCGAAGATCGCCTCAATGACGATATCGACATCCTTCAAATCTTCAAGATTGGTCGAGCCGGTGAGCAATGACATGTATTTATCCATCGCCTCCTGTGACAGCCGTCCCTTGGAGACGGTCGCCGCATAGTTCGACTTGATAATACCGATGCCCTTGTCGAGCGCCTCCTGCGAGGTTTCGACAATCGTGACCGGGATACCGGCCTGCAGGAAGTTCATCGCAATACCGCCACCCATGGTGCCCGCACCGACGATACCCGCCGTGTTGATATCAATCAGCGGCGTGTCCTTCGGGACATCCGGGATCTTGTTGGCGAGACGTTCGGAGAAGAAGAAGTACTGCTGCGCCTTCGCCTGTTCCCCGACCATCAGTTCCATAAAGAGCTCACGTTCGCGTTTGAGTCCTTCCGGGAACGGAAGATTAACCGCGCCTTCAATTGCCTTGATGCAGTTTTCCGGTGCTTCAAACCCCCGGAACTTGCGGGCGTTTTTCTTGCGGAAATCATCAAAGATGGCAGGATTTTTCTTCGCTTCCGCCAGCTTGTCGTTCTGCTCGCTGATTTTTACGAGCGGACGCCCTTCCGCGGCGACCTTCTTGGCAAAGGCAATAGCCCCTTCCGTCAGGTCACCTTCTACCACTTGATCGACGAGACCGACCTTATGGGCCTCCTTCGCGCCGATCGGGTTGCCGGACGTGATCATTTCGAGCGCCTTTTGTACGCCAACCACACGCGGCAGGCGTTGCGTACCGCCGGCACCCGGCAGGATGCCCAGTTTCACTTCCGGCAGGCCCACCTTGGCAGAGGGCACCGCAACACGGTAGTGACAGCCAAGCGCCGTTTCCAGCCCGCCGCCGAGGGCGGTACCATGAATGGCCGCGACAACCGGCTTGGTCGAGCTTTCCATGGTGGCAATCACGTCGTTCAGGCCCGGCTCCTGCGGGGGTTTCCCGAATTCCGTGATATCCGCGCCGGCGATAAAGGTCCGCCCGGCACAGGCGAGGACAATGGCATTGACGGAGTCATCGGCCACGGCCGCCTTGATCCCGCCCTGGATACCGGCGCGAACGCCCTGGCTCAAGGCATTGACCGGCGGGCTGTCTACCGTAATGACACCCACGGTTCCACGCGCCTCATAACTGACAAAATCAGTAATGGCAGTCATTTTCTTCTTCCTTCCTTCTGGGGTTCTTTTTGACTGTATTCGTCTCTTTTAGTTTCTTGTCGGATCGTCGGCAACACGAACCAGCAATTTCCCGAAATTCTTTCCCTTCAACAGGCCCATGAACGCCTCTGGCGCGTTCTCGATACCCTCCACGATATCTTCGCGATACTTGAGCTTGCCGCTTTTGATCCAGCCACTCACATCTTTCAAAAAGGCTGGCAAGTGATTGAAATGGAAAGAAATAATAAAGCCCTGTATGAGAATTCGATGGGTCAGCATTGCGCGCATCAACGCGGGCAGCATGTTTGTCCCTTTCGGCAGTTCCGTCATATTGTACTGCGAAATCAGGCCGCAGAGGGGAACGCGGGAATCGTCATTCAGAAGCGGCAGGACCGCCTCGAACACCTTGCCACCGACATTCTCGAAATAAACGTCAATCCCGTCCGGGCAGGCTTTCGCGAGTTGCTCCGGGAAATCCGCATCCTTATAGTTAAGGCAGACATCAAAGCCGAGCTCATCCACCACGAAGGCACATTTATCGGGTGAACCGGCAATCCCAACGGCGCGGCAACCCTTGATCCGGGCAATCTGTCCGACGACACTCCCAACGGCACCGGAGGCCGCAGCGACAACAACCGTCTCCCCAGCCTGGGGTTTGCCAATTTCGAGGAGGCCATAATAGGCCGTCAGCCCCGGCATCCCAAGAACACCGACCCCGGTCGAGATGGGCGCCTGATCGGGATTGAGCTTCATCACCCCGGTGCCGTCGGAAAGACAATAGCTCTGCCAGCCGGTGCCGCACATGACATAATCGCCCACCTTGAACTGGTCATTGTTGGATTCCTCGACTACACCGACGCCGCCTCCAACCATTGGCACGCCAAGATCTGCGGTCGCGGCATAGCTTTTTTCCGCTCCCATCCGGCCGCGCATGTAGGGATCAAGGGACATATAGATGACCTTGACCCGAAACTGGCCTGGTCCCGGCGTTGGCACAGCAGTTTCCACCAATTCGAAATTATCCGCGGTCGGCTCTCCCACGGGCCGTGATTTAAGCAATATCTGCTTGTTCATTGCTGACATTTGAAGTGCCTTTCATCTCATTGTTTTTGTTAAGATTAATTATATCTCTTTCGACTGGGTCATTAAACAGACAGGCGACGAGATCCGCACGATTGGAAAGCACTGCTCCCTGGTTGATATATTGTTTGTCCGTTATTTCATTCTTATCCACCGAAAGCGGCTGCGCCATGATCAGCGCCCTCCCCACCCGTCGGCTTAGCGACGGGTTGGCCTGATTATAACGACTGAGTTTCTCCTGAACAGCCTCAATCAACGACGGGGCAATAATCCGCTTGCCATCCGCCGACAGCGCGTCCCCCTGTTCCGCGAATTGCCTGTGCCTGGCCTCAGTCAGAAGGATCATGATCCCGATTTCCTCCCGGTCGTGGCCGGCAATCACCACGTCACGGGCTATCGGATCAAGCGCATCCACGAGCGACAGGCGCAAGGAACCCGTGCTGACCCATGTCCCGTTGGTCAGCTTGAAATCCTCGGCGACACGGCCATCAAAGATCATGCCCGACGCCGGATTGTCGGGATTTACCCATTTAACCGCATCGCCAATGCAATAATATCCTTCCTCGTCGAAATATTGCGCGGTGAGATCAGGCCGCTTGTAATAGCCTGCATGAACATTCGGCCCCTTGATCCGAATCTCCAGCTTTTCCCCGACCGGGAGGATTTTCACCGTAATACCGGGCGTCGGCAGGCCGATAAGCCCGACCCGTTCGCTATTCCAGTGAACCGCCGTTCCCGTGCCCGTCGTTTCCGTCGCGCCCCATCCCGTGCCGAAAGGAATACGCATGCCGGTATATTTGATGGCAAGATGCTGCATCCGTTCGAACATTTCCTGCGAGAGAGCGGCGCCGCCATACTGGCAGATCTTGAGGTTCTTGAAAAAGGCGTGCCCCAACTCCTCATCCTCCTCGAGCTGGTCAGCAAGAAAGCTGTACGCGGCCGGGACCGTGCTGAACCGGGAGGGTGAGACAACCTTCAGATTCTCGATTGTCCGGCCGAACAGGCCGGGGGTCGGCTTCCCGTCATCCATGAAGAGAGTGCCGCAACTTCTTGCAATACCGAAGAAATTCACCGTACCGCCATAGGTGTGATGCCATGGCAGCCAATCCAGCACGCGCGTCGGGTCATTGACGGGATCAGGTGCCTCTGAAATGAGTTCAAGCGTCTTCTGCGCGGCACAAAGCATTTTTTGCGTATTCGGCACCGCCTTCGGCATTCCTGTCGAGCCTGACGTAAACAGGATCAAGGCGAGATCCTCCCCGGTCACCGCGTTAAAGGCCGCCTCTAGCGCTTCCGTATTCGTGACGCCCAGCAAGTCGGAGAACCTTTTGCCGCCGTGAGAATTGCCGCTAACGGTGACGACCTCGATATGGGCAAGGTCAAGCGCATTGAGTGCGGCGGCGAAGCTGTCCCCGTCTTCTGCGAAAATCATCCCCGGCTCGGTCAGGTCCACGGCATAGAGCAGCTTCGTAAAATCTGTCCCCATGAGCGAGTAGGACGGCGAGCAGGCAGTTATCGGCACGCCGACCTGCAGCGCCGCAACTTTCAGGATCGCATGGGAAAAACTATTGCCGGAGAGGATCATGACGGGTTTGTCCGGGCCATAGCCATTTGCCAGCAGGTAACTGCTGACCTGACCCGCCTCGTCTTTCAGGCGCTGATAGGTAAGTTCAGGCCAATCCCCTTCAGGCCGGCATTGGACAAGAAAGGGACGATCGGGAAATTCCTCTGCCGCCCGCCTAAAATAAGTACCGATATTGGTCAAATACTCGCCAAGCGAGATATTGCTCTTGACAATCCAGCTCCCATCGTCATTTTGAGCGACCGAAATATCTGGAGCCGGCCGATTGAATGGCCGAAATGGAATATTTGATGACATATGGGGAACAATCTCCGTTGATTTTTTTGTTCTATTTTACGCACCGGACTGTTATTGTAAGAATACTGACAAATTGTTGTAATAATTGCCAGCAATAGACGCGAAAAAACATAAAAATAAAAAGGTGGGAGGCGGATGAATCAATCAACACCCGTCACGGTGGCGTCAGACAGGGCCAGTAAACGAAAAGAGGAAAAGCGCATCCGATTATTGTCGGCGGCCCGGAAACTCTTCGTCAATAAGGGTTATCACGAAACAAGACCCCAAGATATTGCCAAAGAGGCGGATGTCGCCCATGGCACCTTTTACAGCCACTATACAGACAAAAGAGAGATTTTTCTCGCCTTCGCAAGTGGCGCGCAGGAAGATTTACATACCTATGTTCACACACGCATTCCCAAAGTCGACAGTTTTGAGGATTATATCCGCTACAGCCTGACGGCTATACAGGAATTCGCCGAACAAAACCCCGGCCTGCTACGTTCGGCCCTTGTCGATACCAAGGTTTTCGACCCGACTGACTCGACCTCAAAGGAAGTGCGCACCAGGTTCGCCTCAGGCTTTATTAAACAATTGCAGAATGCCAAGGTCAAAGGGGAGCTATATGAGGACATTGACCCCGATCTGATTGGCCACGCCATGATCGGCTTGATCCAGTTCTCTGCTCCCATGGCGTATCGCAAGGGGCAAAGTCGTCAGGAGTATGTCGATCACTTGAGCCGATTCCTGACAAGAGCCCTCGTTAAGTCGCCGAAATACCTGAAATAATCAGCCCCAGGGGCCTTTCTTCGGACGGGGCCGCGTCGCGGGATCATCAGTGTAGGGAATGGCGCCGCGTGACGACTTCTTCCTGAACATTCCCTCATGGGAATAACGGTCGCGGGTACCTGTGCGCATTCTCCGGGCACCGGACGGCACCAGTGATTTTGCCAGTTCTTTCAGCCGTTCAACGCGGTTTGCCGTCGACGGATGGGTCGAGAAGAGATTATCTGCCCGCTGTCCATGCAGGGGATTGATTATGAACAGGCTGGCCGAGGCGGGATTTTTCTCCGCCGGAATATTCTCGATACCGCGCGCCGTGCTTTCCAGCTTTTGCAGCGCCGTCGCCAGCCACTCCGGATTTCCGCATATTTCCGCACCCGTTTGATCCGCAGAATATTCCCGTGTCCGGCTGATGGCCATCTGCACCAGCATCGCACCGAGTGGCGCAAGGATCATGATCGCAAGAGTACCGAGAATGCCGCCCCGGTTATCCCGGCTGCCACCAAAGAAGAAGGCAAAGTTGGCCAGCATGCTGATCGCACCGGCAATGGTTGCCGTCACTGTCATGGTCAGGGTATCGCGGTTCTTGATATGGGCCAGCTCATGGGCAAGAACGCCCGCCGTCTCCTGTTCATTCAAAATCCGCATGAGGCCGGTGGTCACCGCAACAGCGGCGTTTTCGGGATTTCGGCCCGTTGCAAAGGCATTGGGCTGCGGATTTTCCATGATGAACACCTTCGGCATGGGTAAGTCGGCCCGAGCCGCCAGTTCCTCCACCAGCCGATAGAGCCCGGGCGCGTCGCTCCGGCTGACCTGCCGCGCACCATACATCTTGAGGACCATCTTGTCCGAGTTCCAAAAAGCGAAGCCGTTCATGGCAATCGCCACGACAAGTGCAACCAGCATCCCTGTCGTTCCGCCGAGCATAAATCCAACGGCCAGAAACAACGCGGTAATGGCGGCAATCAACAATCCGGTCTTGAAATAATTCATGTTCCTCACCCAACAGGCATACCTTTGCAGGCGCCCTTTATATGTATTGGAAATAGCGGGAATATCAAGCGATGCCGCAAAATATGGCGGCCATGGAATTACCCCGAAATTGCCGCTTTTCCGTCACATCAAACCACCAAATGCAGATTTACCGGTTAGCAGTTAAATGACTGGAAGCCGGCAAGTCTAGGGAGGAAGTGCCGTCCCTGCCAATACTACCCCGATTGGATCGGGACGGCACAGTCGATTAACCTGTAGTGTAAGGGCCGGCAGGACGGCAAACCTGCCGGCTTTTTGAGTATGTTACTGCCCGGCCAAAATCTCGCCGGAGGTCAGTTTTGCGATCAGGCTCTTGATGGCGGTAACGGCCTCCTCGCCCTTCGTCCCATCGGGGCCGCCCGCCTGCGCCATATCCGGGCGACCGCCGCCACCCTTGCCGCCAAGCGCCTCGGAGCCCGCGCGGACCAGATCCACCGCGCTGATTTCACTCGTTAAATCACCCGTGACGCTGACAACGATGGAGGCTTTCCCCTCGTTATTGCTGATCAGGACAATAACGCCGCTCTTCAGCTGCTTCTTGATCTCATCGGCCATGGGCTTCAGGTCTTTCGGCGGGACATCGCTCAAAAGACGGGCCATCAGCGAAATATCGCCGACCTTCTCCGGCGCGTCCGCTGCGCTGCCACCCCCGCCGCTTACCAGTTTCTTGCGGGTATCGGCCAGCTCGCGTTCGAGCTTTTTCCGCTCCTCCAGCAGGCTCTGGATACGATTGCCAAGTTCATGCGGTGCGATCTTGAGAGTCGCGGCGGCGTCCGCCAGGATTTTCTCGCGATCGTTCACATAGTCAAGCGCGGCCTCCCCGGCCACTGCCTCGATCCGGCGGATACCGGCGGCAAGACCTCCCTCACCTATAATTTTCAGGAACCCGATATCACCGGTGCGCGCGACATGGGTACCGCCGCAGAGCTCCGTCGAGTAGTTGCGACCGGCCCCTTTGCTTTCATCCAATCCCCCCATGGAGACAACCCGGACTTCATCACCGTATTTCTCGCCAAAGAGCGCCATGGCCCCGGCCTTGATGGCCTCTTCCGGTGTGGTGAGATGCACGGCTACATCGGCATTCACGCGAATGCGGTCATTCACCGCCTTCTCCACTTCGGCAAGTTCGGCATCGCTCATCGGTTTTTGGTGGGCGAAATCGAAGCGCAGCCGATCTTCCGCCACGAGGGAGCCTTTCTGGGTCACATGATCGCCCAGCGTCTGGCGCAATGCCTCATGCAGCAGATGGGTCGCCGAATGATGGGCGCGAAGGCGACTGCGGCGACGGTGATCGACATGGGTTTCCACCACATCCTCCACGTTCAGCGTCCCCTTGGCGACCTGCCCGATATGGATGAAAAGATCCTGCTTCTTCTGAGTGTCCTTGACCACCATGGCAAAGCCCTCGGCAGACTTCAGCATGCCGTGATCGCCTTCCTGGCCACCGCTTTCGCCATAGAAGGACGTCTGGTTGAGGACGACCATGACCTCCTCACCCTGTGTTGCGGATTTAACTTCCTTGCCGTCCTTGATGATGGCCTGCACCTTGCCTTCGGCTGTTTCGGTCTGGTAGCCCAAGAATTCGGTCGCGCCGACTTTTTCATGCAGGTCGAACCAGAGGGTGTCCGTTGCCGCATCCCCGGAGCCGGACCAGGCGGCACGGGCTGCTTCCTTCTGTTTCTTCATCGCTGCGTCGAAGCCAGCCTCATCAAGCTGACGATTCTGGCCGCGAAGGATGTCTTTCGTGAGATCGAGCGGAAAGCCGAAGGTATCGTAGAGCTTGAAGGCGACATCGCCCGGAAGCGGATCACTGCCGCCGAGTTTCTCTGTGGCATCGCCCAGCAGCTTGAGGCCGCGATCGAGGGTTTCCTTGAAGCGGGTTTCCTCCAGTTTCAATGTCTCGGTAATCAGCGACTGGGCACGGGCGAGTTCGGGAAAAGCCTCTCCCATTTCACTAACGAGGGTCTGCACCAGCTTGTAGACCATCGGTTCCTTCGCCCCCAGCATATGGGCATGGCGCATGGCGCGGCGCATGATCCGCCGGAGCACATATCCCCGCCCCTCATTTGACGGCAGAACACCGTCCGCAACAAGGAAGGAGGAGGAGCGCAAATGATCGGCAATCACCCGGTGGGAGACCTTGAATTCCCCATCCGCCGAAATGCCCGAAACATCGGCCGAGGCCTCGATAATATGGCGCATCAGGTCAATGTCATAGTTATCGTGCTTGCCCTGCAGGACGGCGGTCACCCGCTCCAGCCCCATGCCGGTATCAATCGACGGACGCGGAAGATTTTCGCGCTTGCCGCCGGCCAACTGCTCGAACTGCATAAAGACGAGATTCCATATCTCGATAAAGCGGTCGCCGTCCTCGTCCGGGCTGCCCGGCGGTCCGCCGGGGATTCCCTCGCCATGGTCAAAGAAAATCTCGGAACAGGGACCGCAGGGGCCCGTATCGCCCATGGACCAGAAGTTATCGGACGTTGCGATCCGGATGATCCTGTCATCGGACAGCCCCGCGATCTTCTTCCAATGCCCCGCGGCCTCGTCATCATCATGATAGACAGTAACCAGCAGCTTTTCCTTCGGCAGGCCGAATTCCTTGGTCAGCAGGTTCCAGGCCAGCTCAATCGCCTGATCCTTGAAATAGTCGCCAAAGGAGAAATTGCCCAGCATCTCGAAAAAGGTGTGGTGGCGCGCGGTATAGCCGACATTCTCAAGGTCATTATGCTTGCCGCCCGCCCGGACACATTTCTGTGTCGTCACTGCGCGGTCATAGGGCCGCTTTTCCTGGCCGGTGAAGACATTCTTGAACTGCACCATGCCTGCATTGGTGAACAGCAAGGTGGGATCGTTCCGCGGCACCAGCGGGGAACTGTCCACCTTTTCATGACCATTCTTTGCGAAATAGTCGAGAAAGGAGCTGCGTATTTCTTTTGTCGTACTCATTTTGCCATTTCCGTTCACCTAAGCAGTAAAATGCGGCATATAAGCCGCATTGTTGCCGCTTTTTACCGCGCCCTGCATCCGCTGTCCAGTTGGATTGCCCTAGCAAAGCGCGGACGAGCCTGCTATTGAATAGGTAATCTTTTTTAACCAGTGAACAATAATAATAACATGGAACCGATACGTGACATTCATTGATAAAGACCCAGCAACCGCCATCGACCTGATCAAAGAGGGATTTGAAACGGCCGGTTATATCTGCGATCGCCATATCGCCACCTCCATCTACCTGTCGCAGAAGCTGGATAAGCCTATCCTGGTCGAGGGACCGCCCGGCGTCGGCAAGACGGAACTGGCCAAGGCCGCCTCGGAAATACTCTCCGCGCCGCTGATCCGCCTGCAATGCTATGAAGGGCTGGATGAATCGAAAGCGCTCTATGAATGGAAATACGGCAAGCAGCTTCTCTATACCCAGATCCTGAAGGAAAAGCTCGGCGATCTTCTGGAAGATGCCGTCGGTTTGGAGCAATCCATGGAAAAGCTGCACCAGTTCGGCGACAGCTTTTACTCTGAAAAATTCCTGGACGCCCGCCCTCTCCTGCAAGCGTTGCAGTCGAAGGAGAAAACGGTTCTCCTGATTGACGAGATCGACAAGTCGGACCATGAGTTCGAGGCCTATCTTCTGGAAATCCTCTCGGATTACCAGATATCCGTTCCCGAAATCGGCACGATCAAGGCAAAAACCAAGCCGCTCGTCTTCCTGACCAGTAACAACAGCCGGGAAATGAGCGACGCACTGAAACGCCGCTGCCTGCATCTTTACATCCCTTTCCCCGATGCCTCCCTGGAACGGCGGATCATCCAGACGCGGGTGCCGGAACTGGAAGAGAATTTGCGCAACCAGCTCGTCTCCTTCGTCCAGCAGCTTCGCACGCAGGATCTCAAGAAACTTCCGGCGGTCAGCGAGACCATCGACTGGGCCCGCACCTTGATGCTGCTCCATGCGGACAAGCTCGATGTCGACCTTGTACGGAACACGCTGAACATGCTGCTGAAATTCGAGGAAGACATTGATAATATGAGCAGCGAAGTCCCGAAATTTATCGCTGTGGCACGCAAAGAGTTCCGCTAATGGATAAGGCGCTCGCAGATTTTGTTGAGATGCTGCGCTATTCGGATGTGCCGGTGTCGATCAGCGAAAGCGTCGACGCCGCTGAGACCGTACGTCTGTTCGGCTACAAGGATCGAGGCCTGCTGAAAACCGCGCTCGCGCAAGTCATGGCCAAGACGATCGAGGAACAGGAAAGTTTCGAGCGGTGTTTCGACGAGTTTTTCAGCTACCAGATCAATCCCGACCTCGATCCGGAGAACACGCAGGAAGAGGCCGAAAATCCGGAAACGTCCCAGACTGCTGAGTCCTCGCCGCCACCTACAGCTGCGAATGATGATGAGGGGCAACCCAGCCCAGCCTCCGGCGGAGGAGAAGGCGGAGGCGGCTTTTCCGGCGAACAGAGCCAGGGCGGTGCGACTGCCCCGCTCATTGACCTGCTGGAACGCAATGACCGGACCGAGCTGACCATGGCCATGACAGCCGCAGCGAATGCCGCCAACCTTCGCAATATCGTTCTCATGACCCAGCGGGGCCTTTATACCCGCCGGATCATGGAGGGGATGGGACTCGATCAGGTAAATCGGGAGATTTCCCGGCGCAACCAGGAAGGCGACGCGGCCGGTGCCGATCGCCTGTCCGGGCGAACGGAGCTCCTGTTCGATGCGGTGCGCGACATGGTGGAGCGTCAACTCGCGCTCACCAGCAGCGGCAAGGCCAAGCAATTCCGGCAGGATATCCTGAAGAATGTCCGTCTCTCCAACGTCGAGCATCGCGACTTCAAATATATGCGCCTGCTTGTTCAGCGCATGGCGAAACGCCTGACCGACATGAACTCGCGCGTGAAAAAAGTGAAGAACCGGGGTCACCTCGATATTCGCAAGACCATGCGCCGCAACGTTGCCTATGACGGCATCCTGTTCGAGACGCACTGGAAGCAAAAGCATAAGGACCGGCCGAAGGTCCTGGCGGTCTGCGACGTTTCGGGCTCCGTCGCGTCGGTAGCGCGTTTTCTGCTGCTATTCCTTTATAGCCTCAATGAGGTGCTGCCCAAAGTGCGATCCTTCGCGTTCTCGGGCGACCTTGGCGAAATAACGGCGGAGTTCGACCGGCTCGGCCCGGAAGAGGCGATTCCCTATGCCATCGACAAATATGGCGGACGATCTACGGATTACGGACGGGCGCTTGAGGATTTTAAGGACCTTTGCCTGAACGATATCGACAACCGGACGACGGTGATTTTCCTCGGCGACGGCCGCTCCAACGGCGCGGACCCTCGGGTCGACATCCTGAAGGAAATCAAACTGCGGGCGAAGAGGGTTATCTGGCTCAACCCGGAACGCAAGTCGATCTGGGGATCCGGGGATTCGGAAATGCTCCGCATCGCGCCCTATTGCACCACGGCACAGACATGTAATTCCCTCAATAAGCTGGAACTTATCCTTCGTGACCTGCTAAAAAGCAACTAAGATAGGTTCTACCCAACGCTTAAAGTCCATTATCCCGTAAATGAGGAGTTTTGCTGTATGTTCGCTGATGTTTCCCTGCCGCTTTTGATTGGCCTGATTGCGGCACTTGCCGGAACGGGACTTGTAGGCGGCGTTCTGGCCGGTCTACTCGGTGTTGGCGGTGGCATTGTCATTGTGCCCGTGCTCTATAATATCCTGCCTTTTTTCGGTGTCGATGACACGATCAGGATTCACGTCGCCATCGGAACATCTCTTGCCACCATTATCCCAACCTCAATCTCCTCCGCGCGGTCCCATTACAAAAAGGGGGCGATTGATGTCGATCTCCTGAAAAGCTGGGGGCCGGTGATCTTTATCGGGGTCATACTGGGCACGATTGTTGCCGCCTACGCCAACAGCAATCTGCTCACCCTTGTGTTTGCGACACTCGCCCTTGTCGTCGCGGCGAACATGGCGTTTCGGCCCGATAACGTGCATATCTCCGAAAGCCTGCCGAAGGCCCCGTTCAAGCAGCTCATCGCGCTCTTTATCGGTGGCTTTTCCGCCATGATGGGCATCGGCGGCGGCACCTTTACCGTGCCGATCCTGACCCTCTTCAATTACCCGATCCGGAAGGCTGTCGGCACGGCAGCGGCCATTGGGCTGATCATTGCCGTACCCGGCACCATCGGTTTCCTGATCGCAGGCCTGGATACCGCCAAGCTTCCGCCGGGGAATATCGGCTATGTCAATATCCTGGGCTTTCTGGTGATCTTTCCAATGGCTGCCCTGTTCGCGCCGGTTGGTGCGAAAATTGCCCATCAGATCAACGGGAGCCTCCTGAAAAAAGCCTTTGCCTTCTTCCTGTTCCTTACATCCCTGCGGATGTTTTACAGCCTGTATGGATAATGGCGGCGGCGCGGCACCACAGAACGCCCTATGCCCTGCGGGATCTGGAATGGGTCATCGCCTCTCCCTTTCTGTTAAAGGACAGGCCGGATCCCGACCTGGGGCAGCACCCCGAAACGAACGCATTACTCACGCGGCTGAGGGCTGACCCCGCGCCCCTGCTGGCCCATCTTGCCGCCACGCCCCGGCTCAATCTTGGCCGGTATTTTGAGCAGCTGGTCATTTTCTGGCTCGACAACCTCCCCTCCGTCACGCTGGTTGGCAGTAATATCCCGATTTTCCGGGAGAAGCGCAGTCTGGGGGAAATTGATCTCGCGTTTCTATTTGAGGGCCGCGCCCGGCATTGGGAACTCGCCATCAAATTCTATCTCAATATCGGATCGCCCGCGGATGAAGCTGATTTCGTCGGGCCGATGCAGAAAGACACGCTGAAAAGAAAACTCGACCGGCTTTATTGTCACCAGCTTCTGCTGCCCGCCCAAGCGGAAACCGCCGCCGTGCTGACCTCCCTCGGCCTTCAAGACGTCACCTCACATCCCTGGATCAAAGGCTGTCTTTTCTACCCGTACTCCACCGGTGCAACGCCCGCTGTCCTGCCGGAGAGAATTTCAGAAGGCGGCCTGAAACGGCCATGGCTCGGTAGAAACAAACTTGCGGAGGTATCCCTGCCTGCCTTCGACCATTTCCTCATCCTCGAGAAAAAGCGGTGGCTCACCCCCTACTTCTATCCCGAGGAAACCCTGACCGGGGAGGTTCCGGCCCTTTTGGCGGCAATCGACCGGGTCTTCGCACAGCGGCGCATGCCCCATCTTGTTCATCTGATGCGCGATGAGGGAGCGGACAGCCTTACCTCCCAAGGCACTTTCTTTATCACCCCAGAAGGCTGGCCGGCTTAACCGGAAAAGCGGACCACAGTCATGAACTTGGCGATGGTAAAAAACGCGCGCCGCAGGGAGGCCGCCTCCGTTACACGAAAGTAATGTCCGCCAGATGTCGCGCAATGACGCAAAAGCGTGGGGGTGGGCTCCGGTGCTAGATAGTCGATCACATAAAGGGTTATGCCGTTCTGTTTCATCCGTGCACAGCTATTGGCGAGGAGGGTATCCTCCCCCGCATCCGCTGCGCTGGTACCGATGACAAGGACCGCAATTTTCTCAACGCTGTTGTCTTCATAGGCCACCGGCAGGCCGCTCTCCTCACTCCAGACCCCTTGCCACTGCGGAGAAAGGACCCGTTCCGCCCAGAGAATTCCCCGGCCATAGGCCGTACTGCCATGCCCCTCGAGCGTGCCGAGCGCTGCGGTCAGGCTGAGGCTGTCGGCAAGCCCCCTGATCCGCTCCGACCGGCAATCCGCCGTCGTAATATTCCTGTAATGCGGTTGCCCGGTATCGGGATCTATTTCCGAATCCAGTGTCAGGATCAAGGGAAAAGCGGCAGTGCCAGGCAGTGTATCCCCCTCTCCTGCCGTTCCCGCACGCGGCGCGACGCACCAGCGATCCTCAGCCAGATCCCCGCTCCATTCCGTCGTTCCCGGTCCCTCGGGCGGGAGGTTTTCGGGCCAGGCCCCCTCTTCCAACCAGTTGTTATGTGGCGCGACGTTTACAATGGCATTTCCAACAGGAACAAGGGCCCATTTTATCCCCTGCGTCTGTGCGACTTCCGCCTCCAGCGAGCCAGCAAAGGCAGTGGCCGCGGATGTCACATCGCCCAGCCTTCCTGATGAGCCCAGACTCTCGGACGCGTCAAGGACCAGCACGACCTCCGCTTCCGGCATTTCCTGCACCGCCGAAATTGAGGTGGAAACCGCCACGTCATCAAAAAAATTAAATGCACGCAGCAGGGTTGTTGGAATTTCCACCGAGGCCGTTAGCGTTATCTCACCCGTCCCCGCAATTGTCGCAAGATTGACAGAAGGAGGTGCGATTGTATCGTCTGAATAGGTCAGTAAATCCGTACCTCGAAAATTTGCCCGCACAATCTCTGTTGCCAGTTGATCGAGTTCTTCTGCGCTCAGAAAACGGAAATTCTGGGCGGCTGTCACGACGGCCATCTCAGTGGCGATGCCGAGGCGTGATTTCGCGGCTAAAAACCGGGCCATATCTATGGCGAACGCCATCCCGCCGATAACGATAAAAAGGGCCAGAGCAAAGACAAGCAGCGCCGTCCCCCCTTCTTCCGCGCAGAACTTCCGGAGCATTGTCAGCATCATCCGTCCTCCCTAGTCAGGACTGCGAAGAACAGCCTGCCGAACGGGCGCAACAGCGCGGGCATGAACCGAAAAATCGATCACGCTCAAGGCACTTGCAAGAAAAAATCCTGTGCCCGGTGTCGCGCAAATATCAACCTGCACCAGATAGAGACTGCCCGCCCCCTCGATATTCCCGTCCGGCGACGTAAAGACGGGGTTTGATTCCGTGCAATTGCCGCCGTCCTCTCCGCGGCTTCGGCTCCAGAGGAAAGTCGCGCCGTTGTCGGGATTCAGTTCAATTGCCGTGACATTCAACCGAGATGTTCCCTCCGACCCGTTCCACTCGATCAAGTCCGTCATTGCCGCGAGGGCGATATCGAAATCCCCCTCCGCAAGAGCTGCTTTTCGCGAGAAATCATCGGCGAGGACAATGGCGGCGCGGTCGGCGTTGCGCGAAAGCTGGAGGATATTCGAAAAGGTAACCCCCGCCAGCAGCAGAAACAGGATTGCCGGCACGAACAGCGCCACCTCCACCATCACGCTGCCCCGGCAATTCGCGATCAGCTTTGCCATCAAATGACTATGAGCCATTCTTGACCACCACAAGGGCACTCTCCGTCACGTCGGCAGAATTATAGAGATAATTCACGAAGGGCGTTATCAAGGTGACACCATAGTGCAGACGATAGGCAGTCAGTGTCCCCTCATCTGACGGGCTTGCGCCCACAAAATCCGCGAGACTCTCATATCGACTAACCGTCACACTCAGGCGGGAAACATCGACCAGGCTGCCGACCAGGTCGGGCGCGAGAGTGACAAGCATTGCCTCTGCCTCCCCAGAAGTAAGGACACCTTCGGTCCCGGCGGCACTGTTGAACTTGATTTCATCGGACAACGCAACGGCCAGATGATCGAGCAGGCTGCGGGCGAGCAAAACACGGCTGACATCCACCACGCCAAAGACGAGCGCGAATACAAGCGGCAGAATAACCGCGAGTTCGACGGGAAGCGATGCGCGACAGTCCGAGGCGACCATCCGCACCCGATGCGCGCAGGCCCTCATGTGGCACCGGCGATCCCCGGTCGCGGCCCCAGCAAATACCGTCTCAGCAGGTTGTGGTCCTTCATCCGGCGGACAAGGTTATAGAATTTGAGGTTGTTGTTCGCGGTTTCCGGATCAAGATCAAGCCGCGCAATGCGGACCGATGCCGCCTCATCCCCCGCGAGACCGTAGGCCATCGCAAGATTCTGGCGGATCTGGGGTGATGATTGCGGCGCAAAGGCCAACGCCTCCAGGGAGGTCACGGCCGCGTCATACTCCCCCTCCATCAGGTAGGAAAGGGCGACATTATTCCTGATCCGCATATCGTCCGGCGCAACGTCAAGGGCCGCCGCATACAGCTTGCGCGCCTCCTCATGATTGCCCGCCATATCCGCCGCGATGGCGAGCCCGCCGAGCACATCAATATTCCTTGGTTCCAGTGTCTCGGCCCTGGCGAAATAAAGCGCCGCCGTTTCCGGCCGATACAGGAACAAATGCGCCCGGCCAAGCCCGAGGAGGGGCCGAATATCGTCAGGCGCCGTTGCCTCCAGATTCTCAAAAACGGATACCGCCTCAATAGGCGCGCCGGCTTTGAGGTAGGTCGAACCAAGCGCAGAGAGGACCTCATCATCAAACTTGTTCCTGGCCAGCAGCTTCTGGTAAATTTCGATGGCAGCGAGATAATTACCCGACTGAACGGAAACATCAGCAATTTTCAGTGCCCGTTCCCGCGCCGCTCCATCATCAAACAGGTTTTGCACCTGCAACCCCTTGCCCGGGAGAGCGCAGCCCATAAGAAGAATGGCCAAAACCGAAAGCAACAATACGCGTAAATACATTCCTTTATCCTCCGATCGCCCGCATCATCAGCGCGAATCCGGGACCTGCGGAAAGGGCGACGACGGGCGGTAAAATAAACAGAATAAGCGGGATACTCAGGAGTGCGGGCATGCGCGCCGCGTTGTTCTCAAGCTCAAGCATGGCATGCTTGCGGTTCTCCGCCGCCACCGCCTTCAGCGCGCCGGTGATTGATGTGCCATAGCGTTCCGACTGGCGAAGGGACAGCACAAGGTACTTCAGGCTCCGCGATGCAGTGCGTTCCTCCAGGTTGGTCAACGCCATCGATTTGTCGGGCAGGATCCGAAGTTCGCTCAGCGTGATTTTCATCTCCGCCGCGACCTCCGGCGCAAAAGGTTCCAGCCCCTCTACCGCACGCGCAAGGGCCACTTCCAGCGTCAGTCCCGCCTCAACACAAAGAATGAGGAGATCTATCATATCCGGCATGGTCCGCTCGATCCGCCGCTGCCTTTCCCGGATATGATAGCTGAGCAACAGGAACGGCAGGAAACTGCACCCGATCCCGGCAGCGACAATAACAAGAGCCAGCAGCATAACATTATCCGTTAAAGGAAAAAGCCCGCCGAACAGATATGCGGCGACAAAGCAACCGCCCGGAAAGAAAGTTATCCGCGCCAGGAGAAAGAGCTTTTTCCCGCGCACGGGATCAATGCCCGCCCGGATGAAACGGCGATGCAGACCCAGTTTTCTGTCTCCCACTTTCCCAAGGGGAATGGCCCGGGTCCATTTCTCGGGACCGGCAGGAACCGCCTCTTCCCGTTCCAGATCAATCCTGTCCAGCAACGCCGGTGTTTCGGCGGTCTCACTGCCGGTTCCTGTGATTTTTTGCAGCCGCTGATCGAAACGTTCAGAGTTCCGCGCGCTGAGCGCACTGAAGAGAAAAACGAGCGCAAAAAACCCGCAGACACCAATTGACGCCAGCAAGAGCACCTCCTCCATCGATGACGGCCAGGCCCCGTTCATTGAAGCGTCCTCAACAATCGGGAGAGGATGAAGAATCCGACTAAAATACTGATCCCGGAATAGATCAACAGGTTATGACCCAGCGGATCCTCGAACAAAAAGTCAAACTGCGCCTTGTTCGTGGCCGCAAGGATGACCAGGATGACGCCGGTAACGATCGTGACGATCCGGGCGGAAACCCGAGATTCAGATGTGAGCGCCTTCGCCTTGAGGAACTGCGCCCGCCGATCCCGGAGGACCTGGGCGAGATTCTCAAGCACGTCCGTATATTGACCGCCAGTGCGCCGTTGCAAAATGAGCGTTGTCGCCATGAACTGCAACTCCTTCACCGCGACCTCCTCCACCGCCGCGCCGAGCGCCGTTTCGAGATCAATCCCGATCCCAAGCTTTTCCGCCAGGATACGAAACTGGCTGCCAACCGGATCCGGCATTTCACGGGCGATCACCTGAAAATTCTCCTGCAAGGACATCCCGACACGCGCGCCACGGATAATGATGTCAATCGCTTCCGGCAGTTGATCAATGAAGCGCCGGCGTCGCGCATTCCGTCGATAGGCATGAAAGGCGACAAAGCCGCCGGCAAGCACCATCACGCCCCCGGCACTGGCAAGGGTGACAAGGGGATAATCAACAATGCCAATTGCGAGTATCCCCAGCAGAAGCAGCAGTAAAATCGTTATCGGCAGGGCTCGCCCCTGCAACCGTTGACGCCAACCCGCGCCTTCCCCCTCTTCGCGATAAAGGGGAGCAACGTCCGCATAGGACAGGGTCGGCATCGTCTCACTTTCCGCACGGTCGGGCTTAAGACCTGCAAGGCGTGCCGTGAGCCGGCGCTCCCCCTCTCCCAGTTTGCGGTAAAGCAAAAGCAGGAGCGACAGCCCGCTTAAGACAAGTACCGAAAAGGCGACCCAGTTGGGCCAATTCGGGAAGCTGAGCAATAAAAATTCCTGCGTCATGGATGCAGCGCCTCCTGCATATCTTCCAGAAGCCCGAATTTGCCTATTTTCTCCTCGAAATGAGGGCGTCCGCCGGTACAGCGGAACACCTCCCCGTTCCCTTGCGCGCGGGCAGCCCCCTCCACAAACTCGAACAGGGTCTGGCTGGTGATCACGTCCCCTTCCAGGGCGACAATCTCGGAAATCTCCCGGATGAAGCGGCGTCCGCTTGCCCCCCGCTCGACATGGATTACAAGATCAAGGGCGCTCGCAATCTGTTGCCTCGCGCCGCGGCTCTGGTAATTCGAAAGCGTCGACAGGATCAGATTTTCAAGGCGCAGCAGCGCATCGCGCGCACTGTTGGCGTGGATGGTCGACATGGACCCGTCATGACCGGTATTCATCGCCTGCAGCATGTCATAGACTTCCGGGCCGCGCACCTCGCCGATAATGATGCGGTCCGGCCGCATCCGCAGGCTGTTGCGCAGAAGGTCCCGTTGCGACACCTCTCCGGTCCCTTCGGTATTGCGTTGGCGGGTTTCCAGACTCACCACATGCGGGCGTTGCAGGGCGATCTCCGCCGCATCCTCGATCGTGACGATCCGCTCATTTTCATCGATCAATCCCGAAAGCGCGTTGAGCAGGGTTGTCTTTCCCGACCCGGTGCCGCCGGAAATCAGGATATTCAGTCGGCAGCGCGCCGCGATTTCAAGAAACCTGACCATGGCAGGAGAGCAGGAGCCGCCGTGACCCAGGTCATTCAGGCTCATGAATTCCTTGGAGAATTTGCGGATAGAGATGATTGTGCCATAGACGGACAACGGCGGCGCGATCACATTGACACGGCTGCCGTCTTTCAGGCGCGCATCCACCATGGGATTTGCCTCATCCACCCGCCGCCCGACAGAGGCGGCGATCCGCCGCGCCACCTCCAGTACATGATCATCATCGCGGAACTTATAGCTGGTCAGTTCCAGCCGCCCGCCCCGCTCCACATATACCGTGTCCGGCCCATTGACGAGGATATCCGTCACCTTCGGATCGGAGAGCAGGTTTTCAATCGGCCCAATCCCGACGATATCATCGAACAGTTCCCGTGCGATGGCACTTTGCTCCATCCAGTTGACCTGGAGCTTTTCCTCATCGACAATTTTAGAAACCGCCTCGGTTATGCGCATCGAAAGCTGCTCGGGCGGCATGGTCGACGCCGCGGTGGGATCGATGCGGTTGAAAAACTGCTTTCTCACCCGGTCGACCAGTTCGGGCGGGACGTCGAATTCCCGCTCTCGCGGTCCGGGCTTGCCGATATATGCCTCATCTGTTTCCGCAACGCCGCCCGGTCTTTCGCTTTCGGTCTTACGGCCAAACATGTCAGCCTCCCCTTAAGCCGAAGAGCCAACCGGATCGAGACGACGTTCCCTTCCGCCCAATCAACTCCGCCGCCAGTTTCAGAAAGGCGTCCGTGACCGGAATTTTCTCGCGGACAACCGGCTCGGCATTCAGGCTGGCGAGGGCGAGCCTTTTCTTCTCGAACGGAATGATGATGTCGACAGGGTGATCCACGAAGCGGGAAATCTTCTCGATCGGCACATCTCCGCCGGCGCGCGACCGCGATCGATTGAGAACAAGGAGGATCTTCTTCTCCCCTGTTTCCGATTTCAGCAGCTTCACAATCCGCGCCGCATCCCGCACCGAAGCCAAGGTCGGGTCCATCACCAGCACCCGGACATCCGCATTTTGAAGGACTGTCATGGCCGTTTCCGGGGCGGCCCGGTCGACATCCTGAATGATGAAATGATACCGGCTGCGAAGATGCTGCATCAACTGCGCAACGGCATCCGCCTCATAAGGGGCAGCGGCCGCGAAATCCGTTTCCGATGCCAGGAGTTTCACCTTATCTTCAGCCGCCAGCGTGGCGCGATCAACAAAGACGGGGTCGATCCGGTCCGGGTCCGTCAGGAGATCAGAGAGACCGGACGTCGGCTCCAGACCCATTTCAAGGGCAAGAGTACCGCTTGTCAGGTTGAGATCGACGAGCATGACATGCCGGTTATGGTGATTGGCGAGCAGCCATCCCGTATTCAGGACGGTCGTTGTCGCCCCGACCCCGCCCCGAACGCCATACACCGCGACGGACTTGCCGACCCGTGGTTCCGTCTTGCGTGCGGTGAGTCGGCCGCTGGCCCGGGCAACCGCCCGAAAGAGCAGATCGCTCGGCACGGGTTTGACCAGATAGTCCGTCACGCCGATTTCCATCAGGTCGCGATAAAGGCCAACGTTATCCTCTGTCCCCAGCACCACCACATTTACCCGCGGCGGACAGATATCAGCCAACGCCTGCAAATCCGAAAGTGGCAGCGATACCCGGGAGATATCAACGATGAGGACCGTCGGCATGGTTTTCTCGCTGTAATCGCGGATCACCTCGCGGAGCGTGCCGCGCCCGATATGCGCCGTCTCATATCCCCATTTCGGCAACAGGTCTTTCAGCTGCTTTTCCGTCTCCCGGTCCGCGACATAGGCGGCGGCCGACACGGCGGCTCCATCGGCAGTTGGAAAGGTCACGATTTCTGGTTTTTTCCGTACCGGCATCGTTGATATCCTGACTATTTGTTGGCGGGCGGAAACGGTGTCGGCGGGCGGGTCTGATAGGAGGTGATGGCCTTCACCTCCGGGCCGGCAAGCGGCGGGGCAAGATATCCACCCGAGCCGGCTTTGCCCGGGCGAACAAGGCTGACTAGCCGGTTGCGGTTTACGGCGCAGCCAAAGCCCGGTGTCCCCCACGCTTCATGGTCAATCAGTCGGCGGTGCAGATGCGCGCCGCAATCGCCAAAGGCATAAGTAAAATATGTCATCTCAAGTTTAAGGGCCGGCCCCCCTGCCTCCGGTGCCGGAACGGCGGGCGCTACCTCAATGGCGCTATAGCGATTGAGTCCCGAGTCCTCCAGCAGGCGGAACAGGTCCCGTTCCGTGGGACGTTCCCCCAGAGACTGGAACCGGATGTATCCCGGCGGGTCCCGCATCAACTCCTGTAATACCATGGATAAAGTCTGCCCGTTTCGCGCCGTAAGAGAACGATCCAGTTCATTCTCATAAAAGGAAAGGCTGTAGCTCTGGCTCTGGAGGCTATTTTCGGCAAGTGTCTGCGGGAGGCGCCCCGAGGGTTCGGGTCCATTGCAACCGATCAACAGCCCGTAAGCTGCGAGGATAAAAACACCGCCTGTCATGAAATGTCGCATTCTGGCGCCTTTCCCTTCCTCAATAGATATACCCCGCCGGCCCCTTGAGGGTCAGGCCATCCTGCCCCATACTTTGTGGAATCTCGGGGGCGAGCGTCGGAAGCGCGAGTTGCCCCGTCGTCATTTTCTCTGCCTGCCCTGTCGGCCGATACTGATCCGCCGGGCTGGCGAACAGGCTGTTATCGCGCGGTGTCACGATATTGGCGGTCGCGATAATCACGAGCTCCGTTTCCATTTTCTGATAGCGGCTGGACCGGAACAGCGGGCCAAGAACAGCAAGATCGGCAAGCCAGGGAACCTCATTGACGAGGTTTCGGGTCTGGTTCTGAAGCAGCCCGGCAACCGCGAAGCTCTGCCCACTGGCAAGCTCAATCGTCGCCTCCGTCCGGCGGACCGCGATACCCGGAATCCGGAAGTTATTGACGACAACCGCCCCGATTTCGGAAATTTCGCTCACCTCGGGCCGAATATGAATGCTTATGCGCTGATCCGAGAGAACCGTCGGGGTGATATCGAGAATAACGCCGAATTTCTTGAACTCGATCGTCACCTGATCGTTCGTCGCGGATACCGGTATCGGAAATTCCCCACCGGCAAAAAAGCTCGCCGTCTCGCCAGAGCGGGACGAGAGGTTGGGCTCCGCCAGAATGGTGATGAGATTTTCCTCGGCCAGAGCATCGATTACGGCCGAGACGGACCCCTGACTGCCCCGATATCCGAGCAATCCGCTTCCGCCGACACCCGAAATTGCGGAACTCGGGATCAGGCCGTTGCCAATCACTGACGGCCAGCGGTTCGTTATCAACCCGACCACCAAAGATCCCGGGTTCAGCAGCATATCCCAGTTTATGCCGAGGTTTTTCGTTGCCTCCCGGTTCATCTCCACGATACGCACCCGAATATTCACCTGGGACGGCGCCAGCACCTCCATGCGGTTGACGATTTCCTCCCCTTCCCCCAGAAATCCGCGAACAACGGAGACAATCTGCTCCGCCTGCACGGGCGTACGCGCAACGCCGGAGAGGAGAAGGCGGCCCGGGCTCGACTTGACGTCAAGATTTGCATCGGGGAACTGCTCGGCAAGGAGTTGCAAGAGCATGACAAGATCGCGCGTGACAGTGACGGATTGGTCAAACAGGACCGCGCCGCCTGCCCCGATCGCCATCACATGGGTCCGCCCCGGCGCCTTGCCGAAAACGAAAAGACCGTTGGAGGCAGTAATCTGGATGTCCGCAATCGCCGGATTGGTGACCAGCACTTCGGCAACGGGTCCGCCTAGCGGGACAAGATGTCCCTGATTGACGTCGAGCGAAAGTGGCTCCGTCCCGTTCGTCGCGCGCGCGACACCCACCGGAGCTGACAACAGAAGAAGAACCGTCAGCATCAGGACCATATAGCCAATTTTCTGGATGCTGTTTCTCATCACGGCCCCCTATTTTCCCGTCACCGGCGACAGCGTGATAACAGAGGTCTCCCCGCCGCGCATGACCCGGATGGCCCGGGACGAGGACTGTTTCGATATCACCGGAACCGGTTTCAGATCGGGAAACAGATCACTTGCTGAAAAAGCGACTTTGTCAGACGGGCGCTGAAAATGCTTCCCTAGGGGGCCGCCATGAAGCGATATCCGCAATTTTCCAATCGACTCGGCCATGGAGACAAGCTCAACCTCGTCCGGAGACAGCGCGAGGGTTACGGAATTCTCTTTCACCGCTCCTGCCTCGACGCCGATGACGCGGATATTTTCAAGCAGGGTTTTCACCACCGTCTCTCCGGCCCGGGCCGCGTGGGGCGGCGTGATATAGGTGAGGATGAGGTCGACATGGTCGCCGGGACGCAACTGCTCGAAATCACGACGGTTGTGAACGGCGACGGGACGCGCGCGCATGCCGTCCAGCAGCAGTGTTTTCAGATAGGCCGCATCGGACGGCAAAACGAGATGTACATCCTGGACATAGGCGTGCCTGGTCAGCGACTGCGTAAACGCCGCCCCCTGCCACAGGGCGAGGTCGGTGTTTCCCCGGATCAACAGATGGTCTCCCACCTGCCCCGCGGGAAGCCGTTGCCATTCCACCAGGCTCTTTGAAAGAATATCGCCTCTGTTGACATCTTGCACCAGCCGCAGGGCCCATTTCTCGGGAGCTTGTGCAATCGGAGAGGATGCCGGTTCGGCTGGCTCCACAGGCTCGAAGAGGTATTTATTGCCAAGATAGGCCGCAGATCCCAAGAACAGCGCCGCGAGGAGTATGAAAATAAAGCTTTTCATCGCGGTCACCCCATGCCCTGCAGAGGGATGCGGGAAAGCGCCACGGTACCACCCGCCGCAATGGCGACGCCATACGGCACGGAGGGAGAAAGGCCCTCTTCCGTCATCAAGCCATATTTCAGAAATGGCGAGGACGCCCATTCGTGAATCATCCGAAGGATTGGAATAACGATAAAAAGGGCGAGAAGTCCGCCGCAAAGCGCTGTTATGACAAGAAATTCAGGGCCCGCTCCAGGACCGGCCCAGAGCATGACAACTGTCGCCAGCTTGACATCGCCGCCGCCGATCTTGCCAAGAGCGAAGCCGACAAGCATTAGCCCAAACAACGTCCCGGCCCAGAGGATATGCCCCATGATATCGAGCGGTACGGAGGTAAATGTCGCATAAAGAATAAATAGCAATAACACCGCGAGAGAGACCCAGTTACGGATCAGGCGGCGCGTCATATCTGTATAGGCGGCCAACCAAAGCAGTATTATCGCCAGAAATGGATAAAAAGAAGTCATGGTGCCTTACTCCTCCCGGCTCGGTGAAGACCTGCCGGGAGGTACAGGTTATAAAAAATCTAGTTCGAGCTGCCGCCGCCACCGCCGGATCCGGAAAGATCGATGTCATTAAAGGCGGTTTGTAGCTTCGTATAGAATGCCGTTCCGGCAACACCGACAACAGCCGCTGCGGCGGCCGCCATCAAGGCATACTCAACGGCCGTGACGCCACTTTCATCCTTTAAAAGTTCACTCAGGAATTTTTTCATTTTTTCACCCCTCCTGTCGAAAATAGACCGGCGTAATTTCTGCTAGATCAGATCTACACCCTCATTGATTGTTATCGTCCGAATTTAGTCAGAAAAGACACACTCTTTCTGGTTCCGGCAAATTCAATCTTCGCCGATGACTCTCAACTCAATTTCGGATTTTTACGAAATACACTACAAAAAACGGTTAAATTTGATAATTATATATCTAAATTAGTTACCGGCTTATTTTTGCTCATATTTTTGAATTACTGATATTTCTAATATTAAAAATTTTAATACATTTGTCAGTATTTTTCTGCCTAATTTATAGTTAATCGGGTATTAAATTACGTAATTTACACGCAAAAAATACATTAGCGTGTTTAAATATATAGGTTGAGCAATTTATAATTGTAATTTCGAAACAGGTTCGCGCTCGCTTAGATAGATTCGTTGAATCATAGACTTGGCATTTATGTGATTTCTTACCGTCTATACACGTCCTATTTTCCATCTAGGTTGCGCGGAAGCCGCTATTCTTCGAGTAATTGCCGCAGGACAGATATATAAAGTTGAACTATCGCCATTTACCCCGTATATGCGAAGCTGAACTAGCGGAGGCCGACATGAACAGGGTCGATAGCGCGCGACGCATCTTAATCTACAGCCACGACTCATTTGGTCTCGGCCATTTAAGGCGGTGCATGGTTATGGCCAACTCGCTGGTGGAGCAGAACCAGAACCTCTCGGTTCTCATCCTCTCCGGCTCTCCCATCATCGGCAGTTTCGATTTCAAGGCCCGCGTCGATTTTGTCCGCATTCCCGGCATTATCAAGCTACGCAACGGGGAGTACACCTCTCTCAGCCTGCATATCGATACGGAACAGACGCTGGCCATGCGCGCCTCCATCATCCAGCACACGGCGGAAACCTTTGATCCGGACATCTTCATTGTCGACAAGGAACCCTATGGCCTGAAAGGGGAAGTGACCGACACACTCGAAATGCTGAAGGCCTCAGGGACGCATCTCGTGCTTGGTCTTCGGGATGTCCTGGATGACCCGGCCCTGCTCGAACCGGAATGGGAGCGCAAGAATGTCCTCCCTGCCCTTGAGGACATCTATGATGATATCTGGATTTTCGGCGTAAAGCAGATCTACAATCCCCTGACGGGCCTGGATATTCCGGCCAACGTCAAACGGAAAATCACCTATACCGGCTATCTGCCGCGCACGGCACCCGCAGTCTCGCGACCGGCAATCCTGGATGAGATGACAGAGCCCTATGTTCTGGTAACGGTCGGTGGCGGCGGCGATGGCGACATCCTGACAGACTGGGTCATCCGGGCCTATGAGGGAGACCGGCAACCCCCACTCAGCGCCTTGTTCGTGCTTGGCCCCTTCATGCCGCCGGATACCCGTGCCAGCTTTCGCGACCGGATACAGCAATTACCCCGCGTGCGGGCAGTGACGTTCGACAGCCATTTGGAAAGCCTGATGCAGGAGGCGACCGCCGTTGTCGCCATGGGCGGATACAATACCTTCTGTGAAGTGCTCTCCATGAATAAGCGGGCGCTCATCATTCCGCGGACGGTTCCCCGCCTTGAGCAATACATCCGGGCGACACGCGCGGCCGAGGCCGGACTGATCGGCGTTCTTGTTGACGATGGCGAGCGCGCAAGCGATACCATGCTGACCGCACTACGCCATTTATCGCAGCAAAAGAAGCCGTCGGAGGTGATTATCCCCGGCCTGCTCGACGGGCTGACAAACCTGAACCGGCTTGTACGGCTGCGCTTCAAGGCAGTTGATAAACGGCGGGCGATCATGTCCACGACCCGGGCCGCTGCCTCCGATTGATCCTTGAGCGCTATTTCAACGTCACATACATTATTTTCTCATCGGCAATTTTAGCCTGATCGAGGGGCGGCAGGTCATTATGCGTCATGATCGCCTCGATATTCTTCACATAGGCTTCGCCCCGTTCGGAATATCTGATCAGGGTGCCCACCAAATCCGGACCGGTAACGGCCCGCTCTTGCGCGCGTAGGGCTGCCCGCGCTTTTCGAAAATCCGCATAGGCGTCGTGAGAGTTAAGGTTGAGCATATAGGCCTGCACCGAGGCAAGCGGCGTCTTGAAGGCTTCGATACTGTAATTGCCCTTGCTTTTGCGCTGCTCTTTCGGCTTGATGCCGCCCTTGTAGCTCCACTGACCGAATAGCGCATTGCCCTCCGCCGCAAAGCGCGATGTGCCCCAACCGCTCTCATCCACCATTTGTGCGACAATCAGGGACGGCGGAACGATATCCACCCGATGCTTGAGCTCGTGCCAGAAACTTTCGTCGATATCGCGGCCACCAAGACCATAGTTATCGGCCTGCCCCAGAAGCCATTTTTCATCGGCTTTCGACAGCGCCTTGCCCGAAGCGTGATCCTCCTCCAGAGCCTTCAGCTTTTTCCTGTCTTCGCGGAGAGCGTGGTTGGCAACGAAGGCAAGCGGAATGGAGAGCCGGAGAAAGGTGCGCTTTTTCTCCGCGACCGGCAACTCCGGGGCAACTTTCTTGCGCCACTCCTCCGGGATATCAAGGATAACATAGGGTGGAACCGGCTGTGTTCCCTCTTTCCATTTCGCTATAGAATAGCCTTTGCCCTCGAAGAAACTGGAGAACTCATCAAAGTTCTGCATGGTGATTGTTTCCGCGCGAAGCGGCAGTGCAGCCCCCAGCATAAAAGCGCCGACGAGGGCCCCTCCCGCCAGTACTTTGATCAGTTTTCTTTTCTTCATTTGACGACATCCCCCTTACTCTTCTGTTCAATGAGAATATTATGCCACGAAATTGCGCCTGTCGGGAGCCTGTTCTGGATTATTCTCTCCGCGACTCTCCAAGGAATACAGATAATCCTGCGAGGATTGGCTTAATGCAACGATCAGCGGCCGGAGTAATTTATACCCCGCCGACCCGCTTTTTAATGAAAACGACATGCCATCCGGTTTTTAATACTAATGTCCTC
Source organism: Sneathiella sedimenti (assembly GCF_017313765.1). Lineage (GTDB taxonomy): Bacteria > Pseudomonadota > Alphaproteobacteria > Sneathiellales > Sneathiellaceae > Sneathiella > Sneathiella sedimenti. Next base: position 810,553 of record NZ_JAFLNC010000002.1, on the reverse strand, counting down.
TAATTTAGCAGTTTCTGCTTGCATAGGCACTTTTTCAGGTGGAATAGTTGACGGAACTTCCGAACTATCGGTAGGGGGAGAGACTACCAATGAGCGACAAGTATGATGCCGTCATAATTGGTGCGGGCGTTATCGGTGCCTGCATTGCCTATGAACTAGCGAAGGCGGGTCGCAAGGTGCTGTCGATCGACCGCCTGCCCGCCTCCGGCTTCGGCTCAACCTCCGCTTCCTGCGCCATTATCCGCACCTATTATTCCGCGCTGGACACTTGCGCGCTCGCCTATGAGGGGTGGTTCTACTGGATGAACTGGGCGGATTATATCGGGGCGGAGGATGAAAAAGGCCTGATCAAATATCACAATACGGGCGCCTTGATCGTCAAGACGCCGCATAATGACTACATGCGCAAAATCTGCACCCTGATGGACAAGATCGGCTGCCCCTATGACCATCTCACGCCGGAGCAGATGCGCGAGAAACTGCCGATTATCGACACCCACCAGTTTGCGCCGGTAAAACGGCCCGACGATCCGGCCTTTGGGGAACCGACGGGCGACAGCGTTCCGGGGGGCGTGTTCTTCCCGCGCGGCGGTTATGTCAGCGACCCGCAGCTTGCCGCCCATAATGCCCAGCGCGCGGCAGAGGCCCATGGCGCAAAGTTCTGGTTCAATGCCGAGGTCAGCGCGATCCGCCAGGAGAAAGGCCGCGTCACCGGTGTCACCCTGAAAGACGGGACTGAGATTGACGCGGATATTGTCGTCAATGTCGCCGGGCCGCATTCCGCCAAGGTCAATGACATGGCCGGGGTGCTGGAGGATATGAAAATGTCCACCCGCGCCCTTCGTCATGAGGTCGCCCATGTCCCCTCTCCCGACGGGTTTAACTTCGAGACCGACGGCGTCGTGCTGTCCGACAGCGATGCCGGTATCTACTGCCGGCCAGAGCTTGGCAACCATATCCTGATCGGATCAGAAGACCCGAAATGCGACACGCAGGAATGGGTCGATCCGGATAATTTCAACGAAGACTTTACCGAGCAATGGAATGCGCAGGTTTTGCGCCTTGCCCAGCGATTTCCGGCGCTGGGTATACCACGGAAGACAAAAGGTGTGGTTGCGCTTTATGACGTGACCCGCGACTGGGTACCGATCTATGACAAGTCGAGTCTGGACGGCTTTTACCTCGCCATCGGCACCAGCGGCAACCAGTTCAAGAACGCACCGGTCGCCGGGCGGATGATGGAAAAACTGATCCGCGAATGCGAGGCGGGCCGTGATCACGACAGGGACCCGGTTCATTTCCATCTTGAAAATATCGACTACGATCTTTCCATGGGCACTTTTTCGCGCAACCGGGAGGTCAGCCAGGACAGCAGCTTCACCGTCCTTGGATAGAAGACAGTGTAAATACGAGAGGGCAGAAACATGAAATCCCATGTCAAGGTAGCCGTTATCGGAGGGGGGGTCGTCGGCTGTTCCGTCCTCTATCATCTGGCCAAGCTCGGCTGGACTGATATCGCGCTGATTGAGCGGTCGGAGCTGACCTCCGGCTCCACCTGGCACGCCGCCGGCGGGTTTCATACCATCAACTCCGACACCAATATCGCCGCGCTGCAGGGGTATACCATCAAGCTTTACAAGGAGCTCGAGGAACTGTCCGGGCAATCCTGCGGCCTGCATCATGTGGGCGGCATTACACTCGCGGGCACGCCGGACCGAATGGATTACCTCAAAACTGAGCGAGCGAAACATCGCTATATGGGCCTTGATACCCATATCATCGGGCCGGCGGAGATCAAGGAACTCTCCCCCATTACCAATGTCGAGGGCGTGATCGGCGGCCTCTATGATCCGCTGGATGGTCATCTAGATCCCTCCGGCACCACCCACGCCTATGCCATGTGCGCACGCAAACTCGGCGCCGAGATTTATCTTCGCAATCCCGTTCTGGAACTGAACCCGCAACCAGACGGAAGCTGGCAGGTCGTCACCAAGGACGGCACGATCAACGCCGAATATGTGGTCAATGCGGGCGGTCTCTGGGCACGGGAACTGGGCGAGATGGTCGGCATCTTCCTCCCGCTGCACCCGATGGAACACCAGTATCTGATCACCGAGGATATTCCGGAAATATACGAGCTGGGGCGCGAGCATCCGCATGTCATGGACCCCGAGGGCGAAAGCTATCTCCGGCAGGAAGGGCGCGGTCTATGCATTGGCTTTTACGAACAGGACTGCGATCCATGGGGCGTGAATGGCACACCGCTTGATTTCGGCCATGAACTGCTCCCCAACAAGCTCGACCGTATCGAGGACAGTATGGAATTCGCCTTCAATCGCTTCCCGGTCCTCGGCACGGCAGGCGTCAAGAACGTGATCAATGGCCCCTTCACCTTCGCGCCGGACGGCAACCCGCTAGTCGGGCCAGTGCCCGGCCTCAGGAACTACTGGTCCGCCTGTGCGGTCATGGCAGGTTTCAGTCAGGGCGGCGGTGTCGGCCTCACCCTCGCCGAATGGATGATCGAGGGCGAACCGAGCCGTGATGTTTTTGCCATGGATGTGGCGCGCTATGGCGACTATTGCTCCCGTCCCTATGCGCGCAAGAAAGTGACCGAGAATTACCAGCGCCGCTTCAGTATCTCCTACCCCAATGAGGAACTACCCGCTGCGCGTCCCTTCCAGACAACACCCGCCTATTCGATCTGGAAAGATCAGCGTGCCGTCTTCGGGCAGGCCTACGGGATGGAGGCGGTCAACTACTTCTCACCGGAAGGAGAGCCGCTACTGGAGACACCTTCCTTCCGCCGCTCCAACGCCTTTGATGCCGTTGGCGCCGAATGCCGGGCCGTGCGCGAAAAAGTCGGAATCACGGAAATCCACAACTTCGGAAAATACAAGGTGACGGGCCCCGGCGCGGCGGACTGGATCGATATGATCATGGCGGGTCGCGTGCCCAAGGTCGGCCGCATGAGCCTGAGCCCGATGCTGAGCCCGAAAGGACGCCTGATTGGCGACTTCACCATTGCGAGGCTGGCAGAGGAGGAATTTCAGCTCACCGCCTCCTTCGGGGCGCAAGGCTATCATCTTCGCTGGTTCTGGGATCATTTGCCGGAGACAGGCGTCGAGATCGAGAATGTCAGCCTCAAACGCATCGGGCTCCAGATTGCCGGCCCCCGCGCCCGAGACCTGCTCGCCAAGGTCACTTATGAGGATGTCTCGACCGAAGCCTTTCCCTTTATGGCGGTGAAACGCATGGGCGTCGGGCTTTCCGATGCCATTGTTCAGCGGGTCACCTATACCGGCGATCTCGGCTATGAAATCTATGTCCCTGCCGATGAACAGATCGGCCTTTATGAAGTGCTGGCCGAGGCGGGAGAGGAATTTGGCCTGACGCCCTTCGGGATGCGTGCGATGATGAGTTTGCGCCTTGAAAAATCCTTCGGTTCCTGGATGCGGGAATTCAAGCCCGACTACACACCGGAGGAAACCGGCCTCGATCGCTTCGTCGCCTATAACAAACCCGCCGACTTTATCGGCAAGGCCGCTGTGCTGAAAGAAAAGGCGGAGGGCGTGACGCGCAAGCTCTCCACCTTCGTTGTCGAGGCGCTGGATGCCGATGTCCATGGAGATGAGCCGATCTGGAAGGACGGCAAGGTTGTCGGCTTCGTCACTTCCGGCGGCTATGCCCATTATGTCGGGAAATCTGTCGCCATTGGTTTTACCCCGCCTGACATGATCGAGGACGGCGGCGCGTTCGAAATCGAGATACTGGGAGAAATGCGACCCGCGAAAATGGTGCTTGAGCCGCTGCTCGATCCGACGGCGGAACGGATGCGGGGATAAACGTCCCGCTCTATTAAGAGGAGATTATGATGACGGCAGGAAATGAACGCTCTCCCGGTCGGCGCTCCCGGCGCGGCCACCGGGTCAAGGCAAGCTTCACCCAGCTCCCCCGCCAGAAAGTCGTCAATACATTCAAGCCCACCGAGCTTCTGTCCGAAGACCAGATCGAGGATATCCATAACGCCTCCATGGAAATCCTTGAAAATATCGGCATCATGGTCCGTCTGCCAAAGGCGCGGGAAATCCTGAAAAAAGCCGGGCAAAAAGTCGATGAAGATACCCAGATCGTCTATTTCGATCGCGGCTTCATCATGGAGGCAATGTCGCACGCGCCATCCGAATTCACCCTGCATGCCCCCAACCCCGAGTGCGACCTCGCCATTGGCGGACAGAATCTTGTTTTCTCCATGGTCGCAAGCACGCCCAACGCCATGGATATGGATGGCGGACGACGGACCGGCAACCGGGTGGATTTCCGAAATTTCCTGAAACTGACCCAGAGCCTCAATATCCTCGGGACCAGCGGCGGCTATCCAGTGGAGCCGGTAGACATCCACGCCTCTATCCGGCATCTGGAATGCGGGCGGGATTTTGCGACGCTGACGGAAAAGGTGCCCTATATCTATTCCCTCGGGCGGCAGAGAAACCTCGACGGGATCGAGATGGCGCGGATCATGCGCGGCATTTCGATGGAGGAAATGCTGACCCAGCCGAGCCTGTTCACCATCATCAATTCCAACTCCCCCCTGATGCTGGATTCCCCCATGCTGGAAGGGATTATCGAGATGGCGGCCCATGGGCAGGTTGTGATGCTGACGCCCTTTACCTTATCGGGCGCGATGGCGCCCGTGACCCTTGCCGGTGCGCTCACCCAGCAGAATGCGGAAGCCCTTGCCGGCATGAGTCTCGCCCAGACCGTCCGGCCCGGGGCCCCGGTCGTCTATGGCGGCTTCACCTCCAATGTTGACATGAAGTCCGGCGCGCCCGCCTTCGGCACACCGGAATATGCCAAGGCGACCATCGCCAGCGGGCAGCTTATCCGGCGTTATAATATTCCGTACCGGTCGTCCAACGTAAATGCCTCAAACGCGCCGGATGCGCAGGCGGCCTATGAATCGGAAATGTCGCTCTGGTCTCTGGTCCTTGGCGGGGCGAATTTCGTCAAGCATTCCACTGGCTGGCTGGAAGGCGGCCTGAGCGCGAGTTTCGAGAAAGTCATCATGGATGTGGAAATGATCCAGATGATGATCGAGATGATGAAACCCATCGATACCTCGCCGGACTCCCTTGCCCTCGATGCCATGCGGGAGGCCGGGCATGGCGGCCATTTCTTCGGCACCCAGCATACACAGGAACGGTATGAAACCGCCTTCTACACCCCGATCCTGTCTGACTGGCGAAATTTCGAGAGCTGGGTCGAGGCCGGCTCACCGGACGCGATGAAGCGCGCCAATACCATCTATAAATCCATCCTCGCGGAGTATGAGGAGCCCCCGCATGACCCGGCCCGGCTGGAGGAACTCAATGAGTTTATCGACAAGCGGATTGCCGAGGGCGGTGTCAAGACGGACTTTTGACCCGCACACGAATATTTTACTCCGGCGGCATTGTTTCACCGCAAAGACAACATAGCTCTAGGGAAAGATACATTTCCGGAGTCGTCCCGATGCGCCATTCAATCCTCCTGCTGGTTGGTTTCTGTCTTGCCGCTGTTTCCGTAATCCCCCTGGCTGCCGCCGACCTCGCCAATGGCCGATGCCAAAAGGAAATCGAGAATGAAATCGCCAAGGTCACGATCCTGCTCGAACGGGTCAAGGGCACGCAGATCGTGAATGTGTATGACAGCAATGGTGTTGGCGGCGGGCGTATTGACCGTGTCGAAGGCTGGGTATCCTTCAATGATTGCAAGGGTAACCTTGTCGTCGTTGTCGATCGCAACTGTCAGGCGGAGCAAAGTTACACCACCTACCAATGCCGTATACCGGGCGTCAAAAACTTCTGATATTTACGCGTCGTAATCCACGACCACATCGTCTGTCAGGGGATGTGACTGACAGGTAAGGACGAAGCCTTCGGCAACCTCATCCTCCTCCAGGGCATAGTTGACGTCCATCCTCACATTACCGCTTATGACTTTTGCCCGGCAGGTCGAACAGACACCGCCCTTGCAGGCATATGGCAGGTCAAGCCCCACATCCAGTGCGGTGTCGAGGATAGACTTCCCCTCTTCCGCAACCTCGACCTCCGTCCGTCGCCCGTTCAGGATGACCCCGACCTTCCGTTTCGGGCCTGCCTCCTCAATAACCTGGGGGGTCGATCCCGCATTCTTCGCCGCCTCCGTGATAAACAGCTCGAAATGGATATGGGACTTATCGAGTCCATGCGCCTCAAGTGCGGCTTCTGCGTCATGGATCATCTGTTCGGGTCCACAGATGAACGCCTCATCCACGGTCTTCACATCAATCACGCTGTCGAACAGGTCATTGCATTTTTCCGCATTGATGCGGCCATTGAACAATTCCACATCCTGATGCTCCCGGCTCAGGATATGCATGAGACTGAACCGGTCCGGGTAGATATTCTTCAAATCCTCAAGCGCTTCAAGGAAGATGATCCCGGCAACGGAGCGATTGCCATAGACGAGGGTGACCTGCGATTTAGGTTCCGTTCTCAGGATCGTTTTGATAATCGACATGATGGGGGTGATGCCGCTGCCCGCCGCGATGGCGAGATAGTGCTTGGCGCTTTCCGGGGAGAGCGGCGTGAAAAACCGCCCCTGCGGCTCCATCACCTCGATCACGGCGCCAGGCTGATAATTCTGATTGGCATGACTGGAAAACCTGCCGCCTGCAATCTTCTTGACGGCGATGCGGAGTTCCGGCTCGCCAACGGCGCTGCAGATGGAATAGGAGCGACGCACTTCCTCCCCCTCCAACTTTTCTTTCAGCGTCAGATGCTGACCTTGCGTGAAGCGATAGGCGTCCTTCAACTCGTCCGGCACATCGAAGGAGATGGAGACGGCGTCTTTCGTCTCCCGCACCACATCCTTGATCCTGAGAGGATGGAAAATCGTCATGTTAGCGACCTATACACATTTGAAATAATCGAAGGGTTCCAGACAATCGAGGCACTTGTATTGCGCCTTGCAGGCAGTCGAGCCAAACTCGCTCACCTGTTCCGTCCTGTTGGAGTTACACTGCGGACAGGAAACTTCCTCATGCCCGAGAAGTGCGACCTTGCCCCTGTTCGCCGGCGGCGCAATGCCATATTCTTTGAGCTTGCGCCGTCCCTCTGCCGTGATCCAGTCCGTCGTCCAGGCGGGAGAAAGTTCCGTTTTAATCTCGAAATCAGGAACGCCATGGAGTTTCAGCATGCTCGCGATATCCGCCTCGATCACCTCCGTTGCCGGACATCCCGAATAGGTGGGCGTGATCACGACAACCGGATGACCGTTCTCCCCTTCCTCGACCCGGCGGATAATGCCGAGATCGGCAATACTCAGCACCGGGATTTCCGGATCCTTTACAAGGGCCAGAATCTCTATAAGTTCGTCTTTGACGGCAAGGGCTACCATTTCGCATCCGGATAGGCGCGCGGCAGGAACTGCATCTCCGCGAGGAGATAGCCCAGATGCTCCGAATGCTTGCCCTCCCGGCTGCCACGGACCGACCAGCTATCCGCGGGGCGGATCAAGGTTGCCTCTGCGAGCACGCCGTTGACATAGTCATCCCAGACCGGGCGAAGCGCCGCCACGTCAACGCCGAAGCCATCGGCCAACATCGCGTCATCCACTGCGTCCATATCGAACATCTCCGGGAGATATCCCCACAGGTCATCTATGGCACCCTGTATCCTCTCGTGGCTTTCATCGGTCCCGTCACCCAGCCGGATAATCCAGTCGGCGCTATGGCGGCGGTGATAGGTGATCTCTTTCAGGGATTTGGCGGCAATCCCGGCGAGCCGGTCATCAGATGACTTTGCAAGCCCCTCGAACTGCAGATACTGGAACGCGTCGAAGAAAAACTGCCGCGCCATGGTTTTCGCAAAATCGCCGTTGGGCTGTTCCAACAGCAGAAGATTGCGCCAGTCTTTGGTATCCCGGAAATAGGCGAGCCGGTCCTCGTCCCGTCCCTTGCCTTCAACCTCCCCGGCGTATGAAAGAAACATCCTTGCCTGCCCCAGGAGGTCGAGGCCGATATTGGTGAGCGCCAGGTCTTCCTCCAGCATCGGCGCATGGCCACACCATTCGGCGAGGCGCTGCCCGAGGATCAGGCTGTTGTCGCCGAGACGCAGCAGATAGTCAAAACGCATATCTTTATCGGTCATGATGCCTCACAGATGGCCGACTTCATCGGGCAGTTCGAAAAAGGTCGGATGGCGGTAGAGCTTGTCGTCACTCGGTTCATAGAAACTGCCCCGATCCTCCGGCGAGGAGGCGACAATGTCGGTCGACTTCACCACCCAGATGCTGACCCCTTCGCCGCGACGGGTATAGACATCGCGCGCATTGGTGAGCGCCATTTCCGCATCTGATGCATGCAGGCTGCCGACATGCTTGTGATCAAGGCCGTTCTTGCTGCGGATAAAAACTTCATACAGCGGAAGCTCGCTTTTTGTCTCAATATTCATTTTACCAATCTCCTCAAGCAGCTTTCGCCTTGCGGTCGGCTTTCTTGGCGGCATAGGCGAGCGCGGCATCGCGGACCCATTTTCCGCCGTCATGGGCATCGACGCGGGCCTGCAGCCGTTCCCGGTTACAAAGGCCGTTCCCCTTGACCACAGCCTTGAATTCTTCCCAGTCGATCTCGCCAAAATCATAGTGGCCGCGCACATCATTCCAGGCCAGCTTGTCATCGGGAATGGTGAGGCCCAGAAACTCCGCCTGCGGGACGGTTGCGTCGACAAATTTCTGACGGAGATCATCATTCGACTGGCGCTTGATCCTCCATTTCATCGATTGGGCGCTGTTGGCGGAATTCGCATCATTCGGACCAAACATCATCAGGGTCGGCCACCACCAGCGGTTCAGCGCATCCTGCGCCATCTCTCGCTGCTCCTTCGTGCCTTGCGCCATGGTCATCATGATGTCGTAGCCTTGGCGCTGATGGAAACTTTCTTCCTTGCAGATGCGGATCATCGCCCGTGCATATGGGCCATAAGAACAGCGACAGAGCGCAATCTGGTTGGTGATCGCGGCCCCGTCAACCAGCCAGCCAATGGCGCCGATATCCGCCCAGTTAAGCGTCGGGTAATTGAAGATGGAGGAATATTTGGCCTTGCCACTATGGAGCTGCTCAAACATTTCATCGCGGGAAATACCGAGTGTCTCGGTCGCGCTGTAGAGATAGAGCCCGTGACCGCCCTCATCCTGTATTTTTGCCATCAGGATCGTTTTCCGCTTCAGGCTTGGCGCGCGGGTCAGCCAATTGCCTTCCGGCAGCATCCCGACAATCTCTGAATGGGCATGCTGGGACATCTGGCGGATCAGGGTCTGGCGGTACTTCTCGGGCATCCAGTCTTTCGGCTCGATCCGCTGTTCTGCCTCCACTTTTGCCTGAAAAGCCGTTTCCAGTTCGTCATGCTCCTGATCAATCACGTCCATTTGCCACTCCCAAGCTAGACCACGCCTATTATGATACATTTTATAAACTTTCTCAACTTATTATGTATCGCAATGAATATCTAACAAGGCTGGCGAAAATAGCGGGCCGATGTATACTCGACTGACATAAAAACAATAAAAACACTTACCGGATCGAGATGAAAAACATGCTGGATAAATCAACAAAACAAGACAGATACTCTGCCGTTGCCTCCCTGTATCATGCCTATTTTACCGGACTTCTCCTGACCCTCGCCCTGCGGAAAAGCCATGCCGCGGCCGGAGACCTCACTTTTGAAATCTTCCGCCGCCAGCATCATGAGAAATTTCTCTCAAGTTTCGAGAAACTGGGGCTCAGCGGCCTGCCCGATGCGGTCGCCTGCGCGCAATATCACTATCTTTCCAACGGAGTCGGTGGCGTTCCCGTGGAATATATGTATGAAAGCGACACGAAGGCCTGGGTGCATTTCTGTCATCCCCGCTGGATTTATGACGGTGCGGCGATCTGCGGCGTCCCGCTGGAGGTCAGTCACGGATTTCTCAAGGGCTGGTACGCACAGAACGGCGTTAGCCTTAAGAACCCGCGCCTTGGTTTCGTCTGTACGTCCCAGGATATGGATGGGCAATATGGCATGGCGGGATATTTCAAGGTGTTCGACCATGACCTCGCGCCTGAGGAGCGTCTGCAATTTTCACCGGGAGAATTTGCGCCGCCTTTTGACCCGTCTGCTGCACCGACGCTGGATACGACAACCTGGCCGGAGGAACGGCTGCAAAAGGCCAACCGGAATTATTCCATGGAATATGTCAAGAATGCCTTTATCATCCTTGCCGAGATGTTCGGACCGATGGAGGCGACAACTTTCGGCGGTATCACCGCGCAGCTGATCGGCAAGCAGTTCTATCGCCAGACGGCAGACACGCTCGGGATCACCGGCGACAGCGTCGAGGGCTTCGCCCGTTATCTCGCCGGAATGATCGACGGCCATGATGACGAGGTGGAGATAGAAAAGGACGGCGACGCGTTCATCATCCGTCAAAAGGGCTGGCGCCTGATGCGTGGCACCGGACCGCATCCCGCCAGCGTTTTCGATAGCTGGAACCAGCTTTGGCAAGGGGCCCTCGCTGTGCATAACCGCTATCTGGTGCTGGAAGTCCTCAAGCGACAGGATTACGGCGATGACTGTTTTGAATGGCGCCTCCGGGAAAGGAAAATTGGATGAAGGTTGTTGTCACCGGCGGCGCAGGGTTTCTCGGGCGCCGCCTCACCAAGGCCCTGCTTAAAAGAGGGTATCTGATCGGACCCGAGGGCGTGAAAGCGGAACTGACAGACCTTGTCCTTTTCGATATCGCGCCGGAACTCGAGGTGAAGGATAGCCGCGTCCGCTATATCTCCGGTGATATTTCCGATGCGGAAACAGTAAAGAAACTGATCGATGAGAAGACGATGAGCGTCTTCCATCTTGCCGCCGTGGTCAGTGCGCAGGCCGAGGAGGATTTCGATCTTGGTTACCGCATCAATCTCGACGGCACCCGCCATGTGCTGGAGGCCGCGCGGGCGCTTCCTCATACAGCGAAGCTCCTGTTTACAAGCTCCGTCGCCACCTATGGCGGACCGCTCCCTGATGTGGTGACGGACGCAACCGCGCAAATGCCGCAAACTTCCTATGGGACATCAAAGGTGATGGGGGAGTTGCTGGTCCAGGACTACAGCCGGAAAGGCTTTATTGACGGGCGGTCCCTGCGCCTTCCCACGATTTCCGTCCGCACCGGCCTTCCCAACAAGGCGGCGTCGACCTGGGCAAGTTCGATGATCCGGGAGCCACTTTGTGGCCGGGATGCGATCTGCCCGGTAAGCGAGGCAACGCCGATGGCCTGCATGTCACCCGACCGGATAATCGAGGCATTGATCCATGCCCATGACCTTCCCGCCGACGCCTTCGGTCCCACCCGCTCCCTCCTCCTCCCCGGGATATCAATTACGGCGGGAGAGATGGCGGCGGCAGTGGAGCGGCACAAGGGCAACCGCAAGCTTGGCCGCATTCTCTGGCAGCCTGATCCGGCCATTCAGAAAATTGTCGATGGCTGGCCAAAAGCGACACAATCGGCGCGCGCGGAAAAGCTCGGCTTTGCGAAGGATGACAATCTCGACGAGCTGGTTCGCGGCTTTATCGAGGAAGACCTCGAGGATCAGCTCGCCTTATATTCGAGCCGGTCGTAGAGCCGCGCCAACCCCTCTTTTGACGCGTCGGCGACACCACGTTCCGTGATCAATCCCGTCACCAGACGTGCCGGGGTCACATCGAAGGCATAGTTGGCTGACGAACTCTCCTCGGGCAATATCCGCACCTCACTCACCTGCCCGGCGCTATCCTTCCCCTGAATAAAGTCCACCTCGTGGCTGTCGCGGATCTCAATCGGGATATCCTTCACCCCGTCATCAATTTCCCAGTCGATGGTCGGGCCCGGCAGCGCCACATAAAAGGGCACATTGTTATCCTTCGCCGCGAGTGCCTTGAGATAAGTGCCGATCTTGTTGCAGACATCGCCCGCCGCCGTCGTCCGGTCCGTGCCGGTGATGCAAAGATCGACCTGGCCATGCTGCATCAGGTGCCCGCCGACATTATCGACAACAAGTGTATGATCGACCCCATGTTTGCCAAGCTCCCAGCAGGTGAGATGCGCGCCCTGATTGCGCGGCCGTGTCTCGTCCACCCAGACATGGACGGGGATGCCCTTGTTATGCGCCTTGTAGATCGGCGAGAGCGCGGTCCCCCAATCCACGGTCGCGAGCCAGCCCGCATTGCAATGGGTGAGGATGTTGACAACGCCTGTCTTGCCTTTTTTCTCCCAGATCGCCTCGATCACGCCGAGACCATGATCGCCGATGGCGCTGTTGATGGCGACATCCTCATCACATATCTGAGCCGCCTTCTCATAAGCCGCCGCTACCCTCTCGCTTTCAGGGAGCGGGAGAAGCAAGTCCTGCATCGCGCGAATGGCCCACCGCAGGTTAACTGCCGTCGGCCGTGTCGCGATCAGGATATCGCCTATTTTCCGGAGTGCCGCATCGCTCGCCTCTTCGCGCAAGCCCAGACAGACACCATAGGCCGCCGTCGCCCCGATCAGTGGTGCGCCCCGCACCAGCATCGCCTTGATCGCATGGGCGGCCTGATCCAGGGTGGTCAGCCGTTCAACCTTGAATTCATGAGGTAATCGCGTCTGGTCGATAATATCAACGGACCAGCCATCCTCATTCAACCAGATACTGCGAAATGGCGTTCCATCGACTTTCATCTACTGTCTCCCGATCAAAATTGGAGCGTCAAGTTTAACCGGAAAAGCCTTGCTTCGTCAGCCCTAAATCTGCAAACTCCGGGCAATAACAAGCACATCAGCAAGGATAAGACAAATGGACGTTAAAGCAGCGGTCGCCCATAAAGCCGGAGCCCCTCTCACGATCGAAACCGTTACTCTCGATGGCCCGCGAACGGGCGAGGTTCTGGTCGAGATCAAGGCGAGCGGCCTTTGTCATACCGACGCGTTCACGCTCTCGGGCGACGATCCGGAAGGCATTTTCCCGGCCATTCTCGGTCATGAGGGCGCGGGAATTGTTGTCGATGTCGGGCCCGGCGTCACCTCCCTCAAAAAAGGCGATCATGTCATTCCACTTTATACCCCCGAATGCCGCCAGTGTGATTACTGCACCAGTGGCAAGACCAACCTCTGCCAGGCTATCCGCGTAACGCAGGGCCAGGGCCTGATGCCGGATGGCTCCAGCCGGTTCAAGATTAACGGGGAGAAGGTCTTTCATTACATGGGGTGCTCCACTTTCTCGAATTACACGGTTGTACCCGAGATTGCGCTTGCCAAAATTCGCGAGGATGCCCCATTCGACAAGGTCTGCTATATCGGCTGCGGGGTCACCACGGGGATCGGCGCGGTCATCAACACGGCGAAAGTCAAACCCGGCGACAACGTGGTCGTCTTCGGTCTTGGCGGGATTGGCCTCAATGTCATCCAGGGCGCAAGGCTTGCCGGGGCGGACATGATTGTCGGCGTCGATCTCAACCCGGCCCGAAAGGAACTCGGCGAGAAATTCGGCATGACCCATTTCGTCAACCCCAGCGAAGTCGAAGGGGATATTGTTCCCTATCTTGTCGACTTGACCAAGGGCGGCGCGGACTACTCCTTCGAATGTATCGGCAATGTCAATGTGATGCGACAGGCGCTGGAATGCTGCCACAAGGGCTGGGGCGAGAGCATCATCATCGGCGTCGCGGGCGCGGGTCAGGAAATCTCCACCCGTCCGTTCCAGCTGGTGACGGGTCGCGTCTGGAAAGGCACGGCCTTCGGCGGCGCCAAGGGGCGCACGGACGTTCCAAAGATCGTCGACTGGTATATGGACGGCAAGATCAATATCGATGACCTCATCACCCATGTCATGCCGGTCGAGAAAATCAACGAAGGCTTCGACCTGATGCATGAAGGTAAGTCCATCCGCAGTGTCGTGACATTCTAAACAGAAAGATTATGGAAATTATTTCAGAACAGGCCTGTTTCGGCGGCACGCAAGGTTTCTATTCGCATCTTTCCTCCTTTACCGGGACAACCATGCGCTTCGCCGTTTATCAGCCTGCGCAAGCGCGCGGGATGAAGGTTCCGGTCCTCTATTACCTTGCCGGGCTTACCTGCACCGAGGAAACGGCGACCATCAAGGCCGGCGCGCAACGATTTGCCGCCGAGCATGGCCTGATGCTGGTCATGCCGGACACCAGCCCGCGCGACATCGGCCTGCCGGGAGAAGAGGACGACTGGGATTTCGGGACCGGTGCCGGATTTTACCTTGATGCGGTGAAGGAACCCTGGGCGGATGCCTACCGAATGTACAGCTATGTCCGGGACGAGCTTCGCCTGCTGATCAATGAGACATTTAACGCCGATGTCGACCGGACGGGCATTTTCGGACATTCCATGGGCGGACATGGCGCGCTGACCCTCGCGCTCAAAAACCCGGATATCTACAAATCCGTTTCCGCCTTTGCGCCAATCTCCTCGCCCATGCAAAGCCCCTGGGGAGAAAAGGCCTTCACCGGATATCTCGGGACCGACAAGGCCAGCTGGATCGACTATGACGCAACGGAGCTTGTCAAGAACGGCTATAGGGCGTCGCATATCCTGATTGATCAGGGCACGGCCGACCAATTCCTGACCGAGCAGCTAAAGCCGGAGATTTTCGAGGCCGCCTGCAAGGAGGCCGGACAGCCCCTCACCCTCCGTCTTCAGGAGGGGTACGACCACAGCTATTACTTTATCCAGACCTTTATGGAGGATCATATCCGCCATCACGCCTCTATCCTGACGCAAAGCTAGACGGAAGAAAGGTGGGCGCGCACATGGCGGTTGAATTCTTCGGGCTTGTCCATGGCGAGCTGATGCGCGGCGTTATCGATCACCACCAGCCTTGAACCTTCAATCTGGCGGTGGATAAGTTCCGACGAACTGAGCGGGGTGCCCATATCCTCTCGCCCGACAATCACCATGGTTTTTGCGCCAATTGCTGGGATCCGGTCCTTCAGGTTGATCCCCGCAATGGCATGGCAACAGCCGATATACCCCTCAACCGAGGTTTCCAGGATCATCTTGCGGACCCGCGCTTCCAACTCCGGGCGGTCGTCAAGAGAGCCTTCGACAAACCAGCGGGCCATGGACCCATCGACCGTCGCGGCAAGCCCCTCTTCCGCCGCAAGGCGAATGCGTTCTGGCCAGAGCGCCGCTGCCCCGTCTGGAAGCGCGCAAAGGGAGCTGGAAATAACAAGGCTTGAGGTACGTTCCGGATAGGTAAGGGCAAATTCCTGTGCGATCATGCCGCCAATGGAAAGACCGATAAAATGGCTCTTTGTTACCCCATGGGCATCCTGGATCGCCGCGACATCGGCGGCCAGCAGCTTGAAATCATACGGCCCCGGCGTTGCCGCGCTTTTCCCGTGCCCCCGCAAGGAATAGCGAAGCACGCGGTAGTCTTTTCTCAAATCCTCGGCAAGCTCGTCCCAAGCGGAAAGATCGCAACAAAGCGAATGGCTTAACGTGACGACAGGGGCGCCGTCCGGCCCTTCAAAGCTGGTTTCAAACTCAATTCCATTCGCAGTGGTTGTCATGATCCCTCCCTTGTTATTATTTAACGGGTCAGATCATTATGTCGGAAAGACCACCTTGTTGACAAGCTGCGCACCACGGCTCGCCATGAAATAAAGGCCCATATAGTGGGTCACGTCCTGTGGATGGGCGGCCGCGGCGCCGTAACCGATCTCTTCCGCCACTTCGCGCGGCAGATCATAAGTTGAGCAACCCTTGTCATAGACATGGATATCCTTGAGGCCCGGCATCATGTCATGGTTGCGTGCGCTCAGGCTGGTGAGCACGAAATCCATCACGCAAATATCGGTGCAAATCCCGACAACGAGAAGATCTGTGATTCCATGCGCCGTCACCCAGTCCGCCACCGCATTGGTCCCATCCGGGCGTGTTGCGCCGATGAACCCGTTGATGCAGTCTTTTTTGACTAGCGTGGTGTTGGCATCCTCTTCCAGCCATTTCAGTTCCGGCACCAGTTCCTCTTCACCGGTCCCTGCCTCGCAATGCGGCGGATAGGGCGGTTCGGGCTTTCCCGGAACATGGGTGTCCAGAAAGGCAAGGATCGGCCAGCCTTGTCCCGTGAAATGCCGGGCAAGGCTGACTGTCTCCGATACCATTGTCGAGACCTGCGCGTTGGGTTCAGGCGGCGCAAGTGGCCCTGCCCCAACGGTTGCAAACCCGTTCACCTCGTCCACAATTACCAGACCGACCTTCCGCCCTTCAGCGGCAGGGTCGAATTCGGTAAGGGCAAGCGGCATGGCCGCTGCCAGATCATTTGTAAGGTCTCGGGTCGTCATGGTCTCTCCTAACTTAGCCGCACTGCGGCGCAGGCTCGATAACACCAAGTTTCTTCGCCACATTCAACGTGCCGTCTTTCGTCCTGGCGATATACATATTCATGGCCGTGTGATGATCTTCCTTTGTGATCATCGCCGGGCCTGTCGGAATCTCAAAGGACAGTCCGGCCATACCGTCGATCAGGGCTTCCCGATCCACCTTGCCAGCCTTTTCAAGACCACCCTTCAGCGCAATCAGGGAATTATAATGGGTCATCACATAGAAGGAAACAACCGCATCATCGCCATTCTCTTTGCGAATCTTGGCAACGAAATCCTGAACGCCCGGTTCCGGCGAGTTCGCCACGAACGGTACGCCCGCATACATCCCCTCGCCCTTGCCCGGCCCAAACGCACCGAGGTAGGTCTCCGCAAAGCCAAGGAAGGCAATTGTCACATTCTTCGTCAGGCCAAATTCCTCTGCCTGCTTGATGAAGGTGATCCCATCGGCACCGGGAAGGGCGAACAACAGGATCTTGGCACCGGAATCCGCAATCTTGCGAATGATGGAGGAGAAATCCTTGACGCCGAAAGGCGTGTATTCCTCACCGACAGTGGTGCCGCCGATATCGCCGATAATGGTCTTCGCGGTCTTGAACATGTTGCGCGGCCAGACGTAATCCGCCCCGAACAAATAATAACTGTCGCCAATGCCCTCGTCCTTGAGATACGGGATGAGCGGGGCTGTATCCTGGTTCGGTACGGTGTTGAAGGAGAAAAGGTAGCGGTTGCAGATGCCGCCTTCATAGTTGGTTGCGTAGAGCAGCGGCGTTTTGCCCCGCTCCATCGTCGCGGCCATGGCATCGCGGCCGGCGGAGGTGATCGGGCCGGAAATCGCAAGAACCTCATCACGCTCGATCAGCTTCTTCGCCTTCTCGACGGAGGTTTTCGGGTCCGTCTTGCCGTCCTCATAGAGCATTTCAACCTTGTGACCGAGAATACCACCCGCGGCGTTAATTTCCGAGACCGCAAGATTCAACCCCATTTTCGCCTGGTTGCCAAACAGCTCCAGCCCGCCAGAGAAAGGCTGCACAGCCCCGATCTTAATGGTCTTCCCGGCGGCGATCGCAGGCATGCCAATCGACGACGCAACAACAGTCGCCCCCATTGCACCGATGAATTTTCGTCTGGAAATCTCAATCATCACTATGTCCTCGTTATCGTTCAGATACCGGGTTCCCGGCAAAACAAAATGGTTGTGTGTTAAATTGAATTGTGCATGGTTATGCCAGTTACTGCATAGGAATCAAATAATTACCGGTATGTATCGACATAATGTCAGGATTTTACTGAAAAAATTCAAAAATTCATCCGTACACATATTAAAACTTTGTATGTGCACGTTCTTAATTTGTAAGTATGCCTATAAAATAAACTGAATCGGTTGACCGCGCATGTCTTTTCTCGAGTTGAAATCGCTGTGCAAGAATTTTGACGGGCTTCGCGCCGTCGATGATTTTTCACTAAATATCAAGGAAGGCAGCCTGAATGCCCTCGTCGGACCGAACGGCTGCGGGAAATCAACCCTCTTTAACCTGATCACCGGCGTCCTGAAACCGGATACAGGCCAGGTCCGGTTTAGAAGCCTTGATATTACAGGCTGGCCCCCGCACAAAATCGCCCGCCTCGGGATCGGCCGCAAGTTCCAGGTCCCGGCGATATTTGAGGAACTCACGCTTCGGGAAAACCTTATCATCGCCGCAAGAAACAATAATCAGCGGACGGCCATTGACGATATCCTCGCGCAGATTAACCTGACCAGTGCGGCGTCCCTGCTCGCCGGGGAGCTTGCCCATGGCCAGAAACAATGGCTTGAAATCGGGTTGTTGCTGGCCCAGGCCCCGTCCCTCATCCTGCTTGATGAGCCTACCGCGGGAATGACCGGGGCGGAAACCCGGGCCACGGCCGATCTGATCACCAAAATCAACCGGGAACGCCGAATAACGGTGCTGGTGATTGAGCATGACGTGGGGTTTATCGAGCATCTCGCCTGCCCGCTGCATGTCATGTCGAAAGGCCAGATCCTGAAATCCGGCAATTTCGCCGAAATTCGCAACGACGCGGAGGTGAAGGCTCTTTATTTCGGTCAGGCGGAGGCGGTTGCCGATGCTTGAGATGGAAGGTCTTTCCGCCGGCTATGGCGAGGCGCTTGTGCTCCGAGATTTCTCCTGCCGGATCGCCTCTGGCAGAGTCACCGCCCTGATGGGCCGGAACGGCATGGGCAAAACGACGCTGCTGAAAACCATAATGGGGCTGATCCGGGCGCAAACGGGCCGGATCATTTTCGATGGGCTGCCAATCGAGAAACAGTCGACCCATCAAATTTCCCGCGCCGGAATGGGGTATGTACCGCAGGGACGGGAGATTTTCGCCGATTTCACCGTTGCCGAAAACCTCCGTCTCAGCCTGCTCGGCCATGAAGGCGGGCCTGTTCTGTCGCTCGAGAAAATATATGACTGGTTTCCGATCCTGAAAGAACGGGCGGATCAACGGGCCGGAACCTTTTCCGGTGGGCAGCAGCAAATCCTCGCCATTGCGCGGGCGCTGATCGGGGGGCCCAAAATGCTCCTTCTCGATGAACCGACGGAGGGAATCCAGCCCAGCATCGTTCATGAAATCGGGGTCCAGCTAGGACATATCGCCCATGAAACCGGCCTTGGAATCCTGATCGTGGAACAGAATGTGGATATGGTCCGCACCCTCGCCGATGAGGTTCTGTTCATGGAAAACGGGGCCATCCAGGAACGCTGCGATATTGAGACTCTGCGCCAGGATGACAGCCTGCTGCAGCGTTATCTTTCGGTTTAGGTTGTTGATGTAATGTATGAACTTTTTCCGATATTCCTCGATGTTACCTCATATATCCTGATTCTGGTTCTGGTCGCGCTTGGCCTGATGATCGTCTTCGGCATGATGGGCGTGATCAATATGGCCCATGGGGAGCTGTTCATGATCGGCGCCTATGTGATGGTGGCAACGCAGGACGCCGGGCTCCCTTTTCTAGCCGGAATACTCCTCGCCCCGGTCATTGTCGGGTTTCTCGGGCTCCTGATCGAGGCCGCATTGATCCGCCATATCTATCTCCGCCCCCTCGATACCATTTTGGCGACCTGGGGCCTTTCCATTGCCCTAAAGCAACTCGTTGTGCTGACTTTCGGGCCTGAATCTCACAGCGTAACCCTGCCCATTGACGGCAGCCTCGACATCGGCGCCTTCAGCTATCCGCTGTACCGGCTGGTCCTGATGGCGACATCTATTTTTCTCATCGCTGGTACTTTCTGGCTGTTCACCCGCACGGACTTCGGCCTGATGGCCCGCGCTGTCATTGCCCGCCCGGACACTGCCGCCACGCTTGGCATCGATACCCGGCGGATGTATCGCCGGAGCTTCGTGATCGGCACCTCGCTCGCCGGGCTGGCCGGGGCCCTTGTCGCTCCCATTATCAGCGTCGATCCGCAGATGGGGCTTGGCTATCTGGTGCCGGGCTTCCTGTCCATCCTTGTCGGGGGCGCCGGACCGCTTGCCGGGGTGCTGGTCGGCGGCGCTGTTGTCGGCGGTGTCAACAACCTGCTGGCGGTCTGGATATCCCCGGTCGCGGCGCTCATCACGGTATATATCATTGCCATCCTCATCATCCGGTTGAAACCCGAAGGCATCATGGGAGGACGCCGTGCGAAATAGCCTCATCGCGCTGCTCGTCTTTGCCGCCCTTGCCGCCTCTCCGCTCGTCATTGGCGGTTACTGGACCGGGCAGTTGACCGCCTATCTCGTCTATGGCCTGCTCGCCATGTCCTTATCCTTGGTCTGGGGGTATGGCGGCATCCTCTGCTTCGGGCAGGCGATGTTTTTCGGGATCGGGGGCTATATCATGGCGGTCCTGACCAAGGGCATGATCCTGCCGGAGCTTACCAGCAGTTATCTCGGCCTGCTCGCCGCCATGGCGGGATCGGCACTCTTCGCCCTCGCGCTCGGTTATTTCCTGTTTGCCGGCCGTGGCATCAGCGGCGCCTATCTCGCCATCATCACCCTCGCCATGGCGCTGGTGCTGGAGCGATTGATGAACAACTGGTATGCCCTTGGCGGCTATAACGGCCTGCTCAATGTCCCACCGATCAAGCTCACCTTCTTCGGCGCAAGCTATGAGTTTTGGGATCGCCTGCCGACATTCTACGCGGTGCTGTGTGTCGTCACCCTTGTCTATTTCCTTGTAACCTGGCTCTTGGGCTCCGCCTACGGACTGAAACTGACGGCCAGTCGCACCCATCCGGACCGGCTGGCGTCACTCGGCTACAATGTGCTGACGATCCGCCTTTCCGTTTTTGCACTGAGCGCGGCGATTGCCGGTCTCGCCGGTGCCATCTTCGTGACCCTCGACGGCTTTGCCTCCCCCACCCTGATCGGCTTCACCCTCTCGACGGAGGCGCTGATCTGGGTCGCCATCGGCGGCAAGGAGATGCTGCTCGCCGCCTTTCTGGGCGCGATCCTGACCCGGACGGCGGAAAGCTGGCTGTCAGAGATATTCGGCGATTACTGGATCCTGATTCTCGGAATCGCCTTTATGATTAGCGTCGTCCTGCTGCCGAAAGGCCTTCTTGCCACCCCTCTGGAAAAAGTGACCAAAGCCAAAGGTGGAACATCGCGCAAGCGGAGGACAAAATAAGAACTTTCGGGGCATAATTATTTTGCAATGAACCGAATCCATAATAAAACAATAGAAGATGCAACCAAGGGTCCGATTCCGGCCCCTTCCCAAGGAATTAAGAGGGGCGGGTTTGAGCGATATTAAGCTGGAAAAAAGCTGGCTCGAGCAGTTACAACCCGAATTCGACAAACAGTATATGCGTGATTTGCGGGCATTTCTGGTGGCGGAGAAAGCCGCCGGAAAAGTCATCTTTCCACCCGGCGGCAACATTTTCGCCGCCCTTGATCACACCCCCTTTGATCAAGTGAAGCTGGTTATCCTCGGGCAGGATCCCTATCACGGGCCCGGCCAGGCCCATGGCCTCAGCTTCTCGGTCCCGCCCGGAATTCAGATCCCGCCTTCGCTGCGCAATATCTACAAGGAACTGAACCGCGATCTCGGCCTTCCCTTTCCTAACCATGGTAATCTGGAACAATGGGCTAACCAGGGTGTCTTGCTGCTCAATGCGGTTCTGACGGTGGAACAGGCCAAGGCAGGCGCCCACCAGGGCAAGGGCTGGGAACAATTTACCGATGCGGCCATCGCCGCCCTGAATGAAAAGCGGGAGCATATCGTGTTTCTTCTCTGGGGCAGCTATGCGCAGAAGAAGGGCAGCTTTATCGACCGGCAGCGACATCTCGTCCTGCAAAGCCCGCACCCGTCACCGCTGTCGGCGCACCGTGGCTTTATCGGGAACGGCCATTTTTCAAAAGCAAATGACTATCTTAGCCAGACCGGGCAGACACCCATCGACTGGTCGCTGAAGGAATTGGGACGATGATCGCAGAAAACCTGTTTCAACAAATGCCAAAAATCATCGGCCATCGCGGTGCCTGCGGACATGCGCCGGAAAATACCCTGGCGTCCCTTCGCAAGGCAGCGGAGCTCAACACCAGATTTGTTGAAATCGACGTCACGCTGACACAGGACTCCGTGGCTGTCATCCAGCATGACAGCGACGTGCGCCGCTGCACCAATGGCCGCGGCCCGATCCTCCTCAAATCGTTGGAGGAGGTACGCACCCTCGATGCCGGGAGCTGGTTTGGCCCGGAGTTCGGCGGGGAACGCATCCCGACATTGAAAGAGGCAATCGATGTGATCGGGGAACTGGGCCAGGGCCTGAACCTTGAGATCAAGCCCACGGTCGGCTGGCAGATTCCAACCGCCGAACGGGTGGCGGAGGAACTACTCGTCCATTGGCCTGAAGAAATACCCCTGCTGATTTCCTCCTTCGCGGTGGAATGCCTGATCGAGGTCCGGCGGTATCTCCCCGATGTTCCTCTTGGCTATCTCACCTCCGCAATTCCGCCCGACTGGGAACGACGGATGGCGGAATATGACTGCGCGTCCCTTCACTGCGAACGGCATTATGTGACGAAAGACCATATCAAGGCCATCAGGGACGCGGGGTTTCGCGTGCTTGTCTATACTGTCAACGATCCGGAGGAGGCGAAAAAGCTTCTCGACTGGGGAGCCGATGCGGTGATCACCGATTTTCCCGACCGGATGTTTCCCCTGCTGGAGGGGTGAAGCGCTTATTGCTCCTTCTGGCCTGCGACCAGATAGGCATTTGACGACAACAGCGAGTTGATGCGGCGCATGTCACTGAGCAGGCTCAGGTGAATGGCACTGGCTTCTTGATCCAGCATCTGGTCACTCCGGAGGCGCTGCAAATGGTCATCCACCGCGCGTCTTTCCGTCTCCC
Source organism: Sneathiella sedimenti (assembly GCF_017313765.1). GTDB lineage: Bacteria > Pseudomonadota > Alphaproteobacteria > Sneathiellales > Sneathiellaceae > Sneathiella > Sneathiella sedimenti. Next base: position 787,752 of record NZ_JAFLNC010000002.1, on the reverse strand, counting down.
TGAAGGTCTTCTTGCGCTGAATGAGGTTACTGGCCGTGACCGCATTTCCCGTCATCATGACGCTGAAGGCCATGCGGAGATTGACAAGAACCATATCCAGCAGGCGGATTTCATCCTGTAAATCCTCATCCGACAGGGCGATCTGGTTCTTATGAACCGTCTCCACCAGCTCCAGCATGTTCATCACGACAATATTGCTGATATGATCGATGGCCGTTGTGAAATTCAATATCTCGGTACAGCGTTTTTCGTCCTGCTCATCGAGCGATTCCCGACCGAGTTGCGTCAGATAGGCTTTGATCGCGCCGTCAAATTCCTTGATTACATTGTTTTCCTCGCGGATCTGACGAAAAATCTGTACTTCCTTCCCGCCAAGGGTCTGACGCAGGCAGCGGCACATTTTTTCCAGCACATCCCCCATCCGCAGGGTCTCGCGCACCGCATTCGCCATGGCAAGCTGCGGGCTTTCCAGGGCAGCCTTGTCGAGATATTGCGGCTGCGGTGTATTTGTATCCTCTTCCGTATCCTCGGGGAGCAATCGCTCCGTCAGGCGGCCAAGCGGTCCGACAAAGGGCAGGAAGAGAACGGCACAGGTAAGGTTGATCAGGGTATGAAAATTGACGATCTGCCGCACGGGCTCGGCCTCGAACGCCGCCAGCTGCGGCTCGATCAGGCCGATAAAGGGGATGGTAATTATGACCACAACCAGTCGACAGATAAGATTGGCAAGTGGTGCCCGCCGCGCCGCCTTTTCGGCCTTCAATGTCGCCATGATCGGCGGGGCGGCGCCACCAAGATTAGCCCCCAGGACAATGGCATAGGCAACATCAATCGGGAAATGACCGCTGAGTGACAGCGATACCGCAAACAGAACCGTCGCGAGGGAGGAATGGGCAATCAGGGTGATGACCGCCGCGATCAGAACCACCAGCACCGGCTCACCGGAAAGAGAGCTCAGCACGAATTGCGAGACGGACGAATCGCGGATCGGCTCCGACGCGAGGGCGAGCATTTTCAGCGCGCTCAGCATGATCCCGAGGCCCAGCATAATACGCCCGAGATTTTTCGCCCTCGTCGAGTTCGCCGTGGCATGGCGGACATATCCAGCGAACAGCAATACCGGCGCAAGAAGGGAGAGATCAAGACTCAGCACCTGGGCGACAAGGGTTGTCCCCACATCCGCGCCGAGAAGTATGGCAATGGCGGCCGTGGCGGGCAACAGGCCGCGCCCGGCGAAGGACGCCGTCAACAAGGCCGTCGCCGTACTGCTTTGCAGCATCATGGTCACCGTCAGCCCGCCAAAGAAGGCGCGGACACGGTCACGCAGGCAAAACTTCAGGAAGAGGCCGAGCTCACGGCCAAAGGCGCGCATGACGCCCGTGCTGACCATCCGCAGGCCCCACAAAAGGAGTGCGACCCCGCCCAAAAGATTAATAAGAACAATTGTTCCGTCCAAAACGCTTGACCTTTTTGCCAGATTTTATTGTTCAGTCTTACCTGTTATATGTAGTGATAGAAACAGTTGCGAGTAAAATTCCAAGAAACCCAACATTTTCCCGGAATTTTCCCACATAAAATTCCAGTTGGTCGCAACTAGCCCGATAGATCGCCTGTCACGGCCTTCTCAAAAAGACGGCTGTAGTCATCCGAGCTGAGGGAAATCGGGTTTCCGCCAGCGGAAGGGTCTTCCACCGCCATGCGACCGACAAGGTCCGACCGCGCCGTATCAATATCAAGGGCCGAGAGATCGTTCGGGATATCCAGCTCCTCGCGCAGGGCCAAAACGAATTTCAGGAAAGAATCAAACGACGGATTGGCCAATCCAAGATAGGCGGAGAGCCGCGTAAGCCGATCGGCGATAACCTCCCGGTTGCGGATCAGCACATAGGGCATCAGGATGGCATTCAGCATGCCGTGGTGCGCATCATAAAGCGCGCCGAGAGGATGGGCGAGCGCATGCATGCCGCCAAGGCCCCGCTGAAACGCCGTCGCCCCCATCGAGGACGCAATCATCATCTGGCTGCGGGCGACAAGATCAGTCCCTTCGAAGGTTGCCGTGGGCAGATATTCCTTCACCAGGCGGATCCCCTCAATGGCGATCCCCTCCGCCATCGGGTGAAAATGCGGCGAACAATATGCCTCCAGGTTATGCGACAGCGCATCCATGCCTGTTGCCGCCGTAATGACCTTCGGCAGCCCCACCGTCAGGGCCGGATCGCCGATGACGGCGGAAGGCATCATCTTCGGATTAAAGACGATGCGTTTTACATGGTTTGTCTCGTCGGTAATGATCGAGGCGCGCCCGACTTCCGAACCCGTGCCGGAGGTTGTCGGAATGGCGATGATCGGGGGAATATCGGCGGCCGGGATATCCTCCCAGTCGCGTCCACCCTCAAGATAGCCGAACAATGTCTCCTTCTGCGCCGCCATCACCGCAACTGCCTTGGCCGCATCAATGCCGGACCCGCCGCCAAACGCGATCACGCCGTCATGCCCGCCTGCCCGGTAAACCGCGACACCCTCGTCGACATTCCTGCCGACCGGATTTGCCTTGATATCACTAAAAAGAACACAGCCTAGGCCGGCCTTTTTGCAAGAGTCCATCGCCTCCTGGATCATCGGCAGTGTCGCGAGGCCGGGATCGGTCACCAAAAGCGGGTTTTTCATTCCCACGTCCCGGCAGGTCGCCCCCAGTTCCTGCAATCGGCCCACGCCGAACCGCATGGCCGTCGGATAGTTCCAGTTCCCCGCAAGGGCGTTCGCGTCAGTTGACATATAGGTTCCCTTAAATCTTGGTTCGCAAATGATAGGATTTGGGTCGCGTCAGGCTTTCATAGCCCACAGACGACAAGGTGCAGCCCCGGCCGGAATTCTTGACGCCCGTCCAGGCAAGCGCGGGGTCGAGATAGTCGCAACGGTTCATGAACCAGGTTCCGGTCTCGACCTGATCGCCAATGCGGATGGCCGCGGCCTCGTCATTGGTCCAGACGGAGGCGGTCAGGCCGAATTCGCTGTCATTCATCAGGCTGACAGCCTCGTCATCGGAAGCCACCTTCATGATCCCGACAACCGGGCCGAAGCTTTCCTCGGTCATAATCCGCATATTGTGATCAACATCGACGACCACATCGGGCGCCAGATAGGGCGTACCTGGTTTATTCTCGGGGAAAAGCGCGGGATCGATCAGCGATTTGGCGCCCGCCTTCACCGCATCGGCAACCTGGCCACGCACGAAATCCGCCGCCGCCGCATTGACGAGCGGACCAAGGGTCGTTTCCGGATCGACGGGAGAGCCGAGCTTGTAGCCCTTTACCACCTCTACGAATTTCTCGACGAAATCGTCATAGACATCGGCATGAACATAGATCCGCTCAATCCCGCAGCAGGACTGACCGGAATTGAACATTGCCCCGTCGACCAGATTTTCCGCGGCATAAGCAATATCGGCATCTGCGCGAACATAGGCCGGATCCTTGCCGCCCAGCTCGAGCCCGACACCGAGGAAATGGCCGACCGCCGCCGCCTCAATCGCCTTGCCCGCCGGAACAGATCCGGTAAAGCAGACATAATTCACCTTGTCGGACTGGATGATGGCCGCCGCTGTCTGGTGGCTGGCGACAACAATCTGGAAAAGGTCCTTAGGCAGGCCCGCCTCGACGAAGGCTTCCACCATCCGTTCGCCACAAAGATGGGTCTGCGTCGCATGTTTCAAGATAACGGCATTTCCCGCCATCAGCGCCGGGACAATGGAATTCACGGCGGTCATATAGGGGAAATTCCAGGGCGCAATGGTGAAAACGACGCCGACAGGCTCCCGCTTGATGAAACGTGTAAAACCCGACTTTTCCTGAACTTCGACAGGCTGAAGCGCCGCTTCCGCAATCGCGATCATATGGCGGGAACGTTCCTCGAATCCGCCAACCTCGCCCGCGCCGAACTTTACCGGCCGGCCCATCTGCCAGGCCAGTTCCTCAACGATCATATCCTTCTTGGAAACGAAATTATCGACACATTTTGTGAGCAGCGTCGCGCGTTCAGCAACCGACTTCTTTCGCCACGCCTTCTGAGCGGTGCGCGCCGCATCGAGCATTTCCTCTATCCGTGAAAGGGGCGTATAGGCGCGTTCCACATAGACGCTGCCATCCACCGGGCTGATTGTTTTCAAACTATCCGACATCTATACTCTCCAATCTTGGCGTTCGAGATTTCTAACATTTTTCCACAAATTTCTAACCAGAATTTTTCACCGTTCCGAATTTTCATGGACGAATTTTGTGTCTTGAACCGGCGAAAAATGTGGAATTCCACATCCTGTTTCATTTTTTCCCAAAACATGCTACTTAAGAAGCGAAATAGTCTTCTAATGCCAGTTGTAGGCAGGGAAAAATGAAGCAGACGAAACGGCAACTCGCCATCATGAACATGCTGCAAATCGAAAGATCCTGTGGAATTATCGATTTGGCGAAGCGGTTGGGAGTGTCGGACGAAACGATTCGCCGCGACATCAAGGAAATGGCAAAGTTCGGCGCGGTCGAAAAAATCCATGGCGGGGTGATGCTGCCCAATACCGCGCTTGAGGCCCCGTTCCTGCGCCGTCTTGAAGCGCAGCGCACGGTCAAGCAACGCATCGCAGAACTGGCGGCCTCGCTTATCGTCGATGGGGAGACCCTGCTGATCGACAACGGCAGCACCTCCTGCTACGTCGCCAAGGCGTTGAGCTCCCACCGGGAACTGACGGTCGTGACCAATTCGACGGAGGTAGCGCGCGATCTTTGCGCCCGCAACAATAACAAGGTTTTCATGGCCGGTGGAGAAATTCGCGCCGACGACAGCGCGGCCTACGGACCGACAGCGGTCAATTTCGCCAAGCAATTCGCGACGGAGCGCGCCATCCTCTCGATCGCGGCTATCAGTGCCGACCAGGGATTTCTCGATTGCGATCTTGGGGAAGCCGAGTTCAAGCGAGCGATCCTGCCACAGGCCGCCAGCGTGATCGTGGTGGCCGATCATACGAAATTCAATCGACCAGGAGTGGTCAAGGTATGCGGTTTTGACGCCATTGACCTGCTCCTGACCGATCAGCTGCCCCCGCAGAGCATAATTGACAAAATTGGCCGCGACCGGATCATGATCGCCTGACGTCCCGGCCAGTTTCATCCCTAGTCATTGAGCCGGGGATGAATTTTCACGGCCAGCCAGTTGCGGACTTCCTGCTGCTTTATACGGGTTTCCAGCACATCATCGTCCACCCCAAGCTGCCAGCGAAGATAAGATGCGCCCGGCGCCTCATGCAGGGCCTGCATCTTGCCGATAAACTGGTCCGCATCCTCCAGTGACGCGAAATTTCCCTGCTTTGTCAGCCCTTCCCGGCGCCAGCGGCAGAGGCTTGCCACCTCGTTAAAGTCATATTCGGGATGATATTGCACCGCCCAGAAGCTGCCGCCCTTATGGGTCACGTCCACCGCCTGCACCCGGGTGAAATCATTTCCGGCAAGCAGGACAGCCCCGTCGGGAAGCTCCTGGACTTCATCCTCATGGCTGGTGAAGCCATCGAAAACCGCCTTTTTCCCCCCAAACATCGGGTGGGCGCGGCCTGCGTCATTCAGGCTGATCTTGCGGGCAAGCCCGAACTCCCGCCCCTTCGGGTTCTTTGCGCATTTACCGCCCGCCGCCGTCACGGCCATCTGCGCTGCCCAGCAGCTGCCAAACATCGGCACCCGCGCCTCATATGCGGCCTTGGCGAACGCGATCTGGCGGGTCACGCGCGTGTCACTCTCGTCATGAATGGTCAGGCTCGATCCGGTCCAGCAGATCCCGTGATAGCCATCAAGAGCGGTGCCGGAGGGAAGCGTGCAGTCTGCATCCGCCGGGAAAACGATATCCACCTCGCATCCAGGCTCGCATTCTTTCAGCATCCGCGCATACAGATCGCCCGCGAGGGTCCCGCCATTGTCCGCCAAGGGACCGCGATGTTCCTTCGGGTAACCGTCAAGCACCAGTAATCGCGCCGTTTTGCCCGCCATGACCAGACTTATTCCTTATACAGGGCGCGTATCGCCGCCAATGGTGACCCGGCGCATAAACCGCCGGTACTGAACATAGTCGTTCATGGCATAATGCTGGGTGCAGCGGTTATCCCACATGGCGACAGATTTCTCCTGCCAGCGGAAGCGGCAAAAAAATTCAGGCTTGGTCGAGAACTCATAGAGATATTTCAGTAGTGGCGCACTTTCCGCATCCGTCATGCCCTTGATGCGGAGGGTGAACATCGGGTTGACGAAAATGCTCTTGCGGCCGGAAATTTCATGGGTCCGGATCAGCGGATGCTCGACTTCCACCTCCACCGCCTCGGAATATTTATACTTGAGGCTATGTTTGCCTTCATATTTCTCGCGCGTGTGGCGCGGATCAAAGGCAACGCGCGCCGAATGCACGGCAACCAACCCGTCGAGTAGTTCCTTCATGCCGTCCGAGAGGGCGTCATAGGCCGCCTCCATGCTGGCCCAGAGCGTATCACCGCCAACTGGCGGGATATCAATCCCGTAGAGCATGGTAATAATTGTCGGCTTTTCAAAGAATGTGTTGTCCGTATGCCAGCCCGTTCCGAAGGATGCGCCCTCGCCCGCGGGTTTCAGAACCTCGATCAGTTCGGGATGGGCGTTCGAGCCTTCGACGATAGGATGCACTTCCGGGGTGCCAAAGCGGCGGGCAAACTCAAGTTGGCCCTCCGGCGTGATCTCCTGATTACGGAAGAAGACGACATGGTTATCGACGAGCGCGTCATGGACATCCTGAAACTGCTCGTCAGACAGGGATTTGGATAGGTCGACACCGGCAATCTCCGCACCAATACAAGACGTTAGTGGTTCTACTTCAATTGTGCTGTATCCCATGGCAACCCCCGATTTTTCCGGATTTGGTGAAAATGTCGATAGAAATTAGGTAAGTCATTCTTGTCATTCGAGATAGTACCAGTTTCACCCATTCATATCTACCAGATTGGGATGTGCCGGTTTACAGCAGGGCGGCAAGCCGCCGGATTCCCTCCTCTATCCGGTCCAGAGCGATGGAGGAAAAGCCAAGGCGGAAGTACCTCTGACCCGTTGCCGGCTCCATGAAATGGATGGCGCCCGGTTCCAGCACCACCCCCTGGTCGAGGGCGCGCTCCGCCAGGATCTCGGCATCAAGTCCCTCCGGTCCCTTGACCCAGAAACTTGTCCCGCCGAACCGCGGTGCCCGCGTCATGCCCGGCATATGCGTGGTCAGCGCCGCCGCCATACGGTGCCAACGCTCGCCATAGGCTTTGTGAAGCTTGTGGATATAGGACAGGTGATAGCCCTGCGCGATAAACAAGGCCGTCGTACGCTGGTTATTGCTCGGCGCGTGACGGAGCATCAGACGCCGCAGGAAGCGCAGTTCCCGGATCAGACGTTCCGGCGCGACAATAAAGCCAAGCCTCAAGCCCGGAAACATGGATTTCGACAGGCTGCCGACATAGATTACCCGTCCGTCGCGATCCTCTGATTTGAGCGCGGAAACGGCATCGCCCATATAGTTGGTATCGCTCTCGAAATCATCCTCGATAATGAGCGAGCCCGTCACCGCCGCCGAGGTCAGGAGCGCCTTTCGACGCTCCGGCGAGAGGGTCACTGTTGTCGGATACTGGTGGCTCGGCGTAACATAGAGAATTTTCGACCTCGCAACATTGTCATCAATGATAACCCCGTCCTCATCCACGCCAAGCGGTATCAGGGACACCCCGCGCCGGTCAAAGATATTGCGCGCGTCGGGATAGCCCGGGTCCTCTATCCCGACAGCCATTCCCTCCCGCATTAGCAGGGCCGCGATAAGATAGAGCGCGTTCTGCGCCCCGAGGGTGATCAGGATTTCCGTTTTGTCCGCATATATACCCCTTTTGGGCAGCAGCTTTGAGCGGATCTCCGTAATCAGTTCCGGATCATCCGCCATCACGGCGTCATTCGCCCAGTCCCGCATGGCGAGCCGGCTCATCGCCTGACGGGAGCATTCCCGCCAGGCCGGTAAGGGAAACAGGCTCGCATCGGGCTGCCCATATACGAAGGGATAGGGATAGTCCTGCCAGTTCAGGGGCTTGACGATATTCCGCTGTCGCCCGAGGCGGCTGTCGAGCAGGCTTTCCCAATCAACTGCGCTGCAGCCTTCTTCCCTGTCCGGCGTCCTTTGCGGCAATGTTTCGGCGTTTGCAGCGATATCGCTGACGCGATAGCCTGAGCGAGGCACCGCGACAAGGAATTCCCCCTCCACCAGCTTGTCATAGACAATCATTACAGTGGTGCGCGAGATACCGAGGTCCTTTGCCAGCTTGCGACTCGACGGCATTTTCTCCCCGGCGGCCAACAGCCCATTCATAAGGGCGGCGATTATCTGCTCGCGCAACTGGTTCTGAACCGGTTTTTGCAGGTTTCGATCGATGGTAAAAAGCAACTTGCGGAACCCCGGCTAAAGGAAGATAAAGAACGCGATTTTACCCCATGATAGGAATATTTCCGACATGTTGTCATCGCCAAAGATCAGACCCGCCAGTGAAAAGGATTGCCCGGAAATGACCGAGGTTGCCCTGACGGCCAAGGCTTTTTGGGGATATTCCGACGAATTCATGCGCGCCTGCGAGGCTGTTCTGACTGTCACACCGCGGATGATTACCGACTGGGACAGCGGTGTGATTGAGAGAAAAGGCCATATCGCGGGATTCTATCTCGCCTCATATGCACCAGAGGAGGCTGAACTTCAACTTCTCTATGTTTCCCCGCTGCATATGGGGAAAGGATACGGACGGGCCCTGCTCTCCCACGCGGTCCAGAAAGCGACAGGCCTGGGCTTCGGCCATCTCAGGATCGAGGCCGATCCCAACGCGGTCGGATTTTACCGCAGGATGGGGGCAAAGCAGATCGGCTGGTGCCGGTCAGAAGTCGAGGATGCGCGCGAACTTCCCCTCCTGAGCCTGCCCCTCAAGCCAATCAGATAATCTCGAAATAACGCTGCAATTCCCAGTCCGTAATGGCTTTGCGGAACTCCCGCTCCTCCCATTCGCGGGTCACGGCGTAATGATCGACGAAGGCATCACCAAAGAGCTCGCGCGCCGCCGTGGACTGTTTCAGCTTCTGCGTCGCATCCCAGAGGGTTTTGGGCAACGTAAGATCGTCCGGAAATTCCTGCTCATAGGCATTACCGACGACCGCCGCCGTTGGCTCGATCTTGTTCTCGATCCCCCAGAGACCGGACCCAAGCGCCGCCGCAATGGCGATATGCGGATTGATATCCGCCGCGGCGATCCGGTATTCCACACGCTGGGATTTTTCCGATCCGGGAATCACTCGCAGGGCCGTGGTGCGGTTCTCAATGCCCCAGCTTGCCTCCGTCGGTGCCCAGAAACCGGGAATCATCCGCGTATAGCTATTAATCGTGGGCGCGATCATGGCGAGAAGCTCCGGCATCAGCTTCTGTTGGCCACCGATGAAATGGCGCATGGTCTCGCTGAAATTACCTTCCTTGCTCTCGTCAAAGAAGAGCCCCTTGCCGTTCTTGTCCTGAAGCGAGAGATGAATATGTCCGCTCTGGCCCGGATAATCCGGCGACCATTTCGCCATGAAGGTGGCCATCAGGTCATTCTTTTGCGCCAGAATCTTGGTGAAGGTCTTGAACAATGCTCCCTTGTCGGCAGCCTTCAATACCTCGTCATAGGCGAGCGCCGCTTCCAGCACACCGGGTCCGGTTTCGGTATGGAGGCCTTCAATCGGAATGTCCATTGTCTGGCAGAGTGAGAGAAGCTGCTCGTAAAAATCATGCTCGACAGAGGCGCGCAGCATTGAATACCCGAAAAAGCCGGGCGTGAAATTGGTAAGGTCGCGATAGTTCTTCTCGCGTACCGAATGCGGGGTCTCCCGGAAGAGGAAAAACTCATACTCGCAGGCAGCGGTTGCCTTGATCCCCATATCCGCCGCCCGCTTAATCACCCGCTTGAGGGTCTGGCGCGGGCAGACATGGGCGGCGCGGTCGCCGAATTCAAGCTGGAAAAACAGCATGTTATCTTCTAGCGGTAATTCCCGGCAGCTATCGATGATCGGCACCACCTTGGCATCGGCGTAACCGTTCGACCAACCGGTATAGCTGTCGCTGTCGTAGAGCTGGTCATTGACGTCCCAGCCGAGCACCACATCGCAAAAGCCGAACCCGGTTTCAAGAATGCTGAAGAATTTGTCTTTGCTGAGATACTTGCCGCGCAGAACGCCGTCGATGTCGAAGACGCCCACCTTGACGAACTCAAGGTCACGATCTTCAATGATGCTGCGGGCGTCAGTGACTGTTTTTACGTAACGCGCGTCCATATATTCTCCCTTCCAGATGCGCCGACTGCCAGCCTACTCTAACGGCCCAAAATCTCAAGCGCCTGTTGATGAAGTTCTTTCGTTGCTGCGGCAACAATTGAGCCGTCCGAATTAAGGTTCGGTCGGTTGCCCGACCAGTCCGTAATCACGCCGCCCGCCTCCTCGATCACCGGGACGAGGGCCATATAGTCATAGGACTGCAAACCGGTTTCCACCGCAAGATCCGCCCAGCCGGACGCCACCATCGCATAGATATAGCAATCGCCGCCGTATCGGCGAAGGCGTGTCTTCTGGCTCAAGGACTGAAATTTCTCACGGTTCTGCGGCGTGAAATACTCGACGGAGGTGGTCATCAGAATGGCTTCCTCAAGGGACCGGCAGCCGCTGGTCCGGCATGGTTTGCCGTTGAAGAAGCAGCCCTCTCCCCTGACGCCGATCCAGAACTCGTCAAGTTCGGGCATGGAAATCGCCCCGATCTGGGCGTTCTTGTCCCGCGTATAGGCCAGCAGCGTGCCATAGAGAGGTAAACCGGAAATAAAGCTTTTGGTGCCGTCGATCGGGTCCACCACCCAGATTTCAGATAGTTCCTTGCCCTCGAATCCATGTTCCTCACCGAGAATGCCATGACCCGGATAACGCTCCGTGATCATTTCGCGCAGCCGCGTCTCGCATTCCCTGTCAGCGATGGTGACCGGGGACTTATCCATTTTCTGGATAACATCGATGGGTTTGCGGAAATAGGACCGGGTAACGGATGCCGCGGTCCTGGCCAACGAACAGGTAAATTCCGTTAAATCGGCGAGTTCGCCTTTAACGGGGGCTGTCATAACAACGGTTTTGGACATAGGTTCACGGATCGCCTGTGAATTCGGATGCTCCTACATAGCAGCAGAGGCGGCACAACTCCACATTTAATCCATCCAATTTACGGTGAAATCAACAAATTCCAAAAAATTATGCGGGCGCGCCATACTCTGCGAGAGCTTCCGCCAACCAGGCCCCGACATAACGGCTAAAGGAACTGCGGACGTAAATATGGAACGCATCCTCTCCCACCTGCTCGACAATGGCCTGCGATTTTGCGATCAATGTCTGGACGCAATCACCGGGCGCGAAGACCCGCGGATGAAAATCAAACTCCGAGCTTTTCATCAGTACATGATGACCATGCGGGCCCGACAGCTCAAATATCGTTCGGTTGGCGCTAACGTCGTTGATTGCGACATGCTGACCCGTGAGCGCGTTTTCAAGCCTATGCACGAGTGCGTCCGCTTCCCCCTCACCGATCAGCAGCCACTCATCCGGCGACAACCAGAGCGCCTTATGGTCTTTCCCCGTCGCAACCTTGTTGGGCGTTATGGGCAAATCGATACCGGTCGCGGTCTTCACTGCCGTCATGAAGGACGACTCATCGAGGATCCCGCGTAAATTCACCTGTGCTCGCGGAGAAAGCTCCGTAAGCCCTGCGGGGAAATCTCTCGCAATCGCGGCGGCGGGGGTTATCCAGGGGCTATTTTTAGCCATTCAAGCGCTCCCCTTCCTTGTCATAGAATACCGGATCGACAATTTCTGCCGTCACGGTTTTGCCCTCTAGCGGGGCAAAGATTTTCTGCCTCTTCCGGTCATGGCCGCCTTTCACCAGCGCCAGCGCGATGGAGCGTCCAAGCGTGGCGCTGTAATAACTCGACGTTACATGTCCCGCCATCGGCATGGGTTTCGGCGCGTGCGGATCGAAGACAAGCTGCGCCCCTTCGGGCAGGACGTCATCCGGCTTATCGGTCAGGAGCCCGACAAGCTGCTTGCGGTCCTTGCGGGCGGTATCCGTCCGCGTGAAGGATCGCTTGCCGATAAAGTCCGGCTTCACCTTGGAGACAATCCAGTCCATCCCCAGGTCCTGCGGTGTGGTGGTGCCATCCGTCTCCTGTCCGACAATGATGAAGCCTTTCTCGGCGCGCAGGATATGCATACTTTCCGTGCCGTAGGGCGTGATATCAAATTCCGCGCCTGCCGCCATGACCGCCTCCCACAGCGCCTGGCCGCATGTCCAGGGCACGTTGATCTCGTAGGTGAGCTCGCCCGTGAAGCTGATGCGGAAAACCCGCGCCTTCAGCCCGGCAACAGTGCCTTCCTTAAAGGAGAGAAAGGGAAAGTTCTCGTGGGAAATATCCATCTCCGGCGCGAGCTTTTTGAGCACTGCCCCCGCCTTCGGTCCGGCAATGGAAACCGTTGCCCATTGCTCAGTGACCGAGGTGCAATAGACTTTCAAGTCCGTCCATTCGGTCTGCAGATATTCCTCCAGCCAGTCGAGCACGCCGGCCGCCCCGCCCGTGGTGGTGGTCATCAGAAAGCGATCGTCGGCCAGCCGCGCCGTGGTGCCGTCGTCAAAGACCATGCCGTCCTCATGGCACATCAGGCCATAGCGCACCCGCCCGACGCCAAGCTTGAGCCAGGCATTCGTATAAATTCGGTTCAGGAACTCCGCCGCGTCCGGCCCGCGAATATCGATTTTCCCCAAGGTGGACGCATCGAGAACCCCAACGCCGTTCCGAACGGCGAGACATTCCCGGTTGAGCGCCTCCTGCATGGTCTCGCCTGCTTTCGGAAAGTACCAGGGGCGCTTCCATTGCCCGACATTCTCGAACAGGGCGCCATTATTCACATGCCAGTCATGGATACTGGTGACCCTAACCGGGTCGGACCAGTCGCCAAGATTGCGCCCGGCCAGTGCGCCATAGGAAACCGGTGTGTAAGGTGGACGGAACGTTGTCGTGCCGATCTTGGGGATCGGCTTTTCCAGAATACCGGAGAGAATGGCCAGTGCGTTGATATTGGACGTCTTCCCCTGATCCGTGCCGAATCCGGTCAGGGTATAGCGTTTGATATGCTCAACCGATTCAAAGCCTTCGCGCACGGCTAGCTCGATATCCGCCGCCGTCGTATCATTTTGCAGATCGACGAAATGCTTTGCCATCCCTTCCCCGATCGGGCGCGATCCGGGCACGACCCAAAAGGGTTCAATTTCGCCAGCATCAGGTTCATCGATTTCCGGCGCGGCGGGTTTGCGTTTCGGGGTGAAACCGGTCGCGCGCGCCGCATCGGCCCCCGCCTTATATCCACCCGCGAGGCAGTCTTTTAAGGAGAACTGACCGGCGAGTGCGCCGGCCACCTGCTGCACCTGCCGGGGCGTGCCGGGAAGGAAGCAAGCCTTCGCCTCATCATAATGAAGCTGGCCTTGCGACTGGCTGAACAGATGGACAACCGGGCTCCAACCGCCCGACATGGCGACAAGATCGCAGTCGATCGAGCGGGCCGCGGAAGTATAGACCTTCGCGCCCTTCTGGATTTTACGCACCTCGACGCTCTCAACCCGTTTGCCGCCGGACGTGCCGGTGATTGCGTACCCCGCCAGAATCTCGATATCGAGGGCGCGCGCTGCATCGACAAGCTCCCCGCTCACCTCATGCCGACAGTCAATGATCGCGACCACATCGCCGCCCGCCGCCTGCAGGTCAATCGCCGCCTCATAGGCTGCATCATTATTGGTGAACAGCACCATCTTCTTGCCCGGCAATACACCATAGCGGTTCACATAAGTCTGAACGGCACCTGCGAGCATGATGCCCGGCCGATCGTTGTCAGCAAAGACGAGCGGGCGTTCATGGGCCCCGGTGGCAAGCACCACCTGTCCCGCGCGGACATGCCAGACCCGCTGCCTCACCTTGCCCTTGCGTTCTGCTGCAGGCAGATGATCGGTTTTCTGCTCCAGCACGCAGAGATAGTTATGATCATAATAGCCGAAGGTGGTCGAGCGCCGCAGCAAGGTGACATCGGGCATGGCCTCCAGTTCCGCCACCATATCGGCGATCCAGGCGGTCTCATCCTTGCCGCCGATCTGCCGTTTTGTCGAAAGTAGGCTCCCGCCGAACTCACTCTGTTCATCGACCAGCAGGACCCGCGCGCAGGACCGACCTGCCGCCAGCGCCGCCATCAGGCCCGCCGGACCGCCGCCAACCACCATCACCTCTACATGCAGATGCATATGATCATAAATATCCGGATCACTCGTTGTCGGCGCCCTGCCCCAACCGGCAGCACGCCGGATAACCGGCTCATAGAGCTTCATCCAGAGAGACCGCGGCCACATAAAGGTCTTGTTATAGAAGCCCGCCGTCATGATCTTGGCAAACAGGCCGTTGATCGCACTGATATCAAACTCGACATTCGGCCAGACATTGACGCTGGAGGCCGTCAGTCCCTCATAGAGCGAAATCTGCGTCGCGCGGATATTGGGCTCGGTCGTCGCCCCTTCTCCAAGCTGGACCATGGAATTGGGCTCTTCCGCCCCGGCGGCAACGATGCCGCGCGGCCGGTGATACTTGAAGCTGCGCCCCAGAAGATGCACCCCATTCGCCAGCAACGCCGAGGCAAGTGTGTCGCCCTCATAGCCGATGTAGCTTTGGCCGTTGAAGGTGAAATTTATTGCCTTCCTGCGGTTGATGCGGCCGCCGGAAGTTGCGCGGAAATGTTGCGTCATTTGGCGCCTCCCGCAGGTTTGGGCAGCTTCGGTGGTTTCTCGCCCATCTTGTAGGCACCGACAATCTCATGGGTGACGGTGTGACGGATCACATTGAACCAGCGGCGACAGCCATGACTATGCAGCCAGCGCTCGGCAAAATAACCCTTCGTATTCTTGCGCATGAAGAGAAACGCCGCCCAATCCGTATCATCGAGCATGGCGGGATCCTCCGGACGGGCAATATGCGCCTCCCCGCCATAGCGGAATTCCGTTTCATGTCGTTTGCCGCACCAGGGGCAGTCGATATTGAGCATCTCTTTCGCCTCCTAATGCGCGACGCCAGCGGCGCCATGTTCATCGATAAGGGCACCGCTCTCGAACCGTGCGAGGCTGAAGGGCGTGTTCAAGGGATGCGGCGCGTCGTTTGCGAGCGTATGGGCGAAGCACCAGCCTGATCCCGGCGTGGCCTTGAACCCGCCCGTGCCCCAGCCGCAGTTGAAATAGAGGCCTTCCACCGACGTACCGGACAGGATCGGCGAGGCATCGGGGCAGGTATCGACGATGCCGCCCCAAGTCCGCATCATCCGCACCCGGCTGAATATCGGGAAAAGTTCCAGGCAGGCCCCTAGCTGGTGCTCGATCACATGGAAGCTGCCCCGCTGGGCGTAGGAATTAAAGCTGTCGATCCCGGCGCCCATGACCAGTTCCCCCTTATCCGACTGGCTGACATAGACATGCACCGCGCCCGACATGACAACACAATCAATCACCGGCTTGATCGGTTCGGAGACAAGCGCCTGCAACGGATGGCTGGTGACCGGCAGGCGGATGCCCGCCATCTCCGCGATGACGGAACTGTGGCCCGCCGCGACCACGCCGATTTTCTTGGCCGCAATATCGCCGCGCGTCGTCTCGACGCCGGTGACCTTGCCGCCTTCCCGCTTGATGCCCGTCACTTCGCAATTCTGGATGATATCGACACCCAGCGCGTCGGCCGCGCGGGCATAGCCCCAGGCGACACTGTCATGGCGGGCAACACCGCCCCGCCGTTGCAAGGTTGCGCCGAGAACCGGATGCCGTGCGGATTTGGAGATATTGATGATCGGACAGAAGTCCTTGACCCCCTCCGCATCCAGCCATTCCGCGTCGACGCCATTAAGGCGGTTGGCATTGACCCGGCGCACCCCTTCACGCACATCGCCGAGGCTATGGGCGAGATTGAGGACGCCGCGCTGGCTCAACATCACATTGTAGTTGATGTCCTGCGACAGCCCTTCCCAGAGCTGGAGCGATTTCTCATAGATCGCCGCGCTTTCATCCCAGAGGTAGTTGGACCGGACAATGGTCGTATTACGCGCCGTATTGCCGCCACCGAGCCAGCCTTTCTCCAACACGGCGATATTGCGCACGCCATGTTCCTTCGCGAGGTAATAGGCGGTGGCGAGGCCATGCCCGCCGCCGCCGATGATGATCACGTCATAGGTGGCTTTTGGCTCCGGACTGCGCCATTGCTTCGGCCAGTTTTTATGGCCTGTCAGCGCATTACGCGCGATCGTGAAGATCGAATATTTGACCATGAAAATTCCTCACTCCGTCCGGACACAGGGGACCTTGCCATCTTAGCGCCACCGGCAACCGTCGCAAATGGTCATTTACTAGAAAATTAGCGACATCCACATGACCCGCCTTCCCCGCTCCGCATGTTGAAGAATAAGTGTCGTTTTATGAATAGCCACCGGCCGGTTGTCCCGCCACTCTGACCGAAACGGCCGGAAAACCAGAGAATACCGGCCCTTCAGGGGGAGAACAGAGCACAATGACCGACCAACACACGAATCCCAAAAGCGATATCGACATTGCGCAGGCCGCCTCCATGAAGCGGATCGCCGAGGTGGCGACGGAAAGTCTCGGGATTGACGCTGACAATCTGGAGCCTTACGGCCATTACAAGGCGAAGCTCTCCCTCGACTATATCAACAGCTTGAAAGACAAGCCGGACGGCAAGCTGATCCTGGTGACTGCCATGACCCCGACCCCGGCCGGCGAAGGCAAGACGACCACCACCGTCGGCTTGGGGGATGGGCTGAACCGGATCGGCAAGAAGACAATTATCTGCCTGCGGGAACCTTCCCTGGGCCCCTGCTTCGGCATGAAGGGGGGCGCGGCGGGCGGCGGCTATGCGCAAGTCGTTCCGATGACCGACATCAACCTGCATTTCACCGGCGACTTTCATGCCATCGGTGTCGCCAACAACCTGCTCGCGGCAATGGTCGACAACCACATCTACTGGGGCAACCAGCTCGGTCTCGATGAGCGGCGGATCATCTGGCGACGGGTTGTAGACATGAACGACCGGGCGCTTCGCAATATCGTCAACAGTCTCGGCGGGATCGCCGACGGCTTCCCCCGCGAGGACCATTTCGATATCACCGTTGCCTCCGAGGTGATGGCGATATTCTGCCTCGCCACCGATATTGACGACCTGAAACGCCGTCTTGGAAATATCATCGTCGGCTATACCCGAGAGAAGGAACCGGTGTTCGCAAAAGACCTGAATGCCCATGGCGCGATGACCGTGCTGCTGAAGGATGCGTTCCAACCCAACCTCGTGCAGACGTTGGAAAACAACCCCGCCTTCATTCATGGCGGACCCTTTGCCAATATCGCCCATGGCTGCAATTCCGTGCTGGCAACCAAGACAGCGCTCAAGCTCGCCGACTATGTGGTGACCGAGGCCGGTTTCGGCGCCGATCTCGGTGCAGAGAAGTTCCTCGACATCAAATGCCGCAAGGCCGGCTTGAAACCCGAAATCGCGGTCGTGGTGGCCACCATCCGTGCGCTCAAGATGCATGGCGGCGTAACGAAAGAAAACCTTTCCACGGAAAACGTCAAGGCGGTTACGGATGGCGCGGAAAATCTCTCCCGCCATGTGGAGAATTTGAAGAAATTCGGCCTTCCGGTCGTCGTCGCCATCAACAAATTCTCTGCCGATACGGAAAACGAAGTCAACGAGGTTCGCCAGATCTGCGCGGAGCTGGGCGTCGATGCCATCGAATCGGATCACTGGGGGAATGGCGGCGCGGGCGCAGAAAAACTCGCCCGGGCTGTTGTCGCCAAGATCGACCAGAACGGCAGCAACTACGCCCCGCTTTATAACGACGCGCTGCCACTCTGGGACAAGGTCCGCACCGTCGCCCAGACGCTTTATGGCGCACAGGGCATCATTGCCGACAAGAAGGTCCGCGACCAGTTCAAGGAACTACAGGACGGCGGATTCGGTCATTACCCGGTCTGTATCGCCAAGACGCAGTACAGCTTCTCCACCGACCCGAACCTGAAAGGCGCGCCCAGCAACCATGTTGTCCCGATCCGTGAGGTGCGTATCTCGGGCGGGGCGGAATTCGTGGTCGCGGTCTGCGGCAATATCATGACCATGCCGGGCCTCCCGCGCGTTCCAGCCGCCAGTGCCATCGACGTGAATGAAGACGGCGACATCGTCGGCCTCTTCTGACCTGCCCTGACTATCAGGATTTAGGCGGTGCTTGCGCCGCCTAATCGGCTGATTGCATCAAAAAAATGATTGTCTTTTTTGTAATCTGAATTAGCGTTTAGACATACAAAGTAATTTTTCGCTGGAAGTCACGAATTTGAAAAGTGAAACGAAAGCCCCGGGCGGCACGCACAGAATTGGCTTTTGTCTATTGCCCGAATTTTCATCGCTTGCTTTCATCTCTGCGGTTGAACCGCTTCGACTGGCAAACCGTCTCAGCGACAAGACTATCTACAGCTGGGAATGTTTTTCTATCGACGGTAAACCCGCTGTCAGCTCCGCCGGGATAGAATTCTCTGTCCAGGGCAGCATCAACGACATGCCCGCGCTGCCGACGGTCTTTACCTGCGGCGGGATCAATATCCACAAACATACGGAACCGCATATCATTGCGACTTTGCGGCGGCTGTCGTCCCATGGCTCCAGTCTCGGTGCGATTTGCACAGGCCCGCATGTGCTGGCCAAGGCGGGCCTCCTGAAAGGCTACCGCTGCACCATCCATTGGGAGAACCTGTCGGGCTTTATCGAGGATTTTCCCGATCTCGACATCACGTCAGAGCTGTTCGAGATTGACCGCAACCGGTATACCTGCGCCGGCGGTACTGCCTCGCTTGACATGATGCTGAGCCTGATCGCGAATGAAACCAGCCAGGAACTGGCGCTTGCTGTCGCCGACCAGCTGATTTACCACCGCATCCGGGAGGGTACGGAACGCCAACGGATGGAGCTGCGGGCCCGCCTCGGTATCTCCCACCCCAAACTGCTCGCCGCCATCGCCTGTATGGAGGACAACCTAGAAGAACCGCTAAGTTGCAGCGATCTTGCCACCAAGGTCGGCCTCTCAACCCGTCAGTTGGAGCGGCTGTTCCAAAAATATCTCGATTATTCGCCGACGCGTTATTATCTCGGGCTGCGGCTCGACCGGGCGCGCTATCTACTGACCCAGACCAGCCTGCCGATCATCGAGGTGGCGCTTGCCTGCGGTTTTGTCTCGGCGTCGCATTTCTCCAAATGCCACCGGGAACATTTCGGCCGTACCCCAAGTGACGAGCGGCGCGTCCGACATTAATCCGCGGCCTCCACTTTGCCCCGGCGACGGCGTCGACGCCCCCCTTCGCCGGAAGTATCAGAGAGCATTTTCGGCGCAGGCAGCTTGACCGCCTTGGAGAGTTCCGGATACGGTGCGGTCTTATGCGGAATGGCCATCGCCTCGACAAAATATTGCTGGAAATTTGGCTCGACCGCCGTTTCGATCTTCTCGACCGTTTTCACCAGTTCCTCAATCTCGTCCCGTGCGGAATTGTTAAGTAGGGCAATCCGCGCCCCGACACCGGCCGCATTGCCGACAGCCTGAACCTCCTTGAGGTTGCAGTCGGGAATCATCCCGAGCACCATTGCGTATTTCGTATCGATATGGCTGCCGAATGCCCCGGTAAGCTGGATCCGGTCCACCTTTTCCAGGTCGAGCTTGTCCATCAGCAGTTTCGCGCCCGCATAGAGCGCGGCCTTGGCCAGCTGGATCGCCCGGACATCGGTCTGGTAGATCTTGATCTCGCTCTCGCCATCGCGGATGACATAGGAGAAGGTGCGCCCGTCGGCAACGATCCGCGGACTTTTCGCCGCCATGGCACCGTCAATCACGCCGTCGCTGCTTAAAATTCCGGCGAGATACATCTCCGCGATCACCTCGATAATGCCAGAGCCGCAAATGCCGGTAACGCCGATTTTCCGCGTCTCCTCCTCGAACCCATCCTCATCCGACCAGAGATCGGAGCCGATCACCTTGAAGCGCGGTTCCAGGGTTTCCGGATCAATGCGCACCCGCTCAATCGCGCCGGCCGCAGCCCGCTGGCCACAGGAAATCTGCGCCCCCTCGAAGGCAGGCCCGGTCGGTGACGATGCCGCAAGCAACCGTTCATTATTCCCGAGCACGATCTCCGCATTGGTGCCGACATCGATGATCAGTGTCATCTGCTCTTGCAGATAGGGCGCCTCGGAGAGGATAACCGCCGCCGTATCCGCTCCCACGTGACCCGCGATACAGGGCAGGAAATAGGCGCGGCAGTCCGGGTTCGACGTCATGCCCACCTCGCTCGCCCAGATCGTCATCGCCGAATTGGTGGCGAGGGCGAAGGGAGCGCCGCCAAGCTCCGTCGGGTCGATACCGAGGAGGAGATGATGCATGATCGGATTGCCGACAAAGACCGCATTCAGGATATCATCGGGATCGACTTTCGCCTCTGTTGTCACTTCCGCGATCAGGCCATTGATGCCCGAGCGGACAGCCTCCGTCAGCAACAACTCCCCGCCGGGGTTCATCATCACATAGGAAACCCGGCTCATCAGGTCCTCGCCATACCGGATCTGCGGGTTCATCATGCCCGAAGAAGCAATTACCGCGCCCGTCGACAAATCACACAGATGCATGGCGATGGTGGTGGACCCGACATCGACCGCGATGCCATAGGCCTGATTATTGAAACCCGGCCAGATTTTCGTGATCCGGGTACCGCGATGAACCGCGACGGTAACACTCCAATGACCGTCCCGCAGGACCTTCTGGAGTTTCTGCAGGGTGCGGATATCACATTCCAGATTCTCGAGGTCCCATTGCTGTTTCAGTGCCGCGCAGAGCCGTTCGAAATCACCGGTCGGATTATGCATGTCCGGCTCCAGCACCTGCACGAAATGCAGCCGGATCGCGGGGTCCATCTCGATCTTCCGGTCATCCGCCTGCTTGACGACGACCTGCTTATGCACCTGGCTGGTGGCCGGCACGTCGATCACCGCATCGCCGAGCAGCAACGCCTGACAGCTCAGCCGCCTTCCGTCTTTCAAATTGCGCCGTTCTTTGTACTTTTGCTCCACCTCATTAAAGGCCGAGAGGGAACTTTTGTGGCTGGTCACGCCATGCTTGGAGAATTTCCCGACCGTCATGTCCACCTGGCAGCGGCCGCATATACCGCGACCGCCACAGACGCTGTCGATATCCACGCCGAGAAGCCGCGCCGCCTCCAGAACCGGCGTGCCGTTCGGGAAACGTCCCCTCTTGCCGGAGGGCATGAAGGCGATCAGGTGGGTTTTCTTCTTTACCAGTGACCGGTCAGGCATTGCGTCTCCGCCGCCGACTTGCGCGGCGGGCCTCATCGCTGCCTTCGGCTGCCGGTTCGCGGAAGGTCTTGATCCAGCTCACGCAGTTCGGGTCATGCCCCATGACCACATTCGCGCCCTTGATCGCCGCCATTTCGGGTTCATGCAGCGGATTGGTAATGGCCGAGGTCATGCCGGCGCCGATAGCCATGGAAAGAAACGCCGCGTTCATGCCATGACGGTTGGGCAGACCAAAACTGAAGTTGGACGCGCCGCAGGTCGTATTGACTTTCAGTTCCTCGCGGAGGCGACGGACCAGCGACATCACCTGCCGCCCCGCATCATTGAGGGCCCCCACCGGCATCACCAGCGGGTCAACCACGACATCGGAGGCCGGAATGCCGTAATCCTGTGCCCGCTCGACAATCTTCTTGGCGACCGCAAAGCGCACGTTCGGGTCCTCTGAAATACCGGTTTCATCATTGGAGATGGCGACGACCGCCGCGCCATATTTCTTGACCAGCGGAAGAACCGTTTCCAGCCGATCTTCTTCCCCGGTAACGGAGTTCACAAGTGGCTTACCCTGATACACGGAAAGGCCCGCCTCAAGCGCGGCAACGATGGAACTGTCGATGGAGAGCGGCACATCCGTCAGGCTCTGCACGAGTTGGATCGCCTCCGCCAGGATACGCGGCTCATCAGCGAGCGGGATGCCCGCATTCACATCAAGCATTTGGGCCCCGGCAGCGACCTGTGCCAACGCATCCGATTCCACGCGGCTATAGTCGCCATTCTTCATTTCCTCGGCCAGGAGCTTGCGACCGGTCGGGTTGATGCGCTCCCCGATAATTACGAAAGGGCGGTCAAACCCGATGATAACTTCCCGTGTCGCTGAGGAAATAAGGGTATCCGTCATGCTGCCATACCTTCACTGAACGGGGCTTTCGCCGATTGTCACTCTTTTTCATTAAACGGCAGAACCGCTTATTCTCTTGTTCAGGACCGACTTAGTGTTCCTCAAAAGCGGCAGCGACCGCCTCCTCCGGATCAATGGGATGCTCTGACTGGTCCTTGACGGTTTCAATGGCTTCGGCGACCGCCTCGTAATCGGGGTTGTTTTCACGCGTCCAGGGACGGCGCCCCTTTAAAATGCCGGATTCATGGACGATCTCGGCGACCAGTTCCTCCTGCCGGTAGGCCATGACATGTGCGCCGGAGACGCCCTTCATCTCGCGCACATGCTGGAGCATTTCGATGCAGATTTTCTTGCCTTCCAGCTTCTGGTTCTCTGCGCCTTCCAGCCGGTCGATGATCGAATCCGGGATATGGATGCCCGGTACATTGCTGCGGATCCATTTGGCGGCCCGGGCAGAGGCAAGTGGCCCGACCCCGACCAGGATATAGCATTGCTCATCCAGCCCCATATCGCGCACCTGATCCATATAACGTTCCAGCATGGGGATATCGAAGCAATATTGTGACTGCACAAACTGCGCCCCGGCCTCGATCTTCTTGGCAAGGCGCAAGGGCCGGAAGTCGTAGGGTGGCGCGAAGGGATTGATCGCGGCGCCAAGGAAAACCTGCGGCGGCGAGGTGATCTTGCGCCCGGACAAAAACCGTCCCTCATCGCGCATTAGACGGATGGTCCGGAGCAGAGACATGCAATCCAGATCAAAGACCGGTTTCGCGCCGGGCTGGTCCCCGGCCTGCACCCCGTCACCGGTCAGGCAGAGGATGTTGTTTACCCCCATCGCCGCCGCGCCCAGCACATTTCCCTGAATGGCGATGCGGTTATGATCGCGGCAGGAAATCTGCATGATCGGGGAATAGCCGACACGGGTCAGCAGCGCGCAAATCCCGACCGAGGACATATGACAGTTGGCGCCAGATCCGTCGGTCGCATTAATCCCGTCGACCCAGCCGTCAAAAACTGCGCCGCGGTCAAATACCTCGTTAGGATCCGCGCTGTCCGGCGGGTTAAGCTCGGCCGTGACAGCAAATTCCCCGGCGCGCAGCACCCTTTCCAGCCGCCCGCGGGAGGTATGTCCCGGTAGCGGCGGCAAGGGTGAGCTTATGTCGTGGGGCGTGGGCGTCATCATGTCAACCGGCCTCTGTTTTCTGCGCGTCTTTCTCTTCCGCAGACTGGGCAGTTGCCCGCAGCCAGGCGGAGGACCCGCGCCAGGAATGATCGACCGGCGGCTGGACATGCAGGATGTTATCTCCCGCCCGCATATTCCGGCTGCCCTTCCAGGCCTGCACCCAGACGCAGGGCATATCCGGCTCCACCTCGCAGTTGCCGTTCGCCCGCACCCCGCCGCATGGACCGTTGCGCAGGGATTTCGGACAGTTCATCGGGCAGGACATGCCGGTATCGCTGAGCACGCATTGCCCGCACATCCGGCAGTCGAAAAGAAAGCTCTTCACTGTCTTCTCAATCAGCACCACCGGCTTTTCAGCGCGCTTGTATCCAACGAACTTCCAGAACGGGTGCAGTTTCAGAAAAACACCCGCCAGAAGCTTGTAGATTCGCTCCAGCCCGCGGGAATGGCGCACGGACCATAGCCGCACCGAATAGAAGGCGCGCGAGCGGGTCACAGGACTGCGACTTGCGGGCTGGTAGGCGGATTTCGGCATCAAGTCTCCTTCCGGCCGCCGGAGACGACCAGCGCCCGGAGGGCCGCGTCATCATAAGCCGCCTCAAGGGACGTAGCGCATGCCTCCGCCAATGATTGAAGATCGCCGTCAACACTTTCGGGGTCGCCCTTGCGCCATCCTTCCAGATAGGCGTCGCTGTCATGGGACTTGTCGCGCATGGCGGCCATGTCGATTGCCTCCTGAAACCGGCTGGAAAGCAGGATCTTGGCGTTCTGCCGCCCCTGCTTGACTACGATCTGGGACGGAATATCGCGCCAATACAGAATGGAAAGTTGCGCCATCGCCCTACCCCGCCTTCTGGTTCAGGAAGTCCCCCAGGCCGGAAAGCCCCGTAAACCTGTATTCATAGTCAAGGGAGAGCTGCTCCGCCGCGGCCCGCGCCTTGTCCTGCAGTTCCGCATTGTCGATCTGGGATAGATAGAGCAGCTTTTCATAATTGCCGAAGTAAAGCGGCAGCAGCTCCGGGTGCTTGTCAATGCCGAGCCCCTCGATAATCAGCCTATCGAAATACCGGGCGAGAAAGTCCGTTAGATAAAAGGTGGCGGGTTCCGCATCGGCAATTGCCGCAAACGCCGCCGCACCGGTGTAGAATTCGTAGCAATGCGCGCCGGCAATCCGCTCAACGCCTTCCTCATTCAGCACCTTGTCCAGCCCGCCGCCCGTTCCACAATCGCCATAGAGCGCGAGAATTTGATCGAACCGGTCGCGATTTTCATGAATTTTTTTCCGCATCGCCTCCGGGATTAGGGCGGGCCGGTTATGCAGCTTGGCCGGCAGGCAGGTCACCTCCATATGATCCCAGCCATTCGCCCGGATCACGGCGAAGCATTCCTCTGCCAGCGCGCCGCAGGCGATTAAAAGCGTTTTCCCCGGCGCAGTTGTCATTTCACGCTCCTCCGCCCCTGGCGTCAGGCCGCGCGGCGTTCGGCGACCATTTTCTGGGCAATCTCCACAGTCATGGCCGCATCCCGGCCATAGGCGTCCGCCCCGACACTCTCGGCAAATTCCTCATTCAGCGGGGCGCCACCCACCATGACGATATAATCGTCGCGGATGCCCTTTTCCTTCATCGTGTCGATGACGACCTTCATATAGGGCATGGTGGTCGTCAGCAGCGCCGACATGCCGATGATGTCGGGCTTATGTTCCTCCAGCGCCTCAAGATATTTTTCGACCGGATTGTTGATGCCGAGATCCACCACCTCGAAGCCCGCGCCTTCCATCATCATGATGACAAGGTTCTTGCCGATGTCATGGATATCGCCCTTGACGGTGCCAATGACCATCTTCCCGGCCTTTGGCGCGCCGGTTTCAGCGAGCAGCGGTTTCAGGATCGCCATACCCGCCTTCATCGAGTTGGCGGCCAACAGCACTTCGGGCACGAACAGGATACCGTCCCGGAAATCAATGCCGACAATGCGCATCCCTTCAACCAGAGCCTCCGTCAGGACCCTGTAGGGTTCCCAACCGCGTTCCAGAAGGATGTTCACCCCCTCGCAAATCTCATCCGCCAGTCCGTCATACAAATCATCATGCATCTGTTCGACGAGTTCCCCGTCATCCAGGGCCGAGAGGTCAATATCATCATCTTCCATCGAAATCTCCACAGACTAATAAAAACGCATTCTGCTCTATCCAAAAAGTGTCATATAAGCCGCCGCGCAAAACTATTCCCGCGCAGACATGGAATAATTTTCCTGC
Organism: Sneathiella sedimenti; assembly: GCF_017313765.1. GTDB lineage: Bacteria > Pseudomonadota > Alphaproteobacteria > Sneathiellales > Sneathiellaceae > Sneathiella > Sneathiella sedimenti. Next base: position 761,876 of record NZ_JAFLNC010000002.1, on the reverse strand, counting down.
GACACTTTTGTCGAAATTGGAACAAAGCCTCCAAATTTCAGGCCCTCAACCGTTCATTTTCAGGGTCAAAGACCGATTCCTCAATGACGGTCGCGGGATAGCGCGTCCCCAGGATTTCGATCTCCAGCCGGGTGCCGATGGCCTCCATCCCGGCCTTGATGTACCCTTGCGCCAGGCTCTTCTTGACCCAGTGGCCATAAGCTCCTGCGGTTGCCCGGCCAACAATATTTCCACTTGTATCGTAAAGCGGCTCGTTCCCGAGCGGATCGGCATTCGTGATTCCGTCCACCTCAAGGCAGACAAAGGATTGGGGCACGCCCTCTTCCTTCTGCCTGATCAACGCGTCCCGGCCGATGAAATCGCCCTTGTCGAGATGGACGAAGCGCTCCAGACCGGCCTCAAACACGGAATATTCACGGGTCAGGTCCTGCCCCCACATACGATAGTTCTTTTCCATGCGCAGGCTGTCCATGGCGCGCATGCCGCACATGCCGAGGCCGAATTCCTCCCCCGCCTCCACAATCGCGTCATAGATATGGTTCTGGTACTCGATCGGGTGATGCAGCTCCCAGCCGAGGTCGCCGACAAAATTAACGCGAAGGGCCCGGCAAGGCGCCAGACCGACGGTGATATGCTGTCCGGTCAGCCATTTAAAGCCATTGTTGGAAAGGTCGGCATCGGTGATTTTGCGAAGGATATCGCGGGATTTCGGCCCCGCCAGCACCAGCACCCCATGTGCCGTTGTGACGTTATCGAGGCGGACCGAGCCGTCATCCGGTAAATGCTTCAGCAGATAATCATGATCAAATCGTTCCGCCGCCCCGGAACTGACCAGATAGAACGCTTCCGGCCCGTCTCGCATGATGGTGAATTCGGAGCGAATACCGCCCCGCTTATTCAGCGCGTGGGAGAGATTAATACGCCCGATTCCTTTCGGCAGCTTGCGACAGACAAGCCGGTCGAGATAGGCCTCCGCCCCCGGTCCCGTCACCTCGAATTTCGAAAAGCTGGTGATGTCAATCAGCCCGGCATTTGTGCGGGTGTTGATAACTTCATTACCGACATGCTCGAAATAGGTGGAGCGGCGAAAACTCCATTGATCCTTCGGCTCCACCCCTTTTGGCGCGAACCAGTTGGGCCGTTCCCAGCCATAGCGTTGGCCGAACACCGCCCCGCGCGCCGCCATGCGGTCATGACAGGGACTCATTTTTAGAGGGCGTCCCGCGCCGCGTTCCTCATCGGGATAATGGATAACGAAGACATGCTCATAGCATTCCTCATTCTTGATCTTGGTATAAGGCTTGGTGGCATAGGCACCGAAGCGGCGCGGGTCGACATCCATCATGTCGATGCCGGGCTCGCCTTCGGTGATCCATTCGGCGAGCTGCCAGCCGGAGCCGCCCGCCGCTGTTACGCCAAAACTATGGCCTTCGTTGATCCAGAAATTCTTGAGGCCCCAGGCCGGGCCGATCATCGGGCTGCCGTCGGGGGTATAGGCGATGGGGCCGTTGACGATATCCTTGATCCCCGCATCGGCAAAGGTCGGTACGCGCTTGATCGCCGCCTCCACATGCGGCATCAGCCGTTCCAGATCGCCGGGGAACAGATCCTGCCCGAAGGTATCCGGGACGCCATCAACGAAACAGGCGGGCGCACCCTTCTCATACGGACCGAGGATATAGCCCTGCCGTTCCTCCCGCAGGTAATAAGACGCGTCACTCTCCCGCAGGACGGCCATTTCCGGCAGGCCGGCCTTCTTGCGCTCGATCAGTTCCGGCACCTCGTCGGTGACAATATATTGATGCTCCACGGGGATAACCGGAATATCGAGACCAACCATGGAGAGCGTCTGGCGGGCGTAGTTGCCGGTGCAGCTGACCACATGCTCGGCGGTGATATCGCCCTTGTTGGTGCGGACCAGCCATTCGCCGTTCTTCTGCTGCTCAATGGAGAGAACCTCTGTATGGCGGTTGATCTCCGCCCCACCATTCCGCGCGCCGATCGCCATGGCGTTGGTCACATCCACCGGCGCGATATGGCCGTCATCGGGATGATAGAGAGCGCCGACCAGACCATCGGTATCAGAAAGCGGCCAGAGCTCCTTCACCTGTTTCGGCGTGATGATCTCATACGGCACGCCAATGGTGTTCGCGGTGCCGCAGTATTTGAGATATTCATCCATGCGTTCCTTGTTCGTCGCAAGACGGAGGTTCCCGGTGACATGGAAGCTGACATTCTGCCCGGTCTCGGCCTCAAGCCTTTTATAAAGGTCGACGCTGTATTTATGGATCTGCCCGACGGCATAGCTCATATTGAAGAGCGGGAGGAGGCCTGCTGCATGCCAGGTTGATCCGGCGGTGAGTTCCGTCCGTTCCAGCAGGACCACATCGGACCACCCCTTCTTGGTCAGGTGATAGGCCGTGCTGACCCCGACAACGCCGCCGCCAATGACAACTACCCGCGCATGTGATTTCATTTTGTCCGTCCCCTTTGCCCTGCAGCATGCCCGAGAGGCATAGATTTTCCCTCCGTCCACCGTGGCGATTGCGCTTTTAAATCGCTAACAGGTCTCCGACGCTCCCTGTTCCTTAGCCGTCATGCCTGTCACCCGCCCTGACGTGCCATTCGGCGACTGTTCTATATTCGCCAGAGAAATCCGGAAAAAGACGCCCACTGGCTAGTCCGCGCGCGGATATCCGATTTAATTTCATGAAAGACGCGCTTCTGTCTGGTGAGACAAGCTGGAGGAAATCATGAGTGCAAGAGAAGGTCGCAGCAATCGGAGAGGGCGCGATGCCCGCCGTGAGGCACGGGCAAGCAACAACGCCCGCCATATCCCCTATATCAAGCGGAATATTCCCGTTACCAACCTCACCAGCAATGAGGCACTTGAGATTATCGAGGCGAATGCCGACACGATCCTTGAGGAAATCGGCCTTGAATTCCGCGATGACCCGGAATCGCTGGCGCTCTGGAAATCCGTCGGGGCGGATGTGCAGGGTGCACGCGTGCATTTCCCGAAAGGCCTCTGCCGGGATCTTTTGAAAACCGCGCCAGCCGAGTTCACCCAATATGCGAGAAATCCCGCGAACAGTGTCCAGATCGGCGGCAATAATACGGTACTGGCACCAGTCTACGGCCCGCCCTTCGTGCATGATCTCGACAAGGGTCGCCGCTATGGCACGATCAAGGATTTCGAAAATTTCGTGAAGCTCGCCTATATGGCACCCGCCATGCATCATTCCGGTGGCACGGTCTGCGAGCCGGTCGACCTGCCCGTCAACAAGCGGCATTTCGACATGGTATACAGCCATATCAAATATTCCGACAAGCCCTTCATGGGCTCCGTCACCGCGCCAGAACGGGCACAGGACAGCGTGGATATGGCCTCCCTTGTCTTCGGGGAGGAGTTCGTGCAAAACAACTGCGTGATGCTGAACCTGATCAATGCCAACTCCCCCATGACCTATGATGCGACCATGCTGGGCGCGCTCAAGACCTATGCGGCGAATAATCAGGCCTGCGTCGTCTCCCCCTTTATCCTCTCGGGCGCCATGAGCCCGGTTTCGGGAGCCGGCACCCTGTCGCAACTACTCGCAGAGGCTTTAGCGGGCTGCGCCCTCACACAAATCATCAAGCCGGGCACGCCGGTCATTTTCGGCACCTTCGTCAGTTCCATCTCGATGCAGTCGGGCGCGCCAACCTTCGGCACTCCGGAAAGCAGCCTCGTCCTGAATGGGGCAGCGGAACTTTCTCGGCGTTTGAACCTGCCGTTCCGCTCCGGCGGATCCTTTACGGCCTCCAAATTGCCGGACGCGCAGGCCGCCTATGAGAGTGCGCAAACGCTGCTGATGACACTTCTTTCGGGCGTGAATTTCTCGCTTCATGCGGCGGGCTGGCTCGAGGGCGGGCTCTGTTCATCCTACGAGAAATTCGTCATGGATATTGATCAATGCGCAATGATGGAAGTGCTGGCGCGTGGCATTGATGTCAGCGAGAATGGCCAGGCCATGGATGCGGTGCGGGAGGTCGGGCCGGGCGGCCATTTCCTCGGCTGCGCCCATACGCAGGCGAATTTCGAGGATGCCTTCTACCGGTCCCGCACCGCCGACAACAACTCGGTCGAACAATGGCAGGCGGACGGCTCCAAGGACACGGCCATGCGCGCCAACGCCATCTGGAAGCAGATGCTCGCCGACTATCAGGCGCCCGCCCTCGATCAGGGCATTGATGAGGCGTTGCAGGAGTTCATGGCGAAGCGAAAGGCCTCCTTACCCGATTCGAATGTCTAGCGATCGGCGGTAAAGGCTCCGCCGAAAGCAAAACGGCTGCCCGGATGATAGAGCCGGACCGTGGTGATCATCTGCTCCCCAGCGTAGGTGTGCCGCTCCAGCGTGAGGACGGGCTCCCCCTCTTTCAGGCGGAGCAGGCGTTTTTGCTCGTCCGTCGGGATATCGGCACTGATGCGGTGGTCGGCATGGCTGTAGGGCATGGTGCGGATTAGGAAGCCGCTTGGTGTCTCGTCCGAAAAATCCTGCTCGATAAAGGCCGGAACAAGGGACGGATTGACATAGCGTTCCTCCAGCTCCACCGGTACGCCATTTTCAGAATGCAGCATCAGACAATGATAGAGACGATCCCCCTGCCCGACCATCAGGTCCTCAAGCTCGGCCGGAACCGCAATTTCCAGCAGGCTCAGGAGTTCGGCACTATGGTCCCCACCGCGCGCGGCAATTTCCGTCGCAATATTGCGGATCTCCAATAATCCTGATTCAAGCTTGCTCGGCGCGACAAAGGTGCCTGACCCCTGCCGCCGCGCCAGAACCCCCTCCTGCGTCAATTCCCGAAGCGCCCGGTTAATGGTCATGCGGGAGGCTTTCAGCTCCTCAACAAGGGCATGTTCCGTCGGTATCCTGTCGCCCTCGCGCCACTCTCCCGTGCCGATCTTGTGAAGAATCAGGTCCTTGATCTGCTGATAGAGCGGGCCGGAAGTTTTTATTCTGAGGTCATTAATGTTATTCATTACGCTGTCCAAATCTAGTGTCCGGCCGCCAGCTCCGTTATCACGCGGCGGAAGCGATGGGTGATTGCCTCCTCCTCCGCATGGTGGCGATCCTTGATCACCAGCTTGCCGTTGACCGCGACATCCTTTACCACAGAGTTATCGCCGGCGAACAGCCAGCTATCGAGGATTTTTCGCGCCGGCTTGCCAAGAAGCGCCGGGTGGTCCCCGTCGAGAAGGACGAAATTTGCGTAACCACCGACCTGCAGGCCTTCCTTCCCCGGACGGCCAAGCACCTGATGCCCGCCGGAAAGTGCCGCCGAAAATATCCGTGTCCCGGTTGAGCGGGATTCATCGCCAAGGACATTGCGCTGCTCTCTCGTCAGGCGCTGCCCATATTCCAGCAGCCGGATTTCCTCTGCCAGGGAAATATAGATATTGCTGTCCGACCCGAGCGCGATCCGCCCGCCATCGTCCAGAAACTCTCCTGCCGGGAAAATGCCGTCACCGAGATTTGCCTCCGTGATCGGGCAAAGTCCCGCAACCGCCCTGGACTGCGCGATGCCCCGCCGCTCCGTCTCCGTGATATGGGTGGCATGAATGAGGCACCAGCGATCATCAAGCGGCATATTTTCGGCGAGCCACTCGACGGGCCGCGCACCCGACCAGTCAAGGCAATCCGCGACCTCTTTCTGCTGCTCAGCGATATGTATATGACAAGGCATGTTCTTTGGGATTCCGGCAAGGAGCATTTGCAGCAAGGCCGGATCCACCGCGCGCAGCGAGTGCGGCGCAACGCCAACTAGAGTGGAATCGTTTCCCTGCGACCGGTTCTGCAAGCGTTGCACGAGAGTGAGAAATTCATCTCCCTCCATAATGAACCGGCGCTGATGATCTTGCGGGTCCTGCCCGCCGAACCCGCTGTAGCGGTACAGTACCGGCAGCAGCGTCAGGCCGATGCCCGTCCGCTCCGCCGCCGCAAGAATTCTACCGCTCATCTCCGTGGGGTCAGCGTACGCCGTGCCATCCCTGTCATGGTGCAGGTAATGGAACTCCCCGACCGAGGTGAACCCCGCCTTCAGCATTTCAAGATAAAGCTGCGACGCGATTATCTCCAGCTGCTCCGGCGTGATCGTGCGCAGGAAGCCATACATGACCTGACGCCAACTCCAGAAGCTGTCCGCCGCTGGTCCCGCCGCTTCCGCAAGGCCCGCCATCGCACGCTGAAACGCATGGGAATGTACATTGGCGATGCCCGGCACCGCATATCCCCGATGGATCACTTCCGCTTCCTTCGCGGTTCCGTCTCCTATAGCGAGAATTTCCCCACTTTCGGAGATATCAAGGAACTGATTTCGCCGCCAACCGTTAGACAACAGTATTTCGTCAAAAAAATGCTTGATCATAAGAGAAATCTTATCATAATAATTTGTATATACAAATTTAAAATAGAGGGTACGGGGAGAATGGCGAAAGCGGCTTGCGACAGACTTTTCATCAACGCACATTTTGCCACCATGACACCCGGTGGCGAACCCTATGGCGCGATTGACGCCGATGCCCTCGCCGTGACCGGTGACAGGATCAGCTGGCTCGGCCTTGCAGAAGACGGCCTGCCCGACGCCCCGGAGGTCATCGATCTCGAGGGCCGCTGGATCACCCCTGGCCTGATCGATTGTCACACCCATCTTGTCTATGCGGGCAACCGCGCTCAGGAGTTCGAGATGGGGTTAAACGGGGCAACCTATGAAGAAATAGCGGCAAAAGGCGGCGGCATTCTCTCCACGGTCATGGCCACAAGAGAGGCGAGCGAGAGCGATCTGGCCGCCGAAAGCCAGACACGTCTGCAGGCCCTGATCAGCGCCGGGGTGACGACGGTCGAGATCAAGTCTGGCTACGGCCTTGATCTCGAGAATGAGGTAAAAATGCTGGAAGCAGCAAAACATCTTGGGGAGATCAATCCGGTCCGGGTTCTCAAGACATTTCTCGGCGCCCATGCGCTGCCACCAGAATTCGCGGGCGACAGCGACGGCTATATGGCGAAGGTTATTCACGAAATGCTGCCGACCATTCACGCGCTCGGCCTTGTCGACGCTATCGACGCCTTCTGCGAGAAAATCGCCTTTTCCGAGGACCAGGTGCGCCAGCTTTTCAAGGCTGCCGACAGGATGAACATTCCGGTCAAGATTCATGCGGAGCAGCTCAGCAATCAGCGCGGGGCGGAACTCGCCGCGCATTTCAGGGCGCTCTCCGCCGACCACCTGGAATATATCGACGAAAAGGCCGTGAAGGAAATGGCGAGGGCCGGTACGGTTGCGGTCATCCTGCCCGGGGCCTTCTATTACCTCAGGGAAACACAGAAACCGCCGATCAAGCTGTTCCGCGAACATGGCGTGCCAATGGCGCTCGCCACCGATTGTAATCCCGGATCTTCGCCCACGACAAACCCGCAGCTGATGATGAACATGGCCGCCGTGCTTTTCCGCCTGACACCGGAGGAGGCGCTGGCCGGGTTCACCCGCAACGCCGCGAAGGCGCTCGGCCTTTCCTCTGAGATCGGAACGCTGGAAGTCGGCAAGCAGGCCGACCTTGCCATCTGGGATATCGAGCATCCCTCGGAACTCACGCAGGCTATTGGCTCTAACCCACTCTATTCCCGGATTTTTGGAGGTCAGTAATGAACGGCGATTCAACTTCAATTCTTTTGTCCCCGGGTCACCTTACCATCGACCAGCTTCGCATGATTTATGAAGGCGGATACAGTCTCTCCCTCGATCCTGCCTGCCGCGATGCTGTGGACGCCGGCGCCGCCACCGTTAAGGAAATCGTTGACAAGAACAAGACGGTTTACGGCATCAATACGGGTTTTGGACGCCTTGCCCAGGAGGTCATCCCGCACGACAAGCTGGAGGCGTTGCAGAAAAACCTCGTCCTCTCTCATTCGACCGGCACGGGGCCCCTCCTGGGCGATAATATCGTGCGTCTCGTCATGGCGATGAAGGCGGCAAGCCTCGCCCGCGGCTTCTCCGGCGTTCGCCTGAGCGTAATCGAGGCGCTGATGACGTTCCTTGATCATGACATCTATCCCTGCATCCCGGCCAAGGGTTCAGTCGGTGCGTCGGGCGATCTCGCGCCGCTTGCCCATATGACGGCGGCCATGATGGGGGTCGGCAATGTTCGCTTGAACGGGGAAATTGTGCCCGCGGACGCAACGCTAAAGGCGCTGATGCTGACACCTCTTGCACTGGGACCGAAGGAAGGCCTCGCGCTGTTGAACGGCACGCAGGTGTCAACCGCCCTCGCCCTCGCCGGACTGTTCGAGACGGAAAAACTTCTCGCCGCCGCGACCCTCGCCGGTAGCCTTTCCCTTGATGCCGCGCAAGGCACCGATGCACCCTTTGACAACCGCATTCACGCGGCACGGGGCCAGATCGGGCAAATGGAAATGGCGGCCAGCTACCGCGCACTGATCGAGGGGAGCGAAATCCGCAAATCCCATGAGGAATGCACCAAGGTTCAGGATCCGTATTGCCTGCGCTGCCAACCACAGGTCATGGGCGCCTGTCTTGACCAGATGCGCCATGTTGCAGCTATCCTGATGATCGAGGCCAATGCCGTTTCCGATAATCCGCTTGTCTTCGTCGAAACCGGCGAGGTGATTTCGGGCGGAAACTTCCACGCTGAACCGGTGGCCCTCGCCGCCGACAATCTCGCGCTCGCCATTGCCGAGATCGGCTCCATGTCCGAGCGGCGCATCGCCATGCTGGTCGACACCTCGATCAGCGGCCTGCCCGCCTTTCTGGTGACCAGTGCCGGGATCAATTCCGGGTTCATGATCGCCCATGTGACGGCGGCCGCCCTTGCCAGCGAGAACAAGCAGCAGGCCTACCCTGCCTCCGTCGACAGCATCCCGACGTCCGCCAATCAGGAAGACCATGTCAGCATGGCGACCCATGGCGCGCGGCGGCTCCTGCGCATGGCGGAAAATACGGCGACGATCGTTGGGATCGAGTTGCTTGCGGCGACACAGGGAATTGAGCTCCGCAGTCCGCTGAAAACCTCCGCCCCGCTTGAAAAGCTGCATGCGCAAATCCGCGAGATTGCCGCGTCCTACGAGGAAGACCGGTTCTTCGCCCCGGATATCGAGGCCGCGAAAAAGCTGGTGATGAGCGGCGCGCTCAGAAAAGAGTTCGCCGATTTTCTTCCCGATACATTGGAGAGTTAGCATGCAGGGCGAAGTTTTTACCTTAACTAGGGGATCTTCCCCCCTTCTCCTCAACCAGCCCCATGTCGGCCTTGAAGTCCCGGCATCCATCGAGAGACGCCTGACGGAGGCGGCGAAGGCGCTTCCGGATACGGACTGGCATATCGACCGCCTCTATCGGGATATGGCGGAAACGCTCGACGCCACGGTGCTGACGGCGCGGTTTTCACGTTATGTGATCGACCTCAACCGCGACCCGAAGGGAGTTTCCCTCTATCCGGGCCAGAGTGTTACGGAACTCTGCCCGACAACGCTGTTTGATAACGGCAAGCTGTATCAGGACGGGCTGGAGCCGGACATCGAGGAAATCGAGACACGGCACGGTGTCTTCTGGCAGCCCTATCACGATGTCCTGGCGGAAGAGATCGAGCGGATCAAGGCCAAGCATGGCTATGTGCTGCTCTATGACTGCCATTCCATCCGTTCCGTTATCCCGCGTTTTTTTGACGGGCGCCTGCCGACCCTGAATATTGGAACGGGGGACGGAATCTCGGCCGATCCGGCCCTAACGCAGGCGGTAGAGAAAATCGCCGCCGCCTCTCCCTACAGCTATGCGGTCAACGGCCGGTTCAAGGGCGGCTATATCACCCGCCATTATGGCGACCCGGCAGCCAACATCCACGCGCTGCAGATGGAACTTACCCAGGAGGATTACATGATGGAAACGCCGCCCTACAGCTATCTTCCGGACAAGGCGGCCGCGCTTCAGTCGACCCTTATCGTGATTCTCAAGACGCTGCTCGACTTCGGGCGGGACCGCATCGCTACATAAAGGAATGCCATCATGACGAACCGACGCGACAACAGCCGTGTGATCAAGGCCCCGACGGGCCCAGAACTTTCCTGCAAGAGCTGGCTGACCGAGGCGCCGCTCCGCATGCTGATGAACAATCTCGATCCCGATGTCGCGGAAAACCCGGCGGAACTGGTGGTTTACGGCGGGATTGGCCGCGCCGCGCGCAACTGGGAGTGCTTCGATCAGATCCAGCGATCCTTACGCGATCTCAATGCCGATGAAACGCTCCTTGTCCAGTCCGGCAAGGCCGTCGGCATCTTCAAGACCCATGAGAATGCCCCGCGCGTCCTGATTGCCAATTCCAACCTCGTGCCGCATTGGGCCAACTGGGACCATTTTAACGAGCTCGATAAAAAAGGCCTGATGATGTATGGCCAGATGACAGCGGGGTCCTGGATCTATATCGGCAGCCAGGGCATCGTGCAGGGCACCTATGAGACCTTTGCCGAAGCTGGGCGACAGCATTTCGGCGGCGACCTGTCGGGCAAATGGATCCTGACCGGCGGCCTTGGCGGCATGGGTGGCGCGCAACCGCTGGCCGCGACCATGGCCGGCGCCTCCATGCTTGCCGTTGAATGCCGGCCCAGCAGCATTGATTTCCGCCTGCGTTCAGGCTATCTCGATGAAAAGGCCGAGAGCCTGTCTGAAGCACTCGCCATTATCCGGGACGCGATACAGCGGGGGAAGCCGGTTTCCGTCGGGCTGCTTGGCAATGCCGCCGATATTTTTCCGGAAATTCTGGAAGGCGACATGCTGCCTGATCTCGTGACCGACCAGACTTCCGCCCATGATCCGGTCAATGGCTACCTGCCGCAGGGCTGGACCCTCGCCCAGTGGGAGCAGATGCGGGAAAATGATCCCAAATCCGTCGAGATTGCGGCGCGCAAATCCATGGCGGTGCAGGTTCGGGCGATGCTGGATTTCCAGGCGCGCGGTATCCCGACCGTTGATTACGGCAACAACATCCGTCAGGTCGCGCTGGAGGAAGGGGTCGACAGCGCCTTCAATTTCCCGGGCTTTGTTCCCGCCTATATCCGCCCGCTCTTCTGCCGGGGGATTGGACCCTTCCGCTGGGCGGCGCTTTCCGGCGACCCCGAAGATATCTTCAAGACCGACGCCAAGGTGAAGGAGCTGATCCCCGATGACGCGCATCTTCACAACTGGCTCGACATGGCGAAGGAACGCATAAAGTTTCAGGGGCTGCCGTCGCGCATCTGCTGGGTGGGCTTAGGTCAGCGCCACCGTCTCGGCCTCGCCTTTAATGAAATGGTGCGATCGGGCGAGCTTTCCGCCCCCATCGTGATTGGCCGCGACCATCTGGATAGTGGCTCGGTCGCCAGCCCCAACCGGGAGACGGAGGGGATGCAGGACGGATCAGATGCGGTTTCTGACTGGCCGCTCCTGAATGCCTTGCTCAACACGGCGAGCGGCGCGACCTGGGTCAGCCTGCATCATGGCGGCGGGGTCGGGATGGGCTTTTCCCAGCATGCCGGGATGGTAATTGTCTGTGATGGCACCAAAGAGGCGGACGAACGGATCGCCCGCGTTCTCTTCAATGATCCGGCGACGGGCGTGATGCGCCACGCCGACGCCGGTTATGAGGAGGCCATAGAATGCGCGAGGGAGAATAACCTCAATCTCCCGTTCCTGAAGAACGCCTAGATTTTGATGCCGAGGCCGTTCGCGGCCTTGGTCAGCATATTCGTCGTCTGGTCATTGCCGCTGGTATATTCGGCCTGCGTGGCCGGATCGGCGATTTCTGCCCAGTTTTCGGCAATTTTCTCCGGCGTGCGGTCTTCTTCAGGCAGCCATTTTCCACCTGTCTCATAAACGATGGTGCGTGCATATGTGCCCGCGCCCGCAGTGATGATCGTGCGGTTGGGACTGTCGTCAGAGACGATATAGAGAAGTGCCGGGGTGACGGATTCCGGCGTCAGCAGTTCCAGAAGATTTTCAGGGATTATATCCTCGGTCATGCGGGTCGCGGCGCAAGGCGACAGCGCATTGACCTTTATGCCGTACTTCGCGCCCTCGATCACCAGCGTGTTCATCAGGCCAATCACGCCCATCTTGGCCGCGCCATAGTTGGTCTGGCCGAAGTTACCATAAAGCCCGCTGGAAGAGGTCGTCATGGCAATGCGGCCATAATTCTGCTCCCGCATGATGCCCCAGACCGCCTTCGAGCAGTTGACCGAGCCCATCAGATGCACATCCAGAACGAAGGAAAAGTCATTCAGTTCGACGTTGGAGAAGGATTTATCGCGCAGCACCCCGGCGTTATTCACGAGAATATCAACGCGTCCCCATTTTGCCATGGTTTCCGCCACCATGGCCTCGACCTGTGCCATGTCCGTGACATTGGCGCCGTTGGCGATTGCCTCACCGCCCGCCGCCTCAATCTCGGCCACAACAGCCTTCGCCGCATCGGATGAGCCGCCACTACCGTCGACGGCACCGCCCAGATCATTGACGACCACTTTCGCACCGCGCGCCGCGAGCTGCAACGCATGGCTCTTGCCAAGGCCGTTACCGGCGCCCGTGACGATCGCCACCCTGTCATCAAACCGAATGCTCATCTTCTCTCCTTAATCTTCTGGATTTATGTGACTTTTTTATTCGTCAACAAAAGACATGCCAAGCCATTCAACGATCAGGGCCGGCTTTTCTTCACCCTTGATCTCGATCGTCACCTCGGTTTTTGTGAGATACTGGCCGGGGCGTTTTTCGTCGATGCTGAGGATCTTGGCGGAGGCGCGAATTTCGCTATCCACCTTGACCGGCTGCAGGAAACGCAGCTTGTCGATACCATAATTGATGCCCATGCGGACATTCTCGATCTTCGGCTGGATTTTCGGAACCAGTCCGGCGAGTAGCGACAGGGTCAGGAAGCCATGCGCAATGGTCGTGCCAAACGGCGTTTCCGCGGCCGCACGTTCCGGGTCCACATGGATAAACTGGAAATCATCCGTCGCCTCGGCGAATTTATTGATGCGTTCCTGATCGATCTTGAACCATTCCCCGGGTCCATAGACCGTGCCGACGGAATTCAGAAAATCGGTTTTGGATAGTGTCATTGTCATTATTGTTTTCCTCCAAATCAGTTTCAGGTGATTTTTCTAGCGAAATTTGACGCCGAACGATAGCCCCTATCGGGCATTGGCCGAATTTACAGCCGGTTCCAGCGTTCAATTGTCTTGCCTGAGATCATCGGTGTGACCGTCTCGATAAATTCGGCGAAGTGACGTGAGGCGAGATGCTCGTCAAAAGAAGCGGCATCTTCATACAGCTCATACAGCAGGATGCGGCCGGGATTATCCACATCGACGCAGATATCGAAATAATGGCAGTCGGGCTCCAGGCTGAGGGAGTTCTCCGCCTGCTTCCGCATTTCCTTCATAAAGGCCGCTTCCTGGCCGGGTATCACATCAAATCGCGCCGTTACCGCCAACCTGCTGGCCATCTCAATTCCCTCCCTGTGGCATACCGTAGCCCTTTTTAAACTGTTCCCTCACCGCGTCCATTTCCGCCTCACTGAGCAAGACTGGCTCACCGATCTGGAGGATGCGCCAGTAGGTCTCGCACAGTGTTTCCACCTCAACGGCGAGCGACAACGCTCGCGAGAGGCTTGCCTCCCCCGCCAGCAGTCCATGGTTGGCGAGCAGGCAGGCCTTGCGTCCCTCAATCGCTCTCAATGCGTTATCGGACAGTGCCTGCGTGCCGAAGGTCGCATAGTCTGCGCAGCGTATGGTATTTCCGCCCGCGACTGCAATCATATAGTGAAACGGCGGCAGCTCCAGGCGCTGGCAGGCGAGAGTCATGACAGCCTTGCCATGGGTATGCACCACGGCACCGAAATCCGGCCGCGCCTTTAAAAGATCCTGATGAAAGCGCCATTCGCTGGAGGGTTTGCGATGTCCGGCCGCTTCCCCGTCAAGGGACATCTCGACGATATCCTCGGGCGTGAGATCGTCATAGGCCATGCCCGAGGGGGTGATCAGGTATCCTCCGTCGATGCGGACGCTGGCATTACCGGAGGTTCCCTGATTGATGCCAAGCGCGTTCATTTTCCGCACCGTGGCAATCAGTTCCTTTCTCTCGGCGATATTGCCCATGCTATCTCCGCCTCTTAATAGAGCCGATGGCCGACAAGGCCGTTTTTCGACGCGCTCAAATTTACAAGCTCCCCATATTCATAGCGCATCCGCCAGGAAAGAAGCTCCTGCACGCAATCGAGCACAACCCCCTGATAATCGGGATCCTCCGCGAGGTTGCGCGTTTCGTCCGGGTCATTCTTCATATCGAATAACAAGGGCGGCAGCGATGCGAAATGCACATATTTGAACTCGGCATCCCGGTGAACGAGAAGATTGCACTCCGCGGAGGAGATATTCAGCATTTTTTCCGGCATCCCGGTGACCGGATCGCGGAAATCATAGAGCCAATGGACGGCGCGGCGCCAAGTCGCCGGCGTCTCCCCGCGTATAAAGGGCATCAGCGAATGGCCGTCACATTGGCGCGGGACCGGCACCCCAAGTCCGTCCAGGATTGTCGGCATCAGGTCAACGGACTCCGTAAACTCGCTTATCTGTTGTCCGGTATCGGCCTTCCAGCTTTGGGGCGGCTTGATGATCAGGGGGATGTGGAAACTCTCGTCATAAAAGCCGATTTTCCCCCAGAGATAATGATCGCCAAGCTGCTCCCCATGATCGGAGGTGACGATGATCAGCGTATCGTCATAGCGGCCTTGCTCTTTCAACGTCGCGATGACCCGGCCGAGGTTGTTATCCGCCTCTGTGATCAGCGCCTGATAGGTGGCACGAATCTGCATAACCGCCGCGTCATCAAGGTCGACGGCACGCCCTTCCCCTTCCATGAAGAAAGCGTCCTGCGGAATGGCTTCATACATCAGCGCAAGGGCCGGATGCAGGCCGCGCATCTCGTCGCGGGTGCTCGCATGAACCGGTGGTGCCATCTCCGCCGGATCATATAAGTCATGATATTCGGGCGGCGAGATAAAGGGCGGATGCGGTCGCAAGAAGGTGAGATGGTGGAAAAAGGGAGAGTTTGGCGCTTTCTGCAACCCGTCAATCAGCCTATCGGCCAGCCAATGGGTCTCGCTATCCGCCGCCCTGAAGCGACTCGGCGCCGATAACGGATGGCGGCCCGGCGGCAGTTTATAAGCGGGGTCTGGGTGATAGATCGCATAGCCCGGCCCCGGCACCTCATAACCCTTCGCCGCCAGATACTCGAGCCAGGGGATCGAGTTCTCGGCTAGTTGCTGTCCCACTGTGAAGCCCGGCAACACCCCTTCATAGGTCAGGAACGCCTCATGATCCTCCCCCAGCACGCGAGGGTCCGGCGTCGTATCCGTATAGCCCCACAGGGTCGGGTCATAGCCCGCCTTCCGGGCTTCCAGCGCGATATTGGTCAGGCTGTGATTAAGCGGCGTCCCGTTCCGGATGGAGCGGTGATTGCTGGGATACATACCCGTGAGAAATGTCGTCCGCGACGGGCCGCAAGGCGCAATGCAGGTATAATGGTTGAGGAAGGTCACACCTTCCCCAGCCAGCGCATCCAGGTTCGGCGTCTGTAGGGTCGGGTTGCCGGTCGCCCCGAGATGATCGGCGCGCCATTGATCCAGGGTGACGAAAAGGACGTTCGTTTTCATCATGAGGAGAGGTTCAGCCCGTTGAGCGAGGCTGCAATATCCTGCGCAAATTTGCCCAGAAGCTGGCTCAACGCCTTGGCATAGCTGTTATAGTCGCCGGGAGTCGCCGGTGTTTCATAAATCTTGGCGTGACGGGACAGGACCTTGTTGTCATAAAGCGCCTTCACATGCCAACGCACCGAAAGCCGCGCGACGCCCGTTCCGGTTTCGGTGATATCTATGACATTGACGGCGACCTGAAGCGATTGTTTATCGGGGCGGAAATCCGCCGGATAGGAGAAGACGCTCTCCGCCCCGACCAGATTAGCGACATTGCTGGTCAGCACCCGCTTGATGGCGTCACTCAAAGGTTCCGCCCAGTGATCGAAGTCGGAGACATTGATCGCGGACCCGCTGCCGAACGTCACAATCTGCGGCCGGTCCGCATAGCCCGGTATCTGCACCGGCCCGATGCCGACTGTCGCCCCGTCAGCCAGTTGCACGGGCGTCCCCTCCGTCTTCAGTTCCGAGGTGGTCTGCAAAATGTAGAAATTGGTCGGCGCCGATCCCGGCAGGCCGCCGCAGGCCGCAACCGGCAGGGCGATCAGCAGGAGGATAACGAGGTACCGCCCCAACGGGCGCAGATGAAATAGGGACATTGACTTATCTCTTTCCACTGATCAGGGAACTCGGGTTCCGTTCCAGGAAATCGGCGAGGCTGCGGACGGCCCGGCTGGCCGCCGCCAGTTCCTGCAACATATTCATCAGATCATATTTGAAGGGCGAGCCATCGGCAATCAGGCCGTTGACAGAAGTGAACATTGTCTCGGCCGACACCAGAGTTGCGTCAATTTTCTGGATGGCCTCACGGACGCCGTCGATGGTCTTGCCAATATTCGGCAGGGTCTTGGTGTCGATATTCTCCGCCACCACACGGATAGAGACCGCCAGCTTGCGATACTCCGCGATGGTAGTCTGCAACTCGCCGGAATTTATGAATTTATCCAGCCCCTCCATCGTGCCGATCACACTCTTGCCAAGCCGCTCAATGGGCAGCTTGTCGAGCTTCGCCATCAACTGCGCAACGGATGAAGTAATTTCCTCTAAATCCGCCGGGACCGTCGGAATTTCCGGATAGCGATCGCTGGTGGAGACATAGACGGCGGGCTTGTCCGGCACGAGATCGAGATCGACAATCAGTTGCCCGGTCAGGAAATTGGCGTTTTTAAGCTTCGCCTTCAGTCCGCGCTGGATCAGGTCCTTGATGATTTTCTGACGCAATTCCCGCCTCTCCACAACCGACCGGATTTTCTTGCCGTCATCCGTCAGCTTTATGCGTTGCGGCTCAATCTCGATCAGGACGGGAATGTAGTATTTCTGGTTCGCTTCGTCGATTTCCAAGCTGATATCGCGCACGCTGCCGACCTTGATCCCCTTGAACTCGACACTGCCACCTACTGTGAGACCACTGACGGAGCCGTCGAAATAGAGGACATAGACAACCTTCTCCGTAAAGCGGGCATCGTCCTTTGCCTGTTCATTGTCATACAGCTTGAACCTATGGCGTGATTCCGCCTTGAACGTGCTCTCGTAAATATGGCGTGTGCCGAATTCAATTGCCCCCGCAACGAGAGACTGCAGCGAATTTGCCCCGAGTTCAATTCCGGAGGTTGAGACGGAGACATTGATGCCGCCGGCATTCCAGAAATTTGTCCCTTCAAGCACCAGATCATCGTAGGGCTCCTGTACAAAGGCATAAACATCTATGGCCTTCCGGTCGTCGGCTAGGCGATAGCCGAGCACGCTGCCGACCTGTAGCCCCTTGTAAATGATCGGGGTACCGCGATTGATATTGCTCAGCTTCTCGGTGGAAAGGATATACTCCGTGCCCTTGTCGGTGGAGGTAATGACGGGCGCCGTCCGAAGGCCCGTAAACTTGGTTTTCCGTTCGCCGCCCTTCCCCGGATCGATCTCGATAAAGGAACCGGACAGAAGGGTTTGCAGGCCGGTGATGCCCTGAAAGCCGATCGCGGGCGACACAACCCAGAATCGGGCCGTATCCGTCAGATATTTATCGGCTTCCCGTGTCACATCGATCACCATCGACACCCCCTCCTCATCGTCGAGAATGTCAATGCGGCTCAGGGTTCCGATATTCACGTCCTTGTACTTCAGCTGGGTCTTGCCCGGCACCATGCCTTCCGCGTTGTCGAATATGATGGAGATTTCCGAGCCTCTGTCCGACAGCGCCTGAAAAATTAGATAGCCGGCAACCGCAAGCGCAATTGCCGGAACGATCCAGATGCTCATCAGGCTCGCATAGCCGCGGCGTACCTTCGCCTCCGGCAGTTTCTGCCCGCTATCATCCGTCATAGTCGTCCCCTTCGTCATCCCAAATCAAACGCGGATCAAAGGTCATGGCCGCGAACATCGTAATAATCACCACGGCGGCAAAGGCAATGGCGCCCGGTCCCGCCGTCACCGTTGCCAGCGCCTGCAGCTTCACCAGTCCTATCAGGATCGATATCATGAAGATATCGATCATGGACCAGCGGCCGATAAATTCCGTAAAGCGATAGAGCACTGCCCGCTTCCGTCGTTGTACTTTAAGGCGCAATTGCACCGAAACTACCAGAAAAAGTAAAGCGGCAATTTTGAAGATCGGCACAAAGACACTGGCAACGAAGACAATGATTGCAATCACCATCTGGCCAGAATGCGCCAGCTCTATCACACCGCCCATAATTGTATTCGTCGTCGACCGCCCGAAGGAGATCAGCGTCAGCACCGGATAGACATTGGCCGGTACATACAGAATACCCGCGGCGATCAGTAAGGCCCATGTCCGGCTCAGGCTGTTGACCTTGCGGCTATGAAGGCGCGCATCGCATCTGGGGCAACGGGCATTATGCGTGGTCGTGAGTCGGCTGGACACCAACAGCCCGCAGACATGGCAGGAAATGGCGCCGATTGACTTTGCCGTGACTGGGGCGGTCATGCGCGGATCTCCTTCAGCCGGGACCAGAGCGCATCCTCATCAAGGGTGAGATAGGCCATTACCGTCGCCGCCACCATCAGGACGAAGGCAAACAGCGACAGCCCGACGCTGACATCGGCAAAATCCTGCAATTTCACGAAGGCAACGATAATACCGAGAATGAATATCTCCGACATCGCCCAGGGTTTCAGATGAGTGAGCAGGCGGATCTGGAATTGCGGGCTGAAAGGAGACCGGCCAAACTGCATGGGCAGCAACAAGGTGATCAACACCAGCAGCACCGCGAGCGGCGCAACCACGCTGGAAATAAAGACAACAATCCCGAGTTCCCAATAGCCGGCATTCCAGAAGGCGATGGCGCCGTCAATCAGCCGGTTCGACTCTGACTGCCCTTCCATTTCGAATGTCAGCAAGGGGAAAATATTTGCGAGAATGAAAAACATCAGTCCGGTAAGCGCAAAGGCCAGCGACCGGTCGAGGCTGTTTTTATGGCGGACAAAAAGCAGCGCGCCGCAGCGAACACACCGACCCTGTTCCCCCTCCCTGATCGACGGGACCGAATGAATAAGGTCGCATTCCGGACAGGCAATCAGGGACTCGGTATAGGTGAAATCCTTATCAATCTCCATACGCTACTTTCATCAATCAATTGCGCCTCAGACAATAAAGCGCAAAGGCGCCGCATTCAATTGATTTCCATTGCGTATTTTCTCTCCAGACGGTTTTGACGATACCTCGGCAATGACATTTTCACCTATTGTAACATCAGGAAAGACACCCTATGTTGGCATTTAAACGGTATTTTTATGCAAAATGATATATTTCACATTTTAATACAGTTAAATAGGGTTGTTTCTTCTTGTGACAACTCTCGATATTATGTAAGCCCTTGCGCGAAGCGGCGCATCGGCGCCCGTTACAGGAAGCAGAGACAGACATTATGAGCACATCGCGTTTGACCCATCTACGCCAGCTGGAAGCCGAAAGCATTCACATCTTTCGCGAGGTGGTCGCGGAATTCGAGAAACCTGTCATGCTCTATTCCATCGGCAAGGATTCGGCGGTACTGCTGCATCTCGCGCGGAAAGCCTTCTATCCCTCTCCTGTCCCCTTCCCGCTTCTGCATGTGGATACGACCTGGAAATTCCGCGAGATGATCCATTTCCGCGATACCATCGTGAAGGATTACGGGCTTGAACTGCTGGTGCATACCAACCCGGAAGGCGTCAAACAGGGGATCGGCCCCTTCACCCATGGCTCGGCTCTGCATACCGATGTGATGAAAACAGAGGCCCTGAAACAGGCGCTCGACCAGTACAAGTTCGATGCGGCCTTTGGCGGGGCCCGCCGCGATGAGGAAGCAAGCCGCGCGAAAGAGCGGGTCTTCTCCTTCCGCAACGAGTCCCATCGCTGGGACCCTAAAAACCAGCGGCCGGAACTCTGGAATGTTTATAACGGTCGGGTCCGGAAAGGCGAAAGCATCCGCGCCTTCCCTCTCTCCAACTGGACCGAGCTCGATATCTGGCAATATATCTATATGGAGGATATTCCCATCGTGCCGCTCTATTTCGCCGCCGAACGGCCGGTGGTGGAGCGCGAGGGGATGCTGATCATGGTCGATGACGACCGCATGCCGCTTAGCGAAGGGGAGACGCCGATGATGAAATCGGTCCGCTTCCGCACTCTCGGCTGTTACCCCCTGACCGGCGCCATCGAGTCGACGGCGTCCACGCTGCCCGAGATTATCCAGGAAATGCTCGTCGCCCGCACATCCGAGCGGCAGGGTCGGCTGATCGACAAGGACCAGGCCGGGTCGATGGAGAAGAAGAAGCAGGAAGGATATTTCTGATGGACCAGAGAACCGAAGCGACGACCGTGGAAATCGACGCCTATCTCAAGACACAGGAACAGAAGAACCTCCTCCGTTTTATCACCTGCGGCAGCGTGGATGACGGCAAGAGCACCTTTATCGGCCGCCTGCTGTGGGATTCGAAACTGTTGTTCGAGGATCAGCTCGCCACGTTGACCGCCGAGAGCAAGCGCGTCGGCACGCAGAATGGCGACATTGACTACGCCCTCCTTCTTGACGGCTTGCAGGCCGAGCGCGAACAGGGCATCACCATCGATGTCGCCTATCGTTTCTTTGCCACCGACAAGCGGAAATTCATCGTCGCCGACACCCCGGGGCATGAGCAATATACCCGCAACATGGTCACCGGCGCCTCCTCCGCCGACCTCGCCGTCATCCTGATCGATGCGCGCAAGGGCGTCCTGATCCAGACCATGCGGCACAGCTATCTGGTTAACCTGCTCGGCATCAAGAAAGTCGTGCTGGCGATCAACAAGATGGACCTTGTGGGATATGACGAGGCGGTGTTCGAGAAAATCCGCAGCGGCTATCTCACATTCGCAGAACAACTCGATTTCGAAGAAATCACCCCGATCCCCGTCTCTGCCTTGAAAGGCGATAACATGATCGGCGCGAGCGAGGCCATGCCCTGGTACGACGGGGCCAGCGTGCTTAGCTATCTTGAGAATGTCGAGATTGGCGCGGAGGATCTCTCCCGCCCGTTCCGGATGCCCGTGCAGTGGGTCAACCGGCCGAACCTTGATTTCCGGGGCTTTTCGGGCACCATCGCCAGCGGCACGATCCGTGTCGGGGATGAAATCGTCGAGCCCGCGTCAGGTCGGAGCAGCCGGGTCGCGCGCATCGTCACCTTCGATGGCGATCTAGACGAGGCCATCGCCGGACAGGCCGTCACCCTCACCCTTGAGGACGAGATCGACATCAGCCGCGGCGATATCCTTTGCGCGACGAAGGATCGGCCGTCAACCGCCGACCAGTTCGAGGCGAAGATCGTCTGGATGAGCAGCGAGCCCATGCTGCCAAGCCGAACCTATCTATTGAAACTCGGCACCGGAACGACGGCGGCGCGAATCAGCGACCTGAAATACACGGTCAATGTCAATACCATGGAGCATATGGCGTCCAAGAAGCTGGAGCTCAATGATATCGCCGTCTGCAACCTGTCTCTCGACAAGGCGATTTCCTTCGATCCCTATGCGGAGATACCGGCGACGGGCTCCTTTATCCTGATCGACCGGTTTAGCAATGCGACCGTCGCCGCCGGCATGATCGATTTCGCGTTGCGCCGGGCGGAAAATATTCATTGGCAGTCCGTGGATATCCATAAGGAGGCGCGCGCCGAGCAGAAGGGACAGAAAGCCTCTGTCCTCTGGTTTACCGGCCTTTCCGGTTCCGGCAAATCGACGATCGCCAACCTGGTCGAGAAAAAGTTGCATGCCCTGAACAAGCATACTTACCTGCTGGATGGCGATAACGTGCGACACGGGCTGAACAAGGATCTCGGCTTTACCGATGCGGACCGGGTGGAGAATATCCGCCGCGTCGGCGAGACGGCAAAACTGATGGTCGATGCGGGGCTGATTACACTTGTTTCCTTCATCTCCCCCTTCCGGAGCGAGCGGCAGATGGCGCGCGGTCTGCTGGAGGAGGATGAATTCCTGGAAGTCTTTGTCGATACTCCGCTCGAGATATGCGAGGCGCGCGATATCAAGGGCCTCTACAAGAAGGCGCGGGCCGGCGAAATCAAGAATTTCACCGGTATCTCGTCCGATTATGAACGGCCGGAAAATGCGGAAATTATTATCGACGGCGCCCGGACGAGCCCGGAAGACGCCGCCGATCAGGTCATCGCAACCCTTGAAATGCGTGGCTTTATCTAGCCGTTATTTCAACAGGTCCAGCAGATACTCGCCGTAACCGCTCTTGCGAAGCGGTTCGGCGAGGGCTGCAAGCTCATCCGCCGTGATGAATTTCTTCTGATAGGCGATTTCCTCGGGGCAGGCGATTTTCAGGCCCTGCCGTTTCTCGATCGTCTGCACGAAATGGGAGGCTTCCAGCAGGTTGTCATGAGTGCCGGTATCGAGCCAGGCGCTACCCCGGCCGAGAAACTCCATATTGAGCTCCCCCTGATCGAGATAGAGACGGTTGAGATCAGTGATTTCCAACTCCCCGCGGGCACTTGGTTTCAAATGCTTGGCAAAGTCTATGACCTGATTGTCGTAGAAATAGAGGCCGGTAATGGCGAAATTCGATTTCGGCTTTTTCGGTTTCTCCTCGACCCCGATGACTTTACCGGTCTCGTCAAATTCCGCGACACCATAGGCCGTAGGGTCCGAGACGTGATAGCCGAAAATGGTGGCGCCGTTTTCCCGCGCCTTGGCATTCTGTAGCAACAGGCTAAAGCGGTTGGCGTAAAAAATATTATCCCCGAGAATCAGGGCGGAGTGGTCGTCACCGATATGATCGGCCCCGATGATGAAGGCCTGGGCCAGCCCGTCCGGCGACGGCTGCGCCGCGTAGGTAATATTCAACCCCCAGCGCGAACCATCCTGCAAGACGCGCTGGAATACGGCCTGTTCTTCCGGCGTCGTAATGATCAGGATATCCCGGATATCCGCCAGCATCAGGGTTGTCAGCGGGTAATAGATCATCGGCTTGTCGTAGATCGGCATCAGCTGTTTGCTGACACCCAAAGTCAAGGGATGAAGCCGGCTGCCTGTTCCGCCCGCGAGAATAATGCCTTTATGCGCCATGGGTCCTGTCTCAATGTCGTTTAAAATTAATGCACTAGGAATAGCATATCATTAACGGCATAGAGTTTAAATTTTCTTACTTTTTAAACTGTTCAGGGCCATGTATCCGGATAACTATGCCGTGCCGGATGCTTCCGCGTTATCGGCAATGCGGTCTAGCAGGACTTGCGCCTCACGATGGCCCGGCTCCCGCCGTAGCAGGTTTTTCAACGGATCGCGCGCGTCACCCGCCCGGCCGGCCAGCCAAAGAATCTCGGCAGCGAGAAGCGTTCCTTCCGTCGTCGCCTCAAGAAACTGCCGGTTGCGGTCAACGACGTCAAGCGCCCCCTCCACATCGCCGGCCTCCAGCATCAGCAGGATAATCGGGATCGCGGGATCAAGGGCGGAGCCACCTCTGAAATGCGCCTCATCAACCTTCTTCAACGCTTCAACAACCGACTGTTTCTGAAGCGCCCCCGCCATGGGCAGGGTCTTCCTGAGAGTCTCGGCGCAACCACGGAACATCTTGATGTCACCATAACTCATCCGCAACAGGGCGAGGCATTGCGGCAGGCTGAGACCGGCAAAATTCTCCTCGGCGATTTTCTTCAGCATGAAATACTCGTCCGGTCCGAAGTCACGGATATGTGTGTCGAATTGATACGTCAGATGCCGGGCCTTTCTCCGCCCCCGGTTCATCAGTACCCCCGCCATTTCCAGCGATGATTTTGCATGACCCGGCGTTAAATACTGCCCTTTCTTACGATCTACATATTGTGAAATCGCATGATAATTGACATGCAGATTGAAGGTGCCGTTTGTTGGCACCTTTCGTGGCGGCAACTCGGAAAGGGCGAGAAGGTCAGAGACCCCGAAATCACCCGACAGCAAGAACATCGGACCCGTCGTCAGCTGTTGCAGCCGGTCAATCATCCGGAACCCGCCGACAGGAAGGGAGATATGCAGCTCCCCCGTCATTTTCCGGTATTTTTCGAGAAGTCTGTTCCAGTCCTCATGCTCGTATATATCTGCCGTTGTCGGCTGTTCGTGATAGTCAAACCGGGTGGCGCGGACGATTTCCGCAATGTCATCGCTGTCCGTTTCGATCCGGTGACAGACCCGCCGCTCGAATAGCTGGTTATCCCGGACGGTGTAAAAATCATGCGGCAGGCTGTCGATCACATAATTCGCAATCACCGCGAGCGGGTTTGACAGGCCCCCCGGCGTGATCTTTCTCCCGGAGATCAACAGGCGGATCGGGTCATCTTTCAGAACATCGAAATAGGCGAAATCCAGAACCCCCTGATCGACAAAGGGTTTTAACTGCGGATGCTGCCGCCAGAACTCGATATTGGCCTCGCAAACATCCGTCATCACATAGACGATATGTTGCCTGCAGTTGGCAGCCTGTTCCTCGGGCGAGAAAAAATGCCGCAGGAAACCATGGGAAAAGCGCCCCGGTCCGGCCCCAAGCTCGACGATGTAATGCGGCTCCCGCCGGGCGCGGTCGCTGCGGCCCTGACCGAAATCCTCCAGAAAGCCGCGAATGACCTTGGCATAGGCGCGCGCGATAAACGGGTTCGTCGTCACATAGTCCGGCACCCTGCCCGGCGCCCAGGCGTCGACACCAAGTATGTCATAGTAGCTTCGCAGCAGGTCCCAGACCGGCGACTGGGACAGGGGAACGTAATTTTCAAAAGTTTCATCTACCGTCATTTGAGCCGCTTTCCTGAATTTCTCCTGCCTCAGAAACGTCCGGCATTGCGATTCCGTGAAAGCGGTGAAATCTTTCACCAATACGGCTTTACCTGCGCCAGTGCCTGATGATAAGCATTTGAGGTGTCCGGTGGCGCGCACGGGATCTATATGGCTTCGGTTGAGAGAAACTATGACGAATAAAATGGATGACGCGGCGACGAAGGAATGGCAGATCTGGGTTGACCGTGGTGGCACCTTTACCGACCTTGTTGCGCGCAAGCCCGATGGCGAAATCGTCACCCATAAGCTCCTCAGCGAAAATCCGGAGCAGTATGAGGACGCGGCGCTGCAGGGCATTCGCGACCTGCTCGGCCTCAACAAAAAAGATGATATTCCGGCCTCCCAGATCGATGCGGTCAAGATGGGCACGACGGTCGCCACCAACGCGCTGCTGGAACGCAAGGGCGAACCTCTCGTCTTTGTCACGACGGAGGGGTTCCGCGATAGCCTCCGTATCGGGTACCAGACGCGACCAAGGTTGTTTGACCTGAACATTCAACTACCCGAGATGCTTTATAGTCACGTGATCGAGGTAAGGGAGCGTGTCGGCGCCACCGGCGAGATGATCCGCCCTCTCGATACGGAAGAGGCCCGCGCCAGGCTGCAGGCCGCCTATGATACGGGCCTGCGCGCCTGTGCCATTGTCTTCATGCATGGTTATCGCTATCCCGATCATGAGAAAGCCGTCGCGAAAATCGCGAAAGAGATCGGCTACACGCAGGTCTCCACCAGTCATGAGACCAGCCCCCTGATGAAGCTGGTCAGCCGGGGCGACACCACCGTGGTCGATGCCTATCTCTCCCCTATCCTGCGCCGCTATGTCGACCGGGTCGCGTCCGAGCTCGGCGATACGCGGCTGATGTTCATGCAATCGAACGGCGGCCTGACAGATGCGCATTTCTTTCAAGGAAAGGACGCCATTCTTTCCGGTCCGGCGGGCGGCGTCGTCGGCATGGTCCAGACCAGCGCCATGGCCGGTTTCGAGAAAGTCATCGGCTTTGATATGGGCGGCACGTCGACTGATGTCTCCCACTATGGTGGGGAGTATGAACGCACCTTCGAGACCGAGGTCGCCGGTGTGCGCATGCGCGCGCCCATGATGCTGATCCACACCGTGGCGGCAGGCGGCGGCTCGATCCTGCATTTCGATGGGGCAAGGTACAAGGTCGGCCCGGACAGCGCGGGCGCCAATCCCGGCCCCGCCTGCTACCGCAAGGGCGGACCGCTGACGGTCACCGACTGCAATGTCATGCTCGGCAAGCTCGCGCCGGACTTCTTTCCCAAGGTCTTTGGCCCCAATGCCGACGAACCGCTGGACGTCGGGACGGTCCGCGAAAAATTTGAGGCCCTTGCCGCGAAGATCAATGCCGCCACCGGCGACAACCGCAGCCCGGAAGAAGTTGCGCGCGGCTTTCTCTTCATCGCGGTGGAGAATATGGCCAACGCCATCAAGAAAATCTCCGTCCAGCGCGGCTATGATGTCTCTGAATATGTGCTGACCTCTTTCGGGGGTGCCGGTGGACAGCATGCCTGCCTGGTCGCCGACAGTCTCGGCATGAAGAAAATTTTGCTGCATCCTTACGCCGGCGTTCTTTCCGCCTTCGGGATGGGGCTCGCCGACCTTCGCGTATTAAAGGAGAAGGCGATGGAGGTGACGCTGGCGGACGCCGCTCTTGCCGATATCGCTGCAACCCTCGAAGATCTCGCCAGCGAAGGGCTGGCGGAAATGCGCGCGCAAGGGGTCAGTGACGCCCGTATCCGGGTCGAGCGCAAACTCCATGTCAAGTATCAGGGCTCCGATACCTCCATGGTTGTCGATGATGGCCCGCTCGAGGGGGTAACCAAAGCGTTCGAGGCGGCCCATCGCCAGCGCTTCGGCTTTACCACGCCGGGAAAAGCGATGATTGTGGAAGCTGCCGCGGTTGAGGTCGTCGGCATCGGCGACAAGATCGGCGACCTCCGCCACGCAGGCGGCGATACCAAGCCCACTCCCCTCGCCCGGCAGGAAATCTATATCGGCGATGGCTGGCAGAAATGCCCTTACTACGATCGCGATAAACTGCCCGTCCGTGCAAAGATAGACGGACCGGCCGTTATTGTTGAAAAGACCGGCACAAATGTGATCGAGCCCGGCTGGCAGGCGGAAATGACGGATCGCGGCGATCTGGTCCTGACCCGGACAGAGGAGCTTAAACGTGAAATGGCGATCGGCACGGAAGTCGATCCGGTCATGCTGGAGATTTTCAACAATCTTTTCATGAATGTTGCGGAACAGATGGGCACGGTGCTGGAGAAAACCGCCTATTCGGTGAATATCAAGGAACGGCTTGATTTCTCCTGTGCGGTGTTTGACCTCAATGGTGACCTGATCGCCAACGCGCCGCATATGCCGGTGCATCTCGGCTCCATGTCCGAAAGCATCAAGGCCGTGATCACCAAGCATAAAGCAACGATGAAGGCGGGCGATGTCTTTGTCCTGAACGCCCCCTATAACGGCGGCACGCATCTGCCCGATGTTACTGTGATCACGCCGGTGTTCGATCTGGCGGGCAAGGACGTTCTCTTCTACGTCGCGAGTCGCGGCCATCACGCGGATATCGGCGGCACAACGCCCGGCTCCATGCCCCCCGACAGCCGCACGGTGGAGGAGGAAGGCGTCATTCTTGACAATGTCCTGCTGGTCGATGGTGGCAAGCTGCTGGAAGACGAGATTGTCGATATCCTGAAATCCGGCAAATATCCGTCCCGCAATACGGACCAGAATATGGCCGATTTGAAGGCGCAGATCGCGGCTTGTGAAAAAGGCATTCAGGAACTGCGCCGGATGGTCGATCACTTCGGCCTTGAGGTTGTTCATGCCTATATGGGCCATGTGCAGGATAACGCGGAAGAATCCGTGCGCCGCGTGCTCGATGTGCTGAAAGACGGTTCCTTCAGCTATGCCCTCGATGACGGCTATGAGATCAAGGTCAAAATCTCAATCAATAAGGAGGCGCGCACAGCCCGTATCGACTTCACCGGGACCAGCGGCCAGCATCCAACCAATTACAATGCGCCGAGAGCGGTCACCACGGCGGCGGTGCTTTATGTGTTCCGCTGTCTGGTTGAGAGTGACATTCCCCTGAACGCCGGCTGCCTGAAACCGCTGGAGATTATCGTGCCGGAACGCTCCATGCTGTCACCGGAATATCCGGCGGCTGTTGTGGCGGGCAATGTCGAGACATCGCAATGCATCACCGACTGCCTGTTCGGCGCTCTGGGTGTGATGGCGGCGGCGCAGGGCACCATGAATAACTTTACCTTCGGCAACGCGACCTACCAGTATTACGAGACGATCTGCGGCGGCTCCGGCGCGGGTCCTGATTTCGACGGCACCAGTGCCGTTCATACCCATATGACAAATTCCCGCCTGACCGACCCGGAGGTGCTGGAATGGCGCTTCCCGGTGACGCTCGAAAGCTTTGAGATTAGCAAGAATTCCGGCGGCAAGGGCACGCATAAGGGCGGCGACGGGACGTTACGCAAGATCCGCTTTCATGAACCGATGTCGGCGGCGCTTCTCTCCAGTCACCGCGTTGTGCCGCCCTTTGGCCTCAAGGGCGGGGCGGATGGCGAGGTCGGCAAGCAATGGGTGATCCGCACGAACGGTGAAATCGAGTATCTTGAGGGCCGCGACAAGACCGAGATGGCGGCGAACGATATCTTCGTTATCCAGACGCCAAGCGGGGGTGGTTACGGGAAGTAGTTATTTGCTGGCGAGATATTTCTGCCAGTTTTGATCTGCGTCCTTGATCCGCTCGGCAATGCCCGTGTTCTGCCAGCGGATGCGGCCCGCATCATGCCCGAAGAGATAGAGCTTGCCGTCAAAGATCAGCCAGACGCCGGGGTCAACGTCCGATAAATTGCCAAGGCTCATCTGGTTGGAGCAATAGCCGCCATACTGCGGGGCATAGCTTTCCGGATCGGCGGCGAAAAGATCGCGGCTTTTGGCGTCGACAAAGCGCCAGGTTGCGCCCTTGTAGTCGACGCTGTACTCATCCTCCCCTTCTGCGGGGCCCGATTTCGTGAAATAGGCCGTGCTGTCATGGCCATCGACGGCAAGCCCGCCGAGATAGCTCTTGTTCACTTCCTCAAAGGCAACGGCCGTCCCTGCTCCTGTGAGAGCAAGCAACAGTGTGATCGCGGCGATAAATCCACGCATAAAATCCCTCCGTCTGTGACCGACCGCATTATCGCCGCGGCGCCGATCACCGGAAAATCAACTTTGCGTCATCTGCTTGGGGCGCTTAGCTCGCCCGGCGAACCCGCTCATAGGCGAGGTTAGAGGCGAGCAGCCGCTCCGCCGCGTCAGGGGAAATATCCTTGCGCTTGGCGTAATCCTCCACCTGATCGCGACCGACATTGCCGATCCCGAAATAACGGGCATCCGGATGGGAGAAATACAGTCCCGATACCGACGATGCCGGCATCATGGCGAAACTCTCGGTAAGCTCGATACCGACCCGCTTTTCCGCCTCCAGCAGATCGAACAGCCCGCGTTTTTCCGAATGTTCCGGGCAGGCCGGATAACCGGGCGCCGGGCGTATGCCCTGATAGCTTTCGCGGATCAGGTCCTCATTGCTGAGTTGCTCGTCACGGGCATAGGCCCAGAGCTCCTTGCGCGTCTGCTGATGGATATATTCAGCCATGGCCTCGGCCAGTCGATCCGCGAGTGCTTTCAGCATAATACTGCTGTAATCATCATGGGTTCGCTTGAATTCCTCAAGCTTTGCTTCAATACCGAGACCCGCCGTCACGGCAAAGGCACCGATATAGTCCTTCAGGCCGCTGTCCACCGGCGCGATATAATCCGCGAGGCTGTGGTTGGCGCGCCCGTTTTTCCGCATCATCTGTTGCCGCAGGAAGTGGAAGCGATGTTTTTCCTCAGTCCGACTGTCATCCGTATAGACGATCACGTCATCCCCGTCCCGTGCCGCCGGGAACAGCCCCACAACTGCCTTCGCGGTCAGCCATTTCTCTTCGATGATCTTGTCCAGCATGGCCGTCGCATCGTTATAAAGCTCGGTCGCGGTTTCACCCACAACCTCATCCTTCAGGATTTTCGGGAAATGCCCCGCAAGCTCCCACGTCCGGAAGAAGGGCGACCAGTCGATATACTCCCGCAAGCGCGCCAGGTTGATGTTCTGAAACTCATTCAGGCCCGGAAAGGGCGGTACCGGCGGCTGATACTCTGACCAGTCGATCGGCACGGCATTTGCGCGTGCTTCCTCCAGCGTGAATTGCTGATCGGGGCGGGATTTTTTCAGGTAATTCTCCCGCACCTGTTCATACTCGATCTTGATGCTGTCGCGCAGCTCCTGGTTATTCTCGTTGCTGGTCAGCTTGGTGGCGATGCCGACGGCGCGGGACGCGTCCGTCACATAGATTGTCGTCCCGTCATATTGCGGCGCGATCTTGAGGGCCGTATGCACCTTCGAGGTGGTCGCCCCGCCGATCAGCAGCGGCAACTGGAATCCCTGACGCTGCATTTCCGCAGCGACTGTCGCCATTTCCTCAAGCGACGGCGTGATCAGCCCGGAAAGACCAATGATATCGACCTTTTCAGCAATCGCCGTCTCGAGAATTTTCGGGTAAGGCACCATCACGCCGAGGTCGATCACCTCGAAATTGTTACATTGCAGGACGACGCCAACGATGTTCTTGCCAATGTCATGCACATCGCCCTTGACCGTCGCCATCAGGACCTTGCCCTTGGTCTGGGATTCCCCGCTCTTGTCCTTCTCCGCCTCGATAAAGGGCAGAAGATGCGCCACCGCCTGCTTCATGACGCGCGCACTTTTCACCACCTGCGGCAGGAACATCTTGCCCGATCCGAACAGGTCGCCAACCACATTCATGCCATCCATCAACGGCCCCTCGATCACCTGGATGGGCCGAGGGAACTGAAGGCGGGCCTCTTCCGTATCCTCGATGATATAATCGGAGATTCCCTTCACCAGCGCATGGGTGAGCCGTTCACCGACCGTCCCTTCGCGCCAGGTTAAATCAACGACATTGCTCCGCTTCTGGCCGATGGCCTGTTCCGCCACCTCAAGCAGGCGTTCCGTCGCGTCGTCGCGCTTGTTGAAAACCACATCCTCGATCCTGTCGCGCAGGTCTTCCGGGATATCGGAATAGACGGCGAGCTGGCCCGCGTTCACGATGCCCATATCCATGCCCGCCTGGATCGCGTGATAGAGGAAGACCGAATGCATCGCCTCGCGCATGGGGTTGTTGCCCCGGAGCGAGAAGGACATGTTACTGACGCCGCCGCTAATCTGGATATAGGGCAGCGTGGCCTTCAGCTCGCGCGTCGCCTCAATATAGTCGCGGGAGAAATTGCGATGCTCATCAATACCCGTCGCAATGGGAAAGATGTTGGGGTCGAAAATGATATCTTCGGGAGGAAAATCAACGACTTCCGTCAAAATCTTATACGACCGTGTGCAGATCTCGATCATCCGTTCCTTGCTGTCCGCCTGCCCGTCCTCATCAAAGGCCATGACCACGGCCGCCGCGCCAAACCGGCGGATTTCCCGGGCATGGGCGATAAACTCCTCCTCGCCCTCCTTCAGGCTGATGGAGTTGACAACACCCTTGCCCTGCACAGTTTTCAGCCCGGCCTGCAACACCTCCCATTTGGAGCTGTCGATCATGATCGGCACCCGGCTGATATCCGGCTCCGAAGCGATGAGGTTGAGGAAGGTCGTCATGGCGGATTTGGCGTCCAGCATGGCGTCATCCATGTTCACATCGACAATCTGCGCCCCGTTAATCACCTGTTCCCGCGCAATATCGAGGGCGGTGTCATAGTCCCCCTCCATCACCAGCTTCTTGAACTTGGCGGAACCGGCGACATTCGTCCGTTCGCCGACATTGATAAAGCCGGCCACATCGTCCAGATAAAGCGGTTCCAGCCCGCTCAGGCGGCAGACAGGCTCCAGTTCGGGGATCTTGCGCGGCGCAACACCGGCAACCGCCTCGGTTATCGCCGCAATATGTTCAGGACGCGTCCCGCAGCACCCGCCAACGATGTTCACAAGGCCGCTCTTCGCAAACTCGCCCAATTGTTCGGCCATATAGGCCGGGGTATCGTCATAGTCGCCCAGCTCATTGGGAAGCCCGGCGTTCGGATGGACGCTGACCCGCGCCGTCGCGACATGCGAGACTGATTGAACATGAGGCCGCAAGTCCTTGGCACCCAAAGCACAATTGAACCCGATACTGATTGGTTGCACATGCGACATGGAAGCCCAGAATGCTTCCGCCGTCTGGCCCGAGAGGGTCCGCCCCGACGCATCGGTGATGGTGCCGGAAACCATAACGGGGTGACGAACGCCGGTTTCCTCGAAATAGCTGAGCACCGCATAAATGGCGGCCTTGCAGTTAAGACTGTCAAACACGGTCTCGATCAGGATGATCTGCGCCCCGCCATCGATCAGCCCGCGCAGCGCCTCATCATAGGCCTCGACCAATTCATCAAAGGAAACATTGCGATAGCCCGGATCATTCACGTCTGGCGAGATCGATGCCGTCCGGTTGGTCGGCCCAAGAACACCCGCCACAAACCGCGGCTTGTCCGGCGTCTTCTCCGTCCAGCGGTCTGCCACCTTGCGGGCGAGTGCCGCCCCCTGCTTGTTCAGCTCATAGACCGCCTTTTCAAGCTTGTAATCCGCCTGCGCGATCGAGGTGGAATTGAAGGTATTGGTCTCCAGGATATCTGATCCCGCAGCAAGGAAATCATCGTGAATCTTCTCAATCACATCCGGCTTGGTCAGGGTCAGAAGGTCATTGTTGCCTTTGAGGTCATTACTGACATTTGCATATAATGTTCCCCGGTAATCCTCCTCCGTCAGGCGAAATCCCTGGATCATCGTGCCCATGGCGCCATCAAGAACCATGATCCTCTTGTCCAGAATAGCCTCGAGTTCAGCAAATGCCGGTGACTTCTGCATGGAATGACCTTTATTCAATAAATTAATTAATTTAGACAGTTACAGAACTTTGTTCAGGCCGCAGCCCAAGTGTATGACAGACAGAATAGACCAGGTCTGCCCGGTTCAACGTATAAAAATGAAAATCCGTAACGCCGGCCCTCTGGAGTTGCAGGCACTGCTCGGACGCGACCATCGCGGCAACCAGATTGCGCGTCGCCGGGTCCTCATCCAGATCCTCGAACAGATGGGTCAGCCAGGCAGGCACCTGGGTGCCGCACTGTTTGCTGAACTGACGGATTTTTGAATAGCTCGTAACCGGAAGGATACCCGGCACGATCGGTATGGTGATGCCATGCGCGCGGGCACGATCCACAAACCGGAGATATACTTCCGGATCGAAGAAGAACTGTGTGATCGCCCGCGTTGCGCCCGCGTCCATCTTGCGCTTGAGATAGTCGATATCGGCAAGGCTGGACTTTGCATCGGGATGAATTTCCGGGTAGCAGCCGACGGAAATTTCGAAATCATGCTTTTTCCGCAGGAACTCGATCAGCTCGACCGAGCCCGCGAACCCGCCCGGATGCGGCTTGAAGCTGTCATAGCCCTCTGGCGGATCACCGCGCAAGGCGACCAGATGTCGTATACCGCTCGACCAATATTGCTCGGCAACTTCCTCAAGCTCATCGCGGGTCGCACCAACACAGGTCAGATGTGCTGCCGGTTCCAACGCTGTCTCCTGGCGGATACGGCTGACAAGTGAATGGGTCCGCTCCCGCGTTGAGCCGCCAGCCCCATATGTTACTGAGACGAACTTCGGGTTCAGCGGCGCAAGCCGGGTTAATGCCTGCCAGTGTTTTTCCGCGAGGGCGTCCGATGTTGGCGGGAAGAATTCAAACGACACATCAACGCGATTGCGCGCCTGCGCACCCAACACACCGCCGGAAATATTATCCCGTTCCGGTATTCCTGACATAATCATAACGCGACGGCTCCTTTGGATTGCGCGATGGCGGCCGGAACGGCCGTCCAGATATTAACGGTAAGAGGGTCACCCTTGAGCACCGTGAAGTCTTTCGGTTCAAGGCCGGCCTCGATGCAGTTCGCCCGGATGCTGTCCTCGTCAAACCCCATATGGCGATGGGCATGCTCTGTACGCAGGCTGTCGAGCGTATGGGGCGCAAAATCAACAATGGCCAGGATGCCGCCGCTGCGCAGAAGACGGGCGGCCTCCCGGATGGCGACGGCGGGATCCTCCGCATAATGCAGCACCTGATGGATCACGATGGCGTCCTGGGACTGGTTGGTAAACGGCAGGTTATACATATCCGCAAGGCGTACCTGGCAATTCCTGAGCCCTGCATCCTCAATTGCCGTGCGGGCAAAGGACAGCATTTCCCGGCTGGTATCAACGCCGATGGCATGGGTGACCTTGGGGCCGAACAGCTCCAGCATCCGGCCGGTGCCAGTGCCGATATCGAGAAAATCAGAAATCTTGTGCCCCTTGGTAAGGTCCAGCAACGCCTCCTCTACGGCCTCTTCCGGTACATGCAGCGACCGAATTTCCCGCCAGCGGGCGGCATTTTCACGGAAATACTCCTCTGAGGCCATGATCCGCGCCTTCTTGACGGATTCGAGCCTGTCCAGATCACGCGATACGATGGGGTCAGCCTCGGGCACCAGATCAACCAGCGTTCGGGCCAGCAGAGAGGCATTGTTCTTCGCCGACAGCCGGTAGAAAACCCAGCTCCCCTCCTGATATCGGTCGAGCAGGCCTGCTTCACAGAGAAGTTTCAGGTGACGGGAAACACGGGGCTGGCTCTGACCGAGAATCTGTGTCAGTTCACTGACAGTCAGTTCAGAATGGCCACAGAGAACCAGCAACCTGAGCCGGGTCTCTTCCCCGGCGGCCCGTAATCCCTGGAGCAGATTTTCCACATCAACCTCAATAAAATCATTAATTTAAATGATATAAACATATCCTTATATCTTTGTACAGGAAAATTATAACCCTATCCGCGACTTTTTCGCCACACCATAAAAGTATTCTGTTAACCTGAAAAAGCAGCGACTCGCGTTGGATTTAGCCATATGATAGTTACAACGTCGGAGGTTGTCTTCGTCTAGGACTATTGTTTTATTGTGAAATGCAGTTAAACAGAGTTAACTAAAAAGGTTAAAGACTTTGGTAACTCTTACCGGATAGATTATGCCTCACTTCCGGATCACAGGTACTGAGTTGGAAAAGATAAAAATGGGTTTGCGTTCAAAATCATCCTCCTTAACAGCCGGTTTAACGGCGATTGCCCTTCTTGTTGCAGTCAGTGGCTGTGCGTCACCACAGCAGAAGGATGGCAAAGCCGTTGCTGTGATGTATGACGAGGTTTATGATCCCCTGGAACCCATGAACCGCTATTTCTTTGATGTGAACTACGCCCTTGATGCGCTGTTCCTCAAACCGGTGGCGGAAATGTACCGAGGTGTTTTGCCTGAGGCTGTGCGCGACAGCGTAACCAATTTCCTGACCAACCTGTCGCAGCCGATCTACCTGATCAATAATGTCCTGCAGGGTGACCTGAACGGTGCCGGCGATAATATGGGCGCGTTCTTTACCAATACGTTCCTGGGCGTTGGCGGCCTGTTTGACGTGGCCAAGCTGAACACCCCTTCAGAAGATATGGGTCAGACCTTTGCCAAATGGGGCATTCAGGAAGGTCCCTATCTCGTTATTCCCGTCCTCGGACCGAGAACAACGCGTGCCGCCGTTGGCGGAATTGCCGATTACTATCTTGACCCTGTCAATTACGCGGCAAAAGAAAACGGCATTGAGCATGCCGGCGCTGTTCGCTGGGCAGTAAACGGGATCGACCAAAGGTCCCGCGCGATTGAAGCCCTTGATGAAATCGAGAAAAACTCCATCGATTTCTATGCGGCGATCAGAAGTCTGTACCGACAGAATCGAAACAACATGATTCTTAACGGTGCCAGCAATTCGACACAATTGCCGGATATGTCATTCGACGATGATGACAACCCGGTTAAGAAAAATTAATTGCAACGAGATTTTTTCTTACACAATTTTATTTTCCGTTGAAGAAATGAATCCCGTTGGGGGTATGTAAAATGTTGACTAAAAGAAAATTCTTCCAGGGAATG
This sequence comes from Sneathiella sedimenti, assembly GCF_017313765.1. Lineage (GTDB taxonomy): Bacteria > Pseudomonadota > Alphaproteobacteria > Sneathiellales > Sneathiellaceae > Sneathiella > Sneathiella sedimenti. The sequence continues at coordinate 725,683 of NZ_JAFLNC010000002.1, read as the reverse complement.
CTGGTAGCCACTGCGGCATTGGCCGTGCTTTTCCAACCGGTTGCCTATGCCGCGGAAACGAAAGAGCAGGCTGCCCTCGCTATGGTCAAGAATATTGGCGACGAGGCTGTTGCGACGCTGGCGGACACGTCGCTGAGCGATGAACAGAAGCAGGATCGCTTCGAAAAGTTCCTGGATTCTAGTTTTGACATGAACCGGATCGGCCGGTTTGTTCTCGGCCAGTACTGGCGCGAGGCGTCAGAAACCGAGCAAAGCGAGTTCCTGAAAGTCTTCCGCGACTACATGGTCACCAGCTACGCCGACAAAATCGGCTCCTACTCCGGTGAAAATCTCGAGATCAAGGACGCGACGTCGCTCAATGACAAGGAATCCCTGGTTCATTCCCTGATCACCCGGCCCAACGGCCCGCCCATCAAGCTTGACTGGCGCGTACGCAGCACCGATCAGGGCGCCAAGATCGTCGATGTGATCATTGAAGGTATCAGCATGGCGCAGACGCACCGGTCCGAGTTCGCCTCGGTTGTCAGCCAGCCTGGCGTCGGGGTCGAGGGCCTGATCAACAAGCTCAAAGAGCAGATCAAGACCGCGTCAAACAAGTAAAATATTCAGGTAATCAGAAAAGCCGCCCGGCATCGCACGGGCGGCTTTTTTTATGCTTTCTCGAAGCAGTAGCCCACGGCGCGCACGGTCCGGATCAGGTCGGGCTCGCCGTTTTCATTGAGGGCCTTGCGCAGGCGCCGGATATGCACATCGACAGTCCGGTCCTCGACATAGACATTCTGCCCCCAGACACCGTCCAGCAGCTGCTCACGGGTCAGGACACGTCCGGCCCGCTCCATGAAGTAGCGAAGCAGCTTGAATTCCGTTGGCCCGAGACGCAGCTCACGCGCGCCCCGCTTGACCTTATAGGCGACCAGATCGACAACCACGTCGGCGACGTTCAACTGTTCGCTGCCCACGTCGGGATTACGGCGGCGGAGAACCGCGCGAATACGTGCCATAAGTTCCGCCGGAGAAAAGGGTTTTGAGACATAGTCATCCGCCCCGACATCGAGGCCCCTCACCCGATCCGCTTCCTCACCGCGCGCGGTGATCATGATAACCGGCAGGTTGCTGTATTTCTGGTCGCGGCGCAGGCGGCGGCAAATCTCGATACCGGACACCTTGGGCAGCATCCAGTCGAGCAGCAGCATATCGGGCTGTTCTTCCTCAATCGCCAGCATGGCTTCCTCCCCGTCATGGGCGGACGCCACCTGAAATCCCTCGCTCTCGAGATTGTACCGCAAGAGCTCGACCATTGCCGGCTCGTCTTCAACAACTAATATCTTCATTTAATATACAATCACTTCAGGGTTTTTCGTTCTCAATCATGGTGACGCTGGTCTTGTCCCCTTTCGGGCGGGGATCCTTCGGCAATTCACCGGTGACCTGGTAGATGATGATCTCGGCGATATTCGTCATATGATCGCCGATCCGCTCGATATTCTTCGCCATGAAGATCAGATGCGTACAGCTGGTGATGCTGCGCGGATCCTCCATCATAAAGGTCAGCAGTTCGCGGAACATGCTGTTGTAAAGCTGATCTACCTCCTGGTCGCGCTTCCAGACATCAAAGGCCAGGTCGGAATCTCCGTTGGTGTAGGCCTTCAGCGTGTCATCGATCATCCGCCGCACCATCTCGCCCATGCGCGGAATGGAGGAGATCGGCGCGAGAGACGGCGCAAGGTTAAGCGCAATCACCCTTTTCGAGATATTCGCCGCGTAATCGGCAACCCGCTCCAGCAGGGAGGCGATTTTCAGGGCCGAAATAACCAGCCGTAAATCGTCTGCCACCGGGTTTCTGAGCGCCAGCAGCCGGATCGACATGTTATCGACCGAAAGCTCCAACTCATCGACGGCCTTGTCCGCCTCAATCGTCTTGAGGGCGAGTTCTGTGTTCCGCTCGGTCAGGGAGCGGACGGCAGCTTCAAGCTGGGATTCGGCAAGCCCGCCCATCTCAACGATGGTGTTCCGCACCTCTTCAAGCTCTTCATCAAATGACTTAACGATATGACCGCTACTCATGTTGAAATTCTCCTGTTCCTGACTGTGTGATCAACCGAACCGGCCGGTGATATAGCCCTGCGTCCGTTTATCGGTGGGGCTGGTAAACAATTTCTCAGTATCCCCTGTTTCAACGATTTCCCCAAGATGGAAAAACGCCGTCCGCTGGGAAATACGCGCCGCCTGCTGCATCGAATGGGTCACGATAATGATGGTATAGTTTTCCTTGAGCTCATCAATCAGTTCCTCAACCTTTGCGGTGGCAATCGGGTCGAGGGCCGAACATGGCTCGTCCATTAGGATAATATCCGGCCGCACGGCCAGCGCCCGGGCAATACAGAGCCGCTGCTGCTGTCCACCCGAAAGGCCCGTGCCCGAGGAATGCAGGCGATCCTGTACTTCCTTGATCAGGCCCGCTTTTTCAAGACTGGTCAGGACGATCTCATCGAGATCATCCTTATTGTCGGCAAGGCCGTGAATCCGCGGACCATAGGCGACATTGTCATAGATCGACTTGGGGAACGGGTTCGGCTTCTGGAACACCATGCCGACGCGCGCCCGCAACAGGACCTCGTCCACTGACGGCCCGTAGATATCCACACCATCGAGCAGGATTTCCCCGGTGACCCGGCAACTGTCCACCGTATCGTTCATCCGGTTCAGGCAGCGTAAATAGGTCGACTTGCCGCAACCGGACGGACCGATCAGGGAGGTCACCTGGTGCTTGTTGATGTCCAGCGACACCCCATGAAGGGCGTGATTGTCGCCGTAATACACATTGACATCCCGGGTGGAGATAATAACGCCATGCTCCGCATTGGACCGGTTTTCAACATTTTCTTCTGCTTGGATCGGCACGTTCATTTCCTTCTACCAACGACGTTCGAACTTCTTGCGAAGGACGACTGCAAATGCGTTCAAAATGATGAGGAACCCGAGCAATACCATAATTGCACCGGATGTTTTTTCGACAAAGGCCCGCTCCGGGCTATCCGCCCAGAGGAAAATCTGCACCGGCATTACCGTTGCCGGATCGGTGAACCCGCCGGGGATATCGGCGATGAAAGCGACCATACCGATCATCAGGAGCGGCGCCGTTTCGCCAAGCGCCTGCGACAGGCCGATAATCGTGCCCGTCAGGATACCCGGCATGGACAGCGGCAGGATATGGTGGAATGCCGCCTGCTGCTTCGAGGCGCCGAGGCCAAGCGCGGCCTGGCGAATGCTGTCCGGTACGGCGCGAATTGCCGCGCGGGCTGCGATGATAATCGTCGGCAAGGTCATCAGGGCGAGTGTCAGCCCGCCGACAACCGGGGCGGATCTCGGCAGATGTGCGAAATTCAGGAAGATCGCCAGACCGAGAAGGCCGAACACGATAGACGGAACCGCTGCCAGATTATTGATGTTCACCTCGATCAGGTCGGTGAGCTTGTTCTTTGTCGCAAACTCCTCCAGGTAAATCGCGGTCATTACACCGATGGGAAAGGATATCAACATTGTCACGATGATTGTGTAAAAGGATCCAACCATGGCACCGGCAATACCCGCCTTTTCCGGTTCGCGACTATCGCCATTGGTGAAGAAGCCGGAGTTAAACCGCATCTTGATATCACCGTCCGCTTCCAGCTTATCCAGCCAGACCAGTTCCTGGTCCTTCACCCGGCGGTCATCCTCCACCGCGTCCCGATCAATATAGCCCTTATTGAGCATGTCCACGTCATCGCCCGCAATCAGGTCCACCGAGACGGTCTTGCCGATCAGGTCTGGATCATTCTCCACCATTTCACGAAGGGCGCTATCCGCGTCATTGCTGACGAGGCTGAATAGCTTGCGGAGGTCACGGCGCCCCTTCACGTCAGGAAATTTCTCGCGCAGGGCATCCTGCACAAGCTTCGCGTAATTGGCCGTGCGAAGTTCCGCCGGGTCCATTTTCCCGTTCGGATCGATAACCGATTCCGTGAAGGTAATATCCAGCGTGATCGTTGTCTGCACGAAGGCGCTGTAGCCTTTGCTGACAATACTGAACAGCAGGATCGCCAGCAGGGTCAGAGCTGTCAGGATCGCCAGCAGGCCTGTCAGCCGGAACCGGCGCTCTGACCGCTTACGCTTCGCCAGATTCTTGATGTACTTCTCTGATTGCCAGCCGTTGCCGACAGCTTTTTGCGCTTGATCAGTCATATTCTTCCCGATATTTGCGAACCACCATCAAGGCGATGACGTTCAGACATAAGGTGACAATGAACAGCACCAGGGCCAGCGCAAAGGCGGCCAGTGTCTTGGCGCTGTCGAATTCCTGGTCGCCTACCAGCAGGCCGACAATCTGCACCGTTACCGTCGTGACCGCTTGCAACGGGTTGGCGGTCAGGTTGGCGGCAAAGCCCGCGGCCATCACCACGATCATGGTTTCCCCGATCGCGCGGCTGACGGCCAGCAGCACAGCGCCAACAATTCCCGGCAGGGCGGCAGGCAGGATTACTTTTCGGATCGTTTCCGACTTCGTCGCGCCGAGGCCATAGGACCCGTCGCGCAAACTTTGCGGCACCGCCATGATGATGTCGTCACTCAGGGAGGAAACGAAGGGGATGATCATCATTCCCATGACCACACCGGCAGCAAGCGCGCTTTCGGAAACGACATCAATCCCGAGAGAATCCCCGAGATCGCGGAAGAAGACACCAACCGTCAGGGCGGCGAAGAAGCCATAGACCACCGTCGGAATACCCGCGAGAATTTCCAGCAGCGGCTTGACGACGGCGCGAAACTTGCTGGACGCATATTCGGTCATGTAGACCGCGCTGAGCAGGCCGAGAGGGACCGCCACGCACATGGCAATAAAGGTGATGAGCAACGTCCCGGTGAACAGCGGTACCGACCCGAAGGCCCCGCTTGATCCAACCTGATCAGCGCGAAGGGCGGTCTGCGGACTCCAGTTCAGGCCGAAGAAAAACTCGCTCATCGGCACCTTGCCGAAAAACTGGATCGTCTCGAACAGGAGCGACAGGACAATGCCGACGGTTGTCAGGATAGAGATGATCGAGGCCAGGATCAGGATAACATAGACGAGGCCTTCGATCGTCCTGCGCACCCGGAGGTCCGGATTAATTCTTAAAATGGCGAAATAGAGCCCTGCCCCGGTGGCCAGCAACAGAAGGACCGGAAAGACGACCTGGTCAATCTGTCTCAGGGTGCCCGCCTCTATCTGGAGGGGCGCCACCTGAAGCATTCCCCATATCGCGCTGAGAATGACGGGCGGCACAAGGGCCCAAATAACCACATACAGGCCAAACTGATGCGGGCGGGGTGTAATAAAATTTGTAGATTTGCGAACTGTGTTGAGCGCCTTTTTCGAGCCGAACCAATATCCAACCGCGGACATCAGCAAAAGAACGATTAAAAGAGGATAAAAGCTCATATCGGTTTCTTTTTATTAGGAAATAAGGACTCAGGAAAGCAAAAAGGGCGGGTCACTCGCGCTCCCCGCCCTTTAAAGTCAGGATTACATCAATTTCAGCGGTGCCAGATCAAGAGCGTCTGCGCGAACCTTTTCGCGTTCTGCGTCGGTAAGCGGGATCAGGCCCTTCTCGGTCAGGTAACCGAATTCACCAAAGGCTTTTTCGCTCGTGAATTCAGCAATGAATTCCTTGATGCCCGGAACTTTACTGACATGCGCGTCCTTCACATAGAAGTAGAGCGAGCGGGAAATGCCATACTGGCCATCTGCGATATTCTCGAAGGTCGGCTCAACACCACCCACCATGCTGCCCTGCAGCTTGTCGGAGTTCTGGTCGAGGAAGCTGAAACCGAAGATACCAACAGCGTCCGCGTTAGCTTCGAGCTTCTGGACGATCAGGTTGTCGTTTTCGCCGGTTTCAATGTAGGCGCCGTCTTCACGAACGGAATGAGCCGCAGCCTTGAAGGCTTTCTTGTCTGATTTGCTCAGGTCTTTCAGCAAGTCATATTCTTTTGCGCCGCCTTCCATGGCCAGTTCAACGAACGCGTCACGCGTTCCGCTGGTCGGGGGCGGGCCGAGAACCTCAATTTTCGTGTCAGGAAGGGACGGATCAACGTCTTTCCATGTCTTGTACGGGTTATCGACCAGTTTGCCGTCGATCGGAACCTGTTTGGCAAGAGCGGCGAAAATCTGCTTCTTGGTCAGGTTCAGAGGGGCAACCGCCTTGGAGTTGGCGAGAACGATCCCGTCATAACCAATCTTGACTTCGGTGATATCGGCAACGCCGTTTTTGGCACAGGTTTCAACTTCTGAGGCCTTGATCCGGCGCGACGCATTCGTGATGTCCGGTGTGCTGAGGTCAACGCCCGAGCAGAAAAGCTTCAAGCCCCCGCCGGAGCCGGTGCTTTCAACGACCGGTGTTTTGAAGTTGCCGTTGCTGCCGAACGCTTCGGCGACTGCAGTTGAAAATGGGAAAACAGTCGAAGAGCCGACGATCCTGATCTGATCGCGAGCCATAGCCTGCCCGGAAAGGGCAACAGTGGCGACCGTTGCGGCGATTGCCAGACCGAAAGTTTTGTTTAGCACGTTTCATTCTCCGTTAATTGCATACGACAGCATTATCTGTCGTTGGACGGGACAATGCGCCGCCTCAGCGACAGAAATACTACATTTTCATGACAGTAATGTTACAGCGCCCAAACCCTTGATTTCCGGGCCTTATGAGCCTGAAAGCGGGAGCCGGACAGAGAATTTCGAGCCTTTACCGACCACGGAATCGATCTCAAGATGCCCACGATGGCGACTCACGATATGCTTAACGATCGCGAGGCCGAGCCCTGTGCCGCCGAGTTTGCGGCTGCGATCACTGTCGACCCGGTAGAACCGCTCGGTCAGGCGGGCAAGATGCTCCTCGGGTATCCCCTCCCCTTCATCGATGACCGTCGCCCGGGCTTCCCGCGCGGCAACCGCAATCTCGACGCGGATTTCGCTTTCCTCACGGCTGTATTTCAGGGCGTTATCGATAAGATTAGTGAAAATCTGCGTGAGCTGGTCGAAATCGCCGGTGACGAACACTTTGTCTTCAGGCATTTGCAAGGCAATGGACTTGCCCAGCTCGCTCGATTTCGCCGTCAGCAGGTTGATGACGCCTTGCAGGACCTGACCAAGATCAACCCGGTCGGACGGACGGCTGTGTTCGTTGATCTCGATCTGCGACAGGGACAGAAGATCATCTATCAGCTGGGACATCCGGAGTGATTGCGCCTGCATCATGGTAAAGAACCGTTGATGCGCCTCCAGGTCATTGCGGGCCGGCCCCATGAGCGTTTCAAGAGCGCCGATCAGGATCGCCAGCGGAGTCCTGAGTTCATGGCTGGCGTTGGCGACAAAATCCACCCGCATCTGCTGCATCCGCCGCGATTCGGTCAGGTCATGCAGGGTCAGGATCAGTCGGTGCCCCTCGCTGCTTTCCCCTTTAAGATTAACGATATAGGCGGCGACATGGCGCGGTACGACATCGGAAATGGTGAATTCTATGCGGGTGCCGGAATCGCTCCCCGCATAGGCGGCATCAACCGCTTTCAGCAAGGCCGGATGGCGCAGGAACCGGGTGAGGTCGCCCTCCATTTCCGGCACGTTAAAAAATCTGTTTGCCGCCGCGTTGGAACGCCGGATACGCCGCCGGTTCCCCAGCACCAGCACCGGATCGGGCAGCATGTCGAACAGCAACGCTGCCTCATCCTGGCGCGATTGCGCCTCCCGCAGCATATGTTGCAGCACCCGGCGGTACTGCTGCATGGTCAGCAGCAGGTTATCCAGCGGCAACAGGCCGGTCCGCAGGCCCGTGGGGTCATCCCCTTCCAGCGGGGACATGATTGCCGCGCGTTCCATCCTGAAGGCCACCGCCTGCATCTCGCGCACCAGCCGGGCATAGAGAATAAGGGCCGGCAGGATCGCCGCTGCCAAAATCATCCAATAGTCTTCAAAGGCGAAGCCTTCCCCCGAATATAAAAAGAATGTGACAACGGAAACCGGCGCGGCCATGGCGACGACAAACACCAACATTTTCCATAAGTAATTGTTACTATTAGACATTCTATATTCTCGTTACGGCCGAACCGGCAATAGGGACAGAAGCGACTATGTGTTATGAAAGCGTAGTCTTACCGTTTTGTGACAGCGGCGAGCGTTTCTCCTATTTCACGGTTGAGTACCAGATCCGCATAATCATCGAGCGGTGTCGGCTCGCGATTGAGGATCACCAGCTGCGCGCCGCCCTGCTTCGCCATCAGCGGTATATCCGCCGCCGGATAGACCACGAGGGACGAGCCGATGGCAAGCATCAAATCGCAGGTCATGGCCGCAGCGGAAGCCCGGCGCATTTCCTCCACCGGCATCGCCTGGCCGAAGGATATGGTCGCCGTCTTGACGATCCCGCCACAATCCCCGCACGACGGCAGCGTTTCATCGTTTGAGAATATCTCCTGCACCTGGGTGTGTTCCATCCGCGTGCCGCAATCGAGACACTTCGCATAGGTCGTATTGCCATGCACCTCAATCACATCCTCGTCGCGAATACCGGAGGCCTGATGCAGGCCATCGATATTCTGCGTAATGACGGCACCAATTTTACCTCTCTCATAAAGTGAGGAAATTGCCATATGCCCTTTATTTGGCTTGGCTTTCGACAAGACGGGTTCCATGGCGAACTTGCGACGCCAGCTTTCGCGCCGGGCTTCCTCCGACTGCAGGAACTCGGAAAATTCGATCGGCCGGTTCTTCTCCCAGAGCCCGCCGGGGCTGCGAAAATCAGGGATACCGGACTCGGTGCTGATCCCCGCCCCGGTAAAAATGACGATTGACCGGCTGTTCTCTATCAACTCGGCAAAGGCCTCAAGTTCCGCTGGCATTCCACTCTCCTTGTGCACCGCGCCCCATCCGTTCCATTGGAAGGGCGTTCTTTGCCCCCATTATACGGATAAAGCAGATAACAGCCTAATTTCCAGAAAATTTATACATCCTTCGTCACAAATGGCCGCGCCGGTCGTTATCTGTACATGTCAAACGGCATCGCTTGCACGCAATGCCCGTATCCAGGAGCTCAGCATGAACAGGGAAAACATGAATAATATCGTCGCAAAGGAATTTTCGGACGCCTTGGCCCGCTGCAACCAGCAGGGCATAGACGCTAGCACGGTACGCACCGGCCTGCTCACCATCGCCATCGCCAATTTCGTTAACGGGATCGGCCTCGACAACACGGTCGCCTTGTTTGATGTCCTGCCGGACCAGATCCGCTCCGGGATGTTTCACCGCTTTGTTGATCCGTCGCGGCCGCCGGCTGTTAATTCAGCCCCCGCCTACCGTCATCCCGTCAGCGTCACCGGCCAGCAACCGGTGGAGGTAAGCCGAAACCGCGAGCCGGCGGCGCAAGCCGAGCCCATCAAACGGCGGCGGCTATAGGCTCTTTAAGTCTAAATACCGGGAAAATTAGCAAAATTTGATTAATTGCGGTTCTTAATCAATTTGACGACAATTTTTCCTAACCATTAACCGTTTTTAAGGAAGATGCCCCTAGGATGTAGCATTGATTAGTTTTTCTATTTAAAGAGAGGCCTAGCTGTGCCGCAAAATACACGATTTGCCGCCCGTCTCCGGATTGTTCTTCTCGCTACGACCGGCCTGGTTGCTGCGGGTTGTAACACGATCTCGGATCAATCTGCTTCTGCCGATCCGGCCGATGCCCGGCCCGTGATCGCCACGACCGCCTCCAGCGATGCAAGTTCATCGAAGGGCATGACCTATGAATCAATGATGCGGGTCGCCCAGCGCGCCTGGCAGAAGAATGATTCCACGACAGCGCTCGGGATTTACGCCACGGCCGCCAACCAGCGCCCAACCGACCCCGAACCCTATCTTGCAATTGGGGAAATCCTGCGCAAAACCGGCCGGGCGCAAGAGGCCGTCTCCATCTACCAGCGCGTTCTCGCCTTCGATGCGAACAATCTCGCGGCCCATCACGGCATCGGCTATAGCCAGTTGCAGATTGAAAAGCCCTATCTCGCCTCCCAGTCCTTTATGAATGCGCTTGAGATCGACAGCAATGACGGCAAGTCCCTCGGTGGCCTCGCTATCGCGCTCGACAAGGCGGGCGATCATGAAAAGGCACAGAGCTATTATCAACGCGCCATCAAGGCAGACCCCGATAACCTCAACCACAAGAGTAATCTTGCTCTCTCCCTTGCCCTGTCCGGCAAGACCGAACAGGCAATCGCGATCTTGAAGGTTGTCACCGAAAATCCGCACGCCACCGCGCAGCATCGCCAGACCCTGGCACTCGCCTATGGCCTGGCCGGGAAATCCGGCGAGGCGATGAAATATTCCCGTATGGATCTCTCGGAGAAGGACGCCCGCAACAATGCGCTTTATTTCGAGGCGCTGAACAGCAAAACAGACGAACAGGTCGCCACGCTGGATGACCAGATCAAGCTGATGAAAGCCTCCAAGGATGAAGTGGTCGCCGATGAACGGGCGAAATCCGCCACGCCGCGCCTGCCGGAAAACCCGGATGTACTCGTGGCCCGGCTTGACAAGGAAGAGCTGAGCACGAATGCCAGTGCCCGCAAGAAATCCGCACCGTCCCGGACAGAGCCGAAAAGCCTCGTTCCGGCGACTCCGCCTATGATGATGGCGAAATCCGAGACGCCAAAAGCAAAATCACCGGTGGTGAAGGATGTGGCCCCTGTTGTTGTCGCCAAGAAAACAACGCCAATGCCGGATGAAAAGCCGGTTGCGGTTGCCGCCGCAGAGGTTGACGCTCCTGCGGAAAAGCCTGTCACTTTCGTGAAGAAAGACCCGGCACCGGCACAGGATAAAGCTGTCACCGTCGCGAAGAAGGATGTGGACGCAAAAGATACCAAGGCCCCCGCTGAAAAACCTGTGACCTTCGTGAAGAAGGAAAGCGTACCGGCCGAGAAACCAGTGACCACCGCGAAGGTAGAGGCCCCGGCCCCAGCCCGCGAATGGACGCTGGACAAGAAAGCAGCGCCTGTATCACCCAAATCTGCCCCCGTTGTGGCGGAGGTTCCGGTAGAAACTGCCCCGACCGTAGAAAAGGTTGGCCTGACACCCGGTGATATGCCTGTCAATGGAAGCGTAAACGCCTACAAGCCTGATGGCGGCAGCTACTTCCTGCAAATCGGCTCCTACAAGGAAAAGAAGGACGCGGAAAAAGGCTGGTCAATCGTGCAGACCCAGAATGTCGACCTGCTTGGCGAAATCGACCCTGTCATCCAGGAGATTGATCTCGGCGAGGATAAGGGTGGCCTGTTCTATCGCCTGAAAATTGGCGGCTTCTCCGACAAGATCCGGATGATGCAGCTCTGCGGCAGCCTGCGCGATCGCAATTTCGAATGCTTCATCCCGATGACGCCGAAATCCAAGGAACCGGTCAAGAAAGACGGCACACCCTCCCTCGCACCGAACCAGCGCATGGTGGATAGCGGCGACGATAACAAGCAGAAGAAACCGTTTGAACCGAGCCTGACTGCCGAGTTTGAGGAAAACTTCAACGGCGCCCTCTAGCAGGCACCGTTAAACGACAGCATATGCGGGCCGGTTTATCACCGGCCCGTTTTTTTATGCCGCTCCCCTACCGTGACGCTATACCTCTGGACTTGGAAGGGCGGACGTAGCTGGTGGAACGCTGGCTTAGTTAGCTCCCCCACACCTCTTCACGGTGCGGCAAACCTCACCCCTAAAACTTGAGGAATTTCCCCTGCCCCATATTGGGCGTTACGGGGCCGAGGAAGTTGTCTCTCGGGCGACGACAAGATATGGCGCGGTTCTCTGCGCAAAATAAAACCGGCGCCTGGATTATCCTCAGGCGCCGGGAATGATATCGTCGAAAGGGCCAGAGCCCGTTTAGCGCATAAAGGGGTCAGCCCGGTCCGGCGAATGCATCGATGGCCTTCAGGACCGCGGGGCCGATCAGAACGATAAACAGCGCCGGCAGGATGAAGACAATCATCGGGACAGTCATGATGGCGGGCAACCGCGCCGCCTTCTCCTCCGCCTTCATCAGGCGTTCGTCCCGCATTTCCGCGGCCAGCACCCGAAGGGCAACCGCCAGCGGCGTTCCGTATTTTTCCGTCTGGATCAGCGTATTGACCAGCGTATTCATGGCCTGGAAATCAACGCGCGCCGCCAGATTGGCAAGCGCCAGCTTGCGATCGGGCAAGAACCCGATTTCAATGGAGGTCAGGCCGAGTTCATCGGACAGTTCCGGCGCGGAGTTGGCGATTTCACGGCAAACCCGGTCCAGCCCGCTGTCAAGATTGAGCCCCGCCTCCGTACAGATGACCAGGAGATCGAGCGCGTCCGGCAGCGATTTCCGGATCGCCTGATACCGTTTGGCAACCTTGTTTTTCACCAGGGTATCGGGCAGCAAATAGCCGACAAAGCCGGCGAAGCCGGCCGCCAGTAGACGTACAGGGACTGACCAGTCCACAATATCCGTGCCAAGAAGATAGGCGGCTGTCAGGACAGCAAACAGAATCGGCAGCGTAATCTTGGCAAACAGATAGGCCACCAGGGCGTCTTTCGATCGCCAGCCACCCTTTGCCAGCTTGGCCGCCATCACCTTCGCGCGCTCGCCGCGCATCAGCTGCAGCTTCTTCACCACGCGATGCATCATGTTCTCGCGCACGATCAGCTTGCTGCGCTGCTTCGTCTCGTTGACGATATCGCTCTTCAGCTTGGTCCGCCGTTTTTCAAGATTCTTGATCCGGCCCGGCAATGCGTCCTTCACGAGGAAGGCATTCCACATCATCATGACAACCGCGAAAGAGGCAACGCCCGCAATCAGCGCCAGCATATTTTCGTCGCGTAACCAATCGGGAAGTAGCGTGACGATATCGACCATGTCTCTCTCCTAAATCTCGAAGCGGACCATCTTGGCCATCACGCCGACGCCCGAGCCAATCATGCCGAGCCCCGCGCCGATCAAATACATGCCGCGCGGATCAGTCAGCAGCGTCCCGACATAGCCTTCATTTGCCAGCCACAGCAGACCGAACATGATGAAGGGCAAGGAGCCGATAATCCAGGCGCTGGCCCGCGCCTCCGACGACATCGCCTTGATTTTGAGCTTGATCTGACGCCGTTTGCGCAGGGTATTGGCAAGCCCGCCGAGTGTTTCGGCAAGGTTACCGCCCGTTTCGCGCTGAATGGATATGGCGATAATCAGGAATTTGAAGTCCGGCAGGTCGATACGACGGGAAACATCCCAGAGCCCGCTTTCAAGGCTCTGCCCCACCCGCATGGCATTGGCAACACCCCGGAATTCCTTGCCCACCGGATCAGGCGCATCATTGCCGACGGTAACAATCGCCTCGCTGATCGGCAGACCGGCGCGCAGACCGCGACACAGCAGCTCGATCGCTTCGGGAAATGTTTTCATGAACTTGTTGACCCGCCGCTTGCCGAGATAGCCGACCGTGGCGTGCGGCAGAAACAGGCCCGCCGCCAGACCCACCGGTATCGCCAGGAACATCGACATGTCATAGAGATAATGCCCGGCGAGTATGATCGTCAGAATCAAGATGCCGGTCACGGTCGCATATCTGGAGATCGGAATATTTAACCCGGTTTTCTCTAGCCGTATTTTCAACAGGTCCGGGTTGGGAACGAGAGTTCGGATCATGCTGTCGAAAAGCTTGATGCCACTGGTATCCTGGGTCCGCCGCGCCGAACTGCGCGCCTTTGTTTTGCCCACCGGTTTATGACCCTGGCTGATCTCTGTCAGGCGACGCCTGGCTTCCCGTGAATGGCTGTCTCCCCCGGCGAAGGCAAATGCCAACAGCAGGGATATAAGGAGCGTTGCGCCCCCTACGACGAGCATCATGGTTAGTAGGTCTCCAGATCCGGCAGAATCGATCATCACATGGCTCCTAAAAGCATCTTCTCCAAGCCAAAATAAGCCGCGCGCGGCGCAAAATGCGGCCGCAGTCCGGTTGACTTAAACTCACCGAGCAGTCGGCCGCCCTTGTCTTCACTGTGGAATTCGTACCAGAAGAGGTCCTGCATGGTGATAACGTCTTCTTCCATGCCGACGACTTCGGAAATATAGGTCACGCGCCGGACACCGTCGCGCATGCGGCTGATCTGGACGATCAGGTCAATCGCAGAAGCGATCTGGGTACGCACGGCTTTTGCCGGCAGGTTGACGCTCGACATCCCGACCATGTTTTCAAGCCGGGTCAAAGCCTCACGCGGGCGGTTGGCGTGAATTGTCGACAGTGATCCGTCATGGCCCGTGTTCATGGCCTGAAGCATGTCAATCGCCTCACTGCCACGAATTTCACCAAGGATGATGCGATCGGGACGCATACGCAGGGAGTTCTTCAACAATTCCCGCATTGAAATCTCGCCGCCGCCTTCAAGGTTGGCGGATCGGGTTTCCAGACGCACGACATGCGGCTGCTGCAACTGCAGCTCGGCCGCGTCCTCAATGGTGACGATACGCTCACCCGGGTCGATCAGCTGGGAAATCGCGTTCAGCATGGTCGTCTTACCGGAACCGGTACCGCCTGAAATCAGGATGTTCAGCCGCGACCGGCCGGCAACCCTAAGCACCGTCGCCATGGCCGACGACAGGTTCTGCGTCCGCTCCATCACGTCGAGGGTAATTTTCTGCTTGGCAAACTTACGAATCGAGATCGACGGACCGTCAATGGCAAGCGGCGGAATGATGATATTTACACGGCTACCGTCGGCGAGACGCGCATCCACAAGCGGGTTCGATTCATCGACCCGGCGGCCGACATGGCTGACGATCCGGCCGGCGACCTGCAACACATGGGCGTTATCGCGGAACTGGCAGTCCGACAGTACCAGCTTGCCTTTCTGTTCCACATAGACCTGCTTGGGGCCGTTGACCATGATATCCGTAATCGACTCATCGGCCAGCAGCGGCTCCAGCGGACCCAGCCCAAGCATGTCATGCATGAGGCTTTCGGCCAGTTCACGCTGTTCACGCTGGTTGAGCTGGATGCGTTCCTCGATCAGGATATCGGTGATGATATCGGAAATATCGCGCGCAAGGTCGAGCCGGTCCATGGTGACGGCAGCACTGATATCGATGCGCTCCATCAGGAGCGGCTGCACCACGAGCTTCACGGTCTCAAGATGCTTGTTCATCTTGGTGCCCGTGGTCTCCGGCGTCATATCTAGATTGAAGAGGGTTGCGGACTTGTCATTGTGATCCGGTTCATCTTCCTCAACCAAGGTTTTGGCAAGCGGTACGACAGGCTCGATTACCTCATCGTCTTCAGCTTCCAATCCCGGTGCCGGATCGTTAATCTCCTGCGGTCGCTCAAACTCGGTCTTGATCTCGACCGGCGATTCCGGGTCAACGCCAAAGACGGTTACCCCTTCTTCGATGATTTGCGTATAGACGGTGCTGTCCTGATCGTCCTTGACGTCAGGAACGACAGCGTCGCTGGTTTCGGGAGCCGACGGCTCAGGGCTTGCCTTAACCGGCCGGGATTGTTTTTTCTTCTCGAGTTCCTTCCACAGCGACTGCGTAAGGTCATTAACGAGGGTGCGCTGTTCCAGGACGTTCAGATCCACCTTTTCCCGTTTCATGGCGTCGCGAAGATAAGCCTTCACCAACTGCGCAACGGTAGAGCGGTTTTCGTTTGCATCAATTTCGGGCAGCAGTTTTTCTGCGATCTCCGGTGACAATTTCGCCAGAAGACCGGTCACCTGCGGGCCGGCCGCGCTCGGAGCTACCGGAGCGGCCTTGCCTTTCTTAACCGATGAAGATGAACGCCATAAACTCACTACTTAGGACCCACTTCTTTCTTTTTCTTGCCGCCGGGAACCAGTGTGAACAGTCCCTTCTTCTTCGGCTTTTCATATCCGGATACATCCGCCGCCAGATCCTGCAAGACCTTTGCGATGGGAGATTTGATCGCTACCTCGTCAATCGCCTTACCGGCGTTGGCACAGATGGTCAGGGTTTTGGAATCCTCCGGAACCACATAGTCGACCGACTCGTTCAGGCCGCGTTCGAAATCCGCTTTGGATACCTGCGCTGAACGATCAGACCCGACACGGCTAACCACCTTAAGGATACGTCCCTTGGTCTGCAGCGTCGTCATGGCCTGGGTGATCCGGTTGATATCGCGGATACCAGCAAGCGACTGATCGGACACGAGAATGACCGTATCGGCAGAGGCCAGAAGAGCCCCCTGCGTCGGCAAGAGATGGCGCGGCAGATCGACGACAACCTGGTTATAGTCCTGGCTGATCTCGCCGATCAGCGCGTCGATCGATTCTTCATTCATATCAACAAGTTCATCAATCGGCTCTTCGGTACCAAGAACTGCGAGACGGTCGCCATCCTTGACAATCGCACTATCCAGAAACAGCTTGTCGAGCCGGTGCGGATTTTCGAGGGCCTCGCGGAAGCCACCCCCCGTTTCAATATCAAGAGACAGGGTCGTCGTGCCGAAATGCAGGTCCATGTCCATCAGCGCCGTCGGCAGCTTTTCCTCATTGGCCATGATCCAGGCGAGGTTCGTGGCAATGGTCGTCGCACCGACCCCACCGCGTACGCCGACAACAACGGTCAACTTGCCACTTTGGGCAGCAGAGAGTGCCTGGGACTGGCGACCGACATTTTCAATCGCATCTTTCAGGACCTCCGCTGTCAACGGCTTGACCAAATAGTCTTTGGCGCCAAGCGCAATCATTTTGCGAAACTCGCTGACATCGTTCGAGGCACCCAATACGATCAGCGTGTTCTCCGGACCCATTTTCCGGATAAGCCGCGTGATGTCACTGTCGGGGTCGATGCTCTGGGTGATGTCGGCCAGCACGACTTTGGGGGAATGCCCCGGCTCAATCCGGCTCAACGCCGCCGTGATGCCGCCGTCGAGGGTTGAATCCAACGAATAATCAAGCGCCGTACAGACCTCGCGGCTGACCTCCAGCGATTTTTCATCGTCAAGAAAGCCCATATAATCTTCGCAGACCGCGTTGCCGAAAAGCGTGCTTAAAGATGAAGATTTCGCCATGTCCTCTGACTCCCTTATTGCCCGGAAGCGCCGGCGGAACTGGCCGCTCCGGCCCGGTAATTTTCAATTGCCTTTGCCGCCCGCTCGCCAATGGCGGCACTCTCATTCGCCGGATCGACCAGATCGCGCGGATTGGCAATCATGCCTGCCAATGCATCGGCATTCGCACAGCCCATATAGGGAAGCGGCAGATTTTCGTATCCGATCCCTTTTGGCTTGTACCAGCCCTTCTGGCAGTTCGGATCGACCGTAGCGATATATTTCACGAAATAGACCCGCAGCGAATCAGTCCCGCTCTCCTTCGTTGCGCGTGGTGCAACGGAAAAGCCCCGGTCCTGCAGGAACTCTGCGACCTCAGCGAATCGTTGCTCGCTCAGCCCGCTATTGCCCTGAATGCTGGGAAACTCGACCTCGACCGTTTCGCCGAACTCGATCTCCTGAGCCTCGATAAAGCCAAGCAGCTTACCCTTTTCCATATCAGGAAGGCGGGCGCGGCCAGCTTCGAAATCAACAATAATGGTTGGCGTTAGCTCACTGACCGAGATTTTCTTGTCCAGCGTCGCCTTTTCCGGTGTCGCGGTTCGATCATAAGCGCCCATCAAGCCTTCCGGGGATGTGCAGGATGCGGTCAATAGAAGCATCCCGACCAGGCTGGCCAGCGTCGCGGATTTCTTAAACAAGTTCTGTTGCATCAGATCTACTCCAGGATAAAGCCAGCAGGGCCAGCAAGCTTGACATCATTCGGCGCCGTTGCGGCAGTGTCCCGCCCGTCCTTCTCCGGTGCATTTTCGCCCAGCGTCGGACGGAAATTCTGCGCACCGACATAGAGATCCTTGTCATTCGGCGGAATGTAACCGTCTGTCGGCTCCGCAATCCGCGAATTGCTAGGCTTGACAAGATACGGCGTCACGATAATCAGCAGCTCCGTCTCGTTCCGCTGGAAAGAAGACGACCGGAACAGGGCACCCAAAATCGGGATGTCGCCAAGGAACGGCGTTTTGGAGATATTATTGTCCCCGTCACTGCTCAGCAGCCCGCCAATGGCAAAACTTTGCCCGCTTGCCAGTTCCACGGTGGTCTCGGCGCGACGGGTCAATAGCGACTGAATAAAGGAACCGCCGACGTTAATGGCGGACTGTGACGACAGCTGGCTGACTTCCGGCCTGACCTGCAGATTGATCAGGTTGTCATCAACAATTGTCGGCTTGAATTCAAGAGAAACACCAAAGGGCTTGTACTGAACGGTAATCGCGCCGTCTTCCTGCGGAACAGGAATGGGGAATTCACCACCAGCCAGGAATTGCGCCGTTTCACCGGACAGGGCCGTCAGGTTTGGTTCCGCCAGAATGGTGAGCAAACCCTCCTCATCCAGCGCGTCAATCACATTCAGGATATCAACATTCTTGTCGGCATAGCCCGAAACAAAGTTCGTTCCGGTACCGAGCCGGGTAATCCCGGTTGCGCCGGATCCGACGATATCGACCGGAGTAGCGAAACCGAGAAAGGCATCGCCGATACGGCCAAAGACTTCCCAGTTCACGCCGAATTGCTTGGTGACGGAGCGGGATACCTCGGCGATACGGACACGCAGGTTAACCTGCATCGCGCCGGCCACCTCGATCCGGTTGAAGACTGTTCCGCCACCGAGATAAAGTTCCGCCATCCGACGGGCATCCTCGGCCTGCGCCGCAGATTTCACCCGTCCGGTCAGCATAATGCCGGTGGGGGTGGAACGCGCCATCAGGCCGCCATTGGGGCTGATATCCTGCAGGGCGTCATTCAGGGAGGTCACATCATGGGTGATGGAGATCGGGGAGTTCAGCAGAACCCGGCCCTTGGCGTCGAGGGCAAACAGGTTCGTACTGCCCGTCCCTTTCCCAAAAACATAGATGATTGTCGGTGACTGGACCTGCACATCGGCAAGTTCCGGATTTCCAACAAAGACGGAGGTTGCCGGCTGATCCAGCTGAACAAGCTTACCCGAATTCAGGGTCAGGGCGAGAATGTCACCCTTGGCGTTTATGACCTGCGCCGCGTGAATATTTGTCGGAGCGCCGACGGTCAACATCAGTCCCAGCCCAAGGGCGGCCAACGGTTGTAATAGTCTGGTCAGCATCGAAACTACTCCTTAGTCGAACAACTTCTGCTTGGCATCGCCAGCGCGTACGACATTGATGACTGTTGTCGGAATACCCATCCGCGGGGATCCACCGGTAATCAGGCGGCTTGCTTCGCTATCCCAGGTATGTCCCCGGCCGCGTTCGGCCTTGAACGCCACCTGGCCATCCTTGCTTCTTGCTTCATCCTCAACGCGCGCGAGAGCGCGAAGAGACAGGGTCAGGCTGCCCAGCTCCTTGGCAACGGCGATAATTTCCGCACCCTTCGGAGTAACTTCCAGCGTGGCAACACGGCGAAGCGCTGCCTCCTGGTTCTGGTCGTTTGTTGATTGGTCCATGGCCACGATCCGAACGTCGGTCAGGATGGTTTCACTGGCGCGGCGGCCGCTCGTCTCACCCTCTACTTCCGACTCCTTGACGATGGAGTGAGTCAGGATGACATCGACCCGGTCACCGGGAAATACAAATCCGGCAATACCTGATGTCATATCGACGGCAATGGAAACGGCGCGTTTTCCGGGATTGAGGACCGCAGCGAGAAATCCGCTCTGTCCAGGTTTGACCATACGGGAATCGGTAATTGGTTCGCCAGCTGCAACGCCCTGACGCACGACCGTGCCGATGAAATCTTCCAGGGGCCGTACTTCTTCAACGACATAGATATCCTCTATATCATCATCTTCAGGCCAGGCCTGCCATTTCAGATGCTGTTCCTGAACCAGGGTGCCGGCGGGAAGGTCGGTTGCCGCCACGAGAATTCTGATTTTCTGTTGAACGGGCTGTTGCGTCACAACCTGAGCCGTTTCAGTGGCCGGTGCTTGCTGTCCAGCCCAATTGCGCACAAACCATACTGTTGATCCGGTAATGAGCAATGCAAATACGATCAATATTAATTTTCGCGCCATGGTGTTAATTCCATAAGGTTTCAAATATCGCCAACCCTAAACTGAAAGACATTAATTTCCGGTTAAATTTGGGACGAATTATGGGGTAAATTTCGCGGTATTCCGGCGTAAATAAACCGCAAGAAACTGCCGAAATTGAGCGTAAAAACTGTATAAAATTGGCTGGATTTGGATAAAAGACGCCGACCTGGCGTCTGACCGCATAAGCAGCGGTTGGGAGAAGTGGGGAAAGCCAAGCCGGGTCAGGAACAGCTGTCGAGACCGTCATTGGACAGGGTGAAGTTTCCACCGATCGCAACACAGAAATCTTCGGTGATGCCAGAGAAGGCTTCAAGGATCGTTTCACCGGTCGACCCGAAGGCAACCACGGCTGCAATGGATACGAGGGCGGCGATCAGGCCGTATTCGATGGCGGTGGCACCGGATTCGTCGTTGAGGAAATCTGCTACGTGAACCATACCAACCTCCGGATCATTACATCGATATATTACGTGGTAATATGGCCCAGCCCCTAAAGGCCAGGAGAGAGGGGGCGCCGAAACCAGGCGCCCCGACCCGAATAGCTATATTAGCTGCATGAACCGGCTGTAGCATTTGCACCTGTCGTAGATGCAGTATAGGTACCACCTGTACCAGTACACAGAGCTTCTGCGATATCGTCGAATGCACCAACAATCGTATCACCGAGAGCGGTAAAGGCAACAACACCAACCAGAGCGACGAGAGCAGCGATCAGACCATATTCAATAGCCGTAGCACCAGACTCGTCTGTTACAAAAGAACGGATTACTTTAATCATTTTGAGTCTCCTAAAATTCAGGAACTTCGTCCTGACACTTAACAAAACTTGGTTTTAGTCCCGCCAGGTTTTTAAGACCCTTTGGTGTCTAGACTTTTTAGCCCGCGTTGAACCCGCAACCTGAAAAGCCCCTTAAAGTTAAAGCGCTTCCCAAGTTCGTCTTGCCTCGCGCCTTGTGTGCAATTTAAACGGTAATTCATTAATCAATAGTTAAAAGAATGGAATTTATTGGTATCGAACATAGCGAATAATTGATAAAATTTTATTAAAGAAATACTTACGAAATTTACCTAATCGTTTATTTTATTTTATTTATATTTAATTATTAAATTTATTTCTTTTTCTCAACTATATTTCACATAACAATGTATAAGGGTGTTATATTTATATAATTAATACAAATTAGCGGAAATCCCTTCTTGATATTAAGGAATTCTTAAAATATTTGCCTGATGCTGTTAGTCAGAAAAATTTATTTTGATTGCATGGTGTCAGCATGAACAAGAAGTATTCTTTCGGTTCGCTATGCCGGATCATCGCACGGTTTACAAACAACAACCAGGGCGTGTCCGCCGTAATCATTGCATTTCTGGCGATCCCCATCTTCGGGGCAATCGGTCTGTCCATTGATCTGGGCCGCGCCTATGTCCTGAAATCCAAGCTTTCCACCGCGCTGGACGCGGCCGGACTGGCAGTGGGGCGAAATATCTTTGCGCCCACGGATGCGGAAATATATGCCGATGCGCAGAAATATTTTGATGCCAATTTCCCCTCCGGATTTATGGGCACCTCCCCGATTACAATGAACGCAACGACGGTTACCTGGGATTCGACACGCGAGAATATCGCGCTTAATGTCCGCGCGGACATGGGCACGACCTTTATGAATGTCCTGGGCCAGCCCTCCCTCGCGGTGGGTGCCGTGACCGAAATCAAGCGCGACAACCGCGGGATGGAGCTCGTCCTGGTTCTGGATAACACCGGATCCATGGACTCAAGCCTTAGCGGAAGTACGCGGATGGCAGAGTTGAAATCCGCTGCCAAAAACCTTGTGGATATTCTGTACGGAAATGAGGAGACGCGGGATAAACTCTGGGTCGGAATCGTTCCCTATACAATGGCCGTCAATGTCGGGCCGCAGAATATTGACTGGCTTAAAAACACCTACAAAACCAACCTGACCAACAACTCGACGAGTATTTTTACCGCCGACTCATCAAATACGGCCCTCGGCCGCGATGTTACCGGAGACGGCGTCAATGACACGGTCTATGGATGGGAAGGATGCGTCGAGATGCGGGACCACCTCCTCGGAGGGACGGTCGATGTGTCTGACGATCCGCCAAATGACGACTTTGTTCCCTATTTCTGGAACGACTATTTCCGGGATTCAGATAATGATTTCCACGGAGATAATAGCGGCGGTGATAGCGAGACTAATAATGACTGGAAGAGATATAGTTCAAGTAGTGGGAACTATTACTCTGTGAATTCCAGTCGTGGCCCCAATAAATATTGCCCAGAGAGCAAGGTCCTGCCGCTGACGGCTGAAAAGAGCACGATCAAATCGCATATTGACTCCATGGATGCGAATGGCGGCACGGCCGTAAACCTGGGCATGGTCTGGGGCTGGCGCGCGATTTCGCCGAACTGGAACAACCTGTGGTATGGATCGTCAACACTCAACCTGCCGACCGGATACACGGCCCTGCCCCTTAATTACGGCGAACAGTATATGGATAAGGTCGTTGTCCTGATGACAGACGGTCTCAATACGCTGGGCACAAATAGCAGCGCCTATGATATTTATCATGCGTACGCGAGGGCGGAACTATTCGACACGACCCCGACGTCAAATAAGTATGATTATCGGGGCTTTCTTGATCAAAGCGCCCTCAGCGGCAGTGGCTATTCAAGCTATCCCGACATCGTCGATGACAAGGTTCTGGCAACCTGTACGGCCATGAAGAACGCAGGGATCATCATCTATACCGTGCTCCTCGTTGATGGGAACTCAAGCATGATGAGAAGCTGCGCAACATCGCCCAAGCATGCATTTGTCGCCACCTCCGCGGCCGAGCTTGCGGACAATTTCAACACCATCGGTGAAGAACTCAGCAACCTGCGTATTTCGAAATAAGCCGGTTCTTTCAAACAACATCGGGAGCGGTGGTTTCGGCCACCGCTCTTTTTTTGGCGCATGGAGGAGGAGGATACTCTCCCTTCCCGGTCTGGTTTCCGTCCACATCCCAACCCGGCCCGCCTGGCCTTATGCTCCTCAACCGGTATCGGCTCTCTGTAAATAGAAAGACTGTACATAGGTGTGGGAACCGGGGGGCTGCGTCACTGATTACGTCGGGATACCAGGCTCTTCAAGCGACTGCTTACACGTCGACACAGAATAAAGGCCACCCCGGTAACGGGGTGGCCTTTCTGCTAAGGGTCTTGCCGACGTGTTGTCCGCCGGCTAATCGCTCACTAGGGAGCCGCCGGAAAGGTAATCGTATCGGTAAAGCGCGGTCGGAAATAGGCATGCGCCCGCAGCAGCATATCCCCGAAGAAGCCGATATCGCCCGTCAGGTAGGGATCATAGTCGTAATAAACTTCCGCAATGATCAGGGTCTCCCCATCCGCCAGTGTCTCACCGGAACCGGCATCGGGAAAGGCGGCGGGAAGCGTTGCGTCACCGCCGATGGTGTCGCCGATGATGCTGCTGGCACTGGTAACCGAGCCTGAAATCCGCTGGCTGAGTATTTCGGGGGCCTGTCCGGCCCGACCCTGCACCGAGGTCAGGATAATCATGTTATTGCCCGAAATATCAAAGGGCTGCGCCATAAAGAGGGCGGAATCGATAATGTTGGAGATTTCGGTCTCGGTGATATTCTCGATATTGGACCGAGCGATCAGGTCCGAGAGGGTGGCCGCGATCCGGTCCAGCTTCTGGGTCATCAGCGCGTAGCGCGCAACCTCAAAACTGCCGGCGGTGAGCAGCATCAGCACGGGCAGCATCAGGGCAAACTCCGCCATGGCAACGCCACGATGGTTACGGATGAACCCGCCGATATGGCCTAGTATCCGGTTGCCGGTAGATTTAAACAAACGCTTCATTATAAACCCCAATTAAAGGTAACAGCGCATTAATACGGCTCGTTCCGCACCACGATGGATGCCCGCATGGGTAAAATACCATCCAGGATCGGGATGACCTGACCGCTCAGGAAGTTCCAGTTATATTCGACGGTGTAGAGCACGATATCCCCTTGCGCGCCTAGCCCGGCGACGCCGAAATCCTCGTCATAGACACCGTTGCCGTTCACTTCGACCCAGGGCTCGCCATCCGGATAGACGGTGCCGTCTGAATGGGTATAAGGGCCAGGAGTCCAGGCTCCATCCCCATCGAGATCGGTAAATTCCTCGCCCTGCCCCACATAGGAGAAGTTCTCATAGACCAGCGTTGTCACATCACCGGTTGTCAGGCCCAACAGCCCGAGGGAGGCTTCATTTAGCATATCAACAAGGGCTTGGGTGTTGCTGGACCCGTCCTGAATCTGCCCGGTCAGGCCAAGGCGGGACGCATCCTTGAGGCTGCCTTCCACCACCGTATTGATGAACATCGCCATGCTGAGCTCGATGATACCGACCAACAGCAGAATCAGCACAGGCGCGATCATCGCCAGTTCAACCGCCGTCGCGCCAAGGGTATCCTGAGCAAACGCGTTCAGGATCTTGCGTTTTAGTAGCTTGCCTAACGTCATCGCTAAACGATCCTTCTGCAAAATAAGCATAAGAGTAGCGATAAGGCCTTAAAGCCGCGTTAAGAATTAAAGTTAACTTCGGTAAAATTCACCGCAAAAAACGGTGTGGAACCCGCCCGAATCCTTACGATTCCCCGCCGAAACGCTCTTCCCAGCCCGCGACCTCTTCATCGGAGATCTTGCGGAACAGAACGTCCGGGATGTCAAAACCATGGCCGGGTTTCAATGTTTGCAGCTCCGTCAACATATCCCCCTCGATCCAGTCGGTCGAGTTCAGCGTGAGACCCAGGCAGGCGGCCATTTTCTGCGCGGCATTCGGGATCACCGGCGCACTCAGCACGGCGAAGATACGAATCAGGTTGACGGCGATGCGCAAGGACTGCGCCGCCGCCTCCGGATCGGTCTTGAAGGCCGTCCAGGGGGCTGCCTCGGTCAGGTACTCGTTGCCGAGTGCCCAGATCGCGCGCAGTTCCTGCATCGCCTTGCGGATCTGCAAGTCCCCCATATGGGTGTTGTAAGCTTCCAGCCGTTCTGTCAGCGCCCTGGCAAGCGCCGCCTCGGCCTCGCCCGCCTCGCCGCCCTCGGGCAGCTGGTCCCCGAACTTGGAGGAACAGAACTTCAGCGTCCGGTTGACAAAATTGCCAAGAATATCGGCCAGGTCCTTGTTAACCGTGCCGGAAAATCCGTCCCAGGTGAAGCTGGCGTCGGAGGTTTCCGGCGCATTCGCGAGCAGGTAATAACGCCAATAGTCGGACGGCAGTAACTCGACCGCGTCGGACATGAAAATGCCGCGCTTCTGGCTCGTCGAGAATTTCCCGCCATAATAGTTTAACCAGTTGAATCCCTTGATATAATCGACCATCTTCCAGGGTTCGCGGCTGCCGAGAATGGTGCCGGGAAAAGTCACCGTATGGAACGGCACATTATCCTTCGCCATCACCTGCACATAGCGCACATCGTCGGCCTCATACCACCAGCTTTTCCAGTCGCGGTTCTCCGGGTCCTCATCGGCCCATTCCTTGGTCGCCGCGATATATTCGATCGGCGCATCGAACCAGACATAATAGACTTTGTCCTCCAGCCCCGGCCGGTCGACCGGTACGCCCCATTTCAGGTCGCGGGTAATGCCGCGGTCATGCAGTCCCTCATCCAGCCATTTCAGCGCAATGGAGGACACCAGCACTGGCCAGTCCTGGTGCCGGTTGACCCAGACGCGAATTTCATCGGCAAGCTTAGATTGCAGCAGGAACAGATGCTTGCTCTCGCGGATTTCAAGATTGGTGCTGCCCGACACAGCCGAGCGAGGCTCCAGCAGGTCTGTCGGATCGAGGAGCCGGGTGCAGCTCTCACACTGGTCGCCGCGCGCCTTGTCGTAACCGCAATGGGGACAGGTTCCCTCGACATAGCGGTCCGGCAGGAAGCGGTCATCATCGATGGAATAGACCTGGCGGGTGATCCGCTCGTCGATAAAGCCGTTCTCGAGCAGCTTCTTGCCGAAATGTTGGGTCAGTTCCTTGTTCTGCGGCGAGGAAGAGCGGCCGAAATAATCAAAGGAAAGATCGAAGGCGGCGCCGAGATCGGCCTGTACTTTATGCTGCTCCGCGCAGAATTCCGCAACATCCTGCCCTTTTTCGCGGGCAGCGAGCTCGGCGGGGGTGCCATGTTCATCGGTGGCGCAGATAAACAGCACCTCTTCACCGCGCGCGCGCAGGTACCGGGCATAGAGGTCCGAGGGCAACATCGAGCCGATCAGGTTCCCCAAATGCTTGACACCATTGATATAGGGTAAGGCGGAGGTAATAAGGTGACGGGTCATCTTGGCGGCTGCTTCCTCAAACTTTTGGGTCTGTTCCTGATTGCGCTCTTTTACAGGAAGTTGCATAGCGGGGCAAAGCAAACATTGAGCTCCTGTTGAAAAAGGCCCGGAACTGCTTATTCTTGATAGATGATTTCACTCTATGCCCATTCGGCCAGCCGACACTATGGCCCGCCAGTGGAAGGACGAAAGGTGTAGCCCCCGCGTGAAACAGGACCAGTTGAAACGGATCAGGAACGCGCTTGCCGCCGGGTCGCTCGGTGTCTTCCTAGCGGTGCTGGGCGCCACGGGTGCGGCGGCGACAGACCTGATCGGGACGGAGAAAACCTATACCGCCCGCGAAACGGAAATCCTTATCCATATCGCGGAGGCTACCGGTGTCGGCTATGTCGAGCTTCGCGCCGCCAATCCGGCGGCTGATCCCTGGGCGGTCAAGCCCGGCGAGGAATTACGGATCCCGACACGGCATATCCTGCCAAGCGGCCTGAAACCCGGCTTTACCGTCAATATTGGCGACATGCGCCTCTACTACAGGGGAAAGACGGCGGAGGATATCCGCTCCTGGCCCGTCGGCATCGGCCGTGACGGGCGCCGCACGCCCGTCGGCAAACTGACGGTGACAGAGCTGCGCGAGAACCCCACCTGGCGCCCGACCAAGACGATGCGCGACCTTGATCCGTCCCTCCCCGCCGCGGTACCGCCCGGTCCCGGCAATCCACTGGGCAAATACGCGGTGCGCATCGGCTGGGATGGCTATGTTATTCACGGCACCAACAAGCCTGCCGGCGTTGGTCGCCGGGTCAGCAGTGGCTGCGTCCGCCTGTATGACACGGATATCAAGGAGGTGTTCGACATTGCCAGGATCGATATGCCCGTCACCTTGATTGACGAGCCGATCAAGGTCGGCTGGGACGGGACAGCGGTTTATCTAGAGGCGCATCCGGCCGGCGCGCAGGCCGATCAGATCGAGATGACAGGCACCTTTGATCCGGTCCCCGTCGATCTTGCCGGGATACAGCGCGCCGCTGTTGTCAAGGCCGAAGCGCACGGCCTCTCCCGGATTGACTGGGCCGCCTTTGACCGCATCATCCAGGAAAGGCGTGGTGTGCCTGAGATAATCGCCAAGTAATATCGCGGGCGATTACTTGCGCAGATGCTTAGCGTGCATGGCCTCGAGCTCCGCCGCAATCCGGGCGGCGCGGTCCGCCGATTCCTTTGCAGATCTTGCCGCGGCGGCGGCCTCATTGCTTGCCTGCATGGTCTGCGCATTCATGGCTTTCAGCTCTTCCATGATCGCCAGGGACTTGGCCGCATCAGCCTTGGCCTGCGCCGCATCCATCTTGGCGGCTTCGATGGCCATGCTCTCGGATTCCATCGATGGCGATGCACAGGCTGCGAGCCCAAGACACAGACCGCCGACCAGGGCGGCACGTAATGGAAAATCGGATAGGGATGTCATATGTTTTTTCATCATCTCACTCCTTTTCTATTCTTTAAACGCAGTTAACCGATCGGCGAGGCTGATTTCAGCAACACCGATCAGATTCTTGGGCCATTCCGCCGCAATTTTGGCCAGTGCCTCCTCGGACATGCCCGATTTGAGGCGGGCCATGGTCTTGGGCAAGGCCACCAGAATGAGTCTATCCAGGATGTCGCGCGTTACGGCGTCGTTCACCTTGTCGGTGATAGAGCGCAGAAACACCGCGCTTTCCTGTTCGGAAAAATCCGCGTGATCCTCGTAGGCATAGCGCGCGGATTGTGTCGATTTCTGTCCGCGTCCGGGCCGCGCCGCGCCTGCTTCTCCCTGCTTGCCCTGGGCGGCTGGATGCGCCTTGTCCAGGACCTGCGTCAAGCGGCCGTTGATCCCCTCGCGCGCATATATCCGCGCGTGCGCCTTATCGGCGAGCAGGATCCATTCCCTGTTCTTACCAAAGGGCATAGTCTGTATTCCCTTCCAGATTATGATAGCACAGTTTTTGCGTCGCTAGAAATCCAGCGCCGTTCGCCGCCTCAACCCGGAGCACGCCTCAATCGCCGGGAAGCTTGGACAACTCCGGCGCTTCCGCGGTCATTTCGGTGCAGATCTTGGCGATATGGGTCGCCTCGTCCGCATATTGCTTGAACGCGGTCTGGTAAAAGCCGAGGCAGATACTCACCATTTCCTGCGGGGATTTACACTCGGCGAGCTTCTGCGGCATGTCCAAATCCTCTTTCAGCCGGGTGCGGCCGAAAGTCATCAACTCGTCATTGCAGGACATCATCATCTTGTAGAATTTCTGGTTCATCCCGGCCATGGCCTCAACATTGAAAGGAACCCCTAACGCCTGCAGGTCACCGCCATTTCCTGATGAAACTGTTTTTTCCGTCATTTGCCGCCTCCCTAGATTTGCATTTCCATTCGTTAACCATAACCGGTTACGCAGAGACTATCTTTGATTTAGGTCAACAGTGTGGCGCGTCAATTACGTCAGAAAAAAATTAGAAATGTGACGGTTTTCACATCGGCATCCGTATGAATCCCATTGCATATATTCAAATTCTCTAAGATACTTCGCGCGAGAATCTGCGGATTCGGGGCTAAAAAAGTTAGGAAA
The DNA here is from genome assembly GCF_017313765.1 of Sneathiella sedimenti. Taxonomy (GTDB): domain Bacteria; phylum Pseudomonadota; class Alphaproteobacteria; order Sneathiellales; family Sneathiellaceae; genus Sneathiella; species Sneathiella sedimenti. Next base: position 696,621 of record NZ_JAFLNC010000002.1, on the reverse strand, counting down.
GATACGTTAATTCTCCTTTTCAGGATACGCACATGAAAAAGCTGGTTATTGCCTTTGCCCTGGCTGCCACCGTGCAGTCCCAGGCAGTGTCTGCCGAGACCCCGCTGGAGCGGGGCACCTACTTGATGAACAGTATCGTTGCCTGTGGCAACTGTCATACACCGCAAACGCCGACCGGCCCGGCAGCGGGCATGGAACTGGCCGGCCAGTTCCTTGTCGACGAGCCGGGTTTCTTCAAGGCCTTCGCGCCCAACATTACCCAGGACAAGGAAACCGGGATCGGTAACTGGACGGATGAGCAGATCATCGCCGCCATTCGTGAGGGCAAGCGCCCGAATGGCACGATTATAGGCCCGCCCATGCCGATTGAGCTTTACCGCAATATGTCCGACACCGACGTCACGGCGATCGTCGCCTATCTCCGGCAGGTGAAGCCCGTGAAGAACGTCGTCGAGAAATCGACCTACGAAATTCCGCTGCCGCCTTCCTACGGGCCGCCGGTCACCCAGGTGCCGGATGTGCCGCGCGATGACATCGTCGCCTATGGCGCCTATCTCGCCGGACCGGCCGGACACTGCATCGAATGCCACAGCCCGCTGGTCAACGGGAAACCGGATATCGAACACCAGCTTGGCGTCGGGGGCATGTCCTTCCCCGGACCCTGGGGCGTGTCAATTTCCGCCAACATCACGCCGCATGAGGATGGCATCGCCCACTACAACGACGCCGACCTAGAAAAGGTTATACGCACCGGCGTCCGGCCCGACGGCTCACGCCTGCTGCCACCGATGGGCGTCTATTACTACGCCAATATCTCCGATGAGGACATGTCCGCGCTGATCGCCTATCTCCGGCAGCTGGAGCCAAAACCCAGCCCGGAATAACAGGCGGCCCCTGGAAAAAGCCTGCCCGGCATCACCGCCGGGCAGGTGCGGCGGCGTTATTGTGCCGCGAGCGCCTGTTCACTTGCCGGGTCGCCGGCAATGCGGGAATGCAACATGATGCGCGGTTCCGAAAAGTCCCAGGCACAGGCCTTGTGCATCAGGCAGCGGTTATCCCACAGAACAACATCCCCCGCCGTCCAGCGATGCTGATAGATCCGCCGTTCGTCGGCCACGGCAAAATTGTTAAGCCGCGCGATCAGCTCCTCCGAGTCCGCTTCTGACAGGCCCGGAATACCATAGGCATGACGCCCGACGGCCAGCGCCTTGCGCCCCGTTTCGGGGTGCGTCTTGACCAGCGGGCGAAGCGGCACGTCGGCAACATTCATGCCATAGCCGAAATATTCGCTGTCTTCCTTTTTCGTCTCCTCGCCCACAGCCCGCTGACTGTATTCAAGGGAATGATAGGCCGAGAGGGAATTGATCTGTGCCTTCGTCGCGTCATCCAGCGCATCATAGGCATCACGCATATCGGCGAAGGCGGTATCGCCCTGACGCTTGGGCACGACATGGGCGCTGAACACGGCACCTTTCGCCTGTACCGGCATATAGGTGCTGTCCTGGTGCCAGTGCATATTGCCGCGGATGATCTTCATCATGTCATCACCGGGCGCATCCCGCAGGCTGCCGTCCGGCTTGACGTTGCTGATCTCCACCGCCTTCAGTTCTTCCACTAGATCGCCGAACCGACGGGCAAAGGTGACCTGCTCGCGCTTGGTGAGGTTTTGTCCCGGGAAAATAAGGAGGCCGTAGGTCAGCCAGGCCTGATACAGATCGTCGAAGGTCGCGCTGTCCAGATCCCGAAGATCAATCTCCCGCACCAGAGCGCCAAAGGACTTGTCCAGAGGTTCAACACTGAAGCCGGTAGCGGATTGAAGGGTTTGTCCCATCTTATTCTCTCCCCTTATTGTGTTTTTTTATAAGTCTAGCGCCGATTGCATCCCGGCGGCAAGCCCATTGAGACGGAGAACAATCGAAACTTTGAATATAAGCCCCATCGTCATATCGGTCGCGACCCTATGAAAACCTTCCCGTTTTACCAAAGATCGGTTAAAAGCGTGGCAGATATAAGGTGGAAGCCCCTAGATCGCTTCCTATATGTTAAACAATTCAACAAATTAAGACCGCACGAATCCATGGTGAACAGACGTATCTCAATAGCCCCGATGATGGACTGGACGGACCGGCATGACCGGTATTTCCTGCGCCTCATTTCTAGCCGCGCCCTTCTCTATACGGAGATGGTGACAACGGGGGCGATCATCCATGGGGATGCGGACCGGTTCCTGCGGTTCGATCCGGCGGAGCAGCCGCTTGCGCTCCAGCTCGGCGGGAGTGAGCCGGACGCCCTCGCCCGCTGCGCGAAAATCGCCGAAGACTACGGCTATGGGGAAGTTAATCTCAATGTCGGCTGCCCGTCCGACCGGGTGCAGAACGGCCGCTTCGGCGCGTGCCTGATGGGGGAGCCGGAAACGGTGGCGGCCTGTGTCACGGCGATGCAGGCGGCGACCTCCCTCCCCGTCACGGTGAAGACGCGCATCGGCATCGACGATCTCGACAGCTATGATTACTTCAAAAGCTTTATCGAGCGAGTGGCGGAGACGGGCGTCTCGACCTTTATTATCCATGCGCGGAAAGCCTGGCTCACCGGTCTCAGCCCGAAGGAGAACCGTACTATCCCGCCGCTCGATTATGAGCGCGTCTACCGCCTGAAGCAGGAATTGCCGGAGCTGGAGATCATCATCAATGGCGGGATTTCAAGCCATGAGGAAATTGACACGCATCTTGAGCAGGTGGATGGCGTGATGATCGGGCGCGAGGCATACCAGAACCCCTATTTCCTGGCCGAGATCGACCGGCGATACTATGGCGTCGACGATGAAAGCCCGGAGCGGCGCGAGGTAATCGAGCAGATGATCCCCTATGTGACGCGGGAAATGGCGGCGGGTGTGCCGCTCAACTCGATCACGCGGCATATGCTCGGCCTGTTCCAGGGCCGCCCCGGGGCCCGCGCCTGGCGCCGGCATATCTCGGAAAATGCTCATAAAAAGGGCGCCGATATCACTATCCTGACCGAGGCGGCGTCGAAAACACGCTGATCTGCGGCAAAACACCACTTCCGATTACCTTTTCTTAATTCTTACGCTCCAGAATTGAGCGGAATACAGGATTTCCGTTCACAAGGAGCCCGGCTTGGCCGTCATTCCCAAAATAAAGCCCCGCTCGCCCTGGCGACGCGGCAACCGGCGGAAAGGAAACCTTGTGTCCTTTGCATTGGTCGGCGTGTTCAGCCTGATCGCGGGAACAACCCTCGGTCTGACACCCGACATGACGTCTTATGAAAAAGCCGCATCGCTCCCCGGCGGGGTCAGCGGCCTCGCCCATGTGGTTGATGGCGATACGATCCGCCTGAACGGCGAGAAAATCCGCCTGAACGGCATTGACGCGCCGGAGTCGGATCAAACATGTTTTGACGATCACACGGAAAGCTATGCCTGCGGCACGCAGTCCGGCGCTTACCTAAAAAGCCTCGTCGGGAAAAACACGCTGCGCTGCGATGGCAGCGAAAGAGACAAATACGGCCGCCTTCTCGCCACCTGCTATATCGGGGATCGCGATATCAATGGCGAAATGGTCCGGTCGGGCTGGGCGGTCGCCTTTCGCCGCTACAGCGAGCGCTACCTGTCCGAGGAAAATGCGGCGAAAGCTGCCAAGGCCGGGCTCTGGCAGGGAAATTTCCGGATGCCCTGGGTCTGGCGACAGGACCAGCGTGTCGCCGTGCATGACGGCAACAGCTGCAATATAAAAGGAAATATCAGCGACAGCGGCCGGATCTATCACTTGCCCGGCAGTCGCTGGTACAACGCGACGCAGATTAACGAGAAAAAGGGGGAGCGCTGGTTCTGCTCCGAGCTTGAAGCGCTCGCAGCAGGATGGCGCAGCCCCCGATATGACTAGCCTTAGGCCCGACTTGACCGACGATCGAGGCTAAGGGCACCGGCGCCATTGGCGACGAGGAACAGCAGGCCGCCCGCGATGGCGATATTCTTCATGAGCATGATCATCTGCAACTGGTCTTCTGGCTGGAAATGAAAGAGCAGACCCGACACCACGGAAAATCCCGCGAGCAGGAAGGCAACGATCCGTGTCTGCCATCCGGCGAGGATGGCCAGGCCGCCGCCGAGCTCCACCAAAATGACGAGCGGGAGCAAAATGCCTGGGACGCCCATCGCTTCCATATAGCCGGCCGTACCGCTATAGCCGGTGATCTTGCTGAATCCTGCCGGTACAAACAGGATCGCAATAAAAATACGACCCGCAAGGTCGAATAAAGGGTTCAGTTTCTCTAGCATTGTCGTCAACTCCACCATCAATCAGGAATAATGTGCGGAATATATGTCTGATTCTTAGAATATAAATTGATTATTTTCGGCATTTATTGTCTAAATTATAGACATGCTAACCGCGACACTTACCCAATGGCAGATATTTAATGCCGTCATCGACCATGGAGGCTATCTCCAGGCAGCGGAGAAGCTGAATCGCAGCCATTCCTCACTCCACCATGCGGTGCAGAAGCTGCAGGACCAGCTCGGCGTCAGACTTGTCACCGTTGAGGGCAAGCAGGTCCGGCTCACTCCTATTGGCGAGGTGATGCGGCGACGGTCCCAACAGCTGATTGAGGATGCCGAAAACATTGAACGGATTGTGAAGACGGCGCGGCAAGGCTGGGAAACAGAACTCACCGTCGCGGTGGAGGGAATTTACCCGAAAGATAAGCTTGTCACTGTTCTCAGGCAGTTTCATGCAAAAAGCCAGGGCACAAGGCTCAAGATCGAGAGCGTTATCCTCAACGGCGCGGTGGAGGCCATCCAGGAAGCTGCAGCGGATATCGTGATCAGCCCGATCGTGCCGCAGGGCTTTGTCGGCACCCCGTTGATGGGTGTACCGCTCAGCCCCCTCGCCGGGAAGGATCATCCGCTGGTGGCACGGGGCACCCCGATTGAGACCGGCGAGCTGCACCGGCATCTGCAGATCGTTATCAGCGACCGCACCCGCGCGCCGCTGCCGACCACCATCGGCTGGCTGAAATCAGAGCAGCGCTGGACTGTCAGCGGCTTTTACGAGGCGCGGGACATCCTGCTTTCCGGTATCGGCTTTTGCTGGCTGCCCCTGCATATGTTCAAAGAGGACCTTGAAAAAGGCGACCTTTGTCGCCTCAACACGCAAGACAAGCTCGAGATACTGGCGCCGCTTGACCTCGTTATCCCGGCGCCGGAGAAGCTCGGCCCGGCGGGCAAGCTTCTCGCCGATCTATTCCGGAAGGCCGCCGCCGAAAACAGGCCCTAGCGCGCCTGGGAGTGATAGGCCTCGTTCGGCATCATGTCGATGGCCATGGCCATGCGGTTGCTCATGTTGAAGAAGGACACCGTTGCCGAGATATCCCAGATATCGCGATCAGTCCAGCCGGCATCGCGCAGCGCCTGCCGGTCGCTTTCTTCCATCTCGTTCGGCGTCTTGGTCAGCTTGTAGGCGAAATCGAGCATGGCGCGCTGTTTCGCGGGCAATTCCGCCGCGCGATAGTTCATCACCATCAACTCCCCGAGGATCGGGTCGCCCGACAGCTCCCGCACCGCCGCGCCATGGGCAGTCAGGCAGTAAAAGCACTGATTGACCGAGGAGACCGCGACCGCGATCATCTCCCGCTCCAGCTTGGTCAGGCCGGACTCGCCCAGCATCAACTCCCCATACATGTCCGAAAAGGCGCGGAGCTTCGCGTTATCGAAGCTGTAGGCCGCGAGCACATTCGGCACCATGCCGAGCTTCTCCTCGCATACCGCGAAATATTTCTGCGTCCCTTCCTCCAGCTCCTCACGGGCCGGAACCGGGATATCAAGGGCGTGGACATATTTGGGCTGGGACATGGGATATCTCCTTAAAATTTTCTTGTTGATATTGGGTTTAGCCGTTCTGGCCGCGGTGACGCAAGAGATGATCGGCGAGGACGCAGGCCATCATGGCTTCCCCAACGGGCACACCGCGAATACCAACGCACGGGTCGTGGCGGCCCTTGGTCTGAATTTCCGTCTCGTTGCCGTCAATATCGATGGTATCGCGCGGCTTGAGGATAGAGGAGGTCGGCTTCACCGCGAAGCGCACGACGATATCCTGCCCCGTCGAAATGCCACCCAGAATACCGCCCGCGTGATTGCTGAGGAACCGCGGGAAGCCTTCGTTACCGGCACGCATCTCGTCGGCGTTTGTCTCGCCGGTGAGCGCCGCGGCAGAGAACCCGTCACCAATCTCGACCCCCTTGACCGCATTTATCGTCATCATCGCCATGGCGAGATCGGAATCCAGCTTGCCATAGATCGGCGCGCCAAGCCCGGCGGGCACGCCGGAGGCCACAACCTCAATCACCGCACCAACGGAGGAGCCGGCTTTGCGGATCGCATCAAGATAGACCGTCCATTCCTCGACAATGCCGGGATCCGGCGACCAGAAGGGATTGTTGTCAATTTCGGATAAATCCGCGCGGGAACGGTCGATCACCCTGTCGCCGATCTGGGTCAAGTACCCCTTGATCTTGACATTGTCGCCCAGCACCTTTCGGGCGATGCCGCCCGCCGCGACGCGCGCCGCCGTCTCGCGCGCGCTGGACCGGCCGCCACCGCGATAATCGCGGATGCCGTATTTTGTCTGGTAGGTGAAATCCGCATGGCCGGGGCGGAACTTGTCCTTGATATCCCCGTAATCCTTGGACCGCTGATCGACATTCTCGATCATCAGGCTGATCGGCGTGCCGGTGGTCTTCCCCTCAAATACACCGGAGAGGATTTTCACCGTGTCGGGCTCCTTCCGCTGGGTGGTGAAGCGCGACTGGCCGGGCTTGCGCCGGTCCATCCAGACCTGCAATTCCTCGGACGTGACCTCGATCAGCGGCGGACAGCCGTCAATCACGCAGCCAAGCGCCGGGCCATGACTTTCCCCCCAGGTCGTCACCCGGAACAGGTGACCGAAACTATTGTGAGACATAAGGACTTCCGCCTGAAAAACTTGCTTACTTAGTGATGTCGGGCGCGTCTTCCGCCTTCATGCCGACAACATGATACCCGGCATCCACATGATGGGTTTCCCCAGACACGCCGGCCCCGAGATCGCTCAGCAGATAGAGCGCCGATCCGCCAACATCGTCAATGGTGACATTCCGCTTCAAGGGTGAATGATACTCGTTCCACTTCAGGATATAGCGGAAATCGCCAATCCCGCTGGCGGCAAGGGTCTTGATCGGCCCGGCGGACAGCGCATTGACGCGAATATTCTTCTTGCCCATCTCCACCGCCAGATAGCGGGTTGCCGCCTCAAGCCCGGCCTTGGCAACGCCCATGACGTTATAATGCGGTATGACCCGCTCCGCCCCGTAATAGGTCAGCGTCACCATGCTGCCGCCGTCGGTCATCAGTTCCGACGCGCGCTTGGCCAGCGCAATGAAGGAAAAACAGGAGATCTCCATCGTCATGTTGAAGTTGTCGCGGGTGGTATCGGAGAAATTGCCGCGCAGCTGGGTCTTGTCGGAAAAACCGATGGCATGAACGAAAAAATCGATCTTGCCCCATTTCTCTTTCAGCGCCGCAAATACGGCGTCCATACTGGCGTCGTCGGTCACGTCGCATTCCAGAACCGTGTCGGAACCGACACTCTCCGCCAGCGGGATAACCCGTTTGCCAAGCGCTTCGCCCTGGTAGGTAAACGCGATTTCAGCGCCATGTTCATGCAGCGCCTGTGCAATTCCCCACGCCAGCGAATGGTTATTGGCGACCCCCATGATAAGGCCCTTTTTGCCTGCCATCAAACCCTTGTGCTGCGTCATCCGCATCCCCTCATTACCGTCTACGAAACCAAATGTACTATCTTTTTATCGCGCTTATGGGGGGCAGTCAAAAGACTTATGACCCGGCGCAGACAATGGCGGCTATTTGCTCTTCAGCTTGGAGCGGGCATCATAGTCATGCTTCTCCGCCCATTTTGTCACCCAGTCCTGAAGTTCCTCGTCCTGCTTGTCCGGCAGAACGACCTTGAGGCTGACCATCTGATCGCCGCGCGCGCCATTTTTCGGACCCCCGATGCCCTTCCCCTTCAACCGGAGCTTGGTGCCCGTGTTGGATCCGGGCGGCACCTTCAGATTGACCGTGCCATCCACCGTCGGGACCTTGACTGTCGCGCCCAGCACCGCCTCAGGCAAACTGATAGGCAGCTCGATCAGGACATTCTGTCCGTCGCGGCGGAAAAAGCTGTGCGGTTTCACCGTGACATTGATCAGGATATCGCCATTGGGACCGCCGGCAACCCCTTCCTCTCCCTGCCCGCGCAGGCGGATCTGCTGTCCGTCGGTCACCCCGGCAGGAATGGCCACGTCAAGCGTCCGGCCGCCGTCACCCATGGTCAGGCGCCGCTTGCCACCGAGGGCCGCTTCCATAAAGTCGATCTCGATGGCGAATTTCCGGTCGCGCCCTTTTTCGGGCACGCGGCCGCGGAAACCGCCACCGCGGAAATTGCCGAATATCTCGGAGAAAATATCCTCCGCTCCGCCGCCGCCGAAACCGGCCGTGGAGGAGGCACGGTGGCCGCCGCGAAAGCCACCCATCTTCTCCTGCCCATGCTCGTCAATCTCGCCACGGTCATACCGGGCGCGCTGTTTCTCATCGCCCAGGATATGATAGGCGGCGGAGATTTCCTTGAATTTCTCCTCCACCTTCGTGTCGCCCGGATTTGCGTCCGGGTGATGTTTCTTAGCCAGCTTGCGATAGGCGGATTTGATGTCCTGCTGGCTCGCGCCTTTTGAGATGCCAAGAATACTGTATAAGTTTTTCATCCGTTGCCATGCTGGACGTAAAAACGTCCCTTAATTCAATAAGACCCTTAGATACCAGTATATAAAACTTTTCTCTTAGGATTTAACTAATTAACCCGATCAATCTGTCTTTTTTCGAGATGTGTCAAGGTAGGTACCAGATCGGCAAGGGCCGCGGCGGCCTCGCTGGAACCGTTGGCTCGCGCCTTGTCCCACCAGTAATAGGCGCGGACCCGGTCCACCGGCAGGGCCACGCCCGCATTAAACAGGCTGCCGAGACGGTATTGCGCCTCTGGATTACCATCTGCCGCGAGCCGCGCCCAGATGCTGAGGGATTGCTGATACTGCTCGAGCGTATAGGCGAGATCGGCCATTTCCAGCTTTTCCGCGACGCTGAGGCCGGTCCCGGATGGCTTTGCCTGGACGGACGGCGCGGATTTTGGCGCGGGTGCCAGTGTTGCCCCTGCCGGTGCGGGGATCGCCGCTATCTCAACCGGCTTGATCGGTACCGCCGCCACTTCGGGTTTGACGGCCGGTGTTGGCGCAGGAACTGATGCCGCGGGCGGTTGTGCCGGGGCGGTTTCCACCGCGGTGGGTTTCACTTCCGGCGTAACGCTGTCCGATGCCGCTTCCGTCACCGGTGTGGATGAGATTGTTTCTGCCTGGCTTTCCGGCGGTGTCCCGCCCTGGCTTTCTGAGGATATCGCAACGGACGACTCCCCTACCTCCTGTTTCGCGACGAGAGACCGGAGGGCCTCATAAAATCCCTTTTTCTGGACGCCTTGGGAGGAGGATGCCGCAGTTGCGGTTGCGGTTGCGGTTGCGGCTTCGGTTGCAGTTCCCGTTGCCGCTGTCGGTGCAGGTGTTTCGTCCTTCGTGGCCACGGAGTCCGGTGCCTGCGGCGTCTGCGGTGTCTGCGGCGTGTCCGCGGCGCTCGTCGAGGAGGCCGTCGCCGTCTCGGTCGCCTTGGGAGGTTCCGTATCCGCCGATTTGATCAAGGGTCCGCCAGCCCCCTCTTTTTCCGGTTCATCGGGCTTGTTCTGAAGATACGTCGCCAGTTCCGCCGCCTTTTTCTGGGACGCCGGATGCCCCGCCTTGGCGGCCAGAGCATACCAGCCGAGCGCTCTTTGCTCGTTCTTCTCTACGCCAAGGCCGTTTTCCAGCAACAGGGCGAGATTATACTGGGAAATCACATGCCCCTGCTGCGCCGCGCGGGCAAACCAGTTGGCGGCCTGCGCGTAATCCTGCTCGACCCCCTCGCCTTCCAGATACATGCCGGCAACATTGGCCTGCGCGCGATCGAACCCGATGGTCGCCGCGCGCTTGTACCAGGTCATCGCCTTGGTGTAATCCTGTGCGGTGCCGAGACCGCGCCGGTACATATGGCCGATATTGCGCATGGCCGCCGGATCGTTATTCCGTGCCAGCGGCAGCCATTCATTGAAGGCGGTTTTATAGTCTCCGGCCTCATAGGCCGCGACACCATCGTTGAAATCCGCCCGGACGGACGGGCTTGCCCCCAAGGTAACAAGCAGCACCGCCGTCACGGCAACCGTGAATAGCTCAATTCGTCCCATTAAAAATGTTGTCCGGCCCGGCCCCCGTCATTCCAGAGAGGCCGAGGCCGCCTTCCACCTCTTAGTTCATAATCTGCCAGGAGCCATCGGGCTGCCGGCAGGCTGTTCCATAGCCTTTTTCAAGCTTGCCGCCAACTTCAATCGTCTGCTGGAATTCCCGGCAATAACGGCCGTCGGTATGATTGCCGTCGCGCACCGGCGTGATCGTGCCGGAATTACCGCTTTGAGGATTGTTCCAGGCGATCGTCTGGCCTATCGGCGCCGTTGTCGCCTTTTTCTCGGCCCGGTCAATCTGTGCGCGATCCGCCGCGTCCAGCGTCTTGCCAACTTCACTGCCGATCATCGCACCGGCAAGCGTTCCGACGCCAACCGCGACAAGTTGCCCTGTGCCCTTGCCGAACATCGAGCCAAGCAGCGCCCCGCCAATACCGCCGATTACGGCGCCACCGGTTGTTTTAGGGTTGTTCTGGGCGTCCGCACAGCCCGCCAGAGCGAGCGCTGAGGCCAGCGCCGTGACCACCAGTAGTTTTGATTTCCGCATCATTACAATCCTTGTCATCGTAAAATTTCATTCCCGACATTCATGTCAGGCCATTCCCGTTTCCTACTATATAGGGCCCGGAACGACATTTATAGCAATAGGTCCATCACAAATCATTTCAAATGCTTTCGGGACGGCCTATCTTAAATTAAACGTCGCCGGTCGACAATTCCGTCGCAGCCGATTAAGTTTGGCAACGAAATGCGGCAAAGCAGTGGCATGCCAAGACATAACGAGTATCCGAAAATGACTGTGAAAAACTTTACCGATCTCCTGAAGGAATTCCAGGACTGGATGGCGGAAGCCGAGAAAAGCGAGCCCAACGACCCGACCGCCATTGCGCTCGCCACCGCCGACGCGGACGGCTACCCGTCGGTGCGCATGGTGCTGCTCAAGGGCGCGGACGAGCGTGGCTTTGTCTTTTATACGAATTTCGGCAGCCAGAAAGGCCGCGAACTCCTCGCCAACCCGCGCGCCGGATTATGTTTTCACTGGAAAAGTTTACGCCGCCAGATTCGCATTCAGGGCACGGTCGAGAAAGTCACGGATGCCGAGGCTGACGCCTATTTCGACAGCCGCCCGCGTGACAGCCGGATCGGGGCCTGGGCCAGCCAGCAGTCCCGCCCGATGGACGGGCGTTTTACGCTGGAGGCGGAAGTCGCCAAATATGCCGCAAAATATGCCATCGGGGCGATTCCCCGGCCCGACTACTGGTCCGGTTTTCGCGTCCTACCCGAGCAGATGGAATTCTGGCGCGACCGGCCATTCCGCCTGCATGAACGGCGGCGCTATGAAAAGGGCGCCGGCGGTTGGACAGAGAGCATCCTTTTTCCGTAAGATGACCAGGCGTATCGCGCCCCAATAGTATAACAGAGGACCTAGATTGCTGTGACTGTCGACCCGGAATTCCTGCATTCACAGAACGATGATGCCGTAAACGGTCAGCTGATGAAGCGGGCCACCTATGCCGCCGTGGGCATTGCGCTGATCCTGATCGCGATCAAGAGTTTTGCCTATTTCGCCACCAATTCCGTGGCAATGCTCTCGACCCTGGTCGATTCCATGCTCGACCTCGCGGCCTCAGCCATCAATCTGTTTGCCGTGCGCCAGTCCCTTGTGCCCGCCGACCGAGATCACCGCTTCGGTCATGGCAAGGCCGAGGCATTGGCCGGGCTTTTCCAGTCCGCGATCATCACCGGATCGGCGGTTTTTCTGCTGTTTCAGGCCGGGGAAAGGCTGCTCAATCCGAAGCCGGTTTACGCCAGCGATGTCGGCATCATCGTCATGGTGGTCTCGATCGTGCTGACAATCGGCCTCGTCCTATACCAGCGTTACGTGATCAGCAGGACGCGCTCTGTCGCGATTTCCGCCGACTCGCTGCATTATGTCGGCGATGTGCTGATCAATGGCGGGGTGATTCTCGCGCTGATCCTGGATACAGTCTTCCATTGGCGTTTCGCCGACGGGATGTTCGGCATCCTGATTGCCCTTGTCCTGATCTTCAGCGCGTGGAAAATCATCCGCACCTCCTTCGCTGACCTGATGGATGAGGAACTCGGCGATGAGGAGCGGGAAAATATCAAGACCATTGTCCTGCAGCAGCCGGGCGTCCTCGGTATTCATGACCTGCGCACCCGCCGCTCCGGCCAGCAAGTATTCATACAGATGCATATCGACATGGACGGCAGTATCAGTCTGCGGGATGCCCACACCATTTCCGACGCCGTGGAAGCCCGGCTGATGGCGGAATATCCCGAGGCCGAGGCCATTGTGCATCAGGACCCCCTTCATATCGACAACAGCCGGAATGACGAAGACTAGACCGCATTTACCAAGTGTAATCTACAAAACCCTTTAGAATTTAGGGTCTTAATGTTACATTTAGGTGAATATTCGCAGGCTGAGGTATTCGATGCATTTTAAAAATATTCTGGTTCCCGTATCCGGCGCAAAGAACGACAGCGATGCCAAGGCTCTTGAAAGCGCCTTCAACCTCGCCCTCCGTTTTGGCGCCCATGTCAATGCGCTGCATATCAAGATCGACCCCCGATCCGCGGCTGCGTTCGTTGGCGAGGGGATGACCTCGACCATGATCGAGAGCGTGATCGAGATGGCGGAAAAGGACGGAGAGGAACGCCGGCATCGCGCCCGGGAACTGTTCAAGGATGTGTCCGGCCGCATGGGAGTCCCGGTTATCCATGATATCACCGACCGGCCAACGGCCGATGGCGCCTCTACCCGCTTCGTCGAGAAACAGGGAAATAGCGAAGATACTCTGCATAGTTACGGGCGTTTGTTCGACCTGATTGTCATTTGCAAGCAAGAGGGAGAGGAACAGATCAACAACTCCCTGCTGATCAATACGGCGCTGCGCGAAACCGGTCGCCCGGTCCTGCTGCTGGACAAGGTTCTTAAAAAGGATGTCGGCATGCGGGTCGCCTTCGCCTGGAACGGATCGGTGGAATCGGCGCGGGCCCTCTCCTACTCGCTGCCCTTTTTGCAGACGGCCGAGAAAGTCATGCTGATTTCCGCCGTCGATGACCTGGATGAGGATATCCACCCGCTCGCGGTACAGCGCTATCTGACCATGTATGGGGTGCATGCGGACCGCTGCGAAATTACGGGATCGAATGGCAAGTCGACGGCCGAATCAATCCTTGCGGAAGCGGGAAAGTGCAATGCGGACCTGCTGGTGATGGGCGCCTATACGCGCAGCCGCCTGCGCCGCCTGTTCTTCGGCGCGGTCACGGAAGAAGTTCTGAATAACTGCCCGATTCCGGTCTTTATGGCGCATTAAAACGGCGGCATTTACACGGACAGGCGGATAACAGAGCATCAAAACTGCGCGATCCCGGCGACGTTGCGACCTTTTGTCCCTTGTCACGGATCGGTCGGAAACTGTATTTAGGAACACATCAGTCGATGGACCAAACACAGCTTAAGGGCGGATGATGGATTACGAGAGCATGTTCGAGCAGGCGATTGCCGCTTTGAAAGAGGAAAAGCGCTATCGGGTCTTCACCGAGCTTGGCCGTCATGCCGGAGACTTCCCCCGGGCAACACGGTATCTCGACGATGGCGCCACACAGGACATCACCATCTGGTGCTCCAACGACTATCTCGGCATGGGCCAGCATCCGGATGTGCTGAAGGCCATCAAGGACGCAACGGACCAGTTCGGCGCCGGTGCTGGCGGGACGCGCAACATTTCCGGCAACACCCGCATGATCTGCGAGCTGGAACGGGAACTGGCCGACCTGCACGGGAAAGAGTCGGCACTGGTCTTCACCTCCGGCTTTGTCTCCAACGACGCGACGCTTTCCACCCTCGGCAAGCTGCTGCCTGGCTGCGTGATCCTGTCCGATGAGCTTAACCACGCCTCAATGATCGACGGTGTGCGCCATTCGGGCTGCGAGAAGCGGATTTTCCGCCATAACGATGTGCGCGACCTGGAAGACAAGCTGAAAACCATTGACCCGAGGCGGCCGAAGGTCATCGCCTTTGAATCGGTCTATTCCATGGATGGCGACATCTCCCCGATCAAGGAATTCTGCGATCTCGCCGATAAATACAACGCCATGACCTATCTCGACGAAGTGCATGCGGTTGGCCTGTATGGCCCGCGCGGCGGCGGCGTGGCGGAGCGCGAAGGGCTGATGCACCGCCTTGATATCATCGAGGGCACGCTTGGTAAGGCGTTCGGCGTGGTCGGCGGTTTTATCACCGCCAGCAAAAATATTGTCGATGCCATTCGCTCCTATGCGTCAGGCTTCATCTTCACGACCACCCTCTCGCCGGTCATGTCCGCCGGCGCGCTGGCGAGCGTGCGGCACCTGAAGTCAAGTCAGGTTGAGCGCGACCAGCATCAGGAGCGCGCGGCCACCCTGAAACTTTTACTGACCGAGGCCGGGCTGCCCGTCCTGCCGTCCGTCACCCATATCGTGCCGCTGATGGTCTATGACGCCGAACTCTGCAAGCAGGCGAGCGATATGCTGCTTGACGATTACGGCCTCTATATCCAGCCCATCAACTACCCGACGGTTCCCCGCGGACAGGAACGCCTGCGCATCACGCCGACACCGTTCCATGACGACGCGATGATGGCCGAGCTGGTCAGTGCGTTAAAGGATGTCTGGAACCGGCTGGACTTGCGTCAGGCCGCCTGATTAGACGAAGAAATCGGGGAGAAGGTCCTTCTCCTCCACACCCTCGAACCGGTATTTTGATAGATCCGTGATCCCGGCGTCTTTCAACACCTCGTCATCGATACAGAAATTCCCCGTGAATTCCCGCGATGGCTTGGTCAGGATAAGATAGGCCGCATCCGCCATGATCTCCACCTTGCGGCATTTGTTCCGCACATCCGGCCCACCGATCATATCCATGGCCGCCGTCGCAATCGCCGTCCTCGGCCAGAGCGCGTTAAAGGCGATTCCGGCCTTCTTGAACTCCTCCGCCATGCCGAGCACACAGAGACTCATGCCATATTTCGCCATGCTGTAAGCGACATGGGGCGCGAACCAGTGCGTCTCGAAGTTAAGCGGCGGGGACAGGTTCAGGACATGCGGATTGTCGGCCTTCTTAAGGTAGGGAATGGCCTTCTGGGAACAAAGGAACGTCCCGCGGATATTGACCTGGTGCATCAGGTCATACCGTTTCATCGGGGTTTCCTGTGTTCCCGTCAGGCTGATGGCGGAGGCGTTATTGATGAGAATATCAATCCCGCCGAAGGTATCCGCCGCCTGTTTCATGGCCGCCTCGACGATCTCCTCCTCGCGCACATCGACAACGAGGGGGAGCGCCTTGCCGCCCGCCGCCTCGATGTCGTCAGAGGCAGAATAGATCGTGCCTTTCAGCTTGGCATGAGGTTCCTTGGTTTTGGCGGCGATGACGACATTTGCGCCATCTGCTGCGGCGCGCTTGCCGATGGCAAGTCCGATGCCCCGGCTTGCGCCCGTGATAAAGAGTGTCTTTCCCTTCAAGTCCGCCATAACCGTCTCCTTGTTCCATGCGAGAACCGGAGCCCGTTAATTGCCTTTATAGTCGGGCTTCCGCTTCTCCTTAAAGGCAGTCACTCCCTCGACCCAATCATTACTTGACGCGCAGAAGGCAAACCCTTGCGCCTCGAGTGAGAGCTGTTCTTCCAGACTATTCCCGAGTGAGGCATTAAGCAACTGCTTCGTACGGCCGAGCGCGACCGTCGGGCCATTGGCAAGCCGTTTGGCGAGCTTCGCGGTTTCCGCCGCCAGATCCTCGGTCGGGACCACGAAATTGATAAGGCCGAGATCCTTGGCCTCCGCCGCCTTGATCCGGTCGCCGAGCATGGCAATTTCCATCGCCTTCTTCAGCCCGACAATCCGCGGCAGCATGTAGGAGCCGGAACCGTCCGGCGTCGTGCCGATCCCGATATAGGCGAGCGTGACAAAGGCGTCTTCCGAGGCAATAACCATATCGCAGGCCATCATCAGGGACAGGCCGAATCCGGCGGCACCGCCGCGCACACTCGCGATGATCGGCTTCGGCATCCGCGTCATCGTGAAAATCGTCGGATGCAGGGTATGGATACGTTTTTCAAACGCTTTGCGGCGTTCTTCGGGGTCCATCTTCGCATATTCAGTGAAGGATTTCACATCACCGCCAGCCTGGAAATGCTCGCCTTCACCGCGCAGGATAATACAGCGCACGCTGTCATCATTCTCCATATCGACAAAGGCGTCATACAACCCGGACCGCATTTCCATCGACAGAGCGTTGCGCGCTTCCGGCCGGTTCAGGGTAATCGTTGCGATCCCGTCTTTCTTTTCAATCAGAAGATCTTTTGTCATATCCTTGTTTCCTTTATTGTTTTTGTTATTTACTTAAGTCTTCAGGCGACGGCCTTGTGGTGCGCGCCGCTTTTCTGGAACTTCCAGATTCCGTCCTCTCCCAGTACCCGCTCCAGCTTGCCTTCACCAACAAGATAGTGGCAATGGGCCAACCCTTCGGCAATACCCAGCCCCTTGTCTTTCTCGTCCAGTTCCCTGTCAAACAGGACCGGCAGCAAATCCATCGCTGACTGGGGGGAATCACAGACCTGCATTAACCGGTTAAGCCTTTCCTCATGGTGTGATTGATAGAAATCAAGCTGGTTATGCAGGCCGTAAAAGACGTCATTATGGGCCGGAAGAACGAAGGTATCTTTCGGCAATTTCTTATATATTTCAATAGAATCCATGAATTTCTTCAACGGATTGGCGAGCGGTTCCGCAGGATAGACCCCGATATGCGGCGTGATCCGCGGCAACACCTGGTCGCCGGAAATCAGTATCCCGTCCGACGCCGAATAGAGGCAGGCATGTTCCGGCGAATGCCCCTGCCCGACAATTACCTGCCAGTCGCGCTTGCCGATCGTGAGGATATCGCCGTCGGCAATGCGGTTGAATCCCATGGGAACCTGTGACATCGCCTGCCGGAAGTTATTGAACCCGCGATCGCGCACCCTTGCCAGCATGTCCTCGTCAAATCCTACGGAGCGATAGAAATCGATGACATAGTCCGGTGTTTCCTTCTGCGCCTCCAGATAGAGCATGCGGCCGAACGTCCATTCACCGAAGGTCATGGTCAGCGGGATCTTCCATTTATAGGTGACCCAGCCCGCCTGCCCCATGTGATCGGGGTGGAAATGGGTGCAGAGCATCCGGGTGATCGGTTTCCCCTTCAGGTATTTTGCATAAATTTCGCGCCAGAGATCCCGGATTTTCCCGGTATTCAGCCCTGAATCCACCATCGTCCAGCCATCGTCATCCTCGATCAGGTAGAGGTTGATATAGTCAAGGCCGGGGATCGGGATCGGCATTCGGACCCAGAGCAGGCCGTCGCTGACTTCAAGAACTTCGCCATCTCCGGGCCGGGTATCGAAGGGATAGGTTATTTCGTTATAGGTCATGCGGTACTCGTCCTAGTGGCGGCTGGGCAGGGCACCCGCCGCTCTTGTTATTGTATTTTACGTTTACTTTAACATCAAATCCGCCACCCCGATCAGGCGGAGAGCAGTTCCTCGTCAATCGCAAACAGGGTTTCCGCACCCGCAGTCACCGGGCCGAGCAGCGCCGTCGCCGTCGGCAGGATCTGTCCCATGAAGAAGCGGGCAGTGATAATCTTAGCTTTCAGGAATTCCGCATCCGCCGCCCCGTCGTTCAGCAATGCTCTCGCCTTCAGGGCGGAACGGCCAAGCAGATGCGCGCCGACGGTAGTCGCGAACATGCGAAGATAGGGCGTTGCGCCCGCCGGGGCCGCGTGCGGATCATTCGGCGCATTGCCATAGAGCCAGTCGGTCGCGTCCTTTAGTGCCGACACCGCGAGGTTGAGCTGCAGTGACATTGCCGTCATCTCGTCCCCCGCCGCCGCCAAACCCTTCACCGTCTCCTGCATATCGGCGAACATGTTCTTCACCGGCTCCCCGCCCCGGAGGCCGAGCTTGCGCCCCACCAGGTCGAGCGCCTGAATGCCGTTCGTCCCCTCGTAGATCGGCAGGATACGGGCATCTCGGTAATATTGGCCAACGCCGGTTTCCTCGATAAAGCCCATGCCGCCATGTACCTGCACCGCGATCGAGGCCATCTCCACCCCAAGGTCGGTGCACCAGCTTTTTGACAGCGGCGTCAGCAGTTCAGCCATGCCCATGGCAGTCTCGCGGGTCTCCGCATCGGGGCCGTGATGCGCCCGGTCAAGGCAGGCGCCGTTCAGGTAGATCAGGCAGCGCATCGCCTCGATATTCGCGCGCATGGTCATCAGCATCCGCCGCACATCCGCATGATGGATAATCGGCGTCATCTCGCCCTTCGGCATGCCGGGCGCCTGTCCCTGCTTGCGATCGCGGGCATAGTCGACCGCCTGCTGGTAGGCGCGTTCCGCGACGGCGAGGCCCTGTACACCGACACCGAGGCGGGCGCTGTTCATCATAGTGAACATGCAGGCCATGCCCTTGTTCTCCGCCCCCAGCAGATAACCGACGCAATTGCCGTTATCGCCGTAAGACATCACCGCCGTCGGGCTTGCATGAATGCCGATTTTTTCCTCAAGCGAGACGCATTTAAGATCGTTCCGCTCCCCCAGCGTACCGTCATCATTGACGAGGTATTTCGGCACGATAAAGAGGGAGATACCGCGCGTACCGGCCGGGGCACCGGGCGTCCGGGCCAGCACCAAATGAATGATATTCTCGCTCATCTCGTGGTCGCCATAGGTGATGAAGATCTTCTGCCCCGAAATCCGCCAGCTCCCGTCATCCGCCGGTTCCGCCTTCGTGCGGAGCGCGCCAACGTCCGATCCGGCCTGGGATTCGGTCAGGTTCATGGTCGCGGTCCATTCCCCGCTCACGAGTTTCTTGAGATACTTGTCCTGCTGTTCTTTCGTGCCATGGGCGATGATGCTCTCGATCGCGCCTTGTGTGAGCAGCGGGCAGAGCGCAAACCCGAGGTTGGCGGAGTTCCACATTTCCACCGTCGCCAGCGAGACCGCGCTGGGCAGGCCGCCCCCGTCATATTCCTCCGGTGCGGAAATGCCGTTCCAGCCGCCCTCGACAAAACCGGCATAGGCGTCCTTCCAGCCATCCGGCGTGGTCACTACCCCGTCCGTGACGTGAGAGCCCTGCAGGTCGCCCGGCTTGTTCAGCGGCGAGAGGACATTGGCGGCGAATTTTCCGGCTTCCTCCAGCACTGCGTCGACAACATCCGATTCCGCATGCTCATACCCTTCCAGCTTGGACAGGGAGGCAAGGTCGGCGATATTATCCAGAACAAAGCGCATATCTTTGAGGGGGGCGCTATATTCAGCCATAGAGGTACCTCTTATAAAATGGTTATTCTTAGCTCAAGAATGTTATGACATATCCCGCGATGAGAAAAAAGACTTTCGCGTCAGGGAAAGCCTATCGACGATGAAACGCAATCGGGTAAACTCGCGGCAGCAAAGCGCAGAATTATGATGGACGATGAAAATATTTAAAACGGACAAGAACGGATTACAGGAGGCCGCGACGGAAATTCGCGCCGGTAAGCTTGTCGCCTTTGCGACCGAGACGGTTTATGGCCTTGGCGCCGATGCAACGAACGATCGCGCCGTTGCCTCAATTTACGAGGCCAAGGGCCGGCCGAGCTTTAACCCGTTGATTGTCCATGTCCCCTCCCTTGCGAAAGCAAAGGAATATGTCACCTTCAATGGCACGGCGGAACGGCTCGCCGCGACCTTCTGGCCGGGTGCCCTCACCCTCGTCTTGCCACGCGTGGAAGGCTGTCCTGTCTCCAGGCTTGCGAGTGCGGGGCTGGACACGCTGGCCATCCGCGTGCCGGGCCATAAACTCGCGCTTGAGTTCCTGAAATGCTGCGACCGCCCCCTCGCCGCGCCGAGCGCCAATCCATCGGGCGGGATCAGCCCGACCAAGGCGCAGCATGTGATTGACGGGCTCGCGGGCAGAATCGCCGGCGTGCTGGATGGCGGATCCTGCCCCGTCGGGGTGGAAAGCACGGTGGTGGGATTCTCCGATAAGGGAGAGCCCGTCCTCCTCCGTCCGGGCGGCATCACGCAGGAGGCGCTGGAGGCGTCGGTCGGTCCGGTTCTTTCCCACACCGCCGATGGCACCACGCCAAGCCCGGGCATGCTGCTCAGCCACTATGCGCCCAACGCGGCGGTCAGGCTCAACGCGACGACGAAGGAACCCGGCGAGGCCTATCTTGCCTTCGGGCGCGACTATGACGCCATCGCGGACGTGAATTTGAGCGTCAACGGCGACCTGACCGAGGCGACGGCGCTTCTCTTCTCGGCGCTGCATTTTCTCGACGAGATGAAGTTCACGCGCATTGCCGTCGGCCCGATCCCGGAGGTCGGGCTGGGCGTCGCCATCAATGATCGGCTGCGCCGCGCGGCAGCCCCCAAGCACGAAAAGGAAACGGTAGGCACATGACACTAATAGAAAAAATGAAAGCCATCGTCGGCGAGAAATATGTCATCACCAAAGAAGCCGATATGCAGGCTTTCGTCGTCGAGTGGCGCGACAAGTTCGTCGGGCGCGCCCGGGCGGTGGTGCAGCCGAAGACGACCGAGGAAGTCGCCGCCATCGTCAAGCTCTGTGCCGAGACCAAAACCCCGCTGGTCCCGCAGGCCGGGAACACCAGCCTTGTCGGCGGCTCCATCCCCTTCACCGGCGGGGACGAGATTATCCTCTCGGTCTCGCGGATGAACAGCGTGCGGGAGGTTGACCGGCTGAACGGCACGCTTACTGTCGATGCGGGCTGCATCCTCGCCAATCTGCAGGAGGTCGCGGAGGACAATGGCTTTATCTTCCCGCTCCGGATTGGCTCCGAAGGAAGCTGCCAGATCGGTGGTAATATCTCCACCAACGCGGGCGGCGTGCAGGTCCTGCATTACGGCAATACGCGGGAGCAAGTGCTCGGACTGGAAGTCGTGCTGCCCGACGGGCAGATCTGGGACGGCCTCACGGGCCTGCGCAAGGACAATACCGGCTATGACATCAAGCAGCTCTTTATCGGCGCAGAAGGCACTCTCGGGATAGTCACGGGCGCAGTGGTGAAAATGTATCCCAAGCCAACGTACCAACAGGTGGCGCTTGCCGCTGTGCCGTCTGTTGAGGCGGCAATTGAGTTCCTGAGCCTTGCCCGCGCCATGAGCGGTGACCAGGTGACGGCGATCGAGCTGATCTCGCGCTATTGCGTTGATATGGTCATGCGGCATGTGCCGGATTTCACCGACCCGATGCCCGCACGCTATGACTGGCATATTCTGGTCGAGCTCTCCTCCAGCGCGACACCGGAGTTGAAGGAACTGATGGAAAGTATCCTCGAGGCCGCCTTCGAGAAGGAAATCGTGCTCGACGCCGTGGTCCCCGCGAGCGAGGCGCAGCAACAGCATCTGTGGCGCCTGCGCGAGGAAATCTCCGCCGCGCAGAAGCCCGAGGGCGGCAGCATCAAGCATGATATCTCCGTTCCCGTCTCGCGCTTTGCCGACTTCATCCGCGAGGCCGATGTCGCCGTCGGCAAGATTGTCCCGACGTTCCGCTCGGTGGTTTTCGGCCATATCGGCGACGGCAATGTGCATTACAACCCGATGCAGCCCAAGGACATGGGCCGGGAGGAGTATCTCTCTCACTGGGAGGAGGTCAGCCGCGCCGTCCATGATATCGCTGTCAGCATGCGCGGCTCGATCAGTGCCGAGCATGGCATCGGACGGCTCAAGGCGGACGACCTTGTGCATTACAAGCAGGCAATCGAGATTGACCTGATGCGGCGGATCAAGAAGGCGTTCGATCCCGACGGGATCATGAACCCCGGCAAGCTGCTAAAATAGGTTTTTCTGCCGGAATCCGGGGCGACCGGGATTGCGGATATAGGGCATCACCGCCGCCGCCTCGACCGGCCGCGAGAACAGGAAGCCCTGCGCCTGATGACACTGGGCGGACCAGAGGAACTCCACCTGCTCCATAGTCTCGACCCCCTCGGCAAGCACCTTCATGCCGAGGCTGCGGCCCAGCGAGATAACGGTCTGGGCAATGGCGGCATCATCGACATTCTCTGTCAGGCCGTCGATAAAGGTCTTGTCGATCTTGAGTGCGGAAACCGGCAACTGCCGCAGATAGGCGAGCGAGGAATAGCCGGTGCCGAAATCGTCAATGGCAAAGCTGACACCGAGTCCCTGAAGCTCCAGGAAGTTCTGCAGGGTCTGCTTCGGGTTTTCCATGATCACGCTCTCGGTGACTTCCAGCTCCAGCAGACGGGGCGGACAGCCCGTCTCGTTGAGGGTCTTCCGGATCAGGTCGACAAAATCGTCATTCTGGAAGATCGAGAGTGACAGGTTAACCGCGACGCGGAAATTATCGCCCCCCTGATCGAGCCATTCCTTGCGCTGCCGGCAGGCCTCGACCAGCACCCATTCACTAATCGGGGCAATCAGGCCGGAGCTTTCCGCGACCGGGATAAAATCATTGGGCGCCACGAACTGCCCCCCGTCCCGCTGCCAGCGGATCAGCGCCTCAACCCCGATCACCGAGCCGCTTTCCAGGTCGATCTGCGGCTGGTAGGACAGCGACAGATCCTTGCGCATGATCCCTGTGCGCAGCGCATTGTTCATCTCGACGCGGGCATTGATGTCATTGGCGATGGCGCTGTTGTAGAAGCAGAAGTAGGAGCCGTTCCGCACCTTGAGGTTGGACAGCGCGATATTGGTGTTGCGCCAGAGCGCGGTCGCGTTGTCCGCATCATCCGGGTAGATGGCAAGGCCGATCCGCGGGCTGATATGCGGGATATTCTCCCGCGTGGACGGGCCATGCTCGAACAGGCGGTGAATGGTCTTCGGAATCTGCTTGAGCTCCCGCGTTTTCTTGTACGGCAGGCACAGGCCGAACCCGTTGCCCGAGGTGCGCGCCAGCGATATGGCCTCCGGGAACAGGGTTGTCAGCTGTTCAGAGACAAACTGGATCAACTCGTCCCCTGCGTCATGGCCGAGCGCGATATTCAGCTCCGGCAGATGTTCCAGCGTGAACTGCACCACGGCGAGGCGCCGCTTTTCGGGCTTCGCCACCCGCTCGATATGCGCCTGAACATCGGTCCGGAATTTCGCCCGGCTGTCGAGGCCGGTCAGGCTGTCATTAAAGGCGAGCCGCTTGATCTCCTCGAACATATCGGCATTCTCGAGACCGAGGGTGATATTGGCGCAGATCAGCTCCATCTGTCGCGTCTCCAGGAAGGTGAGCGGTGCACGGTTTTCCAGCACCACCACCCCTTTCAGTTTTTCCTCCTGCGAGATGCAGAGGATACTGACCGCGTCCTCAAAGACATTCTGCCGCCCGACTGTCGCGGCAAGGATCATTTCATACAGGTGCTCTCCCACAACCTCCGAGACCCGCTGTTTCTTGGCGGCGAAATAATGCCCCTTGCCCGCCGTCACGGAAAGTTCTCCGGAATGTTCATTGGGTATGGCGAAGAAGCAATCTTCGACATTCTTGCAGATCACCTGCAGCTGCGTGAGGATCGTCAGGCAGAAATCCTCGACCGAGCGAACGCCGTAGAGTTCCTTGGTGATATCTAGGATGGTTTGCAGGGACTGCTTGCTGTCCTCTTCCGAGATCAGCCGCTCGAAGGATTGCAGCGCGATGGTGAGGCTGGTGAAGAGCTTGGGCAGATTGATGGCGGCGACATCGCGATAGTCGCTGACGTCATAATTGAGGAAGCGGTTCTGCGCCCCGCCCGTTTCCGCGGCTTCGCCCAGCAGCACAATACGAATGAGCTTGTTACCCAGTTCCCCGCGCAATTTATCGACCAGCGCAAGGCCGGTCTCCTGCTTCTCCCCGGACACGTCGATGATCAGCACGGCGATATCCGGATGCGCCTCCAGCATCTTGGTCGCCTCCGTCGCACTCTCCGCGATCAGGAAGACAACCGGCAGATGCCCGAACACAAAGGTGTCGAGCGAACCATAGGGATCATCATTCTTTGGAATATTTATGGAAACAAGCAGAACCTTCCGGGCGGTTGCCTGGCTCGCTTGCCGGGTATTTCTTGCCGCCGACAGTGTCGGCGTTTGACCTTCAACTGATGGTGCCATAGTACTGACGCTTACACTTACTATTCCCTGTGGCGGCTATACTGAGTCAATTCGGAAAATTTCGCAAATTATTTCGACGAATTTCACAAATATTAGCCGTAACCCCCTATATTTGGTATGATTTAGGAGTTATCCACAAGATAGAGAATCGCCCGGACTCCGGAAAAGGGCCACAGCGTGCCTCACGAGAGGTGATCGCGCTGCCGTTATCTGATCACGAGCTCCGGCCCCATAAAGGTCGTCGGCAGCCAGGTCGAGAGGAACGGGATATAGGTCACCATGATCAGGAAGACGAACAGGATTCCGAGCCACGGCAGCGCGGCTTTCACCACACGCATGATCGGCATCCCCGCAATGCCCGAGGTGACGAAGAGGTTCAGCCCCACCGGGGGCGTGATCATCCCGATCTCCATATTCACCACCATGATGATGCCGAGATGGATGGGATCAATCCCGAGCTCGATGGCGATCGGGAAGACCAGTGGCGCGACAATCACGATGAGGCCTGACGGCTCCATAAACTGCCCGCCGATCAGCAGGATGATATTGACGATAATCAGGAATACCCACCAGTTGAAGCCCGCATCGAGCATCGCGCCGGCGATCTGCTGGGGGATCTGCTCGTCGGTCAGCACATGTTTCAGGATCAGCGCGTTGGCGATGATGAACATCAGGGTGACGGTCAGCTTGCCCGCCTCGAACAGGGTGTCGCGGGTGTCCTTGTGAAAGAACACGGTGATCAGGGCCTGGGGATTCCGCCAGAGGGGGATCGAGTCCTGCCCCTCCCGATGCAGCGGGCCCATGTCGCAATAAATGAAATTGGCAATCAGGAAGGCATAGACGGACGCCACCGCGGCTGCTTCCGTCGGGGTGAAGACCCCGCCATAGATACCGCCGAGAATGATCACGATCAGGAACAGGCCCCAGCCGGCGTCGCGCGCGGAGGACAGTACCTCGCCCCAGCCCAGCCAGTCGCCTTTCGGCAGGCCCTTGTATTTCGCCGCAATATAAATGCCGACCATCAGCATCAAACCGGCTAGCAGCCCCGGGATCACGCCCGCCAGGAACATCCGCCCGACCGACACATCCGTTGCCGCCGCATAGACCACCATCACGATAGACGGCGGGATCAGGATTCCGAGAGTCCCCGCGTTACAGATGATCCCGGCGGCGAAATCCTTCTTGTAGCCGACCTGGGTCATCCCGGCGATCACGATGGAGCCGATGGCAACCACGGTTGCGGGGCTCGAGCCCGAGAGCGCGGCGAACATCATGCAGGCGAACACCCCGGCAATGGCGAGGCCGCCGCTGAAATGCCCGACAATCGCGATCGAGAAACGGATGATGCGCTTGGCCACCCCGCCCGTCGACATGAAACTCGAGGCCAGAATGAAGAACGGGATGGCCAGCAGCGTATAATGCCCGGCCATGGCCTCGTAAAGCGTCTGCGCGACGGAGGCGAGCGAACTGTCCGACGCGGACAGCAGGAACACAATCGAGCTCAACCCCAGCGCAATGGCAATGGGAACCCCCAGCACCAGAAGGCCGATGATAATGGCAAACAGCAGGACAATTTCCATCGACTATTCCTCCCGCTCGGCTTTGGCGGCGGCTTCCTCAACCGCTTCTTCGGCTTCATGGCTGACAATGACCAGCGACTGCTTGCCCGTATAGACGGCCCAGCCGGCCTGCAAGAAGCGGAACAGTAACAGCGCCATGCCGACGGGCAGCATGACATAGGGGATCAGGCGGGGGATTTTCTCATACCTTTCCCCATCATTGAACCAGTGGCTCATAAACTGGAACATATCCGGCATGAAGACGTCGTTCGTCTCATACCAGCCCTTGGCAAGGAATTTTTCCTGGAATCCGGTCGGGAACCAGCGCCCGGTCGTCGCCGGGAGATTGGCGAAATTCGCCCAGAAATCCCAGCCGCCCTTAAGCAGCAGGAAAGCGTAGATCAGGCATAGCGTCACGGCAATCAGGGTGCAGGCTTTTCGGACCGGCGGCGAGAGGAGGCTGACGATCGCATCGACGCCGAGATGCGCCGTGACCTTGACGCAATAGCTGACGCCAAGCAGCACCAGCCAGGCGAACAGGATCGACGTGACTTCCAGGCCCCAGAGGATATTGGAGTTGAAAACGTAGCGGGCAACCACATTGGCGAAGGTGACCAGGGTCATCAGTCCCAGAATGATCGCGAGTAAAGTCTCTTCAAGGCGATCGATGAAAGTGCGCGTCCGGCGCGGCGTGTGTCCCGACATGACCCCTCCCCTGTCAGCTACGCGATAAGTGGCTGGCGCGGCTCCCTTATCCGCGCCAGCGGATTACCAACCTTAGTTGGTCATATTGAACTTCTGTGCCTCGGCAATGTTGTCGGCGCCAACATCGGCCTCGAACTTGCTCCAGACCGGCTTCATCGCATCAACCCATTCCTGCCGCTGTTCCGGCGTCAGGGTACGGACAACACCACCGGCGGCAATGATCGCCTGCTTGGCTTCGTCATTGACCTTGGTGGATTCCGCATTCCGGGTTTCTGTCACTTCCTTGATGATCGTATCAAGCTGTGTACGAATGTCATCAGGAAGACCGTCCCAGAATTCCGTCGAGGTGACGAGAAGATAGTCGATCACGCCGTGGTTCGTTTCGGTCGTGCCATCCTGAACTTCAAAGAATTTCTGGCCATAGATATTCGACCAGGTGTTTTCCTGTCCGTTCACGGTGCCCTGCTGAAGCGCGCCATAGACTTCGGAGAAGGCCATCTTCTGGGGGTTTGCCCCGAGAGCGTCCATCTGCGCGACCAGCACGTCAGAGGATTGTACGCGGAACTTCAGCCCTTCGGCATCCTTCGGCGAGATCAGCGGCTTGTTGGCCGAGAACTGCTTCATGCCATTATGCCAAAACGCCAGGCCGAGCAGGCCGCGCTTGGTCATGCTTTCCTTCATCGCCTGACCGGTGTCAGAGTTCTGGAAGGCATCCACCGCGTTGATGTCCTTGAACATGAACGGCAGGTCGAAGATACGGAACTGCTTGGTGAACTGCTCGAACTTGGAGAGTGACGGCGCGGCGAGCTGGACATCGCCGTTCAGCAACGCTTCCAGGACCTTGTCGTCATTATAGAGGGTCGAGTTCGGATACACTTCCATGCAGGCCTTGCCCTGCATCTCGTCATTCACCCGCTGCTGCAAGAGGCTGGCGGCAATCCCCTTCGGATGCTTGTCCGTATTCGTCACATGGGCGAATTTAATAACAATCTCACCTGAGTCACATGCAGCATTAGCCACGGAACCCGATGCCACCAAAATAGCGGTCGCAGCCGCGACCATTAATGCTTTACGCATAATATTTTATTCCTCCCGAATATATAAATGTCTGTGTACTTTTCTGCGCTTTAACAGCGTCTTGAAGGCTATTATAGTCCTTCTCTAACATTTTCCATGTATTTTTATTCTTTGCAACAGATTACTGAGCGGCCCAAATTCAGATTGCAGTGCAGCAAGTTCGGACATTGGCAGTCCATCGGGATGGCAGGATGACAGGAATTACCATTCGCACAGGCACAGCGGCTGATTTCAAGAGCACCGCACGCCTCTATTTCGACAGTGTCCGCGACGGCACAGCCCCGCATTACAATGAAGAGCAACGCAAAGCCTGGGCCCCTGATGTACCGGAGGCGGAAGAATGGCGTAAATGGCTCTCCGGCATGACCACATGGGTCGCCGAGACGGAGGAACGTCTGATCGGGTTTATGAGCCTGTCGCCAAACGGTCATCTGGAGCTCGCCTTCGTTCATCCGGACTGGATCGGCAAGGGCATCGCCGCGCGTCTCTATAAGAGGCTTGAGGCCCATGCCCGCGCCACCGGGATGACCTCCCTCGACAGTGACGCGAGCCTCCTCGCCCGCCCGTTCTTCGAGCGGCAAGGCTGGCATGTCGTCAAAGAGCAGCAACCCGTACGACATGGCGTATCCTTAACGAACTTTCGTATGGCAAAAAAGCTCGTGAATTAACCATAATCTGGTAATTCACACTTTTCGGACCTGCTTTTCTTCACTATAGTGCGGAAAATTAATAATAAGAACCGGGAGTTATCATGGAATTGCCGTTCAGCCAGGCCGAAAAGGATATGCTTGCTCGTGCGGTTGAGTTCGCCCGAAGTGAAGTCGCGCCAAATGCGCAAAAATGGGAGGATGAGCGCCGCCAGCCGCTCGAGACATTGCAGGCGGCATCCCTTGCCGGATTGGCCGGGCTTGAAGTGCCCGAACATCTTGGCGGGTTCGGCGGACGCTTTCGACTGAAGGCCCGGATCGCTGAGGAAATTGCGCGCGACTGCTACGCCTTTTCCTTTTCCCTGATCAACCATATGGGGCTGGCCGGGAAAATCGCCCGCGATGCACCTGAAGAAATCGCGAAGAAATATCTCCCTGAAATGCTGGCCGGGGAGGCTATCGGCTGCACTGCGCTGACAGAGCCTGCTGCGGGCAGCGATTTTGCCGCGATTACCACCCATGCCAAAAAGGTTGATGGCGGCTGGATTATTAACGGGGAGAAAGCCTGGATCACCAATGCGGCCCATGCGGACCTGATGTTTCTCTATGCGCAGACGGACCCGGCGTCGGGCTGGCGCGGCGTGGCCGGCTTCCTCATCGATGCGCGCGAGGACGGCGTGTCCCGCGTGCCGCCGTTTGAGATTATGGGCGGCCATGCCATCGGCACCGGCGGCTTTGTCCTGACGGATCATTTCGTGCCCGATATCCGCATGATGAGTGCACCGGGAGACGGCTTCAAAGCGGCGATGGCCGGGGTTAATGCCGCCCGGACCTACGTCGCCACCATGTGCTGCGGCATGACCGAGGCGGCGATTGATCTCGCGGTCAGCTATGCGAGCGAGCGGGCTGCCTTCGGCGGACATATCGCCGACCTCCAGGGGCTGCGGTGGCGGCTTGCCGATGCCCAGACGGAGGTGGAGGCCGCACGCCTGCTCGCCTATCGCGCCGTTCTTGCGGTTGAAAACGGGACAGAGGCGGAAATTCCCGCTGCCCATGCGAAAAAATATGCCGCCCGTATGGCGGATGAGCAGCTTTCGCGCTGTATGCAAATGATGGGCGCGGCGGGCCTCAAACGCGCCTATCCCCTCGGTCGGCAGATTGCCTGCGCGCGCATCGCCAACTATGTCGATGGCACGACCGAAATCCAGAATGAACGCATCGCCCGTGCGCTTTTTAATAAGAAAAAATAATAAGAAAAAAGTAGAAGAGGAATTCCCAATGGTCGAAACACACTCCTTCAAGCGCAGCCACAATATTATGATTGACGCCCCGGCGGAGGCCGTTCTCGACTATGTCTGCAACCCCAACAGCTGGCCCGAATGGATTGCGGCGTCGCACAAGATTGACAGCCCGGACCGTCCCTTGCGCAAGGGCGACACCTTTGTCGAGGAATGGCACACCCGGAGCGCCCGGGCACAGCTGAAATGGGAGGTGACCGAGTGTGAACCGCCGTATCTCTGGGTCGGGGAAACCCAGACAGACTTTATCGGGACAATCATCGTCCGCTATGACGTCAAGGAAATGGGCGATCAGGTCCGCTTCACACGCACCATGATCAACCCGGCCCGGCCGAAACCGCCAACCCAGGACCAGATCAACCGGCTGAACAAGGAAGCCGATATCGCGCTTGCCAATATCAAGAAGAATGTCGAGGCCCGCATCGCGAAAGCGTCATAATATTCCAGTTGACAGCAGCCCCGCCTATTGCGTCTATCATCCTTTCTTTAGGAATGACGTGACAGTCGGGGCTTTCATTGATGAGCAATCACAGTGCGGAACGGGAGAACCTCCCTAACAATCCCGATTTAGGTGAAACCTTCGCCGCCTTCGGGCGCATCGGCCTCCTGTCGTTCGGCGGACCGGCGGCGCAGATTGCCCTGATGCACCGGGTGCTGGTTGAGGAAAAAGAGTGGCTGAGCGAGAAACAGTTCCTCAACGCGCTCAGCTTCTGCATGTTGCTGCCGGGGCCGGAGGCGATGCAGCTCGCGACCTATGCCGGATGGCGCCTTCACGGGATCCTCGGCGGGCTGATCGCGGGTTTGCTTTTCGTCCTGCCGGGGGCAGTCGTCATCCTCGTCCTTGGCAGTATCTACGCCTTCTATGGATCGGTCCCACTGGTCAGCAGCCTCTTCCTCGGGATCAAGGCGGCGGTGGTCATCATCGTGATCGAGGCATTGCTGAAGGTCGCAAAAAGGGCGTTGAAAGGCAGGACACCCTGGGTCATCGGGGCGCTCGCCTTTATCGGGATATTTTTCCTTGAACTGCCGTTTCCGCTGATTGTCCTGCTTGCCGCGCTTTACGGCTTTTTCCGGAAAGGCGACACGCAGCCTCGAGAAGCAATGCCCCTGCCCGCCGGCCGGTCCCTGTTAAAAACCTCTCTCTGGATCGGATTCTGGCTGGTTGTCTGGTGGTTGCCGGTGTTGCTGATCGGCGCTTTTTCGAGTATGCCGATCCTGACCGAGATCGCGCTGTTCTTCTCCAAGCTCGCGGTGGTGACCTTCGGCGGTGCCTATGCGGTGCTCGCCTATATGGCGCAGGATGTGGTCAACCAGTTCGGCTGGCTGAGTGCGGGCGAGATGATGGACGGCCTCGGCCTTGCGGAAACGACCCCCGGCCCGCTGATCCTGGTGACGGAATTCGTCGGCTTCCTCGCGGCCTTTTATGAGGGCGGATTTCTGCTGGGGCTCGCGGGTGCGGCGCTCACCCTCTGGGTAACCTTTGTCCCCTGCTTCCTCTGGATCTTTACCGGCGCGCCCTACATCGACTGGATCTCTCATCAGCCACGGCTGGAGCGCGCGCTGAACGGTATTACGGCCGCGGTCGTGGGTGTGATCCTCAACCTCTCCATCTGGTTCGCGCTGCATATCTTCTTCAGCGAGGTGACGAAAGAGGAACTCGGCCCGGTCACGCTCTGGCAGCCGACCCTTGAGACATTCGACGGGAAGGTGCAAATCCTCGCTGTCGTTGCCGCAGCATTGCTGCTTTATCGCAAATGGTCGATCACCCCGGTCCTGCTGGTCTGCGCGGCAGGTGGCCTGTTCCTTGATTATATGCTCTAGGCCGGCGGCAAGCTGCAGATCCGGCCATAAGGGTAGCGTTCCTTCAGCAGGCCGCTGTAGGCAAAGATATCCATCGTCGCCTCATAGGCGCTCTCGGTGATTTCCACATGCGGCGACCAGCAGCCGAGCTTCTGGTATGTCTCGATGCAGGTGGCAAGGGCCACCTCGTCAATATCGGGGAAATAGGATTTTTCAGCCCGCGCAACTTCGACGGCGGGAGTCTCGTTGAGATAGGCCCGCGCCTTGCGATAGGCGCGCATGAAGGCCCGCGCCATATCCGTTTCCAGCCAGACCTTCCGCGCCGCCAGACTGGAAAAGCCGCAGGTGCCGATCTGCTTGCCGACCTGGGCGACGATATGGCCGACGCCATCCACCACAAGCTGCTGCGGGAACGGTCCCTGCTGCTGCACATACTGGCCCTGCCCTTCCCGGAAGGCCTTGTCCATCGCCGCCGCACCGCCAACATTGATCGCCTTGATCTTGTCGAAATCGATCCCGGCCTTGTGACAGGCGTATTTGAACATCACCAGCGGCTGGCCGCCGCCGAACAGGACAACCTCCGCCCCTTCCAGCTTCTTCCAGGAAAAATCGGAATCGGGCTCGCGCGCCGTCAGGAAAAAGCCGTCCATCTCGTTGATCTGCGCAAAATGGGTGGTGGTCATGGTCTCGCCGCGCGCAAGGGCACCGAACCCCTGGCTGAGGGCCGACTGCACCACATGCGCGCTACCGTCCTCGAGCGCCGCGATGGCCGAGACGCCGGGCGCCGAGACGGACCAGTTCGGGGCTAGGCCCTCTTCTTTCAGGAAACCGCCGGACATCACGGAGATGAGCGGCGAATAAAAGGCGGAAAAGAGTGAAAACTGGATATTGATCTGGTCCATGAAGCTGTTCCCTGTTCATTTTCCGTGCCCTTGCAGCACGGCTATTTTTGAGCAGGCTAACACGCGTCTCACTCGGCGGCAATTATCTCCGTCACCGGTATCAATCGCTTTTTCCGGTCTTCCGCATCCCAGCGCAACGCTACCTCGTTCAGCCCCTGCAACACCTCATGCAGTTCCGCCCCGCGGTCGGTCAGGGAGTAATATACCGTCGGCGGTACGGTCGGCTGGTAATCGCGATGGACAAGGCCTGACGCCTCCAGCTTGCGCAGGCGATCGGTCAGCACCTTGGCCGAGATATCCGGGATAAGCGCCGACAGCTGGCCGAAGCGCAAACTCTCCTCATTCGAGAGAAGCCACAGAATATAGGGCGTCCAGGGCCCCATGATCTGCCCGAGAATACTCTCCATCGGGCATTGGTTGGACTCATGCTTCGGTGCCATGTGCAGTTTCTCCAATTTTTTTCAATGGTTACCAAAAGGTAACTACTTGCAAAAAGAAAGTAAAGCCTTTACGTGCCAGTCATCGCAATATTTCTTACTCGAACTAACTACTCTACAGGAGTTTATAATGACCAAAATCGCAATCGTGTATTTCAGTGGCTACGGCCACACCGCCAAGCAGGCCGACGCCGTGAAGGAAGGCGCTGCCCGTGTCAACAGCGCCACCGTTACGGCCATCCAGATCCCGGAAAATGGCGAGATCGCCGCGGACGTCTGGGACACCCTCGCCGAGGCGGACGCCATCATCTATGGCAGCCCCACATATATGGGCGGGCCGGCGTGGCAGTTCAAGAAATTCGCCGACGAGAGCTCCAAACCCTGGTTTAGTTCCGTCTGGAAGGACAAGATCGCCGGTGGATTCACCAACTCCGCCACCGTGAATGGCGACAAGGGCGCAACGATCAACTACTTCTTCACCCTGTCGCAGCAGCATGGCCAGATCTGGGTCGGCACCGGCCTGATGCCCGCCAACCAGAAACAGCACGGCCCGGACGACGTGAACTGGACCGGCGGCTTTGCCGGGGCACTGGCCATCTCGCCCTCCGACGTGGGCCCGGAAGAAGGCCCCCGCTCCGGTGATCTAGAAACCGCCCGTCTTTATGGCGAGCGGATCGCCCAATATGCGGTCAAGACCAGGCAGGCCCTCGCCGCCTGATTTTCCGCTCCTGAATAATGGTCGCCGGTTCATGCCGGCGGCCGTTTTTTAACCAAATGCGGTTGTATATTTTCCGCACATGGGACATTGTCGGGGAAGAATTTTCCCATTCATGTAAAAAGGTTTGATGATGTCCGAAACCCGCTCCCCCCGCCTTGCTGTCCTGATCGATGCGGATAACGCCTCGTCCAAGATCGCCGATGGCTTATTTGAGGAAATCGCCAAGATTGGGGAAGCCAGCGTGCGGCGGATTTATGGGGACTTTTCACATCCGCGCTCGAAAAGCTGGGCCGAGATCCTGTCCAAGCATGCCATCATGCCGCATCAGCAGTTCGCCTATACAACGGGCAAGAACGCCTCCGACATTGCGCTGGTGATCGATGCCATGGACTTGCTGCACAGCGGCCGCTTCGACGGTTTCTGCCTGGTCTCCTCGGACAGCGACTTCACCGCCCTCGCCGCCCGCATCCGCGAACAGGGAACCGACGTCTATGGCTTCGGCGAACAGAAAACACCGGAAAGCTTCCGTCAGGCCTGCCGCCGCTTCATCTATACGGAAAACCTGCGCGGCGTCACTGAGGAGAGCCAGAAAGGCGGCGGCACCCCAAAGAAACCGCGGGAGCAGCTCTCGAAGGCCACCCAGCAGATCAAGAAGGCCATTGCCGAACTCGATAGCGATGACGGCTGGTTCGCCCTCGGCCATGTGGGCAACCAGCTCCTCAACCTCAACTCCGACTTCGACCCGCGCAACTACGGCGTCCCGAAACTGAGCGACCTCGTGCGCAAGACCAACGCCTTCGATATCGAGCAGCCGAAAGGCGGCTCCATGCGCATCCGACTGAAATCAAACGGGAAATAAGCTCCGCTCCGCCTGCCGGACGACACGGCTGTTACGGATCAAAAGATTTCCGTTGACTCTTTTTATTTTTCTAATATGTTAATTAACATAATAGTTAAACAAAAGAGCATCCATGTCCAACTTATCGAGTACATTTGCCGCGCTGGGCGACGCCACGCGCTTCGCCATTGTCGAGAAACTCCTGCAGGAGGGAGAGCTTCCCGCCGGGGAGCTTCGAACCGTCGGGCAGATTTCCGCCCCCGCCATCTCGCGGCACCTGAAAGTTCTGCGCAAGGCGGGCGTTGTCGAACAGCGCATCGATGCCCAGCGCCGGCTTTATTCCGTTCGTCCGGAAGCCGTGCAGGCCATCGGGTCCTGGTCGATGAGTTACCGCGAATTCTGGCAGAAGAGCCTCGACCGGCTTGAAATGGCCCTTAATCAGGAAATGAGGAAGAAATGAGCATCTTAAAAATGGAACGGACCTTTTCCGCAGATCCCGCAACCGTCTTCTCCTTCCTTACCCAGCCGCAGAACATTCTGAAATGGTGGGGACCGGAAGGGATGACCGTGCCGGAGCATGATCTCGATTTCTCGAAACCCGGCAAATGGATGTCGGTGATGGTCAATGCGGAGGGCGGCCGTTACAAGGTCACCGGCGAGGTGATCAAGGTCGACCCGCCCCGCTCCGTCGAACTTACCTGGGGCTGGCATGACGAGAATGATGCACGCGGCCATGAAAGCCATGTGCGGCTGGAAGTTGAACCGAGCGGCAACGGCGGCGCGGTGTTCCGCCTGACCCATTCCGACCTGCCCGATGACGAAAGCGCTGCCAACCATGAACAGGGCTGGACATCGGCATTGAAGAAACTGGAACGACTCTTGAACTAACTTTAATCAACAGAAGGAGGAGAAAATGCCAAAATTCGTATTTGCCTATCACGGCGGCGGAAAGCCCGAGACCGAGGAAGAAGGCGCAAAGGCCATGGCCGCCTGGGGTGCCTGGATGGAGAAGCATGGCAAGGATCTCGTTGATCCGGGCAATCCGGTCGGCATGTCCAGGACCGTGACCGCAAAGGGTGTGGAGAATAACGGCGGCAGCAATCCCCTGTCCGGCTACAGCCTTGTCAAGGCATCCGATATGGACGCGGCCGTCGCGATCGCGAAAGGCTGCCCGATCCTCCATCATGGCGGCACCGTCGAGGTCGTCGAGGCCTTAGATATGTAATGATGCCGTTGTGGCGACCTAAAAAAGGCCGGAGGGAGAGATTTCCGTCCGGCCTTTCTTTGTGCGTTTAGTTCCGGTTTATTTTCAACAGCACAACCCCGAACAGGGTCATGAAGGTGGCGGCGAATTTAATCAGGCTTAGCCGTTCCTTCAGGAAGAAGACCCCGAACAGCAGGGCGAAGATGATGCTGGTTTCCCGGACCGCGGCGACGAGGGCAATCGGTGCCACCGTCATCGCCCAGATCACCGACCAGTAGGCGGCCAGGCTCATCAAGCCCATCAAAGTGGCGGTTTTCCAGACCCGGCCAATCTGCGGCAGGGCCTGCGATTTCCGTGTCAACAAGACATAGGCGATAAAGGGAATCCCCTCCAGCCCCATCATCCAGGCGGTGTAGCTATGGGCGTTGCCGGCAAGGCGCGCGCCGATCCCGTCGGTCAGGGTGTAGGCAGCGATGAAAATGCCGGTCCCAAGGGCGAAGAAGACGGCCCAGGGGTTCCACAGGTTCTGCGCCCCGCGGGTCAATGACAGGCTCATGATCCCGAAGGCCATGATCATCACCGCGATCATCGCCTGCGAGCTGAGCACCTCCCCGATCACGAACACCGAGACCAGCGCGACCATCAAGGGCGCCGAGCCCCGCGCGAGCGGATAGACATGGCTCAAATCCCCGAATTTATAGGCCATCAGCAGAAACAGCGGATACCCGGTATGCAGAAGGACCGACGTCGCGATATAGGGCCAGCTTTCCGGCGCGGGCAGCGGC
Source organism: Sneathiella sedimenti (assembly GCF_017313765.1). Lineage (GTDB taxonomy): Bacteria > Pseudomonadota > Alphaproteobacteria > Sneathiellales > Sneathiellaceae > Sneathiella > Sneathiella sedimenti. The sequence continues at coordinate 660,147 of NZ_JAFLNC010000002.1, read as the reverse complement.
AGGAAGATGGCAGAGGCAAAGGCGACCACCGCGCTTGCCGCCATCATCACCGCCATGAACAGGAAGCGATCACCGTTCATCTTGACAAAGGCGTTCCACGACGCATGTAGCACCGCCGCCATCAACACGATCAAGAACACCGGCAATTCCATCTCACTCGCTCCCGTACTCATCTCTTCTACCGCCAGTGCCGACGGCGGTTGTTTGCCCAAAAAGAGAGGCCGGGGAGATCACTCTCCCGGCCCCCGCAACCAATAACCTTGTCGCTTAGGTCTGGTCGTCGGTCTTGGCGCCAACTGCGGCCCGGCCGACAGCACCGGTCCCGGCCTTTGCGCCGCTTTCATCGGCATAGCCCTGACTGGAAAGAATAACCTGGCCATTGGATGCCTTCAGGTTGAAGTACCATTTACCGTTCTTGCCTTCCTTGAAATCATAGCGTCCTTCGTCCCCGGCATTTTTCATGACGGAAGCGATCCCGTTTTCGGCACTTGCTTTCGCCTTATACCCTTCGGACGTACCGACAACTTCGCCGTTGCCCGCCTTCAGGCGGAAGCGGAATTCCCCCGCCTTGTCTTTGTAAAGCTCGAACTTACCTGCCATTTATCTTCTCCCCGTAAATAATCTTCGGAGTTTCGGTAAGATTATACTGCCCTAATTCATGCAATCTTCGCAATGACAACTTGATGAAACTTGTCTTAGAAGATCATCACCACCAGCACATGGACCGCCATATAGATCACGATCACGCTGCCAACGGTGTAGAAGGTCGCGCGCATCTCATGGCTCTGCTTGGTGCCATAGGCGATGGCGTGCAGCAACCGTGCAATGACGAAACCATAAAACAGGACCTGCGCCCAGATCAGGTTCGGGTCCACCGCGACAAACAGCAGACCGGCAATCAGGAACGCCGGTATATTCTCAAGGTCATTGCGGTGCATCCGCCGCGACCGGTCCACATAGTCATTGACCTCCAGTTGCTCGGGTCGCGGGTTCTTGTTGAACGCGCCGACCTGCAGATCTTCCGGGCTGACAAGGCCGGAGTCACTTTTCGACATTCTGTAAACGGTCATCCATCCCTGCCCCATGATCTTGAGGACCATGAGAGACGCCGCGATGGCATAAGCTACAAAAACAGGATTTGCGAGATTAAAACTGTTCATGACCCCTTCTCCCCATGCGAGTAAAATACCCGCTCTATAATCCCACATAAGAGCCCTCACGCGCAATTGTCTATTGCGGCGCAGGTTGAGTTCGCTATTCTATTAGCTAATAACAAACAACGCCGAAGGCGATCAGGAGGAGTGACCATGGATGTTGCGGTCGAGAGCGCCCAGGAAACAGAGGGCAAAGTCCTTTATTTTGATGTACTGATTGTCGGCGCCGGCATTTCCGGCATCGACGCGGCCTACCATCTTCAGAAATTCTGCCCGAACAAGAGCTTCGCCATGCTGGAGACGCAGAACACGTTCGGCGGCACCTGGGCAACCCATAAATATCCGGGTATCCGCTCCGACAGCGATCTCTTCACCTTTGGTTTTAAATGGAAGCCATGGAAGGATGATCCCATCGCAAGGGCGGACAAGATTCTCCGCTATCTCGATGAAAGCCTCGATGAAAACGACCTCCGCCGCCATATCCGCTTTTCCCATGAGGTGAAGACCGCCGTCTGGTCAAGCGAGGAAAGGCGCTGGACGCTGGAGGTGCTGGATAAGGAAAGTGGCAATCTGCGGCGGTACGCCTGCAACTTCCTCTGGATGTGCCAGGGTTATTACCGCCACAGCGAAGGCTATATGCCTGACTATCCGGGCATGAAGAACTTCATCGGCGACATCATCCATCCGCAGACCTGGCCGGAGAATCTCGACTACAAGGGCAAGAAGGTGATCGTTATCGGCTCCGGCGCGACGGCGGCCACCCTGATCCCGGCTATGGCGGAAGAGGCCGGGCATATCACCATGCTGCAACGCTCCCCCACTTATTTTTCCGCCCGCGCCAACCGCGACGAACTGGCGGAGACTCTGCGCGAACTGGACGTGCCGGACGAATGGATTCATGAGATTGCGCGGCGCAAGGTCCTTTTCGATCAGAAGGAAATCACCCGCCGTTCGTTTGAGGAGCCGGAAAAACTCCGCGAGGAACTGATCAAGGGCGCGAAGATGTATCTCGGCGACAGCGTACCGGTCGATCCGCATTTCACCCCGACCTACCGCCCGTGGCGGCAGCGGCTCGCCTTCGTGCCAGACGGGGACCTGTTCCAGGCGATCCGCGACGGCAAGGCGTCGGTCGTCACCGACCAGATCGATCATTTCACGGAAAACGGCATCCTGCTCAAGTCCGGCAAGGAGCTGACGGCAGACATCATCATTTCCGCCACCGGCTTTAACATGAGCGCCCTCGGCGATATCGCCTTCACCATCGACGGCAAGCCACTTAACTTCGGGGACTGCTGGTCGCACCGGGCGATCATGTTCTCGGGCATCCCGAACATGGCGTGGGTCTTCGGCTACCTCCGGACAAGCTGGACCATGCGCTCTGATATGGTGGCGGAGTTCGTCTGTCGCCTGATGAAACATATGGCGCAGAAAGGTGCCCGGATGGTGGTGCCGGAACTCCGCGACGAAGACAAGAACATGCCGGAAAAACCCTTCGTGGATCCGGAGAATTTCAACGCCGGATACCTTACCCGCGCCCTCAAGATCATGCCCAAGCAGGGCGACAAGGATCCCTGGGTGCATACGCAGGATTACTATGTCGACAAGGAAACATTGGCCAATGCCGACCTTGACGACGGAACATTGATCTACAAGTAACCGGCCCGTCCCAGACGCTGGAACCCTTGACCGGTGTCATAAAACTGTCATATAAAATGTATATACATACGATATGCGTTCGATATACTTATCGCCATGTAAGGAGCAAATGTACCGATGGCAGCAGACAAAAAGCCGAAGAAAAAGGAACGGAAGGACAGCCAGTTGATCATTCGCATCAAGGGCAAGGAACGGGACCAGTTTGTCGAACTCTGTGACGAACTGGATACCAGCGCCGCCCGCGAGGTCCGGCGGTTTATCCGTGACTTTCTGAAGCAACACGCCACGTCGGACTGATCGCCCTGCATGTTCCAGTCAATAACCAAGGATAAACGTATCATGGCGAAGAAAGCGAAAATCAAGGACCTGAAGAAAGAAGTCAAAAGCCGCAAGGCGAAGATTGCCAAACAGGAAAGCAAGCTAAAGAAGGCGAAAAAAGCCCTCAAGAAAGCTGCCTGACGCCGTTTGAACCCACATAAAGGCCGGCCGTCGCGCCGGCCTTTTTATCCGCTCGAAAAGGATAACAAATATGCTGACAGTATTTGACGTTAAAGGTGTCGGCCCGACAACGGGCACGGGCCTCTCCGATAAAGGAATTACCACCGCCGAGCAGCTGGCCAAGGCCGAGGTGGCCGATCTCCTCTCCGTCCCGGGCATCGGCGAAGCGCGGGCGAAGGTATTGATCAACGCGGCGAAAGCCTCCCTTGCACCCGCGCCCGTCTCAAACATCGCGGCGGCGCAGGTAAAGGCACCAGTCCCGAAAACCGCCGCCCCGAAACCGGCCGCCCCTGTCACCGTGATCAAGGGCGCTTCTGCGAACACGGACACGGCCGCGAAACCCGCCGAGGCAAAAGCGAAAAAGGCGGAAAAGACCGAGAAAGCGGACACGGCCGACAAGCCAAAGAAGGCCAAGAAGAAAGACAAGAAAAAGGACAAGAAGAAGGACGCCAAGCCCGCCAAGGCGAAAAAGAGCGAAAAGTCCGGCAAAGCCGACAAGCCGAAGAAGGACAAGAAAGCTAAGAAAGACGCAAAGTCTAAGAAAGACGGCAAATCCAGGAAGAAAGACAAGAGCAGTAAAAAGAAATAGCAGCGGCCCTGCCCTAAAGTAGCCGAACAATGGAGATTGTTATTTCACTGCAGGAGGTATAAATTAGGACATTCTAATTATTTAAATTGGAGGGTACTTTGATGGAAAGATCCTATACCGGAACATGTTTCTGCGGCTCTGTCGAAGTGAAAGTGACAGGCGTGCCGGAAGGAATGGGCTATTGTCACTGCAGCTCCTGCCGCTCCTGGTCGGCGGGCCCCGTTAATGCCTTCACCCTCTGGAAGCCCAAGGCCGTCAAGGTCACCAAGGGCGCGGATCACCTTGGCACCTACACCAAGAACCCGAGCAGCGAGCGACAGTTCTGCAAGCTCTGCGGGGGCCATGTGATGACCAATCATCCGGGAATGGGGCTGGTCGATGTCTATGCGGCAACCATTCCAGACCTGAAATTCGAGCCCGGCGTTCATGTGAATTACGCGGAATCAGTGCTGCATATGAAGGACGGCCTGCCAAAACTCAGGGATTTTCCGGCCGAACTTGGCGGCACCGGCGACATGGTCGCAGAGTAACGGAGGATAGCTGCAAAAATATGGTATGCTGCTCGCTGTGGATTTCCCCTTACCGGAGGTAGCATGACCCTTTTCCGACCCGTCCTTCTTCTCGCAGCCCTGCTCACATTCACATCGTCACTCGCCGGGGCGGATGGCGATCATGCGCCGATTGGCGCGGCGATCAAGGATGTCCCGCTGTTTGATGCGCATATCCATTACAAGGAGCCCGCCTGGGGACCCTACCCCGTGAAAAGCGTGATCGAGCTGATGGACCGGAACGGTGTCGCCATGGGTCTTGTCTCCTCCACCCCCGATGACGGGACGATCATGCTGTGGGAATATGCGCCGAACCGCATCGTGCCCGAGCTGCGCCCCTATCATGGCAGCGCCGGCTCCGGCAACTGGACGAAGGCGCCCGGGATGGAAGAGTATCTCGAAGAACGGCTCGCGAAATATCCGCATGAGGGTCTCGGCGAGTTTCATATCCATAACCTCGACCCGACCGACCGGCCGCTGCTTCAAAAAGTGACCCAGATGGCGAAGACCCGCTCCATTCCGATCCACGTCCATTCCGGCGCCGATCCGGTGCATCTGCTGTATGAACTTGAGCCCTCCCTCACCATCATCTGGGCCCATGCGGGAATGAGCGAACCGGCGGAGGTGGTCGAGACAATGCTGGAGACCTATCCGACGCTCTATGCCGACACGTCTTTCCGGGAACACCATATCCTCGCCGCCAGTGACCAGCTCGACCCACACTGGCGCCGCATCCTCACCCGCTTTGCCGACCGGCTGATGGTCGGCACCGATACCTGGGTCAACGCCCAGTGGGACAATTATTCCGACCTGATCGCGCTCAACCGGCAATGGCTCAGCCTGCTGCCGCGCGAGACCGCCGAGCAGATCGCCTACAAGACAGCAGAAAAGCTTTTCAACCGCAAAGTTTCCATGGAGCAGATTGGCACGAAATAACAGACCACGCATAAAACGATTACCTAATCTTCCGGCAAAATTCCGTTACCGAACTGGGCGGGCCTTGCGATCCTGCAACAGCCTTTCCCAGTCACCTTCATGAAATGAGGAGTTGGACCATGGGCGCATCACTATACGAACGGCTGGGCGGCACAGAGAAAATCGAGAAAATCGTGGATATGCTGGTCGACAACCATATCAATAACCCGGAAATCGCGAAGCGGTTTGCCAACACCGATGTAGCGAAGGCGAAACGGTCTGCGGCTGATTTCTTTATCATGGGAACCGGCGGGCCCAACAACTATACCGGCCCGGACATGGTCTCTGTCCATAAAGGCATGAATATCAGCAACGCCGAGTTTATGGCTGTCCTCGATGATGCCCTCGACGCGCTCGAGAAAAACAATGTTGGCCAGCGGGAAAAGGAAGAGGTACTGTTCATCCTGTACAGCATGAAGAACGACGTCACCAAGCAGTAGACGCCGCCGTCCGAATACCCGGCCCTTCAAAAGCAAGAGGCTCTGATTTGACCTATCCCGTCCCGGAGAACGAAGTCGAACGTAACGAGGCCCTGCGCTCCTATCGCATCATGGATACGCCCGTGGAGGCTGCCTTCGAGGATATCTGCCAACTCGCCGCGCAGATTTGCGATTGCCCCGTCGCCTATGTCAGCTTCATCGAGGACGACCGCTTCTGGTTCAAGTCGAAATACGGGCTGCCCGCCGATTTTGAAGGCTGCCCGCGGGAAATTGCCTTCTGCTCGGTCACGGTCTGCGGTTCCGAGCTCGTCCTTGTCCCGGACCTCAAGCAGGACGACTACTACAAGGATTTCCCCTTCGTCGTCGGCGACCCCTTCCTCGGCTTTTACTGCGCCATGCCGCTGGTGACGCCGGACGGCTTTGCCATCGGCACCATCTGCGTCATGGATTTCAAGCCGCGCGAGCTGACCTTCGAATGTCAGGAGGCGATCCGCCGCCTCGCACACCAGACGGTGGCCCAGCTGGAATACCGCCGCCGGATCATCGAGCTGGACGAGACCATGCGGGCGCTGGACGTTGCTCATGTGGCGCTGGAGAAGGAAAAGGCACGGGCCGATAGCCTACTGACGACGATCCTGCCGGAATCCATCGCCCAAGAACTTCTGGAATCCGACAAGGTGGCCCCGCGGTTTTTCAACGATTCCACGGTCCTGTTCGCCGATGTTGTCGGATTTACCAGCCTGACGGAAAAGGCGGAACCGGCCACGCTGATCGGGATGCTCAACTCCTATTTCGCCGCCTTCGACGACATCATGGAGCAGTTCAACCTTGAGAAAATCAAGACCATCGGTGATGCCTATATGGCGGCGGCCGGGGTCCCGGCGAGCGACCGGCTCCATACGGTCAAGGCCTGCCTTGCCGCGCTGGCCATGCAGAATGCAGCGGCCAAAAAGAAGGCGGAGCGGCAGAAGCTGAGGCTACCCTATTTTGAGTTCCGCATCGGCATCCACAGCGGGCCGGTCATTGCCGGGCTGGTCGGGCGGAAACGTTTCACCTATGACATCTGGGGCGATGCGGTCAACGTGGCGGCGCGGCTGGAAGCGCATGGAGAGGCCGGGAAGATCAATGTTTCGGCGCGGGTCTACCACCAGACCGCACCCTATTTTGACTTCACGGGCCGCGGATCGGTCGAGATCAAGAACAAGGCGCCGATAGAAATGTATTATCTCGACCGGCTCCAGGAAATCTACTCGGAGGATGCGGAGGGCCGCATCGCCAACGAGAAGTTCCTGAGAATGAACGATCCGGCACAGAGTCTGTTCGGCAGATGATGTCTCGCCGGGGTCCAGCTGCGGCCAAGTCTCGCAAAATCCCGATTGCACACGTAATACGGCAAATGCTTGACGCTACCGGGTTAGGGTCATAACCTGTCCCATATGGAACAAATAATTCATATCAGGACGCCGGTATTTGTTGTGGGAAGCGCGCGCATGGACCGATAGTCGACACCAGACCGCCCTCCATGCGCCCCCGGTAATTCGGGGGCTTTTTTATGCAGAATAATAACGAGAACAACATGCCTCTTGCCGCTACCGCCCCGCCCCGGATGATCACACTGGTTGTTTTTACGGCCTTGTCGACCCTGTCGCTGAACATGTTCGTGCCGTCCCTTGCCAACATGGCACGGGATTTCGAGGCGGAATATGCGCTGCTCACCCTCGCGGTCGCCGGCTATCTCGGGATCACTGCCGTACTGATGCTGATCATCGGCCCGTTATCGGACCGCTACGGCCGACGTCCGGTCATGCTTGTCGCGCTCATCATTTTTGTTATCGCGTCCTTTGTCTGCACGCTTGCCACGAATGTCTGGGTTTTTCTTGCTTTCAGGGTTCTGCAGGGGACGATCATTGCCGGATGGGCCATTGCGCTCGCGGTCATCCGCGACACCTTCCAGCAAAAGGAAGCGGCCCGGCGCATCAGCCTCATCACCATGGCGATGTCGATTGCCCCGCTGCTCGGCCCGATGCTGGGCGGTGTGCTGGACGAGTTGTTCGGCTGGCGCGCGAATTTTGTCACCTATACCCTGTTCGGTGTGCTGGCGCTGTTGCTCTGCTGGTTCGACCTGGGAGAAACCAACCTGTCCCGCAGCGTGAATTTCCGGCAGCAGTTCAAAAGCTACCCGCTGCTGCTGAAATCCGCCCGCTATTGGGGTTTCGCCATTTGCATGGCCTTTTCCAACAGCGGCTTCTACGTCTTTATCGCCGGCGTGCCCCTGATTGCGGTGGTCATGCTCGGCCTGTCGCCGGCGCTCCTTGGGGTCTATATGGGGACAATCACCATCGGCTTTACCTGCAGCACCTTTCTCTCGAGCCGTCTCGCCCATCGCGTCCCGCTGACCAGCCTGATTCTCGCCGGGCGTTTTATCGCGGTGATCGGCGCGCTCAGCTCCCTGCTCTTTTTCCTAGCCGGCATGGGCAATGCCCTGACCTTGTTCGGGCCGCTGATACTGATCGGCGCCGGGAACGGCCTGACCGTGCCAAACGCCAATGCCGGTGCCATGTCGATCCGGCCGGAGCTCGCCGGGTCCGCCGTCGGGCTCATCGGCGCGCTGGCCGTCGGCAGCGGCGGCGCGCTGACCGCCCTTACCGGCACCCTGGTGAGCGAGACATCCGGGGCCGTCCCGATGCTCACCCTGCTGCTGGTGATCACCCTGATCTCTCTCGTTGCCGGTATTCACCTGAAATGGCTTACCCTCCGGGGCGGGCATGACGACTGACCATTCGCCCGCCCATGCGGGAGGATTGCCCCGGACGCAGGGGCAAGGCATAGTCATATCAACATAACCCAAGGAGGACTATCATGACGGATACGAAAGTGGCTCTTATCACCGCAGGCGGCAGCGGCATGGGCGCGGACGCGGCGCGCAAACTCGCAAGCGACGGCTTTAAGGTCGCGATCCTCTCCTCCTCCGGTAAGGGCGAAGCGCTCGCTGAGGAACTTGGTGGCGTTGGCGTCACCGGCTCAAATCTGGAAAAGGAAGATCTTCAGAAACTGGTCGATCTGGCGATGAAGACATGGGGCCGCATCGATGTGCTGGTCAATTCCGCCGGGCATGGACCCAAGGGCGACGTGCTGGAGATCAGCGATGAGGACTGGCACAAGGGCATGGAGGTCTATCTTCTGAATGTCATCCGGCCTGCAAGGATGGTCGCGCCGATCATGGCGAAACAGGGCGGCGGGACGATCATCAATATCTCCACCTTCGCGGTGTTCGAGCCCGACCCCCTCTTTCCGACGTCGGGCATCTTCCGGGCCGGGCTTGCCTCTTTCACCAAGCTGTTCTCGGACAAGTTCGCGGGTGACAATGTGCGGATGAACAATATCCTTCCCGGCTTTATCGACAGCCTGCCCGAGACGGAGGATCGCCGCGCCCGCATCCCCATGGGCCGCTATGGCAAGGCGGAGGAAGTCTCCGGCCTGGTGAGCTATCTCGCCTCCGACGCGGCGGCCTATATCACGGGTCAGAATATCCGCATCGATGGCGGGCTGACCCGGAGCGTCTGAACCCCGGGCCGCCAACGGAAAACGTGCCCTGTGCCGAGCGCCCACGAAACTTCCGGTTTATTTTGCAGAAATGTGTTATAATACGCCGGTGGAGCTGGCTGCCCTCCGGACTTTCCGGCAATGGCCTGCGCAACGCGGGGTGATTTCTCGCGGAGGCAAAGACAGGCAGCCATATTCCCACTCGATTTCGCCGCCCCTTCCCGGATTGAGGCGCCGAAACGCCGAACAGGGCGCCGTTATACCCGCCCAAAGTCGGCAAAAACTTATCCGTGTACAAGCGACCAACTTCTCTTGAAAGGGAAATCAGATGTCCAAAGGTAACAACAAGCGCGGAAACAAGGAAATCAAGAAACCGAAACAGGTGAAAGCCAAGGTTCTGGCCACCTCGGATTCCAACGCCGGCAAGGTGTCGCTGAACATCAACCGCAAGCCCGCGAAATAGGCGGAACCGCCGCCTGACGACTACAGGCCACGCGCTTACGGTGCAATGGCCCCGTTGGTGAGATGTTTCTCGTCAAACTCGAAAACGACCTCCGGATCGGGATGCGTATGCTCGAGGTCCTTGTCGGGACAATCGACATGGGCCATCAGGTGACGGATGACGTTGAGGCGCGTTACCTTCTTGTTGTCCGCCCGCACGATGTGCCACGGGGTGACCGGGTTATGGGTGCGTTTCAGCATCTCGTCCCGGGCGGCGCTGTAGTCGTCCCATTTTTCGAGGGCCACCGCGTCGATGGGGCTGATTTTCCAGGTTTTGAGCGGGTTCTGCCGCCGATCCTCCAGCCGTTCGGCCTGCTCGTCCTTGGTGATGTCGAGATAGTATTTGTAGAGCTGGATCCCGCTTGCGACCAGCAGCTGCTCGAACGACAGGACGGTGGCCATGAAATTCTCATACTCCGTGTCGGTGCAGAAGCCCATCACCCGCTCCACCCCGGCGCGGTTGTACCAGCTGCGATTAAAGAGGACCATTTCCTGCGCCGCCGGCAGATGCGCCGCGTAGCGCTGGAAGTACCAACTCGCCTGCTCACGGTCCGACGGCTTGCCGAGGGCCATAACGCGGGTCTCCCGCGGGGAGAGATGCTCGGTAATGCGCTTGATCGTGCCGTCCTTGCCGGCGGCGTCCCGCCCCTCGAAAATGATCAGGATTTTCAAATCATGGGCAATGATATGCCGTTGCAGCTTCACCAGCTCGATCTGCAACCGCTCCAGTTCTTTCTTGTACCGCTTCTTGTCCATCCTGCGCCCCGCCCTTTGCTTCCGTTGCAGTCCATCCTACCCGCCCCGCCCGGATAGCCCAAGGCAAAAGACGTGAGCGCCTTCGGGAGCGCGATGGGCGTGGTTTTTTTGAGGGAGTATGTGTGAGGAGTTAGTCCTCCCACTCTTCATCAAGGTCAATGCCCCTTATATCTCCATCATCAAAGAGAGCTTGCCGATGAAGATGGATATTGACGCGAGCTGCGACATTTTTTTGAGCGGAGTTTATTCCAAATGTCGGATTGTCTTTTGTTAACATTATCATTTGCTCGCCCCAAATTCCCAAACCACTTTCTGTTTCCCACTCCGGGCTACTGACTATTTCTTCGGCTGCTTTTTTAAAATCCCAATTATTTTCTTTGCTACGAGCAAAAACCCATGCGTCAGCAATCGGATAATCAATTCGAGGTTTTGGTGGTGAGGCAATTCCATATTGCCGCGGCCTTGTACTTCCCCAATCTCCATAAACAATTATATTCCTGTTAGTGCTTCTTTTTAAGCTATTTACCATTTCCCGATTACCAAACGGCAACACTTCTCTACCCTCTATAACTGTGTAATCCACAGGAATTGAAGTACAAGAAACAATAATAGGAATATTTGCGTCAATACCGCCCAACGGACCAGTTATTAGCCCGTGAATTTCAGCTTCCGTGATTTGGAAATTATTTGTCCATCCGCCATCAATCTGAATGACATAGTCCGCTGAACCAACCGCATTTAATGCCATTACAACATCATTAAGATTACTTGGTATTCGCTTGAGCTCTATTCTTATGCAGAATAACTTTCCTAAAGCTTGTATTGAACCAATTTGGTAGAGTAAGTCTTCCGTAGATTGTTCGGGTAATTGAATGCATGGAAGGATAAATTCATACTTCGAAACAAAGTCTATCCAATTCCGATAACGTTCTGTGTTTGAGAATAAACTTCGGAATTCTTCTTGAGCCGGTGAAAGCTCTCCAGAAACTTGATAATCTCTATCTAAGTCCAAAAAATAGGGCCGATGAGGAAAAGCTTTCTCTATTCGAGAAATTGAATTATCGAGTTCCTTAGACCTACCCCATGGAGCCAATAAAAAAATTGGAACCATTTTATCCTTTGTTAAACTCGGAAGCTTTTCTAAACCGTTCATTTCACTAGCACGAATAGCGAGTGTCGGTACGTAAGACAGAGCTCCAATATCAAACGCCAATACACACTTTCCTTCTATTGACCCAATCTAATTTCCATCGCTACTTTTGAAACACCAAAATCTTTCGCAAGCGTAGAAATCTCATCTTCTGTAATTCTATGATTGAATATTTCCATTTTCTGATCAACTAAAAATTTAGGCATCACCAAATCAGCTGCGAGTTTGTTCGCTTCAAACTCAATAATTTGAGGCTGATCAGACCGATAGAGAACAGTATCTTTGATCCCATCATTAGTGTTATCTATAATCTCTCTATGCAGAAGGAAATGCGCTATTTCATGGGCCAAAGTAAAGCGTTGTCGTTCTCGACTCTCATATCGGTTAATCTTAATTTCATAGCCCGTATTAATTTTACGTATGAGACCAGAATAATTTGATGGCAACGAAGATACTTTAACTTGAATCCCAAGCTCCTTAGCCATAGCCCCTAGTCGAACAGGAATCTCGTTAATATACTTCCCAACAATTGATAAATCTCTATCAGCAATTTTCCTACTACCGTATAATTGCATAATACTATTACCTTATTTCTTTATCATTGGGGTCGAATCCTTCGTCCAGTTCTTCTTCGATCGTCGTTCCATAAAGGGCTTTTGCAAATGCTTCGTCCAACTTTCCGCCTTTACCAGCATTATCTATTAATTCTTGAATACGAGGACCAAGGCGCTCGAGAATAGCTAAATCTACCTTTTCATCAAGTGATCCATCGAGTTTTTCGCCTGCGATTTTCTCTGCGCTATTAACCGAAGCAGATCTGATGGACTGATAACCGAAAACTGCAGCAATACCTACAATTAGTGCAACACAACCGAGAACGACTGTAGCAGCAGTAAGTCCTACGGACGCGAGTTCAGCAAAACCAAACTCAACATTCGTGGTGCCCGGCATATGACTGCCAACAAATTCAAAATCGAAGGTCATTGAAAGAGCGCCGATTAAAATACCTAGCACTAAAAAGACAATCGCTTTTAGCCAACCCATATCAGGAAATCCAACATCATAGTGATTTAACCACAATAAATAGAATATGATTATTCTACACTATGTTCGGTAGATCGCAAATTTAGATCACATTGCTGATATTTCGTGATTTGTGACTAAGAAAGGAACTAACCCCTCAAGCAAACGCCTCGTCCCACGTCCCCTTTGTGGCGGCTTTCGAATACTCCGTGGCGCGGTTCTCGAAGAAGTTGGTATGCTCCACCGCATTGAGGATGGCGTCGAGCCAGGGCAGCGGGTTTTTCTCGATATGGTAGATTTCATCGAGGCCGAGCTGGGTCAGGCGGCGGTCGGCGATATAGCGGATATAGCCCTTGATCTCGTCGGCCGTCAGCCCCTCGATATCCCCGGCGCTGAAGGCGAGGTCGATAAAGGCATCCTCATGGATGACGATCTCGCGGCAGGTCGCATAAAGCTCCTGACAGAATTCCTTGGTCCAGATTTCCGGGTTTTCCGACACGAACGTCTTGAAAAGCTTGATGATGGAGTTGCAATGCAGGCTCTCGTCGCGGACGGACCAGGTGACGATCTGCCCCATGCCCTTCATCTTGCCGGTGCGCGGGAAGTTGAGCAGGATGGCGAAGCTGGCGAACAGCTGTAGCCCCTCGGTAAAGGCGCCAAAGACGGCGAGGGTTTTCGCGATCTCCGATTTGTTCTCCACATTGAACTGCTGCATATAGTCGTATTTGTCCTTCATCTCCTTATAGTGGAGGAAGGCGGAATACTCTGTCTCGGGCATGCCGATGGTGTCGAGCAGATGCGAATAGGCGGCGATATGCACCGTCTCCATATTGGAGAAGGCGGCGAGCATCATCTGCACCTCGGTTGGCTTGAACACGCGGCTGTAATGGCGCATGTAGCAGTTGTTGACCTCAATGTCCGACTGGGTGAAGAAGCGGAAAATCTGCGTCAGCAGATGCCGTTCCGACTCGGACAGGGTGTTGTGCCAGTCCTTCACGTCATCGGCAAGCGGCACCTCTTCCGGCAGCCAGTGAATCTGCTGCTGTTTCAGCCAGGCATCATAGCACCAGGGATAGGAAAAGGGCTTGTAGACGGGCTTGGCATCAAGAAGGGACATGTCGGCTTCAATTCTTCACGTAATCGGTTGAGGGTGCCCCGCCCTACTGGCAGGCGAGGCATTCTTCGTAGTCGGTGGTCTCGCCGGCGGCTTCCACTGCCTGGGCGACGGCGGGAGCAAGGCTCGCGGCCAGCTCGCGCAGTTCCTTCGGCAACTCCTCCTTCGTCGCGACAACCTCGGCCCGCTGCATGGATTTGGAGCGGCAGTAATAGAGGCTCTTGACCCCCTGCTTCCAGGCCATGAAGTGAATCTGGTGCAGGTCGCGCTTATGCACGTCGGCGGGCAGGAAGATATTGACGGACTGCGACTGGTCGATCATCGGTGTCCGGTCGGCGGCCAGCTCGATAATCCAGCGCTGGTCCAGCTCGAACGCGGTCTTGAACACGTCCTTCTCGTGATCGTCGAGGAAATCGAGATGCTGGACGGAGCCTTCCTTCACGGTGATGGAGCTCCAGACATCCTCGTTATCCTGTCCCTTCTCTTTGAGCAATGCCTTCAGATGCGGGTTACGCACGTTGAAGCTGCCCGACAGGGTCTTGTGGGTGTAGCTGTTGGCAGCCGCCGGCTCGATCCCCGGGCTCGCGCCGCCGCAGATGATGGAGATGGAGGCCGTCGGCGCGATTGCCGTCTTGTTGGAGAACCGCTCGTTAAAGCCGTAATCCGCGGCATCCGGGCAGGCGCCCCGCAAGTCCGCGAGGGATTTAGAGGCCGCATCGACGCCCTTCTGGATATGGGTGAAGATCTTGGTGTTCCAGACTTTCGCCATGACCGATTCCAGCGGCACGCGCTTGGCCTGCAGGAAGGAATGGAAACCCATCACGCCGAGACCGACGCTGCGTTCGCGCGCGGCGGCGTATTTCGCCCGCGCCATTTCGTCCGGCGCACGGTCGATGAAGTCCTGCAATACGTTATCAAGGAACAGCATGACATCCTCGATAAAGCCGTCCTGCCCTTCCCACTCGTCATATTTCTCAAGGTTGAGCGAGGACAGGCAGCAGACCGCCGTGCGTTCCTTGCCAAGGTGATCGATCCCGGTCGGGAGCGTGATCTCCGCGCAGAGGTTGGAGGTCTTTACTTCCAGACCGGCGAGCTTGTGATGCTCCGGCATCTGGGCGTTCACCCGGTCGTTGAAGATAATATAGGGCTCGCCCGTCTCGACCCGCGCCGTCATAATCCGGATCCACAGGCTGCGCGCACTTACCGTGCGGACAACGGCCTGGTCATGCGGGCTGGTCAGCGCCCACTCGTCATCCTTCTCGACCGCGCGCATGAAGGCATCGGAAACGAGAATGCCGTGATGCAGGTTCGGGGTCTTGCGATTGGGATCACCGCCGGTCGGGCGACGAATCTCGATGAATTCCTCGATCTCCGGATGGGAGATCGGCAAATATACGGCCGCGGAACCGCGCCGCAGCGATCCCTGGCTGATGGCGAGGGTCAGGCTGTCCATCACCCGGATGAACGGCACCACGCCGGAGGTCTTGCCGACCGCGCCGACGCCCTCGCCTATGGACCGCAGATTGCCCCAATAGCTGCCGATGCCGCCGCCTTTTGCGGCGAGCCAGACATTCTCCGTCCAGAGATCAACGATTCCGCGCAGGCTGTCATTCGATTCATTGAGGAAGCAGGAAATGGGCAGGCCACGGGTCGAGCCGCCATTGGACAGAACCGGTGTTGACGGCATGAACCACAGCTTGCTGATATATTCATAGATGCGCTGGGCATGAGAATCACCTTCGCCATAGGCGCTCGCCACCCGGCCGAACAGGTCCTGGAAACTTTCCCCCGGCAGAAGATAGCGGTCTTTCAGGACCGCCTTGCCGAACTCCGTCAGATATTTGTCCCGGCTATGATCGATCTGGACGCGTGCGCCCCCCTTGACTTGAACGATATCTGTCAGCATGTCGACCGTATCCAGCATTCGCCTTACCCCTTCTGTCTTCGTCTTGTTACGCGGCGGAATACGCCCAAAATTGTAATAAAATATCGTTCAACATGCCTTATATTCGCAACAATTTCCGGATAGGCTGTGTTTTATTCCGGTCATTACAACAATAAGCGGTTTTTATGGTCGTTAATTGAACTTAAAATGCCGCCGATTTCGCGCGCGGCCACTATATATTGTATAAAGCCGCCGATCTCGTCAACAGCTTGTGGAAAACTTTTTAAAAAAATAAGGCTTGACGAATCACCAATTCGCTATTCCACCTTTGTTAACCATAAAAGACGCCCTCTCAAGCGCCCGTTATGGGCCGAATATCGTCGCGATCGCCGGGCCGTCTCTCGTTCCGTCGGCCAGGCCGGATTGCCGCCGCGCCGCGCCTCGAACCGAGAGAAAAAATAAGCGCCGAAACGAATTTCAGCGCTTGTCCCGTCTTATTGGAATGTGTCAGGAAACGGTGGCAACCTGCCGGTTAATGGGTCACTTTCCCCGCTCGGGACAACATCGATATCTTTTCCTTGAGCCTGAGTTTTTCACGCTTGAGTTCACTGATATGCACATGATCTGCGGACGGGCTGGCCATCTCATTTTCGATTTTTTCTTCGATTTGATGGTGTTTTTCGGTCAGCTGTGCAACATGATCTGCAGTGCTCATAGTGGATCTCCTTTGTTAAAAACGACAGGATGCTGGCAAGCCAGCGGTAGACAACTTTATATTACAGATTTATGAACAAAATGACTATGATTCAATGTCTCAAGGGCATAATTTTTGGAAGAAAATTATAAGATGGCGGAAAATCAACGACTTGTAATCGGGATAAGCGGGGCGTCCGGCGCGAGCCTTGGCATTCGCCTGCTTCAGGCCTGCCAGAAGCTTGGGGTCGAGACCCATCTGGTCATCAGCAAGGCCGGGGAAATCACCATCGCGCAGGAAACAGATTACAGCGTCTCCGACGTCAAGGCCCTCGCCTCCCAGGTCCATAAATCGGCGGACATTGGT
The DNA here is from genome assembly GCF_017313765.1 of Sneathiella sedimenti. Classification (GTDB taxonomy): domain Bacteria; phylum Pseudomonadota; class Alphaproteobacteria; order Sneathiellales; family Sneathiellaceae; genus Sneathiella; species Sneathiella sedimenti. The sequence continues at coordinate 643,255 of NZ_JAFLNC010000002.1, read as the reverse complement.
GCGACGATCGCGTCAGGTTCCTATCCGACCATGGGCATGGTGGTGGTGCCCTGCTCCATCCGCACGATGTCGGAAATTGCAACCGGCGTCACCAGCAGCCTGCTGACCCGCGCCGCAGATGTTTGTTTAAAAGAACGCCGTAAGCTCATACTGGCAGTCCGGGAAACGCCTTTCCACACGGGGCATCTACGCACCCTTACGCAGCTCTCGGAAATGGGGGCGATCATTGCCCCACCTGTGCCGGCCTTCTATACTAGGCCGCAGACCACCGACGAGATTGTCGACCAGTTCACCGGCCATCTGCTCCGCCTGCTGGGGATCGAGAATGACCTGGTGCGCGAATGGCGGGGGTTGAAGGGCGACTAGCTTTTACGTCGCCGGTCCCGGTTCCGGCAAGCCGGCGTCGGCCAGCTCCTTGCCGAAATGCTCGAATATCGGAACCCGCAGATTTATCCGGTAGGAGGGCGTCACCTCCATAAAGCGCACCGCCGCTGCCCGCGCCTCCTCCAATTTTCCAAGACGCATCAGGCTGAGGATCATGATCAGGTGCGACGGAACATGCGTCGGGTAGATCTGGATGCCGCGCCGGGCGGTGGCCAGCGCCAGTTCATACTCGCCCCGCATAAGCCGCGCGCCTGCGATTGCCGCATGGGCCATCACGCTGAGCGGCTCAAGCGGCGAGAGCCGGAGCGCCTGCGACGCCAAGGTTATCGCATCCTCATAGTGGCCCGCCCAGACATTAATCACCGCACCATGGCCATGGGCATGAACAGAGCTGGGGTTGATGGCGAGCGCCCGCGCAATCATTTCCAGCGCGGAGTCGAAATCGCGGGTCGCCATCGCTAGGGAAATAGCCGCATGGGCAAGCGTGCTAGCGTCTTCAGACCGCAGCGCCTGAACCGAGCGCGCATGATGCAATGCGGCGTCAATATAGGATCTGGGCAGTGATCCCTCCCAGAGCGAGCGGGCGAAATAGCACCAGGCGGCGACACCATGGGCCTCGGCATAGCCGGGATCCAGTGCCAGCGCTTGCTGGATCAGGTCGAGCGCGGCAACGCGCGCCGCCGGGGTCACCTCATACATATGGGCGATCGCCTGGAGATAGAGATCGTAGGCATCGTAGTCGCCGGGGCGCTTCCGTTTCACCCGCTCAATCTCCGCGAGACGGACGTTCGGCTCGATGGCGCCGATGACGGAAAGGGTAATCTCGTCCTGCAGATCGAAAACACTGGCGGCGGATCCGTCAAACCGCCGTGCCCAGAGCTGCCGTCCGGACTCCGCCTCGATCAACTGGGCGGAAATGCGAAGGGAATCAGCCGACTTGCGCACACTCCCGTTCAGGAGGTACCGGGCATTCAGTTCAGCCGCGACCTGTCGAAGGTCCGGCGACTTGCCCTTGAAGAAGAAGGTGGAATTGCGTCCAATCACCGTCAGCCACTTGATTTGCGAAAGCCCGGTGATGATTTCCTCCGCCATGCCATCGGCGAAATACTCCTGCGCCGGATCACCGCTCAGGTTATCGAACGGCATGACCGCAATGGTTGGCCGCGCCGGCGTCGCTGCTTTTGGAGTCTGCCGCAACTTGCCTGCCGATGCCCCGGAAAGACTGATGCGATAGGCGACGACCGGTTCCTGCATATTCTTGACCTGCTGGCGGCCAAGCGGCTCAAACTCGGCATCGACAATGCGGTTGGCCTGCTCGAACACACTTCCCGACACACAAATGCCCGACGCGTCGGCCAGCTGTTCCAGCCGAGCCGCGATATTCACTCCGTTGCCGAAGAGATCATCGCCGTCGACAAGAACATCACCGAGACTTATGCCGATCCGCAGGGAAAGGCGATTGTCGTCGGACACTCCCGGATCACGCGCCAACATCGCCCGCTGGAGGAAGAGCGCAAACTCTACGGCCGAGACAACGCTTTGAAACTCGATGAGAAATCCGTCCCCAATTGTCTTGAAGATACGCCCGCCATGGCTTGCCGCTGCCGGCTCGAGGATGTCCCGTTTCACCGCCTGCAGACGCGTGAGCGTGCCTGCCTCATCTTTTTCCATAAGCCGGGAATAACCGACGACATCGGCCGCAAGAATCGCCGCAAGACGTCGGACGGTACGTTGTGTTTGCATTCAGGATCCACCCAAAGCAGTTCAGTCAGGTCAAGTTTACGTTGAACTTTGCCCGCTGTCTCCACAATAGCATGACCCGATGAATTTTGGCCCCCGTCAACCCCCGAACAGGCCTGTCAGGCGGGGGTTGAAGGGCGGCGCGTAACGCCCTCTCTTATTCCCCGAGCGCCTTTACGACGTTGTAATAGGCATTCTCGCATTGGCCGACCGCCACTGTCCGCTTGTTTTCCGGATAATTCTTGTCCCTGACCCGCTGGTCTAGGCAAGCTCTCTTGCAGTTGTCGACCGCTCGCCGCGTGCCCGCGGGGAGCTTGTTGCTGTATTTCGCTTTACAATAGGCCGCCTTGTCCGGCATCAGGGCAATACGCTCGGCCAGAGTCATGCTTTCCTCCGGCTTGGCCTTGGGTGGCGGGTTGGCGGCGAGAACACGCTGATACTCGGCGTTACAATGCGCGACCAATTGCGTATTGGCCGAATCCTTTATTGCCTCGGTGCAGGCCTCCGCACAGGCTCTATCCCTGCGATTGATACAGGATTTGCCCTGATATTGCATCTGCTCGAGAACCGGGTCCCCTCTCTCGAGTGGCCCGCCCGCAGAGGCCTTCCGATAGAGCCAGTGGCAATTGTTCACCAGGGCCGTATCCGCCAAGTTGTCCGAGGCAACCCGACAGGCCTTGGCGCAATCTTCATCGCCCTTCGCGAGGCAGGCCTGTCCGTTCGTGATCAAGGCATCGCGCAGCACGTCTTCCTTGCTGGCCGCCCCAGCCGGAGGGCTGGCGACAAAAACGCAGACGAGAACGAGCAGGGAAAAGACGTATCGGGTGAATAATGCAGGCTGGGTCATGACTCTTTTTCTTGTTTATTGCAAGGAGGGGCCGAACAGGCCGGTCAGGCGGGGGTCCGCGCCGGGGAAGGCCTGCTGCCAGATCTGGAGCAGGTCAGACAGGTCATCGCGGGAAATGTCGCGGGTGACATGGCCGAGATAGGCGGCAAGATTGTCGGCTGCCGCCTCCCCCCGCTCCGCTGCACCGAAAGAACCCGTCGCAGGCCGTGTCAGGATTTCGTTCAGGAACTGCAGCTCCATATGCTCGGCGAAGAGTTCACTGTCCGAAATGCCGCGCCCCAACTCCGCCGCAAGACGGTTGTCGGCGGGGGCGATGTCCCCTTTAAGATAGCGGCGCACATGACGGAGCGGCGCCACCACGTCGGCCTGCCAGCGCGCGCCCGCCTCGATCCCGGCGATCATCTCGGCGTCCGTGAGGCGTCCGCGACCGCTCGCGGCCACCCAGACGGAAAATAGCAGCATGTTGACATCCAGCCCACGCCGGTCCTGCAGCCGGAGACAGGCCGCCGATACCTCGGGGTTATTGTAAAGCTTGACCGCATAGTCCCAGAGCTGGCTGGGCGGAAACACGGCCGAGGAATAAATCGCCATCCTGAACAGGCTCCCCCTTTTCAAGAAAAATGCCCCGATCCAGCGCCTAACCCTAGGCTTTCACGGGAAAAAGTGCTAATATTTGTGCTACGCTACGCCCTTACCCGCGTTAGGGTAGCATAGCTGTCGCTTCATTGGAAAATAGTTGTCGGGGTGCCTTTATATCATGGCGGAAATTGACGAGCAGGAACTACTGCGCGCACGGCTGGAACAATTGAAAACCGAACATGGCGACCTGGACCGGGCGATTGACGCCCTCATCGAAACCGGAAACTACAACTCGCTGCAACTGCAACGGTTGAAAAAGCGGAAGCTGATCCTGAAGGACCAGATTTACGCGACTCAGAATATGCTGCTGCCCGACATTATCGCCTGACCGCCAAACGCCCTCAGGCGTCGGGCTGGTCCGCCTGATGCTTTTCCTTATACATCTCATTATCGGCGGCACTGAGCGTCTGCTCCGGGTCCCGTCCGGGATTGATGGAGACAACGCCGGAGGACATCGAGGTCTTGAGTGCCGCGCCTTTCCAGATAATCGGCTTTTCCGCGAACAGGGCCGGCAGGCGGTCGATCAGGTTGCGCGCATCCTCCGCCCGGGTGCGGGACAGGATCAGGCCGAATTCATCGCCGCCGAGCCGCCCAACGATATCGGTATCGCGCACGCACTCCTTCAGGCGCAACGCCACCTGCGACAGCACATAATCCCCGGCCTCGTGACCGAGATCGTCATTGATGGTCTTGAATCGGTTGAGATCGAGATACACAAGGCTCGCCTCGGTCTGGTACCGCTCGACCGAGGCCTGTACGCGGGTGAGCTCGCGGACAAAGGCGCGCCGGTTATAGATCGGCAGGAGCGGGTCCTGATCGGCAATCTTCTCCGACTCGCTCAGGCGCCGCGACAGGTCCTTGATGCTCTGGCGCAGGTTGTCGACTTCCGTCATCAGGGTGGAAATGGCGTCGCGGACCCGGGGGGTCAGTTCGGCTTCGGGGATACCAAGGACAGTGGCGCTGTCTTCGATCTGCCGGGGAGCGGAATAACGGCTGGTCGTGGCCGCTTTTTCGGATTTCCTGCTTGAACTCGCCGACACGGGACGACCTTGTCCGCTTGATCCGATTTTCATGACCTGTCCCCTGTGCGCTGGCCCAACGGTGATTTGTAAGGCCGCAATTGTAAAACAATTTACCGAAAACTCAATCTATTCCGCCGCTTTGCCAGCAATTACAACTACGGCATGAGACGCCTGTAAGCTTCGCTTGCGTCTTTTGCCGGCATGCCTATAATCGCGGGCTTCAAACCGCCAGGGTCAAAACAGGGAACATCATTAATGACCAACCGGGATGCAGAAGTCGGGATCATCATGGGCAGCCAGTCCGACTGGGACACTATGAAGAACGCCGCTGATACGCTGGAAACACTGGGAATTCCGTTCGAGACAAAGATCGTCTCTGCGCACCGGACGCCGGACCGCCTCTATGAATATGCGACCCATGCCGCCGCGCGCGGACTGAAGGTGATTATTGCGGGCGCCGGTGGCGCGGCGCATCTTCCGGGCATGACGGCCGCGATGACGACCCTTCCCGTTCTCGGTGTGCCGGTCGAGAGCAAGGCCCTCAAGGGCATGGACAGCCTCCTGTCCATCGTGCAGATGCCGGGCGGTGTTCCTGTCGGTACTCTCGCCATTGGCAAGGCCGGCGCGATCAACGCCGCACTTCTCGCCGGACAGATCCTCGCGCTCCAGAACGGCACTTACGCAACAGCCATCAATGAATGGCGCATGCGGCAGACCGACGCCGTCGCCCTCGACCCCAAATAAAGGCACCCGACAACATGACAACGATATCACCCGGTGGACATATTGGAATTCTGGGCGACGGCCAACTCGGCCGCATGATGGCCATCGCCGCCGCGGAGATGGGCTATTTTGTGCATATCTACGGCCCCGAGAAGGACAGCCCTGCCGCCCAGGTGAGCCATCGCTCCACCGTCGCCAGCTACAGCGACCGGGACGCCCTCTCCGCCTTTGCAAAAAGCGTCGATGTCGTCACGCTGGAGTTTGAGAATATCCCGACGGAGACGGTTGACTTCCTCAGCGGGATCGTGCCCGTGCGGCCGGGCGCAAAAGTGCTGGAAATCACCCAGGACCGGCTGCTCGAGAAAAGCTTTATCAATAGTCTCGGCATCGGCACGGCGATTTTCTCCAATGTGGAATCCATGGAGGAACTGATCCAGGCAGTCCGACAGGTCAAGACCCCGGCGATCCTGAAAACCCGGCGGCTCGGCTATGATGGCAAGGGACAGGTAAAAATCACCGGTGCCAACGATCTGGACAAGGTCTGGGCCGACATGAACAACACCCCCTCGATCCTGGAGGGCCTGGTCAATTTCAAGATGGAAATCTCCGTGATTGTTGCCCGCAACCCGGCCGGGGAGATTGCCGCCTTCTGCCCGGTGGAGAACCGCCACAAGAACCATATCCTCGACGTCACGCTGGCGCCCGCCGATGTGCCGGACTGGCTCGCCGAGAAGGCGGTCGAGATCGCCGAGAAAATCGCCATGAAACTGGACCTTGTCGGGATGATCGCCGTCGAGATGTTCGTGACGAAGGACAACCAGATTCTCGTCAACGAGCTGGCACCGCGTCCCCACAACTCCGGTCACTGGACGATCGAGGGTTGCGCAACGAGCCAGTTCCGCCAGATCATCCGCGCGGTCTGCGGCCTGCCCCTCGGCGATCCCACCCGTCATTCAAACGCGGTGATGACGAACCTCATCGGCGATGATGTGCAACGCTGGGGCACCCTGCTCGAGGATCCGGAAAACAGCCTGCATCTCTATGGCAAGGCAGAGGCGCGCGACGGGCGCAAGATGGGCCATGTCACCCGCCTCTATCCGCTCAACCAGAAACCGAAGGCCTGACGCCTAGGCCGCCCAGCCGCCCGCGAAATAGAGCACCTGTCCGGTGATGTAGTTCGACTTGTCCGAGACAAGGAAGAGAAGGTAATCGCCCGCCTCTTCCTGTTTGCCAAGGCGACCAAGCGGGATTTGCGAGGTGATCTTCTTGAACGCGGCCTCGTTCTCCAGCAATTCCTTCGGGAAATAGTCCGGGCTCTCGACGAAATTCGGCGCCAGCGCGTTCACCTGGATATTATAACGGCCGAGTTCCTTGGCAAGGGTCTGGGCAAGGGCATTGGTCCCGCCCCGCGCCGCCACATACATGGAATAGTTAGGAATGCCGTTTCTCGGCGCGGCGGAGGAAATAAACAGGATCTTGCCCTGCCCCGCTTTCTTCATATGCTTTGAGACTTCCTTCGCGAAATGAAAGCCGCGCACCACCAGCGCCTCCAGCGTGTTGCGCAGATCGCCGATATCCGCCTCATCGATGGACGCTTTCAGCGCCGGGAAGGCATCATTGTTGATCATCACGTCGATGCGCCCCTCCGCCGCGATGACCTGATCGACAATTGCCGTCGGGTCCTGCTCGGCAAGGGGTTTGACGCCGGGAATCTCGGCGGCGAACTTCTCCCGCGCGGCCGCGTCGGTAAAGGCGTTGTCATGGGCGTAGACGGTCGCGCCCTCGGCGATCATGACCCGCGATCCGGTCTTCCCCAGAAAATGCAGGGCGTCGGTGATCAGGATGATTTTTTCATTCAGCATTGTTATGTCCCGATTGTTGGCAAGTTGGATGTGCCAACAATAGGACCTCTCCCGCCAAAGGCAAGATTGATATTGCGCCGCCTAGTGGCCGCCGCTCAAAATCCCGGTCTTGACCGAATAGTCGACGGCGACGCCATAGGTCGGGTCGTCATCGGAATCGACCATCAGCTGACCGGCCCGGTTCAGAAGCCGGTGGCAGTCCCGCGACAGATGGCGCAGTTGCACCTGCTTGCCGAGCGCCTCATATTTCGACGCCAGCACCTCGACCGCCTGCAGCGCCGACTGGTCGACGACGCGGCTGTTCATGAAGTCGACAATGACCAGGTCAGGATCCCCCTTCACGTCGAAGATTTCCGCGAAACCGTCGGTGGAGCCGAAAAACAGCGGCCCCTCGATCTTGTAGACCTTCGAGCCGTCGGCGAGGATTTCCGTATTCGCATGAATGCGCCGCGCATTGTTCCAGGCATAGACAAGCGCGGAGACAATGACACCGACAACAACCGCCACGGCCAGGTCGCTCAGCACCGTCACCGCCGTCACCAGGATGATGACCAGCGTATCGGACAGCGGGATAATCCGCATGATCCGCAGGCTCTGCCAGGCAAAGGTGCCGATCACCACCATGAACATCACCCCGACCAGCGCGGCGAGCGGGATCTGCTCGATCATGGAGGAGGCAACGAGGATAAAGGCGAGCAGGAACAGCGCGGCGGAAATGCCGGATATCCGCGTCCGCCCGCCCGATTTCATATTGATCATCGACTGGCCGATCATGGCGCAGCCGCCCATTCCGCCGAAAAAGCCGGTGATGGTGTTGGCGAGGCCCTGGGCCACGCATTCCTGCGACGCGCCGCCGCTCTGCTCGGTGATCTCGCCGACGAGATTGAGCGTGAGAAGGCTCTCGATCAGGCCAATGGCGGCGAGGATCAGGGCGAAGGGAAAGATGATCTTCAGGGTCTCCAGATTGATCGGGACCATGGGAATGTGAAAGTCCGGCAGGCCGCCCTTGATCGAGGCGAGGTCGCCGACACGCGGCACGTCGATGCCAAAGGCAATCACGACCCCGGCAATGATGGCAATTCCGGCCAGCGGCGCGGGAATGGCTTTTGTAATCTTCGGCATCAGCCAGATGATCGCCATGGTCGCCGCAACAAGGCCGAGCATGGTCACCAGCGGTGTGCCCGTCATCCAGACAATCTCGCCGTAGGTATCGACTACCTTGAACTGGGTCAGCTGCGCCATGAAAATCACGATGGCGAGGCCGTTGACAAAGCCGAGCATCACCGGATGCGGCACCAGCCGGATAAACTTGCCTAGCCGGAATACGCCGGCAAGGATCTGCAAGATGCCCATCAGCACGACGGTGGCGAACAGATATTCCACCCCATGCAGCGCGACCAGCGAGACCATCACCACGGCGAGCGCCCCGGTCGCGCCGGAGATCATTCCCGGACGGCCGCCGATCAGCGCGGTCACCAGCCCGACGATAAAGGCCGCATAGAGCCCGACCAGCGGATGCACGCCCGCGACAAAGGCGAAGGCCACGGCCTCCGGCACCAGGGCCAGGGCCACGGTCAGGCCCGACAGGAGCTCTGTCTTGATCCGCGAGGGCGTGAGTTTAATCGGGTCTGCGGTGCCGCCCCCACCGACAGAAAACAGGCCGGCAGCGGCGGCAAGCGTTGGCTTGATCACGTGATAAACTTCCAAGTTCGAAATTTCTGAATATTTGGCCGCACCATAGGGCAGAAGCGCCGGAATGCAAAGAAATATATTGCAGCGCAGCATGGAAACTGCCGCAGTTCGACGCGGTTCCGATCCTACTTCGGCAGGCCCGCCGCGATCAGGTCATGGCGCAGCTTGCGGCGAAACGCCATGTCCCGCCATGTTTCCTTGGAAAAGAATTCAGCGGCCGTCAGATCCTTGTTCACCGCCAGCGCCTTCTGCATCACGACCTTGGCGTCCGCCTGCCGACCGAGCGCGATCAGCGCCGCACAATGATACAAGCGGCTGCGCGAGGTCTGCGAAGGGAGTTCCGTCAGCGCCTGCACCGCCTGCTCGAACTGGCCGGCGCGAAAATAGGCGATCCCCCGCTCCTCGACGCACCAGACCGGCAGCAGACCGTCCAGGTCCTCGGCCTTTTCCAGCAGTTTCAGCGCCTTATCCGGTTCCCCGTTGAAGGAATAAAAGGCCGCCGACCGGGCAAGGAGATAGGCATCCGACGGGCTCAGCGCCATGGCCCGCTCATGATGATATTTCGCGGCCTCGAAATTTCCCTCCATCATATGGACCGTTCCCATGATCCGCTGCGCCTCGGGATTGTTGGCATCCAGTTCCAGCGCCTTCTCGATATAATGTTTCTCCTTGGCGAGATCGAATTCCGGCAGCCAGGAGGAGGCACAGATCCGCCAGGCATAGGCCGGCCCGTAGGTCGGGTCTTCCTCGATCGCCTTGTCAAACCACCGGACCGCCTCCCGCGAGGCTTCATAGGTAATGCCACCAATGCGGTGCATATCCAGCCCCCGCAGCATGAAATCATACCCCTTCATATTCTCCGGCGGCTTGCGCCGGGCCGTTTCAATCGCGTCAGCCTCCACCCGGCCGAGGATGGTGGCGGCGATCTGCTTTGTCATGGTATCGAGCAGCTCGAACAGGTCAGCGAACTGCCGCGTAATCCGGTCGGTCCAGACGGCAATTCCCGTCTGGCCGTTGGTGAGTTCCAGGGACAGCCGGACCTTGTCCCCCAGCCGACGCACCTGCCCTTCCAGCACATAGCTGACGCCGAGGTCATGGGCGACCTCCGAGGGGTTGGCCTTCGACTCCCAATAGACGAAACTGGCGCTGCGCGAGGCGACATGCAGTTTCTTGAAGCGGGCCAGCTCCAGAATGATCTCCTCGGTCAGCCCTTCCGCGAGATAGCGCTGGTCCTCGTCCCCGCCCGCCGAGACAAAGGGCAGCACTGCAAGGGAATTCGGGTGGATGGTCTTGAGCGCGGCGGTGCGTTGGCTCGGGGCCGACAGGAACACATGGGCGCCCAGATGTCCCTTCAAGCGGTAGACGCGGATCGGGTCGGATATATTCTTGAAATGCCGTTCCCCCAGATCATCAAAGGAAAAGGGTGAATTGCGCTTGATCTGGTCGAACAGGGTTTGCGACAGGTGAATGCTGTCGGGGTCGGCTTCCTGTTGGATACGGGCGGCGAGATTGACGCCATCGCCGAGCAGGTCCGAGCCGGACACCATAACATCGGCAAGATGCAGGCCGAAGCGCATCTTCATGCTGTTGGCGATTTCCGGCGCTGATCCGGCGAGGCCCTCGCGAATACCGACGGCTGTCTTCACGGCGTTGATCGGGCTTGGAAATTCCGCCAGGGCGGCATCGCCGGCGCGGTTGAAAATTCGGCCACCACCGGCCGAGACCGACTCGGTGATCAGCTTCTGACATACATCAAGACGCGCCGCTGTCTCTTCTTCCGCCTGTTCCATCATGCGGCTGTATCCGACGACATCGGCGACCATGATCGTAGCAAGTCGACGTTGCAGTGTCATTGCCTGGCGCCTGTTAGATTTGGAATATACCAAAAAACTAAATTAATAGTGTCATAAGCCCCCGGCAATAGCGAGGATTTACTTTTTTATTCGGCACCAGAACTGGTACATCCCGCGAAACAGCGTGGGATTTTCCGCCTCGATTTCCGCCCAGTTGTCGAGGAGGCGCCCCGACGGGTCCTTCGGATGGCGCGCGCGGTAGGCGGTCATGACCTGCGGGTCGGCAAACTCGAAGCCGAGAAACGCGAGCCCCAGATCCTCGATCGCCGCCTTGATGCGCGGAATGTCGAAGCGCTGCTCATGCCGGTGAAAGAGAAAATCGCGGCAGCCGCTGAGACTGTAGAAATCCAGTTCCCGTGTGACCGACGCCGCCGGGTGATCCTCCGGCAGGGCCAGCAGTTCCTGCCTGAGCGTACGGATTTCATCGAGGGTGAGCGTCTCGATCCGCTCCCCTACCATCTCGCGCACGGCGATCACATCCTGCCGCGCCTGCTCGCTATAGAGCGCGACCTTCATCACGCCGTTCGGGGCAAGGAAGGACAGCAGGCCCTTCCACGCGGCTTCGGGGTCGGCCATATGATGGAGCACGCCGCTCGCCTCGATCAGGTCAAACCGCCCGAGGCTGTCCGGCAGATCGACAATATCCGCCTGGGCGAAGGTGACGTTGCTGATGTCATGGGCCTCCGCCTGCCGCGCGCCATAGGCCAGCGAGGCGCGGGAGAGATCGATCGCCGTCACCTCTGCCCCGATGATCCGCTTGGCCGTGCGCAGTGCATGCCGCCCGGTGCCGCAGCCGGCAACCAGCACTTTCGGGTTCTCGGCGGGAAACGGCGGCGTCATGTCCGGGAACAGCCGTTTCAGGAGGGCCGGAAGGGTTGTTTCCCCGCCGCTTCGAAGCTCCCGCCAGCGTGGATAGGGACTTTCCTCATACTGCGCCTGCACCGCGCCCGACACCTTATCGCCGCTCGCGGAAAGAACTGGCAGGGTTGCCGCAAGTTCCCGCTCCCGCGCGGCCTGCGGGCCCATCCGGGTCAGCAAGAGGCGGCACCACGGCCGAGTGGCGAGCTGCTCCGCCTCTTTCTCCAGCAATTCCGTCGCCACCTCCGGCGACAGCGGGGCATAGAGCGCGGCGCGCAGCGCCGGCTCCAGCGCGTCCGGCGCCGGGGGCGTTCCCGGCGGACTTTCAAGCACATATTCGGTGAGCGCAAGCTGCAGCGCGAGCAGCGCCATCAACTCCTGCGCCATCTCCCATTCCTCCTGCAGCAACTGCGCGCGCGCCTTCTCGATCAAGGTGGTCAGGTCCGGGGACGGCAGGATCAGCCGCGAGAAGGCCGCCGCGATCACCGGCTCGTTAAGCGCCCCTTCCAGCCCGGCGAGCCCGCCCGTTCCGTCCAGCATCCTGACGATACCCTTCTGGCGATGAATGCGCGCGAGCAAGGTGACGATAAAACGATCGCTCTCCACCTCGTCGGAATTGAGGCAGCGGAGCATCGCCTCATCCCCGGCGGGGCCAAGATCGCCGACCGGCACCAGTTCCAGAAGATCGGCCAGCTGCTGCAGGGACGCGGGCGAGAATTCGTCGAGGGCGGCCAGCTTCAGCCCGGCTCGGACGGCATCCTTCGGCCTTTGCCGCTCGGCAAGGAACCGGGCATACCCGCGCCAGCCAAGGGCATAGGCCGGATCGGCGGCAATCGCGGCCTTGAAGGATTTTTCCGCCGCCAGCCATTTCCCCTGGTCCTTCAGCAAGAGCGCGAGATTGTAATGGGCCGGCGCGATGGTGCGGTGTGTCTTCAGAATCTGGCGGTAAATTGCCGCTGCCGCGTTCTTGTTCCCGCGCCGCTGCAACGCCGTTGCCTCGGCCAGCTTGCGCTCGATATCCCCTTGCACTCTACGCTCCTTCTCAATGGTGACGCCAATTTAGGCGAAAAGACCGGCAACCGCCAGATGCTTGCTGCTTAATTTCTGGCCACAAATGGTGCATTGCATCATTTTCTGCTGAAAAATTATGCGGCATTGCAACACATTTTATGAGGGATATTTACTAACCTATTGTTTTAACACATTTTTTAATTTTTGGCACGGTGGTTGCAATGCAACAAGCATCAACCTGCGTGTAAGGATTACAAATATGAAGAAGTCAAAATTCCTGATTGTCCCGATGATTGCTTTTGGCATGGTTTCCCTGGCAAAAGCGGAGCCCCTGGTCGAGGAAAGCGCCATTCCCGGTGAGTTTTCCGCCAACATTTCGCTGACGTCCGACTATATCTTCCGCGGCATCTCGCAAACAGGCAATAATCCCGCTGTTCAGGGCGGTTTTGATTATACATACGACTTCGGTCCGGCGGCGGTGAGCGCCGGCATCTGGGCGTCGAACGTGAAATTCTCAGACGCCACGATCGAGATTGACTACTATGCCGGCGTCGGCGGCAGCATCGACAATTTCAGCTGGGATCTCTCGGCGATTTACTACACCTATCCCGGCGCGGACAGCAGCCTGAACTACGACTTTTTCGAGATTGCCCCCTCCATCGGCTATGACTTCGGATTCATGGCCGTGAGTGCGGGCCTCAATTATTCACCCGAGTATTTCGGTGACAGCGGCGACGCCTATTACACCCATGGCGGCATCGACATCCCGCTTGGCAAGTATTTCACCTTGAGCGGCACAGTCGGCTATCAGGCGATCGACGATAACGCCGCGTGGGGCACCGACGATTATACCGATTATGGCATCAGCCTTTCCACCGAGATTGCCGGTTTCGGCCTCAGTGCCGGCTGGACCGATACGGACCTGAGCAAAAGCCAGTGTGATGATGCCTGCGGCGTCTTCTCCGTCGCACTGTCCCGGTCCTTCTAGATTTCCCGCGGGCCATCGATGAAGGTCTCCCCTTCCATGGCCCTGACCTTGGCCGTCCGGCGATCTACTCCCGCTGGACGGCCTTTTTTTATTCCCCCTTCCCGCCGGGGCGCCCCTGAAGCAGGAAATGCGCCCTGGTGGTGAAGGCCGTCTCCCCGCTCTGATTGGTGCAGCGGAGAATGGTTTCCAGCCAGCCGCGCACCGGCTTGGAACTGGGCCGGGTGCCCAGCACCTCCAGCTCCGTGGTGAGCACGTCGCCCGCAAAGAGAGGCGCCAGAAAATCAAGCTGCACGCCGAGGCCCGAAGGCAGGAAATGCCACTGCTGCCAGATATGGGTTGTCGCCTTTGAACTGAGCGCGAAGGTATAGGCGCCGCAGGCAACCACATCGCGGAACCCCATGGCCTTCGCCGCCTCCACGTCGAAATGCATCGGCTGGTCATCGAAGCGCCGCCCGAAATCGAGCATTTCCTCCCGCTCCACGGTCACGGTCGCCCCGGCGAACCTGTCCCCCTTGGCGATATCCTCGAAATAGAGCTTGTCGGTCATGCCTCCTCCTTTTTTTTGTCGAGAATACCCAGAAACGCCCGCGCGGGAAAAGCGAATTATTTTTGGCCGGGGCGTCGTTCTTGGTCACAGATGAGGGAGCTTTGCCGTCTTAAGGTCATTTAACCCCCAGAAGGAGTAGAACCATGGCTCAAATTACATTCGACCTGTCCGGCACCAAGGCCACGGACGTCAAAAAGATCGTTATCTATTCGAAGGACAAATCGCAGGAGCTGGCCACCGTCCAGGTCACGGACGGCAAGATCGAGAGCGGCGAACCCCACACCATTGACGCAACCGAGGTTTATGTGGTGGTGATCTACAAGGGCCTGCTCAACAATGTCGGCAAGAAGCATTACTACGATGTGAAGATCATCGGCAACGGGACCCTTGTCATCGGCGCCGACGGTGAAGGCAACAGCCGGGTGAACTACCGCGGTTAACACCCATCCTTTTGACCTTGGAAAAAATTCAGGCCATCTCCTGTCGCGATGGCCTCCCTTCTCTCTTTTCTGATTAGTTCAACCGATAACTCACTGTTTCAAATGTATATTTTCTATGAGTTTTCTTTTCAAAAACAGTATGCAGAACGGGCGCTTGCAAGACCGGAGATAAGAACCAGACGCGAGTCTTCAACTGATCACTGCAGGCCACCCGGAAAGTATCAAACGTGCCGAGCAGCGTTGTGATCCGGACTTGCCCCTCCACCGCGCAGTCGCGAATATACGCCCAACTCTGGCCTTCTACATTCGTGCCAGCCTGACGATATGACCAGTGCTTCCCTGTTTCCAATGGCCAGACCTCAGTATCATCAAGCTTGTAATTAGTACTGACCCCGTCTGGATCGCGACAATTTTTCCATTTCACAGCTGGCGAAAAGGGCATCGCATAATCGTGGACAACGATGCATCCGTCATGTTCTTTTTGGGTTACAAGCTTTCCATCACGGGCAATATATTTGGTTTCGTAATTCACCTTGCTCGAAATGTTCTGAAAGACATTCGATGAACCATCGGTCCAGATGGGTGGCTCCTCCATCGGCGGCATTGGGTCCGCAAAGGTCGTTTCCTTGCGGATCTGCATTTCATCGGCCATCTTCTCGACCTTCTGAGATTGGCAACCGGTCAGGGCCAGCAGCGCTATCACAGCCGGACTGACAAGAAGGCGCGCGGCTTTATTCATAAAATTGCTCCAGGCAAGGCATCGCTAACATACCGGCAACCATAGTCAATTCATTAGAGTCAAGGCAATATACCTACTACTTAGAAGGGCTTTTTCGACTTTCCCTGTATCGAAAAAATGACAGTTCGAAAATATTTTGCGGCACCTTTCCGCCCCGCCATACAACCTCTTCAGCCCGCATAAAACTGCGATGTCGAGGGAATTTACCTTCTTCTTATACAGCTAAAAAGTTTATAAAAGCTGGGCCGCGATTGGACAGAAACCGTCGGAATTGATAGGTTGCCCCCCAGTTGACGCACGTATCTTGTATTACCCGGAACGAATTTAAGCACCATGCGTCAATCCCGGGTAGAAATGGGGGAAAATATGAGTGAAGACTTGTATGAAACCGACTTTGAAGTCGGCCAAAGCAACCTTCAGCGTTGGGGAATGGATGTTCATCACCCGGTTTTCTGGGTCTCATCCGGACTGGTCATCCTGTTCGTGATCGGCGTCCTGATTGCACCGGAAGCCGCAAAGGGCGCTTTCGACGGCGCGAAATGGTGGTCGATCGGCGCCTTCGACTGGCTGTTCATGGCCGCCGCCAATATTTTCGTGCTCTTTTGCCTTGCGCTCATTGTGCTGCCGGTCGGCAAGATCCGCCTCGGCGGGGAGGACGCGAAACCTGAATTTTCCAACCTGTCGTGGTTCGCGATGCTGTTCGCGGCGGGCATGGGCATCGGCCTGATGTTCTGGTCGGTCGCCGAACCGACCGCCTACTACACCGGCTGGTATGAGACGCCGCTCGGCGTGGAGGCGCGGACCCCAGCCGCGGCCGACATGGCGATGAGTGCGACGATGTTCCACTGGGGCCTGCATCCGTGGGCGATCTATGCGGTTGTCGGACTGTCGCTCGCGTTCTTTTCCTATAACAAGGGGCTGCCGCTGACCATCCGCTCGGCCTTCTATCCGCTGATCGGCGATCGCAGCTGGGGCTTTATCGGCCATGTGATCGATACGGTGGCGGTGCTCGCGACGCTGTTCGGCCTGGCCACCTCGCTCGGTTTCGGCGCGCAGCAGGCCTCTGCCGGTCTTGCCTATCTGTTCGGGTTCGAGGCCGGGATCAACACCCAGATCGCCGTGATCTTCGGCGTGACGGCGATCGCGCTGATCTCGGTGATCCGCGGCCTTGATGGCGGGGTGAAGATCCTCTCCAACATCAATATGGGGCTCGCGGGTATCCTGCTATTGTTCGTGCTGCTTGTCGGCCCGACGGCGGTGATCTTCGCGGTCATGGGCGACACGCTGATCGGCTACCTTGGCAATATCGTCTCCTACAGCAACTTCGCCGGGCGTCCGGATGAAGCCTGGATGCAGGGTTGGACGGTGTTCTACTGGGCCTGGTGGATTTCCTGGTCCCCGTTCGTCGGCATGTTTATCGCCCGCGTCTCCAAGGGCCGGACGGTGCGCGAGTTTATCATCGCCGTGCTGATTGTCCCGACCCTCGTCACCCTGGTGTGGATGAGCGTTTTCGGCGGGGCCGCGCTCGACCAGATCATGAACAATGTCGGCGCGCTCGCGGGCGGTCTCGACAAGGTCGAGCTGGCGATGTTCCAGATGCTGGAGAACCTGCCGCTGGCGACCCTGACGTCAAGCCTCGGGATCGTGCTGGTGCTGGTGTTCTTCATCACCTCCTCGGACAGCGGCAGCCTCGTGATCGACGCGATCACCGCGGGCGGCAAGGTCGATGCGCCGGTGGTGCAACGGGTGTTCTGGGCGGTGATCGAGGGCGTGGTTGCGGCGGCGCTGCTGTTCGGCGGCGGAGCGGATGCGCTCACCGCGCTGCAGGCGGCGGCGATCACGGTCGGCCTGCCGTTTACGGTGGTGCTGCTCGCCATGTGCGTCAGCCTCTATATGGGGCTGGCCCACGAGAAGAAATATGTGGTCGAGGACGCCAGCGCCTGATCCCCAACCCACATCACAGCCAACAGCAAAAAGGGCCGGTTCTCCGGCCCTTTTTTTGTGAAAGTTATTCTTGAGAAATAGAGTTCTACTGTTCAACCATGAAGCTCCACCCAGCAACCATATAGATTGCATATTTTTATATTTTTTAATTGGTGTTTGCATTTTTGCAAGCACTTCCAATATGGAGTATATTTTTTACTTTATTTTTCAATATGTTAAATATGCCAAATTAAAATAACTCGTGTTTTGCAAAATGCATAACATAAGCATAAAATAATTTTTCTTTATTTAATGGTTGACAAATACAATTTAAATCTTATATATGGATAAATTTCGACAATTATTGGTGATAAAAATGACCGATCCAGAACTAGATGCTATGAACAAAATTTTAGAGGCTTTGGGAAAATTAGACGAAAACCAGCGCATCCGAGTTCTTTTGTGGGCTATTAATCGATATGACGTTAGCACCCCTAGCTCATTGCCAGAAAAACCGACGAACCTACCGGCGTTACTAGATGTAAATAGCCGTGAGGATAAAGATTACGAAACTTTTGCTGATCTTTTTAATGCTGCGCTACCGAACACCAACAGCGAAAAAGCATTAATTGCAGGTTATTGGTTACAAGAATGCCAAGGGCTGGAAGCGTTTCCGAGTAATAGCACTAACAAAGAATTGCAAAATTTGGGACATTCCGTCGCCAATATTACAGATGCTTTCACTCAACTTAAGGACAAAAAACCTGCCCTTGCTATTCAGGTGAGAAAGTCAGGGAAAAGCAAGCAAGCGCGTAAGCAATATAAACTCACACATGCCGGCATTACGGCGGTGAATGAAATGATAGAGAAAAATAGATTTAATCAATAAGCTTGGAGATGTAAAATGAGCTCAAAATTACATATCAATTTAACTGAAGGCATTCTTGAAGTGGAGGGCGACCCCGACTTCGTACGTTCAATATACGACGATTTCAAAGCACAAATCAGCGTCCTTTCCATACAGAATAAACCTCCTCATAATAATCTGCAATTTGCACAAATTGGCGGCAAGAATGATGCCGTTGAGGATGTTGAGGAGGTTAAACCGAAAGCTGAAAAAAAGGATAAATCCAAATCGAAGACATCGGGAAAGAAAGAATCCTATAAAATACAACCGATAAACACGGGACTAGAGGGAAGTGAGAATTCACTATTTTCATATATTGAAAAATATGGCCCACGTACAAACATCGAAAGAAATGTCGTTATAATTAAATATCTAGAAGAACAGCACCCTGATATCGAGATCGATCTAAGTTTCATCTTTACCTGTTATTCAAATGCTAACCTAAAACTACCGGGCGCCCTCTATGAAAGTGTTATGGATACCAGCAAAGCAAAAAAGGGTTATGGATACATTGACGCGAGCAATACGAATGACCTCAGTATCCTCCTGAAAGGTGAAAGTCTTTTGCAAACGCTTGAACAACGCAAGGTAAAGGCAAATGCAAATTAGTGATTTTCTTTCGATCATTGGCTTTTATGAGATGGAGGAAACGGAAAAAGCCAAGCACCTAGCTTATTTTTATCGGAAAATAAGCAATATAAAAGAGTTTGGACGGTCTGAGCTTGAAACATGGTTTGATCAAGTCGGTCTCTCCCCAAATATATCACGGCTTTTTACCAAGATAAAAAGTAAGCCATGGTCAAAATCCAATAAATCGGGCCTTTTAGAGATTCATGGAAAGCACTTAGCAAACCTTGAGCTAACTCATCCTCTAGATACCGAATCTAAAGTGGTTTCATGCGTAGGAGAGGTTCTGCCAAAAGACATCTATAAAGATGTAAATCGAAAGTATATAAAGCATATCGCCAATCAAGCGAACTGGGCGTATGAATGCGGAGCATATGACGCTTGCGCAGTCATGATGAGGCGGTTGCTCGAGATTTTACTAATACATATGTTTCGAAATAATGGCGCTGAACAGACAATAAAAAAAGCTAATGGTCATTACGACGAGTTAGATATCATTATCAATAAAGCAATCGCAACCAAAAGCTTGGGGCTCACCCAAGGCACAATTAAAGAACTTAAGACATGCAAAGACCTTGGGAACTTAGGCGCGCATGAAATTGTCTATACCTGTAAAAAAAGTGATATCGATTCCATCATTTTGGGATACAGAAAAGCCATTTCTCACCTAATCGACTATGCCGGATTCGGAACATAGTTCTAAATCCACTCCTCACCTTTCAGTAAGGTTCCGCCAAAACCGTTTCGCGCTCGGGAAATGCGAAAAGTCGGGCTTTTCCTTCAGGCGTTCGCGGCATTTGAATTTAGCGGTTTCGATCTGCATGACATTCTCGATGCGGCGGTCGAGGAATTCCCATGTTTTCTGGTGCCCCTCGGACTTGTCGGCGAGCCAGTAGAGCAGCGTCGCGGCATAGACGGCGGACAGGGTGAGCCGCTTGGTGTACCAGTTGTAGTCGGTGGAGGCATCGCCGGTCGCCCACCACATGCGGCTGACCGTATTGGCGGTGAGTTTCAGGGCAAGCGCCGCGTTCTGCGGCAGGGCCAGGATATTGACGGCGCGGCGCACGGCCTCCTTATGGGCCTGATAGAGTTCCAGCCGCACCCGGATGGCCAGCGTGATACGCTCGCGGATTTTGAGGGAGAGCACGCCCTGCTTTTCAAGCTCCGCCTCCATCGCGTCGTCGGCATTCTCGATAAAGAGGCGGATCATGTCCGTCGCCCCCTCCGGGAAGGCGAGGTCAAGGGTCGAGATATCCTCTCCCAGGTCCGCGGCGGCGGCCTTCATGGCCTTGCGGCTCCAGCCGTCGAACAGCACATGGGGCAGCACCGCCTCCAACAGGCGTGTCTGCCATTCCCGCTCGGTCTCCGCCTTTTTGCTCATATCTCGTCCCTCGCCGGTTCGGATTTCGCGCGCAGGTCCTCCATAAAGGCCTGCACCTCACTTTCATACATCAGATAGCGCATGTCTGTCATCCGTTCGGGGTAGAGAATGCCGAAAAGATGATCGCATTCATGCTGCACGACGCGGGCATGGAAGCCGCGCGCCTCGACGCTGATCTCGCGCCCGTTGAGGCCGAGGCCGCTGTAGCGGATATGGGTGTGGCGCGGGACAAGACCGCGCAGGCCCGGCACCGAGAGGCAGCCCTCCCAACCGAGTTCCGTGTCGTCGGACAGCGGCTCGATCCTGGGGTTGATCAGCACGGTGGAGGGGACGCCCTCGACAATCTCCCCCTCCTCCCGCTGGATGCGGTCGGCCGGCACCTCGAAAATGACGAGGGATTTCGAGATCCCGATCTGCGGCGCGGCAAGGCCGACCCCGCCGACCGCCTCGAGGCTGTCGCGCATGTCCTGGACGAGCTGGTAAACCTCGTCGCCAAAGGGCGGAATGAGGGGCTCCGCCCGCACGCGCAAGGCAGGGTTGCCCATTTTCAGGATGTCTCGAATTGCCATAAGCCCTTCCATTTTCGTGTCTTTTATGTTATTTACTCTTTTCTTTGAGGAATTCACCTTAAAAATGCGGTTTTTCCCCTTCACAGGGGAAATGAAGCGTGCTACACCCGCGCCACTCCGTAACCGGAAAAACCAAAGTATTTAGATAGGAGCACGATTAACTGTGCAAGTCTCTGTCCGTGACAACAATGTAGACCAGGCGCTCCGCGCGCTGAAAAAGAAAATGCAACGCGAAGGCATCTTCCGTGAGCTGAAGCTCCGGGGCGCCTATGAAAAGCCGTCCGAAAAGCGCGCCCGCCAGAAAGCGGAAGCCATTCGACGCGCCCGCAAGCTCGCCCGCAAGCGTCTCCAGCGCGAGGCCTGAGCCGCGTTCCCGGGTCGTCCCGGGACTTCCAGAATTCAAAAAGCCGCGCCGGGGTTCCGGTCTGCGGCTTTTGGCGTTTTTGACGCGAGTCCATAAAAAAGACGGGGTCACTCCCCCGCCGCCGCCATCAGGGCGCGGATCAGCTCTTCCGTCGCCGCATCGGCCGGAAAGAAACTCTCCACCATAATCTCCTCCGCCGTCACATCCTGCGGCGTGCCGAAGCTCGCCACCGTCGTGATCCAGGACAGCACCTTGCCGCCCAGCTCGAATTCCAGCGGCAGCACGGGAAGCGCATCGGCGGACGGGTTTTCAATCGCGAAACTTTCCGGCACACCGGGATAGCTCAAAACCTCCGCCAGCAGCTGCCGGAGCGGGTCATTGTCCGCCGCGCCCTTGAGCTGCCGGTGCGCCCGCTCGATCAGGTGGCCCGCCGCGCGTTCCCAGTCCCGGGTCACGGGGCGCAGGCCATCGGGGTGCAGCATCAGCCGGAGCGTGTTCGGCGGCCCCGCCCCCTCCGGAGGGGCGAGCCCCAACGCGCCGAGCATTTTTGCCCCCGCCTGATTGATCATCAGCACATCGAAGCTGCGGTTCATGACCAGCGCGGGGTATGGCTCCTGCTTTTGCAGCATGAAGTCCAGCGCCGCGCGCACCTTGTCAAACTGCGCATCATCAAGGGAGCGCGCCCGATAGGCCGCAGAAAATCCCGCCGCGCCCAGAAGCCGGTTACGTTCGCGCAAGGGAAGCTCCAGCGTCTCGGCGAGCCGCAGCACCATCTCCCGGCTCGGCTGCGAGCGGCCGGTCTCGATAAAGCTCAGGTGCCGGGCCGAGATTCCCGCCTCTAGCGCGAGATCGAGCTGGCTCATTCCCTGAACCTGCCGCCAGTGCTTCAGGAGCCGACCGAGCTCGGGCACCGGGGTTTGCAAGGCAGACGCAGTCATATTCTCTCCTTTCACTTGATTTCGGCATCCAGAATAGTCCGAAAAAAAGATCCGGAACATTACCCATGAGGTAATTGAGAAGATAACCTCTCCCCGCCATCCTGCTTCCAGTGGCCACCATGGCCGGTCCAACTGAAAGGAGATCAAGATGTCGGTTAAGTCAAACCTGCTACGAAACACCCTGCTGATCAATGCCGGGACGTCGCTTCTTACGGGAGGGGTGGCGCTCGCCTTCGCGGACCCGCTCGCGCGCTGGACGGGGATCGCTCCATGGATCCTCTACACGCTTGGGGTGGGCTTAATGCTCTTCGCCGCCGATTTCGCCTGGACGGCCACGCGGAAACAAATCAATCCGCTGTTCGCCAAGCTCATCATTGCCGCCGACGTTGCCTGGGTGGGGGGGAGTGGTCTGTCCCTCCTCTTGTTCCAGGACCGTTTGACGGTGGAGGGCAGCTGGGTGGTCGAGATCCTCGCCATAGCCGTTGCGGTCCTCGCAACCCTTCAAACCGTCGGCCTCAAGCGCCTGGGGGATCACCATCCCCGGACTGCCTGAGATCCTCCCGCTGACGCAGAAAACCGCGCCGGAGAAATCTTGCGCGGCTTTCTCACACCTGACCGTTGACAGATTACGATAGTTTGCCACGATTAGGGAAGGCCTATATACTAGTATAGATTACTTGAAATGTCAAGAAATTGGAGTGATAAGACTGCGATGAAGAATGTCACATGGAGTATTTGGATAGGGATAGCAGCAGTTTTGATAGTGTCGCTGGGCTTAATTATATACCTACCTGTTGACAAAATTTATAAGGAGATTTTTTCCATTTCCACCCTAGGTGCGCTGTTACTAGCTCTATTCCAACTCTATCGCGAAAGCTCTGCGCACGCCAGAGGAGTACAACTTCAAAATCAACAACAACTATTTAATTTGGGTGCAACATCGCATATGGCTAATGTCGTTTTCGACAAGCATGTTGAGTTTTGCGAGAAATATTTATCTACAGTGCACCAAACCATTCAGAGGCTCATTAAAAATGGTCCCAACCTAAGCGCAGCTTTTGACGCAGACAACCTGACGGAATTAAGGATTGAATACACCGCTTGGATTACTCCCGAAATTAACGACAAGCTGCAAACATTCGAACAAGCAGTAAAAAAGATTGGAGCAAATACACTTCAAGTCACATTGCATAACGAAAGCGCCGACAAAGAGAATGAAGGCGAACGTTCACAGGCAATCAAAGAAATGTATGCTCTTATAAACGGTATTTTAGAAAAGCAAAGCTCAGAGGAAAATGCTGAAACAGAAGACATAAGCGCTGAAGCTCTCAAAGACTATGTTAGAAAAATTTTACAGGTAGACCAGCTTGTTTCTATACGTGAATATTTAGTCGAGAAAGCGTCGTCTGTTGCCACA
The DNA here is from genome assembly GCF_017313765.1 of Sneathiella sedimenti. Taxonomy (GTDB): domain Bacteria; phylum Pseudomonadota; class Alphaproteobacteria; order Sneathiellales; family Sneathiellaceae; genus Sneathiella; species Sneathiella sedimenti. The sequence goes on along the minus strand of NZ_JAFLNC010000002.1, from coordinate 619,784 downwards.
GGTAAGTAACTATTCTCACTTGTCCGAAAACGTAACAAACTCTGCTGACAGAAATTCTAATACAGTCCGCATTGCGCGTGTTTTCATCTGCCTCTATCCAACTGCTGGGCAATCGGCTAGGCTGTAAGGCGAAACGGGTGTCGTTTAACAATCGCGAGGGGTGTTTTGGAAAATCTTCTGACCGTACCGAAGGCGGTGATCGCCGCCACGATCTTTGTCGTCCAGAACGCCGGGGCCTGCTTTATGCGCGGCCTGCCGATTGTCGTGGCGATGGGCGTGCTCGCCTATATCAACACCCTCACCAGCGGCGCCTTTGCCATCGCGGCGCAGGTGATCGAGTCCTTTCTCTACGCGATTTTTGCCGTCGCCTGGCACCGCTATTCGCTGCTGCCCGAGGTGCGGGAGAAGCGCGGCTTCGCGCTCGCCTTCGGCCTGCGCGAGATCAAGTTCGGCGCGCTGATCGTCGTGGTCAGCCTGGCCTCGATGCTGATTGCCTCCCTGCTCGCCGCGGTGCTGCCGGACGAGGCCGCCGTAGTGGTTATCCTGATCCTCGCCCTGATCGCGAGCTCGGTGCTCGTCTTCTTCTATCCGGCGATCGCGCTTGACCAGCCGATCGACGGCGGCCGCTTCGTGCAGGAGGGGCTGACGCTGATCTTCTCCTTCATTATCGGCGGAATTCTCGCGATCATGATCTTTATCCTGCCGCTTGGGGTCGCCGCCCTGGTCGCCTTCGGCATCGCGTCGATGTTCGGCGCGGTCACGATGATCGCCATCATTGTCGGGCTGGTCAATTTTATCGCCTCGGTCATCATCATCGCGATTTTGGTCTCGACCGCGTCGTTCCTCTATCGCGATGTGATCGGGCTGCGCGGCGTGCCCGGCACCTGAGGCCGGCGGCGCCCGCCCCTCACCAAGTTGTGTAGAGATATGTGTGGCCCTTTTGGCGATAGGGCGTAGCATGGGGGCATGAAAAACGAGACATTACTCAAGGTCGGGATAATCGGGACGGTGGCGGCGGCGCTCTGCTGCTTCACGCCGGTGCTGGTGATCCTGCTCGGCTCGGTGGGGCTGTCCGCCGCCCTCGGACTGCTGGATATGGTGCTCCTGCCCGCCCTTGCCCTGTTTATCGCAATAACGGTCTATGCCCTATGGAAACGCAAGAAACAGCTGTCGAGCTCACCTCGATCCTGACCTGCCCCGACTGCGGCCACAAGGAGGTCGAGACGATGCCGACCGATGCCTGCCAGTGGTTCTATGACTGCAAAGGCTGCGGCGCACTGCTCAAGCCGAAGGCCGGGGACTGCTGCGTCTACTGCTCCTACGGGAGTGTCCCCTGCCCGCCGAAGCAGGCCGGGGATAACTGCTGCGGCTGAGGCGGATCAGTCCGCCGCGAAGCAGTAGAAATAACCGTTGCCGCCGGTGCTCTTGAGGGCGTCGGCGCTGCAGCCGCGGCTGTCATGGGCCGCATTCCAGGAGGTGTTGCCCCCGCCATGGCGGTCATGGTGGCCGACCGTGGCGCTGCCCTCGCCGGAGCTGGTCCAGTTGCTGCAGGTCTTGTCGTCGGTCACGCTCGGGAAATAGGCGGTGCCGTCGGACATGGAGCCGGTCAGGATATCATGCTCGTTCGCGCTGTCGCCGCGGCCCTTTACCGGGTTGCCGCTTTCATCGACGGCGGTGCGCTTGACGATATTGGGGTTCAGATGCAGCATGTCGAGATCGCTCGCGATCAGCTCCCCATTGGCGTTATACCACGGGCCGAGGCCGATGCGCTCGCGGGCGGAAATGCCGCGCTTACCCTCTTCCTGCGTGCTGAGATAGGCGCGCCAGTCCCGCGCCGGGGCGCCGGCATCGGTGGCCAGCTTCGTGCACCAGGCATCCGCGCCCTCAAGTCCGCCGAGATCGCCGCCGTTCCCCGGTCCGACGCTCGTCACAAAGAAGCCCATTGGATGCGCTTCCTGCGCCTCCGCGAGCGGGAAAGCGGCCGCAACGAGCAGGGCCGCCGCACCTAGCGATTTCAGCAGTGTCATGGTCATAACCTTTCATCGATAACAGGATCAAGCCCGCCCTAAATTAGATTTTAATCACCCGCGCAAGGCAACGGGAAACAGGGAAGATCACGAAGTTGTGATCCGGCCGGACGGCAGATCGGACCCCTGAACCCCAACGCATGTTTTTCGCCTTCCCCAAATTCGCCGGAACTCCTTCAAAATAAACATAAAAACTGAGGAAAGTTGTTTAAGGTTTGTTAGGAGTTTGTTTACTAGACTGCAGGGGATGAAACGAAATACCGACCGTGACTACCTGCACCAGTTTGTCAGCCGCCTGCCGCGCTACACAATCGGGGTGCCAATCGCCATTGCCGTGGCCATGATCCTGCTTGTCGTCACGGCATGGGTCCTGACACCGACATCAGAAAAACAAGGCCATATCACGGAGGCCCGCAGCGACCTCGGCAATTTTGCCGCGCGACTGGAGAGCCATATCTCGACCCGCCTCGCCATCGGTCAGCAGATCCGCGATTCCCTGAAATCCGGCCAGATCCGCGACCGCAAGCAATTTATCACCCAGGCGTCCTATCTGCATGACCTGTTCAGCGATTTCCAGGCGATCAACTGGATCGACTCGATGGGCGTGATCCGCTGGGTCACCCCGCTCAAGGGGAACGAGCCCGTGGTCAACTTCAATGTGCGCAGCCTGGCGGCCTCGTCCAAGACGCTGGACGAGGCGGAACGCACCGGCCGGCTGCAGATCACCCCGCCCTTCCAACTGACCCAGGGCGGCGACGGCTTTGTCGCCTATATCCCGGTGATCAAGATGAAGCGGCTGACCGGTTTCGTGAATATCGTGTTCCGCGCCGAACCCCTGATCAAACAGGCATTGCCAAACGGCCTGCTCGGTAAATATGACGTGATGATCCATGACAAGGACCAGAAGGTATACGGGACGCTGGACAACGCGGAAGGATGGGACGACGATCAAGTCTTTCATAAATGGATCGTTATCGGCAACCGGGTCTGGACAGTCAGCCTGCTGCCAACCGCAGAGACGATAGCCGCCCATGCCACCCCAGTGGACGAAATCGTTCTGGCGACATTGATCCTGCTGTCCATCGCGATCGCCTTCCTGATCCATCTTGCGATGGTCCGCCAGCTCCGCGTCAAGACGAGCGACCAGCTGTTTCGGACCTTTATCGGGCATTCCCCCTCCGCCATCATCATCAAGGATGTGCAGGGAAACTATTTGCACGCAAACTCCCAGTGGCATGAATGGTTCAATCCGGACGGGCGGGAAATCCGCGGGCTCAACACTTCCGCATTTTTTCCCGAGGATTACGCCAATAAGGTCCATGCCCAGGAAATGGAAATTGTCAAGAAAAAGAAGATGGTCGAGCAGGAGTATGTGAGCCCGCTGGCCAATGGCGGCCAGCGACCGACCTTCGTGCAGATGTTTCCCATCATGGATGACGACGGCAATGTCATCGCCGTCGGCGGCTCTATCACCGATATCAGCGCCAACAAGAAAAACGAGGAGGTACTGCGCCACGCCCTGATGAAGGCCGAGGAAGCCAACCTCGCAAAATCGAAATTCCTCGCTACGATGAGCCACGAACTCCGAACCCCACTCAATGCGATTATCGGATTCAGCGACATCCTGATCGGCGAATATTTCGGAACCATCGGCAATGAGAAATATACCGAGTATGCCAAGGATATTAATCATAGCGGCCGCCACCTCCTGTCCCTGATCAACGAGGTTCTCGATATCTCCGCGATCGAGCTGGGCAAGCGCGAGCTGCTGCTTGAACAGGTATCGATCCAGGATCTGCTGACGGACTGCGTGAAATCCGTACGTCACCGGGCGGCCTCGCAAGGCATCATGGTGGCCCTGTTCGCCGAGAGCTATCTGCCGATGATCAATGCCGATGAGACGGCCCTGCGGCAGATATTCCTGAACCTGCTGACCAACGCGATCAAATTCTCCCACGCCGGGGACAAGATCTCCGTGACGGCGATGGCGACAGACAAGAATGTCATGGTCGAGGTCAAGGATACCGGCGAAGGCATCAAGAAAGACCAGCTTCCGAATATTACGCAACCCTTCGTCAAGGGGCACAGCTCCTCCCACATCACCCATGAGGGGGTTGGCCTAGGCCTGTCCATCGTCAAATCCTTTGTCGCCGCCCATAATGGTCAGCTGCATATTGAAAGCGAGCTCGGGCGTGGCACAACGGTAACTGTGATCTTCCCCAAGGAATCCCAACGGCAGGTTGCCTGACCCGCGTGCCCTACAGGAGTGTCCGCGCACATGGTTCAAAACGGTGCCCGATTAACTATAAATAAACAGTTCTTGGGCAAAATCTGAATACTCAACAAACCTGCCAATAATTCAGGCAATTATTGGTGGATATTGAACCAGATATGATCGACCTACTGGAGATTCTATAATGATCCGCACCCTCGTCGTTACTGCCGCCCTTGCCCTGTCCGTCAGCTTGTCGACGACCGCCCTTGCCCAAGATTACAAAGTCGCCGTCGCCAATCTGATTGATACCGAAATTCGCGACTGGGCGCAGTCCGACGAAGTGATCGATGCCATCAAGTCCCAGAATAAAATTTCCGCCACGCTGAGCCAGGCCGATATCGACAGGCAGGACAAGCAATGGCGCGACGAGGTCAAGGGGGGCGATAGAACCATGATCAATGCGGTCCTGACCAACGACCTCTCCAACTACCTCCAAGGCGTCAAAACAAGTTCTCACGGGAAATATACCGAAATATTCGTCATGGACATGAAGGGCCTCAATGTCGGGCAGAGTGATGCTACTTCCGACTATTGGCAGGGCGACGAGGATAAATGGCAACTGACATATGGGGTGGGGCCGAAGGGCGTCCTCATCAAAGATGTTGATTTCGATGAATCCACGCAGACCTATCAGTCACAGGTCAGCGTTGCCATTGTCGATCCGCAAAGCGGGAAAGCCATCGGCGCCGTGACCGTCGGCGTCAATGTTGAAATGCTGGAATAATGTCCCCCACCTATTCTTCCGCCTATTTTTATAAAGGATGACATACGAGATGAGCGCCGACACCCCGACAAATGAACCGGAAACGCAAGACAGGAACGCGGTCACCGGCAAGATGACTGTCAGTCGCAAAATCCTGCTTGTCGTGTTTGCGACGACCCTGATGGGCCTTTCGCTCCTCGTGTTCATAGGATTGCAGAACCAGCGCAATGCCATGGAGGATCTTGCGACGGCCAATAACCTCACCATCTCTGAACTGATGGCGGAGCAGCTTTCAGGCGCCCTGAAATGGCAGAAAACGGACAAGATCGCCGACGTCTATCAGGAGATGGCGGCGAAAGACGGCTCCCTGCTCTCAGATATTCTCACCTTCGATAACGAGGGCAATCTCGTCACCGAATATCATTCGGAGACCCTCCCCTCCGTGTCGGGCCTGCCGGCACTGCTGTCAAAAAATATGGCCGCGCTTGAAAATGGCGAGGTGGTCTCGATAAAAGCGGACTCCCACCAGATTATCCTGGCGCCGGTCACGGCCGCGAAAGATGAACTGGTCGGCTTTACTGCCATCGGCTGGAGCCTCAACCGGTTGAACGAGCAATTGTCCACGACCCTGATGCAGCAGCTGTTGCTAACCGGGGCGGCGTTGCTCGGCATTATGCTGCTGACCGGCTTTCTGCTGGCGCGGTATATCGGCCGCCCGCTGAACCGGCTGACGCAGGCCATGCTGTCCCTTGCCGAGGGCGACAATGATGTCGTGATCGACGGGCTCGACCGCAAGGATGATGTTGGCGATATGTCCCGTGCGGTGCAGGTGTTCCAGGCCAATGCCGAGAAGATGAAGGCGCTGGAGATCCAGCGGGAGACGGACGCCCAGGAAAAGGCGGCCGCCGAGGAGGAACGCCGACGCGAGGAAATACGGCGCGCCGAGGAAGAGAAGCAGCGCGACCAGGAATCGGCCGCAAAATCCACCGCGGAGCGGATCGGCTTTGCCCAGTCCATCGCCCAGAAACTCGAAAGCACCGTCAATTCGGTCGCGCAGCAGATTATGGGCGCCGCCGAGGTCATGGAGGCGAAGGCCAAGGGCATGGTCACCAGTGCCGCCGATACGGACCGTCATTCCACCGCCATTGCCGCTGCCTCCGAACAGGCTGCCGGGAATGTCAGCGGCGTCGCCGCGGCCGCCGAGGAACTGTCGGTATCGTTGCAGGAAATCACCCGCCAGGTGGATGCCTCCGCCAAGCTGTCCCGCGAGACCATGGACGTAGCCGAAACCACCGATGAGGTGGTGGGCAAGCTTGCCAGCTCCGCCGGGGAGATCGGCAATGTCATCGAGCTGATCGGCAATATCGCCAGCCAGACGAACCTGCTGGCGCTGAACGCGACGATCGAGGCCGCCCGCGCCGGGGAGGCCGGCAAGGGCTTCGCCGTGGTGGCGTCCGAGGTGAAGGGTCTCGCCTCCCAGACGACCAGCGCGACGGAGCAGATCACCCGCCAGATCGACGATATGCAGTCCGCCACGAGTGAGGCCGTTGACGCGATCAAGCAGATCGAGGAAATGATCGTGCGGATCAATGAAACCGTTCAGGCGATGGCCGCCGCACTGGAGGAGCAGAGCACCGCGACCCAGGAAATCACCCAGAATGTGCAGCAGGCCTCGGCCAGCACCGAAGAGGTTTCCCGCTCCGTCCTGATGGTGTCCAACATGGCCTCATCCTCCGGGAATTCGGCGACGCAGCTTCTGGACAGTGTCGGGGAGCTGAACCAGTTCTCCGCCAAGCTGCGCGAGGAAGTGAACGCGGTTCTCAAGGATATCCGCTCGATGGCCGGCTAACCGCCCGCCCCAGCTACAGGAAAATCCGGGCCGCGTCAGCTGTCCGGATTTTTTTTGCGAAACCTGAACATCGGGTGGATCAACCGGTGACCGAAAATCTCATGCAGGACCGACGCGCCGACATGAACCGCCAGATAGGTCCACATCACCGGCCCAAGGAACTTGTGGACCTCCTTCACCGCACTCAGCCAGCTGCTGAACTGCCAGCTGTCGTCCACATTGAAAAAGATCAGCGTGCCCGTCGCCGCCATCACCGTGGCAATCACCAGCCCGACCCCCTGTATGGCCCCGGCAAGGGGGCTGGGCTCCTCCGCCCCGGGAAGCCGCAGTTTCACGAAGGAGGCGAGATAATGCTTGATGTCCTGCCAGAGCGCGGCGCGGCGCGCGGCGGCAAACCAGGGGAACAGCTGGCCCAGCGGGACCGGGCCGCCCCGGATCAGCGACCACAGCCAGTGGATCACCAGCACGACCAGGAGCGCGACGCCCAGCTTCTCATGGATTTCATAGAGAAAATTGGCGGCCCGGTCCGGCTTGGGGTGGACCATCCATTCACTGATCACCAGCTGGATGACAATGCCAAAGGCGAACAGAACATGCAGGAAACGGGTAAAACGGTCGTAGAACACGGGCAAGCTCCGGAATTGCAGGGCACAGTGTGTAAACGATAAGGCTATTCTCCCGGCCTCGCCAATGATTTATATCAAAAAACTTATCTACAAATTTGCGCGCAAGGCGGGTATGATGCAGGGGCAAGAACAAGAACAGCCAGGGAAAAGGCCATGACAGAGCATACAATCACCACCGTTGACGAGCTTTACAGCGTTTACAAGCAGCCGGGGGAACGGGCGGTCCAGAAGGAAATCCGCAAACTCGACACGCATTTCCGGAACTTCATCGCGCTGTCGCCCTTTCTGGTGATGGGAACCGATGGCGGCGACGGGACGGCCGATGCCTCCCCGCGCGGTGATGCGCCGGGCTTTGTCACCGTGCTCGATGACAAAACGCTGGCCATTCCCGACCGGCCGGGCAACAACCGCCTCGACAGCCTGATCAATATTATCCGCAATCCCGCCGTTGGCCTGATCTTTCTGGTGCCGGGGATTAACGAGACCCTGCGCATCAATGGCAGGGCGACGATCAGCCTTGATCCGGCGCTGATGGAGGCCCATGCCGTCAATGGCAAGCTGCCGCGCTCGGTGCTGAAGGTGGAGGTGACGTCGGCCTATATGCATTGCGCAAAGGCGCTGATCCGCTCGAAGCTCTGGGACCCGGAGGTACAGGTCGAGCGCACGGTGTTCCCGACGCTGGGACAGGTCCTCGCCGACCAGATCGCCGGGATGGACGCCGAGCAGTCCGACGCCTATCTGAAGGTCGCCTACAAGGAAAACCTCTACTAGGGGAACGCCTTAAGCGCCGGTTCACGGATGCTGTTTATTGCCCCAGGTACAGCACATCAGGTTCGGGTCCTGCTCGGCCGTCGTCGTCTGGCAGGCCGCCAGCAAAAACAGCACCGCCCCGATCAGTAAAATGCGCATGATTTGTCCTTTAAAGAGAATAAATATCCCTAAGCGGAAGATGCACTTTTCCACAGAGTAATCAAGTGCGCCGGATCACAAAAAAGCCGCTGGCTCTCACCAGCGGCTTTTGTTTTGGATACAGGCGGTTGTTACAGCGCCTTGATGATATCCTCGACCATTTTCTTCGCGTCGGCGAGGAGCATCATGGTGTTGTCTTTATAGAAAAGATCGTTGTCGATGCCGGCGTAACCGGAGGACATGGAGCGTTTCACGAACAGAACCGTCCGCGCCTTGTCCACATCAAGGATCGGCATGCCATAGATCGGGCTGGACGGGTCATCGCGCGCGGCCGGGTTGGTCACGTCGTTCGCCCCCACCACCAGCGCCACATCGGCGCCGGAGAAGTCGGAGTTGATTTCTTCAAGCTCGAACACCTCGTCATAGGGCACCTGAGCCTCGGCCAGCAGCACATTCATATGGCCGGGCATACGACCCGCGACCGGATGAATGGCATAGACAACCTCGACCCCTTCCGCTTTCAGAGCATCGACCATCTCGCGCAGGGCATGCTGGGCCTGCGCCACCGCGAGGCCGTAGCCCGGCACGATGATGACCTTGCCGGCATTCTTCATGATGAAGGCCGCATCGTCAGCAGAGCCCGCCTTGTAAGGACGGTCGCCCTTGTCGGGACCGGCCGCTGCCGTATCGCCGCCGAAGCCGCCGAGGATCACGCTGAAGAAGGAGCGGTTCATCGCCTTACACATGATGTAGGAGAGGATCGCACCGGAAGAGCCGACCAGCGCGCCGACGATGATCAGCGCGGTGTTTTCCAGCGTAAAGCCGATACCCGCTGCCGCCCAGCCGGAATAGCTGTTCAGCATCGAGACCACCACCGGCATATCGGCGCCGCCGATCGGGATGATGATCAGGAAGCCGATGACGAAGGCCAGGATGGTCATCGCCCAGAAGATCGTCGGGTCAAGATCAAGGCAGAACCAGATAATCAACGCGACGATGGCCAGGCCGATCAGCAGGTTTACGAAATGCTGGCCCGGAAAAACAACCGGGTTGCCGGAGACAAGCCCCTGCAGCTTGGTAAAGGCGATGATGGAGCCGGAGAAGGTGATGGCGCCGACCACGACACCGATGGACATTTCCACGCGGGAGAGAACCGTCAGTTCGCCCCCTGCCCCGAGAATGCCATAGGCGTCCGGGTTGTAGAAGGCGGCCGCGGCAACCAGCACGGCGGCAAGACCGACGAGGCTGTGGAATGCCGCTACAAGCTGCGGCATGGCGGTCATGGCGATGCGCTGGGCAATCACCGCGCCGATGGCGCCGCCGATGACGATACCGCCGATGATCCACTCATAGGAGAGGACGTCGGGCCGGAGAATGGTAACAATGATGGCGATGGCCATACCGGCCATGCCCATGATATTCCCGCGCCGGGAGCTGTCCGGTGAGGACAGGCCGCGAAGCGCCAGAACGAAGAGAATGGCGGAGACCAGATAGGCAAGCGCCGTAAAATTTGCTGACACGGATCGTCCCCCTTATTTCTGTTTTTTCTTGTACATGGACAGCATCCGCTGGGTCACGAGGAAGCCCCCGAAGATATTGACCGAGGCGAGCACGATGGCGACAAAGCCGAAGACCTTCGCGAGGGTCAAGTCCGCCGGGCCCGCCGCAATAAGCGCGCCGACGATAATCACCGAGGAAATCGCGTTAGTGACGGCCATCAGCGGCGTATGCAGGGCCGGTGTCACGCTCCAGACCACGTAATAGCCGACAAAAATGGCGAGCACAAAAATGGCAAGCCGGAAAACGGTTGGATCTACCATATCCATAATCAGTTCCCTCCCTCGGTTAGTTGCGGGTGGATAATGTTGCCATCGCGGGTCAGCGCGGTGCCGAGAACAAGCTCGTCCTCCCAGTTCAGGTTCAAATTCCCCGTTTCCTTGTCGATCATGGGGTTGAGGAAATTGAAAAGGTTCTTCGCGAACAGGGACGAGGAATCGCTCGCCAGCCGGCTCGGGACATTGAGGTGGCCGACGATCTTGACGCCATTGTCGGTTTCGACAATCTCGCCGGGCTTCGACTGGGTGACATTGCCCCCTGCCTCGACCGCGAGATCAACGATGACCGAGCCCGACTTCATTACGGCTAGCATCTCGTCCGTGATCAGGATCGGCGCCTCGCGGCCCGGGATCAGGGCGGTGGTGACGACGATGTCCTGTTTCTTGATATGCTCGAACACAAGCTCCGCCTGGCGTTTCTTGTAGTCGTCGCTCATTTCCTTGGCGTAGCCGCCTTCGGTCTCGCCGGTCTCGTCACTTTCGACCATGACGAATTTCGCGCCAAGGCTCTCGACCTGCTCCTTCGTTGCCGCGCGCACGTCCGTCGCAGTCACGATGGCACCGAGGCGGCGCGCGGTGGCGATTGCCTGAAGGCCGGCAACCCCGACACCCATAATGAAAATCTTGGCGGGCGCGATGGTCCCGGCGGCGGTCATCATCATCGGCAGGGCGCGGCCATATTCCGCCGTCGCGTCCAGCACGGCCTTGTAACCGGCGAGGTTTGACTGGCTGGAGAGAATATCCATGGACTGGGCGCGGCTGATGCGCGGCAGCAACTCCAACGAGATCGCGGTGATCCCGGCCTTGGCATAGCTTTCCGCCTGGTCCCTGTTCTGAAGCGCGGCGAGATGGCCGATCAGCGTTGCGCCCTTCTTCATCAGCGCGACTTCATCCTCGCCCTCTTCCTTGGTGAGCGGGCGCTGGATTTTCAGCACGACATCGGCGTCTTTCAGGGCGCTGGCCTCATCGGGGGCGATCTTCGCGCCCGCAGCCTCGAATTCCGCGTCGGAGAAAGAACTGGTGACACCGGCTCCCGTCTCGACAATTACCTCGGCGCCCAGACCGACGAACTTCTTTACAGAGTCCGGCGATGCCGCGACGCGCTTTTCATTTTCCCGACGCTCCCGGGGGATAGCGATCTTCATAATCGATCCTCTTATCTGTTATTTGTTGCGGGATAGAAAGGCGCCCCGCCACGCCAAAGGAGGCTACTGGCCGCCGCGGCGGCCCGTTTTCCCTATGTCAGGAAGATAGCCATCAGGATCAGCAGGACTACCAGGAAAATAGTGCTGTATTTAAACAGCTTGATAAATGCCCCGTAGGATTCCCGCTGCGCCGAAATGTCCATATTGCCTTGCTCACTCATAATGACAGACCCCTCACTTTTGTCAGGTAGTTAATAAATTGACCTGAAATATACCGAAAAATGTCCGTCGGGCAACAGATTGTCGTGTGCAATGCAATAAAAAGCTGGACCGACCCCGCCTAAAGCGCCTCCAGCTCGTCGATAAAGCCCTCGATCACGCTCAGCCCCTTCGACCAGAACGCCGGGTCCGACGCATCGAGATTGAACGGCGCCAGCAACTCCTTGTGCCGGAGCGTGCCGCCCGCCTTCAGCATGTCGAAATACTTGTCCTGGAAGCCGCTCTCCGCCTCCTGATAGATGGCGTAAAGCGCGTTTACGAGACAATCGCCGAAGGCATAGGCATAGACATAGAAGGGCGAATGGATGAAATGCGGGATATAGCTCCAGTAATACTGGTACTCGTCATGCAGCCGGATGGCCGGGCCGAGGCTTTCCTTCTGCACCGCCATCCAGATCTCGCCGATCTGGTCGGGCGACAGTTCCTCTTTCCGGCGCGCCTCATGCAGGCGCTTCTCGAACTCATAGAAGGCGATCTGGCGCACCACGGTATTGAGCATATCCTCGACCTTGCCGGCCAGCATGATCCGTCGCTTGTCGGGATCGGCCTCTTTTTCAAGAAGGGCGCGGAAAGTGAGCTGCTCCCCGAAGACGCTCGCGGTCTCGGCCAGGGTCAGCGGCGTATTGGCCAGCAATCCGCCCTGCGGCGCGGCCAGCAGCTGATGCACGCCATGGCCCAGCTCATGGGCCAGCGTCATCACGTCGCGGATATTGCCCTGATAGTTCAGGAGCAGATAGGGATGCACGCTCGGCACCGTCGGATGGGCAAAGGCGCCCGGTGATTTCCCGGGCCGGACCGAGGCGTCAATCCACGGTTTTTCAAAGAACTGCCGTCCAAGATCGGACAGTGCCGGCGAGAATCGGCCATAAGCCTCCAGCACCGTGTCGCGCGCCTCCTCCCACGGGATCAGGCGATCATCGGAATCAGGTAGCGGCGCATTGCGGTCCCAGTAGTCGATCTTCTCCTGCCCCATCCATTTCGCCTTGATCGCGTAATAGCGATGTGACAGCGTCGGATAGGCGGCCTGCACGGCCTCCGACAGGGCGTCGACGACCTCGGCCTCGACCTGGTTGGAGAGATGGCGCATGGCGGCCGGCTCGGGCGATCCGCGCCACTCATCCTCGATCGACTTGTCCTTTGCAAGCGTGTTGGTAATCAGGGAAAACAGGCGCACATTCTCGCCAAACACCTTGCCGATGCTCTTCGCGGCCTTCTTGCGGATTTCCCCGTTGGGATTGGAAAGCAGGTGCAACGCCTTCTGGGAGGACATTTCCTCGCCATCGACGTTGAACTTGAGACCGGCAATGGTCTCGTCGAACAGCCGCACCCAGGCGCTCCGTCCGGAGATGTCCTTCTCGTGGAGCAGTTTCTCGATGTCGTCCGCCAGCTGATAGGGTTTCAGGGCCCGGACATTGTCCAGCCAAGGCTCGTACTTCTTGAGGCTGCTGCCCTCATACATCGCCTGCAGCCTGTCTTCCTCGATCCGGTTGAGTTCCAGCGTGAAGAACAGGAGGTCAGTGCCGATGGCGCTGATCTTCTCCTGCATGGTCTGGAAGAACTTGCCGATCTCCGGGTCCGACATGTTGCCGGCATAGACCAGATAGGCATAGGACATGATCCGCCCTTCCAACTCGCCGATCTCCTCATATTTGGCGATGGCGAGATAGAGTTCCTGCCCGTCCAGCACCGTGAGCTTTCCCTTGTACTGTTCGGCGAAGGCCTTGGCATCCCGCGCCGCCGTATCCAGGTCCTCGACCAGTTCCGGGGAGGTTCGGGACGGGTAAAGATCGCTCAGGTCCCATTCGGGCAGATTGGCAAGGGCAGCTTCGGTCATAAATAACTCACTCCAACAAAAAAGGGCGCTCCCTGTTCATTTAGGAAGCAATCCCTAGCTGACAAGAAAATTGGCATGGGCGGCGGCAATCGGCTTGTTCCGGTCCTTCTGCCAAGCCTCGATCCGCAAGTTGGCGACCCGGCGGCCGGGCTTGGTGATGACCGCCTCGGCATAGGTCTCGATCGGCTTGCCGGAACGAAGATACTCCACCGTGATATTGATGATTTTCGGCAGCTGCGTCACCTCCTGCGTCGCCAGCAGATGGACCAGCGCCGCACTTTCCAGGAACGCCCCCACGACCCCGCCATGCAGGGCCGGCAGGGTCGGGTTGCCGATGAATTTCCTGTCTTCCGAGAGGACGCTGATGAACTTGCCGTCGGTCTCTTCCAGCCGCAGCCCGAGAAAGGTGAAATAGGGGATGATCTCAAAAACCGGCCGCCAGTCCTTGCTGTCCTTCGCCGTATTGATCAGGGCGACGAAATCTTCCGCGCTCATTGCCGTCATGAGGTCGCTCCCTTCTCTTTCGCCGCTTCATCGAGGGATTTGCCGGGCGTCGATTTCAGCATGAAGGTGCCGACGCTGTTGGCGATCGGGTCCTCCGGGTCGCTGTGATAGGCGATGGCGCGGGTGAAGGCGATCTGCCGCGTCACCCGGTAACAGGTGGCGCGGGTGAACACATCCTCCCCCGGCGTGGCCGGCTTCAGATAATCGATGCGCAGGTCCAGCGTCGCAATCGGCATATATTCCCGGAGCCGCGCATAAATGCACATGCCCGCCGCCGTATCGATCAGGGTGGTGATGATCCCGCCATGGAGCACGCCATTAACCGGGTTCCCGGCAAAGCGCTCCTGATACGGCAGGCTGAAGACCACACCGTCCGCATCCATGTCATGGACCCTGATTCCGATCTCTGAACAATGGGGAATGCCGTGATCTATAATATTCTGTATCTGATTGATATCGAACTCTGTCGACATGCAGTGTTAATCCTTACAATAATTCTGGTACCATTTAACGAACTTCGGCAGGCCCTCCTCAAGGGAGGTCGCGGGTTCATATCCCACATCCCGGCGCAGCGGGTCAATATCCGCGAAGGTTTCTTTCACATCGCCCGGCTGCATGGGAAGCAGCTCGCGTTGCGCCTCGATGCCGAGACATTTCTCGATAACCGCAACGAAATCAAGCAGTTTTTCCGGTTTGTTATTGCCGATGTTATAGACCTTGTGGGCCGGCCCCTCCCCGCTTTTTACCGGCGGTTTGGCCAGCACCGAGAGCACGCCCGACACCACATCGTCGATATAGGTGAAATCGCGCATCATGTCGCCCTGGTTATAAATCTGCACCGGCTTGCCGGTCAGGATTTTCTCGGTAAACAGCCAGTAGGCCATGTCCGGCCGCCCCCACGGGCCATAGACGGTAAAGAAGCGCAGGCCCGTCATCGGCAGTCCGTAGAGATGGGCGTATGCGTAGGCCATCAGCTCGTTCGCCTTCTTCGTCGCCGCATAGAGGGAGACCGGCCGGTCTGTCGCCTGATCCACCGCGTACGGCAGCGTGTTATTCGCGCCATAGACAGAGCTGGAACTGGCATAGACAAGATGGTCCAGCCTTTCAAGGCCGCGGCAATATTCGAGGATGCCGAGAAACCCCGTGACATTCGCCTCCGCATAGTCGAACGGGTGGGTCAGGCTGTAGCGGACCCCGGCCTGCGCCGCCAGATGGACGACAGAGGTGATATCCGTATGCGCCGCCATCGCCGCCGCAAAGGCCGCGCGATCGGCGATATCGACCTGGTGGAAGGTGAAGTTCTTATGGCCCGTCAACCGCGCGAGCCGGGCTTTCTTCAGCCCCACGTCATAATAGCTGTTGAGATTGTCGAGACCGACAACCCGCTTTCCTTCCGCCAGCAGCGCTTCCGACACATGCATGCCGATAAATCCCGCCGCCCCTGTCACCAGAATGGTCATGAATTGCCCGTTCAAAATCCGATTGTACTCACCCTCCCCCTCAAAAGCACCTTTGCCCCCGAAATGTCAAAAAAATTCCGATTAATTTTGCATGAAAAAAGTATTTAAGTCAGCACTATTGACCTTTTTTGCCTTTCATGATATTCTTCTTATATCGTACAACAGTAACCGTCTTTTTCTAATGGGAGTGAGGTAAGAGATGACGTTGGCCAATGTATCGCTGGACGACAAATATACGCTTGAGGAAGGCCGTATTTTCCTGACTGGTATTCAGGCGCTGGTGCGCCTGCCGCTGATGCAGAAGGAACGCGACCGCGCCGCCGGGTTGAATACGGCGGGGTTTATCTCAGGCTACCGCGGCTCTCCTCTTGCGGGCTATGACCAGTCGCTCTGGAAAGCCAACAAGATCCTGAAAGAGAATGACATCCATTTCGAACCGGGCGTCAATGAGGACCTTGCCGCCACCGCCGTCTGGGGCAGCCAGCAACTCAACATGTTCAAGGGTGCACGCTACGACGGTGTGTTCGGCCTGTGGTACGGCAAGGGCCCGGGCGTGGACCGCTCCGGCGACGTGTTCCGCCACGCCAACAGCGCCGGGACCTCCAAATATGGCGGCGTTCTGGCGCTTGCGGGCGATGACCACGGCATTGTCTCCTCCTCCATCGCCCATCAGAGCGAGCATAGTTTCGCCGGCTGGATGATGCCGGTGCTGCATCCGGCCAATGTGCAGGAGATCCTCGACTACGGCATGCTTGGCTTTGAAATGTCGCGCTTCTCCGGTCTCTGGATCGGTTTCAAATGCATCTCGGAAACAGTCGAGGGCGGCGCCTCCGTTTATGTCGCGCCGGATCGCGGCAGCTTTATCCGCCCGAATATCGAGATGCCGGAAGGCGGCCTCAATATCCAGCCTCATGACAACCGCTTCGATCAAGAAGTGCGCCTCAACCAGCATAAAATTTACGCCGCCCGCGCCTTTGCCCGCGCCAACCATATCGACCGGGTGACCATGGACAGCCCCAAGCGCCGCTTCGGCATCGTCACGGTGGGCAAGTCCTATTATGACGTGCGTCAGGCCCTCCGTGATCTCGGGATCGATGATAACCTTGCCGCCGATATCGGCCTCACCGTCTACAAGGTCGGCATGCCCTGGCCGCTGGAGCCGGACGGCATCCGCCAGTTCGCCGAAGGGCTGGAAGAAGTGGTGGTGATCGAGGAGAAACGCGCCGTCATCGAGAACCAGATGAAGGAGCAGCTCTATAACTGGGACACCGCGGTCCGCCCCCGTATCCTTGGCAAGTTTGACGAGAACAAGAAACCGCTGCAACCGTCCACCGGGGAGATGACCCCGGCCATGGTCGCGCGGGTGATCGCGGGCCGAATCCGCCGCTTCTACACCTCCGACTCAATCGAGAACCGCCTCGCCTTCCTCGACCGCAAGGAAAAGCAGCTCGATGCAAAACCGGCGAAGCTGGTGCGCACCCCGTTCTATTGTTCGGGCTGCCCGCATAACACCTCCACTGTCGTGCCGGAGGGGAGCCGCGCCGTTGCCGGGATTGGCTGTCATTTCATGGTCACCTGGATGAACCGCAATACCGACACCTTCACCCAGATGGGCGGCGAAGGCGTGCCGTGGGTCGGGCAGATGCATTTCACGGACGAGCAGCATATCTTCGCCAATCTCGGCGATGGCACCTATTACCATTCGGGCATCCTCGCCATCCGCCAGGCGGTCGCGGCGAAGGCCAACATGACCTACAAGATCCTCTATAACGACGCGGTCGCCATGACCGGCGGGCAGCCGACGGAGGGGCATATCACCCCCTGGCAGATCGCCCAGCAGCTGGAGGGCGAAGGCGTCTCGGTCATCCGCGTGGTGACGGACGAGCCTGAAAAATACGGCGAAGGCACGCCCTGGCCCAAGGGCACGACCATTCATCATCGCGATGATCTGGACAAGATCCAGCGACATCTACGGGAGGAAAAAGGCGTCTCCATCCTCATCTATGACCAGACCTGTGCCGCCGAGAAACGGCGCCGCCGCAAGCGTGGCACCTTCCCCGATCCGGCCAAGCGCGTGATTATCAATGATCTCGTCTGTGAGGGTTGCGGCGATTGTTCCGTCAAATCGAACTGCCTGTCGGTCGAGCCGATCGAGACGGAATTCGGCCGCAAGCGGACCATCAACCAGTCCACCTGCAACAAGGACTATTCCTGCGTCAACGGCTTCTGCCCGAGCTTCGTCACCATCGAGGGCGGGGAGCTGCGCAAAGCCGCGCCCCATGCGGCGGAAAACCCGGCGGAGGGCCTTCCCGCCCCGGCGATGCGGGAATTGACCGCCCCCTACCGAATCCTGATCACCGGGATCGGCGGCACCGGCGTTGTCACCATCGGCGCGCTTCTCGGCATGGCCGCCCATCTGGAGGACAAGGGCATTTCCGTCCTCGACCAGGCGGGCCTCGCCCAGAAGGGCGGCGCCGTCACCAGTCATGTGCATATCGCGCCGAAGCCTGAGGATATCAACGCCGTCCGCATCCCTGCGGGCCGCGCGGACCTTCTCATCGGCTGCGACATGGTAGTGTCTGGCTCCTATGACAGTCTCGCGAAATTTGATGTCAATGTCGCCCATGCGGTGATCAATGCGCATCCCTCCCCGACCATGGACTTCACCCTTGATCCCGACGCGCCCTTCCCGGTGAAGGACACCCTCGATCATATCCGCGAAGCCATTGGCCCGGATCAATGCGACCTGATCGAGGCGAGCGAGATCGCGACGACTCTTCTAGGTGATTCCATTGCCACCAACCTCTTCATGCTCGGCTTTGCCTTCCAGAAAGGGCTAATCCCGCTCACCGAGGAGGCGCTCCTCCGCGCGGTCGAGCTGAACGGTGTCGCCGTTCCCTTCAACAAGAAGGCGTTCGGCTGGGGCCGCGTCATGGCCCATGATCCGGAGCGGGTGCTGAAAGAGGTTGAGGAACTGAAAGGTCCCAAGCTGCGGATGGAACCTGCCAGCGACCTCGACGAGATGATCTCCCGCCGGGTGGAATTCCTCACCGGATACCAGAATGCCCGCTACGCCAAGCGCTACAGCGACCTGGTTGCCCGTGTCCGCTCCGCCGAGAGCGAGGTCATGCCCGGCAAGTCGGACCTCTCCGAGGCGGTCGCGCGCTCCTACTTCAAGCTGCTCGCCTACAAGGACGAGTATGAAGTCGCGCGCCTCTACACCGACACGACCTTCATGCAGCGGGTCGAGCGGATGATGGACGGGGAGTATGAACTCAAGTTCCATCTCGCCCCGCCACTGTTCGCGAAACGCGACCCGGATACCGGGGAGCTGAAGAAGAAGGAATACGGCCAGTACATGATGAAGGCCTTCGGCTTCCTCGCGAAGTTCAAGTCGCTTCGCGGCACCCCGCTTGATATCTTCGGCTATCAGGAGGATCGCAAGATCGAGCGGGCGCTGATCAAGGAGTTTGAAGGCATCGTCAATGAGCTTCTCTCCGGCCTGACCGTCGCCAATCACGCCATCGCGGTGGAGATTGCGGCCCTGCCCCAGCATATCCGCGGCTACGGCCATGTGAAGGACAAGGCGATTACAGTCTATCGCGGCGATCTCGATAACCTGCTCGCCAGCTTCAAGAGCCCCGAGCCGCAAAAGCAGGCGGCGGAATAGAGGAAAGGGGAACAACGATGCTGGAGCTGAGGCCCAACTGCGAGACCTGCGATACGGACCTGCCCAACGGGGAGGCGGACGCCTATATCTGCACCTTCGAATGCACCTTCTGTGAGACTTGCGCGCAGGATGTGCACAAGGGTGTCTGCCCCAACTGTGGCGGGAATTTCACGCTCCGTCCCGTGCGGCCCGCCGCGCTGATGGAAAAATACCCGCAGAGCACCAAGCGGGTGCTCAAGAAAACATAGTCAATCGGGAAAACGGACCCAGTTGGGTCTGCTTTTCGGGGCGGGTTTACGGGGTGCGACGGTCTTGGAGCTGTCGCGTCGTTCACGAAACAGCGGCTCCAGCCCGCTTCCAAGCGCGCGGATCAGGTGCGCGGCCTCCATATTGAGGGCGATCTTCTCTTCCGGGCCTTCGGCCGCCGCCTCATGCCGGCGTGCGGCGGACGACAGCAGCCGCCGGGCCTCCTCCGCCGTGAACAGGCCGGACAGCACGCATTGCTGCAACATCAGCTCGGAGATGGTGAGGGCCGCAAAGCCCGCCGCATCTGTGGAAAATTTCGTCATAGCCCCAAACCGGCAACAAACCACCTGCGGATTAATGACAGGCGCGTTCTACACTTAATTATTGCATCCTGGAATACAAGAGGCCGCAATCCGCAACAGGGCAGCAGCGCGCCGGAAAAATTTCCATATCCAGAGCATCAGAAGGAACTGTCAGGCTTGCAAGCAGGAGACGCTTGCGCTACCGTTGCCCGAAATCCCCGCCCTTATAAATAGAATCAATTAGAAATGGATAATAAGAGAAATGATGTCTAGATCCCTAACAACAGCAATTGCGGTCGCCACCACCAGCCTGCTGCTGGCCAGTCCAGCCCTCGCCCACGCCGGCCCGGGTATCGTCGGAGGTTTCACCAGCGGTTTTGTCCATCCGGTACTGGGTTGGGATCACGTTGTTGCCATGGTTGCCGTCGGAATTTGGGGCGCTTTTCTCGGTAAGCCCGGCATCTGGGTCCTGCCGGTTGTTTTCCCGCTCGTGATGGCCGTGGGGGCCCTTCTCGGCTTCATGGGAATCGCTTTTCCGGCTGTTGAGGCCGGTATCGCCAGCTCCGCAATCGTTCTCGGCCTGTTGATCGTCTTTATGGTCCGCCCACCGGTATGGATTGCCGGGATTGTCGTTGCCTTCTTTGCCCTGTTCCATGGCCATGCGCACGGCGCGGAATTACCCGCGGCCGCCAATGCGGTTGCCTATGGCGTCGGGTTTGTGCTGGCGACGGGCCTGCTACATCTTTGCGGGATCGGGTTTGGGACATTAGGCAACTCACGGGCCGAGAACATTGTCATTCGCATCGGCGGCGGCGCTATCACCGTCGTGGGGGCGGTGTTCCTGACTGGCGCAGTCTAACTCCGTCTGCGCAACGGTTTTTCAGGATTTTGGCTGATGCGACTCTAAGGTTGATTGCATCAGCCGATCCTGTCTTCACAAGGGGATTTCGCCTAGAATGCGGCGGCTTCCCCGTCGCTGTCCGTGCCCTCTTCGGGCATGTTTTCCTCGGCAGCCATGCCAAGCGCATGCTTGTACAGGTCAATCATATATTCCTGTTCCTGCAGATCGGCCTTGTCCATCTTGCGAAGACGCAGAACCGCGCGCATGGCCTTGACATCGAACCCGGTGCCCTTGGCCTCGGCGAAGATTTCCTTGATATCGTCGGCGATACCCTTTTTCTCTTCTTCCAGACGCTCAATTCTCTCGATATAGGACCGCAAATGATCCGCCGCGACACCGCCGATGTCAGCCATAACTTACCTTCTCCGTGAATATATATATGCGAACTGACCGGAAATATTTCCGGACGGGCTTTCTAGCATTTTTGGGCCCGGCAAGTACATGCCTTTTGGCAAATTTTTTGCCCCCGCGCCGTCTAGTGGTCCTTGTGGCTCTGTGCAAACGCGGCCTTCTGCTCCGGCGTCGCCTCGTTCTGGTATTTCGCCTTCCATTCGTCAAACGGCATGCCATAGACAATCTCGCGCGCCTGCATCTTGTCCATCTCGATGCCCTTCTCGTTCGCCGCCTCCATATACCAGTTGGCGAGGCAGTTGCGGCAGAAGCCGCCGAGGTTCATCAGGTCAATATTCTGCACATCGGTGCGTGTCCGCAGATGGTCGCGCAAACGGCGATAGGCCGCGGCTTCAAGTTCCAGAGTTTCCTGGTCCATTTTCTTCTCCCTTTATCAATGCGCCGTTATTTATGAGTCTATGCCGGAAACGGTTTCGTTCAAGACCTGATCGACAACTTTTATCAGGGCCGCCTCCTTGCTATCCCCGGCCGCAACCGCCGCCCGGTAGCAGGCGATCTGCCGATCGGCGGAGGAACCGCGACGGACAATCTCGCGCGCATGCTGCACTTCCGCCTCACAGCCAAGTGCAGCCGCATCCTCCGCGGTCAGAGCGATAATCTCCTCGATCAGGTCGGCGAGCGGCACCGGCGCGGGAATGCCAAAATCGATCAGCTTCCCCTCAACGCCGAAGCGCTGCGCGATCCAGCGGTTCTCCTCCACCAGCGTCTGCGGATAGACCCGCCAGCGCTGGTTATTGCGGCGCAGGCGATACAGCATCCGGAGAATGCAGGAATAAAGCGCGGCGACGGTCAGTGCATCCTCGAGCAGCGGGCAGACATCGGCAAGCCGCATCTCCAGCGTTGGGAATTTCGCCGACGGGCGCATGTCCCACCAGAGCTTCGTGCCATCCTCGATCGTGCCGGCCTCGACCAGCGTATCGACCAGCCGGGTATATTCGCCAAAGCTTTCAAACCGGTCCGGCAGCCCCGTCCGCGGCAGCGCATCAAATACCGTGACACGATAGGATTTGAGGCCGCTCTCCTCCCCCCGCCAGAAGGGCGACGAGGTGCTCAGCGCCAGCAGATGCGGCAGGAAATAGCTCGCCTGGTTCATCAGGTCGATGCGGAGTTCGGGATCCTCGATCGCGCAATGCACATGCATCCCGCAGATCATCATCCGCCGCACCGTCGCCTGCAGGTCGCGGGCGATGATGTCATAGCGTTCCTTCGGGGTGTGCTTGAGCTGGTGCCAGTCGGCGAAGGGATGGATGGAGGCCGCCATCAGCCCGAGCCCATGGTTGCGCGCCACCTCTGACACCGTGCCGCGCAGTTCCGTCAACGCTGCGCGGGCCTCGGTGATATTGGTGCAGATCCGGGTGCCGACTTCCAGCTGGGAGCGGAGAAATTCCGGCGTCACCAGATGCTCAGGCAGGCGCTTTTCGCATTCGGTGAGAATGTCGTCGCTCGGCTCGATGGCAAGGTCGCGGGTCTCCAGGTCGACGAGCAGATACTCCTCCTCGATCCCGATGGTAAAGGTCGGCTCTTTCACGCTCATCCCTGTTCTCCCGGTTCATAGGGGGCAAGCGGCCCCAGGCGGGTCAACGCATCGGCCATGATGGAGGCCCATTTCTCCGCCCCCTGATGGGTATCGATCAGGTCCTGGCGGATCTCGATGGCGACATTGGGAATGCCCCGCTTCATGCCATGTTCATTCATGGTGTAGCCGAGGGGTTCCCGCGCCGAATAGGGCTCGTTATCGCCCACCACGAGGGAACTGTTCTCGCGCAATATCTTCAGCAGCGGCAGCGCAATACGCGGGTCCCGGTCCCACAGCACGCCGATATGCCACGGACGCTCAAAATCATTCATCACCGGGGTGAAGCTGTGCATGGAGATCAGCAGCGGCACCTCATGTGCTTCGCGCTTCCTCTCAATCAGGTCGGTAATGGCGCCCTGATAGGGCGTGAAATACGTCTCGACCCGCCGGGCCTTCTCCGCCTCGGTCATATCCTGATTGGCCGGGATTTCAACGCCATCGCTGATCACGGGCGTGCTTGCCGGATCGTGCGGGTAGCGGTTCGCATCCAGCAGCAGGCGTGAAAAGCGCGCATAGATCGCCGTCGCCTTCAGCCTGTCAGAGAGCCTGCGGGTCACATCCTCGATCCCGATATCCCAGGCGATATGGCGCGCCAGCACGGAGGGATCGGTCAGACCCAGATTGTTGTATTCTTCCGGGATATGGCGGCTTGCATGATCGACGGTCAGCAACAGGGCGCTGTCGCTGTCGGGATGCTGGATGTCAAATACGGATGAAGTGCTGTCAGTCATGGGTCTCTATCATAAAGTACGGAACTGGCCGATACTATCCCAATCGCGGCGCGACTTACAATGACGGGAATTTACGGGGTAGAAATTTGTTGCCCCCCTGCAATTTATCTATCCCCGCCAGAGGGGAAGAGGTTATAAAGTAAATACCCGTCCCCAATGAAATGACAAAATTCAACAAACCAATGCCGAATAAAATAGAGACATTTATTGTCGACAAATTCCGAAACCAGTTGCTGCGTCGCTTCTTCGACAGCAAACGGGGCCGCAAGGTCCTGAGCAAGTCGCTGCCGGAGGATATCCTCGCGGTGACGGTCCATGCGCGTGACCATATGATAACGGTCGACCCGCGCGACCTCGTCGGGCGCTCCGTTGTCCTGCATGGGGACTGGGGGCGTGGCGGCGTCGACAGCGTTGTCGCCTATCTGGAGAAAACCGGCAAGATCGATGGGGCGGGCGTCGCTATCAACCTCGGTGCCAACATCGGGTGTCAGGCGCTCTACCTCAAACTCACCAACCGGTTTGCGAAGGTCATTGCCGTTGAGGCCGCGCCGCGCAATTTCGAGCTGCTGCGCGCCAATGTCCATCTGAACGGCTGGGCGACGGAGATCACGCCGATCCATGCCGCCGTCTACACGGAAGACGGCACGATTACCCTGCATCTGAAAGAAGAAGGCGTCAGCGGCGGCCATTCCCTCCTGAACCTGCCCGGCAATACGCGGGCGGTCGAGGTTTCCGCTCTGACCATCGCCAGCATCGTGCGGCAGGAGGGCATCAGCCCTCAGGACGTCAGGTTCATATGGATGGATATCGAGGGGTTTGATTTCGAGATCCTGCAGGAGATCAACAAGACCTTCGGCAGTCACCTCCCTGTATTCTTCGAATTCTCCCCGCGTTTTATCGGCGAGGAGAAGGCGCGGGAATTCATTGCCTACCTCCGGGACAACTATACGCATATCCTTGATTTCAAGGACGCGGGCGTCGATCCGACTCCGGTCACGGATTTCGAGGCACTGGCGCAGACGCCGCAAAAGGACCTTCTCGTTTTCAGCCTTTAGGCAGGCCTGCAAAAATATCCGATAATCCTCTCACATCAGTGACATAAAAAGGGTAGTATAAATCTGCGAGCCTGAAAAACATCTGATGTCATGAGTAGCAAAACGATGCGACGACTTAGGAAAACGAAGATCATAGCCACCCTCGGCCCCGCAAGTTCCAGCGCGGACAGTATCGAGGCGCTGCATCTGGCCGGGGCGGACGTGTTTCGCCTCAACTTCAGCCACGGCGACCACAAGGACCACGAGGAACGGTACAACGCCATCCGCGAGCTGGAGGAACGGGTCGGCCGCCCCATCGGTATTCTTGCCGACCTGCAGGGCCCGAAAATCCGCCTCAGCACCTTTGCGAACGGCTCGGTCATCCTCACCAACGGCGCCAGGTTCCGCCTCGACCTTGACGAAACGCCGGGAAACCAGGACCGCGTGTGCCTGCCCCACCCGGCCGTGCTGGAAAGTCTCGAGGAAGGCAGCATCCTATTGCTTGATGACGGCAAGCTGAAACTCACCGTCACCGGGACAGGCGCGGATTTCGTCGATTGCAAGGTCACGGTCGGCGGCAAGATCTCGGACCGCAAGGGGGTCAATATCCCGAATGCGCTTGTCCGGATGAGCCCGCTCACCAACAAGGACCGCCGCGACCTTGATTTCGCCCTCAGCCTTGGGGTGGACTGGATTGCGCTCTCCTTCGTGCAGCGGCCCGAGGATATCGCCGAGGTCAAGAAAATCGTCGCCGGCCGCGCTGCGGTCATGGCAAAGATCGAGAAACCCGCCGCGGTGGAGGCCCTCAGCGGTATCATCGATCTGGCCGATGCGATCATGGTGGCGCGCGGCGATCTCGGCGTTGAAATGCCGATTCAGGAAGTCCCCTCAATCCAGAAGCGGATCATCGCCCGCGCGCGCGAGGCGGGCAAGCCCGTGGTCGTCGCAACGCAGATGCTGGAAAGCATGATCGCCGCGCCAGTGCCGACCCGCGCCGAGGTGACCGATGTCGCCAATGCCATCTATGACGGCACGGACTCGGTCATGCTCTCGGCGGAGAGCGCTGCGGGAGAGTTCCCGCTGGAGGCCGTGGCAATGATGAATGATATTGCGGTGGAGACCGAAAAAGACCCGATGTACCGCAGCGTCATCGACGCCAAGCATGGCGCATTGGAGGCGACCACTGCCGACGCGATCAGCGCCGCCGCCTCACAGGTCGCGGGCACCATCGGCGCGGCCGCCATCGTCACCTACACCACCTCCGGCTCCACCGCCCTCCGGGCGGCGCGGGAACGGGGCGAAACCTCCGTGCTGGTTCTGACGCCGTCGCTCAAGACGGCACGGATGCTCGCCCTCGTCTGGGGCCTGCATTGCGTTCACACACCGGATGCCAAGAATTTCGCCGATATGGTGGACAAGGCCTGCAAGATTTCCTTTGCCGAGGGGTTCACCCGGCCGGGACAGCGGGTTGTGATCATGGCGGGGGTGCCGTTTGGCACGCCGGGATCAACCAACATCCTGCGCATCGCCTGGGTCGGGGAACAGTAAGACGCGCGAAAACGATCAGATTCGCTTCTTGTCCCGCTGGATAATCAACTGGTCGAGCCGTGCCTTGACGCTCGGCAGATGGGGATTGATCTCGACGGCCTTTTCATAGGCTGAAAGCGCACCCGCCTCAATCTTCTGCAGATCATAAATCTGGCCAAGGCCGGACAGCGCACCGAAATGGCGGGGTTCCAGCTCCAGCGTCCGGCCGATATCCTCGATCGAGCTGTCATACTCCCCGATCAGGAACAGCACCGTCGCCCGTTTGTTCCAGCCTTCAGAAAACTCGGGATCGATCTTGATGACCGTGGAAAAGAGCGAAATGGCCTTCGCAAACTCGCCCCGGCTCATATAGTTGATCCCCTGAAGCATCAGAAAATCCACCGTATCGCTGCCCGAGGTCAGCCAGATTTTCCAGATACTGCCCTCGATCACCTTGGCTTTCTGGTAGTCCTCCGTCTCGGCGAGCTGCTCGAACAATTCATCCAGCTTCGGGTCATCCTGACGGGCAAACGCCGGGTTGCCCCAGAAGAGGAGCCCCGCAATCAGGATAAGTTTCAGAAGTCGTCGTGCCATACCTTGAGTATAGCGCAGTTTGGCGGTTTTGGTAACGCTGCCGGATGACACAAATTTGTGAGCGGGCGGTCAGCCGCCTTATTGCAGGGCCGGTGGTTTCGGTCCGCCCGTCACCCAGTCAAGAAGCTCCACCGTATGCACCACGGGAAGATCCATGCCGGAGGCGATTTGTGCGATGCAGCCGACATTTCCCGCCGCGACGAGATCGGGCGTGGTTTCCGCGATATTCGCGACTTTCCGGGCCTTCAGCTTGGCCGAGAGTTCCGGTTGCAGCAGGTTATAGGTGCCCGCAGAGCCGCAGCAGATATGGGATTCCGGGATATCCGCCACCTCAAAGCCCATCTGGGCAAGGAGGTCTTTCGGCTCCTTGCGGATTTGCTGGCCATGCTGGAGCGAGCAGGCGGAATGATAGGCAACCTTCAGGCCGGTTGTCACCTTCGGCGGCGTCAGCTCGATGCGGCTCAAAAATTCCGTGATATCGCAGGCAATTGCGGCGACCTTCCCGGCCTGCCGGGCAAGCTTTTTGTCCTTGTGATGGGCGAACAGCTCACCGTAATCCTTCACCGTGGTCCCGCAGCCGGAGGTGTTGATGATGATGGCGTCCAGCCCGTCCCCCTCCATCTCGCGGTCCCAGGCCCGGATATTGGCGCGGGCGAAGCCTTGCGCGTCCTTCTCTTTCCCCATATGCAGCGGCAGCGCGCCGCAGCAGCCGGCCCCCTTCGGGATGATCACCTCGACTCCGTGGCGGTTGAGCAGGCGGATGGTCGCGTCATTGATCTCGGGCGCGAGCACCTTCTGCGCGCAGCCAGTCATCAGGACAACGCGCATCTTTCGTTTCCCGCCCGCCGGATTAACACGGCGGCTATCCAGGCGGGAGGCCGGCGGCAGCCTTGTCGGCGCCATGTCCAGCATCGCCTTCAACGGCCCGCTAAAGAGATCCTTTGCCGGGCGCGCCAGCTTCGCCCCGATGAGCGAAAGGCGGAACAGCCTAGGGCGCGGCAGCACGATACCGAGCACACCGCGGAGCAGCCGGTCAAACAGCGGGCGCTTGTAGGTTTCCTCGATATAGTCGCGGCCATGCTCCACCAGATGCATGTAATCCACACCCGACGGGCAGGTCGTCATGCAGGACAGGCAGGAGAGACAGCGGTCGAGATGCTTTACAGTGGAGGCCGGAGCCGGCTCCCCGCTTTCCAGCATCTGCTGCATCAGGTAAATGCGCCCCCGCGGACTGTCGCGCTCATCCCCAAGCTCAAGGTAGGTCGGGCAGGTCGCGGTGCAAAAACCGCAATGGACGCAATTGCGAAGAATATCGTTGGAGCGGGCGAACTTCGGGTCGGCAAGCTGGAGAATGGAAAATTCTGTTTTCATTTCAAACTCTTGCCTTCATTTCTTCAACCGCGTACATCCGCCCGGGATTGAGGATGTTCTCGGGATCGAACCCGTCCTTGATGCGCGCATTTATTTTCTGGATCGCCGTTGGCTGCGGCTGGAACGGCGCAATCTTTCCCCGCAAGGCTTCCGATCCGCGAATGAGGGTCGCATGACCTGCCCCGGAGAGTGCATCACGAACCAACGTCGCACCCCCATCCGCCAGTCCGTCGGGCATCTGCACCCAGACAAGACCACCGCCCCAGTCGAGGAAATAGTCTGCCTCCGCCGCCTTATCACGAATGGCGGCAATGAACGGGGCAGCGTTGGCAGGTGGCAGCGAGAGTTTCCAAAGAGGTTTATTGTTTCCCGCGAAAGCACTGGCATTGCTGACAAAACGCCAGAAGCTTTCCGAATTATGGCCGTGCAGTTCCTCGAGCGCGCCCTCACCCGCCAACATCTCGCGGATGGCAGTACAGCGGAATTCGGCGGACGGGCCCGGCCCCTCGATCTTGAGAGCCAGCACCGACTTGCCCGGACCGCGGATATACTCAATGTCGCATGTGGCGGCAATATCGGCGGGCAGCCAAGCGGCGGCGGCGATATCATGGACGGAGGACAGCCCCCGGTTCATGAGAGGTTGCGCCTTCTCCAGCGGCACATCATAGAGCAGCACGGTCCGGGTTTTCTCCGGCCGTGGCAGTACCTTGAAGGTGAGCGAGGTGGCGATGGCGAGGGTGCCATAGCTCCCCGCGACCAGCTTGCAGAGGTCATAGCCTGTGACATTCTTCATCACCCGGCTGCCGGTCTGGAACGCTTGCGCGCGGCCGGTGAAGCCCTGAACCCCCAGCAGGTGGTCGCGGGCGCTGCCCGCCTTGATGCGGGCCGAGCCGGAGAGATTGGCACTGAAAATACCACCAAGCGTCCCCGCTTCCGCAGTTCCGCCGAGCAAGGGCCCGTAATCCGGGGGATCAAAAGCAAGGCGCTGCTCGCTCTGGCGGAGGAGCGACTGGATCTCGGAAACCTTCGTGCCCGCCTTCGCCTTCATCACCAGCTCGGCCGGTTCATACATCTCAACCCCGGTGAGGCCGGAGAGATCAAGCCCCTGCTCCGTGGTGACGGGACGGCCGATCCCGGCCTTGCTGCCCGCGCCCTGAATTGTAAGGCCATGCTTGCCCGCGAGCGCCCAGTCGAGCATATCGGCAATTTGCTGTTCTTCGGTGATTTTACTGATTTGCATATCGGCCTAGAATCTCGGGATGTCGGGGAACGGCAATTCGCCATTGTGAACATGCATCTTGCCCAGCTCGGCGCAGCGATGCAGGACCGGGAAGACTTTCCCCGGGTTAAGCCGCCCACCCGGGTCAAACGCGCATTTAAGCCGCTGCTGCTGCTTGAGGTCCTCTTCCGAGAACATCTCCCCCATCAGGTCGCGCTTCTCTATCCCGACGCCATGTTCGCCGGTCAGCACGCCGCCCACCTCGACACAGAGTTTCAGGATATCGGCGCCAAAGGCCTCGCATTTTTCGAGCTCGCCGGGATTATTCGCATCGAACAGGATAAGCGGATGCAGGTTGCCGTCGCCGGCGTGAAAGACATTGGCGACACGCAGGCCATACTGTTTCGACAGCTCGTTCATGCGCTTGAGCACCTTGGGGAGCTGGCTGCGCGGGATGGTGCCGTCCATGCACATATAATCCGGGGAAATACGCCCGACCGCCGGGAAGGCCGCCTTGCGCCCGGCCCAGAAGGTCATGCGTTCCTCTTCCGTCTCGCTGATCCGGCTGACGGTCGCCCCGCAGTCCTTGGCGATGGCGTCAATCTGCGTCTGGTAATGGGCAATCTCGACTTCCGGTCCATCCAGCTCGATAATCAGCAGTGCCTCCACATCCAGCGGATAGCCTGCGTGACAGAATTCCTCCGCCGCGTGAATGGCATAGCGATCCATCATCTCCATGCCCGCCGGAATGATGCCCGCGCCGATGATCTTGCCGACACAATCTCCTGCCTGCTCGCTGGAGGGAAAGCCGATCAACTGCGCCGAGATATGTTCCGGGCTGCGGAGGATGCGCACCGTTACCTCGGTAATCACCCCGAGCAGCCCCTCAGAGCCGGTCATCACGCCGAGGAGGTCATACCCCTCCGCATCGAGATGCTTGCCGCCAAGGCGGATGATCTCACCGTCCATGGTCACCATCTCGATCCCGAGGAGGTTGTGGGTGGTCAGGCCGTATTTCAGGCAATGCACGCCGCCCGAATTCTCCGCCACATTGCCGCCGATGGAGCAGGCAATCTGGCTCGACGGGTCCGGCGCATAGTAAAAGCCGTCGCCCTTCACCGCATCGGTAATGGCTAGGTTGGTGACACCGGGCTGTGCCACCACACAGCGGTTGTCATAATCGATCTCAAGGATCTTGTTGAACTTGCCAAGGCCGAGCAGAACCCCGTCGGCCAGCGGCAGCGCGCCGCCGGAAAGCGAGGTGCCCGCACCGCGCGGCACCACATTGACCCCTTCGGCCTGGCAATATTTGAGGATGTCGGAAATTTCCCGCACCGTCGAGGGGAGGACGGCAATCATGGGAAGCTGGCGATAGGCGCTGAGGCCATCGCATTCAAAGGCGCGCAAATCGTCCTTGTCGTCGATAACACCTTCAGGATTGGCGACGATCCGCCGCAAACCCGCCACCAGCGCATCGCGCTTGGCCAGCACATCGGCGTTCGGCTTTGGCATTAACATAACGGCTCCCCCGGGTTATTCCCTGTTCCCCCTGACATAGGGCGGAAAGCCGACATGATGCAAACAAAAAAACCGTCAGTGCCGGAGCACTACGGTTTTTTTCCACATTACAGAACCAGTAACGTCGACGGCAGATTAACCCTGACGCGCCTTGAAACGGCGGTTGGTTTTGTTGATAACGTAAACGCGTCCTTTACGACGTACCACGCGACAATCGCGATGACGCTTTTTCGCGGACTTGAGCGAGTTCAAGACTTTCATTGTCCAGATCCTAACAGCTAAGTGAATTTGAAGGCCGGAACATACTGACCCCGGCGCAGCCTGTCAATGACGAAAAGACCTGTTCGGGCGAAGAAATTACCATTAACGCGCGCCGCCCGCCCGTCAGCGGATATCCACGGGTTTGCGCGCATAAATCCGGAACACTTTCAGATGGCCCGCCTCCATCAACTTGATCCGCCGCATCCACAGCTCCCCCTCTTTCAGGATCCATTCATGCAGATGGCCGCTTTTCTCGCCATTGCCGGTTCGCGCCGCATAATCGGCAAAGGCGCGCAGGACATTGGCCTTGTAAGGAGCGGTGATATTCTCGGCGATGCTCACCTCAAACCCCTTTGATGTCAAAAGGTTACGGGTTTCCTGTACATCGATCGGGTGCGCCCCGACCGGTTCCGCACTGCGCCAGTCCTTCAGTTCGGGCGCGTCTTGTGCGATTCCCTCCAGCATATAGTCGGACATCATGAACTGGCCCGAGGGCTTCAGCATCTTGTAGATCGCGGCAAAGCAGCCGGCCTTGTTCTTGACCGGGAACAATGCCTCGGAGGCATACACCACGTCGGCGGATCGTTCCTTGGGATTGAACTTCTCCAAGTCGCAATGGAAGAAATTGACCTTGCGGGAGCGGCCCGCCATTTTGGTCATCTCGATGGCGGCGTCCTGCAAAATCTGGTCCGGATCATAGCCGGTCACATAGGCATTATACTCGTTGGAAACCCAGCGGGCGAATCCGCCGAGGCCGCTGCCGATTTCGGCGACGCTCAGCTTCTTGTTGATGCCGAGCGGCTGGGTCAGGTTTTCCTTCACCTCGTCAGGGATGCAGCGTGTCATCCCCTCGCCAAACAGGGTGACAACCGATTGCTGTCGGCTGAGGCTCCAGCCCTTGACCGTGGGCGGGCCATCATTGATGATAATTTTCTCGCGTTCCGACGCCTCTGCGGCAGTCCGCTCGACTGTTTCCCCTTCCAGCTCATAACCATCCCACCAGGCTTTCAGCCGGTGTTTGATTGACGGCCTGGCTTCCGTATCCGGGCTATCCGACTCTGCACTCATTCAAAATCCTGACAAGCAACCATGTCCGGTCCAAAGAATTTGACCGGAATAAAGACTATGTCAGAAAAAAATTAACCCTTCGTAAAGAATTGCGCGCGAAGGGAGGCAAAATCGAGTCCCTTAGGAGGCGTTCGCCGCCTCCCAATAGGGCAGCCGGAGTTCCCGCTTCATGACCTTGCCGATGGTGCTGCGGGGCAGGTTGTCACGGAACTCGACCCCGCTGATCCGCTGGGTCTTGCCAAGCCGGCCATTGACCCATTCTGTCAAGCCCGCCTCGGTCAGGCCGGAGCCGTCCTTCGGCACCACAAGCGCGAGCGGCGTCTCGCCCCATTCCTCGCTCGGAATGCCGATCACCGCAACATCAGCCACATCGCCATGCTGCGCCAGCTCCGCCTCGATATCGGCAGCGTAAATGTTGAAGCCGCCGGAGATGATCATGTCCTTCTTGCGGTCCAGCAGAAACAGGAACCCGTCCTTGTCAAAGCGGCCCATGTCGCCGCTCTTGTAAAAGACCTTGCCCTCGGGTGAGCGCCAGATCATCGCCTCGGTCAGGTCCTGCCGGCCATGATAGCCGGTCATCATCGCATCGGAGCGGCCAACAATCTCGCCGATCTCCCCTTGCGCTAGCTGTTCGCCCGCCTCATTGATGATCCGCAGCTCAACCCCCTCGCCCGGCTTGCCGACCGACGCCAGCTTGTCCGGAAACTCGGTGCAGGACAGCGCGGTGCCGATTCCGCCCTCGGTCAGGCCGTAGATCTCGATCATCTTGCCGGGCCAGCGGGTGATGATGTCACGCTTGACCCCTTCCCGCAGCGGCGCGCTGGTGGAGAGTTTCACCTCGAAGCTGCTGAGGTCGTATTTATCGAAATCCGGATGGGCGAGGATGCGCTGATACTGAACCGGCACAAGCATGGCATGGGTGACCTTCTCGGCCGCCGCAATTTCCAGAAATTTCTCGGTGTCGAACTTGGGCATGACAATGATCCGCCCGCCCAGCGCCAGAGTCGGCAGCAGCGCGACCAACGTCGTGTTTGAATACATCGCCGTGGAAACAAGTGTCACCGCCCCTTCGCGAATACCGAGCGCCTCAAAACGGAGGATATGCTGGCTGCGCATTTTCTGGCTCTGCTCGATCCCCTTGGGAACGCCGGTGGTCCCCGACGAATAGATCAGGTTGAACGGGTCCGTTTCCTGCACATCCACATA
Organism: Sneathiella sedimenti; assembly: GCF_017313765.1. Taxonomy (GTDB): domain Bacteria; phylum Pseudomonadota; class Alphaproteobacteria; order Sneathiellales; family Sneathiellaceae; genus Sneathiella; species Sneathiella sedimenti. Next base: position 586,703 of record NZ_JAFLNC010000002.1, on the reverse strand, counting down.
AAGATGGTCGGTGGAGGCGCCCTTGATCAGGTCCTCATACGCGGTCCAGCCGTCGCCCGCGAAATCAAAGGCCACATAGCCATCCTCGGCCACGCCCTCGACTCGGCCCCGGAAGGGCTCGATCAGGTCGCGTGTTGACTGCGACGCAAACACCAGCTTAGAGCCGGAATCACGGACCATCACTTCCAGCTGCTCACTGGAGGCCATGCCCGACAGCGGTACGATGCAGAGCCCGGCCTGCAGCGCGCCGAGAAAGACTTCCAGATACTCGATGCTGCTTTTCGCCAGCACCGCCACCATGTCCCCGCGGCCGAGGCCACGGCTTGCCAGCATGTTGGCGACCATGTTCGTGCGCGGCAGGAACTCGGCCCAGGTCCGCGTCTCGCCCTCGCATTTGATCACCTCCAGCGACGGATTGCGGGCCGCGGCGGCGCGGATACGCTCGGCATAATGCACAAAGGGCATATTCTCTTCAGGGGTGGGGCTGGTCTGGCTCATGTTTTCTCCATTCTCTTTCGGCCGCAGGGGACCGTGGCAATATTTTATCGCAGATTAGCCTCTGGCCCCCGCCAAGAAAAGTAAAGAATGACAGGGGCCGGATGTTTCCGGTTTATGCGGCGTTACTTCTCGGTGATGCGCCCGCCGGGGACCTTGTTCACCCCACCCATATTGCGGATGTAATTCATCACCGTCGTCGCCATCAGGGTGCCGCCCGATGCGTCGATCAGCTGTTTCTTGCCTTTCAGCACCGCATAGCCGTCGCCGCCATCGGCGATATAGTCATTGGTCGCCACCGTGTAGGTTTTCTCCATATCCAGCGGTGCGCCGCCGACCATCACTTCGGTAATCCGGGATCCCGAAGGCAGGGTCTTGTCATAGGTAAAGGCAACGCCCGAGACCTGGCCAAAGCGGCCGGCCACATCCTCGACCTTGGAGACGCCGGTCTCCAGCAGTTCCTTCACATCCGCGCCCTTGAGTTCCACAAGCACGGTGACATTGCCGAACGGCAGTTCGGTCAGGATATCCTTGCGCGTCAGGGTCGTGCCCGGATCATACAGCCGGTCGCCGCGAATGCCGCCGCCATTGGTAAAGCCGATATCTGCCTTTACCTCCTCACGCATGGCATCGGCGATCAGGCTGCCGAACGCCGCCTCGGTGCTGCGGACGGTTGCCCGCGTGGTATCCAGCAGAACGGCCGTCTTGCCGATGGCAACGCCAAGTTCCTTGTCCAGCGCGGCCTCATAGTCATCGATGATCGCCTTGATTTCCGGATCCGGCGTCGTGCCCTTCGTCGCCACCATCTTCCAGCTCGGCAGGACAGAGAGACGCTTCTTGCCGCGGCTCTCGATCCATTCGACATCGAGATCAAGCACGCCAAGATAAATCCCGTCCGCCCCGGACTGCATGACCGGGACGCCATTCTTCACAAAGGTCGCCGCCACATGATCATGGCCCGCCAGCACCGCATGGAGGCCGTCCACCTGCCCGGTCAGGTCCTCATCCTTCGACAGGTCGAGGTGGGTCAGCGCGACGATAATCTCGGCGCCCTGCTCCTGCAGGGATTTGACGGCTGCCTTCGAGGTTTCGACCACATCGGCGAACTGGATATCCTTGCCCGGCTGGGACAGAAAGACTGTCTCCGGCGTCAGGATGCCGAAGAAGCCGACCTTGAAGCCGCCCATCTCAACGATCATGGCCGACTGCGCACCAAGCGCCACCTTGCCCGAGGCGTCAAGGACATTGGTGCCAAGCCAGGGGAAGGTCGATTCGGATATTCTCTGCGCCGTCACATCGGGGCCGAAGTCAAACTCGTGATTGCCGAGCACCGCGATATCGGTGCCGACCGCGTTCATCAGCACGATCATCTCGGTCCCCTTGCTGAGGCCCGACATGATGGAGGGCGAGATCAGGTCGCCGCCGAAGGTGACAATGGCGTTGGGAGAGCGTTGCTTCTCCGCCTTGATCAGGGTCGATAGTTCCGCAAATCCGCCATTTCCCTTCACCCCGGACAGCTGGTAGATGTCATTGAAATGCAGGAAGGTCAGTTTCGTCGGTTCCGCCGACACAGACACCGAGAACAACAGGAAGACCGGTGCCAGCAAAAGCAGGACGCGGCTAAAAAGCGATTTATGTTTCATGAGAATTCCCCTACCCTGATTGAGCTATCAGTTCATTCATTATCGCAGGAATTATACCGATGTTCCAGCTTCATTCACAGCTTGCCAAAGACACCTTTCCCATCCTGACATTGTCGCTCTCGCGCGTCCTGTTGATGAATGACGCCCGCTTCCCCTGGATCATCCTGGTACCGGAGAGGCCGGATCTCGTTGATATTCACGATATGAACCATCCCGACTATAACGCCCTGACGCGGGAAATACGCGCGGCGTCCCGGGCGATGGCGGCGCTGTTCAAGGCGGACAAGATGAATGTCGCCACGCTCGGCAATATGGTGCCGCAGCTTCATATCCATGTGATCGCGCGGTATCGCGGCGATGCCGCCTGGCCCGCCCCGGTCTGGGGCAAGGGTGTGGCGGAGCCTTATGAAAAGGCCGCGGCGGACGCGCGGATCGACGATATTCGCGCGACCTTGAAGGGCCTATAGCACCTCATATCCGAACGGGGCTGCCCGCCGGGTGAGCCAGCGCCAGACCTCGATCGCGTGGGAGCGCGGGACAAGCAGGTCAAACTTTGCCGTATCCGGCCGGAGCAGCAGCACGCCAATCCCGCCGATATCGGTGGTCATCACCTGACCGACGGCGAAGGCGGTGTCACGCAGGTCCTCGCGGATACCGCGCCGGAGCAGCGCCACGGCTTTCGGACCCTCCAGGCGCAGGAGGCAGCGGGCGTGGCCAAGGGGGACAACGCAGCCCTCCTCCGGCGTGATCGCCACTTCCAGGATATCCGCCGGCGCCGCCGCCCCGAGATAGGCAAGAGAGCCGTCCGCCAGATGCAGCAGCCGCCCCTCCTTCAACCGTTGGCTGTCGCCTGTGTCGGGCAGGTCGCCGATCCCGAGCAGTTCGGCAAGTTTGGATCGCAGGCTGTCCCGTGCCCAGTCCCACAGGGTAATCTCCAGATAGGAAAAATCCTTTATTTCCCGAAAAGTTACGCCGGGTTCCTTGGATATGTTCCCAAATTGTCCGTGAATGCGCTGGCCGCGCAGGGCTGAATTACGATCAGGCATGGCCAATCTCCTTTCGCGGCAGGACGCACGGCGGCTGTACTTTCACATCAATCACCTTGCGCCCATCGGCGGTGGCGGCGCGGATCAGCGTGCCGACCCGCGCGCGGCCGTCACTTAACAGCGCGAGAGCGATCTCCCTGTCATGGGCGGGGCTGTAGCAGGCGGAGGTAATCTCGCCGATGCCGGGTCCTGTCGGCTCCGTCCCGTCGCCTTCATAGAGGGTCATGCCGACGGAAAGCGGCGGGGCCGGTTTCCCCTCCACCTCGTGAGAGACTGATTTAAGGCCGACCAGTTGCAGCCGGGACTTATGCCGCCCTTCCAGCCGGTCCGGCGGCGCGAGGCCCAGATCCGCCGCTGTCGTCCGGCCGTTGATCTCCCTTTCGCCGGGTCGTCCGGCCTCGATCCGCAAAATCTCCCGCGCCACGGTGCCCGCGAGGGTCAATCCCTGCGCCTTGCCCTTTTCCAGCAGCAAGTTCCAGAGGATATCGGCATAGCCTGCGCGGGTGTAGATTTCAAATCCGGCCCCGGCGGAGAGGCTGATCCGCGCGAGGCGGACCGGCAGGTCATCCTGCGAAAAATCACGAAATGCCATCGGCGGCAAGTTTTCCGACATGACCGACATCGGCAGGCTGCCGGCAAGCAGCGCCTCCGCTTTCGGGCCCATCAGGGCGACACCGCCCCATTCATCCGTCACCTCCGTCATCTTCAGCCGCGGCGCAACCTCCTCCGCTGCCACCAGCCGCTCGAGACGGGTGCGGACGGTAGCAAGCGATCCCGCCGCCATTGTCAGCATGAAATGATGCGGCGCGAGGCGCCAGCCGAGAACGGAGGCTAGTGCACCACCCCCATCCTCCGTCAGCAGGAAGGGACGCATCCGGCCCGTCTTCAGACTGGCCCAGCCGCCGAACGCCCGTTCCAGCAGAGCCAGCGCGTCCGGTCCCTGAAGATCGATCTTGCCGAGATGGGAGAGGTCCGACATCGCCACCCCGGTCCAGGCGGCCAGCGCCTCCCGGTGACTCGCCGCCCGTACCTTCTCGCCCTTTATTGGATAGGCCGCTGCCAACCGCCAGCCGTGAATGGTGCGATGGACGGCCGCTGCCCGCGTCTGCGCCTCGAACAGAGGACCGCGCCGCAGATGAGGAAGGGTCTCGCCCCGCGTCCTGCCCGTCACCGACAGCACGCTGCCTTCCTCAAGGAGTTCGGGGACGGTGCGCGGAATAACACCGGCAGACTGGACCAGGCTGTCGCAGTCGAGATGGATATCGCGATTGACTGGATCCTGCCCTGCTTTTCCGATCACCACGCGCCGCACGCGCCGGAACCCCTGCGCCCGGATAACCCGATGATGCGGATAGAGCGGAATGCCGGCCTGACGGGCGAACCGGTGGCAAACGTCCGGAACCTCCGCCCGTGCATCGATTATCGCGACCGGCCGGAGCCCGCGTGCAAGCAGCGAGGCCGCCAGCCGGTAGCCGTCTGTATGCCCGACATAGAGCGCCAGGCGATGGCCGGGCAGCACCGCGTGCCGATTGACCAGGGAAAGCGCATATTCGAGTTTAAATATTCCGTGCAATCTATTATTTTCAAATGGAAATATCTGGTCATCAATCCCGGCCGCACTCACCGTCTCCCGCGCCTGGATATGGCGGATCCGGAGGTCCGGTAGATGCGGATCGCGCATCGTCAGATGCTGCTGCGGCCGCTCCTCCGCATGGACAAGGGTTTCCCCCTCCCGCAGTAGGGCCGTGGTCCGGTTCAGCAACCGCACCTTCGGCATCACCAGGAGCCGATCCAGCACCGCCCGCCGCCAGTCGCCGGGTGCGCGGCCATCAATCCATTGGTCATCATAGAGCAGGCTGCCGCCGAACTCGAAATCCCGTTCGACCACAATGACATCCAGCCCCGCCTCTGCCCGTTGCAGCGCCGTGGCCAGCCCGGTCGGGCCGCTGCCGACGATGAGGCAATCCGCCTTGTCATAGACATGCTCGACCTCCGCGTCCGACCCCGTCTCGACGGAGGGGGCATATCCCGGCAGAAAGCGCCGGAAATGGCCATTGGTCCGGTGGCGTGCCGTCAAATCGTCAAAGAGTTCCTGTGCCGCCGTGAGGGTGGCGGCAGGTTTTTCCCCGGCCCGAAGGAGAGAGACATTCTCCGGCACCTCGACCCCCTGCGCCAGCAGCGCGGAGGCCAGCGTATCGCCCGCAAAACCGCGATAGCCCCGCCCGTTGAACCGGAACGGCACCGGCCGGCTGCGGTCAATAGCCCCGCCATTGATCCGGTAGTCGGGAGAAATCTCCCCGCCGAGTGTCCTGAATTTAATCGGCCAAATACGCGCCATCACTACTCATCCTTTTGCCGACCCCTATCTAACAGAATCCGCCTGCCTAAAGCTACACAGGAATATGTTTCTTTTTAGGCTCCGCCAGTGATTGACAGCGGCCTGACGAGCGCCTAGCCTTTTTCCGCGCAGAATTGTCAAAACAAGGATAACAACATGACCAAACAATCCTGTCTTGTCGTCGGCGCGGGAGATGCGACCGGCGGCGCCATCGCCAGAAGATTTGCCCGAGAAGGGTTTGAGACCTGCATCGTCCGCCGCGCCCGGCATCTGGACGACCTGAACAGGCTCGCCGAGGATATCGGGAAAGACGGCGGCAGCGCCCATGCCTTTGGCGTCGACGCCCGCAAAGAGGAGGAAATAGTCGACCTGTTCGCGAAGATCGAGAAGGATATCGCCCCGCTCGGCGCCGTCATCTTCAATATCGGCGGCAATGTCAAATTCCCGATCACCGAGATGACCTCCCGCGTGTACCGAAAAGTCTGGGAGATGAGCAGCTTTGCCGGCTTCCTGACCGGACGGGAGGCGGCGAAAGCCATGCTGCCGCGCGGTAAGGGCACGATACTGTTTACGGGCGCGACGGCCTCCATGCGGGGCGGCGCAGGCTATTCCGCCTTTGCCGGGGCAAAGCATTCACTTCGCGCCCTCGCCCAGAGTCTTGCGCGGGAACTGGGGCCGCAGGGCATCCATGTCGCCCATATCATTATTGACGGCGCCATCGATACCGCCTTCGTGAAGGAGAGATTTCCCGAACGCTATGCGCTGCGCGAGAAGGACGGCATCCTGCAGCCCGAGGATATAGCCGAGACGTACTGGAACCTCCACAACCAGAACCGCTCCGCCTGGACCTTCGAGATGGATCTGCGCCCGTGGATGGAGAAGATGGCCTAGCCTGCCGGCCAGCCGTGCCAGTCAATCCAGCGGCCATGGAAATCGGCGCGGCCGACGAGATGCTCCTCCCCTGACGGCCAGAGGATTAGGGTCAGGCCCGTGCCGGGCGACTTGCCGTCGATCTCCATGCGCGCCCAGGCGAGCGGCGCGTCTTCCGTTGCCCGCGCCCCGGCGGCGCGGATGATCTCTTCTCCCGTGGCGCGCGCTTCCCTGGGAATATACTGCCAGGCAATGGTGCTGTAGATGACATGCGCCACGCCCTTCATCGGCTTGGCGGTGCGCGTTCTAAGCCAGTCGAGAGCATCGGCCTTCTCAACCCGCGCCCGCTGGCGCGCCGCAATGTCGAAGGCGGCGCGGGTGCGCTGCAGACGGTCCGCCTGGTCTGGCCAGATGAAGGAGAGCATCCGCTCCCGGTCCGCCATGTTGCCCGGATCGACAGGCAGCAGGTCGCAACTGGCCCGCGCCTGAATATCAAGGGGGCCTTTCGGGGCCCGGCGCCCGCGCCATTTCGGTGTGATCTGAACGGCCGACGTCGGGTCGCCGAAGCTGTCCTCGCCGAGGGTGATATGAAACTCATCAAGGAAGAGATTGAGCCCGGCGCTCGCCCCGACTTCGGAAAGCGCAAGCGGCAGGCCGGTCTGGCGACTCACCTCCAGAAACATCGGTAAGGTCGCCCCGACGCGCCGTACCTCGTTGGTTTGCGGTGGGCCTTTCAGGCGATCCAAAATAAAGGACTCTTCCTCAACCAGCACCCCCGCGATGGCGGCCCAGAGGCCGTCATCGGAGACGCCTTCATGATGCGGCGGATAGACGGCGGCAAGTGCCCTGCTCTTGCCCGTCAGGACCAGCCCATGCAGTGCCCCGCAGAGCCGGAGCGGCACCGAATCCCCGAGTGCGGAGGCGTCCCCCTGCCAGCCGAGGATTGTATCGGCCACCGCCGTCCCGGTCATGAGCCTCTGGCCCGCAAGACGGCAGATACGGGCCGTGAAGGGAGAGCCGAGTTTCTCGCACGCCTCCCCCTGATCGGCGAAAATATCGCGTATCTGTCGTTTCATCAGTCCGGCCCTCCGGCGGCATTTTTCCCGCGTCCCATGGCGAACACGGAGGTACTGAATATTACCGCGCAGGCGCTCAGCACGACAAGCGAGACCAGCGGCAATACCTCATACCCCCAGCGTACGGACACGAAATTCGAGATCCAGGAGCCGACGGAAATGCCGAGATAGAGCGCCGCCGCATTGAGCGCTAGGAGCAGGCTGCGCCTTTCGGGGTCGATATTGGCGATGCGCTGCTGTTGCGGCGAATGAAACATCATGCCGAAAGCCGACCAGATAACGATGGCGATAAAGGCGAGCCACAAATTCGGACCGATCGCCCAGATCATGAAGAAGCCCGCGCCGAGCCCGGCAAGCGTCACAAAAATCACCTTTTCCGGGCCGAACCGGTCACTAAGCCGCCCGGCGAAGACATTGCCCAGAACGCCATTTACCCCGTAGGCGAGCAATACCAGCGCGATCAGGTTCTCGGGAAGGCCGAACTTGTGCGACATAAAGGGCGCGATCAGGGCATAGGTGCAGAAAATCGCGGTCATCTGCAGGAAGGTCGTCAACACCGTGAAAGACGACCGGATCCGCGTCATTGCCTCGACCAGATGGGAGAAAGAGATCGGCGCGCCGGCCTGCCGGTCCTTCACGAAATACAGGATGGATGCCATCGAGCTGAGCGCGACCAGCGCCAGCAGGAGATGTACCAGCCGCCAGCTCATCAAGGTGCCGAGATAGGCGGAAATCGGTGTCCCGAGGACAGAGGCGAAGGTCAGCCCGGCGAACACGATTCCCATGGCCCTGCCCTGCTGTTCCGGCGGGGCGAGCCCGGCGCCGATGGCGGAGCACATCGGGCTGATCGCCGCCGCGCTGAGGCCCATCAGGCCGCGCGAGACGAACAGCATCTCGTAACTGGTCGAGGACGCCCCGAGAATCAGCGCCAGCGCCAGCAGGCCAAGCCCCGTGCACAGGATCTTGATGCGCGCATAGCCGCTGAACAACACCTGGGTGAGCGGCGCGGCAATGGCGAAGGCGAGCGCGAACACGGTCACCAGGAAGGCGATATCCGACGGCGGCACCTGGAGCCCGTCGGAAATCTGCCAGGTCAGGGCAATGACCGAGAGGCTGGAGGTTCCAACCATGAAATAAGCGGAACTGAGCGACACAAGCGCCCAGAGCGGAAAGGTTTTTGTTATTGTTGTTGTTTCCATTTGCGGGAGAATAGCAAAAGTCCCCGCCGCCACCTAGCCCGAAATGCATCGCCCTCCCCGCGTTATGTCCGCTTGCATGTTTAGGTTTTTATAATATTATTCGATTGTCATATAACGATAAAATCTGGGAGGATAATCATGACACTATGGAAAACCGCCGCCGCAACCGCGGTGAGCCTCGCCCTTTTTGCGGGTACTGCCCTCGCCGAGGACTGCAAACCGTCAAAATGGGGCGCCGATGACGAGATCGGCTCCGCCAACCTGGTAACACCAGAACGCACGCTGGCCGCGTCAAAACTCGTAAAACAGGGCAAGAGCGTCCCGCTCGGCATTGTGATTGATTCCAAGACACCCGCCTTCCCGCCGCGCGGACTCAGCCTGCAGGTTGTGCAGCCAAACCAGCAGGGCGGACAGAAGCTGTTCGCCTTCGACGGGAACTATAACGACGACCTGATGCAGCTCTGGCTCGGCATCGGGTCCCAGATCGACGGACTCGGCCATCTTGGCGAGAACGGCCTCTACTACAACTGCCTCAGCGAGAAGGAAATCTCGCAGATTACCGGCCTGACGAAGCTCGGCACCCATAATATCCCGCCACTTGTCGGCCGGGGTGTCGTCCTTGACATGGCCAAGCATTTCGGCGTGGAATCCCTGGAAGCCGGGAAATATTTCACCGCTGCCGATATTCAGGAAGCCGCCAAGGCGCAGGGTATCGAGATCCGTGAGGGCGATGTGGTGCTCTTCTATACGGGCTGGACCGATGCCAAGCTGGCAAGCGATCCTGTCGCCTGGGCCAGCGGGGAGCCCGGCACATCGGAAGATGCGGCCGAATGGCTCGCCGCGCAGAATGTGATGGCCGTCGGCTCGGATACCTGGGGTCTTGACGTGATTCCGCCCGAGAAGGAAGGCCGTCCCTTCTATGGCCATGTTACGCTGCTGAAAAAGAACGGGATTTATATTCTCGAAACCATGAACACCGGCCCGCTGGTCCGCGAGGGCGTGACGGAATTCATGTTCGTGCTGGGTCAGGCGCGGGTCCGTGGCACAGTGCAGATGATCATCAACCCGGTCGCCCTCTACTAGATGACACCAACAACCGGCGAAAAGGGATCGGGAAGCCGGTCCCTTTTTTATTGATCACCCCTGCCCTTTTGCCACGGCCATATGGGTATAGGCGATTTTGAGGAGGGGGCAGTCAATGCTGTGGGGCGTGCCTTTCGCGATCAGGTCGCCGAGGATATGCTCATGCTCGGTGCGGAGGCCGCCTTTGAGGTCCCGCATCATCGACGCGGTAAAGATCGACCCCTCTTTCGTCAGCATGGAAAGCTGACCGGTCTGGACCTTCTCCGCGATCGGCTGGCCATTGGCGGCCGCGATGGCGCAGGCCTCGGCATGCATGCGGCGGGACATCTCAGCCCCGTAAGGCGTGGCGACAATCTCCCCGACGGATCCGAGACAAAGCGTCGTCATCCCCGCGAGGGTCGCCAGCATCACCCATTTGTCCCACAGCGACTGCTCGATATCCCGGCTGTGAGTGAAGTTGAAGTCCGCCTTTTCGCAGAACCCGGCAAATTCCTGCGCAATGGCCTCATGGGCCGGGGAGCGTCCGCCCGCGATGAGCCCGGCCAGATCGCCCATGCGCCTGACAGCACCCGTCTCCGTGATCATCGCGGCAATTTGCGCGACGCCGCCCATCACCCGGTCCCTGCCATATCGCGTGTCAAGAAACTCGAGATGGTTAAACCCGTTCAGGAACGGCAGGAAGACACCGCGGCCGCTCGCCTTCTCGAGGGAATTCAGGGAATCGGCCAGGTCATAGGACTTCGGCGCGAGGATGATCAGGTCATAGTCCGGGGTCAGCTGATCCGCGGTCACTGATGTCGGGTGGACGGTGACGCTGGCGTCTGGCGTCTCGAGGGTGAGTCCCTTCTCCTGGATAAGTCTGTGGCGTTTCTCGCGCAGCAGGAAGGTGATGTCCGCCCCCGCCTCCATCAGCTTCGCGCCAAAATATCCGCCCACGCCCCCGGCGCCTACGATCAGTATCTTCATGATTTTCACCCTCTAGAATGCCGCCTGGAAAGGCCACGATCCGGCCCGGCGGTGTTTTCCCATTATGGCAATGCCGACAGGGGAAAGACAACCCAAAAGAAGCCCGTAAGCCGCGAATTCCGTGCGGTTACTTTTTCGCCTTCTCCAGCCGTTCGCGGTTGGCCTTGCGAATGAACGGCGGCAGCACCTCGATCACGCTGTCGATGTCCTCGGGAAGATGCCCGGCCTTTTCAATTTCCCGAATGAGCAGCAGGGCATGTTCCCGGAGCAGGTCCCGCACATTCTTTCCGCAAGTCGCACAAAGCCGGGAATAGGCGCGCGCAAGGCAGATGGCCATCAGGATATTTGCGCCGCTCGCCTGCCGCAGCGGGTGAAATGCCTGGTTAATCAGGTTGGCCAGGGACAGTTCCCGCACGAGCAGACGGGCATTGCCCTCGGCGTCCTTGCGGACAAACGCAGCAGTATCGTCCTGCATTGCCGCCTGCGACAGCGCGTCGGACAGGCTGTCAACGGTGGCAATGGCGGTATAGGTATCATTGACCCCCGGCGACAGGGCGCGCAGCCCGATCTCCAGCAGCAGGTTGATGGAAAACTCGACCGGGCTGTCTGTCGACCGCGCCGGACGGATCGTCACCTGTTTCTGGATAGTTTCGACCGTCTCCTCATCCAGCTCCCCGGTGGCCTTGATCAGCACTTCCTCCGCCAGGGTATAGGCGCCCATCGGTTTTTGAATCTGCAGGAGGATATCCTTGTCCGCCGCAATCTCGATCAGCTTGCGTTCATTGACCATGCCGAGATAGCCGGGCTTTCCTGCCATGATCTCGAAGACCAGCTTGTCGATTTTCTCCTCCTTGAGGTTTTGGACGCCTTCCTGCTCTTCCCGGTGTTTTCTGCGATCTTCAAGCGCGGATTTCAGATTGGCCGTGATCCCGGCTATTTCCTCATCGATGGCAACGCTTTGGGAAACATTGCGAACAAAGTAGATGAGCTGCATCACGCAGATCGCCGCGAGAATTTCCGCCCCGAGAATGGTCAGGTTGGGTACGAAATCCTGCTCAATGAAGATAAGGGAAAACAGGGAATACAGAAACGTTCCGCCAAAGATACCAGCCGTCATCTGGTTGACAAAATCCGACGTGAAGCGTTTCAGCATGCGCGGCGCAAGCGTCCCGGCGGCGAGGGCAAAGACGACCAGCACGATCGAGTAGGTCAGCGTCAGTGCTGACATCGCCCCGCCGGCAATTATGGAGAGGATAGTCCGCGCCGTTTCCGGCGGAAGCAGGTGCACATAGGGATCGATGAAGTCGATCTGCCAGAAGCTCTCCACATAGCCGATCAACAGCGCCAGCGCACCGATGGACAGGGCAATGACTGCCGGAACGGTTTGCAGCATCACAAATGGATGGCGTAGAAAGTTTAGATTCATCTTGTCCCCTGCTCCCTGGCGGATCTTTTGTTTAGCTGCTGATTAAACACGATGTTTCGGATTTTCATAGTCGAAACGACATCCGGCGTTGCAAGCAATTCGATCATTCCGGTGAATTGGACGTCCCTGCGCCTTTCAGCATATGCGCCAAAGGCTTCTGGTTCCATGTCATAATTGTCAAAATGCGTTGCGTGGTGCCGTTATTGCGGCCCAAGGGCACACAGCCATTTTCCCGGGTCCAGGTGGTAGCGATTGCCGGCAGTCTGGAAAAGACAGCCCGGTGTCCCTGCAGATTGGAATTTTGGCTCTATTCGTCGGCCGATGGCACGACTTGTATCTGATAAAAGGCCTGCTATTGCGCTTAAAATACCCCAAATATGAGAAAAACGTCACATTTACTTACCTTTTTTTCAAAAAAAACTTGAAAAGCCCTGCCGATTGTACCAAGTGCTGCCCCTTATCGCCCGTTAATTCTAGTCGTGTGTCAAGGATCGTTGCACATTATAGAATATCGCGTAATATTATATATATCTAAACTATCATAAATGGCATTCGACACGAGATGAAACCAACAGTCACATCGGCAAAGTCTTACGACAACTGTGATTTACACGTGCATGATTACGGTGTGGAGAAACTTTACCTGATCAAGGCGACCGGACCGATTGATCGACGCCAGCGGGCGATTGTTTTCAAGGATGTCCTGGAGATCAACAAGACGGCTAACTTCTTCTATATCCTCGATAATCGCGGTGGCTATGAGATCGAGCTGTCCCCCGCCGACATGTCCTTTCTCAACGCCCTTCTGTATGAGGGCGGCATCCGGTATATTCGCGGCGCTGTCGTCACCCTGGACGTTGCCTACAATCTGCTGGTTTCGCTCGCCAAAGCCAAGGCACGGGCCGAGAATTTCGAGGTCGAGCTGGTCTCCACCACGATGTTCGCGGATGCCGAGGAATTTGTGACGTCGAAAATGCAGGAATTGATGAAAGTCCGGCAGGACTGACATCTCCCTCAAGTGTCTTCTATGTTCCGGGAAATGGTAGGCGCTACAGGGTTCGAACCTGTGACCCGCTGATTAAGAGTCAGCTGCTCTACCAACTGAGCTAAGCGCCCACAATATGTGTCATCTATCGTGGTTGACCGGAAGGACATCGCCCTTGCGGAGAGGTATCACGGCACAAAAACGGTCAGCTTCCGCACCGGGAGCGACTGTTTAGCACAGGAATTCCACCCCGACAAGAGGCGAGTTTAGCGATTTCTCCGGCGCTTAACGCTTGCCCGGAATATCGATGTCGCGGTGGATATAGACGCTCATGATCATGCCAAAGCCGATGAGCAGGGTCAGCATCGCCGTCCCGCCATAGGAAATCAGCGGCAGCGGCACGCCGACCACCGGTACCATTCCCATGACCATGGCGACATTGATAAAGATATAGAGGAAGAAGATGCCGGTCATGCCAATGGCCAGCAGCTTGCCGAAATGGTTGCGCGACCGGTAGGCGATGGCGTAGCCATAGGCAATCAGCAGGATATAGAGCGCAAACAGCAACAGCCCGCCGACCATGCCAAATTCCTCTGCCAGCATACTGAAGATAAAGTCAGTGCGCATTTCGGGCAGATAGTTGAGATGGCTCTGCGTGCCCTGCAGGAGCCCCTTGCCGAACACCCCGCCGGAGCCGAGCGCGATCTTCGATTGCAGGATATGATAGCCCGCGCCAAGGGGGTCATTCTCCGGGTTGAGGAAGGTAAGAACGCGCTTTTTCTGATACTCATGCAGGAACTGGAAGGCGAAGAAACCGGCCGGAATGGCCGTGCCGATTACCACCGCAAATTTCCACAGGCGCACCCCGGCAACAAAAAAGACGATCCCCGCCCCCGCCGCAAGCAAAAGCGCCGTGCCGAGGTCAGGCTGGCGCAAGACCAGCGCCACCGGCGCCAGCACCAGCAGGATCGGCGGGATCAGCCAGCGAATCCGGCGCACATCCTCCAGGCCGATATTGTGGAAATACCGGGCCAGCGCCAGGATAATCGCGATTTTCATCACCTCGGACGGTTGCAGCTGGAACGGCCCGAAGTCGATCCATCGCCGCGCGCCCATGCCGATGACGCCCATTACCTCGACCGCACCGAGCAATATCAGCGCAATGGCGTAAAGCGGATAGGCGAGATTGAGCCAGACCCGTATGTCGACGAGGGCGACCACGAACATCAGGATCAGGCCGACCCCGAAGCGCATCATCTGTCGTGAGGCCCAGGGCTCCAGATTGCCGTTGGCCGCCGAATACAGCATCAGGAAGCCGATGGACGCGGTTGCGCAGATCAGCAGGACAAAGCCCCAGTTGATATCCCAGATTTTCCGCGACAGCGGCAGCTGGACATTCTTGGCGCCAAGTTCCCTAAGCATCGCCGCCTCCGTTCTGGCGGCGGATGGCGATATCATAGCTCGGCTTGCGCAATGGATCGAGACGGAGCGTCTCCTGCAACAGGTCGCGGGCAATCGGCGCCGCCGCAGCGGAGCCACTGCCGCCATGCTCGACAATTACGGAAACCGCATAGCGCGGATCGTCAAAGGGCGCATAGCCGACAAAGAGGGCGTGGTCCCGCTCCTCCCACGGTTTTTCATCGGATTTCCGCACCCCTTCGATGCGTTCCTTGCGGGTAATACGGCGAACCTGCGCGGTGCCGGTCTTGCCCGCCATTTCCCAGCCCTCGACGCGGATTTTCGCGGCACGCGCCGACCCGCGCGGACCGTTCACCACTTTATACATGCCATTAAGAACATGCTTTAAGGACTTCTGGCTAATCCCTAAATCAAGGTTTTCGAGTTCCGGTTCCGGATGTGGCAGAACCGCCCCTTCCAGGATGTCACCGGTGATCGACCGTACAAGGCGCGGCGACACCTTCTTACCGCCATTGGCAAGACGCGCCGTCATTACCGCCAGCTGCAACGGGGTGGTCAGCACATAGCCCTGACCGATCCCGGTGTTATAGGTTTCGCCGAGCTGCCAGGGCACTCCCTGCACCGCCAGTTTCCAGGCCTTGGTCGGGATCAGGCCATCCCGCTCACCCAGCATGTCGATATGGAGTTCCTCGCCAAGGCCGAAGCGATGGGCCATCTCGGCGATGTTGTCGACGCCAACCTTGCGGGCGATGTCATAGAAATAGATATCGCAGGACTGGGAAATCGCGTCTTCCAGGTTGAGCTTGCCATGGCCGCCGCGTTTCCAGCAATGGAAGCGATGCTTGCCCAGCTGTGTATGACCATTGCAGAAAACCTGGTGTCCCGCGGTGACCACCCCGGCCTCAAGCGCCGCCAGGGCGACGATCATCTTGAAGGTCGAGCCGGGCGGATACTGCCCGCCGACCGCCTTGTTACCGAGCGGGCGTTTGGGATCGTCGATCAGGGCTTTCCACTCAGTGGAGCTTATGCCGCGGGCAAAGGCATTCGGATCAAAGGAGGGTACGGATACCATCGAGAGGATATCGCCCGAATGAATGTCGATCACGACCGCCGCTGCGCTCTCCTCGCCCATGCGGCGCACCGCGAATTCCTGGAGCTGCTTGTCGATGGTGAGGATCGCGTCATTGCCCGGTTTCCCCTCCTGACGGTTCAACTCCCGGATGATCCGGCCATAGGCATTTGCCTCGACCCGACTGAGGCCGGCCTTGCCGCGCAGGGTTTTATCGTAATATTTCTCGATCCCGCTCTTGCCGATGCGAAATTCCGGCAACTCGAGAAGCGGGTCATACTCCTGGCTTTGCAGGTCCTTTTCCGACACCGCACCGACATACCCGACAATATGGCCAAACAGCTTGCCATAGGGATAATCACGGGTCGAGCCGACATCCATCTGGATACCCGGCAGGTCGGGGCTGTTTACATTGATGCGGGCGAACTGTTCCCAGGTCAGGTTATCGACCACGGGAATGGGGACGAAACTCCGCTTGCGCTTGACGTCCTTCAGGACACGCTCTCGGTCGATCATTTCCCGCGGGACGAACTGCTCCAGTGCATCAAGGGTGGCCTCCACACTCTTGGTCTGTTCCGGGATCAGCACAACGCGATAATTATGGCGGTTACTGGCAACCTCGAGCCCGAAACGGTCAACGATACGGCCCCGGAGCGGCGGCAGCAGCCGGAGATTCATCCGGTTTTCATCGGCCATTGTCGAATATTCATCCGAGTGAATGACCTGCAGATAGTAAAGACGCCCGGCCAGCGCCGACATCAGCACGGCCTGCCCGCCCGCCATCAGGAGCGAGCGGCGGGTAAAGACCTTGCCTTTTTCCTTATGCTGGTCGCCGGCCATCAGGTCAGCCTCAACAGGTTATTCTGGAGCATGCCAAATCCCCAGGCAAACAGCGGGAACACCAGCAGCGACAGCGCATACTGTACCAGGATCGGCGTCAGCGGCAGAATGGCCAGCGAATAGAGGCAGGCAATGATCCAGCTTAAAATGGCAATTATGAAGGCAATCAGGAAATAGCCAAACCAGGTGAGGACAAAGGCCTTGCCGATAAATATCCGCCGCTGCGACACCGCAATGGCATGGATCAGCAGATAGAGAAAGGACGACAGGCCGAGCGGCGCCCCGGTCAGGAAATCGGATAAAAGCCCCAGCACGAAGCAGAGCGGCGCGCCCATCAGGTATGGCCGGTGGATGCTCCAGTAGAAGACGGAAATGGCGGCGAAGGACGGGGTGACAATGGCATAGCCGGAAATCCCGATCGGAACCACACTCATCAGCGCCAGCAGTACCGTTATCGCGAACGGCACACTGCCGCGCAATAGCCGGTTAAACTGATAGGCGAGAGTCTGGCTCACTTTGCATCCAATCTGCTTTCGCCAAGATCGCCGGGGTTCATGTCCGGGCTGCTCATGCCCGGCAAATCATAGCGCAACACGCTGACATATTCCAGACGGGTCCAGTCGGCATAGGCCTGCACGCGGATGCCCCGTTCCGTGACGGAAGATACAAACCCGATGGGGCGTCCGGCCGGCAACATACCGCCATCACCTGACGTAACCACGCGGTCACCCGGCGCGACCTTCGCATTGGTCGGCAGGAAGTCGAGCAGCGGCGAGGACGAGTTGTCCCCTACCAGGATTCCTTTATGGCGCGACTTCTCCATGACCACGGGAATGCGGGAGTTAAGGTCCGTCAGAAGCAGGACCCGCGCCGAACGTTCCCCCACCTCGGCGATGCGGCCAACAAGACCCAGCGGCGCCACCACGGCCTGCCCGACCCGGACCCCGTCCCGCCGTCCGGCGTTCAGTAGCAAGGTTCGGACAAATGGACCACCGGAGTCGCCGACCACGCGCGCCGTGATCGGCAGCACCAGCGGATCGGAAAGCGCGTTCAGCAATTGGCGAAAATTCTCGTTCTCCTGCTCCAGCGTGCGGCCGGCGGCCTGCCACTTCAGAAGGCGGGCGTTTTCTTCGCGGAGACGTTCATTCTCCTCGATCAGGCTGGTCAGCTTCTGGACACGGGCGACCCCCTTGTGGAAGGCGTCGACGGGCTCAGAGATGGTGGCGAGGATCGGGGCAAGAAAATCGGTGGCGGTGGTCCGCATCTTCTCCACCACGCCGATATTGGCCTTGCCGAGAAATAGAAGTGCAATGGCGAGGGAAATCAGCGCAAGGAAAGCGGAACGCTGAATAATCGTTTTCAGCGGCCATGCCAGTTTAAAGACCTTACCCTGTCGAGGTGCCATCTATCTGCCCTCCGGACCGAAATTCCGTTTGTCCAAGGGTTTAGTTTTCTCCGCTCAAAACGTGGCGGAGCGTTTTAATCTCTTCGAGCGCCCGGCCCGTGCCGATAGCGACGCAGGAAAGCGGCTCCTCGGCGATGGAAACGGGAAGACCCGTGGCCTGACGCAAAACATGATCAAAATTGCCAAGAAGCGAGCCGCCGCCGGTCAGGATAATGCCCTTGTCAACGATATCGGCGGCCAGTTCCGGCGCAGTATGTTCCAGGGCGACCTTCACGGCCTCGATAATGGCGCCCACAGGCTCAGCCAGGCTTTCGGCGATCTGCCGCTGGCTGATAATCAGCTCCTTGGGCACGCCATTCATCAGGTCGCGACCGCGGATTTCCATGGTCTCGCCTTCGCCGTCCTCTGGCGCACAGGCGGATCCGATCAGCTTCTTGATCCGCTCGGCCGAGCTTTCGCCGACCAGCAGGTTATGATTGCGGCGGATATAGGCGATGATCGCCTCATCCATCTTGTCGCCGCCAACGCGGACGCTTTTTGAGTACACAATACCGCCAAGGGAGAGAACCGCGACTTCCGTCGTCCCGCCGCCGATATCGACGACCATGGAGCCGGTCGGCTCGGTCACAGGTAGCCCGGCGCCGATCGCGGCGGCCATTGGCTCGTCAATCAGGATCGCCTGACGCGCACCGGCATTCTCGGCCGCCTCCTTGATCGCCTTGCGTTCAACGGCGGTGGATCCCGACGGAACGCAGATAATAATCAGCGGACGGGCAAAACTACGGCGGTGATGGACTTTCTGGATAAAGTGACGGATCATTTCCTCGGCAATCTCGAAATCGGCGATAACACCGTCGCGAAGGGGTCGAATTGCCTCGATATTGCCCGGCGTCCGGCCCAGCATCATCTTCGCTTCGTCGCCAACGGCGAGAACCTGTTTTTTGCCCTTGCTATGCAGGATTGCCACAACCGAAGGTTCATTCAATACGATACCGCGGCCCTTGACATAAACCAGCGTATTCGCGGTTCCAAGGTCGATGGCCATATCGGCTGACATCCAGCCGAGTAATCCGTTTAACATTAAGCTGCCTCACACACTCATTTCAAGGAATCCGGCACCCGGACCCCGCATTTTTCACACTACGCGCACCAACATCCTATATCTGCTACAGACCGGTCAAAATGCGTCTCCTGCCTGAGGTGCCGACACCCGCGCCCTATGCCACCTGTGACGCCTGTTTGCACAGCCATTGGCAACATCGAACAATCATTGCAGAAGATAGTTAATTTTTTCCCACCATACGCAGACAAATACGATTTTTTCTCAACTTCAGGCAACTGATTTGTAAAGCAGATGGGACAATTACGCAAATGTCATTAACCATAATTTGAATAGAATATTCGAAAAATTCCCGCCATTAACCCTTCCCCGAGACCCGTCGCGTCATAAAAAAAGCCGGGCCAACAGCCGGCTTTTCAAGTTGAGGGCCAGTAAGGCCTTATGTTCACGGATATATCGACGTAAACGGCCCGCCGTCAGACCAGACGGTCGAGGCTGACGTTCAGCGCTTCGGCAATTTTCTTCATCACTTCGGTCGTTCCCGCCCGCCGGTCGGTTTCAAGCTGGCTTATATAGGCCTGCGAGACGCCGGCCGCCTCGGCGAGCTGCTTTCCGGTCAGGCCGCGATGCTCGCGATAGACCCGCAGCGGATTCTCTCCTTTGCGCAGCTTTTCCCGAATCTCGGGCAGGACAACCGCCTTCTTCCTTGAAAAGAGCGTAGCCGTCATCTGCGGCTCCGCCTCCGCTTCCGCCGGTTCCGGTTCCTGCTGCAGCTCCGTCATTTTCTGTTCAAGCGCATCGACCCGCTCCTGCAGGGCCTGCATCCTCTCCTCGAGATCGGCAATTTTCTTTTCCTTGTCTGGGCTCTGGATAGACACCTCCACGTTTTGCGGGGTCCAGGGCGCGTAGCCAGGACTGGCCGCGGTAACAGGTCCTAGAATCCGTCCCATTGGCATTTTCGTCTCTTCAGCCATCGTCCTCACCGAAATTTGTTATACCACTGGACCCATATATAGCATTTTGTTATATAAATTGCAACAGGAATTATAACTAACTGCTATATTCACCCGGCAAGGCCGGTCTATGCCTGCTGTGCAAAACTGGCAAAAAGCGCCTCATACTGGCTATCCAGAAGCCCGATTGCCCGCACATATTTATCGCCGCAATCCTCAATTTCAATTTGCAATTGAGTAAATTTATCCGCGCTATTTTCGGTCTCATTCCGGAGTATCCGAAAGAACTCGTCAAAATTGGTACCATATTGCAGGCAAATCTCGATTGCTTTTCCCTCGAAGCCTTTCAGCAGCTCCGGCCCAGTCATGAAGGGTAGCGCCTTGAAAATATCGAAGGTCCCGTACCCGTTCTTGAGCAGAGTCAGGCGCAGCTGGCGTTCCACCTCCTCACGACCAGGCGGCAACGGCTGGTGCAGAATGTGGGCCAGCTTTTCGCGCTGGACATTGCTCTCGACCAGCACCCCTTTTACGATAAGGATATTTTCCGCGATGTTGCGGTTTCGCAGATAGTCGGCATTGCGACCGCTGAGGACATTCTGCAGGAAGATGCCGCCGAAACCGAATATGGCCGTAATAACGATGACGACAATCTGGATGATTTCCAGGTTTATCCGATGGAACTCGGCAATAAACAGCGCGCAAATACCTAGCGTCGCGGCCATAAAGCCGACGAAAAACCCCAAGAACCCTATCCAGCCCCATTTTCTCAGCATCGCGCCGTCTACTATGCCGAAAAACAGGGGATTTCACAATATTAAATTGAAAGAGGGCCGCGCCAGTAATCGCTGGCCATTTCCCAAACGGCCAAAAAAAAGCCGGCACAGAGGCCGGCTTTTGATCCTGTGACGTATAAAAACGCCTAGTTCTTGGATTTGTCGACCAGGCGGCCTTCCGCGATCCAGGGCATCATGGCGCGCAGTCGCTCGCCGACTTCCTCGATCTGGTGGGCGTCGTTGCGGGCACGGATCGCCTTGAAGCTGGTCTGGCGGGCCTTGTTCTCCAGCATCCAGTCACGGGTAAATTTACCCGTCTGGATATCATCCAGAACACGCTTCATTTCCGCCTTGGTTTCCGACGTTACAATTCGCGGACCGGTGACATATTCGCCATATTCCGCGGTGTTGGAAATGGAGTAGTTCATGTTGGCGATGCCGCCTTCATAAATCAGGTCAACAATCAGCTTCACTTCATGCAGGCACTCGAAATAGGCCATTTCCGGCGCATAACCGCCCTCGACCAGTGTTTCGAAGCCGGCGCGGATCAGCTCAACCAGACCACCACAGAGAACGGCCTGTTCGCCGAAGAGGTCGGTTTCGCACTCTTCCTTGAAGCTGGTCTCGATGATGCCGGCGCGGCCGCCACCGATTGCGGAGGCATAGGACAGCGCGATATCGAGCGCGTTGCCGGAGGCGTCCTGATGAACAGCAACAAGGCAGGGCACGCCGCCGCCGCGCTGATACTCGGAGCGAACCGTATGGCCGGGGCCCTTCGGCGCGATCATGAAAACATCCATGTCGGCGCGCGGCACGATCAGGTTGAAATGCACATTCAGGCCGTGGGCGAAGACAAGCGCCGCGCCGTCCTTCATGTTCGGCGCGAGTTCCTCTTCATAGATGTCCGCCTGCAGCTCGTCCGGCGTCAGCATCATGATCACGTCGCCCCATTTGGCAGCGTCTGCCGGGGTCATGACCTTAAGGCCCGCACCTTCCGCCTTGGTCGCAGAGGTCGATCCCGCGCGAAGCGCGACGGCCACTTCCTTGACACCGGAATCCTTCAGGTTGTTGGCATGGGCATGGCCCTGGCTGCCATAGCCGACGATGACAACTTTCTTGCCTTTGATCAGATTTACATCGGCATCGCTGTCGTAGTAAACGCGCATCCTATTTATCCTTCTCGATTATAAACTTCTGTCCGTATTCAAATTCTGTTGTGAACCGCCCTAGATGACATCGGTGCCGCGGTGAACCGCGACCACCCCGGTCCGGCAGACTTCCGCCTTGCCGAGCGGTTCCATCAGGCCGATGAAAGCCTTTACCTTGTCGGGAACACCCGTCACCTCAAAGACAAAGGAATCCTCCGTGGTGTCGACGGCGCGGGCGCGAAAAATATCCGCCATGCGCAGCGCCTCTACCCGTTTCTCGCCCTTGCTGACCACCTTGACGAGGGCCATCTCGCGCTCCACGCTTGGCCCGTCGATGGTCAGGTCGGCAATCTTGTGAACCGGCACCAGGCGTCCGAGCTGTGCCTTGATCTGCTCGATCACCATCGCCGTTCCCGTGGTGACGATGGTAATCCGCGACAGGTTCTCCGTCTCGTCCACTCGAGCCACTGTCAGGCTCTCGATATTATATCCGCGACCGGAGAAAAGGCCGACCACGCGCGCCAGTACACCGAACTCATTATCGACGAGAACGGAGATGGTATGGCGGAATATTTCGGTATCTTCAGTCATTATCCAGACAACCCCTTTGCAAGCGCGGGTCTCTTGTAAACCAGCATAAGCGTTAAATCCATAGCTTTTCGAATGAAATTCGGTGGAAACTAGACCAGCGACAAACCATCAGAGGTGACTTTCGGTCCGGCACCATCGGCTTCGCCGCCGAGCAGCATCTCGTTATGCGCGGCCCCGGACGGCACCATCGGGAAAACATTCTCCGCCTTGTCGACGATCATGTCCACCACGACCGGCCCCTTGATGGCGATCATTTCCTTGATGCAGTCATCCACCTTGTCCGGATCGGTACAACGCAATCCGGTGGAACCAAACGCCTCCGCCAGCTTCACGAAATCGGGCAGGCTCTCCATATAGCTTTCCGAATAGCGTCCGCCATGCAGCAGTTCCTGCCACTGGCGGACCATGCCCATATACTCATTGTTGAGAATGAACACCTTCACCGGCAGGCGGTACTGCAGGATGGTCGAGAGTTCCTGGATATTCATCATGGTCGAGGCCTCGCCGGCAACATCGACAACAAGCGCGTCCGGATGGGCAATCTGCACGCCCATGGCGGCCGGCAGGCCATAGCCCATGGTGCCAAGCCCGCCCGATGTCATCCAGCGGTTCGGCTCCTCGAATTGCAGATACTGCGCCGCCCACATCTGGTGCTGTCCGACCTCGGTGGTGAAATAGCGATCCATCCCCTTGGTCAGCTCGTTAAGGCGCTGAAGCGCATATTGCGGCTTGATCGCCTTACCCTTCTGCTCGAACTTCAGGCAGTCTTTCGCGCGCCATTCCTGGATCTGCGCCCACCATTTTTTCGTCGCCCCCGCTTCCGGCTTGTGAACTTCCGATTTCCAGACCTTGATCATGTCTTCCAGAACATGGGCAACATCCCCGACAATCGGGATATCGACCTGGATGTTCTTGTTGATCGAGGAGGGGTCGATGTCGATATGGATTTTCTTCGACTTCGGCGAGAAGGCATCGAGCCGTCCCGTGATCCGGTCATCGAAGCGCGCGCCGATGCAAACCATGACATCGCAGTCATGCATGGCGTTGTTGGCCTCATAGGTGCCGTGCATCCCGAGCATTCCGAGGAACTGCTTGTCGGACGCCGGATAGGCACCGAGGCCCATCAGGGTGTTGGTGATCGGATGGCCGGTCAGGCGAACCAGCTGGGTCAACAGCTTCGACGCCTTGGGGCCGGAATTGATAACGCCGCCACCGGTATAGAAGATCGGCCGTTTCGCGTTTGAGATCAGCTTCACCGCCGCCTTGATTGCCTTCAGGTCGCCCTTGACCTGCGGCTTGTAGCTCTTGTGCTTGACCATTGACGGCGGGAGATATTTGCCCGACGCCAGCTGAACGTCCTTCGGCAAGTCGATGACAATCGGGCCCGGACGGCCATTTGTCGCGACATAGAAGGCCTCATGCACCGTGCGGGCGAGATCATTCGCATCCTTCACCAGGTAGTTATGCTTGGTGACGGGACGCGTGATGCCGACGGTATCGGCCTCCTGAAACGCATCATTGCCAATCATATGGGTGGCCACCTGCCCGGTCAGGCAGATAACGGGAATGCTGTCCATCAGCGCGTCGGCCAGGCCGGTCACCGCATTGGTCGCACCGGGGCCCGAGGTAACGAGCACGACGCCCGGCTTCCCGGTGGAACGGGCATAGCCTTCCGCCGCATGCACCGCGCCGCCTTCCTGGCGGACGAGAATATGGCGAATGCTGTTCTGCTTGAAAATTTCATCATAGAGCGGAAGCACGGCGCCGCCAGGATACCCAAAAATCACCTCCACGCCCTGATCCTTAAGCGCTTTGATTACTATTTCTGCTCCTGTCATTTCCTGGTTCGCCATTTGCCTGATCCTAATCTTTTTGCTTGGCCGTCTCGGTTTGCTTGCAATAGAAAAAAAGCGCCCGGCACTATACCGGGCGTTACTTTCGGGCCAAATAGGTATGGCCCCAGCTGAGGAAACTAGACTTTCAATCCTCTGTCGTCAACAAAAATCG
This sequence comes from Sneathiella sedimenti, assembly GCF_017313765.1. Lineage (GTDB taxonomy): Bacteria > Pseudomonadota > Alphaproteobacteria > Sneathiellales > Sneathiellaceae > Sneathiella > Sneathiella sedimenti. The sequence goes on along the minus strand of NZ_JAFLNC010000002.1, from coordinate 562,311 downwards.
ACGAATAAATGAAAAGAATTCTGACTTTAAACTTTCCAAATCTTGCGTAGAAGAGCGATTTGCTTCGCACATCTTATTCCGGACCCAGGTTAACTGCCGTTTCGCGTAGCGCCGGGTCAGCATCTTGATTCGATCCACCGCGTCCGCCTGCGCGAGCCTGCCCTCCAGCACCGCAATCAGCTCGGGCACGCCCAGCGCCTTCATCGCCGGTAGCGCGGGATCGAGCTTGCGGCCCATCAGCGCGCGCACCTCCTCCAGCGCGCCGCCTTCCGCCACCATCCAGTCGAGGCGGCGGTTGCAGCGTTCATACAGCCATTCCCGGTCCGGGGTCAGGGCGAGCCAGAGCCGCGGGCCCTGCAGAACATCGCCCGAGGGGCTGCGCTTCTGCCAGTCACCAAGCGGAGTGCCGGTCTCCTCCACCACCTCCAGTGCCCGCAAGAGCCGCTGGCTGTCCCCTTCATTGAGGCGGGCCGCCATGTCCGGGTCTTTCTCCGCCAGCATCCTGTGGATAACGGCATTGCCCTCCCGCTTGTGAAGCTCCCGCAGGCGTCGCCTCACCTCGTCAGAGATAGCCGGGATGTCGGCGATGCCCTTGGTCAGGATATCGAAGTAGAGCCCCGTTCCGCCGACGATCACGGGCAGCTTTCCGGCGGCGCGCACACGCTCGATCTCCGCGAGCGCCATATCGCGCCAGCGCGCGGCGTTACAGTAATCGGCCGGGTCGAGCACGCCGTAGAGCCGATGCGGCACGCGGGCTTCCTCTTCCGCGCTCGGCCGGGCGGTCAGGACACGCAGGCCGCTATAAACCTGCATGCTGTCCGCATTGATGATGACACCGTCAAATTCCTCTGCTATGGCAATGGCCAGCGCGGATTTACCGCTGGCAGTGGGTCCGGCCAACAGGACCGCCCCCGCCTGGCGCTGAATTGGCGATGCATTTTTATCCGTCAAGGAATTGTAGCCTCACGTTATGACACAGAAATCGGTTCTCACCCTTGTCGCTGATCATACAGCGCAACCAACAATTCGCAATATCGCCGACACCGCCCGGCAAACCCTGATCGAGGCCGGGGCCGACTGCGCCGCGCCGGACTGGCTAGACACGGACCGCGCCGTCGACATCCTGTTTGACGGGCTGGATACAGAGGCGGCAAAACCGCGCCTAGAGGCGGCGGGGCTGCTCACGGAGATCGACTACTGCCTGCAACCGTCGGGCTTTCGCCGCAAGAAGCTGTTCCTGGCCGACATGGACAGCACCATTATCACCGTTGAATGTATCGACGAGCTGGCCGACTTCGCGGGCTTCCGCGAGGAAGTCTCGGCGATTACCGAACGGGCGATGAATGGGGAGCTTGATTTCAACGAGGCCTTTCGCGCCCGTGTCGCCATGCTGAAGGGCCTCCGCGAAGAGATCCTGCAGCAGGTGTTTGAGGAGCGTGTCACCCTGACCCCCGGCGCACGGACCCTGGTGCAAACCATGCGGGCGAGCGGCACCTACACCGCGCTTGTCTCCGGCGGCTTCACCTTTTTCACCAGCCGGGTCCGCGAAATTGTCGGGTTCCATATGGATATGAGTAACGAGCTTCTGTTCGACGATGGCGCCCTCACCGGCGTCGCGGCGGAGCCGATCCTCAATTCCAGCGCCAAGCTCAACACGCTGGAATCCCTGCGTCATGAATATTCGCTCAGACGGGAGGAAACGGCGGCGATCGGCGACGGCGCCAACGATATACCGATGATCGAGGCGGCGGGACTAGGTGTGGCCTACCACGCGAAGGCCAAGGCCGCAGCGGCGGCGGATGCGACCATCCGTTTCGGGGACCTGACCACCCTCCTCTATTACCAGGGGTACCGGCGAAGCGAATTCGTCCAGGCATAAAAAATGGCGCCGCCTCGTCCGAGGGGCGCCATCCTTTCTGGGGTCAGCTAAAACCTAGCTTTCCTTGTTCAGCTTCAGGGCGATGAAGCGGGAGTTATCGCCGCGCTTCAGAAGCAGAAGGACAGATTTCTTGTCCGTCTCCTGAATTTCGGCAATCCGTTCCTTCATCTGGTCGGGACTTGATACCGGCTCAAGCTGCGCCTCGGCCACGATATCACCGGGGCGGATGCCCTTCTCGGCGGCTTCGGAGTTCGGATCGACATCCGTCACCACGACGCCATTGACATCGGGGCCGATGCTGAACTGCTCCCGCATGCTGTCATTGATCGCGGCCAGTTTCATGCCCAGCAGTTCCACCTTGTCGCTGTTGCCGGGAGCCGAGGGAGAGGCGCTCGCCATCGCGGTTTCCGCTTTCTCAAGCTCTCCAAGAGTCACTTCCTTGGTCACGATCTCGCCGCTCCGCCACAGTTCTACCTTCACCTCGGAGCCAACCTTGGATTCCGCCACCAAGCGGGAAAGTTCCCGTGGTTCGCCGACCTTTTCGCCGTTGAACTTCAGGATCACGTCACCGGCCTTGACGCCCGCCTTGAACGCAGGGCCATCCTCCGGAACACCGGCAACGAGAACGCCGTCGGTATCTTTCAGGTCAAGCCCTTCGGCAATTTCCTCGGTCACCGGCTGAATAACAACGCCGAGCCAGCCACGGCTGGTCTTGCCAAACTCGATAAGCTGCGCAACGACCGGGACCGCCAGTTCGGATGGAACCGCGAAGCCAATGCCGATGCTGCCACCGGACTGGGAGAAAATCGCTGTGTTGATGCCGATAACCTCACCGTCCATGTTGAACAGCGGACCGCCGGAGTTGCCCTTGTTGATGGAGGCGTCCGTCTGAATATAGTCATCATAGGGGCCGGAGCGGATATCGCGACCGCGCGCCGAGATAATACCTGCCGTCACCGTGCCGCCAAGACCATAGGGGTTCCCGATGGCCAGCACCCAGTCGCCGACGCGGGAATCATCACTGTCACCCCAGCCGACATCGACCAGCGGATATTCCTTGGGATCAATCTTCAGAACCGCGATGTCTGTTTTCGGGTCTGTCCCGACCACGGTGGCCGCCAACTTCTCGCCATCCTTGAAAATGACCTTGATCTCTTCTGCGCCGTCAATCACGTGATTATTGGTAATCACATAACCATCCTTCGCATCGATCACGAAACCGGAGCCGAGGGACGTGGCCTTGCGTTCGCGCTGCTCGCCATTCTTGTCCTTGTTTCCGAATTCCTTGAAGAAATCCTCGAACGGATGACCATCGGGAAGTTTCGGGAAGCCGCCGCTTGGACCTTTTACGGTCTGGGTCGTCGAGATATTGACAACCGCCGGGGAGAGCTTCTCCACGAGATCGGCAAAACTGTCCGGCGCCGGCCGCGCCTTCACATTAAATGAAAAAACGGTCATCAATGTGAGAACCGTCAAGGTTGATATGATGACCGCACCATATTTACGCGCACGCTGCGCATGATCCGCTATGGCTCGAGCATCAATCTCCGCCGATTTTGGCAGTGCTGAGTATCGGTTATACAAGTCCATCTTCCTTCTATAATTCGATTCTCTGCCGGGGTCCAAAGATCGCGAGCAGAGGATCAACTGACAATATTAGCCCCTCTTTTTTATCCACCAGCGCTATTGTCCGGTGCATTGTGCTGTATGTACCTAGAAATCAATTAAGGCAGAAATGTGCAATTGAAACCCGTTTGTCAAGAAATGTTGGTTAAATGCAAAATTCCATTAATTTCAAATCACATACCCGCGCTATCCGCGGATAAGCCAGACGAAAACGACGCCGAGGATCGCCGAAACCAGGCCGAAAATACGCAAGAGATGGCTTGGAGTATTAAGTGCCGAAACCATCATCCGCTTCATGCCGTCGGGAAACAGGGCATAGAGCGCGCCTTCAAAAAACAGCACCAACGCCGCCGCCAGCAAAATATCCGTTACCACGCGTCCCGCCTCTTGTAAAAAACGGCCCGCAGTCAGATACGGGCCGTTTTAAAACTGTTACCTATTTGTCTTCTTCAGAGGTGACACTCTGTCGATCGAAATATTTGAAGAACTGCGATGTCGGTGACAGCACCATGGTTGTGTCTGAGTCCGACATCGATCCGCGATAGGCCTGCATGGAGCGGTAGAAGGCGAAGAAATCCTCGTCCTTGCCGAACGCGTCAGCGAAGATACGGTTCTTTTCCCCATCGCCTTCACCACGCAGGATTTCTGAATCCTTCCGGGCATTGGCGATCAGGACCGTGCGTTCCTTGTCTGCATTGGCCGTGATCCGCTGGGCGATTTCCGCACCCGTTGCCCGGATTTCCTTGGCTTCCTGCTCACGCTGGGACCGCATCCGGTCAAAGACCTTCTCGCTGTTTTCCTTCGGCAGGTCGGCCCGAACGATCCGCACATCGATCACGTCAATGCCGGATGCCTTGGCTTCCGTGTTCACCTGTTCCCGGATCTGGTTCATCAGGTTAGACCGCTCGCCCGAAACGATATTGTTCAGGGACTGGCGACCGAGGTTCTGCCGGAGCTGCGAGTTCAGGATCGTTTCCAGTCGCGCATAGGCGATCTGGATATTGCCATAGGACTGGTAATACTGCAGCGGGTTGGCGATACGGAACCGGGCAAAGCTATCCACCATCAGGCGCTTCTGGTCCCGTGTCACGACTTCTTCACGCTGTGTGCTGACGGACAGGACACGCTTGTCCACATAGACAACATCCTGCACGAAGGGGAGCTTGAAGTTAAGCCCCGGTTCCTGGATAACCTTTTGCGGCTTACCAAACTGCATGACGATCGCCTGCTCAGTCTGATAAACGGTAAAGAGGGCACTGGAAGCAACCACACCGATAGCCACCAGCAAAATGGCGATAACTGTCAAAACTGTCTTATTCATTTCTTGATCGCCCCTTTCTGCAGTTCATTGAGCGGCAGGTAGGGAACAACGCCTTGCGCTCCGTCCTTACCAATATCAATGATCATTTTCTGCTTACCTGTGAACACTTCCTGCAGCGTCTCAAGATAGATACGCTGACGCGTCACATAAGGCGCCTTGGCATATTCGTTATAGATGGAAATAAAGCGCGCCGCCTCACCTTCGGCTTCGGCAATCACACGCTGCTTATAACCTTCGGCTTCCTGACGGATCATTTCCGCCTGACCACGGGCCCGCGGGATGATGTCGTTGGCGTAGGCCAGCGCTTCGTTCTGCGCCCGCTCCTTGTCGGCCTCGGCGGCCTGCACATCGCGGAACGCGGCAATCACCTGACTCGGTGGTTCCGCATTTTTAAGCTGTACCTGCAGAATGGAAACGCCCGCGCCATATTCGTCGAGCACTTCCTGAAGCCGTTTCAACACTTCCGTCTCGACCAATAGCCGGCCTTCGGTAATGGCCGCCGTCAGGTCCGTGCGCCCGATTACCTCACGCATGGCGCTCTCGCCTACTGCCTTGATGGTGAGCTCCGGCTGATCGACGTTAAAGAGGAACTTGCCGGCATCGGCGATCCGCCAGAGTACCGTAAAGCCGACATCGACGATATTCTCGTCGCCGGTCAGCATCAGACTTTCCGCCTCAACCGGAGTCGATCCGCCACCGCGCGTCGGGCGGAAGCCGATCTCGACACTGTTAACCTTCGTTACCTCAGGCGTCAGCACCGTCTCAATCGGATACGGCAGATGATAGTTCAGGCCGGGCTGGGTTGTTTCCGACCATTTGCCGAAGCGAAGAACAACGCCCTGCTCTGTGGTCTCAACCTTGTAAAAGCCGCTGATCAGCCATGCACACAGAATAACCAGCAAAAGAATGATGATGCCGATCTTGCCGCCACCGCCACCGGGGATGATATCTCTCAACCGATCCTGGCCCTTCTTGATGATATCTTCCAGATTGGGGGGCTGCTGACCGCTCGGCCCCTGCCCCCAAGGTCCGCGGTTACCACCGCCGCCTTGCCAGCCTCCGTCGTTGCCACCCTGATTACTCCAAGGCATAGAATTGCATCTCCTTCATTGATACGCTGATTTGCGCGTTTGCTAACTTTATCTAGTCGCGTTATATGACACCCTGCAACATTCTGCAACGTAACACGGTCAAGAGAGGTGCTTTATTTCTCCCAACCCGTGATCCTGCAGACTTTTTATTATATGCCTACCATTTTGTGTCCGAAGCGGAGTTTTCAAGCATGTCAGCGATAAATGAGCAAATCATCCTCAATTGCCTCGATAAGATCATCGATGAAAAGTCGGGCAAAAGCGTGGTGGCGCTCGGCATGATTGCCGGTCTGGTGATCAAGGACGGCAATGTCGGTTTCGCGCTTGAAATCAACCCGAAGGACGCGGGCGAGATGGAAATCCTGCGCCGGAAATGCGAGGATGCGGTCTTCGGCCTGCCCGGCGTGAAATCGGCGAGCGTCGTGCTGACGGCGGAACAGGCCGCACAACCGGCGCCGTCCCGCCCCCAACCCAAACAGCAGCAACAACCTCAGCAGCCGGCGCAAAAACCGGATGTCCCGGGCGTTGCCGCGATTGTCGCCGTCGCCTCTGGCAAGGGGGGCGTTGGCAAGTCCACCTGCGCCGTCAATCTCGCGCTCGGCCTTGCCGCCCTGGGCCTGAAGGTCGGGATGCTGGACGCCGATGTCTACGGCCCCTCCCTCCCGCGCATGCTGGGACTCAAAGGCAAGCCGGACTCCAAAGATGGCAAGAAACTGATCCCGATGGAGAAGTGGGGCCTGAAAGTCATGTCCATGGGCTTCCTCGTCGAGGAGGACACGCCGATGATCTGGCGCGGCCCGATGATCATGAGCGCGCTGCAGCAGATGGTGTTCGATGTGGATTGGGGCACGCTTGATGTCCTTGTCGTCGACATGCCTCCCGGCACCGGCGATGCCCAATTGACGCTGGCGCAGCGGGTCCCGCTGACCGGCGCGGTGATCGTCTCGACACCTCAGGACATTGCGTTAATTGACGCCCGTAAGGGATTGAATATGTTCCGGAAAGTCGATGTGCCAGTGTTTGGAATTATCGAGAATATGAGCTATTTCCTCTGCCCGTCCTGTGGCGATCGGTCGGATATCTTTGGTCATGGCGGCGCCCATGAAACCGCCAATGAACTCGGCGTCGATTTCCTCGGTGAAGTACCGCTGCATATGGATATCCGCAAAACTTCCGACGCCGGAACGCCGATCACCGCCACCGAGCCGGACAGCGCCCACGCCAAGATCTATCGCGCCCTTGCCGCGAAGGTTCAGGAAAGGATCGAGGCCAGCCTCGGCGCCCCTTCCGGCCCGAAAATCGTCATCGAGTAACAAAAAAGCCCGGAAAAATCCGGGCTTTTCTTTTGACTGGACTCTCAGTCGATCAGGCTTCGGAGACCCGTTTCAGGCCGAGGGCGGCCTGCGCCGCGGCGAGCCGGGCAATCGGGACGCGATACGGCGAACAGGAAACATAGTCGAGGCCGACCCGCTCGCAGAAATCGATACTTGCCGGATCACCGCCATGCTCCCCGCAGATACCGAGCTTGATATCGGCGCGGGTTTCGCGGCCACGATCGGCGGCAATCTGCACCAGTTCGCCCACCCCTTCCTGGTCGAGGGAGACGAAGGGATCAGTCTCATATATCCCCTGATTTACGTAATCCTCGAGGAAGGAGCCGCTGTCGTCCCGGCTGATGCCATAGGTTGTCTGGGTCAGGTCATTGGTGCCGAAGGAGAAGAACTCCGCTTCCCGTGCGATATCACCGGCGCGGAGTGCGGCGCGCGGCAGTTCGATCATCGTGCCAATGAGATACTCGATCTCCTTGCCGGTCTCGTCATGGATCGCGCCGGCAACGGCCTTGATCTTGCCTTTCAGTATTTCCAGCTCCCGGTCGGTTGCGACCAGCGGGATCATGATCTCGGGAATCACGGTGGAGCCGAGCTCCTTGCTGACCTCAGCCGCGGCCTCAAGAATGGCGCGGGCCTGCATCTCGTATATTTCCGGGAAGGAAATGCCGAGACGGCAGCCGCGATGGCCGAGCATCGGGTTGAACTCATGCAGTTGCAGCGCCCGGTGGCGCAGCTTTGCCGGATCCGCGCCGAGGGCTTCGGCAAGCTCATCGATTTCCTCGTCAGTCTTGGGCAGGAATTCATGCAGCGGCGGATCAAGCAGGCGGATCGTCACCGGCAGACCTGCCATGATGCGGAACAGCTCGATAAAGTCACCACGCTGGTAGGGAAGCAGCTTGGCCAGTGCCGCGCGCCGTTCCTCACTCGTTTCCGCCAGGATCATCTGGCGAACGGAGACAATCCGCTCCGCATCGAAGAACATATGCTCGGTCCGGCAGAGGCCGACACCTTCAGCCCCGAATTTCCGGGCGGTTTCCGCATCAAGCGGCGTTTCCGCATTGGCACGCACCTTCATCCGGCGGATTTCATCGGCCCAGGACATCAGCTCGCCAAATTCACCGGAGAGTTCCGGCATGATCATGTCGACCGCGCCCAGCATCACCTCGCCGCTGCCGCCGTCGATGGTGACGATATCGCCCTTGTTGTAGGTCTCGCCCAGCACACTGAGGGTCTCGTTCTTGTAATCGATATTGAGCGATCCGGCACCGGAGACGCAGGCCCGGCCCATGCCGCGCGCGACTACGGCCGCATGGCTGGTCATACCGCCGCGGCTGGTCAGAATGCCCTTCGCCGCATGCATGCCGTGAATATCTTCTGGGCTCGTCTCGATACGGACAAGAATGACGGCTTTCCCCTCGCCGGCAAGCGATTCCGCCTCGTCACTGTTGAACACGATCTGGCCGGAGGCCGCACCGGGACTGGCCGGCAGACCGCGCGCAATCACATTACGGTTCGCATCCGGATCAAGTGTCGGATGCAGAAGTTGATCGAGAGACGCCGGGTCGATGCGCTTTACCGCCTCGTTCTTGTCGATCAGGCCTTCGTTCACCATGTCGATGGCAATTTTAAGGGCGGCCTTTGCCGTACGCTTGCCCGAACGGGTCTGCAGCATCCACAGCTTGCCCTGCTGGACCGTGAACTCGATATCCTGCATGTCGCGGTAATGGGCTTCGAGCTTTTTATAGACCTCGACAAGCTGGGCGAAGACATCGGGGAAGACTTCCTCCATCGACGGGGCATCGGCGCCCGCATCAAGACGGGACTGCTTGGTCAGGTTCTGCGGTGTGCGAATACCGGCCACCACGTCCTCGCCCTGCGCATTCACCAAAAACTCACCGTAGAAAATCTTCTGGCCGGTGGACGGGTCGCGGGTAAAGGCAACGCCCGTCGCGCTGTCATCGCCCATATTACCGAACACCATGGCCTGAACATTGACCGCTGTGCCCCAGCTGGCCGGAATATCATGCAGGCGGCGGTAGGTGATGGCCCGCTGGTTCGTCCAGGAACTGAACACCGCGCCGATGGCGCCCCAGAGCTGGTCCTGCACATCCTGCGGGAAGGGCCGGCCGAGTTCTTCCTCGACCTTCGCTTTATATTGCCCGACAAGGCGCTCCCAGTCGTCCGCGGAAAGATCGGTATCGAGATGATACCCATTTTCCTCTTTCAGGATTTCCAGCAGTTCCTCGAAATGATAGTGGTCAACGCCCAGCACCACGTCGGAATACATCTGGATAAACCGGCGGTAGCTGTCATAGGCGAAGCGCTTGTCGCCGCTCTGTGCCTCCAGCCCTTTTACCGTTTCATCATTGAGGCCAAGATTGAGGACCGTATCCATCATGCCGGGCATCGACGCGCGCGCGCCGGAGCGGACCGAAACGAGCAGCGGCTTTTCCGCATTGCCGAAACCACCGCCGACGGAAGCCTCGATCTCGGCAATCGCCGCATCCACCTGACCGGCAAGCGTATCAGGGTAGGTTTCGTTATTTTCAAGGTAAGCGGTGCAGACTTCCGTGGTGATGGTAAAGCCCGAAGGCACCGGAAGGCCGAGATTGCTCATCTCCGCAAGGTTCGCGCCTTTGCCGCCAAGCAAATTGCGCATATCCGCTGTGCCGTCTGCCTTGCCATCGCCAAAAGAATATACCCACTTCGTCATCTCGATATCGCCCTTCTGATGTTAAATTCACTCACTTTTCAGTGTCATACAGATGCTCATACGCGTAAAAAGTAAAAATTAGCCTTCTATTTTCGATAAATCCGCGAGTTGATCCAACAGGTTGCGGATGGTGGAGAGAAGCCGCAGGCGGTTCGCCCGAAGCGCACTGTCTTCTGCGTTCACGGTGACCTTGTCAAAGAACGCATCAACAGGCTTTCGTAATGTCGCCGCAGCCGTTCCCGCCGCCTCGAACCCGTCTTGGGCAAGCGCACCGGAAACAAGGCCAGTAACTTCCGTAATCCGTTCCTGCAACGCTGTCTCGGCGGGATCGGCAAGCAGCCCTTCCTCCACCGGCTGGTCATAGGAGACGCCGTCCTTCTTTTCCTCGATGCGGAGGATATTGGCCGCACGGCGGTAAGCAATCAACAGGTTCGCCCCGTCATCTGACCCAAGGAAGTTTGAGAGCGCCTCAACCCGCGCCATCAGGCGGACAAGGTCATCCTCCCCACCCTGCCCGAACGCGGCACTGATATAGTCATGGCGGACGTTCTGTTCCTTCAGGTGAACCTTCAGCCGGTCGGCAAAGAATGCCAGCAACTCGTTGGCATCCAACGTGTCGGGCACCGATTGCAGCGCGCCGGCCTTCTTGAAAATCTCCAGCAGCGGCAGACGGAGATTATTCTCCAGCACCAGCCGGATTACGCCGAGCGCGGCGCGGCGAAGCGCATAGGGGTCCTTCGATCCTGTCGGTTTTTCGTTGATCGCATAGAAGCCGGTCAAGGTGTCGATCTTGTCGGCGAGCGCGACGATGACACTTGTCGGTTCGGACGGACAGCTATCGTTCGGCCCGAGGGGGGAATAATGCTCCTCAATCGCCGTGGCGACGGCCGCATTCTCCCCGTCATGCGATGCGTAATAGCGGCCCATCAGCCCTTGCAGGTCGGCAAACTCGCCGACCATCTCGGTGGTCAGGTCGGCTTTTGCAAGCAAGGCTGCCCGCGCAGCCAGATCCGCATCGGCATTCGGCACATAGGGCGCAATCTCGGCGGTAAGTTTGATAACCCGCTCCACTTTTTCGCGCACCGTGCCGAGCTTGGCATGGAAGATGATTTTTTCGAGATCCGGCACACGGCTTTCGAGGGTTTTCTCCCGGTCCTTGTCCCAGAAGAACTTGGCGTCCGAAAGGCGCGCGCTCAGCACCCGCTCGTTCCCGGCGGTGATCAGCTTGCCGCCATCTTCCGCGCGGAGGTTCGCCACCACGATAAAGCGCGGCGCCATCTTGCCGTCTTTCCCAGCCAGCGAGAAATATTTCTGGTGACTGCGCATGGCGGAGATCAGGGCCTCCTGCGGCACCTCAAGAAAGCTGGTATCGATCGAGCCGATCAGGCTTTCGGGCCATTCAACGAGGCCGGCCACTTCGGTCAGCAATGCCGGATCATCAATGAGCGTCAGCCCCTCGTCTTCTGCGAGTCGACCGGCATCTGCCGCGATAATTCTCTCTCGCTCCGTCGCATCCAGCACGACAAGGGCGGTTTTAAGACGCGCCTGATAATCAGCGAAATCTTTCACCGTTATCGCCTCCGGCGCCATGAAACGATGACCGAAGGTCTGGTCATTGGCCGTCAGATGCTCCCAGCTCAAAGGGACCGTCTTACCGTCGAACAGGCAGAGTATATTATGGAGCGGGCGCACCCAGCGCGCGGAATAACTGCCCCATTTCATTGGCTTTGGCCAGGGCACGGCGGAGATCGCCGCATTCAGGAGTGCGGGCAAGACCTCAATCGTTGGGCGTCCCTTGGACTCGATCACGGCGTAGTAAAAGCTGCCCTTCTCGGTTTCCCGTTCCTCAAGCTGGTCGCGGGAGAGCCCGGCGGATTTCAGGAACCCTTCCACCGCCTTGTCCGGCGCGCCAACACGGGGACCGCGCCGTTCTTCAGAAGTGTCCTCTTGCGAAATTGGCAGGCCCTCGATGACAAGCGCAAGGCGCCGCGCCGTCGCAAAGCCACGGGCGCTTTCGAATGCGAGCCCGGCGTCTTTCAGCCCGGCACTGACCAGACGGACCAGATCATCCGCCGCCTTGTTCTGCATACGTGCAGGGATTTCCTCGGAGAAAAGCTCCAGCAACAGTTCCGCCATTTACGCCTCCTCCGCCAGATGGCCGCGGCCCTTGAGCCACGCCGTCGCACAGCCCTTGGCCAGCGCCCGCACCCGCCCGATATAGGCGGCACGCTCGGTCACGCTGATGACGCCGCGGGCATCGAGAAGGTTGAAAATATGGCTCGCCTTCATGCATTGGTCATAGGCCGGCAGTGCGAGCCCCTCGGCCAGAATTTCCTGGCACTGGATTTCCGCATCCTCGAAATGACGGAGCAGGATATCTACGTTGGAATGCTCAAAATTATAGGCGGAGAATTCCTTCTCGTTCTGCAGGAAGACATCGCCATAGGTGACGCCTTCGCTGTTCCATTTCAGGTCGAACATGCGATCGACGCCCTGCACATACATGGCGAGACGTTCAAGCCCGTAGGTCAGCTCGCCCGAAACCGGGCTGCATTCATAGCCGCCGACCTGCTGGAAAAAGGTGAACTGGCTGACTTCCATCCCGTCGCACCAGACTTCCCAGCCAAGGCCCCAGGCGCCCAGCGTCGGGCTCTCCCAGTCATCCTCGACAAAGCGGATGTCGTGGTTCTTTGGATCAATCCCGAGGGCATAGATGCTCTCAAGGTACAGCTCCTGGATATTGTCCGGGGACGGTTTCAGGAGAACCTGGAACTGGTAGTAATGCTGCGTGCGGTTGGGGTTCTCACCATAGCGGCCGTCGGTCGGGCGGCGCGAGGGCTGCACATAGGCGGCTTTCCACGGCTCCGGGCCGAGCGCGCGCAGGGTCGTCGCCGGGTGAAACGTACCGGCACCCACTTCCATGTCATAGGGCTGCAATATCACGCAGCCCTTCGAAGACCAGAAATGTTGTAGGGTCAGGATCAAGTCCTGAAAGGAATTGGACGGCGCGGAGGCCAGATTACCCGCCATAATTACAGACCACACTGCTTTGAGAGAATTCGCGGTGCAACATAAAGCCCCGCACCGGATGGGTCAACCGGCCTCAGCCAGCTTTGCGCTATTTATCCTTGCAGCTATGCTCATTGAGGTCGGCAACGAACGCGCCACAGCGCGGACATTCCTCCAGATCGAGCATTTTGTCGGAGGACCGGCCCTTGAATTCCCCGTTCTTCCTTGATTTGTCAAGGGATGGTGCAATCGTGTTGCGATAGAAACGGTGGGCGAAGAACACACCAATCAGCACGAGAACAATCAGAATGATTTTGATCGGTGAGAACATCCCTAGACCCTACCCTTTCCTTCGCGCCCGAATCACAGGCCGAAACGGCCCCAGACGGACTGGTTGCGGACGGCGGCAATCAGCGCCTCAACCGCGTCAGTGCCGATGGCCTGCTGCTCAAGGCCCAGCTTCTTGGCGAGGAAGCCCTGACGCCCCTCGACACGGTTAAAGCGGACCTTCTCCCCGAACTTCTCGCGGCAGAAGGATCGCAGATCGGCGATCCCGTCGACAAGGCCAAGATCGACGGCCTTTTCGCCGATCCAGACATCGCCGGAGAACAGCTCCTTGTCTTTGCGCTTCTTGAGCCGCTCGCCGCGCCGGGTTTTCACCAGTTCCTTGAAATTGTCATGGATATCGCCCTGGATTTTCTTGAGCCAGAGAATGTCATCCTCTTTTTCGGGGCTGAAAGGATCAAGCTTGACCTTGTTCTCCCCCGCCGAATAGAGCCGCCGGTCAACACCGACCTTCTCCAGCAGTCCCGGAAAGCCGAACCCTGCCGAAACAACGCCGATGGAGCCCACGACAGAATTCTTGTTGATATAGATCTCATCGGCGCAAAGGCCGAGCCAGTAGCCACCCGACGCCATCACATCCTCGGCGAAGGCATAAACCGGGATCTCCTTCTCATCCGCAAGCTGGCGGATACGGTCGAAGATGAGCGAGGACTGCACCGGCGAGCCGCCCGGCGAGTTGATCGCAAGTGCCACCGCGCACAGATGCTTGGTCTTGAATGCAGTCTCTATCTGCTCCGCCAGATTGGCAAGATTGAGGTTTTCTCCGCGCAGCTTGTTGCCACCGGGCGCAATCACGCCATAGAGCGGCAACACGGCCACCTGCGGCGATCTTTCGAAAAACCGCTTAAGCGGCGTTTTCTTGAGGAAGTCGACTATTTTCATGGCCGTAAAGGTAAGGATTTAACCGCGCCGTACAAGTTTTTTCGTTACATTACAGATTGTAGTGTCGCCCCCTTGCGGGCGATGGCGGTGGCCGCCGCTGTCGGCGATCCGTCTTTTTCATGCAGCACCAGGCCGCGGGTCAGCTCCAATGGGCTCTTGTCCCCCTTGATCCCCTGCACAATCACCCGCTTCGCCGACTGCCCCGCCTCGGGCCAGAGGGGCACGATCCTCAACCGGCCGCATCCCTTCTGCAGGACGGAAAGGATATCGCCGAGCCGGTCCGCCCGGTGGATTACCGTGACCGTCCCCTTCGATTTCGCCCGTGCCACGCAGAATTGCAGCCATTCGGGCAGGGCCACGCTCCCCTCGATATGCGCGAGGGTCTTGGTTTCCGTCTTGGCGACGCGCGCTCGCCCCTTGCCATAAAAGGGCGGGTTGGTGAAAACGTGGTCAAATCCCGCCTCCAGAAACGCTTTGTCACCCGGCCCTGTCTCTGACCGGAAGGAGGCCCGCTCCCCGATATCGGCCTCGACAAATCGTGCCTGCTCTGCAAAGCCGTTATTTTCCGCATTCAGCCGGGCGAGCGTGGCCAGCTCCGATTGCAGCTCAATTCCCCACAACCGGCAATCCGGCAAGCGGTTCAGCGCGCAGAAACCTGCCGTCCCGACACCACAGCCGACATCCAGCAGGCTCTCCCCCGCCCTGGCAGAGATCATCGCCGCCAGCAGCACTGCGTCTGATCCGGCGCGGAACCCGTCTCTCGGCTGGGTGATATGAAGGGCGTTGCCCAGGAAATGGTCTTCCGTATAGGAGGACGCGTCCCGGACGGATCCACCGGAATGATCGATCGTCATGGTCAGCCTTGCGCCTCTCCCTCGCCGATATCCACGAGAATCTGCTTGGCGCGACCGTGATCTTCCTCCGTTACCATAATCCGCCGCTGGATCGCGTTGATGCTCCCCTCCAGAATCGAGGTATGCTCGTCAAGCACGACGGCGTCGATATCCTCGTCCTCGAACAAGGCAAGAATATAGGAGATCAGCACCGGATCATTACACCGTATCAGTTCTTTCACAAAATTCCCCTTATCCCCGGCCGGATATGACCGCCATCACTTGACCCGACGCCATCTTAAGCTATGCTCACCCGAACCTTTTAAACGATTCCGCGACCCTTTGAATGAGGCAGCTTTGGCCATTATCGTAAACCTGGACGAAAGAAAAGAACAGCCCGCAAAAGCGACCCTGAAACGCTTGCTCAAGATTGTCGACGCGGACCTTGCTGACACCAACGAGATTATCCTGGAACGGATGCATAGCGAGGTGGAGCTGATCCCGACGCTGGCACGGCACCTGATCGCGGCCGGCGGCAAACGATTGCGCCCGGTCCTCACCCTCGGCGCCGCGCGGCTCTGCGGCTATGAGGGGAACCGCGCGAAGAAGCTCGCGGCCTGTGTCGAGTTTATCCATACGGCGACCCTGCTGCATGACGATGTGGTGGACGAGAGCGATCTCCGCCGCGGGAACGAGACGGCCAATGTCCTGTGGGGCAACCAGGCGAGCGTCCTTGTCGGTGATTTCCTGTTCAGCCGGTCGTTCCAGCTGATGGTCGAGGACGGCTCACTGGAAGTGCTTTCCATCCTCTCCAACGCGTCGGCCGTCATCGCCGAGGGCGAAGTGATGCAGCTGATGAATGTCGGCGATACCAGCACCACCGAGGACAGCTACCTGCAGGTCATTTCCTCCAAGACCGCCGCCCTCTTTGCCGCGGCCTGCGAGGTGGGCGCCGTGGTCGCGAACCGGCCGAAAGCCGAGGCCCAGGCGCTCGAGAGCTACGGCCGCAATCTCGGCATCGCCTTCCAGCTTGTCGACGACGCGCTCGATTACTCCGCCGAACAGCAGGCACTCGGCAAGGCCATCGGCGATGATTTCCGTGAAGGAAAAGTAACGCTTCCCATCCTCCTCGCCTTCCGCCGCGGCAATGCGGAGGAACGTGACTTCTGGAAACGGGTTGTCGAGGACGGCGACCAGCAGGATGGCGACCTGGAGCGTGCGCTTGAGATTATCCGCAAGCATACCGCGCTTGAGGACACTATCGAGCGCGCCCGCCATTACGGCGCCATGGCGAAAGACGCCCTCGGCATCTTTGAGGACAGCGAGATCAAGGACGCGCTTCTGGAGGCCGTCGATTTCTCCATCGAGCGGGCGTTCTGATTTTTTAAGCGAATTTGGGCGGCGGCATCATTTCGCCCTTGCAGAACTCGCCCAAACCTGATTATAACGCTTCTGCTCTCGCCGAGCCCAACTTAACACGGGCCGGCACGGTCGGGGTGTGGCGCAGCCTGGTAGCGCACGTCGTTCGGGACGACGGGGTCGGAGGTTCGAATCCTCTCACCCCGACCATTTCTTCTAAGATATTGATGTTATTCATATAATTTCGATTGTACGTGTAGGGATTTGTACTGTAACCTTACATGTATGAGCGACGATATGAACACAAGATACCTCAGGAAACGCGGCAAAGGCTGGGCCGTAGTT
Organism: Sneathiella sedimenti; assembly: GCF_017313765.1. GTDB lineage: Bacteria > Pseudomonadota > Alphaproteobacteria > Sneathiellales > Sneathiellaceae > Sneathiella > Sneathiella sedimenti. Next base: position 545,577 of record NZ_JAFLNC010000002.1, on the reverse strand, counting down.
GTTACCGTCCCCAAACGACTCCAGAAGAAAGCCGCAGCGCATTTCGGGTCCACCTCAGGCATTAAGAAGGAAATCGTTAGAGGCCTTGGGACAAGGGACCTTGCGGAAGCCAACAAGCGAAAGCTTGACGCAATAGGTCAGATCAACTCCGCTTTAGCAGCGCTCGATAAAAACGAAATTCCAGACCCCTTAGAGCTCGCCAAGGACTATGATCCCAAGAATGAAGAGCATCCTTTTATCATTAGTGATTTTGCGGCCGCTTACGAGCAGCGAAAGGGCCTAACAGCCGCACAGGCTTATTACAGGATTGCTACCAAGCAAGCCGTCCCTGTTTCCGTTCATGCCGAAAATTGGCTGAACGAGATCATGAGAGATGGCCGAAAAGGCCATACCGTTGACGACTATAGGACCACCGTGGAAGCCTTTAAAGCTTGGAGTAACGATATACCAGTACAGGATATTGATAGAAATACTGCCAGCTCGTTCATAGCGTTTCTTAAAGAAACCCCAAGCAACAAGACGGGAAAACTACTAGCCGTCCGTACACTAAAAAAGAAAATTACAGCGTTAATCGGGTTCTGGGAATGGTTGGACCATTATCAATTGATTGAGGAGGGAAAGACTGACATATGGCGAAGGCAATACAGGACCGTTAGCAGCATCAGAGAAAGCAGGGTACAGAAAAGGGCGCTGACAAAAAGGGAAGCTCAGGTGTGGATCGAGGCTGCAAAAGCATCTTCAAGCAAATATAGCCAAGCAATGATCGATATGATTATTCTAGGGTGGCATACTGGAGTACGAGCTGAAGATATCTGTAGTCTCACCTCTGGAAAACTTAAAGTAGACAAAGGTAGAGGATGCATTTGGCTCCATATTACTGGAGGAAAGACCGATAACAATGAACGCGTCATGCCTGTCATAAGCGAGGAGGCATTAGATGTGCTTAGAAGGCGCAGCAGCGCCGATCCGGAGCACCCTATTTTCGCAGATGTAAAACCCGCTAAGCGAGGCGGCAAGCGATACGAGCGACTACAGAAAGTAATAAACCGGCTTCGGCGTGAAGCTCTAAAAGACGAGCCAGTAGATTTTCATTCCTTGAGACGAGCCTTCAGCATTGCTTGTGAAAAAGCTGGGACCAATCCGATCCACTGGGCGCGCCTAATGGGGCATTCCCTACCTACTCTAGCATCTTCTGTCTATAACAGAGGATATCAAGACGAAGATAGGATACTCGAGTACATCAAGAAGATTGATCCGGAACTAGGGGAACTAAGCGCAATATGGAAAAGCTAGGGAGGACTTTACAAACTCGTCAGTTGGCACCAAACGCGACTATCTAGCTACATTTTCCTGCAATACCAGTAACGCTTGTTGATCCATATCTAACTGTTTCCTCTTCCCAAGTTATATGGGTTGCTCCATTGGCTGCCGCTTGTTTCATAGCGGATTCTTTAGCAGCAGCAAAGCCGCTTCCTGCAAACACTCCATAGGCGCTGCTATGACCAAAGAACTTTCCAATCGGCTCACATTTCGCGATCTCTACATTGGTTGTAATGATTACTCCGTGAGTGTCCTGAGGTTCGCCTGAAGTAGCACAAGCGGTCAGAAACAAACTACACAACAATACAGAAACCCTTCTCATTCCATTCCCTCAGTCTTTTCTATTTCGCGCGTCGGTAAAACTTAAAATCGATCAATGACTTGGTTCTACCAATGTGTGATTCACATAGTCAAGGTTCTCCACTATTAGCCGTACTCATTCTGAAGACAAATTGAATGTACTCCTAATGAACAAGGAGCCGATCACGACAATGCCCTTGCTCAATTAATACATTAACCCCGGCTCGCCACCTGATCACTGGCTAGAGCTCTTAACGCCCTACTTTTGTCAGCTTCTTTCTCGCTGGCTGAAGTGGGGCGTTTGTCTTTAAAGAGAGAAGGAAAAGCATATGACAGACCTCACCTATCAAACCATGGGCGAACTAATGAATACTGACATCCCTAACCCCAAACCATTGCTTGGTAGTTGGCTGACAAACCAGCAAATTAATATGATCTATGCCCCTAGCGGCGTGGGTAAATCCATGTTTGCAATGTCTATTGCTATCGCAGTTGCAGGAGGCGGAGAATACCTGGGCTGGAAAGCTGACGGTTGTAGCAAAGTTCTAATTGTCGACGGAGAGATGGATATGAGTGATCTCAGGGATAGAGCTATATTGCTTTCAGGATCCATTGAAAATCTAGACCTCAAGGCAGCAAGCTCGAACCTTTCCTTTTTACCCTTTCAAGGTCAAGCGGACAATGTGAACTGGCCCGATCTAGCGGAACCAGACGACCATCAAAGGATCATCAATCGGATTAAGAATGAAAAGATAGACTTAGTCATCCTAGACAATCTATCGACGCTGGCTGGAGTAGAGAACGAAAATGATGCATCAGCATGGCGTCCGGTAAACGAACTCCTGAGAAAGATCAAAAGGCTGGGATGCACCCCGATTATGGTTCACCATAGCCGGAAGGGGAATAGTGTAAATAGTGATGGTTATAGGGGCTCTCAAATCCTGAGTGTTCTCTTAAGTTCAAACATAATGCTAGAAGCGCCCGAAGGAGCCCAGTCGTCTGGCGGAGCCTCATTTAAGGTGGTCTTTCAGAAGTACAGGGGAATGAGGTCGGCTGAGACTGAAACTCGTGGCGTCCAGTTGGATGAAGATGGTCGATGGAGTTACGATATACTCGCGGTAGGGAAAGCATATGATGTCGCTCGGGCAATACGGACACGTAATTATACCAATCAAAGAGAAGTGGCCGAGGGCCTTGGCTGGTCCAAGGGGGAGGTGTCGAAGCAGCTTAAGAAGGCCTATGAAGCAAACCTGATAACAAGGGAGGAGGTCGACACCTGTTTCGATGAAGCCAAGAGCGTAAAAGAAGATGATGAAGGGCTAGATGACTTTTAGTTGCAGCTCATTTGTGGGCTCCGGTGCTTAAGCCGGAGCAGGAGTTTCCATGTTTCTTTACTCTACTAGGGAGGAAACGTGGAAACTCTATGATAGCTGCGGCTTCTAGAAGGTCACAAACAGTAAAGTTTCTTTAGTGTAGGAACCGATTATTTTTAACAGAAAAACTCATGAGGGCATATTGCCTCTTGCCCATTTGTCAGTTTCCCCCATACCCCCCTACTTCATTAGAACTACACAAGGTTTCCTAGCGTGAGGCTAAGTGCCGTTGGACTCCCAAGAAATTGCCGAGATGATATCCAAATCTTACTTTGCAGACTAAACTTCAAGCACAAATTTTAACTGGATTTGCCAGCCATGAATTAATTACTATTCACAGTTCTCAATCTGCCTATTGACAGTATATTCCTTTTTTGCTATTTACAGTTCTATTATGGACTATTAACAGCAATGGAGATCAATCATGACGCAGCCAACAGATTACATTTACGTCCCCCTCCATGTAGACTTGTATGCTGAACTTGTTCGGCGCTCAGGGCGTGCCAATGTGGCGAACTACATTGAAAATCAGATTGAGGGATTTCTTGAGGCAACTGAAGGAGATCCGAATATTTGGTCGGCGGAATATATAGAAAAACACACCGAGCAACAGGATGAAGAATATCTGGACAAATACGGAAATCCTAACAGGGGGTTTCAATGGCAGAAAGTGTTCTTACCTAACGGAACACGCATACGTATGACCTATCGCGGCACCCATTATTATGCTGAAGTTCATCATGAAAAATTGCTCTTCAATGGAGACAGTGTGACGCCATCAGAATTTGCTCGAAAGGTCGCCAATAACACTAGTCGTAATGCTTGGCGCGACATCTATATTAACTTTCCAGGGGAAGGTGGTTGGAAGTTCGCCAACGATCTTCGCGGCTAGGGGGAGGGTAACAAAATGCGTAAGCATTTTAGAGAGTGCATCAAGTTGTGTGCGGAAGAAGGGCTTACCATATTAGGGACTGAGTCACGCGGCAAACATTGGGCAGTAAGGTGTCAGCAAGGTACCGTGTTTATGCCTTGCTCGCCCAGTGATCACCGGTGGCGATACAACGCGAGAGGCGTTATTCGGCGTTTTAAGGGAACTCTCTAGCACTAGCAATATTGAGCATTGTGCATTCCCATTGGCTCCTGCCCTATTGATACAGTTTAATCGCATCCCGATAGTGTCTCATATAAATAGTATTTGACATTTGAGACAATAATCTCACATAGTCTTGAATCTATTGGTACATGCGGGGATTATGTGATCATGAAGGTTGGTTATGCAAGAACGTCGACTCTTGAACAGGTCGCGGGCTTCGAAGCCCAGTTAGAGGAGCTTAAGGCTCACGGCTGCGAGAAGGTCTACAAGGAGCAGGTATCGTCTGTAGAAGAGCGTCAGGAGCTCTCACAGGCCCTTGATTACCTAAGGGAGGGCGATAGCCTGGTGGTAACCAAGTTAGACCGCCTAGCCCGCTCTATGAGGCACCTTGGGGAAATCGTTGAGGCCATAAAGGCCAAGGGCGCTCACCTACAAATTCTCAACCTCGGGATAGATACAAGCAATGCTACTGGAGAGCTTGTGCTAAACCTACTCGGAGCAGTTAGCCAGTTTGAGAGACAGATCATGCTGGAAAGACAGAGAGAGGGTATAGCCAAGGCTAAGAGTGAAGGGAAATACAAGGGGCGGAAACCTACTGCGAGGGCGAAAGCGGATGAAGTGAATAAGCTCGTACGTGAAGGGAAGAAACCTACTGAGATCGCCAAAGAACTTGGGATTGGCAGAGCTTCAGTTTATCGTATCTTGAAATACTGACTACACTGGCAAAATTGTATTGTGATCATTGTGGGGACCCCTGATGCACTGTTTTTTTACTGGTTAAGTATTTAGGGGCCGCTTAAGGATAAAACATTCCATTATACATCTAGTATTTCTGCTTTTATATTTCGCAGCTCAATATTTTCCTTCTGAGCCAAATCTATAGCCCCCCTAGTAAATCCTAATAGTGAATAAATAATTGTCCTCGGATTTTCATTACGATTCTTTCTGATACCAATCATCTCCCGGACCACAGCAACACCTACTTTGTTATTAAATTGTTTTACCTGCACAATTACTGGATTGCCATGATTATCAAAGCCTTCCAAATCTATACCACCATCATTGGAGTATTGCGTAACCTTAGTACTATAGCCTTCATTGTTCAGCCTAAGTGATATCGCAAATTCAAACTCCATAGGAGACAGATTTTTCCAAGTAGAATAGTCTTTTAGAGATCTCTCAAAGTCTGTTAAAAAGGCCAAGTCACGATCACTAGCCTTTTGCCGAAGCCATGATTTATACTCCTTCAACTGAGCAAGTTTTTCTTCCTTTGGCGCTTTAGAGAACTTCCAAGGAACTACAATGCAAAACCAGCCAGCAATTGCTGTGGCTAACAACCAATATAAACTATAGTAGCCATTCTCAGAGAGACCAGAGTATGCCCAATATGCTGTTACACCAGAAACCAATACTAAAACGGCTTTGCAAAATAGATTACCTTCCCTTTTCCCTGCCCAAACTAATTCCTCTTCTGTAACTTCCTCATGAGGTGATACAGGTAAGTCTTCAAGTGACTCTGTTTTCGCCCAACGTTTTTTTTCCGTATCGGCCTCTGTCAAAGTTCTTATGCGGTGGATTGATCGCATATTGTCAGGCAGAGGCGTCTCCTCAATCTCGAGCAAATATTTTGTCGGAGCTAGTTTGCTGTACTGTAGGTATTTAGGAGTTCGTATTTTAGTGATAGCGGTCATATCATCGGATAACTCGAGCACAGTTACACCCACGCCCTTAACCGCACCATAAACAGCGACCAACTTCCCACTCTTAATATACCTGTGTATGTTCGCCCTAATTACCTTTTTGGTCATTGTCATTGTTTTTCCTCAAAGGCTTGGCTGCGAAAAGGCACCGAAGTTATGGATGTTATCGAGCCACAATATCGAAACAAATTCTTAGCACAACGACACGTGTCTCGATCACAAGAACTGCGCGATTCGAGATCGACAAGGCAAAGTATCGCCCAAACTAGGTCATAATAGTGTTCGCTATCAAACCCTATGATGCATGAAGACATATTCTATTTTATGCTGAAAAAATGGCCCGAGGTTTCAACTGAGCCTGTGATCCCATGTGGGCCGACCCACTCAGTTCCCAAGAGCCGTTCAAGTCTTCGTCCATAAGCGGTAATTAGTTTACAATAGCTTGGCCATACTTCTTCCAAGTTTTGAGGTTCTTCTTTTAGAGTGTCAATGGTAAGTGTGCACGGATACCGAGCCCAACTTTCAAGACCACTTTCGAATACTCTTAGTATGCGATTGTACTTATATTTATATGGGATCGTATCACTAAGACTAGACAGCTCAGTAAGTGAGTGATTTTTCAACTGCTTTGCAAGCCTTCCATTAGACACCCACTGCGGATTCTCAAACACAAGGAAAGCTTTAATAGCATTCTCCAGCGCGAATCCACATAATAGAAAAACAGACTTGCTTATGGCATCCCAGCGGCGAACCTCATCTCCTATACGCAAACTATAATATGACATACCGCGCTGGCCATATAACTTGAACGCTTGACTGTGAAGATTGTCAGCTACAATGAACCAGCTTTGAGGATGTGCACTCAAAGCAAACTCCTTATGCTGATCATTTGCCGTACTCATACTTGTTGTCCCTGAGTTAAGCAGTTCGCCCATATCAAAGGTTCAATTTATGCTAAATACTGAATCTCTCATTTATCTAAATAAAGCTCTAGCATTACCTGAGTCCATTATGAATACCCCAAAACTAAATAAGCCGATGGGTTCTTAAAGTATGTGGACGAACGCTTAAAGGACATGTAAGGTAGCCTCACTCCGGTAAAACCCTTACATATGATTATAATTATGAACATAATATCAATAGATTAAGTAAATAGAGTTCGAATCCTCTCACCCCGACCATTTCTCTCTCAGTATCTTTAAGCCCGTGATTTAAACAGCGTCAGATAAAGCTGCTGTCCCTAATGGTTGCGGGTCTCATGCCGTCGGGGGTGTCGACCTCGACCTCCGTGCCAGGATTCCAATGAGTCATCCGGATCATTCCGATTGCCACATTCGTTTCAAAATCCGGCGACCAGGCCGCCGAGGTCACGCGGCCAACCTTTTCCCTGCCCGCGAAGACAGTCCACGGACCGGTGCAGGGCGGCACCGCCTCCCCCGCGATCGACAGGCTGCGAATTTGCCGGATCGGGCCCTCGACGGCGACACGAAGCAGCGCATCCCGCCCGACACAGCCAATCGCGGACTGCGTTTGACAGAATTTTCCAAGCCCGCATTCATGGGGCGTATTTTCCCGCGTCATGTCATTGCCGTAGGAAAGGAGCCCGGCTTCTATCCGTTCAATCAGGTTCGGCCCCCCGGCCCGCACGCCAAGGTCCGCGCCCGCCGCAAACAACGCGTCCCAGAGCGGCTCACCCAGATCCGAGTCGTCTACATAAATCTCGAAGCCGCCCTGTTTCGAGTATCCCGACCGGGCGACAATCAACTCATGCCCCTCAAACGGCAATCTGGCAAATCGGAAAAACCGGATATCGCGCACGGCTTCCCCGAACACCCGCGCCGCGAGGTCATCCGCCTTCGGCCCCTGAATGGCGAGCGGGGAAACATCGGGCTCGTCAACATCCACCTCAAGCCGCAGGCCATATGCCAGCCCCTTGATCCAGTATAGCAAATCACTGTCGGCGACCGAGATCCAGTACCTGTCGGCCGCCAGTTTCAGGGTCAGTGGATCGTTCAGCATCCCGCCGGTCTCGTCGACCATCGGCGTGTAATAGCACTGCCCGACCTGCAGCGTGCCGAGGTCACGCGGCGTCAGCATCTGCAGCAACCGGGCGGCGTCGGGACCGCGGACCTCGACCTGCCGCTCACAGGCTACATCCCATAGCTGGACATGGTCCTTCAGGTGGCGGTAGTCGGCCTCGACCGAGTCAAACACGGTGGGCAGAAGCATATGGTTATAAACGGAATAAGCCTTCACCCCGTTCTCCGTCACCCGGTTCGTAAATGGCGTCTGGCGGGTTCGCCGGGAGATCGAGAGCACCGGTGAATTCATGGCTTATCCTTCCCAATACATGACCGTCGCAAGCAAGCACGACCTAGCGATTGTTTATATTAGTTTTTTCTTGATATATCCACAGGGAGTTTTCGGGCGTACCGGAACGGCGGGGTCAAGGACTCATACCCACTCGCCCCGATCCGTTCTTCGATTGGACAGGTCAAAACCGCGATCATGACACTATCTGGATTTTGGATTAGGCTAGAGTGCAAAGAACAGGAGAAAGCTCTCGCTTATGGAACTGAAAACTATCAATGCCGGCGTCCTGAAGATTTCCTATTATGACTATGGACCAGCCGACGGTTGGCCTGCCATCATGTGCCATGGATTTCCCTATGATGTTCACGTTTATTCCGAAGTAGCGCCCCGATTGGCCGACGCAGGCGCGCGCGTGATTGTTCCCTTCCTCCGCGGCTATGGCCCTACCGAATTCCTGTCGCGGGAAACACTCCGCTCAGGTGAGCAGGCGGCACTCGGATTTGACCTGCTCGCCTTAATGGATGCGCTAAAAATCGAGAGGGCCATTGTTGGCGGCTATGACTGGGGTGGACGCGCCGCCTGCATTGTATCGGCGCTATGGCCCGAACGCGTTGTCGCCCTGATTTCGGGAAATTCCTATAATATCCAGAACATTGCCCGGTCCCTGGAGCCGGCGTCACCAGCTGTCGAAGCCAGCTTGTGGTATCAGTATTATTTTCATTCAGAGCGCGGGCGTCGCGGCCTCGCGGAAGATCGCAACGGCATCGCGCATCTCCTGTGGAAAATGTGGTCGCCTACATGGAACTTTGACGAAGAAACCTTTAACCAGATGGCGCCCGCCTTTGAAAATCCGGACTTCGTTGACGTTGTCATCCATTCCTACCGGCATCGCTATGGCTTGGTGCCCGGGGACCCGGCCGTTGCCGATATTGAGGCACGGTTGGCCGCGCAGCCTGACATCACCGTGCCCGCAATCACCATAGACGGGGATGCAGACGGCGTGAATTACGGCACCGGCCATCATGCAAGAAAATTTACCGGTCCCCACGAACATCGGATTTTTGCAAATATCGGGCATAATCTTCCCCAGGAACAGCCGATAGACTGGGTCACCGCCGTCCTGGACGCTCGGCGTTTAAGCAAGAATTGCTAGGGTATCACCACGACCGATCATGTGGCTGCTCTCAATGGGTGAAAACGAGAGCGCCCCCTCCCCCAAACACTTGATAGCGGAAAAGCCTCGTCGTACTATCATCCCCGGCGAGTATTGTTTACGCAATTTGCAGCCAGTAAGCGGGAACGGCACATCTGAAAGTTGGACCAATTCCGGGAGTAGACGCAGAGATAGCCTGCACAGTTGTCTTCCCAACTGATAAGGAAAAGAGATGATTACCCATTTTGACCATGTCACCGTCGCCGTGCGCGACCTTCAACCGGCGATCGATTTTTTCGCCCTTCTCGGCTTTGAGGAGGATAAAAGGGTGGTCATCAAGGACGAGCCTTTCAGCAGCTATATGGGCGTCCCGGATATCGACGCGGATCATGTAACTCTCGCCGTTCCGGGCGTCTCGCCCCGGTTCGAGGTACAAGTGCTGCATTTCCGCACGCCGGAGGCAGCGACGATGGCGAAGAACGACCCGCGCCTCGACAAGCTCGGATTCAATCATATCTGCTTCGCGGTGAAGGAGGCGGAAGCCATGGTCCGCCGGCTTAAGTCCAAGGGGGTCGAAGTCAGGAGCGAGCTTAAAAACTTCCACAGTCGCCAGCTTTTCTTTATCACCGGTCCGGAAGGGATCACCGTCGAACTCGCGGAGTGGAGCTGAGCTCAGTTGGCGGCTAACTGACAGATCCTCTTGCTGGGAACGAACGTCCCGCCCTGCAGCGACGCAAGCCCTGACTACGCCGTATTTTCCGCCGAATGCGTACTCGCCGATAATTCAAATTTTACTCCATACGAATAATTTCAGCGCAATTCCTATTACCACTCCCGATTGACAAGTAAAAATTTGCGGATTTGAATTTGAGATTAAATCTGGATTTTAAAACAGGAAAGTATTGTATGAAAATTTGACTCAATTACTTTCGCCGCCTAATATTAGAAATACAACATAGAGAGGGATTGCAAATGCGAAAATTTGTCACTGTCATGTTGATTTTTGTAATGCTGTCCATGCCAGCGCGCTTCGCAGCGGCTAGCGGCGGCGACGGAGGCGGGATAGTTATCCTCAACGCGATTTCCGCCTATTCAAAACCAACCCTGTTCACGACTGTATTATTGGTCAATTATGTTTTCGTCAGCACCTTTTTTGCGCCGCTCATCAATCAATTACCGCCTCGGATGAGAGCCCGGGCAACCCTGACCTTAACAGCGTCGTACACCCTTGCCTATTTTCAGCGCATGATGATCGAGTTTGCGATGTATTTCCTCTACACCGTAACTCTTCCTTTATTTTTCTCACCGCAAAGCCCCGCCAGTAAGACGACGGCAACGCCCGAGGAAGCCCAGACGGGGCTTTGGAGTGCCTCCAACCCCGATGTTATGACGAATGTTGAGGCGAAAGACGAGGAAAAGGAAAAGCAGGACCTGATCAACAGGGCCGTTCAGGGCGCGCTGCGCGATCCGGAAGTCGCCCAGCGATATCTCGATTATGCAACGCCGGAAGTACGGGACGCCGTTGCCAAAGCGCTTGCGAACCAGGCTGCTGGCCGAAGCGGCAATTAGGAGGGCAATGATATGAAAATGACACTGCATCTGATCTCCAGCCGGCGTTTCCTGACGGTGGCCGCCCTGTTGGCTCCGCTTCTCCTCGCGGGCTGCGAAGGCAGCGTGTCTGACTCGGTCGGTAGCATTATCAGCAACCCATTCGGCTCAAGTGAGGACTCTAAAAAAGACGTTATCAATGTGGTGGACCTGAATGCCCAGGAAATCCCGTGGCACATTCAATCCACCGTCGCGGCAACAGTCCTGCGCCTGAAGAACGAAGAACCGGAAACTATTGATGCCCAATTCAGCCTGGTCGGCAGCGCCGGAATAGCCACGGATGAAAACAGCAATCTTGCCGGGTTCGGCGTCCAGAATGTCCAGATCAACGACTTCTTTCGCCCCGAAGACGCCCCGGACGTTAACCGTCTCGGCGCACGCCTGATCCTTGTTGATCCGACGGGTCGTCGGCTCGGGGTATCCTTCGTCGCCGACTATGAGATCATCGACGACAAGGTTATTCTGAAGGGCCACCAATGGGGCTATGCCCGCGCGGAAGACCCCGTGGTGGAAACCTATATTGTTCCGCTTAACGCCATGGAGGAGCTAGATGAGGCAAGGGCGCGCGATTACGGAACATTCCGCAGCCACATCCTCTCCCACGCTGTCTCGACCGGCGGTCCGGCCGTATCCGGGAACATGGAGGATTACAGCGTTGTCACCTTCGTCATGGACCGGATTCTGGAGGGCGACAAGTTCGAGGTCCGTATCAGTGCCGTAAAGGACAGCACCGAAGGATTCGCGGACGACAGCCGTTATGTGCTCCACGACAATGGCTGGGTCACCGGCATTGTCCCGGGCCGGTTTTCTCTTGCCACCGACAAGTCCTTCTGGGTGAAGGCCGTGTTTACGCCAAAAGAGAAGGAAGATGGCGGCTTTTTCAGCAAGCTGCTGACTAATGAGAAGCTGATCGGCCTTTATAATACGGCGAACCAGGCGGAGTCCGCGAGCTAGCAATCGAGAGAGTTGGGCAATTAATTACTCTGATGTGGGGTGCCATCTTAGGCGCGGACCGCTGTGTCCAAGCCAAGGTAACCGGTCCTAAACTGCTGCAAACCTTTGAAGCGAGGTGACGCCGGGATAGACCCTCCCATTTGTGGCCTCAAAGACCTTCGAAAACCTTATACAACCTGGGTTTGCCCTCAATTCATGATAAAACTAATTAACGAAAAATTATCCATTTCAACCCTAGAATCTGTGGGTGTTTAATCCTGTTGAACGTAAGTTTGTTCGGGGATTTTCTTGGAAAATTATGACGAACGGACATATATGATCTGTTTGCACAGGATAAGCTTGGGGAGCCTGCATGGAAATAGCCAATCTGCCAAAAAACGAGGACCAACGGCTTGAGCGATTGAGAGGGTATAATATCCTCGATACAGCGCAGGAAACCAGTTTCGACAGTATTACACGGATAATTTCCAAAACCATCGGCGTTCCCATTTCCCTGGTGAGCCTGGTGGATGAGCATCGCCAATGGTTCAAATCACATTATGGAGTCGATGTACGGGAAACGTCCCGCGACATGGCCTTCTGTGCCCATGCCATTCTTCATGAAGAGGTTCTCGTCGTAGAGAATGCCCTTGAAGATGTCCGATTCCATGATAACCCGCTGGTTACCGGGGATCCCTCTATCCGCTTTTATGCCGGTGCGCCCCTCATCACACCGGATGGCTTTAAGATTGGCACGCTCTGCGCCATTGATCGCAAACCACGGGAATTGAGCGATGATCACGAAACATTACTGAAGGAACTTGCCAGTATCGTTATTGACGAAATGGAACTGCGCCGGGCCCGTCAGGAAGCACTTAAAAACAACGAAATTCTTGAAAGCAAGATCGCGGAACTGATGGATACCCAGGAGCGGCTGGAGATGCAGGGCGTCGCACTGGTCGAACTTGCAGAGAATGAAGCCCGCCTGAAAAGCGAGCTCACACGGGAAATCGCGATCAAGGACCGCTTCTTTTCCATCATCGCCCATGACTTGAAAAGTCCGTTCAATTCCCTGCTTGGATTTTCCGACTTTCTGGCAAAACGGGCCGATAAATTGACACCGGAAGAGATTGTCGAATATGCGTCGATGATCAACCTCTCCAGCAAGACCCTCTTTGAGCTGCTTGAAAACCTCCTTGAATGGGGGCGTTTCCAAATGGAAAAGGGTGATATGCAGCCTGTGCCGCTCCATCTGCCAGATCTGGTGACGGAAAGCCTGTCCCTGTTAAACTCCTGCGCGGCCAGCAAGAACATCACGCTCTCCAGTCAAATCCCTAAACTGACTGTTGAAGCCGACCGGAACATGATTCTTCTTGTCATTCGCAACCTGATTTCAAATGCCATCAAATTCACCCCTACCGGCGGCCGCATAGAGATAACTGCGGACCGCGAGGGAGATATGGTCAAAATCTCGGTTACGGATACCGGTGTCGGGATTCCGGCGGAAATCCTGGAAGATACCTTCGCAATCGACAGAAAGACGACCACTCCCGGCACGGACGGGGAAATCGGAACCGGTCTCGGCCTGCCGCTCTGTAAGGAGATGATTGAGTTGAACCGGGGCAGCATTCGGGTGGAAAGTGAGCAGGAAAAGGGAACGACCTTTCATTTCACCCTGCCCAAAGCCGCCTGAGACGCCGCCTGTATCACTCCCAGAAGCGGGCGGTTTTTGAGAGCTTTTTCCAGTATTTCCGGGCGTCCTGCCAGGCCATATCAGCCCGACCGAGATGCCAGTGGCAGATGGCGGAAGCCTCCAGTGTCAGGTCCGGCCCTGCCGCCCGTTGGTGCCTGACAATGGCGAGGAGTTCCCGGCTCATCGTGACATCATTGAGATATCCGAACACATCCTGCAGCCGTTCTAGCTTTTTCAGGAACGGTTTCGCCTTCTTTGCGGAATATAGCGGCAGGAAAAATTCCGTGACATAGCGGAGCGATTTCAGGCTCTTGCGCATGCTGTGACGTTCCTCCTCCGTCAGCGTATCGATCCGCTTGCCCCAGCGGCTTACCCGGCGCCAGCACTTCGCCAGCGCCTTGTCCGCATGTTCCAGAACACCGGGGTCCCTAAATTCCGCGCCAGAGCGCGCAAGGGCCCGGTCAACCAGCAGATCAAAGAACAGGCAGTACAGTTTCAGCCGGGTCCAATCGGCGCTTTGCAGGCTATCGCGCACGGCCTTACGCTTCCCGGCGTTATGCGCAATGAGAGCATCGTGAAGCGCGACGCATTTGGGCGTATCTGCAAGCCGACGCGCCGCCGGCAGGAAAATATCGCTCAGCAGCACGTCCGCATCGCGGAGTTCGCCCACAGTGGCCCCAAACCGCTGCGCCAGCTCTTCAAAGGCCACAAACTCGGGCCCCAGCTTCTTCGCGTTCAACATATGCAGCGCCGTGCGCAGGCGGCGCAGACCAACACGCAGCATATGCGGCCCCGCCGGTTCGGAATCGGCAAGCACGAACTCCCAGTTTTGCAGGATCTGGTCAGCGGCCGCATTTCCGACGGACCGCAGCGCCGTTACCCCCGTCATCTTCCGCGTTATTCTCGTCTTCTTTGACAGGGCGGGAACAGGCGGTGGCGTGGCCTCTGCGAGCCCGATCAGGGCAAATCCGCGCCGCGCCTTGTGCAGCTTGCTCGGTGTCACTGCCACGTCAGTGAAAAGTTTCTCCGCCGCGCTTAGCATGGCAAATGGCGCGCCCGATTTAAGCTCCAGCTCGACCTCATTGAGCGGCGCGCTCTTGTCCCCGGCACGGACATCTCCCCTGTCGATCGCCAGCTCGATCGTCCCTTCTCCGGCAATGTCGATGAGGGCGGCGGTGCGCTCGATACGCGTTTCAAAAAGCGGTACAGGCACCTGACCCGCAAGGGCTTTTTCAATCCGCTCCCTCACCTTGTCATCCGTTATCAGGCGAAGGTCCGGCACCTCAGCGGCAATCTCGTTTTCATATTCCAGCGTTTGCGACAGGCCCTTGTCGAGCCCGCCATCCAGCTTCACTGTCTGGACCCGGGCTTCCCCGTTGTCCCGGATGCGCAAGGAGATTCTCTCACGGCCCAGGGCCGCATCGGGCGTATCGAAATAGACGGACCGCAACAGGCGCGTAACGGCGCCATCGCCGGCCAACTCCGCGAAACCGGGGCTTGTCGCGAGCGCACGAGTATCCGACTCCGACAGGGTCAGCTTCAGTTCAATTTCTTGTGCAGACATGCGCTATTATCTCACAATGATCCGTTCCGCGCCAGAAAGCAGTCTTGAACACGCAGATTAGATGCATTCATGAATTCAGTTCTTGAACCGGAAACGGACAAAATCTTGGGGCAGCCTTCCCGCACGCCGTTGGCGCGATAATTTGTCCCGAAATCGGCAGAGAGATCAGTGGCAGTGAACCACCCCGGTTTTGCGGTTCATATGACAGCATTGGCCCGGCGGGGAGCTTTTCCGGCAGCCTCCACCATGTTCCACAACGTCATTCTGAAAATGCGGGAACCCGGGCGTGTTCTCATATCCCGCCCCCACCGGAACGCAAAACAACAGGCCAACGGCCACAATCAAAATCCCTCTCATGCCCACCTCTATACTGAGAATATATTTCTCAGTATACGGGAAATAAGTGTGCCTGTACGATTAAAGTGACAGCCTGTTGAGCCAGGCGTCATGCTTGTTGCACAGGGATACTGCATAAAGGGCATTGGCCATGCCGGTGATGTCATAAGTCGAGATCGGTGCGTCGGTCTCGGGGTTAAACATCGTCTCGGCAACAAAGTCGAGATTTTCATCGAGCAGGATATGCTTGACGATGTAATGGGTGTAACCGTCCATTTCGTGGCCGGTTGTCACCTCGATCATATTTCCGCTCCGCTCGATCATGGGGACGTGACCGGCTTCCTTCCCGGCCCAGCGTCCCGGCGCGTCCATCGTGTAGAACAGCGCCCCCGCGAACCTTGACTGCATCGGATCGAGCATGCCGCCCGCCATCGCTATTCCCGGACTGGTCAATGAAGTTGCAACGCCAACCAGACCCAACCCCTTCAAGAATAAACGTCTCTGCATTCTGCTATCCTTCTATACGTTAAATCTGAATCAGTCTGCCCGCCCCTTATCTGAGCGCATAGGCCTCGACAAGATCAAGTTTCCCTTTGCCCTTGATATCAATGATACCCAGCGAACGGGCCTCACATTCATCCTGGATTTCCTGCCACGCCGCGGCTGTCATGGCAACTGCACCGGGTGAGCTATGTTCGACGAGCCGCGCCGCAATATTCACGGTATCCCCCCAGACATCGAACAGGAATTGCTGCTTGCCGACAACGCCCGCAACCACAGGCCCGAAATGCAGCCCGATACGCACTTCCCAGTTCGGCTCCATCTCCCGGGCAGCACGGGACATCTCAAGCCCGCAGCGCACCGCGGTCAAGAGTGGCGCATCCACCGGACGCAGCAGGCCGCTGGTCGCCATGAAGGCGTCGCCGATGGTCTTGATTTTCTCCATATGGTGCGCATCGACAATCTTCTCAAACGCCTCGATCAGCGCCTGCAGATGGGCAACAACCGTTTCGGGCAAGTTACGGTCGCAATAGGCCGTAAAGCCGACGATATCGCAGAACAGTATCCCAACAGCATTGAAGGTGCGGGGGCGCACCATGCCGGTTTGCTTCAATTCCTGCACAGCCAGTGCCGGGATGATCGCATGCAGCAGGTCATCGGTACGTTTTTTCTCGGCGACAATCTGGGCGCGGTATGCCGTTTCCTGGTCCCGAAGCGCCTTTTTCTCCAGCGAGGCGGTGACGCGCGCGCGCAATAGGGTGGCGTTAAACGGTTTGGGCAGGAAATCCTCCGCCCCGAGCTCGATGCATTTAACAACACTTTCGAGCTGGTCCGCCGCCGAGATCATGATGATGGGGATATGACGGAGCCGCATGTCCTTCTTGACCGTTTCCAGCACCTCATAGCCATCCATTTCGGGCATCATGATATCAAGCAGCACGAGGTCGAAGGGCCGCGCCGCCAACTTATCCAGCGCATCGCGCCCGTTGACCGCGATTTCCGGCTCCCGGTAGCCGAGCTTTTTGAGCCGCCTTACCAGGGTAAAGCGGTTATCCTCGTTGTCATCGACGACCAGGATGCGGGCGTCTTCCAGATTCACGGCGTCCCTCCCGTCTTCAGAAAGCCCTCGATCTTCTCCATAAGACGGGCAAATTCAACGGGTTTGGTGTCGAAATCATTGCAGCCGGCCTCCAGCGCCTTCTCCCGCTCCCCTTCCAGCGCATGGGCCGACAACGCAATTATCGGAATGGTTTTGGTCTCCTCCGCGGCCTTCAATTGTCGCGTCGCCTCCCAGCCGTCCATTTTCGGCAGGCTGAGGTCCATCAGGATAAGCGACGGCCTTTCCCGGCGGGCGGCCTCGATCCCGGCGATGCCATCCCCCGCGATCACCACCTCGAAGCCCTTACGCTTCAGGCGGCGGGACAACATGTAGATATTGTCCTCATTGTCTTCGACATAGAGGATCTTCGTCATTCTGTTTCTCCAGATGTTGCAGTACGGGCCGACAGATGCTGACTAACATAGCGGCGAACCTCTTCAAGGAAAGCCGGCGCCCCATCCTCCGATTTCTTGATAATCTGCTCAACCCCACCATTAAGACGCTTCCGGTCGTCATCAGTGAGATCGGCGCCCGTAATCACCACAACCGGTACGCCTTTCCCTTCCGGAATTGTTTTCAGGGAATCAACAAATTCAAAGCCGTCCATCTCCGGCATGATCAGGTCGAGCAGAATCAGGTCGGGAATGGCATCCTGGACCAGCAGCAGGCCGGCCCGGCCGTTCACGGCCTCGCGTACGCGCCAGCCCTCACTCACAAAGACCCGGCGCATCTGCTGGCGGGTGGCGCCGTCATCCTCGACAATGAGGACATTGCCGCCACTGCCATTGAGCTTGTACCGCTCCAGCAGGGTCAACAGGCGTTTGCGGTCAACCGGCTTGGTCATATAGTCGGCAACCCCCAGCGAAAAGCCTTTATGCTTGTCATCAACGATCGAGACCATCAGAACCGGGATATCCTTGAGCGCCGGATCATCTTTCAGCTCCTTCAGCAGCGTCCAGCCGTCTTTCCCCGGCATCACCACATCCAGCGTGATGACGGCCGGGCGGAGGGCGCGGGCCTTTTCAAGCCCATCCACCCCGTCGATGGCAGTCGCCACCTCATAACCTTCCGCCTCAAGGAAGCGGCTTAGAATATCGCGGGCGACCGGGTCGTCATCGACGACCAGCACGACATTTCCACCCGATTCCATAGCCTCGCCGGGTTTCCCGTCTGCGGAATCGCGCGTGGTTGACGTTGGCTCCATCGGGCCCAACTGCGGTTCAGAGGGGATTTCCCGTGGCAGGCTCACCTTGAAAACGGACCCCTCCCCCGGCGTGCTTTCCACCGTGACATCCCCGCCCATCATCCGGCAGAACCGCTGGGAAATAGCAAGCCCCAGCCCGGTGCCGCCATATTTACGGGTGGTCGAGGAATCCGCCTGCGAGAAATCGCTGAACAGGCGCTCGAGCTGTTCGGGCGACATGCCAATGCCCGTATCGGATACATCGATCTTGATCATATCCTCGTCCGTGAGGGTAACGGCAATGCCGACCGTGCCGTTCTCCGTGAATTTGCAGGCATTGCTGAGCAGGTTAAAGACAACCTGACGGACCCGCGTGACATCGGATGTCATCCGCGGCATGTCGTCGGGCAGGCTGACATCAATGTTATTGTTATTGGGCGTTGCAAGCGGCGCGGCCATATCGACGCAGTCGCGGACCACGGCCGCCAGATCGAAACTCTCCACATGCAGTTCCATCTTCCCGGCCTCGATCTTGGACAGGTCGAGAATGTCATTGATCAGCTTGAGAAGATGCTTGCCCGCCCGGCTGATCCGCTGCAATGGCTCGATCAGGTCTTCATCACCTTCCTCGACCGCGTCCTCCTCCAGCATTTCGGTAATACCGATCACCGCGTTGAGCGGCGTCCGGAGTTCATGGCTCATGTTGGCAAGGAACTGGCTCTTGGTCCGGGTCGCCTTCATCGCGACATCGCGCGCCTCGGCCAGCCGGTCCACCATTTCGCCAAGTTCCGTCTCGCGCGCCTTGGCTTCGGTGATGTCGGTAAAGACACCGACAATGCCGCCATCCGCCGTTTTCTGCTCATTGATGCGAAGCCATCGCCCATCGGCGCGGTAATGCTCATACGGCCCGGTCGGGTTCCGGTGACGCACGATCCGCTCTTTCAGCCATTGCTCCGAATTATCCTGCGCGGCGACGATCATCTTCTTCTCAACCGCGGCCGAGATGATTTCCTCGTAGCTGATCCCCCTCTCGATGGACAGCCCGAGATGTTCATACATTTCCCGGTATTTGCTGTTGGCGATGACAAGCCGGTCATCGGCATCGTAAAGGGCGAAGGCATCGGTTACTGCCTCAATCGCCTCAAGCAGCTTTTCCTGCGCGCCGCGGGCTTCGGCCTGTGCTTCCTCCCGCTCCTTGGCGAGGCGGTCCCGCTCGATCAGGCTATCGCGAAACAGGGCCAGCGTCTGCGCCATTTCACCGATTTCATCTCGTCCGGCAGCCGGTATCTCGACTGTCAGGTCGCCCTTGGAAATTGACCGCATGGCGGTCACCAGTCGCGACAGCGGCGTGCGGATCGATCGCAGGACGAGGATTGTCAGCAACAGGCCGACGAATGCGCCGACAATTATGATGATATGGGACAGGGTGACGGCCTCACGCGCCGAGGCAAGGCCGGCGCTGCTGCGCATCCGCGATTCCGCTTCAAGCTCGTCGACAATGCTGGATAGCTGTTCGTCAATCGCCTGAATATGCACCCGTGCCTTCGCCATCAGCGAATTGCCGATCACACGGCGTTCATCCGTATAGGCATCAACGGCGAGGAGCGCCGCATCCATCAGGAGACCAAGCTCCTGATCGATCAGGGCCACCCGATCAGGATCATATACCTTCAATTCTTCAAGTTTTTCCTGCAGGGACTTCAGCGCCGCATCCGCGTTACGCTCAGACAGGGTGAGCAGGCTGACGGCAAGGTCGGCAAGCCAGAATTTCAGGTCCCCGAAGGACTTGCTGGCGGCATTGGCCGTTGTTATCCGGCTGACAAGTACCGCCTCATTGGCGATTGTCCGGGCGTTTTGCGTCAAACGGTTATCAAGAAACAGGTTGGACCCGATCAGGATCGCAAGAAGCACTACGCTAAGGATCGACAACCGGGTGAGAATGGATAAGTTGCTCATCAAGGTCCCCGCCTTCTGCGCAATCGTGTTAATTGCGGAACAGCGTTACACTGATCACACCACCAAGATCGCCAAGACTACCGCCCTCCTTTGGATAACCGGTTACGTCCAGCTCCCCTTTCGGTTCACCATGGCAGGCGAGGCATCCCTGGCCGTAATATTCCGGGACCAGCACACGAAAGGCCGGACGACCGCTATCTGGCGCCTCGGCGGAGAATATCGCACCTTTTTCCCAGTCTGCCGCCGAAAGATGGGTGCGAATGGCGCCAATTTCCCAGTCATCGGGTCGGGCCTTGCGGTTGCGGATCAGTTCAGGGGGTGCGGTCACCTTGACTTCGGCCTCCTCCCCCATTGTCCGCTTGAATTCCTCGTTCACAAGGCGGGCGAAAACTGCCGGCACAAACCCCTTGAAGGCAACACCGGACTGGTTGATCGTCTCCTGATGCTCTTCCATAACCTTGGAGATCGCGTCAACCTGTGCCTTCAACAGCCGGCTTTTCAGGGTGTCGCCGGTTAAATTCGGTTCGACGCCGCCTTTGGCCGTCTTGAACTTCTCAAGCGCCCGTTCCCGCACGACGTCGGCACTGAGGCCCTTGTCGCCGATCGTCGGATCATTAATCAAATCCTGATTCTCGCCAATGATTGAGCGGGCGGATTGCAGCATGGTCGCCAGGTCGATCGCAATGTCGTACTCGCTGGCTTTCTCCTCGGCGAGCACCAAGGACGGCAGGATCAAAGACAAGGTACATAGCAGGGTCGCCAATAGTTTCAGCAGTCCCGTCTGAGCCATCTTGTTTCCCCTATTCTGAAGTTCAATGCCGAGGGTTGCTGGCTGCCGAACAGCCAAAGGACAACTCATGGCATTCTACAGTTGAAAGCCTATCAACTCACGGTCAATCCGTAAAGCATCCCTTTGCAGAGATGCTTGAAACGTTTCCGAGTTTCGCATAATGTCCAAGGAATCACTTTGATTTTGCCCGATGTTGCTTGGTGGCGGCAATCTTTAAGATGTAGGAAGGTTGATGTATGAAATGGCGTAAAGTAGCGTCGGGGTCGTTCACGAATATTCGATATGAGACAAAGGAATATGGTGGAGAGTTCCTGCATATCGTGACTCAAGACGGTCCGCTGAACAGAGAAAGCCGCCGCCCGGTTTTTGAAGAAACGCTGGCCCTGACCAAATCAGGCAATTATTTCTGCATCCTGGACAATCGCAGGGGCAAGGAAAGTATCCTGTCCCTGGCCGACATGTCCAATTACGGCGATATGCTCGTATCCAACGGCATCAATCGCTTTTTCTATGCGGTCGTCACCTTTGATCCGGCATATGAAAAAACGATCAAGCTGATCAAGGCAATCTCAATGGTGAAAGCATTGGAGATTGAAGCGATGTCGACCCCTGATTTTGTGACGGCGGAAAAATTTATCCAGTCGCACATATTGGATCAGGTAAAGCAGAGCTAGCCGATATTGCGCCCTGTAACCGCAAGGATATTCGGCGAGGCTTTGTTTTTACCCTTGGATCGGCGGTCTCCCGTTCCGTTTCAATAAGAACCATCGCCAATTAAGGAAACAGCCCGTTCTTATGGAAGGGGGTTGTTTCAGAATGTCTTTATTACCGATATCCGGAAAGCAGCAGGCAAGGGCAAAACGATACACGAACAAAACTCCGGCAAGCGGCAATAAAAACACCGCTCAATAAATATTCATTCAAGAATTGCTTCTTCCGGGCACATACATATGCTGTCTGGGATATTTTTACTTATATATAATTGGCTAAAGCAGAAATTTAAATGAAAGGGCAACTGATCTCCTCCGGCTCGTTCGCCAATATTAACCATGAAACATGGAAATATAACGGCGAGCATATCCATGTCATGAAAGTGACCGGACCGATCAACCGCGCTCATCGCGTCCCCTTTTACTATTTGACGCTCAAAACCAATCCCTCCTCGGACTATTTCATCATTCTCGATAATCAGCGCGGGCATGAGGACGATTTTTCCTATGACGACATGATCACCATCAGCGATATTCTTCTGGAGGCGGGGATCAAGCGTATTTACGGGGCCATTATCACAAGAGAGTCGGGATATGAAAATATTCTCAAACTCGCGCGTGCGGTTGCCAAGCTGAAAACTTTGGAATCACACACGGTGTATTGTGAAAATATGACGGAGGCAGAAAACTATATTCACGCCAGGATCGAGATAGCCATCAAAAACAGGTGATTGACTGCTCATGCTTGATATCCTTGTAAATGCCGGCAGTAGGCGTATGGTAATGGGCGCGGCCACAAGGAAACTCGGATATTGCGATACATGTTGGACTCTCCGGGCCTTGGGATTCTGAAAATACGGCCTTCGTAACAAGCAGACAGGCGCGGTTTTCCGGTCGATTCCAGACCCGGGAAAAATTCACGAAACTTCCTGTTGCCGCTCGGGTTCTTATCAGTACAATTACCTAAAAACCGGAAAGCAGGAATATGGCAGTTAAGGTCCCCTTCAAAAAAGACTTGGAGTTTGAATATGGCGTGGCGGAAAGCCTCAGCCCGCTTATCCGCCGGGTGATCGCCAAGAACCCGAGCGCCTTTACCTTTCACGGCACCGGCACCTATATCATTGGCAAGGGCGAAGTGGCTGTGGTTGATCCCGGCCCGCTCGACGGCGCCCATGTCGGCGCGCTGATGGCGGCCCTCAAGGGCGAGATGGTCACCCATATCCTGATCACCCATACCCATCATGACCATTCGCCGGCCGCAGAACCCCTGAAACAACTCACCGGCGCCAAAACATATGGATTTGGCCCACATGGCGGCGGTGTGTCCGACTTCAAGATTGAGGAAGGCGGCGATACCGACTTTGTCCCCGATGTAAAGCTGGAAGACGGCGACGTAATCCTCGGCAATGGCTGGACGGTTGATGCCATTCATACCCCGGGACATCTTTCCAACCATGTCTGCTTTGGCCTGCGGGAGGAAAACACCCTCTTTACCGGCGATCATGTAATGGGCTGGTCGACGACGGTTGTCTCCCCGCCTGACGGCAATATGAGCGCCTATATGCGCAGTCTCGAGAAGCTGCTGGACTTTGATTACCACACCTACTGGCCGACCCATGGCCCCGCGATTACGGACACGAAACCTTTTGTCGAGGCGCTGATCGCCCATCGGCAGGAACGCATGGATCAGATCCGCAGCTGCCTGGGCTCCGGCCCGATGACCATCCCCGACATGGTCAAAAGAATGTATATCGATGTGCCGGAGAACCTGCATCCGGCCGCCGCCCGGTCGGTCTATGCCCATATCCTGCATATGGTCGAGAGTGGCGAGATTGATGCTGGGGGGGACGCGACGGTCACGGCACTCTATGCCTTGAAGTAGATAATAAAGAGGGGGGAAATATGAATATCGGACGCAGAGTAGTTATTCTTGGACTGACCACCATCTGTCTGGGGTTTTTGGCGGCCTGCAGCACCTATAATTCACCGCCGGGCACGACAACGACGATCATTCTCCTCCGCCATGCGGATCGAACACCGCTTCATACCGAGCTCAATGAAAAAGGCAAGGCACGTGCTTTGGCCCTGCCCGCCGCCGTTGCCGACCTTGATATCGACGTGATCTATAGCCCCGACAAGAAGCGCAATCTCGATACAGTCAAGCCGCTGATCGAGCAGCGCGGGATCGAGCTCCGGGTGATTGATGTCAGTAATGTCGCCGAACGGCTGATCAAGGAAAATCCCGGCAAGACGGTGATGTGGGTCGGCAATACGGATAACCTGCAGAGCATCTACGGGCAGCTTGGCGGCCGCGATCGCGAACCCAACATATATGGCGAGATTGCCATCATGCGCGTCCATGACAGTGGGCCACCGAATATCGAGCTTCGCAATTTCGGCGGCAAGGGTACGCTGTAAGCGCCCCTGTCCTAGTCGCGGAAATTCACATACTGCAGGGGAAGTTCCTGCTTGAGCCCCTTGCAGAAGGCGATGGTTTCCTGAAGATCGTCACGCTTCTTGCCGGTAACGCGCAGTTCATCCCCCTGAATTGAAACCTGGACCTTGATCTTGGAGCCCTTGATCTCCTTTACCAGCTTCTTTGCCAGATCCTTGTCGATCCCCTGACGGACGACAACCACCTGTCGCACGCTCTGCCCGGCTGACTTCTCCGGCGTCTGGTAATCGAGAACCCCGGCGTCGACCTTGCGGCGGGTCAGATGCGCCGCCAGCAGTTCATGCATCTGTTTCAGCTTGAGGTCATCATCCGCATGGATGGTGATGGCCTGCTCCGCCCGCTCGATCGTGCAATGGCTGCCTTTGAAATCATACCGGGTCTCGATTTCCCGGCGGATGTTGTTCAGCGCGTTATCGACTTCCGCCATATCGGTTTTCGACACAATATCAAATGAGGGCATGGGGTCTCTCCTTCATTACCGCGTGAGTTTACGCGGACTGTTCTTTCGTCTTCAGAAACTTGATTTTCGGCCAGTCTTTCTCGGCCCGCTCCAGATGCCAGCTGTTCCGGGCGAGGAAGACCGGCGCATCGTCGTGATCCTCGGCGAGGGACGCCTGGTTGCCATCAAGGAATTTTTTCATCTCCCGTGGATCATCACATTCGACCCAGCGCGCGGTATACAGCTCGGTCTGCTGGAAGTTAACCGGGATATCATACTCCGTCCGGATACGGTCCGCCAGCACCTCAAACTGCAGCGCACCGACAACACCGACCACCCACTCGGAACCCATGCGCGTCTTGAAGGTACGGGCTGCCCCCTCCTCCGCGAGCTGGATAAGGGCCCGTCCCAGATGTTTTGCCCGCATCGGATCGACGGGGCGCACTTTCTGGAGCAGTTCCGGCGCGAAGCTCGGGATGCCGGTAAAGCGGATTTCCTCGCCCTCCGTCAGGGCGTCACCAATGCGCAGGTTTCCGTGGTTCGGGATTCCGATGATATCACCGGGCCAGGCTTCCTCCGCGAGTTCCCGGTCCTGCGCAAGGAACAATACCGGGTTATGGATATTCATGATCTTGTCACTGCGCACATGCTTCAGTTTCGCGCCGCGCTTGAAATGGCCGGACACCAGCCGCATGAAGGCAATGCGGTCGCGATGCTTGGGATCCATATTCGCCTGGATCTTGAAAATAAAGCCGCTGACCTTGCTCTCAAGCGGGGAAATCGCCCGCCCTGCAGAAGGAGCCGCCCGGGGGCTCGGCGCCGCTTCGGTAAGCCCGTTCAGCAGGGTTTCCACACCAAAGTTATTGATGGCACTGCCGAAATAGACCGGGGTCATGGTCCCTTCCAGAAAGGCCTGCATATCGAATTCCGGGCAGAGGCCGCGCACCATCTCGATATCCTCGCGCAACTTGGCGACATCCGCGGCGGGGAGCAGTTCATCAAGTTTCGGGTCATCGAGGCCGTTACAGGTCACCCCGTCGTCAAGATGGTTTTCCTTGCCCTTGGAAACCAGTACCAGCCGGTCATTAAAGAGATCATAGCATCCGAGGAAATTCCGGCCCATGCCGATGGGCCAGCTTGCCGGAACAACGTCCAGCGCCAGCGTCTGCTCGATATCATCCAGAAGGTCGAACGGGTCCAGCGCCTCACGGTCGAACTTGTTGATAAAGGTGGTGATCGGCATATCCCGCAGGCGACACACCTCGAACAGCTTGCGGGTCTGGCTTTCAATACCCTTCGCGCCGTCGAGCACCATGACGGCGCTGTCGACCGCGGTCAGCGTGCGGTAGGTATCCTCGCTGAAATCCTCATGGCCCGGGGTGTCGAGCAGGTTGAAGGTTTTATCGCGGTAATCAAATGTCATGACGGAGGAGGCAACGGAAATGCCCCTCTCACGCTCCACCTTCATCCAGTCTGAGCGTGCGCGCCGCTGTTCACCGCGCGTCTTTACCGCACCGGCAAGCTGAATGGCACCACCGAACAACAGCAGCTTCTCGGTCAATGTCGTCTTGCCCGCGTCGGGATGGGCAATAATCGCGAAGGTCCGCCGGTTGGCGACCCGTTCTTCCAGCATCGTCATGATATATCCTGATCCCCGCGCGGGATCGGCCCGCCACGGGATTAAAAAAAGAGCCAGCGGTGGGAAATTCCTCGTCGCGGGCTCGCGCCTAAATAAGGCTTTTTCCGGTAAAAATCAATCCTTGCCTTCGCTGAGAGACTGCGATGGTTCCTCCTCCGTCTCCGCGACAAGGCCAAGCCAGCCCGCTACGAGCGAGAGCGTCCAGCCCTGCAGCAAGAGCGAGGTAACCACCACCACGAAAACCACGTCAAAAAAGCCTGTACTGAGCGGGCCCGGGCTGATCACCGGAATAATGGCGAGGAAAATCGGCACGGCACCACGTAGCCCCACCCAGCCAACGAACATTTGCTGACGCCAACCGACGCCGAACGGTGTCAGCGAGAGGGTCGTCGCCAGCGGCCGGGCAACGAAAATCAACAGGGCGGCAACGCCCAGCCCGAGTGGAACCTGGGACAGAACCTCGGTCGGCGAGACAAGCAGCCCCAGCATCAGGAAGAGGACGATCTGGCATATCCAGGAAAGACCATCATGGAACTGCCGCACCCGCTCGGTCTGGTGGGTCATCCGGTCACGCAGGACGGCGCCGCAGATATAGACAGCGAGGAACCCGCTTCCGCCGCCAAGGGCAGTCAGGTTGAACAGCAACAGGGCCGCCGCCATGGCGAAGGGGGCGAACAGACTGACCGGCATCTTGACCCGGTTGATCAGGAACGCCGTTACGAAGCCGCCGATAATGCCCGCGACAAGACCAAAGCCGAGTTGCCGGGCAAGTTCCGGCAGAAAACTGATCAGCGTCGGCAGATCGATCGGCAGGTCGTTATCAACGATCGCCACCATGGTAATGGTCAGGAAGATAGCCATCGGATCGTTGATCCCCGCCTCCACCATCAGGGTTTCGCCAAGACCGTTTTTCAGCTTGATATTTCGCTGCCTGAGCAGAAGGAAGGTCGCCGCCGCATCGGTCGAGCCGACCACCGCGCCCAACAGCAGGGCAATGGCCATCGGCAAATCAAAGAGGACATGGATCAGGACGCCGACAATGACCGTGGTAGCCACCACCCCAAAAGTGGCCAGAGCCATTGCGGGTGCGGCCGCTTTTCGGAAGATCTCCCGGCTGGTATCGAGACCGCCGGAAAAAAGGATCAGGGCAAGCGCGATGGACCCGATACTGTAGGCAAGGTTGAAATCATCGAAGCTAACCCCGCCGATGCCATCCTCGCCCATAAGCATGCCGATACAGAGGAAAAGAAGCAGGAATGGCGCGCCCAACCGGTCGGCGACGGGTGTCAGCAGACAACCGATCAGGAAAAGGAAGGATACCAATATGAGGATTAGCTCGAGTGACTCCATCAACCAACTTTCATACTACGCGACGCAACATCTCTGGAACAGCTTATAGAGAAAAGGTGCCGCCGGAAATCGACGACACCTCTATCATAGTGTAAAAACTCTTTTTTGTCAGTCGTCTAGGAGCTTCAGGACTAATTTTCCGGTATTTTCGCCCTTGAACAGTTTCAAAAGAACCGAGGGGAAATTTTCAATGCCGGTCTCTTCCTGGGTGCGGAACTTGAGTTTGCCTTCGGAATACCATTTCGCCAGTTCCTGGACCCCTTCGCCATAGCGCTTGATATAGTCGAAGACGACGAAGCCTTCCATGCGGGCATGATGCACCAGCAGATTGATATAGTTCTGCGGGCCGCGCATGGGCGTCGTATTGTTATATTGCGAGATGGCGCCGCAAATCACGATCCGCGCGTGGCGATTGATGCGCGCCAGCGCGATATCCAGGATCTCGCCACCAACATTATCGAAGTAGACATCGACACCGGTCTTGAGCGGTTCCTTCAGATCCTTGAGGAAGGACTCCGACTTGTAGTCGAGGCAGGCGTCAAAGCCGAGGTCATCGACCACATAGGCGCATTTCTCGGCTCCGCCCGCGATACCGACGGCCCGGGCGCCCTTGATCTTGGCGATCTGCCCGACAACCGAGCCGACAGCGCCGGCCGCGCCGGAAACAAGCACCGTGTCGCCTTCTTTCACCGCGCCCACATCGAGCAAGCCGAAATAAGCGGTCAGTCCCGGCATGCCGAGACCTCCGAGATAGGTTTCGATTGGCGCGAGATTGGGATCGATCCGCGTCAGGTCCTTCGCCAGCGCCTTGCCATATTGCTGGATGCCGAGCATCCCGCTCACAAAATCACCGGCCTTGAAATCCGGACTGTTGGAAGCAACCACCTCACCCACCGTGCCGGCGCGCATCACTTCGCCGATCTTGACCGGCGGAATATAGGATCTTCCCTCATTCATCCAACCGCGCATGGCCGGATCGAGGGACGCATAATGATTTTTTACCAGCACCTCATCGGCGCCGATTTCGGGAAGGGCTTCGCTTGCAAATTGCCAGTCACTGTCTTTCGGGACGCCCACCGGACGTGCGGCAAGACGATATTGCTTGTTCATAGTCGACATGTCATTTCCCGTCATTTTCTGTATGTGTAATCTGCGCTTCTAACAGATATGGATACAACCACAGAAAACAAGCAACGTCGCCCCTAAAAAGAAAAGCCGGGAAATCCCGGCTTTCCTGCTTGCCCCTTGTAATAGATTAAGCGTCGCCGCTCACTTTTATGGATTGGACAACGCTGTCAAAATAAGGGCGCCGTGCTTCATAGTAATGCGTTTCCCGGGCCGCGAAAAAGACCGCCATTAACTTGCCGTTTATTGTCGCGAACAGGAGATTTCCCTTAAAGTCCGATCCGTCCTTGGACGATAGATTGAGGTCTATCATATATCCCTGCTTATTACCGAACGGTGCCGGCTGGAGATTACCGATGAAGGTGGGTGTTGACGGCGTCAGGGAGAAACCGTTCCGAACCAGTTCGACAATCTCTTCCGGTGTCATATCGGAACGGAAGGTTTCCGCGCGCTCCTCATTCCCGGCAATAAAGATAAATGGCAATTTCCCCCCATCCGATATCGGGGCCCAAAATTCCACTCTTTCCAGTATGGGCCCGTCCTGCGTCCACATGACGGATTTATCAGTCTTCAGTTCATTGATATATTCCGATGTCGCCACGGAATAGCTGTTCCACATGGAACTATGACCGGTTTGTTTGAGCTGGAACGTCGGTGCGCAGCTGGCGATCGTCAGGGTAAGCAGCAGGATGAAAAAATGTCTCATGATTGCCTCAATTGCTTGATGTATGACTCGACCAAAAAGCGATCTGATGCTTCCGGATAGCGAGCGAGGTAAATTTCGAAATACTCGATGGCCTTGCCATCTTCCTTCTGACGCTTGGCAACAAGGCCAAGGTTTTTATATGTTTTGGCGGGTGCTTCAGGCGATTTCGCTGCCGTGAGGTAGGCTTCCTTCGCCTTGTCGAGATCGCCCTCATTGCTCCGCCGGCGGTATACATCGCCGCGGTAGAAATCAAGTGCCGCCGGGCTGAACTCCCGCTTTTCCAGATTGTCGATGACAAACAGCGTCTCTTCATATGATCCCGTATCGATCAAGTCCTCAACCCAGCCTTGCCAGCGGGCATCAACAAGTTTGCGAAACTTTTCGTCAGCTCTCTGCTGCGCCTGAAGCGGGCGCGCCGGGTAGGCTTCCGCTCTTGACTTCAGATTCTCTATCCGATCCTCGGCCGGCGGGTGTGACGCAAAGAAAATGGCCGTAGACTCACGATCTCCTGCGTCCGCCTCACCTTTTATCTTCTCCCAAAGCTGGCCTGCCTCCACCGGATCGTAACCGGCGTCATAAAGGTAATCCTGACCGATTTCATCCGCTTCATTTTCCAGATCCCGCGAATAAGCCTGAATGGACCCGGCGGCGCCAAGACCCGCGGCAAGGCCTACAAAGCCATATCCGATACCGCCCGTGGCGATCGAAAAAAAGGCCAGAAAATCCGTCGTATTCCGGGTGCTGTTCCACATCTTGATGGAATGGCGTTTTTTGTAATGAGCCAATTCATGCGCGAGAACCGTCGCGAGTTGCGCCTCGTTTTCCGCCCGCAACAACAGTCCAGTCCAGACCTGCATAACGCCATTCGGCGCCATGGACGCGTTGAAGTAGGGGATTTTGACAATATAGAGACGGATATCCGGGCAAATTTTCTCTGCCAGTCGGCAGACAATCCCGTCGAGATAGTCCTGCAGTTCAGGATCCTTGATAATCAAGGCACTGGCGGCGAAACTTCGTTCCGCCTCATCCATCTTCATGCGCAGGCCGGCCTCTACTGTGGTCAGCTCCGGCTCGTCACCCGGTTTTACGTCACCGACCGGGCCCGTACCCGCACATGCCGAAACCAGTAAACTCAACCCAACAGCGGCCTTGCCAAGTCTCATAAAGGAATATCTTCCAATAGATTCTCCGTCGCATCGAAAGCGGGCTCAAAGGTGCGAAGATCACCGCCGCCCGAGACCAGACGGTTATACCACAGGATATTACCGGTCTCGAGATCGACCAGCGAGATAAACCCGACTTGCTGACCCCCCTGTATCCCTACCCCCAGAATAGCAGCCGCCAGAAATTGTGCGGCAACGCGCGATCCGCTGGAATAGGAATCGCGCATATAAACGAAGACGCCAAGATCCGCCCCGTAGGCCTTTTTCAGTTCCTGCGCCGTTTTGCCCAGCTTCCAGTTAAAACTACCATCCTTTTTTGTCGGCAGTTGAAAGAGCGTGTTGTACTGATACAGAAAGATTGATTTTCCAACATCTTCATGCAGATCAATCAGGTCCTGCGCAATCTCCGTCGAGACAAGCTGCGCGTCGTCGGAGTGGATGGCCACGCCATAGCCCATATCCGTAAAATACTGCGCCATGAATTCGGTGACGTAGCCCTTGGCCGCCGACGTCCAAAGAGCATGCGGCTCTGTCAACCCGCCGGCAGTGAGCAGGCTCAGTTCCACATCAGGCGTCATGATCAGGATCTTTTTCCCGTTCAACCCGCCGTCTATCTTCTTGCCGACAAGTTTCAATGTTTCATCGCTAAGTTCTACGTCTCCGATGATATTGTCTGCTGGTCTGGCACTGGTCCCGGGCTTGCGTTCACCAGAAATGTCATTGGCATTCGTCGCGGCATTAACATGAACCGGCGCACAGTCTCCGTCCGCATCACATAACCAGGTCTCTTTGCCAAATCCTGGCAGCATCTTGATACGAATTTCGTTACCGGCTCCTATTTCGCCCTCCGTCACTTCTTTTGCAGGTTGAATTGTCGGCGCGGACCCTTCATTCATATCACGAATGTCAGAAAGGGACGGCGTTTCTCCATTAGACGTCGCGGCGACCGTACCCGCACTTCCGCCACTCGCGGTCTTGCTTTCGGTAAAGGTAGGCGCGCAGGCGGATACCATGATAGGAAGAGTAAAAGCTATAAAAAGAGATAAAACCCGAGAAAGTAACATTGGACGACACCCAAATCTATTTTTTCGAGATATTAAATCGTCTCGCCCGAACAATCAACACATTGAGTATGTAAAACTGCCTGAAGCCGTTAATCAAAAAGAAAAGCCGGGAAATCCCGGCTTTTCAAAAGATTGCGGCAGTGTCAGGCCGTTGGCAGCTTGTAGTCCTTGAAGTCCTCGCGGAGCTTGGTCTTCAGGAGCTTGCCCGTCGCCGTATGCGGCAGTTCATCGACGAAAACCACGTCATCGGGAAGCTGCCATTTGGCGAGTGTGCTTTCCAGATGCCTGATCACGTCGTCGCGGCTCACCGGATGGCCCTTTTCCTTCACCGCGATGACCAGCGGGCGCTCATCCCACTTCGGATGGGGAATGGCGATCACCGCCGCCTCGACAATGCCGGGGCAGCCGAGCGCCTCATTCTCCACATCGATGGAGGAAATCCACTCGCCACCGGACTTGATCACATCCTTGGAGCGGTCGGTGATCTGCATATAGCCATCGGGATCAATGGTGCCGACATCACCGGTGGTGAACCAGCCATCCTCATCAAGAACGTTCCCCCCCTCACCCTTGAAATAACCATTGGTGATCCAGGGCCCGCGCACCTTGAGATCACCGAAGGCAACACCGTCGCGTGGCAGTTCCTTTCCGTCATCCCCGGTGATTTTGAGCTCGACCCCAAAGACAATCCGGCCCTGTTTGACGCGGATATCGGTTTTCTTTTTCTCGGAGAGGTTTTCATGCTTCTTGAGGAGGTTACCCGTCGTGCCGAGCGGGCTTGTTTCGGTCATGCCCCAGGCATGGATTACCTCGACCCCATGACCCTCGACAAAGGTCTCGATCATCGAGCGTGGCGCGGCGGACCCGCCAATCACCGTCCGCTGCATGGTTGAGAATTTGAGGTTATTCTCCTTCACATGACCCAGCAGCATCATCCAGATGGTCGGCACTCCGGCGGAGAGCGTCACGCCTTCCGCTTCCATCAGTTCATAGAGCGAGGCGCCGTCCATGGCGGCGCCCGGCATCACCATTTTCGCACCGCACATTGCCGCCGCATAGGGCAGGCCCCAAGCATTGGCATGAAACATCGGCACCACGGCCAGGATGGAATCCCGGTTGCTGACGCCAAGCCCGTCATTGGCGCAGACACAATAGCTATGCAGTACGGTCGAGCGGTTGGCATAGAGCACGCCCTTCGGATTGCCCGTCGTGCCCGAGGTATAGCAGAGCGAGGAGGCCGTCATCTCGTCAAACTGCGGCCAGGCATAATCGCCGTCCTCCGCCCCGACCAGAGTTTCGTAGCAGAGCAGGTTATCAAGGCTGCTGTCGGGCATATGGGCCTCATCGGTCATCACGATAAAGCCCTTCACATTCTTGAGATGCTCCTTCAGTGCCTCGATCAGCGGAATGAAGGTCAAATCGACGAAGATATACTTATCCTCGGCATGATTGACGATATAGGCAATCTGCTCGGGAAACAGGCGCGGATTGATTGTATGGCAAACGGCGCCCATACCGGATACACCGAAGTAAATCTCTATATGGCGGTAGCCATTCCAGGCAATCGTACCGATCCGGTCGCCAATCTCCACACCGAGTTTCCCCAGGGCCTGCGCCAGCTTTTTTGCCCGCAGGTTCACATTGCGGTAATTGGTGCGATGGATAGGCCCCTCAACCGAACGCGAGACAATTTCCACGTCGCCATGATTAAGACCGGAGTATTCGATTAAAGAAGAAATCAGCAGCGGCCGATCCTGAATAAGACCTAGCATTAAGTTCATCCCATGTTTGTTTTTGTTAGACTATAAAGTCAGCATAAAACCGCACTCGCGTCAGGTAAAGGCTCTTTGAGATTCGCGAGGATTCACCGCCGGCCGGACAGGTTTACGTAGGGGATTGGCGAGCTTTCGTCAGCCTGGTCTCGCGAATTTTGTCAAACCGCTGTAATTTTTGTAACAATAGCGCCGAAAACCAAGAATCATGGGACACCGGGAATGGCCATTGATCCGCTGATCCTTCTGCCTGCGGCGGCAGGCGCCGTGCTATTGCTGATCATTGCCATCCGGCTGATTGCAGGGCGGCGGGAGGCTGAACTGGCGCCCGAAACATTGGCGCAATTTCTTGCCGGGCAGGAACCTGGCGAGAAAATTGTCAGTTTCGTTATCAGCGAGGATAGGCGTTACGCGCTCGTCGAATGGCAGAATGGTAAGGGGATCGGACTCATCCGCAGTTTCGGAGCCAAGATGGTGCTGCAGATGCTGGGACAGGATATGCTTTTAAAATGCGACTGGCGTGAGGGCACGACCATCCTCTCAATCCCGCGGCAAGGGTTTGCCTTTCCGCCGGTGAAATTCGCGGTCGGGGAAGCAGACCGCCAGATGGTGAAGGACTATTTAAAGGGGGAAAAAGATGCAGCTGCCTGACCCGGTCACCTTCGCCATCCCGGCCTTTGTCCTGCTGATCCTGATCGAGACAGCGATCGGTCGCTATGCACCAAAGAAATCCAATTACGAGATGCACGATTCCGCCGCTTCCCTCCTGATGGGCCTCGGCAATTTCGCCATAGGGCTCGTGAATTTCGGGATTGTCGGGGCGGTGGCGCTCTGGGTCTATCAGTATCGCCTGTTTGACATCGGCTATCACTGGTGGGCCTTTGTGCTGATCCTGTTCGCCGAGGATTTCGTCTATTACTGGTTCCACCGTCTCAGCCATGAGCATCGCATCTGGTGGGCGGCGCATATCAATCATCATTCCTCGCAATATTACAATCTGACCACAGCCCTCCGCCAGACATGGACCGGCGCATTTATCGGCACCTGGATACCCTGGCTGCTGCTATCCTTCATCGGCTTTCCACTCGCGCTGATCCTTTTCCAGAAGGGGATCAGCCTCGTCTACCAGTTCTGGATCCATACCGAGGCCATCGACAGGATGTGGAAACCGGTTGAGGCCGTGATGAACACACCGTCCCACCACCGGGTACATCACGCGACCAACCCGAAATATCTCGACGCAAACTACGCCGGCATTTTCATCATCTGGGACAAGCTGTTCGGCAGCTTCGTCCCCGAAGACAAGGCCGAGCCCTGCCGCTATGGTATTGTCAAGCAGATCGCGAGTTTTAACCCGCTGATCATCGCCTTTCATGAATGGGTCGGGATATTCAGCGATCTTTTCCATGCAAAGAGCTTCAAGGCCGCCTTTATGTATATCTTTGGTCCGCCCGGCTGGAGCGAGGATGGCTCCCGCCTCACCTCCCGGATGATCAAGGAGCGCGAGCGGATACGACTGGCGGGGCAAACGGCTGATGCCGCAGATTGATATGCTTTACTGGCGCGGATAAATCATTAGACTGCGCGAAAATTCAACCACACAAGTTCCCTGCCGATGCGAAAGGTCTCAGGATAATATGTATATTGATGGAAAATGGATTGCGGCGGACAGCGGCAACAGCTTCGATGTTTTTAATCCCGCAACGGGAGAGGTGATCAAGTCCGTGGCCGATGGTGGCGCCGCCGAAGCAACCCGCGCCGTTGAGGCCGCCGATGCGGCCTTCCGGGACTGGTCGAAAACCACCGCCTACCAGCGCAGCGCCTATCTCTATAAAGCCTACCAGATCATGATCGAGCGGAAAGAGGATCTTGCCCGCATCATGACCGAGGAACAGGGCAAGCCACTGAAAGCTGCCCGCAATGAAGTACAGTATGGCGCCGATTTCCTGCTCTGGTATGCCGAGGAAGCCAAGCGCGTGAACGGCGAAATCCTCCCCTCCTCTCGCGGGGATCAGCGGTTCATGGTGCTGCATCAGCCGGTCGGCGTGGTGGCGGCAGTGACCCCCTGGAACTACCCGATCTCCATGATTACCCGCAAAGCCGGCCCGGCGCTTGCGGCTGGCTGTACCATCGTCCTGAAACCGGCTGAAGCCACACCGCTCTGCGCCATCGCCATGTTCGAGATTTTCGAGGCTGCGGGCCTTCCGCCAGGGGTGGTTAATCTCGTGACCACAGCGGACCCGAAACCGATTGGTGAGGTGTTCACCAGCCATCCGTCCGTCCGCAAGCTCACCTTCACCGGCTCCACCAATGTCGGCAAGATGCTTGCCGGGCAGGCCAGCGCCAACATGAAGCGCGTCTCGGCCGAACTCGGCGGTCATGCGCCGTTTGTGGTGTTCGAGGATGTGGACCCGGCCCATGCGGCCAAAGGCGGCTCCCTCGTCAAGTTCCTCAACACCGGACAGGCCTGCATCAGCCCGAACCGCTTCTTCGTGCAGAACGGTTCCTACGACCAGTTCGTCGCCACGTTCGAGGAGCGGGTCTCCAAGATGAAAGCCGGCAGCGGGTTCGAGGATGGGGTCGCCATCGGCCCGCTCGTCAATCAGGCCGCCATCGACAAGGTGGACCGGCAGGTGCAGGACGCCATCAGCAAAGGCGCCGAGCTGGTGACCGGCGGTGTCGCACTCAAATCGAACAATCTCGATAAGGGCTATTTCTATGCACCGACCGTGCTCGCCAATGTCACGGAAGACATGCTGATCTATCGCGAGGAAACCTTCGGCCCCGTCGCGCCGATCATCCGCTTCGAGAGTGAGGCCGAAGTGCTGGAAAAGGCGAATGATACGGAATACGGCCTCGCGGCCTATGTCTATACCCGCGACATCTCCCGCGCCATGCGGATGTTCGAAGGGCTTCGGTTCGGGATCATCGGCATTAACGATATCAACCCGACCAGCGCCGCTGCCCCCTTCGGCGGCATGAAGGACAGCGGGCTTGGTCGTGAAGGCGCCAAGGAAGGGATCATGGAATATCTTGAAACCAAGCTTGGCGGCTTCTCAATTTAGAGCCTAGCTGAGAATTTTAATGCCCGCCTCCCCGATCAGGTCACCCACAATGTCTTTGGCCTCCTCGGGGAGCGCTTTATAACGCGCCTTCAATTCGCCAAGGCATTTCACCTGATATCTAAAGACCCCTTGCGAATAGGTCCTGCCATCAAGCTCGACCGAGAAGGTTTCCTCGTCCCGTCCGATAGCAGCCGCATTGGCAGCGAGGAACGGCAGATAAACCTCCGCGCTATAGGTGATCAGCCCCTTCGTCATCGGCGGCAGGTCCCCAACAGCATACCAGTCCCCTTCAATGCCCGACGCGTCATCGAGCTGTCTCAGCCAACTTTCCGCCCGCTGCGCCTCTTTCCGCATAATCGACATCGGGGTTGGGTCGATGGAGAGCGTCCGTAGCTGCCCATAGAGCCCAAACTCGGCAATGGAAGGTCGCGTCCCGAACAGATATTTATACTGGCCGACATCCGCATGCAGCAGCGCCAGGATATGATGGAAGCCCGCCTCGATGACCGGGGCGTTTTCCGGGGTGCAGCCAACAAGCGGCATACGACCGATCTGACGGTCGGCGAAGAATGCCGCGAATTTCTCCCGCTCCTCCTCTGTATCGCCGGGGGACCGATCATCGGCGATCCAGCGGCTGGCGTAATGGATATCCGCGTCATAGGTCCAGCGGTAATGGAACATCATCTTGGTGACCCACTCATCCGCCAAATCCTCAACCAGATGCGCAAGGAAGGCATGGGCGGGATGATCGGGAATGACGGAGCGGCCATCCGGGTGCCGTTCCTCCAGCATGTAGATGAGCCGCGTGCTGTCGAGATGCAGGCTGCCATCCTCCGGCAGTTGCAATACCGGCACGAGTACCGGACGCAATCCCTCCAGAAGGTGATCATTTTCCGTGGTCCGGAGAATCCAGTTAAAAGGCAGTCGCCGATAATGCATATGGGAACGCATTTTCAGCGAATAGGGAGAGGCGTTGCCGCCAATGAGGGTGTAACGATCCTGGGTCTGTCCGCTCATATTGTTTTTCCTTGTTTATTGAGGGCGGAAAAACTTTATGGCATCGATCAATCACTGTCCAGCGCAACAAACAACACGATATAGGCGAAATGTATCAGCCGATGACGCTGTTGGCCCAGGCGATAAAATCCGTCGTCACTTCATCGCGGTTGGTTTCGTTCAGCATCTCATGCCGTCCGCCGATATAGAATTTATGCGTGACCCGCGTAAAGCCGTGCCGATGATAGGCCGCGAGCAGTCGCTTCACGCCGGTCGTGTTCTCCCCTACCGGATCCTCACTGCCGCTGAAGACAAATATCGGCATCTGCCTGTTCATCTTCTTCATCGCGGCCGGGCTTGCAACCCGCGTCAGCGCATCCAGCAGCCCGAGCCAAGTAGCTACAGTACAATCAAAGCCGCAGAGCGGGTCGTCGACATATTTATCCACCTCTGCCTCATCGCGGGAGAGCCAGTCGAATTCCGTCCGGTTGGGCGCGAAGGGCTTGTTAAAGGCCTTGAAGGTCATTCCCGCCATAACCGGGCTGTGTCCCCTGGCGCTCACCCGCAGCCTCTCAAACCGGGTAACGAGCTGGCCGATCCGCCCCAGCGCCCCCGGTGGCCCGTTGGTGGCGGAGAGCGCGGCGCCAGCGATCGTCTCGCCATGTTGCCTCATATATTGCTGCACCATGAAGGAGCCCATCGAATGACCGAGCATCAGGATGGGCAGACCCGGATGTTCCACCGCGATATTCCGGTTGAGCAGATAGAGATCCTCCACCGCCTTGTTCCAGCCATCCTGATCGCCCATATGACCCGGCGCGTCCCCCTCTGGGATTGTATGGCCATGGCCGCGATGGTCATTGGCATAGACAATATATCCGAATTCATTCAGGGCCTGGGCGAAACGCTCATAACGGGCCCCATGTTCCGCCATGCCATGTGCAATCTGTACAATCGCCTTTGGTTTCTTCTCGCCCATCCATCGGTACACATGGATGGGCAGCCCGTCTGCACCGGAATAGGTAAAATACTCACTCATACGACCACTTCCCCGATTATTTCGCCTATTAAGCCATGGACCGGAAAGGGAGACAAGATAGTTGTAAACGTCCTTTGACAGCAGCTTGATATTAGCTCTACAAATATAACAACGTTCCTAATTCTTAACTGAGGACTTTGTGATGACCAGCCCTAGCCTTCTTCAGGGAAATTCGCTTGCCGCCCGCGATGCGAAAAGCCTGATCCATGCCTATACAAACCTTTCCACCCATCTCACCGATGGCCCGCTGATTATCGAGACGGGCAAGGGCATCAATGTCTTCGATGAAAACGGCAAGGAGTATATCGAGGGGCTGGCCGGTCTGTGGTGCGCCTCCTTCGGTTTCGGCGAGGAAGAACTGATCGAAGCCGCCATCCAGCAGATGCGCAAGCTGCCCTTCTATCATTCCTTCGCCAGCAAATCGACGCAGCCCGGAATCCGCCTCGCGGAAAAACTGCTCGAGATTGCCCCGGCCCCCTTCTCGAAAGTCTTTTTCGCCAATTCCGGATCGGAAGCGAACGACACGGTCGTAAAGCTGGTCTGGTATTACAACAACAGCCGCGGTCTGCCGGAGAAAAAGAAGATCATCTCCCGCCAGAAGGCTTATCACGGCGTCACCGTCGCCGCGGCGAGTCTGACCGGCCTGCCGCCGCTGCATAATGACTTCGACCTGCCGATAAAGAATATCCTGCATACCTCCTGCCCGCATTACTACCGCTATGGCAAGGATGGCGAGACGGAGGAGGAATTCGCCGCCCGCTGCGCCGATGACCTCGAACAGCTGATCCTGAAGGAAGGGCCGGACACTGTCGCCGCCTTTATCGCCGAGCCGATCATGGGCGCCGGGGGCGTGATCATCCCGCCTGCCACCTATTTCGAGAAGATCCAGGCAGTGCTGCGCAAGTATGACGTCCTGATGATCGCGGATGAAGTGATCTGCGGCTTTGGCCGGACGGGACAGATGTGGGGATCGCAGACCTTCGATATACAGCCGGATATCCTGTCCTGCGCGAAAGCCCTTTCCAGCGCGTACCTGCCAATTTCGGCGGTGATGGTATCGCAGGATATATTCGATGGAATGGTTAAGCAGAGCGAGAAGCATGGTGCCTTCGCCCATGGCTTCACCTATTCCGGCCATCCAGTGCCGGCGGCTGTCGGCATGCGGACCATGGAGCTGATGGAGGAACGCAATATCCTTGGCCATGTGCGCCATGTCTCCAAACGCTTTAACGAACGGTTCAATGCCCTTGCCGATCATCCGCTTGTCGGGGAAGTCCGCTCAATGGGCCTGATCGGCGCGATCGAGCTGGTGGCCGACAAGAAGACAAAGCGGTCCTTCGATCCGAAATACAAGGCGGGCCCGAAAACCGCACAGGCCATGCAGGACGCCGGCGTTATCAGTCGGGCCGTCGCCGGCGACAACCTCGCGCTCTGTCCGCCACTGATCATCACGGAAAGCGAAATCGACGAGATGTTCGACCGCTTTACCAAGGGCCTTGACGACGTCGCCGCGATGGCGTTCAGGGAGAACTGGCAGGAAGTCTAAGCTTTTCTATCCCGCCGCCACGAGAGGAGCGTGAACATGCACTATCTCGTTTATGTGAGTACAGCCCGCCATCTTTTGAATGAGGCGGAGCTGATGGCGATCCTGGAAAAAAGTCGGTCCCGCAATACCGCCGACAATATCACCGGCATGTTGCTCTACAAGGGGGGGAGCTTCATGCAGGTGCTGGAAGGGCGTGCGGAAGCTATCGAAATGACCTATGCCCGGATCGGGCAGGATCCCCGCCATGAGGGGCTTATCCTGCTGCGCAAGGGCAAAACAGAAAAGCGCAACTTTCCGGGCTGGTCGATGGGGTATCGCGCGGTCAATGCGGACGATCTGGCCAAGATCCCCGGGTTCGTCCATATCAAGAACGGCCGCTTCACTGACCAGGCCATCATTGACAACCCGCATATCGCGATGACGGCACTTAAAGCCTTTAACGCCTAAAGACGGTCGCGAGGCGCCTCGGGATCAGACAAAGTCTGAGCTGGCCGACGGGCCAAGCTGCCGCTTTATGGAGTCAATATCGCCGAGCACCCAAAGCGCCGTGATCTGCTTCCCATCGCCCTTGAAGAAGGCACCGCCCGCCCAGATGATTGTCTTGCCCGAACCGGGAACGCCGTAGAACATGCCCTTATGGGTGCCGGAAAATCTCATCCGGGCGGCGGCGCTATCACCCGCGTCCACCACATCCTCGATATCGCACCGGAAATCGGGAAGGCCGACCCACAGCTCGTGCATATACTGGATAAACCCTTCCGGCCCGGTCCGAACCGGCCCCAGCGACCCCCGGAAATCGAAATCCTTGTGCAAAATCTCGCGCGCGCAGTCCTCGTCCTTCGCGTTCCATGCCTCATGATAGAACCGCTCGATCAACCGTGTCAGATAGTTTTCAGGACTTTTCAACGTCTCATTCCCGGCTATACATGCTGGCCGCCGTTGATATGGACTTCCGCGCCGGTGACATAGGATGAGGGCGCATCGCAGAGGAAATAAATGGTGGAGGCGACTTCCTCCGGTTTTCCCAGACGCCGGAGCGGGATATCCTCAATCATGTCCTCCGTACCCGGAGACAGGATCGACGTGTCAATCTCGCCGGGCGCAATGGCATTGACCCGCACCCCATGGGGACCGAAATCCGCCGCCATTTCCCGCGTGAGCGCGGAAAGGGCCGCTTTCGATGTGCCATAGGCCGAGCCTGCAAAGGGATGGACCCGCCCGCCTGCGATCGAGGTCACATTGACAATCGCGCCTTTGGCGGCAACCAGTTCGTCAAACAACCCCTGTGCCAGCATAAGCGGCGCGAAAAGATTGACATTGTAGACATGCAGCCAGTCGGCGTAAGAGGAGTTGAGCGTATTGAACCGCGCTCCGTCTGGCCCCTTTGGCGACACTCCTGCGTTATTCACCAGCGCATGCAAGGGAGAGCCCGCCAGCTTTTCACGGATTTCCTCGATTGCAGTCGGCAAGGCGGCAATATCAGACAGATCGATCTGCAAATGGTCCTTCTCGCCGCCTTCCCAAGGGCAATATTCGGAAAATTCCTGGCGCGACACCGTTAGCACTCGCCACCCCGCGGCACTAAAACGTTTGACCGTAGCGTGGCCAATTCCCCGGCTCGCGCCGGTCAGCAAAAGAACTTTCCCCTTGTCCGACATGTAATCCGTTCCTTGAATAATTAAGGAGCCCAAAGTTTAAGGCCCCGCCTATCATACCCGCGCAGGGCCCGCGATGGAACAGTGATTACCGCCCATCGCAGAATAGTATCGGGCTGCCCTGTTTTATGTGCTTACTTATGAACATCGGAATGAGCGGTTTCAAGCTCGTTGAGCTTGGCCGCGAGGTACCCGGAGGGGCGGCTGAACCGGGCCAACAGGATATACACCACCGGCACCACGAACAGCGACAGAATGGTCGAGAATATCATGCCACCGATGATGACAATGCCGATCGCCTCCCGGCTTTCCGCGCCCGCACCGGTCGCAACGGCAAGCGGCACTGCCCCCAGCGCCGTTGAAATCGTCGTCATCAGGATGGGCCGGAGCCGGATAATCGCTGCTTCCTGAATTGCAGAGAGGATATCGGCGCCCTCATCCCGGAGCTGGTTGGCGAACTCGACAATCAGGATCGCGTTTTTCGCCGTCAACCCGATCAGCATGATCATCCCGATCTGGCTGTAGATATTGAGCGTCAATCCGGCCAGCAGGATCGAGCCGAGCGCCCCCGTAATCGCCAGAGGCACCGTCGTCATGATGATCATCGGATGGATGAAGCTTTCGAACTGCGCGGCAAGGGCTAGAAACACCACCAGAAGTGCGGTGACAAAGGTAAAGATCAGCGCCTGGTTGGAATCCTTGTAGGATCGGCTGAGTCCGCCATAGGAGATTTTCGCGTCTTCCCCGGCTTCTTCCCGGATGATGGTCTCCAGGTAGTTAAGGGCCTCTTCCAGCGTATAGTCGGGTCCAAGCGATGCCGAAATCTGGACCGTGCGCAACCGGTCCGTGCGATTAAGTTCACCCGGCCCTGCCTCCTCACTCAAAGTCACGAACCCCGAAATCGGAATGAGCTTGTCAGCCACCTCGGAGCGGACATAGACGTTTGACAGATCATCCCGGCTGCTGCGGTCCTCTTTTCGGGCCTGAACGATCACTTCATACTGCTTGCCCCCCTGATCATAGGTGGTGACGTTCCGCGCGCCCATCAGGGTTTCCAGCGTCCGGCCAATGGTCTCGATGGTGACTCCGAGATTGGAGGCACGGGCCCGGTCAATTTCCACATGAATCTGCGGCTGGGTTTCCTCAAAATCCTTGTCGACGTTAAGCAGTTGCGGATTCTCCTCCGCACGCGCAATCACCCGATCCACCCACTCATTGATCACGTCATAGGACGGACCTCCCACAATAACCTGGACCGGCGCGGAAAATCCCCGCTGGCCGAGACTGGCCGGATTGATCGCATAAACCCGGACGCCGGGGATGGCGAGCAGCTTGGGAAATACCTCATTGACGATTTCCTGCTGTGAGCGTTCCCGCTTTTCCCAGGGGACGAGCCCGACCAGCATGAACGCCTCATTCACGGGTCCCGGCTGGCGGAAAGTGCCAAGGAAGGCAAAAAGCCGAGACGCCTCCCCGCTTTCCTGGAGAGGTTTCAGGACAGCCTCCACCTTGTCGACGTTATTGCGCGTATACTCCATGGTGGCCCCTTCAGGGCCCTTCACGGGCATGTAAAAGACACCGCGATCTTCCGTCGGAGCAAACTCCTTGGGGATAATCTCATAAAAATTAAAGGCCAACGCCGAGAATCCGATGGCGATCGCCACGATCACAAACGGTATTTTCAGCGTCCATTTCAGAGCGCTTCCGTACATTCTAGCGAGGCCAGTAAAAAGCCGTTCAGTTGACTTATAGAACCAGCCTTCCTTGTTCGCCTCTACCAGCAGCTTCGAGCAGAGCATCGGTGTCAGGGTCAACGCAACGAAGGAGGAAAACATCACTGCGGCGGCAACGGCAACACCGAATTCCCGGAACAGACGGCCCGTCGTGCCATCAAGAAAGGATATCGGGATAAAGACAGCGATCAAGACGATCGTCGTCGCTACCACGGCGAACGCCACCTGCTTCGCCCCCCGGCTCGCGGCGAGAAGCGGCGGCTCCCCCTCCTCGATACGGCGGTGAATATTCTCCAACACGACAATCGCGTCATCCACGACAAGGCCGATTGCCAGCACCAGGGCGAGCAAAGTCAGCACATTCACCGAATAATCGAGCGCGCCAAGGATGGTCAGCG
This sequence comes from Sneathiella sedimenti, assembly GCF_017313765.1. Lineage (GTDB taxonomy): Bacteria > Pseudomonadota > Alphaproteobacteria > Sneathiellales > Sneathiellaceae > Sneathiella > Sneathiella sedimenti. The sequence continues at coordinate 501,807 of NZ_JAFLNC010000002.1, read as the reverse complement.
TGGCAATGATCGACACCGGAATGGCGACGGCCGGGATAAAGGTCGCCGCAATTGATCGCAAAAAGAAGAAAATGACCAGGATAACCAGCACCATGGCAATGCCGAGGGCAAAGAACACTTCCTTGATTGACTGGCTGATAAAGACCGACTGGTCGTAGGACACCTTGATATTCAGGCCAGGGGGGAGATTGTTCTGCAACTGCGCGACAATCTTTTTCGCCCCATTGGCAACTTCCAGCACATTGGCGCCGGATTGCCGGATCACGCCGAGGCCAATAGCCGATTGTCCGTTCACCCGAAGGTTTGTGCGGTCATTCTCCGCGGCGACCTCAACCTCGGCCACGTCCCCGAGCCGCACCCGCCCTTCCCCATAATCATAGACGATGATCTGGCGGAATTCCTCGGGCGTTCTCAGGTCGGACTGCGTCTTGATGCTGAATTCACGCATGTTCGATTCAATCCGGCCGGAGGGAATCTGGACATTCTGTTCGCGAATGGCATATTCAATATCGGAAATCGTTATGCCGCGCGCCGCCATGGCCGACGTATTGAGCCATATTCGCATGGCATAGCGGCGGGCCCCGCCGATACGAATCTGCGCGACACCATCCACGGTCGACAGGGGATCGACAAGGTTCCGCTCCGCATAATCGGTCAGTTCCAGCTGGTTCAACCGGTTGCTGGTCAGCGACAACCAGAGGATCGGCCGGGCGTCACTCTCGGACTTTGAGATGCGCGGGGAATCTGCCTCTTCAGGCAGTTGGTTGACAACGCGGGAAATCCGGTCACGCACATCGTTCGTTGCAGATTCGATATCCCGACTGAGCGCAAACTCCACATTGACTGTCGAATATTCCTCGCGACTGGTGGAGGAAATACGCTCAACACCGCTGATTCCGGCAACCGCATCCTCGATCACCTGGGTTATCTGGCTTTCGATAATTTCCGCCGACGCGCCCCGATAACCGGTCTGGATCGAGACGTTCGGGCTGTCGATATCCGGATATTCACGAACGCTCAGGGATTGATAGGAAAACAGGCCGAAAAGGACCAGAACCGCCGAAAAAACGATGGCCAGAACCGGACGTTTAATGGCGAGATCGGGTAACCGCATTACGACGCCTCAGAAGTAGCAATTGCCGCACTGGCTTGAACCGGCGCACCATCCTTAACTTTCTGGAGCCCCTCGATAATGACCTCACTGCCTTCATCCAGGCCATCAAGAACTTCTGCGAACCCTCTGATACGCCGACCAATTTTAATTGGCGTTCGCACGGCTTTCCCGTCAACCACCCGATACACGATCGGACCGGCAATGGTCAGGATAACTGCTTCTTCGGATACCACCAGGGCTTCTTCATCGACACTGATCTGCAGATCGACGGAAAGGAACATCCCCGGTTTCAACAGCCCGTCCTCATTCGGAACGGAACCTCGTATCCGGACGGCGCGGGTGAATTCATTCACGCGGGTGGAAATGGTGTTTACCTCGCCCTCAAACACCCGATCGCGATAGGCCACACTTTTCGCCGTAAATTTCAGGCCCGGGCTGACATCCGCGATAAAGCTTTCCGGCAGCTCGAAATCGACCTTGATCGTATCCATATCGTCCAGCGTTGTAATGACATCGCCGGGCTGTACAAGCGAGCCGACACTCACCTCCCGAAATCCCAGAATTCCGGAGAATGGCGCCACAATCCGGTAGTCGCTGATCCGCGCCTTGTCGGCCGAGACGGCGGCCTCAGTCGCCTGCAGTTCGGACAGAAGCAGGTCAACCTGGGCCTTTGCCACATTGCGGGTGGCATAAAGCTTGAGCGCCCGGTCATAAAGCTTCTGCGCGTTGTCGCGCGCCGCTTCCGATTCGGTCAGGTTGGCCCGAAGCTCCGTATCGTCCAACTGGACCAGCAGCTTACCAACCTTCACCTTCTGGCCTTCTCCGAAATCAAGCTTGTTTATTTTTCCCGAGACTTTCGACGTTATAACAACTGATTCATTGGCTTTCGCTGTCCCGATCGCTGTGATAGTACGGGGCAAAGCCATGTTGGTAACTGCAGAAACAATAACCTTCTGGGGTGGTCGCTGGGGCTTCTTGGTAGCCTGTGCTTCACCGTTCCCGCCGCCAATAAAGGGGAGCTGGTCCTGATAGTGCCAGGCGCCATAGCCCAGCGCGGCAATTACCACTATGATGGCGAATTGTGCTGTTTTGTTCATTTGTATTACATTTCACTCTGCACGCATCTTAACAGAAATGAGGCTGAATTGCTTGAAAAGCAACAAAAATATCTGCACATACATAAAATTGATCAATTTTGGAAAAACAGGATTGGCTGCGCATGACGACTTATCTTTTTACACATCGTGATTGTCTGTTTCATGACACCGGTACCGGGCATCCGGAGCGGGCGGATCGTCTACGCGCTGTCCTGCATCAGCTGGACCCGGAAAATTTCCCGACGTTGGTGCGACGGGAAGCCCCGCTCGCCTCGCGGGAACAGCTGGCCCTTGCCCATACGCAAGCCCATCTGGATCATCTCACGGCGCGGGCGCCGGTCGCCGGGATAATTGATCTCGACCCCGATACAAAGATGTCGCCAGGCTCGCAAACAGCGGCCCTGTATGCCGCAGGCGCGGTTGTTGCAGCCATCGACGCCGTGATGGAGACGCCGCAGTCCAGCGCCTTTTGCGCGATCCGCCCGCCCGGTCATCATGCGGAGGCAAATCGCGCCATGGGCTTTTGCCTTTATAACAATGTCGCTGTCGGGGCCTATTACGCGCGGAAGAAATACGGCCTTGAGCGGATCGCTGTCGTCGATTTCGATGTGCATCACGGCAATGGCACCCAGGCGATTTTCGAGAGAGATCCGGGGATGTTCTACGCGTCCACCCATCAGGCGCCCTTCTATCCCGGGACGGGCGATGCCAGTGAAACGGGCGTTGGCAATATCGTCAATGTTCCGCTCGCCGCCGGATCGGGCTCCCGCGCCTTTCGCGAAGCCTATGACACAGTGATCCTTCCGGCACTGGAGGCCTTCCGCCCCGAACTGGTGATTATTTCCGCGGGCTTCGACGGCCATGAAAAGGACCCTATTGGCAATCACAAACTGACTGGTGCCGATTATAGCTGGCTAACAAAGAAACTGATGGTCCTCGCGGACAAACATGCGTCCGGTCGCGTTGTCTCCGCCCTCGAGGGCGGATATGATCTCGAGGGCCTAGCCGATGGTTCCCATGCCCATGTGAAAGCATTGCTCCGGGATTAAGAGAAGAGTATAAGACGGCAAAGGAGAAATCATGTCTGACCCAAATAGCCAGGAAATCCCCGCCGATATCGCCAAAATGAGCTTTGAAGAAGCTTTGAGGGAGCTGGAGCAAATTGTTGAAAAACTTGATTCCGGCCAGGTCGATCTCGATCAGTCCATCGATATCTATACCCGCGGTTCCCTGTTGAAACAGCATTGCGACGCCAAGCTCCGGAACGCGCAGGAGCGGGTCGACAAGATCGTCGGCAAGAACGGCAACCTGTCAGTCGAACCGGCAAATGTTGAATAGACATGAATACCGCGGATTGAGACATTAATATGGAAGATGATTTCGGCAAGGCCCTCCGTCAGACAGCAGAGCTGATGGACCGGGAACTTCGCGAATTCCTGCCCCAGAACGAGGGGCTGGAGAAGCAGCTGTATAATGCGATGCGTTATTCGGTTCTCTCGGGCGGCAAGCGCCTGCGCGCTTTTCTGGTCATCCAGGCCGCGGACCTGTTTGGCGTACCACGTCTGCATTCAACGCGGGTTGCCTCGGCAATTGAAATTATTCATAGCTATTCCCTCATTCATGACGATCTTCCCTGCATGGATGACGATGACATGCGCCGTGGCATGCCGACCGTGCATAAGGAGTTTGACGAGGCGACGGCTGTGCTTGCGGGCGATGCGCTGCAGTCTCTCGCCTTCGAGATTATCGGTGACCCCCTAACCCATTCCTCCGCCGAAGTGCGCATAAAGCTGGTGTCGACACTGGCCCGCGCCGTCGGGGTGCGCGGCATGGTCGGCGGTCAGACAATGGATATCTATGCCGGCAACAATGATATCGATATTGTCACCATTACCCGGCTGCAACAGCTCAAGACCGGCGCGCTTATCACCTATGCCTGTGAGGCGGGCGCCATCCTCGGGCATGCATCTCCGCCACAGGTGCAGGCGCTCAGGGCCTACGCACATGATTTAGGACTGGCCTTTCAGATTGCGGATGACATATTGGATACTGAGGGCAGCCCGGAAGAAATGGGCAAGGCAACCGGTAAGGACGAAGCCGCGGGCAAGGCGACATTTGTTTCGCTCATGGGGCTGGAGGAGGCAAAGATTCATGCCGCCATGCTGGTTGATCAGGCGATTGAGCATCTTGAGCCTTTCGGACCCAAGGCCGATCTGTTAAGACATGCGGCGCGCTTCGCGATTAAACGCCGCAACTGAAGACGGGTGAATATTTTGACGACGAGACCGGAAACGCCATTACTGGACACCATTGCCTATCCGAGGGATATGCGCGACCTGACGCTGCCCCAGCTGTTGCAGCTGGCCGATGAGTTGCGCCAGGAGACAATCAGTGCCGTCTCGGTGACCGGCGGTCATCTGGGCGCAGGTCTGGGTGTTGTCGAGTTGACGGTGGCGCTTCATCATGTCTTTAACACCCCGACAGACCGACTGATCTGGGATGTCGGTCATCAATGCTATCCCCACAAGATCCTGACCGGGCGGCGCGATCGCATCCGCACCCTGCGCCAGCCGGGTGGCCTTTCCGGTTTCACCAAGCGGGCCGAGAGCGAGTATGATCCCTTCGGCGCGGCCCATTCCTCGACCTCGATTTCTGCCGGTCTCGGCATGGCTGTCGGGCGCGATCTGCAGGGGCGGCACAATAATGTTGTGTCCGTTATCGGCGACGGCGCCTTGAGCGCCGGAATGGCTTATGAGGCGATGAATAATGCCGGCGCCATGGATGCGCGCCAGATCGTTATTCTTAATGATAATGACATGTCCATCGCTCCTCCGGTTGGTGCGATGAGCGCTTATCTTTCGCGCCTGCTTTCCGGCAAGCCTTATCGCAGCCTGCGCGAACTGGCGAAACAGGTCGCCTCCCTCCTCCCCGATCCGCTGGAACGCACGGCACGGCGCGCAGAGGAATTCGCCCGTGGCATGGTCACCGGAGGTACACTGTTTGAGGAACTCGGCTTTTACTATGTCGGTCCGATTAATGGCCATAACCTCGAACATCTGATCCCGGTCCTGAAGAACGCGCGGGAATCAAAGCACGGGCCGATCCTGATCCATTGCGTCACGCAAAAGGGCAAGGGCTACCCGCCGGCCGAGGCCGCGCCAGACAAATATCACGGCGTCTCGAAATTCGATGTTGTTACCGGCGCGCAGGCGAAAGCTAAACCGAACGCGCCCTCCTACACCAAGGTTTTCGCCCAGAGCCTGATCGAGGAAGCCAGACAGGATGACAAGATCGTCGCTGTGACCGCCGCGATGCCGGATGGTACGGGCCTTGACCAGTTCGCCAAGGAATTTGCCGACCGCTGCTTCGATGTCGGGATTGCCGAGCAGCATGCAGTCACCTTCGCCGCCGGGATGGCGACGGAGGGGTTGAAGCCGTTCGTCGCAATCTACTCGACCTTCCTGCAGCGCGCCTATGACCAGGTGGTGCATGACGTGTCGATCCAGAACCTGCCGGTGCGGTTCGCCATGGACCGGGCCGGCCTGGTCGGCGCAGACGGCGCGACCCATGCGGGCTCCTTCGATATTACCTATCTTGCCACGCTGCCCAACATGATGGTGATGGCCCCGGCGGATGAGGCGGAACTCAAACATATGGTCGCGACCGCCGCCGCCTATGATGACGGGCCCTGCGCGTTTCGCTATCCCCGCGGTGAAGGCATCGGCGTCGATATGCCGGAAAAAGGTGAGGTACTGGAAATTGGCAAGGGCCGGATGATCAAGCAGGGCGACAAGGTCGCCATCCTGTCCTTCGGCACGCGGCTGAAGGAAGCGCTAATCGCGGCAGAGGAGCTGGAGGCCAAGGGCATTTCCACCACGGTCGCAGATGCGCGATTCTGCAAGCCGCTGGATGAAGAGATGATCCGCGATCTCGCTGCGCACCATGAGGCGCTGATTACCGTCGAGGAAGGCGCGATCGGCGGCTTCGGCAGCCATGTGATGCAGTTCCTCGCCATGAACGGCCTGCTCGATGACGGGCTCAAGGTCCGGCCGCTGTGCATGAAAGATATCTACATCGATCAGCAGAAAATTGAGGACATGTATGAAGAGGCCGGTATCAATCACGGACAGATTGTTGAGGCGGCCCTCTCCGCCCTCGGCACAGGAAAAGCGAAACAGCGGAATATTTCCGCCATCTAGGCATTTAACATGACAGAGTCCCCGCAACGGCTTGATCTCGCGCTCGTCGCCCGTGATCTCGTGAAGAGCCGCGCAAAAGCGCAGAGCCTAATTGCGGAGGGACGGGTTTCCGTCGATGGTATTGTTACGACAAAGCCAACCCGAAAAATCACGGCCGAGATGGAAATCACTGTCACCACGCCGGAGATTGACTGGGTCGGACGCGGCGCGAAAAAGCTCCTTCACGCGCTCGATCATTTCGCCGTTGATGTTGCGGGGAGAACCGCCGCCGATATCGGTGCCTCCACGGGCGGTTTCAGCCAGGTCCTGCTGGAACGTGGGGTGGTCCGCATTTATGCCGTGGATGTGGGACATGGCCAGCTTGACCCGGTTGTCGCGGAGGATAGTCGCCTGATCAATCTCGAAAAGACTAACGCCCGCGACCTCGACAAGGCACTTATACCGATGCCGCTGGACCTTATTGTTGCGGATGTGAGTTTTATCTCGCTGAAAAAGGCGCTGCCCGCCGCGCTCGCGCTCGCAGCCTCCGGCGCGCACCTGATTGCGCTCGTCAAGCCGCAGTTCGAGGTGGGCAAGGGAAATGTCGGCAAGGGCGGCATTGTCCGTGATGAGGCGCTTGCCGCCGCCGTCCCGCTGGAGATGGAAGACTGGATCAGTGGCCTGCCCGGCTGGACTTCTCTTGGCACGGTCGACAGCCCCATCCATGGCAGTGACGGCAATCGCGAATTTCTAATGGGAGCCCGTTATGACGGTTGAACTTGCTATTGATCATATCGGCTCGGCCGGGGACGGCGTCGCGGAGAAGGACGGCAAAAGCTACTATGTCCCCTTCACCGCCCCGGGTGACTGGCTGCGTGCCTCTGTACTGGAAGAGCGGGGCAACGGCAGTGTTGCCGCGATTGATGAGATTTTTACCCCCGGACCGGATCGCATCGACCCGACCTGCCGTCATTTCGGTACATGCGGCGGCTGTTCACTCCAACATCTCACGCCGGCCTTTACCGCCGACTGGAAACGACAGCGCATTATCGATTGCCTGTCCATGGCGGGCATCGACGGGGCGAACGTTCTGGAAACGCTGACAAGCCCCCTGGGAAGCCGCCGTCGGGTCGAGTTTATAGCCGCCAAGCGCAAGAAAGGCGTGATGGTCGGCTTTCACCTGCGCCGCAGTCACCAGATATTCGATGTTGGCGACTGCCCGGTGATCGATGCGACGCTCCTCGCCCTGGTAAAGCCGCTGCGCGCCCTGCTGCCTTCCCTGTTGAAACGCAACAGCGAAGCAAAGATTATGGCAACTGTCTCGGAAAACGGTCCTGACCTGCTGATTACGGCGAAGAAGGAGCTTGACCTGGAAACCCGCGAGGCACTGGCCGCCTTTACCGAGGAACAGCAGCTCGCCCGGATCGCCTGGCAGCAAAGTGCGAAGGAAATCCCGGAAGCTATCGCCGCCCGCCTGCCCGCCGTTGTGAGGCTGAATGATGTCCCGGTTACCCTTCCGCCCGGGAGTTTCCTGCAGGCGAGCAAAGCGGGTGAGACATCGCTCGCGGAGTTTGCAAAGAGCGCTCTCGGCGACGCAAAAACGATCACGGATCTCTTTGCCGGGGTCGGCAGCTTCACTTTCCCGCTGGCGGCTGGGGCCCGTGTCCATGCGGTGGAAGGAGATACAGAGCTTGTCGCCGGCCTGCAGGCGGCCGCAAACCGCGCGATCCTGCCCGTCACCTCCGAAACCCGCGATCTTTATCACCGCCCGCTGCTGACGGATGAACTGAATGCCTACGACGGCCTAGTTTTTGATCCGCCCCGCGCCGGTGCGAAAGCGCAAGCCGAGGAAATCGCGAAATGCGACATTCCTGTCGTTGTGGCGATCTCCTGCAATCCGGTCACTTTTGCGCGGGATGTCAGGACACTGATTGATGGCGGCTATCAGCTGGGTGACGTGCTGCCGGTGGATCAGTTTCTCTTCTCGCCACATGTTGAAATGGCGGCAGTGCTGAAACGGGACTAACGGATTACTTCGGCAGGGAAAAGGGCGTCGCCGGCGCTTTCTGCAGGGCGCCAAATATCGGCCCGCTCACATAATCCACCTTCATCTTGAAGGCAGCGCGGGCCAGTGCGTCGTTGTCGACAGACCGCCAGATACATTTCTTCTTGTTCTGCTTGGACCGCTTGAAGAACGCCTCGATCTGCGACAGCTCCAGGCTTTCGTGCCCCGCGAGCGTCATGGCGAGGATGGGAAGGTCCCGAATGGCGTTAAAATCATTCCAATGCGGCCCCACTTCAAACGTGAACCCCAGCACCAGCTGGCGCAGCGACGTAAAAATCTGGCGATATCGGCTGTTCGGCACGCCTGATGCAATATCCTGCACATTCAGGACAAGATGCCGTTCCGTATAATCAGGGAGAGAGGCGAGCGTGCGGGCGTATTTGCTCCTGAAATAGCTGTTCGCCAGGGTCTCGAAATGGACGGACAGGAAAATAACAGGCTTGTTCCCTGCCCCCCCGAGTTTCTTGCATACAATTCCCGCCTCGCGCAAAATCACACAATCCATCTCGGCGCGCAGGCGCGGCGATTCGTTAAAGAGCGGATCATTTGCCGTCACGTCCGCCAGCTCGCCATCGGCATTGGTCATGCTGACAGTTTCATACATGCCGACGAAACCCTTGCGCCGGTTGATCAGCGGGCGGAACCGGACGTTGAGCTCGGTTTCACGCTCCTGGAAATCGCGTGTTTCCCGGTCCTGCGCCTTGACGATAGCAGCGCGGAAACATTTGACGAGCCCGTCGAGGGAACGGATTCTGTCCAGCCCATCAAAGTCCTCGATCCGTAACATCGCGGCCTCAACCGAAATCAACTCTGCGCCCGGAAGTTCCCCGAACAGCTTGTTGACCAGATCATGGGCAATAACCCGGGAGCGTTCCAGCGCCTCCTCCCGCGTGGCTTCCGCGAACAGAAGGGCAAAGTGCCCGTCATCCAGAGGGACAAATATGTCGTGGCGGTCCAGCTTGCGACTGATATAGGCATCCGCAATTTCCATCACGTTTTTCTTGATGCTGCCCCACTGCTCGGCATACTGCGCCTTCACTTCATCGAGGCCGATAATCTGGATGCTGCCGGTAATCAGATTTTCAAGGGCTTCCTGATAGGTCTTGCCGAACGGCCTCAAAAAGCTGGTCGCCTCACCGATTTCATAATGCTTCACTTCACCGGCGGCAGAACCTAGTTTTTGTTCTCCCACAAGTCTGCCTTGGTCAAAATAGTCGGGACTAATTTCCGACCGATGTCCAATTTGGTTCCGCATCTTCACCATATCTTCAACAGCAACCACCAGTTTTCTAATTTTAAAGGGCGAACCCTAACAGCGGATTTTGTCAGAATAGAGTGTAGAAAAGGTTAATCCGATGGCCGGATAGATGCCCGTACCCCGCAGAAATTCATCAGTTGCACCCGGTCCGCAGGAGCGCTATTTTGCGACGGAATTCAGGATCAAGAACCGCAGAAATGAAGATTTAATGGCAGACGAACCGCATTTCCTCGATACCACGGGCCTTAATTGTCCGCTGCCCGTCCTGAAGGCAAAAAAGGCGATGAAGACGCTCAAGGATGGCGAGCGGCTGAAAGTGCATGCGACCGACCCGGCCTCGACCATCGATTTTCGGCATTATTGCGCGGTTAGCGGCTATCTTCTTGAAACCATGCGCGAAACGGATGGCCTGTTCGAGTATATCATCGTCAAGACACCAACGCCTTAGCAGCCCTTATTGCTTTGGCCGGTCAACGCTGACCCCTTTTCCATGTCCGTCCTTGTATCCGGATGGCGGTACGAACGGATCAGGCTCCGCCGCACCAATACCGCGGTAGACTGACACGGACGGGAAGGCAAAGCCGGTGCCCGTCTGCTCGACTATCCCCTTGATTGCATAGGCGAAATCCTGCTTGATATCGAGCCATTCACCCCACACAGTCGTCCTGGTAAAGCAATAGATCATGATATCGATGCTGCTGTCATTGAAACTGTCCGTCACGACAAAGGTCAGCGCTTCACCGGGCTGTGCAAAATCCTCGTTCCCGACCAGATAGTCCTGAATTTTCTCCGTAATCTGCTGAAGCTGCTCGACAGTTGTTGAATATTCCAGACCTATTTTCCAATAGATGCGACGATACGTCATTTCGGAGAAGTTGGTCACCGCCCGATCCGCAAAGACCGCGTTGGGCACAATGGTGATCGCCTTGTCAAAGCGGCGGATCACCGTGGAGCGAAATCCGATTTTCTCAACCGTTCCCTCAACCACTGTATCGACAAGCACCCAGTCCCCTGCCTTGAAGCGTTTCTCGGCGAGGATCAGAAAGCCGCTGATCAGGTTCTTGAACAGGTCCTGCGCACCGAGGGCGACGGCGACACCGACAATACCGAAACCGGCGATAACCGGCCCCACCTGTATCCCCCAGAGTTGCAGCACTGTTGCCGCGCCGAGGCCGACAACCAGCCCTTTCATGATCTTGACGAGAAACTCGACCATCTCCGCCGAGAACAGCTCCTCCAGCTTACCAAGCAGGAAGGTCAGTGGGCTGATGGCGCAGTAGATGGCCCAGAAAAGATTGAAGACGATGAGGGAACGAACAATTTTTCCCGCCGCCGCGGAAAATCCCTCTTCCCCGCCGAACCCGGGAATTTCAAGGGCCAAGTAAATGCCGATTACGACCGGGATAAAGCGAATCGGCCCCCGAAGGGCGGTAATGAGGTGATCATCGATCTTGCTCTCCGACCTCTCAGCGAACCGGATCAGGCGATTGATCACGAATTTGGTGAATACACCGCGGATCAGCAAGGCTGCCAGCAGGATACCGAGGGCGATTATCAGAGAGCTGAAATCAATGCCGGCATATCCCTCGCGCCAGACTTCTTTGACAATTTCCCAAAAATCCCAGAAATTCTGCACTATCTGCCTATCCCATTCGTCGCGTTACACTGTTTTGTTGCCTTGAATAGCGGGTGACGACCCTGAAATCAAACCATGCGGGAAAAAATCATCGGATCAGCCAAGTTCAGGCAATGACCTTGAGCAGGTGGTTAACGTCCTGCTCACTCGTATTCCAGGAGGTGACGAGCCGCACTTCACCGGCAGATTCCTCCCCGTTCCGGTAATACAGGATATCGGACACGGCCAGGCACTCCAGGGAAACCTCCGGCAGGCGCGCAAAAATCATGTTGGCCTCCACCGGATAAAGAACCTCCGCGCCCGGAATAGCGGAGATCCTCTCTGCCGCGTCCCGCGCCATCCGGTTGGCATGGCCTGCCAGATCAAGCCAGAGATTGTCCGTGAGATACGCGTCGAGCTGCGCCGACAGATAGCGCATTTTCGAAAAGAGATGCGCCCCGCGCTTGCGTCGGTATTCAAACTCGCGCGCCTTTTCCAGGTTGAAGAAAACAACTGCCTCCGTGCCCATCGCGCCGTTTTTCGTCGCCCCGAACGACAGGATATCCACCCCGGCACGCCAGGTGATGTCTGCCGGCGCGCATCCCAGGAAGGACACCGCATTGGCGAAGCGGGCCCCGTCCATATGAACGCCAAGGCCATATTTCTGCGCGACCAAACCGATCTCGGCAATTTCCTCGGGCCGGTAGGTGGTCCCGTTCTCGGATGCCTGAGTAATGTCGACGACCGCGGGTTGCACATGATGGACATTGCCGGCGCCTGACCGCTTCAAGGCGACCTCCAACTCTGTCGCCTGCAGCTTTCCGCCCGCGCCATCAAGCTTAACCAGTTTCGCCCCATGGGTATAAAATTCCGGTGCGCCGCATTCATCCTGTTCGATATGGGCAAGGCGGTGACAGTAGATGGCCCCAAAAGGCGGGGTCATCACACTCAGGCCGAGGACATTGGCAGCCGTTCCCGTGGCGACGGGATACGCCCGGAGATCGCATTCAAATATCTCCTTCAGCCTTTCCTCCACCCTCCTGGTGAAGGGGTCGTTACCGTAGCTTGGCATCGGGCCGGCGTTGGCCTTGTGCAGGGCGGTGAGAATTTTTGGCGCGACCGGCGCCGAGTTGTCACTTGCAAAATTGACGAGTGTTCCGTTCTTCACCATCAGTCCCCCAGCTTATCCCGCGCCGTCCGGTCTGGTCCGGAACGGGAAAACCCCTTCATTGTTGTATGCCATCTTTTTCCAGGTTGAAGCTGCCCAGAACGCTCCCGTCCTCCAGGCTGACCACGAGGATCAGGCGCGCAGCCCCCTCGGTGCCGACGGTGACGAACAGCCGCTCGCTCGACGGTGTCAGGCTGATCACATCCATATCATCGGGGATTGGCAGGCGGATGTCCCCGAATTTGGCAAGCGACATCTTGCCGGATACCGAAATCGTCTTTTCCTGCTGTGCCGGTTCGGACTTTGTTTCCATTGCCGTCATGCGCTTATATATGGTAACCGCTATGACAGTGGCGAACAGGATGATCAGCGCACCGAGGACACCAACGATCCATTTCAGCAAGGTGAGATTGGGTCCGGAATTTTCGGATGGCTTTTCCGACATATGATCGCCCTCTTTTAACAAACGGTTCTGGTTCATTTGTATGCCATCCAATGAGGGTTCACTTCAAGTTGAAGTTTCAGTTGCAGACGACGGCACTCGGCTCGACCGGTTGCTGGCGGCATCGCTCGACGACTTGTCGCGCAACCGCATCAAGCCCCTGATCAAGGAGGGTCTTGTTCTGCTGAACGGAGCACCGGCGCTCAACCCGTCCCAAAAGGTGCGCGCAGGAGAGGTCTATGAGATTACCGTACCAGAGGCGGTGGAGAGCGAGCCGGAACCCGAAAACATCCCGCTCAGCATCGAATTTGAGGATGAGCATCTGATCGTCATCAACAAGCCAGCCGGTATGGTGGTGCATCCGGCGGCCGGCAACTGGTCAGGAACGCTCGTGAATGCGCTTCTCCATCATTGCCGGGACAGCCTGTCCGGGATCGGTGGGGTCAAGCGCCCCGGCATCGTCCACCGCATCGACAAGGATACCAGCGGCCTGATGGTTGTGGCGAAAAGCGACGCCGCGCATCAGGGGCTTGCCGCCCTCTTCGCCGCCCATGATATCGAACGGCGCTACAAGGCCATCGTCTGGGGCCGGATCTATCCAGCAAGTGGCGAAATCGAAGGGAGCGTTGGCCGCGATCCCCACAACCGCAAGCGCATGGCAATGGTGACGAAAGGGGGCAAGACCGCCCTCACCCGCTATCAGCTGGTGGAAAATTTCAGCGATATCGCCGGGCTCGTGTCCTGTGAGCTTGAAACGGGGCGCACGCACCAGATCAGGGTGCATATGACCCATATCGGCCACCCCCTGGTCGGTGACCCGCTCTACAGCCGGGCGAAGCGCAGCCGCGTGAGCGCCTTACCCGAAGAACGGCAAAAAACCATCCTCTCGTTCAATCGTCAGGCGCTCCACGCCGAAACCCTCGGTTTTGTGCACCCCGTCACAGACAAACTCTTGAAATTTGAGGTAGATTTCCCATCTGACTTAAGGGAACTGACCAAGGCATTCAGGGGATAACGCCCAACATCATAGAATTGCCACGGTTCTTTAGTAGACAGGAATGTAATCCGGGCCCGTTTTTTGGGCGTATAATGCGACAAAATCCGGGTGCCATGAATAGAGAGGGTCCTGAAATGAGTACATCTACTTTACCCGTATTGACGCCGGAAGGCGGCCTGTCCCGGTATTTGCAGGAAATCCGCAAATTCCCCATGCTGGAGCCAGATGAGGAATATATGCTGGCGAAAGCCTGGAAGGATCACGGCGACACCGAGGCGGCCCACAAAATGGTGACGAGCCATCTCCGGCTGGTCGCGAAAATCGCCATGGGCTATCGCGGCTACGGCCTGCCGATCGCCGAATTGATCTCGGAAGGTAATGTCGGGATGATGCAGGCGGTGAAAAGATTCGAGCCTGAGAAAGGCTTCCGCTTGTCCACCTACGCCATGTGGTGGATCCGCGCGGCCATTCAGGAATATATCCTGCGGACCTGGTCCCTCGTGAAAATGGGGACGACCGCCGCACAGAAAAAGCTGTTCTTCAATCTTCGCAAGATAAAAGGTCAGATCGAGGCCATTGACGAGGGCGACATGACGTCGGACCAGGTCAAGACGATCTCCAAGAAGCTTGGCGTCTCCGAAGACGAGGTCATCAACATGAACCGTCGCCTGACGGCACCGGATCACAGCCTCAACGCTCCGATGCGCGCCGAAAGCGAAGGCGAGTGGATGGACTGGCTGGAAGATGAGACACCGAACCAGGAAACCGTCTACGCGGAGAGTGAGGAGCTGAAAAGCCGCCGTGCGATGCTCACAAAGGCGATGGAGGTTCTCAATGAACGGGAACGCCATATCCTGACCGAGCGCCGCCTGAGTGAGGAACCGAAAACGTTGGAGGAACTGAGCCAGCATTACGACATCAGCCGCGAACGCGTGCGGCAGATTGAAGTGCGGGCATTCGAGAAGCTGCAACGGGCGATGAAGGCGAAAGTCATGGAAGAACGCCTCAACTAACGTACCCTTGCGATTAGCAGGTTAAAAAGGCGCTGTTTGAAAACAGCGCCTTTTTTGTCAGCGGGAAAAGCCGCCGACCGGGGTCATGACGACAGGGCTCATCGCGCCGAGCGCCTTTACAACCTCCTCGGAGGGGTTGCCATACAGGGTCACGGAGCGGGGCTTGAGAACCGCCATAAAGCGGCGACCGAAATTCTTGCCGAAATTGCCCATATGAACCATCGTCGCGGCGGAATCCGCATAGCGTTCAAGGATATGGCAGGTTTTCTTGTCTTCGCTTACCGACCATTCATAGTCAAGCGCACCCGGCTCATTGGCCTCCGTCGCCGCGACCATCTCTTTCATCAGCGCCTCAAACGTCTCATACTCACCGTCTTTGATCTCAAGATCAAACATCCAGTAGACATGCCCTGTCATTCTTATTCTTCCTTATTTCTGTTTCTGTGAGGATGGCACTATGCCCAAGACACCGTTTTATTTCCAGTAATTATGCGGTGATTTCAGGAGATCGGTTTACTACTGCTTCTGGTCCAGGTCTTTAACATCCGATACGAATTGACCGCCCCATTCCTCGATCAGTTTGGACCGCTGCTTCTGGAGCCGCACCAACGTTGCCTTCGCCTGCAGGTCATAGGCCGCAAAGACGACGATCGGGATTGCCCAGGCCAGGAAAACGGCAATACCGGCACCGCCCAGCATGGCAAGCCACATGTAGACGTCCGAAAGAATCCTGAAGGCCTCATGAAATGTCTGGCCACGTTCCCACAGGATACCGATCACTGGGATCACCCCGGCCAGGTTGAAGGCCAGCATCGCCGCCAGTCCCGCGGTCCGGTCGGTATTCAGGAGCAACGCCACAAAGCTCGGGATCATGCCCGCAATGAGAACCAGCATGGTCGGTGGTATGAAAACAATGCCAAGACCTGATAAAATAAGTATCCAGAACATTGCGAAACTCTGGTTTGAGCTGGAGTCTGCGCCTTTTTGAGATTTCTTTGCCATTGCTCTATCCCACAAAATAAAGGGCAGAAACAATCATGCTGGTCACAAGCGACGTAATCGCGAGGACCGACGTGATCCAGGTGCCGTAACGGGCGGCATCAACTTTGCGTTGCTGGCTCGCCCCCTCAAGATAGGCAGCGATCCGCTCTGCCTCTTCGGCAGTCGCAAGCGCATTGTCATACTCGCGGGAATCCACAGCCAATTGCCGTTCGATATCCGTCAATTTGAGGATCGTCCCCAAACTGCCGGTTTTCTTCGCCTCCTGGAACTTCTTGCTGACGAACTCCTGTCGCAGACGGGAGCGGATTTTCGCCAGGATCGGCTTTTGCATTTCCTCCATCCATCGACAAAAACCAGGAAGCGGTTTCGGATAAGCACTGGCCTGTAACTTTGCGAAGATTTTTATCTGCGCCAGCGCATTGTCCGCCGTGCCCGGCGCATTCGAAGAAAGCGTTTTGAGATACTTTCTAAGCCCCTTGGATTTGCACATGATAAAGGCTGCGGCATGCCTATCCAGTGGATTTACCTGACCATTGGACGAACTCATCTTTTTCTCAGCAATTTCAACATATTCGGAAAGGTTGCTGACATGTGACCCCAACACCAGAGGACTGAGACAGGGGGCCTTCGGGTTCAACTCGTACAGACAACGCTCCAGCCCGCACCCGATATCCTGCTTGCTCTTCATATGATCATAACAGCTATTGAGAACAATTTCCGGAACCCATTCCGCCCGCCTTTCCGCGCTGCCGCGCATTTCCTCGGCCGTTACGGTTTGCAATAGGCTACTCGACAGCAGCTCCGCCAGGGTTTTCTTCATTTCAGTGTCGTCTTTCTGAAACGCCCATTGCAACATCGGGCCGAGTGCCCCACGACAAAAGGACACATCGCGATACCAGAAAACCCCGTCCGGATCGAGCAGGCGAATTGCCTGTGTAACGGCAGCGGTGCCCGCATTCTTGTCACTTCGAGATGAATTGACGGATGCCTGAATTTGCGCAATTTTTGCCGCTGCTTCCTCGTCCCGAACCGCGCTTTTGACCCATTTTACCAGCCGGCCATTCTCTATTATTTCCAGCGCGGCCTTCGGCTTACGCATCATCGCATGGGCGAGAATTCTGGGTGAGCTGTATTCCTCGGACTGGAACAGAATCTTGCCGAAAGCAAGGCTGTCTCCCCGGCCACGCCTGGGAGCAGAGGTAATTTCCTCTCGCCAGTTCAGGAGCGTCTTGGCATCCCAGCGTTTTGTTGGATCATCATGCAAAAGCCCGGCAAGCACATCAATCACCAGCGACGACAGGGTCAGATCCTCGGTAAGGGCCGCGAAGCTACCCATTTCCAGCTTCTTCTTGTATATCTCGTCAGCGCTCAGGTCTGAGGCCGGAAGTTTGCCTCCCAACAGATGCAATATCAGGACGCCGACGGCATAGATATCGTCTGCCGGTTTTCCATCCCCCCGCCCCATGGGATGCGCCATGGCCGTTTCCAGTGGTTCATAGACTGCCGGCTGGGCCGATCCCGGTGCGGTGGTTACGGCTTCACCCAGCACGAGACTACGTTGTTTCTTGTCGGAGAAGAAAATGTTGTCAGCGCGTATACCCCGATGGGCCATGCCACTTTTATGCAAGAATTTAAGGCAACCCGCCACGGTCGGTACAACCAGGTTCAGCACCAGGCTTTCCTGAAGTGGGGCCTCTCCTTCACGATAAATGGGGCCACCACGCGGCTTGTCGAAAACGGAGACATAACAGATATCCGTCTCCGAAAACCGCACTTTCCCATGCGCCATCAGCTCAATCATGCCCGGAAGCCGGTTCTCTTTCAAAAGCTGCGCGTAAGGGTAGCGAAAATCGCTGTAAGGGTTTGAAACAACGGCGAAATATTCAGCAGAGGTATCCTGCAGGTCCGTCGCCTGGACGACCATATTAACGCCACTTTCAAAATCGCTGAGGCGCTGCGACAGGTGAATGCTGAAACGCCCGTCTAGGACGGGACCCGCGGGACCCGCCGTCGCTTCTTCAGGCATATCTATTTTTTCGGCAACTGTCATCTGCGCGCGATTACTGTCCATCTGGTCGAATTCTGGCTCGGATTATCGCAATCCAGCGTTAATATGCCGTTAAATTCAATCAGATGGCGGCGCGAGGTTACCCTGCTTTTTCCCGTCCAACCCCCATGTCAGCAGACAGGCGATGACGAGACCTGCCGCGGCCAGGAGCGATGCCACAATAAAATTGCCGAAATAGTCGTAGAGAAACCCGGCGAAGCCCGGCCCAATCGTTTGCCCGATGCCGAAGGCCAGGGTCATTACCGCCAGAATTTGCCGGCCATGATGGGGAGCCATTTCGCGCGCCTCAACAAGGCCAAGGGCAGTAAGACCGATAACCGTGTTACCAAGCAGGACTGCCGCCAAGATGAGGATAAGCGGATGCTCCCCCATCACGCTACCGGTAACGCCGATAGCCAAGATAAGATTTGCAATTGCATAGGTCCGGCTGTTGCCGAGACGGGAGGCAATTCCACTCCAGAGCGCCACGGAGGGTATGGCCCCAAGCCCGACGACCAGCCAGATAATGGATTGCATCCATTGCACTTCCGGTATCTGACGCACCAAGGTGGAGATAAAGGTTGCCGTGATGATATATCCAAAGCCAAACAGGAAGTATGACAGGATCAGGGCTTTCAGGGTTTGGCTGTACTGCAGCGGCAAACTGGCCGCCTCCCCGCCACTTGGCTCGGGCGCGGCCGGGACAAACAGGAACACCGGAATCGTAAAGAGAAGGGAGAGGAAACCGGAAGCAATCCACATGCCTTGCGAGCCGATACCCATATTCTCCAGCGCGATGATCAGCAGGGAAGACACCGATATCCCTACACCGACTCCCGCGAAATAAAGCGCAGATAGCCGTGATCGGCCTTCCGCCGCCAGTCGGCTCAACACCAGTGCAGACCCGAACACCATCACAAAGGCAGAGGCCGCGCCGCTGAGGAGCCGGATCAGCAGGAACAGCTCGAAACTGTCGGTCAGTCCCATGGCGATGGTGGTCACGGCACAGACTATCAGCGACAACAGGAACAGGCTCCGCGTACTACCTGGCAGGCTTTGCCGGATCCCGAGCAGGGCTCCCAGCAGATATCCGAGATAGTTTGCAGAGGCAATCAGCCCTGCGTCAGACTTGCTGACGCCTAGGCCAATTTCCATAAATGGTAATATCGGGGTATAGACAAAGCGGCTAATACCCAGGCCGACGGCAAGGGCCAGCAGCCCTCCGACAGCGAGCCGCCCCATGCGTCCGGAAGATTTCGTCATGTCGAAACCTTAGCACGCAGATTAACGGGCGGGGAGCCTCTTTTTCGTCCGTTATGGATTAATCTTCGAACGGGTCCCGCACGAGGATGGTGTCTTCACGTTCCGGGCTTGTGGACAGAAGAGCGACCGGCGCCTCGATCAGTTCCTCCACATGGCGGATATATTTGACCGCCGCCGCCGGAAGATCGGCCCAGCTGCGGGCGCCGAAGGTGCTCTCGCTCCAGCCGTCCATGGTTTCATAGACCGGTTTGACCGCCGCCTGATCCGCCATGTTCGACGGGAAATAGTCAATCTGCTTGCCGTTCAGTTCATAGCCGACACAGATTTTGAGCTCATCCATGCCGTCCAGCACATCAAGCTTCGTCAGCGCGATACCCGTGATTCCGCCGGTTTTCACGGCCTGACGCACCATTACCGCATCGAACCAGCCACAACGGCGCTTGCGACCGGTGACGACGCCAAATTCCCGGCCTCGCTCGCCCAGTCCCTCGCCAACCTTATCAAACAGTTCCGTCGGGAACGGCCCTTCCCCGACACGGGTTGTGTAGGCCTTGGTAATGCCAAGAACATAATTGACGGACCCGGGTCCAACGCCGCTCCCCACCGCCGCCTGTCCGGCAAGTGTGTTGGAAGAGGTCACGAACGGATAGGTGCCGTGGTCATTATCCAGCATGGCCCCTTGCGCCCCTTCGAACAGGACCCGCTTGCGAGCCTTCTTGGCCTCATCCAGCCGGCGCCAGACGATATCGGAAAATTCCAAAACTTTCGGTGCAATTTCAAGGAGTTGCGCAAGCAATTTGTCCCCGTCCACAAGCGGTGCGCCAAGACCTTTGCGCAGGGCGTTATGGTGATCGAGCAAGGTCGCGATTTTCCGCTTCAGCAGGTCCGCATCCGTCAGGTCGCAAACGCGAATCGCGCGGCGGGCTATCTTGTCTTCATAGGCCGGGCCAATGCCGCGGCGTGTCGTGCCAATTTTCACGGCCGAGCTGGCATCTTCCCGAAGCGCGTCAAGTTCGCCATGCAGGGGCAGAATCAGAGTCGCATTTTCCGCAATCTTGAGGCTGTTATGGTCAACGGTAACCCCCTGCTCACGCACGGTGTCGATCTCCTTGACCAACGCCCAGGGATCGACAACAACACCGTTGCCAATGACCGATATCTTGCCGCCGCGGACAATGCCGGACGGAAGCAGGCTGAGCTTGTAAACCTTGCCATCCACAACGAGCGTATGGCCGGCATTATGCCCGCCCTGGAAGCGCACAACGACATCTGCACGCTCGGACAGCCAGTCAACAATCTTGCCTTTGCCCTCGTCACCCCATTGGGAGCCAACCACCGCTACGTTCGCCATAATCCTCAGTCCTTGAATGTAAAATTTTGATCAGGAGAGTTTCGTAATACCATCCGGCCCGAGAAACTGACCGCATTGGAGGCGCTTTGCCTCCGCTTCGACATTATCCTCAGGCGCAAGACCTGCAACTGTTTTCCAGCCTTCCTGACGCAAGGCATATCCTTGATCAAGGCCGGTTCCAAAGGGAAGGTACAGCCGGTCATCGGCGGGCCGCCGGGGCACCGCGCGCATCAGGCTATCTAGAAAAAGTGTAAAACCGGACGCAGATTCCCCGTCCATCAGTCGATAACGCCCGCCACGGCCAAGTTCCCCGCGCACGCCACGACCAAAGACCGTAAAGCTGAGGCCGGTCTGATATTCAAACCCACGGTATTCACCCGGATCGATGGTCAGTTTCAGGTCCGGCGCGGATTGCCGCAGCTGCGCAACCACCTTTTTCAACGCGTCGACCTGTGCCGCCGCCGCGTCCGGAAGCTTGATCTTTTCCAGCGCTTCTATTGCGGTGCTTGCGGGACCTGCGGCCTTCAGAAGGGTGATGAGAATCTGGCTCAGCGGGGCGTCATAGTCATCAAGCGCCGCCGCGTCCTTGTGATCTAGCGATTCCCGCGCCGACACCGCTGTCTTCTCGTCAATGCCCAGTTCGCGGCAAATGGTAGGGACAAGCGTCGGCAGCGTCAGGTCAATCGAGAAATTCTCAACCTCTAGCGCATTAAGGGCTTCAGCCGCGAGCAGGATCAGTTCCGCGTCGGCAGAAGTCTCCGACGGGCCGATCAGTTCGACACCGGTCTGGGCAAACTGCCGTTCGGGGCGGAGCTGGGACCCATGCACCCGCAAAACCTGCCCGGAATAGGAAAGCCGCAGGGGGCGCGGGTCCTGTTTCATGCGGGTGGTCGCAACGCGGGCGATCTGCAAAGTGATATCCGTCCGAATGCCCATCATCCGGTGCGAGACCGGGTCCATCACGCGAAACATCTTGGAGGCAAGTGCGGCGCCGGAGCCTTCCAGAAGATGCTCCTCAAACTCGATCAGCGGCGGCTTGACCTGCAGGTAACCATTGCCTGCGAATACATCCATCAGGGTACGGTTGATCCGCGCTTCGCGTGCAGCTGCGGGCGGGAGCATATCTGCCAAACCGGCGGGCAGCAGGCCTTTTTCGGAATAGTCATTCATTACGTGGGCCTATAAAGCATATTTCCCCGCTGTCGCCAACAGGAACAGCAAAAAAGCGGCAGTTTTTAACCGCCGCTTTTCCGCAAGCACCCGAAGGTGCGACTTTTTAACATGAAGGGACTAGAAATTCAACGGCTTGACCTGATCCACATGCGGAAGTTTCCGCACTGTATCCAGCGTCTCTTTCGACAATTCCGAATCTATCTCGATCAGGGCGATCGCCTCACCCGCCCCCTTGTGGCGACCAAGATGGAATGTCGCGATATTGACGTTGGCATCCCCGAGAACAGAACCGAGGGCACCGATAAAGCCAGGCTTGTCCTTGTTGGTGACATAGAGCATATGGGGCCCGATTTCAGCTTCCATATTGATGCCCTTGATATTGACGATACGCGGACGGTCATCTCCAAACAGTGTGCCGGCGATATCGCGTGTCTGGTGCTCGGTCGTGATCGAGAGACGGATCAATGTCTGGTAATCCTCCTCGCGGTCATTATAGCTCTCGGTCACGTCTATACCGCGTTCCTTCGCGACCACCGGAGCATTGACCATGTTGATGCTGTCCATCAGCGGGGCCAGCAGGCTCTGGATGATGATCGAGGTGAGCGGTTTGGTATTGAGGGCTGCTGCGGCGCCTTCATAGTCGATGCGAACGGACTTGATGCCGCTTTCCGTGACCTGCCCGGCGAAGCCACCAAGCTGGGAAGCCAACTCCATATAGGGTTTGAGCTTCGGTGCCTCTTCCGCTGTGACCGACGGCATGTTGAGGGCGTTGGTAACGGACCCGACCAATAGATAATCGGACATCTGCTCGGCAACCTGGATGGCAACATTGACCTGTGCCTCATCTGTTGAGGCCCCGAGATGCGGCGTTGTCACCACATTCTCCATACCAAAGAGGATATTTTCCTTGGCCGGTTCCTCGGCGAAAACGTCAAGTGCCGCCCCGGCAACCTGCCCGGATTCCAGCGCTTCCTTCAGGTCTTGCTCGACGACCAGGCCGCCACGTGCGCAGTTGATCAGCCGGACACCCGGCTTCATCTTGGCGATATTCTTCGCATTGATGATATTGCGGGTGCTGTCGGTGATCGGGGTATGAAGCGAGATATAATCGGCACGGGCGAACAGATCGTCCAGCTCCAGCTTCTCAACACCAAGTTCCAACGCCCGTTCGGGAGACAGGAACGGATCATAGGCAACCACCTTCATCTTAAGGCCAACGGCGCGATCGGCGACGATCGAACCGATATTGCCGCAGCCAATGACACCAAGCGTCTTGCCATACAACTCGACACCCATGAATTTCGATTTCTCCCATTTACCGGCCTGGGTGGAGGCGTTCGCCGCCGGGATATGCCGGGAGAGAGAGAACATCATGGCGATGGCGTGCTCGGCCGTCGTGATGGCATTGCCGAAGGGCGTATTCATCACGCAGATACCGGCTGCCGTTGCCGCCGGGATATCGACATTGTCCACACCGATACCGGCGCGGCCGATGACTTTCAGGTTGGTTGCCGCCGCAATAATCTCGGCGGTTGCCTTGGTGGCGGAGCGGACAGCCAGGCCGTCATATTCGCCAATGCAGGCTTTCAGTTCCTCCGGCGTCATGCCGGTTAGTTCGTCTACTTCTACGCCACGTTCCCGAAAAATTTCAGCAGCGCGCGGGCTCATCTTGTCAGAGATAAGGACTTTGACCATTTTATCGATCCTTCTTAAGGATTATTTCTGGAATGTGTTTTTTAGCGTCGCGTAGCCCCAGTCGAGCCAGGGCATCAGGGCTTCAAGATCGGCCGTTTCCACCGTCGCCCCCGCCCAGATCCGAAGACCCGCCGGTGCGTCCCGGTAATGCCCGATATCCAGCGCCGCGCCTTCCTTCTCGAGGATGGCAACAAGTTCTTTCGCTGCCTTTGGCTGATCCTCTTCGGAGAGCGCGGTAAACCAGTCATCGGTGATCTTGAGACAGACCGATGTGGTGGAGCGGATGGCCGGATCGCTTGCTAGATAGTCGACCCAGTCGGTTTTCGCGACCCAGTCAGAGATGACCTTTGCGTTGGCATCCGTGCG
This sequence comes from Sneathiella sedimenti, assembly GCF_017313765.1. GTDB lineage: Bacteria > Pseudomonadota > Alphaproteobacteria > Sneathiellales > Sneathiellaceae > Sneathiella > Sneathiella sedimenti. The sequence goes on along the minus strand of NZ_JAFLNC010000002.1, from coordinate 477,963 downwards.
GGCGATCATGCCCTTGCCGCCGCCAATGCTTTTCGCCCAGTTAAGCGCGTCCAGCGCGTCCTCGACTGCCAGCATGGAGGGAGTATTGATCGTTTCCCCCTTGAAGATACCGTCAATGAGCTTGCCGCCCTTGGTCATGCGGAAGACCTTCGGGAGGGGCCATGCGGGGGTGTAGCTTTCCAGCCGCTCAACAGCGCGCGGGCTCAGGACCAGCATGCCATGAGCCGCCTCCCCGCCCAGCACTTTCTGCCAGGACCAGGTCACGACATCGAGTTTTTCCCATGGGAGTTCCATGGCGAAAACGGCGGAGGTCGCATCGCAAATGGCAAGACCTTCGCGGTCGTCCGAGATCCAGTCACCATTCGGGACACGAACGCCGGAGGTTGTGCCGTTCCAGGTAAAGACCGTGTCGCGGGACCAGTCAGTCGCGGCGAGGTCCGGGATCTCGCCATATTCGGCGGTGATCACTTCGGCGTCTTTCAGCTTCAGCTGCTTGACCACATCGGTGGCCCAGCCGGAACCAAAGCTTTCCCACGCCAACATGGTGACCGGGCGCGCGCCCAGCATTGACCAGAGCGCCATTTCCACGGCACCGGTGTCAGAGCCCGGCACGATACCGACCTTGTAGTCATCGGGAATGCCAAGCAGCGCACGATGCTGATCGATCACGGCTTTAAGCCTGGCCTTGCCTTCACCGGCACGATGAGACCGACCCAGAAACGCATTTTCAAGATTTTGGAGGGACCATCCGGGGCGCTTTGCGCAAGGGCCGGATGAAAACAGGGGAGAGTTAGGGCGTCTCTCCGGACGCATTTGTACTGTCATAATAAACTAAACCTTCCAGTCTAGAGCATCCCGGTGGGGGGATGTGGCCCGCTGTTCATAGACAAAATTTCGAGGGCGATGTCAACGGGATTTTTTGCACTGCGACATTTTGCCGGATTTCCATGTTGGATTTGCCCGTTCTGCGCGAGAGTATCTTGATAGCGACAGTGATTTTTCTGAAAAGGACAGAATCAAGCCTGAAATTGGATCGCGGGGTTTGGATATTTCGGAGGCATTCCTCAGTCTAATGTTCTCGCATATTCAATTTTGGAGACACTAAAAAATGACGAAACTTGCCTATTTTCCGCTACCGACGGACAGGGTCCGCGCTATACAGAACGGCGGGATGGATGCCCATGGGAATGCCCCCGAGAGATTTATTTCGGACGGCTCGGGACTTTCCTGTCGCCATTGCCTGTCACATATCGCGGCGGGTGAGGAATATCTGCTCCTGTCCTATAGACCCTTCCCGGCAGAACAGCCCTTTGCGGAGCAAGGGCCGATTTTTCTCCATGCAAAGGAATGCCCGGCCTTTGATGAAAAGGGCAGCTATCCCGCCATGGTCAAGGAATGGAACGCCGTCCTGCTCCGCGGATACAGCCGCGACGATCGACTTGTCTATGGCACAGGCCAGGCGGTTCCGCCGGACAGGCTCGTAGACACGGCAACAGCCATACTGGCGACGAAAGACGTCGCCTATGTGCATGCCCGTTCGGCGACAAACAACTGTTATCAGTTCCGGATCGAGGCTGCCCGTTGATCCGGCGGCGTCCAATATTGTCCTTGCGACAATAAAGGGCTGGTCAAAGGAGGCGGGGATCACGAAAATACGGCTGGAAACAACTTCCCGAGGCCTAAATCATGATCCCCAGCCAACGCCACCTGTTCGATATTCCAGACGACATCGCCTATTTCAACTGTGCCTATATGGGGCCGCTGACAAAAACAGCGCGGGCCGCCGGCCATGGGGGTATTGACCGTAAATCCCTGCCCTGGACGGTTGCTCCGTCTGATTTCTTCACCGAATCGGAACAGGCACGCAGCTTGTTTGCGACGCTGGTCGGCACGGCGGCGGATAATATCGCGATTATCCCGAGTGCCTCTTACGGCCTAGCCATCGCCGCACGGAACCTCCCCCTCGAGGCAGGCGAGAAGATCCTCCTTATCGAGGACCAGTTCCCGTCGAACGTTTATTGCTGGCAGGAACGAGCGAAAGAATGCGGCGCCGAAATTGTGACGGTTTCCACCCCTGCCGACCGTGACTGGACATCCGCCGTCCTGAACGCCCTTGATGAGAGGGTCGCGATTGCCGCCCTCCCCCACATCCACTGGACAGATGGTGCGCGCCTCGATCTTGAGGCGATTGGCGCAAAACTGCGGTCCAATGGCGGGAAGCTTGTCCTCGATGTGACGCAGTCGCTCGGTGCGTTGCCCCTCGATCTTGAGAAGGTTAGGCCCGATTTCCTAATCGCCGCCGCCTATAAATGGCTGCTCGGTCCCTATAGCGTCGGGTTCCTGTATGTCGCCCCGGCGCATCAGGACGGCGACCCGCTGGAATATAACTGGCTCAACCGCAAGGGTTCGGAGGATTTCGCCGGGCTGGTTGACTATGTGGATGTATATCAGCAGGGCGCGCGCCGCTACGACATGGGGGAGCGGGCGAATTTTGCCCTGATGCCTGTCGCGGTGGCGGCGCTTGAACAGATACTGGACTGGGGTGTCGCCGATATCCAGGAAACGCTGACGCAGAAAACCCGCGACATCGCCGCGAGGTGCGCCGGACTGGGCCTGACTTCCCTGCCCGATGACATGCGCGCCGGGCATTTTCTCGGTCTCCGGCGTGATGGCGGCCTGCCGAAAGACCTGCTCGACCGGCTGCGGAGCGAGAATATTCTGGTCTCGGTCCGGGGGTCGAGCATGCGGATTACCCCTCACCTCTTCAATAATGAGGCGGATAGCGATAGACTGCTCGCGGCGCTGGAAAACATCCTGTAACGGAGAGAAAAATGAACCTCAAGCGACTGGGCAACACCGGCCTAAAAGTAAGCGAGCTTTGCCTCGGCACCATGACCTATGGCGACCCGAAATGGCGGGACTGGGTGCTGCCCGAGGACGAGAGTCGCCCCTTTATCAAGCGCGCGCTCGAGCTTGGCATCAATTTCTTCGATACCGCAGATATGTACTCCGTTGGCGTGTCCGAAGAAATCGTCGGCAGGGCGCTCAAGGACTTCGCAAAGCGCGAGGAGGTCGTCATCGCGACGAAGGTCTTCAATCGTATGGGGAAAAGTCCGCTCACCGGCGGTCTCTCGCGCAAGCATATCATGCATTCCATTGATGATTCCCTGCGACGGCTCGGCACTGATTACGTCGATCTCTACCAGATTCACCGCTGGGATTATGACACTCCTATCGAGGAAACGCTGGACGCCCTCAATGATGTAGTACGCGCCGGCAAGGCCCGTTATATCGGTGCCTCCTCCATGTTCGCCTGGCAATTCATGAAGGCGCTGTCCATATCCGAGAAGAACGGCTGGGCGCGTTTCGTCTCTATGCAGAATGTCTATAACCTCGTCTATCGGGAGGAGGAACGCGAAATGCTCCCCCTCTGCGCGGATCAGGGCATTGGCGTGATCCCCTGGTCACCGCTGGCGCGCGGCTTTCTTGCCGGGAACAAGAAGAAAGGTGCGGAAGGCGACACAACCCGGTCCCGCTCCGATGCGATGATTAATTCCATGCGGATCGGGCAGGATGCCGATTACGATGTCCTCGCCGTTGTACAGGATATTGCCAAGGCACGCGGGGTCACGCCGGCACAGATCGCCCTTGCCTGGGTGCATCACAGCCCGGCTGTCACAGCCCCGATCATCGGGGCCAGCAAGATGTACCAGCTGGAGGAAGCGGTTGCCGCGCTGGATATCTCTCTGGATGTGGAGGAACTCGCGCGGCTGAACGAGGCCTACATTCCCCACGCCGTCGCCGGCCACCGCTGAGGTTGTAATATGACACTGGATATCGACAGGCTCAGGGCAGAGACACCGGGGACCCGGAATCGCATTCATCTAAACAATGCGGGTGCGGCCCTGATGCCAGCCCCAGTTTACGAGGCGGTGAAGGATCATTTCGATCTGGAGCTGGCGATCGGTGGCTATGAGGCACATGCCCGCGCGCGGGCCGCGTTCGAGCGGACCTATGACGCTATTGCCGAGTTGATCAACTGTGACCGCCGCGAAATCGCCCTTGTCGAGAATGCGACCGTGGGCTGGCAGATGGCTTTCCATGGGATGCAATTTGAACCCGGCGACCGCATCCTGACGGCAGAAGCGGAATATGCCGCCAATGTCATCGCCTACCTACAGGTTGCGAAACAGACCGGGGTCAAGATCGACTTCGTGCCGAGCGATGAGAGTGGCCAGATGGATGTGGCGGCGCTGGACAGCATGATCGACGACAGGGTGAAGTTGATCTCCGTCACCCATGTCCCGACGAATGGGGGCCTCATCAATCCGGCTGTGGAAATCGGCAGGATCGCCCGGAAACATGACATTCCCTATTTGCTGGACGCTTGCCAGTCGGTCGGACAAATCCCGGTGGATGTGGCGAAAATCGGCTGCGATATGCTCTCGGTGACGGGACGGAAATACCTGCGCGGGCCCCGCGGGACAGGTTTTCTCTTTGTCCGCAGCGACTTCATGGACAAGCTGGAGCCGCCGTTTCTCGATATGCATGGCGCGGAATGGACGTCGATGGACGGATATGAGATGCGCCCCGACACCCGCCGGTTCGAGAATTGGGAATTCAATGTTTCCGGCGTCATTGGCCTTGGTGTCGCTGTTGATTACCTGCTGGATCTCGGGATTGAGGAAACATCAGCCCGGCTTTGCGAACTAGCCGCAACCGCGCGGGAAAAGCTCGCACAGGTTCCGGGTATTTCTGTTCGGGATATTGGCGCAAGAAAGGGTGGGATCGTCACCTTCGATCACGCCTCAAAAAGCGCGGAAGAGATCAAGGCTCACCTCGCGACACATAATATCAATGTGTCTGTCACCGGCCTATCCAGCACCCGCTTCGATCTTGAGAAACGGGGCATAGAGGCCATGGTAAGAGCCTCTTTTCATTATTATAATACGGAAGAGGAAATCGACCGGCTTATTGAGATGTTGAACGAACTATAGCACGCTCAGACAAACGGTCCCACCGTATGCCCGTGATTGAGCGGGCCGTGACCGGCGCCGAGGCCGGGCGCCTCAAAGATCGCGTTCTCCACGTAGCGAATGGCCCGCGCGACCGCGTCCGGGATGGTTAGTCCCTGCGCAAGGCCAGTCGCGATTGCCGAGGAGAGCGTACAACCTGTACCATGGGTATGGGGGGTATCAATTCGCGGGTGCGAATAGGTATGTATGCCTTCCGCAGTGACAAGAAGGTCGATGATTTCCGCGCCTTCGCTATGCCCGCCCTTCATCAGCACGGCCTTTGGTCCCATATCAAGCAGGAAGCGACCTGCTTTCTCCATATCGGCAAGACTATTGATTTTCATGCCGGTCAGCTGTTCTGCCTCCGGGATATTCGGGGTCAGCACATGTGTATGAGGGGCGATCAATCGAGACTTGATAGCCTCGCTCGCTTCCGCCGCGATCAGGCTAGCGCCGCCTTTGGCAATCATTACCGGATCGAGAACGACCGGCGGCAATCTATCGAGCTGTTCGAACAGCTCGGCAACGGTTTCGATCACTTCCTTGCGATGGAGCATGCCAATCTTGATGGCGTCGGCGCCGATATCTTTAAGAACAACGTCAATTTGCTGCGCGACAAAAGGCGCGGATACTTCCTCGATCGCCTCTACGCCAAGCGTGTTCTGCGCCGTAAGCGCCGTTATCGCGGTGGCGGCATAGCCGCCAAGTGCCGTTACTGTCTTTATGTCCGCCTGAATACCTGCACCACCGCCGGAATCCGACCCGGCGATAATCAATACACGCCCCTGCATAACTACCCCTTAAACTTCTACTCAGCCAACCGAGGCAGTAACCTCGTTGACGATGTTATCGACAATCTCATTCACCAGGCTGTCGTTCGTTCCCTCGCCCATTACGCGGATTAACGGTTCTGTCCCGGATTTCCGGATCAACAGGCGCCCTTCCTTGCCAAGGCGGATTTCGCCGTCCCGGATGGCCTTCTGCACGGCGGAGCCTGCAAGTGGATCCCCTGTCTCAAAACGGACATTCTTGAGGATCTGCGGCCAGGGATCGAAGTTATGGCACACCTCACTGACCGGGCGGCCCCTTTCGACAATCACCGACAGAACCTGCAGCGCGGCGATCAGGCCGTCCCCCGTTGTGCTGTAATCGGACAGGACGATATGGCCGGACTGTTCCCCGCCAACGTTAAAGCCATGCTCACGCATATGCTCCACCACGTAGCGGTCGCCGACATTGGTTCGCGCGAGGGTCAGGCCGTGCCCTTCCAGAAATTTCTCGAGCCCCATGTTCGACATGACCGTCGAGACGATGCCCCCACCGCGCAGTTTCTCGCGGCTCTGCCAGGTCCGGGCAATTAGCGCCATCAACTGATCGCCGTCGATCATGCGGCCTTTCTCATCACAGATCAGCAACCGGTCCGCATCTCCATCGAGGGCAATCCCGAGATCGGCCCCCTCCTCCACAACGCGGGCGCACATGGCGCCTGTCGATGTGGACCCGCAGCCATCGTTGATATTAAACCCGTTCGGCGAGACGCCCATGGAGATGACCTCGGCCTCCAACTCCCAGAGCACTGTCGGCGCCACCTTATAGGCCGCACCATTCGCACAATCGACTACAATTTTCAGCCCTTTCAGGAGCTGATTGCGGGGGAAGCTGCTCTTGGCGAACTCGATATAGCGTCCGCGCGCGTCATCCAGGCGCTGTGCCCGACCGAGCTTGGCCGGATCCGCCAGTACAATATTGCTGTCGTCAATCAGGTCGGCCTCGATGCTTTTTTCCACCTCGTCGGAGAGCTTGTAGCCGTCGGGACCGAAAAGCTTGATGCCATTGTCCTCAAAAGAGTTATGAGAAGCGGAAATCATCACCCCGAGATCGGCCCGGAGCGAGCGGGTCAACATGGCGATGGCCGGTGTCGGCATCGGCCCAACCAGAATGACATCCATCCCGACAGAGGTGAACCCGGCCGTCAATGCGGGCTCGACCATATAGCCAGAAAGGCGCGTATCCTTACCAATCACGACACGATGGCGAAAATCGCCACGCCCGGCAAATTTCTTGCCCGCGGATTTGCCTACTTTCAAGGCGATTTCCGCCGTCATCGGCTCCTTGTTCGCCGTGCCGCGAATACCGTCGGTTCCAAAATATTTCCGTGTCATAGCTCTGTCTCTGCCTAAAAATTTGACAACACCCTAACAGAAAACCCTTAAAACATGTCTAAAAAGAGGCGGCTTCAATTGCCTGCCACATTTCAAGGGCCTGGCGGGTTTCCTTAACGTCATGAACGCGCAGAATCCGGGCGCCAGAGCGGGCCCCGTGAAGCGCCACGGCAACCGATCCCACAACACGTTTCGACGCCTCCGGCTCGTGGGTAACCTGGCCGATAAAGGCTTTCCGGGAGGCGCCGAGCAGAATATCACAGCCAAACGACTGAAACTCCGGAAGGCCCCTGATAAGCGCCAGATTATGCGCCACGGTCTTGCCAAAGCCGATACCCGGATCGACGATAATCCTGTCGCGTGATATCCCCGCCGCCTCACACAGGTCGATCCGCCCGCGCAGGTAAGCCATCACATCGGTGACCACATTTTCATAGACGGGATTTTCCTGCATGACCTTCGGGTCCGCGAGGCTATGCATCAGGCAGACGGGCAGCCCGCTTTCGGCCACGAAGTCGAGACTGGCAGGATCATATTCAAGGGCGCTGACATCATTGATCAGGGTCGCCCCGGCCGCTACCGCCGCCGCCATCACCGCCTTTTTCCGGCTATCAATGGAGATCGTCACGCCAAGATCACGGCAGCCTTCAATCACTGGAACGACGCGCGCGCATTCCTCTTCCACACTGATGGCGTCCGCGCCCGGGCGGGTGCTTTCCCCCCCGATATCGAGGATATCCGCCCCGTCCGCCGCGAGCTGCCGGGCATGAGCAATCGCCGTGTTGGTATTGTCATGTCGCCCGCCGTCAGAAAAACTGTCCGGCGTGACATTCACAATCCCCATTATGCTGGGGCGCACCCAGTTTGACATCCTGCCCCCTGTCATAGAAGAAAGGCCCCGCAATGAAGCGGAGCCCTTGATCGTCTCGCTCATGAAACCGTCCTCAGGAGCCGGGTTGAGGTTCCGGCTCCAGACCCGGTCCACCGGGTTTCTTGTGACCGTCGGCCTCTGGTACGGTAGAACTCGGTCCCTTGTCGACAGGCGCATCAACATCATCCGGACGGTTAATATCACCGCCATCCATCAGAATCTTGATCTCGTCGCCGCTGAGCGTTTCATATTCAAGCAGGCCCTTCGCAATCCGGTGCAATTGATCTACATGCTCGTTTAGGATTTTGCGGGCTGTTGCCTCGCCTTCCTCGACGAAACGGCGCACTTCCTGATCAATTAGCTGCGCGGTCGAATCCGACATGTTTTTCTGCTGTGAAACGGAATGACCAAGGAAGACTTCTTCCTGGTTTGCGCCGTAAAGCAGCGGCCCGAGCTTGTCAGAGAGGCCCCATTCAGTAACCATCTTGCGAGCCATGTCGGTTGCCATCTTGATATCGCCCGACGCACCGGTTGTCACCGCATCATGACCGAAGATCATCTCCTCGGCGACACGGCCACCCATAGCGACGGCAAGATGCGCGAGGCATTGATCACGGCGCAGGGAATAGCTGTCCTTTTCGGGCAGGCGCATGACCATGCCGAGGGCGCGTCCACGCGGAATAATCGTCGCCTTATGCACCGGGTCGGATGCCTTCATATGCATGCCGACAAGCGCATGGCCACCTTCATGATAGGCGGTGAGTTTCTTCTCGTCCTCAGACATCACCATGGACCGGCGCTCGGTCCCCATCATGACCTTGTCTTTCGCTTCCTCAAACTCCTGCTGGGTGACCAACCGGCGAGACTTACGCGCGGCGAGAAGTGCCGCCTCGTTCACAAGGTTGGCAAGGTCCGCGCCGGAGAAACCGGGTGTGCCACGGGCGATGGTGCGGGCGTCTACGTCCTGCGCGAGCGGAACTTTACGCATATGCACCTTCAGGATTTTCTCACGTCCGACGATATCCGGGTTCGGCACCACGACCTGACGGTCGAAACGACCGGGACGCAGAAGTGCCGGATCAAGCACGTCCGGACGGTTGGTGGCCGCCAGCAGGATCACGCCTTCGTTGGTCTCGAAACCATCCATCTCCACGAGCATCTGGTTGAGGGTCTGTTCCCGCTCGTCATTACCGCCGCCAAGTCCGGCGCCGCGATGACGGCCAACCGCATCGATTTCGTCAATGAAGATGATGCAGGGGGCGTTCTTCTTGCCCTGTTCAAACATATCGCGGACACGGCTTGCGCCGACGCCAACGAACATTTCAACGAAATCGGAACCTGAAATGGTGAAGAAAGGAACGTTCGCCTCACCGGCCACGGAGCGGGCCAGCAGCGTCTTACCTGTACCCGGAGGGCCGATCAGCAGAACACCTTTCGGGATCTTGCCCCCCAGACGCTGATATTTCTGCGGGCTTTTGAGGAAGTCAACGACCTCTTCTAGCTCGTCCTTTGCTTCCTCGATTCCGGCAACGTCTTCAAAGGTGACGCGGCCGTGCTTCTCGGTCAGGAGCTTGGCTTTTGACTTGCCGAATCCCATGGCCTTGCCGCCACCGCCTTGCATCTGGCGCATAAAGAAGATCCAGACACCGATCAGAAGCAGCATTGGGAACCAGGAAAGCAGCGTTGCCATCAGCATGCTGCCCTCTTCCTGCGGAGCGGCATTGATGACAACACCATGTTCACTCAGCTTGTTGACCAGCGTGCTGTCTTCGGGCGCATATGTGGTGAAGGCGCGGCCATCATCCGTAACGCCCTTGATATTCGGGCCCTGAATGGTGACATTTTTCACCCGACCGTTTTCAACTTCATCGAGAAATGTCGAATAAGGCATCGACAGTCCGGCATTGCGCGGGGAAGGATCATTGAAAATATTGAAAAGCGCCACAACGAGTAATGCAATAATTACCCAGAGCACTATGTTTTTGCCAAAAAGATTCACGAAATAATTTCCTTCCCATTTCGGACATGCGTCCGATCCGTCCGTCTGAAGATGCAACCGCTACTTTGGATTAGTTCTAGATATAATCTGTTAACATCAAGTTCCAATAGGGCATTTAGTCAATCGCCGATAATTATCACAAATTCGACTCTTTCATCCAGTAAAATGCCCGAAATTCCATAGCAAATCGCCGATTAAGGCTGAAATCCGCAGATTCACCGGTCAATAAAAGGGGGGCCGCGACTATTTTCCCATCAGACCAGATCGCTGGCAGGCAATGGCGAACTTTGGCGGGGAGCGCCGAAATGATCTCGGAATCAGCATATTTCCGCAGCTGCCGTCCCCCTTCCACACCAAGCGCGCCAACGGACAATCCGCCAGGCAAGGTCGTTTCGGGCATTGTATCGATCACAACAAAGCGGTTATCCCAAATCCATTCCCGCTGTACTGGCGCAAGCGCAAGCATCGGAAGACCCGCTCGCCCCGGCTCCCGGCAGAACAACCAGCTTTTCCCGGATTTCTGAATTTGTGCGCCGGAAAGCGTGGCACTTTTCCCCGTCCGCTCCCTGAAAAGCCGCTGAAGAATCTGCTCCAGCGCGGTCATCTTGATCCGTTGTCCGCCACCAGCGCCGCGCAGGGCCGCAGACAGAATACGGAGCGCAAGTTCGTCCGGGCAGTCATCAAGCGCATCTTCACGCATCCTGATAAAACCAAACAGGCTGACCTCGCAAAGCGACTGAATTTTTTGTTGTGCTAGGTCATCAAGACCATTGGACGCGCGCTGCAACCGGGCAAGGGAAAGGGCAATCGCCTCCATGCTGCTTCCGGGCAATTGCTGCATCTCGGTCAGCACCGCGCCTACGCGGGTGCGGGTATAGAGGGGGTTTTCGTTGCTCGGATCGTCTATCCAGACCTGATCCTTCGCCTGAAGATAGTCACGCAATAACTGCCGGCGAACCGAGAGCAGCGGCCGAAGCAACCGAAGTCGCCCCAGATCCCCGACGCCCTGCATGGCGGCAAGGCCGTCCAGTCCGCTTCCCTTCGAAAGTCGCATCAATAATGTTTCAAGCTGATCTTCCAGTTGATGGCCGAGCAATAGGTCCCCGATCCCTGCCTCTTCGCAGGCTTCCTCCATCAGGTGATAGCGGGCATTTCGGGCGGCCTCCTGAATGCCAGTTTTGGGGTGAGGCCCCGCCCAGTCAAGAATGTGCGTCGGCAGGCCTCGCCCCTCGAGCCATTGCTTGACTTGTTTTGCTTCATCGGCGGCCGATGCCCGCAGACCGTGGTTGACTGACAGAGCGGTCAGAGCGATCCCGTTCCGCTCCGCCCAGTCTTTGGTCAGCAGCGCCAGCGCCATGCTGTCCGATCCGCCGGAAACCGCCAATGCCAACCGGCCCGGCGGGCCCTCTGGCAGCAGCGCCTGCATGGTTTCACTAAAATAGTCGGGGAGCCGGGAAACAGTCAGCGGATCAGGCACGGCGGCGCATCATTTGCAGCCGAATTTCTGCTTTTCGCGATCCGCAGTCTGCCGCAATCTGGCAGGTATCTGATTGAACTGCTTGTTCATCTGGGCAAAGGTGGCGCAGGCCTCCTCCTTCTGGTCCATCCGACCAAGGGTCATGGCAAGCTTCAAAAGGTTGTCCGCCGCCTTGGTGCTGTCAGGATAGTTCTGGTAGCCCTCAAAAAAAGCCGAGGCGGCATTTGGGAAATCGCCGCGAACATAGAAGGTTTCGCCCAGCCAGTATTGTGCGTTCCCGGCGAGATCACTGTCCTTGTGAAGCTTGAGAAACTCGGTAAAGGCCGCCTCGGCATCGTCATAGCGATCTTCCCGAATTAGGGAAATGGCATAGTTATACTGATCGGACGCGGAACCCGCTGGCAAACCGCCGCCGGTCGTAGTGGCGGCAACAGCCGTACCCGCTGCGGCCGAAGTCCCGGCCGTGGTGTTGCTGTTTGCCGGGAGCGTCCCAAGAACCTTGCTGCCTTCGGACAGGCTTTCCCCGCCAACGACGACAGGTCCGGTCGCCGTGTTTCCACTCGTTCCCGAGGCAGACGTTCCTGCCCCGGCTAGCGGAGCGGGAGACCCGGTTGCGCCCGAAGTAGCGTTCGCCCCAAGGCCACCGGTCGCGGCACCGGAGCCACCAAGACGGCGTTCAATATCGGTCAGGCGAAAATCGACATCTTTCACCAGCTTATCAAGCCGCGTCGTCATCTGATTGATCTTGAAGCTGGCTTCTTCCTGCGCGCCGGTCAAACGGCGTTGCTCATCTTCAAGGGCGCTGATACGCTGTAACAGGAGTGCAAGCCCGTCCTGGCTGACGCTGCCACCAGTTGTCGCGGGAAGTGTGGAACTGGTTGGGGCGGCAGGCCGGGGCGCCGGGGCGCCGCCGCTGTAGACCGAGCGTTGCATGTCGGTGATATCTTGCTCCAGCCGATTGATCCGATCGACCAGGGCGCGGATCTCGCCGCTGCTCTGGGCCTGCGCCAAAGCCGGTAAAAGGAACGTTGCCATCGCCAAAATCAGGCAGGAAATCAAAATTTTCCCATTTCCAGAAAGCTCTGACTTTCCAGTCCCGGTCTTTGATACAGTCCAAATCATCGCGGCGCGCCCTTTCCTCGATCCGTGGGGTCTTTTCTCATAGAAACCAAACTTGTTCGAAATATTGGCAATTTTATGGTCAATGTCCGACCGCTCCGTATCGGGGCGAACTGCAATATTCAAAAAAAACGCCCGTTCCCGTCACTAAACATGTTAGCACGGCAACGGGCGTCGAAATGTTGGTCGCGATTAATTTACAACCGAAACCGAACGTCTGTTCTGAGCCCAGGCAGCCTCGTTATGGCCGAGAGCAACCGGGCGTTCCTTACCATAGGAAATCGTGGACAGACGGTCAGCCGAAATACCCAGAGTTACCAGGTAATTCTTTACCGCTGTCGCCCGACGTTCGCCGAGGGCAAGGTTGTATTCACGTGTACCGCGTTCGTCGGTGTTGCCTTCGATTACAAGCGTAACCGTTGGGTTCGCCTTCAACCAGGCAGCCTGCCGCTGCAACGTGGCCTGCGCTTCGTTTGACAGGTCGTACTTATCGAACCCGAAGAAGACGCGGTCGCCGACATTAAGAACCAGGTCTTCCTGGCTGCCGGGTTTAACCGTAGTCGTCGTTGTTCCCGAAACAACGGTGGTTGAGGAACCGGAGGTTCCGCTCGTCTGGGTAGTCGCGCCCCCACCTGAGCTGTCACCGGTTTCCGTAGGTGCCGTTTCACAAGCTGCAACCAGCAGCAACGCTGTGAAAATACTTAAGGTTTTAAGGCCTAGATTGAGCCGCATTTACTTAACTCCCATCCTCTGGAAATCTCTGAACTTTGGGTATCTCGCGTCAAGCATGGATACGAAATGTATCTATGAGAAACGTGTAAAGATGGTCCCCCTAAAATTGTAATCTCGCAAACTATAGTGGTTTGATGTCACCTATTCAAGTTATACGGTGGCGACCACGCCGGATCGGACCCGTCACCAGGCGTAATAACCTCCCGTTCGTTATATCCTGTAAGGTCTACTGACCACAAGCGAACTTTATCACCGGTGCCATCATTTTTTCCCGGAATCTGGCGGAAAAACATCAGAACACGTCCGTTAGGCGCCCAAGTAGGCCCTTCATTATGAAAGCCTTCGGTCAAAATCCGTTCCTGCGAGCCATCAGTGCGCATAACGCCGATGGAAAACTGCCCGCCGGTAAGCTTGGTGAAGGCGATCAGGTCGCCGCGCGGAGACCAGACCGGTGTGCCATAATTGCCACTACCGAAGCTGATCCGCTTCACATCTGACCCGTCCGCGCCCATGACATAGATCTGCTGGCGTCCCCCGCGATCCGATTCAAAGGTGATTTTCGTGCCGTCAGGCGAGAAGGACGGCGCGGTATCGATCCCCGGATGATTGGTCAGACGCTTCATTTCGCGGGTCCGCAAATCCATCAAATATATTTCAGAGTTGCCATCCTGTGCCATGCTCATCACCACCTGGTTCCCCGAAGGCGAGAAGCGCGGTGCGAAGGTCATGCCCGGAAACTCTCCGAGAATTTCCTGCTGCCCCGTATCAAGGTTGTAGAGATACACCCGCGGCTTGCTGTTGAAGTAGGACAGATAGGTGAGCACCTGCTGCGTCGGCGAATAACGGGGGGTCAACACCAGCTCGTTCCCGCTGGTCAGGAACTGGTGGTTCTCCCCATCCTGATCCATGATCGCGAGGCGCTTGACCCGCCGGTCTGCCGGACCGCTTTCCGAGACATAAACGACGCGCGTGGAGAAATATCCATCCTCCCCGGTCAGGCGTTTGTAAATTTCATCGGCAATCAGATGCGCCGTCAGACGCCAGTTTGACGGCGGAGTTGTATACTGGATACCCGTCAAATATTGTTCCGCGAAGACATCCCAAAGGCGGAATTGCACATTGATCTGGCCGTCACCAAGAGCCTGAACAAGTCCCGTTGAAAGTGCCTGGGCAGCAATCTTGCGCCAGTTGGCGAAAACCGGAACCGCCTGCAGATCCTTCGGTTGTTGTAGGTAGGCGCGAGGATCAATGGGCGTGAACAGACCGGAGCGTTCGAGGTCGGCGCGAATGACATCGGCCATCTGCTTGCCGATTTTCGCCGTTGCCTCGTTATCAGCATAGAAATCCGTTACTGCAATCGGCATCGGCTCGATATTGCCTTGCGTGATATCAATAACCAGTTCTGCACGAGCAGCGCTCATGACCGACATGACCAGCATCAAGCCCGTCATGAATGCAAAGATTTTCTGTACTCTACCAACCATCATTCTTCCTATCACCTAGAACATGTCCTTCGGGTTGAAGTTCATCGTGACCTCGCGCCAGCGTTCATATTTTGCCACCGGCAGCTTATAGGGCTGACACTGAAGAACAGCGCGCCGCGCACTTTCCGCTGCCGCTCTTTCATAGTCATTCTTGAAACTACCTTCGTTTACAATTTTCGGATAGCCGTTCAATGTCCCGTCCTGATTAAACTGCATCTCAATAGAAACAACCATTTCTTCCGCGTCTACCGCCCCTGTCGGCACGTTCCAGCATTTCTGGACCTGCTGCCTTAGGGCGTCCTCTTCGCTCAGAGTCAGTGGGAGGGAGCTGTCCATTGCCTTGCTTGACGAGTTCGGCACCTTTTCAGCAGAATTGGGCTTTTTTATGTCGGCTGTTTCCTGCGATTTCGCGGCCTGCTCCTTCTTCTTTTTATCAAGCAACGCCTTCATCTGGTTCATGTCAAAGGCCGGCTTTTTGGGCTCGGGCTTTTTCGGCTCGGGCTTGGGTTCCGGTTTTGGTTTGGGCGTGGACTTCGGTTTCGGCAAGACCGGTGGCTTGGGAACCGGCTTCGGCTCTACCTTTGGCTCCGGCTTGGGTTCCGGTTTTGGTTCAGGTTCAGGTTCGGGCTTGGGTTCAGGCTCCGGTTTGGGTTCAGGCGCGGGTTCCGGGTCCGGCTTCTTCACCGGCTCGGGCTCGGGCTCGGGTTCCGGTTTTGGCTCGGGCTTGGGCGCGGGCTCGGGCTTCGGTTCCGGCTTGGGTTCAGGTTCCGGCTTCTCGACTTTTTCCGGCTCCGGTGCGGGTTTCGGCAAATTGGTGATCTCCGCGACATCGACAATTTCCACATTGATGACAACCGGCGGCTCAAACAGCTTCGGGTCCGTGAACAACGGCAAGCCGGTGTACATGATCACGAGGATCAGCAAATGCAGTACGGCCGAAGCTAGGGCAGGCACTCTCATCGGTCGGAGGACCCCTTACTGGTTACTGTCTTTGTTCGCGCCGGTTGTCGCCTTGCCGGGACCGGCGGAGACCATCGCGACACGGTTGAAGCCCGCGTTATGAATTTCCCCCATCACCGAAAGGACGCGCCCATAATTCACATTGGTGTCGCCGCGCACGAAAATACGCTGATCCTGCTTCGCGCCGGTCACAGCGCGGAGCTTGGGTACCAGGTTTTCAAGTTCAATCTCGACATCCTCGAGATAGAGTCGCCCTTCCCCGTCGACGCTGATCACCAGCGGTTCGTCATTGCCCTGTACGGTCGCCGCCTTGCTGTTGGGCAGTTCCAGCGGCACGCCAACGGTCAGCAATGGTGCGGTCACCATGAAGACGATTAGCAGCACCAGCATAACGTCGACGAACGGTGTGACGTTAATCTCCGACATCTGGGTATGGCGGCGGCGTCTGCCTTTGCCGGTAAAGGCTTTATAATGGTTGGCGTCCATGATCAGTCGCTCAAATCAAGCTGGCGGGACAGGATGGCGGAAAACTCGCCGGCGAAACCTTCCAGACGGGTAATGATCCGCTGCAGGTCATTAGAGAATTTGTTATAGGCGACAACCGCCGGGATGGCAGCGACAAGGCCGAGCGCGGTCGCAAACAACGCCTCTGCGATACCTGGGGCGACGACCGCAAGGCTGGTGTCCTTGGTGGCGGCGATGGACTGAAAGCTGTTCATGATCCCCCATACCGTGCCGAAAAGGCCAAGGAATGTTGCTGTCGAGCCGACTGTCGCGAGAAATCCGAGATACTTTTCAAGCCGCTCCACTTCACGGTCAATGGTTACCCGCATGACCTGATGGATACGTGCCTGCAGACCCGTATGCGAATGCTTGCCAATCCCCTTCTCGGTCGAGCGGGACCATTCCTTCATGGCGGCAGCGAACAGCATGGCCAGCGGATTGTCCGGGCTCGACCCGACGCGACGCTGCAGATCCTCCAGATTGCCGCCGGACCAGAATTCATTCTCGAATTCGTCCGCATCGGCCGTGATCCGGCGAAACCGCAGGATCTTGTCAATAATGATCGCCCAACTCCAGAAGGAGGCCAGTACCAGAACGATCATCACTATCTGAACAACAATATCTGCCTGAACAAACAGGCCGACCATTGATAAATCGTGAGCACCGCCGCCCATCTGGGTGACGACAATAGCATCATTTTCCATTTACTCTTCCCTGGCTAAAGTCTTCGCATGTAAAGCCGAATCGCCCAAAATCGCATTAAACTTGTCATTTATGGCAGAAGAAAGACGCTGCGGTTTTCCTTCTCTGTCAAGGCAGGCGACCCGTACCTTCGTCTCCACGAGGAGTTCTCCGCCGCGATAAATATTCTGCGCCATCCTGAGAGACGCCCCTCGCAGATCGGTCACCGAGGTCACGATTTCAAGCTCGTCTTCCATTCTTGCCGGCTTAAGATATTCGATTTCACAGGCGCGGACGACAAAATTCGCGCCGTCTTCCTCCATCATCGCCTGCTGATTGATGCCGAGGCCCCGCAGCATGTCCGTTCGCGCCCGCTCCGTGAATTTGAGGTAGTTGGCGTAATAGACAATGCCGCCTGCGTCCGTATCCTCCCAATAGACGGAAAGCGGAAATACATGCCGCGTCCCTTGATCCCCTGCCTCAAACCGGCCGAGCATTTTGACGTTACTCATCCCGTCTCTCTTCATCGATCAGGGACAGCTGTTCCGACATGGTCTTCGGAAAGGCCAAACCCAGATGATCAAATGCCGCCTTTGTCAGCATGCGTCCGCGCGGAGTCCGCTGCAGAAAACCCTGCTGGATCAGGTACGGCTCGATAATATCCTCGATGGCATCGCGCGGCTCTGACAAGGCGGCGGAGAGGGTCTCCACACCGACCGGGCCGCCGCCGAAGTCCTCGGCAATGCGGCCAAGATAACGCCGGTCCATGCTGTCGAGCCCGCGTTTATCGACTTCCAGCCGGTTGAGGGCGGCATCTGCCTTGACTGCATCGACAAGATCAGCCCCGGCAACAGCGGCGAAATCCCGTACTCGGCGCAGAAGACGGCCGGCAACGCGCGGCGTACCGCGACTGCGTCTGGCGATCTCGATCGCGCCGTCTTCACTGAGATTGAGGCCCAGAACCCGTGCGCCGCGCGCCACAATAAGCTTGAGTTCATCCGGCTCATAGAAATTCATGCGGAGGGGAATACCGAACCGCTCCCGAAGCGGGGTGGTGATCAGGCCCGAGCGGGTCGTTGCCCCGACAAGCGTAAACGGCGGCAGATCAATGCGGACGGAACGCGCTGCCGGCCCCTCCCCGATGATGAGATCCAGATGGAAATCCTCCATCGCCGGATAGAGAATTTCCTCCACCGCGGGGCTCAGGCGATGAATTTCATCGATAAAGAGCACATCATTCTTTTCAAGGTTGGTGAGAAGGGCCGCGAGATCCCCTGCCTTGGTGATCACCGGTCCGGCGGTTGCCCGGAAATTCACCCCAAGTTCGCGGGCGACGATCTGCGAGAGGGTTGTTTTTCCAAGACCCGGAGGTCCAAAAAACATCACATGATCAAGAGCTTCGCCGCGTGCTTTCGCCGCCTGGATGAAGACGCTTAAATTTTCACGGACCTGCTTCTGGCCGATAAAATCATCAAGGACCTGCGGGCGGAACTGGGTCTCCATTTCCTCCTGATCATTTGCGGCAGTGCTGACAAGCCTCTCGTCACTCATGCGGCAAGCTCCTTCAACCCGGTGGTTATCAGGGCCTCAACAGAGGCCTCGGGCCCGAGAGTTCGGGCGGCAGCGGCGACCGCGCCAAAGGCATCCGCCCGGCCATAGCCGAGGTTGACAAGCGCCGACACCGCATCCCCGGCGGCGGTCTGCGCCGGTTTCGAAGCCGTCGCTGATACTTCCGCACTAAAGGCAACGGGTCCGAGATCCATTTTCGCGACCTTGTCTTTCAGCTCAGCCGTGATCCGGCCTGCGACCTTCGGTCCGACCCCCGACACCCGGGTCAGCGCCGTCTTGTCCCCGGCGGCGACGATCTGCGTCAGTTCATCCCCGGAATAGAGAGAGAGAATACCGAGGGCGACCTTGGCCCCTACCCCCTGCACCGTCTGCAGCAGGTTGAACCAGGACCGCGCGGCGACGCTTTCAAAGCCATAGAGATGGATATGATCTTCCCGCACATGGGTTTCGATGTGCAGGGAGACGATCCCGCCTTTCTCCGGCAGGTTCCGGAGCGACCGTCCGGAACAGAACACAAGATAACCGACGCCCCCCACGTCTACGATAACCCAGTCGTCGCCGATTTCGTCCAGCTTGCCGGTCAGTTTCGCGATCATGGTGCCCGCCCTGCCATCATCGTGGCCTTTCGAAGGTTGCGGTTGCTGCTCGCATAATGGGCATGGCAAATGGCCACGGCAAGCGCATCAGCGGCATGTTCGTTGGCAATATTGCATCCGGGCAGCAGCATGCCGACCATGGCGTGGATCTGCTCTTTTCCGGCATGGCCCGCGCCAACCACCGACTTCTTGATCTTGTTGGGGGCATATTCCTCAACCGGGAGACCATTGAGCGACGGAACCAACAGGGAAATTCCACGCGCTTGTCCGAGCTTCAGGGTCGAGACCGGGTTCTTGTTGACGAAGGTTTCCTCAACCGCCGCCTCGGCGGGCTGCCAGTCCAGAATAACCTTGCTGATTCCGTCATAGAGCTGAACAAGGCGCTCAGAGAGGCTGAGATCGCCATCAGAGGATATTGCGCCATTGGCCAGATGCCGGAGGGTATTGCCCTCTGCCTCTATGATCCCCCAGCCGGTATGGCGAAGTCCCGGATCCAGCCCTAATAAACGCATGATAAAAATACTGTCCTTACTTAAGAGTTAGCCGCCAATTTTCTCCATGATTTCTTCGGGAATATCAAAATTGGCCGAAACCTTCTGCACATCGTCATTGTCTTCGAGCACATCCACCAGCTTGAAGAGGGAGTTGGCCAGATCCTCCGTTTCCACCGGGATCGAGTTCTGTGGCTTCCAGACGATGCCCGCTTCCTGAGGTGTGCCGAATTTCTCTTCCAGCGCATCGCGCACGTCGTTAAAATCCTCCATCGCGCAGGTTATGTCATGGATCTGGGTATCGCTTTCGACATTCTCCGCACCTGCTTCCAGCGCCGCTTCAAACATTTCATCGGCGTCTATCGCATCAGCGGCATAGATAACCTGCCCAATCCGGTCGAACATGAAGGCAACGGAGCCCGTCTCGCCCATCGCGCCGCCGGCCTTGGCGAAGGCAGCGCGCACGTCAGCGGCGGTGCGGTTGCGGTTATCCGTCAAGGTCTCGACGATAATGGCAACGCCCCCGGGACCATAGCCCTCATAACGCATTTCCTCGTAATTATCGGCACCGGCCTCGCCGGAGGCACGCTTGATCGCACGATCGATATTGTCGTTCGGCATATTATCGCTGCGGGCGGCGGATATCGCGCTCCTGAGGCGCGGATTCATGGCCGGGTCCGGCAAGCCGGTTTTCGCCGCCACCGTCAATTCACGGATATGCTTGGCGAAAATCTTCGCCCGCTTCTTATCCTGCGCGCCCTTGCGGTGCATGATGTTCTTAAATTGTGAATGTCCCGCCATAGTTCGTCTCTTGGTCTCAATGGTTAATGGTTACTGTTTCGCCGTTTGTACCCGATCCGCATAAAAGAGGCACGTCCTTTTTATATCTCCGAAGAGCTTCAGGAACCCTCTGGCCATATCTCTATCAGGCGACCACCGACGCGCAAGGGCGAAATATAGCTCGCAAGGCCCGTTTTATCGTCTGTCTGGACAAAAACTCCGCAGGCTGTCCCCTCGCCCAGTGCCGGCGTAAAGCGCCCGCCCGGAATTTTCCGGGTGAAGCGACGGAGCGGCTCTTCCTTGTCCATGCCGATCACGGAGTTATAGTCGCCGCACATGCCGGCATCCGTCTGGTAGGCGGTTCCGCCCGGAAAAATCTGGGCGTCCGCGGTCGGGACATGGGTATGGCTGCCCACCACCATGGAAACCCGGCCATCGCAAAAATGTCCCATGGACATTTTCTCGGAGGTGATCTCCCCGTGAATATCAACCAGAATGGCGTCATATTTCCGGCCAAGCGGATTGCCGGCAAGCATTTTATCAACAGCCGCAAAGGGATCATCGAGCGGATCCATGAACAGACGCGCCATCACCTGCACCACCAGAATACTCTTGCCGCGACGGGTCTTGAACACGCTTGCCCCGCGCCCCGGCGTATCTTTCGGATAATTGATGGGACGCAGCATCCGGGCGTCCTTCTCAAGGAAGGGCATAATTTCCTTCTGGTCGAAGCTGTGATTGCCAAGGACAATGCAGTCCGTACCGGCAGTATAGAATTCTTCGGCAATTTTCTCGGTGATACCAAAGCCGCCCGCTGCATTCTCGCCATTGACGACAATAAAATCGGGGGACAGCCGCTCGCGAATTTTCGGCAGTTGCGCGACCAGCACGTCCCGACCCGAACGGCCCACCACATCCCCGAAATACAGAATTTTCACGTTATTTTCCTTAGTTCTTTTTCTGTCACAATATAGTCGAGGCGCTGATCATAACTGTCGGTCACCACCCTCGCCACTTCCTGCGCGGCGTAGGCAAAACCGATAGCACAGCACTCGACACCATCTCGAAGTTTTTCCAGGGTACGGTCGTAAAACCCGCCGCCATAGCCCAGTCTATAGCCCGCCGCGTCAAAGGCAAGCATCGGCGTAATCACAAAATCGGGGGTGACATAGTCCGCGGTCTTGGCCGGGACCAGCACGTTGAAGGCGCCCGGCTCCAGCACCGTTTCCGGTGTCCAGCGACGAAAGGCCAAGGGGTGGTCCTTACGTTCCACAACCGGCAAGGCGCAGGCGACACCAAGGTCATGGAGAGCCTGCAGAAGCGGTCTCGTGTCCAGCTCGCTGCCAAGCGGCCAGTAAAGGGAGATTGTCTTGTCATCCAGCGCCGGAAATGCATCCAGAAACCGGCGCGCGGCGCGTGCACCCGCATCTTCCGCGACAATTGATGCCCGGCGCGCAAAAGCGGCATCACGCTGTTGCTGTTTTTGGTTTCTGCAAGTTTGTGTCACAGGCAGCTTTTCGGCAGGATCCGGAAATAGGGCACTGTTGCACCAGCATAGCCGTCGACGCGTGGAAATCGCTGTGGCCTGACAAGTCAGGTGGGCGCCGATATAGTAGGACCACGGTCCAGTCAGGGATCAGCTCCCAGGATTTCGTTATTGGCCCCAGGAAATCATTCGTCTAACGCACAAGTCAGTGCAACACCGTCCATTTAAGCATTTTCGAGCGTTTGTGCAATAGACTCAATTTTTTCTGCCCAGGCATCCTCCGCGGAGCTGCTCCCGGTGGCCTCAATCTCTTCCCGGAGTTTCTCGATCGTTTCATATGCCTGCGACAAGTCATCCGCAATCAGCAGGCTAGCCATCAACAGCAGCTGGCCCTCGCTCGCGCTGCCAACCGACTCCATCAGGTCCTGAACCTTTTTATCGACAAATTCCGCCAGATATTCAAGATGCGGTTCTTCCCCATCACCGCAGATGATCGGGTATGACCGTCCGTTCACGTTGACTGTCAGAGATCCCATGTTACTGCTCCAATATCATGCTGAGCTGATCGATTGATTGATCAAGGCGGCCAGAGACCGCCTGAGTCTTCCTCTTCAGTGCCTCATACTTGCCGCGCAATGCTTCAAGCTCGCTTTTCAGCGCTTCATTCTCAGCGGCAAGATCGGATCCGACGGCAACGCCGCCCGAGCCAAATTCCCCCTGCTGCTTCTCCCGCGCAAGGGTAGTGGCGGCTTTCTCCAGCCGGGCAATGGCCGCCTCCATCCTTGATTCGCTGTCCTGCTCGTTCCCCATCAGACTATTCCACACTGTTTATGGTCAGTTACCGGAAATCTCTCACCTTTGACAATACGATCATGCCGTAACACTCGTCAACCTTATTGGTTGTGGCACATTTTGAATGGATTCGCACTATTTCCTTGAACTAAGCGGTTGACGTACCGATGTTTGGGCGGCATCTTCCCCCCGATTCCGAAAGGAAACCCTTTTGGCTTTGCATTCCGGACGCCGGCGCGTCATTGCGCGAAGTTCGGCATAATACCGGAATGATCTGACGAACGGATACATTTTGAAACCAACCCGAAGACGGGCACCAGCAATCTGAAAGCGCACCCTGTGCACTTGCTCCTTTCAATCATGCATAACGCATGGGGTGAGGAGATATAAAGAACGCCTGGTGGATGGAGATGAGCCAAGTATGAACAAGATCGGGCTTAAGTCGTCACCGAACTCAAGCAAGCATGATGACATGGCAAACGCCATCCGGGCGCTGTCCATGGATGCCGTTCAGGCAGCAAACTCTGGACACCCTGGCATGCCGATGGGAATGGCCGATGTTGCGACCGTCCTTTTTTCCAAATTCCTGAAGTTTGATCCGGCGAAGCCGAACTGGCCCGACCGTGATCGCTTTATATTGTCGGCCGGCCATGGTTCCATGCTGCTGTATTCGCTGCTGTACCTGACTGGCTACAAGGACATGACCCTGGAGGAAATCAAGAATTTCCGCCAATTGGGGTCGAAAACCGCAGGTCACCCTGAATTCGGACATGCAGACGGCATCGAAACGACAACCGGACCGCTCGGACAGGGCCTTGCCATGGCCGTTGGCATGGCACTTGCCGAAAAGATGCAGGCCGCACGGTTCAAGGAAATTGTCGATCACTATACCTATGTGATTGCCGGCGACGGTTGCCTGATGGAAGGGATCAGCCACGAAGCGATCTCCTTCGCCGGCCATCTCAAGCTGAACAAGCTGATCGTGCTGTGGGACGATAACTCCATCAGCATCGACGGTTCGACCGACCTCGCGGTTTCCGATGACCAGGCGAAACGCTTTGAAGCCCACGGCTGGGACGTTCAGGCGGTCAATGGCCATGATGCGGCGGAAATTGAAAAGGCAATCGCTGCGGCGAAACTCTCGGACAAGCCGTCCATGATTGCCTGCCGCACGACCATCGGTTTTGGCGCCCCGAATAAACAGGGCACGTCCGGTGTTCATGGCGCGCCCCTTGGCGAGGATGAAATCGCCCTCGCCCGCAAGGAATTGGGTTGGCCGCATGCACCATTTGATATCCCCAACGATATCCTTGATAAATGGCGCTGTGTCGGCACTATGGGCGCCCGCCACTCCGCAGCGTGGGAAGAAAGCCTGAAAGCCCTTCCGGCAGACACACGGTCGGAGTTCAAGAGCAGCCTGCGGGGAGACCTCCCGTCGGATCTTGAGGATGCGCTGCTGGAATATAAGCGGCAACTCAGCGAGGATGCTCCGGCCTGGGCAACACGGAAATCAAGCCAGGAAGTGCTGAAAGTCATTAATGACAAGGTTGACAACACTGTCGGCGGCTCCGCCGACCTGACAGGATCGAACCTGACGCAGACGCCCCAGATGAAACCGGTCACCGCGGAAGATTTCTCCGGCCGGTACATCTATTACGGCGTGCGCGAATTCGGTATGGCTGCCATCATGAACGGCATGGCGCTGCATAAGGGCTTTATTCCCTATGGCGGTACCTTCATGGTCTTCACCGATTATGCGCGTCCGGCGATCCGCCTCTCCGCCCTGATGGAACAGCGGGTTATCTATGTCATGACCCATGATTCCATCGGTCTTGGTGAAGACGGCCCGACCCATCAACCAGTGGAGCATCTGGCTGCCCTGCGGGCAATGCCAAACGTCAACGTCTTCCGCCCGGCGGACGCGGTCGAAACGGCGGAATGCTGGCAGCTTGCCCTGCAATCCAAATCGACCCCCTCCATCCTGTCACTCAGCCGGCAGGGGCTGGACTTGGCCCGGAAAACCCATTCCACTGAGAACCTCTGTGCCAAGGGTGGTTACGAATTGGCCCCATCCAATCTGGAGGCGAAAGTCACCCTGATTGCAACTGGCTCTGAAGTATCCATTGCCCTGAAAGCGCAGAAGATGCTGGAAAGCGAAGGCATCGGCACGCGGGTCGTTTCCATGCCCTGTTGGGAACTCTTCGAAAAACAGGAAGATGCTTACAAAAAAGAAACACTTCAAGAGGATACTGTGAGAATTGCTGTTGAGGCAGGCTGCTCCATGGGCTGGGAAAGATACACCGGCACGGATGGCGGCTTTATCGGCATTGACAGTTTCGGCGCCTCCGCTCCGGCAGGCGATCTTTATAAACATTTTGGCATCACCGCCGAGGCAATCGTCGCATCGGCAAAAGACAGGCTTTAACTTAAGAGAAAATGGCCGGCAGAAATAAGAACCCGGCAATCAGGAGTAGAAGAAATGACTGTTCGTGTAGCAATTAACGGTTTTGGACGGATTGGACGGAATATCCTTCGGGCAATCTATGAGTCCGGCCGTACCGATATTGAAGTTGTCGGCATCAATGACCTGGGATCTGTTGAAGCCAACGCTCATCTTCTGAAATATGACAGCGTTCATGGCCGCTACCCCGGCACGGTAACGGTTGATGGAGACACCATTGACCTCGGCCGCGGCCCGATCAAGGTAACCGCGGAACGCAATCCGGCCGATCTGCCCTGGGGCGACCTCAACGTCGATATCGCCTTTGAATGCACCGGTATCTTCACCAAGCGTGACGCGGCCGCCAAGCATCTGGAAGCAGGTGCCAAGAAAGTCCTGATCTCCGCTCCTGGTACAGACGTTGACCTGACCGTTGTTTACGGCGTCAACCATGACAAGCTGACGAAGGACCACACGGTTGTCTCCAACGCCTCCTGCACGACCAACTGCCTCGCGCCGGTCGCCCAGGTGCTCAACGAATCCGTTGGACTTGTTCACGGCTTCATGACAACGGTTCATGCCTTTACAGGTGACCAGCCGGTTCTGGATACGCTCCATTCCGACCTTCGTCGCGCCCGTGCTGCGGCCATGTCGATGATCCCGACTTCTACCGGTGCCGCCAAGGCTGTTGGATTGGTTCTGCCGGAGCTTGCCGGCAAGCTCGACGGTACATCAGTTCGCGTTCCGACACCAAACGTCTCCATGATCGACCTGACATTCGTCGCCGGTCGTTCCACGTCCAAGGAAGAGATCAACGCCGCCATTACCGAGGCTGCAAACGGTCGCCTGAAAGGCGTTCTCGACGCCAACAGCGATCCGGTTGTCTCCATCGACTTCAACCACAACCCGGCGTCTTCCACCTTTGACCTGACCCAGACACAGGTGATCGACGGCACCTTCGTTCGTGTCCTGAGCTGGTACGACAATGAGTGGGGCTTCTCCAACCGGATGAGCGACACGGCGCTCGCCATGGCCAACGCCAAATAACGTGCGATCGGGGACGGAGTAAGAGTATGGTTGAATTCAAGACTCTCGATGATCTTGATGTCAGCGGCAAGACCGTTCTGGTGCGGGTGGACCTGAATGTACCGGTGGAGGATGGCAAGATTGCCGACTTCACCCGTATTGACCGGATCCTGCCGACGTTGAATGAACTCGCCGATAAAGGT
Source organism: Sneathiella sedimenti (assembly GCF_017313765.1). Lineage (GTDB taxonomy): Bacteria > Pseudomonadota > Alphaproteobacteria > Sneathiellales > Sneathiellaceae > Sneathiella > Sneathiella sedimenti. The sequence continues at coordinate 451,576 of NZ_JAFLNC010000002.1, read as the reverse complement.
GCGAAAGTCCTTCTTCTCAGCCATTTCGGGCGGCCAAAAGGCAAGGTCGTCCCGGACATGTCCCTCCGTCCCATTGCCGAGGGCCTGGCCGCGCATATTAAGCGGCCGGTCACTTTTATTGAGGACTGCATTGGCGAACCTGTTGCGAAAGCCGTTTCCTCTGCGTCGGCGGGCGATGTCCTGCTGGCGGAAAATGTCCGCTTTCACGCAGGCGAAGAAAAGAACGATACCGGTTTCGCAAAGGAACTCGCCGCCGTTGGCGATGCCTATGTGAATGACGCCTTTTCCTGCTCCCATCGCGCCCATGCCTCGACCGAGGCGCTGGCCCATCTTCTGCCCGCCTATGCCGGCCGGAATATGGAAGCCGAACTGACGGCCCTTTCCAAGGCGCTGGAAAAGCCGGCACGTCCGGTCATGGCGGTTGTTGGTGGAGCAAAGATCTCCAGCAAACTCGACCTTCTCTTCAACCTGATCGAGAAGGTGGATATCCTGGTAATTGGCGGCGGCATGGCGAACACCTTCCTCAATGCCAAGGGCGTGAATGTCGGGGCCTCCCTGTGCGAGCATGATCTCGCCGGGACAGCTTCGGAGATTCTGGCCAAGGCAGAGAAGGTCGGCTGTGACGTCCTCCTTCCCGCGCATGTTGTGCTGGCCAAGGAATTCAAGGCGGGTGCCACAAACCGGACGGCAAGCGTCGATGACGTGCAGGCGGACGAAATGATTCTCGATGTCGCACCGGAATCTGTTACCCTGCTCAAAGAACGTCTCGCGACGGTAAAAACATTAATATGGAACGGCCCGTTTGGCGCCTTCGAGATTGACCCTTTCGACGCCGGCACGGTCGCCGTCGCCAAGGAAGTCGAGAAGCTGACCAGAGCGGGCGAGCTGATTTCCGTTGCCGGTGGCGGTGACACGGTGTCGGCGCTGGCAAAAGCCGGTGTCACGGATGGCCTTACCTATATCTCGACTGCCGGTGGCGCCTTCCTCGAATGGATGGAAGGCAAGACACTGCCGGGCGTTGCCGCGCTCAGCCGCTGATCAGGTAGAATTTACGGGAGGTGAAGAAATGGATGACATGGAACTAGAAGATATCGCAAAAGCACTTGTCGCCCCCAGCAAGGGCATCCTGGCAGCCGATGAAAGCACCGGGACCATCAAGAAACGCCTCGATACCATCAATACACCAAGCACGGAAGAAACCCGCCGCGATTACCGCGAACTGTTGCTCTCCACCAAGGGCGCAGGCGATTATATCAGCGGCGTGATCCTCTATGATGAAACCATCCGCCAGAAGGCGAAAGACGGCCGCCAGCTCACGGACCTTATCAACGGTCAGGGTATCATTCCCGGCATCAAGGTCGACACCGGCGCAAAGCCCCTCGCCTTTTCCGAAGGGGAACTGGTAACTGAAGGGCTGGACGGCCTCCGCGATCGTCTGGCGGAATATCACAAACTCGGCGCACGGTTCGCCAAATGGCGCGCCGTGATTTCCATTGGGGAAAGTGCGCCCAGCCAGTATTGCATCGATACCAACGCCCATGCTCTCGCCCGCTATGCGGCACTTTGTCAGGAGGCCGGCATTGTCCCGATCGTGGAGCCGGAAGTGCTGATGGATGGCGATCACAATATTGACGAATGCTATGCGGTCACGGAAACCACATTGAAAACCGTCTTTGACGAACTCTATAAACAGCGCGTGGTTCTCGAACAGATGCTGTTGAAACCCAATATGGTGGTCTCCGGGATGTCCTGCCCGGAACAGGCCGGTGTCGAGGAAGTTGCAACGAAGACCCTTTATTGCTTCGAGCAGACCGTACCTGCCGCTGTACCGGGAATAGTCTTCCTTTCCGGCGGCCAGAGCGAGCAAAAGGCGACAGAACATCTCAACGCCATGAACCAGATGGGAACCTATCCTTGGGAAATCAGCTATTCCTTCGGTCGGGCGCTCCAGGCCTCTGCCCTTGCCGCCTGGCAGGGCAAGAAGGAAAATGAGGAGGCCGCACAGGCCGCCTTCCTGCACCGCGCCAAACTGACCAGCGCCGCCCGCGATGGCGAATACAGCCCGGATATGGAATAGCACTTTATGGGGACAGCGCCTGAAGAAGGACGGGAACGTCCCCGTCTCTACCTGATTTCACCGCCGGTCATTGATCTTGATACTTTCGAAATGGCCTTTCGGAATGCTCTTGCCGGTGGCGACGTTGCCTGTTTCCAGCTTCGCCTGAAAGACCGTCCGGCCGAAGAAATTATCGCGGCGACGAAATGTCTTCTGCCGATCGCTCAAGACGCCGGTGTCGCATTTCTGCTCAATGACGATGCGGAACTTGCCAGGGACCTTGATGTTGACGGCGTCCATGTCGGCCAGGATGACATGCCTTATGAAGAGGCGCGGAGAATCCTGGGGCCAGACGCCATTATCGGCGTGACCTGCAAGAATTCCCGGCACCTGGCCATGGAGGCCGGCGAAGCCGGTGCGGATTATGTAGCTTTCGGGGCCTTCTTCCCCTCCTCCACCAAGTCCGATACCGTAAAAACCGAACCGGACATTCTCACCTGGTGGTCTGAGACAACCCTGATCCCGGCTGTCGCCATCGGCGGCATTACGATCGACAATGCTGAAGTCCTGCTGCAAAACGGCGCGGATTTCCTCGCGGTTGCCGCCGGCGTCTGGGAATATAAGGAGGGACCGAAAGAGGCTGTCGCCGCATTCAATCGGATGATTGATAAGGTTGTGGCAAACTGGTAGGTTCCGCCCAGAATTATTTGACAAGAGCATAGAAAAATCATGAAAATTAACGGAAATGCTGTCCGCCCGGGCAATGTGATCGAGCATAAAGGGGGCCTGTGGGTCGCTGTAAAAATTCAGCATACTCAGCCCGGCAAAGGCGGTGCCTATCTGCAGGTGGAACTCAAGAACCTCCGCGATGGCACCAAGTTGAACGAGCGCTTTCGCGCCTCCGAGTCCGTAGAACGGGTTCGCCTGGAACAAAAGCCGCACCAGTTCCTGTTTGAGGATGGCGAGTTGCTGACCTTCATGGATACAAGCACCTATGAGCAGGTGTCGATTTCCAAGGATATGGTCGGCGAGCGCGCCGCTTTCCTGCAGGACGGCATGGATGTCGAGATCGAGTTTCACGAGGAAAGCCCGCTCACCGTGATCCTGCCGGAGCAGGTCATCCTCGAGATCACCGAAACCGAGCCTACCGTGAAAGGACAGACAGCGGCCTCTTCCTACAAACCGGCAATCCTGGAGAACGGGATGCGGGTGATGGTGCCCCCATTTTGCGGCACGGGCGAGAAAATCGTTGTCAACACGGAAACATCCGAGTATCTCAAGCGGGCGGACTAAGCGCCGTATAAATCCCCGCACCCTGACTGAAAGTAAGGCATAGGCCGATGGCGAGAAAATCCGCAATCATTAACGCAATGGAGCTTTCTGCACGAAAAGCTGCCCGCAAGCTCCTCCGTGACTTCAACGAGGTTGAGCATTTGCAGGTATCGCGCAAGGGCCCGGCGGATTTTGTCTCCCAGGCGGACCTGACCTGCGAGGCGACCCTGCGGGAGGAACTTGGCCGGCTGCGTCCGGAATTCGGCTTTATTCTCGAAGAAGGCGGCGTGATCGAGTCGAAGGACGGAATCCATAACTGGGTTGTTGATCCCCTCGACGGGACAACAAATTTCCTTCACGGCCTGCCGCATTTTGCCATTTCAATCGGCGTCAAGGCGGGCAAGGAGATTATTGCCGGCATCATCCTCGATCCGGTAAAGGACGAGCTGTTCTGGGCGGAAAAAGGCGGCGGCGCCTATATGAATGACCGTCGCCTCCGGGTGTCCAGCCGTACCAAGATGACCGACTGTATTCTGGCGACCGGCATTCCCTTTACAGGCAAGGCAGATCACGGAAAGTTCCTGAAGGAACTTGAGCATGTGATGTCAATTTCCGCGGGTGTGCGCCGTTTTGGCTCCGCGGCCCTTGATCTAGCCTATGTCGCCGCCGGTCGATATGACGGTTACTGGGAACGAAATCTCGCTGAATGGGATATTGCCGCCGGTATCATCATTGCCCGCGAAGCCGGAGCACTCGTCTCGCAGCTCGATGGCGGCGAGAAAATGCTGGAAAAAGGCGATATCCTCGCCACCAACAGCGGAATCAACAGCTCCATGCTGGAAATGTTTCGGAAAATCCGTCTCGGAAAGTAAAAAATACACGATCCCGGCTTGTTCCCGCGAATGGCTCGGCTATAGTAAAGCCCTGTTTTTCAACCAATAATAAGTCAGGATCAACGTGACATGCGTGCTATCGTCGTCCATAAATTCGGTAACTATCAAGACGTTGCCAAGCTCGAAACCCTTCCCATACCCGAACCCGGACCAGGGGAAGTGGTTGTCCGCAACAAAGCGGCGGGCGTAAGCTTCGCCGCATCCCTCAACATCGCCGGCAAATATCAGCGCAAGGCCCCCCTCCCCTATATTCCGGCAACAGAATCAGCCGGCATCGTTCATGCCGTGGGCGAGAATGTAACCCGCGTCGCCGTGGGCGACCACGTCATGTGCAGCGTCGATCATGGAGGCGCCGCCGGTTTCTGCAAGATCGAGGATGTTGCCTGCCATAAAATCCCTGAGGATATGGATTTCGCGGTTGGATCCGCCTTGATCACCTCCTACAACACCTCCTATGGCGCCCTGACCCGCCGCGCCAACCTGCAAAGCGGCGAGACCCTGCTGGTTCACGGAGCGGCTGGCGCCGTCGGAATGGCCGCTGTCGAAATCGGCAAGGCCCTGGGTGCGACCGTTATTGCTGTCGCCGGCGGGGAAAAGCATTGCGAGACGGCCCGCCGTCACGGGGCCGATCATGTGATTGACCATCGGCAGGCGAATTTCCGCGATGTCGTCATGGATATCACGAATGGTCGCGGCGTTGATCTTGTCTATGACAGCATCGGGGGTGACGTGACAATCCAGTCTATCCGCTCGCTGGCGTGGGAAGGGCGGCTGCTGACAATTGGTTATGCCTGCGGCGAGATCCCCAAGATTGCCGCCAATACCCTGCTTTTAAAAAATGCCTCCGCGCTGGGTTTCAACCTCGGGCATTTCTTCGGCTGGTCACCGGGCGGCAGCCGGGCGCAATATATCGACGCGCTGGACGAAATGGCTGCGGGCGTGCTTGGTCTCTACAGGGACGGGAAAATAAACCCCGAGATCGGCGCCCGATTCCCGCTCTCGCAGTTCGTTGACGCGCTGGACGCCGTGATCGACCGGAAGGTTGACGGCAAATGCGTCATCGAAATGAGTGAAGAAGACTACTAACCGGCTTTAGTCGACGGCGGTAGCAGGTTGTTTTCCCGGAATCAGCCGCACCGCCGTGCCATATGCGAGAATTTCCGCCGACCCAGCCAGGACCATGGACGTTGTAAAGCGCATGCCGACAATGGCATCCGCGCCTTTCAGCCTCGCTTCGGCAATCATCCGATCTGCTGCCTGTTCACGGGCTTCCGCCATCATCTTGGTGTATTCCCGAACTTCGCCGCCGACAAGATTACGCAACGCGGCGATGATGTCCGTCCCGATATGTTTCGCACGGATCACGTTGCCCCGCACCAGCCCTATCACTTCGGCAATTTCCTGGCCGCTGATCTCATCTGTAGTAGTGACAATCATTTTTACTCTCACTGGTCGATATTCTGCTCATAGAAATCGTCTTCGGCGTTACCGTAGCGCTGTAAAAGCACGCGAACCAGCAGGTATATGAAAATCGCCAGGACGATAAAAAGGACAGTCCCGATAGGAAAGGGGGAAGTTGCACCTGCAAATATTAAGAACAACAGGTACGCCAGACCTCCAAAAACAGCCAGTATCAGTGCTATCGTATCAAGCTTCATGAAACCAGACCCTTCATCCAAAAATCTCTGTTAAATTGTATACATTGATCACCGAGTAAATCATGAATAGCATAAAATCCTTTCACAAAACTAAATGACAAAAAACCGTCGCAAATAGTGTCGACTGGCCGCTTTGGATGTAAACTAAGGGATTGTGGGCACGCGCCGCCTAAGTTATGGTGCAAAAACGGTTCAGCTACCTGCCGCAAAGTTGACATTTTCAATTGGCAGATATGAACGCTGAAAGTGAATTTCGCGCGTATTTGTTGACCTCTGAGGGGAAAGGACGGGAGCCAATGACCAGATTGCCGGCGACGAGATACTCCATATCCCTGCTTTCTTCCCTGGCACTTGCCATCCCCCTGTCCGGTTTCATTTCAGTGTCAGCGCATGCGGATACCGGCGCTTCTGCGCGGCCGGCGGTAGAAGTAAACCTGCAAGCACTAAAATACTCAAACCCGCTGCTGAATGTCCCGACCCGGATTATTGATGGTGAGTCGGTGATTATCCTGACGCCGCCGTCGATGAAGAAAAATACCTCTTCTGCACCGGCTCAAGAAATCGTCACACCGCTCATAAAGCCGGCTCTTTCACTTCCGGAAACAACTGTCGCAGCCGCTCCTCCCGTCCCTGTCCCTCCGCTCAATCCCGCGAAGCTGCCAGAACCGGCAGAAAAGGCGAAGTTTGAGGATGTCGCCACCCCTGTCGTCAAGATGGACACAGCGCCGATCCCGACCCCTGACGTTGCGGAAGAGACAAAAAGCGATGTCGCGACATTAGCGACGGATAAGCTTGTAGAATCAGCCGATACAGCGCCGGTGCAAGTAAAAGAGGAACCAGTAGAAGCTCCCCAGACATCGACGGAGACTATGGCGGCAACGCAGGCCGACACGGCGGAAAAGCAGACCAAGACACTGGCGGAGGAGGAGGTCAAGCTCGCTGCCATCGCGCCCGACGCGGGTACAGCTGCGTCAACTACATCATCAGGCGTTAATGACAATATCACGCGAATCCTGTTCGCCGAAGGCGTTGCAGACCTGCCGACAGAGGCGCAAACCACCCTGCAGGTCATCGCCGACCAGTTCAAGGATGGCGACCGGCGCAATGTCCAGCTCCTCGCCTATGGTAGCGGAAACAGCGTCAGCGCCGCACGCCGTCTTTCGCTTGGCCGGGCGCTCGCAATTCGCTCCAAACTGATGGAACTTGGTGTCAATAACAGGCAGATTGAAGTACGGGCACTTGGTGAGCCGAAAGGCGACGGACCGTCAGACCGCGTTGATCTCCTAATGATTACAAGGTAACCATGTCAACAATTTCCAATGTCGAAACCCACAGCCTGGCTGGTACGCCGAACATAAAGAAACCCCGGCGCTATCTGATCCGAATGACCATTTTTATCGGCGTTGCAGTTGCGATCTCCGCCTTTCTCTATCCACAACTCCAGACCGCTTTTTTCGCCAATCCTCTCCTGAACGGCCTTATCATTCTGGTCCTGCTGTTTGGTATCCTGTTCATTTTCCGCCAAGTCTTGATGCTGACCGGGGAGATTAACTGGACCCACAGTCTGCGCCGTCTTGAATCGTCGCAACCCACGGTGCGGCCGCCGCGCCTGCTGGCACCCCTCTATACCATTTTCAGTGACAGCAACGGGCCAATCCGGTTAAGCGCCGTGACGATGAATACGTTGCTGGACAGTGTCAGCGCGCGTCTTGATGAAGGGCGCGATATTTCACGCTATCTGATCAACGTTCTGGTTTTCTTGGGCCTGCTCGGCACTTTCTGGGGGTTGCTGGAGACGGTGGCGTCTGTGGGGGATGCCATTTCCACGCTCAATGTCGGTGGCGGCGGTGATTTCGTCGCTATTTTCGATGAGTTGAAGCTTGGACTTGAAAAACCACTGTCGGGCATGTCGATTGCCTTTTCGTCCTCCCTCTTCGGGCTGTCAGGATCATTGGTTCTGGGTTTCCTCGATATGCAGGCCGGCCAGGCGCAGAACCGTTTTTACGGCGACCTCGAGGAATGGCTGACATCCATCACCCGTTTCAGCAGCTCCGGCTCTGCCGTCATCGCCGACAGCGACCAGAGTGTTCCCGCTTATGTTCAGGCCCTTCTCGAACAAACGGCGGAAAGCCTGAACAATCTTCAACGCACCCTCGCCCGCAATGAGGACAAGCGCGGGTCGGCGGAAAACTCCCTCATCAACCTGAGCGAACGTCTGGCCGCGCTCACCGACCAGATGCGGACGGAACAGGACCTGCTGGTCAAGCTTGCCGAAGGGCAGACGGAACTGAAGCCCCTTTTTGAACGGCTTGCCAAATCGGCAGAAAGTGCCGGACTTGACCAGTCAAGCCGCAATCATCTTCGCAATCTGGATGTGCATATGGTCAGAATGTTGGAGGAAAGCGCGGATGGCCGTGAACAGGTCGTTCAGGAAATCCGCAGCGACATCAAACTGCTGACCCGGACAATCGCCGCTATCGCAGAAGAAAGCCGCCGTGGTTGAGACAATGCCCGCTGTAAAAGACGGAGTGAGCTATGGCTCGTAGACGCCGCGGACAACGCGCCCCATACGAGATTTGGCCAGGCTTTGTTGATGCATTGACCACCCTGCTGCTGGTGATCATCTTCCTGCTGGTGGTCTTTGTGCTGGCGCAATTTTTTCTCTCCCAGGCCCTGTCGGGACGCGACGCGGCGCTTGAAAAGCTCAACCAGCAGGTCAATGAACTGGCCGACCTCCTGGCGATCGAGCGACGAACCAGTGCAAACCTTGAAAACCAGATCACCCAGCTCAACATTGATATGACAAAACTCGCGGAGGAACGGGACAACGTCATTATCCAGCTTGATACCCTGACCAGCCGCGCCCTTTCTGCCGAGGAAGACCGGGATCGCCTGACAGTCCTGCTCCGCGAGGAAAAGGACAAAACCGCGGCGATGGAGGAAAAACTGGACGTAAGCGAGGCAAGCCTGAAAGCCAATCTCGCCGAACTTGAAAGCCTCAAGCGGGATATTGCCGCGCTGGAAGAAACACGCAAGAATCTTGAGGAGGAGGTCGGCAAACTCGCCGCCACGATCGAGGAAAAAGATACGGTAATAGGTAATCTGCGTGATCGCAGCAAGGAGCTGGAAACCAACCTCGCCGATGAACAGGAACGCACTGTTCTGGCCCAGAAGGATATCGAGGAACGCGAAATCCGCCTTGCCGAGCTTCAGACCCTCTATCTCCAGACACAGGACAAGCTGACCGAGGAAGAGGCCCTTTCCGCCGCCGCGCGATCGCAGGTCGCGGCCCTCAATGCCCAGATCAATACCCTTCGAAATGAACTCGCCAAGCTCAATCAGGCTCTTGAGGCAAGTGAGGCGAAGGATGTAGAGCAAAACGCGCAAATCGCCGATCTCGGCAAACGGCTTAATCAGGCGCTTGCGGCCAAGGTGCAGGAACTGCAGCAATACCGGTCCGAGTTTTTCGGGAGACTGCGGGAGGTGCTGAAAAACCGGCCGGGCATCAGTATCGTCGGCGACCGCTTCGTCTTCCAGTCGGAAGTCCTCTTTGATGCGGGTCAGGCGGAACTGGGACCGGAAGGCAAACAGGATATGGCGAAATTCGCGGCCACGCTGCTGGAAATCGCCAAGGATATTCCGAAGGAAATTGACTGGATCCTGCGGGTTGACGGCCATACGGACAGCCAGCCCATCAGCACGGCGCGCTTCCCGTCCAACTGGGAACTATCCGTCGCCCGCGCCCTTTCCGTAACGAAATTCCTGATTAGTCAGGGTGTCCCGCCAAAGCGGCTGGCCCCAACCGGCTTTGGCGAGTTCCAGCCAATCGATACCCGCGATGACGAGATCGGCTATCTTCGGAACCGGCGGATCGAACTCAAGCTGACGGAACGCTAGCCGGTGGCGGGCAAGGGTCGGAATATTCTTGTCATCAAGCATGGCGCGCTTGGCGACGTAATCCTAGCGCAGGGGCCATTTCAGGCGATCCGTGCCCATCATGGCGACGCGCGGATAGTGTTGCTGACAACCCGCCCCTTCGCCACTTTTCTTGAGAAATCCGGCCTGTTCGATGAAATCTGGATCGATGAGCGTCCGAAAATCTGGCAGTTGTCCAAACTCATACCGCTAATCCGGAAACTGCGCCGGGGGAAGTTTGACCGGGTGTACGATCTTCAGACCTCTACCCGCACGAATTCTTACTTCAGTTTCTTTCCAAAACGGCGGAAGCCGGAATGGTGCGGTGTCGCCAAAGGGTGTTCCCACCCCCATGACAGCCCGCTTCGCACCAAGATACACACGATCGAGCGGCATATTGACCAGTTGAAGGTGGCCGGCATCGACACTATCCCGCCCGTCGATTTTTCCTGGGCAATGACCGATATCTCGAGGTTCAGCCTGCCCGCGAAATATGCCTTATTAGTCCCTGGCGGCTCCGCTCATCGGCCGGAGAAACGCTGGCCTGCGATCCGCTTCGCCGAGCTCGCCACCTATCTGCATGAACAGGGTATTACGCCCGCCCTGATCGGCGGCAAGGCGGAGGCCGAGGCAATTGCAACAATCAAGGACGCCTGTCCCACGGCCCTCGATCTTTCTTCAAAAACGGACTTTGGTGATATTGCCTCTCTTGGCGCGGGCGCCGTTCTGGCAGTGGGAAATGACACCGGCCCCCTGCACCTGATTTCCGCCGTTGGCTGCAAGACGGTCGTTCTCTTCTCTCGCGCGTCCGACCCCAACATGTCTCGCCCTCGCGGCCGGGACGTCCGGGTTCTGCGCGAGGATGATCTCGCCGACCTTTCGCTTGAGAAGGTAATTGGTGAGCTGGATCTCGGGACATGAGCGAAACGGCAAAATCCGTCCTCTGGTGGGGCCGGTTTGATCCGGAGTATTCCCGCAACAGAATCCTCCGGCAGGCATTTCGGGCCCTTGGCTGGCGGATTAACGATTTTCGCCCCCATATCAGTCCCCTTGGAAAATTAGAGGCGACGATAAATGGCGTTAAAAAACCTGATCTCCTCTGGCTTCCCGCTTTTCGTCAGCGGGATATGGCAGCCGCGGCGAAATGGGCCCGTCGGCACGGCGTTCCGCTCCTCTTCGATCCGATGATATCTGCCTATGACAAGCAGGTGTTCGAACGGCGGAAGTTTGCGGAGAAAAGCCGCAAAGCGAAAGACCTTCTTGAAAAAGAACGTAGGATCTTCTCAAAAGCTGATCGGATCATTGCCGATACCGCCGGCCATGCGGCCTTCTTTGCCGATACTTTCGGACTCGAGCCGGATAAAATCCACGTCATTGCGGTCGGCGCGGAAGAAAAGCTGTTTACCCCCGCCCCACTGGCTGAGAAAGCATCTGAGGAACCGCTGGAAGTCCTTTTCTATGGGAGTTTTATCGGTCTGCAGGCACCGGAGATAATTGTCGAGGCGGCGAAGCTGTGTGACGACCTCCCGCTCCGCTGGACCTTACTTGGGGACGGTCCGCGAAAGGCCGTATGCGAGGCCGCAGCCGCCGGTCATCCGTCGATCACCTTCGAAGACTATCTGCCGTATGAGAAATTGCCGGCACGCATCCATGAGGCGGGAATCCTGCTTGGCGTTTTTGGGACAACTGACAAGGCGGCACGGGTGATCCCCAACAAAGTCTATCAGGCGCTAGCTTGTGGCCGGACAGTGATAACACGTGAATCGACAGCCTATCCCGCACCAAAGAACACAGGGCTTATCGAAATCCCGCCAGGAGACCCCAAGGCGCTTGCCGATCGCGTCCGGCAACTCACCCTGGCCCGGACAGAGCTTGAGTCCTCTGGCGCCGCCGCACGGGCCTATTATGAGCAACATTTCAGCCAGCAAACCATTCATGGCCAGCTGGCAGGCGTACTCAACGACGTTCTAGGCGGATAACGCGCTTCGGCCCACGTCGAACTGGAGCTTGGCCAGCTTGGCGTAAAGTCCCCCTTCAGCCATCAGTTCCACATGGGTGCCCTGATTAACGATACGCCCATTTTCCAGCACGATAATCCGATCGGCATTTAGCACGGTCGCAAGCCGATGGGCGATGACCAGTGTCGTCCGGTTTTGCATAAGATGCTCAAGGGCGATCTGCACCTGCCGTTCGCTTTCCGCGTCAAGAGCGGAGGTTGCCTCATCCAGCAATAGGATTTCTGGGTCCCGCAGGATGGCGCGGGCGATAGCGATCCGCTGCTTCTGGCCACCGGACAGTTTGATCCCCCGCTCACCAAACTCGGTGTGAAACCCGTCCGGCATGGCATCGATAAACTCGGTAGCGACGGCGGCCTCGGCCGCGGCGCGCACCTCGGCATCGCTCGCCTCCGGCCGGCCATAGCGGATATTTTCCATGGCGGTATCGGCGAAGATCACCGCATCCTGCGGCACCAGACCCATCAGCGCGCGAAGACGGACCGGATCCACCTCAGCTATATTGATCCCATCGATGGTAACGCGTCCCGACTGCGGATCATAAAAGCGCAGTAGAAGCTGGAAGATTGTCGTCTTGCCCGCCCCGCTCGGCCCGACAAGGGCGACAGTCTCGCCTTTTTGAATTTCGAGCGAGAAGTCATTCAGCGCCGCCTGATCCGGCCGCGAAGGATAGTGAAAGGTGACATTGTCGAAATGGATATTTTTCTCTATTGACGATCCAATTGGCAGGGGGGCTGTCGGAATGGAGACCGTTGGCTCTTCCGCCAGCAGTTCCAGCAACCGTTCCGAGGCACCCGCTGCCCGCTGCAACTCGCCCCAGACTTCACTGAGCGAACCCATGGAACCCGCGACGATAACCGCGTAAAAGACGAAGGCGCCCAATGTGCCTGCGGACATACTGCCGTCGACAACAGCGGTCGCGCCGCTCCAGAGAACAAAATCGATCGCGCCGAAAATTAGAAGGATGACGAGGGCGGTTAGCCAGGCGCGCGCGGTGATGCGCCTGATGGCGATGCGAAAGCTGGTCTCGACATCCGCACTGAACTGCGCCCGGTCATGATCCTCATGGGTATAGGCCTGGGATGTTTGTATGGCACGCAAGGTTTCATCGGCGCGGGAACTGACGGCGGCGATGCTGTCCTGATTCGCCCGGCTGAGCTTGCGTACCATCCGTCCAAAGACAATGATCGGCACCAGCACGAGAGGCACAACCAGCAGCACCATCCCCGAAAGGGCGGGGCTCGTATAGATAAGGAACGCAAGGCCCCCGATGAAAAGCAGGAAATTGCGGAGCGCCACCGAAATCGAGGATCCGATGACAGTCTGGATCAGGGTCGTATCGGTTGTCAGGCGCGACAGAACTTCCCCCGTCCGGGTAACTTCGAAAAATGCGGGGTTCAGAGTCAGGACATGATTGAATACCGCTTTACGGAGATCGGAAATGACCCGCTCGCCAATCCAGGACACCAGAAAATAACGGCTGAACGTGGCGACGGCGAGCAAGGCGACCACCCCCATCAGCTCGATAAACACACGGTCGAGGCTTCCCGCCCCGGCGGTAAATCCCTTGTCCAGAAGATCGCGTATTGCCTGCCCGATCCACAAGGTGGTGCCGGCCGCGACAATAAGCGCGATCAGGGCACCGAAAACCTGCAGCTTATAGGGCTTGACGAATCGCCAGAGCTGCCAAAGGCGAGTCACCACCTGTTTAGACTTTTCCTTTTTATCCGCATCGGTGGCGATTCCGTTTACATCAGTCACGCAGCAATTCCTGCCATTGTTCTGTCATAAAAACCAGCTCTTGGGTGTAACGGTCATAGCCAGGAATGCAAGAAAAAATGCCAAAAAACATATCTTTGCTTGCCATAATGCCCAAGCTTTAATATAAGGCCCGCTGAACGAATTTTAGCGTCCCCCAAAGGGTGAACCGACATGAAAAAAGATATACATCCCGATTACCACACGATCACTGTCGAAATGACCGATGGAACTACCTTTGAAACCCGCTCGACTTACGGCAAAGAAGGCGATGTTTTGAAACTGGACATCGACGTGAAAACGCATCCGGCATGGACCGGTGGTCAGCAGCATCTACGTGATGATGGCCAGGTTGCGAAGTTCAACAAGCGTTTCGCTAACTTCGGCATCAAAGCCAGCTAACGAAAATCTGAACCTGCAAGGGTTCCCGGATCAGGCGCTCAATTTGAGCGCCTTTTTTGTCGCCGGATTTTGAATATCCGGACCATGAGGCTATTGCCTGGCACGCTGAAAGGCGTGCTTGCCCTGCTCATCCAGACGGACCAGCCTCTGATACAGGTGTTCGCTCCGTTCCAGCAGGTAAAGCAACCCCTCCGGCAATAGTTCCCGGCCGGACAATGGCTTGTCGACGAGGCAGATATCCAGATGCTGGAGATGGCATTCGTCTTCCTGCGATTCTTCCAGCGTGATCTCCCCTTCCTGCAATGCCCGCTGGAACATAAGCCAGGACATGCTTTCCGTAAGTCTTGTCGTCAGCCGCAATGATTCAGCCGCATAGACGAAACTGGCCTCCGCCGGCATGGCCCGAGCTGCCGTCTGCCCCGGACCCGCAAGATAGGCACGCGCCTCCTTCACCAGATCCAGCGCCTCATCATATGTCCGGGTAAAAAAGATGGTATTCGCCCCTGATTGCGCTCCATCATCATTGCTGACGCCCATCGGCTGTCCTTTGCTGTGTAAATGAACGGAAATTACTCCGGATTTGCTGAAAAAAACTAGCGCCCAAAAGTTAATTTTCCATATTTTCAGCTCTTGAAACTCCTGAAAAGCGTCACATATAAGGGTCATCGGATGCCAATTTTGGGTCTGATAACAAGGGTTTGGCCCTCTTTGGGCGGCCCGCATATATATTGCTTCACAGGAGGATATAACCATGCGTACTTATGATTTTTCACCCCTGATGCGTTCAACCGTCGGTTTCGACCGGATAGAGCAACTTTTCCGCGGCCTGGAACGCGCGACAGCGGACAACAGCTTCCCGCCTTACAATATTGTGAAAACGGATGCTGACCATTACCGGATCACAATGGCCGTCGCCGGCTTTACGGAGGATCAACTCGAACTGGTCGCCAACCAGAACAGCCTGAAAATCAGCGGCAAATCCCTGGAAGAAAAGGAAGAAGTCGAATATCTGCATCGCGGCCTTGCAGCCCGGTCCTTTGTGCAGAATTTCGAGCTTGCCGAAACGATCAAGGTGGTCGGCGCGTCTATGGAAAATGGCCTTCTCCATATAGATCTCGTCCGGGAAATTCCTGAGGAACTGAAACCCCGCACAATCGAGATCAATAAAGGTAAGCTCATCGAGAGCAAAGCCGCCTAATCCGGCGACTTACCAACCAGAGATAGCCCGCCCCTCCGGCGGGCTATTATTCTTACGGCGCAATTTGACAATTCATTCATGGCGCCCACCGACAAGGACAGATATATTATTGGGAAAAAGTTTTAATAGTTTCAGGTGCCCAGCCCATGTCCTCACTTATCTCCACCAAAGTTGATTTCGATAAAGACGGTATTCAGCATGGATATCTGCAATTGCTGCATTCCGTACACCGGTCGGCCTATGGATATATCCCGATCCCTATTGCCAGCATGAAGAACGGGGATGGCCCGACCGTCCTTCTGATGGCGGGAAACCACGGAGACGAGTATGAAGGCCAGGTGATCCTCTCTACCCTGATCCGGACCCTGCCTCTCGAACAGATACGCGGGCAGTTAATCATCCTGCCGATGGCGAATTTCCCGGCGGCCGAGGCGGGCCTGCGCACCTCCCCGCTCGACCAGGGGAACCTTAACCGCTCCTTTCCCGGCAGCGATACCGGGACGCCGACCCAACAGATCGCCCATTATATCGAGCATACCCTGCTCGAGCGCGCGGATTACCTGTTTGACCTCCATTCCGGCGGCAGTTCCCTATTTTACACACCGACTCTGCTGTTTTCCGTGTCGGAGGACGATCCTCACTTATCACTGAAGCGGGAAATCGCCGACGCCTTCAGCCTGCCGCATACGCTGTATTTTCAACGAAGCGATGCCGGAAGTTTCTCGTCGGCGGCCGCGTTTCGCAAAGGCGTGTGCAGCATCCTGACCGAACTGGCGGGCGGTGGCACTGTCTCAAAGGGCCTTCCGAAACTTGCCGGAGACGGTCTATTGCGCTCTCTCCACCGAATTGGCGTGATAACCACCGCACCGGAATCCTCGCCCAAGAAGGGCCGTATCTTCAATGAGGAAGGCAGTATTTTCGCAACGGAACCCGGCGTCTATGAACCGCTTGCCGATCCCGGCGAAGACGTCAGGAAGGGACAGCCGGCGGCACTCATTCATCGCACGGAGACTCCCGGCCGGGAACCGATTGAGCTGTTTTTCGAGGCAGACGGGGTCATCCTCGCCAAGCGGCAGCCGGCACGGGTCGTGCGCGGGGATTGCCTGTTTCATATCGGGCAAGGCGAAGAAAAAAGCTGAGTAGCGTTGTTAGGGTCGAGCTGGGAAACCGATAATGGATGATATTCTCCTTGCCGTTGCCGTCAGCTTCATGGCCTTTCTCTCAACCAGTTTTGATAATCTTTTCCTGCTTGTCACCTTGTCACTGCATCCGAAGTACGGCGTTGCCAAGGTGCGGCAGGGGTATCTTCTGGCTGTCCTTCTCATGATCGGCATTTGCCTGATTTTCGCCCATGGCATCCAGAAACTACCCGCCGAAATCATTCCCTATATCGGGTTTGTCCCGCTGGGAGTTGGCCTTTACGAGCTGTGGCACCTCGTCCGCCCTCATAAATCAACGGCGCGCGCTTCGTCTGATGTCATCCCCAAGGCGGGCGGCAGCTTTCTTACCATAACGCTGATTATGATCGCTCATAGCTGGGATTCCATTGCCGTGCTGGCCCCGCTCCTCTCAGATACCCGCCCTGGTTTGATCGGCTGGATGGTCGCAAGTGTCCTGCTGGCCGCCACCGCATTCACCTTTGGCGCGCAGAAGGCCATTGGCCATCGGCGAGCTAGATCACTGCTGGAACGCTATGCGCCGAAAATCCTGCCCTTCCTGCTGATCGGCGTCGGCCTCTATATCCTGACAAACACCCCGACAGACATCACGTAATAATAGACGCTTAGGACTTTATCAATTTACGGGAGTTCGCTATTTTAACGACTTAACCCTCAGTTGTTTCGGGATAAGTCTATTGAAACCATACTTTCGCGTCCTAACTCTCGTCTTTGTTGTCTTCCTCGCCAGCGGCTGCCAGGAACGGATACAGCCGGTCTACAATTCTGAGAATGTCCCAGTTCCACAAGGCCTTGTCTTTACGTCACTTGAAGAGGTTGGCAAGGCAATCAAACAGGCCGGTGCCAGCAAGAATTGGAAAATGAAAGACACCGGCCCCGGCAAGATCGAAGGCGTGCTTAGAATTCGAAATCATCAGGCCGATGTTCGAATTGATTATTCATTGATCAGCTACTCCATTACCTATGCTTCAAGTGTCAATTTACTGGCTAACGGATACGGGATCCATCGCAACTACAATCAATGGATCCGTGATCTTGAAGCGGCAATCAATGTGAAGCTATTGACTCTTGCAAACACCACAAAGAACGAAAAATTGTCGTCTGACGATAAAACAATGTTGGAAGCCTGGAAACGCGTGCAAAACAGCAATGACCCTCTGCCAATACAGGAGTTTATGGACACCTACAGCGACGGCCCCTTTATAGGGCCTGCACAGGATCGACTTGACCTTTTGGCGCAGCGACGCGTAAGCGGGGTAAAGACTTTTGATCCGACCGGTAACTGGCAGGTTATAGTTCGATATCAAAGAGGGCCTGATAATATTAGTGCCTGCCCGAAAAGCGCCCGGTGGAGTTTCATCCTCGATTTCAGACGAGGAAAGTTCTCAAATACTTATTGGGATGGCAACCTTCCGCTCTATCTAACCGGCGAAAATTATGATGATTTTGTCGATTTAAAACTGAACGGTCCACTTAATTCAGGTGAATTTGAATGGAAGGATAGATTTAAAATAAACAGCGACGAGGAATGGTTTGAAGCAAGTGCAAATGGAGCTTGCCCGGGAATAATGAAACTCCATATGAAGAAAGCTGATACAGTCGGCG
The DNA here is from genome assembly GCF_017313765.1 of Sneathiella sedimenti. Taxonomy (GTDB): domain Bacteria; phylum Pseudomonadota; class Alphaproteobacteria; order Sneathiellales; family Sneathiellaceae; genus Sneathiella; species Sneathiella sedimenti. The sequence continues at coordinate 433,626 of NZ_JAFLNC010000002.1, read as the reverse complement.
ACATATCAGGTGCCTCCGGCCAAGTTAGTGAAAACTACAATGGATTTGATCCAACAGGTACCTGGCAGGTTTTTGCCAATTATAAATCATCCAGCGGGGCGTCGGCGTCCTGCATTCAAAATGTCAATTGGAGTTTTCCTCTGGATTTCCATCGGGGAATTATCTCAAAAGCGGTCTATAGCGGACGAACCGCTCTCCATCTGAATGGTGAAAACAATCCCGGTCATGTAGATTTACAAATAAACGTGCCGGCTGGCGGGACTCTGTGGCGATGGACCGAGCGTTTCGTTCTCGACGGCCCGGACAAGTTTTTCCGGGCGGAGTCACCCAGCGGCGGCGGGCACTATGGCCAGTGCCACGGTGTTATCAGTATGCGGATGCAGAAAACAAATTGACAGAAGAATGATAAGGCTGCGCAAACGCGCTATTTCTTTACAGTCTCGAACGTCTCGAACAATTCAAGGAATTCGTTATCGACGGGTTCGGGTTTATGGGTGGTCTGGTCGGTGTTGACCCAGACGATCTCCCCTGTGCAATAACGGGTTTCCTCGCCTTTTGCAAAAATGGCCAGAGCGAAAGTGATGGAGGATCGGCCTATTTTCTCAATCCGGACACCGACCTCAATCTCAGCGTCGAACAAGATCGGCTTTTCATACAGGACCAGCGATTTCACGAGGTGGAAATCCTTCCCGGTCCGTTTCACATAGTCCTGATGGTTATAGCCCAGATGACGGAAAAATTCCGTAATGGCCGTATCAAAATAGGTCAGGTAATGAGCATTGAAAACAACGCTCTGTGCGTCGATCTCGGAGTAGCGCACACGAAAAGGATGAAAAAAGTGAAATTCCTGACGGGCCATTGGGTTATCTCTATTTTTCTTGTTTCGCCAATATTCCGGATAATGCCTTTTGCCAATCCGGCTGGTCAATGCCAAAAACCCGTTTAATCTTTGAACAATCAAGCACGGAATTCTTGGGACGCTCCGCAGGAACAGGAAAATCCTCCGTCGGGATGGGATTGAGGACGGGCGCCTCCGCATGCCGGGCAAATATGGCCTGTGCAAAGCCATACCAGGTCACGGCCGGCGCGCCGCAATAATGGAAAATGCCCCAGTCTTTAAATCCCGGCTGCCGGACAGCTCCGGCAATTCGCAACAGGCTTGTCGCGATATCATCCGCCGCGGTCGGTCCGCCGGTCTGGTCATCGACAATGTTGAGTTCCTTATGACTTTCCGCCAACCGGAGCATGGTGTTGACAAAATTCTGTGCGCCGCCGAAGACCCACGCTGTCCGCAGAATGATGTATTTTTGTGATACCGCGGCGGTGCGGGCTTCCCCCTCCGCCTTGCTTTCCCCATAGATACTGAGCGGCGCGACAGGATCATCCTCCAGATAGGCACCGTCTTTCCTGCCATTGAATACAAAATCCGTCGAGATATGCAGGAACGGGATATCCTTTTTCGCACAGGCAAGTGCCAGGTTTTCCGTCCCCTGGGCGTTAATGGCGAAGGCCGCCTCCCCCTCCTCTTCCGCCCTGTCTACGGCCGTATAGGCGGCAGCGTTGATCACTATATCGGGAGAGATTTCGCCAACTCGCGTCTGAACGGCGGACAGGTCCGTAATGTCGAGCGCCTGACGGTCGAGCGCAATGACGTCGATCTTATGAGACGGCGCAAGTTTCTGCAGCGCCTGCCCTACCTGGCCGCCAGCCCCGGTGACCAGTACCTTCATTGGCCTGTTGTTCCGAGGCCAAGGCGTTCCTGTGTATAATCTGCGGCAACCGCCTTCACCCAATCAAGGTTTTCGAGATACCAGTCGACGGTTTTCTCAAGGCCGGTTTCCAGATCCAGGGATTGCGACCAGCCGAGTTCCGCCTCTATTTTCGAGCAGTCCACCGCGTAGCGGGCGTCATGTCCCGGTCGGTCGGTCACGAAACGGATCAAGTCCTCGTGCGGTGCTTTTTCCGGGAATTTCTTGTCCATTATCTTGCAGATGCTGCGGACCATATCGATATTTGTCCGCTCGGCCCGGCCGCCAATCATGTAGGTCTCCCCGATTTCACCGGAGGCCACTACCTGTTGCAGGGCGGCGGCATGATCCTCCACATAGAGCCAGTCGCGGATGTTCTCTCCCTTGCCGTAAACCGGCAGTTCCTTGCTTTTCAGGCAGTTCAGGATAATCACCGGCAGAAGTTTTTCAGGGAACTGATAGGGTCCGTAGTTGTTGGAACAGTTGGTCACCAGCACCGGCAGGCCATAGGTACGGTGCCAGGCTCGCGCCAGATGATCGGACCCCGCCTTGCTCGCTGAATAGGGTGAGTTGGGATCATAAGGGCTCGTTTCCGAGAACAATCCTTCCGGGCCAAGTTCGCCATAGACTTCATCCGTCGAGACATGCAGGAAACGGAAACTTTCCTTTGTAGCTCCCTCCAGGGCGCGCCAATAGTGGTAAGCCGCATCCAGCATGGTGAAGGTACCGACGAGGTTTGTCTGGACAAAATCCGCCGGACCATCGATCGACCGGTCGACATGGGACTCCGCCGCCAGATGATAGACCGCGCTTGGCTTGTATTTGGTGAACAGTGCACCAATTCCATCCCGATCGCAGATGTCAGTTTGTGAAAAGTGATAATGCGGGCTGTTGCTGACGGGTTTCAGGCTTTCGAGCGATCCGGCATAGGTCAGCTTGTCGATAATCAAAACATCTTCCTTGCCCTGGTCGATCAGGTCGCGGGCAAGGGCGGATCCGATAAAGCCCGCTCCTCCTGTGACAAAAACAGTCATCTGGTTTCCTTGAATTCGAATAATCTTGTCTGATCTTTTAATAGAGGCAAAATCTTATCTTTTTCTGAAAGAATCGCCTTTTCCGTCGATACGGACCAATTAATATTCAAATCCGGATCATTCCAGAAAATACCGCAGTCATGCTCCGGGCTGTAATAATCCGTTACCTTGTAAACAATTTCCGTATCCGGTTCCAATGTGCAATAGCCATGGGCAAAGCCAGCCGGCACCCAAAGCTGACGCCAGTTGTCCGCCGACAATTCCACCGCCACATGTTGACCGAAGGTCGGGGAGCCCACCCGGATATCCACCGCGACATCGATAACCGCGCCACGGAGGACCCGCACCAGCTTGCCTTGCGCCTTCGGATCCAGTTGGTAGTGCAACCCCCGCACGACACCTGCCTCGGCGTTATAGGCATGATTGTCCTGCACGAAGGTAAGGTCTAGCCCCGCTTCTTTCAGCGTCTGAGCGTTCCAGACTTCGGAGAAAAACCCCCTGTCATCCCCGAACTTTTTCGGACACAGGATTTGTACGTCTTTAATCGCCGTCTCTTCAATCTGCATGCTCAGTCACGTCCTTAAACACTACGCTTCCGGGAACCCCGGAACACCTTCATCACGGTTTTTTGTTATAAAGTAAACAGTCCGGATAGCTAACCGTAAAAACGACGTGCTCCAAAACTTCTTTGTTTGACAGGAACTCGATCGAGTATCTGAAAACTGCCCCCACTGTTATCGCCGCAAGCGACGCCTTGCTTGTACAGCGCTTCGCAAGAATCCGCCCCTTAAAATTCTGAGGCCAATACTTACTTTGCTTTATGGTATTTTTTTGTTCTTTGGCCACGTAAAAAGACAACATAAGCCCTTCGGCCTCTAGATTAGTAGTCTTCAGGGCTAGTCCGTCCACATCAGGCGGTTCATGTTTGGCGGCCGCCACCTGAAACAATCCCATGACCCGCTCCACCAACCGTGGATCAACACGATCACCGTTCGGCCAGTGCCGGACTTTTTCAAAGCGAGACTCAATGGCATTCTGATTGGCAAGCGGCAAGTCGCTGGCAACGCAAAATCCCTTGTCCATTTTGTTCGACGCCGTGCTCGTCCCTTTGCTGCCAAAGATTCTCATTCGGAATTCATAGTCAAAACCGTTGTTCAGCAAAAACCGAATATCAGGATCCCGACACGCGCTGAGGCTCAGGTCATCGATAAAGTTGCTGGCTACATTTTCCCGGACAGCATTCAACAGGTCGGCGCCATCGAGCTGGTCAAGCCGATAGTCAAAATGATCCAGTATTTGCTTCTCCACAATCTCGCGAAACGTAAAATCCAGACCCGGAGGCATCACGCCGACTGGCCTGCCTAGCGTCTTTGCATAGACTCGTTCCGCCGCTGACCGCTCTTCCGGGTCCGAGGGCCAGACATTGTGAGCCGCCTGCCGCCCAGTGCCGGCACAGGCGGCCAAGGCCATTATCATGATCAGGAAAACAAACGATTTCATGTCGCCTCAGATAGCAATTGCTATCCCAACAGTATAAAGCGCTTTTGTATATCTTCATCCATTAAATGCCCCACGCCGAGATGAGAACTTTTGTCTATCCTAGGCTCGCAAATTCAGGGTATGGTTCATAGAAAACAACAGGGATTATCATGTACAAACTATTCTATTCCCCCGGCACCATTGCCCTGACACCCCATATTGTCCTGGAAGAGATCGGAGCGTCATTCGACGCCATCCGGGTCAATTTCGCAGATGGCGAGCAGACGAAACCGGATTATCTCAAAATCAATCCAAAGGGGCGCGTTCCCGCGCTGATCACCGAGCAGGGCATCCTGACCGAGACGCCGGCCATCCTCCTCTATCTCGCGCAAAAGCATCCAGATGCCAAACTTGCGCCGCTGGATGATGTGTTTCAACTTGGCAAGATGCAGTCCATCAACAGCTACCTCAGTTCAACAGCACATGTGAACCACGCTCATCGCAGACGCGGCACCCGCTGGGTGACTGAAAAATCCTCTATCGAGGATATGGGCCGCAAAGTGAAAAGCAATATGGAAGATTGCTTCGCCCTTATTCAGTCAGAAATGTTTAAGGGTCCCTGGGTAATGGGGGACGACTACAGCGTCGCTGACCCCTATCTCTTCACGGTGAGCCGCTGGCTCGAAGGCGACGGTGTCAACATCGCGGATTTCCCGAAAATTGAGGCGCATTTTGCCCGTATGATGGAGCGCCCGGCTGTGCAGCGCGCGCTGGCGCTACACACAGCCTAGTCCCTAGCGCTTGATCGGCTTGTATTTAATGCGGTGCGGTTCGGTCGCTTCCTTGCCGAGGCGTTTGCGTTTGTCTTCCTCATAGGCCTCGAAATTGCCCTCGAACCATTCCACATGGCTGTCGCCCTCATAGGCGAGGATATGGGTGGCAATCCGGTCGAGGAACCAGCGATCATGGCTGATGACCACGGCGCAACCGGCGAACTGTAGCAGCGCCTCTTCCAGCGCCCGGAGGGTATCAACGTCGAGGTCGTTGGTCGGCTCGTCGAGGAGGAGGAAGTTGCTGCCGGCCTTCAGCATTTTCGCGAGGTTGACGCGGTTGCGTTCCCCGCCCGAAAGCTGGCCGACCTTCTTCTGCTGGTCCGAGCCCTTGAAGTTAAAGCCTGACACATAGGCGCGGCTGTTGATCTCCTTCTTGCCGAGATAGATGATCTCGTTCCCTTCGGAAATTTCCTCCCACACATTCTTGTTGGGATCGAGCGTGTCACGATCCTGATCGACATAGCCGAGCTGTACTGTCGGGCCGACCTTGAAGCTGCCGGTATCCGGCTTTTCCTGGCCTGTCAGCAGTTTGAAAAGGGTCGTTTTACCGGCGCCGTTCGGCCCGATCACGCCAACGATCGCCCCTGCCGGGAGCTTAAAGTCCAAGCCGTCGATCAGCAGTTTATCACCGAACGCCTTGGAGACGTTCTCCGCCTCGACCACCAGATCGCCAAGACGCTGACCCGCCGGGATATAAATCTGCATCGCATCGGCCTGCTTGGAATTCTGCTCGGCCAGCAAATCCTCATAGGCACTGATACGGGCCTTGGATTTGGTTTGGCGGCCCTTTGGCCCCTGCCGGATCCATTCCAGCTCCCGATCCAGCGTTTTCCGCCGTGCATCCTCGGCCTTGCCTTCCTGCGCGAGGCGTTTCTCCTTCTGCTCCAGCCAGCTTGAATAGTTGCCTTCCCACGGAATGCCGTGGCCACGGTCAAGCTCTAATATCCAGCCCGCCACGTTGTCGAGGAAATAACGATCATGGGTCACGGCGACGACGGTGCCGGAATAGTCATGCAGGAAGCGCTCCAGCCAGGCGACACTCTCGGCATCGAGATGGTTGGTCGGCTCGTCGAGCAGCAGCATATCCGGCTGCGACAGCAGCAAGCGGCACAGTGCAACGCGGCGACGTTCCCCGCCCGAGAGCTTGGTGACATCGGCGTCGCCTGGCGGACAACGCAGCGCGTCCATGGCAATCTCCACCTCGCGGTCGAGATCCCAGAGGTTCTGCGCATCGATCTGCTCCTGCAGCTCGCCCTGCTCCGCGATCAGGTCATTCATCTCATCATCGGTGAGGTCCTCGGCGAAACGGGCGGAAATCTCGTTGAATTTATCGAGGAGCGCCTTCTTCTCGGCCACCCCATCCATGACATTGCCAAGCACGTCCTTTGCCGGGTCCAGCTCCGGCTCCTGCGCGAGATAGCCGACCTTGACCCCGTCGGCAGCCCAGGCCTCGCCGGTGAACTCGGTCTCGATCCCCGCCATGATTTTAAGGAGCGTCGACTTACCCGCGCCGTTGAGGCCAAGCACGCCAATTTTCGCGCCCGGGAAGAAGGAAAGCCGGATGTCTTTCAACACCTGCTTGCCGCCCGGATAGGTCTTCGACAAACCATTCATCACATAAATATACTGATAAGACGCCATAGGGATTTCCGCTCCTGATCCACAAATAATTCGCTGCGCCCCTTTTAGCGAAGGGACGTGAGGAACGCAATTGTTGTGATGAGATGAGGAGCGGTTTCTTGAATAGCTATCAAGTGCATAGCAGTAGATAAAAAGTATTAGTCGTATATGGCTCACATCACGGTATTTTTTCTAAGTAAACCTGCGCCCCCATCATAGTTGGAATGATAAAATTTTCCAACTTGCCAGATAGTTCCACAAAATTGGCGAACTTATCGGCATTTCTCCACATATATTGAAATACATACTTTCGATATGGGGTCTCAATTACTTTGACAAAGAAAAATACATTGAGTTTTGGACTCAGTGTATTATACATACCGGTTGTATCCAATCCATCGCAAAACAACATACCCGCACGTACGCGATCAGACTCAACTAAAAAGTGACCTGGATAGTCCGGACTTTCTTTCGGATAGGTAAAAGAACTGTTGGGAAAGTTATAGTCGCGAAATTCTGATTTCTTACATGTTTTTGCATAAGCTTTAAGGCGTTCGGCCCAATACTGACCGGCAAAATCTGTTCTAGGTTCTTTAAAGCCTGTAGTTGTTACCTGAATAATTTCTGACCAATTATCTAACCTCTCAGCCTTGGGGATGTATTTCAAAATAGAACTGCGAAGGGTCTGATCTTTTAAAATCAAGGTAAATGTATTGGGAATTTCAAAAAGAATGTGTGTCCCAGGCCTATTAACTCCTCCACCCAATAGCAAACCGTATTGTCTCGCTTTTTGCAACAGATAGGGATGTTGCGCTCCTGCATTTATTGCGTTCTGGAAATCTTCTTTTGCGTTTTCATCATTGTTAAGTTTTTCATAAAGGAGTCCCCTGCTTAAAAGGGCCTGATGATTGTTTGGATCTCTATCCAACGCCTCCGCAAATTCACGAAAAGCGGATTTAAAGTCTCTTTTTTCAACGTAAATCAATCCCTTGCTAACAAACAAAAGAGCATTGTTCGGGTCTAGTTTTATAGCTGAATTCAAATCATCCAACGCAACCGAAAATTTCTTTTGATACCCATACGCCATGCCCCTTTTTCTAAGATACGTGGCTCGCTCTTTATCCGAAATCTCGGTTAATTCAAGACAAAGAGTATAAAATTGAATTTCTAATTTGTGATATTTTCGCGCGTCTGCACTGGGATTTTTTTTACAGCTCTCAAGCATCGTCCCATTTACCATCGAGGGGAGGCTTGTGATGCCGAGAATGAATATAAATAAAACTGTGAGATATCTCATTATCCTCCACCCCTATTACTAGAAAATATGGATTTCATTCCTCTTCTAACATTCAATATCCCTGTTCTGGTAGTCAATTTTGCCTTTTTTGCGCATAAATACACACTGATTCAAAGCCAACTCCCTCACCCCACAAATAAATCCGCGGGCATCAGGCCGGTGGTCATCGCATACAGTAACAGCGTGACGGTCAGGACCGAGAGCATGGTGGTGAGCAGGATGGTGGCCGAGGCACGCTCGACCCAGACGCCATATTGCTGGGCAATGACAAAGACATTCGTCGCCGTTGGCAGCGCCGCCAGCAGGACAGCGGTATAGACCCAGATGGGGTCAAAATCCCCGAACCAGCTTAAACTTAGATACATCAGCACTGGATGCACCACGAGGTTAAAGGGGATGATAAAGGTGAGTTCCACAGGTACACGCTTGAGCGGCCGGAGGGCCAGCGTTACCCCCATCGCGAAAAGGGCGCAGGGCGCGGCGGCCTGGGCGAGATAATCGATCAATCGCTCAATCGGCGTCGGCGGCGTGAACTCTATGATCGCCGCCGCCACACCGACAATGGTCGCAATGATAAAGGGATGCAGGAAGACCTTCTTCGCGATCTGCCCGAGCAGCGCTGCGACATGCCGCTCCTTCCCGCCCGAAAGCGCCATCATCGTCGGGGCGACGATAAAATGCAGGACATTCTCGAAACAGAAGATCAGTGCGAGGGGGACGGCGGCCGCCTCCCCGAAGGTCAGCAGCGCAATCCCCGGCCCCATATAGCCGATATTGCCATAGGCACCGGCGAGGCCCTGAATGGTTGCCTCCGGTGTGGTTGCCTTCACCAACAGCCGGGCGATGGCATAGACGATCAGGAAGATCACAAAGGTGGTAGAGACGTTGGTGGTGATAAACTCCCAGCTTGTTAGCTTTTCGATTGGCGTTTTTGAGAGCAGCTTGAAGAACAGGCAGGGCAGCGCGACATAGATGATAAAGGTATTGAGCCAGCCCATGGCTTCGGCTGGCTGCTTTGTGATCCGCGCCGTGAGATATCCGAGCAGGATCAGCCCGAAAAGGGGAAATACAAGCCCGGCAATTTCGGCCATTTAACGCCTACCCTGTTGTTGTACTAATAGTCCTGCCCGGCTTTTACAGCAGGCAGGACTAATTCCTAAACCCTTATTCCGCGGCGAGGGTTTCCACATCCCCTTTTTCAAAGCGATCGAGCAGGCTTTCCCGCTCGGCTTTCGCGGTTTTCAGATGCTGCTCCTTCACATGGCCAAAGCCGCGAATATGCTCCGGCACAGACGCAATCTCGACGGCAAGCGCAAGATTGTCCTTGGTGAGCTTCGCGGCGATTTCGGTCATCGTGTCGGCATATTCCGTGATCAGCGCGCGCTCCGTTTTACGTTCCTCGGTCTTGCCGAAAGGATCAAGCGGGGTCCCGCGCAACCCCTTGAACTTAGCCAGCAGGCCGAAAGCCTTCATCATCCATGGGCCAAACTCCTGCTTGATGAGATGGCCGTTTTCAGGATTTTTCTTCGCGAAAATCGGCGGGGCCAGATGGAACTTGAGCTTGAAGTCCCCCTCAAACTGGTCATTCAGCTTTTTGGTAAAGCTGCCATCCGTATAGAGCCGCGCAACCTCATACTCATCCTTATAGGCCATCAGCTTGAAGTAATACCGCGCAACAGCCTCGGTCAACATCGTGGAGCCGGGCTGAACTGCCGCCTCCGCCTTGCCGACCGTCTCGATCAGCTTCAGATAGCGTTTGGCATAGCGGCTATTCTGATAGCCTTTCAGAAAATCACTGCGCTTTTCAATCATGCTGTCCAGCGTCTCAATCTCGATAACGTCTGCCGAGGATTCCGGCAAGGCGATTTTCTCGACCTCTTTTCGGCTGGCGGCGGCCTTTCGGCCCCAGGCGAAGCTTCGCTTGTTGGCGTCAACCGCGATGCCGTTAAGCTCTATCGCCGTCTCAATGGATTTGAGCGACAGCGGAATGGTGCCCTGCTGAAAGGCGTACCCCAACAGAAACAGGTTCGCCGCGATGGAATCCCCCATCAGCGCGGTCGCGAGTGTCGTGCTGTCGATAAAGTCAGCCTGCTCCCGCCCAAGGCTCTGGCTCAGCAGATCGGTCAACGTATCCCGGTCCATGGCGAGGTCCGGTGTCAGGGTGAATGCTGCAACAGGGACGACATAATCATTGATAATCGCCTTGGTCCGGCCAAGATCGTACGTCTGTAACGCGTCCTGGCTCGCGGCGACCACAAGATCGCAGCCGACAACCACGTCGGTCTGGCGGCTCGGGATACGGGTACCGGCAAGCTCGGACGCGGAGTTCGCGATGCGCACATGGCTCATCACCGCGCCGTTCTTCTGCGCGAGGCCCGTCTGGTCGAGGATCGAAGCTCCCTTCCCTTCCACATGCGCCGCCATCCCAAGCAGTGCACCAACAGTGATCACCCCTGTACCGCCAATGCCTGTCACCAGAATATTATAGGTGCCGTTAATGGCTGGGGCCGCGGGTTCCGGCAGCCCTGCCGCCGGGTTCATGATATCGATATCGCTTGAGGAGACTTCCCGCTTCTCCGGCTTTTTAAGTCCGCCGCCCTCGACGGTGACAAAGCTCGGGCAGAAACCCTTCACGCAGGAAAAATCCTTGTTACAACTGGACTGGTCAATCACGCGCTTCCGCCCGAATTCAGTCTCCAGCGGTTTCACGGAAACGCAGTTTGAGACAACGCCGCAATCACCACAGCCTTCGCAGACCAGCTCATTGATGAAAGCGCGCTTCGCCGGATCGGGGAACGCGCCCCGCTTGCGCCGGCGGCGTTTCTCGGCGGCACATGTCTGGTCGTAGATCAGGGCCGACACACCCTCAACTTCCCGTAAGTCCCGCTGGACCTTATCCAGGTCGTCACGGTGGAAAATCTTCACACCCGGCGCCCATTTCGTATCGCTAGCGTATTTATCGGGCTCGTCCGTCACGACGACGATCTTCTTCACACCCTCGGCATGCACCTGCTGACTGATCAGCCAGGGCGAGAGTGGCCCGTCAAACGGCTGGCCGCCCGTCATGGCGACAGCATCATTGAACAGGATCTTGTAGGTGATATTCACATCTGCCGCGCAGGCAGCCCGGATTGCCAGCAAGCCGGAGTGATAGTAGGTACCGTCACCCAGATTCTGGAAGATATGTTTCTCGTTGGTAAAGGGAGCCTGGCCAATCCAGTTCGCCCCCTCCGCGCCCATGTGGGTATAGGTTTCGGTGCGCCGGTTCGGCATATAGACCGCCATCGTATGGCAGCCGATCCCGGCCATGGCCCGGCTTCCTTCCGGTACATTGGTGGAGGAGTTATGCGGACATCCCGAGCAGAACCACGGCGAGCGTGTGACTGGAGCAGCGGGCATGGCATTGCCACTTTCGCGCGCCTCGGCCACGCTGATCCCTTCCATCACACTTTCAGACAGATCGCGAAGTTTCAGGCGGGAAGCAATCGCCCGCGCGACAAGAGCCGGCGTCAGTTCCCCATCGGACGGGAGCAACATCTCCCCTTCCTCATCCTCTTTACCAACGAGCATCGGGTGCATTTCCATGCCATAGAGGATTTTCGCGATCTGATCCTCGATCAGGCTGCGCTTTTCCTCAACGACGAGAATTTCATCGAGCCCAACGGCAAATTCAACCAGCCCTTCAGGCTCTAACGGCCATGGACAGGCGACCTTGTAAACCGACAGCCCAATTTCCTCGATTTCCTTCTCATGGATTCCGAGGTCCCCAAGCGCCTGTTCCACGTCCAGCCAGGATTTGCCCGTTGTGACAATACCAAACCGCCGCTCCGTCGAATCATGGGTTATCCGGTCGAGCTTGTTGGCGCGAACGAAGGCCTTGACCAATGGGATCTTATGCCGCATCAGCCGCGTTTCCTGCGCGAGGGAGTTATCGGGCCAGCGGATATGAACGCCGTCGGCCGGCGGATCGATATCATCGGGAATGACAATGTCTACCCGATCCGGTCCGACATAGGCCGTCGCTGAACTTTCAACCGTATCGGTAAGGCATTTCATGCCAACCCAGGCGCCGCTATAGCGTGAGAGGGCGATACCATAAAGCCCGTAATCGAGATATTCCTGAACCGTTGCGGGATTGAGAACGGGAATCATCGCCGAGACCAGCGCCTGTTCACTCTGATGCGCCACCGTCGATGATTTTGCCATATGGTCATCGCCCATCAGGACAAGGACACCGCCATGTTCCGATGTACCGGCCATATTGCCATGCTTGAAGACGTCACCGGAACGGTCAACGCCCGGCCCCTTGCCGTACCAGATGCCGAACACGCCATCGAAATCGGTCTTGCCGAACATGGGAAGCTGCTGCGTGCCCCAGATGCTGGTCGCCGCCAGATCCTCGTTCACCCCCGGCTGAAAATGAATGTCGTTGTTTTTAAGAAAGGGCTTGGCTTTCCAGAGACTCTGATCATAAAGCCCAAGTGGCGAGCCGCGATAGCCGGAGATAAATCCGCCCGTCTTCAGTCCCGCAGCTGCATCGCGCTGACGCTGCATGATCGGGATGCGTACAAGCGCCTGCGTGCCGGTGATAAAGACCTGCCCGGTTTCAAGCTCATATTTGTCATCAAGACTGATTTTTGCCGCTTCACTCATTTTTCTTGTTCTCCCGCGCCCCGGGATCATTTTGTCAGATGGAGCCGCCTAGACTTCCAGCCACTCCTTGCGGATCTGTTCGTTGGCTTTCAACTCATCCGGGGTTCCTTCATATACCATATGCCCATGGCCCATGACATACAAGCGGTGAGATATGCGTAATGCAATGGCGAGTTTTTGCTCCACAAGAAGGATGGAGACGCCGCGCTTGGCAATTTCGCTGAGTAAATCCCCTACCTGCGCCACAATCTTGGGGGCCAGGCCTTCCGTTGGCTCATCGATCATCACCAGATCCGGGTCCCCCATCAACGTCCGGCACATGGTCAGCATCTGTTGCTCCCCGCCGGAGAGCACCCCCGCATCGACGTCAGCACGTTCCCGCAGATTCGGGAACATCTTGAACATATCCTCCATCGCCCAACGTCCCTGCTTCTTCATGTCCTTGATGCCCATGATCAGGTTCTGGCGCACTGTCATTCCCGGAAAGACATCCCGGTTTTCGGGGACATAGCCAAGGCCGCGATGGGCGATCTCATGCTCCTTCAATCCGGATATCTCCTCCCCGCGGAACTTGATGGACCCGTGCGGCGGCACTTCGCCCATAATCGCCTTGATAGTGGTCGAGCGGCCAACGCCATTCCGGCCAAGAAGCGAGACGATCTCCCCCTCTCCGACATGGAAGTTCACGCCCTGCAGAATATGGCTCTTCCCATAGAAGGCATGTAAATCTGTTACTTCTAGCATCACTCTTCTGCCTCCGCGCCGAGATAGGCTTCCTGGACTGCCTTGGAATTCCGGATATTCTCCGGCGTGTCACTGGCTATGATTTCTCCATAAACCAGAACGGAAATCCGGTCCGCGAGATCGAAGACAACGCCCATATCATGTTCCACCATGACCAGTGTTCTTCCTTCCGTTATCTTTCGGATCAGCGCGATTGCCTGGTCGGTCTCGCTATGGCTCATTCCCGCTGTCGGCTCATCGAGCATGATGACATCGGCACCGCCTGCGGCCGCGATGCCAATCTCCAGTGCCCGTTGCTCCGCATAGGTCAAGACACCCGCCGGAATATGCTGGCGGGATGTCAGGCCAATTTCCTCAATGACCTCCGCCGTTCTCTCGTTAAGCTCTTTTTGCCGGTCAATGAGGTGCCAGAAGGAATATTTATAGTCATGGACCCACATCAGGCCACAGCGGACATTCTCGAACACGCTCATGTTCGGAAAAATATTGGTGACCTGAAAGCTGCGGGACAGACCTTTGCGGTAAATCTCGTAAGGCGGCAGGTTGCTGATGTTCTCCCCATGCAGGCTGACCGTTCCACCGCTGACATTATACCGGCCACTGATCAGGTGAAACAGCGTGGATTTTCCGGCGCCATTGGGGCCAATAATCGCATGTCGTTCCCCGTCGGCAATCGACAGGTTGACACCGCGGATAATTTCCGTCGGACCGAAGCTTTTGCGCAGGTCCTGAAGTTCAATGGCGGCTGTCATGATCCGGCTCCTTCCCTCTGGGCCGGCGGTTTGTTCGCCATCTCCCAGGCTTCCTTAAGCTGTGGCAGCTGGCTACGGGTGAGATACCCTCCAACGACGACCAGGGCCAGAATGACGATCCAGGCGACGAAGCTGTGGCTGTCAAAATCGACACCCATCATGCTCATCGCTGTTTCCCCCTCAACAGAGCTGCGCATATGATGGATGGTCTCCAGAAAGGCGGCAATGCCCGTCAGCATGGCAAGTGCCGGAACGCCGGCGCGCAGATACGGCAATATGAGGGAGCCTACCCGCCTCATCCGCCACGCTGCCGTATGCATCATGAAAATTCCGGTCAACCCCTGCGGCACGTACATGACCGTCAGAACAAACAAAATACCGACATAGAGCTGCCAGATATCGGTATAATTGCTGAGGATGCTTTGCAGGAGTGTAAAGATTACCGCGCCGACAATCGGACCGATGAAGAACCCGACGCCGCCAATATAGGCCATCAGCAATACCGTGCCCGATGTCAGGGCATTCAGGTTCTCTTCTGTCACGATTTCAAAATTCAGTGCAAACAATCCGCCCGCAATCCCCGCGAAAAAGCCGGAGGCGCAGAAGGAGACGAAACGCACTTTGCGTTGGCTGTAGCCGACAAATTCCGCCCGCTCCGCATTGTCGCGAACCGCGTTGGCCATCCGCCCGGCCGGCGTGCGCGAGAACAGATACATCAGGGCGACGGTTACGAAGACCCAGCCGGCAATCAGGTAATAAATATGGATATCCTGCCCGAAATTGATCCCCATCAGGTCGGGTCCGGTGGTGCGGTCCCCGCTCACCCCTTCCTCGCCGCCGAAAAAGGCAACGAAGATAAGGGAGCTGGCCGCCATCAATTCCCCGACGCCGAGGGAGATCATCGCAAAGACCGTCCCGGCCCGTCGGGTCGAGAAGCTGCCGATGATGATCCCGAAGACCAAGCCGATCAATCCGCCGAATATCGGGATCAGATACATCGGGAAGGTGAAATCTCCGTCCTCGATATAATTCATGAAATGAACGGACATGAACCCGCCCAGACCAAAATAGACAGCATGGCCAAAGGACAGCATGCCACCCTGTCCAAGCAGCATATTATAAGACAGGGCGAAGATGACGAAGATACCCATCAGGTTCATCGTATAAAGCCCGACGTTTGACGAGAAAATATTCGGCAACGCCAGAAGCAGGATAAAAAAGCCAATCCAGGGCAAAAGGGTTTTCATCAGGGGCCGGGCCGTTGCCGGCGATGCAGTTTTGGAAATTTCACTCATGTTTCACGATTCCCGAACAGGCCCGTCGGGCGGAAAATAAGGATCAGGATCAACAACAGATAGGGCAAAATCGGCGCGATCTGCGGAAGCGACAGCGTCCAGAGGTCGCGGAGAGCACTATCCGCATCGAACGAGATGTTAAAGAGCTGGAGCAGGTCATTGACCGAGTAATCAAGGGCGATCGCGAAAGTCTGCAATAGCCCGATAAGAAGGGAGGCGACGAAAGCGCCCGTCAAGGATCCCAATCCGCCGACAACGACGATCACAAAGACAATGCTGCCAAGGACGAATGCCATACCGGGAAAAGTCCCGAGGGCCGGCCCGGCTATAACCCCGGCCAGCCCGGCCAGCGCACAGCCAACACCGAACACGCCCATAAAGACCAACGGCACGTTATGGCCCAACATGGCCGTCATGTTCGGCTTGTGAATAGCCGCCTGAATAATCAATCCGACACGTGACCGGGTCAGGATCAAAAGCAACAGGATGAAGATACCAATCGAAATCACCAGCATGAACGCTTTGTAGGCCGGAAAATTCTGCCCGAAAAAGGTGAAGAGCGGAAATTGCAGGATTTCAGGCTCATGATAGGCCTTGGTGTCCTTGCCCCAAATGAACTGCACCACTTCCTCAATCAGGAAGGCCAGACCAAAGGTGAAGATAAGCTCCGCCACATGGCCCCAGCGATGAACGTAGCGAAGACCATATCGCTCTACCACCGCCCCCAACAGGCCAACCAGAATGGGCGCCACAATCAAGCCGACCCAGAATCCAAGATAGATACTGATGGTATAGGCGAAATAGGCACCCAGCATATAAAAGCTGGCATGAGCGAAGTTAAGCACACCCATCATCGAGAAAATAAGCGTGAGTCCGCTTGCCAGCATGAACAGCAACAGTCCTGTAACCACGCCGTTCAACAGGGAAAAGAAGATCAATTCGAGCATCGGCTGAATCTCTTTTTACACAGTGAATTTTGGTTGTTGGCCAGATGTAATCCGGCTCGAAACTATCTGGCCGGACAAATGCCCGGCCAGTATTTCGTTCAGAATGTCGCCTAGCTGGCTGGACGTTCCATGTTGCAACCACTTGGCGGAATATCCGCATCCGCCGCCGAAATTGTCTTTTCGGTCACCAGGCCATAACCTGAATTATCCGCATCCAGTATGATATTCTCGTCCGTGTGAACGGAGATGCTGATCGGCTGCATCAACTGATGATCTTCAGCTCGCATGACAACCTTGTCACCCTGGATAGTCGTATACTCCATGCCTTCCAGAGCCATCGCGACTTTCGCCGGATCGGTGCTTTTGGTCTGGTTCATCGCATTGGCCAGCATGACCAGCGCGTTCGCAATACGGAACTGGGAAATATCAGCTTCCGGATACTTCTCTTTAAAGGCCATGTGGTAGGCCTTGTATTCATCCGTCGGCGGTGGGTTTACACGGCCTTCATGAACCAGCCGAATCTTGTCCTTACCCGATGCGCCGATGGTTTTTGTAATACCATCATTTGCCGCGTAGTAGGTGTAAACGGGGGACTCAATGCCCGCATCGCCAATTGCCTTGGCAAGACCGACCATATCCGCGCCCCAGTTACCGGTAATAATGGCATCAGCTTCCGACGCCCGAATCTTTGTCGCGTAAGGTGTGAAATCCTTCACCTTGCCGATCGGGTGGAGTTCATTGCCGACAATTTCTATATCCGGACGCTTTTCGCCAAGATATTTCACGGCACCAGCGGCAACAGCTTTACCGAAGGAATAGTCCTGCCCGATGATATAGACCTTCTTGATCGAGTCATCTGCGGCGATCACGTCCGTCAACGCATTCATCTTGATATTCGCGTTGGCGTCAAAGCGGAAATGCCAGAAGTTGCATTTTTCGTTTGTCAAAGCCGGGTCGACGGCCGAATAGTTCATGAACAGAACAAGGTCATCCGGATTCCGGTCGTTATGCTTTTTCACGGCATCGGTCAGGGCATTTGCGACGCCCGAGCTGTTACCCTGCATAATGTAGTGAATGCCTTCACCAATCGCCCGTTTCAATTGAACCAGGCTTTCTTTCGGGCTGATCTTGTTGTCGAAGCCGACAATCTCGAACATCTTGCCGTCAATGACACCGCCCTTTTGGTTGACCAGCATATCTGCCGCAAACTGCGCCTGTTTGAAACCGCTGGTTCCTGTCGCGGCAAATGGACCGGACAATGGATCAATAAATGCAATTTTGATGGTATCTGCGGCTTGCGCAGTAAACGCTGTCAGCGCAGCAACCGCCGCACTTATAAGTATCGTGGTTTTGAGTTTCAATTTATCCTCCCAGAACTAAATTGAGCTATATGTTACGTCGCCACCACGTTCCTTTTTTTATTATTTATATTGCGCGTAGTAGCGCCAAAAGTGCGGCTTAATGCCTTCTTTCGCTTGTTATGAAAGCTTAGATTGTCTGTAAGATCAACGAAAAAATTGGAATTTACCGCCCAATCGAAATAGTGCCTGCCGATCTCTCAACCCTCGCTTGCGCGCAATGAAGGGGAACCAGTTAAATATTATCTAAACCAAATATATAGTGGTTTTAATGGGTTTACCGAGTGAAGTATACGCGTTAGGCAACTGAATAGGATTAAATATTTCAAGGATTCAGTGAATAATCCTCAGTTCAGTCTTAACGTGAATTTTTAATCTGCCAGTCATTATTTCAGCTATATTCTCTGAAAAAATGTGTATGAACACACTAAGATAAAACGATTCTGGAAAGAAAGCCTATCGGATGACAGCCCATACGAAGAAAATTGTCCTGTTGCTGATAGGCTGGCTTTTCGTTTTTATTGGCGGAATCGGAATTTTCCTGCCTGTTCTGCCGACAACTCCCTTCCTGTTGATCTCCCTTTGGGCCTTCTCGCAAAGCTCCGAGCGATTTCATGACTGGCTCTATAATCACCGGATATTTGGGCCACCCCTGCAAGACTGGTCGAAATACGGAGTGATACCGCTTCGCGCCAAAATTGTCGCGCTGGCGACCATGGCGATCAGTGCGACACTCGTCATTATATATTCCAGTACGCCATGGTATGCTTTGGGCGCAATGATACTCCTGATGGGGATCGGCGCCGGATTCATCCTGTCCCGACCCAGCCGTCCGCGGGAAAAAGAGACCCCTTAAGGATCCCTATACTCAGACCATCATGACCGGGGAGTTTTCATGCGACAGCAATGTCGCCAGACGTTCCAGCGCCTTTACCAGCCTATCCTCGCGCGGTTCAGCCATCAGGCAAACCCGCACATGATTTACGTCGACTGACCGGTTCACGGCGAAGCTGTCGCCTGCCACGACGACGATATTCTCTCTTCTTGCGCATGAAACAAAGCCAGACATCGATTGGGCTTCCGGCAGCCTGACCCAAATATGGGATAGCGGCGAGTGAGGCGGGGAAAGCGGCCGGTCAAGCCACCGGTCCAAAATGTCATGCGCCAGTTTTTCGCGGCTGTGACAGATTTCAACCAGGCGCCGTCCCTGTTCGGCAACCTGGCCGGACTGAAGAAGGAAATTAGCCATATCCAGAATCAGGGGTGACGTCATCCAGTTCATGGTTGTCATTTTCGTCGCCAGGCGCGGCACCAGATTGTCGGGCGCGATCATGTAACCCAGTCGAAGCGCCGGGCTCATTACTTTTGACATGGTGGTCAGGAAGACAGAAATATCCGGCGCGAGGTCGCGATAGGATGGAATTCCCCAGTTTTGCAACGGGGCATAGACCCCATCCTCAACAATGGTAACGCCATGGCGACGTGCAATCTCGATTATCTGCCGCCGCCGGGATAGCGGCTGCGTTGCCCCTGTCGGATTATGGTTGGTCGGTACAGTCACCAGCATTTTCACATTGCCGCGCCGGCAAATGTCGGCAAAGGCGTCCGGAATGATGCCTTCCGAATCCATCGCCAGCGGCGCGAGGCGCAGGTCCTGTTCATACGCCGCCGCGCGGATACCGGGATACCCGAGGGCCTCCGTCACCACTGTCTCTCCGGCATTCGCAAGGGTTGCCATCGCCAGATAAAGGCCCGACTGGGCGCCTTGTGTAATGATGATATTCTCAAATTCAACGAATTCAACCAGGGTAGACAGCCAGGCGCCGGCCACTTCCCGGTCGCGCAATCGCCCGCGGCTATCCGAATAGGAAAAATACGTGCCCGGCTCATTCCGCCGAAAAAGGCGTTGCGCCGCGTCCTTCAACCGGCTTTCCGTGTCTTTATGGAAATAGCTGTTCTTTGACAGGTCGGTCAGACCGCGCTGGCCCTCACTCCAGCTTTCCTCCGGAAATATGGCACCCTTGCCGACCGCCGCCTCGTCACGCGATGTCCCATAGACAAAGGTTCCCTGCCCGATCCGCCCATAGCAGATCCCACGCCTTTCCAGTTCGGCATAGGCCCGGCTGGCGGTTCCGATGGAGCAGCCATAGTCATAGGCAAGATCCCGATGGGTGGGTAGCCGGTCACCGGGCTGGTACTCCCCTTCCTTGATCTTTTGCACAAACAGGGCAACAATTTCCTCGAATTTCTTCATCCAGGCTCCGTTAAATTGTCATTGAGACAATATAGCATTTGACGAAGATATTAATATAACAATATTGAGACAATGTAAATTGTCTTACTATTCTGTTCGCAGCTCGCAAGGTACTCACGATGGACTACGGAAAAATGGCTTTGGTTACGCTGTTCGCCATTTCGATGGTGGGGTCACCGGGTCCTGTGAATATGCTTCTGATGGCCTCCGGAGCCAATTTTGGTTACCGACGGTCGTTTCCCTTCCTGATCGGCAGCATATCGGGATTTTTGCTTGTCTGCATGGCGACTGCGCTGGGGCTCGGCACGTTGTTTACGACCTCCCCCGTCTTACAGCTTGTCTTCCTCGGCGCATCGCTTTTCTACATTCTGTATCTCGCCTATCGGGTGGCAACGGCAAATCCGACAATGACGGAGAGTTCAGACCGGCCGGGCTATCTTGCCGGCCTGATCCTGCATCCGCTCAACCCGAAGGCATGGGTAACGGTTGTCGCAGCCTATTCGCAGTTTATCTCGCCCGGGGAGAGTTACACGACCCAGGTCCTGACTATCATCCTGATATTTCTAGTGGTCAGCCTGCCGTTCAATTCGCTCTGGTGCTATGGCGGCAATTTGCTGCGGCGACTGGTTACATCGCATCAAATTTTACGGGCAATCAACGTTGCGCTGGCCCTGCTGATGGTGGTAGCCGTCGGCCTTGCCTTGTTTCAGGCGGATGTTCTACAGCCCTTGCTCGCCTCTCTGCCGGCTTAAACTGCTTCTGCGAGGCGCAGCGTCCGTTCGGGCGGAAAAATAACCGTGCACACCGTGCCAACCCCGACCTCACTTTCCAGGGTAAAGCGGCCACCGTGAACCTCGACCAACATCTGGACAAGGGTCAGGCCCAGGCCGGTTCCATCGTTGTTACGGGCATAGTTTGTCTGTACCTGGCCAAACCGGTCCAGCACCCGTGGCAGATCTTTTTCCTCAATCCCGATGCCGGTATCTTCAATCCGTAGATTGAGTCCGTTGTCCTGGCGAATTTCAACTGCAACAGTCACCTTGCCGTCCTGGTTTGTGAATTTGACGGCGTTAGAGACAAGATTTGCAAGTATTTGCTTGATCCGGGTTTCGTCCCCGATAAACACCGGCAGATTCTTGGGAAGTTCTGTCTGCAGGCTGACCCCGGCTTCCGCGGCCCGGACCGATAGCATGCGGAAGCAGGACTGTATCACTGCTGCGAGATCAATTTTCCGCTCTGATAGCTGCAACTGGCCCGCCTCGATCTTGGCAACATCCAGCACGTCATTGATCAGGCCGAGAAGATGCCGCCCCGCCCCATGAATATCGACTGCATATTCCTTGTAGTTGGGATGTCCGAGTTGCCCAAAGGCCTCTGATGTCAAGAGTTCTGAAAACCCGATGATGGCATTCAACGGTGTCCGTAGTTCGTGGCTCATATTGGCAAGGAATTCCGACTTGGCTCGGTTCGCAAGCTCCGCCATTTCCTTTGCCTTGCGCAGGTTGATTTCTGCACGCACGCGGTCGTTCATATCCGTCAGCGTGCCTTCAAGGTAGAGCAGTTTACCATTATCGTCAAAAACGCCATGAGCGTTAATCGCGCCCCAGGTTAGGGACCCGTCCTTGCGTCGCCACTCATAGATTTCATCAATTAGATACTGCCGTTTGCAGATCAGCATATAATGTTTGCGGGCAATTTCCGGATCGAGATACACATCGTCCTGCAAAGTTGATACGGCTTGTTTCATTTCCTCGGCCGAACTGTAGCCAAGGAAGAAGGCCAGCGCAGGATTGGCATCCAAGAGTTTCCCGTCGCCAAAGGCCTGAAAAATACCTTCGGTGGCGTTTTCAAATATTCTTCTGTGCTTGAGTTCACTCTGTTCCAGCGCAACAGCTGATGCCCTACGACTATAGATGTAGTAGATCAACACGGCGGCAAGGCCAGCGAGACCGATTAACACCAACAGGACGGCATCACGGAAAACATTTATCTTATCGGCCTGTATCCGAAGAAGATCAACGGCGGCACTATTAGAGTGCGCATGCAGACTATCCGCTTTTGCCAAGGCGGTGCGGCCTCTGTCCAATGCAGCAGTCAGGACGATATCGGAACTTGGCGGCAACCCGCCAATCCCATTTTGCAACCATCCTTCAAGATCAAATAATGCGGGACGCAAGACGCCGTAAATGGCCGCTGTTCCAATGAGGTTATCAAACCCGTATTTGACACGCTTTTGCTCAAGAACAATGCTCACTTCGAGCAGTTTTTTCTGAACAGTCGCAATATTTTTCTCGCGCTCTTCCGCGTCCGCAAGTTTCGCGACGGTCACAATCTGAACGATTTCCTCAATATCGAAAAGGATGGACGCCATTGCCTGCGAATCCTCGATAACCTGAAGGGGAATCGACTCTTCGATATTGGAAAGCGTCTCTTGCACATAACGGATTGTACCGATTACGAACAGAGTCAGCGCCAGGATCGCAATCACATAGCTGTTCTGCCGCTTAAGCAGGCTTTTGAAATTTATTTTTTCAGTTAATTGTGATTTTAAGCGAGCTAACATTTCCAGTTGCCCTTAGTTGGAATCTGCATTTGCGACCGCATCCCGAATTTCACGATAGAATTTCAGGGCGCCCGGGTGTAACGGAACACTCATAGAGGCAAATGCGGAATTAAGAGAAATTTTGGATAATTTTGGATGAAGGTTCATTTTTTGGATTTCCGGCAGGTTCCGCCAGAATCTTTTGGTGATTTCATAAACCTCGTCTTCACTTTGTTTCTTGTTGACGATCCAGAGCGCGGAAACTCCCAGAGTGCGCACAGCATCGATACCATGATAACTGTCGGACGGAATCACCGTGGTCGAGAAGAAAGTGTTTTCACGTGTCAGCATCGTCGCAACCGGTCCGTCAATCGGCACCAGTGTTATCAGGTTTTCATCACTGAGTTCCGTGATTGCTTTTGACGGGCTGCCTGCAACGAGAAAAAAGGCATCCAGTTCCCCTGCCCGCATTTTCTTGATGGCATCGGCGGCCTTGACATACTGCGCCTCAAATTCGCTCTCCCGGACACCAAATGCGTCAAGGATCACCCGTGCGTCAACCAGTGTCCCAGAGCCCGGATCGTCAAGAGATACGCGCCGTCCCCGCAGGTCACTGACGCTCTCGATCCCAGAGCCCTTTCTGGCTACAAGATGGATATCCTCCTGATACAGGCTGGCGATTGCGGCGATATCCTGAAACGGCCCGCGGTCCCTGAAAATTCCGGTGCCTGACTGGGCCCAGTAAGCGATATCGGACTGCGACAGACCGCTTTCAATTTTTCCGGTCTGGATGTCTTCGATGTTCGAAACGGATCCATTCGCTGTTTGGGCGACGGCCAGAAGATACGGCACACCACAGGGGTCCGGTGTGCAATCCGTCTTATTTAAAGGATTTGAGATTGTCCGGGCCATTGCCTTGCCGATGGGGTAATAGGTCCCGCCGACTCCCCCGGTCCCGATCCGGAACAGGGTCATCTCTTCCGCCATTGCCGGAAAACTGGTCCCAAACAATATCACGCACGTGACAACAACACGTGCAAAATTGAACCGCATAGTCCCCTGTCCTTTAATTACCTCGAGTTTTGTGCTTTATTTTCACAATCCGTTTACGTCATATGCCTATTTCCCCAAATGGTAGCATCGACGAATTAATGAGCGGTAAACATTATAAAATAAGATCAAGGCAAAGATTCGACATGGCATTTGAAGGTTTGACAGCACGCGAGATTGATGAGTTGAACATCGAGTATCTGCCGCGCCATACGGTCCCGGATATGCAGCGTTATTTTGATGAGGCCGCCCGTCGGAGTGCCGAAGCACGCGATCGGCTGGCCGGCCATTATGATATTCCCTATGGCGATACGGCATTGCAATGCGTCGATGTTTTTCCTGCTGCCTCTCCCGATGCGCCGGTCTTTGTGTTTATCCACGGTGGCTACTGGCGGGCGCAGGACAAACGCACCTATAGCGAAATCGCGGAGCCCTTTGTCAACGCCGGTGCCACTGTTGTCCTTCCCAATTACGACCTCTGCCCCGTTGTCACGATCACGGATATTGTCCAGCAGGTAAGAGAGGCGCTCGCCTGGGTTTATACGAATATCGCGCAGTTTAATGGCGATCCGGACAAAATCTACCTTTCCGGCCATTCAGCGGGCGGACATCTCACCGGCATGATGATGACGACAGACTGGCAAGCCATGAACCTGCCCAGCACCCTCCTGAAGGGCGCCACACCGTTGAGCGGCCTCTTTGATATCGAGCCGCATCGCCACACGGAGTTACAGGCGGATATCCGTCTCAGCGCAGAAGAGGCCGCGGCCAATAGCCCGCAATATCTCCCCCTCACGACCACATGCCCGGTTATCTGCGCGGTCGGCGGCGGGGAAAGCGCGTCCTTTCACCGGCAGTCAAGGGAATTTGCCGAAAAATGCCGGACAGCGGGCCTTCCTTGTGAATATCTAGAGCTCGGCACTGACAATCATTTCGATATCACGGATCGTCTGCACAAGGCCAACGATCCCCTCACCCGCGCCCAGCTCAGCTTGATGGGACTTTAGGAGACTGATATGGACACGACATTCGTCCTGCTTTCTGTTTTCGGCATCTTTATTCCGGCACTGATGCTGCCAGGGCCTGACTTTATCGGCGTTGTCCGCTCCTCCATGACCGGCGGCACGAAAAGCGGCCTGCTGACAACCCTTGGTGTCTCGCTCGGTCTGTTGATGTATGCGAGCCTCAGCCTCCTCGGCCTGTCCGCCATTCTCACACAGTATGAATGGCTTGCCTGGGCAGTTCGGGTCGCCGGCGCGGGATACCTGATCTATCTTGGCATCCGCTTGCTGTTTGTGAAGCCCGACGCAACGGAGATCGCCGCAACGCCCCGCAAGCCCGCCGGGAACGCACTCCTCTTCGGCTTTATGGTCACACTCACCAACCCCAAGGCGGTGGTGCTGTTCACCAGCGTGTTCGCAACGGCGGTGACGGCGGAGACACCAGGCTGGCTTCTCTTCCTGATGATCACACTCGTCTTTGCCAGCTCCCTCCTCTGGTACACGATCGTCAGCCTGTTCATGTCCTCAAAACCGGTGATGAACCGCTTCGCCAAGACCCGCCACTGGATCGAGCGGACCGCCGGCGCCTGCTTTATCGCCATCGGCGGCAAGCTGCTAAGCGACGCGCGCAATCCGTTAAGCCCGTGAGCATCGCCATCCGGCCCGAACGACGGGAAGATGGGCCCGCCATTCACGCGCTCATCACCGCCGCTTTTGGACAGGAGGACGAGGCCATTCTCGTCGATGCGCTCCGGCGGGACGGGGATCTCTGGCTCTCGCTGGTGGCAGAGGCAAAGAGGGAAATCGTCGGCCATATCGCGCTCTCGCGGCTCAAATCCCCGGCGGAATCCCTCGCCCTTGCGCCGGTCTCCGTCGCTCCCGCCCGTCAGGGAGAGGAAATCGGCGGCGCCCTGATCCGGGAGGCCATCGCCCGCGCCAGTGTGGACGGCGAAGCGCTGATCTTCGTCCTTGGTGATCCCGCCTACTACACCCGCTTCGGCTTTAATGTCGAGACCGCCGCGCCGTATGAGTGTGAATACGCCGGCGACTATTTTATGGCCCTGGAACTGGATGCAGGAAAAGCGACCGTCGCGCTGGTTATCTATGCGGATGCATTTGGGGGACTAGGGTAGTTTTTTTAAGGTATCGTCTCAAGATTTTCTAAACCAACTAACTCCGTTGGTTCAAGTCTCAAATAGCTCCAGCTTGGTAATTTTATGTTGCCTTTTTTATACTCATCTAGCTGCGCTCTCAATTCCTCAATGTTATTTATGCCCAGCATCGGTTTTATTAATGCGAAATATGATTTCGATTTCGACCTAGAGAATATTTCAAATGGACCTCGGAATCTTTCAGAATAAACTAAAGTCTCCGGCCACCACCTATCATAACTATCAGAAGCATCATGATCGCCTCTCAATAGCAATACGAAATCGGCTTGAATAAGATCATTGAACTCTATTCCTGTACCGTTTGATCGTTCATGCAATAAATCAGCATGTACAGAAATTCTATTCAATTTTAATCTATTATTTCGGTAATCCAGTGACCTTAAATAATTCCGAAATTCAGTAAACTTAACCATTACTGAGCTACCACGGCTCGAATGGTATGAAACATAATACTCGTTATTTAGAAGGTAATTTGCCAACGCATAATTTTCAGTTTTGATGAAAATTGCTATCGTATACAAAAACATTTCATGGATGATGAATTTGAAATTATCAAAATCCCATTCCTTCCAAGATCCGACATCTTTAGGAACACTTAGATAGGGAATTAGCAATTCGAAAAAACGATAAACTTTTTTTATATACTCTTCAGCAGGACAATAGTGAGCAATTGTCAGAAGAACTTGGATTAATTCATTGCGATAAGGGATAAAACTTTCGATATTATCCACAACAGCGTCGTCAAACTCTCCCTGAACATTTGTTAGCCTAAAATTTTCTAAATTTGCCGAGAATATCGTAAAATATTCATCCAATGCACCTAACGCGAAAGGCTTGTTATCTTTAATGGCAGAAACCGCGCGACGAAATGCAAC
The DNA here is from genome assembly GCF_017313765.1 of Sneathiella sedimenti. Taxonomy (GTDB): domain Bacteria; phylum Pseudomonadota; class Alphaproteobacteria; order Sneathiellales; family Sneathiellaceae; genus Sneathiella; species Sneathiella sedimenti. The sequence goes on along the minus strand of NZ_JAFLNC010000002.1, from coordinate 406,972 downwards.
AGTCGTTCCTAGTGATAAATCTTCTGGTTCATCGAGAAATTTAGGTTTCTTTCCCAACTCTGGCTTAACGTGTAACGGTTTATCAAAAATCCAGCGTAATAATTTTTCGAAGTTCTCAGCGTAAATTTCCGGTTCACTTAAATCTATAAATATTCTCGATTTATAATAAGTAGGGACAAACGGATTCCCATCGTCATCTTTTTCCATGACGACAGCAACAAATTTGCCTTGGTTTTGCTTGTCATATACTTCTTTAGAGATTATTTGCGTTTCTGTACCGACGCCTCCTGCTCTTCCATCAGCCTTCGCCGCGTAAGTTTTGTCAGTTATGATGGCGACTTTTTTAATAGATTTATCGGTAACCATTTTCTCCATAAATGCCACTGCGTCATGGCCTTCTTTTAGGTCCCACTTATCCAGAATTACGTCGACACCAGATTCCACTAATCCGGCAGCCAAACCTAATACACGCTTCTCATGTTCTACGTTCGACCAACTGTATGAAATAAATAGTTTTGGTGCTGCCATGTAACTCAAATCCTAGTAGTTCAATACCATTCGAAAATACACTATTATTAATTGTATTTTCAATTGAATATATTCTACTAATTATTTCTTGATTTTACCCCACCCTCTTTAATTGCCGATCATGCAGCCGTGAGAGCAGCTATAGGGCGAGGATGGCGCCGAGGAGGGCGAGCTCCCTATCGATTTGGGTGCCCAGATATCGCCTTGCATCTCAAAGAAGGAGGGCCGCATGTTTACGTCGCCTCCGCTGGGCCTTTCAGTTCCACCACATTCCCTTCGGGATCACTCATATAGAAGGATGGTCCCTGCCCGTCGGCGCCATAGCGGCTCTTGAGTTCACCGGGGTCAATGCCATGGGCGTTGAGATGGGCGCGGATGGCTTCCTCCTCAAAATTCTCGATGGAAAGGCAGAAATGATCTAGATTGCGCGCCTCCTTTCCCGGGGCCGCCCCGCCCATACGGCCCAGCGTGCCGTCAACAGGCACCAGATCGATCAGGGAGGATCCGGCGCGAAGCTGGTACAGCCCGATGTCTTCCTGGGTTTTCTCCAATGTGCAGCCAAGCGCCTTGATATAGAAATCCATCATCTTCTCGATGTCCCGCACCCGCAGGACCAGATGATCAATATGCTTGATTTTGAACATGTCGCACTCCCGGTTGTTGAGATGTGATATTACAGCTTTTGCCACGCGCACCAAACTGCTACCTTGCTTAGATAATAACAAGAAAAGGAAATTTCTAATGATTACCCGTGATGACCTGATTGGTACCTGGATCCTAAAAAGCTGGCAGAGCCTCAAGAATGGAAAACCCGCCGGCTATCCGATGGGCGAGGATGCGAAGGGCCAGATCATCTACACCAACGAAGGCCGGATGAGTGGCTTTCTGATGCGGCGCGATTTCGCGAACCAGCCCCGGGAAACAGCCGCCAGCCCCGATATCTGCCTTGCCTATGGCGGTAACTTCCGCATTGAAGGCGACCAGGTCATTCATGACGTTGACGTGGCGACGGTCCCTTACTGGATTGACGGGCCCTTGATCCGGACCGTGGTTCTACAGGGGGAAAATGTCCTGCTCAAGACCAAGCCGGAAACGACCTCCTCGGGCAACACCTATGAGCATCACCTGCTGTGGGAACGGGCGGAGGGCTAAAGCCCCCCCCTCACCCAACCTGTGAGCCGTTACTTGCCTTTCCAGTCAGGTTTCCTCTTTTCGGCAAAGGCGCGCGGTCCCTCGATCCGGTCATCGGATTCATACCACGCGCTGAATGCCGGATAAGACTTCTGGTTTAGCATCGCCGCTTCCAGGGACGGCTCGTCCAGACTGCGCATTACCGTCTCCTTGGAGGCACGGATGGCATGCGGGCTACCGCGGAGGATCAGTGCGCACCAGCGGTCAATCGCCTCCTCCATCGCGTAGGGCGCCACCACCTCATTCACGAAGCCGAGTTCCTCCCCCTTCATGGCATCCACGCTGTCGGAGCTTAAGATCATCCCCATTGCCTTTTTCAGGCCGATCTGTCGGGCGAGCCGGTGAAGGCCGCCGCCAAGCGCCACCGCACCGACCAGCGGTTCAGGCAGAGCGAAACGGGAATTTTCCGTCGCGATGATGATGTCGCAGGCAAGCGCGATCTCGAACCCGCCGCCATACGCCACCCCGTCAACGGCGGCAATAACGGGCTTGCTCAGATCGAACCGTTCTATCAGGCCCGCATAGCCATTCTTGGGATATTGCCGCGCCTTCGGATCCTTGCTCGCGGCGATCGCCTTCAGGTCGCTGCCCGCGCAAAAGGCCCGGTCCCCGCGTCCTTTCAGGACGCAGATATACTGATCGTCGTCCTGGGCGAAGCTATCCAGCGCGCGTTGCATTTCATCATGCATTGGCTTGTGGATGGCATTCAGCACCTCCGGCCGTTCAAAAGTGATCCGCGTGACATGGTTTTCCGTCGTGACGGAAATGAATTCGTAACTCATGAAGTCCCTCTTCTCAGTCTGGTTATTTTTATTTTTCACCATCATAGCAACCAGAGAAAAGATACCTAGTGAAAAACGGTCACGGTGCCTTAGCTTTTGATTTTCCAGCTCCCGTCAACCTGTCGACAGGCGGTGCCATAGGTCGTTTGCTTCTTGCCACCGATATCTGACTCCGCAATATATTCACGGCAATACTCGCCGTTATTCTGCTGGTAGGTACGTTCAGGACTCACTTCATAGACAGCCCCATTTTGCGGATTGTTCCAGATAATGTCCTGCCCATCCTCGGCATGCTCCATGATCTGGCCGATACAATTCTGGTCAACTTCATCCATGCTCCGACCGATGGCGCCCCCCAATAGATAGCCAATGATGGTGCCGCCCGCGATCGCCACGAGCTTGCCGTCCCCCTTGCCAATTTGAGAGCCAGCCGCTCCCCCCGCGGCCGCGCCAAGCACGCTGCCCAGAAGTTCGCGATTACATTTACCCGTATCGATTCCAAAGGGCACGGGTGCAACGACATAAGTCTTGTTCTTTCCCTTGTTCTTGTTTTTATGCTTGTTGCGATAACCATGCGCCGGTGCCCAGGGCGGCGGATCGGCTTTGACCGGCACAATGTCGACAACGGCAAACCCGAGTGCCAGAATGCAAACCAACGCAGTTTTGCCCGGCTGCCATTGAGTTTTCGCCGCGCTTCTTTTCGTCATGATAAAACCCCGCAAAAGCTTGTTGTTACCGTAACAACCAAGAATAAAATTGAAATATGGTTTAATCCGGGCAGTATCGTTAGTCCGCCAAGACTAGTAGTCCCATTTCCAGAAGATGCCGACACTGCTGTCCGTCGACTGCCCCATCTCGCTTTCCACCGAGATATTGGGCGTCAGCTCAATCTGGACCTTGGCGCGAGTGCCGCCGGATTGAGTTCCCTGATCAACGCCAACATAGATATTATCCGTGACATATTTCCCGACACTCACTTCGGCTTCGCCGGTCTGTTCATTCGTGCTGGCGCTCACCACATCGACACCCAAGGTGTCGCGCACAAATCCTGTAATTCCGCCCCCGCTCCCGAGCTTACCCGAGAGAGCGGCAATCGTCTCCGCCAGTTGCACTGCCTCCACCGCCGACAACTTGCCGGAAGATTTCCCGAACAGTACCTGGGCGAGCACTTCATCCTGAGGCAGTCCGTCGGGTGAAGAAAAGCTTATCTTCGGGTTGGAGGCCGTGCCGGAAATCGTTACCACAGCGGTGACATTTGGCCCGGTATATACCGCCTTCAGGGACAGTTCAGGGTTGATGGTTTCCCCGCCCACCAGCGAAATCTCGCCCTCCGTCAGCTTGAAGCTCTTGCCTGCAAATGTGAACTGGCCCCGCACCGGACTCACAAATCCCTCGATAACCGGTTTGTCCGCCGTGCCGCGGATCTTGAAATTGCCCTTCCACTCAGAATCAAGACCGCGGCCGCGAATAAACACCCGGCCCGGTAAATCGAGTCCCAGTTTAAGGGCAATTTTTGACGGCTCAGCGTCTTTAACTTTTTCTTTGACCGTCTCGCCAGGCTTGTTAATTGCCTCATACTTCAGGTCAACGACATTCGGCGCAACGGAGCCGCCAATATTGATCTCAACCTCCCGTGTTGTTGCCTCACCTTCCACGGTAAGGCGCTGGGGATTGCCCTTGATATCGATATTTCCATCTGTAATGAGTGAAAAATCATCCCGGTTAACGGCCAGAAGACTGGAAAGCGCGACATTGAGGTCGATTTCCGGCTCTGTCAGCTTGGCAAAATCAATGGTACCCGATGACGTCACGGTCCCGCCCTGACTGTCAGCCGCACTTACGTCCAGTTTGAGCGTATCGGCGTCGGATATCTCCGCCTTCAGGTCAATTTTTCTCAGGATCGTGCCCTGTTCAACTTCTTCAAAATAGCCATCACTCACGCGCGCCTCTCCGGCTATTTCAGGCGCGCCAATAGTCCCGCCTACAGTGGCATTTGCAATAAGGCGCCCCTTCATTACTTGTGTATCTAATGCAAGAAGAGGCCATATCTTGTTGATATCACTATCTATTTTTAAATTCACCTTGACCGGTTCATTTTCATTAACCAGTATATTTCTGTTTTCAAGTGAAATATTGAACGGGAACTGGCCGGACACATCAATGCTCGTCGCCTCCAGGCCCTTGACATCCCCCTGAAAGCTCAATTGCCCTGCGTTCAGCTTCGCCGTCACCATACTCTCGAAGGTCGGCAATTCCGCATAGTCTTCCCCGACAAGCGTTATGTCTTTCGCCTTTATGGAAATATCCCCCTCTGCCGGGGATCCTTTTGCGACCCGCAACGTAACGTCACCATCGAGACCGCCGGAAAAGGCGAACGACGGATCAACAAGGGTCACCAGATCGACAGGAAGATCGCTAATGCTTAAATCCGCGCGCGCCGTATCGGCTTTTAACTGCCCCGACCCGCTGATTTTCCCGGTACCAAGTAAAAGCGCAAAATTTTCAAGATAGATATTCTCTCCCTCCAGTTCGAGAGAAAAAGGCGTGGTCAGCTCAATCTTTCTGTCGGCCAAGACCCCGTCCAGCGACACCAGACGCAACTTGGTCATAGCCTCAGTGATGCCCAGCGTGCCATTCCCGGCAAGTTTCAATTCCGGTTCCTGTTCACGCATCAGATCAAACTGATAATCGAGGCCGGATAAGTCTCCCGTCGCGTTAACCGTCAATTCTTTCAGGCTCTGCCCGGCGACAGAGATAGTGCCGGCCTTGGCATTGGCCGTGAAAGCCGGTGTACCAAGTGCATCTGTTACGACAAGGTCGGCCGAGACGGCTTCAATACTGAGATCAGCCGTCACCGAGTTAAGGTTTTTTGCGGTCACCGAGGCCTGGACAGACTGTTTTCCCCCGCCATTCTCAAGAATTGCGTCAAGATTGACCGACCCCGAAGCGCTCTCCCCTATCAGCGCCGCAACCGGGGCAAGATCCGGGATCTCTCCTTTCACAGTACCTTCGATTGGTGTGCCGTCAAAGGGAATGGCAACGTTGCCGGTGATCCGGTTTTTCTGCTCAGACAGAACGATATCGACAAGTTCCAAACGGTTATAGTCGGGCAACGAAAACTTTGCGGCCGCATCCGCCGTCAAACGCTCATGACGGAGCTGTGCGGTGAAATCCCCGACCGGTGATGTCGCCAGCGCAGAAGCCTGGTAGGTTGCTTCAAAAACCCCTAACGAGGTGCCGTCAACCTTGAGATCAGCCGCTTTAATATTTCCCTTTATGGACGGATTCTCCGGTGCGCCCGACAGCCGCGCCGTGAGTTTCGCATTTCCGGCAAGTGGCGAACCCGCAAGGTCACTTAAACTGGCCAGTTTCGGCAGATTGGCCGTCAGTTCCGCATTGAGCGCGTCAAAGGCGAGCGGCAGAGTCGCGTTCCCTGTAACGTCACCAGCTTTTGTTACAAGCTTGATATCTGAAAAGGACAGCATTTCCGTCGCAAGATCCAGATCTGCCAGAAGCGCCAGCGTTGGTCCGGTTCCGACAAGGGATGTGACGTTCGGTTCTCCCAAGTCAAGATTGACCGTCTGGGCTTTCAGTTGACCAGTCAGCGATTTACTAACATCCGCACTTGAAAGGGCTAGGTCAGCCCGCAGCTCCCCTTTCATGGGTGCGATACGCGAAAGATCATCCAGCTTAAGTGAGATATCGGCACTTGCGCCGAGATCCGCCAGACTTAACTCGCCGCGGCTCTGCGCGTTGATATGCTTGCCAAGGAGGCGCAGCGAATGAATGGTGAGCTTTTCATTTTCAACGCCATAATCCAGTTCGAAATCAATATCGAGATTTTCACCGACAAGGCCAACAACCTCCTCCGGAAGCTTGGATAGGCTGACAAGCGCCGCTGAGCCGGTAAGGGGCACAGTCGTCAACTGGGCAAGATCAAGTTCGGAAGTGAAAGTACCTGTTAGCGACTTCGCGGCAAGGCTATTATCGATATCAAGATCGCGCGCGGTCAATATCGCACTGGCTGTTACCTTGTCAAAGGTCCCAACGATATCAAGATCGAGCGTTCCGGATTTAATGGCGGCAGGCGCAATCAAATCGTTCAGGGGCACTGTATCGCGCAATGTTGTTTTCACCGCAAGATCGACGGCCTCGCTGGAGGGGTCGACCGTGCCACTTGCCTGCACTTGCAAGACCGCATTTTCTATATTCGCGGAGGACAGGGTTACTTCGGTCGTTACCGTATCGAAGATCAGCGAAGCAATAACAGAAATCCGGGAGTCATCGACCAGCGGGATATCAGCGGCGAGCGATTGATCCAGCGCGCCGCCCCCTTTTAGCTCGATATTTATTTTCTCCGCGCCTTGCGTCGCAATGGCGAAATCAGCGTCAAACAGCCTGCCTGCACTCGCGCTCAACTGTCCCCGCCAGGCATTGAGAATACCGTTACCTACGAGGTCAACCTTAATCGCCGGGTAGCCGGGCAAAGCCAGAAGGCGCGAAATAATCCCGCCTTCAGGTTCGTCCAGCTTGACGTCCAGCGACAGAGTGTCACGTACAGGGTCGAAATCCACCCCACCGGCTAGAAGGGTGCCGGGCCCGTTCAATTCGGTCAGCTTGATCTCGCTGTGAATAACATCGTCGATTTTGGCGTTGAAATTCATCAGCAGGGCAAGGTCTGCCGCTTGCCCGACAACAGGTTCCGCGATTTTAATCTCGGCAACCTCAAACCGCGACAGGCGGATATCAACAGGCAGTGACGGCATGCCCGCCGGGCTCTCACTTTCATCTGCGGGCGGCGGAAATTCCGGCTGTCGGTCCACAGCAAGAGTTTTCGCGGTTACCGCGTGAATGGAGAGAGTGCCTGAAATGAGATCGAGCGGCGACCAGGAGACTGCAATATTTTCCGCGCTCAACCATTCCCCTTTCGCATCACGAAAACGCACCGCCTGCAGGGAAAAGTCGCTGAAAATATTGCCCTCAAGCGGCCCCAGTTGCAGCTCAAACTCGCCGGGCGTTGAGGCTGCCTTCTCTATCTGTGCGATCAGCAGCGCGCGACCGCTGTCCATTTGCAAGAACGCGTAAACACCTGCAATCGCGAGAATCAGGATCAGGAAGGGCGTGAAAAACACCGCCGCGATAAGCTTTTTGCGCGTCATCAGAATGCCTGACCGATACTGATATAAAACTGATAGGGATCATCGACATTCTTGCGCGGGTTCAGCGGTACCGCAACGTCAAAACGGATCGGCCCGATTGCCGTATAGTAGCGGAACCCAAGCCCGGCGCCCCAGAGAAACTCTCCGGAAAAATCAGGTGCCATGCTTTCATAGACATTGCCGCCTTCAATAAAGGGAACAATTCCAATGCTGTCGGTGATGCGGGTTCGCGCCTCGAAACCCACCTCAAGAAGCGACCGCCCGCCGATGGGATCATTGCTGGCATCAAGAGGGCCGACTGTCTGATATTGATAGCCCCGTACAGAACCGCCACCGCCAGAATAAAAGCGCTTGTTTGCCGGGATTGCCCCGGCACTGTCGCCTGCCATCAGGCCGAGCTTGCCCCGAGCCGCGAGAACGAGGCGATCATTCTCCAGTACGGAATAGTAGGTGGAGCCATCCATCTCGAACCTGATGAAGTCGGGCGTGTTCTCATTAAGTCCGAGGTAAGGCACCAGCGACGCCCCAAAGCGCCGCCCTTTCGTCGGGTCAAGAAGGTCATTCGTTGAATTATAGCGCGCCGTGAGCGGCAGGCCGCCAAGAGCATAGTTTTCGGTCACGCCGCTATCGTCGATTTTTGCATATTCAACGGAAACGCCGGCACCCACAACCCACTTTTTACGCCAACGCCGGTCCAGCCCGATAAAGGCGGAGACCGCCTCTTCGTCATAGGCATCGGTCGTTTCGTTACGGATGTCGAAATTCGCGTTCAAATTCTGGTCGATCTTGACGAAGTTGGGCTTCACAAAGGTAAGTTTCAGTTCGCGGCGGATTTCCGCGATCGTAAGGTCAGCGCGAATCTTCTCCCCTTCTCCGAAATAATTGCGGTTTTCCCAGTAGTACTGTGTGCCGAACCCTTCACTGGTCGAGTAACTTGCGCCCAGGCCTACCGATCGCCGGTCCCTCTCGACAAAGACAAGAGTGATTGGAACGGTGCTGTCGGGCTGGTCTTTCTCTCGGGATTTTACGCGGACGCTGTCGAACAGACCGCTTCGCAGATAACGCCGCCGGAGGTTATCAATAACACGGTTATCATAGAGCTTGCCCGGCTGCCACTCGGCAAGCCGGCGGATATATTCCTGATCGACCTTCTCGAGTCCTTCCAGTTCGAGTTCTCCCATATACAGGCGGGGTCCCGCATCAATGGTCAGCGTGACCTCCATGGCATCTGTTGCAAAATCAACGATGGCATCCTGCTTCGCAACCGTTGCGTCGGGATATCCGCGGTTGGCAAGATCGACTACTATTTGTGTGCCCGCATCGACAACAGGCTCCGAACGAGCTGGCATCCCGATCTCGATACCAAGATCAGACAGCGTTGGCGCGGTGGGAATGTCTTTGCCTTGCGAGAAATGAATATCGAACTTCGTAATCCGAAAAAGCGGTCCCGGCGTGATATCGAAGGTGATCGCGATTGGCTGCTGATTGTTGTCAATCCTCAGTTCCACTTCATTGGCGTAGTATCCCTCCGACCGGAGAACCTTCTCAAATCCCTCAACATCGACTTCCGCACGACGGCGCAACGCGGCGTAACTCGGTGGAAGTTTGTCTGAGAGCTGCTTTAGGCGAGAGGATTGCTCCATCAGATCCAAGATGGAATCTGTGGGCGCGCCATTTATCTTGACGTCATAGGTTAGGTCCAATTCACCGGGGGACGTAGTTACAGTCTCGGCCGCGGCCATCGGTTTCGCACCCGCCATCGGCAGCGCGATTACCATCAGGATCAACAAACAAACATATTTGATATGGCTGAGAGACAAGTGTCAAATTCTCGGAAATAGCCCGGAAATGCGCCCCGGGTATGGGTCAAAGCTCGTTCTTTGCGACATAATCTGTTATCTTTAACCTAATGTCCCGCTGTCACAGAGTCTAGGTCACGGCCCAATAAAAAGCGCGGAAAAGAAGGGAAACAACAATATTTTCAGCCTATGGTTTAGTAGAAATCCCAGGCATTGATATACAATATTAGTATTCACCGATTCCAAAGGGAAAAACGTCGCCGTCCTGTATAATGCTGTTGCCAATTAAGGAGAAGGATAATGTTGCGCGCCACTTTAACACTTTTGGTTTTGATCGCCCTGGCACCCGCCGCAGCAGTCGCCGATCAGACTCAAAAAAGCCAATTCGCCTCCGTTTATCTTAAATCTGACAAGATCGGTCAGGTGCATCTGACGACCATTCGCAATGAGCAGGGTGAAATCGAGGAAATGCGCGCCAACGCCTCTGTCTCATTCCTCGGTATGGAGGTCTATGGGTTTACCCAGAACCTGAATGAAACATGGACAGGCGGTGAACTTCAGAAAATGAAAGGCCAAACCGACGACAATGGCACGACCCATGAAATCTCTCTTAACCGCAACGCGGAAGATTTCCAGGCGACCTATAACGGCAAGGACCTGACCCTACCGTTAAACGCTTTTCCCACCTCCCCCTGGCACTACAACATCACCGACAATACCCTCCTTTTCAACATCGTCGATTTCGACCTTTTGAAAGTCAAGATCGCCAAAGTGGCAGACACAATCAAAATCGGAGGCAAGGATGTCAAGACGGAGAAATTCACCTTTACCGGCGACTGGGAAGCCAAACTCTGGTTCGATGCAAACAAGGAGTTCGTGAAGGGCGAATATGACGTCTCCGGCCGCCAAGTCACGGTAATTCTGGATTAAAATTGCCGCAGTTTTGGCTTAAATTGAGGCGAGTTTTTTAATCCATATTAATCTCTTTTCGATTTACTGGCTTCTCGTTATAGTAATTTCACAGGTAGCAGTGGATTGGGTGGAACGATTTCTGATTTAAATGACGCCGGGGAATCCGGGGCAGAAAAACGGAGATATAAACGCAAAACGGTCATGTGGAATGGCAAGCTGTCCCTCCTGTGGGGTGCCCGCCTGATGGGCAACGAGCAGACGGTGCCAGGCGTCGTGCGGGATATGTCGGTGACGGGCGCGAGGTTCCAGACCAAACAGGATTTCCGGCCGACCAATGACGTTATTCTCGAAGTCCCTCGCTTTGGCGCCTTCAACTGCACGCTTGTCTGGCAGAACGGCCATATCGTGGGGCTGAGTTTTGTTGATCCGCCGGAATTTATCTATAACACCGTGAATACGGCGTTACCCGGCATCTCACTCGATCCCAATCCGGTTCACTAGCTCAAAGTTCTGCGGCATTCCTGAAAATCAGGGAACTGTTGATCCCGCCAAACGCGAAATTATTGCTCATCAAATGACGGACGGCAACATTGCGTCCTTGTCCCATCACATAATCGATATCGCCGCAGGCATCATCGACCGTGTCGAGATTGACCGTCGGCGCAAACCAGCCCTCCTGCATCATCTCGATGCCGAGCCACGCCTCAATCGCGCCACAAGCACCGAGGCTATGCCCGAAATAGCTTTTCAGCGAATGAATCGGGATATTGTTGCCCATAACGTTCTTTGTGGCATGGGATTCTGCAATATCCCCCTGTTCCGTCGCCGTGCCGTGACCGCTGATAAAATCAATGTCCGACGCAGACAGGCCGGCATTATCAAGCGCACCCTGCATGGCGACTTCCATCGTTGCCTGTGTCGGGTTGGTAATATGACGGCCATCGGAATTTGTTGAAAAACCGACAATCTCGGCCAGTATCGTCGCACCGCGTGCTACCGCATGATCATAGGATTCCAGCACCAGGGTCGCCGCCCCCTCTCCAATCACCAGGCCATCGCGGTCCTTGTCAAACGGGCGCGGTGACAGATGTGGCGTATCATTCTTGATACTGGTCGCATAAAGCGTATCGAAAACCGCCGCCATGGTTGGGCAAAGTTCCTCTGCACCGCCTGCCACCATCAGATCCTGCAATCCATACTTGATCGCCTCATAGGCATAGCCAATTCCCTGGCTGCCCGACGTACAGGCACTTGATGTCGGGATAACCCGCCCCGAAAGCCCGTAGAAGACACCGATATTGACGGCTGTTGTATGGCTCATCATCTTGACATAGCTGGTTGCGGACAAATCGCGGGAATGCCCATCCCGCATCAAATCGGTAAAGGCGACAACTGGTTTCGTACTCCCGAAGGAGGATCCATAGGCAACCCCCATTTTTCCGGATTTCAGGACCGGATCTTCCAGAAGGCCCGCCATTTCCAGCGCCCGTTCGGTGGCATAGACCGCCATCTTCGAGACAGGGCCCATACTGCGAAGCGCCTTTCTCGAATAGCGCTTATCGATATCGAACCCCTCCACGGGGCCTGCAAGACGGGTATTGAGGCCATCATAGAAATCCCAGCTTTCCATCCGCCGGATTCCCGTCTCCCCGGCGCGCATCTTCGCGGAGATCGCAGGCCAGTCCTCACCAAGGGAAGTAACCCCGCCCATACCTGTCACGACAACTCGCTGCATTATGCCATCCCTCCGTTTACGGAGATAACCTGACGCGTAATATAGGCCGCGCCATCTGAACAGAGAAAGGAGACAGTTGCCGCCACCTCATCTACATCTCCCAAACGACGGAGTGGGATCATCTTCATAATCTCCTCAATCGGCAGGTCGTCCGTCATCGCCGATTCTATCAGCCCCGGCGCCACGCAGTTGACCGTGATTTCCCGTTTTGCAAGCTCCAGCGCGAGCGATTTCGCCGCGCCAATCAGGCCCGCTTTAGACGCACTGTAATTGACCTGCCCGCGATTGCCCATTTCCCCCGAAACTGAGGAGATAACAACAATACGCCCACCCTTTCGAGCCGACACCATCGGCATCGTGATCGGTTTCAGCACATTGTAAAATCCGTCAAGATTGGTGTGGATAACGGCATCCCATTCATCATCGGTCATCGCGGGAAAGGCCGTATCTCGGGTTATGCCCGCATTCAGCACTGCGCCGTAAAAGGCGCCGAATTCCTCGACTTCCGCCTCCAGGATATCGCGGCATTGATCGCGGTCAGAAATATCAAACTGAACCAATCGGGCTTGGCCGCCAGCCGCTTCGATCAAATCAACGGTCCCCAGACCGGCGTCATGATTGCGACCGCAATGGGCGACAATCTCAAAGCCGTCCTGAGCCAGCTTAAGCGCAATCGCCCGGCCGATCCCGCCACTCGCTCCTGTCACTAGAAATCTTTTCTGCATTCATTCTCACGCGAAATTTTCAGGGTTGATATACATTAAGGCGAGCTTGGGCGACAATTTTTTCCGCCCTGTGGATCGTTCCGTCAAAGACCGCCATAGGCGTCTCGTCATAAACCAGCTCAACTTTTATTTGAAGCCTGTCGCCAATCGAAAATGCCGGGCAGGCAAGCGTCATACTCCGGCTACTCACCAGATAGCCGATTTTTACTTCCTCACCTGCGTTGCGCGCCTTGATACCACTGTAGGCGGCGATGGATTGCGCCATATACTCTATTCCGACATAGGAGGGGACAGAGCCATTCTCTAGAAACGGGCTATCCGCCGTGATCTCCACAACGGACGCAACCGTGTTGTCATCATAGGCTTCCACCCCGTCAATCAGGATCATCGGCGGCGCATGATAGAGAATTTCCGTTATGTCGTAGGGGCAAGCTTGCATCATTCCATCTCTTTACTGAGGATGACGCTAATATTGTTCCCGCCGAAAGCAAAGGAATTTGTCATCATCGCACGCGCATCGGGAACATTCGTTCCCGTTTCCACAAGATTTAACGGCGGCAAATCGGGATCAACCCCATGATCCCAGATATGAGGCGGCAAAATCCCTTCCTCCGCTTGCAGCGCCAGCCACAGGAAGCCGAGTTCCGTACTGCCAGCCGCGCCCAGCGTGTGGCCCGTCAATGGCTTGGTTGAACTGCAAGGCACCGCGCCTAAAAGTTCATAGACAGCTTTCGCCTCAACACTGTCATTCAATTGCGTTGCCGTGCCATGAAGATTGAGATAGGCGATATCCTCGGGCGCGAGGCCACTTTGATCCAGCGCATCTCGCATGGCCGTAAAGGCGCCCAGCCCTTCCGGATCCGGGGTACTCATATGATACGCGTCAGACGTCTCCCCGATCCCTGCAAGACCTACTGGCGACGGCTCCCGGCTCATCAGGAACACGGCGGCACCCTCTCCAATATTGATGCCATTGCGGTTTTTGCTGAACGGATTACACAGAACCGGAGACAGCAGGTCGAGTGAGGCAAAACCGTTCATCGTCAGGCGGCACAGCGTGTCTGCGCCCCCCACGATCGCCGCATCACAAAGACCCGCGGCCATCATCCGCCGGGCCGAGGCTAGCGTCTTCGCACTTGAGGTGCAGGCCGTGGAAATTGTCATGGCCAGCCCCGACAGGCCGAAGTAGGACCGCGCAAACAGGGCGAGAGAGGCATTATCCTGCCGGTGATAATCAAAGCCCTCCGGGAAATGTCCGGTTCGGACTTTTTCGGCGATGCCGGGCTCGTTATCACTGATACCGGACGTACTGGTCCCGAGAATGACCGCGACCCTGTCCGGGCCGAACTTGTCGATAGCCGCGCGTATTTCGTCTTCAATCTCTTGCAGTGCGGCCAGTAGCATGCGGTTATTGCGGCTGTCATATCCGGCAAGTTCTTCCGGAATCGCCGGTAAAGGACATGATACCGCGCCTGCCATAACCGTCTCATCATGCAGGAAGCCACCTTGACGCTGCATCCCGGAGGTATCTCCGGCGAAAAGATGAGATTTAACTGCCACCTTTCCTGAACCGAGCGAGTTGATCATGCCGAGCGCATTGAGATAATAACGTTCCGTCATTGTGCCAACTCATAGGAAACGATAGTCAATTCATAATCCGCCGACGGGTCTCGGATTTGCACCGTTTCATTCCAGGCGTTTTCGCGAACGCTCTGATATGTTGTCTCAAGATTTGCCGCGCGGTCCGCCACCCGCGTCTGCATCGGGTCATTCTCCGGCCAGTAGGTGGCAACAATGACTTTCAGGATATCGATGGCGTTCAGATCTTCTGACACCCATTCCGCCTTGCCGGTCCGCACGCCCTTCTCATCCCAGAGGATGTCAAAAGCCCGCCGTCCCAATTGATCCAACCCGGCAATCTGCATCTTCTCCTCTGTCAGGCTCATGCGAACCTGCAAGCTGAACGGGGTCTCCCCATAACGACCGCTCAATATCTGGACAACTTCACGTGGCTGTCCGTCCGGCAACTGCCAGGGCGCGAAATCGGCCTCATGCTCCGGTGCTGCCGCGCAGGCCGTCACGCCGATCAGGAAGAGGAGCAGGAAATATCTTACGCGCATTGTTGTGCCACCATGTCCAAATACCGTCGGCCCTGCGTCACGAAGGGGTTTCTCTCATCCCAGGCATATCCTGCCAATATGGAAACAATCATCTGCTTGATCGGGTTTTCATCGCTTGGCGGATTGAAAATGATATCCTGCAGATCGCCCCGATACCAGGCTTCCACGAAAACACGGAAACAATCCACCCCGAGCTGAAGCGGCTGGGCGAAGTCTGCTTCCCAATCCACGGTTTCGCCGTTTAACTGGCGCATCAACGGGTCTATCAACAGGTCCGCCGATTTAAAGGCTACCGTCACGCCGGAGGAAAACACCGGATCGAGAAACTCCCCGGCATTGCCAAGGAGCGCAAACTGCGGTCCGGCAAGTCGGGATACTTTCGACGAATATCCCGAAATCTCACCAACGGGTCGCAATTCCTTCGCCCCCTGCAGAAGATCCTGTAATTCCGTCGTCTCGTTAATTATGGCCCAGAGCTTGTCCGAGGCACTGCCGGGATATTTCTGAAGTTCCTCCGGAGGCACGACCGCACCCACCGAGGATTTACCGTTCGCGAACGGGATCAGCCAGAACCAGATGTCTCGGCAAGTAGGATGAACCGTGATCAGGATTTTGTTGCGATCGAAAGGACGGTCTGACAACTGTTCCTCGACATGGGTGAACAACGCATGACGTACCGGAAAGTCCGACGGCGCGTCCAGCTTCAACAGTCGCGGCAGAACCCGGCCATACCCGCTGGCATCTACAAGAAATCGCGCCGTATGGCGAAAGGCGCTGTCCGGCCCCTCCCCGGCGATCACCGCGCCCGCCTGATCGAATTCAACACTTCTCACATCCTGTTGAAACCGAAGGTCAGCGCCTGCGTCGACGGCGGCATCAGCAAGAAGGGCATCAAATTTTTCCCGCTCCACCTGATAGGTGCTGGCCGGTCCTTCAGAGAATTTATCAGAGAATTTGATCGAGCTAAACCGCCTGTCGTCAGAGAAGTTGGCACCGTCCTTGTACTGAAATCCCGCGGCTTCCAACCGCGGCAACAAGCCGGCTTTTTCCATAAACACCATGGACTGCGGTAACAAGCTCTCGCCGATGACGAACCGGGGAAACGTACTTTTCTCCAGGATACAAACCTTAAGTCCTTCCTGTGCCAGACGTATAGACGCCAGCGCCCCTGCCGGACCCGCCCCAATAACGATTACATCAAAATGATCGGTGTTGACTGTCATGTTACAAAGGCTCCGTCATTGGATGCTCAAGATCGGCGGCGCGCGGCGCCAGAATATACGCCAGGGTGATCCCGACAAGGATCGTGATCCCGAAGGCATGGATCGCAAAGGTCTCGCTCAACGCCAGAAGGCCGAATGCCAGCAGGGTCGAGATTGTCGACAGTCCGTTAGCCAGCATGGCACGCCGTTGGCGATCCCCTGTGGCTTCGCGGTTAAAGAGCGCGTAGTCAAGACCGATGGCGAAAATTAACATCAAGGACATGGCATTGAAGAAGGTAAACGGCTCCCCCATCAGGGCAATCAGACAGGGCGCAAGGGCAACCGCCGCCATCGACGGGATCATGACCTTGAACGCGCCGATAAAACCGTAGCGCAACGACAGGAACACCCAGACGACGACATAGGCAACCGCAAGCATAATCAGGGCCCGCAGTCGATAGGCGCCAAATGTCTTGCTGAGACTATCGGCCTGGCTGATCAGGGCCACATTCTCGGACTTTTCGGCAAGCTTTGCGAGCCGCGCTGTATCCTTGACCCCCGAAAGCGACACCGCGTGAACCACAATTCCTGGTGTTTTATAGACCCGCAGGCGGGAGAACAGCCCGGGCATATTGGCGTCCGTGAATTGATCTACAGTCAGGACATTTTCGGCTTGCTGATAGGGTGATGCGCCGGACAGCCCGATTGCCGCCATATGTTCGGCAAGACGCGGCATCAATACATCATCGACCAACGCCTGGTTTTCAAGCTGCCGCGTCTTCGAGGGTACGAATTGGGAAATCATCCGATAGCTGCCGATAGCCCCGCTGGCCCGCAATGCCTCCAGGTCCAGCGCAAGCGCCTCTTCGGCCTGCAAGACCTCTTCCGGATTGGACCCGCGCACGAAGAACCGGTGGGTCTGGTTTTCAATACCGGCGAGATGGCGGATCGCCTGTTCTTCCGCCTGAAGATCTGTCGGCAGCGATTGCAGCCGGCGAACATCATCATCGACGGTAATCTGCATCGCGCCAAGCCCCCCCGCGGTCAATAGAAGCGCCACGAACAGCCATCTCCATTTCCGGGTCTCTGCCCGCCACCAGAAATCATGAAGCAACATCGAAAATTTGAGATACTTCTCGCCATGACGAAAGGGTGCCGAGCGATCGAGATAGGGAAAGGCATAAAGAACGGTCAGATAGGCAAGCGTCAGGCCGGAGGCGGAAAACAGGGCAATCTGCTGTAGCCCCGGAAAAGGCGTAAGGGCGAGCGTGATGAAGCCCAAAACCGAACTCACAAGCCCCAATGTCAGGCCGGAGCGGATTGCCCGTGCGCGTGCTGCCGGGACAGATGACGCCTGATTGAAGCGTTCGCAAAAATAATGGAACGCATAATCCACGGAAATGCCGATCAATCCTGCGCCGAATACCAGCGCCAGAAGCTGCAAGGTCCCGAAGAACAGGAGTGTGACGGCCAGCCCCCCCGCGATGCCTGAGGCGATGGCCAGAAGGCTGAGCGCGAGAGGCTGAAAGCTCCGGAAAACGAGGAAGTTCAGAATAACGATGCCAATCAGGGAAATCATGCCGATAAAGCCGGCCTCGTCCTCCGCTTGCCGATAGGCATGCTCGCCATAAAAAACAGCGCCTGTTTTCAGGAGCTGAATATCTCCGTAGCGTTTCTCTAGTTTGCCTCCCGCGTCATCAAAGACACTGCGCGCACGCGACTGAAATCCCTTGTCAAACGGATTTCCAACGAGATTTCCCCGGACCAGAACAAACCATTTTCCGCTCTCTTGAATGGCCAGAACATTAGCGCGACTGAGGAGTTTAGACCTGTTTTCCGTACTCGCGGCAATGTAGTTGGGCAGCAGCAAAAAGGGATCGCGCCGGATCAATTCCGCATCTGCCAGGGAAAGCGGGGACAGTATCTGTACTAGCGCCCGATCAATGAGAACCTGCTCTTGCCCGGCGGCAAGCAGACGGCGATCCCCCTCCCCAAGCAATCCTGTGCGATGGGGAAAAAGTAACTCGTTCAAGCTTGTCAGTGTCGACTGCTGCGGCTGGTCCTGGATCAATTTGACGATGCTGTTTTCTTCCAGCATCTTGCCGAGGTCTAGCGCCGCAGAACGGGCGGTTTCAAAGTCCTGATGACCGACAAGGACGATCAACTGGTTTGACCCTTGAGACCGTTCCGCCGCTTCGGCCCGGGTGACCCACTCCGCATCCTCCGACTGGGGAAGCATCGCTACGATATTGGTATCTAGCGGCAGTCCATCCTGCAAACGCCAGCCGATTATCGCCACGGCGCTGCATAGCAAGGCGAGATAAATCAACAGGCCCGCGCGGTTCACGGCTGTTTTTCCTTGCTGCTTTCAGCCTTCGCCCTGACGTCCGCCGCCGGCGCCACTTGTTGCTCTGAAAAGGTGATCACATCACGGTCGCCATTGCTTTTCACGATCTCCACCGACTCCAGAAAATCACCTATCTCGAAATTAAGGTAAGCAAAGGGCAGTGTCAGGCCGCTGGTTTTTGGCGAGAAACGGAGTGAATATTTCCCATCCGCGGGGAGAAGCTTCGTTCCGGCAATTTCTTCAAGGGGCGCCCAGTTCCCACTCAGGCTGTTTTCGAGAGTATCGCGCAGCAACTTAAACCCCGGAAACTGCTTGAAGCTGAGCCGCGTCACTTCTGCGCCTTTTATAGCCTGACTGAGCCCCTCTTCATCAATGATCATCCGACTGAAAAACGGCTTTTCCGTCTGCCAGATGAGCGCCGATCGCGGCAGCAGAAAAAATTCCCCTTCTGATAGAATCGGCTTGTCGAAGCCACGCAAATACCGGGCCTGCTCAAATCGGCCCATTACGGCTTCCCCGTCATTCAGTGTCAACGGGGCCGATTGGGCCGGGATCGCGGCCACAATAACTAGGGCAAATATGAACAGGCGGAGCGTTTTTAACACAACAGAGCGTCAACTTTTTGATACAGAATTGGCGGTGACTGGAACAACATTTCCTCCGAGTTCTTATCAATCGCCACCTGAATTGTAAATCCCCGGGTCAACCTCTCTCCTGTAAGCAGGTCTGTAATCTCGTAGTTGATTTTGAGACGGTTTTCATATTCAGCGAGATCAGCCGCCACCCGCACTTCCTGGCCGAAGCGGATGGGACGGATATATTTGATGCGCATATCGACAATTGGCCAGGCAAAGCCGCTTTCACTCATCTGCACATAATTGTAATCCAGTTTGTCCAGAAGCGCGCAGCGTGCCTGCTCGAAATACCGCGCATAATTTCCATGCCAGACAATCCCCATCGGATCGAGATCATAAAATTGACATTTCAGGATAATATCTGCGGATATCATATTGTTTCCTTGAGATTCTTATCTGTTTCAATTTGTTGCTTCGGAATGGCCCAGAAGTCATAGAAATTGTACCATTGTTCCGGATATTCTTGGCAATTTTCCTGCAAGATCCGCGCATATTCCGTCATCGGTGCCTCCAGACCGTCATTTGGCGCCCGCCGCCGAATGACACGATCGGTAATCTTCTCAAACAGGATGCGGTACTTCTTTCCATCCCGAAGACAATGAAGCCCATAAACCGGACAGCCCAGCAAGGCGGCAATAATCCACGCCCCCTCCGAAAAAGGGGCCGGTGCCCCCAGAAAATCCAGATTGCGGATGCGTTTGCCGCCTTCCAGCGGTATCCGGTCGCCGGCAATGACTATCCAGTTACCGGCCGCCAATTTCTCTTCAAGCTCGATCAATGTAGCGGGGCCAATATCCTGAACCTCCATGATATCGACGGTCGCTGCCGGATTAGCCTTACTGAGGATGTGATTAAACCGGACGGCGTTACGCGTATGGGCAAAAACGGTAATATTATCAATCCCGCGTGCAGCGCCGACCGCGCGCAGGATATCCACATTGCCTAAATGCGACGTCACCACAAGGATGCCGGGTTTACGCACTGCCAGCCTGTCGAGTTCGCCCAGATTATCGTCCAAAATATCGGTGCTGCGAATATCGCCGAGCCAGGCCGCCAGCTTATCGAGTGCCATTGACCCGAAGGAGCGATAATGCCGCCAGAGTTGATGCAGGCTTGGCTCCTCCGCTTTCCCTCGCGTGGCAAATAGACGCCGCCAGTAAATGCGGGAAGCGTTCCGCTGTTCCCGGCTGGTCACAAAAAAATACAGCAGCACGGGCTGCATCGCATACCAGCAAAACCGTCGACCAGCTATACGATAAAACGCAAAGAGTAATTTCAGGCCGAGTGTGGCGCCCCGCTCATTAACTCGGCCCCAATGGCGCGGCTCCTTCGGACCACGTCGTCGGTTGCGTAGAATCTCCGGTAATCTCCAGAGCATGCCGAACACAAGCCGCGTATGCATCTTGGTGATCAGCCAGTTATCTGCCCCGAGACGAAAATTGGAAATATTGTCCTCGGGATAGGTTACATGGATCGGCAGCATCCGGACCGGGGTGCCGCGCCAGTTCATCCGCACCATGATCTCCGTATCGAAGTCCATATAATGCCCGACTTGTTCACGATTGATAACCTCGGTCGCAGCGGCCAGCGGATAAATACGATATCCGCACATACTGTCCGTGATGGTCGTCGAAAGCGTCTCGATCCAGACCCAGATATGCGTAATCCAGCGGGCAAACTTCCGGGATGCGGGGATTGTCTCGTCATAGATCGGCTGGCCGCTGATGAGCGAGTCGGGATGGACTGTCGCAAGCTGGATGAGGGCCGGCAGGGCGTCAATGTCATGCTGCCCATCTGCATCGATCTGCAGGGCGTGAGTAAAGCCCTCGGCCGCGGCAAGATTAAATCCCGCCATCACAGCGGCACCTTTTCCGCCATTTTCAGGCTGACTATGGAGGGTAACACCCCGCGCCGGATCATGAAATTTTTCGAGCGCAGATTTCGCCGGCTCCTGACTGCCGTCGTCGATGATGAAAATGCGAAGACTCTGCGCCTGCAGGGCCTCAATCACCCTGCCGATATGACGATAATGATTATAGCTCGGCACAATGGCCGCGAGAGAAAAACTCATTGCGTCGACAGTTCAAAATAACCCGAAGAGCAGGTTTCATCCCCTTCCCGATAGGAGAAGAGAAGACGCTGCTTTTCGTTGTTCCATTCCAGACGGAGGTGGAGAAGACTGTCTGCCCCGACAAGCCGCGAAAACTTAAGCTGGCCCAAACGCGCAATCGGCCCATTAATCCCGAAATGCTGTTGCCCAAGCCGTGCCGCCCAATCAATCTGGGCAACCCCGGGCAGCACCGGCTCGTTCGGAAAATGGCCCTGGAACTGGAATAGATTCGCGCCCACAAACAGGTCGAACTCAATGATATTGCCGTCTCGCCGCTCTGCACGAATTTCAGGGAAATTGCGGCCGTCGGACCATTTTGTTTCGGAATGTACAGTCATGATCGGCACAGTCTAGTTCGCCCCGCCGGGACCGGCAAATAGTTCGTTCATTGCCGCCTGCTGACGCTTGCCTTGTGCATTAACAGGCAATCGTTTCACAAAGCGCCAGCGTCGCGGCAGCGCCGCATTCTCGAGGTTTGGAGAAAGTTCGCGCCGAAGGGCCCGGCTCAGGCGAAAGGCTCCGATTTCCTGATGCGTTTGCCAGCCGGACACACTCAACTCAACGACAGCGACTAGAGTTTCCTTCCCGTCCTTGAGGATAAACACCGCGCTATCCGTCACAAATTCTGACCGGGTCAGGTATTTTTCCACCTCGGCAAGCGAAATGCGCTTGCCTTCTATCTTGACGAACTGGTTGGCGCGCCCAGCCAGTATAAAGCTGCTGTCTTCAAGCAGTTCAACGATATCGTTGGTAGCATCCCAGTCTTCATCATCAGTGTAGTTCGATTTTACACTGAGCAGCCCTTGCCCATCGATCCGGGTCTGCATACCAGGAAGTGGTGTAAACGGCGTGCGCGGATCTTTCTGCTGTCGAGATGCGATACCGCCGGTCTCCGTACTGCCGAAAACTTCCGTCGGCAACGGCCCGAATTTCGCGCGCGCATCCTGTGCAGCCTCAAATGGCAGCGGTCCGCCAGCTGTGAAGATTACCGGCGATTTTTCCGCATCCGGCAATGGATCGAACGGCGGTATTCGCGTCAGATGTGCGGGGCTCGACACCAAGCAGGCGCCGGGAGGTGCCGCCGCGAGCAATTCCTCCCAAATCTCGAACGTATCCGGGAAGAACAGACGCCCCTCGCACAACGGGAGCAGGAGCTTGAAATAGAGCCCGAATATATGCTGGTGGCTGACGGTACCAAGTGTTGCGGACCCTTGAAGCGCGCCTCCCCATCGCTGATCAAGGACAAGTAACTCATTCTCGACCTGAGACAGTTTCTTGGGGACCCGTTTTGGCGCGCCGGTGGAGCCGGAGGTATAAAAATCGAGACATGCGCGAGCGGGATCAAGGTCCGAGAAGTCAACAGCCCTTCCGATTGATCCATCAATCAGGAACTGGTAAGCGCCTCCTGCCCCCTCGATATCGGAGAGCAATGGACAGTCTCTGCCCACGAAATGTGCCAGCATTCCCGGCAGGGCATTGGGCGGCACGATAATATGACAATCCGCGTGCAGCGCGGCCAGAAATCCCGTGGCGAAGGCATAACTGCTTGTCGAGGCGAGGACCACCTCGCGGATATTCTGTTCCTTTAACCGGACGTAAAGATCTGCAGTTTCACGGCGCAAATCGTCAAATGTTTTCAGTCCTGAGGAGGTTTGTGCGACGGGCGTTTCGCCGTCACGATCAGAGGATAACAACTTCGAAAACGGGATAAACAACGGTCAACTCACTTTTTTACGTTTGACGAGGCGACGGAGGAGATACTCGCCTCCAAACATCAGTCCAATCAACAGGTAGGAAATAAACCCGTTATAAAGCGTCCATGTAGCGAGGTCGGCATAGAGTGCGGTCCACAGCGAGATGGAAGCATTTACCAGGAAGAATATGACCCAGGCTTCCGTTACGTGGCGTGTATAGCATAGAGCCTGTGGATCGAGCTCGCCCTCCATCATTCGCGCAATCCGTTCAATGATTGGCGGCGGATAGATCAGGGAATACCCAAAGACGGCCGCGAATGAAAGGCTGATCAGTACCGGATAGGCCTTGATCGCCAACATTTCATTGATCGCCAACAGGGCCGCAACCGCGCCCAGAACGGCCAGATAAATCCAGAATTCCGACTTACGCGGGTGCCGTCTCCTGTGCAACAATAGACGCAGGATCAAGAAAGCGACAAGCGCCAACCCGACAACCAAAGGAGAGAATTTCATCAGCCCGAAATAGACGATGAAGGGGTAGGCAATACTGATCAGGACGAGCAGTAGGTCCAGCGGTCTTGTTTTACGCCGCCAAGAGGGCATGAACCCGGTCCACCACATCACCCACGGAGCGTACTGTCCGAAACTCGTCCGGCGGGATTTTCTTCCCCGTCAGATCCTGCAGCTTGACCACCAGATCCACCGCGTCAATGCTGTCCAGATCCAGGTCTTCATAAAGCTGGGCATCCTCGGTAATCAGTTCCGGCGGCACCTCGAACATATCTTCCAGATATTCGCGGAGTTTTTCGTAAATCTCGTCGCGGGTCATGCCCCCAGTTCCTTCCTTTCGGATGTAATGAAGCGGGCGAGACTGCGCACGGAAGCGAAATGCTCCTTCAAATCATCATTTTTGGCGTTAATTTTAATGCCGTAGGTTTTCTGAATAGCGACACCAAGTTCAAGTGCGTCGATCGAATCAAGGCCCAACCCATCAACGAACAGGCGCTCTTCACTGTCAATCTCCTCGGGTGTGATATCCTCGAGGTTCAGGGTCTTGACCACCAGCTTCTTAATTTCCAATTCAAAATCATTCATTGCAGAGTTTTCCAATATAATACTGCTCCAGCTCGCGCGTCAGCTTGCGTACTTTCAATGATCTCGGTTCATGCCTCAGATAATCGGCCATGTCCAGTTGTTCGTTAAAGGTTATATCAAAGCGGGCCTGGCGCGACGGGATAGCGTACCATGGACTTCCTTTCGTTAAGGTTGACGGCTTGCAGATTATGGTAACGAGCTGGATCGGGGCGCTGAAATGCATCGCGATATTCGCGAACCCCCGCTGGAATTTAAGCGCCTGCCCCGGTACCGAGCGGGTCCCTTCCGGGAAAACCAGAATATTTTGCCCATTTTTCAATGTCTTCTCGCATTGGGCCATCATCTTTTCCGCATCACCATCATTGCGGATATAACCCGCCGCACGCATTACACCGCCAAGGTAGATGTTGTCCCATAACTCATGCTTGACGATACATTGGACATCCGGCATCCGGGACATGAGAAAGACCGTATCCAGCAGGGAGGGATGATTGGCGACAATAAGGGCGCCCCGGACGTTTTGCAGCCTTTCCGTATCGTGAAATCGGGAATCGATAATACCGCCAACCCGCAGCAGATAGACAAAAACACGGAAGGCATAATAGATGGTTTTTCTCACCCGCCGGATACGGGTTGTTTCATCTCTGGTAAAGAGAGCAATGGACGTAAAGACAAAAACGGTCATAAATATGCCGCCGAGACCGAAAAAGGTAAACGCGAGCCCCGTCCCGATCAACCGCCAGACATAATTCATCCGTTCAAGCATGACGTCTGCACCACCAATCGCCTTCCGCACCAGACCAGTTCCAGTCAGCGTCCCCTCGCAGCAAAAACCGGATAAAGCTCTTCAATGGATCTCCCTTTTTAACCCGTGTCTGGATCCCGGAAAACCCGAGCGAGTACGCCTCTTCCCCAGGCTTCGCTCCTCCGACAAGCAGCGCCAGGGCGCAAACGGGCATATCCGTCTCCTGAAACGGTGCGTAGAAATCAGGAAGCGTCTCATCGGCATGCAACAGCAATACCGGCGAAGTCGGGTCTTCCTTCAAAGAGGTAATCGCCTCTATCAGTCCCAGGCACAGGCTTTCCCCGCCGGCGGCAATCGCCGTATGCGACTCTCGGTTTTTGCTGACGATGGACAGCATTCCGGCGAGGGAATTATGCACTGACATGCCAAATCCGGTGGGAGAGACTGGGTCCTCCACCGCAAGGCTTTTCAGCAACGACAGCATCTCCGTGACATTGCCATTGCGGGAACTGAAAACGACGCGGGGAGTTTCTTCGGCCTCGACATCCATAGCGACCCGAAGGGCAATTTTACCCAGCCGGGAAAGGCGCCGGCGCTGTCCTGCCGGCAGGTCCCGCACATCCGGTACTGCCTCCCCTTTGGGAATATCTGTGTCCCCGTCAGCCCAGAGACGCCATGCCTCTGGACTATCAAGTGACGGCGCCCAGGCAGACCATTGCCGAACCGAAAATGAAATTCCCGTTTCCATCAAAACAACCTTAAGCTTTAAGGGCGGCGACGTTCAGGCTCTTGTTGATATCATTTTCTAGGGTACGAATCCATTTATTGTAGTTCCGATGAATTTTCTCCCCATTATACAAAAGGTCCACGCTGGAGACGTAGTTAATTGAATAACTCTCTTTGGTATAACGAATATCGACAACAGCTACATGGGTGCGGTTTTTCAACGTCGCCTTGATTACGCCCGGACCGGCGTCCGACACGCTCCAACCACGGTTAATCGCGGCGGTTTTGATAATTGCCTCAATATTGCCAATGGGACCTTCCTGCAATTTTACCGGTATCGCGATCGATTCTGCGTTGTAAACCGGCTGCAAACGGGTATCACAGGCGCTGATAAACAGGGCCAAGGTCGCGACCATCGCCAGATAGAAAAATTGTTTCATCACACTCGTCCTTCCAAAGACTACAAACTCATTGCCCGATTCTCCGGCCGGGCATTCCGGTTCCTTAAAGATTTACAATCACTGCGATTTAATTGCCAGAGCGAAACTGACTTTATTGTATCAATTACAATCCCTGTTAGCGTATAGAGTAGGTTTCAATCTTGGCGGACTGCTGTTATTGTCATCGCGATCTCGCCTCCGGACCAAATTTGATTGAAATAAAAAGGTTTAAAACCAGTCGACATGAAGGCCGCTGTTCTTTTCGAAACCGGAAAACCCTTGCGTTTAATCGACGGAATTGATATCCCCGCTCCCCTCCCCGGTCAGGTTGAAGTCGAGATTGCCTATAGCGGGGTCTGCCACAGCCAGCTTATGGAAGTCCGCGGCAAACGCGGGGAAGACAGATATCTGCCTCACCTGCTCGGGCATGAAGCCACCGGCATTGTTCGGGCAACGGGAAACGGTGTCAGCAAAGTAGCGATCGGTGACAAGGTCATTCTCGGCTGGATTCGCGGAACGGGAATGGACGCGCCGGGCGCCCTGTATAACTGGCGCGGTCAGGTCATCAATTCCGGCGGCATCACCACCTTCAATGAACGCGCCATTATCGCGGAGAATCGGATCACTCCCCTTCCGAAAGGCCTCTCCATGGATCTCGGCGTGCTATTCGGCTGTGCGATTCCGACGGGCGCCGGTCTGGCGCTCAACGAGATTGACATTTCACCGGACGATACGGTTGTGGTCATTGGCATTGGCGGTATTGGCGCCATAGCACTCATGTACGCCCGCTGCCACAGGCCAAAAAAGCTGATCGCTATCGACGTGAAAGAGGAAAAACGCGAGGCCGCGCTAAAGCTCGGCGCGACACATGCGCTCAACGGCAGCGATTCCGATATCCTGGAACAAGTCATGGCGCTGACCGATTCAACAGGGGCGGACTACGCTCTCGATGCTGCGGGACATACGGCAACTATCGAGCTTGCTTTCAATGCTGTGCGGCGCAATGGCGGCCGCTGCGTTTTTGCCTCTCACCCCGCAGCTGGCCAGAAAATTTCCATAGATCCGTTCGAATTGGTCAATGGCAAGCAGATTCAGGGCAGCTGGGGCGGCGGAACCCGGCCCGACCAGGACGTTCCGCGCTTTTACCAAATGGCGGTAGATCAGAATCTGCCACTCAACAATATGATTACCAAGCGCTACAGCCTTGACAATGTCAATGTCGCATTGGATGACTTGGAGGCAGGCCGCGTCATGCGCCCCCTATTGGAAATCAATCCATCCCTTGGGGAATAAGATGACAGCAAGCCTGAATGACCACGCCTCCCGGATCGCCGCATTACGCGCAGAACATGGTTCAAACAGCAAAGTCGGCATGGTCAGCGGCAATTTCAATGTTGTCCATCCGGGACATCTCCGGCTGTTAAAATTCGCGGCAGATTGTTGTGACATCCTTGTGGTCGCCGTGAATGCGGACGACAGGCTGGGCGTCTTGGTGCCGGCGCATCTCCGGCTCGAGAATATTGCCGCAATCAGCTATGTCGACTATTCCTTTATAATTGAAGATGACCTTGCGACGGCCATTGATGCGATCCGCCCGGACCTCGTCGTAAAGGGCAAAGAACATCAGGAATTTCATAATCCGGAGCGTGATGCGTTGGCGGTTTATGGCGGCAAGCTCCTCTTCAGCGCCGGTGATGCAGTCTTTTCCTCAATTGACCTCATTCAAGCGGAGAGTGAGCGACCAACCTCAAACTTTAATTTAAAATCATCAGCTAACTATTTGAATCGACACAATATAAAGGGAGAGGATTTCTCTGCCATTCTCGACCGGTTTAATGATTTGAGTGTGCTGGTCATTGGCGACCTGATTGTTGACGAATATATTACCTGCGATGTGCTCGGCCTCTCCCGCGAGGATCCAACCGTTGTTGTCACACCGGTGCTGGAGCAGAAATTTATCGGCGGAGCCGGAATCGTCGCCAGTCATGCAAAGGGGCTTGGGGCAAAAACCAGTTATCTCACGGTCTGCGGCGACGATCATGAGGCAACCGACAGCCAGAAGAAGCTGGAAGACTATGGCGTCGATGTCATAATCGCCCGCGACCCAAGCCGTACAACGACACTCAAGCAACGGTTCCGGAGTGCCGGTAAGACACTGCTCCGTGTTTCCAAGCTTAAACAACACGCCATCGATCAGGTTCTGCAAGACCAGATTTTCGATCACTTCAAGGCTATGGCAAGCAATCTGGACCTGCTGATATTTTCTGACTTCAATTACGGGGTTTTACCGCAAAGCCTGGTCAATCGTATATCTGCCTACTGCCTGGAGAAACGAATTCCCATGGTGGCCGACAGCCAGTCTTCCTCCCAGATCGGCAATATCGCCCGCTTTGAGAAGATGCTTCTGCTCAAACCCACCGAGATCGAGGCACGGCTCGCCATACAGGATCATGATATCGGGCTTGTTGCCGTCGCCGAGGCGCTTGCCCACAAATGCCAGCCGGAGCATATTCTCCTCACACTCGGTGCGGAAGGAACGCTGATTCAGACGACCCATCCGGACAACAGCAAATGGATGACAGACCGTCTTCCGGCGTTGTGCTCCTCGCCAAAGGACCCTGCGGGTGCAGGTGATGCCATGCTGGTCTCCGCCTCGCTTGCGCTGGCCAGCGGCGCATCCATATGGGAAGCCGCCTACATCGGCTCCGTCGCGTCGGGATGTCAGGTGGCGACGGTCGGCAACCGTCCGCTCAGCGTTGATGAAATCCGCCACGAACTCGGCGTACTCTAACGGAAGGCGGGAGGATGGAGGCACTATTACTCGCCGCCGGACTCGGCACCCGATTGCAGCCGCTCACATCGGAGTTGCCGAAATGCCTGATGCCAATTCATGGACGTCCCTTGCTTGGACTCTGGCTGGAGATGCTGATTTCCGGTGGCATTGATCGAATTTTTATCAATCTTCATTATCTGGCACCACTCGTCCGCGAGTATGTCTCAACCAGCCCTTATGCACGCCATGTCCGGTTTCTCGAGGAACCCGAACTATTAGGGACTGCAGGTACGCTGAAGACATTCCGCAAGGAATATTCCGATAATGCGTTGCTTATGGCGCACGCAGACAATCTCACCCTCTTTGATGTCAGGGAATTTCGACGTTCTTTTGAAAATCGACCAAAAGACTGCGCGCTCACCATGATGACCTTTGAGACAGATGACCCGCAAAGTTGTGGCATCGTAACCCTTGATAAGGAAAAGCGGGTCATCGATTTCGTTGAGAAGCCAAAAACGGATATCGGCCGGTTAGCCAATGGCGCGGTCTATATAATGGATATCGCCGCAATAGACAGGATCTTGAAGACAGATCCGGAAATCACGGATTTCAGTACTGAGATCCTGCCGCATTTCGTTGGTCATATGAACAGCTTTCACAATCACCTGTATCATCGGGATATCGGCAATGTGACGGCGCTTGCCGATGCACAGAAGGAAATCCGCGACAGGCCACAGGCACAGGCGCTTATCTCGGCGGTGCCCTCCTATTGGTCGATGGAGGAGACCCGGCAATTGCGTCTTCGTCAATTCCAAGCATGCCTGGCGACGACGTCGGTTGATGCGGCGGCCATAACACTCATGACGGAAAAATAGGGCCAAAAGGAATGGACGTCCCCTCCTCAAAGATGTAGTTAATAAATGATTTTTTATGGCCCGCGTATTCACAGGAACCACGCCAGACAGACCGGTAGTTTTTCATGACCCAGAATTTTCTTGTCCTTGGCAGCAATTCCTTTTCCGGCGCAAGCTTCGTCGCCCATCTCTTGAAATCCGGTTTTACCGTGCAGGGCGCGAGCCGATCTGCCGAGCCCCATGACGCCTTCCTTCCCTATAAATGGTCCGGTAAGGCAGACAATTTCCAGTTTCACCAGCTTGACCTGAACAACGATCTCGAAAAGATCGTCGACCTTGTCGTGGCGGAAGATATCTCCCATGTGGTGAATTTCGCCTCCCAAAGCATGGTGGGAGAAAGCTGGGCAAATCCCGGGGACTGGTTCCGTACCAACGCGCTTTCCACCGTATTGCTGCATGATGCCCTTCGTAAACTCGATACCCTCGAAAAATATGTTCATATCTCGACACCGGAGGTGTATGGCAGCACCTCTGGCTTTGTCAGGGAAGATCACGTCCTGAACCCGAGCACGCCTTATGCCGTCTCCCGCGCGGCGGCGGATATGAGCCTCAACAGCTTTTTCAAGGCCTACGACTTTCCGGTCACCTATACCCGGGCGGCCAATGTTTATGGCCCCGGGCAGCAGCTCTATCGCATTATTCCGCGCACAATCCTTTATGCGCTCACCGGTCAGAAGCTTCAGCTTCATGGCGGCGGACATTCGGAACGCTCTTTTATTCATATCGATGACGTTTCAAGCGCGACCCTAAAAATTGCCCTCAATGGAAAGCTAGGCGAGTGTTACCACATCTCCACCCCTGAATTGATTAGTATCCGCAATCTGGTGGAAAAGATCTGTGTTGCCCTCGGCGTAGATCCGGCCGACATGATCGAGGTCGTCGGCGAACGCCAAGGCAAGGACCAAACCTATAGTCTGGATGATTCCAAGCTTCGTGACTCCTTGAACTGGTCTGACGAAATCTCGCTCGACGACGGAATTTCCGAGACCGTCGAGTGGGTCAGGAATAATCTTGAGGCACTGAAACAGCTGCCGCAATCCTATATTCATAAGCCGTAACACACTCAAATTTGATGAGATAAGGAAACAAGGTCAACGATGGGACAGGAAATCGATCTGCTGGTAAATTACCCGAAGACAAAGCGGGACTTAACACAGCGGGGAAATGAAAAGACCGAAGAAGATCGCGCCATCGCCCGACAGTTCGGCAAGGCTTTTTTCGATGGAGACAGGCGCCACGGCTACGGCGGTTTTTCGTATAATGCGCGGTTCTGGCAGCCCGTCGTGCCGACCTTTCAGGAACATTTCGGCCTTACGGGCTCTTCCAGCCTTCTGGATGTGGGCTGCGCAAAGGGTTTCATGCTTCATGACCTGATGACGCTCATCCCAGGCATTACGGTGCGCGGCATTGATGTGTCTGGCTATGCCATTGAGAACAGCATCGAGAGCGTTCGTGATTTCGTATCCGTCGCCGACGCACGGAAATTGCCCTTCGAGGATAACAGCTTCGATGTCGTTGTTTCCGTCAACACGGTTCACAATCTCGAAAAAGAGGACTGTGGAAAAGCCCTGCAGGAGATTGAGCGGGTGTCTCGCGGTAAATCCTTCATCACGGTAGATGCCTATCGCACGGATGAGGAATATGAACGCATGCAGGCCTGGAACCTGACAGCCAAGACAATCCTCCATGTCGATGGGTGGAAGGCCTTTTTCAAAGAGATCGGCTACACAGGCGACTACTACTGGTTTATCCCATGACACCAGAGCTGACCAAATCACTGGCCCATGGCATGCGCCGTATCCGCACTGTTGAGGAAACCATCGCCGCGCGCTACAGCGAGCAGGAAATGCGTTGCCCGACCCATCTTTCCAGTGGACAAGAGGCTGTCTCTGCCGCTGCTGGGGCGCTTCTGCGACACAGCGATCTTGCCGTCAGCGGTCACCGGGCACATGCGCATTATCTCGCAAAAGGCGGAAGCCTGAACGCGATGATTGCCGAAATTTATGGCCGCGTGACCGGCTGCGCCCGTGGCAAGGGCGGCTCCATGCATCTGATTGACGAGGCCGTTGGTTTTATGGGCTCAACAGCGATTGTCGGCGGCACGGTGCCCGTAGGGGTTGGCCTCGGCTATAGCCTGATGATAAAGGGCGGAGATGATATCGCCTGTATTTTCCTGGGTGATGCCGTTGTCGAGACTGGCGTGTTTCACGAGGCCCTCAACTTTGCGACCCTGAAAAACCTGCCGGTACTGTTTATCTGCGAAAACAATTTCTACTCCGTCTATTCCCCGCTCGAAGTCCGCCAGCCTACAGCGCGGGAAATCCATGAGAAGATCGCCGGCTACGGTATTCATACGGCATCGGGAGACGGTAATGACGTTGCAGCGGTTCATGCAGTCATGTCTGATGCAATAACGAAAATCCGGGCTGGCGGCGGACCTGCCTTTCTTGAATTCTCGACCTTCCGCTGGCGGGAACATTGCGGGCCGAATTATGATGATGATCTCGGCTATCGCCCTGATCCGATGATAGAAGAATGGACCGCACGTGATCCGATCTCGCTCTTTGAGGGCAAGGCCCTCGCTGACGGTCGATTAATTCAGGGCGAAATTGACGCAATGCAACAGGAAATTGATACGGAAGTGAACGCCGCCTTTGACTTTGCGCGATCTTCTGAATTTCCGCCCGCCGAAGAGGCTGACATGCATGTCTTCGCAGACCAAATGACGGGAGGCCCGCTCTAAACTATGCGCAGCTTTGCCAATGAAATTCGTGACGGATTGGATCAGGCGCTTGCCGAGGATCCCGGCGTTCTTGTCTTCGGTCTTGGTGTTCCTGACCCGAAAGGCGTTTTCGGGACAACTCTGGATCTACAGGAAAAGTACGGGGAAAAGCGTGTCTTTGACATGCCAACCTCAGAAAATGCCATGACCGGCATTGCCATTGGTGCCGCACTCGGCGGTTTCAAGCCTGTTCTGACCCACCAAAGGCTCGATTTTGCGCTTCTTTCCATGGACCAGCTGGTCAATAATGCGGCCAAATGGCATTTCATGTTTGGCGGCAAGCGCAGTGTCCCGATCACCATCCGGATGATCCTGGGGCGCGGCTGGGGTCAGGGTCCGACCCACTCCCAAAACCTGCAATCCTGGTTTGCCCATATTCCGGGATTGAAGGTAGTCATGCCGGCGCTCGCATCTGACGCAAAGGGCTTGCTTCTTTCCAGCATATTCGATCCCAACCCGGTTATCTTCCTAGAGCATCGCTGGCTCCATAACGCCCAGACGGAAGCTGCCGATACCAACAAGCCTATTCCGCTCGGCGAGGCTAACCTTCTGCGGGAAGGAGACGCTGTGACCGTTGTCTCCGTCTCCTACATGACGATTGAGGCGCTGCATGCCGTCGATGTCTTGAAAGAGCAAGGCATTTCCTGCGACCTGATTGACCTGAGAAGCATTTCGCCCATCGATTGGCCGAAGATCGAGAAATCAGTGAAGAAGACAGGTAAGCTGTTGGTGCTGGACACGGGTTTCAAGAGCTTCGGCATTGCGGCCGAAATCATGGCGCATATCACGGAGACCTGCTTCAGGGACCTGACGCTCCCCCCTGCTCGCTTAACGGCACCGGATTATTCGGAGTCGACCAGTCCGGCGCTGACAAAAGACTACCATATACGGGCCGAGCATATCGCGGCCAGAATTGGGGACATGACGGATCGGGATGTGTCGATCGAGCCGATTTTAAATGCCCGGGGGGCCGCCCACGACGTACCGGGAAACTGGTTTACCGGCCCGTTTTAAGGGCTCGCATAGGCGGGAAAGGAAACGGGCAGATTGATTTTTACAATTCTCAAAGTCGTCATTGGAATTGGCTGCATTATCGCCCTGATCCATTTCGATTTTATCGATTTTAGTCTGCTAGCCAACGCGCTCTCTGCACCTGGGGTGGTTCTCTTCGCGTTTGCCTGCCTGCTTATTACTGTCTTTATCGGCGCGCTTAGGTGGCAGATCCTGATGCGCGCCCTGCACGCCGAAATCGGCTATCTGCAATCCCTGAACTTCACTTTTATTGGCCAGTTTTTTAACGTCTTCCTGCCCGGGGCCTATGGCGGGGATTTCGTGCGCGGTGGCCTCGCCTATCGTCTGCACAAGGACAAGCTCGGTGCGATCATGATGAGCAGCCTTGTCGATCGCTTGACCGGCCTTGTCGGCCTCCTCGTCATTTCACTCGCGGTACTGGCGCTGATCCCATCACAATTTCAGTTCTGGATCGGGGTTATTGTCGTTACCGGTCTGGCCCTCGCTTTTTTTGGCCTGGTTGCCGCCGTAAAATTCCAGGGAATATTTATTTCCCTGATACGCCTCATGCCGGGGCCGGTGGAACGGATTCTGATGCGGATTTTCAAAACTGTCGTTGGTGCGCTTGAAAAATACTGGAACCGCAAAATGGATCTTGTTGCGGCGGTCGCACTCTCCGTCTTCCAGTATGTACTGGTCCTCGAATCCTTGCATTTGCTGGGCGGCGCTATGGACATCACGGGTCTTTCCTGGATCGGCTATATTGTATCCGGTGTCGCCGGCCTGTTCGCCAACGCCATTCCCATTTCCCCCGGCGGCCTGGGCATCGGCGAGGCTGCATTTGGTCAGATCGCCCATCTGCTGGAGGATCAAGCCACAAACACGGCCTATAGCTCCGTCTTCCTGCTGATGCGAACATTGACTCTGCTCACGGCCGTATTCGGCGTTATCCCCTTCCTTCTCTATCGCGATGCGGTAAATGCCGTTACCCGCGAGAAGGATAAACTACAGCAGGGCGGCGCCTAACCATGTACCAGAATGTCTTTTTCCTGCTGATCTTGTCGATTGTGACCGGGCTGTGTCTGCATGTCTTTTCCAGTCGGCGACGCCATGGTAAAGGCATCTATCAAATGGCCATTCTGCTGCTGAATGGCAGCCTTTTCACGATGACCTGCCTGTTTCTTTTGACCGGCATCGACCTCACTTTTGAGCATCTCGTTATCGCGGTGGTGTTCATCGAAAGCTTTGTCGCGGTCTATTGCCTGATCCTGATCGGTGTCGTGCATGACTCCCCTACCCTCGCCATTGTGAAGGCCCTGATGGCGGCTGGCCCGAAAGGGCTGTCTGATCAGGAGTTGGATAGCTTTATCAAGGCCCATCCGTTTGTTGGAGCACGGCTGGAGGCGCTGCAAACCACCGGTGATGTTGTCGTACGGGAGGGAGTTATTTCCCTGACAACCCGATCCCAATGGATAGTCCGGATCCTCTCCGTCTATACCCGGCTTTTGCGTATCGACCGTGAAAGGGGTTAGGTCATGATGACAATTTTTATGGCTATAGTCATCATTCTCATCATCGCGGCTATATGTGATCTACTGATCGCCCGTTTGAGCGGCAAACGGCTGCTCGGCTATATGGCTAGCTTTCTGATCACGCTGATCGGGCTTCCCCTGGTCCTCGCCTCAGTCATCTCACCCGTTGATATTTATGCGATCGTCGTCGCACTCGGGATCGCCCTGATGTGGTGGTTCATCTATCTCAATCTGGCGCAGGCAGTGGAGTCTTCCCTGCGCATCCGCATGCTTCGGGAAATAGACGCCGAGGGAGGCTCAGTCGACATCGATAAGCTCAAATTAATCTACAATGACGATCGCCTGATCCGCATTCGCCTCAAACGTCTTGAAGATGGCGGCGCCGTGCGCCTGAAAGACGGGCGGCATCATCTCAATTCCGGAAAGTTGGAGAAAGCCGCACATTTCTTTACGGCCCTCAAGCGGCTCCTGTTAAACCGGCGAAGCCAGTTTGACGTATAATTTGGGGCATTCCAGCCTATCCCCAGAACATGCGTGATTTGCTGGAGATAAAGAGGCTGCCTTCCTTATAGGACGTCGGAATGTCTTCCAGACCGTCCGCTTTCTGCCATCCCTTCTTCTGGGAGAAGAGATTCACCCCAAGACCGCTGAAATACTCATATATCTCAACGGCATTTTCTGGTGTACCGACCTCGACAATAGCATCAAGAGCCTGCCAGTAATCTGCCGGAATGGCTTTCAGGATAACCGTTTCATGGCCTTCCGCATCGATTTTCGCAAATTCCGCCCCCTTGAAAACATCTGAAGCGGCTTTGACCTCGACCATATATTTCGTGAGATCGCCATAGGGATTGCTCTTTGCACCCGCCAGGTGGCTACCTGTTGTATTGCCCTCAACCCGGATAAACTCCGCCTGCCCGTTGGTATCGGAAACAGCCGCCTTGACCGGAGTCACGTTCCCGGTAACCCCATTTACTTCCAGCCGGCCTTTCAACCAGTCAAAATGCCTGTCGTCCGGCTCATAGCTCGTGACCGCGAAGCCAAGCTTCGCCATAAGGATCGAATGCAAACCCAGATTTGCACCGATATCAACGGTCGTTTTATAGCGATCCTTATTTGCATGATAGAAGCTGAACAAAATCAGCTCGTCCAGCCCGAAGAGATCAAGGGAGTCGATTGCACCCATTTTCTGATAAGGCATCATCAGATTCCCGAATGGCCCGAACGGGACCGGCTCTCCGTCTGCTGACGTAAAGGCGGAATTCTTGATAAAATCAAGGCAACAGGCATCCAGCAGCTTATAGAGAGGGCTGGTCCGTGCATGCAGAGCGGAGGTAGTCTGCAAGGCTTCGAATAGATTATTTTCCGCTAGGTTCATCGCATGCTTTCCCGTTTAACGAATTATCGGAGGGTGCCATCTTTATCCGGAATATCTCGGGATGACCATCTCTTCTTCCAGAACTTTTTCATCCAGGGCCGGAAGCTGATCTTCAAGGGCCGCGCCGAATTTCAATACCGGATAAAGCCGCTGGTCCGGATTGATCTCGACATTGACAAAAACGGGACCCGTTTCCGCATATACCTGCCGAAGCTGCGACTGCATTTGCGCCGGATCGTCAATGGTGACGGTCTTCAGCCCCATGGAGCTGGCAACGGCAGGGAAATCGGTAAAGGCAAGGCCGGACGGTCCATGCACGCCGACGTAATTGGCGCCGAGCCACGTCTCCAGCGTCTGTTTCTGGATCCCGTGCCCATGATTATTAAAAAGGAATATCCGGAGTTTCATCTGATGTTTGACGACCGTTGCCAGCTCGGGCAGGCAGATCATCAGTCCCCCATCTCCGATCAGGCAAGTGAACGCCTCATCAGGCTCCGCCGCCGCCGCACCAATGGCCGCAGGTAGGGAATATCCCATGGGCGTATTGTTCCAGGCGCTGTGAAGACGCTGGCCGTGCTTGAACTGGAAGGCATTACAGGTCCAGGTCAGGTTGCCCCCCGTATCGGCAAAAATCGTCTCGCCTGCGGGCACGAACCCGGACAATGCATCAATAAACTGGTAGGCATTGACACTTCCCGGCTTTGGTTCCGGATCATAATTCTCACCGCCAAAACGATCTTTCCACTGAGCGATCTGGCTGTGCCATCCGGTAAATGCCGGTGATTTATGCGTTGCATATTCGTCGATAATCGGCAGGGCATCCTCCATGCGGGCGGCAACCCGGTGGGAGACCGCAATGCCAAATCCATCAAACTTGTCCATTTCGCCGACGCTGACATCTACCATGGCAATTTCGGCGGCGCGTGCGAAAGACGGCAGGATCCCGCCCGTCAAATTCTGGGAAAGGCGCGAACCCAGGCACAGCAAAAAGTCTGCGTTCTGCACGACATAATTCCCGATGCGCGGCGCATAGACTCCAAAACTGCCGATTTTAAGGGGGTGGTTATGGGGCAGAAGATCAACGGCAGCCCAACTTGAAAGAACTGGCGCGCCAAGCCTGTCGCATAAAGCCGCAAGATCATGGCCGCATTCAGGGGTTTTCAAACCACCGCCCAGAATAACCGCCGGGCGTTCGGCCGCGAAAAACCTCTCCATGACGCTATGAAGGGGCGCTTCAATGTCCGGTGCAGGTAAAGCTTCCGGTGTAAATCCCGCGAGTGTACCGGGGTCAATCTCGGCGCGCTGAAAATCATCCGGGATATCAATCAGAACCGTGCCCGGTCGCCCCTCAAACGCCATATAATAGGCTTTTTCGAGGCAATAGCGGATTTCCTCTGGCTTCTTGATTTGCACCGCATATTTAGTCACTGTCTCGAAAATGGAGACGACATCCGTTTCCTGAAATCCACGCTGACGAATATCAAGATCACCCTTTAAGCGGTGCGAGGCCACCTGTCCCGTCAACATCAGGGTTGGTACGCTGTCATAGAAGGAACAACAGGTTCCGGTCAGGAGATTCGTGGCGCCAGGCCCGCTTGTTGTAATTGCAACTCCCAGCTTTCCGGTCCGCCGTGCGTAACCATCGGCGGATATCGCGGCGCTCTGCTCATGCTGGGAACAGGTGAAATCTATGTTCGGGTGTTTTGAGACGGAATCCAACAGATGCACGGCCGCCCCGCCGGACATGCCGAAAACCTGGGTGACGCCCTTGCTGGCAAGAAAATCTATGACATAAGAAGATAGTTTCATCGAACCTGTCTCAACTTTTCATTCGCTTTTATGCTGATTGCCGGAGCGCCGCAACCGGAACATGTCTTGATCCTGCTGAAGCGAACTAGCAAGCTTTTCGCCGCCGTTTCGCCAATCATCATGGACGACGGAAAAGTTTCGCCCGGCCGTCTCTGGCCGAACAAAACACCATTGGATCAGGTCAAATATATCGGAAATGGGTGTCCCCCGCTCCTGCGCCGCGACGAAGGACCGGGTTGCCGCCAGATTATCGCCGGCCGCATCACCGGCCGCAAGCGTCTGCTCATGTATCTTGCTGGCAACCCAACCCGTACCGATTGCAACGCAATGGAGGTCCGGCGTTTCATCACTGATAAGTTCACAGAACTTCACCAGCATCACCTTCCCCAGGGAATAGGCCGAATAATTTGCAAAGGCGCGATTAATGGCACCGCCCACCAGAAACGCAACCTTGCCTGACGCCGTCGGTCGACGATAAGGATACAGATGGTGGAGCAATTCCAACTGGTGCAATGAATTGATCATGATGGATTGACGCCAGCTGCTCGCCGGGAGGTCGACGAAATGACCGATTGGCTCCAACAAGCCTACAGCGGAGATATACTCATCCCAAAAAAGGCCCCGCTCCGCGAGAAAGGCCACTACATCAAGGACTTCTTTCTCCTTCGCGATGTCGCAGGTGATCAGAAAAACATCGTCTCGATCAGCCAGTTCGCCAAGATGTTCGGGCTGGCGGTATGTACCGATCACCTGGTATCCCGCCGCAAGATAGAGCGTCGCCAATTCCCTGCCGATGTCACTTGAAATTGCCGCAATAAATACTGTTTTCGGAGTCGTCACACCAACAAGCCTATCTGCATCGCGAACCGGATCCCTGACAGGCCAGAACCCTCCGCCAGCCACTCTGCTCCAACGGGGAACCGACATTCCGATTTGCATTAACTATGACCTGTGTTACACAGTTTGAAACTTTTGACAAGTAGGGGAAAGAAAGACCGACAACGGCAATTATTGCTGCCATGTCAGGATCTTCGAAGGGTTAGATTTATGCGTCTATTGGTAACGGGGGCCTGCGGATACAAGGGATCGGTACTGGTTCCGAAACTTCTTGCGGAAGGCCATGAAGTAGTGGCTTACGATATCCAGTGGTTTGGCAGTTTCCTGCCCGCGCATGAGGCCCTCACCGTTGTTCAGGGGGATGTCCGCTTCTTCGATACGGCGCTGCTTGACGGTATCGATGCTATCATTCACCTTGCGTCAGTTGCCAATGACCCCTGCGGTGATCTCGACCCAAAATTAACCTGGGAAATCAGCGCTCTCGCCACCATGCAGCTTGCGGATAACGCAGCCCGCGCCGGGATCAAGCGCTTTATCTATGCCTCTTCGGGAAGCGTCTATGGCGTGAAAGAGGAAGAACAGGTGACGGAAGACCTCACCTTGCTGCCGATATCCGAGTACAACAAAACCAAGATGGTCGCTGAGCGCGTAGTGCTGAGCTACGCTGACCAGATGTGCGTACAGATTGTCCGTCCTGCGACCGTCTGTGGGGTGTCCCCCCGGATGCGCCTCGACGTCTCCGTCAACATGCTGACAATGCAGGCACTGGTTAACGGCAAGATCACGGTCTTTGGCGGGGAGCAGGTCCGCCCAAATATCCATATCGACGATATTGCCCGGCTCTATATTTTCCTCCTTGATCATCCGGAAGTCACTGGCGTTTATAACGCCGGGTTTGAAAATCTGAAAATCATCGAGATAGCAGAGCGGATCGCGGCGAAGATCCCGTGCGAGATTGAAGTGACGCCGTCGAATGATCCCCGGTCCTACCGGGTGAACTCAGACCGCATCCTGGCTGCGGGATTCACGCCGGAAAAGACAGTCAATGACGCCATTACAGAGGTTATCGCCTCCTATCAGCGCCGGGACCTGCGCGATGAAGATCGCTGGTACAATCTCCGCTGGATGGAGAATATGGCTAAAAGCGCCTAGCGCCTCAGTAAAAGAACGGATTTCATGAGCCTTTCCTTCTCCGATTACAGCACACGCTTAAGCAGCGCTTTGCTCGCTGCAAATCCTGAAAACATCAACACACTTTGCGATCACCTTCTCGCGGCCTGGAAGGAGAAACGGCAGCTCTTTCTTTGCGGCAATGGCGGTAGTGCGGGCAACGCCGTCCATATTGCCAATGACATGATCTACGGGATTGATCGGAAAACGGGCAAGGGGTTACGCGCCCACGCCCTCCCGGCAAATACGGCAATCCTGACCTGCCTCGCCAATGATGAAGGTTATGCAGAGATTTTTGCCAAACAGCTGGCTGTCTATGCCAACGCCGGCGATACACTGGTTGTTCTTTCAGGCAGCGGTAATTCGCCGAATATTCTTCGCGCACTCGAATATGCGAAAGACAACGGGTTAACCAGCTTTGCAATCCTCGGCTATGACGGCGGCAAAGCCAAGGACCTCGCGGATTATCCCATTCATTTTGCACTGGATGACATGCAGGTTTCCGAAGACAGTCAACTGGTTGTCATGCATTATGCGATGCAATGGCTCGCCGGGCATGCCCGTGATGTAAACGCGTGAAAAGGCGGGATAACTAACTGAAAATGAAAGAAAAATGATCAGTTTTATTGTTCCGGCTTTTAATGAGGGCAGCGCTATTGCGGATACGGTCGAGACCATCCGCAGTGTCACCCGCCTGCATGATATCGATGACTATGAAATTATTGCCATTGATGATGGCAGTACCGACGACTCCAAGGACATCCTCAACTCACTTGCCACCGAAGATCCTCGGATTGAGCCGATCTATCACCCCGTCAATATGGGACTTGGCCGCTCTATTGTCGATGGCATCCACAAGGCCCGCATGCCGCAGTTCATCATTGTTCCCGGTGACAATGATATCAGCACGTCCTCACTCAGCCTGATGTTGCATTTCAAAGACGCTGCGGAAATGGTGCTGACGGTCCCGATTAATAAAGAAGCCCGGCCTAATCTGAGGCAGATCATCTCCGCCACCTATCAAATATTGCATAATATTTTCTTTGGCACATCAGTGAGTTACCTGAACGGACCCGGTGTCTGGCCGACTGCGAGGGTTAAAGAGCTCAAGCTTATCTCCAACCGCTTCTCAATTATCTCCGAAATGAATGTCAAGCTTTTGACCAAGGGGGTCGAGTTTGCTGAAGTGCCTATTTACCTGCAAGCGGACGAACCCAAACGAGGGACGGTTACGCTGCGCAATCTGGTTGAGGTCGTGAAAGTCTTTTTGATGTTAGTCGTCGAACTGAATCTGAAGCCTGACCGGCCGGAAAAACAACCGCTTAACCGGGCAAAAATCAACTTCGGCCGATAGGCTGTCGGCGAAGGGGCGAGCATGGACAGGATCAGGCGTTTATTCAAGGGTTACGAGACCTCGGCTTTCTTCCTGATTGTCGTGCAGCCGGTTTTCTATTTGCCGTTGCGTCTTACTGAATCACTCGACCAACGCCGCATCTTCTTCATGTTTTACGCGCTGTTCGGTTGTGCCTTGGTTGCATGGGCATCCAGTCTGTTTTCGGGCCCGCTACCGGTCTACACCATAGAGCACGCGATGCTCTATGACTTCGACGACACGGCTTTCCAGCGTCGCATCTACATGCTCTACGCGTTCGTTCTTTTTATCACCGCACTTGTCGGAGCCATTTTCCGCTGGGATCCGTCCTTCAATTATTTTTCGGGCTTTCGTGAAGAACACCAGCTACTCATCCAGACCCTTGTTGCGGTGATGATCCTCCTCCTCGCTGTCCCCCTAGTCTACAACTATCTGGGAAGCATTACGGAAAAGCGTGCCTTCTGGGCCGTTTTGGGGAGCCTGTTGTTATTCGCTTTTCTGCTGCGATGTACGACATCGACAAGGGGAATATGGATTCTCGCCATTTTCACACTGGTCGTTTTCTGCCTCTTTTTTCTGCTACCCCTGAAAGCAACACTGGTCGTTCAGAAAGACTATCTCTGGGGACTTGATCATCACTGGACAGGTGTTATCGGCAACGGGTTGCTGGCAAATATTTTCCCGACTGTTTCGGCTCCGGTCTTGCCCGAATACGGGATTTACCTGAACAAGCTCGTTTCCGCCGTCAGCGGCATAACGCTTTTTGCTGGCTTTGGCGGCATGATGAAATTTTTGCAAGCGGTCAATATCCTCTTCGCTTTGTTACTGCTGATCATCCTGACGCAGCGATTTGGCACCCGGCATATGCCGCTCGCAATCCTCTCCTTTCTACTTGTTATTTTTATTATGGCGCCGACGCTGTCGTCCGCCTCCTCCACTTTGAAAGTTCCAAACCAGGCAACGCTACGCTTTATCTTCATTCCCGTCGCCCTTATGTTCGTGCCTCTGATGGCGCGAGGTCCGGTGATTATCTGGTGGGTCGCCGCCGGGATTTTAGGTGCCGTCGCCGCGGCCTATAACCTGGAAACCGGGCTTGTCGTTATGCTTGGGCTTGGTTTTGCCCTCTTTATCCGGTCTATGGGTAAGGGCTACCTTACCGTTATTGTCGGCGGTGCACTCTTTATTGTCGCGTTTCTCGGCACGGCTTACCTCGCAATAGTATCGGCTGTGAACGGTCAGTTTGATCTCGCCGATATGTCTTCCCTGCTCAATCTTTTCGCGGCGGGATATGGCGGCAAGGAATTTTACTGGTATGCGCCTTTCTTTATTATCATGGCGCATGTTTTCTACCTCTTTTTTGATTGGCTGCGCCGTTCCCGAGAGGGACGAGTTTTTACCGGAACCGATTTTCAATCCATAGCCATCGTCGGCATGATTATTGCGTTCATGCCCTATGTCACCAATCGCTTCTATGTGCAGAATATGTGGGTCCCGTATCTGCTATACCTGCTGCTTATCCTGCCGATGTTGACTGACAAATCCTTTCTGGGAAAAGCGCTTCTGTTGTTGTTTGTCATCGGCGTTCTTGCCCCGTCACATCTTGAGCAATCAACATTATTCGTGAAGAACATCAAGCGGACATGGACCTTGCAGCCGTCGGAGACTTGCCTGAATGGCTTCACCGCGCCGAAGGAAGTCTGCGATTATGCAGAGGGACAAGCTACGGAATTAAGAAGCCGCAGCCAAAATGGCGATACAATCTGGATCAGCGCCACGCCTCTCACAATAGCGACGCTATCGGGTATCGCGCCATCCTTAAGTCGGGCCGATCCCTTTGCCTATGCGCGCACATCCACTTTTCAACGGGCACTACGGGATGAAATCACGGCGAAGGCACCCGACCTCATCCTGATCGACCGGGTTGATATACTGAACCCTCTTGGTATTCCGGCGGCCGTCGGCGACTGGCAAAAACGGCTGGTGGAAGAAGCGGGCTACCGGATCACAGGAAAATCGGATTTCTGGCTCTACGCAAGGAAGGGCGACTAAAGGCCGCGCGACTGGCCCTAATCCGCTTGGCGAGCAAGCAGGCTGGCGCCGAAATTTTCCCGAATGCCCATTCCCCCATCGGCGACCAGAACCTGACCGGTGATATAGGAAGCGTCTTCGGAACAGAGGAAGGAAACAATGGCGCCAATTTCCTCTGCCGTCGCCGCCCGTTTCAGCGGGACGATTGCCTCAATGATTTTCCTGTTCTCTGGATTATCACTTATTTTCATGCCGCCCTCGCGATCGACGAGACCGGGCGCAACTGCATTCACGCGAATATTATCACCGCCGAACTGGCTTGCGAGATAGCGTGTCATCTGCTCCAATCCTGCCTTCGAGACATGATAGG
This sequence comes from Sneathiella sedimenti, assembly GCF_017313765.1. Classification (GTDB taxonomy): domain Bacteria; phylum Pseudomonadota; class Alphaproteobacteria; order Sneathiellales; family Sneathiellaceae; genus Sneathiella; species Sneathiella sedimenti. The sequence goes on along the minus strand of NZ_JAFLNC010000002.1, from coordinate 363,051 downwards.
GCCAACTGCATTGCTCAGGGGCAACTGCGGCAGCCGTGACAGAGGAGATATTAACAATGGCGGGCATCGACGCCTTGCGAAGATGCGGCAAAGATGCTTCAGCCAGCCTCGCAGCCCCCTGTAGGACAACCTCGGCATGCGCTTGCCAGTCCGGGCCGTCAAGCCGCCCAATATGCGCCTTGTTCCGACCGGGCGCCGCATTATTGACAAGCATATCCAGCGCACCGAAGCTGGCAATCACGTCATTTACGGCTGAACGACACCCCTCTTCCGTGGATATATCAGCCTGGATACTGACGACATGCTGATCTGAGTTGGAAAGTGTCGCGGCATAGGCGGCGGCTGTCTCAGCATTTTTATCAACAATGGCGACTCGCGCGCCGCGCTTGACCAGAACCTTGACTATACCCGCGCCGATACCCTGTGCACCACCGGTGACCAAGGCGACTTTGTCCTGATGCCGTTTAGCGTTCATCCCGTTCCTCACCTAAGATCGCGTAAACCCGGGCGGATCTCGATCCAGTTGACATTAGCCCTCTGATCATTGCGCAGCAGATCACCAATAACCTTTGCAATGTCATCCGGCTGCAAATGCCAATCCTCATCCTCAACCCCCGCAAATCCCGTTGCCACCGCACCGGGGGCGACAAGGCTCACACCGATCCCGTATTTGCTTAAATCGAGAAATAGCGCCTCGGAAAAACCCTGAAGGCCGAATTTAGTCGCGTTATAGGCAGTGCCACCCGGAAATGCGTAGCGCCCCGCCCGGCTTCCAATATTGATGATATTTCCTTTTGGTGAGCTTTTAAGATAGGGGATCGCCGCCTTGCAGCAGTAAAACACGCCGTTCAGATTAATGTCGATCATATCGCGCCAGTACTCGACGGACATCGCTTCTACATCGGCGATACGACCGACGCCCGCATTATTGACCAGCGCATCGAGACCACCCATCACACTCGCGGCCTGATCCACCATGCGCGAAACAGCATCAGAATCACGGACATCACAAACCGTGCCTTCTATCGACGATGCCACGTCCATACCCGCCAGTTCAGTTTGCGCGGCTGCCAGTTTCTCCGCGCTTCGACCACAGATAAACACCTGATGGCCATCGAGGAGCAAGCGCTTTGCCGTCGCGAGACCGATCCCGGCTGTCCCCCCTGTAATCAGGACCCTGCTTTTGAAATATTCCCCAGTAGTCGACATGGGCCCGCTTTACTGGACCGCGACGGGTTTTCGGAATAATCGATGTATATGCGGATACCGCATCAGCATTTTGCCGAGCCCGTCAAAGCTGTCTCCGAATTCATCGGCGTAGTTTTCTATCATTTCACGCTGATGTGGCTGATGGGCCATGATAAATCGTCCCTTGTCCGTGACCTTTATCTGGTCAGGCAAAACCTGAAACGATTCTTTCTCTGCCGCCACCAGATCGAAGGAGAAATGATCGCTTTCATCCTCCAACAATGTCAGCAGACGATGCTTGCGCAACAAGCTGAAACGTTCCAGATCGGCGATATAGGCAATCATCAGATCATCAAGACGATCCAGTTCCTCAAGCCAGTCTTTCAGGAGCGCGAACAAGACCCGGTTCATGTCGTCCAGCAGCAGGAAGAACGAGGTCGCCTTCCCCGTCGACATTTCATTGGTTCCGCGCTCATCGTTGAGCATTTCTTCAATATTGCTGTGAACGTGTTCGGCAAGGCTATCCACGTTGTCCCAAAGCCGTTCCGACGTGCCGGATTTGAAATCATCATACATGGCCGTAATGGCATCGGAGAAATTTCGGCGGTTTTCATAGAAGCGCAGGATGAAATCAAACCAGGACAGCCCGAGCGCCTTACAAAGCCCCTGAATTTCAGCAAACACCTTGCCGTTATGCAGGATCTCGATCGTCAGGTCCAGTTCCCGGCAGGCAATATAGTCATCGAAAGGCAGCGTCTCGTTGGAGACCAGGATTTCCTCCGATTCAACGGCCGTAAAGCTCTCACCGGCAACCTCATAGCGTCCAAAAGACCGCGGCATGATCCGGTATTTGGTCTTCATGTTATATTTCTGACGGTTCTCCGGCGTGTTGAGCGCTGTCTGCGGCAGCATAATGAGCTGATACATCCGGATATTATCAAAGCCCATTTCAACGGTATCACGCAAAGACTGCGTATGCGCCTTCAAGGAATCTCCCGGAAGGCCTAAAATCAATTCGGAATAGGTGCCAGTATTAGTGGTGTTCGCCATTTTTCCGGCTTCGGATAATTTCTCGACAGAAATATTGGATCGCGCAACATTGGCCAGAACTGTCGGGTCCGTCGACTGCAGGGACGCCGCCATGCTGACCGCCCCGTTCAGTCTCTTGACAATATCAACCACCCGTTCCTTCTGGTTCTTTCCGGTCGAAACATGGACATATTTCGGATAGTTATACTTTTCCTGACAATCGGCAATTATACGCGCTTTTTCATAGTCCTGCTTGAACATGCCGAAATTAGCGTCGGAAATGTATAGGTCACGGGGGCCGCGCACGCGTGCGGAAATATAATGCATCTCCCGCTCAAGCTGCCCTTCGCGCTGACTGACAAGGTTGTAGTATTTACTCCCCTCCGTGCAGAAGGCGCATTTGAACGGGCAACCGCGCGTCGTATGGATCATCGGACCTAGATTCTCGTCAAAGAATTTGTCCATCAAGCCCATTAGATAGGGCGACGGGACATCCTCAAGATCGAGTCTCGGGAGCGGAGCCCCCTTGACCACCTCATCACCTACCTTGTAATGCACATTGCCTATTTCGCGGCGTTCAGCCTTGATGGCATCGACGTCGAAATCTGCGTCAATGAGGGTATCCAACAGCCGAACGAATGCTTCCTCGCCTTCTTGAACGACATGGAAATCGATATTCGGGTTATTACGCCAGAATTCCGAAACTTCGCCATCCGACAGACCATAATTAGGTCCGCCAAAAACCACGACGGTCTCTGGCCAAAGTTTTTTGATCACCCGGGCATACTGACGGGAGATATCCATGTTCCACGAATAGTTGGCAAAACCGATAACATCCGGAACAGCCTTGTCCAGGGCAGCGCTCAGGTCTTCGGGATATTTAAAAAGTTCGACATCGACCCCGTCTGGCTTTTTCTCCAGCAAATAGGCGGCCACTAAACCGATCGAAAGAGGAAAAACGTTGGAAGAGAGCACCAGACCGTTGTGGGTCAGATCGGCGAGATAAATACGAATGTTTGCCATTAGTCCTGCAGTATACCGGTATTGAAGGTAAGGCATTAACCTTAAGGTGTTCCTTATACATCCTTAACCCGCCTTTGTCAGAAAAAACTACCTTTCTGACTTGCCTGTCGCGCGATCCGTATTCCGGCCAATGCAAGTAAAAGCTTTAATTATCAGGATAATCGCCGCTTTTAATGGCTTTATACAGACTAAACCGGAAAGCATCTTTCTTGATGATGCTGTCGTCAACTACAGGCCCGGTAAAACGACGCTAAATTCCAAAAACTGGCTGCAACAGGCGGCTGAAAAAGCCGGAGAATTTGAGGGGGGCATCGGTCGCGATCAGGCAGATGCAGTCCTCCGCCGTATCAGCGACAGGCTGATGCAGGGTTTCACTATCCAGATCGGCGATATCGCCCGTCTGAAAGCGACCAAGGTCATCGATATAGGAACCACGAAGGATCAGGGTAAGCTCCTGCCCCGTATGGCTATGTTCTGGCATGGTCTTGCCCGGCGCAATCTTCAGCAGACGAAGCGTACCTTTGTTCTTCTGTGAACCGGATTTCGGTAACGGATAATGGCTGATACCGGGAATTAACGTCCGCCAGGGAATATCATCGAGCGTCGCCGGCATGCGCTCGGCAAGCGGCATCGGCACCCCGGTATTTGAATAATCCGGTTTTATCAGAGGCTGGTCGTCGTTACCAGCGTCAGGAGAGGCGCTGCTTGGAATTATGTCAGCCATTGCCTCTTCGGCCGGGGAAAGAGGTGCTGTTTCCGCTTCCATTAACAACAATCCGGCCAAATCCTCCATCAACGCTGCGCTTTTGCGGCATCTGGGACAAATTGCCAGATGGGTAGCAACAACCACTGATAGTGGTTCAACGAGCGTTCCATTGACATATGCCATCAGCGTATCATCGCCAATATGATGTCGAATACTCATTACAAATCCTCCAATTCCGCACGGATTTTTCCGAATGCCAACCGTATCCTGGACTTTACAGTCCCAAGAGGAATTTCCAGCATCTCGGCAATTTCGCCGTGCGACCTTTCTTCAAAAAAGGACATCTTAATAATTGTCATCTGTTCCGGTGGCAGCAGTGCCATAGCCTTCTGTATGCGTTCTCTGTCCTGTTTTCGGCTGACTGCCTGCTCACCGGTTTCCGGATCTTCCGCAACAAAGCACGGATCTTCGGGATCAGGTTCAGGTCGATGCTCCTTACGCAGCCGGTCAATCTTCACATTTCGCGCAATCGAGTAGATCCAGGTGGAAGCCGAAGCTTTGGAACTGTCGTACATCTCCGCCTTGCGCCACACTTTCATCATCGTTTCCTGCATGACGTCCTCGGCGGCGCTTTCAATCATGCCGCCCTTGATCAGGAAAAATTTCAGCCGCGGCGCGAGGTTTGCGAACAACCGCCGGAACGCAGTCGCATCCTGATCGAGCCCAACAGCCGTCAGATCCCTGTCCAGATCGTCCGGGAGCGCACGCGCGCCCGTTTTGTCCTGCCTGATACCGCCCGGTGAGGTCATGCTTGCCTTTAAAAATCGTTACAACCACAATGTGTCTCACGTTAGTCTAACCTATTACGGTGAATATTGGTAACTGGATCATTCCGGATCCGATTTTTGTGATCCATCCCGGTTTTCGCTTCGTATCTCAGGATATTCGATGGAAAACTATGGATGAACGAATGAAAAAAATTGCTGTAGTCGGGAGCGGTATTTCGGGGTTGTCAGCGGCTTGGTTATTGTCGCAGAATCACGAAGTGACTCTATTCGAGAAGGATGACCGCCTCGGCGGCCATAGCAACACTGTTGAAGTCGACGGCCAATTTATCGACACCGGGTTCATCGTCTATAACAAGGTAAACTACCCCAATCTGGTCGCATTTTTCGAGCATCTGAACATTGCCAGCCAGTCTACCGAGATGTCTTTCGGCGTATCCGTCGGTAGTGGCAAGATCGAGTATGCGGGAACGTCTCTGGCGGCGCTTTTCGCTCAGAAATCAAATCTGTTCCGGCCCGCCTTCTGGGTAATGATCCGTGATATCTTCAAATTTTATCGTGAAGCGCCAACATTTATGGAACGCGCGGAGACAGAACATTGGACTTTGCGCGAACTGCTTGATTATGGCAGTTATGGGCGGAGCTTTATCGACCATCATCTGCTGCCTATGGGTGCCGCCATATGGTCAACCCCTGCCGAAGACATGCTCGACTACCCCGCCGCGGCGTTCATACGGTTTTGCCAAAACCACGGTCTCTTGCAGATATCGGACCGACCGGAGTGGCGGACAGTGACCGGTGGCAGTCGCCAGTATGTCAACAAGATCGCAGAGGTTCTTGCCGGTCGCATTCGCCTTAACAGCGCCGTTGCCAAAATTCATACCGAGAAATCCGGCACACTGGTTGAGTGCAGAGACGGACATGTACAACAGTTCGACGATGTTGTCATAGCGACCCACGCTGATCAGGCGCTTTCCCTGATTGCGGAACCGACATCGGCTCAGAGAAAATTGCTGGGCGCCTTCAAATACGAGAGAAATCTTGCAATTCTACACACCGATCCAGCCATCATGCCGAAGCGACGTAAGGCCTGGGCGAGTTGGAACTATATTGCCGGCAACCATGAAACCACCTCTCAACAGGAGCTTTCCGTTACCTATTGGATGAACCGGCTTCAGGACCTGAATACGAACAAGGACTACTTCGTGTCCCTTAACCCCGCAATCGAACCTGAACGGGGCGCGGTTATAAGAAGCTTTCCCTATGACCATCCGTTGTTCGACAATTCGGCGATTGCGGCGCAAAAGATGCTCTGGAACCTGCAGGGACAAAAAAACCTCTGGTTTTGTGGTAGCTATTTCGGATACGGTTTTCATGAAGACGGCATTCAATCCGGCCTTGCAGTTGCGGAGGCGTTGGGTGGTCAGTCGCGCCCCTGGCACGTCGACCCGTCACGATCACGCATTTACCTGCAGAAGGATGCAACTGGTTTGCCCTTTGCAGAGGTTGCCTAACGCTGATGCGAAAAAGCGCCTTATATAATGGAGTGGTTACTCACCGGCGACTAAATCCCGTCGGACACCATCTCGACTACCGGATTTTTTATCTGCTCATTGATCTTGATGAACTGGCGGACCTTGGACGGCGTATTCCTTTTCTATCGGTCAATAAACGCAATATTGTTTCTTTTTTCACGAAAGACTTCGGGAACGGCACGTCCACAGACTTAAAAGCACGCGTCCTTGCGCAGCTAAAACAACAGGGGATAGATGAAGAGATCGCCTCGGTGCGATTGCTCTGTATTCCGCGCATATTCGGGTATGCCTTCAATCCGCTCAGCACTTACTATTGTTATGACGCCGAGGACACTCTGATCGCCTTGGTCTATGAGGTCAGCAATACATTTGGTGAAAGACATAGCTACATCCTCCCTGCAGGTTCGGCCAATTCAAAAGGATTGATGAAACATGCCTGTCCCAAGGAATTGTACGTTTCCCCGTTTATGCCGATGGATTGCCGTTATGAATTTTCTATTCTGCCGCCGGGTGAATCCATCGCGCTTTCCATACGCCAGTTCCATGACGATAAACCAATAATGAACGCCTCCTTTATTGGCCAACTCAGTCCTCTAAACCGCCGCACACTCGGCCTGGCGATACTGAAATTCCCGTTCAACAGTCTAAAGGTTATTGCCGGAATCCATTGGGAGGCGCTGAAACTTTGGCTGAAAGGCATGAAACTTGTGCCGCGGCCAGATGCAAATGCAAGAAACACAGCGCCGACCACCCCGCCCATGATCGAAAAATATCAGGAGAAATAGATGACGGACGTCACCCCGCAAACTGACTTGATTGCCAGTGATCCCAAGGATCTCATTGCGGCATTTCCGAAGCTTACAGACCCCTGGCTCAGAGCCCTGACGCTCAGCCTTTCCCGGATGGCAGTCGGTCAGTTGACTGTTTTTCTACCGACCGGGGAAAGACTTGAATTTGGCCCGGCGCGCCCCGGAGAACCCGTTGCAACAGTCAGCCTGCATCATGAACGGGCGGCCAGGCGCATCCTGAAATCCGGCGATATCGGCCTTGGCGAAAGCTATATGGATGGCGACTGGTCAAGCCCGGACATTACCGAGTTGATAGAGCTTGCCTTGTGCAACGAAAACAATCTCAAATCCGCGATGGTCGGTAAATGGCTCTCCGGTTTCGTGAATTTTCTCCGGCATTTACGCGCCCGAAACAGCCGGACCGGCAGCCAGCGGAATATTGCCTATCACTATGATCTCGGGAATGATTTTTATCGCCACTGGCTGGATGAAACCATGACCTATTCAGCGGCCCTGTTCACCAAGGACGATCAATCCCTCGCCGACGCCCAGCAGGAGAAATACCGTCGCATCGCGGAAATTGCCGGTGTTTCAAAAAACATGAAGATTCTTGAAATCGGCTGTGGCTGGGGCGGTTTTGCCCGTCTCGCCGCGCAGGAATATGGTGCAACTGTCGACGGAATTACGCTTTCTGAAGAACAGCTCGCCTACGCAACAACGACGGCCAAACAGTCTGGGCTTCAGGATCAGACGAATTTCCACTTCCGGGACTACCGGGACCAGGAGGGCCGTTTCGATGGCATCGTCTCCATTGAGATGTTCGAAGCCGTGGGTCAGGAAAACTGGGACAGCTATTTCGCGGCCATCAAGCGTAACCTGAAGGCCGGCGGGCGCGCAGCGATCCAGGTCATCACCATTGATGAAAAGCGGTACAACCACTACCGGAAATCTGCGGATTTTATTCAGCGCTATATTTTTCCAGGCGGGCAGCTCCCGTCGAAAGCAGCTTTTATCAATGCGGCGGCTCGGAATGGATTGACGGCACGCATCCGGGAGGAATTTGGCGGCGACTACGCAACCACGCTAAAACTATGGAAAGAGAAATTCCTCGCCAAGTGGAGTGACATCGAACCGCTGGGATTTGATCAGCGGTTTAAGCGCATGTGGGAATTTTACCTGCAATATTGCGAAGCAGGCTTTCGCCAGAAATCTATTGATGTCGTCATCTTTGAACTCCGCTGAGTTCCCACGCCAGGCAATATTGCGTTATGCCCTGCCCGGTGCCGTTATGGCGATGCCGCTGATCCCGGCGTTTGTCCTCCTTCCGGCGTTCTATGCGGAAACGGTTGGCCTCGGTCTCGTCCGGACGGGACTTATCCTGCTACTCGTCAGGATCAGCGATGTCATCAGCGATCCTATTGTTGGCTTGCTCTCCGATTATCTCCGTCGCTGGCGGCTAGGGAAGAAGATTCAAATTGCCATTGGCGCGATCATTTGCGGCTCAGCGCTTTACGCCCTTTTTACACCGTCCGAGTCGGCAGGTGATCTCTATCTTTTTGTCTGGTATGGGCTGTTGCTTCTTGGCTGGACGATCGTGCAGATCCCGTATCTCGCCTGGACAGTGGAACTTACCAGTGACTATCACGCGCGGGTCAGCCTCAACGCCACGCGGGAGCTTTCGGGGCTTGTCGGCATTCTGGCCCTGAGTATTTTTCTTGTTATTACGGCCGACTACGGTGCGCGACAACAGCTTGCCTATGCGGCCGTTTTCGTTGTCGGTTGCGGTGTCATTGTTTTTCCGCTGCTGCTCAGCCTGCCGACGGGCCGCCTTCACCAGCCACCGCTTAAACTGTTGAAATCCCTCTCCGGGCTATCCGGAAACCGGCTCTTTTTCCGGCTCTTGAGTGCCTGGTTTCTCAGCGGGCTTTCCATTGGCATTGCCACAGCGTGCTTCCCGCTCTTCATCACCCATGTTCTCGTACTGCCGGAAGCGTATAATTCATACCTCCTGTTTATCTATTTCCTGTCCGGTATCCTCGGAATTCCGCTCTGGATCTGGCTCAGCGGCCGTCTCGGCAAGCATCGAAGCTGGGGCATTGCCATGGTTATCGCCTGCCTTGCCTTTCTGACCGTGCCGTTGATCGGTGCTGGTGACCTTATGTTTTTTGGCGTCATCTGCCTGATTACAGGGTTTTCCCTCGGTGCCGATCTCGCCTTGCCGCCAGCCATGCAATCCGATGTCGCGGACTGGGACAACTATCTTAACCGCCGCGACAGCTCCTCCTTCCTGTTTGCACTTTGGAGCATGGCAACAAAACTTTCTCTCGGTCTTGGCGTTGCCGGTGCCTTCGTAATCCTGGGTCAGGGCGACCTGGGACAGCCTTCCGGGGATGCCGAAATCGACCCTTTTCGTCTCGCGGTGATCTATGGCTGGCTTCCTGCCGTATTAAAGATAACGGCAGTGGCGCTGATGTGGGGGTACCCCCTGACGGCCCGTCAACAGCAGGCAATAAATAGACGGCTCCAGCGGCGCAACCGGCCGCTCAGTTGAACCCGGAGAGGGCAGCATGATCAGAAGCGCAGTGGTAACAATCACCTTGGTAATTTTAGCAGGATGCGGCGGGATGAAGGCGGAACAATTTGCGGAAACGACCCCACCTCTCGAGCTTTTCGACTATTTTGAGGGTGAGACCAAGGCCTGGGGCATCTTCGAGGACCGCTTCGGCAATCTCCGCCGCCAGTTTGAAGTAACCATTAATGGCACCGTTGAGGGCGAGACCCTGACGCTGGATGAGTATTTCGTCTATCGGGACGGCGAAACTGACAGGCGTGTCTGGACCATCCAGCGAGAGAAAGAGCATCACTACTCAGGCACGGCAGGCGACGTTGTTGGCACCGCAAAGGGCGTTCGCTATGGAAATGCGCTCAACTGGCGCTATGACATGGATCTAAAGGTAGGTGAGAGCGTCTGGCGAGTGGCATTTGATGACTGGTTGTTCCGCCAGCCTGGCGACGTAATCATCAATCGCGCGACAGTTACGCGTTGGGGCTTCACCATTGGCACGGTAACCCTCTTCTTCATGAAAGACGAAGCTTCCTCCTGACTACCCGCAGGACTGCACCGATCAGTGGAATCTTTTCATAGAAACGTGACGCGGCATCCCAGTAATCTACATGGCTGTCAATCAAGCCGTTTTCGTCAAAGTGAATCTCCGATACCCCTACAAAGTCGAGCCTGCCGATCTTCTGCGCGTTTCCGGCAAACCGCCATTTCAAAATAGCCGATTGTCCATTTTCACTCCAGAAACTGGCGCTGATCTTGAAGGCAGGATCGTCCATATCTACAAACATCTGACGGAACAGGCGTTTCACGTCTCGTCGGTTGGCGAGTTGGTTAAAGGGATCTTCAAAATATAACTCTTCGCAAGCCAATTTATCCAGATCATCGACAGTATCCGGCTTCAAGGTCTCGAAATAACGGATATAGGCGTCAAGTACAGCTTGATTGGTGTTCGCGGCAGTCATCCACCTGTTCCTTTCCGGATAAGCGGCAGGGAAATCGCGTATGGGAGCATCCGGATGAATTTCAGGATAAAGGCGAAGCGTCGCGGAAAGGTGACTTCAAATGCGTCACCCTCTATACCGCGGATCATGCGGGCCGCCGCGTCCTTCACCTCCATCAGGAAGGGCATCGGGAATTTATTTCCTGCAGTGAGCGGTGTCTTGACGAAACCCGGACTCACGAGCTGAACCGTCACACCCTTCCCCATCAGTTCCACCCGCAAACCTTCACAGAGATTAATCAGCGCCGCCTTGGAGGGTCCGTAGGCAAGCGAAAGCGGTAGTCCCTGATATCCGGCTACGGATGCAACGACAACGATTTTGCCCGCCTGACCGACAATTAAGTGCGGCAGGATACGCTCTATCACCCGAACTACGCCAAAATAATTCACTTCCATTACCCGCATCGCTTTTTCAGCGGAGAAATGATCGAAGGACATTGGCGCGTAGGTTCCGGCGTTCAGAATAACGGTCCTGGGTCCGTTTCCATTGGCATAGAGCTTATAGGTCGCCAGCTTGACGGAGGACTCATCAGTGACATCAAGTGGCAATGATTCGATCATATCGGGGTTGAGCGCGACAATTTCTGCGAGCTTTTCCTCGCTGCGGGCGCTGATGATCACTTTCACGCCTTTGTCCACATATTGCAGGGCGACTTCCCGGCCGATCCCGCTGCTCCCACCGACAATCCATATAGCGTCGTTTGTCATTCGCTTGATCCGACCTCCACAGGACAGGTTTCGCAAAAATAGACCATATCCGAATTATCCTTTGCCTTGAAAGCCATTTTGACCCAGCGTCCCCGCCTGTCGTACCAGGAATCCAGCTTCAGTTCCCCGTCATAGACATAGCGGGTCGCACGGACGGTGCCACCGCGCACAGCAACGGTCTCCTCTCCCGCATTGATAATGGTGACATTGTTCATTTTCCCCGTCAGGGTATTGAACAGCCGGGACTGACTCAGGGCACCGCTGTTCCAGTGGTTGGTCGGGTAGATTTCGGTGCCTTCCACGGTTGCCATGTTCTCGCCGCTTATCCTGAAGGCAGTAGTCTCACGCCGCCCGCTTATCTCCGAGTTGGTGCCATCGTCATTAATCGTGATGTCAATGGCCTGCAGCCCGTCCGCCGCCCAAAGGGCCCTGCTCCGGTAGTCGAACCGGTAAAGCGAGATGCCAAGGAAACTGACCTCGATATTGAAAACATTCTGCACACGAACTGCGTCACCTTCGCGCTCAAAAAGCAACAGGTGCCGGCCGACCGGGATACCGTCACGGAGTACAGAGAATTCATGACTTTGTCCGTAAAGTCCAAGCGGGTCTCCCGCCACCTCTGGTGAAGCCACTACGTCCTTGGTGAGAACAGCCATTGAGAATAGAAAAAGAACCTGCAACCCAATGGAGCCTGAATAAAGATGTCTGAAGTACTTATATCCGGTCACACGACGCCCCCTTTTCGCAAGATATTTCCCTTGATACGAGGAAAGCGCCTGTTTGGATCATTTCATAATGCGGAAAAGGTGACGAACGGATACGAGACGCTGGCGTTCGTCGCGTTTCCTTTTTATGATTTTGAAAATAAAAAAAGACAGGTGAGTAATGAGGCTAATAGATACCATCGCGCAATCCCATAAATCCATGATCGAAGGTCGTGATATTCCCTGGTTGTTGCGCCAATGGGTCGAACGCTGCCCGGAAAAGCCGTTTATCATCTGGGAGCCATTTGACGGAAATTCTCAAACCTTCACCTACGGCGAATTTGGCGCGCAGGTGGAACGCGTGGCCGCGGCTTTGCATAAAAATGGCGTCGCATTTGGCGATAAGGTCATGCTGCACTTGGACAACAGCCCGGAATTTTTGATTTCCTGGTTCGCCTGTGCCCGCGTTGGCGCGGTAGCTGTGTCCACCAACACCCGATCTGTGGCCAGGGACATGACCTATTTCGCCGATCACGCCGAGATAGTCGCGGCAATTACTCAGCCCTCCTTCGCCGCTCTCGTGCATGAGTCCGCGCCCGGCATCAAATTTCTGGCGGTTACCGACAACGATTCCGGCGCGCCCGCGGATGTTCCCGCAGATATTCCCCATATTCCTTACACCGACCTGCTCGCCGAGACAGCCCCCTGCCCGGCCCGTGCCGCGGACCCGTTTGCTGATCTCGGTGTGCAATTCACCTCCGGCACCACGTCAAGACCGAAAGCCGTCCTTTGGACCCATGCCAACGCGATTTGGGGGGCACAGATGAATGTCGCGCATATGCGGCTTCGTCATGAGGATATCTGCATGGCTTTCCTCCCCCTCTTCCATACGAACGCCCAGTCCTACTCGATGCTGAGCACCCTGTGGATCGGCGGCACCATCGTTATTCAACCGAAATTCTCGGCCTCCCGGTTCTGGGATGTGGCCCGGCGCAACAAATGCACCTGGGCCTCGATCATCCGTTTTTGTGTGAGTGCCCTGCTCGCAAAGGATCCGCCATCGGACCATAATTTCCGGTTCTGGGGAGCCGGCATCCGCATTCCACAGGTCGAAGAGACCTACGGGATAAAGACCCTGGGCTGGTGGGGCATGACGGAGACCATTACGCAAGGCATCGTCAGTGACATGGATCATGCAGGGCCTGCCGTGGGTATCGGACGTGTCTCGCCCGGATTTAATATTGATATTCGCGATCCCGAGGGCCGTCATGTCAAGCCGGGCGAACGGGGCTTGCTCTATATCCGCGGGGTGCGTGGTGTCAGCATGTTCAAGGAATATTTCCGTAATCCTGACGCCAATGCGAAGTCCTACGATGCGGATGGCTGGTTCGAAACAGGCGACTATGTCCGCATGGATGAAAATGGCGACCTGTTTTTCGGGGATCGCGAGAAAGACATGCTGAAGATCGGTGCCGAGAATGTTGCCGCATCGGAAATCGAAACCGTGGTCATGGAAACCGGCTGGATCGCAGAATGCGCGGTTGTCGGGCAAAAGCATTACATGCTGGACGAAGTCCCGGTTGTCTTTGTCATTCCGAAACCGGGAGCGCCGGACGATCTGAAGGACGCAATTATCGGTGCCTGCAAGAAGAACCTTGCCGACTTCAAGGTTGTCCGCGATGTTATTGTTCTTGATGAATTTCCGCGATCAACTCTCGAGAAGATTGCCAAAAATGAACTTAGGGAGAGACTGCCAGCAATAGACGCGGAAACCAAAGCTGGTTAACCCGGAAAGAAGAAGACGGATGACAGATGCGACGACGATGCTCGATCTTATCAATGCCGGTGCTGGCGAAGACGCCGCCATCGGTGCGCCCGAGCGAAACGCGCTTAGCTATGCCGCCCTTCGGGAGCTGAGCGCCAATGTTATAGAAACACTGAATAGTCTTGGGATCGGTCGCGGTGATCGCGTTGCGATTGTCCTGCCAAACGGTCCGGAAATGGCCAGCGCCTTTGTGACGGTCGCCTGCGCCGCGACCACGGCCCCGCTAAATCCCGACTACAAGGCCGAGGAGTTTGAATTCTACCTTGAAGATTTGAAAGCCAAGGCCCTGATCGTCGAAAAAGGCAGCAAAAGCCCGGCGGTTGATGTCGCCAAAAAGCTCGGGGTGAGCCTGATTGAGCTCACTGTGCCGGAAAATGCTCCCGCAGGTCTTATTGAGCTGGTAGGAGCCCCGGTTGGGGACGCTGGCTCGCCGGGTAAAGCGGAGGCCGAAGATATTGCGCTCATCCTGCATACTTCCGGCACGACGTCGCGGCCCAAAATCGTGCCGCTCAGCCACCGGAATGTTACTGCATCTGCGCGGAACATTGCCCACTCGCTGGCCCTTACGCCAACGGATAAATGCCTCAACATCATGCCGCTATTTCATATTCACGGGCTCATTGCGGCGGTACTTTCCTCCCTGAAAGCCGGCGCAAGCGTGACCTGTACGCCGGGGTTCAACGCGTTGAAGGTTTTTGGATGGATTGATGAGGAAAAGCCGAGCTGGTACACGGCGGTTCCAACCATGCATCAGGCTATCTTAGCGCGCGGGGCCCGCAATGAAGCAATCGTCAAGGCTGCCAAGCTTCGCTTTATCCGCTCTTCCTCGGCCTCGCTGCCGCCGCAGGTGATGGCGGCCCTGGAGGAAATGTGGCACTGCCCGGTGATCGAGGCCTATGGCATGACAGAAGCCTCGCACCAGATGGCGGCCAACCCGCTGCCCCCTGCCCGGCGCATCCCCGGAAGTGTCGGTATCGCATCAGGACCAGAGGTTGCCATTATGTCGGAAGATGGCCTTCTCCTAAAAGCTGGCGAAACCGGGGAGATCGTTATTCGCGGAGAGAATGTTACAACGGGTTATGAAAATAATCCGAAGGCCAACGCGGAAGCCTTTACCAATGGCTGGTTCCGGACCGGCGATCAGGGCATCATGTCCGCGGACGGATATCTCTCCCTCACCGGCCGGTTGAAGGAGATCATCAATCGCGGGGGCGAAAAAATTTCCCCGCGCGAAGTTGATGAAGTATTGATGAACCATCCGGCGGTGGAACAGGTCGTGACCTTCGCGCTTCCTCATGAAAAGCTCGGGGAGGAAGTTGCCGCAGCCATCGTATTACGGGACGGACAACAGGCGACGGAAGCAGAACTCCGGGACTTCGCCGCAAAAAGCCTTGCCGCCTTCAAGGTGCCACGCAGCATCACGCTGCTGGATGAAATTCCGAAAGGCGCAACAGGAAAACTTCAACGGATCGGCCTGGCCGAAAAACTAGGATTAGCGTAATGAAAATTTGTATCTATGGCGCAGGCGCAATTGGTGGACTGGTCGGTGCCTTGCTTGCACGGAAAGGTGATGCGGACGTCTCCCTCATCGCGCGCGGCCCGCATTTGGCGGCCATTCGCGAAAAAGGGCTGACTATCAACGGGCCGGACGAAAGTTTCACCATCGAAAATATAACGGCAACGGATGATCCTGCGGACCTCGGCCCGCAGGACTATGTCATCATTGCGCTGAAAGCTCATTCAATCGGTGGCATAGTGGACAAGTTGCAACCGCTGCTCGGGCCCGATACCGCAGTCGTCACCGCGCAAAACGGCGTTCCCTGGTGGTATTTCTACGGGATCAAGGGTGACAATGAAAACCAGCGGGTCAAGGCTGTCGATCCGGACGGTAAAATCTGGGACGGGATCGGCCCGGAACGGGCCATTGGCGCGGTTATATATCAGGCGGCGGAAGTCACGGAACCCGGCGTTATTGCCCAAATGGCCGGCGATCGCTTCCCAGTTGGAGAACCGACAGGGGAACGGACTGAACGAGTCACCACCCTGTCCAAGCTGCTGATCGGGGCCGGACTCAAGGCGCCAGTCCGTACCGATATCCGTTCCGATATCTGGGTCAAGCTCTGGGGCAATCTCAGTTTCAATCCCATCTCCGCTTTGACCGGCGAAACGCTGGACAAGATAACCGGAGATCCGGACACCCGTGCTGTCGCCCGAAAAATGATGCTGGAAGCGCAAGCCATCGGTGAATCCCTCGGGGTCAATTATCCCATCGATGTCGACAAGCGCATTGAAGGGTCGTCGAAAGTTGGCCCGCACAAGACTTCCATGCTGGTCGATATGGAAAGCCGGCGCCCGATGGAGATTGATGCCTTGGTGACGGCTGTGCAGGAACTCGGCGCTATTACCGGCCATGAAACGCCCACCATCGATACGGTTGCCTCCCTTGTCCGGCAAAAGGCACGATTGCTCGGATGCCTTAACTAGGCAGACATGTAATCCACATAACTATTTGATTTATAATAAATTAAAGCCCGTCAGGAGAAACTCTTCCGGCGGGCTATTTTTGTGCGCTCAACGCCTATTGATATTTACTATACTTTACTTATTATATAAGTACCCTAGCAAAGGAGGCGGTATGAAACTCCCGGAAGAAAGCCTTGGTTTTCTGGTTACTGATGTGGCTCGCCTGATGCGGCGAAACTTCAATCGACGCGCGCAGGGGCTGGGCCTTTCATTAGGCCAGTGGCGCGCATTGGCTTTCCTTGCGCGGCAGGAAGGGGTCAAACAAGTGACGCTGGCTGATTCACTCGAAATCCAGGCAATTACGCTGGCCCGCCTCATCGATCGACTGGAAGAAGCGGGACTTGTTGCGCGGCGCCCGGATCCTGACGACAGGCGGGCAATCCGGCTTTACCTGACGCCCCATGCCCAGCCACTGCTGGACCAAATGTGGGAACTCGCCACGAAAACACATGAGGATGCGATGGCCGATCTTTCCGAGGTTGCGCGGGATCAATTGATCAGGGCCCTGCAGCAGACCAAACAAAGCCTGCTGTCCGCCGAGGATCGCCTATGTGACGGCGATGTCGAGGAAATCGAAAGAAACGAAAATGTCGCAAAAAGAGTCTGAAACCTCTGGCAATCCGGCTACATCCGATCCGAAGCAAGCAGAGGCTCCGGCCATTTTGAGCGTTACCTCTACCTCCCCAAGGAAACCAGTACGTCGGCACCGCTGGATTCGGACTTCCCTCCTCCTCCTGGGTCCCATTCTCGTACTATTGGCCGGCGCCTATATCTATTTTACCGGTGGCCGGTTTGTCGATACGGAGAATGCCTATGTCAAGGCGGTTAAAGTGATGATCGCCGCCGAAGTATCGGGACTTGTCTCCGCTGTTCCCGTCAAGGAGAACCAGCGGGTCACGAAAGGCGATATCCTGTTCCAGATTGATGATCGACCCTATCGAATTGCCATCGCGGAGGCAGAGGCCGGGCTTTCTAATGCCAGGGACAAAATCGCCAGCCTTAAGGCCACGTACCGCCAGAAATTGGGCGAGCTTGCGCTGGCACGCACGAATATTGCCTTTGCCCAGAAAGAACATGACCGACAAACAAAACTGATTGCCAGCAGTGCCGTCTCTCGCAGCAAGCTCGATTCGACGCGTCATGATCTTGATATCGCGAAACAGGAGGTTCTTGTTATCAATCAGGAACTGGCGGAGATCAGCGCACAACTGGGCGGCAATCCGGATATTCCGGTTGAAAAACATGCCCTTTATCTGGCGGCTCTGGCGGCAAAGGAACGGGCGACACTCAATCTGGAGCGAGCCACTGTGCACGCGCCGTTTGACGGGATCGCCAGCAACACACCGCAAATCGGCCAGCAGGTCATCGGCAACGGCGCTTTCAGCAGCCCGGTCATGAGCCTGATCGCCAACAAGGATATCTGGATTGAGGCCAACTTTAAGGAAACCGACCTTACCCATGTCATGCCGGGCCAGAAGGTAACCATCCATGTGGATACCTACCCGGACCGGGAATGGCAGGGAACCGTTGATAGCCTCAGCCAGGCAACGGGGGCAGAATTCTCGGTTATTCCGCCACAGAATGCCACGGGGAACTGGGTGAAGGTGGTACAGCGAATCCCCGTCCGGATAAAGGTGATCCGGAAGGACGATGACCCGCAGCTCCGTGCCGGGATGAGTACGACAGTTGAAATAGATACCGAGCAAAGCAGGCCGATGCCGGAGATTGTGCATACAGCGCTCAGTTGGCTGGGCGGGATACCTGCCTCCGCCAGAGCCAATGAGGCGGCCGACGGTAAATGAGTGCAGCCGCCACCCCTAGCACTCCCCTTGAACGCGGCCTGATCACTGTCTCCATTATGCTGGCTACAATTATGCAGGCGCTGGACATGACCATTGCCAATGTTGCCCTGCCCCATATGCAGGGGGCCATGTCCGCAACACAGGACCAGATTTCCTGGGTTCTCACGTCTTATATTGTCGCCGCCGCAATCATGACGCCACCTACGGGCTTTCTCGCGTCCCGCCTGGGTCGCAAGCGGCTGTTCATTGTCATGGTGACCGGTTTTACCATTACATCGATGTTATGCGGAACGGCGACGACACTGGATGAGATCGTGCTCTACCGGTTGCTTCAGGGCGCCTTCGGTGCAGGATTGGTCCCGTTGTCACAGGCTGTCCTGCTGGATACCTATCCAACGGAAAAACACGGATCAGCCATGGCCATGTGGGGCATGGGGGTGATGGTCGGGCCGATCCTGGGCCCTACTCTCGGCGGTTTTCTGACTGAAACCTATAACTGGCGCTGGGTTTTCTTCATTAACCTGCCTTTTGGCATTCTTGCGCTACTCGGCATCCTCGCCTTCGTGCCCGAGACGGCAAAAGAGCGCGCCCGTAACTTTGACTATTTCGGGTTCGCCTTATTAAGCCTCGCCATCGGCGCCCTTCAGATGATGCTTGATCGCGGAGAATCGCAGGACTGGTTCGCCTCGACCGAGATCATTATCGAAGCCGTCGTCGCCGGGCTCTGCTTTTATATGTTCCTCGTGCATATGTTCACCGCGAAGATGCCTTTTATCGAGCCGGGCCTGTTCAAGGATCGCAATTTTAGCGTTGGCCTTCTCCTGATTTTCATGGTCGGCATCATTCTGCTCGCCACCATGGCGCTGCTACCTCCATTTCTGCAGCATCTCATGGGCTTTCCCGTTCTGGTGACAGGCTATGTGCTGGCACCGCGCGGCATAGGCACCATGCTGGCGATGGTTTTTGTCGGCCGACTGATCGGCAAGATCGATAATCGCCTGCTGATTTTTTTCGGGATCAGCCTGACTGCCTTCTCCCTGTGGGAAATGTCTGCCTTCACGACAGATGTATCCGTTGCAACCCTTGTCTGGACGGGAATAGTTCAAGGTGTGGGTCTTGGGTTTATCTTTATCCCCTTGAGTACCCTCACCTTCTCGACGCTCGCGGCACATTTTCGAAATGAGGGCACCGCCATGTTCAGCCTGATGCGCAACATTGGCAGCAGCATCGGGATTTCAATCGTGTTTACAATGTTGAGCCGCAATACTCAGATCAATCATGCGGCCATTGCCGATCAAATGACCCCATTTCGTGACGCGATGAATGCCCCGTGGCTACCAAATGCCTGGAACTGGCATATGGCGTCTGGCGTCTCTGCATTGGATAATGAGGTGACGCGACAGGCATCCACAATTGCCTTTCTCAACAATTTTACACTGATGATGTGGGTGATGCTTGCGGCGGCCCCTCTGTTGCTGCTATTGAAAAAACCCAAAAAGATGCAATCCACGGAACTGGCCTTGGCAGAATAGCCATTGCCACAAATAGCAAATATGGCCACAATGGCCCGAACAAGAATAAGAAAATAGCCAAGTGAATGAAGGCTATCGATAAGGGATAAAGATTTCCTATGCAGTATTTTAATTTCGACCCTTACAGCCTGCCGCCGGAAGCGGAAGAGCTGCGACAGGAAGTGCGCGAGTTCCTGCACAAAGAATTGGCCGACTACCCGGCCGTGTTGCGGTCCAGGTCCTGGGCCGGCCTTGACCCTGATTTCTCCCGCAAAATGGGTGAAAAAGGATGGATCGGGCTGACATGGCCGAAAAAATACGGCGGCGGTGAACGCTCCTTTTTTGAGCGCTATGCCCTGCTGGAAGAACTCCTTGCATATGGCGCTCCTGTTGGCAGCCACTGGATTGCAGATCGCCAAAGTGGCCCAACTATCCTTCGCTTCGGGACTGAAGAGCAATGCCATCGCATTCTGCCCGGTATCATCAAGGGAGAATCCTTCTTCTGCATCGGCATGAGTGAACCTGACAGCGGATCCGACCTCGCCTCCATTCGCACCAAGGCGGACAAGGTTGACGGCGGATATCTTATCAACGGCACCAAGGTCTGGACTACTGGCGCCCATCATTGTGACTGGATGATTGCCCTCGTCCGGACAAGCCCCCCGTCGGAAAACCGTCATGCCGGCATGAGCCAGTTTCTGATCAACCTGAAACAGACCAAGGGGCTCACCATCGACCCGATCCAGAATCTTGCGGGCGAAAAGCATTTTAACATGGTGGTGTTCGAGGACTTCTTCGTACCTGAGGAAGACCGTATTGGTGCAGAGGGTGACGGTTGGCAGCAGGTAACTGCGGAACTTGCCTTCGAAAGGTCCGGCCCGGAACGCTATATGTCCTCTATCCAGCTGTTGATCGAGTTGATCCGCGAGGCGAAACTCGACCCCAGCAAGAAGGCCCAGGAACAAATCGGCCGCTTGATTGCGCATCTCGCGACCTTGCGGCGGATGTCGATTTCCGTTGCCGGAAAACTTGAAAGTCATTCTAACCCGGCGTTGGAAGCGTCGGTCGTCAAGGACCTCGGCGCTATCTACGAACAGGAAATGCCGGAGATCGCCCATCGATTTGCCCGAACAGAGGCCAGCATGACCGCTGCAACCGATTTTGAACAGGTGCGCGCCTATATCACTCAGGCCGCGGTTTCCTTCTCGCTGCGCGGGGGAACCCGGGAAATTTTACGGGGTATTATTGCAAGGGGGCTCGGCTTACGATGAATGAACTTCGTCAGATTATGGCCGATACGGTCGAGAAGCTGTTCTCCGATCAGGTCACAAAAAACTTAAAGGAACAGGCGGAAGCGGCCGTCTTTCCGGAAAAACTGTCGCAGGCGATCGCTGAAAACGGTCTCTTGCATGTACTGGTGCCGGAAAATATGGGCGGTGTCAGCGGCCAGTTCGCTGACGCGGAAGTTATCGCCCGCGCCGTTGGACGCCATGCGGTACCACTCCCCATTGTCGAGCAGATTATTGCAAACTATCTTCTTGCAGGCGCAGGGATTACACCGCCCGACGGAATCACCGTCTTTGCCCCTGTCCGGGAAAATGAAACCGTCCATCTGAAGGATGGGGTTGTCACCGGAACGGCGACTCGGGTTCCATGGGGACGCAAGGCGGATCATGTTGCCGTGGTCACCGAAGAGGGAATTGCACTGGTCAAGGCAGAGGATTATTCCCTCACCGAAAACCAGAATATCGCGGCAGAACCGCGCGATACCCTCGAATTCAAAGGGACGAAGTCCTTGGCGAGTGGCAACCTTCCCTCAGGAATGACTGTTCATTCTATCTTCGCGCTCGGTGCCATGATGCGTGCGTCTCAAATGACAGGCGCCATCGAATGGATACTGGAGGCGAGCGTCCAATATGCCAATGACCGGGTACAGTTCGGACGCCCGCTCGGCAAGTTTCAGGCCATCCAGCAGAATATGGCTGAGATGGCCGGACATGCGGCCGCCGCCGGTGCAGCGGCGCTCGGCGCGTTTCAGGCGGCTGACTTGGCGGAAGAAGGAGATATCGACAGCACCTTCGAAATCGCTGCCGCAAAAACACGGATTAGCGAAACAGCGGGTGTTGTGACGTCCCATGCCCATCAGATCCACGGTGCCATCGGCTTCACCTACGAGCATGACCTGCATTTCCGGACACGGCGTCTTTGGTCGTGGCGTGATGAGTTCGGCTCAGACAGCTATTGGGCGGACTGGATTGGCGGACATATACTAGAACTAGAGGCCGATGATCTTTGGCCCTGGCTGACTACCCGACCGACATAATAATCAAGAAAGCCGCGGGATACGCGACACATGAGCGGTTAAGGGCACGCAGATGCCCTGCCGCAACAGGGAGAAAAATGATGTCACTCGATCTGAAATTAACAAACGGCACCATCATCGACGGCACCGGATCACCCGGTTATATTGGCGATGTCGGCATTAAGGATGGCCGGATTGTCTCTGTCGGCCAGGTCGACGGGGAAGCAACCCGCGAAATCGATGCAACCGGGCTGGTGATCTCCCCCGGATTTGTTGATATTCACACCCATTACGATGCACAGGTCATCTGGGACCGGATGCTCTCCATCTCGCCCTGGCATGGAGTGACCACGGCGGTAATTGGCAACTGCGGCTTTGGTGTCGCACCAACCCGGCCCGAGCATCGCACCAGCATCATGCGGACCCTGGAAAAAGTTGAGGGAATGTCCTATGACGCGCTCGCCGACGGCCTCGGAGGTGACTGGCCGTTCGAGACCTTCGCCGATTACATGGACGCAATTGAAACCCGGGGCAGCGCCATCAATCTGGCGGTCCTTGCCGGGCATACCCCGATCCGCACTTACGTCATGGGTACCGACGCGGTTGAACGCACCGCTGACGATACGGAAGTATCCAGCATGGCAGACATTGTGCGCGAGGCTATGGAAGCGGGCGCTATCGGCTTTTCCACCTCCCAGGCAACGACACATCATGGCTATGGCGGCAAACCAGTCCCAAGCCGTCTCGCAGATATGATCGAGATGGACAGTCTGGTTGCTGCTGCGCGGCTAGGCGGCGCAAAAATCGTACAGGCAACTGTCGGACCGACCCTGTTCCACGATCAACTCGCGCTGCTCTCACAAAAGCATGATATTCCGGTTACCTGGACGGCCCTTTTGTCCGGCATGTCCGGCCCCGGGTCACATCGCCGCCATCAGGAGACGACACGCCAGCTCCGAGCAAAAGGGGTAAAAATCCATCCGCAGGTCGCCTGTCGTCCGATCAACTTTGATTTCGAATTTAACGAACCCTTCCCGTTCGAGATGCGCCCCCTCTTCAAACAAATCATGGAGGCCGACAGCGAGGGTCGCAAGGCGATCTATCGCGATCCCACCTTCCGAGCCGCGTTCCGGGAAGATACGGCAATCGACGCGCGCAATGCTGTTGCGGGCTGGATAGAGCGCTGTGTTATTTCCATGGCGCCCGACAACCCTGAATGGGAGGAAAAGCCGCTTCGGGAAGTTGCGGTAAGCCTCGGCAAAGACCCGATTGATTTTGCGCTTGATCTCTCGCTGGAAACGGATTTCGTCGCCCGCTTCCGCTTCCCCATCGTCAACTATGACGAGGAGGAAGTCGCCGAACTTCTGCAGGATGACAATCTCATTCTCGGACTTTCCGATGCGGGTGCACATGCAAGCCAGCTGTGCGATGCCTGCTACTCAACCCACCTTCTGGGTTACTGGGTCCGCGACAAGGGGACGCTCAAACTTGAACAGGCCATCCATATGCTCACGCAGAAACCGGCGGAGCTATTCGGGATTAAAGATCGTGGCCTTCTCGCCGAAGGCGCAATGGCTGATGTGGTGATTTTTGACCCTAACACCATTGCGGCCGGCGGGCTGGAGCGTGTTCATGACCTGCCGACAGGCGCCGATCGGTTAATTTCCCCCGCGAGCGGCATTCGTGCGGTGATCGTGAATGGTGAAATGCTGATTGAACAGAATGAAACAACAGTAAACATGGACGCCCTACCCGGAAAATTGTTAAGAAACGGAGTTGCCGCCTGAACGCACAGGGTTTCAGGAAATAATTCCCAAATTACCGCCGTGGCCGCCATCGACATTGATAACGGTGCCGCTGACAAAGGCGGCGCGATCTGAGGCAAGAAATGTTACCACATCGGCGACTTCCTCCGTCTTTGCGGCACGGCCAGCGGGAAGATTGCCGAGATAGCTTTGCCATCTGTCGGAATCGCCAAATTCATTTTGTGCGCGGGTCCGCATCAATGTTTCGATTCTTTCCGTCGCAACCGCGCCGGGGCTGACTGCCAAGACCCTAATGCCATCATTGAGGCTACGTCCGCCCACGGCCCGGCTGAAGGCATTAAGCCCCGCATTGCCCGTCGTCCCAGCGACATAACCAGCATCAAAGCGATCGGCAGCAAGACCCGTCACATTAATGATTACGCCGGACCCGCGGCTCCGCATCGCCCCATAATAGGCGCGGCAAAGGTTAATATAGCCGAAAACTTTCAGATCCCAGGCCTCTCGCCAGCGCGCCTCATCAATGGAGAGAATATCTCCTGCCGGAATGGCGCCTGCGTTGTTAACAAGTATGTCGGGGAGCGATGTTGCTGCCATCAATGCCTCGATGCTCTTACTGTCGCTCAGGTCCAGGGCAGAATAAGTGACCTGGGCTCCGCTCTCACGCGCGATCTCCGATGCGGTTGTGGCAAGCACGTCCTTGCTCCGCGCCACCAGATGCACTGCGCATCCTTCTGCGGCCAGGGCACGCGCCACTGCGCCTCCTATCCCTTTGGAGCCACCAGTAACAATCGCCTGCTTGCCGTTAAGACCAAGATCCATCGTAATCCCCCTTGATTTTTCGGTTTACTATGACATGAAAGTCCATAAATCCCCGAAAAATCGTAACAAATCTTCAAATGGCAGATGTTAACACCCCCTTTCACAAATTAGAGCTTTATGATCTAATCTAAAACAGTCTTTGAGAAAGCGAGTAAACCTTACAACAACCAGGTCAGTAGGAGGGCCCGGTTACGTGAACCAACCCTTTGTTCTGGCCCTGCTGCGCAATCCCCGGCAAATAGGCGCTGTCGTGCCAAGCGGGCAGTCGCTGGCCCGGGCAATGGCATCTGCTGCGGCCCCGACCGGCAAGAGAATTCTGGAAATCGGCCCTGGAACCGGAGCTATCACCAATGCTCTGCTAGCTGAAGGTGCGTCACGCGAACAGCTTTGTCTTCTGGAGCGCGATGACAAGCTGGCGGCCTATCTCACGGCGAAATTCCCGGATGTCCGGGTGATCAATGGAGATGCGCGGTCGATTGCCGACGTGCTCAAGCCGCAAGCCAGTGCTTGCTTCGATATTGTTATTTCCAGCCTTCCACTCCTCAACGTGAAGGAGGTGGATAAGATTAGAATTCTCGAACAGATTTTCTCAACACTCGATCAGCGGGGCATTCTAGTCCAGTATACCTATTCGGCGAAGGCGCCAATATCACCCTCCCTGGCGAACAGATTCGGCGTAAGGGGAGAACGAACTGCGATGGTATTCCGGAACCTGCCGCCTGCAACTGTCTGGAAATACAGCTATCCAAACGGCTATGATTTTCGAAACTAGGACAAGAGTTTCTAGTGCCTGTTCAACTTTCGCATGAATTTCTTTCCTGTACATCTGATGCAATACCGTCGAGGAAAATCGTCGAAACATTCCTGATTAGATCATCCAGGGATTTGTCCTCCTCGTCATCCCAATTTGGATGAAACCAGTTAGCGCTCCAATTCAAGGCTCCCAGCATGAGCTGTCGCATCTGGACAACGTCAACATCCTTACGGACTTCCCCAAGTTCCTGCGCCCGCGCCAAGGTCCTGCTCCAGCTGGAGGTGTATTGTTGTCTGATCGGTCGATGTTTTTCCCTTACATCTTGGGGCAACTGACCATAGATGCGTATATTCATGGCGACAAAATCATTGCGCACAAACAGATACAGCATATGCGTTCGAATGGCGGCAGCGATCCGTCCCACATAGTCAGGAAACGCTGTTTCGTTTTCAAGAATGTAAGTGACGCCTTCGACGATTTCGTTCAACCCACGCGACAGGACATCATCAATGATCTCCTCTTTTGACGAAAAATGGTAATAGATGCTACCGGCCTCAATTCCCGCCACATCAGCAATATGCCGCAAGGTAACACCATCATACCCTTTCTTGCGAAGCGCCTGCGTCGTGGAGAGCAGTATAAGCAGCCGGGTCTGCGCTGCTTTTGACCGCCCGGCCACTTTTGGCGACATAGGCTCAATCGACATGCCATCCATCATGCGCCCGTTCCATTTAGAGCGCTGGTCAAGAATACCGTCAAGAAGCAAGATAACCGTATTATTGGCGAATGCCCGAACCGAAAACCGCTTCCGGTCGAACCATTCCGTCGTCCAGTTAAGGGCCCCGACAATCAATTGCTGAAGCGTCATGACACTCACGTCCGACCTGATTTCGTGGTTTTTCTGAGCGTTAGAAAACGCCTTCGTCCAGAGATTTCCGTAACTCCCGAAAACACGCCGGTGCCGAACCTGCGCTTCTGCGGACAACATTGAAAAGTTGCGCATGATGGCGGCAGTGAATTCACTGCCACCTAAGACCTGGTCCAGATGGGCATATACCATGGCCGCAAATGTCTCACGGAAATTCGCACCGCGCGCTTCATGCTCATTATACACCGAAGACACCACATCAATGACCTGACGACAGCCGAGATCAAACACATCATCAAGCAAGTCTTCTTTTGAGGAGAAATGATAGTAAATGCTGCTGGCCTCTAATCCCGCGTCAGCTGCGATCTCCTTGAGCGTGGTATGGGCATAGCCTTTTTCGCAAAAATGTCGCGCCGCGGTTGCAAGAATGGTTGTGCGCGTGCCATTTGCTTTCCGGCCGCCACGCTTCCTGCCATTTCCGCCCTCCACCTTCAAGTTCATCGATTGAATATACCACGTTAGTGAGAACACTGGACAGTCTGCCAGCCAGTACGATAACGTTATGTCGCCATGACGCTAAGTGCAATCAAGAATAACAAAAAACTTATGTGAAAATAGGGAACTAGAATAATGCGAGGACTTTCAGGAAAGCGTGTCATCTTAACCGGAGGCGGCAGCGGAATTGGGCGCAGCATCGCCCTTCGTTTCGCGGAGGAAGGGGCGGACGTCGCGATCTTCGATCTGGACCTAGACGGCGGCGAGGAAACCATCCAAATGATCAAGGACGCGAAGGGCAAGGCCACCGCGTACAAGGTCGATATTTCAGATCGCGCGCAAATCGATACGGCCGTTGCCGCGTTTGAAAAAGGCGGTCCGGTCGACATTCTGGTGAATAATGCCGGTTGGGACCGGATGGTAACCTTCCTGGAAACTGACGTCGACTTCTGGAAAAAAGTCATCGATATCAATCTCTATGGCCCACTACATATGCACCATGCCGTTCTGCCGGGCATGGTGAAAAATGGCGGCGGCCGGATCATCAATATCAGTTCGGACGCGGGACGTGTCGGATCCTCCGGAGAGGCGGTCTATTCCGCCTGCAAGGGCGGGATCATCTCCTTCAGCAAGACCGTCGCCCGCGAGCTTGCGCGGGCGGGCGTTCAGGTGAATGTGGTTTGCCCCGGCCCAACAGATACACCGCTTTTCGCCGCCGTTGCCGTTGGCGACACGGGAGCAAAAATTGCGGAAGGCTTGAAGCGAGCCATCCCCATGCGCCGTCTGGCCGACCCATCAGACTTTCCGGGGATCGTCTGTTTCCTCGCTTCTGATGATGCCGGCTTTATCACGGGCCAGACAATTTCCGTTTCCGGCGGCCTGACCATGCATGGCTAGCCAAAATCCTTCTATAAAGGACAATCTTTTCGGAAGTTAGGCGCTCGTTTCTCCCTATGAGAAGCAACGCCTTCCTTCACGTCCTCGCTCATGAAACCCAGCATTTCAAAAGCCGTTGACGCATCGAAAATTGGGCCCGCCTGCCGCAGCCAGTTATTCAGCGTGTATTTGGTCCAGCGAATGGACGCCTGCGACCCGTTGGCCAGATCCGTCGCGATCGTGAGTGCCGTCTCCTGCAACTCCTCATCTTCCACACACATCGAGACGAGCCCGATCCGGTCGGCCTCTTCCCCGCTGACCGCCTTGCAGGTCAAAAGATAATATTTCGACTTCGCCATGCCACAGAGGAGCGGCCAGATAATCGCCGCCACATCACCCGCGGCAACCCCCAGGCGCGGATGCCCATCGACAATTTTTGCTGATTTTCCGGCAATGGATATATCGGCAAGAATGCCGACGACAAGCCCTGCCCCCGCCGCCGGGCCATTGATGGCTGAAATGATCGGCTTATTGCAATTGATAATGTTATAGACGAGGTCTTTCGCCTCTTTCCAGGTCCGCATGATCGCATCCATATTACCGGTCATATTTTCGATCATGTCGAAGTCGCCCCCCGCGGAAAACGCCTTGCCCGCCCCCGTCACAATCACGGAATTGATATCCGGATCACGATCGATATCCCGCCAGACATCGGTGATCTGGGTGTGGGTTTCTGCATCAACAGAGTTGAAGGTTTCGGGACGGTTGAAGGTAATCCGGAGAACACGTGGTGCAGGATAGTCAAACTTCAATTTGTGATAGGCGGCGTAACGGTCGGTCATCCCGATATTTCCTCTTTTTTTAATAATATTATTCTGTGAAGGCATCCGGTGCAGTCGGAATTTCGCCCCGTTCTATATATGTGATCATGTTTGGGTAGGCTGCGCGGAAATCACGAAGAAACTGATCGATCGGCATATCCTTGAACACCCCCCGATCATTCACATATTCCATATGTCGCTGATTCTTCTGATCGAATTCATGAAAAAGCGCATCTGATTTGCCGTCAAAATGAAGCGGCTTCACGCCGAAGCGCTCGCAAAGTTCCATATTGAAGGCCGGAGTAATTTTGTAGCTTTTTCCGTCCAGCCAGACCTGTACATAGCCGTGATAAATGAACAGGTCCGTTCCCATCAATTCGGTTAGCTTCGGCGTATTTATATGGTTGCGAACATCCGCGAAACCGAGAGCCGCCGGAATTCCCGCGGCCCGCAAACAGGCCGTCAAGAGGACGGCCTTGGGAATGCAGTATCCCGAGTTTCCTTGTGCAATCTGACTTGCACGATAGGCATCCGGATCCAGGGAAATCTGATAGGGGTCATAACGCAGACCGTCCCGCACCGCCTCAAACAGGCGGACGGCTTTTTCGGTGTCGGAGGCAGTTGTGGCCACGCCTTCTAACGCTGACGCGACAAAGTCATGTACTTCGCGCGAATTGCTGTCGACAAACTCCGCAGGGTCAAGAAATTCTTCCGCCCCAGGCGGAACCGGGTTGTGTTGCGCCTTCATTATTAATCCTTTTTTCGGCGACAAAGCTTTAAGTAGCATCTCATTATCTGATTATTTCCTTCAAATGTCACTGTCAATAAACCCAACGAGGACGCGAAAATGTTCGAAAGTGACTTGTGACAATCGAACTATTGATCTTTAATATAAGAAACTGCTTATCGTTGATTGCGATCCGGCCAGAAAATAATAATCAAGACCAGGAGCAAAACATGGTCCAGAGCCTCACAACGGATTATGAAGTCATTGTTATCGGCGCAGGTGTCGCCGGCATATATCAGATTAAGCGTCTCATTGATATTGGCGTCAAGGCAACAGTGCTCGAGGGAAGCGGCGATCTCGGCGGAACCTGGTATAACAATCGCTATCCCGGCGCACGTTTTGATTCAGAAAGCTATACATACGGCTATTCCTTTTCGAAGGAAGTACTGGAGGAATGGCACTGGAAAGAACATTTTTCGAGTCAGCCCGAAAACCTACGCTACCTCAATTTTGTCGCGGACAAGTTCAAGCTGCGAGACCATATGCAGTTCAATTGCAAGGTTGAAGCTGCGAAATTTGAGAAGAAAAACGCGATCTGGCGATTGCGGGTGAGTGACGGCCGCGTCCTTTCCTGCCGCTTCGTTATCATGGCGGTGGGCCTTCTTTCCCAACCGACATTACCTAACCTTGAAGGCCAGGATGATTTCAAGGGCGAGTCATTTCATACCTATTACTGGCCCCATGACGGAATCGACCTGACCGGCAAGAAAGTCGGCATCATCGGGACCGGCGCAACGGCCATTCAGATCATTCCGGTGATTGCGGAGCAAGCGGGAGAACTCCATGTCTTCCAGCGTCGTCCAAACTGGAGTGCACCGTTGAATAACGACGAGATTTCCGAGGAGGAAATGGCCGATATCCGGACCCGTTATGATGACATATTCAAGGCCTGCGATGAATCCCCGGGCGGATTTCTGCATCGACCGGACCGGCGCTCTTTTTATGAAGTATCACGCGAAGAACGGCTGGCGCTCTGGGACAAGCTCTATGACGAGCGCGGTTTCGGAATTTGGCTTTCCAATTTCCGAGAAATTTTCATGGATGAAAAAGCCAACGCGGAATTTTCCGACTATATCGCCGACCGCATCCGCCAGCGCGTGAAAGATCCTGTCACGGCGGATAAGCTGATTCCGAAGGACCATGGCTTCGGCGTACAGCGCGTTCCCCTGGAAACAAATTATTTCGAGGCCTATAACAAGGAGAATGTCCATTTGGTGGATATTCAGGAAGACCCCCTCCAGCGGGTTACCGAAACCGGTCTGCGTACGATGGCCCGCGACTATGATCTGGATGTCATCATCTATTCCACAGGATTTGACGCCATGACCGGCGCGTTCGACCACATAGACATCGAAGGAGTTGGTGGCGCCAAGTTGAAAGACAAATGGTTTGAAGCACCATCCACATTCCTTGGCATGATGATTAACGGGTTTCCCAATCTGCTGATGCCGAATGGGCCGCAAAGCGGTTCGGCCTCGACCAATTATCCGCGGGGCATTGAATGCGGCGTCAACTGGCTGATGGATTTTTTGCAGTATATGTGGGACCACGGATATGTCCGCGCTGAAGCATCGCAAGCCGCCGAGCAGGAATGGACTGCGGAAGTCGTGGAAATGTATAAGATCATGCTAATGCGGAAAGCCAAATCCTGGTTCACCGGTTACAACTCTAATGTTGTGGGACATGAAGCCGGGCATATCCGCCATCTCGTCTACAACGGCGGCGCGCCTAAATATATGGCCCGTCTGCGGACCGTGGCGGCTTCAGGATATGACGGCATTGATTTTGAGGGCGAACCGGTGAAGCCGGAAGAAAAACCGTTACAGTCGACCGCCTGATACAGGCTGGACCTAGGACAGCCTTACAACCGCCTTGCCGATCATCGCCCGATTTTCAATCTGTTCGAGCGCGCCCGGGACAGCCGCCAGATCATCAAGCGGTTGTGTCGGTACTTTAAGGGCGCCTTTTGCGACGGCGTCAAGAACAACCTCTGCCGCAAGGGCGAGGCGGGCGGGCTTGTGCCAGCGATAATAACCAAGCACCATGCCATGAACGGATCTATTCTTGACCAGCAGCCGGTTGGCGGCGAAGGTTGGGATTCCCCCGCCTGCGAAACCAATAATCAGGTACTGTCCGTCCCAGTCGAGACAATGGGCCGCCGTTTCGGCAAACTCTCCACCGACCGGATCAAGGACAATATCAACGTCCCGTCCCTCATTGGCCTCTTTCACGCGATCGCGCAAATCCGGACCATAAATAAGTGCGGCATCTGCGCCCGCCGCCCGCGCGGCATCGGCTTTTGCGCTATCACTCACGGCGGCAATCACCTTGGCCCCGTGATATTTCGCAAGCTGCACACCCGTGAGCCCTACTCCGCCGGCCGCGCCAGAAATCAATACTGTCTCTCCCGGCTGTATCTGGCCTTTCTCGACCAGCGCCAGCTCTGAGGTCAGAGCTACTGACAAAACCGCGGCGGCCTGCACAGGATCGCATCCTTCCGGCAGGGGGAACATCTCAAATGATTTCGCACAGACATATTCCGCGTGGCCCCCGTCATATACCAGCGCGGCAACCCTGTCCCCGACACTGAAACCTGTCACTTCCGGCCCCAGGGCCGCTACTGTACCGACCACTTCCATACCCGTGGAAAAGGGAGGTTCATGCTTGTTTTGGTGCTTGTTTCTGCTCATCAATACATCGACGAAACTGATCCCCGCGGCGATAACCTGAATTAGTACTTCGCCTTTGCCGGCAACCGGCCTATCCGCTTCCGCAACCTGGAGTGAAGTGGGTCCGTTATACTCAGAGCAGATTAGCGCACGCATTATTTGTCTTTCTTGGGATGTCAGGTAATAGGAAAAGGCACGGATTGTGCCGCTGCTCTCAAGAGCGGCACGGCACAATCCCTGGGAGAAACCTTACTTTGCTTCCGGCGGAATGATATCTTCCGGAACATCGATGCCGATTTCTTTGTAGTATTTATATGCACCGATATGCAGCGGCATATTCATCTGGCTCAAGGCATTTTCTGGAGTAATGACCTTCATCCAGGCAGCTGCCTGTGTCAATTCTGCATTATGCGTGAGAATTGCCTTGGTAATGTTATAGGCATCCTCTTCGCTCATCCATTTGTTGGTACCAAGACCAACCAGCGAGTTCAGGACACGCACGTCGGTTTCATTGACGAGGTTTTCATACAAACCCTTTGGCAACATAATGAACTCACGACCCGGCAAGCTCGACGCAGCTTTCATCTCGTCAGACTCGAGTGCTGAGTCAGGAATACCGAGAATCCGGATAGGTGCGATTGTCGCGAGTTGGGCCATCTGCGGGCTCGGAACAGAAGTTGGAACGAAATATGCGTCAACCTGCCTATCCTGGAAAGCCTGCAATGCAGAATTAAAGTCTAGATTGATAGCCTCATAATCCTTTTTCGGTTCATAGCCGGTTGAACCTTTAATAATCTGCTGAGAAACAGTCCGTGCGGCACCTGAAGGAGGACCGGTAAAGACGCGCTTTCCCTTTAAATCCGCGAACGATTTAATACCGGAATCCGCCCAGACAACCGCATGATATGGCCCGATCGGATAGTTCAGGAGACCACGAAGTTCGCTGAAAAGCTCTTTCGAGTCTTCCATTTTGGCATACATTCTGGTGCCGGTTTTCATGAAATGGTTGATCGAAACAGCGGTCACGAACAGATCAAGATCCTTCTTCGCCGCATCCACAGCCTGACGTGTCGCCGGTGCACCTGTCTGAAGCTGGATTTTATACCCATAGGCCTTTTTCAGAATTTCAATCGCCGCAATGGAGAATGTCGTCGTTGAATTTGCAGCACCGAGTGATGCCATTTTAAACGATTCCGCGGCGCTGGCGGTATGTGAAATCGATAGCGTCGCCACGAGGCCGAGGGTGGCTACCCCCATTGATTTAAGCAAGTTTCTTCTTTTCATTCTTCTCTCCCTTTTTTTTCTTTTAGGTAAACGGTAACACTTCCTAGCTTTGCAATTTACGACGTGATCTGAGGGTTCCGAAAGTAATCAACGACAAGCCAATCACCAGGAAGACAATCTGCAAGGGTGGTATCTGGATGAGCAATCCGGCCCCCGCGATTCCTCGCAATATTCTTTCCGGCTTCGCCAGTTCCTGTCGTTCATACCCAATCAACGCCGTATTTATGAGCCAGATCGCAATAGCCAGGCATATGGCAACCCTTATGAAGCTCACTAAGTCAAATGAGCCGACCAGCAATAATGAAGGTTCATAAATGAAGATAAACGGGATAATGAAACCAACAAGTGCCAGTCGCACGGCGTAGACAGCCGTCGTAAAAGGATGGGCGTTTGCGATGGGTGCCGCCGCAAAGGCACCAATGGCCACCGGCGGTGTTATGGCGGACAGTACGCCGAAATAGAAGACGAACATATGCGCCGCCAGAAGTTCTGCACCCATTCTTTGCATGACCGGCCCGAGGACCAGGATAATAATCAGGTACGCCGGCAAGGTCGGCATACCCATCCCGAGAACCAATGCCGCCAGCGCAGTTGTTATCAAGGCCGCCATCAATGAGAATTCACTGAACTCCGCAACGACGGACGCAAAAGAAATACCAAGCCCGGTCAGGTTCAAAACGCCGATAATGACGCCAATACAACCGACGGCCACGATAATCCAGGCGCAGGATCTCCCTGCTTTCACTAGTGCAATCCAGATAACAGAGGGGTTTTCCCGGTTTTTCTTGTTAAAGGAACCCAAAATAACGGCGGCAACAATTGCCCAGAACCCGGCAAGCGCCGGAGATCGTCCCATCACCAGCACAAAGACGATAATGCCAATTGGTATGATAAACATCAGGCACGCCAGCAGGTCTTTGCGGTTCAATGGGGGCCGTTCGGACTCAGGCAAGGGTTGGATGCCGTCGGCGCCGGCCTGAATGGTAATAGAAGCAAACAGTGATCCGTAATAGAACAATGCCGGAATAAGGGCTGCGATACAGATCGTTGTATAGGCCTCTCCGGTCAGGTCCGCCATCAGGAACGCGGCCGCGCCCATCACGGGCGGGACGATCTGGCCACCGGTCGACGCTGCCGCCTCAATACCACCTGCCATAGGCGCCGAAAAACCGCGGCGCTTGATCATGGGGATTGTAAAGGATCCGGTACCGACCACATTTGCAGTCACACTACCCGACATACTGCCGAAGATGGCGCTGGCAAAAACGGCGGAATGGGCGGGCCCTCCCCGCGTTTTTCCGGTCAGTGCGACGGACGCGCGGATCAGCGCATCGCTCGCGCCCGTGCTTTCCAGAATAACCCCGAAGACCACGAAGATCAGTACTACTTGAAGGACAACCCCCATCGGCAGGCCATAGACCCCCTGGAAGCTATACCAGATCGTCTGCATGGATCGGTTAAGGCTGAAGCCTGAATGATTAAGGAAGCCCGGCAGGTACTGGCCATAAAGACAATATAGAATACCGAGCGAAGCTATGATGACGATTGGCAGGCCGAAAAGACGGCGCGTTGCCTCCAACAGCACAACAACGGCCGCAAAAGCGGCCCAGATATCTATCGATTCATACTCGAATATGGTTTCTTCGATGAGGATCTGAATATCAATAAACTTCGTCGTCCCGTAGACGAAAACAGCAATCAGGATCAGATCAATGCCCCAGAGAAACCACGCCGGGAGTCGGCTCATCGCCCCTTGCATATGGGTTACTCGCTCCGCCAGCGGGTTGCCAAGCAGTGCGATAATCACGGCTCCGCACAGGATCCATGACCGACCGTAAGTAATGTCCCAACCACCTGAAATCGCGACATAGATTGCCTGTAATGCGAGCACGACACCTATCAGCGCGACCGCCCAGGAAACGAGGGATTTAAAATTCAAGCTCACAAAACTCTCCTCTTTTCCTAAAATCCGCCCGGAGCAATGTAGGGGCAGTCGGCAATTGTCCATTCCGGAACTGGCTCAGTCTTGAAAATCTGTCTCAGATGCACCTCATCCGGGCCGTCACCGATACGAAACCAGCGAGCATACGAATGGGCATGATGAATTAAGGTATCATCCGTCCCCCCCATGGCGCCAAACAACTGGACCGCGCGATCCGTCACTTTCTGGAGCATGCGCGGTACAGATACCTTTACTTGCGAAACAATTCGCCAGGTTTTACTGTCCGGACTGGTATCCAGCAGCCAGGCCGCCTTATGGATAAACAAGCGATTTAGATCGATATCAATGCGCGCTTCGGCTATCCATTTCTGGACCGTATCATACTCGATAATCGGCCGTCCAAAAGTTCTCCGCTCATGGGCGCGCGCCACCATTTGAGCGAGTACCATCTCCGCCATGCCAATGCACCGCATGGCATGATGTATGCGTGCCGGACCGAGCCGGACTTGCGCCCCCTTGAAGCCTTGCCCCCGCTCACCAAGCAGGTTGGACTTTGGAACACGGACGTTTTTGAGTTCAAACTCTCCGATCGGCGCGACGAAATCCTCCCAACCCATAAAGCGCAAGTGACGCACCAACGTCAGGCCGGGCGTTCCGATAGGCACGATCACCATACTATGCTGCCCTGTCCGGCCGGCATCAGGATCTGATATCCCCATCACAATCAGGAAGGAACAATCGGGATGTGCGCCACCGGTCGCAAACCATTTGCGGCCGTTCAGAACAAGCTCATCCCCTTCTTCACGGATTTCAGTCGCAATATTCGTTGCATCGGACGAAGCGACATCCGGTTCCGTCATCGCGAACGACGACCGGGTCTCCGAATTGAGCAAAGGCCACAGCCATTTTTCTTTCTGTTCCGGCGTGGCGAGAGCCTGCAGCATCGCCATATTCGGCACTTCCGGCGCATGGCAGTTAAACACCATCGAGCCCCAGGGAAGCCGCCCCAATATCTCCGCAATCGGCGCAAATTCCAGGTTGGTCAGCCGTGTTCCCGGCTCGTCTTCCGCCAGTTGAGGAAGGGCCAGATTCCACAGCCCCTGCTCTTTCGCCTTATCTTGAATTTCTTTGATGAAAAGCGCGGGCTTGCGCTCATGACAAACAGTCTGAACCCACTCCCTGTGGCGCGGCAACACTTCCTGTGAAAAGAAGTCCTCTGCGCGCAGCCTGATGTCTTCAGCTTCCGGGCTTAAATTAAAATTCATTAGTCCCCGTCGTTTTAATTATTTTTATGTTTGACGACATTGTTTTATATATAGTAACAAATGATGTCAATAGGTACAAAAATAAAAACAAAAGTCGGAAACATACATGACAGACACTATTCCAACCGGCCCTCTTACTGGCTTGCGTATTCTTGATATTGCGACGATTATCGCCGCTCCCTTCGCTGGCACCTTGCTTGCTGATATGGGCGCAGATGTCGTCAAGTTGGAGCTGCCCGGTATAGGCGACGGCATGCGCGGATTTCCTCCATTCAAGGATGGTAAGTCTCTCTGGTGGAAGGCGGCGAACCGTGGCAAGCAGTTCGGCACGCTGGACTTGCGGAAAAAGGAAGGGGCGGACCTTCTCCTAAAAATGTTGCCTGAGTTTGATGTTCTGATCGAGAATTTCAAACCCGGCACCCTCGACCGGTGGGGTCTTGATATCGAGACGCTTTGGCAGGCCAATCCGAAACTCGTCGTGTTGCGGACTACCGCTTTTGGCCAGACAGGCCCCTATATCGGCCAGCCTGGATTTGCGCGGATCTTTGAAGCGATGGGGGGCCTCACCCATATTACAGGGGATGAAGACCGGCCGCCCGTTCATACCGGTTATCCTATTTCAGATGCCTTTGGCGGCGTGTTCGGTGCCATGGCCATATTGGCGGCAGTTTATAAGATAAAGGGCGATGAATCGGCGAAGGGTGAAGAGATTGACCTCTCCCTCACGGAAGCAACCTTCCGGCTTCTCGACTTCCTTGCCATTGAGTATGACCAGCTCGGCGTCGTACGCGGACGCAGCGGCAATCGCAATCAGTACTCTGCGCCGTCGGATGTCTATCTGACGAGCGACAAAAAATACGTTTCCCTTGCCGGCAGCACGAACGCTACCTTTAAGGGAAATGCAACTGCGGTCGGTCGGCCAGAACTCGCCGATGACCCCCGCTATGCCAACAACGGCCTGCGCGTTCAAAACGCTAAAGAACTTGATAAAATATTTGGTAGCTTTATCTCTTCCCATACCCTCGAAGAAGTATTGGATGCGTTTTCCAAGGCCAAGGGCACTATCGCGCCAATCTATTCTGTTGAGCAGATATTCAATGACCCTCAGTATCAGGCGCGTGAAGCGATAACCAGCGTTCCCGATGAGGATTTCGGTTCCGTCCGGCTGCAGAATGTCGTTCCAAAGTTCGTCCGGAATCCAGGGAAGGTTAAATGGACGGCAAAGGAACTCGGTGCGGACAATGACGCAGTTTTCAAGAAACTATTGGGCATGACTAAAGAGGAAATCAACAGTTACCGGGAAAGAGGCATTATATGAGCCGTGAACACATTAACCTGATTGACCGCGTCGAAAGACGGCACATTCCTGTGGATGAAATGGTCGATGGCGATAGTTCACTTTCAACGACCCTTATTCGGGGACTGGATATCCTTGCCTGTTTTCTCGACGGGACACAAACGCTCACGAACGCGCAAATCGCGACCCGGATTGGCATTAACAAGGCAACGGTGTCACGGCTTTGCAAGACATTGATAGCGTTGCGCTACCTCAGGCGTGACCCGCAAGGCGGATTTAAGCTCGCTCCGGGACTGCTTGCCCTTTCCTATCCCATACTGTCCCATATGAAATGGAGACGACAAGCCGTCAACCTGATGCAGGATTATGCGGACTTTTCCAAAGGTAACGTCTCTCTGGCGGTCTTTAACGGTGCCGACGCGGTTTATATCCAGACTATCGGCGATATCACCAATTTTCCTCATGTCCCGGAAATGGGGATGACTGTTCCGGTTGCGGATTCGGCGACAGGCCGCTCATTATTATCGTTGCTCTCGGACGAAGAACGGGCTGAAAAATATCTCGAAGTTGAAAGCGCCTACCCCGGTGCCCTGGAACGCTGCAAAGACAGAATAAACAGCGCCATCGAGAATTGCCAAAAATACGGTTTCTGTACCTCTTACGGGGAATGGCGCGAAACTATCTACGCAATGTCCGCCCCCGTTGGGCGGACATCGGATGGACTTGACGTTACCATTTCCTGCGGTATCCCCGCCTATCGTGGGCGCAAGGATGAAATAGAGAATGACCTCGCGCCGCGTCTTGCGGCGGTCGCGGAGAATCTGCGTCAGTTCAACATCTTCGGAACCTGATTCAACAATAAAAAGAAGGATGAAATCATGGCCTTGACGTCACCGATATGCGAAAAAATGGGAATCCGGTATCCGATCTTTGGTTTGGCTCATGATATTGATGTCATGGTGGCACTGGGTAAAGCGGGTGGATATCCGGTTTTCGGCGCGGCACGCAGCATGCCCGACGAAATCGCGGAAATTGCCCGCATCATGAAGGAAGAGCTTGGCGATCTTCCCTTCGGCATTGACCTGATGCTGCCAACTACCGTTGGTGACGATACTGATCGCGATGGCACGAAATCTAACCTGCCCGAAGAGCATAAGAAGTTCGTTCAGGAACTCACGGAAAAGTACAAAGTCCCGCCGGCGACAAAGCCGACCTTCTTTTCCTCGCAAATCCGGTCGCAGCAGTTGTTCGAGGAACAGCTGGCGGCAACACTCGAATCAGATGCCCATAGCTTTGCCTCCGCCGTCGGCATGCCCGCGGAAATGATCAAGCGCGCCAAGAAGTACGGCAAGATTACCTTCTCCCTTGTTGGGGCGCCGCGACACGCGGAAAAGGCGAAAGCGGCGGGCGTTGATGTGATCGTCGCGCAAGGATATGACGCAGGGGGCCATACCGGCCCGATTGGTACCTTTTCCCTCGTCCCGCAGGTTGTTGATGTTGCTGGTGATATTCCTGTTCTGGCGGCTGGTGGTGTCGGCCATGGGCGGCATATCGCAGCCTCCTTCGGTCTTGGTGCGCAAGGGGTATGGCTCGGGACCGCGTGGCTTGCCTCGAAAGAACATGCACTTTGTGATGCGTTGCTGAACAAGTTACTCAAAGCGGATAGTCTCGATACCACTATCTCCCTCAGCCATAGCGGCAAGTCCTGCCGTCTTATCAAGTCCGCCTGGTCAGATGAATGGGACAGGCCGGACGCGCCCAAGCCCCTTAAAATGCCCTATCAGCAGGTTCTGACTGCCGACATCATTGCCGGAATAAACGAGCATGAAGTCGAACCGCTGATCTATGAGGCAACCGGCCAGAGCATTGCCTGGTTCAATGAGCTCATGACGGTCGAAGAAATTATGCAACGCCTCGTGTCCGAGAGCAACGCGGCCCTAAAGAATATGAGCAATCTTCTGGCGGGGTAATGAGACCCGCAAACCTATTTCCCCATCAAAAGAGACAAGCACATGATTCGTGATAAAGAAAAACTGGAAAAACAGCGCCTAGAGGTTCGTGACTGGGTGGAGAAAGTCGCCATTCCGAATGAAGACCGGGTCGCGGAACTCAACGAGGTACCGCAGGACCTGGTCGATGACATGCAGGCCCGCGGCTATTTTTCCTGGGCGATCCCGGAAGAATATGGCGGGCTCGGCCTGACAACAGAGGAACTTGTCCTGATGGCGTTTGAGCTGTCCTACTGTTCCGTTGCCTATCGCGCGCGGGTTGGCAGCAATACTGGCATCGGCAGTGAGTCCCTGATTGTCGATGGCACGGAAGAGCAGAAGAGAAAATATCTTCCAAAGCTGGCCTCGGGCGAGATTGTTGGCTGTTTCGCATTGACCGAACGGGAGGCTGGATCACAGGCGACGGCACTTACCACAACCGCGGTCAAGAAGGGCAATCATTATGTCATGAACGGCTCGAAGGCCTTCATCACCAACGCGCCGATCTCCGACCTCTTCACGGTATTCGCACGTACTGACCCGAGTGATGACACCCATAGCGGCATCAGTGCCTTTCTGGTGGACAAGGCCACCCCTGGCCTCACCGTTGGACCCGCCTATACGATGATGGGGCAATCGGGTTCTCCCGTCTCGGAAGTACATTTCGAGAATTGCGAGATCACCCCTGATCGTCTTTTAGGTGGTGAAGAGGGCGTCGGTTTCAAAACTGCGATGAAGGCGCTCAACAAGCAGCGCATTCACCTTTCCGCCCTGAGTACCGGCCCGGCCATGCGGATGCTGGATGATGCGGCGAAGTACTCGCTTGAACGGAAGCAATTC
Source organism: Sneathiella sedimenti (assembly GCF_017313765.1). GTDB lineage: Bacteria > Pseudomonadota > Alphaproteobacteria > Sneathiellales > Sneathiellaceae > Sneathiella > Sneathiella sedimenti. Next base: position 322,588 of record NZ_JAFLNC010000002.1, on the reverse strand, counting down.
GGGCATCCCATCGGCGACTTCCAGCTTATCCAGGCAATGATCGCCGACAGTCATGTGGATGTTGCTGCGGCGCGGAACCTTATTCTCGATACGGCCCGTAAACGCGACGAAGGGCTGGATATCACGCTGGAAGCCTCCATGTGCAAATATTTTGCAACCGAGATGTGCGGCCGGATTGCCGACCGGGCGGTGCAGATATTTGGTGGGTCGGGCTATGTCGCTGATTACAGCAGCATTGAACGTTTCTACCGCGATGTCCGGCTGTTCCGTCTCTATGAAGGCACAAGCCAGATACATCAGCTTAACATTGCCCGGAAGACATTGGATAAGATTGGCAAGACAGGAACAGTGCGGATTTAGCACCTGCCTTACGCCCCGACCTATAACAAACAACGCGCAAAGCGAATGGGAGTAAATCAATGGAAGACTATAAACCTTTTTGGCCAGAACCACCAAAAGCACCGGAAGGTGCGCCGAATATTCTTGTTATTCTTTTTGATGATGTGGGATTTTCAGATTTCGGCTGCTATGGCTCTCCTATCAAAACTCCCACCATTGATAAACTCGCTGAAAAGGGCGTGCGCTACACCGGCTTTCATACAACGGCCATGTGCTCCACCACGCGGGCCGCGCTCCTGACCGGGCGGAACCATCATTCGGTAGGCGTCGGCTGCCTTGCCAATTTCGACAGCGGCTATCCCGGATATCGCGGCAAGATCGCCAAGACCGCGGGGACACTCGCCGAGATGCTACGCCCGAATGGCTATCGCAACTATATGATCGGAAAATGGCATGTAAATCCGCTCCATGAAAGCGGACCGACAGGTCCATTTGATGGCTGGCCGCTTAGTCGCGGTTTCGATCGCTTTTACGGATTTCTCGATGCCGAGACAGATCAGTACGCCCCGGAATTGGTGCGGGATAACACCCATATTGATATACCGGGCACCTATGAAAGCGGCTATCACCTCACGGAGGATCTTGTGGATCAGTCGATCCGCATGCTCGCCGAACATCAGGCGGGTGCGGAGAAAACCCCCTGGCTTCTCTGGTGCGCCTTCGGTGCCTGTCATGCCCCCCATCAGGCACCGAAGGATATTATCAAAAGCTATGACCCGATGTTTGAAGGCGGTTGGGACAAGGAGCGCGCGCGCCGTCTCGCGCGCCAGAAAGAACTCGGGATCGTGCCGGAAAACACGGAAATGCCGCCGCGCAATGACGGGGTTAAGGCCTGGGATGAATTCGGACCTGAGGAGCGCCGTCTCTTTACCCGGTTGCAATCGGCCTATGCCGGTATGCTCGATCATACAGATCAGCATATTGCGCGGATCGTTGAATTCCTGGAGGAAACCGGCCAGATGGACAATACCTTGATCCTTGTCCTCTCGGATAACGGCGCCAGCCAGGAAGGCGGCCGAAACGGCCTGATCAATGCAATGGGACCGTTTAACCTCCGCCCTGAGCCAATGGCGGAAAAACTCGCCCGTATCGAGGATATTGGTGGCCCCGATACCCATACGAATTTTCCACATGGCTGGGCCATGGCGGCAAATACCCCGCTTAAACGATACAAACAGAATACCCATGGCGGCGGCATTCGCGATCCGCTTATCATCAGTTGGCCAAAGGCCATTCCCGCCCGCGGAGAACTGCGTCATCAGTTCGCCCATTGTTCTGACGTAGTGCCCACCCTGCTGGAACTTCTGGATATCGAGCCGCCGAAGGAAGTGAACGGGATCGCACAGCAACCGATTGAAGGGCAAAGTTTCAAGGAAAGCCTGTTCAATCCGGATGCCCCATCGCGTGATAAACCGCAGTATTTTGAGATGTTCGGTCATCGCGGGATCTGGCAGAACGGCTGGAAAGCGGTTGCATTTCATCCGATGGGCACACCGTTCGAAAACGACACTTGGGAACTTTATAACCTCGATGAGGATTTCTCCGAAAGCCGGGACCTGGCCAAGGAACAGCCAGAACGGTTGGAGAAAATGATTGCGAGCTGGTGGGAGGAAGCGGAAAAGAACCAAGTCCTCCCGCTGGATGACCGCTTCGCGCCGCGGTTTGCGGAAAATGCAGAACGCCTTCAGGGGGATAGAAACATTGCGATATTCCATCGCGGGGTTGGTCATATCCCATCTGACGTTGCACCGGATCTTCGCAGTCGCGATTATCGGATCGAGGCGGATGCCGATATCCTGAATGAAAAGAGCAACGGCGTCCTGATTGCCCATGGCGATACAACATCAGGCTACAGTCTTTATATGAAGGACGGCCATCTTGTTCATGACCTGAATATTGGCGGCGAACATGTCGTAATCCAGTCAGACAGGAAAGTCTCTAAAGGACGGCATCTTCTTGGCCTTCGCGTTGATCGTCTGACAAAGGAAGAAAAGCCGCGCATGGGCACCGGAATGGGCCGAAGCCGCTATACCCTCACCATCGATGGTGAGGATGCCGGATCGGTCGAGAGCCATCTCGGCTTCTTCATGCTGATTTCCTGGTCCGGCCTCGATATCGGGCGGGATCGCGGCAATCCGGTTGGCGATTATAACTCCCCCTTCGAGTTTGACGGTTTCCTGCGTAAGGTGACGGTGCATATGGGAACACAAACCCTCGATGGTGAAGGCGTGGGCAAGGCGGAAATGGCGCGGGAGTAACCTGCGCCACCTCCACTTAATTTAATTTTCTTCGCGAAGCTCAACCCGGCGTATCTTGCCAGAGATGGTTTTCGGTAAACTGTCCACGAATTCGATGCGCCGGGGATATTTGTAGGGGGCCGTCAGCTTCTTGCAGAAATCCTGGATATCGGCAACGAGATCGGGCCCCGCCTTCTCCGGGTTTTTGAGGATGATATAGGCCTTGACCAGCTGGCCGCGCGTCTCATCCGGAATACCTATCACCGCACTCTCGACAACTTGCGGATGTTCCAGAAGGGCACTCTCCACCTCGAACGGGCTGATCCGGTAGGCACCGGAACTGATCAGGTCATCCGCCCGCCCTTCAAACCAGATATAGCCATCCGCATCGCGTCGGGCCGTATCCCCGGTAAAATACCAGCCATGACGGAACGATGCTGTATCCGGCTCGCCGCCGGTGTAATAACCCTCGAACAGGCCGGGCGGCCAGTCACCTTCTGTTGCACGGATCGCGATATGGCCGACCTCCCCATCGGGCTGGCGGTTGCCGTCATCATCAATGATATCAATATCAAAACCCGGGACCGGCTTTCCCATGGACCCGAAACGGGTTTCCATCCCCGGAAAATTTCCCACAATATTGATTGTTTCAGTCTGGCCATAGCCGTCCGCGATAACATTGCCGGTATGTTTCTGCCAGTAGCGTATGACTTCGGGGTTCAGCGGCTCCCCGGCGCCCAAGGAGCGGCGAAGCGACGACAAATCATATCCATCAAGTTCCTGTTGCGCGAACAATCGATAGATAGTCGGCGGCGCACAGAATGTGGAAACCTTCAATCGCTTGATCATCTTTAGATGAAAATCAACATCGAATGCCCCTTCCCCATCATAGAGCACCACTTTTGCGCCCGCGAGAAGCGGCGGAAACAACAGGCCCCATGCAGCCTTCGCCCAACCCGTATCCGTTAAGGTCCAGTGCACATCGCCTTCCCGCAGATCCATCCAGAAGAGCGCTGTGGCCACATGCGCCAACGCATATCCAAAATCCCGCGGCACCATTTTCGGCATGGAGGTTGTGCCGGAAGTGAAATAGGCCATCATCATGTCGGAGGCAACGGTCGGCGGCGCGTCCTTGCGTTCCAGTATCGGCGAGGCGTTTGCGACCAATTCATCAAACGATAGCCATCCCGGATGCGTGCCACCGACGACAATAAAATGCTCCAGGGTCGGACACTCGCTGCGAACAGCTTCCACTTTCTCGCAATGTTCCGGCGTGACGATCACAAAGCGCGCTTTGGATCGCTGCACCCGATAGGAAATATCCTTGGCAGTCAGAAGATTTGTCCCCGGCATCGAGATAGCCCCGACTTTCATGCAGGCAAACAGAACGGTATACCATTCCGGGATTCGGCCTATTACCAGGCAGCCGAAGTCGCCTTTCGTGATACCCAGAGACAGAAATGCATTGGCAAGACGTGCGGACTCTGCAGCATAGTCAGAATAGGTAATTTCCTTTATCGTTTCCCCGTCGCGCGACACGGCAATGACGGCAACGCCATCCTTGCCCGCTCCCCTCTTGTCGATAACATCAAATGCGAAATTAAAATCAATTGGAATATCAAGATGATAATCCTTTACCGCCGATGTATAATCGCGGTTGAACTGTCCCAAATCCATCGTCACCTCCCATACTGACGTTGCCTTAGTTCTTATTGTACTGTTGCCATAGCTTAGCTTATTGCCACATCCCGGCTCAATTTGTTTTAAGATGCGCCAGTGCCGGATCGCGAATATCGCGTATCCCCGTCGCCATTTTACCCATTTCCTCCAGCCCCCTTGCATCGACCATCAGGTCGCAAAACAGCGTCCGCTCTCTTGCGAAGCCCTCTTCTATTGACCGGTTATCAATCCCCTGAACCAGGTCCTTGATATGCCCGACAGCGCGGGAAGAGCGGGCAGTTAAAAGGGATGCAACTTCCAGCGCTTTCTTCATTACATCTCCCTTTACACAAAAACTGGCCAGGCCAAATTCCAAAGCCCCTTTTGGGGTCAGGGTTTGCCCCAGCAACATAAGCTCCAACGCCTTGGCCCTGCCGACAAGCCTGGTTAATCGCTGGGTTCCGCCCGCACCCGGCAGAATGCCGAGGTTGACCTCGGGCAATCCCAGATCATAGGGGCCATCCTTTACAATCCGGATATCACAGGCAAGCGCGAGCTCGAAACCGCCGCCCATTGCCGTGCCGTTAACCGCCGCAATAAAGGGCTTTCTCATGGCTTCAATTCGCCGATAGCATTTGTGGATCGTGGATTCCGGCACGGGGCGCGCGGGATCAAAGGTAAGGCCGCGGTCCGCCATTGCCTTGCTCCGCTGGTAAAGGACCCCGACGTCATAATGACGGATAAAGACATCCTTGTCGGCGCCGGTGATGATAACCGCCTGTATCTCTGGATCGTCTTCTACGGCCGTCAGAGCCGCATCGAGCTCACTTTCCGTCTCGCCATCCATATATCCATATGGCGGATTGCTGAATCGAATGATGCCGATGTTGTCCTGTCGGTCGATCGTAAGTTGAGCCATTCCCTGTCCTTTCGTTTTCTTGCTTTATTTTTTTGATTACATGCACCGCGCGGCGCTTTTTTTGGGAGTATAGGCCAATCATCGGCGACAGAACGATCAAAATAACGACGGACTATCTCTTTGCGTGACAAAGTGAAGGGGCTTCGATACAAGCGCGAAGCCATATGAACAAATTCTAACCATTATCTGAAGATAAACCAGCGTATGAAATCGCTCCGACTCGTCATATTTGCCCTTGTCCTGCTCTCATCGCCAGTCACACTGGCGGTCGCCAACGACGTAGTCGAGGCAGAAGAAGCAGATTCCGGAACATTTACATTCGTGCTTGAGAATGATTTGTTTTTCGGGCTGGACAGGGATTATACGAATGGCATTCAGTTAGCCTGGATGTCTGAGCCGGATTATGCCCCGGTTTGGGCCCTCAAGGCCGCGCGGCTTCTTCCCTTTTTCCCGGAGAATGGCAAGATCCGGTCGAGCTATGCCATCGGTCAGAATATGTACACGCCAAATGATATCTCGGACAAGGATCCGCCCCTGGATGAACGCCCCTATGCGGGCTGGCTCTATGGCGCGGTCGGTATCGTTGTCGAAACAGGCGAGACGCAGCTCGATCAACTCCAGTTGCAGCTTGGTATGGTCGGCCCAGCCTCCTTCGCGGAGCAGACCCAAAAATTCGTTCATGAAATTGTTCATTCCCCTGAACCGCAAGGCTGGAATACCCAACTCAAAAATGAGCCCGGACTGGTCCTTACCTACCAACGGAGCTGGCGAGCGCTCGTGTCGACAGAAATCAACGGCTTTTCCATTGATGCAACGCCGCATATCGGCGGAGCTCTAGGAAATATCTACACCTATGCCAACGCCGGTGCCACGATGCGCTTCGGCTGGAACCTGCCCAATGATTATGGGCCGCCACGTATCCAGCCCGGCCTCCCCGGCTCCGGTTTTTTTGAGCAACAGAACGATCTCGGGCTGTATTTTTTCGCTGGCCTTGATGCGCGGGCGGTTGCAAGAAATATCTTCCTGGACGGCAACACATGGGCCGACAGCCGCAGCGTGGACAAGGAACCGCTCGTCGCCGATGCGCAAGTAGGTGTCGCCTTTACAGTCAAGTCCGCGCGCCTTGCCTTCACCCATGTCTTTCGGTCGCGTGAATACAAAGGCCAAACCAGCAGCGACGAATTTGGTGCAATCAGCTTGTCCGTGCCATTCTAGGACATCGGTAATTTCCGAAAAATTGCCGCCAGCCATTCTCGCCCTTTAATCTCTCGCCAATAAACGATAGAACTACATTCAGGAAGCGACGCAAAGGTCGCCTGACGTCCAGCTTTGAAGAAGGAACACATGCGATGCATATGGCTGAAGAAACCACCCAGCTACTCGCGCGCCTAGGGGTTAGCAATGCTGACATTACCAATGGAAATCTCGCCGTCACCAGCCCGCTGACCGGGCAGCAAATTGCAGCCGTCCCCACCGACAGCGCCGCAGATGTCGCCGCGAAAATAAAACAGGCAAAAGCGGCCTTTTCAATCTGGCGATCCGTGCCCGCACCGCACCGCGGCGAACTCGTCCGGCTGTTCGGCGAGGAATTGCGCACATCAAAGCAGGATCTTGGCCGGCTCGTGTCGATCGAAGTCGGCAAAATTCCCTCCGAGGGAGAGGGCGAAGTTCAGGAGATGATAGATATCTGTGATTTCGCCGTCGGCCTTTCCCGGCAGCTTTACGGCCTGACGATCGCCACGGAGCGCCCGGGCCACCGGATGATGGAACAATGGCATCCACTGGGCCCGGTTGGGGTGATTTCCGCCTTTAACTTCCCGGTTGCCGTCTGGTCCTGGAACACGGCCCTCGCCCTTGTCTGCGGCGACCCGGTGATCTGGAAACCCTCTGAAAAGGCGCCGTTGACCGCCCTTGCCTGCATGGCCATCATGGCTCGCGCGCTGAAACGTTTCGACGATGCCCCGGACGGACTTCTCTCCCTTATTATCGGCGCAGGAGATATTGGCGCAGCGCTAGTCGAGAGCCCCGATGTTGCCCTCATTTCCGCGACTGGCTCAACCCGGATGGGCCGGATTGTCGGCCCCAAGGTGGCCGAAAGATTTGGTCGCGTCATTCTGGAACTCGGCGGAAACAATGCCGGCATCGTGACCCCCAGCGCGGATATCGACATGACATTGCGCGCCGTCGCCTTTGGTGCGATGGGCACGGCGGGACAACGTTGCACCACTTTACGGCGCCTGTTCGTGCATTCCTCCGTTTATGACAAGGTGGTACCAGGTCTCCAAAAAGCCTACCAGTCAGTTTCCGTCGGCAACCCACTGACGACCGAGTCACTTGTCGGGCCCCTGATCGACAAGCAGGCCTTTGACCAGATGCAAAAGGCCCTTGCTGCCGCAACGAACGCCGGGGGTGAGGTTACAGGCGGCGAACGGGTGGAGAACGGGCATCCCAACGCCTATTATGCCCGGCCGGCTCTGGTGGAAATGCCAAAGCATGAGGGCATTGTCCTGCAGGAGACTTTTGCGCCCATTCTTTATGTCGTTAAATATGACTGGCTGGAAGATGCAATTCACTGGCATAACGAGGTGGGGGCTGGTCTGTCGTCCTGCATCTTCACCCTGGATATGCAGGAGGCAGAACTGTTCCTGAGCGCCGCCGGATCTGACTGCGGCATCGCCAATGTCAACATCGCAACTTCAGGTGCAGAAATCGGCGGTGCCTTCGGTGGCGAGAAGGAAACCGGTGGCGGCCGCGAGAGTGGATCGGACGCGTGGAAGGGCTATATGCGCCGCGCGACCAACACCATCAACTATTCCAAGGAACTCCCCCTCGCCCAGGGTGTCTCTTTCGATATTTAGACAAGAGCAGATATATGACTCACCTATGGGTGCGCGCGGAACAACGCGGAAATGAGCAACGAGTCGGGATCACACCTGAAGGCGTCCAGTCGCTTATGGCCGACGGATTTCGGGTAACGGTCGAAGAAAGCAGCAGCCGTGCCCTCCCTATCGCCGCCTATCGGGCTACCGGCTGCGAGATAGCAGCAGAAGGAAGTTGGCCCAAGGCCCCTGCAGATGCCATCATCTTCGGCCTCAAGGAACTCCCCGTGGGAACCTCGCCGCTTCCGCATCGTCATATCATGTTCGGTCATGCCTTCAAGGGACAGGCGGACGGACCTGCCCTGCTCAGTCGGTTCAAGGCGGGAGGCGGCACACTCTATGATCTGGAATATCTGACGGACGAGACGGGCCGTCGGGTCGCCGCCTTCGGCTATTGGGCGGGATTTGCAGGCGCCGCTATTGCCCTGATGGTCTGGACGGCGGAACAACTCGGCAAGGGGCCGGGTCCACACAAGGTAGATGTCTATCCAGGGCGTGATAAACTGATCAACAGTCTGAAAGAGAATCTTGCGCAGGCGCTTGAGACAGGTCGTTCAAAACCCGACGCAATCGTGATCGGCGCTCTTGGTCGTGTCGGCACCGGCGCGAGCAACTGTCTTGAAGCACTCGGCCTCAAGGTGACGAAATGGGATATGGCGGAAACAGCCCATGGCGGGCCATTCCCGGAAATACTCGCGCATGATATATTTGTGAACTGTATCCTTGCAAATGAAGGCGTGCCGGTTTTCGTGCCCAAGTCGGCCCTGGAATCACCGCGGCGGCTTTCGGTCATTGCCGACATATCCTGCGATCCCGGCAGTCCCTATAATCCTATCCCGATCTATGATCATGCCACCTCTTTTGATGATCCGGTCATCCGGGCAGGTGACGGGAATCCTCCCCTCGATGTGATGGCGATCGATAATCTCCCCTCCATGCTCCCGGTGGAGAGCAGCGAGGATTATGCCGCACAACTTCTCCCGTCTCTTCGTGCACTCTCTAATATAGAGCGCGGGGTATGGGGCAGAGCCCAGGATATATTTAAGAAAAAAATATCAGAACTGGACTAGTTTTTATATTTAATTCTTTAATAACAATATATTGGTTAGTTTTTCTAACCCAGAATAATATACCAATTTATACAAATTAACCGGTTAAAAATCCTAATTTAGTATAGCCATCATTTCGTCGCGCATAATAAATTTCTGCGGCTTTCCGGTGACCGTCATCGGAAGTTCAGAGACGAACCGCACATGCCGCGGCACCTTGTAATGGGCGATCTGATCCTTGCAATAGGCCTTCACCCCGTCCGCATCCAACGTTGCCCCATCGCGGGCAACGATCCAGGCACAGACCTCCTCTCCAAACTTTTCATCCGGGACACCGAAGACCTGCACTTCCTGAATATCAGGATGAGTAAAGAGGAATTCTTCAATCTCCCGCGGATAGATATTCTCGCCGCCCCGGATGATCATGTCCTTCAGACGGCCGACAATCTGGCAATATCCTTCGTCGTCAAGAACGGCGAGATCACCGGTCCGCATCCACCCATCGTCGACAATCGCCTCTCGGGTTTTCTCCTCATCATCCCAATAGCCCTGCATGACGGAATAGCCGCGCGTCCACAGCTCCCCCCGCGTGCCGACGGGCACATCCATGCCATTTTCATCGACAATTCGAACCTCGACATGCGGATGAATACGGCCCACGGTGGAGACTCGCTTCTCAAGTGGATCATCCACATTGCTCTGGAAGGAAACGGGAGAGGTTTCCGTCATCCCATAGCAAATCGTCACCTCCGACATATGCATATGATCTATGACCTTTTTCATCACCTCAATTGGGCAGGGCGCGCCCGCCATGACCCCGGTGCGCAAACTGGAAAGATCAAGCTCAGCAATCAGTGGATGACCAACCATGGCAACAAACATTGTCGGGACCCCATAAAGCGCGGTGCAGTGCGCATGCGAAATCGCCCGCAATGTTTCTTCCGGATCAAACGCCTCTCCAGGAAAGACCATTGCCGCCCCGGAACTGACGCAGCCTAGGGACCCCATCACCATCCCAAAACAATGATACAGTGGCACGGGGATACAGAGCCTGTCCTTCTCGGTAAAATTCATGCGGCCAACGACATGGGCGGCATTATTGACAATATTATAATGAGTTAGGGTCGCTCCTTTGGGGGCCCCGGTCGTTCCCGAGGTAAACTGGATATTGATAGGGTCATCCGGTGACAGCGACGCGGTGATGTCATCCAACCGCTCCCGATCCGACAAATTTCCCATCTCGGAAATATCCGAAAATGCAAAGATGCCGGCGCCAGGATTTTCATGAATACCAATAACGGTTTTCAGGGCGGGCAGTTTTGCGGAATTCAACCGTCCGGGTTCGGATTTCTCCAGCTCCGGCGCCAGCGTCCGGATCATCTTCAGGTAATCCGACGTCTTGAACTTGTCCGCCGCGACAAGTGCCTTGCAGCCGGACTTGTTGAGCGCGTATTCCAGTTCCGTGAGACGGTAGGCCGGATTGATATTGACCAGGATCAGGCCGATCCGGGCGGTCGCATATTGAGTTAATATCCATTCAATATTGTTCGGAGACCAAATTCCTATTCGATCCCCTTTTTCCAGGCCCAACGCGAGCAGGCCGGCCGCCAGCCTGTCCACTTTTCGATCGAACTCTGCATAGGTCAGGATCATTTCCTGCTTGGGGAAGATCAGCGCATCACGCGATCCAAATTTCCCTACCGTCTCTTTCAGCAAGTCAGGGATTGTCTGGCGACGGAGCGCAGTCGATCTTTCCCCGGCGACATAGGAGCGGTTATGGACCGGCGCGATAACCGATTGAAACGGCTCCTGCAGCGCCGTTTCGGCGTGCTTATCCTGCACAGTTGACATAATTTCCTCCCCGTTCATGTCTCTGTTCGTGAGGATTTTACGTCAATCAAGCGGGCTTGTCACATCAACAGTGCGCCCGGCGGATAAATACGCGCTATCCGCCGGAGGACTTGCCACTAGCTGGCCCGCTTCGCGTTTTTCACGATCGCCTCAACCATGATTGGTACAGCTTCATCGGGAATGTCGTGGCCCATGCCGTCTATCACGATCATCTCGGTGCCGGGGATGGAGTTTTTCACATCTTCCGCGCAGCCAAGCGGGACGAGCGGGTCTTCCCGCCCATGAATGACAAGGGTTGGCGCCGCAATCTCGGATAAATGCGCAACGCGGCTATCGCCCGAGGCCAGGCTCGCGAGAAGATGGCGGCCGTGCCCTTCCGGATAAAAGGAGCGATCAAAAAGGCCCGCGGCACGTTCCCGCAATATCTTATCGTCGACAGGAAAAGCCGGACTACCGATTGTTTTTGCAGTGTCGATGGCTTCGTCCATTGCCCCTTCTCGCGTTCCGGCGGGGTTACGTGGCTGGCTCAGCCAGTTGGCGGCGGCTTCTGTAGGACGCGGCAATCCACGCCGTCCGGACGTCGCCATGACAGAGATCAGGGTTTTCACACAGTCCGGTCGCCGATAGGCAAGCGTCTGTGCGATGGCACCACCGTTGGAACTTCCGAGGATATGGGCCTTCTCAATCCCGAGCGCCTTAATCAGCTCTGCGGCATCATCGGCCATATCCTCCAACATGTAGGGAGCGGAGACCTTCTCCTTGGCCCGAGCCTGAGCGAAGGCCGCAGGAATATCCGCCGGTCCCCAATCAGAAAACTTGGTAGACAAGCCGACATCGCGATTATCATAGGCAATGACAAAAAATCCCGCATCGACAAGCGCGCTTACGAAGCTTTCATTCCAGGAGGTGAGCTGTACACCAACCCCGCCGACAAGAACGATAGGATCTGCCGAGGCATTCCCCCAAGTTTCATATTCAATCTCAATCCCATTCGCGGAAATTTTCGACATTTCTTCTCTTCTTTCTGTTGAGTCTGCGTCTTCGACTGCTTGGTTATAACGTCACTTCTACGCGGTTATCGCGGAACTCTGCAAGGGGTTCCCGTCAGGAAATGTCAAGAACTAGCTCTCCCAATACATCGAAATCGGGAGCAACCCCGAGACCCGGCGCATCGGACGCCGTCATCCGGCCATTGACGCGCTTGGGCGCTCCTTCCGCGATTGTCACAGTCCCATACGAGTTGAAGTCAGTAGCGGAGAAGCAGAACTCCTCTGGTGTTGACCGTGCAAGATGGGCAATAGCCGCGGTCGTAATGTCGCCGCCCCATGTATCCTCAATCGTCATGGGGATGCCGGACGCAACGCAAAGGTCCCGCATTAGCCGCGCTCGCGTCAGCCCGCCTACTTTTGAAATCTTGAGATTGATGACATCCATCGCATCCTCGGCAATCCCGCGCACCAGAATGCCCGGGCCGTCAATGACCTCATCCAGCACGAAGGGAAGCCCCGTGCGCCGGCGGATCGACACCGATTCCTCATAAGTCAGGCAAGGTTGCTCGATATAGACATCAAGGTCGGCAACTGCGCCGACGACTCGCGCCGCCTCATGCCGGGTCCAGCCGGTATTGGCATCCGCGACCAGAATATCGCTCTTTTTCAGGATGGCACGGGTAGCATGGATCCGTTCGATATCCTCATTCGCGTCGCCCCCGACTTTAAGCTGGAATTTCGTGTACCCTTCCGCACTGTAGCCTTGTATCTTCGCAGCCATCTGCTCCGGGCTTTCCTGCGAGATCGCCCGATAAAGTGCGACATCCTCCTGCATCGCTCCGCCAAGGAGCATATAGACTGGCTGTCCGGTTGCCTTTCCAAGAATATCCCAGCAGGCGATATCAATCGGCGCCTTAGCATAGGGATGCCCTCGCAAGCTGCTGTCCATAACCCGATTGATCTCATGGAGGGCGAGCGGGTTCTGTCCGATCAGATGGGGGCCGATCTCGGCGAGGCCGGCGCGCACTCCCTTCGCGTAAGACGGCAGATAAGTCGACCCTAGCGGACAGCATTCCGCATAACCGGTTATGCCCTCATCCGTCTCGATGGCGACGACCGTACTATCAAACACCTCAACAAAATTGCCGTTGGACCAGCTATAACGCCCTTCCTTAAGAGGGAGATCTACCTGCCAGGCCTTTATCGCGGTTATTCTCATGCTTTTCTCCTTATCTAACGACAAAGCCGTGAGCAAACGGATCCCGCTCATCAATGATGATCCTATTGTATCCTGTCACGCGCGCCCAGCCCCCGATGGACGGGATAATCGCATCAGTGTTTGCGACTCTAGCGTCCCCCTCCACACGACCATTAAAGAGGGAACCGATAATGCTCTCGTGAATGAAATCATCCCCCACAGCAAGGTCGCCTCGTGCGCACCATTGCGCCATGCGTGCCGAAGTTCCCGTACCACAGGGAGAGCGGTCAATCGCCTTGTCTCCGTAGAAAACCGCATTTCGCGCGGTGGCACTCGCCACGGTCGGCTTGCCGGTCCACATGATATGCGTCAGACCCTTAATATCGGGCTGTTCAGGATGAACAAAATCATATTTCTCATTGAGCGCGGATCGAAGTTCCGGGCTCCATCGGATCAGATCTGACACGGAATAATCGGCTATATCACTGAAATTCGCCTGCGGCTCGACGATCGCATAGAAATTTCCGCCATATGCCACATCGACAGTTATCTCACCGAGAGGCGAGCAAGTCGCGCTAAGACCTGTGGCATAAAGGAAGGAGGGTACGTTGGTAATTCGCACCTCCTCAACATACTCACCTTTCATACGAAATTCCGCGACGACCTTCCCCGCCGGGGTATCAAGGGTAAGTCTTCCAGGTGTTTTCGGGGTGACCAACCCTTCCTCTATCGCGATGGTGACTGTACCGATGGTGCCATGGCCGCACATGGGCAGGCAGCCTGATGTTTCAATAAAAAGGACGGCAATGTCGCAGTCATCGCGGGTGGAGGGATAAAGGATCGTTCCCGACATCTGGTCATGACCGCGCGGTTCATACATCAGGCCTGTGCGGATCCAGTCGAAATCCCGCATAAAATGCGCGCGGCGGGCGAGCATGGTCTCGCCTTCAAGCTCTGGCCCGCCGGACGTCACCACCCGCACCGGATTGCCGCAAGTATGGCCATCTATGCATTGGAATGTATATTGCGCCATCTGCCGCCCCTAGAACCGACTTGGCGAATATGAAGAGAGATCAACGCCGTTTTCAATCCCCATCACCAGATCTGACACAAGTTTCGCTGTTCCTGCGGACTGGGTCAAACCAAGATGGCCGTGCCCGAAAGCATAGGTGATGCGGCGGGACCGACTAGCAGGGCCGATAACGGGGATCGAATCCGGCAGGCTGGGCCGGAAACCCATCCACTGCCGTCCGCCCTCGATTTTAAGATCGGGAAGAAAACCCTTCGCCTTGTTGAGCAGAGCATCCGCCCGCCGATAGTTTGGCGGCAGTTTCAGCCCGCCGAGCTCCACCGCACCGCCGACGCGAATACCGCTCGATAACGGAGTCACGACAAATCCATGCTCCTCGAAGGAAAGCTGCCGCTTGAGATCAAACGCGTCGACAGGGAGCGTCGTGTTATACCCCCGCTCCGTCTCCAGCGGGATATGATCGCCAATTGTTTTCGCCAGATGGTGAGACCAGGCTCCGGCGGAAACGACGATATGATCCGCCGACAGTTCTTTTCCATCTTTCAGCACAACGGAAACGCTCACCGCCCCGTGCTTAAGCGCGACTGCCTCCGCAATAACAATCTCGCCGCCCTTTGCTTTAAAGAATTCACCCAGTTGAACCGTGTAGTCCTTCGGATCGGAAATGCCATACCAGTCATTTGTCGCGATGGCGGCGACAAAGCGCCTGTCAATGCCGGGTTGGTATTCTGCGATCTGATCCGGGTCGGTTAGCGGCGTGAATTTGCTCCCCCGCTCCTCCCTTGCGTGCCAGACAGGCAAATTCTCCTCGAATGATTTGCGATGTTCATAAAGCTGCAAATTACCGTGCTGGCGCAGCATATTATGAGTTCCCGTCTGCTCCATGAAGGGAACAAGCCGCTCGCGCGATACGGTCATCAATGTTGTTAGTGCTTCTATCCCCGTCTTCACCTGTTCAGGCCGGCTCGCCCGCAGAAAACGCAACATCCAGGGGAGAATCTGGATGGCATAGGGCAGCGGAACGGACAGCGGGCCCAGCGGATCCAGAAACCATTTTGGCGCCTTCCGTATAATGCCGGGGGAGGCAACGGGCGACGCATCGGAAAAGGCAAAGGCGCCTGCATTTCCTTGAGATGCACCGGCCGCGACACCGCTCTTGTCCAGAACAGTGACGTTAGCGCCCTTTGCCTGAAGCTCGATCGCGGAGGTGATACCGATTATTCCAGCCCCGATCACGATGACTTCCGGGCTTTTCTTTTCCTGACCTGACATTTCGCCCTTCCAACAGCCCGCTCAACCCAGTGGCAAGGCATGTTAGTCCAAAGTCCTCCTTCCCAAAAGTGGAGAATGACAGATAGGCTATCCGGCGAGATCCATGCCGAACCTCATGGCGGCATATTTCATTGGAAGATCAAATATCTCGGCAATCGTATCGGCAGTGATCAGGTCCTTGGACGTTCCGCCACCACGGATCCAACCCTCGCGAATGAAGAAACAACGATCCGTGCAGTGATAGGCTAGATTGAGATCATGCATGACAATGATGACCGTCAGCTTCTTCTCCGCAGCCAGCTTTTGCACCAGGTCCATCAACTGATGCTGATGCCTCAAGTCAAGGGCGGATGTCGGCTCATCCAGAAAGAGGCAGGCTCCCTCCTGCTCCCAAATCTGCGACAGCACCCGCGCGAACTGGACGCGTTGCTGCTCTCCGCCGGAAAGCGTCGGATAGGATCGATCCCGAAGATGCCGGGCGTCAACAAGATTAAGCGCCTCATCGGCTATTTCGGCATTTGATGCAGTGGTTTTCTCCAAGGAATAGGGATTGCGCCCCATCACGACGATTTCATGCGCCGTAAAGGGAAAGCTGATCGGGTTGGCCTGGGACAGAACCGCGCGCTTCCGTGACAGCTCCGTTAGGGAAAAATGCTTGAGATCCTTTCCCGCGAGTAACACCCGTCCCTCATCCGGCTTGAGCGCACCGGTCAGGCATTTAAGCAGAGTTGACTTCCCCGCACCATTAGGCCCGAGGATGGCCGTCACCTCACCCGGTTTGAACGTCGCATAGACATTCGCGAGAATGCGCTGTCCGCCAATGGAATAGACGATGTTTTCTGCGTCAATCACAGGCCGAACCTTCCGGAATATTGCTTCACCAGCAGCCAGAGGAAGAATGGCCCGCCAATCATGCTGGTCAGGATTCCGACCGGCATCTCTGCGGGAGCCACGACAGTTCGCGCGAACGTATCGGCGATCAACAGCAGGATCGCCCCCAAAAAGGCGGAGGCCGGAATGAGAAGCCGGTGATCCGGCCCCAGTGTCAAACGGACCAGATGCGGCACCACAAGACCGACAAACCCGATGATCCCGCTGACGGAAATCGCCGCACCGACAGAGAGCGCGGTGCAGATGACGATGGTCCGCTTCAGCCTCTCCACCTCGACACCGAGGTATCGAGCTTCACTCTCCCCCAGCAGCAGCACGTTTAGCTCTCGTGCATTCCGGACGAGGATAACCGCAGAAGGAATGATAATTGTCGCAGCAACGATGACGGAGATCCACAACGCACCGCCGAGACTGCCCATCGTCCAGAAGGTCAGGGTCCGAAGCTGCTGATCATCACTCAAATAGGTCAGAAATCCCACCCCTGCCCCCGAGAGCGCATTAATCGCAATGCCGGTCAGCAACATGTAGGTAACGGAGAAAGTGCCGGTCAGCCTGGCAAAACGAAAAATCACAAAACAGGCGACGAGCGCGCCCGCGAAGGCGGCAACGCTCAAGGCATAAAGCCCCAGATATCCGGCAATCGGTCCGACCAGCACGATGACTATTGCCACGGCAAGCGCGGCGCTGGTTGCGATGCCAATCAAACCGGGATCCGCCAGAGGATTGCGGAACAACCCCTGCATGGCAGCACCGGATAGGGCCAGCGCGCCACCGACAATCACCGCAAGCAGCACGCGCGGCAACCGGATGGAATTCAGGACCGCCATCTGCTGATCCGTCAGGGAGCCACTTACAATCTCGGAAAGCGGGATTGAAACAGCTCCGATGGACGCGGATATCAAGGCAACCACCAGCAGAAGAAGGCCCAGTAGCGGGAATACCGAAATCTTCATTTTCCTGAAGGAAAACGGCGCACCGGCTGCTCTGTCGTTCAGGCTCATTGGCTATTCAGCCTGCCATTAAGTTCGAGGGCAGCTTCGGCCGTCCGTGGTCCGAAGCCGAGCAGCAAAAGGGCATCCATCGCAACTACATGCCCGTTTTTCGCTGCTGGCGTGAGCGACACTCCCGGAGCCGCCAGAAGCGCCGCTTCGCCCCCCGATTGCTCCAGCCCCTGCGTTGTCACCAAGAGAATATCAGGAGCCAAACTCGTTGCCGCTTCCGGGGAGAGTGGTTTGTACCCGTCATACCCCGTTACGGCGTTTTCAGCACCGGCCAGCTTGATAATACTGTCCGCCGCGGTTTTTGATCCGGCCACCATCGGGGCGCCACCGCTATGCTGCAGAATAAACATGACCGACTTGGAAGATTCTTGCGCGGCAATCGCCTCCTGCAGTTTCGAGACTGTGCCGTCTATTTCAGAGATTAGACTTTCCCCTTCCCCCTGTTTTTCAAGGGTTTCAGCAAGAATTTTGATGTTCTTTTTCACATCGCCAATCGTTCGCCCGGCCTCGAGCACCAGCATGGTGACACCGGCAGATTTCAACTGTTCAAGAACCGTTGGAGGACCGGATTCTTCAGACAAGATAACGAGATCCGGGCTGAGGGAGAGAATTCCCTCCGCGCTCAAGGCGCGCATATAGCCGACCTTGGGCGCTGAGGCTGCGGCGGGCGGGTAGTAGCTTGTGGTATCACTGCCAACAACCAGATCACCGGCGTCCAGCGCATAGATTGTTTCCGTGAGTGCGCCCCCAATGGAGACAATCCGTTTCGGGGCATCCGCATGGGCCGCCGTGGAAATAAACAGGCAGAGAAAAACAATAATTCTGATCATGGATTTGTTTCTTTTTGCATAAGAATATTGGCGGCCTCAATCCCCTGCGACTGCAGGTATGTGAGCACCTTGAGTAATTTTTCGATTGAAATCTGGCGATCCCCGGCAACGATGATTTCATGTTCCGGTCGGGCGGCCCGGCTTTCCTTGATCGCTTCTTTCAGTTCGACGAAATGATCGAACTCTTTCCCGTCCAGAGCGTAGGAGCTTTCCCGAATTTCCAGCATGATATGCTTCGGTTCATTGAGCTGCTCCAACTCCTCCTCCACGGCCAAGGGAAGCTGCAGATCAAGCGACCGCAGAACCGTTCCAACTGTCAGCAGGAAGAACACCAAAAGGATAAACAGAATATCCAGCATCGGCGTAAGGTCAGGCGCCAAGTCCCGCAGAGTACCCCCATGCGAATCTTCAGGTTGAAGCGTTATCATGACCGCCGCGCCTCTGTTTTCAGGGCAACGACCTCGGACGTGGGCTCATGCTTTGCCATCTCGAAGGAAAGCGACAGACGATTGAGTTCCAGACAAAAGCCTTCCAGCTGCCGGTCACTGAACGCGCTGAAGAAATGCGCCATCAACAGCGCGGGCAAGGCGATCATCAATCCTGCGGCCGTGGTCAGCATCGCTTCCCACAGCCCGTCGGCAATAAGCGCCGGAGAGACAGGGCCCGTCTGCACGGAGATGACCTTGAACGCCGCGATAATGCCGAGAATGGTCCCAAGCAGACCAATGATCGGGCTGATCATGCCGATCAGCCGTAGCAATTTGATCCCGTTATAGTACGGACGCCGGAAATCATTCAACGCAACGCCGACGAGTTCATCGCGCACCACCTTTGGCTGGTTCTTGTTTGCCCACAGATAATCGGCGAGTTGTTCATACCGAATTTTTGACCTGACCGCCGCCCGAAAAATGAAAAATAGCCGCTCCAACCCGACCGCACCGGCCAGGATGGAGCATATGGCAAGCGGCCATGCCATTATTCCCATTTGGGAAAACCAGTAAGGAAGCGCGAATGAAAGCCATTCAGGCAACATTCGATACCTCCTGGCGCGGCAGGCTCTCGACAATTTCACGCCATCCGCCCAGTTCCGGTATGCCGGGCTTCCTCTTGCCAAAAAAGGTCACGATCAGTTCGTTGTTCTTGTCGAAAACTTCAACAGCGGTGATTATCCCGTCTGCGGATGGTTTTTTCGTAACCCAAGTGTGGCTGATTCCGGTCTCATCCAGATGCAGGTTAAATTTGGGGTCGAGGACATTGAACCACCCCCCGGCCTCTACCAGCTTGTTGACTGGGCCGGTATGAATCTGGATGCAGCCCTTATTGCCGACAAAGACCATAATCTCGCATTCACTGTCCCGCGCCCGGTCGAGCACCAGCCGAGCTGCGCTGTTATCAAGCTCAGCGGCGAAGTCCGTGCCGATCTTTTTCAAGGCCTGAACGCGCCCCACCTTGAACTTCCGGAGCATGGGAAAGAAATCATGAGTGTCTTTCAGATTCTCCCAGGCGGAACGGAAGCCTTCCCAGTCGACTTCTGAATCCGGGCGTTCCTCCGGTTTTGGTTTTGCCCCTTCAATTTCGATTGACGCAACCTGTTCAGCGTGGCGATGCATTGCAACCAGATCATCATAGGCGGCCTCTTTGGAATGATTGGTGAGGTAGATTTTATGGATGGCCTCGCCCATTCCGTCGAAGAACTGCAGGCTCTTGCGAGCGCCAGCCTTTCCGGTTTCGGTAACGGCAAAGGCATGTTTCCAATGCGTCATGAACAGGCGAAGGTCGATGTCGGGGTTCACGAACAAACCCGTCGTCATCGGACCGTGCTTAAAGAAGCTGGCATTCTCATAGACGCCCTTTCTTTCATGGACGCAATGTTCATTCCGGGTGAGCGCCATCACCTCTCCTAGAGAGACAGCAGATTTCAGGATAGCTTCGGCGTCATCACTTAAGCGGATAGCCTCTTCTCCGACCCGAGCGGCCACCAACTGCCCTTCGGATATCCCCATTTCACGGGCCGCGTTCCGTGCGCGCATCCCATTCTGTTCTATAAGTCTTTCATACTCCGCTCGAATTTCCTCCGGCGTTAGCTCTGCAGCGGTTTGACCTGTTTTGCTCATCTTTCTTCTCGGCTCCTAATGGATAACAAAATTGACAGGAACACGAACCCAGCTGACCACCGCATTCCCATCCACGCTGGTCGGTTCGAATTTCCATTTCTTGACGGCCGCCATGGCCGCCATATCAAGCAGGCGATGCCCTGATGACTCGGCGATTTTCAGCTCCCTCGGGGCGCCGTTCGGCAGGACTTCCGCATGCAGCGTCACCGTCCCCTGCTGTCCAAGATCCAGCGCCCGGCGCGGATAGGAGGGTGGCACCTGTTGACGATAACGCGCCTCATGTATGACGGTTGCGTTGTCCTCTCCCCTGTCTTCACTGGTCGCCGGAAGGGACGCAACAGTCACTGGCTGAGGCGTAGGTTTTACTTCGGGCTTGATGGCCACTTGTTCAGCGATCACCTTATCCGGAACTCTTTCAATCACTTCCGGAACCACCTTCGTCACATCAACCGGCGGAAACGTTTTCGTCTCCACGGGCGTTATCTTGGTCGCGACAGGCCGAACCTTGGGACGCGGAACCGGCTGGATTTTCGCTTCCCGTACAGGTTCGGCCTGCGGCTGCGGTTGCTTGTGTACGACCGCAACTTTCTCTTGTGCGAAGGGGGTCGTGACCACAGGTTTGGGACGAAACATCTCCGCTGTTGTTGAGGGGGCCGAATTTGGCTGTAACTTTGTTTCAACCGGCGGGCTGGAGACCGCCGGCCGGGCCAGCGTCATCAGATTTACCTTCAGGGCAGGTACAGTGAAGACCGGCTCTATTTTCGGCATCGGCTGGACCAGCGACAGGAGAAAGGCGTTCGCACAGACGGACAGGCCAAGAAAGACAACCCATTTCTTGCCCCAATCCGCCGGATGTGCGAACGCCACCCCTACCATTTATAGGCCACCCTCACGTTGTAGCTGCGCCCCTCTTCGTAAAGACCGGCATAGGCTGTCGTGTAAGCCTTATCGAGGATGTTCGAAACGCCGAGATCAACGGTCAGGGTGTCAAGGCCTTTCTCCGTCGGGATCCAGCGATAATAGACGTCATAGACGGAGTAACCGGCCGTCGGCACCTGCGAGCTGGAGACCTTGTCATTCGCCGCAGCAAATCGTCCACGAAGACCGATAATACTGTCGATTTCATCAGCGCTGTAAGAAACGTCGGCAACTAGGGTGAGCGGCAGATTATTGGATAGATATTCCCCTGTGTCCTTGTTCTCCGCCTCAACATAGGAAAGACCGAGTTTCGTCGTCACCGGGTGGAGATTATACTGCGCATCCACTTCGAAACCGGACAGGCGGGCATTCGGGATATTGACATACTGCGTTGTTCCGCCGGCAGTATTCACCACCTGGGTGATAAAATCGTCCCCTTCGCTGATAAACCATGATCCTTTCACGGCCACCTTGTCATTGTCCGTAACGAAGTTGTCGAAATTTAAGCCGGCGCCGACTTCAAAGGTCACAACCGTTTCGGGCCGCAAGTCCGGGTTGGGCACAAAAAAGTTTGCCGGGAAGAAGGGCGGCACGCCCGGAAAATGTTGGCCAGACGCGTATAATTCCGTGAGGTTTGGGGCCCGGAATGCCTGCGCCAGACTGCCAAAGAACATCACATTCTCATTCGGCAGATAGCTCGCCGATATTTTCGGGGAGACCTTATGCTCGCTTTGGGAATTACCGGCATCGTCGCTGCTACGGTAGGAATCGAAACGTGCCGCCGGGATAATCAGGAACCGACCCGCAGAGGTCATCAGATCGACTTCATCCTGCAGGTAGAACCCGTAATTGGTGGCATCTGCATTGGGAACCCCCGGACGCGTGCCACCGCCCGTGATCGTACCTGTTTGATCATCATGATATATTTCAAAGCCGTATGAGAGCGTGTGTTTTTGTGTTTCGCTTGCCGTCAACACAGTCTGATTATCTGCCGTAAAGCCGATGGTATCCATGTCGCGCGTTTGCACACGCCCCAAATTCGTTCCGGAGATATCTTCTTCACGCACTTCGGTGGTGTTGTAGTAGAGATGAAGTTTCGGGCTGAGCCAGCTATTGCCCGGATCCTCAAACGCATATTTGAGACCGAATTGATTGTCGTTGACCCGCTTGTCCACCACTGGGTTGGAAGTCGAGATAGCACCGCCGCCATTATTCGGCTCTTGCCCGTCATTATGGAGACCCTGATAAATAAATTTCAGGCTGTTAAAGTCGTTGAAACTATAACCGACCTTGAAGGTTCCCGAGATCAGGTTGTCTTCAGAAATCAGCTTATTGCCATCACCCTGCTCGATATCCCCGGAATTTCGAAGGGCGGCGATACCGATAATATCCAGGGCCCCGGTCCGGCCGTAGGCAGAGACCACTGGCGAATATTCCTCATTCGCCGTTCGATATCCCATTGACGTGTAAACACCCCAGTCCTCGCCGGGCTTCAGCATGTCGGCCGCATCCTTGGTATCAAAGGCCAGCACACCGCCGATCGCTCCGCCGCCATAAATGGATGAGGACGCACCCTTCACAATCTCCACCCGCTTGAGGAGAGACGGGTCGATAAAAAACCGGCCATCATGCGCCGCCTCGAAATTCTGGCGGCGACCGTCGATAAGGGTGATAATTGCCTCGTTATCAAACCCACGGATGGAAACCGTTTGCCCGTTCCGGCGAGGCCCGCCCGCCACTTCGACACCTGGAGTGAATTCGAGCAGATCCCCGGTATCCCCGGCCAACGCATTTCCCGGCGCATCGGTATCGATATTCGACGTCATTGCCGGCACCTCGAAGGAGGATTGCGGCGTACGGGTCGCATAAACCGTTACCGCGTCCAGCGACACGGTCGGGGAATTTTCCACCTCTGTGGCAAAAGAGGACGTAAGACAAGTAGTAGAGAGGAGCGCGCCCAGACAGGCAAGCGGCAAAGTTCGACGCATAACAACAACTTTCAGTTTATGTCGCGTTTGCTTGCTGCCTGGCTGCCGAAAATTTCGGTTGGCTGGGTGGCGGGCTAATGGCTTATTTCGTTAAGATCAGTTTTCCATTTCCAGTAAGCCGCAATTTGTATGTTTCACCGTTATGAGCGATCGTGAGTTCCTTGCTGCTTGTGAACAAATCACCGCTTTGCAAGGTTTCATCCTCAAGCATAATCATCCGCTTATTGCTTTTGCGACCGGATTGATTATCCAACATTTCTAGACCGTTCTTTTCGTAAAATATTACAGTATCTTGGCTTGTTTATAGGAATGATTATCAATAGCGAAGATAAGAGTCAACTGCTATTTGCGAATTATTCTCAATAAGGGAAATTTACAGATCAGAATGGATAAGCCCCTATCTACCCGGTGGCAGCTTTCGCTTTTTTCTATCTTTATGACATCTCTCTGCTTAAATTAGCGTGAGATAAAACTAAACCAATGTGCCGGGGCAATAACACTATAAGTTTAATACGCTGCGGGACCAAATTCTCTGAACAAGAAGATCAAGAAGGGAGATAGAGCGACAATGAGACTTGATGGAATAACCGCGATTATCACTGGTGGGGCTTCCGGCCTTGGTGCCGCAACGGCGCGCAAGCTGGCGGCTGCCGGTGTGAAAGTTGGCATTTTTGACTTGAACGAGGAACAGGGTAACGCGGTTGCAAGTGAGATCGGGGGTGCCTTTGCCAAAGTAAACGTCACCTCGGACGAGGATGTCGATGCAGGGTTCAAATCTATTCGCGCAAAACTCGGACAGGAAAGAATTCTGGTCAACTGCGCCGGGACAGGGAATGCCTTCAAAACAGCGAGCCGGGACAGGGAAACCGGGGAAATAAAGCATTTCCCGATGGATAGGTTCGAGATGATCATCCAGATCAATCTTATCGGCACCTTCCGTTGTATTGCAAAGTCCGCAGCCGGGATGATGACCCTCGATCCAATCGACGGGGAACGCGGCGTGATCATCAATACGGCCTCGGTTGCGGCAGAAGACGGGCAGGTTGGCCAGGCCTCCTATTCCGCCTCGAAAGGCGGGGTTGTCGGCATGACACTGCCCATTGCCCGTGACCTCGCGCAGGAGCACATCCGGGTCAACACGATCCTGCCGGGCCTGTTCGATACGCCCTTGCTGCAAGGTGCGCCTGAGAAGGTGAAGGCCGCTCTCGCGGCGCAGGTCCCGAACCCGTCACGACTCGGACAGCCGGAGGAATATGCCTCTCTTGCCCTTGAAATGTGCCGGAATGGATATTTTAATGGCGAAGATGTTCGCCTTGATGGTGCCATCCGCATGGCTCCCCGATAAAGACAACCAATAACAAGGATCAAAAAAATGACTGAAGCCTATATTATAGATGCCTGCCGCACCCCTCGCGGTGTCGGCAAGGTTGGCAAGGGATCCCTCGCCCATCTTCACCCCCAACATCTTGGCGCAACTGTTCTTGGTGCTCTTGCTGAACGGAATGATTTCAATACTGCTGATGTCGATGACATTATCTGGGGAACCTCCACGCAAGTTGGCAAACAAGGATATGACCTCGGCCGGATGTCAGCCCTGTCGGCAGGTTACGACATCAAAGCCTCCGGGATGACACTCGACCGTTTTTGCGGCTCAGGCATAACCACCGTCAACCTCGCCGCCGCCCAGATTATGTCCGGCATGGAAGATCTGGTCATCGCAGGCGGCACCGAAATGATGAGCTTTACCGCCTCAATTGCGGATCCCAATAATCCGGCAATGCTGGACGGCGGAAATCTGGATCTTCGTGAAAGCCATCCTCAGTCACAGCAGGGCGTTTGCGCCGACGCCATTGCGACATTGGAAGGAATAGACCGGAAAGCCGTCGATGAACTCGCCGTTGAAAGCCAGAAACGGGCTGACAAGGCGATTCAGGAGGGACGTTTTGACAAATCAATTATCCCCGTGAAAAACAAGGACGGCTCGATTGCCCTTGACCGCGAGGAATTTCCGCGTCCCAGCACCACGATGGAAACTCTGGCGGGACTAAAGACTGTCTTTAACATGTTCCGCGATATTGTAGTCGACGAAGCCGGGAATACCTATGGCGGCCTGATTACGCGTAAATACCCGCAAATCAAGGAGTTTGACCATGTGCATCATGCGGGGAACTCCTCGGGGGTTGTCGATGGCTCGGCTGCTCTTCTGCTTGCATCCGGTGATTATGCCAAGAAGCATAACCTGAAGCCGCGCGCCCGCATTATCGCGACAGCCAACATGGGAGACTGCCCGACACTGATGCTGAATGCCCCGGTTCCGGCCGCAAAGAAAGTGCTCGCCAGGGCTGGCCTTACACCCGATGACATTGACCTCTGGGAAATTAATGAGGCTTTTGCGGTCGTCGCTGAAAAATTCATTCGCGACTTGAAGCTTGACCGGAGCAAGGTGAATGTGAATGGCGGGGCGATGGCCCTTGGTCATCCCATCGGTGCGACGGGATCAATCCTGATTGGCACGCTGCTCGATGAGCTTGAGCGGCAGGATAAAAAGCGCGGACTGGTGACAATGTGCGCGGCCGGTGGCATGGCCCCTGCAATCATTATCGAACGTCTCGATAGCTAGACATAAAACCTTTCAGGTTCGGGCGAAGCGGCGGAAAATGTTGCTTCGCCCTTTTTAGTGGTCGCAATCCTTACGCGCTTACCCGTAATCCCATGCCCATGTTTTCCGGCGCCTTATGGAACTTGCCGTCCTTCATGATCGCTACGAGACGCTTCCTATCCTGAAGAACCTTGACGTCCCGCGATGGATCCCCATCCACCAGCAGCATATCCGCAAGATACCCCTCACGGATCATGCCGAGTTCATTACCCATTTTCATCATTTCGCCGCCGATTTTTGTTGCCGCGAGTATGGCCTCCATCGGCGTGAACCCAAGCAAGTCGACAAAATACTCCAGGTCTTTCGCGTTCGTTCCCATCGGCGTCCAGGCAAACCCGTAATCCCCCCCGATCGCCAGGCGAATGCCGCGCTTATGCATTTTTTTCATGCTCTCAATGGCATGCTCCAGCTCCCGCTCATAGGCTATGGTCAGCGGGGTCCCCGGCTTGATGCCGTAATCGCCCGCATTTCGCGCAGTATTGATCAGCCAGGCAAGGCCCGGAGCAACAATATGCTTGTCTTTTGCGGCCTCCAGCATGTCGAGCGCCTCCTCGTCGGTGAAGGAGGCATGATAGATCGTTTCAATCCCGTATTTGACACAAAGCTTGATCGACTCGGCGGAACGGGCATGCGCCGCGAGTGACCGGCCGCGCCGTTTCGTCTCAGAAACCGCCATGGCAATTTCCTCATCCGACATCTGGTTTTCCTCCGCCCCCATACCGGCGACTTCCTCACCCGAGAGGTTGAGCTTGATCGTGTCGTTGCCCCATTTGATCATCTCCCGCACCTTTCGGCGGACTTCCTCAGGGCCGGATACTACGATGCCGAGGTTCAGGCCTTCATGCTGGATATGGGGCGGCGAGGCATCACCAAGGCCGCCTGTCGTTGTTATTTCAGGACTTGCCGCCGTATAGCGAGGACCCGGGAACCGGCCCGCATTGATGGCATCCCGAATGACGACATCGAGCCGTGGTTTGGCCGCCGCCGCGCCGCGCCCGGCCGTGAACCCCGCATCAAGAACGATCTTGGCCATTTCGACACAAACAAGGACATGCTCTTCCAGCGGCATCATCTGGATCGGGTCAACACCCGGTGCGTTGTTCCAGCTTAAATGCAGATGCGAGTCGATCAGGCCCGGCATCAATGTCATGCCCCGACCGTCAATGCGTTGGCTGCTACTTACAGCGCCCCAGCTCGAGCCCATGCCGGACCGGTTAATCGACTTAATCCGGTTGCCGGACACGGTGACTTCACCTGAATAGGGCGCCTCCCCCGTCCCATCCAGAATGCGGACATTGCTGAAGGTTATGTCGGAACTCCCGTTACTTCCGTTACTTCTGCCGCTCCAGTCAGTGAATATATTTTCAGCCATGATTTAGTCTCCCTAACTAATGCTGTTGGCGTCGAGATGGGCTCGGAGCAATTCAGCGGAACGCGCCGGGGCTTCCATCATCATCCAATGGGCCACCTCCGGTATGATTTCTAATTGTGCCCGGGGTAATTTTTGTTTCATTTGTTCCGCCATCGCGACAGGTGCCACGGGGTCTGTTTCCCCCGCGATAAGCAAGGTGGAACAGGTTATTTTCGCAAGGTCCGCCGCCTCTACGCTACTGAGTGCAAGACAATGTGCTGCATATCCATTGGCATCCTGCCGCAGCAGACTTTCCCTGACAAAAGCAGCGGCAACGGGCTTGCCTGCCGAGACACTCGCTTTGTGAACAGCTTCCGCTATTCCTGCCATCCCCTCCCGTGTCGCTGTTGCCGCCCGTTCATTTAACCCGGTGCGCGCCGCCGCCGGAGGCTCCAGGATTGGTCCGAACAAGGTCAGGCTTTGCACCATCTCCGGGTGATCAACCGCCAGATACTGACACACAATGGTGCCCATGGAATGACCGACAAAATGCGCCTTTGCGATGCCCGCAGCCTTCAGACAATCCTGAACGGCTGTTGCCAGCCCCGCTATGCCGGGCCGGCCCGGTCTTAAAGAAGATCGCCCTGCCCCCGGGAGGTCCGGGCGCAAGACTCGATACCCGTCAAGTGCCGAAATCAAGGTCTGAAAGCTGTTTGACGTTCCGCCAAGGCCGTGAATCATCACCACGGCCACACCGTCTCCCTGATCCTCGATTTTCATGCTGCCAACTGAAATATCGGACATGGACTAGAAAGCCTCCACCGGATTTTCCAGCGTCCCGATTCCGCCGATTTCAACGCGAACCTTGTCGCCGGGCTGGAGGTACTTCGGTGGATTAAAGCCAATGCCGACGCCCGCTGGTGTGCCGGTTGCGATAATATCGCCCGGCTGCAGCGTTATCCCGTTGGAAATTGCCGCAATAATCGTCGGAATATCAAAGATAAGCAGGCCGGTATTGGAATCCTGCCGCAATTCATCATTGACCCAGCATTTCACCGACGTGTCCGCCAGGTCAATTTCATCCGCGGTGACCGCCCAAGGGCCCATGGGACAGAAGGTATCTTGCGATTTGCCGATTAGCCACTGGCTGTGAAGCCCCTGCAGATCTCGCGCCGTTACATCATTGACTACCGTGTATCCCCAGACATGCGACAAAGCCTCTTCCTTGGAAATGTTCCGGCCAGCCTTGCCGATAATCACCGCAAGCTCCGCTTCATAGTCAATGGCCGTGGATACGGAGGCATCAAGACGGATCGGCGCCCCGTTTGTCACAACCGTTTCCGGCAGCTTCGAGAACACGATCGGCGCCTCGGGAACTGTGCCTTTCGCCGCAGAACTATCGAATCCCGACGCTGCGAACTCCTTGGCATGTTCATGATAGTTCTTGCCGACGCAGAAAATATTACGTGACGGACGCGGCACCGGAGCCAATAGCTCGACCTCGGACAACGGCACCGTTTCCATCGCCTTTGGCAACGGTTTCTCAATCAGGGCGACAACACCTTCGGTCCTGATCGAGGCCTCCGGAATGTCGAAGCATTCTATCGCGCTATCATCTTCGACGACACGCCCAACACAGGTTTTGCCCTTCCAGTTAAAAACGGCGAATTTCATTACTTACCTTTCTGATAATCGTCAGGAATTAATACGCTTGATCCGGTTGTTTCACGGCCTTCTAATGCGCGATGTGCATCTGCGGCCCGGGACAGCGGATACTGCTGTCCCACTTCAATGGAAATGATATGTCGCTTGATGGCGTCGAATAGCCGATTGGTGATGCCAATGACCTTTTTACGCGTGTCCGTATAATGACCAAAATTCGGGCGTGAAACCGTTGCCGACTTCGACGCGAGGGAACTGATGTCACGCGCGCCAATATCACCCGAAGCCTGACCGAAGCTGATCAGGTGTCCGCATGTCGCGAGGGCTGCTACGGAATGATCGAAGCTGTCCTTTCCCACGGCATCATAAATCACATCCGCCCCATGGCCCTTCGTGATTTTCATCACCTGTTCCTCCAGGCTTTGTGGGCCGGGCAGGACAACATGATGCGCGCCAGCTGCCCGGGCAATACGGGCTTTTTCCTCGCTGGAGGTTGCGCCGATAACGGTTGCGCCAATGCTATTGGCCCATTGACAAAGAATACGGCCGATTCCCCCCGCCGGCGCATAGACAAGAACGTTATCGCCCTTCTTGACCTGATGCACCCTATGTAGAAGAAATTCTGCCGCCATTCCTTTCAGAAGGCCCGCCGCGGCCTTTACGTCATCAATGTCATCAGGGATCGGGATGACAAGATCTGCCCACATGGTCCGGACAGAAGCATAAGCGCCGACCGGCGGGCAGGCATAACCAACCCGTTGACCCGGCGACAAATGACGCACGCCTTCACCCACCGACTCGACGATACCGACGGCTTCCATCCCGGGAACACCGGGGGGCTTAAGGAGATCAAAATAGCCCGAGCGGCAATAGACATCGATGTAATTAACGCCAATGGCTGTTTGCCGAAGGCGAACCTCACCCGGCCCCGGAGCTTCTGCCCTGACCTCAATCGGATGCAGTTCCTCTGGTCCACCATAACGATTGATACCGACCGCCATCCCTGAAATAGCGGCACTGTTTGCAGCCGCCATTGATTGTTGCGAGGACTTAAAAGATTGTTGCGATAACGGCCGGCTTTTCGTCAGGCGCGTTCGAACGGCCTCAAACCCGGCTTCATACACCCCTTCGGCCACCAGTTTGGCGAGTTCCTGTTCCCGACCTTTTGGCGTTTCGAATTTAGACGTCCAAGACCAGAATGTGCGGTTCCCGTCCGTCACCGGTCTCAGGGAGACTTCCGCAATATAATTCTGTAGCGGGATGTCACTTTCAACAATCGCATACTGGAAGCTGTGGTCGGCGTCGGACATCGACAGTAATTGCTCCCGCAGATGTTCCCCTGCCGTCAGCTCGAAATTCCGGACGGCACTCACCTGATCGGTTCTCTTTCCGCCGTCCAGATGGCTCCGCCGGACTGCCGGATGCCATCGATCATGGCCGTTGAAATCCCTGAGGATCTCCCAGACCGCCTCGATCGGTGCCTCTATGACTGTGCTGCGGCGAACGGAAACCAATTTAGCCCCCTATCCGGCTCTTCAGCGAGGTTAATCCGCCCAGAAAGACATTTGTGCCGATATGATTGATCAGTTCCCGCTCCCGGTCCGGTGCGCAGTCAAACTCCGCTGACCATTCTGCAAAGGTATGACCTCCATCGGTGATCGGAATCAGCTTAACCGTCGACACATAATTCTCGACACCCATCGGGCTTTCCAAAATGGCGTAGGAAAAGCTGTAATCGAAATCGGACAGCGCCAGCAGTTTCTCCCGGATGAAACCACCATCTTTCAGACGGAAGGCCCGCACGCAGCCTATTTTATCAGACGGCAACCCCTCCTCTATCCGGCTATCTACGACAAATGGCGTCCAGTCCGGCAGCGCGTTAAAGTCACGAATGACTGACCAGACGCGGTCTGCCGGTGCCGGAATCACAGTCGAGGTGTAAACGCTGGGCATTCCTAGTCGTCCTCACTCTTGTCCGATTTAGCGTTCTTGGCGAGAGACTGCGCATCCTTGGCGGAACGGAAAATATCCCCCATTTTCGTCACACCCGGATTTTCAACACCGATCTCGCGCATCATTTCGTCGATCAATGGCGCCTGAGCCCTGTACCGGAGGGCACTTTCGATGACCTCGTCGGTTGGCGAACGATGGCTGTTGCCTCCCCCGCCGGTCATCCCGTCGACATGCAGTATCTTGATGCCTTCGATATTTTCCATCGGCTTGACGCTCTCGCGCACGATGCCTTCCAGGCGATCCAGCATCTTGGACCTCAGGCGTCCGGCCCGTGCATCTTCGCTGAGAATGTTTTCTGCCTCATTCTGCAACCGTTGCGCTTCCGCCTGGACAGCGGCGGTGATCTTGTCGGTTTCCGCCGCAATCCTGGCCGTATCCGCGTTCTTCTCGGCCAGCAACCTATCGACGGCGGCGATCCGCTCCGCGATAACCGTCTCCCGAATTGTGGAAACCTTCTCGGCTGCTTCAACAGCCTTGGCTTCTGCCGCCTCCGTTACAACACGGGTATCCGCGACCGACGCCTGTTCTTTCAGGATCAGTATCTGACGCTCGATTTCCGCAAGTTCAAGCGCCTGATCCCGTTCAATTTCCAACCGTCTCAGGTCACGCTCCTTCAATATGCGGGCTTCGTCGAGGCCGCGTTCGGAAGCAATTCGCGCCCGTTCAAGTTCTTCCTGCGCCGAGATTTCGTTCTCTTCAATCTGCTGGCGGAAGGAAATCTGCTGCGACCGCAGAACACGGTCACGTTCGATACGGGCCTTGTCGAGGATCTGCTCTTGCGCAATCCGCGATGACTCGATGGCTTTCTGTGCAGCAATCTTCGCCGTTTCTATCTGCTGGTTTCGGGCGATATCCCGATTTTCCGTTTCCTCTTCAGCCATGATCCGGGCTTCCTGCAGCAACCGTTCGGAGACAATCCGCGCCCGTTCAACATCTTCATTCGCAGAAATTTCGGCAGAGTCGATTTCATGACGTTGCTGTATCTGCTTCTCCCGGATCATCCGGTCGCGATCAATACGAACA
The DNA here is from genome assembly GCF_017313765.1 of Sneathiella sedimenti. GTDB lineage: Bacteria > Pseudomonadota > Alphaproteobacteria > Sneathiellales > Sneathiellaceae > Sneathiella > Sneathiella sedimenti. Next base: position 290,656 of record NZ_JAFLNC010000002.1, on the reverse strand, counting down.
GCTTCAAGTTCCTGATCCTGCGCCACGCGCATTTTCTCGATTTCTTCCTGAGCCTTAATCTCCGCCGCCTGCAAGGCACGCTGCCGGGCAATTTCAATTTCACGGGTTTTCTGCTCATTCAGAATGCGGGATTTTTCCGCTTCGGCTTCTTTTTCCGACCGCGTATGAGTGATTTCGGCCCGTTGCATGGCCCGCAAGGCTTCCAGTTCACGCTCCTGGTTAAGGCGGGAGCTTTCGCTTTCCTGTTCAAGCTTCAGGGTTTCCTTCTCCGCCTCCAGATTGCGGGCGCGTATGGCGACCACAGAAGACTGCTCTATATCATTGCGAAGTTTCCGGCGGGTTTCGATCGTCTCAATCAATTGGGTGAGGCCCTCGGCGTCAAATCGATTGGCGGGATTGAAAAACTCCAGCTCCGTCTGATCGAGGTCGGTGATGGCGACTGTCTCGAGTTCCAGTCCGTTGCGTGCCAGGACGTCCGCTGCACGTTCATTCACACGGTCAACGAACTCGCCGCGTTTTTCATGCATCTCATCGAGCGACATTTCCGCCGCGACAGACCGCAGTGCACCGACGAACTTTCCCGAAAGAAGATCGGCAAGCGCTTCAGGGGACATGGTTTTTCGTCCCAAAGTGGATGCCGCGGCCGCGACCGCCTTTTTCTCCTGGATAACGCGGACGAAAAATTCCGCTTCGATATCCACGCGCATGCGGTCTCTCGTAATGACGGCCTCTTCCTTCGTGCGGGTAACAGGTATCCGCACCACATTGAGGTTGACCGGGGTTACTTCGTGAATAATCGGCAGAACCAACGCCCCGCCGTTGATGACAACGGTTTCCCCCCGGAAGCCTGTGCGCACGAAGGCCACTTCCTTCGTTGTTCGGTGGTATAGCCAGTGTAGAAGATAGGCGATCACCGCGATGACTATGATCGCGATGATAAGCCACAAAATTGTCGAGCCAATCACGCTGGTTGTCATTCCTTCAACCTCCCTTAACCTAAGCTCAAAGCCTTGAAGGCTTCTGTCTGTTTCGTCATCGCCACTTCTGTCGGCAAACGCTCCATTGAGGAGGCGCCGTAGAATCCATGGCATATTTTCGCATTATCGAGGACATATTGCGCATCCTTCGGCATTGAGACCGGTCCGCCATGCACAAGGATAATGGCTTCGGGGTTTACATCGAGGGCCGCCGCGGCCCACCGATCCACCAATGCCGGACAATCCTCCAGCTTAAGTGCCGTATCCGCGCCGATGGATCCCCCGGTTGTGAGCCCCATATGGCATACGATGATATCCGCCCCTGCTGCGGCCATGGCCGCCGCCTCTTCCTCGCAGAAGACATAAGGCGTTGTGAACATGTCTTTCTCGTGGGCGAGACGGATCAGTTCCACTTCCTGGGAATAGGACATCCCCGTTTCCTCTAGGTTGGCACGGAAAGTTCCATCGATCAGACCGACTGTCGGGAAGTTTTGCACGCCTGAAAAACCGATCGCCTTGACCTGATCGAGGTAGTTATCAAACTGGCAGAAAGGGTCGGTTCCATTGACCCCGGCCAGCACGGGAGTATGCTTGACGACCGGCAAGACTTCTTGCGCCATTTCCATGACAATTTCATTCGCATTGCCATAAGCCAGAAGGCCGGAGAGAGACCCGCGGCCCGCCATGCGATAACGACCAGAATTATAAATAACAATCAGATCGATCCCGCCCGCTTCCTCGCATTTTGCGGAAAGCCCGGTACCGGCGCCACCGCCGATTATGGGGACACGCCGCCGTTTCATATCCTGGAATTTCTTGACCAACTCCATTCGTTCAATACGCGGCATTACGCTTGCTCCTTGCGATTGGGTAAATTTCTTCGAGTGCGGCAATAACGGCCTGGGTAAAGGCCGGTTCGTTAATATGATAAGGGGTTCGGATCAGGCGGCGTTGCGCTGTCTCCCGGAAGCGGGAGGTCAGCGCATCGAAAAGCGCGCGGTTGGCTTCCGGATCATGGAACGGCTGTCCCGGCGCATCGAGCGCGGAGACTCCGCCTTCCGGGATTAAGAACCGTACCGGGCCTGTCATCTGGTTCAGCTTGTCCGCAATCCACTCTCCCATCCGGGCATTTTCTGCGGCCGTTGTCCGCATCAGTGTGATTTGCGGGTTATGCTCGACAAACTTTCTGTCACGGTAACGTTCCGGTACCGTGTTTCTTGCGCCAAAATTGACCATGTCCAACGCCCCAACAGAGCCGACATATGGGACGCGGGTACGGATAAAGGCATCAAACCGATCTTCCGTCGCGGCGAAGAATCCGCCCATCATCATGTCGCAGATTTCGGTGGTCGTGAGATCGATCGCCGCCTCAAGCATGCCGCTATCGACCAGCTTTTCCATGGAGCGACCGCCTGTTCCGGTCGCGTGAAAGACCATACATTCAAAATGATCCTCCAATTCCGCGGTCAGCTGTTGTATCGCCTGGGTGGTCACGCCAAACATCGTCAGCCCCAGCCCAGGCTTGTCATTTTTGGATAGCTTCGCTTCAGGGTGCTTCTTCGCGTCCATAACCATGCCAGATATCGCGTTGGCACCATTGGCAAGAACACGGCGGGATATCTTGTTCAGCCCCTGCACATCCGTCACCGAATACATCATCATGATATCCGTTGGTCCGACATACTGGCCAACTTCACCAGAGGCTACCGTGGAAATCATGACTTTCGGTATGCCCACAGGAAGCTGTCGCATGGCCGGCGTTACAAGTGCCGTGCCGCCTGACCCGCCAGCGGAGATAATGCCGCCCAATCCTCGCTGACGCCGGATCCAGTTCTCAAAAGCCTCCGCCATTGCGCGCACGGATTTTCCCCGGTCGCCAGTAAAGACGGCACTTGCTCCCCCTGGATGGTAGGCCGCCACCATATGTGGCGGAACATCTGCGGAGGACGGTTTTTGCGTCGTGGAAAGATCAACCGTCCTCACCCGCAGGCCATGGCTGGCGACCTTATCGCGAATATAGGAGAGCTCGACTCCCTTGGTGTCAAAGGTCCCGACAACCAGCACATCATCTCCCGACATTGCATCAAAAGACAGTGGCGGCTCCTTGAAGAGAGGCTCCGGGACAACATCGAACGGGCGCGCCGCTTGCGGGCTGTTGTCCGGCTTCGACACCCTCTCCTCCCACGCGGTTCGGGACCAGCGCGTCGGCGACTTGTAGACTACTGTCTTGCGAATTGGCTCTTTTTCTTCCGGTACCGGAGTGTCTTTTTCATCCGAAACACGCGGTTCCTCTTTTGGCGGTTCGCCGACTGCCGATGTTTCCGGCAATTGGGGAATTTCAATCTCATCATGAGAATGCCGTCCAACGCCAAGAAGGCGTTCCTGCAGTGCGCGGTCCGCGGCGAGTTCACCTGCCGGCATCACACGGCTTATGCGACCATTCGCCATAATCGCCACATCTTCCGATATGGAAGTGGCGACCGAGATATTCTGCTCGATCAACAGGATCGAAACATCCGCGTCGGCGGCAAGCTCCGCCAGCAGCTTTTCAACCTGATCGACAATGACCGGGGCCAGACCCTCGGTCGGCTCGTCCAGGATCAACAGTTGCGGGTCCTGTAACAAGGCGCGCGAGATGGCGAGCATCTGCTGCTCCCCGCCGGAAAGCTGGCCGGCCCCATTGCGGCGACGTTCAAATAGCCGCGGGAATGTGTCGTATATGCGGTCAATGGTCCATGCCCCCGTCCCCTCGCATAACTTCAGATGTTCGTGAACAGTCAGCGATGTCCAGAGCCGTCGCCCCTGCGGTGTGTATCCGATGCCACTGGAAGCGATTTTATAGGGCGGCAGTCCGGTAATTTCGTCTCCCTGATAACGGATGGATCCGCGCCGGATCGGCAGCAGGCCCATAATCGCGTTGCAAAGAGTTGTCTTGCCCATGCCATTGCGCCCGACCACGGCATGAACGCCATGATCAAGTGTGAGGTTCACCCCTTGCAAGGCGTGGGATTGTCCGTAATAGACATGCAGATCCTTAATCTGCAGGACGGCCGACGGTGTGGAGCGGCGATTGTTGCGATCAGCCATGACCGCCTCCGTGACCGAGGTAGAGTTCCTGCACTTCGGCGTCGTTCTCGATTTCCTCAGGCGTTCCCTCTTTAAAGATGCGTCCGTTATGCATCATCGTCACCTTCTCGGAGACTTTCAGCGCGACGTCCATGTCATGCTCAATAATGATAAATCCGATATGCGCCGGAAGACTTTGCAGAATTTCAACAAGCAGGGTTCGCTCCGTCGGGGAGAGGCCGGCAGCTGGTTCATCGAACAGAATGAGGCGCGGCGCGCCGGAAAGGGCGAGCGCAATTTCAAGCTGTCGTTGCTGTCCGTAGCTCAGTTCAGCCACCTGCTTGTCCTTGACATCGTCAAGATGGACCGCCTCGAGCAAAGACTCCGCGAGTTCCATTGAACTGTCGTCTTGTTTTGGCCGTCGCAGCGAGAACCGTCCGCGCGAAACCCCTCGGCAGGCCAAATAGGTGTTGTCCAGAACGGTTAGGCCGTTGAACAATAGCGAAATCTGGTAGGTGCGACGAAGGCCGCGACGGATCCGCTCATGACTGGGCAAATCCGTCACATCCTCGCCGAATAGCCGGACCCGACCTGTTGTCGTCGGGAAATCTCCGGTGATGGCATTAAACAGTGTCGTTTTACCGGCACCGTTTGATCCCAGAACCGCACGTCTCTCCCCCGCCTTGACGGACATATTGACATCCGCCAAGGCCACCAGCGCACCGAAATGGCGGCTAACAGCTTCCAGCTCCAGCGCGAACTGGCCAGTGCTTTGTAGTCGGGAGAGAGCGTCGGTTCCGGGCATTCTAGTCAGCTTTCCTTAGCTACAAGACGGGTTTTCACGACCGACTTGTCCATATTCCAGGAACTTGTCGTAAGAAACGCCGAGGGTCTGGTTAACCTGTGGGATAACCTTGATGGTCTTGTTCATCAGGTTGCCGTCCGGCCCTTCGATCACTTCTGTCAGGAAAATGTCTGCGATTGCATTCCGCCGTTCATCCACACTGACCATGCCTGTGGGTGTTTCGAACGACAGGTTGGAAAGCGCCTCGCGGAACTTCTTCTCGCCATCAGACAGATCGCCATTAACTTCATTCAGCGCCAACAGAGCCGCCTTGGAATTAATGTAGTAGGCATGTGCGAAAAGTGAGGGTGACGGGAATCCATCCGGGAATGCCTTTTTATAGGCTGCGACGAACTCTTTCCAGCGCGGGTCATCCCATGTATCTGAAACCGGCCCGGCGGAAGGTGTCCCGACAACGAAACTCCGTGCCTTGCCTTTTGAGCCAAGTACAGACTGGTCAACCGTGATAGACCCGCCAATAAGGGGAAGGTCGCCGCCCGATTGTTCATACTGGGTCAGGAAATTAACCGCATCTGCACCACCAAGAGCAACAAAGATGGCATCTACATCATCCGGCAATGCCGCAATGACGGAAGAATAATCCTTGTTGCCGATCGGAACCCAGAAACGGGCATCAATTGGGGATTTTCCGCCGAGCCGGCAGAATGGCTCCAGGAAACCGAATACCTGCGTATAGGGGAAAGAATAATCTTCCGCGAGGACAGCGACTTTGCGATAGCCTTTTTCATTATAGGCATACTCGCCAAGACCAGCCATCCATTGTGCTCCCTCGGTGCTGAAGCGGAAGAAGTTTTCCGCCGGGCTCCGCAGCGTCGTATCCTGTGCAGCGGAAGAGCCGTTCAGGAAGGTCACATTAGGTTGCGTCTTCGCATAGTCTTTTACAGCCAGCCCTTCCGAACCGGAAAGCGGACCTATGACAATCTGGACACCGTCCTGCTCCACCAGTTTCCGGACGGCGCGCACGGCACTATCGGGGGACGCATCGGAAGAACCGGTAACAAGTTCAATCTTCTTGCCGCCCGCCGTATAGTCAAATTCCTGAAGCGCCAGCTTGACGCCGCGCATCCCGTCTTCACCGAGAACAGTAAACGCGCCTTCAAGCGTCGCCAGTGCCCCCATTTTAATATCATCCGCTGCGGCAATCGCAGGGCCGGCAAGTGACAGCGCCAATGTCGCCGCCAATACATGTTTTAGTTTTCCCATAGCCGTTAATTCCTCCTGTTAATCAGCTTTTTTCTAATGATCCGGAACTGGCAGGATCATCCTTATTGACGCGCTCAGCACTCAACTGCGCGTTTCCTCTGAACCGAAGCCTGTCACGGACACGGTTCCAAAGTCCTAGCAATCCATCTGGTGAGAACAGCACAACAAGCAGGAACGCGGCGCCAATCACCATGTTGAAACGCTCCCTGTCGATCAGATCGATGGCAAAATTCTCTAGCAATACAAAGGCGATGGCACCGAGGAACGGACCGATAGGATGTCGCATTCCACCAACCACTGCGATGACGAGGATATCGATGGCAACATCGACGCCGACCGTTCCAGGCGACACCCGGCCGTTAAACCAGACGAGCAGCACACCGCCAACGCCCGCCACTATCCCGGAAAAGAAATAGGCAACGATCCGGTGCAGGGTCACATTGTAGCCAAGCGCCCGCATACGCCGAGGATTGTCGCGAATTGCCTGGAGCCCGAGCCCGAATGTTGAGCGCGCGCAATAGGAAACGGCAGCAAAAAAGCCGACGGCGACAACAAGGCTCAAATAGTAAAAAGGAACCGGGTCGCGCCAGTAAACTCCGAACAAAGTCGGCGGTTCCACGCCCGCAAATCCGGTAAAGCCATTGAACAGCACATAGTTCTGGCGGACAAAATAGAAAAAGGCGACGGCGACGGCGAGGGTAATCATGATCGTATAGATCCCCTCCGTCCGTACGGAGACTGCCCCGATAAAGGTGCTGAAGAGCGCCGCTCCCAGGACTGAAACGATGACAGTCAGCCACCAGGGCCAGCCCAGGCCCATTACCCCCATGCTGTTGTCCCCTAGGATCGCCATCAAATATGCGGCCAAACCGGCAACAGTCAATTGCGCAAGGCTCACCATACCGCCATATCCGGCGAGCATCATAAGCGATAGCGCGATCGTCCCGAGAATGAGCGAGTATGCGCCAATCTGAAAGATAAAGAAATCTGTGGCAAAGCTTGGATAGGCAACCAGGAACACGGCGGTAATCAGCACAGACGGGTGAATATTCTTGAGTGAAAAGGAACCGGAAAAAAGACGTCGGGAATCCATTATCCGCGCCCTCCCATCAGCCCTTGCGGCCGCACGGCAAGAACGACGACCATGATCAGGAAGGTCAGCACCACACCATAGGTTGGGAAATAGGCGAGGCCAAATTGCTCGGCCAGCCCGATGATCAACGCGCCGACAGCCGCTCCGGTGATCGATCCAAGTCCGCCGACAATCACCACGACCAGGGACGCCAGCAGATATCTGATATCCTCGCCCGGGGCGACAGAGAGCGCGGTACCGCCAATCACACCTGCAAATCCGGCCAGTCCCGCGCCGATTGCAAACACCAGCACGAACACCAGCTGCACATTTACGCCGGTCGCGGCCAACATTTCCCGGTCGTTGACACCCGCGCGGATCATCATGCCGATGCGCGTTCGATTGAGGAAAATCCAGAGACCGATCCCAACAGCGACAGCAATCGCCAAGACAACCAGCCGGAATACGGGATATTTTATGTAAACGGCCGCACCGGAGGACTTGATCACTGAAATAATCGGCAGATCCGCAGCGCCGAACAACCAATCTGGCGGCGAGAATTGATAGGTTGTGCCCGTCCAGATCGCCAACATGGCATCCGCAGCAATGATCGAGATGCCGATCGTAACCAGGGTCTGCCGCAAATCATCATTCGCCATTCGCCGGAAAATAAGTACCTGCAGCAACACCCCGCTGATCGCCACAGCGAGAAAAGCGACCGCAAGCCCGAGGAACCAGTTGCCGGTTCTATCTGCCACCTCATAACCAATATAGGCCCCAAGGAGATACATGGACCCGTGAGCCAGATTGACATTTCGCATAAGACCGAAAATCAGCGTAAACCCACTCGCGACCAGAAAATAAAGCCCGCCGAGGGTGACGCCGTTCAGCAATGTATTCACGAACGTCTTCTTCCGACCAAACGCCTCAACAAGCCAATCCGGCCAGACGGCAAAGATCATCCAGAGAAACAGGACGACGACCAGCAACAGTACTATCGCCCAGAAGGTATGGCGCTCGATGAAGTTTCTCATGACTCACGCCATCTGAAATTTGCCTGCGAACAGCCAAACGATTTGTCAAACCGGTACATCAATTTATTGTCCCGCATCGCGCCAGTATCAGGCGCACTCCCTGTCTTCTTTTTTGCGAATGCAGCTTATTGGGTTAATTTTACTGTGCTGCTTTATCGCCTTCATTAAATTTACAGTGCCTTAGTCGAACCAAATCCTGCAATATGGTATTTTTCATACATTGGGTAATAATGGGTAATTTTTAAACTGTTTGCGCGAATCACGGTGACGCAAAGGTCCTCTGGTTTGAGGAATTATTTCGATCATACGTAGACTAATCCCCAAATTTGCGTTAATTGCGCCGAAACTTTAAAACTCCCGCATCTCAACCCTAAATCCTGATATACAAACAATCCAATTTCGGAAATTGGTGTCAAATTTTTTTAAACATTAAAAATTCTTTATTATTTTTCAAATACTTAATTTTCTTTAAAAACATACCATTAGGAAAATTGGTATGATATTATGAGGTCGAAAAATGGATAAAAGAGAATCTACCGACATGTCATCAAAACTTTCTACCGTCACAGAATTACGAAATCTAATCAGAACTGCCTATTTCGCCCCGCAGTCAAAATTGCCCTCGGAAAGAGAGCTTGCGGAACAGCTGAAGGTATCGCGTTCCACCTTGCGGGCGGCACTGGGTACGCTAGAGGCCGAAGGTGAGGTCTGGCGTCATGTTGGCAGAGGTACTTTTGTCGGCAAACGTCCGCCTGAACGAATGGAAGTGTTCCCCCTGCCCGCCGATATGACAAACCCGGCCGAAGTTATGGAAGTTCGCTTGATAATAGAACCGCAGATTGCCGACCTTGCGGCTCATCGTGCGACAATCAATGATATTGAATTTATGAAGCAGTGCCTTGAAAAAGGCGAGGCAGCCGAGGATACCGCCACCTATGAAATGTGGGACGGGGCATTGCATCGCGCGATGGCGGAAGCCGCACGCAACACCCTGCTGCTGGCCCTGTTTAATGCCGTGAATGCGATCAGGGAGCATGCGGTCTGGGGAAAATTGAAGGATGCGACCCTGAATGACCAGAGGCGACGGCGCTACTCCATCCAGCATAAAAACCTGGTGTGGGCGATTGAACGCCGGGATGCGGTCGATTGCCAGCGATTAATGCGGGAACATCTTGCGGCGGTTCGGGATGATATGCTCAATTAACGGGCAGGCGGATGTATGGCGTTCTCAGGACCAACAATGATTGAATTGATGAACTGGCGTATTGTGCCGCGATCGGATAGAAAATCCACAATGGCGGAAATACCGTCATCCGTCCTGACTGTTGCCCCGCAGTTCCGTCACGAAAACCTGCCGAACGAGGTCGGTTTGTTGCTGCCAACCAACAACGGACCCCGAAGATTGATCGATGCGGTGGTTGAGACCCCTGATTTATGCAGGGACGCAATGCTGGGATTGTTTCTCGCGGATCCTTTCCTGAACCCGGCGCGGGAGCATTTGCGGCTTTCCAATGCCGGTGTTCAATGGATTACCAACTTACCGAGCACAGAGCAGCAGGACACGGAAATTTCGCAGCAGTTGTCAGATGTTGGACTGGATCACCTGCGGGAGCGCGATATGCTGGCGAGTCTCCGTTCACGCGGTTTCAAAGTAGCCGCCGTTGTTACCGATGTACCGGTGGCAGTTGCTATGTCTGCCATCGAACCCGACGTCATTATCGTGCTGCCGCGCGTGGTGGATTTTGCGGCCGGATTTCCTTCACTCCACCAGCGTGGTTCCATGACCCAGGAGATATCTCAAGCCTTGAAGAAAACTGGGTGGTCGGGAATGTTATTGAGCCTTGGCGAATCCAGTGAACTTTCCCACGAACGGCAATGGCCCGACGCCGTGGATGGTCTTATATGCCGTCCGGAGCTAGCCCCAGCTTCCCTAGCCTGACAGGCCGTATTTCATGATCTTATTGTAGAGTGTTTTTCGGGATATCCCGAGCGCTTCCGCCGCCTTTGTCCGATTGAAGCCGTTCCGCCAAAGGATATCGACAATAAGATCTCTTTCGGACCGTGTCTTTTGCCGCCGGTCATTGTTTGGCGCGGATCGCAATAGTGGCTCCAACTCGTCTGCCTGCACAGGTAATCTGGAAGAGCGTCCGGCAAGGCGCCCAAGAACGGTATGGAGTTCGGCCTCATTTTCCGGCCAGTCATGGGCCTGAAGTCTTTGCAAGGCACCGGATGAAAACTCCAGATGCCCCCCTTCCGCCTCGGTTTCGATCAGGACTGCGAGGTCGGAAATACGCTCCCTGAGAGGCGGCAATCGCAGTGTCCAGCCCGCCATATGGGAAACTAGCTCAGGCTCCAGGCCCGCGCCGAGCAAATCCTCGACCACAGTATCTTCCTGCACCTGGACGTCGCACTGCAAGACGATCCGCGGCTCTATTTTCAACATGCGCCGTGACCCGGCCATGCGAAAGACGCCGTCTCGCAAAGCCCGGGCAAGCCGCCTCTGGAGTGCCTGCGTCAAGCGTTCGGGAGCGCGTATGACCACGAGTTCCACGGTCGGGTCGGTAAGGATCGGGGGTCGTGCGCTACTGGAATCGCGGCGCCCGAACAACACGTTACGCGCCCGCGCCGGAAGATCCTGTTCAGCGACATCAATCTGTACCATATTCAGGGACCGGCTTCTCGCCTTGATCGCGCCAAGCGCGCGAACGGCCGGCAAAGAATTCTGTCCCGGTTCCGCGACAATCAGAACGGGATCATTTGCCGACGACAAGGCCCGCAATCGTCTCAGCATCATCAGTTGAACTTCGGACTGGCCGACAAATCCGAACTGCTTTGCCCAATTGACAAGGCCTAGGCTTTCGTCGTCCAGCCTGGTCGGACGCATGCTTGCCCGGCGAAATCCGTCAATCATGCTGGCAACCGAAGCTTCCAAAGGCAACCTGTCAATGGTGGAGCCGCCCACATATCCGTCAAGCGGTGCCAGACTTAAAACACGGGATAAATCTTCGGGTGCAGCAATGGGCCCGCCTTCCAACAAAAAGCGCGTCTTTGGGCTGATGCGCTTGATCAGGCGGCCGATTTCCCGCGCCTCTATTGCGACCTCCTCAATTGTGGAACGGCTGCGATGCCCCATGGCGCCACCGACGTTCCAGCCGATGTTCAGGCAGACCAGATCAAGACCCGCATCCGCTGCCAGCCGCGCCTGTGTCCTGGAAGAACAGTAAAACATGGACATCATGCCCGCATCCTGAACGGCCTTGAGCAGCTCGACTTCCTGCTCTATGCCTCGCCCGGCGCGGGACAAAATCTGCTGCATTGGGCGCGAATAATGCATGCAACTCGGAAAATTGACGGCACCGGCGAAACCCGCCTCTCCTATGGCCGCCGCCTGGGCTTCCGGATTAAACGTACGACCCCAGACATTAACGCCGAGGAGAACCGGCTTTCGGCATAACGCGAGCAACTCCTCCCGCGCGAAACCTTCCGTCAGGCTGTTGGCGTCCAGAACCGGCAGCATGCTTGCAATGGAAGGAACGCCCATATTGCGCAAACGGCCCGCATTGATCGCAAGCAGAAAATCTGCGCCACCATGTTCAACCGCCCGCGCATTGCTTCCAGAGCCGATGGCAGCTCCTATCAAAAAACCGGCATTCAGTTCCGTTGTCAGCAATAATATGTTCCCAGAATAGCCTGTCGCCCGGATAAACCGGCCATGCCAGCCTAAGTCCGGAACCGCCAGTTTTCTAGATTACCGGGAAATAACCAAGCAATTTTTTGTCATTTGCGGACGAGACCGTCACAAGCTATAGCTTTCCGCCGCATTCTCCGGGAATAATTCCTCAATCGTCACCCGCCTCGATGACAATCCCTGGCGATGGTGGTGATCGAGAAATGTATTTATTGTCGCCTCATTGCCTTTGATGCCATAGGACCAGAAATTATTTCCCATCAATTTCTTCGCCTCGTTTAAATAATCTTCCACAAACGGCATGGTTACCTTGGTGGCGGAGGTATCCGCCAACAGGGCCTCGGCGGACGTTTTTGACGCACTGAACGCTTTCATCAGAGCGCCGGCAAGAAATGGATGCGCCTCCAGAAGCTCCCGCCGGACACCGAGAAGATGCATGATCGGAAATATCCCGGTTTTTCTCCAGTAGGTGCTTGCGGCATCGACTGTATTTCCGAAAAGCCGGCCAACGCTCGGGTGTTGCTCATCGAAGCATTTCGGGCTGCGCGGACCGATAAAGCCGTCAATTTCCCCCGAGACAAGGAGATCATTCAGTGATTTATCCGCCGGCGCCGTCGTCATCTTGACATCTTCGGGCAGTTCGATGGCAATTTTTTCCGGTCGCCCGGGAGAATTCATGCCTCCGCGCACCCAATGAATATCGGACGGCTTGACGCCATATTCATCGTCCAGAATAGCCCGTGCCCAGACATTTGCACTGAGCTGGTATTCCGCGATCCCAATTCTCTTTCCTTTTAACTGCTCTGGCTTCTCAATGCCTTTATCTGTCCGGATATAGATCGCGCTATGGCGAAAGGCCCTCGACAGAAATATCGGCAACGCCTGATACTTTGACCGGTTTTGCGCAATACTGACGACCTGGCTGGCAAAGGAAACTTCCGAGATATCAAAATCCTGATGCCGAAAGGCACGAAAGAACATTTCCTCGGGTGTGAGAGTCATGAATATCGGGTCGACCCCGTCAATCTGCACACGTCCGTCGATCAACGCGCGATTTCGATCATAATCCCCAATGGCGATTGAAAGCTGTAATTTCCCCATTTATCTGTTCCCTAGTTATTTGACGTCCGGATACCCTGGAACGGGCACCTGTTCGCACATAATTTGCACGTCGCCGGACTTTCCGGAGGTTAGAATGCCACGGCAAACTTCGAGCGTTGCGTGCCCCCATCGCCCATCCTGAACCGGCGACACCCCATCCTTCACCAGCGCCCAAAGCGCATTCAGAACACCTCTCCGCCCTGCTATGGCGGGCAGGACAGGCTCGGTCCGGATCTGTTCATCCTCGTAAATATATAAGGCCTGCGGGGTCACCCGGATATCCGCCTGATCGAATGTCAGTACCAGGCCCCCGAAATGTTCGTTTCCGGCAGGACTTTGAGAATTTATATCAGGCCCAAAGGCCCGCAGATTTTTAAGGCGTTGCTCGGTCTTATCGTCAATGGTCTGCAACAGCCTTCTGGCCGCACCATATTGCGCGGGATCTTTCTTGATTCCGAGTTCCGACATCCACTGAAATTCCTCATCGGTATCGTAATGGGCAAAACCCGAATAAAAGAGATTGGCAGAAATTCCGTTTTCAAATTTCAGAAGAGCTGTATAGGCCCCCTCGGAAGGTCTTTTCCGGTCCCATGCACCCGTGTGGGCGTAAACCTGCGCTGTCTGCCCCCCCGCGAGGAGGCGCACGACATCCACCTGATGGGCCGCCTGACTGAAAACAACACCGCCCCCCTCCTCAGTTCGCAATTCCTCCGGACGGCGTGGCCGGTACATAAAATCCGTATAATAGTTCGTCCGTATCATCCTGAGCGACCCATATTTTCCGGACTTGATGATCTGGAGGCAGGCCTCGATTTGCGGGTCAAAACTGTGACTTGGCCCAACGATAACGTTGCCCTTACTGCCCACCGCCGCGTCAATGATTGCACGGCTTGAGGCAAGATCAATCGCAATGGGCTTTTCAATCAGAACATGCTTGCCGGCCGCAAGAGCAGCGATGGCGTGATCCTTGTGAAGCTGATGCGGACTCGCGATATAGACCACCTCAACATATGGATCGTCTGCCAACGCCTTCACAGTTGAATAGGTGGGGGCGGCATACTGGGACGAAAAGCTTTCCCGCGCGCTAGACCTTGTATCGCAGGCCGCGACCAGATTGAACCGCGGATCATTTTCTAAATCCGCCAGCATGAGCATAAAGGCTCGACCCAGGCCGACGACACCAACCCCGATCGCTCCGGTGTGTCTATCCTGCATTTTATAGGTCAAGCGTGATCTCTCCCCCCTTCGCGCGGGAAACGCAGATCATCACGAAAATTTCCTTCTCTGCATCGCTAAGGACAAGATCCCGGTGATCAATCTCACCGTCTAGCAGGCCAGTCTTGCACGAACCGCAGGTTCCGCTTTCGCAGGACGATCTTAAGTCATAGCCATGATTGCGAAGAGTTTCGAGGATTGTTTGATCGGCGGGAACCGTTATTCGGGTGTTGGATTTTTTCAGAAAGACCGTGAATGAAACGTCATCCTTTTGGAGCACCTCAACCGGGTTAAAATCCTCAAAATGAATTTGGCTTTCAGGCCAGTGTCCCGACATATCCCGGATCGTTTCCATCATTGATTTCGGGCCGCAGCAATAGACATGGGCCTGGCTGGGCGTTTCAAAATGCGGCCAGAAATCGTAATTGTTGGAGATTTCGCCTTCATCATGATGAAGCGTGACATGGTCGGCCAGCCCAGCTTCCGACAGCTGATCGGCGAAAACCGTGGTCTCGCGTGATTGCGTACAATAAATCAGGTGAAAATTTGACCGCCCTTCGGACTGGAGCTGACGGCACATCGCCAATATGGGCGTAATACCAATTCCCCCAGCGATAAAAAGATACTCCTCCGCCGGCACCAGTTCAAAATTATTCTCTGGTGGTAAAATCTCCAATATATCGCCAACACTTACCTCATCAACAAGGCTGAGGGACGCGCCCCTTCCCCCTTTTTCAGCCTTGACCGCCAATAGATAGTGATCCCGGTCGCGCGGGCTGTTTGCAAGAGAGTAGTGCCGCATTCCGCCTTGCGGTGTCTTCACGGATATATGCGCCCCTGCGCTGAATTCAGGAAGGTCGCCGCCATGTGCCGACCGCAGCTTCAATTCACAGTAATCATTCGCAATAACCTTCTTTTCAGTAATCAAGACATTTAAAAAATCAGTTTGCTTCATAAGGACCTACCGGCTATATTCGGAAAATAATATTAGATATCTAATTTAAAATTGCAAGGGCTATAAACCCCCATGTTGCAGATAAAGAAATATTGGAGGCACTTATGCTGACCCCCGAAGAGAATGATCTCCTGTGCCGTGTTGAAGGCGATGCGCCAATGGGCCAAATGATGCGCCGCCACTGGATCCCTGCCCTGATGTCGGAAGAACTCGTCACAGACGGCAAACCGGTTCGCGTTCGGCTCATGGGAGAGGATCTTGTTGCGTTCCGTGACAGTGATGGAAAAGTAGGTTTGCTGGATGAATTCTGCCCGCATCGTGGACCGTCACTGGTATATGGCCGGAATGAACAATGCGGCTTGCGGTGCCTCTATCATGGCTGGAAATTTGATGTTGCGGGAAATGTCGTTGAAATGCCATCCGAGCCCGCAGACAGCCCGTTAAAAAAGAAGGCGAGGATCAAGTCCTACCCCACCGAGGAAACGGGTGGCTTCGTCTGGACCTATATGGGACCGCCAGAGGAAATGCCGGCATTTGAACGCCCGCCTTTCGCACCGGACGACGAAACCCCGATCTCCATCGCCAAGGTCAAGGTTCCCTGTAACTGGGCGCAAATTCAGGAAGGGCAGATAGATTCCGCCCATTCTTCCAGCCTCCACTCTACGGACATGGTTCCGGCCCGTGTGGAATCCGCAGGCGCAAACGACAAGAACTGGACACGCCCGTCGACCGACAAAGCACCCAGAATGATCACGCAAGTCACCCCTTATGGATTTCGATATGTCGCCCTTCGGCGGCCGATCAAGGACGCGCGAACACATGATTACGCGCGGGTTACGGTTTATGTTGCGCCGTTCATCTCGCTGATCCCGCCGAACTCATCGTATAACGTCGCCAGCATCGTTGTGCCGGCAGACGATGAGAGCAGCTGGTTTTATTTTCTGTCCTGGGGCGGAGAAGCCTGCGTCGGTACGGAGCAGTGGCGGCAATTCAACCGCCTTGTCATGGGAGAGGATATCGACAGCAACTATAACAGTAAACGGACCCTGGAAAATGACTTCCAGCAGGATCGGGAACTTATGAAAAATGGTAGCTTCACGGGCCTGCCCGGCATCCCTAATCAGGATATCGCTATGTGGGTGAGCATGGGGAAAATCGCTGACCGCAGTCGGGATACGCTTGGTGCGAGCGATTTTGCAGTTGTCGAGTTCCGTCGCCTGATGGTCAACGCCGTCAAGCAGTTTCGCGATGGCAAAGCGGGTCCAATTGGAATTTCAAACCCGCATATTCCACAGGTCGAAATTTCTTCCTATCAGGGCATCATCGCCAAGGGAACAGACTGGCTTACTCTCGGAACCAAAGAGATAGAACGGAAATTGCTGAATAGTAGTACGGACAAGGCCGCGTCCTAACCCGACGCTCCGCAAACTAGCTTCTTATGCCAAGGCTTCGTGTCGACGGGATTTTTTTCCCGTCGGCAAGCGAAAGCGCTTCATCCACTGCGAGATTGTGGATCATTGTCAACAAGCTGTTGCGGACAATCTTTTGCGTTTCATCATCAATGCCTTCGAGCGCAACCTTGTTCACATCCTGGGCCAGAGGTACGAGTTTGTTTTCCAGCTCCCGCCCCTCCTTCGTAAGGAAGATATATTGCTTTTTTAGGTTGCCGGCCTTGCGTCTACGACTGACATAGCCGAGCTCAACCATTTTCGTAATGGCCGTATGGGTCGTCGGCTCTGTTAGCCCAACTTGTACCGCCAGGTCACGCTGTGTCACCCCGTCCTTGTGCCACATGGCCCGAAGGAAAATCCAGTGACCGAAAGATACCCCATGGTCCGCCAAACGGGTTTGCAAAGAACGCGTAAATCCACGCGCCAGATCCCGCACGAGATGCGCAATCCGGTCATTCGGCTTGATATGATCCCAATGCTCTAGAATAGCCCGGGTTGTTGCATCTGCCTCAACTGTCACTTTTTTCTGTTTGGCCATAATTGCCTTTAAGTTGCGAATTCATGTCTCACACGGTCGCGAAGTTTTCCCTGCCTTCAATGTCGGGCACTGAAAACCCGACGCGGCGAACCTTGTTGTGTATAGAACTGAAACGGATATGAGGCAATTAATTACGCCCCAAACTGCTCTGTTTCCGACACCCATGTATTACGATAAATACCGCTCAATTCCAAACCGTCAATACATCGTATTCGGTATCAACAAAGACAGTATCGGGAAAAGCAATAGCATCACCAGGATCACGACTTCGACGATCAAAAATCTTGAAATGCCGGCGAAAATGGAATGTATCTGAATATCCTTCCCGCCTACCGCTTTAATTATAAAGGCGTTGAGGCCGACGGGCGGCGTTATCAGCCCTATTTCCAGCAGTTTCACGACAATGACGCCGAACCAGATCAAATCCAGCCCCATATTCTCAACCAGCGGGATCGAAACCGGGAGGGTCAGCAACAAGATCCCGATCGGGTCCAGAAACATGCCCAGAACCAGGAACATAAGGCACAGGATAGCGATTACGATCCAGTCGGAAACATTGGCAGCCTGAACCTGAGCAATCAACCAGGGCGATACACCGGTGAGCGATATGAAGGAAACAAAAATTTTCGCGCCAAAGACAATCATAAAAATCATTGCCGTCTGATAGGCCGTTTCACGAAGCGACAGGATAAAGCTGGCAAAAGACAACCGTCGCATCATCACACCGAGAAATATGGCTGTGACGGCACTAATGCCGGCGGCTTCCGTTGTTGTAAACACACCGCCATAAATACCAACGACAATTATCAGAAACAGGAGAACGGCCGGCCAGGCCTTGAGCGCAGCGCGGCGGCGGTCGCCAGGTTTCTTTTCTTCAGAAAACTGCGGGGCTTCGCTTGGGCTCATCTTAACCCAGATCAATACAACGATAATATAGCCGACCAGCGAAATTATACCGGGCAAGATACCGGCGAGGAAAAGTTTGCTGATGGATGTCTCTGTGAATATTCCATAGAGAATAAAGGGCACGCTTGGTGGAATCAGAGAGCCCAGAGTGCCCCCCACTGCGACAGAAGAGGTCGCGAGCCTTTGACCGTATCCGGCTTTCAGCATCTCCGGTGTGCAAATCCTGCCCATCGCGGCCGCGCAGGCTACACTTGACCCCGTAATGGCCGAGAACCCACCACAGCCAAGGATTGACGCGATCGCCAACCCGCCCGGCACGCGCGCAAGCCAGACACGCGCGGAATTATAAATGTCCGTCGTAATGCCGGCATGATAGGCGACCTGGCTCAGAAGGATGAACAACGGCACCATCGTCAACTCGAACGAATGGACAAAATCATAGCTGTTAGATGTCAGGATGGTGGTTGCAGAGCGCCACCCCGCCGATCCGTTGAACTCACCCCCATGAGGCCAAGCGTAGAACAAAAACGTACAGGCTACCGCGACGGAGCCAAGGCAGAATGCAATCGGAACCCTTAGCGCGAGCAGGATAATAACAATCGCAAAACCGCAAATGCCGAGTAAGAACGGATCCATTACTTGCGCCCTTTTTCTGTCTTGCCGTTATAAATCAGGCGCGCAATGTCTTCCGCCAGAATGAGGAAAAGCCTGATAAGCATCATAAAAAATCCAAGAAAGAACATTGACCGGCCTGGCCATTCAGGCAGGAAGAACTCGCCGTCAAAATAGCTGCCATAGTCAATCGCCTGCCAAAGCGCGATTCCTGTCGCCCAGGTAAGCGGACCTATCATCGCGAGCCCGACAACAGCGGCGAGAATGTCCAGCTTTATACGCGCCCGGTCTGATACCCAGTTGGTAAACAATTCCACGGCGATATGGCCGCGCTCCGCCGTAATATACGCCCATGGAAGAGCGACCAGTGTCACCATCAACTCCCCGGAAATAACCAGGTCGTCCGGAATCATGGAACCGAAGAAAGTTCTTCCGACCACGGAAGTGGTGATCACACCGGCCAGTATGACGATTGTAATGGATGAGACGACCACGCCGGCATTTTCAAGCCAGACGAGGAACGCAGGGTCCACACCTCGATGGCCCTGCGATCGCTCATTCGGGAGATCTAGTTGTTCCACGGATAGCCTTTTTCATCACGAATTTTTTCATATTTCGCGACTAGTGCCATGTAGCTATCGAAAATATCCTGCCCTGGAAGACCGGCATCATTTGCCCGTTCAATCCAGTTCGGGACAGTATCAAATCCCATTTTTTCCAGCTTGGCCTTTTCATTCGGATCCATTTCCGCAACTTCCAGCGGGCTATCCCCGCTCGTCATTCTTTCAAGTGCCTTGATATTCGCTTCCTGAATCCGACGCGCAAACTGATCAATGAAATCAGAGGATACTTCCTGCAACACCTGACGGTTTGCGTCGGATAATCCCTCGTATGTCTCCTTGTTCATCACCACGCCAAAGGCAAGATGTTGCCCCCAATCAAGCTTCGTCAGCTTCTTTGCAACGTCATTCTGCTTGAAGACTTCGATTGAGTACATATAGTTCTGGTTACACTCTACAATTCCAGAGTCCAGCGCGTTATAGACTTTCGCCTGACTCAACCGCGCGACATCGGCACCAAGGTCCTTGAATATACGACCATAAGGGCCGACAGCCCGCATTTTTACACCTTTTAAATCATCCAGAGTATTGATGAACTTGTCTTTACACAGGATTTCAATCGCACTGGTCGACAGATTTGTTAGATACACCAGGTTAAGATCATCAAACATCTTTTTAAGAGCCGGGTGTGTGGTGGCCAGTTCATACATGGCCCGCATGCCGACCCAGACGTCAGAGTTTGGAAGTGGAATATCCCCGACACTGTAGGCGACGAGTTCTTTTGGTGTATATGCCGCAATAATGGTCGCAATATCAGCGGACCGGGTCCCTACGCCCTTGACGGCAGACTTCGATTTAAACAACGCCCCGCCCCAATGGAATTCAACGCCGAGGTCTCCATTACTACGTTTTTCAAGCTCACTCGCCATCCATTGCAAGGTTTCAGAGTTCACGCCCCGGTTCGGTTGGCCATCAGACCATCGCAGCATTGTTTCTGCCTTGGCGGATGATGAAAGTGTAACCGCGCCGGATATCGCGAGCGCCGCCAGGGCGACCGAGCATTTTTTAAATAGTTTCATAGAATTCCTCCCTCTTGGTTTTGTTGGCACGTCAAAGAGCGGGCGGTTATTGTTGCTCCCGAAATTCGCCGTTGCTTCTCAGTTTTATTCCCCATTTCCTGACATCCCGATCAAATTATTATTAGATATCTAATTATTGTCAAGGTTACTCTAAACCCGCTTTCTGATTGGCTCAGTAAGACTTCGGCAGGCCCAGAACATGCTCCCCGATGTAGTTCAAGATCATTTCCCGACTAACGGGTGCTATGCGCGCAAGAAATATTTCCCGGAAGTATCGTTCAACATGGAATTCTTTGGCGTAACCCATTCCCCCATGCGTCAGTACCGCTCTCTCACAGGCCTTAAAACCTGCTTCAGCCGCAAGATATTTCGCCGCATTTGCTTCGGCGCCACAAGGCTTTCCGGCATCGTAGAGCTTGGCGGCCTGAAAACACATCAGATTTGCCGCCTCGAGCTGTGCCCACGCGTCGGCCAAGGGATGTTGAATTCCCTGGTTCATGCCGATTGGCCTGCCAAAAACCACCCTCTCTTTCGCGTATTCAACCGCCTTGCGTAATCCCGCACGGCCGAAACCGACTGTTTCCGCACCGATAAGTATGCGCTCCGCATTCATTCCGTGAAGAATATACTTAAACCCCTTCCCTTCTTCGCCGATAAGATCATCTTTTGAAACAGGCAATCCATCTATGAAGACCGCATTGGAATCAACAGCTTTCCTGCCCATTTTTTCGATACGCTGGACATCAACATAATTCCGGTCGAGATCTGTATAAAAAAGCGACATCCCGCCAGTTGGTTTATCTGCCTGGTCGCGCGGCGTCGTCCGGGCTAGCAGCAGAATTTTATTCGCTGTCTGTGCGGTGGACGTCCACATTTTTCGACCATTGACGATATATTTTTCCCCGTCCCATTCCGCGCGGGTTTCGATAGATGACGTATCCAGTCCGGCATTGGGCTCCGTCACCCCAAAGCAGCATCGGTCTTCCCCTCGAATAAGGGGCGGCAGCATGCGTTGCTTTTGCTCCGTTGTTCCATAGGCAACGATCGGGCTGGGACCGAAAATATTGATATGAACGCCGCCACCGCCCGTATAGCCGGCCCCGGATTGGGTGATGGTCTGCATCATGATACAGGCTTCTGTCAGGCCCAGGCCGGCACCGCCAAATTCTTCGGGCATGGCTATGCCGAGCCAGCCATCCTCCGCGATGTCTTTTACGAACTCCTCCGGAAACCGGCCATCCCTGTCCCGGTCCAGCCAATAGCTATCACCGTATTTGCGGCACTTTCTATCGATAGCGTCCCGTATCGCCATCTGCTCCTCAGTCCATCCCAAATCCATGCTCACCTTACTCCCCAATCGCGGAACCTTCCGGTCTAGCTGATGCCCTGTTCCCGCTTCTTAATTGACTGAACCGCCCCGTCTTGCAGCAATCCATTGATCTCGTCCTGGGAGAACCCAAACTCTTCCAGAATATCTTCACTATGTTCCCCATGCTCCGGCGCTCTTTGTGCGGGCCGTTTCGGCATCTCTGCAACCCAAATCGGGCTGTTAACGGTGCGATCTGTCTGCCCCTCAAGTCCGTGCAAGGGCGTTAAGGCATCGCTCTCGTTCATCTGCCGGTCCTCGGGAATATCACGCAGCCTCTGGACAACACCTAGCGGGATGCCCGCCGCATCAAGTTTTGCCTGCCAATGCTGCATCGTCTGGCAGAGAAAAACCTCATCCAGAACCTTCACCAAATCGGAGGCGTTCGCGTGCCGTTTTGCGACTGTGTCAAACCGAGTATCGGTCGAGAGATCCTCCCGATCGATCACCTGCAACAGAACCGGCCAGCGCTTTTCCTCGGGTATGACCACAAGATGGAACCAGCGGTCATCGGACGTCTTGTAAAGATTATGCAGGGCGTTATCCGCCTGCTCACGTGCCGGCCGATAGGCATATTCAGCGCCGCACAACATGGCCTGCACCTGCACTGCGTTGCACCAGAGGCCGTTCGCCATCAGGTTGGTCTGCACCGATGATCCCTCTCCCGTAATTTCTCGTCTGTATAAGGCCATCATGATGGCCCCGAATAATGTCATGCCCGATGCATGGTCCCCCATACCAAGAGCAGACCGGGACGGCGGTGATTCCGGAGCGGGCCTCACAGTGTCCATCATGCCCGTCCGTGCCCATAAGGCAGTATGATCAAATCCGGACCGGTCAGCTTCTGGACCCTGCTCACCATAGGCCGTCAAGGACGCGTATATCAGCCGAGGGTTAAGGCATTTCAAATCTTCATAAGTCAGTGACAGCTTCGCCCGGCTTTTGAGCGGCATATTGACAATGACGACATCTGCAAGTCCGACCATTCGTTTAAAAGCCGTCCGGCCAGCACCCCCCGCCAGGTCAAGTGCCAGGCTTCGCTTGTTGCGGTTGTCCATTTGCCAACCATAGGCAATGTCGCTTGCCGGATTGCCAGGGGAATTCTGAAAGACACGGTAGGGATCGCCTGAACCCGGAGGCTCTATTTTTATGACATCCGCCCCAAAGTCACCCAAGATCATCGCCGCGGCGGGCGCTGCGATGTAACTGGAAATATCGAGAACACGCAAATTAGAAAGCAGGCCCGCATTTTCAGACATTGGGAGCTCACGCGCCATGCCTACCGGCCCTTCCAGACCGGAGCGCGTTTTTCGGCAAAGGCACGCGGCCCCTCCTTGCCATCCTCACTTTCCCAGTCAACCTGGATACGCTTTTCATGCATGTGATCATACAAGGGCCGCCACGCATAACGCAGGTCAAACGCACGCTGAAACGTTTCTTTCGTCGCTTGAACCGCCAGTGGCGCCTGCTTTGCAATGATTGTCGCAAGCTCCATGGCATGATCGACCAATTCATCCGCCGGAACGACTTCCGTCACAATCCCGAGTTCATAGGCACGTTTTGCATCCATCCGTTCCGCCGTCCCCATGTAAGCCATCCGGCGGATCGGCCCCTGCGGCACGCGAAGGGCCATTCCCAGCATTTCACGCAAAGGTACCCAGCCGACGCTGACATGGGGTTCCAGAAACGTCGCGCTTTCCGATGCGATCGCGAAATCTGCCTGCCACATGAAATGCCAGCCACCACCGGCAACGACGCCGTTCACGGCACAAATCACCGGTTTAAAGAAATCTTCCGGAATATCTCCCCAAGCATCAAATCCCGTATCCCCCTTGTCAGACGCCAGCTTCATGTCTGCACCGGTACAGAAATGGCGTGTACCGGCA
Source organism: Sneathiella sedimenti (assembly GCF_017313765.1). Taxonomy (GTDB): domain Bacteria; phylum Pseudomonadota; class Alphaproteobacteria; order Sneathiellales; family Sneathiellaceae; genus Sneathiella; species Sneathiella sedimenti. Next base: position 267,082 of record NZ_JAFLNC010000002.1, on the reverse strand, counting down.
CCTGTCAGAACAACAGCGCGAACGTCCTCATCCGCTTTCAGAGTCGGCCAGAGTGCAATGAGCTCTCTCGCCATTTCCGCATCACTTGCGTTTCCTGCATCGGGCCTGTTCAGTGTGACAAGAGCAACGCCGTCTTTCTTTTCCAGAAGTACTGGCTGATAAACCATAATGAAATTTTCTCCCCGGTTACTGCGTTCAACGCGCATATTTTATATAAAGGAAAAATTAATTAGATATCTAATAATAGTCAAGTTAGATATCTAATTATATGACTTCAAAGCATAAAATGAATGACCCCCGACAGAATTTTTATAACGCCATCTATATTCATAATTCTGGGAGGAAAAAATAAATACTGGCTGGAGAAAAATTCCGTCGAGGGCCAAACTCGCAATAGACCTATTAGAAAACGCTATATCATCGTGCTGCATACCCGCCATCGAGCGCCAATTCAGTCCCTGTCATGAATGACGATTCATCACTTGCAAGGAACAAGGCACCGTAGGCAATTTCAAAAGGCTTGGCGCGACGGCCCAGAAGATTCCGCCGCTTTACAATTTCACTGAATGCCTCTTTCGATACATTTCTTTGCGCAAGCGAGTTGTCAAACATCGGTGTTTCCGTGCCGCCGGGATGCAGGGAATTGCACCGGATATTATACCCGAACTCCGACACCTCCACGGCCACCGATTTCGAAAAAAGCCGGACGCCCCCTTTGGTCATGGTATAAATTCCCGACCGCGCTGTACCAACGAAACCGGCAGTGGAAGACACATTGATTATGGAAGCGGAAGGAAGGTCCGCCGGCCGGTTCTTCATGTGCAAGATTGCATGCTTGCAACCGAGAAAAACACCTTTCAAATTGACGTCGCAAACCTTGTCGAAAATATCAACCGTTGTCTCCTCGATAGGAGACTGGTCACCGACACCCGCGCAGTTCATGACAACATCCACCTGACCGAATTTTTCAACCGCCCTCGCGAATACGTCATGCCAATCGCCTTCTTCAGTCACATCCATAGGCTGCGATAAAGCACTGCCGTTTGCCGTAGTAATTTCTTTATACGCGCACTCGCAGCTCTCTTCGCTGATATCACAAATGACAACATTTGCACCTTCATTTGCAAAGAGAGCTACGGTGGAGAAACCAATTCCACTCCCTGCGCCAGTGATAATTGCTGTTTTACCTGCTAATCGACCCATTTCAAATTCCCATGATCCTAGATTGGAAAACGTTCGCGAACCCACGCAACGAGACGTTCCATGACCCTGTTCAGGGTTTCATTTCCATTATCACCTTCATCCGGTTCGAAATAATGCAGCGCTTCGGGAATATCCCAATATTCCTTATCCGCCGACTGAATGGTGTTGAAGGTCAGTTTTGAATGGGTTTCCGGAAAGACATCTAGGTCCTTGCCGGCCTGTATTACGACCGCCGGTTCAGTTATTGACGGGCCCGTTTTTGGAATGCTTGCATTTGAAGACAGCCCTGACCAGGTTGACAACCAACCATGCGGCGTCATAACGCGGGCAAAGCCGAAACGCTGGAAATTCATTAGGTCCGGTCGCGGACTGATTAGCGAGCCATACGGGCGGGGAGATGGATCCAGCGTATTATCGGCATAATGCAGGTTCGCCATTGTCCGATAAATAACCATGACGGGCTCGAACGCTTCCCGCTCCATAACACGGCGCTGTATTTCGGCCGGCAAATCCTCGAAGCCTTCGCTCCCATGAATTTTCGCGGCGTCCTTCGAGAGATTGATCCAGTCATGCGCAACAGCATCGAGCCGTTGGACGCGTGCCAGCTGAGCCTTCCTGAATTTCTCGATAAATTCCGGGGAATACTTTACCCACTCAGGCGCGGGTTTGAAGCCGTTTTCCGGGTCATACATATCGAATTCAGGGTTCGTCTTAAGCGGGTCATGCTCATCGACGACAGACGGATCAATTACTTCATTTATGATCAAACCCTGTCCTGTATGGGCCGCCATGTAAATTATTGCATCTCCCGGAATAAGCGCCATCTTGTTCAACCCGGTTGGCCGTCCGCCAGGGGTGAATTTGATCCGGTCATCCGGTGCGGCTTTTGCCTGAGACTGATAGAAGGAAAACAGAGATCCCCCGCCCGAGTTTCCGAGCAGGATAATTTTCTCCACACCATTTTCCTTGAGCCACTGCATATAGGCAGCGATATCAACGACGAGCTTTTCATGCTGGCAATCAGAATCATTGTTGACGTTGCGCATATTCGCACCCATGCAGGCATAACCGGCCTTCAAAAATGCCGGAAAGGCATGATGCTCCGAGAAGTCACCTCTTGGATGTGCCGCAATGACCGCCACTTTTGGGCGTGGATTATTATCAGATGTCCAATAGACACCCCGAAGTCTTGTGCCATCCGCTGCATCCAGGGCGACGCTAATACCAGTAACATCCTCGACTGGGTCACGAAACCGAATTTGCGTTCCATGCCAATAGGTTTTTGAAAGCAATCTCATCGTTATAATTTTCCCTGTTCCCGGCCCGATTTATCCGCACGTATTACTCTGCGTGATTTCCCGGCATAGCCCATCGGTGGCGCGGCCGCTGTTAATTATTCTTAGATAGCTAAGTTATAAATTTGAAGAGCAGCGATATAATTGTCAAGATTATTTTTCACCTATTCGAATTATGGGCTGGCGTATTTGAGACCACTTCTTAAAATGGCTTTTCTTGAGTACAGGGATTGGCCAACTATTCCATACACCAATTTGTATCGCACCAGATACCTCACGCTCTGGAACTGAAAGTCTGGCGCCGGGAATGCTTTAAACGGCGGTCAGTGAACGCTCTTTGCAGATTTCCAAGACTTCCTCGGGATCGCGTTTCCACCAGTCGAGTTCGGAAAATATCTCAACCTCGTGAAAACCCTCATAGCCTGATTCCTCAACCCATCCCCGCAGCAACGGGATGTCGATAATACCGTCTCCCATCATCCCACGATCCATTAGCAGGTCCCGGGTCGGAACAAGCCAGTCACAGATATGGAAGGCCAGCAACCGTTCCTTGCCCGCCCGCTTGATCTGGCTTCGCAATTCCGTGTCCCACCAGATATGATAGACATCGAGCGCAACGCCAATCCCCTCGCCCGCCCGATCGCAAATATCAAGCGCGTGTCGCACGGTATTGACGCAGGCGCGATCCGCGGCATACATGGGATGCAAGGGCTCAATTGCCATCGCCACACCCGCAGCGCGCGCTTCGGGCAACAATGTGTTTATTGCCTCTTCCACCATTGCATGGGCGCCGGCCAGATCCTTGGATCCTTCCGGTAAACCGCCCACAACAAGAACCAGGCACGCGGCATCTAACGTCGCCGCCTCTTCTATTGCTCGCCGATTGTCATCGAGCATGGCCAGACGGCCCGCCTCATCCTTCCAAGGGAACATACCGCCGCGACAGACACCGGTAACCGTGAGTTCCGCCTCCCTAATGGCCTTTGCCGCGTTGGCGAGTCCCATTTCCGCGATCTGGTCCCGCCAGGGCGAAATCCCACCGATACCCGCCCGGGCATATCCGTCGATTGCCTGCGACAGTGTCCATTTTCCACGGGTCGTCGCCGTATTGATCGACAATCGGGAATAATCCGTGATCGGGCGGGCTTTTATCATTGTGAAATTCCCCGAACCGTCATTACTGATGCGCAGCGTGCCGCTGCCATTTCGGGGTCGGCAAACAGGCCGGCTTTATCGGCCAGCCGGAACAGTTCCGCCAGATGCTGCGTTGACCGGGCACTTTCCTGGCCGCCTATCATGGTAAAATGATCCTGATGGCCGTTTAGATAGGCCATAAAAACAACACCTGTCTTATAAAAATTGGTTGGCGCCTTGAAAATATGACGCGACAGCGGCACGGTCGGTGCAAATAACCTGTCATATTCTGCCATCTCTTCCGCAGCGAGATGATCAAGCGCGGCCGCGGCAACCGGCGCGATCACATCAAAAATACCAAGGAGCGCATGGCTGTATCCCTGGTCATCGCCCTTGATGAGCGCCGGGTAATTGAAATCATCTCCCGTATACATCTGCACACCGTCCGGTAATTTCCGCCGCATCTTGATTTCCTTTTGATCATCAAGAAGCGAGATTTTAATCCCTTCCACTTTCGCAGCGTTGTTCGCCAGAATACCGAGACAGGTTTCCATTGCGGTATCCAGATTTTCCGACCCCCAATAACCCTTCAGCGCTGGGTCGAACATATCCCCAAGCCAATGAATCATCACAGGCTCGCGGACCTGAGAGAGCAACCGATCGTAAACTTTTGCGTAGTCCTCCGGTCCTTTTGCAACCTTCGTCAACGCCCGGCTCGCCATGAGGATCAACTTACCGCCGAGCTTTTCGATGGCTTCAATCTGGTGCTCATAAGCGGCGATAACGTCGTCAAGTGAACGCGCATCTGCCGGATCAAGATGATCGGTTCCGCAACCACAGGCTATTTTGTCTTCTGGTCCGGCCGCTTCCAGCGCATGGCGGACAAGATCCAGGCTTTCCGCCCAATGCAAGCCGCCACCGCGTTGTGCTGTATCCATGGCCTCCGCCACGCCGAAGCCAAGATCCCAGAGATGCCGCCGATAGGCGATCGTCCGATCCCAGTCGATTGCCGGCTTTAACCAGGGGTCATTGTCCGCAAAAGGATCGGCGACCACATGCGCGGCGGCATAGGCAATACGGTTACGGGCGCCGGATATAGCTGGCTGCTGCACCGGCGTGCCCGTAAGATCGTAGCGCACTGTCTTTCCATCCATTGTCGGCAGGATCAGGCTGGCCATCGGCTTATTTCTCCATTTCCGGAACATCAACAAACCGCTTTTCGTCCCAGCTCTTGAGGGCGAGTTCGGCGAATTGCACCCCTTTACACGCCTCGCGCAATGTCCAGCGGAAAGGCGTATCAAGAACCACATGCTTGAGGAACAATTCCCACTGTGCCTTGAAGGCATTGTTGAACGGCTCACGTTCCGGGATTAACTGCCAGTCATCAAAGAAATTCATGGCTTGCTTCTCATCCGGGTTCCAGACCGGCTTCGGCGTTGTCTCGCGCGGCTGGATGCGGCAATCGGTGAGGCCCGCAACAGCTGAGCCATGCGTCCCATTGACATGGAAAGTGACCAGGTCATCACGTCGAACGCGCGTACACCAGCTGCTGGCGATCTGGACAATCGCCCCGTTTTTTAGCTCGACAATTGCATAAGCAGCATCGTCCGCCGTCGCATCATAGCGCTCGCCGTTTTCGTCCCAGCGTTCCGGTATATGGATGGCGCCCCGACAAACTACTGAACTCACATCGCCAAACAGATTGTCGATGACATAGCGCCAATGGCACATCATATCGAGGATGACGCCACCGCCATCTTCCTTGCGATAGTTCCAGGACGGCCGCTGCGCCGGGGTCCAGTCCCCTTCAAAAACCCAGTAACCAAAATCAATGCGAACATCAAGGATCCGGCCAAGAGCACCGTTATCAATCGCCTGCTTGAGTTTCAGCAGGCCCGGCAGCCAGAGCTTGTCCTGAACGGCACCATTCTTCACACCGGCGGCCTCCGCCGTTTTCGCGAGATCAAGGGCAACTTCCAGATCATCCGCAATCGGCTTTTCACAATAAACATGCTTGCCTGCCGCGATAGCTTTTTTCAGAAGCTCTGCCCGCATCTGGGTTGATCCGGCATCAAAAAATATGGTGTCATCGGGATTGGCAAGCGCCTTGTCAAGGTCGGTCGTCCAGCGCGTAATACCATGTTCTTTCGCAAGAAACTCTATTTTCTCGGCATTGCGGCCCACCAAGATTGGGTCGGGCATCAGCCTGTCACCATTGGGCAGAAGCATGCCCTTTTCTTCGCGAATGGCGAGGATGGAACGGATCAGATGCTGGTTCATCCCCATTCTGCCCGTTACTCCATGCATGATGATACCAATCCTGCGTTCCATCAAAATTATCCTTTCAGTCTATTCAATTCTTTTTCGTGATTTCCAAAGCAACTTCGTACATCAATCCGCAAGCCATCTATCGAGATTTTGCCGCACAAAGTCATCGTCATTCAGTTCAGGGTATGAGTTGTAAACACGGTCGATTTCGGCAAGTTGGCCCGGCCCCAGGGTTTCTTCCGGATCGAGGCACCATATGCCTTCCAGCAACCCCTGCCGACGCAACACTTCATGCAATCCGGCAATCACACCGACATAGTCATTTGCCGCATCGAAGAAGGCACCGTTGCTATCTGTTACCGCCGCATCGCGGGTCCACCAGGTTGAGGAAATTTTCTCTTGTCCTCGCACGGCGGAAACCTCTTCGATCAGTTCGACCGCCTTGCGTGTCCAAACCGACCAATGACCGAGCAATCCGCCGACAATATTGATCGTTTCCGTTCTGCCATTAATCTGGACGGGAAAAGGCGTGATCAAATCTCCCACGATATGATCGTCATTGCCGGTATAGAGCGTTATCCTGTCTTTCGCGCCTGCATCAGCCACTCCCCGGACAACATCGAGAGTCTTATAGCGGTTAAAAGGGGCAAGCTTGATACCGACAACATTCTCGATTTCGGCAAACTGCTTCCAGAATTCGTACGGCAGGTTGCGACCGCCGACAGCCGGCTGAAGATAGAAGCCCACGACCGGCATAACATCAGCCACTTTTCTGCAATGCGCTACCAACTCATCGACGCTTGCGTCGTTCAGCGCGGCCAGACCAAGCAGAACAGCATGATATCCCAAAGATTTGGCGAGTTTCGCCTCGGACAGCGCCTGATCGGTTTTGCCAACAACACCCGCAACCATGAAAGGCGTTCTTTCAACCCAGCTTTCGGCCTCCTCAGCGGCCAGACGCAAAACCGGCTCATAAAGCCCGACGTCACGAATGGTGAACTGGGTTGTATGGACACCCACCGCGATGCCAACTGAACCTGCATCCAGGTAATAGCGGCTGAGGGCGCGCTGCCGACGGACATCCAGTTCCCGCTGGCTATTCAGTGCGAGCGGTTGCGCCGGGATAACACCTCCCCGACGAAAGGCAGCCAAGGTTTCTTCCGGAATATCATCAATTCGCATCTCTTTATTTCCTCGATTTGGCGTTAGGTACGGACGGTCGTGTTTCCGGATGGCAAAGGTATCCGAGAATGACCTCCACGACATGTTGGCGCCGCTTGTCCAGCTCTTCACGTGACGACAGGTCGCGACCAAATATTTCTGACAGGGTATGCATGTTCGAAAAGTAGAGATAGGAAACGCCCGCGATCGAGATATAGAGTTCAACCGGATCCACATCTGGCCGGAAAAAACCCTCCTTCTCCCCTTTTTTCAAGACTTTCGAGATTATATCGACCAACGGCATGTTCAGGGTGAGGACTGAGTCACTGGCTTTCGCATGGACGGCCCCATGCAGGTTTTCCTCGTTCAGGATCGCCATGAATTCGGGATGCTTTGCAAACCATTCAAAACTGAAAATACATAACTCAGCCATGGCCTCAATCGGGTCCCGACCCGTTAGGTCCAGATTTTCCTCCGCGCTTCGGATATCAAGATATATCTTTTCCAGCACCGCCTGAAACAGGCCATCCTTACTGTTGAAATAGTGAAACAGCATGCGTTTACTAACGCCTGCCGCCCGCGCAATCTCGTCCGTGCGGGCACCTTCGATACCCTTATTCGTAAATTCCACAGTTGCCGCATCAAGTATTTGCTTGCGGGTCCGCTCGGGATTACGGGTGCGTGGTTGCGAGGTTTCCATGGCTAATCAGTAATTTCCGTCACTCACTTCGAAATGCGTTGGCTTCCCCAGGCTGGCCTGGCCGCGAGCGACCCAATCGGCCGTCCAGTCAATAAGTTTCGAAAGCGGCACTGACGGATAACCGAACAAGTCCTGCTGCTGATTTGTATTGACCAGCCAGGCCGTCTCGCCCTCTTCACCCTCGAATATTGCAGGCTTGTTGAATTTCCTTGCAAAAAGCTGTGCGACAGAACGGATGCTCGTGGTTTCGGGGCCGGAAATATTTATCGGCGTCATCGGTGTATCCGCATGGGCGAGACAGCGAAGTGCATAGGCATTCGCATCCCCCTGCCAAATCACATTTACATGCCCCATTGCAAGCGATACCGGTTCCCCGCGCATGACCGCCTGAGCGACATCATGAAGGACGCCGTATCGCATATCGATCGCATATGACAAGCGGAACAGACGGCCCGGCGTGTTATGCTTCGCTGAAAAATACTCGAATATTCGCTCCCGCCCAACGCAGGAATTAGCGTACTCCCCCTGTGGCGTCGGCAACACATCCTCAGTTGCGCCCTGATGACGGACATCAACGAAGGGATAAATACAGGCAGTGGAGAAGGCGACAATTCGGCTGGTCGTGAAATGGCTGGCAACAAGGGCCGGCACGTGACTGTTCATTGCCCAGGTAAGCGGCTCGTTGCCGGTGGCGCCAAATTTCATCCCCGCCATGAAAATCACGTTTTCGGTCACTTCAAGTTGCCGAACAGCGGCTTCATCCAGAAGATCGCAGGCAACCGTTTCAATGCCCGTGGCTTCAAGTTCCTTGCGGACAGCCGGATCGGAGAACCGGGCAACGCCGATAATCCTGCGGTCCGGGTCCGCACGCTTGGCCATGCGCGCAAGCGTCGGCCCCATTTTACCGCCAATGCCGAGAATCGTGATGGCGCCCGGCGCATTCGCCAGATCTTCCGCAAGCCCGTCTTGCGGCCGCGTCATAAATTCTTCCAGCTCTGCTACATTTTCAAATCGATCTGGCAGATCACTCATGGTTTATTCTCCAACATCTCAAATTTCCAGTCTTCTTCCGCCACGCCGTTATCCAGATCAGGAAGATCCGAAGCCCCGAGTCCCGGCACCTGCAACGAACGCAAATCGAGCATTCCATTGTCGATACGAAGCGCCCCCGATTTTCCATGCGGTTCGTAAAGTCCGGCATGCTGTTTTAACGCTGCGGCCCATTCGGACTCTGGCAGGTGGTCAAGGCCGCAGAAATAATGATGCCCGTTACGCTCGACATGCGGGATTCCAAGTGTGGCAATAACGGCAAGATCAGCCTGCAACGGTACAACTGCCAGGTTGGTCAGGTCCTCGGCCGACAGAAAATAATGTTTATCACTATTTGCACGATTACGTACTGCCGCGAGGCCGGTATTTATCAGAGACCGGTAAACTCCTTTGCAGTTCTTGTGGCTGACACCTTCATATCCAAGTTCAATCGCATCATAGAACGCCTCGGCCCAACCGTCGGCCTCATCAATCAGCAAGGGTTTACCGATTGCCGCAACCGCATCGGCGGGGAGCGGGGCCGCCATGGCGACATCCCGATGCAACGGCTGTTCAATAAACAAAACCGATTTCCAAAGAGCTTCAAGGGCTGGTGTCGCCTTGATCCGCTCTACTAGCGCAACAAAATCTTCCAGGTTCTTATATTGCTCGTTGCCATCGAAGGTCATCTGAATTGGCTGGCCGGCAGTCCTAACAACCTCGGCAATCTGCGTTAAGCGATCGATATCCTCCTCGATCTGGCCACCCACCTTGACCTTGAGGTACCGGAGCTTGTCGATAGCCAGATATTCCTCCAGCGTAACTGGAAATCCGTCCTTCGGGGCATCCTCTTCCTTATCGGCAGCGGAGATCGGATCAACCAGCCCTACAGTATGCCGGAGGGCGACCTCGTCAAGCGGACGCGCGGGCAATGCCCCAAGCATATCACTGTAGCCCACTTCGGGCAGCAGCGCTGATGGATCAATTGACAGGCTATTTTCTCGCACCATCTGGTCAAAGGTTAGTCCACTATGGCGACCGACGGCATCGATAACGGCACGTTCCATCATCGAGCTCGCGAAGGACGCGCCGAGGCGATTGAAACCGCGGGCAAGTGATTTTGCTTCTATTTCCTCTCGGGTCGAGAACCATAATCCAAAGGGCGTTCCAAATCCCGCCTCCGAATAAACCGCACGGGCATCCCGGATCGCCTGCAACAGATCCGCAACATTATCGGCAGGCGTTTTCTCCGGCGATTTGTCGAACCATTTATAGGCCAGGAAGTCACTGGCAACACCGGACGCCCGCGCGCCATTCTCAAACTCCACCACAACCTGCAAAATGCCGACAGGCGCCGCTTCCATGGTCACCACGCCAAATCGGAACGGAAGTCGCGTGAACGCGTTACGAACGACGACGCGGCTTTCAACAACGCGAAGTTTTGGGATGGTCATACTAAATTCTCCATTACGCCGCGGATATAGCCCGCCGCAACAGCAGCCGTGGTGGCACCGTCAGGTTCGTAAACAAAAGGCTCAACAGCAACGACGCCGTCGTGACCGACATCTTTCAATGCCTGAAATATCGGGGAGAATTCATCGTCACCCTGCCCCGGTGCCCGCTGGTTCGTGTCATTGACTTGAATATGGCCGATCTTCCCCCCCGGCCACCATTTACGAATAAGCGCATCGACCGGGTCTTCCTCCGCAAGACCAGCCGAGGCTGTATCAATCATTGTCTTGAATGCCGGAGAATTAACGGCGGTGACAATCTCCGCACCCTCTTCAACAGTGTTGATAAAATCCGTCTGGTTCGGGCTAAGCGGTTCGATGCAGTAGGTAACTCCCGCTGCCCGTGCCCAGCTTGCCACCCTGCCAAAGCAATCCATCGCATTATCACGCGCCACCTCTGGGGACGACGCCTGTGAAAGCAGGCGCTGCGCCGGAGATCCATGGACAAGAACAGATCCATTCATGCGCGCGCACAAACTGATCAGATGCTCCATGAGGGACAAGGTCTGTGTCCGGACCGACAAGTCATCCGTTGTGATCGACAACCCGGGAGGCGCCACCAGGAGCCAGTGAAGTCCGGTTATAACAAGGCCATGGTCTTCAGCAATGCGACGGCATTCCTCAGCATCCGCATCTGTCAGCGCCATCGGGTCATCGCCAAGTGTAAAGGGCGCCACTTCCAGCCCCTTGTACCCCAGGGCTGCCGCGATCCTGCACTGGTCAGGGAACGGATAATCCCGCAGCACTTCATTGCATAGACTAAGGAGCATATCGGTTCAGCCTCCCGGCAGACGGACAAAGAACAAGTCCTGAAATACATAGTTGATTAGGAGTCCCGCAATGATTGCGAGGACCAGGGCCGTCAGCAGCTTTTTACGATCCGGCAAGCCACCGTATTTCATCGCTTCCGTTGCGACGACAAATACGAATATGAAAATCGGTGTCGCAATCCAGAATGGCACATTCGGAAATAACAAGATCGCATAGCCCATTGTTATCACAACGGTTACGGCGGTTCGCATGACCATGGCGGAACCAAGCCAGCGGCGCATTCCATCTTTGTTCAGGCTGAGCTTCCACCCCCCGCGCCGGATGGAGCGCACAAAAATCGCCAGACCAGCAACTGTCAGGAACAGGCCGAGAAATCCCGGCACGATGCCCGGCACCGTATAGGCATTGACGTTAAGATTTTCTAGTCTCGGAAGACGCAGGCTTTCGACCACTACCCCTATTCCAAAAAGCGTCAGAATAATGGAGGAGATAAAATCAGCCTTATTCATTGAGGACTGGTGGCTCATTGCACGCCTCCCTTGGCTTTTTGCTTGAACAAACGGCCCAGCAGTTTCCGGATCGACGGCATCGTCAACAGGATAAAGAGCAATGCGGAAATCCAGAGCACCATACTGATCGGTCGGTTGAAGAACTGCATTAGCTCGCCATCTGACAACACCAGTCCACGCCGCAGGCTCTTGTCAAGGATATCCCCAAGCACGATCCCCAGAATAAGGGGAGCCATCGGATATTTAAGTTCCCGAAGGATAAATCCGAAGACACCGAAAAACAGCATCACCCAGACATCGAAAGTCCGGCTGGCGATGGCAAAGGCCCCGACAGTACAAAGGACAAAGATGATGGGCATCAGGCGTTCCCGCGTCACTTTAAGGACCAGCACAAGCGGACGGGTCAAAAGCAACCCAAGAACACCCATGGCAATTGTCGCCAGGAATACCATCGCCACAACGGAATAAACAAAGCCCGGCGATTCAATCATGATCAGTGGCCCGGGACGGATGCCGTGAATAACCATGGCCGCGAGCAGGACGGCAGCCGGCGCCGATCCCGGGACCGCCAAGGTCAATACCGGAATGAGCGCTCCTGGAACTGCGGCGTTATTGCCTGACTCAGCGGCGAGCAATCCCTCAACCGAGCCCTTGCCGAATTCTTCCTTGTTTTTGGACGTCTGGCGTGCCGCGGCGTAGGAGGCCCAGGATCCCATATCTTCCCCGACACCCGGGATCAGTCCCATGAGGGTGCCGATTAGGCCTGAACGAATGGCCGTAAATTTATACTTATAAGCTTCCCGGATGCCAGACCAGACACTGTCCGATTTCGCCCGGACGGCTTCAAAGGCCTCATGGCGCATAACGGTCAGAATTTCGGCCAGACCGAATGCCCCTACCATGGCCGGCAGCAACCCGATGCCCCCGGAGAGATCCGTCGATCCATAGGAGAAACGCGGCACGGCGTAGATGCCTTCCTGCCCGATTGTCGCGATAAAAAGCCCCAGAAAACCTGCTATCCAGCCCTTAATTGGGTCATCAAGTGACGTGAGCTGGCCGGAAATCAGGACACCAAACACCGCCAGCCAGAAAAATTCGAAGGCACCAAAAGACAGGGCAAATTCAGCGAGGACTGGCGCAATGACAGCGAGGGCAATCATCCCGATCAACCCGCCGAAGACCGACCCCGTTGTCGCAATCGCCATGGCCGATCCCGCCTTACCTGCCCGTGCAAGAGGAAATCCGTCAAGAGCGGTCGCCGCATTTGCGGGGGTGCCGGGAATATTCAGCAAGATTGCGCTTCGGCTTCCGCCGTAAATTGCGCCAACATACATGCAGACAAGAATAAGGATCGCCTGATCCGCTTCCATCTTGAAGGTCAATGTTGTCAGCAGCGCAACCCCAAGCGTCGCTGTGAGACCAGGTAACATGCCAACGATGATGCCCAGCAACGTAGCCCACACAACATCAACGGCTGACCAGCTCGTCAGTATGGAACCAACGGAGTTTGCAAAGGAAATGAGGCCGTCCATGAATTAACTTTCCGGATCCAATGCCCTGCTCCAGGCAGGGTCAAAAGGCAAGATCAAGGCATCCCCTTGACGCAAACAGGCGCCAAGGGAGATACCAGATGGTCAAACGCTATGGGCGTGTGAAACCGTATTTAGTTGGATCATTCTTTGTCTTGCCACCATCATACAGCAGGAAGACATTCTGGGTCAGTGCCGGCTTAATCGCCGCCAGAGCTGCATCGCCAGAGGACGGATCCATAATCGCACCGCGGTTGGCGGCATATTCCGCCATCGCCTTGGACTTGGAAATGGCATTTGCCCAAACCTTGTCCATTGTTTCGATTACATTGGCCGGAACGTCTGCAGGCGTCCAGATACCGAAGTAGTTGTTCGCCGTCTGAATGTCCGGTATCCACTGCTTGATGGACGGGATTTCACCATAACCTTCGATAACGAGCGGCTTATCAGCCAGCACGGCAAGGGGAACTAGCCGACCGGCACGGATCATTTCCGCCTGCTCTGATGCGAGCTGGGTGGTGAGCTTGGTTTCACCGGAAACCGCGGCCAGCACGGCCGGCTTTCCGCCGTCATAGCTGACATGCTTATACTTGCCGCCAGCTGTCTGGGCGATGGATTCCATGGCATTGTGGCCACCGGAAGTCACACCGGCCGTGGCGACAGAAACGCTGTCCGGATCTGATTTCATTGCCGCGAGGACATCACCGAAATCCTTGTATCCTGAATCGGGATTTGCGCCGACAACCGCAACATTGGCGATATGAAGATAGAGTTTCCAATCTGTGACCGGAACGTCAAGCATTCCGAGAACCTGATAGGCGCCAAGGTCAATTGCCGCCCCGGCGGCCCATGTCAGGCCGTCATGATCCGCCTGCCATGCGTTTGTTGTCCCAACAGAACCTGCCGCACCCGGCTGGTTCACGATAACAACGGTCTGTCCCAGCGCTTCTTCAAGTTCACCTGCAAGAACGCGCGTAACGCTGTCAGTGGAGCCACCGGCAGACCAAGGTACAATGATTGTGACCGGTTTGTCCGGCTTCCAAGAATATTCTTCTGCTGTCGCTGGTGCGGCAAACATCGCCACGGCAGCAAGCATCGATACGATGAATTTCATTTTTTTATCTCCCTGTAGGAATAAGTAACCTGCTGGATACTTATGAGAAGATATTGACAATTCATCGAGCTTGTCAAGAACCCTTTTTCACGGGCAAAAGGGTCATGATTTTCAATGGATACGGCGCCTTCCGGTGCGGACCAAGAGCAGAAGAAAATTGCTCAAAGCCCGCGCCAAGGCACGAATCATAAACCCCTATGCTGCGATCGGAAGACCCGCCGACATGCCGCCCCGACAGATTATTTCTGCTGTTTATCTATGTAATTGGTGGTAATATCGACCTTCTGAAAGTCAGGGTCTGACAGCACGTCCGATAAAAATGCGATATTATTTCCAACCCCCTCCAGCTTAATCTCGGAGAGGGCCTGACGCATTCTCGCAATGGCGGCATCCCTGTTGACCCCGGACGCAATGACTTTCGCAATCATGGGATCATAATAAGGAGTGATGGTATCGCCTTGCACAACACCCGTATCAATACGTAAGTCCTCAGTTTTATCAGGAAATTCAAGTATGTTAAGCGTTCCGGGAGAGGGCATGAATTTTTTCTCAGGACGCTCCGCATATATCCGGCATTCCAGAGCGTGGCCGGTCAAAATTATATCATCTTGCTTTGCAGAAACGAAATCACCGGTAGCCGCCTCGATCTGGCATTTTACGAGATCAATCCCGGTTACCATTTCCGTTACCGCATGCTCCACCTGTATACGTGTGTTCATCTCAAGGAAATAGAAATCATCTCGGTCGCAGTCATAAATAAACTCGACAGTTCCCGCCCCGAGATAGGACTGATGTGCTACCAGCTTGAGTGCCGCGGCCTGCATGCGGCCGCGAATTTCCTCCGAGAGAGACGGGGCCGGCGCTTCCTCGATGATTTTCTGGAAGCGACGCTGGATAGTACAGTCCCGATCAAATAAATGTATGCCTTCCCCATTGCCGAAGCCGAAAATCTGGACTTCCACATGTCGGGCATTCGGAACATATCTTTCCAGGAAGATGGACGCATCGCCAAAAATGCGCTCTGCCAGTTTCTGCGTCGTTTCAATCTGCGACAGGAGCTTCTCTGCCGAGGCAACCGCCCGCATGCCGATCCCTCCGCCCCCGGCAGCCGCCTTTACAAGCAATGGGTACCCGATCTCTGCCGCAATCTCAGAGGGATCTCCCTCATCTCCGGGACGAAAACGGCCACTGCCAGGCAGCACCGGTACATCAAGGCTGACCGCAAGTTCCCGCGCGCGTTCCTTATCACCCATGGCATCAATTGTCGCAGGATCTGGCCCGATCCAGATGTGACCGGCCTGCTGGACAGCCCGGGCAAACCCGGCATTTTCCGCCAGCAAGCCGTAGCCCGGATGCACCGCATTGGCGCCGCTTTCCTGCATCACCTTCAAAATAGCCTCGATATCGAGATAGCTCTCATTTACTGGTGGCGGTCCAATTTCATATGCCTCATCCGCCATTTCGACGTGCAGGGATTCCCGATCCGCTTCTGAATGAACGGCTACGGTCGGTATCCCCATGTTGTTACAGGTGCGAATGATACGGCAGGCGATTTCACCGCGATTCGCGATCAGCAATTTCTCAACAGATGACATGATTTTCTTTCGATCGGTTTGTTATTATTCAAAGCTTATTTCTTTGTTTACGACGAATTACCGTCAGCACCAGACTATTACGTTTGCGCCTTTTTACCAAGCCATACTGCCCTGCGTTGCCCGATCACCACGATGGCGAGTACCAATATGGCGGCGGCATCCATCCACCATTCGTTAGCCGCAACCAACGCGCCCATGGCTCCAAGGAACAGGGCAATCGGGAGTGATATTCGCTGGCGGTAGAACCGCCCCCCACCAATCGCGAGCAACAACGATGCGACAAGCCCCATAACAAGCGACCATACAATTTCAATCGCACTCGCTTCCAGCAATACCGCCGGACGAAACACGAAAAACAATGGCATCAGATACTTCATCAAAGCGAGGCGGATTGATACAAGTGAAACAGACCACCAGTCTGTTTTGGCAATCACCGCCGCCGTGAAGACAGCAGTACAAACGGGCGGTGTTAAGGCCGACAGCAAAGCCGAGTAGAACACAACGAAATGGGCGACCAATGGATCGACATTCAGGCTGATAAGGGCGGGCGCCGCGACAGCGGCCGCCAAAAGATAAGCCGCGGTTGTCGGCATGCCCATTCCCAGGATCAGCGCGACAATCATCGACAACAGGACACCAACAAACAATTGGCCGCCGCCAATGCTGACGATCATTTCCGAAAGCTTGATCCCTGAACCGGTCAGCCCGATAAGCGATAAAGCCACCTGCGCGGTAACAAGCAGGGCCAAGATGCCGGTAATTCCAAAGGCAGCGGATATGACCGCTTTTTGCAGCTTCAGTATCCGCTGCTTCACGTCTTTCCCATGAAAGAGCCCGATCAGCAGGTAAAGGCCGACATTTGTACAAATTGCATAGAAGGCGGCAAGGGTTGGCGTATTTCCCGAAAACATGCTGATGAGCAGGACGGCAAGGGTAACAACCAATGGCCCGATACGCCCGATGGCAAGAACTTCTGCGCGCGTGGGAAGCTCTGATTCATCGAAAGAACGCATATCTTCGCGCCGCGCCTCGACATCAATCGACATCCAGACACAGGCATAGAATAAAAACGCCGGAATAACGGCCGCATACACAATGTCCAGATATGGGACAGAAAGAAGTTCCGCCATCACGAATGCACCCGCCCCCATAATGGGCGGCGTAATCTGGCCACCGGAGGAAGCTGTTGCCTCAACAGCGCCGGCAAAACTTGATTTATAGCCGAGGCGCTTCATCGCCGGGATAGTAAAGGCACCCGTGCTGGCAACGTTGGCAACCGCCGCGCCATTTAACATCCCAAACAGCGCGCTGGACACTGTCGCTACCTTCGCCGCGCCGCCCGGAAAGCGCCCCGCGGCGATCAGTGCCATATCCATAAAAGTCTGGGCCGCCCCCGTTGCCATCAAAAATGCCCCGAAGATTATGAAGATGGCGATAAGGTTTGCGGATAGGCCCGTAACTGTGCCCCATATCCCCTCAGTCCCGAGATATAAA
The DNA here is from genome assembly GCF_017313765.1 of Sneathiella sedimenti. Classification (GTDB taxonomy): domain Bacteria; phylum Pseudomonadota; class Alphaproteobacteria; order Sneathiellales; family Sneathiellaceae; genus Sneathiella; species Sneathiella sedimenti. Next base: position 249,769 of record NZ_JAFLNC010000002.1, on the reverse strand, counting down.
TGTTCAACCAAGTACTGGAAATCAAAACCCGGATGCCCCCATGTGCCGGGTATATGCTGCCCCAACAACGTATAGAGCAGCATGATGATTGCGAGGATCGGAAGAGCCGGTCCCGTGGTTCGCCAGGCGGCAATCAACAGAATTACGGTAAGAATTGATCCCAAAATGAGATCTATCGGCATTACCGCCAGATTAAAGGACTCTGTTATTCTTGTTTCCTGAGTCAGGATGTAGATGGTCGTGGCAGCGGACAACGCTGCGAAGATAACATCACCTGCACGCCAGAACTTTTGCCGCGTATCCATGGTGCCGTAAAATCGGACAAAACCGAGGAAGACAATTGCAAGTCCAAGCCCGACGTGAACCGCCCGTTGAGACAAGGGCGGCAACTGTCCAAAGCCAGCGGTGTAGATCTGGAAAAAGACGAGTGCCATGCACAAAACCCACATCAACGGCCGATAAAGCCGGGGTAATGCATCCAAGGCATTTTCTTCATCTTCTTCTTGCAATAATTCTCCCGCGCTCATGTCGTTTAGTCCCTGCCGATATTTTGAGCTGAATACTGGATGATTTATCGTTACCAACGCCCAAGGTGGCGACGTTGACGCTGGCGGCCCATCCCTCTCTGGTAACTGCGATTATCTTTTCGATGCGGATGGGTCCGGCAGGCGAGGTGCGCACCGGGCACATCTGCTACATTCATCAGGACATCTATTTCATTTCCGGTGGAATAAGACGTTCCGGCACTTCAAGGCCGCGGGAGCGGTAGAACTTCACGGCACCGCTATGAAGAGGAATGGTGATGAGATTCAGGGAATCCTGCATTACATCAAGCTTGCCAAAGGATGGAAATGCCGCGACCTGCGGTCCCGGGTTGTCAACCACGCCTTCCAGAATGGCGATCACCTGCTCGTCCGTCAGACTATCGGCAAGCGCAAACTGGCCAATCACCTGTACCGGCGACGTAAAGGCAGGGAAATTTTCAACTTCGTTATCTTTATATTTCTGGAAGTTGATAAAAGGGAATTTCTCTTTCACTTTGGCCACTTCGTCATCGGTGAAGCCGAGCAGTCTTATTGGTGTAAAAGCCATCAGTTCAAGCGTCGTCCCATCCAGAACGGCTGTACCGCCCGCTTTTACATAGCCATTAGAACGATTGTCCTTAACGGCAGCCACTGCATCCGCCAGGCTGGCGCGATAAAGATCCGGTTTTACGTCAACCGCTTCCAGCATCTGGATGGCAAGTTGCTCAGTCGCGGAACCACGTTGACCGGGGGTGAATTCCTTTCCCGCCAGGTCGGATATAGACTTAATTCCGGAATCCTCCCGGACAACCCATGCCTGCAGAGCCGGGGCATGCACCCATAGTCCGCGAAGCTCAGGCATTGCATTGCCTTCAAATTTGCCAATGCCTTTGTAAGCCTGATAGATCGTTGCATAGGTACCGAGCCCCATATTGATCTGGCCCTGACCGATACGTTTCAGGTTATCAACGGCGCCGCCGGTCGATATGACGGTAATATCAACCTTGTCCCCCGATTTTTCATTGATGGCCTTTGCCGCAGAAGCCGCATAGGTGTAATGCACTGATTTAAGCGCTGTTGTTCCAAATGCTATCCGGTCGGCGGCATTTGCCCCGCCTGCAAGCATAAATACGGCGCAAGCGGCCGCGATACTGTTACGAATTATCATTTTAGTTACCTCCCTCATAAATCATCAAGAATCGCTGCCGAACACCTCCAAGTAACGACAGCGATAGGACACCCTTCAGGGTGAAACGCCCGCCTTCCTTTTCGGGCCAAGATTGGCCCTGAGACGACCTTCTGCGAGCGCGATATACTCACAAAGGATTGGACGGGTTTCACTCGGGTCGATTATCTCTTCGACCGCGAACGCTTCTGCTGTTCGGAACGGCGAGGCATAGGCCCTCAGTTCCGCTTCAAGTTCCTTTTCACGCGCCTTCGGGTCGTCGGAATTCGCTATATCGCGACGGAAAGCGGCGGCGACGCCCCCTTCCACAGGCAGGGAGCCCCATTCACCGCTAGGCCAACTTAGTTTCAAATCGATATCGTTCTTGTTGCAGGTCGCCATGCCCGCCATGCCGTAACATTTCCGGATAACAAGGGTGATCGTTGGAACCGTCAGTTGACCCGCCACATACACAGCACGCATGCCTTCGCGCAAAGTTGCTTCCTGCTCAGCCTTCAACCCGACCATGAAGCCCGGCACATCGACAAGGAATACCAGCGGAATATGAAAGGTGTCGCAAAGCTCCATAAAACGGATCTGCTTATGGGCAGAGGAGGCATCCATGGCCCCGGAGTAGAACTTCGGGTTATTGGCAACAATGCCGACCACGCGACCATCCAGCCGCGCGAGCGTGGTTATGACCGACTTGCCGTTTGTTGGCTGGATCTCAAAGCTGGAATCCTTATCCACAACCAGGTCAATCAGATCATGCATGCTGTAGGGTTGCGTACGCTTTTCCGGCACGATATCCCGAAGCGCCACTTCACATCGATCCACCGGATCATCGCACGGGACAACGGGCGGCAATTCCCATACATTCTGCGGCATATAACTTAGGAAGCGGCGAATCTGTTCAAGCGCCTCCTCTTCCGTATCCGCCGCGTTGTGAATGGTTCCTGCCTTGTCAACAGCGGTAGCCGCCCCACCAAGTTCTTCCTTATCGATGTCGCGTCCCAGCGATCTTTTCACCACAGGCGGACCGGCTGCAAAAATCTGGCTCGTTCCCCGAACCATAACCGAAAAGTGCGACAGAATTGCGCGTCCCGCTGGCCCCCCGGCAGCAGTTCCCAACACAGCGGAGACGACAGGCACTTCACCCAACAGCTGAACCGAGCGTTCAAATCCATGCACACCCGGAAACGCGACATAGCCGCGTCGCTTGGCTGAAGTAACCGTTCCCCCGGCCCCGTCAATCAGGTTGACCAGGGGAATTTTATAATAATGGGCCAGGTCCTCGATAAAGCCGCCCTGCCCGCCTTTTCGACGCGCTGCCCCGAAGGTCGTGCCGCCGCGAACGGTAAAATCTTCACCACCGATGGCAACCGGACGACCGTTTACGCGAGCCATTCCCGCGACATAGGGCGCAGGCGTTACCCGGACCAATTTGTTATTCTCATCATATTCGCCAGAACCGGCAAGCGTGCCAACTTCCCGGAAACTCTCTTTATCCGTTAATTCGGAAAAGCGTTCCCGCACCGTCAGGCGCCCATTCGCGTGCTGGCGCTCAATCGCTTCCTTCCCGCCCATTTCCAGGGCAGCAACACGGCGGAAATAAAGCTCCTCGTTGATCGGCGTCTCCGCAACGTCTTTTTTACCTGCGTCACTCATTTCGGAGCCTAACTCTCGATTGTGCATAGCACCTGGTCCTCATCGACAGAATCCTCGGGTTGCACCTTGAATTCGGTAATTTTGCCATCAACCGGGGCTTCTACCGGGATTTCCATTTTCATGGATTCCAAAATCATTATGGTGTCGCCGGCCTTGACGGCGTCCCCCACGTTCATCTCTACCTTCCAGACAGACCCAATTACTTCCGAAGCAACATTCGTTATTGTCATTTACGCATCTCCAAATACGGCGGTTAATAAGTTGTCGGCCAGCTGGCCATGTTATGACGGCCGATACCGCCACTGCGTCGCAACTGCTGAATCTTTAGCTCCTCGATGAGGTATTTGCGCGTATCCTGCGGGGCGATAACACTTTGGGCCGCGAATATCTGGGCGAGTCCAAGGTAAGTGCTGTTACGCTCCATTTCCTCGCGAATGGCACTCTTCTCCTCGTCGCTAGCATCCTTACCCCAGGTAACGACTTCCGTTGCGTACTGCGGGTCCATAAAGCTGACTTCCGCGGTCGGCCAGACGGCAACAGAATCCGAGTTCCGGCCTCCCCCCATATTCAGATACGCCTGGCCATAGCTTTTGCGCATGATGACGGAGAGTTTTGGCACCGTGCACATCTGCAAGGCCGTCATGAAGTTCATGATCTTACCGGGCGCTTTCTTCTTCTCTCCTTCAATGCCGATAACGAAACCGGGCGTGTCAACCAGGTTAATGATTGGAATATTAAAGGAGTCGCACATCACGAGAAAACGCGTGACCTTCTCGCACCCGGAGACGTCCAGCGCGCCGGCCTTGGCCAACGGATTGTTGGCGACCATCCCGACCACCCTGCCATCCAGGCGGGCAAGCCCCGTAACCGCCGTGCGGCCGAAGCGAGGCTTGAACTCGAAAAAGCTTTCCAGATCGACAATGCAGTTGATGATTTTGCGAACGTCGTACCCACGCTTGCGGCTGTCCGGCAGGATTTGCGTTATATACTCGGCGGCTTCATCACTGCCCTCGTGCACTTCGGCAACCGGTGGCGTTTCACCATTGTGCGACGGCATGTAGGAGAGGAATTTACGTATTTCGGCAAGTGCCTCTTCATCCGTCTCCACCACCCGGTCGACGAGGCCGGTTTCCTCGCTGTGCAACTTCCAACCGCCCAAATCCTCGGGCGCGACCTTCTGGCCGATGGCGAGAGAAGCGAGCGCCGGGCTTGCCACCGCCAGCACAGCTCCTTTCCGCATCACCGTGAAATCGGCGAGGCAGGAATACCAGGCAGACGACCCAAAACACTGTCCCAATACAGCCGACACCCAGGGTGTTTCCCGATGTCTGACATACTGATGCGGATCGTTGCCGAGCATCGTACCCATACCCTCAGACCCCATATTGTCCGGCATCCGCGCACCTGAGGATTCACCGAGGAAAATGAGCGGAAATCCCCGATCCGTTGCCGTCCGTTTTACATGTCCGATCTTCTTCATATTGGTCATGCTGGACGACGCGCCCTTAACGGTGAAATCGTTGGAGACAACGCCCACCCGCCTGTTATCGATCAGACCGAACCCTGCCACCTTGCCATCCGCCGGCGTTTTATCACGGTCTTCTTCATAGACAGTGGAGACGCCAAGCAATCCGGTTTCCGAGAAGGTTCCCGGGTCAAGCAGCGCGTCGATACGGCTGCGCGCATTCATGATACCCGCCGCCGTCCGCCGGGCGATCTTGTCTTTTCCGCCCATCTGACGTGCGGTTTCTTCTCGCTGCCCCAGCTGCTCTAGCTTTTCCTCTAGTGTTTCAGGGAGTTGACTCTGGTTCATTTCGACGCTCCGGCTGGCTGTTTCAGGTTCTTGTTTTTGCTTTTTGTCTGGCCATGCGCCTTTTGCAGACCCTTTATTATCGACCTGCTCTCAAGTTGACTGATTTGATCCGGTGAAAGGCCGAGCTCTTTAGCGAGTACCTCATTGGTATCCTCTCCGCATTGAGCGCCGGCCCGCCAAATCTCTCCCGGGGTGCCCGAAAGTTTCGGCACCACCCCTGCCACCGTGATATCCCCAAGCGTCGGGTCCTCTACATCGACAAGCATGTCCCGCGCCTGAAATTGCGGATCGTCGAAAATATCTTCCATCGTGTAGATACGCGCGGCGGGAACATTGGCGGCCAGCAGTTCGGTTTCTATTTCTTCGACCGATTTGGACCGGGTCCACTCTGTGATGAAGCCATCACAATCATCTTCATTTTCTGCACGAGCGACTGCGGTCACAAATTTCGGGTCTTCCGCCAATCCCGGTTTACCGATAACGCTTGCGAGCCGCCGGAAAACAGGATCGGACGCGGCCGCGATAACGACAAATCGCTTATCGCCCGTAGGATAGATCGAGTTTGGTGTATTTCCCGGCAGGCGGGAACCGGCGCGCTGCGCAATGATTCCCATCTGCTGATAGGCGGGGACATGAGGCTCCATGAAACTGAAAGCGGATTCATACAAGGCGGAATCCACGACCTGCCCAAGGCCGGTACGATTGCGCTCCACCAGCGCCATCATCGCACCGAACGCCCCATACAGGCCGGTTATATAATCCGTGAGAGACGTTGCTACGCGAGGTGGTGGTCTGTCGGGATCGCCAGTTATCTCCCTAAGTCCACTGACCGCCTCACCAACTACCCCGTATCCGCTTCGGCTGCTATAGGGCCCGGTCTGTCCAAAACCACTGATACGCACCAGGACCAATCCCGGGTTCTTTTCAGACAAATCTTCATAACCAAGACCCCAGCGCTCGAGTGTACCGGGGCGGAAATTTTCCACAACAATATCCGCCCCAAGGCAGAGCTGCCGGACGAGCTGGCGTCCCTCTTCCTGCCGCATGTTGACGGATACAAGTCGTTTGTTGCGAAAGATCGATGCGCCATACAGAGAATGGCCGTCGCGTCGTGTGCCCATGGACCGGACCGCGTCTCCTTCCGGCTGTTCAACCTTGATAACATCGGCGCCGAAGTCCGCCATCAGGCGCGCACAAAATGGCCCGGCGACGGTCGACCCCAACTCTATGACCCGTATGCCCTTCAAAGGACCGGCACCGGCATTCTTGTTTTTATTCTTGGCCGTCATACTCAGATCTATCGTTAGAGGAGGAAGTCGTTGTATTTAAGGAACCATTGACGCGCGCTTCGAATATTCTCTCGTTTGAGGCGCTCGGCCTTTTCCGCATCGCCTTCCTGCATGGCCCGGAGGATTCCCTGATGCTGCCGGAACCCTTCGCTCGCACGTCCGGGCACCAGCATCAGGCGGCGTGTCATACTCAGAACGCGGTCATAAATGTCATCCAGCAAACCGCGCAAGGTGCCACTACCGGCTGCCTCGATGCAGGTTTGGCGGAACTGCGCAATCGCCGCCATATAGGCGTTGAAATCATTATTCTCGACAGCCTTTTCCAAATCCGCACCGAATAGATTGATCAGGTCATCCCAATACTCAGGCTCGGTATTTTGCGTCGCTAGACGCACCATCAACCCTTCCAGCACCTCACGAACGTCAAATAGTTCGAGGAAACTGTCCGCTTCCAGGCGCATGACGACGGCGCCTTTATTCGGAATTCGCTCGATAAGTCCCCGCTCTTCCAGAATTCCGAACGCGTCGCGAACGCGGGAACGGGAGACGCCGAATTCTTCCGATAGTTCATTTTCCCGAATGCGTGAACCGGGCGGCATTTGATTGGTCACGATACGTCGGCGCAACTCATCGACAAGCCTGTCAGTATCCGAACCGCCGGACTTAGGACCGGACGTAACCGTCGTTAGTTTAGTGACATTTCTTTTCGTCATAAATTTTCAAATTTTGCTGATTTTGTTTCCCTGTTGAAGGAACGTTATTCATTGCCGATAATATTGTCAACAATATTTTAGGCAATTTTGTCGCCAAATATGGGCAGCCCATTTACACCCTTAAATAAGCGCAAAAAGAGTGGGATTATGTAAATCATATGCCCATTCCCGCCATTTCAGCTGGGGAAAATATAATCTGGGAAGGTATTTGTCATCGACACAGGAAACCGCGTGATTGCGGCAAACAACCACTCGGCACAAGCTCTGATTTTCCTGGCGAACAGCCGGTACCGCCCGCTACTGGACGGCATCCAGCGTTATGTCAAAGCCAATCTACGCTGTATAAAACAAGCAGAATAGCCGCAGATGGAGAGGCTATTCGACACCGAGCAGGTCGTAAATTTTTCGGGTATAGGCACCGAATTCCGGCTCGGTCTTAATTGCAATTTGACGCGGCACCGCAAGCTCGATCGGAAAATAGGAGGCCATTCGTGCCGGCCCCGCTGTTAGAACCGCGCAATGGGTTCCGAGAAATACGGCCTCCTGAATACTGTGAGTGACAAAAAGCACCGTCTTGCCCGATTTTCGCCAAATCTGGTGAAGTTCCGTATTCATTTTCTCTCGAGTGAGCGCATCAAGCGCACCAAACGGTTCATCCATCAGAATAATTTCCGGATCATGCACAAGAGATCGGGCAATTGCCGCGCGTTGCTGCATACCGCCGGACAGCTCGTAAGGATAGACATCTTCAAACCCCCGGAGACCGACCATCTCGAGAAGATCTTTCGCTCGCCCCCGCGCCTCCTTCATCGGCAGCCCGAGAATTTCGGCGGGCAATAGAACGTTGTCGATAATTTTTCGCCACTTCAGGAGCAGGGCTTGCTGAAACACCATGCCAATATCCCGGCTTCGGTCTATCTGCCGATTTGCATTGCCAATTTCTATTGACCCGCCTTCTGCGGGAATGAGGTCGGCAATGATCTTCAGGATCGTCGATTTACCGCAACCGGACGGACCGACCAGAGAGATAAAGTCACCCGTATTGATCTGCATACTGACGTCGGAGACGGCTATGGTTTCCTTTTCCTTGGTACGGTAGATTTTCTTGATACCGGAAAGGTTAATTATCGTATCCGTTGTCATACTTTCTGCTTTCAATTCAAGAATTTACAATAACTGGCGGGAAAATATCCCTGCGCGGAGGTTGAAGGAAGTCACCCAGGCCAGAGCGCCACTCCCTCGCTTAACTAGTATCACTTTACCCTTCAGAACCTTCATGGCTCACCCAAGCTCCGGACCTGCAGCAGCAAACGCGCGCGAAGCATCTCCGATTATTCTGACAGGTCCGCGTATCATCCGGGTGAAACTTCGCTGCGCCTTGAACCCCCGTGCGGCGAGGTGATCCGTGAACTCGGCCTGCGCATCAAACGCATCAATCGTAACGGCACCTGAGAGGGACGCTAATGCAGCATCCAGAAGGTTAATTGCAATCGACAGGCTCTCTGCAGAAAGAGGACCAATTTGGGTAACGCCCCGCCCCTCTCGTCCAAGCAAAAATCCAGCATTGCCGTCAGCGGCATAGGCGGGTCCACGCATTATCAGGTCGCCGAGTATAGGTGTTCGACGCGCGCCAAAGACTTCTTCGTCATAGTCGGCGATCCAGATCAGGTCATCCGCTCGTGCCGGGCCGACCGACGCTTCATTGCCACGGACTTCTGTATCAACTCGCCACCGCGTGATAGCAAGCTGATCCTGAAATCCCATCTGCGAATAGACTGTTCTGCCGTCGGGGGTAGCGTCGAGCAAGGGAATAATTCCCTGCCCCTCTAGCCATTCGCAGCATTTTTCAACAATCTTTGTCGCCAGCCCCTTTCGCTGCCAGCTTTTTGTTACCAGCACCATACTGACCCAGCCGATTTGATCGTCCATCGGCAAGGCGACGCCAGATGCAATCGGTCGACCCGACGGATCGCGATAACCGATGCAGGAACCCTGCTTCATCATCAGCGCCCAGTCATCAGCCACCTGCGTCCACCCAGCCTCTTCCGACAACGCAAAGACACCCTGCATGTCCGCCGGAGTCAAAGTATCAAACCGCAATGCCTCTACATCATTCATAGGGAACCCTGACTGCAAGTTGCATGTTTCAATATCTCACTTTCCAAAACCTGGCCTGAACTCAGCCCAGGGTAAAATTTTCTCAAACAACCGCGCCGCCTGCAGAACCGTCTTGTCTGCAAACTGCGGTCCGACAATCTGCATCCCGATCGGCATTCCCGTCGCAGAAAAGCCGCACGGGATTGAAGCAGCAGGCTGCCGCGTCAAGTTGAAGGGCGACGTAAAAGGTATCCAGCCATACCGACCGCTACCCTCTGGAGCATCCAATTCTGCGGGAAAAGCCTGAGCGGAAATAGCAGGAGAGAGTAATATGTCATAGGTCTGGTGAAATTCCGCCATTTGCCGATGCAGTTCCGCACGCTCCATTTCCGCGTCAAAATGCTCAGCAAGATCTGCACCCCGCGCCGCCTCAATCTCCGCGGCAATTTGCGGATCGACCATTGCCAGTTTCTCCGGCCCCAGATGACGAAAGGCGTAATCGGCGAACCCTCTTTTCAGGCGCTCCAGCAACTCGATCGGGCTGTTCATGACCTTGTCAATCTCGTCAACCCGGGTGCCGGCATCTTTAAGCAGACCGACTGCCTTTCGGACGACGCCTTCCACTTCCGCATCCACATTTGCGTAGCCCAATGTAGGGCTATAGGCAATTCTCAGTGTCGAAAGATCAGCGCGTTCAAGTTCAACCTCATAGGTAACCGGGTCATAGGGCAAGCTGCCGAAATCCCTGGGGTCAGGACGGGAAATCACACTCAACATCATTGCCGCATCACCGACAGTACGCGTAATCGGGCCGAACCCGGCAAGACTTGCGTAAGGGGTCGGCGGAAACATCGGTACACGGCCGCCACTGGGTTTATGGCCGAACACGCCACAAAGGCTGGCCGGTATCCTGATCGATCCCCCCGCATCCGTGGCGAGCGCCAGCGGCCCCAGACCGGACGCCACCGCCGCCGCCGCGCCACCACTCGATCCGCCCGGGGTAAGAGCAGGATTCCAGGGGTTTCGCGTAATGCCGGTCAAGGCGCTATTCGTGACCGGCTTGGACGCAAACTCAGGCGTCGTTGTCTTGCCGAATATAACCGCGCCGGCTTCACGCAGGCGCGCTACGGCCGGACCATCGACATCCCAGGCCTGATCCGGGTCGATTGTCAGAGACCCCCGCAGGGTCGGCCACCCCTTGGTGAGGATAATGTCCTTTACGGAGACCGGAATTCCATCAAGGGGGCTTAATGGCCGGCCCATCGCCCATCTTTTCTCCGAAGCCCGGGCGGCTGTCATTGCCGCATCCCGATCAAGCACACAAAAAGCGTTGAGGATCGGCTCCAGCATTTCAATCCGAGAGAAAAGATTCTCCACGACCTCAATCGGCGAAAGCTCACCAGAACGAAATGAGCGTGAAAGGCTTTGCGCGGATTTAAAGGCGAGTTCTTCGGTCATTCACCGATCCTTTGCCCAGGTAATTTTTTACGTCCCATTTTGCAAACTCCGGCATCTTTTTCGGCGAACACTTACTAGCCGCCCAGGCCTTAAGTCTTATTGTCCAGACGGGCATCACTTGGCACAAAAATATACTCAAGCAGGGTAACCAGCCCGAAAAGACCAATCCCCAATACACTCAACAATATCACCGCCATGAACATGGCCGCTGTATCGAGCGTCGACTGAACCTGAATCATCAAATAGCCAAGACCCTGACTAGAAGCTACAAATTCACCCACGATAGCGCCGGCGAGCGCCAGGATAGCGCCCACCTTCATGGACGAGAAAATATACGGCATAGCGCCCGGCAGCTGGATTTTCCGGAAAATCTGCCAGCGCGTTCCCTTAAGCGCCCGAACCAGATCGAGAAGATCCGGCTCCACCTCCCGCAGACCCCGCCCCGATGTTATCAGGATCGGGAAGAATGATAAGATGAACGCGAAGAATATGTTCGTTCCAATCCCATAACCGAACCAGACGATCAGAAGCGGACCCAAGGCGATTTTCGGGATCATGCTGAAGGTCACGAACAAGGGAAATAATGTTGTCTGCAGACTACGGAACCAGGAAAACATCAGGGCGAGCAAGACACCAACAACCACCGCCAAACAATAACCCGCCACGATCTCCCACGCGGTGACGAACGTATTTTCCATCCATTGATATTGCGGTTGGGTGAGGGTCGACAAGGTTTCGCCCGGCGACGGCAATATCAGTTTATGAACAAGGCCGGTTGCCGTTACCGCATACCAAAGCACGATAACGAGGATATGGACAAACACGACAACGGAATATCTCGGCAGATTGGAAACGAGTTGCGACCACCGCTTGCCTAACCAGGAAGCGGAAGGTTGTTCGCTGGCAATATTATCTTCGGCATCTGGTTTCGGGGTCGCACTTTCCATTCGTCCGCTCATCTATATTTCCTATGCCAACCTGTAATATCATCCAAACAGTTGGTTGATTATTGAACATAAAAATATCTGCTGTCAATATCAGAACGTCAGGGCTTAGTCGCTTACATCAAGGCTGTCGCTTCCCGCATTCCATCACTTGACGATCGCGTCCGTAATCAACTTGACGACATGCGCTTTTCTCTCTGCGATATTCTCGCGCGCATCAAGTTTATGCCCAAAAATTGCGGACAATGTATAAATATTACTGAAGTAGAAGAAGCCGAGGGCGGCGATGGAGATATACAGCTGTTCCGGATTAAGCCCGCTGCGGAACAACCCCTCCTTCTCCCCTCTTTCCAATATCTGGCTAATCGCAGCGATCAAGGGCGAATGCAAGGATTCCAAATCCTGGATCTCCTTCATATGGCGACCCTTATGGACATTCTCATCAATCAGAATTGACGCAAAATCCCTGTTCTTCGCCGTATGATCAAAGGAAAACTCAACCAGCTTCTTTATCGCCTCGAGCGGGGGAAGAGTATCCAGTTTAAGCGCCAGTTCCCGCTTGCGGATATCCTGGTAAATGCTCTCAAGCACATGACGATAAAGCTCGTCCTTGTTTCCGAAGTGGTGATAGACGAGCTGCTTGTTCACACCTGCACGTTTTGCAATCTCATCAACACGGGCGCCCTCAAACCCACGATTGGCGAATTCCTTCCGACCAGCGGCCAGCAGCTTGCGTCGTGCGGCGCCCGGTACACGCTTCTTCGGTTGTTTTTCACCTGCCAACGGCTTCTCATTTTGCTTCGTCGAGACTCTGCCCATTTTCCCTCTAAATCAACCAACCAGTTGGATATATATTGACTTATATTATGACATAGATAACATTATTGCGCCATCTGACAACTTATATCGACCGTAGAAAATATAATTGATCTTAGCAGGTGGCTAAAGATTAATTAGAAAAAGTCAATACATCTTTCAATTTACAGGAGGGAGTTATGAAGAAGCTTTTAGGAGCCTGGTTCGCCGGCGCCGCCATGCTGAGCCTGTCGGCGACAGCCAGCTTTGCTGAAGAAGCAAGTCTTATCCTTAACTGGACACCAGGCGCAGATCATGCGCCAATTTATTATGCGCTTGATCAGGGCTGGTATGCCGATGCCGGCATCGACCTGAAGGTAAATAGCGGAAAGGGCTCCGGCCTTGCGGCGCAGACAGTCGGGACAGGCGCTTCTGAATTCGGGATAGCGGAACTTGGCACTGCCTTTGTCGCCAAATCCAAGGGCGCCGACCTTACAGCAATCATGGTGCTTTACGCCAACTCTCCCCTGACCCTTTACTGGAAGAAGTCATCCGGCATGAAAGGCCCGAAGGATTTCGCGGGCCATACATTGGGGAATCCTCCAGGTGATGCGGCCCGTGTTCTTTGGCCAGCCTTTGCAAAAGCGGTCGGACTGGAAGATGGGTCTGTCAGCTTCGTTAATCTTGCGCCGCCTGCGAAGAACCCCTCCCTCGCCGCAGACCGCGTTGATATCATCAGTGAATTCTACAATGGTCATGATGCGAAATTGGCTGCATTTGGCGATGACCTAGCCTCCCTTCGCTGGAGCGAGGTCGGCATTAACCCTTACGGCAACTCTTTCATCGTCAACACTTCCTATATGAAAGAAAACCCGGAAGTCGTCGCGAAATTTGCCGCCGTTACCCAACGCGCCTTTCATGCCTGCGTCGAAAACCCGGATCCATGCATCAAGTCACTCATGGATGTGGCCAGCGGCCTGAATAAAGAAGCCATGGATGATCAATGGACACGTGTTAAGGAACTCATGGCTGACGAGACCACAACGACAGAGGGACTCGGCTTTTTCAGTGGGGATCGCATTCAGAAAACCTATGATTTGATCGAAACCTATTTCGGCGTCGAAAAGCCGTTTGATCCGGCAGAATCCTATACGAATGAATATCTCGATAAAAACATCAAGATGACCGCCAATTAAAAAACAAAACCATTGAACGAGAGAAGGCCAGCCGGAGTAAATTCGGCTGGCCTTTTTTTTGCGGTACTAGCATACGGTCAGGTTGTCATATCCAACAATTTTCGATCCGCAGCTGCGATTTAAGCCCTCGCATCAGTTTGCTATGCTGCTTGACTTCGCCGCATCCAGGCCGCCAGTTCCCCGCATGTGGGCGTCCAGATATCATCATCCGCTCGCACTGACTTCACTAGCTTCGCAAATATTTCCAGCGCTTTTTCGCTTTGCTTTAACATGAAGGGGTGAAAGATCAGGGTTGCGTGTGTGCCGTCCTGCTTAATTTTTTCAAGAAGCTCTTCAATCAGCGTGCCCCACTGTTCAAGGCTATAGGGCTCTTCCGGATCCCCGAAAGTTTGTCGCAGTGCCCCGAGATCGGGATTGAGCATATATGCGTCGACATGCTGCCATGCGAAGGGAAAGGTTATAAACTCGCCATCGTTCCTGTCGTCCCCAATCGCGCCCAATGGAGACGCATAGCTCAAGCCGACCGCCTGACATTCAGCCTTTAGCTCCGCCAGATCAATCTTACCCCCGGGCGGCCGAAATCCAGCCACATCGACACCCATTGCCGTAAATGCGTCGACAGCCTTCTTCAGCGCATCTTTCCTTGTCGAAACCGCCGTGTTCGCCCAGTTTTCATGACGCCAACCATGCACAGCTACTTCATGACCCGCCTGACAAATCGATTTGATTTCTTCGGGATGGGCACCACAATTCCAGCCTTCGATGAAATAGGTGACCTTAACCCCATTCAAGATCCGCAGCAGGTCTGGCAGCACCTCGATCGATGCGTGAACACCCCCCTCACCCATCATCGAGGGAAGACCGATTTCTTCCTCGGCAACGGCCCCCAAATTATCAAATGTTATATTTAATGCGGCGCGCGCGCCCTCCGGCCCCCAGCCATGCGACTGATTCATCATGTTCTCCATATCAGGAACTAATCCATTCGATTTAATAAATTTCGACCTTGAGACGCCCGAGATTCTCGATCTCAGCCTCGATAACGTCACCGACATTGGCATACACACCGCTTTCGATGCCCGTACCGGCCGGCGTACCCGTCAGAATGAGATCACCAGGCTCTAGGGTGACGTTCTTGGTCGCAATCTCCAGCAACTCGAACACCGACCAGATCATTTTTGAAGTGCTCGAATCCTGCTCGATCTTGCCATTGCGCCAAAGCTGCATCGACAGATTTTGCGGATCTTCGATAAACTCGGCCGACACAAAATAGGGACCCGCCGGACAGCTGGAATCGAAGGCCTTCCCTAAAAACAAATCGGATTTTGCAAAATGCTTGGGATTGCGCTGAAAATCACGCGCGGACATGTCCAATGTAGTCATATAGCCTGCCACCATATCCAGATCTTTGGATATCGACGACCCTGCGGGAACTGTTTTTCCAATGACGACACCGAGCTCGATCTCCCAGTCAAACTGGCTGGAACCTGTCGGACATCTGACAGTCTTCCCGGCACCGACAAGAGCCGTCCTCGGAGGTTTCATAAACATGGCAGGTATATTCTCTTCCTTACTGAAGCTTGAATATCCAACCGCTTCAATATGGTCGATATAATTGGTGCCTGCGCATATGATTTTGGGCGGGTATTGCAAAGGCGTAAGATAGATCAGGTCTGCCCCCTCAATTCCACCCCCATGCTTGCCGGCACCCAAATCATCAGCAAGACGCGCCAGAAAACTTTTACTTGCCCCCCAATCCGCGAACAGGTTCATCAAGCCGTTAGATTCAAGGTCAAGTTGCGGCGCGACCTTGCTTAGTTTCCAGACCTTGCCGGCCACTGTAATTGCCGGTGTTGCACCTTCGTCTGTTTGAATAGTGCAAAGGGCATAGCGCGTGGATGCATGCATTCTTATATCTCCCGATTATTATGCTTTCGTTTGCATTTTTTATGCATCTTAATCTGGTTTTGTCAATCAGTTCCTCTTTTCAGCGACCATATTCATAGCTTTAGGCTTAATATTTGGCCGGAAAGCGGATTGACAACTAATTTTTTGTTATGCTAACAATTGCATAAAAATAATCAACTACTAACGGGGACTACAGATGAAAATTGATTTGTCATTGAAAAATTCTTACCGGGCATTGTGCCTGGCGGCAGGAATTGCCAGCGCCGCGGTAACGCTTACAGCATTTGCCCCTGCGGCCACAGCTGATCCGATAACGATCCGGTACGCACATTTTGGCGCCAATAGAGGCGGCATGGGTGACAACATGAACTGGTTTAAAGATCAGCTAGAAACCCGTTCTAATGGCGACATCCGACTGGATATTCACTGGGGTGGATCACTTGGTGCCCCGGCGGACGTGCCCCGGGTTGTTGGCGCTGGTCTCGCAGATATGGGGACAATAGTATCCTCCTATACGCCTGGCTTATTGGATCTGTATGAAGTCGGAAACCAGCTTGTCGGCCCGTCAAACCTATGGGTTGCCCAGCAGGCGATTTATGAACTCGCGACTACCAACGATGCCGTTAAGCAGCAGTTTGCGAAGAATAATCTTGAATATATCGGGAATTTCAATGCCGGTGCTGTTCAATTGATTTGCAAGGCCCCGCTTACATCCCTTGATCAGCTGAAAGACCTGAAAATTCGAACGGGCGGACCCTACACAGACGTGCTGAAGCGTATGGGCGCAACCACGATTGCCATGCCACAGACGGAGGTCTATCAGGCTCTTTCAACAGGTCTTGTTGACTGTAACCAGATCTATCATCTCGCGATTGAAGGCTTCCGTCAGTACGAAGTGGCCAAATATGTCGTTGAACTCGATTTTGGTCTGGTCATGGCCTATGGCATCATTATGAACAAGGACCTCTGGGGCGACTTGACCGAAGACCAAAGAAAGCTGATCCGGGAAGTCGCCGATGACCTAAATGCACGGGTTGTTTCGGATCATCTTGCACGTGTCGGTTCAGCGAAGGCTAAGCTTTCCAGTGATGAAAAAGAGTATCAGGTGATTTACTCGGCCCCTCCTGCTGGAATGCTCGATCAGATCAAAAAACACGGTGCCAGCCTTGCTGATGAGTGGATTGAATCCGTCAATGCGAAAGGGCTTCCCGCCCGGGAAGTAGCGGATGAATATCAGGCTCTTATAGAAAAATATCAGGCTGATTTCGATAAAAACGGTTATCCTTGGGAAGCAAATAAAGGCACCAATTGATGATTCGCTTCAGATTTAGCGGTCGTTCGGCAGGCAACACGCCTGTCGAACGAGCAGTTGGCTGTGTTGAGCAGGTATTTCTCAAGTTCTCCATGCTGACGATTGTTATTCTCCTTGCCCTCATTTGCATCTCCGTTCTGGGCCGAACTTTCTTTAACTGGCCGATCCCGGATGATGTGGTTCTGGCCGAAAACCTCATGCCAGTGATTGTCGCCCTTCCCTTCGCCTATGCGACGGCGCGGCGGGGTCATATTGAGGTGGAGGTCTTCACATCCTGGCTGCCGCAGCAGTTCCTCAAACCCTTGAGCGCGTTTGCGCATTTGCTCGCCCTGTTGATTTTCTCGGCCATTCTATGGTGTGTCTGGATTGGCGTCCTCAAAGATCTGGATAGCGGCCAATATTATGAAGGGGAACTGGCCCTCCCGGTCTGGCCCGCGAAGCTGGTATTCGTGATCGCCCTGGCCTTATTTTGCCTGCGTCTCCTCATGAATCTTTGCGAAGACCTTGGATTGAAAAAAGCCCCCGAAATCCAGCAACCCTCCGAACATCTCTCGTAGCCGAGAAACTGTCCCAGAAAGGTTAAAATAAAAATGGACCCGACTACACTTGCGATTGCCGTCTTGGTAGGGCTGCTGATCCTGCTTTTCCTGCGTGTACCGATTGCATTTGCTTTATGCACCGTCGCCATTATCGGCATGTTCCTGATCTTTGCCTGGCCCGCCGGACAGCCCTTTAACCCTGGCCGAGCCTTACGCCCAGTTCAGGCATTTCTCGGGACGGACCCATTTTCATTTATCAAAACCTATACCTTTACGATGGTCCCCCTGTTCATCGTGTTGGGACATGTTGCGCATCGTGCCCGTTTCACCACGGACCTCTTTTACGCCATCCGCATTTTGCTTCCCCGGTTGCCGGGCGGGTTGGCGATTGCTTCCGTCGTCGGTTGCGCCGGCTTCTCCTCAATCTCCGGATCCAGCATGGCCTGCGCTTCGGCGATGGGCAGAATTGCGGTTCCAGAAATGCTAAAGTTCGGATACAGCAAGTCTCTTGCGACCGCCTCGGTGGCCGCCGGTGGCACCCTCGGCTCCCTGATCCCGCCATCGCTGGTGCTTGTCATTTACGGCGTCTTTACAGAGCAGTCCATCGGGAAGCTTTTCGTTGCAGGCATTATTCCCGGCGCCATCAGTGTGCTGGCGTATGTGGTGACTATTTTCCTGTGGGTCCGGATAAAGCCGAACGCAGCTCCAGAGAACCATATCACCAGCACCTCGAGCGAACAGATAAAGGCCGTCCTCAATATGTGGCCAATTACCCTGATTGCCGTGGTGGTAATTGGTGGAATTTACAGCGGTTTCCTCACGGCAACGGAATCAGCCGCAGTCGCGGCCGCCATTGCTATCATTATCGGGTTTTTGCTGAAACGACTGTCTCTGGAGGCGTTTTTAGAGGCTCTGCAGGAAACGGCCTATCAATGCGCCATTATTTTTGTGCTCGCCATCGGTGCAAAGCTGATGGTCTCCTTTGTGGGCATTACGAATATCGCAAGCGACCTTGTCATCTGGACAACCGAACAGAACTTCTCCCCGGCTCTCGTTATGCTGATGATCTGTGTTCTCTACCTCGTCCTCGGAACCTTCCTGGATGCGATCGGCATCCTTCTACTGACTCTTCCGCTTGCGGTCCCCATCATTGAATCGCTTGGTTATGACTTGATCTGGTTTGGTATTGTTATCGTGAAATTGATCGAAGTCGGATTAGTAACACCCCCTGTCGGCATAAATGTTTTCGTTATCAAGTCGGTTGTTGGTGATAGTGTTGATCTGAACCAGATATTTAAAGGGGCTGCAATTTTCATTTTGGCGGACCTGGTTGTCCTCTATCTGATAATCGTGTTTCCCGACATATCTCTTCTTCTTCCAAAAACAATGTTCTAGTGGGGAGTGGAAATTCAAATGCTTGATACAGAAACCCGGCAATTCCTGTCGCGCAGCAAACTGATTACCGATGAGTCAAATATTCGGGCAGAAAAACTCACCGGAGGTATCTCTTCAGACATATGGAGAATAGACACGGAGTCACGAATATTTGTTCTCAAGCAGGCGCTACCGGAATTGAGAGTGTCGCAGCATTGGGAGGCCCCCCTCTCACGTAATGTAAATGAGGTCAACTGGATCCGGGAAGTTGCGGGAATCACACCGAATGCCGTTCCGAAAATTCTTTACTGTGAACCGGA
The DNA here is from genome assembly GCF_017313765.1 of Sneathiella sedimenti. Lineage (GTDB taxonomy): Bacteria > Pseudomonadota > Alphaproteobacteria > Sneathiellales > Sneathiellaceae > Sneathiella > Sneathiella sedimenti. The sequence goes on along the minus strand of NZ_JAFLNC010000002.1, from coordinate 230,654 downwards.
CGCCAAAATGTTCATCATGGAGTTTCTGGATTGCCCGACGTGGAAAGACCAGTTGATGCGTGGCGACGTGGACATTTACTTTGCCGCGAAAGTCGGGGAAACACTCGGCAAGATACATCAGGCGACAGCTAATTCCGCCATGATCGCAAGTAAATTTATGGTGCCAGAAACGTTTGACGCACTCAGGGTCGAGCCCTACCTGAAGGCAACAGCAAAAGCCCAGCCGTCGGTATCGGAACAGCTTCTCCAGCTCGCGTCGGATACTCTCTCTGCCAAGCGTGCACTCGTACACGGAGATGTCAGCCCAAAGAATATTCTGGTTGAGACAGCCGGACCTATTTTTCTCGACGCGGAATGTGCTTGGTATGGGGAGCCTGCATTTGATCTTGCGTTCTGTTTGAACCACATGCTGTTGAAGTGTGTCCATGTGCCAAAGAAGAAGGATGCGCTTCTCGCGTCGTTCGACGCACTCCACACTGCCTATTTTACTAAAGTCGATTGGGAGCCCGTAAAGGACCTTGAAGCGCGCACAGCAAGATTGCTTCCCGCTCTGTTTCTTGCCCGAATTGATGGCAAATCTCCTGTTGAATACATTCAGTCTGAGGATGCCAAAGATCTTGTGAGAAATACGGCCCTCCCCTTCATTAAAACGACGACGAGTCAGCTCTCTGAGTTCAAAAACTCATGGGCAAGGAATTTAGCGAATGATTGATACGACGATTGCTTCTGTTCTTGGACGACGGGTCTGGGACTCACGCGGTAGACCAACAGTTGAGGTTGACGTTCAGCTTTGTTGCGGTGCGCGCGGACGGGCGATTGCCCCGGCCGGCGCCTCCATGGGAAGCGGTGAAGCGGTTGATCTCCGTGATGGGGGCCATGCCTTCGGGGGTCTCGATGTGCGACGGGCCGTCGCGGCGGTCAATGAGGAAGTCGGCCCCAGGATTTCAGGGTTGGATGCCGATAATCAGGAAGAAGTCGATCGCGCCATGACAACGCTAGACGGGACACCAAATCGCAGCAGACTGGGTGGCAACGCAATTGTTGCGACTTCAATGGCCGTCCTGCAAGCCCGCGCCGCGGCCGACAAAACCCCGCTCTGGAAATTTCTGGCTCAGGAAAGTGACATTCGCATGCCTCTTCCGGAAATTCAGATTTTTGGCGGCGGCGCCCATGCGGCAAGACGGGTGGACATACAGGATTTTATGATCATGTGTCCGGGTGCATCGTCCTTTGCGGAAGCTCTCGATTGGACGGCGGAAGTATATCGTCACGCTGGCCTGCTTATGAAAGAACGGGGAAGCCTGCAGGGCGTCGCCGACGAAGGCGGATACTGGCCCGCCTTCCGATCGAACGAGGAAGTTCTGGAAAGCCTTGTGGTCTCGATAGAGAGGGCCGGTTTCAAGCCCGGCGTCGATATCGGGATATCCCTTGATGTTGCCGCATCCGAATTTGAAGAGAATAGCGTTTACACACTCGCGCTCGGAAACAAGCAATATGACACAGACGAATGGATCGCAATTCTTGGAAACTGGTTGGACAATTATCCGATACTATCGGTTGAAGATCCGCTCGGTGAGAATGACACGAAAGGATTCCAGACTTTCACGCGCCTATACGGATCGAAATGTCAGATCATCGGGGATGACTATCTTGTCACCAATGCAGCCCGGGTGGTTAAGGCTGCGAAAGATAAGGCGCTGACGGCCGTTCTCATCAAGCCTAACCAGGCCGGGACCATAACAGAAACGCGCGAGGCCCTTGAGGCTGCGAAAGCCAACGGCCTGGGGGCGATTGTCTCTGCCCGTTCCGGCGAGTCGGAAGATGTGATTATTGCTCATCTCGCGACAGGATGGGACGCAGGGCAATTCAAGGTTGGTTCCTTTTCACGATCCGAGCGCATGGCAAAGTGGAATGAAGTCTTGAGGATCGAAGAATCCTTGGGATCCCGCGCCAAATTTGCCGGTAGAGACGGATTGGTTTTTACTCCCTCCCCTGACTCTCAACCTGTAGAGGACTAACATCCCGTGAAAGCATTGTTGCAGTTTTCCGCCACTGTAAGACTGAAGGCTCAACTTGCCTCTGTCGACGGCGTGGAGATCGTCGTCATTGATGAAACAGATGAGATGGGGTTTCAGCGTGAAATCCGCGATTGCGATGTATTCCTGCATGTCCTGAAGCCGGTGACCGCACAAATGATCGCCATGGCCCCGAAGCTAAAACTTATTCAAAAAATCGGTGTTGGCGTCAATACAATCGACCTGGAAGCCGCCCGGAAGGCCGGCATCGCGGTTGCCAATATGCCCGGAACCAACACGGCCGCCGTAGCGGAACATACGCTTTCCCTTATGCTGGCCACTTTGCGCCGCATTCCCATGTTCGACACGGTGACACGACAGGGAAAAGGGTGGCAATTGCCGCCTAGCCAATCAGAGGCACTTGGAGAGATCAACGGCAGTGTCATAGGTCTCGTTGGTTATGGTGCTGTTGCGGAGCGGTTGGCATTACAGCTTACGGCACTCGGGGCAAAGGTTCAGTATTGGAGCCGGACTGTCCGACCTAATGCGATCGCATCGCCGTTACCATTCAAAGAATTACTGCGGACGAGCGATATCCTCTCCCTCCATGTTCCGGCAACGCCCGAAACGCACCACCTTATTGATGCCGAGGCAATACAAAAAATGAAACCCGGTGCTATACTGGTTAATACAGCGAGAGGGGAGCTTGTCGACGAAGCAGCGCTTGCGGGTGCGCTGAATTCCGGCCATCTTGCCGGCGCGGGTCTGGATGTGTTTGGGCACGAGCCTATGACAAATCCAGGCATGCTGGCAAAATGCCCTAATGTTGTCATGACACCGCATATCGCTTGGCTTACCCCGCAGACTCTTGATAGAAGCCTTAACGTTATTGAGGAAAATTGCCGGAGGATAGCAACAGGAAAGCCAATCTTAAACAGAGTTTGCTAATTTTCCTATTACTTGAGTAAGCTATTTTAAAATTCAGCCTGATTTTGGATCAAATTTCTACACATATGAAGCAACCTTATAAATTGGCGACAGCCAGAGAAGTAGCAGAGAAAGCCGGGGTTTCCGTATCAACTGTCGGGCGCGCGCTGGCGGACGATCCAAGGATAAGCGCAAAAACAAAATCACGCGTGAGGGAGGTCGCGGGCCAGCTCGGTTATGTCGGCAATCTGCCCGCCCGGCAAATGCGTGGCGCAAAAAGCAATCTGATCGGCCTGATGCTGCCGGACATCCGAAATTATTTTTATGCCACTATTGCCGAGGCTCTCTCGGAATGCTGCAGTTCAAACGGATATCAACTTGCCCTCTCGATTGCAAACGATCCCGAAACCGAGGCACGCCATGTAACAGAGCTTATCAGTGCGCGGGCCGCCGGAATTGTCATTGTCCCGACCGCAAATCCGAAGCGGGAAACCCGTGACCTGCTGAATAACTTCCCCCACGTTCAGCTGCTGCGTCGTGTCAACTCCTATAAATCAGCATGGTTCGGCATCAATGATGAAGACTGCCTGTGCGAGGGAACAAAACACCTTCTCAATCTGGGGCACCAACGTATCGCTTACATTGGCGGGTCGCGCGATCTATCGACGGGGAACGCACGCAGGGCCGGGTTTCGACGCGCCTTTACGGAAATGGGCGTTGATTTTGACAACGCGATCGAAGTTTTTGGACCTCCCTCTTCGGCACAATATGGCGCCACCGCCGTCATTGATCTCCTGAACCGTCCCGAGCCGCCCACAGCTCTTATAACAGGGACGATCCGGGTCACGCAGGCTATCCTTGAAATCCTGCATCAAAGGGGCGTGTCTGCGCCGGAGGATATTTCCATAGTGGGATTTGGCGATAATCCCGAGTTCAAATGGTGGGGTCCGGGTCTTACAACCATATGTATGCCTATCGAGGATTTGGCTACGACTTGCGGGCTATGGTTCCTGCACCATATTGAATCAGAAAAGCCAACAAATCTGCTTCATTCTTCATTGGCCAACGCATCTTTAACTATCCGTGGAAGTACCGCACCGCCATTAAAATGACCGCCCACATAGCGCACCACTTGAAGTTGCAGTCCCGTCGTATTAACAAGGATATGGCACAAAAAGAACCAGCATTATTGCTAACAGAACCTCAAACCTCTCGGGTACTTGAAATGGATCTTCAAAACTTTCCGGAAACGCTCGTTCAAAATATCTCCGATGCAATCGTCGTGTCCGATGCAGACGGTATCATCCGGTTCTGGAATTCTGGTGCGACCCGACTATTTGGATTTTCTGCTACGGAGGCAATCGGACAGTCACTTGACATCATCATTCCAACAAACCTTCGCAAAAGGCATTGGGATGGTTACTCGGAAACCATGAAAACCGGCAAAACCAAATATGGCGCGGGCGACCTTCTGTCAGTCCCGGCGATCCGAAAGGACGGGCAACGCTTTTCAACCCAGTTCTCAATTCTGGGCCTATCTGATGACTCCGGAAAACTGATCGGCGTTGCGGCAGTCATGCGGGATGTCACGGAGGAATTTGAAGAACGAAAAAACCTGAAAATTGCATTGGCGGAATGCAGGAAGGCGCGACAAGATCAGACTTCTAAACCATGAAGCTGAATTCTTTTTAACAATATTTAACCGGTTAAATACGAAATATAATTACTTCAATTCTTGATCGCCTACACTTTGACCCGCACATCTACGGATGTATATTTTCTCGTATAATGATCAGGTACTTAGACAAAAAGTATCCCGGAATATTTTAGGACTGCGTTTGAATAAAAACTGCTAGTATCTTCTTCGGGCACCGCAGTTTAGGCAAATAAACGGGGAGAAAATTGGGAACTGTTTTAGGATGTATTGCCGACGATTTTACCGGCGCGTCGGATCTAGCAGGGTTGCTGGCTCGCTCCGGATACAAGGTCAATTTACGGATCGGCACACCTGCTTCCCCGCCGGAGAATACTGCCGCATTCGAGGTCATCGCGTTAAAATCCCGGACATCCCCCGTTGATCAGGCCGTTACAGAGGCAGGCGCCGCACTCGCATGGTTGCAGAAGGCGGGCGCCACGCGCTTTTTCTGGAAATACTGCTCCACTTTCGACAGCACGGATAAAGGCAATATCGGCCCTGTGGCGGAAGCCTTGATGGCTGACCTCAATACAGATCAAACCATCTACTGCCCCGCTTTTCCGGAAAATGGCCGGTCCGTTTTCATGGGCAATTTGTTTGTAGGGGAGTTACCTTTGGCGGAAAGCCCGATGAAGGATCATCCGCTGACCCCGATGCGAGACAGCAATCTCATGCGGTTGTTGGCGCCTCAAACGACCCGTCCTATCGGGCTGGCGAACCGGCATTGCGTTGCGCAAGGTTACAATTCCCTGCAAACACGGCTGAACGAGCTGAAGAAAGATGGCATTGCTCATGTTGTTATTGACGCCGTGACCAATGACGATCTTCTCACAATCGCCGAAGCCTGTCGTAACATGCCCCTCATGACAGGGGGCAGCGCCGTGGCAATGCCTTTACCCGCCCTTTATGCCGCCGATGGGCTGTTGTCGGAGGACACGGAGACAAGATCCACACCCTTTATTGAAGGAGGCATGATTGTCCTTTCCGGCAGCTGCTCTTCCATGACACGGAAGCAGGTCGCGGCCTTTTCAAGGAAAGCAGACTGTTTTCAGCTGTCACCGCTGGACCTTGCCGATAGCGGCCCGCAACAAGCTCGCGACTGGTTAGCGTCACGCTCAAAAACCTCCACACCAATGATCTATGCGACAGCAGAACCGGACGAAGTGCGTCTGGCTCAGGAGAAACTCGGCGTTGAAAAGGCGGGTGAAATCATCGAAAGCGCATTCGCACAATTAGCTATTGATGCAAGAAATCACGGCAGACGTCGATTTGTTATTGCCGGAGGGGAAACATCTGGCGCCGTGGTCAAGGCACTCGGCGTTAGCGAACTGACTATTGGAGATGAAATCGCCCCGGGCGTACCCTGGACATATACGACATCCAACGGTCAAGACATAGCACTCGCGTTAAAATCGGGAAACTTTGGTGCAGAAAGCTTTTTCTCGGACGCGTTCTCCAAGCTGGATTCCTGAAGTCGGCAGTTTAACCGGGAAACAAAATGGCGTTTTTGGCCGTCGTCATTTTCTTGCATTGTCTTGCAGGTTAATTCGGACAGCCGATAAAAAACGATTTATTATATCACCTGACCGTTTAACCTTGGGTCTACTTTAGACAGTCATTCCGTTACAAGCACAAGAATTTCAGCGCCCCCAGAAAATGACGTAGCTGTAAGGTCCATCTGCAGCTATCGACACCAAACAAGTCCAACACTCCGAGAGTTCAGTCCAGTGACAGTATCCAACCTCAGCGCCGCAGAGAAACATAAAAACAATCTGACGGGAATTATGTGGATGCTCATCTACACCATATCAATGTCAGGAATGCATGCAGGGGTCCGCCATGTTTCGGAGAATGTCCATCCGTTCGAGACCGCTTTTTTTCGTCTGGTCTTTGGCCTTTTTGCCCTGGCGCCTTTTTTCTATCGACACGGCTTCACTGTTCTGAAAACCAAGAGATTACCGATGCTTTGCCTTCGCGGTGTGGTCAATGCGGGCTGTATGCTGGGTTTCTTTTACGCCCTCTCGATTGGACCCTTGGCACAGGTTACAGCGCTCGGCTTTTCTGCGACCCTTTTCGGAATTATTCTGGCCGTCTTTATTTTCAAGGAAAAGGTCGGCCTGAACCGCTGGACGGCGATTTTTGTCGGGTTTTTAGGCACAATAGTAATTCTCCGTCCCGGATTCGCCGATATCGGGATCGAAAGTATCGTAACCCTGGGCGCTGCGTTCGGCTGGGCGGTTTGCATGATGATCATCAAGGATTTAGGGCGCACCGAATCCGCGGAAACGATCACGGCCTATATGTCCCTGGTTATGGCGCCGATTGTCTTGATACCGGCCCTCTTCTTCTGGACCACGCCTTCCCTTTATGATTTCGCCTGGTTAATCGCGATTGGCCTCATGGGTGGCGCCGGGCAGTTCGCGATGGCGAACGCACTCAAATTTGGAGAGGCACAGGTTGTTCTTCCTGTCGAGTTTTCCCGACTGATCTGGATTTCCGTGATTGCCTTTTTTGCCTTCGGAGAAGTTCCGGGGATTTTCCTCTGGATTGGCGGCGGCATGATTATCGCGGCAACGACCTATATTACCATCCGGGAAGGTCGGGCTAAAAGGATCTGATACCCCTTTCAGACACACTCCCCTATTGTGCGTTGGCGGACGACGCAGATGACAGGAATTTCAGATATTCAATAATGGCGTGTCTTTCATCGGCCTTTTTCAGGCGGAACCCCATGGAGGTTCCCTTTGCGAAGGCGGTTGGGTTTACCAGCCATTCATCCAGTGTTTGATCCGTCCAGATCACATCCAGATTTCTGAGTGCCTTACTGTACTTATAATCCGCAACAGTACCGGCCTTGCGCCCATATACATCGCGATGTCGGGGGCCGATCCGGTTATTGTCAAGGGAGTGGCATCCGCCGCAACGGCGTTTGTATAGCTCCTCGCCCTTGACAACGAGTTGTTCGGAGACAGCGTAAGGGGGAACGCTGTCTCCTTGTGATGTCACCTGAGTTATCTCTCGGCCGGAGGAGTTGACTGAATCTTTCGCAACCACGCTACTGGATATCAGAACCACAGAGAAACACAGGATGACATTTGAAAGTTTTTTCATGTTTAAGTCTAATCGAAAGAAATGCTGACTTAGCCGAACATTAACGCCGCCTTGGGGATAGGCTGACCGAGTGCATTCGCCAGTATGGCCGCGTGGAAAGCCTCATCTCCGGCCATTTGAGCGGCGACCTGGTGATAATCCGGGCCTAGAGAGGGGATCAGTCCGAGATAGGCATTCGCCGCGCCACGCTCCAGGTCCAAGGCAAGACGCAGCACATCTACCTGATTTTTAAGGCTAGAGGCCTTTAGATCTGCGGCATAGGCGCCAAGGGATTTTTCTTCCGCGGGCTTACCGCCAAGCGTTTCCACAGCTTTCACCAGGACATCCCGATGGCCCTTGTGATGCCCCTGAAATGTTACACCGATATCGACCACGGCTGGGTCCAAAAGTCCACTGGTCGCGGCAATCTGATAGGCAGCAATGCCTTCATGCTCCAGGGCAATGGCCGCGTTTAGAATTTCAATATCCTGCGACGCATCGGCGGCGGCAGCCGTTTTTATATTACTTCCTACAACCATGGCGAGAGCCGTCGCCGACAATGTTTTACCAGTTGCACCGAGAAATGCGCGGCGGGAAGACAGAATCATACTGTTATTTGACATCGAAATACTCCTTGGTAGGGGGTTGAAACTAGATATTAAGGGCAGCTAGAACACGGTTGGTCATGGCATCACAGTCAGCACCGGCGAAGGCGATTGCATCAGAGGCAATGGTCTCGAACTTGAGTTCCAGGTGCTTGCGAAGTTCGCGGCGGGCTCTAAAAAGCCGCGACTTGACAGTGGCTTCCTTTATCTGCAGCACGTCGGCCGTTTCGGCTACAGACAATCCTTCGATATCCCGAAGAACAAAGACCGAGCGAAATTCGTCAGGCAAGCGCGCAATGACAGATTTCAGGAGTTCGGAAAACTGCTTGCGTAGCAGCTCGGATTCCGGCGATCGAGGACTAGACTGTGCCTCATATCGCGCCTGATATTCTTCCAATATGGCGATATCCTGCTGCAGATATTCGGTATGACGACGCTGTATGGCTCGCCTCCGATCTATTGCCGCGTTGAAAACAATACGGGTAAGCCACGTCGACAGGCTCGAGTTGCCATTGAACGTTTCAAGAGAATTAAACGCTTTCAAGTAAGCCTCCTGGACCACCTCTTCCGCATCCGCATGATTGCGAAGGACGCTCCATGCCGTTCGAAACAGTCGCTGGTTATTGCGGGTGGTAATCGTGCGTACCGCATGCGGGTTTCGAGCTGCCGCATAGCGTGCGAGTTCGACATCATCCAGCATTTCAAATTCAGCGTGCTTCAGGGGCATATCAATCATTCCTTTTTGCCCTGTTAGACGACAGGCAAACGGAAAGGTTCCCGGATTATTCAATTCTAGGTGAATAGCAGTGTCTGAGCGAGAATATTTTTGCGAGGTATATGCGCGGGCAGTAGCCGCCTCATACCGGAAATTGTCAAAGGTCGGGACAGCAGGTGGTCAGAAAATTATGATGTACAGCGAAAGCATATCAGTCGTAGAGCTCCGGTCGCCGGTCCAGGCGATAGGTCGCGATCGAGCGCCATTTCTCCAGGTCTTCACCCTTAAAATCAATATCTGCTATGGCGATATCTTCGCCCTTGGGTATCGAGGCCAGGATATGGCCAGAAGGGGCGATAATGCAGGAATGGCCGAGGCTGTCAAAACCCATCTCGTTACCTGTACGGTTGGCCATCGCAACGATCACGCCGTTCTCCAACGCTCTTGTGGCCGCCATACCTTGCGTCGTCACCCCACTCCAACCCCAGACATCCTGCTGGTAAGAGTCGCCGATCCAGTTCGTGCTGTTAATCACGATCTCCGCCCCCTTATTGACGAGGGTTCGAAAGTAGTCCGGAAAAATCATGTCATAGCAAATCGTCATGCCGATACGCCCCAGATCGGTATCGACAACTGTCGGGGTATTTCCAAGCTCATAAGAGAGACGTTCCGTCGAGAATAAATGCGCCTTGTAATATGTGGCCAACCGTTTCCCGGAAGGCGAGAAAATTACCTGCGCGTTATAAAACTTACCACCGTCTGCAACGACCGTCCCCACCGCAAGATGAATGCCAGCCCTGGCCGCGATTTCAGAAAGCTTCTGATCCGTGGGTCCATCTGTTGGCTCTGCAAGATCCGCCAGATCCTCGGAGATAAAATACCCTGTTGTCGCACACTCGGGGAATATGGCGAGATTGACATTCTGCGCGCCCGCTGTCTGCGCGAACCTGTCAATTTTCTGCAAATTCGACGTGACATCTCTAACGGCGCAATCCATTTGCACGACAGCCAGTTTCAGCTTGATACCCTCAGTCATTTCGGACCCTTCAAAATATAAATCAGTCATGTTCAGTTCAGTGTGCCGGTGGCCGCCTGAAGCACTTTCTCTTCGGTCAGCTGATCGGTCGGCAAATCCTCAACGATGTCACCTTCATGCAGAACCAGCAAGCGATGCGCCGCGGCAAACAGTTCCTTCATTTCAGACGATATAAATATAATAGCAACCCCCTGTTCGGCGAGCCCGACCAGCAATTGATAGATTTCTTCCTTGGCGCCGACGTCGACCCCCCGGGTCGGCTCATCGCATATCAGGACACTGGGATTACAAAGCAAGGCACGGCCGAAAATCGCCTTTTGCTGGTTTCCCCCGCTAAGTTCGTTAATCGGAACGTCAACAGAGCTTGCGACAAGATGCAGCCGATCGAGTATCTCGGTGCCGGCCTCTCTTTCATTCTTCTGCTGCAGGAAGCCGAACGAGGAAAATCTTTCCAGTGCGGACGCCGTCGTATTCTTTAGAACCGAAAGGTTGGCGAACAGGCCGTCATATTTCCTGTTCTCGGTCAGATAAACAATGCCGTGCTGAATAGCGTCTTGCGGCGAACCGGGATTAACTTTCTTCCCGTGCAGAATGATGTCCATTTCATCATTGCCTTCAAGCCCGATAAGCTTCCGCGCGAGACGGGTGCGCCCTGCCCCGACAAGGCCGGCGACGCCAAGGATCTCGCCCTTTATGACCTTGAAACCACGACGGCTGTCCTTAAACTTGACCTCCAGAATAGGCTCTCCCCCTGCCGCCGCGGCGAGGCCGGAGGACTGGATTATATCATGACCGATCATCATCCGGATGATATCCGCCGGCGAGATATCCGCCGTCCGAACAGTATCAATTTTTCTGCCATCGCGCAGGACGGTAACCCGATCGGAAATTGAGAATATTTCCTCCATGCGATGCGATACATAGAGGATCAGCATTCCCTGCTGTTTCAGCTGTTCAATAATCCGGAAAAGATTTTCCTGTTCGGGAAGCGATAGAACCGCTGTAGGCTCGTCAAGAATGAGAATTCGGGACTCCACTGACAGAGCCCGTGCAATTTCAACCAATTGCAAATTGGCGACGGACAATTCCTCGACCAAACTCGTTTCATCCAGCCCAAGATTATATTTATCCAGTATAGCGCGAGCGTCTGCGCACATCTTTTTATGACTGAGTATACCGGATTTCCCGCATGGTTCCCGCCCCAGAAAGATGTTCTGGGCGACCGTTAATTGCGGGATCGAGCTGAATTCCTGGTAAACCGTGCTGACGCCGCAACTGACAGCCACGCCTGGTGACGAGAGCTGGACAGATTTACCATCGATCGCTATTTCGCCTTCAGTCGGCCGGAAGACACCGGACAACAGGTTCATCAAGGTGCTTTTTCCGGCACCATTGGCACCGACAAGAGCGTGGACTTCGCCTGCCTCGGCAGTAAAATCCACGCCCTCCAGTGCCAACACACCAGGGAATCGCTTCGTCAATCCTTTGATTTCAAGCAACATATTCGTCCCTTTGTGTGCGCTTTACTCGCTTATTGCGGTTTCCATTCTTCCGGTAGCTCGCTGGCCCACCAGTCATCCGGACGATCCATTTCCGCATAAACACCCGCCGCACCCGGTGAGATATATTCTGACGGAACCTTCATGCCCTTACGGACACTTTCGCCACGCAGAATCCGCATCCCCAGACGCAGCGATTCCTGACCAACCCGTGTCGGGAAGGTAACGGCGCCGCCCTGGTTATTTGCGCGAACCCATTTCAGCCAGCCATTATACTCATCTCCCGGTGACATAACGACTTCGCCGAGCCGGCCAGCTTCGTCAAACGCCTCGGCCACACCGATAGACATCTGTCCGGCCGGAGAGAACACACCGTCAATCTCAGGATATTTCTGTAGGAGATTTTCAGTAATCTGCTTGGCTTTCGCCCGGTTCCAGTCACCATATTCGGCCGTCAACAGCTCGATATCTGGATACTCCTTCATAACTTCTTTAAGTGCCGCGAGTTGGTCAACCGCCGCTGTCGTTCCGGCAATGGGAAGCATGGCAAAAATCTTGCCCTTTCCGCCCATATCCTGGAATAGACGACGCGCCACCATTTCTCCGAGGTTCCACTGATCGATGAAGACACTTGCCGTCACCGACGGGCTGTCGACAAAACCCCCACCGGTATTGATAGTCGGGATGCCCTTTTCTTTCGCTTTTTGAAGCGCACCTTCAATCGCCTTGTCATCAACCGGCCAATACAGGATCAGGTCAACGCCCTTGCTGATCAGGTCCTCGATATCCGCAACCTGCTTGGTCGGATTAAAGGCCGCGTCCGTTACCAGCACTTCGGTAATTTCATCATGAAGCGAGGCCTCATACCGGATATGCTGAAGTGTGAACACAACCCAGGAGTTGCCCATATATCCGGCAGCAACACCAATTTTGTAGGGCCCATCCTTTTTATATGCAGTCGTATCAACCATCTCGGCGGCCTGCTTTTCCTGCATAACCCGGGCATCATCAGCAGCTACTGTCATACCAGACAACAGCCCGATCGCGACCAAGGTGCTTCCGACAAATGTGATAAGTTTTCTCATTGCCTTCCCCTTATTGTGTTACGTGCACTGCATACCTAGCGCACTTTTTTAAAGTAGATGTATGCTGAAGACGCGATAATGATTATGGCGCCCTTGACGATAAGTTGAGCGTTGTAATCAAGCCCAACGATGTTGACTAAATTGAACGCAATCAACAGAACAAATACAGCGGCAATCGTGCCGCCAATCCCGCCACGGCCGCCTTGGAATGTGGTGCCGCCGAGGATGACCGCGGCCAGTACATCAAACTCCAGCCCGCGGCCAGCAAATGTGCTCGAAACCCCTGAACGGGCCAGCAGTGCGATGCCCGCCATTGCCCCCATCAGACCGGAAAGGGCGTAGGCGAAAATGGTTATTCTTTTGACGGGCAGCCCGGAAAGCTCCGCGGCCTGAGGGTTACTCCCGATAAGATAAAGATTGCGACAGAATTTTGTTGTTTGCTGTAACCTTACGCCCAGCAGCGCGAGTCCAAGAAAGGTGAGCGCAAGAACGGGGACGATTCCGCCAATCCTGTAGTTGAAGAATTCCCGGAACCCAGGAGAGACGATCCCTCGCGCTGTTCCCCCGGAATAGATTTGTGTCATGCCCGTCACCACGACTGCCATTCCAAGTGTCAGAATGAACGGCGAAATGCGGTTATAGGCAATCAGGGTCCCGTTGATCCCACCGATACAGGCCCCGGCCGCGAGGGCGACCGTCACGGCGAGAGGAATGTTTGCTACCTGGCCATCCATCAGTACAGCCGTTAAGACAGCCGTCAGGGAAATAACCGCCCCGACCGACAGATCAACCCCCCCGAGGATCATCACCAGGGTCACCCCGATAGCAGCAATCCCGACCGGCGCCGCCTGACGGACGACATTGAAAATATAGACAGGGCGCAGAAATGCATCAGAAAGAAGCGCCGCAATCGCGAACAGCAAGGCCAGAACGACCCAGATTGCGTTGGAACTGGCCCATCGCCAGATTTTCGTCTGAACCCCATCTATCTCGGCGCCCATTCTGTCGCTCATGACGCGATAATCCTTTTTGGCTGGTTGAGGAGTATGGCAATGACGACGATCAGACCCTTAACGAAAATCTGAACAAAGGACGATATTTCCATAAGATTCAATATGTTGCTGGCAACACCGAGAACAAAAACCGCCGCAATGGTCCCGAGTATGCTGCCGCGGCCGCCAGCGAGTGAGGTGCCTCCCAAAACAACGGCAACAATGGCGTCAAGTTCATATCCGACACCTGCATTGGGATATCCGGTCCCGAGACGTCCCGCGACCAGCATACCGGCCACGCCCGCGGATACCCCGGAAATAATGAAGGCCCAAATCTTGACCCGCCCCGTCATGATGCCCGCGCGACGGGCCTGTTCTTCCCCGCCGCCGACCGCAAAGATATGGGCGCCAAGGCGTGTTTTATACAACAGGAATGAAGTGAGGAGCGCGACAAACATCAGCAAGATGATGGCAAACGGCACCCCTATGACTGTCCCGTTAGCCATCCAGGAAAACTCGGACGATACCTGCCCTACACTCCTGTCCGTATAAACGAAGATCAAGCCTTGCAGGATGCTGAGCATCCCGAATGTCAATATGAGCGGATGAATACGAAGCAGGTTATTGAGCAGGCCGTTGATCATCCCGACACCACCACCCAGTCCAAGGGCGGCCAGAATGGCAACGACCGTCATGCTTGACTCCCCTTGCATAAGGTCTGCGATGATGACGACGATAAGGCCGAGCAGCATACCGACCGAGAGGTCGATAAGGCCGGCAATGATAACGACCGTCTGGCCAATTGCCAGGATCGCCAGCGGCGCGGACTGGATGGCAATGTTGGTAAGGTTATTTACCGTCCCGAACTCCGGCACGAATATAAAGGCGAACAGCACCGTCAGTCCCAACAGGACAATTATCCCGTATTTGCTGCTGAGTAAGGATGTGAACGGGCTACGCATGTTTCATCCGTGTCAGTACATCTTCGGCGGTGGCGACCCAGCCAAATTTCATGGCGAAATTTTCCAGTGTAGCGGCCTGCAGATTCGGGGCAAATGATGAAACGGCATCCGTAACCATGACCGTTTTGAAGCCATGGTGAAAGGATTCCCGGGCTGTTTCCTCGACACATATTTGTGTGACTGTACCGGTGACGATGACCGATTTTATATCCAGCGAGTGAAGCATGTCTGCCAAGGCTGTGCCATGGAAGGCGCCATAGCCGAACTTCTCGATAATATGATCCCCGGCCTCTGGATAAATTTCACTGATGATGTCGGTACATTCAAGAGGCTCGTTTCGATCTTCATAGAGCCGTTGATGACCTTTCCAGCAACATTTCGTGTCTTCTTCACATTCCGGGGACCAGTTCCAGAGCAGCGACCTGTAGGGTGTGGAAAGGAATTTGGTGTAAAAAATCGGGCGCTTGGCGGAACGAAATGCGGAAATGAGAGATTGATGCGGCGCGATTGTTGTCCGGGCATCCGGTACTTCCAAGGGAGCGCCGGGACGCACGAAATCATTTTGCATATCAACGATCAACAGAGCCGGGCTGTCTACTTCAAGCAATGGTGCCACAGTTTACCCCTATCGCAGTTATGTTTTGTTGTTGCCCCTAACCGTTTCACAAAGCTAACTTATAAATCTAAATTTTGTCAATATCATCCAACTGGTTGGTTGATAAAATTATTGACGGGCGTTGTTTTTCTCAAGAAACAGTAGCGGTGTTCCAGATTAATGAAAATCCCTTGAAGGAAACAGGGCTTTTATCATATCACGCGGGTGTTTATGCAGGCTCACCGGGCGATTCTTCACCGGTTCGGCTCTGGATGCTTTTTTGAGGAAATTCTCATCACCCAGTTTTTCCAGATAGGATGAATAGTCCGTAATGCGATCTGCAATCAGGTGGGTCACAATATCTTTGCGTTCAATTACCCCGGAAATCTGAACCAGCCGTCCGGTCATCACCGCTCGTCGGTACCGTTCACATACCTTGCGCCAGACGACAATATTAATGCTGCCATCCTCATCTTCGAGCGTCATGAAAACCACCCCTTTGGACGTGCCTGGTCGCTGACGGGCGAGAACAAGACCCACTACACTCACGCGCTGCTTATCTGAAACTGACAGCAGGGATTTGGATTTCATTGTGCCTGGAAACTGCGGCCGGAGAAGCTTGATCGGGTGATCCCGCAGGCTCAGTCGAAGAGAACGATAGTCCTGCAACACATTCTCACCGACATGCATTTCTGGCAAAATTACATCTGGTTCCATCCCCTGCTCATCTTCTCTCGCATATGAAAACAATGGCAACGGTTTCTCGCCCTTGATCCCGCTGGCCTGCCACAGCGCTTCCCGTCGATCCAGATGAAGGGAAGAAAAGGCGTCCGCATCCGCCAGCCGTTTGAGAACCGCAGGCTTCACGCCGGCCCTCAACCATAAATCACGCACGGTAACATATCCGTTCTGCCTTGCCGCAACGATCCAGTCCGCGTCCCCCTCATTCATGCCTTTGACCTGACGCAGACCCAGACGCAGCACCAACCCGCTCTCTCCTGGTTCCAGGATGCTGTCCCACGCCGAGTAATTGACGTCTGCTGGCTTCACCGTCACCCCATGCTCGCGGGCATCACGGATAATCTGTGCAGGTGCATAAAACCCCATCGGCTGGGAATTGAGCAAAGCGCAGGCAAAGACATCCGGATGATGGCATTTCAGCCAGGCCGAGGCATACACAAGTAACGCGAATGACGCCGCATGACTTTCGGGGAAGCCATATTCACCGAATCCCTCAATCTGCTTGAAGCATCGTTCTGCAAACTCAGTATCATAGCCATTCCTTTCCATCCCCCGGATAAACTTGTCCCGGAATGAATTAATCGTGCCCATCTTGCGGAAAGTCGCCATGGCACGACGCAACTGATCGGCCTCACCGGGGCTGAACCCGGCACCGACAATGGCAATCCGCATGGCCTGCTCCTGAAAAAGCGGCACACCAAGTGTCTTGCCCAAAACACCTTCAAGTTCTTTTGAGGGATAAACCGCTTTTTCCTCCCCATTCCTCCGGCGGATATAAGGATGCACCATGTCGCCCTGAATAGGTCCGGGGCGGACAATCGCAACCTCAATCACCAGATCATAAAAATTGCGCGGTTTCATGCGTGGCAGGAAGGACATCTGGGCCCGGCTTTCCACCTGAAAGACCCCAACGCTATCGGCCTTGCACAGCATATCATAGACCGCCGTATCTCCCTCGGGCAGAGAGGCCAGCGTGTGGGAAATGCCGTAATGGCTCTTCAATAGCGCAAAAGCCCGACGAATGCAGGACAGCATGCCCAACCCCAGCACATCAACTTTCAAAATTCCCAATGTATCGATGTCATCCTTATCCCATTCAATAACGGTGCGGTTTTCCATTGCCGCATTTTCGACGGGGACAATTTCGTCAAGGCGTGACTTGGTAATGATAAAGCCGCCCACATGCTGGGACAGATGACGGGGATAGCCCATGATCTTCTGGCTCAACTCCGCACAAAGCGCCAGTCGCCTGTCATCCGGGTCAAGGCCCGCCGCCTTTATCTGGGCGCGGCTTGTACCCCGGTCCGACATTGACCAGCCCCAGACAAGGCTCGTCATGGAAGCCAAGGTATCCTGCGACAGGCCGAGCGCCTTGCCCACTTCGCGAATGGCCGAACGGGCACGATAGCAGATCACCGTTGCCGACAAACCGGCGCGGTGCCGGCCATATTTCTCATAGATATACTGGATGACCTCTTCACGGCGCTCATGCTCGAAATCTACATCAATATCCGGCGGCTCGTTACGCTCGACGGAAACGAACCGCTCAAACACCATATCAAGCCGTTCCGGCGAAACGGAGGTAATACCCAGAATATAACAAACCACCGAATTGGCCGCGGAGCCCCTTCCCTGACACAGGATTCCCTGTTCCGTCGCAAATTTGACAATGTCATAAATGGTCAGGAAATAGGGGGCGTAGTTTAGTTCCTTGATAACAGACAACTCCCGCTGAATAAGCTCTGCTACCTTCTCCGGAACGCCGTGTGGGAATAAATGCGCCGGGTATCGGGCGGGCAACCGATGGATGACAAGCCGTTCCAGTTCCGTTTGCGGATCCTGCCCGTTTGACACTTCTTCCGGATACTCATATTTCAGCTCATCCAGGGAAAAGCTGATTTTCTGGCTGATTTGCTGGCTCTGGCGGACTGCCTCCTCATATCCGGTAAAAAGCTCCAGCATTTCTTCCGTGCTTTTAAGATGTCGTTCCGCATTCTTCTGCAGGCGGGTGCCGGCCTCATCAATGGTGCAATGCTCACGGATACAGGTCAGAATATCCGCGACCGGGCGATTTTCCGGCCTATGCATCACGGCATGATTGCTGGCAACAAGCGGCACCTTATGCGCCTGCGCGACTTCATGCAGTCGGGCCAGCCTCAACTCATCATGGCCCAACAGTAAATTCTCTGCCGCCAGATACAGGGCTGATCCCAATTCAGCAACCCAGTAGCGCAAACATTCTTCGAAATGACCGTCGATTTCCTCCGGTGGCTGCAAGATGAAAATCATCCCTTCCGCCCATTCCAGCACATCTTCCTTGTGGATCAGGCACTGGCTCTTTTCGGCCCGCCGCCGCCCGCAGCTTATCAGACGGCACAGCCGTCCATAAGCATTCCGGTCTGTCGGCAGGGCAACCAGACATTGCCCGTCAGACAAAAGCAGTTCCGCGCCGACAATAATCCGCTGGCCAATTTTTTTCGCTTCCGCATAGGCCCGGACAACACCCGCGAGAGAATTGCTATCCGTAATGGCGACCGCTTCCAAATCCAGCTCCTTCGCCCGACGGACATAATCCTCCGGATGGGAGGCCCCTTCCAAAAAGGTGAAATTTGTTGTTGTATGCAGTTCGGCAAAGCGGAGCATTGGTTAACTCCCCAACCCATGAACAAACCATTGTGTCTTCATTCCATCGGTCACCCGGTAAAGCCAGAACAACGCCCCGAAGTGTGTCTTTGCCCACCAGTAATCACGGGGCCCGTTCCGCCAGTCAGGGTCATTCCGCCACCAGTCCGGCTCTATCCGCTCCGGCCCCGACAGCGGCGTCAGATGACATTTATGGCCATGCCAGAAAACCGTTTCAGGTGCCTTCTTTTCAATACCGTCATGCAGGAGAACAGAGACCGGCTTTTTCAGGATCCGAAGTGGTCGTTTGCCGGATGACCGTATCCAGCGTTGAGATCTGGATGCATAAAGCGCCGCCTCCCGACTGAAGGCGCGCTCCGGGATATGGCTGTCCGCCGGAAAGAACCGATGAATATACCGGTAGCCGACCATGTTCGACAGTTCAGTAATCAAACGCTCCATATCCTGTTCCCGGTTCTGGACTTTAGAATTTTCCAGGGAAAGTTGATGCAGGGTGAGCGGTGCCGCCTGCTCCGCAATCAGGATCAGCCGATCTATGCCGAACCCGACGTCAATCTGGTCAAAATGATGCAGGAACAGTCGCTTCAAAAGGTTTACATCAATGCTCGGCCGTGTGAGTTGAATGGAGAAAGACATGGTTCCATGGTCAACCCGTTCCAACTGCAGCCGCGCCTTGCGAATTCCCTGCTGCATCCCGGACAGGCGATGACATAACTTTTCAAGCAGCTCTTCCAACGCGGCCTCCACACCGGCATTTGTCGCCAGAGGATCAAAAAACTGCGCCTCTTCCATCAATCTCTTTTTATAACGCGCAAACTCTGTCACCTCAGCGCGGCGCCCAAAGAAATGGTCAAGCCGGTTTATTCCTTCCAGACCAATCCTGTTGGTCAGGGTCACGCGGGGCAACGCCCTCAAATCCCTGATTTTTCTCAACCCCAGCCTCTGGCAGAGAGCAGTGGAGGCATAGGACAGCCGTAGTGCCTCGACCGGCAGGTCGTTTGCTGCGTCCTGTAATTTCTCGGCGGTAATATTGCTTTTACTCTTCCCGAAATGGGCAAACCCCCAGGCGGCGGCCTTACTGTCCGCCAAAGCAAGACGGGCCGCAAACCCAAAGTCGTTCAGCTGTGTTTCCAGTGTATCCAGAAGGGCGTCTTCGCCACCAAACAGATGACTCGCGCCGGCGATATCCAGATACAGGTTATGTCCGCCACCACGCGAAACACGGGGCGTAAACCGGCTTGTCCAGCGCAATAGTCCCTGCAGGCACCGGATATCCTGCATCGGGTCTGCATCATAGTAGAGCATATCGGGAGCGGCGGCGCGCACATCAGCCAGGCTCATGCCCGGCGCAAACCCCATATTTTCCGCATTCCGGCTCAATGCCGATACGAAGGCACGGTTTGCCTCCCGCATGATCAGGGCAAACGGTCTCTGTGCAAGATCATGGTTTTGCCGGATCAGTCTTTCACTTTCAAGAAACGGAAACCAGATGCAAATCATGCGTTGCATGGTCAATCTCCACGATCCAGCGACACGGAGACCCGCGTCGATTCTTTACCAGATATAACTCGATCTGCGTTTTCTCATGGGACCAGTCCACAACCGTCACATACCAGCGGGTGATTGCGGACCCACATGAACCTTCCTGCTCTGGGGAGGCCATCCCCGCATGAGCGAGCCTGGTAACAAGGCCCAGGGTGTCCGTATTCTGCACGGCAATCTGAAGTTTTCGCATTTGCGTCTGGGTGAGCGGCTTTGGCACCTCAAGCAGCACACAGCCCGCCACATTTGCCGCCAATACTTCATAGGCAACCTTCAGCAAGTCCCGTGTGTCCGGCAGGCAGATCGCGATGAAATCTTCCGGTCGGCCGCCATATTGCGCCATCCCCGGCGGGTAATATTCCTCATTCGGGCTTCTGGTTGTCAGCCAGAACGCCCCTCCTCCTTTATGCCGCATAATCAATTGAGTAAAAAAAACAGCCGCCGGACCTGTGACTTCATGTATGGCCCCTAGATCCAGCCCTCCTTGCAATGCACCGTCAATCGCGGCCAGCCCGAGAGGCAAAAGCTGGCGTTCGCTTCGCCCCAGCTCCAACGCAATAATCTGCTCTCTTAATGTTTCATACCGCATGGCATCCTCTTATGTGTTCCTGTTTTGTTCTTATACAAGATCACACAAAGAGTCAAAAGCTGTTGCCGTATAAATAATGTAAAAAGAAGGTGAGCAACGCGATCCGGTTACATTGCCACCACAAGCATACACATCAGCGTCGAGGGAAGCGGCGATGCCCAAGACATCGCCGCCAGAAATCAATACTTGGCCTGAATCTTGGCCTCAGCATTCGGGGATTTACGTGCCAGATCCACACATTCCCGCAAGTCTTTCAGGAATTCCTCGCGAGCCCCGTCATGCAAAAGGGACATCATCGCATGCATGCCCTTGGGTTCGCGGGTCAGGCCGGAAAGCCATCCGCGGTTCATCATATTCTCGGAAACAACAAAAATATCGACCTCGGTTGATCCGTAATTGATGATCGAGAGATCGGGCTTGGCCAACAGCTCCATCCCTTCGATGGCGCAAATCCCCTCGCAATACTGATCCGTCATCTTGGCCAGACGCCGCGCGGCATCCTCATAGCCTTCTATACCCAGATGATTGAGCACCGCCCAGGCCCCCGCGACCGCGCCGCCCGGCCTGGTGCCAACGAGAGTAGGGGTTTCAAACGGCCCGTTCGGCCAGGAATTGGATTTAAACGTCGCCCGTTCAAGATCTGCCGCATCTCGGTAAAACACTGTCGAGGCCGGCTTCGGGCAGAACCCGAATTTATGCAAGTCCGCCGAAATGGACCGAACACCCTCAAACCGGAAATCAAAATGCGGGGTTGGCCGCCCGATCCGCGTAAAGAAGGGCGCAATCCAGCCGCCAACACAGGCATCCACATGCAACCAGATACCCGCATCCAAGGCAATAGCGCTCAATTCATCGATCGGATCAATGACCCCATGGGGAAAACAGGGCGCCGAACCGACCATCGCAATCGTCCGGTCATTTATAAGCTTTTTCATTTCAGCTGGATCGACCCTTTTATCAGCCCGGAGCGGTGCCCGCAGCATTTCAAGGTCCATCGCCTCCGCCGCCTTGTCGAAAGCTGGATGAACGGTGATCGGTACGACGAGGTTCAAGACGTCACCACGCTGAGACGGATTGCGGGCCCGATGCGCTTCGCGGGCGGCCTTGATGGCGATGAAAATGCTTTCTGTTCCTCCAGACGTAAACGCGCCTGTGCCACTTTCCGGAGCGCTGAACAAATCGAGGCCGAAATCCAGAACCTCCTTTTCCATGGACCCAATTCCAAAGAATGCCCTTTTCCGGCCCAAGGCGTTTTCGCTGAAGCACTCAAAAAAGGCTTCCCGGCCAATTTCGTAAGTTTCCTGATCATTTCGAAAAACAAATAACGGAGTTCGCCCATGCTGCCAGTCAATATCATCAGCGCAACGTGCCCGAATATCACGCTGAAGATCCGGCCAGTCACGGCCGCCTTTAGGAAATGCGTTTCTTGTATTTGTCATGGGAATTCCTTTCAAAAACTGAGCGTCTGGATGGGAAGGGTCGAAAGCTAGCTATCCGGCTGGTCACCACTCAACACAGCAACAATGACAGCGGCGCCTTCGGAAAGATCGCGCTCTATCGCAGCGGCGGCGGCGGCGGCATCGCGCAACTGGATGGCGGCAATTATACGTTTATGATTTTCATACCCGATCAGGCGTTTGCGATAGCTGTAGGACAAGCGGTTTCGTGTCGGTCCGGCCCGCAACCACAGGGTATCGATAATACTCCGCATGAGCGGCTGTTCCGCGCGGTCGCAAATCGACAGGTGAAATTCGGAATCGATCTGCAAGGCATCATTGTACCGTTCTTCGCTGATCATCGCCTTCATCTGCTCGTTCAGGTCAATCAGGCGGGTGATTTCCTCTTCTGAAAACAGTGGTGTGGCCAGCTCGATCGCGATCGGTTCAAGTGCACCTCGAAGCCGCATGACTTCCTTGTATTGCTCACAATTAAGGTCAACAGTGGAGAATGTCCGTTTCTCCGATACATCCAGCGCCCCTTCATTCACGAGGCGCATAATCGCTTCACGCGCAGGCGTCAAACTGACACCCAGGTCCCTGCTCAGCTTTCGGGCAGTCAGCTTTTCCCCGGGGCTCCAGACACCCATCAGTAATCCGCGCCTCAGCTTTTCATACACCTGGTCGGTCAGGGACGGACCACGGTCCACCACGCCAAGCAAGTCCTTGGTCGCCGGGTCTGCCTTTGGATTGTCGGTTTGCAAAACCATTATAACTTGTCCTCTTTATCGCCGGTCATTCGATTGTTCCCGCATTTCACGAAGGGAGCGTTCGGTCTGGCGCCCGTACCACGAAATGCTTCCGCACATTAGCGCATAAATTATGCCGGCAAAAACATATGTCTCGACATAAAACCCGATCCATTTCGGGTCCGCGAGTGCCGCCTGAGCCGCCCCGAGCAGATCCATCATGGCAACGATAACAACCAGTGACGTTCCTTTCAGTGCCCCGATAAAAAGATTGACCATTGCCGGCAATACCGTTTCGAACGCTTGTGGCAAGATGACCTTCAGCATCATCGGCCAATAGGCAATTCCCAGGGACCTGCAGGCCTCATATTGGCCTTTCGGGATCGCCTGAAGGCCGCCGCGCAGGACCTCTGCCATATACGCCGCAAGAAATAAAACAAGCCCGATCAACACCCGGCCAAGACCATCCGGCGTAAAGCCGTCAGGGATAATCAGTGGTAACAACACGGAAGCCATAAACAGGACGCTGATTAATGGGACACCACGGACGGCCTCGACAAAGACAATCGCAGACAGTCGAAAGACCGGCAGCTTTGATTGTCGTCCCAAGGCGATCGGCACCGAGATCACCAGTCCGAATCCCACACCGAAAACAGTCAGCAAAATAGTAAGTGGCAATCCACCCCATAGAGAGCTTTCCACAAAGCTTAACCCGAAAACCCCTCCCCACATCAGAATTCCGTAGGAGAGAAGCCCGGCAATCCAGACCGGCAGCAGCCATTTGCGCCAAAACACCGGATTAAGGGAGATCACAACCAGCGCGACCAGAATAACAGTCCCTGCAAAGGCGCGCCACTGTTCATCATATGGAAAACGCCCGAACAGGATAAGCCGAAGCTTACTGCCGATAAAAGCCCAACATGCGCCGGAACCTGGCGGACAGCTGTCCCCGGACTCTCCCGTCCAGACCGCATCGATCAAGGCCCAGTTAACCAATGGGATTGCGATCAATACAAATACAACCAAAGCAGCAATGTTCAAGACTGCCGATACCGGCGACTTGGTCAGTTCTGCGGTCAGCCTTCGCCACCAGGGGAGTCGATGTAAGACAACTTCCGACATTATCGCTCCTCTCTCGACGTCTGGGCGTTCATGACATTCAGGATCAGCGATGTGATCAGACTGAGGATCAGATAAATGAGCATAATAATCGAAACACATTCCAGTGACTGGCTGGTTTCAGCGAGCGTGATATTGGCCACTCGCACTACTTCGGGATAGCCGATCGCCACACCAAGGGAACTCTCCTTGGTAAGGTTGAGATAGGAGTTTGAGATAGGCGGAATAATAATGCGCAGCGCTTGCGGCAGGACGATTTTCCGCATCACCTGCCCCGGATGGAGGCCCAAGGAGAGGCCGGCTTCGACTTGACCTTTCGATACGCCCAGAATACCGGCGCGGATAATCTCCGCATTGAACGCACCCGTGTAAATGCTCAACCCTAACAACATTGCGGTAAACTCCGGGGAGATCGTCATCCCTCCGGTAAAGTTAAAACCGGTTAGCCGTGGAATCTCCCAAGTGATTGGCGCCCCCGCGACATAGGCTGCCAGGAGGGCCGGCAATACCGCGATAGTCAGGCCCCATGGCCACAGGCGGAAAGCGGCGTTTGTCTTGCGATGCCAGAACCATAATCCAACCGCAAGAGCAATCCCGCCTGCCAATGCCAGCATCACAATCCAGAAGGACGGTTCCGCCACCGGGGACAGCAGATAAAGCCCGCGGTTGGTAAGATAAACCCCGTCAACCGGTGACAGGGCCTGCCGTACCGTCGGCAAACCACGCAACAGAAACGTATGCCAAAACAAAAGCTGCAGCAGCAACGGGACATTTCGCACAACTTCTACATATCCACGGCACAAGCGCGCAATCACCACGCTTTTTGAAAGCTGTCCCAGGGCAATGATCAACCCAATAAATGTTGAAAGAACAATACCAAGCGCAGCCACCTTCAACGTGTTCAAAACGCCCACGACAAAGGCCTTGAAATAGGTGTCTCCGGCGCTGTAGGGAATCAGGCTTTCCCCCAATTCGAAGGAAGCCTTCTGCCACAGAAATGCAAATCCGGACTTTCCGGAGGATTCCGCCAGATTATCGGCAGCGACCTGAATTGCTCCCCAAACCAACAGAACCGCTATGACAATGAACAGCGCCTGCGACTGAAATTCCCGCCGAGTAACAAAGCGTGCAAGACGTACCCTCCCGGGTACGTCTTGAAAGGCTGGGCCTGATCTCATTGCCAGCCAGGAGCGACCATTGCGCCACCATCACGCCAAAGCGCATTCATACCACGCGGAACCTGCAGGTGGGAATTCTTGCCAAGAGTGTTGTTGTAGAATTCTCCATAGTTACCCACAGCCTTGATGACCTTGACCATCCAGTCGTTAGGCACGCCCATGTCAGATCCAATCGTCCCTTCAACGCCGAGAAAGCGCAGCACGACAGGGTTTGTCGACGTCTTTGCGACCTCATCAACATTTGCCTGGGTAATGCCGAGCTCTTCCGCAGTGATCATTCCATAATGCATCCATTGCAAAACCTTGAAAAACTTGGGCGATCCTTCACGGATAACCGGAGCCTCAAATGATTTGGCAATAAGTGTCTCCAGAATCACATGATCATCCGGACTTGCGGCCCGTGCACGGCGGATAGCAAGATAGGGTGGTTCCATCGTCACCGCATCGCACCGCTTGTCAAAATACATCGAGTACATCTGATCGCTGTTCTCCGCAGCCACAGGCTGGAATGACATTCCGTTTGCCTTGAACCAGTCGGCCAAATACCGCTCGGTTGTGGTGCCCGCAAGCACACAGACCGACGCACCGTCCAGCTGCTTAACATCGGTCACACCTGTGTCTTTATGGACCATAAATCCCTGACCGGTCATATGATTGGGACCGATAAAGCTGAAGCCGAGAGTCGTATCGCGTGAAATGGTTTCCGTTACACTACGGGACAGGATGTCGATTTCTCCTGATTGCAGGGCCGGAAATTTTTGCGCACCGGTTGTTGCAACAAATCTAACTTTTTTTGGATCCCCAAGAATTGCCGCCCCTGCCGCCTTGCAGAAATCAACGTCAAAACCACTCCATTCCCCCTTGTCATCGAGGAAGCCAACTCCCGCGATGTAGTTCAGGGTGCCGCAGACCAATTCTCCGCGATCCTTAATTTCGTCAAGCAGATCTGCCGCATTGGCCGCCCCACCAGTTCCAAAGCATAACGCTACCGTAACAGCAAAAATCGAACTTCTTATCATATCGCATCCTTCCTGAGCATGTGTGACGTTTGTTCCTCTGACCTGGTGTGCCACATCCTAACCGGCCATGTCGTGAATTATGTCATTTGATATATCATATTTCAATATCTTATATTTCACGAGGACGTCAGGGACATTTACCCAGAAAAACCATGAGCTTATCCGGCAAAGGACTCGTGAACGCACACAGAAACATCTTGGTATTTTGTGTCAGGAGGTAATGGCTCGGCAGGCACAGCGACCTTACCGTTCAATACAGATAAAGCCCGCTCAAGAGATTTTATCATGAATGAAATTTCGGCGATTGAGGCGGGAATCCCGCTCCCGACGAAGGGCTGGATTACTAACCCATCTAGGGTGTTGACAAAGGCACTAATTTCTAACATCCTATATATAGGACGTTAGTGATATTATAAATAACCAAACAACTGCAGCAATGCCGTATCGAATGTCGCAACCCGTTCAATAACTAAATCGAATAGCACTGATTTCAGGTTAGCGGTGCTTTTTCATGCCATGTGAAGGAAGAATGGCTTGTGCGCGTAGAACGTTATGATTTCATCATTGTTGGTGCCGGCTCGGCGGGGTGCGTCCTTGCCAACCGGCTATCTGCGGACCCGAACTGCCGCGTGCTATTGCTCGAGGCAGGAGGATGGGATCGTAATTTCTGGCTCCGTCTACCGGTCGGTTATTTCAAATCGATGCTGGATCAACGGTATTCCAGACAGTTCCCGACCGAACCGGATGAAGGTACGGCAGGCCGCCGGATTATCTGGCCTCGTGGACGAGTCATCGGCGGTTCCAGCTCTATAAATGGCCTGATATTCATTCGTGGGCAGGCGGATGATTTCGACGACTGGGAAAAGCTCGGCGCAACGGGATGGGCATATAATTCAGTCCTCCCTTACTTCCGACGGCTTGAGAATAATTCAGCTGAACCCGACCAGTACCGGGGAAATGAGGGAGATTTATCTGTCTCAAATTTGCGCAACGACAATCCCAGTTGCCAGGCATGGGTTGAGGCCGCACAACAGCTTGGGCTGCCATTGAACAAGGATTTCAATGGCGCATCGACCTACGGCGTCGGAAACTACCAGTTAAGCATCGGCAAAAGGTGGCGGGAGAGTTCAGCCGTCGCCTTCCTGCACCCAATTCTATCCAGGCCGAACTTGACGGTGATCACGGGCGCGCAGGTCACTCGCATAGAAATTTATAATGGGCGGGCAACAGGTGTCGAATGGGTGAATAATGACGAGAAGCACTCAGCGGAAACAGATCGCGAGGTCATTTTATCAGCCGGTGCATTACAATCACCCCAGCTACTCCAGCTATCCGGGATAGGCCCAGCCGATCTACTTCAGCAACACGGCATCAAGGTCGAAGTGGATGCGCCGGACGTCGGTGGCAATTTACAGGATCACTATCAGGCGCGGACCATTGTCCGCCTAAACAATCCGCAATCCCTGAATGACGCAGTTCGCAATCCGATCAGCCTAGCGGCCATGGGCCTTGAATGGTTGTTCAAGGGAACAGGCCCACTGACAGTTGGTGCGGGGCAAGTCGGCGGTGCGGCCTGCACCGAATATTCGGATGGAAAACGCCCCGACATACAATTTAACGTCATGCCCCTATCGGTCGATAAGCCCGGCGACCCACTCCATAAGTTTTCAGGCTTCACGGCATCCGTGTGGCAATGCCATCCGCTTTCCCGAGGCCGCGTCGATATACAGTCAAATGATCCATTCGCCTCTCCCCGGATTACCCCGAATTATCTAAAGGAGGATCTTGATCGCAAGACAATTGTTGCCGGGATCAAGATGTTACGGGAAATTTATCAACAGGCTGCCTTCAAGCCCCTGTGGGACAAGGAAATCCTCCCGGGTGCCAACCTCACGACAGATCAGGAACTGCTTGACTTTGCCCGGCACCATGGTGGCACGGTTTTCCACTGTACCGGCACCTGCCGTGCGGGATCGGATGACTTGGCGGTGGTCGATCCTGAACTCAGGGTGCGGGGTGTCGAAGGATTGCGGGTAATTGATGCGTCCATCATGCCCAAGGTAACCTCAGCGAATACGAATGCCGCCTCGCTCATGATCGGTGAAAAGGGCGCAGAACTCGTTCTGCAAGGCGCTCAACAACAAAAGCCGGATATACAACGGCCAAAATTTGTACAGGGAGACATCAATGCTCACGCCGGCTGAAATATCAAAGTACTACGAAGATGGGCAGATAACCTCGCCCAAGAAGCTGTCGGCCGAAACCGTGGCAGAGCTAAATGAGGCGATGGAAACTTTCTTCGCCCGCCAGCCTGGCATCGATCAGGATTACGCGGCTAATCTCATCGATCAGGACGAAGGCTGGCTCAAATACGCAAAGTCACCGGAAATCCTCGATATCGTTTCCGACCTGATCGGCCCCGATATAATTGTCTGGGGCTCGGCGCTCTTTGCCAAAAAAGGTGTTGGCGGAAAGGCGACGCCCTGGCATCAGGATGGTCATTACTGGCCTATTCGTCCCTTGGCGACGGTGACAGCCTGGATCGCCATTGATGATGTGAATGTGGATAACGGCTGCATGCGCGTAATTCCAGGTTCACACAAGGATCAGGTTCTGTATGACCATGACCGCGATGACAGTGACAAGATAGTCCTCAACCAGTCCCTTGATATCAGCAAGTATGATTTTGAACCTCCAAGAGATGTCATTCTGAAGCCGGGGGAATTTTCAATCCACGACGTCAATCTGGTTCACGGCGCCGAGCCCAACAATTCCGGACGACGGCGCGGCGGGCTGGTTTTCCGCTATATGCCCGCAACCTCTCATTTTGACCGTGAGCTTGCCCGCAGGCAAGTAGAGGAAATGGGTGTGCCGGATCTTTCCAAGCGGCGTCTCTATCTCGTCAAGGGAACAGACAAGTGCGGTAAAAATGACATCTGCAATACCCAGTAAGTAGCGAAATCCGGCGTATCCTCGCCGGTACATGCGTACCAATAAAAACAATAATCAATTAATCTAGAGGGAGAGAAAAAAATGAAACGTTTGTTATTTTCGGGAGTAGCCGTTGCGCTGGCCATGCTGGTAGCACCGGTTGTACATGCGGAAGAAAATCCGTATACGTACAAGAACCTGCCAGAAAAGGACGGCCAGATAAAAATGGTAGTCGCCCACACTGTGAATATGGAATGGAGTTCGCACACGGCGACCCTAAAACGCTTTACTGAACTTGTTGCCATATATACGAACAATGAAATCCGCGGGGAAATTTTCCCGGGCGGCCAATTGGGCGGCGAACGCGAAATGGCGAAGCAGACCCGTCAGGGACAGATACATGTCTCCTTGCCGGCGACAAACAACCTGGCAACGATGGCACCAAGCCTGAATGTCTTTATCCTGCCTTACATCGCAACCAGCACCGAAGAGGTTAACTACCTTCAAGACAACTTGACGCCTTTTCTGGTGCCGCGTGTAATTGAAGAAGCAGGTGTCAGAATCGTCGGCTGGGAGAATAGCGGCTGGCGTGCTTTCTTCTATAAATCGGACGACCCGATCGAAAAACCTGAAGATCTCGCCAAATTCAAAATGCGGGTTCCGCCGAATCCTGTGATGATTGCTACCTATAAGGCTTGGGGTGCCAATCCTGTCCCACTCGGCTGGACAGAGCTTTACAACGCGTTGCAACAGGGTGTGGTTGACGGTGGCGACAATCCGGTAACCGACGTTATCGGAATGAAGTTTTACGAAGTTATCAACCGGATGACCCGCTTCCATTATACCATCCTCACCCACCCGATTATCGTGTCGGAACGCTGGTTCCAGGGTCTCTCCAAAGAGCATCAGGAGGCAATTCTGCGCGCGGGCAAGGAAGCCACCGACTATATCCGCTGGTGGCAGCCTATCGATGAGGCTCATTGGTGGGAAAAAGCAAAAGAGCAAAATGTCGTCGTAACAGATATCGAGGACGAGACCGAGTGGGTTGAGAAGGCCCGCAAAATCTGGCCTGATTACTATCAGAATATTGGTCCGGATGGAGAAATGGTCGCCAATAAAGCGGTTGCGATCATTGAGGAATACCGCGCGAAAATGAAGTAACGAGGATAACGTTACAAGAGATAAATACTCAATGGGCCTCCCGTATGGGAGGCCCGACATTTTCGTGCTAAAGAGGCAGGCATGCGCACCACGAACATTACAGGCCCTATTTTCAAGTTCCTCAGGCAAACGCAACTTTGGGCCGCCCACATCACCCTGACCATCATGGTTGGCAGCCTGTTCTTTCAGGTTCTTGCCCGACAAATGCGTTGGCAACTCGACTGGACGGAAGAACTCGCCCGGTTCTCCTTTATTGCCATGATCTTCGTCGCCGCCAGCTATGCGACGCAAACTGGTGCGCATCTGCGGGTCGAATTCTTCTCTGAATTGATCGCCAAGTTGGGACGGGGCAGCCGTTGGATCGTCTCGCAACTGCAATGGTGTGCGGTGCTTGCCTTCGACGTCCTTTTCACCTGGTATTCAATTGAGAATCTAATCGAGGGCTTCCGCTACCCCAATTTGTCCCCGACTCTCAATTTCAACGAAAATATCTTGTTCTTGGCCCCCGCGATCGGCTTTTCCGCTGCTATCATATTCACAATTCTTTCTCGGTTTGTTGACCCTCCTGCCCTTCAAGCACCTAGTTCCGGGGAGATCACATCGTGACGCCAGTTGAGCTTATACTTTCCTTCGCCTTTCCCGCCCTCCTCATCCTTGGCGTCCCCATTTATGTGTCTCTGGGTCTTGTCGGCTTCGCCTGCGCCTTTGTGCTCGGAACTCCGGTGGAGGTTGCGGCCCAAAGCATTCTGAACGGTCTGGATAAATTTCCGCTACTGGCCATTCCGGCCTTTATATTTGCCGGTAACCTGATGGAACAGGGTGGGATTACCCAGCAGATTGTCCGCATTTTCCGTCAGATGATTGGCCATGTCGCGGGCAGCCTTGGAATCGTCACCATTTTCTCCTGCATGTTTTTTGCAGCGATTTCTGGATCCGGGCCGGGTGCCACCGCTGCCATCGGCGCGATCCTGATCCCCGCCATGATCCGTGATAGATACCCCCCCTCCTACGCCGCCGCAACTGCCGCGACAGGTGGAACGCTGGGTGTCCTGATCCCGCCAAGCAATCCGCTCATCCTGTATGGGATCATCGCCAACACCTCGATCCGCGACCTGTTTATCGCCGGCGTGATACCCGGAATCATGGTCGGCATTGTTCTGGCCGGGATCGCCTATGGCGTCGCGCGATATCACGGTATTAAGCCCGTCATCCAATCGGAAGAAGAAAAGCAAAGCATCTGGAAAACCCTGTGGGAGGGTAAAGCGGCCCTTGCCATGCCGTTTATTATCCTCGGCGGG
Organism: Sneathiella sedimenti; assembly: GCF_017313765.1. Lineage (GTDB taxonomy): Bacteria > Pseudomonadota > Alphaproteobacteria > Sneathiellales > Sneathiellaceae > Sneathiella > Sneathiella sedimenti. The sequence continues at coordinate 199,031 of NZ_JAFLNC010000002.1, read as the reverse complement.
ATTTATACGGGCATTTTCACCCCGGTCGAAGCCTCAGTAGTTGCGGTTGTCTACGCCCTGTTCGTCGGTGGCGTCATATACAGGACCCTCACTCTGCGAAAGCTGAAGGAAGCATTCGAGAGAACACATGTCATCTCCGGCGCACTTATGATCGTGGTTGCCAGTTCAACGCTGTTTGCGCGTGTCATCACACTAGAGCGGATACCGCAGACCCTTGTCGAGATCTTTTCACAAGCCACAGAAAATCCACTGATTATCCTGCTGATGATCAATATCCTGTTGCTTGTCATCGGTTGTTTCATGGAAACACTGTCTGCCATCATCATTCTGGGTCCGGTGCTGGTCCCTCTGATTTTGTCCTTCGGCATTGATCCGGTTCACTTTGGGATCATTCTGATCCTGAATATCGAAATCGCTTTCTTGACACCACCTCTCGGGGTCAATCTTTTCGTCGCATCGCAGATTGCGAATATCAAGATCGAGAAGATGATTGTCGCTGTCCTTCCCTTCATCTTCGGTTTGCTTGCCATGCTGGTGGTGATCACGTTGCTGCCGCAAATCAGCCTGTGGCTACCCAATCTGCTTCGTTGAGCCGCATTCCCCCAATAAATGAAAGGACAAACAGAGCGCAATGGAAAAGCAAAGTGAGACGTCCAGTCCGCCCCAAGACCTAAAGCGCGTTGTCACAATGGCAGGCGACGTCTGCCTCCGTAACTATACGGTGCGGGACATCCGGGACCTGAAAGGCAAGAAGCAACTGACCCAAATCCTTGCCTTCACGCCGGATGAGGCCGCGGCCGCCGAAGCTGCAGGCATCGACCTGATCAATGTTCGCTGGAACCCTCTCGATCCGAGGGAATCCTTTGCGATTTGTAACGCCGCGCCGCGCACCTTCACCACATTCTGCATGCCCCTGACCCTCTGCACGAGTGAACAGGAGGCCCTTCGAATTGGCTTTGAGGCCATGGAAGGTGGCGGAGATGGCATTTACTGCGCGTGGAGTCTGAAATTCATTGAAGCAATGGCAAAAGCGGGGATTCCTGTACAGGGACATGCCGGATTGGTACCGCGGCGCAGCACCTGGACAGGTGGGCTGAGGGCAGTCGGCAAGACTGTCGCAGAAGCGGAAAGTATTTTTAATGATTTCAAGAATCTGGAGCAAGCCGGTGCGTGGTCGGTTGAATGCGAAGTCATTCCGCATCGTATCCTGAGCGAGCTTACAAAACGTACGTCCCTTGTGACCGTATCCCTGGGATCCGGTGACGGTGGCGATGTTCAGTTCCTGTTCGCGCAGGACATTCTGGGGGATGGTCCAGGTCCCTTCCCGCGCCACGCCAAAATCTACCGGGATTTTCACAAAATGCGGCAGGATATGCAAAAGGAACGTATCGCCGCGTTTTCGGAATTTGCGGCGGATATCAGGTCCGGAGAATATCCAGCACCCGAAAACATTGTCGAGATTGACGACGCGGTTATCGAGGAATTTTTAGCCCGGCATCCCCTGCCGGGCTAATCACGTTAGAATATTTCAGTTACGAAACGTGTCGTCAGGAATGTCTCCATTCCCTCAATCGACCCTTCCGATCCATAGCCGCTGTCCTTTATGCCGCCGAACGGCGTTTCGGCCGACGCCACCATCAGGGAATTGATCGCCAGCATGCCCGACTGAATTTCCGAGCTTAATGCCGCTGCTGTCTTTGCGTTCTTGGTGAACGCATAGGCCGCCAGGCCGAACGGTAGACGGTTTGCTCGTTCGATTGCCTCATCAAGTGTGGAAAATCTCGAAATAGGCGCGATGGGTCCGAAAGGCTCCTCATTCATGATCAGGGCGTCGTCGGTGACGTCTCCTAAAACAGTCGGTGCGAAGAAACTTCCGCTATTGGAAAGACGTTCACCTCCGGTCAGCAAGCTGCTGCCGTTTGATAACGCATCCGCCATGAAATTTTCCATGACCTCAATCCGCCTCTCCGCAATGAGCGGGCCCATATCCGTTTTCTCGGCAAGTCCATCACCGACGACAAGTTTCGACGCCTGATCCCGAAAGGCAGTCGCGAATTTATCGTAGACAGCTTCCTGCACAAGAAACCGTGTGGGAGAGACGCAGACCTGACCGGCATTGCGATATTTTCCGGCCACGCAATTGCGTACAGCCGCGTCGATGTCCGCGTCACTGAATACCAGGACAGGGGCATGTCCGCCCAGTTCCATCGTGCAGCGCATCATTTTGTCGGCCGCCAGCTTCTGCAAATGCTTGCCAATCGGAACGCTTCCGGTGAAAGACAGTTTCCTCGGAATGTCGGACGCGCAAAGATGAGAGGATATGGTTGCCGGATCGCCAAAGACAATATTCAAGACGCCCGCCGGCAGTCCGGCGTCCATAAACGCCCGCCCGATCGCAATACAGGTGCCCGGAGTCTCCTCGCTGGCCTTGATGGTGATGGAACATCCCGCGCCGATAGCGCCGGCCACCTTACGCATCACATTGATGGCCGGGAAGTTCCACGCCACAAACGCAATAACCGGTCCGATAGGTTCTTTCTTCACTGTCTGCCGCATGCCTGTGATGCGCGACGGAACAACGCGGCCGTAGACGCGCTTTCCCTCTTCCCCGTACCAGCGCAGCACATCTATCGCCGCGCCAAGTTCCATCCTCGCTTCCTTAAGAGGCTTCCCCATCTCGCGGGTGAGGTTGGCGGCGATGACGTCCATCCGTTCCTCGAGCAGACGCGCCGTTTTCTCCATAATCGTCTGCCGCTGAATGGCCGGCGTTTTCCGCCAAACGTCAAAGCCTTTTTGACTGGCCTCAAGCGCTTCATCCAGGTCGGCAATGGAGGCGAGCGGTAACTCCCCCAACGCTTCATTTGTTGACGGGTTTACTACTGTCTCCGTCTTGCCGGAGGTTCCCTGTGTCCAGCGCCCGTCGATCAGCAGCGCAAGTTCTTCGTATGACATATTTCAAGCTTTCATAATAAGAATTGGGTTTTCAAGGCGTGAAAGGTTGGCCGTCACCCGTCTGACTATATGCATCGGAGAAGCCGGAAATCTCAATTTTTTCGTCTAACCGTCCACTTTAAACATCCTAAAGATAGACCTTTAATAAGTTAGTACTATATAGTGACAAATTGGGCAAGTAACTATATACAGAAAGCTTCCAGTTCTGGGTCAGGGTACACGGTAAAAATGGATAACTCCGAACAAAATCGACATACGCCACTTTCTCGAACGGGAGCCATTCCACTTTACCATCAGGTGGCCGAAATTTTCCGGCAACGGGTATATGACGGCACATGGAAACCCGGCGACATTCTCCCCTCCCTCGATAGCCTGATGGCGGAGTTTTCCGTTGCCCGTGTTACGATAAGAGAAGCCGTCAGGTTGCTGCGTGACGAAGGATTGTTACTGCCCGAACGAGGACGTGGAACGGTCGTGACACAGAAGGCGATTGCCCGGCGACCATTGCGCGTCGAGACGACAATGGCCGATCTGATCGACATTTACAAAGGCGATAAACCAAATGTCGAGAATATAGAGGAAGGCCTTATCCAGCCCAGTATTTCGGAAGAGGAAGGTCTTCTCGCCCCCTCTTATTACCATCTGAAACGCACGCATATGCGTTCGGACATGAAATACTGCATCATTTCCCTCTACATCGAAGAGACGGTGTTCAGACGGGCAGAAGAAAAGTTTCGCACACAACTCGTCCTCCCGGTTCTTTACAGTTTGGAAAATCTGAATATCGCCAACGCCCGGCAACGGGTGACCATCGGAAAATGCGATATTGAAACGGCTGAACTACTCGAATACCCGATAGGAGATCCAGTCGCCAAAGTCCGGCGGCTTCTAACGAAAGAAGACAATGAAATTGTTTACCTTGCTGATGTCATCTACCGCGCGGACTGTATCCGCTTCGACATGGATATGAAACCATGATCGATATCAAGACAGTTGAGTGCTTCGTTTTTCGCTACCCGCTTACTGAACCAGTCGTTACCTCCTTCGGCACAATGCGGGATCGGCCAATGGTACTTATCCGCCTCCGTGATGCAGATGGCGTCACCGGTTGGGGCGAGATATGGTGCAACTTTCCGAATGTCGGTGCGGAACATCGCGCGCGGCTTGTCGATGATGTTTTTGCTCCGATACTATTACGCGAAACATTTCACGACACCGAATCCGCTTTTAATAAATTAACCGGTTTAACACGAATTCTTGCAATACAAACCGGGGAAGCCGGGCCAATTGCACAATGTATCGCGGGCCTTGATATCGCGCTGCACGATTTAGCCGCCAAGAAGGACGGCCTGCCGATCTGGAAAAGGCTGGGTGGCGATCGAAACCAGGTTCCGATCTACGCAAGTGGCTTGAGCCCGGACAGGCCGGAACGGCTGGCAGAAGCAGCACTAAATGACGGCTATACGGCAATCAAATTGAAGGTTGGGTTTGGACTGGAACTCGACCATCGGAATTTAAGAACACTTCGGGATCTCCTGGGGCCTGACAGGCAGTTGATGACCGACGCGAACCAGGCATGGAACATCGAGGAAGCCTGTTATGCCGCAAGCAGTTTTGAGGAGTATGGCCTTTCTTGGCTTGAAGAGGCCATTCCCGCTGACAGACGCGAAAAGGAATGGGCTCAGCTAGAAAGCGTCGCGCCCATGCCGTTGGCTGGCGGTGAGAACATGGCTGGCGATGACGTCTTCGATGCAGCGATTGCTCACAAAGCCCTCTCCGTGATTCAGCCGGACCTTGCAAAATGGGGCGGCCTGTCGAAATGCGTCCCGCTGGCCCGGCGGATAATTGCCTCCGGTGCCCGCTATTGTCCACATTATCTTGGCGGCGGCATCGGTCTTGTTGCCTCGGCTCACGCTCTGGCGGCGGCGGGCGGCGATGGCCTGCTCGAAGTAGATGCCAACCTGAACCCGCTTCGTACCGATCTTGTTGGCGATATGCTATCGGGCTCCAACGGCATGGCAACCTTGAGAGAAAGTCCCGGTCTTGGCGTGGAACCGGACCTGAATGAGTTCAAAAAATACCTTGTTCCGCATTCCTGACTGATGTTGCCATTATCAGGGCCGTGACCTTCTTTCTTAACAGAGGAACATGCAGGGATGCTTGAGCAGCCTGTCAATCATCCATCTTACGGGTCATTCCCGAGACCCGTATTGAACTCCCGGCTTCATCGCCAATTTCAGCGGTTATCAAGGAACGGGCGCCCATATCTTCCCCCTGTATGATGTTTATCTTGCCACCATGCGGCCAGGCAATGTCCCTCAAGTATCCGGAAAACGCCGCCGCGGCCGCCCCGGTCGCGGGATCCTCCAGCACGCCGCCTGAGGCAAACGCGTTACGGACATGAAAGGTTGTTTCGTCCTCGCGCCATAAAAGCATAATGGTGATCAAATCCCGGCTTCTCATAAACTGCCGACCAGAATCCAGGTCATAATTCATGGACCTTAGATCATCCCGGTTTTTAAGGGCGAAAACATAATGATCTGCTCCACCGTGAATGCGCGCGGGCGGGATACTGTCATCCAGCTGGTCGTGAGAGTATCCGAATAGAGCCAATGTCGCCTCTATTTCCGATTGCCCCAATGGATCGCTTCTCGTTGGCGGAGACTGCAAGGCCGCAGCATAACGACCCTCCAATTTCTCCCCCTCGACGCTAATTTCAGCGTCATTAAGGCGTAGCATATATTTTCCCGGACCGAATTTTTCCGCCAGTGCCGCCCCGAGCGCTATTGTCGCGTGACCGCAAAACGGCACCTCAGATTCCGGTGAAAAATACCGGACCCGCCATGTTTTTTGATCCTTTTCCAGCGCCGCAAAAGCCGTTTCTGAAAACCCCACTTCCGCAGCGCTCTCCTGCATTTTTTCCGGGGCGGGAAGCGTATCGCTCAGGGCAACTCCCGCTGGATTTCCGCCTTTAGCTCCATCAGAGAAAGCGGCAATTTTCAGCACATTCATCAAGGCCTCCAAACATCAAGAGAACACCACGGTTTGAAAAGACCAAACCTTTAACAAGGCATTTAACTATTCCCTCAATGGATTTCAATTGACGCGCATTTGAACTGCCGCCATTTCCTAAGCAAGGCCCTGTCTATGCGTCCAGCGGAACATTCAGCTTCGTTCCCTCAACAATAATGCCGCCACGATTGCCAATCTCGATAGTGCCATAGCGTTGCCGGAAACAGTCCGGCAGTGGTCGGTCGCCCGGCAGCGACAGCCATAACCGCAGCAAGTGGCGCTTTTTATCCTGTTCAGGCCAGTCGACGAACGCCGTCCGATCATGCATAAGTGCATGGTTATAAACGAACTGCATATCTCCCGGTTGCAGCTGCATCGAGAGATGAAGCTCAGGATCATTTGCAAGAGAATCAAAAAAATCAAGGGCCTCCACCTGCTTGCCGGTAAGCCGGGGCGCGTCTGGAAACCGCTGGGCACTGTTGACATATTGCCGTTGGTAAAGACCTGTCAAGTATCCCTGACACCAGTTCAGAACCGGAATTTCAAAATAGGGTTTCTCGCCTGGAGGGACCTCCCCTCGGCGATCAGTTGCCACAGGTTTAAACATCTCTGCGGCTAAATCCGGTCTTTGCCGCTGCATCTCATTATAGATCGTCGCTGTGCTGACCAGTTGAGAAAGCCCTCCCTCCTTCGCCGTACGGAGGCACATAAGACCAACGACATCCGTTGAGTCCGTGTGAAATGTCTGACGCTTTGATGTTTGGTAAATCCGCGTCCCGGCATCATTAATATCCCTGCCGACATCCCGCACATGGCCGAGGATATGACCAGCGGCATTTTGCGACCTCGCCGCGCCGAGATAGGATCCTATGCCGCAGAATATAGTTGCCGCCATTTTCTGGCTGTATTGTTGCACCGGCAGGCCACGCAGAAGTTCAAAGCCAATGCCATGCATCAAGTCATTGCGCAATCGCGCCAATTTCGGCCCTAACTGAGGAAGCGGGAAATTGTCCGGCGATATCTGCACCAGATCAAGATTACGTGCCTGAAAGCGTTCAGCAGCATCTTCTAGTTCCGACACCTCGATTGATGAGAGATCCGTGAGCCAGATATCCGTATTCTTCGCCATTTCATGTCCATACCATGCGCTCGGCGTGTCGATCTTCGGCGGGGGAAATTTCTTTTCATTCTCCATTACTACAACCTTTTTATTAGATCGCTTCGTTCACTACTCCATTTCAAACACCTGAAATCCTATCACAAGACTACCCAAATCCCAGTGTGTACTGATAAGCATGATGATCGAAAGCCAGCTGATAATCGAGCCGAAAATGAATGGCTTTCAGCTCAATCATAAGAACGAAAAAATTTAGAGGTTGCAAACTATCGTGACATTACTGTTGCTCCCGCGCCTATAGCGAATTTGGAAGAAATAGGGAGAGGATGGGGAACGCCAGGATCAACGCGAAGACAACGATGTCCATGGCGAGGAAATTGATGACGCCCCGGAATATGGTGTGTACCGGTATGGTATTGTTGACGACACTATTGATAATAAAGACATTGAGGCCCACAGGTGGCGTGATCAGACCTATTTCCAGCAGCTTGACAACAACAACGCCGAACCAGATCAGGTCATAGCCCATTCCCTCAATCAACGGGATGACAAACGGCAAGGTCAACAGCATGATTCCCAGCGGATCCAGGAACATCCCCATCACCAGATAGATCAAGGCAATCATTATGAGAATGGCCCAGTCCGACATCTGGTAATACTCAATGAGGCTGATGAGGTCGTGGGTCAGGCCCGTCAGGGAAACAAAGGCGACAAACATCTTGGCACAGACAGCGATAAAGAAGATGGTCGCACTTTGCACCGCTGTGTCCTTCATCGCTTGCAGGAAATGCGCCCAGGACAGCTTGCGCGCCAGAACTCCATACGCCAACGCGATAAACATCGAAACTGCTGCGGCTTCCGTCGCGGTAAAGATCCCGCCATAGATCCCGCCAATGATTATCAGGAAAAGCGAGAAGGCCGGCCAGGCCCGAAAGGTCGCCCGCCAGCGTTCACGCGCCGTATAGGTCGTGTCGGCGGTCGGTGCATCCTGCGGCTTCAGCTTGGACCAGACAAAAACGACCGTGAGGATACCACCTAGTGACAAGAGACCGGGAATGATACCCGCCAGAAACAGCTTGTTGATCGATTGCTCGGTAAACAGGCCGTACATGATGAACAGGATACTCGGTGGTATCAGCGCCCCGAGGGTGCCGCCAATCGCCACCGTCGAGGTGGCGAGCTGCGGGCTATAGTTGAAGCGCATCATTTCCGGGATACAAATCCGCCCCATCGCCGACGCACAGGCTAGGCTGGATCCGGTGATGGCCGAAAAGCCTGTACAGCCGATTGCGGAGGCCATGGCAAGTCCGCCCGGGACCCGCGCCAGCCAGACACGCACCGCATAGTAGATATCCGTGGTAATCTCGGCGTGGTAGGCGATATGGCCGAGCGCGATAAACAAGGGCACCATGCTCAACGGATAGGAATGCAGAAACTCGAACACATTCGAGGAAATGAGCGCCAGCGTCGGATAAACCGCCTTTGCTGCCTGAAATTCATCGCCGGACTTAAACCCGAAGAACAGATATGTGCAGATGATGGCAAGGCCGGCGAGGGCAAATCCGATAGGCACGCGCAGGCAGATAAGCACAAGGGTGATAATAAAGCCGAACAGGCCAATAGTTGACGGATCCATGGGAAATTAGCTTTCTTCGGAAGGCGGAGACGATGAGTGCGTAAAGGATCGGACGACGGTCATGGCGTCCTTGCCTGTCAACACAAACAGCCGCAAAACAAACACGATATAACCAACCAGGAAAATCAGGCGCCCTGGCCATTCGGGCAAATTCAGCTCACCAAAAAAATAGGCGCCGTCAGAAGTCACGCTATCAAAGTCGAGATAGCCTCCGTACAGGATGGGAAGGAGCATCAAGCTCCCGACCAGCGAGCTCAGAAGGTTCAGACCCGGTTGCCAACGATCGGGCATATGGCTGGTAAATACCTCCACCATGATATGTGCTCGCTCCGCCGCGACATAGGCGAGCGGCAGAACCACAGCGCCAATCATCAACTCCCGCACCATGATCACATCATCGGGGATCGAGACGCCGAACAGAAACCGACCGAAAATGGTGATGTTGATAATGGCACAAATGCCGAGAATGCAGCAGATGGAGAGGGTTACAAGTACCCCCTCCAGTTTCTGCAAAATCCAAGGCCCCGGCCTCTCCGGGGAGTTCCCGGTTAGCGGTTCCATGGATAGCCCTTGGCTTTCCGCTCGTCGTCATACTTCTTCAGAAGGTCATGAAACTGACTTTGCAAAGCGACGGCATCGATCCCCGCTTCAGTCGCACTTTTCTGCCATTCCTCGAGATATTTATTGGTCGCTTCCAGAAGGCGCGCTTTATCCGCATCCGAGAACTCATAGATATTTACTTTGGTTCCATCAATTTCAGAGTTTGGATTGTTAGTCAGGACATCGTTGTCCAGCATCATTTTTTCAACGTAATAATCAATGGATTCAGCGCCGAGTTCATTGATGATTTTCTGCTGCTCAGGGGTCAGGCTGTTATAGGTATCCTTGTTCATGACATAGGCAAGACCAAGCAAGGCACCCCAATCAAGCTTGGTAATATCTTTTGCAACTTCCTGAAGTTTGAACGCCGGAATAGCATAGCCATAAATCTGCGTACAATTCACAAGACCTGTGTCAATCGCCTGATATGATTCATAAACAGGCATTGCCACATTCGTCGCGCCAAAATCGTTGAAAATCTTGCCATAGACGCCAATACCGCGGATCTTCAACCCCTTGACGTCGTCCAATGTCTTGACAGGCTTGTCCTTACAAATCAGTTGAATTTCGGTCGAGGTCACGTTGGTAATATATTGCAGGTTCGAATTGGCGAATTCCGCCTGCATATCCTCGTTCTGATGCACCAGATCGTAAATGGCACGGGTGCTCACCCACGGATCCGAATAAGCTGTCGGTAGATCGCCAAGAATATAGGCCTGATGCAGTTTGGGGTTATATACACCCAGCACCAACCCCATGTCCGCAGCGCCCGCACCGATACCCTTGACCGCAGCTTTTGGCTTCAGAAGCGCGCCGCCCCAATGAAATTCGATTTTCAGTTCACCATTGGTGCGCTTTTCCAACTCGTCCGCAAACCATTGCGCCGCTTCCGCACGCGTACCACGATTTGGACTGCCATCGGTCCATGTCAGGACTCTGGTGGCACTCGCCGGCAATGCAACCGCTACAGTCAATAACCCCGCACAAACGAGCGTCTTTAAGTTACTTATATAATTCATTTTTCTCCCCTATTGTTAGACTTCAGTTTCGGCTTTATTGCCGATTTCAACAAAAAATTTTGATATTGCGTTCGCTTTTTTCACCGGCTTTGTCGCCCATCACGGCAGGGCTCCTTTCTACAAATTCACGACGGCGACGCGTGTTTTCTCCTTTTCACTGGTCAGGACCTAAGGAGCCCTGAGACTAAAATGACCGCGATCAAGGACAACCTCGTTTCGATCTTCAACAACAACGCGAAAACGTCCCCCCTGATCATCAGGCCAGATATCGACCCGCAGCGTATCGCCCGGAAAGACGGGCCTGCTAAATCGACAGGCATACCCGCCAAAAAGGGCCGGGTCGGATTTGCCAACCGTTTCCTGCAAAATCAGTCCGACGATACCCATGCTGCACAAGCCATGCAGGATTGGTCGGTCGTATCCCGCCTGACGCGCGATATCGGGCATAATATGCAAGGGGTTGTAATCTCCGCTCAGGCGATAAATCAGCGCCGACCGCAGGTCGGTGGTTTTACTCACTGAGATTTCAGGTGATTGCTCGGGCAGCGACGCCAAGGCATCAGGCGTCTCTCCATAATCCCCGCAGCCGCCATCTCCACGACAGAATACACCCGTTGTCACGCGGCATAATTCTTCCTTGGTTTTCGCATCACACAGCAGCTTCTCGTAGTAAACAATGGCGCCCCTACCCTCGCCTTTGTCCGTAATTCCCAGCACTTTGTGACTGGCCAGTACCGTTCCTTTTGCAGGCAACGGCCGGGATATGCTGAGGAATTGCTCTGCATGCAAAAGTTTGACCCAATCAACTTCCAAGGCGGGATCACGCAGCCAGAATCCCGGGTGCCCCAAGACCATTGAATAGGAAGGCAATGCCTGCAGCCCGTCCTCAAAAAGATATTTCAGCTCCCGCTCGTTCATCGGATCCAAGCCAACATTTACACCGAGAGCGTAAAGTATGACGTCACGCTCTGTATAACTGACCTCGGTATCCGGAAAACTGTAATCGATAACTTTTTGCGGGATCATGTTTACTCACCTTTTCTTATAATAGTACGCACTTATTTATCTATCTTTTTTGTTCGTATATGCGTATATAATATATTTATGCGAATATAATATTTGATATATCTAAACTGTCAATCCGCTTTTTTGATTGAAATCCTTCAATTAACTGGCGAGAGATCAGCGGCGGCCCGTACAAAATTCCAACGTAATGATATTGACAGGCGCACATTATGTTTGTATCGATATACGTATTCATTACGCATATGAATATAATCGCCAAAACTCAGATGGCCTATTGCATCGGCGGCGCCGACAGGCTTTTCAATAAATGGAGAAGAAAAATAATGATAAACCCAATGTCACTTGAAAACCAGAACGTGATCGTGACCGGTGCAGGTCAGGGAATTGGCGAGGCCGTTGCCAGACTCGTCGTTGATCTCGGTGGCAAGGCGATTTTGGTCGACCTGCAGGGAGACAAGGTGAATGCAATCGCCGATGAATTGGGAAGCGACAAGGCGGAGGTTTACGTCGGCTCCGTTGCTGATCCGGGATTTGTTCAGGACATGGTGGAAAAAGCGGTCGCACGCAATGGCGCAATCCATGGGCTCGTCAATAATGCCGGCATTGTCCGCGCTGCTATGGCCACCAAAATGCCGATCGAGACCTGGCAGCAGGTTATCGACGTTAACTTGTCTGGCGTCTTCTATTGTTTGCAGGCCGTAGGTCGGCACATGTATCAAAGAGCGATGGATGGCGATACGAGCCCTGCTTCGATCGTCAATATTTCTTCCGACGCAGGACGTCGCGGGACTATCGGGCAAATCAACTACGGGGCCGCAAAATCAGGTGTTATGGGCCTGACGATGAGCGCTGCACGTGAATGGTCGGCAAAACAGATCCGCGTCAATACGATTTGCTTCGGTGTCGTCGAAACTGAAATGACCGAAACGATCCGCTCGGACAAATTCCGCGATGGTGTAATGGCACAAGTTCCCATGGGCCGTTTCTCGACGCCGGACGAGGTGTCGCAACCTGTTTGCTTCCTGCTCTCGCCCGCTGCCAGCTATATCACTGGTCAGCATCTGTCCGTCAATGGCGGTTACACGATTGGCGTTTAGTTGAATCTCGAGGCAGGCACAGGGTCATACTTCTATGCCTGCCTCTTATACGGAGAATTGAAATATGGCGCCTGACGGCCAGAACAGAAAGCCCGAAAAATCGGCGTCACGGGGCGGTCCGCAGTCGGTAGGACGGATATTTTCAATTCTCGAATCACTCGCCTCCATGGATACAGGTGCGACACTGTCTCAATTGGCTATTTCCGCCTCTGCACCGAAAACAAGCCTTGTCGGCCTCCTCGCCGGCTTAACCGAGGAGGGATGCGTCAGCCGTGATGAGAACGGCCGATACTATCTTGGCCCTCGGTTCATTACACTCGCGATGCGAGCCGTTTCAGGCCGGGAATTTCTGAAACTGGCGCGCCCTACTCTAGTTGACCTTGCGCGGGAAACTGGGGAAACGGCAGTAATCGCGGCGTTAAACCATGAAGGCGATATGGTGACCTATCTTGATAAGGTGGAAAGCACAAATTCCATACGTTATTCCGTCCCTATCGGGGAAAATCGCGAACTTTATTGTACCGTTGGGGGAAAGCTTCTTTTAGCGTTTTTTGAGTCCGAACGGCTGGAGACCTATCTGCGCTCACATAAACGCAAGCGCTATACCGAGACCACGCTTACCGGCAAGTCCGAGATCAAGGCGGCACTTGAGAAAATCCGGCAGGAAGGCATCGCCAGAACATCGGATGAACAAGTTCACGGATCCAGCGGTCTGGCAGGACCGATCTACTCAAATACAGGCGAGGTTATCGCGGCAATATTAATCGCGGGACCGTCAGAGCGCATGCGCGCCAACGCCGCACAAAATGAAAAACTTGTAATTCGGGCGGCGAAGGAATGCACAGTTGCGACCGGCGGCGTTCCGATAGATTCAACGTTACCGACGTAATTGGAAATATAGTCTTAAGCAGTCTCCCACTCGCGTCGGATCTAATAAAAACAATAAATATAAGGACAGGAAATGAGTTTCGCACTTACACCAGAACAAGAGCAAATCAAGGAAAGTATTGCACGAATATGCAAGCCGTTTGGAGATGATTACTGGCTCCAACGGGATACGGACGGAGAATTTCCCGAGGAGTTCTGTCAGGCTATTGTTGATGAGGGCTTCATGGGGATTGCCATGCCGGAGAAATACGGCGGCAGCGGACTTGGTATCGCGGATGCGGCAGTCATGGCGCAGGCAATCACGGAATCGGGCGCCGCGAATGCCGGTTTTGCCGCGCTCATTATCGGTATTTTCGGTCTTAATCCCGTCGTGGTTTTCGGCACGGAAGAACAGAAGCAAAAATGGCTGCCCCCTATCATCAAGCGGGAGGACGTCGCATGTTTTGCTGTGACCGAACCGAACACCGGCCTTGATACGACGAGACTAAAAACCCGCGCCGTTTGGGACGGGAAGGATTATGTCGTCAAGGGGGAGAAAATCTGGACGTCGACTGCCCTTCGCGCCAACAAAATGCTGCTCATTGCCCGGACAAAAAGGGAAGAAGAAACGGAACGGCCCATAGATGGTCTCTCCCTTTTCTATACCGATCTTGATCGCGATTATGTCGAAATTCGCCCTATCGACAAAATGGGCCGGAAATGCGTCGATTCCAATCAAATGTTTATCGACGGCCTCCGTATCCCGAAAGAACATCTGGTTGGTGAGGAAGGCAAGGGTTTTCGGTACCTTCTGCACGGATTGAACGCAGAAAGAATCCTGATAGCCGCCTCTATGGTTGGATTGGGGCGCGCGGCACTCAAGAAAGCTGCGCAATATGCCCGTGATCGCGTGGTTTTCGGACGGCCAATTGGCATGAACCAGTCAATCCAGCACCCCCTTGCCGAATCCTGGGCGGAACTGGAAGCGGCTAACCTCATGGCCTTCCAGGCAGCGAATATGTATGACGAGGGGAAGGAATGCGGCCTTCAGGCCAACGCAGCAAAATATCTTGCGGCGGAAGCTACCTTTAAATCATGTACAAACGCCGTCATGACCCACGGTGGAATGGGATATGCCAAGGAATTTCACGTTGAAAGATATTTGCGTGAATCCCTGATACATCGCCTTGCGCCAATTAGTCCGCAGCTAATTCTGAGTTATCTTGCAGAAAATGCGCTGGACCTCCCGAAATCATACTGAAATAGTAGCCACGACCTAAAATAAAACAAAAACAGAGGTTAAAACATGAGCCGAATGAGCAAGGCCTATATTGCGGGTATATATGAGCACCCAACCCGCAAGGCAGTCGACAAGACAATTCCCCAATTGCATGCCGAAGTCGCCATTGGCGCGCTGAAAGACGCGGGCCTGACGAAAGACGATGTTGACGGATATTTCTGTGATGGAGATGCGCCCGGCTTGGGCGGCATGTCAATGGCCGAGTATATGGGCCTGAACATAACCTATACGGATACCACCGAAACAGGCGGGTCCTCCTATGTTGTCCATGTCGGACATGCGGTCGAAGCGATTGCCGCCGGCAAATGCAATGTGGCCCTGATCACCCTTGCCGGACGGCCACGGGCGGAAGGCCTCACGACGCTCGGCGCGCGGGATCGCGGTGGTGAATTGCCGGAGCGCGGATTTGAAATCCCTTATGCACCGGTCATAACCAATATGTACGGCATGGCGGCGATGCGGCACATGTATGAATATGGAACGACCAGCGAACAACTTGCCTGGATAAAGGTTGCTGCCTCTCATCATGCGCAGCATAACGAGCACGCCATGTTGCGCGATGTAGTAACCGTGGAAGATGTTGTCAACTCGCCCATGATTTCCGATCCGCTCCACCGTCTTGACTGCTGCGTTATCAGTGATGGGGGTGGCGCATTGATTGTCGTCAGCCCGGAAATCGCAAAATCTCTTGGGGATCGCTGCGTTAAGGTACTTGGACATGGCGAGGCGGTAAAACACCTGAACGGCGGCAATTTTGACCTGACCTATACCGGTGCCGCCAAATCCGGCCCGATTGCGTTTGCCGAAGCCAACGTAAAGCCGGCAGATATCGATTATGCCTCAATCTACGACAGCTTTACGATTACGGTTCTGGAAACCATAGAAGATCTCGGCTTTTGCGAAAAAGGCCAGGGTGGTAAATTTGTATCCGACGGGAACCTGATTTCCGGTGTCGGCAAACTCCCCTTCAATACAGACGGTGGCGGTCTATGCAACAACCATCCGAGTAACCGCGGCGGCATGACCAAGGTAATCGAGGCTGTCCGGCAACTGCGCGGCGAAGCCCACCCCAGGGTCCAGGTCCCAGACTGCACCCTCGCCCTCGCCCATGGCACAGGCGGACAGATCTCAACGCGCACAGGCGCAGGAACCGTTATTTTGGGAAGGAACGACGCATGAGCCAGCAGGAAAGAGTTTATAAAGACCCCGATATCAACATGGAGACCGAACGCTACTGGGAAGGGGCAAAAAATGGCAAGCTGCTAATGAAAAAATGCAACTCCTGCGGCAAGACCCATTTTTACCCGCGCGCCATCTGTCCTGTTTGCTCGAGCAGCGATACGGAATGGTATGAAGCAAGCGGCAAAGGCAAGATTTACAGCTATTCCATCATGCGACGGTCGGAGATTCCTTATGTCATGGCCTATGTGACCCTTGATGAAGGGATAACGATGATGTCGAACATTGTTGAAAGTGATTTCGACGACGTCAAAATCGGCAAGGCTGTCGAAGTCACTTTCCGGAAAACCGAAGGAAACCAATCCTTGCCTGTTTTCCGGCTTTGTAAATAATCCTCGAAGGAGTTTCCTCATGACCAGGCCACTCGACGGCGTCAGGGTTATTGACCTGTCCAATATGCTGATGGCTCCCTATACAACCCAGATTCTGGGCGATATGGGAGCAGATGTCATAAAAATCGAGGCTCCGGGCGGTGATCCTGTCCGGGGTATCGGCCCCTCTCGACATTCGGAAATGGGGCCAATCTTTCTAAATTGCAATCGCAGCAAACGCAGCATTCTTCTGGACCTCAAACAACCGGAAGGTTTGACAGCCGCGCTTGATCTGATGCGGGATGCAGATGTGCTGGTCTATAATCGCCGCCCACAGGTGATGGCGCGCCTTGGCCTTTCTTACGAGAGCGTTGCAAAGGTTAATCCGCGTATTATTTTTGCAGGCCTTTTTGGGTATGGACAGGGCGGCCCGTACGAAAGGAAGCCAGCCTTTGATGATCTTATCCAGGGCGCTGTTTCCATTCCCTGGCTCTCGCATATGGCGGATGGAAGCGAACCGACCTATGCGCCGACAGCTCTTGTCGATCGCGGGGTCGGCCTGTGGGCCGTCGGCCAGATCAACGCGGCCCTTTACTATCAGAGCCGCACGGGCAAGGGTCAGCAAATTGATATGCCGATGTTTGAATTTATGGCGAGCTTTGTCCTCGCCGACCACCTGGCCGGACATACGTTCGATCCACCGATTGGACCGCTCGGTTACGACAGGATGATTAACCCGGATCGTCGTCCGTATCAGACGAAGGACAGCTATGTCTGCGTTATGATCTATACCGATCGTCACTGGCGCTCATTCTATCAGGCGCTGGGTCGGGAGGCTGAACTCGACGCCGACCCACGCTTTAAATCGATGACCACCCGCACGGAAAACATAAAAGAAATATACGCGGAGCTGGCCAAGTTAATTGCGACCCGTACAACTGCTGAATGGCTGAAACTCTTCGATGATGCAGATATTCCGGCGATGCCATTGCATACGCCGGACACCCTGCTGGAAGATCCGCATTTGAAAGCTACAAATTTCTTCAAATCAATTGATCATCCAAGCGAAGGAAAACTATTGGACATGGAAGTTCCTAGTCAATGGTCGGAAACCCAGCCCTCCGCAACGCGGCCAGCGCCGCGCCTTGGAGAGCACAGCGCAGAAGTACTGGCCGAAATTGGCTACAGCGAAGAGAAAATTTCATCCCTTTTAAACAAGGGCATCACTGCACTCCCAACAAACTAACAAATTTAAATTCAACAGGAGAAAGTAAGAACCATGTCAGGTCTTTATTACGAAGAATTCAAACCAGGAATGGAATTTGAACACCCACTGCGGAGAACTGTTACGGAAATGGATAACGTCATGTTCTGCGCCATGACCCATAACCCCCAACCGCTTCACCTTGACGAGGAATATAGCAAGGAGACCATGTACGGTCAGCGGATCGTCAACAGCCTGTTTACATTGGGACTGGTCATTGGCGTAACAGTGGCCGACACCACCCTGGGAACCACGCTCGGAAATCTGGGCATGACGGATATACGGTTCAAGAACCCGGTTTTCCATGGCGACACCATTCGCGTGGTTACCCGCATCAAAGAAATGCGCGAGAGCGCGTCCCGGCCGACGACCGGGCTCGTGGTGTTCGAGCATATCGGCATCAACCAGCGGGATGAGGAAGTCGCCTATGTTGTGCGGACGGGCCTCATGAAGAAGAAACCGGTATGATCATCCGGTCATGGCTGTTCGTGCCAGGAGATAACGAACGAAAACTCAGCAAGGGTCTTGAAAATCCGGCAGATGCCCTCATTCTGGACCTCGAGGATTCCGTTGCCGATAACCGGCAGGAAATCGCTCGGGGAATGGTATGCGATTTTCTGAAAGCCAATACGGAACGGTCGCGTCAACAGCTTTGGGTGCGAATTAATCCCCTCGATAATCCGCTATCCCTGCCAGACCTGACAGCCGTCATGCCAGGCAAGCCGAATGGTATTGTCCTTCCCAAGGTATATTCGGCCGAAGAGGTAAATACGCTTGATAAATACCTGTCGGTTTTGGAAGTTCGCGAAGGCATTGAACCGGGTTCCACGAAGATACTGTGTGTCGCCACGGAAACCGCCGCGTCGCTACTCACCTTCCACACCTACCTCGACAATGTCAGCGACCGACTGATCGGCATGACCTGGGGCGGCGAAGATCTCGCTGCTGCTCTTGGTGCCAGCGATAATCGCAATCCGACAACGGGTGAGTATGATGATCCGTTCCTGCTCGCAAAATCCTTCTGCCTTGCGACAGCGCGCGCCATTAATGTCCAGCCGGTCGGGGTTGTCTTTGTTGATTACCGTGCACTCGATGCGTTAAAGGCAGACTGCCTGCGGGATCGCCGGTCGGGGTTCATCGGCAAAATTGCCATTCATCCCGCGCAATGCGAAATCATCAACGACGCCTTCACACCGTCGGATGAAGACATCGCCTATGCCCAGAAAGTCATTGACGTTTTTGAGCAGAACCCGGGACTTGGCACTGTTGGTCTTGATGGGAAAATGCTGGATATGCCGCATTTGAAACAGGCGCGAAATGTGGTAACACTCGCAGAGCAGATCAAAGCAAGGAACTAGCTAATTCGGGGCGGCATCAGGGTAGACCTGTGTCGCCTCAATATTTTACGGGCGCATATAAGCCCGGCCTTATAGAAAAACACCGCGGTAACGCGGATAATAAAAAGGATGTTACAAGGAAATGGCGGGTGTATTAGACGGTATACGCGTGGTTGAACTGACCACTGTAATACTAGGTCCATGGGCCACTCAGATGCTGGGCGACATGGGAGCGGATGTGATCAAGGTGGAGACGCCGTCTGGCGACACAACGCGCCATACCGGACCTAGAAAAAATCCCGGAATGGGCTCGCTGTATCTCGCGACGAACCGCAACAAGCGCAGCATTGTTCTGGACCTCACCAAGGAGTCTGGCCGCGAAGCCTTGTTCAAGGTGATCAAGACCGCCGACGTCTTTGTTCATAATCTACGTCCGAAAGTCGCAAAAAAGCTTGGTCTGGAATATGACAAGTTCAAGGATGAATTTCCCGATCTGGTTTATTGTGCCGCGTATGGATTCAGGGCTGGTGGCCCGATGGCGGACAAGCCGGCCTATGATGACATCATTCAGGCGGCGTCTGGCCTCGCCGACCTTTTGACAATCACCTCTGATCAACCGCGCTATGTGCCCACGATCATTGCCGACAAAGCCTCCTCGCTCAATCTTGTATCGGCGATATTGGCCGGCCTCGTAAGTCGCGAGCGCGGCGGCGGCGGCCAGGCGATAGAAGTGCCCATGTTCGAGGCCCTGGTCGATTTTGTTATGGTTGAACATCTGTACGGCGCCTGTTTCGAGCCCCCCATCGCCAAGATGGGATACGAACGACTGCTGAACACCATGCGCAAACCCTATGCAACCACGGACGGATATCTCGCTGTTCTGCCTTACACGGACCGCAACTGGCAGGACCTCTTTGACGTCGCAGGACGAGACGACCTCAAGAATGATCCCAGATTTGAAAGCCATGCCTCCCGTGTCGACCATTCCCAGGAAATATATGGCCTGCTCGCTGATATTATTGCAACCCGGTCCTCCGCGGAGTGGCAACGAGAGTTAGACGCCCGGAATATTCCTGTTCAAACGGTCATGACAAAGGAAATGCTGCTGGAAGACGAACAATTGAATGCAACGGGCTTCTGGCGCCTTGAACAGCATCCGACCGAGGGTACTTTGCGCATGGTTGACCCGCCTATCCGGTTTTCAAAAACGCCGTCAACCATTCGCAGCTTGCCCCCCCACCTCGGGGAACAAAGCAGCGACATTCTTCGCGAAGCGGGCTATTCCGAAACGGAAATCAGTCAGTTCATAGAAGAGAAGGTCACACAACAGTCGTAACCGGTCGCCCCCGATAACCGTCAACGTTTCCGGAGTTCAAAGATGGAAAATTTCAAGAATATTATTTTTGAAGTCGATAATAGTGTTGCAACACTCACCTTGAACAGGCCAGAGGCATTAAACGCCATGACCTTCGAGCTGATGTATGAAATCCAGGACGCGTTGAAAATTATCGACGAGGATAAGAGCATCCGCGCGCTTATCCTCACGGGCTCCGGGCGCGGCTTCTGTGCGGGTCAGGATCTGCGCAACCGCCCCCCCGAGGGAAGCGATATTGTCGAATTATACACCGGTTGCTATTTCGACGCGATCAATGCCATCCGCATCTGTCGGGTGCCTGTTATCACTGCTGTCAACGGAGCAGCCGCCGGTGGCGGCTTCTCTCTCGCGCTCGCCGGGGACATTCTGATAGCCGGCAAATCGGCAAAATTCATCCAGGTATTCAGCCGGATCGGTCTCAGCCCTGATCTTGGGTCAACCTATCTGTTGCCGCAGGCCATCGGCAGGGCACGGGCATTGAGAATGATGATGACCAATGAACCTGTCTCCGCAGATCAGGCCTTCGATTGGGGTCTTGTCAGTGACGTCTATGACGATGACAAGCTCATGGACGAGGCAAGGGCTCTCGCCGCCAAGTTGGCGAGTGGCCCTACCTACGCGCTTGAGATGACCCGCAAGACCGTTGATGAAAGTGCCCATAACGATTTCAAGACACAGTTTCGCCGGGAACTGGAAGTAAATGCGGAGTTACGGGAAAAATATGACTCAAAAGAAGGGGTCGCCGCATTTCTGGAAAAGCGACCGGCGGTGTTTAAAGGCGAATAAACGCGAAAGATCATTTTTCCAGTAACTGTTTCCTGAGTTCGGTTTTCAGGATTTTTCCGTAGTTACTTTTCGGCAATTCATCAACGAAGAAATACTCCTTCGGCCGCTTGAACCTGGCAATATGGTTCAGGCAGAGCTCTTCTAACTCCTCCGGAGTAGCCGAGGCCCCTTCCCTCAGGACAACAAAGGCGACAACTTCTTCTCCCCAGTCTGGCTCCGGCCGCCCGACCACCGAGACTTCATCCAGCCGGCTGTCCATGAGCAGGACTTCTTCAATTTCTCGGGGGTATATGTTAGTCCCACCGCTGATGATCATATCCTTCGAACGGTCTTTCAGGGTGAGAAATCCATCTTCATCCAAAAACCCTATATCCCCGGTATGAAGCCATCCATCCCGGATCGCCTGGCTTGTTGCCTCCGAATTGTTCCAATACCCCGCCATGACGACATCACTCTTTAAGACAATCTCGCCAATTTCTCCGGTCGGAACTTCATTGTCCTCCTCATCGACAATTCGGACCTCCACACCTGTGCGTGGCAGACCAACGCTGGAGAGGCGCTTTTCATATTTCGGGTTATTGTTATCGGCGTGAAGTTCCTTGCTAAGACTGGTTCCCGTATTCGGGGACTCACCCTGACCGAAAATCTGGATCAGGCAGGGCCCAAATGTCGCAAGGGCGCGTTTGGTATCCTCCAGATACATCGGCGCGCCACCGTAGTAGATTGTCTTGATATTCTCAGACTTGGCAGAGCCTGCCTTCGGATGGTTCGTCATCCGCGTCAGCATTGTCGGTGCCGCCATGAAGGTCGCATTTTTGTAGGTTTCAAGAAGCCCGAAAATTTCCTCTACGTCGAAACCGCCACTTTCCGGCACGACATGGTGCGACGCCTTGATTAGATGTGGAATGGCATATAATCCATCCGCATGAGACATCGGGGCCGTGTGAAAATAGGTATCCTCCGGGGAAAGCTGATCGACGTCCGCGTAATATCTGAGTGTCATACCCAGTAAAGTCCGGTGTGTGAGCGTCGCCCCTTTCGGTTGCCCCGTCGTTCCGCTTGTATAGAAGATCCAGGCAGGGTCCGTCTCTGAGACATCCACCATCTCAATCGGGGGGTGTCTTAGCAGAGCTTCATATGCATCGTCATTTACGCATAACATCCGCTCAAACCCGTCGATCGCTTCCAAAGACTCGCTGATACCGTCAATCAGATTTCCAGTGACGAAGCAAACTTTTACGCCTGCATTATCAATAATATAGGCAAATTCCTTGGGGTGGAGTTTGGAATTCATGGGGACGACACATAGTCCCGCATGCCAGCAGGCCACCAGAATTTCCAGATACTGCGGCGTGTTCAACATGGCGAGACCAACCCGATCCCCCACGCCCAGCCCAAGCTCACCGCGAAGAGCCCCCGCGAGGCCTTGTACACGATCGGCAAACTCGCTGTAGGTATGGAGCTGTGTCGTCCCGAGGGAGACGGCGGGTTTATCGCCATAAACCCGTGCTACACGCGATAGAAAATCTGAAATATTCATTACATTACGTCCCCAGTTATTATTGCTGTTTCAGGGTCATATGTTTCGACCGTCAGCCCCTCACTTCGGGAGGCTAGATTGCCCGCTCTTTATCGGTCCAGAAGCTCGCACGAATATCTTTCTTGCGCACTTTTCCAACCGGTGTCCGGGGGAGGCTTTTCCAGATTTCAACGGACTTCGGTGCCTTCACACTGCCAAGGGTTTTCTTACAGAGGCTGATAATCTCCTCTTCCTCTAGTGTGCAGCCTGGTTTCAGCTCAATCACCGCCTTTACCGCCTCGCCCCATTTTTCATCGGGGGCACCAATGACGGCACAATCCTGAACGGAAGGGTGGCCCCAGATCACCTGCTCGATTTCACTCGGGTAGACGTTGAATCCACCGGTGATGATCATGTCCTTCTTGCGGTCGACAATGTAGACATACCCGTCTTCATCGATATAGCCGATATCGCCGGTATGGTGCCAACCGAAGGTGGAGACCTCTTCCGTCGCTTCGGGGTTCTTGTAATAGCCCGTCATAACCAGATTGCCCTGAACGACAATTTCCCCGCGTTCATTCGGCGGCAGAAGATTGCCTTCATCATCCATGATCCGGACACGGGTTTGCAGGGTTTGGCGTCCGCAACTTGCCAGACGCTTTTCCTTTGTATTACTGCCTATTACGAGATGATCTTGAGGTGAAAGATAAGTGCAGAACATGGGGGCCTCGGCCTGCCCGAAAGACTGGCTCATGACCGGACCAAAAATTTCCAGACATTCCTTCAGCTTGTCGACTGACATCGGCGCCGCCGCATAGATGAAATGCTCCAGGCTGCTGTAGTCATATTTTTTCACGTCCGGATGAGCCAGCAGCATATAGATCGCCGTCGGCGGCAGGAAGAGATGCGTGACTCCTTCGCTCTCGATTGTCTTCGCAACCATTTCCGCATCAAACTGCGGCAGGATGACCTGAGTTCCGCCATTCGCCATAGAGAGAATGGCAAGCACACCCGCCGCATGGGACATCGGGGCAACAACCAGATGAACCGGCGGCTTCTTCATCGGCATCGTAGTATAGAAGGCCGTAATCATGGCATCCCATATACGGTTGGTCCAGAGCACACCCTTTGGAAGGCCCGTAGTTCCACCGGATGAAAAGATAGAAGCTAATGTATCCTGATCGCTTGCGATGTCCGGATCGGTGCTCTCCTCGCCGTTTATCCAGTCTTCCAGATAAACGCCGCGACCACCCGACTTATCGATACAGACAAAATACTTAATTTTCGGACAGAGTTTGGCGAACTCACCCGCTTTTTCTTCAAACTCACTATGATAGAAAAGAACTTCAACATCACAGTTATCAAGGATATAGGCGTTTTCCTTGACTTCATTTTTCGCGTTGAGTGGGACCCATACGACGGCCGCGCGTAACATACCTAGGCAACATTCAAATGCCGGCACGGCGTTGGAACTAAAAACTGCGCCTTTCACCTGAGGCTTCACACCCAGACGGATCAGCGCATTGGCGATCCTGTAGTTGCGTTCCTGCACCTCCGCATAGCTGCGCGAAATGCTGCTGTCTTTCAGGCAGATCCTTTCCGGGTCCAGCGCAACGCCGCGATCGAAGTAATCAATTACACGCATGAAATTCTCTCCCGTCGTCTATTAATTCTTCTGCAGAATGGTGATGCAGGCGGCGGCCTCCTCATAGCCAAGGAATCCGCCGCCGTTTTCAGCGATGGCTGTCCGCGCCCCATCCACCTGACGAGGGCCCGCCTCCCCGCGCAGCTGCTTGACGAGTTCATAAACCTGCGCAAGGCCGGTTGCCCCGATGGGATGCCCGCGGGATTCCAGCCCCCCGGAGGGATTAACAGGAATGCGACCGCCAACCGTTGTATGACCCTCTTCGGACAGGCGACCGCCTTCCCCAAACTCACAGAATCCCAAGGCTTCAACCTGAAGCAGCTCCGCAAAAGCCGTTGCATCATGGACTTCGGCTACGTCCATATCTTTCGGGGACAGGCCCGCCTTTTCATAGGCAGCATTTGCGGCCAGATGGGTGATCTGCTTGTTGAATTCGTCATGCTTGCGGTTGGTGCCCGACCGGAGGACAGACGCCGCGATCCTTACGGCACGTCCCAAGCCAAGCTGGCGCGCTTTCTCTTCCGAAACCACAATAGCCGCTGCCGCGCCATCACTGATCGGGGCGCACATGGCAAGTGTCAGCGGCCAGGCAACGGGCCGGTCCTGCAGAACTTCTTCCACTGTCATCTTGTTCTGATATTGCGCCTTGGGGTTATATTGGGAATGCGTATGATTTTTTGCACAGGCGGCCGCAATCTGGGCCTGTGTAATGCCGAATGCGTTCATATGATTACGCGCCAGTGATGCGTAGACGTCCATAAAGACGCTGCGTTGTCCACCATTGTCTTCCGCTTCTGGCGGCAACGGCAAGTCTTTAGACATAGCCTGTAACCGGGCAATAGACTCGTCTGCCGTATGGACGTCCCAACCGCCATCGAATACAGCGAAGGATCGCGCTCGGTCGGTCGAGTTCATCTTGTCTGTTCCGATTGCCAACGCAATATCGCCCTGCCCTGACTGGACAAAGGCACAGGCTGAGTTGAGGGCAGTACTCGCACTGGCGCAGGCATTCTCGATATTGGTAATCGGAATCCCCTCGAATCCAGCAGATCGCAGGGCAATCTGCCCTGGCACCAAATACTGCGCCTCAACTGCCGCCTGGGAGGCATTGGCAAAATAGGCTGCTTGAATGCTGTCTCGGTCCAACCCGGCGTCTTCCAGCGCCTCGGCAACCACCTCTCTCGTCATATCCTTGACGGAGCGGTTCAAAAACTTACCAAACTGCGTCATTCCGATGCCGATGATATATGCGTCTGACATATGTCTAACTCCCAATTTTAGAGACTTATAAGTCCTTCGATTTTCTCCCGTTCCGCCAAGAGGTCTTCCGTCTTGCCGGACCAGCGGATATGCCCGTTGTCGATCAGGTACTGTCGTGTCGCCAATTTGAGCGGCACCTTCAAATTCTGTTCTACAAGAAGAATTGCCACGCCCTCAGCATTGATCAAAGCCATGGCCTTGATAAGATCCTCGACAACAAGCGGCGCAAGACCTTCTGTCGGCTCGTCCATCAGCAACAGTTTCGGATTGGTCAGCAGGCCGCGCCCAACGGCCAGCATTTGCTGCTCCCCTCCAGATAATGTGTCGCCGCGCGATGTCATCCGCTCCTTCAGGCGCGGGAACAGTTCATATACGCGCTCTAGGTTCCATGCGCCTTTCCGGCCCATCACCGTTGCGATGCGTAAGTTTTCATCAACGCTTAATGTTGCAAATATCCGCCGGTCCTCCGGCACGAAGGCAATGCCCGAACGACCCAGCATTTCAGTGGAAACCCTGGTTGCATCCCGGCCGTCATACATACGCTTGCCGGAGGCGATCGGGTTCAACCCCATGATCGCCTTCAACAATGTACTTTTACCAGCGCCATTGCGACCGATGAGGGAGACGATTTCCCCCTCACCCACCGTGATCGAGACGTCATGCAGCGCCTGTGCCTTGCCGTAGAATACATCGCAATTCTGCATTTCCAGAAGGCTCATTCTTCCTCTCCCAGATAAGCTGTGCGGACGCGCGGATCACGCTTGATCGTTTCGGCCTCGCCAGATGCCAGAATCTCACCCGCGAGCATGACAATGATCTCGTCGGAAATTTCCATAACCACATCCATGTTATGCTCAATCAGCAAGACAGTCCGGCCTTGCGATACCTTGCGGATCAATTCAACAGCCTTCTCCGCAACATCATGTCCAACTCCGGCGAGAGGCTCATCCAGCAGCAGAACTTTCGGCTCACTAAGCAGTGCCAGACCTATTTCGAGTGCACGCTGATCCCCATGCGAAAGGCTCCCGGCGTTGACATGCCCAAACCCTTCCAGACCGATCTCGGAAAGGACACGTTCCGCGTCATTGGCAATTTCCTTGAATTTGCCAACCGGTCGCCAAAAAGGTTGTAGCCTGAAACGGTGGGCCTGTGCCGCAAGTCGCAGATTCTCAAAGACCGTCATTTCGGCAAAAATCTGTGTGATCTGGAAACTCCGGCCCAGCCCTGCCCATGTGCGTGCATGAGGCGACTGACCAGTTATCTCCTGGTCATTGAGAAACACGCGTCCCTTGCTGAGCTGAGCACGCCCCGAAAGCGCATTCATCAATGTTGTTTTCCCGGCACCATTGGGGCCAATCAGGCCATAAAGAAAACCGGGCTTAAACTCATAAGTGACATTGGTGACGGCCTTGAACGCGCCGTAGGAAACTTCGATTTCCTCACAGCGCAGTATGGATTTATTTTCAGCTATGCCGCTCATGACTTCCCTCCCGGCATGATACGGTTCCAAAGCTGTTGAATCAGTCCCGCAATACCCTTCGGCATTCCAATTGTTGAAATGATGAAGATAAGGCCGAGAATGCCGTACCAGTGAGAGGTCTGGGTCGACAGCCATTCGCGCATGATCTCGAAGATGGCAACGCCGAGAATGGGCCCAAACAAGGTGCCCATACCGCCCAGCAGCACCATGATCACGACGTCCCCGGACGTGCTCCAGTGCAGCATTTGCGGGCCGACATAGAAAATCAGTGACGCAAGCAAGCCTCCGCTCACCCCGGCATAAATGCCGGAAATCGTGAACACCGAACGTTGCAGTCGCTGGACATTGAAACCGATCTGCTCCGCCCTTACTTCGTTGGATTTAATTGCCTTCAGAGCCTGGCCCAGTGGCGAAATACGGATAAGACCGGAGATCAACAGCGCAAGGACAAAGAGCGCCAGCAAAAAGAAGTAATAATTGCCATCATCATAGAAATCGATACCAAACAGGTCCGGACGAGGCACACCCGCGATACCGTCGACGCCACCGGTCAGCATTCGCAACTTCGTTCCCGCCATGATATAGATCAACTGAGACAGGGCGAGCGTAAGAAGTGCGAAGAACAACCCTGACACCCGGATCGCGAAATAGCTGAATACCAACGCCAATGCACCACCGATCACGCCTGCCGCACCTAGTGCCGGAAGGAAATCCCATCCCATGCGCATTGTCAGCAGGGAAAGGGTATAGGCGCCGACCCCGAAGAATGCCGCGTGCCCGAAGGAGAGCATCCCGGCAACACCAAATACCAAGTCAAACCCGATGGCGAATATCGACCAAATGAGTATGGCGTTCACCATGCCAATGCTGTGCCCTTCCGGAAACATCAAGGGCACAGAAATTACGATGGCGACGATCAGTGCCATTAAGCGTTGCGCGTTCATGCCGTACGCCCCTTGCGACTGAACAATCCTTCCGGCCGGAGGATGAGTGTTCCAATCAACAGAATAAAGGTAAGAAAATCGACCCAGCTCGGCGCATAGCTATAGCCGAGCGCACGAGTCATCCCGATCAGGAGTGCCGCCAATACAGCTCCGCGAATATTCCCAAGGCCGCCAATGATCACGACAATAAAACTGTCGATGATGATATTGAAACCCATGCCTAGCTCAATCGGGAACAAGGGTCCGGCAACCGCACCGCCAAGGGCCGCGAGGCCAGCGCCGAAGGAGAAAACCCCCGTACGAACCAAAGAAACATTGATACCTAGGGTCCGTACCATTTCGGGATCGCCGCTGGCCGCGCGGATAATCATTCCGTACCGGCTGCGGTCCAGAATGAAAAACAGGGCCGCCGAGACAGCGGCGCCAAAGCCGATAATAAACAGGCGATAGCTCGGGACCGAACTGCCAAACATCTCTATTGCGCCGGCGAATAATTCCGGTGGATACATCTGCTTGTATTCCAGCCCCCAGATAATCCGAACAGCTTCATCCAGCACCAGAATAAAGCCAAAGGTTAACAACAGCTGATAGACATGATCTCGGTTATAAACTGGCCGAAGGGCGACACGCTCCATCAACGCACCGATAGCAGCCGCAATGATAGGGGCCGCGACCAATCCCGCCCAGAAGTTACCTGTAACATTCACCATCTGGAAAGCGAGATATGCGCCGAGCATATATAGCGATCCATGAGCAAAATTGATTACACGCAGCATGCCGAAAATAAGGGTTAACCCCGCCGCCAGCAGGAACAGCAGCATACCCATGGACAGGCCTATCACGATCGTAGACATAGCCGTATCACCTAACCTGGAATGGAAATAAAAGCGGCCGTGGCAAGCCCACGACCGCCCGTTATTTAAGTCCGCCTATTCTTCACATTCCGGGAAGAGAACCTCAGGCTGGAATATATTGGTGATCTTCATCTTGAGATCAGGGTAAGGCGCCTCGCCTTTTTCCACGACACCCCAGAGACCAACCTGCAGCGCCTGATGATCACAGGCCCGCATTTCTTTTCTGCCCTCGACAGAATTTTCG
This sequence comes from Sneathiella sedimenti, assembly GCF_017313765.1. Taxonomy (GTDB): domain Bacteria; phylum Pseudomonadota; class Alphaproteobacteria; order Sneathiellales; family Sneathiellaceae; genus Sneathiella; species Sneathiella sedimenti. Next base: position 170,147 of record NZ_JAFLNC010000002.1, on the reverse strand, counting down.
CGGACGCTTCCCTCAAAGGCTTTAACCCATTCTTCCCGGTCCCAGGAGTTGGTGCTGTCCACTGCATCAAGGAACCAGCTCATGCCATCAAATGCCTCACCGGCGAAGCTGTCTGGCCATTCGTTATATTTCGCGCGATAGGCTTCAACAAATGCTTTGTTAGCGGGATTATCCAGGGAGTAGTGATACCGCACACCAGAAGCCGCCCCGATTGCGTCGGGACCAACTGCCGCAGCAAGAACCTCATCTTGCAAGACCGGGCCGAACAGGACCTTGTTTTTCCCAAGGCCGGCCTGACCCGCCTGCTTAAGGAAGGTAACACCGTCACTACCGGTTACAATCAGGATGACACCATCAGCGTCCGTTTTAGAGATTTTATCGATGATGACCGAATAGTCACGATTTCCGAGCGGGGGATAATCAACACCGACAATCTCAACGCCAGCCGCTTCCGCAGCAGCCTTATAAGCATCCCAACCATCCCGGGTCACGGCATAGTCGGCACCGACACCATAGACCTTCTTCAAGCCTGCTGCCTTGGTGAATTCCAGCGCCATACGGATCTCCATACCGAGCGTATTGGATGTCCGAAAAGTATAGCGATAACCATTTTTACGGGTAATTTTGTCATCCGCTGAAATGGTCACGAGAAGCGGAATTTTACGCTGCTCTGTAATACCCTGCAATGCTGCTGTTGACGCGGAACTCGCCGCCCCAAAAATCATTTGCGCCCCGGAGGAAATCAAGCGAGTCGCTTTTTGAACAGCCGGCTGCGGCTTCGTTTCACTATCTTCCCATGTTACCTCGACAGGTTTACCGAGAACCTTGCCGCCGCGCATCTCAATCGCAAGCTCGGCACCCTGTTTCATACCCTTGCCAATAATTCCGTAAGGCCCAGAAAATGGCAATACAGCGCCAATTTTAAAGGATTCCGGCTCATCAGCCATTGCGTAGTTGCTGCCCGTAAAAGCGAGCACGGCAGCGCAAGCAGCCGTTAGAATCGTAGATTTAACAATATTCATGACGTCTCCCTTAAGAACACAGAAGGTTCGTTTGCGGACTGATTTCGCCGTCCGATTTTCTTGATATTTATCGCGCATGCGTTTTTCACAGCACGACCCCTCAGATACCTGAAATTATATAACAGCTAACCTGTTTAAGTCAAATTGTTTGTTATATATGACGAGAGGCTTTTCTTCGGAAGATATTGACCTCAGTAAAGTCAAATTATATACTATTTATAAGAGTATATTTTTACTTGACTCTCTAATTGCATGAGCAACCGACTTCCGGTCGTCATTACTGGGCCAGAAAATATAACAATGAAATTGACCTAATAAGTCATACTGTTATAAAACCGCTTTTAGAGGATTGCACCCGGTTCGTATGCCAATGATTCTATTAATTGGCTTAACCATTTCTTTTAGTCGACACTACACCTCGAAAGTCAGGGACTGGCCAACAGACTTTTTCGATTTTGTGTAAGGTATGATATGTACGGTTATCATCGGGTACAGAACGTATAGATATAACATGGGGCCACTCAAGCGTAGCGGCCCCCCCCAGTTTAAGGAGTATGCGCCAGTATGTCATTGGATGAAGACGACCTTTGCCCGGAGGATCACGCGCATTGGCTATTTTCGGTCATGTATCTAGGATACAATAGTATGCTTGAGGTAGGAGACGAACACCTCAAATCCATCGGCCTCCGCCGTCCGCATTTCCGAGTGCTTTACGTGATCCAGCGTAAGCCCGGGGCGACGGTTAGGGAGGTGCTTGCTTTTCTGAATATTACCCAACAATCAATTAGCCCGATCATCAAAACCTTGATCGCGGACGGCTTTATAACGCAGAAAGAGGACCTTAAAGATCGCCGCAGCCGACATCTGTATCTAACGAAAAAAGGTCGTGCGGCCTGGCGCGGCGTGATTGATACCCAAAGAGCTTATCTGAAACAGGCCTATCAAAAAGTTGGATTCGAAAACGCGAAAGGATATGCCTATACGGCATATGCGATGATGAACGAGAAAAACCAACGCCAGCTCGAAGTAGTCTGGAAGGATAAAACATTTTTTCTCGATGATTATGAAAGATAATCCAGGATATCCATTCCTAGGAAACTTATATTCATTTTCTCTTGCGAAAAAGACTGATGGCATGCCTTGCTATCGCAAGACATGCCGTGGAAAAAGGAATTAAGCCGCCTGGTAAAGGGTTACAACGCAAGCTCCCCCAAGACCAAGGTTGTGTTGAAGGGCGATTTTGGCTCCCTCTACCTGTCTCTTTCCGGAATTTCCGCGTAGCTGATTGACGAGCTCATAACACTGGGCAAGCCCCGTCGCGCCAAGCGGATGTCCTTTTGACAGCAATCCACCGGACGGATTTGTCACCACCTGACCGCCATAGGTATTGTCCGCATCCCAGATAAATTTCTCCGCACCGCCTTCCGGCGCAAAACCGAGACCTTCGTAAGTGATGAGCTCATTTGCAGTGAAGCAGTCATGGAGTTCTGCGACATCGACATCCTCAGGTCCCACTCCCGATTGTTCATAAACCTTCTGGGCGGCCGCGGCCGTCATATCATACCCAACAATACGCATCATGTCGTTCATGTCGAATGTAGAACTGAAATCGGTCGTCATGGCCTGGCCGGCAATCACGACACCGGTGTCAATGCCATGCTTTTTTGCGAATGCTTCGGAACAAACGATAGCGGCACCCGCCCCACACGTCGGCGGGCAGCATTGCAGACGCGTCAGAAGAGTGGTCATTCTCGGCGATTCCATCACATCTTCGACAGTTATTTCCTTGCGGAATATGGCCTTCTCATTGTGAACCGCATGACTGCTCGCCTTGGCCCGGATCTTGGCGAAAGTTTCGCCCTTGGTACCGTATTTCCTCTGATGCTCGAGGCCAGCCCCTCCAAACATCTTGATCGCCATTGGCGAGGTAAAATCCTGTGTCAGTTCATCGGTCATGCTATTGAACTTACCCAGAGGGCTTGGACGATCTGTCCAGACGTCGGCTAGGGCGCCTGGCGTCATCTGTTCGAAACCGACTGCCAGCGCACAATCAACCACACCAGATTCAACCGCCTGACGCGCCAGGAAAAGGGCAGACGATCCGGTCGAGCAGTTGTTATTTACATTAACAATCGGAATACCGGACATCCCGACTTCATACAGGACTCTCTGACCGCAGGTGCTATCGCCATAAACATAGCCCGCATAGGCCTGCTGAATTTTATCATAATCGATACCGGCGTCCGCAAGCGCCATGTTAATCGCCTTAGCGCCCATGACGGTATAAGGCTCATTCTGGCCCGGTTTTACGAACGGCGTCATTCCGACGCCCGCAACCACAATTTTATTTGCCATAGTTTTTTTCTCTTCTCTGTTTTCGGCCCTATATATTCGTTTTCTATATGTATCCCACTAGTGGGTTACATGTCAATTTATATGATATATACTCCTGTCTGTGGCAGCTTGCATATGCTACAGACGTCGTTTAGATGAGACCTGAGACAGTAAGTAAGGGCGCAAAAGATGGCATCGGATATTTGGAGCGAGGTGACATTTGACCAGGATGATCTCCGGGAGCAAAAGCGTATGGCTGTTTTGCGAACCGGCGCCAGATTATTCAATGAACATGGTTTCGACAGGACGTCGCTGGACGATATAGCTTCAGAACTTAATGTGTCCAAAAGAACGCTGTATTATTACGTGAAGAACAAAGACGATATACTCTTTGAGTGCAATCGGCTGGCACTTGAATTCATGCAGGAAACCATGGCGAATAGCCAGAACAATGACCTCCCTCCCCTCGATCGCATTGCAATGATCATGACGCACTATATGGAATTGCTCTCCAACGATTTCGGCGCCTGCCTAGTTTTATCAAAGGATACGGTCCTTTCCAAAGAGAGCCAGAAGCTTCTTCGGGACGGACGGCGCAAGCTCGATCATGCTGTGCGGGACCTACTGCAAAAAGGTATTGAAGACGGCTCAATCGCACCGTGCGAGCCCAGAACTGCAACGGCTGCTCTTTTCGGTGCCTTCAACTGGGTGCCGCATTGGCGATTGAACGGGAACAGTGAATCCTACGCCGAGATCGGGGAGAGTTTTCTCACTATCTTCCTGAATGGCTTGCGCGTGCGTGATTAACTAAAAATTGTAGTCATGCGGAATTTCCGGAAACACAGGCTTTTTGAACTCAATAATGCCGCTTAAATCGCCGCCTTGAAAATCGGTATTTTTTTGGGCGTATAAGTGATGTTTACGGGAAATTTTGAACTTTCCTACACAGTCAAAATGCAACGTCTTGGCTGCTTTTGAAACTGACATGCACGCTTGTAAAGAACAGCGATAATAAATGAAAAAACAATAATGCAGATATTTACACCAGCTATTCCGAAAACTGAAATAAACGGGCGGCAATTTAGCGAACTGGAACTGCTATGACGACGTCAACGATAGGTGTGTTCGCGTTGTTCAAATGGACGAATGCAAGTGGGCTGGCTCTAAAGTATCGCTGAGAATTTCCCCCACTGGAAACTAATGTGGCTGCACAGGGAAGTGACAAACCGCATAATGATCAGAACTCGATGAAAATTTCGGTGGTGCCGCTTTGATGCAGAGTTCGCTGCCATTCGGGCATCGCCCGTAGAAGCGGCAAGCATTCGGATTCGGATCGACGGGACTGAGCGGATCCCCTTCCAGGCGAAACGCAGAGGCATCCTCTTTGTTGTGACCGGGAATGGCTGAAGTCAGAGCCCGTGTATAGGGGTGCAATGGCTTTGTGAAAATATCTTCTGCTGGCCCTTCCTCTACAATCTGCCCCAGATACATGACAATTACACGGTCACAGAGCAACCGCACGACGTTAAGGTCATGTGACACGAACAGATAACTCATGCCGAGCTCCTGCTTCAGCCGCACCAGTAGTTTCAGGATGACAGCCTGAACCGAGACATCCAGTGCGGAAGTCGGTTCATCGAGAATAAGCAATTTGGGAGACAGGGCGATCGCCCGGGCGATATTCACCCGCGCCTTCTGCCCACCGGAAAGCTGGTGTGGAAACCTGCCGAGCAACTGCAGAGGAAGATCGACCTGCGTCGCAACGGCCTCAACACGCGCCCGCAGTTCCGCTTTGCTTGATAGGCCCGCCAACCGGCGAAGCGGTTCCGCAATGGTATCAAAGGCCGTAAAGCGTGGGTTCAGACTTTCGTGAGGATCCTGAAAAACTATTTGTAGCTCACTTCTTTCAGGCTCAGCATGAAACTGTTTCGCCCGCACCGAGCCGATATCCTTGCCTGCAAATTTGATTGATCCGCTCGTGCTATCGGAAAGCCTGGCCAGCATGCCCACCAATGTCGATTTTCCACAGCCGGATTCACCGACCAGACCCAGACTCTCGCCCTTGGAAATCACAAAATTCACACCATCAACCGCATGAAGCACTTGGGTATCTTTCGGTGCATTGGTGAACCGGTTTCTAATCCACGATACTAAGGAGCCATCGGAAAGGCCCTTGCCGCCAAGCGTATAGTACTTTTTAAGGTCAAATACTTCCAGCAATGCGCTCATAGCGGCCTCTGACAGTTGACGAAATGATTTGGCGAAACTTCTTTGCTAATCATGGCGGATGAGTCGCAGATTGCCTCATGTCTTTCGCAGCGACCCGAAAAGCGGCAAGGCGGGAGCACGCCACGCAGGTCCGGCAACCCGCCCGGGATTGACGCAATATCGTCCAGATTGCCGCCTCCGTGTGGCGTCGCTTTCATGAGCTTGGCCGTGTAGGGATGACGCGGCGACGTGAACAGGTCATGAGAGGAGCCGCTTTCCACAACATGGCCCGCATGCATGACAATAATCCTGTCGCAATAGTCCGCCGCCATTGCCAGGTCATGGGTTATCAAAACTGTCGCCATATTTCGTTCCCGCGATAGATCCCGGATCAAATCCATGATTGCCGCCTGCGTCGTGACATCAAGTCCGGTCGTCGGCTCGTCCGCGATCAGCAGCTCCGGGCTGCAGGCCAGCGCCATAGCGATCATGATCCGCTGACACATACCGCCCGACAACTCGAAAGGATAGGCATCGAAGCGGCGGTCGGGATCGGGAATACGCACCGTTTTCAGAGACTTAATCACTTTTTCGCGGAGGTTCTGCCGGTCAGCCATATTATGGCGGTGCAGCACATCGCCTATTTGCTTGCCTACAGTGCGGATGGGATTAAGAGACGTTCGGGGACTTTGAAAAATCATCGACGCCTGTTGACCTCGCATCGTCTGCAACACTGCTTCACCGGCACCAAGGACATCCAGCCCACCGAGCGAAATCGAACCCGCAGTGACATGGCCGGCAGGATCAAGAATTCCCATCGCCGTGAGTGCCGAAACAGATTTACCTGATCCACTCTCACCAACGATACCGACAATCTCGCCGCGAAACACCTCCAGAGAGACATCCTCAAGAGCCTTTACAACGCCACTTCGGGTACGGAATTCGACAGACAGATTTTTGATATCCAGAAGGGGAAAGGTATTCGACATTTTTTTCTCCGTCATGTCCGTCGCCTTGGATCGATAAGGTCGCGCAATCCATCTCCAAGCAGGTTAAACGTGAATACAGCCAGCATCAGGGCAAGACCCGGGAAGATAGCGAGCCACCACTCGCCTGAAACGATGTATCCGGCGCCCTCCGCGACCATAATCCCCCATTCCGCGGTTGGAGGACGAACGCCAAGCCCGATAAAGGACAAGCCAGCCGCATTCAGGATCGCCCACCCCATGTTCAGCGAGACCTGCACCATCAACGGCGGCAGGGTGTTCGGATATATATGCGTGGCAAGCAGACGGAGCGACGAATTTCCGGCAAGGCGCGCCGCCAGCACAAAATCCGCGGAGCGACGGACATTGACCTCTGTACGCGACACCCGGGCGTAAAATGGCAGGTTGATGATAGCTGTAGCGTAAACAATATTTTCCACACTATTGCCAAGTGCCGCGACGATCCCCATGGCAAGCACGAAGAGAGGAAAGGCCATAATCGTATCCGTGATCCGGCCGACAATACGGTCCACCCAGCCCCCGAAGAAGCCGGCAAGTGACCCTAAAATACTCCCGAAAATAAAGGAGATCGCGACCGCCGAAACGGCAATAGAGAGATCAAGACGGGTCGCGACAACGATCCGGCTGAAGACATCCCGGCCCAGTTGATCCGTACCGAACCAATGGTCCCAGGAAGGAGCTTTCAAACTTTGCGACGCGTTGCTCGCCATCGGATCATATGGAACGATTGATGGGCCGATAACGGCGGCGATAATCAACAGTACAAACATGGCTCCCGCAATCAGAGTTACCGGATTCTCGGTAAGAACGTAGCGGAGGTGTTTAATAAATTCTTTCATCGTAGAGGTTTAGCTTTCAAGGCCGACGCGTGGATCCACCAGCGTATAGACGATATCGATCGTTAGGTTGAGCAGGACATAAAGAATTGCCATTGCCAGTACAAACCCCTGCACCGCCGCATAGTCGGACACGATCAATGCTTCAATGGCGAAGGAACCGATGCCCGGCCAGGCAAAGACTTTTTCCACCAGAACATTCGATCCCAGCATAAAGGAGAACACCATCCCCAACGTCGTCAGGATGGGGAGTAATGCATTTCGGAACGCATAGGTATACAAAACAGTCGAGCGCTTGAGACCTGAGGCGCGTGCCGTTCGAATAAAGTCAGACGACAGAACCTGCAGCATCGCGCCGCGGGTCATCCGGGCGAGCGGTGCGAGGGTAAAAATGCCCAACGTAATGGCGGGAAGTATCATTTGCGACAGGGCCGCGCCAAAAGTCTCGAAATCACCGTCAAGTAGAGCATCGATAGTATAAAAACCGGTTATCGACGGAGGTGACAGGTATATGATATCCAGGCGCCCTAACGGAGCCGGAGCAATTCCGAGAATATAGTAGAACAGATAAACCATAAACAGGCCGGTGAAAAAGACCGGCAGGGAAACGCCGGCGGTCACCACAATCCGGCAAAACTGGTCAACCCAGCTATTGGGCCGTGTCGCCGCCGCTATTCCGAGCGGAAGGGCCACACCAATCGAAAACAGGAGGGCCAGAAAGGTGAGCTCCAGGGAGGCTGGCAGCCGCCTGATTAACTCCTCCTTGACCGACAGCCCTGTGCTGACCGACACGCCAAGGTCTCCGCGGGCAAGATTGCTCGCGTAAATCCAGAACTGTTCAAGCATACTTTTGTCTAAGCCGAGAGATGTTCTGATTTCCTGTATGGACTTCTCGGTAGCCGCAGGACCTGCAAAATACACCGCCGGATCGCCTGGCAAGGCGCGGGTCAGGATGAAGGTCACAATGATAATACCAATTATCGAAGGTATAGCCTGAATAAGGCGTCCAAAGATTATGCGGAGCTTGTCACTGCGTTTCATATTTCCAACCCACGGCCTTGACGGTATTTAAACGACGATCTTTATACGCTCGCCTTGTTGAACGAGCGGCAATCAAGCTGCCGGTGAGCATAATACTCATAGCCCGTGATGTTTTTCTGCATCGCGACGTCAAGATAAGGCTGGTATACCGGGATCAACGGAACATCTTCAAAGAAGATACTCAGGAGCTTTTTAATATTCGGCTCATATTGCGGATCACTCACTTCCATTTTCAAAGTGGCATCCGTAATTTTCTCGACTTCCGGATTGGAGTAATTCATCGAGTTGAATAGCCGATCCTTCTGATAAACCCAGAATGAATAATAGTCTGGATAGTTCAGCCAGCCGCCAAAGTCCTTGATGTGCATTGGCAGTTTCTTTTCGACCAATGCCGCCGTTCGCCAGTTTGCGCCCGGAATCTTCTCGATCGTTGCCTTGATTCCAACTTTCTCAAGACTTTCCTGAAGCAGCAGACACATGGGCTCTGACCATTGCGCGAGACCAAGATTAAAAGATAGGGGGACTTCAAACCCCTGCTCATAACCGGCTTCCTTCAACAGAGCCTTCGCCTTGTCGTAATCCGTATTATACGGAAACGGTTGTGGCCATTCGATTGTCGCCGGTGTCAGGGACTTGCCGCCCCATAACGGAATTCCGCGTTCAAAAGCTGCCTGCTTGAAAATCTGGTCGTAGGGCACTGAGTAGGCAATTGCCTGGCGGACCAGTTTGTTGGCGAAAGGCTCAAAATTCAAATTCAGACCGATGGAGATCATGGAGTTTTCGATTGGCACACCGGTGATTGTGTACTTACCGGACGCATTTAGTTCCGCGAAATCTTTTGGCGGCATTTCAAGGGAGACATCCGCATCGCCTTTTTCAAGCAACGCGCGGCGCGTCGAGGCCGATGGGATTTCGCGGATAATCACGCGCGATATGCCGGGTAGCTCACCGTTTTTCCATTCCTCAAATCGCTTATACACTACCTGCTGGCCTGGATCCCAGCGCTCCAGCATAAAGGCGCCACTGCCTGCAGGTGTGCGATGTAAATATTCGGTTGCCCAGGGATCGTCGGCCGTCGCGTGTTTTTTTGCGAGCTCGGAGTTAAAAATAATCGGCACCGGCACGCCCAGATCGGGCAGCGTCATCTTATCCGGGCGCGTCAGCTTAATGACAAAAGTATCCGCATCGATAGCTTCAAACTGCTCAGGCTTTTCTAGCGAACCGGCTTTCATCTGCACTGTCGGGAAACCACCAAGGCTTACAGCCCTGTCAAACGACCACTTCACGTCATAGGCGGTAATCGGGGCACCGTCCCAGAAGGTTGCGCCCTTACGCATCTTGAAGGTAATCGTCATTCCGTCCGGCGATACAACCCATGATTCCGCGGCTTCCGGCTCCAATTTGGAATAGTCATACATCAAGGTGCCATTGGCCAGCGTCTTCGTCGAATACCCGACTAATCGGTCGTACAGATTGACAGCGATCTGGTAACTTGGCCGGTTTGTGCCTTTACGCTGAATATCCATGCTGTTCGGACCGTTTCCGCTCACGACGACAAGCGTATCGTCCCTCCCCGCCGCTTCGGCCGGTAAAAATCTAAGAAAGGGAATGACGGCGGCACCACCTGCGGCGCCCATTGTTTTAAGAAAATCTCTTCTTCGCATGCTTCGTCTCCTGGATAGAACTCATGTCGATTTTAAGCTCAAGGTCTTTTGTATAGCGGCCTGCGGGAACAGAATTCCATGCGACCATTACTCAAGGAGCACTACAACAGGATATAGCGGTGCAGTATGCTGCTATTTTTTTTCACCAATGCTGCAAAAAATGCATCAGACTAAATTTTCAGGGGATAAATATGGAAAGACCGGTCACATTATTCGTAGCGAAGTTGAAGTGACTTGGTTATTTGATCGGCGAAACGCGCCACGGCAACAGGCAATGTACGGCCGCGTAGCTGGCCAATATAAATCAGCCCAGTAGGCACATCACGAAGGTCAATCGGGCGCGCGACAGACCCTTTGGGTATATCTTCCATCGGCAAGCCAATCGGAATCTGGAACGATATGACACCTTCGGCCTGCGTATGATTGCGCAGGAACTCGAAACTGTCCGATTCAATAACTGGATTCAAGACAATGGGCGAATCCACGAGCGCGAGTTCCAACAAATACCTCACACCATAGGGATTGGTCGGCAAGGCAATGGGGTGTTGAAGGCAGTCCCGCAGTCTCAGTGTTTCATGGCTGGCAAGCGGATGGCTATCGGACATCACACCATAGACTTGCTGACGAACGGTAAGAATTGTCTGAAACTCCGCGAGCCTTACGGGTTCGAACACTAACGCGAGGTCGGCGGTATGATCGACAAGCGCCTGCTCGGCCGCGGCCCTGTCACGCAAGTAAACGCCAAATGTCACCGCCGGATGCTCTTTTCTGTAAGTGGCAATTTGTTGCGGAAGGAAATAGGGAAGCAAAGCCTGACTGCAGGCAATCGATACATGCCCCCGCCGGATACCTGAGAGATCGGCGATTTGTGACCTGACCCGTTCCATGTCCGAGAGCTGATTGCGAATATGATGGACGAGAATTTCCCCGGCGCTATTAAGCCGTACGCCACGCGGCAGCCGCTCGAAAATAGGAACGCCAAGCTCCTCTTCTATGGCCAGGATGCGGCGATTCAGAGCCGTAGACGTTATCGCCAGTACGTCTGCCGCCTTTCGGATCGACCCGACACGGGCGACTGTATCGATATAACGTATTGTGGTCAGATGCTTCATAAACGCCCCTCCCGGAGCAACTACTGCTGCATTTTTTGCAGCATCTTGATGAATTTATAGCAGAAGACAGAGACGCTCGCACCTGCAAAATTAGATTTATCAGAGATGAAAGATTGTGCTCCGGCGCTGGATTTAGAGCAGTTGACCCGCCCTGCACTCAAAATTTCAGATCGCTCAATATCAGGAGAAATTCCATGAGCATCCAAAACAAAACCTCCCGTCGTAACCTTCTAAAATCAACGGTCGGTCTTGCCGGCTTGGCCACAATGAGCTCAATCCTTCCGGTGAACCGGGCCTTTGCCGCCGACTTGACCGTCGGCTTTATCTATGTCGGCGCAAAGGATGACTATGGTTATAATCAGGCCCATGCGGAGGGCGCAGCCGCCGTCAAGGCAATTGAAGGTGTAACTGTTGTTGAAGAGGAAAATGTTCCGGAAGACGTCAGCGTCCAGAAAACCATGGAGTCGATGATCAATTTCGACAGTGCTTCTCTCATATTCCCAACATCGTTTGGTTATTTCGACCCGCATATTCTCACTATGGCCAAGAAATATCCCGATGTCCGTTTTGAACATGCTGGCGGTATGTGGCAGGCGGACAAGCATCCCATGAATGTCGGCTCCTATTTCGGTTATATTGGCATGGGGCAATATCTGAATGGCATCGCCGCGGGTCACGCGACGAAAACCAAAAAAATTGGCTTTGTTGCCGCGAAACCGATCCCGCAGGTTCTTCTCAATATCAACTCCTTCCTGCTGGGAGCACGGGCCGTCGATCCGACTATCACCTGTCAGGTTATTTTCACCGGGGAATGGTCCCTCGCCGTCAAGGAGGCGGAAGCGACCAATGCCCTGGCAGACCAGGGCGCAGATGTCATCACTTGCCATGTCGACGGACCGAAGGTGGTTATGGAAACGGCGGCTGGCCGTGGTGCCTTTGTCTGCGGCTATCACGCGAACCAAAGCTCGCTCGCACCGGATAAATATCTGACCGGCGCAGAGTGGAACTGGGCAAAGGTCTATACGGATATGGTGAATACGATGAAGGACGGCGGCACCATCGATAACTTCATCCGCGGCGGCCTTAAGGAAGGCTTTATCAAGATGAGCCCTCTCGGCCCTGCCGTCCCAGAGGCCGGACGCAAGCAATTTGAGGAAACACAAGCCGAAATCCTCAAGGGCGGCTTTGCGGCTATCAAGGGACCGCTGAATGACAACAAAGGAAATGTCATCGCTACAGCAGGCCAATCCTTTGTAGAAACAGATGTTGCGCTCGAAAGCATGAACTACCTCGTTGAAGGCGTCATCGGATCCACCAACTAGGCGGGCAGAGCAATGGCCGAGCAATCATTGGCTCAATTACCCATAACTGCGGCGTCCGGTCCCTTATCCAAAGCGGTTCGGCGGTCGGAGGGGGTGGTTATTCCGATCGCGGCCCTGTTATGTGGGTTGCTCGCTTTCAGCCTCTTTCTGCTCGTTGTCGGCAAATCACCGATTGAATTCTACCAATTGATTTATAAAGCGGGTTTCGGGACAGCCTTCTCCTGGCAAAACACGTTGTCCCGTTCCGCGCCGCTTCTGCTCGCGGCGCTGTGCGTCGCCCTGCCCGCACGGCTCGGGCTGGTCATTATCGGTGGCGAAGGGGCAATCGTTCTGGGCGGTGTCGCGACAGGTGCGTGTGCATCCCTGTTGATGAATGCCCCCGCCCTTCTGGCGATCCCCACAATGATGGCCGCCGGCGCGTTGGCGGGCGCCGTCTGGATTGGCGCAGTCGGCGCCATGCGGCATTATCGTGGCGTCAATGAAACCATCTCAAGCCTGCTAATGGCCTATATCGCTATTGCCATCATGAACCAGCTTGTCGAAGGCCCACTTCGTGACCCGGCCAGCCTGAACAAGCCGTCGACACTGCCGCTTGCCGAACATCTGCGGGTAGGCAGTTTGCCGGGAATGGATGTCCATTGGGGCCTCGCAGCCGGGATCATCGCCTGTGTATTTTCCTGGATACTCATCGAGAAGACAAGCTGGGGATTTGCCGCGCGGATTGCTGGCGGAAATGTGCGCGCGGCCCAGATCCAGGGGCTTCCCGTCGGCAAGCTCATTGTCGGCTTTACGGCGCTAGGGGGCGCATTCGGAGGATTGGCGGGCATGTTCGAGGTTTCTGCTGTGCAGGGTGCGGCCAATGCCTCGATTGCTGCTGGGTTTGGGTATACAGGCATCCTGATCGCCTTTCTCGCGCGGCAGAATCCTTTGGCGATTATTCCTGTTGCCATCCTTCTCGGTGGTATCGAGGCGTCCAGCGGCCTTATTCAGCGGCGCATGGATTTGCCGGATGCCACCGTCCTGGTCATGCAGGGATTTATTTTCATTGCGATCCTGATCAGCGAAACTTTTTACGGAAAACTCCGGATTTTTGATCCGGATGGATGGAGGTCGTAATGGGAGAAGATATCGGCCTGTGGGGCGTGCCTCTCGCAATTATCGGCGGCGCAATCCGCGTCTCCACCCCGTTTCTTTTTGTCAGCCTCGGAGAGTGTCTGACGGAACGGTCCGGGCGGATCAATCTGGGGCTGGAAGGAACGCTCGTGTTCGGCGCCATGTCCGCTTATGCAATCGCTTATGAAACCGGGTCGCCCTGGCTGGGCGTCCTGGCAGCGATGATCGCGGGCACGATTTTCGGGCTCCTGCATGGCTGGATTTGCAGCCTTCCGAAAGTCAACGATATTGCCATCGGGATAGCGTTGATGCTGTTCGGAATGGGTCTTGCCTTCTTTTTCGGCAAATCATTTATCCAGCCCGTCGCACCGGATTTGCCTGCAATCAGTTTCGGCTTTTGGTCGGATTACCCACAGGTTCAAGCCGCGCTAAAGGTGAATATCCTGTTCCTGATCGGGATCGCTGCCTCGCTCGGGCTTTGGTGGATGCTGCGAAATACGAAAATCGGACTGCGCATTCGCGTTGTTGGCGATAGCACCGATGCCGCCCGCGCTATGGGTCTGCGTCCGAACGTAGTGAAACTTCTGTCAACTGCGGCCGGTGGTGCGTTTGCCGGCGTCGGCGGTGCCTATCTTTCCCTTTATTATCCGGGAAGCTGGAACGAGGGCATCTCGTCCGGACAAGGCCTGATGGCGGTGGCGCTCGTGATCTTTGCCCGCTGGAACCCGATCTACTGCTTCTGGGCAGCCCTCCTTTTTGGTGGCGCGGGCGCATTGGGACCAGCCCTGCAATCAGTTGGAGTGACGCAAGGTTATTATCTTTTCTACGCCGCCCCTTATGTGCTGACGCTTGTTGTCATGATCTTTACGAGCTCGGCCGCGAAAACCATGACCGGTGCGCCTGCAGAACTAAGCATAACGAAATAGCGGCAGGAATGAGCAAGCAGACGACAAAAGCGGGATCAATATTGGAGGTGATTGAATGAGTACTATAGACGCAGATCCTTATCCCTGGCCCTACAATGGCGACCTGAGGCCCGACAATACAGCCTTAATTATCATCGACATGCAGACCGACTTCTGCGGCGTCGGCGGATATGTCGACCAGATGGGATATGATCTTAGTCTGACGAGAGCACCGATTGAGCCCATTTCCAACGTCCTCAGCGCCATGCGCGCCAAGGGGTATCATATCTTCCACACCCGGGAAGGCCACCGACCTGACCTTGCCGACCTTCCTGACAACAAGCGTTGGCGATCCCGGCAAATTGGCGCGGGTATCGGCGATCCGGGTCCTTGCGGCAAGATCCTTGTTCGAGGCGAGCCTGGCTGGGAAATCATTGATGAACTGGCGCCGCAACCTGCTGAAGCAATTATCGACAAGCCTGGCAAGGGATCCTTCTGCGCCACGGATCTTGAGTTGATGTTACGGGTCCGCGGGATCGAGAATCTGGTACTTACGGGTATCACAACCGATGTCTGCGTCCATACGACAATGCGCGAAGCCAACGACCGGGGGTTTGAATGCCTGCTGTTGGAGGATTGCTGCGCCGCGACTGACCCCGGCAACCACGCCGCCGCGGTTAAAATGGTCAAGATGCAGGGGGGCGTTTTTGGCACAGTTTCCAACAGCGCTACTTTCGTGAGTCAATTGCCATGACCGGCGATAAAGTAAAAGCAGACGATGCGATCGGTATTGAAACCGTCGGCATGACAATGCAGTTTGGCAATTTCACCGCCCTTGATGACGTGTCGATCAAGGTGAAGCCCGGCAGCTTCCATGCCCTGCTCGGTGAGAATGGCGCCGGAAAATCTACCCTGGTCAAATGCATCATGGGATTTTACCACGCCACCAAAGGCCAGCTTATGGTCAATAATCATGAAGTGGAGATACCCGACCCACGTGCGGCACATGCCATCGGTCTTGGGATGGTCTATCAGCATTTCACCCTTGTTCCATCCTTGACCGCGGCGGAAAACCTTGTCATCAGCCGCGATGACGCGCCTGCCATCATAGACTGGCGCAAAGAACGCGAGGCCTTGGCCGACTTTCTGAACACCATGCCCTTCAAGGTCCCGCTCGATCAGCCGGTAATGAGTCTCGCTGCCGGAGAAAAGCAGAAACTGGAAATTCTGAAACAACTTTATCTCGGCCGACGCTTCCTGATCCTGGACGAACCGACCTCGGTTCTTACGCCCGCCGAGGCTGATGAGGTCCTCGGACTGGTGCGCAATCTTTGCAAGGCCGGGAAGATCAGCGTCCTGATGATCTCCCATAAGTTCCGGGAAGTAACAATGTTCGCAGACGAAGTATCCGTTCTACGTCGGGGCGTCATGGTCGGCGGCGGAAAAGTCAGTGACCTCTCGACGGATCAAATGGCGTCAATGATGGTCGGCGCAGACCTGCCCGAACGCAATTCCGACAGAACCGGATCGCCTGGTCATAAAATTCTATCTGTTTCGGGTATCCGCGCCATCGACCGGTCTGGTCTGAAGTCGATCGAAATTGACAAGCTTGATGTCTGTGCGGGTGAAATCGTCGGCATTGCCGGCATCTCCGGAAACGGCCAGATGGAATTAATGGAGATCCTCAACGGTCAACGAAAATATTCTGAAGGGTCGATTTCAATTAAAGGGTTATCCTATTCCGCGACACGCACCGAAGCGCGGGAATTATGCGTGCGCGTATTGCCTGAAGAACCTCTGCGCAATGCCTGTGTGGCCAATATGACGGTCGCAGAAAATATCGGCTTTCGCTATTTCGATGTTAAAAATGGCGGCAGTACACGCTTCTGGATCAATAACCGAGAAATCCGAAATAGGGCGGCCGACCTGGTGTCCGCTTTTAAGGTAAAAACAACTTCATTGGACAGCCTCATTTCCTCTCTCTCCGGCGGTAATGTCCAACGCGCTGTGCTGGCACGAGAACTTACCGGACAGGTTGATCTTCTGGTTATCTCAAACCCCTGTTTCGGGCTCGATTTCTCAGCCGTGGCGGAAATCCGCTCTCGTATTATCACAGCGCGCAATTCTGGATCGGCGGTGTTGCTGATGAGCGAGGATCTCGATGAAATCCTCGAGTTGTCCGACCGGATCATCGTGATGTCCGAGGGTCGCCTTGCCTATGAGACCCTTGCGGCACAAGCTGACGTTGGTGAGATCGGCCGATACATGGCGGGCCATCACGCATGAAATCCACAATGCAGAACCGCTTCACTTTCCGCTTGATATGCATCGAAGCTCTGTCAAACCCGGCGGCTTCAGCGCCAGTCGCGGCAATGACGTCGCACGGCGGCACCAGATACAGTGTTGGAGGCAATGAGTGACTAAACCAGCCATATTCAGTGATCTCGTTCCGGACAGGTGGAAAGATTATGTTTTTGAACCCTTTCAGCCAGGCGTCGAAATCTGCTGGCTGCTTGAGGGCGAACCAGGGGTTGCCCTGCTGAAATACGCACCTGGCGCAAAGGTTCCAAGGCACCGCCATGCCGGTTTGGAGACCATTCTCGTCCTGGATGGATCGCAATCCGATGTGAACGGTCACTATACCAAAGGAACTTATGTAGCCAATCCCAACGACAGCGAACATACCGTCTGGTCCGACGAAGGCTGCGTCGTTCTAATTCAATGGCAACAGCCTGTCGTTTTTGTCGAGGACCCTGAGATAATTTCGGAAAGTGTTAAATCCGATGATTGATATACCTTTTGATATAACCAGCCTGCACCGCGCCTATGGCAATGGAATGCATGTATCCGAAATAATTTCCGAATGCTATCGACGCATAGAGGAGGCGGCTGATCCCGGCATTTTCCTGCAGTTGATCGACCCTGATATGGCACAGGAAGACGCTAAAAAGCTCGGTACGTTCAATCCGATTACAAAACCGTTGTGGGGTATTCCCTTTGCCGTCAAGGACAACATAGATGTTGGCGACATGCCGACGACAGCGGCCTGTCCTGCTTATGATTATAAGGCCGATGCCGATGCCTTTGTCGTCGCCCAGCTTAGAAAGGCCGGAGCGATCCTGGTTGGCAAGACTAATCTTGATCAGTTTGCGACCGGTCTGGTGGGTATTCGCTCACCTTACCCACCGCCCAAAAATGCAGTTGATCCGAAAATCGTTCCCGGCGGATCAAGCTCGGGATCCAGCGTGGCTGTCGCCCGGGGGCTGGTAAGCTTCTCACTTGGCACCGATACAGCAGGTTCCGGGCGGGTACCCGCCGCCCTGAATAACATTGTTGGCCTTAAACCGACCCTTGGCGCACTCTCGGCTTCTGGTGTCGTTCCTGCCTGCAGGACCCTTGATACAATTTCTATTTTCGCGCTGACAGTTGAGGATGCCTATCGTGCCTTTCAGGTGGCAAGCGTGTATGATCCGCGTGATGCCTATTCACGCGAATTGCCTGTCAATGATCTGCAGGAAGTACCCCCGGCATTTCGCGTTGGTGTACCAACAAGAGAAACACGAGAGTTCTTCGGTGATGCGATTCAGTCCGCTTCGTTCGACGACGCAATTGTCTCCATCGGGGCGCTTGGCGGTGACATTGTCGAGATTGATTTTACCCCCTTCTACGATGTGGCGAACATGCTCTACGAAGGAGCCTGGGTGGCGGAGCGTTTCACCGTCATCGCCAATCTTCTGCAAGAAAATCCCGAAGCCGTACATCCTGTAACGCGGGCAATAATAAACAAGGCGAATGATCTATCGGCGGCCGATGCATTTCTTGGAATGTATAGGCTCCAGGAACTGAAGCGTATCGTCGCCCCTCTCATCGAGTCCGTGGATATGTTCTGCGTCCCGTCAATCCCGACATTCTATTCGCTTGCGGATCTCGAAGAAGACCCTATCGGGCCAAATGCGCGGCTTGGCACCTATACCAATTTCGTAAATCTTCTCGATCTTTGTGGGATTGCTGTTCCTGTCGCCGCCCGCACAGATGGACGACCTGGAAGCGTCACACTTCTCGCCAAAGCCGGCAAGGATTCACTTGTTGCCAGCCTTGCCGCGCTTCTGCACTATCGCTCAGAGGTTCGTCTCGGCGCAACTAACTGGCCACTACTGTTACCTCCAGAGATCAAATCCGTCACTTCCGAGAATGAAATCTGTCTCGCAGCGGTCGGCGCACATATGTCCGGCTTACCGTTGAATGGTGAACTCGTTAGTCTTGGCGGTCGGTTTCTTAAGAAGGCAAAGACCGCGCCGAATTATCGGCTCTACAGTCTTGCCGGCGGCCCGCCGTTTCGCCCCGGCCTCATGCGTGAGAAGACTGGAAATATGATCGATCTGGAAATCTGGGCAATTCCCGCTAGGAAATTCGGTGAATTCCTTCGTGGTATTCCGTCGCCACTGGGAATTGGCTCGGTATTGCTTTCCGATGGGACGACAGTTAATGGATTTATCTGCGAACCCGCTGGCCTGGAAGGCGCCACCGATATTACCAAATATGGCGGCTGGCGAAATTTCCTCCACGCGGATTAGCGGCGCCAGACCATCAAGCCCGTTCCTCTGAGTAGTGTTCCGATGGTTAGACTACCCAGGGGCCGCGCTCCTCCGTATTGTTGTAACGGGCCCGACACATAACACTGCGCTGGAACCCGTTTTATGCCACAATAGCTTCAGGCACAAAGACTGAAGTCGCATCAAATCTTTTACCGGCACGCAAGCAAAATGTCGGCCTGATGAGTTTTTCCGCGATCACGCTTTCTCCGCTGTTGTCAGATAGCTTGAAGCGTCCTGTTTCAATTTTCAGGACCGAGATATCCGCTTCTCGACCCACGGCAATGCTGCCGAGTTCATCTTCCATTCGCAGTAATTTTGCTGGATGAGAGGTAACCATCTCAATGACTTGTTCTAATGCAACACCGAGATGCAAGAGCTCCGACATGGCAATCGTCAGGTTAAACGGCGCAACGCCGGAAAACGGATTTGCAGCGCGTTCAGATTTATCGGCAGCGTCGGGAATAGCGACATTATAGCCATGCATATCCGCTCCGAGCGTATAAGGTATGATACCGGCATCCAGAATGCGGCGGGCGACTTCAAAACTGAAATGCGAGCCATGCCCGACATCCACCAGAATCTGTTTCTGCTTCACAGCTTCGAGCAAAATCGGATGGATCTCCCCTTCATCGGAAACAAATCCTCCGGGATGACGGGTGAATGGATGCGCCAGCACATCCCCTTCCTTCATGATCGGCAGCAATTCTCTAATAAGCTCCTCTGATGACGGGATTGGCGCGCTGTCGGCTGTCGGCCAAAGCTGACCTAGATGGATATAGAGCGGGAGATTAACAGCGGTCGCGATTTCCTGTCCGATCTTGATGACTTCCATGCCCCAACGCGACTGGCCGCCAATTTCCGCATGGGCTTTTATCCCTTTGACGATATCGAGGTTTTTCTTTGCCACAGAGATAGTATGCTCGGCATTGACACCGTTCGGTCCATAGAGATCAGGATACAAATGACCCTCAAGGCCGCCGACAAGATAGGCTGAAATAAAGGCAAGGACGCGGCTCGCCGAAGGTTCCGCGATAAATTTGCGGAAACCCCCTATCGTCATGCAACTCGGCCCACCCTGATCGATCAGAGTCGTCACGCCGGAATAGACCCCGACTAAATCGGGTGACAAACCGAATTTTCCGGTCACATGTTCATACACATGAGCGTGGGTGTCGATCATTCCGGGAATGACATGATGATCGGTGACATCCATCCGCTCTTCCGCCGCTACGGATTTGAGGCTTTCGCTCACTGCCGTGATGATGCCGTCCTGAATCCCGATGTCATATTGTCCGCTCAATCCAGTTGCCGGATCAATTAATGTGCCGTTCTCCAGCACGACATCAAGGGGTTTCATGTTGCTCATCGATGGCTTCCTTTTACTTTGTGACAACGCGTTAAAGGGAATATATCCCGCGGCGCATAATGGGAAAAGAAAAAAAGTTGTAATAGCTAAAATAATATCTACAATTATTTTTTAAATTCCGTTAATGTGATTTTGTGCAATGCAATATCTGTGGGTTTGAGAAGATCTCCGACATCTCTCTCCCGTCAGGGCATCGCGTTAATTCTAGGCAGTTGGGTGCCGGTTTTTGCAAGGGAAAGGTTGATATGGCGGACGGTCAGGATGTCAAAGAGCGCAGCAAGGGTATCGGCGCACGCCTTATGCGAAAAGAAGATGATCGCTATTTGAATGGCAAGGGGCGCTATGTTGCCGATATACGGATGCCGGGCATGCTGGAGTTGGCCTTTTTAAGGAGCCCGCTTGCTCACGCCCGAATAATCTCCCAAGCGAAACCGGACCAGACGGACAGCTGGGTGTTTTTTGGCCGGGATCTTGACGGCGTATCCGGGATTCGAGCCGTATCCGGGCTGCCGGGTTTTCGCCCTTCAACCCAGCCCATACTGGCAGATGAGAAAGTTCGCCATGTAGGCGAGCCAATTGCAGCCTGTCTTGCCGATAGCAGAGCAAAAGCCGAAGACCTGGCAGAAAAAATCGATGTTGTCTTTGATGAATTGCCGGCGGTCCATGACATGACCAAAGCTCGTGACAAGGAGAGCCCCTTGCTGCATGAGGATTGGGAGGAAAATTCCTTCCTTGAAAGCAACGCCGATATCAATTTTGAGGCGGCTATCGCAGAGGCTGACGTTATTATCAAGCGCAGCTTCAAGACAGCACGGCAATGTATGGCGCCCATTGAAGGGCGCGGCCTTATCGCGGTCTGGGACAGGAACCTGGAACTCCTTACTCTCTACTCCGCAACGCAAATGCCCCATATTGTGCGCACTGGCCTTGCGGATTGCCTGAATATGGATCATGGCCAAATTCGGGTGATTGCGCCGGATGTGGGGGGCGGATTCGGTTATAAAGGCATCCTGCTTGCCGAAGAGGTTTGCGCCTGTTACCTCGCCATGAAGCTCGACCGCCCAATCCGATGGATTGAGGATCGGCGTGAACATTTGATCGCGGGAGCCAATTGCCGGGAACATAGCTATGAAATTACAGGCTATGCAAAAGCGGATGGTGAATTGCTGGCTGTGGACTGTACGGCCATCGTCGATTCCGGCGCTTATTCCAGCTATCCTTTCTCTGCCTGCCTTGAGGCTGCGCAGGTCGCCAGCATATTACCGGGCCCCTATGTTATGAAGGGATTTCGTTGCAAGACCTGGTCAGTTGCAACCAACAAACCGCCCATCCTACCCTTTAGGGGCGTCGCCCGGACCGGGGTGTGTTTTGCATTGGAGGTTTTGCTGGACGGTATCGCAAGAGAGTTAAAGATTACGCCCGAAGCCATTCGAGCCCGCAATCTCGTGCAGCCGGAACAGATGCCCTTTACCAATATAACCAACAAATTCTTCGATAGTGGCGATTATCCAGAGGCCTTGAAACGCGCTGTTACCGCAATCGATTTGGACGGCATCCGCAAAGAGCAAAAGGGCCAAACCGGACGCACCCGGATCGGCGTCGGTCTGTCAATATTTTGCGAACAAGGAGCACACGGAACTTCAGTCTATCACGGCTGGGGAATTCCGATGGTCCCGGGGTTTGAGCAGGCCACTGCCCGTCTGACGCCTGACGGTGGACTTGAATTACGGGTTGGGGTTCACAGCCACGGTCAGAGTCTGGAAACCACCCTGGCCCAAATCGCCAATACTGAAATAGGAATTGACCCGGAAAAAATCAAACTTGTTCACGGGGATACGGCTTATACCCCCTACTCCACCGGCACCTGGGGATCGCGTTGCATTGTCATGGCAGGCGGGGCGGTCGGGTCGGCCTGTGAGTTGCTGGGGGAGCGTATCCGTAAAATCGCGGGACATTTAATGCAGGCTGATCCTGCGGATATCAAACTCGAAGGTGGTATGGCATCTGCCGGTAGGAGCACCATCAGTATTGAGGAGGTAGCCCGAACCTGGTACCTCAAACCCCAGTTACTACCCGATGATGTCGATCCAAGAGGTCTGGATGTCGTCGCAGGTTATAAAACCACCAAGGATACGGGCACCTTTTCCTATGCCTGCCATGCGGTGAAGGTCGAGGTTGATATGGATCTAGGTCATATCCGATTGCTCGACTATGTCATTGTTGAGGATGCCGGCACGATGATCAACCCGATGGTTGTGGATGGTCAGGTCTATGGCGGCGCCGCACAGGGAATCGGTACGGCCCTGTTCGAGGAGATGTGCTTTGATGCCTCCGGCCAGCCGCTAGCCTCAACCCTTGCGGATTATCATTTGCCGCTCGCCTCCGATCTGCCGAACATCCGGATTGAGCATATGGAAACCCCTTCCCCTCTGAGCAGGTTTGGTCAGAAAGGTATTGGAGAAAGCGGGGCAATTGGTCCGCCGGCGGCAATTGCAAATGCCGTTAATGATGCCCTTTCCTTCATCGGAGCGGAAGTAGCGGAGGTTCCCATGACGCCGGAGCGGGTGTTGTCAGCAATTGCTCAGGCAGAATTCTCCAAAACAACTGAAGGAGACGTAGCATGAAGCCAGCACTGTTTGACTTTGCGGTTGCACAATCCCTTTCCGACGCCCAGAGCGCCCTTCTTGGGGGACAGAACAAGCTGGTATCCGGAAACCAATCTTTGGGGCCGATGTTGAACTTGCGATTGACCCGACCAGCCGGACTGGTTGATATCTCCCGAGTGCCGGAATTACGCGCAGTTGAGGAACATGAAAATTATGTCCGATTTGGCGCCGCCGTTACCCATGCGGAAATTGAGGACGGGGAGGTTCCGGACCCGACAGGTCACTGGATGCGTAATGCAGCAGCCAATATTGCCTATCGGGCCGTCCGAAATCGCGGAACAATTGGTGGCAGTCTTGCCCATGCGGATCCCGCAGCGGACTGGGTGATCGTAATGACCGGGCTTTGTGCAATGGCTGTTGTAAAAGGGGCTGCCCCAGACGCAACACTGCGCACAATTCCGATGGAGGAATTCATCACTGGCCCCTATAGCACTGCGCTGGGTCCAGAGGACATTCTGACGGCGATAGATGTACCGAAACCGGGTCAAGGCGCGCGCTGGTCTTATTGGAAATACACTCGGCAAGTCGGGGAATTTGCAAAAGCCAGCGCAGCTATACTTATTGACCCGGCAAACAATCGTACCCGCATTACCATTGGAGCACTGGGCCGTCAGCCCGCGTTGATCTCGAACCCCGAAACTATTCTCGACGGAAGCAAATCCCCGATGGAAGCCCTGTCGGTGGCAATTCCGGATCAGCCTGCAACGGCGCTTCATCTCCATGCAGTTGCGCTTTCCAGAGCCCTCGAGCAGATAAAAGTAGCCAAGGAGTTTTCAGCATGACCGAAACGACAGTCGACCTTGTCGTCAATGGGGCGCCAGTTTCCGAGCTCACGGAACCCCGGACCCATCTGGCTGATTTTTTGCGGGAAGATCTGCTCCTGAGCGGGACTCATCTGGGATGCGAACAGGGCGTTTGCGGCGCCTGTACCGTATTTGTTGACGGACGTCCGACACGATCCTGTATTACTCTCGCTGCATCCTGCAAGGGTGCCGAGGTTCGAAGCGTAGAAGGGTTTGATGATGATCCCTTGATGAAAGCACTGCGCGATGCATTCAAACGACACCATGGCCTTCAATGTGGTTATTGCACGCCCGGAATGCTGGTGACGGGTTATGATATTGTCAGGCGACTGCCCGATGCGGATGCGGAACGTGTCCGCAAGGAACTCTCGGGCAATTTATGCCGTTGTACAGGATATGCCGGCATTGTGGCCGCGATTATGGATGTTTTGGAAAACAATCCTCCGGCGGCCAAAGTGCAACCTCACGCAAGAACCCCGCAGAAAACCGAGAAAAGTGCCGCTGGGTCAATCGGGACCGCTTCAGGCGTTGCGTCTCCTGCTGCGGCAGAAAGAAACGTCCCAGCCAGCATACCAGCGAAGTCGTCCCTTGCGGGTGCACCCTCTCTCTCACGAACGATACGTTTCAATGTCTCTGCGTCTGACATCTGGGCCATTGTGTCCGACCCGGAAAAGATCGTATCTTGCATTCCGGGCGGCCAACTCGACAGCATCACGGACGGCAACCTGTTGCAGGGAAAATGCGCCGTTTCCATGGGCCCGATCAAGGCTGCCTTTGCCGGAACCGCCAGGATGGACCTGAATGAGGCCGAGAAGTCCGGTCATGTTATCGGTCGTGGCAAGGATGGGCTCAGCCGTTCGCAACTGGATGGGATGCTTGATTTCAAAATGACCGGCCTTCCGGAAAAGGGATCGGAACTTACACTGGATATGGTCTACAAACTGACGGGTCCGCTTTCACAATTCAGTCGGCCCGCGCTCGTCGCAGAGATTGCAGATCGCATTCTGGATCAGGTTGCCGCCTCAATCGAAGCCCTTGCCAAGGGGGAGGATCCCCACGAAACGCAGCCCCGCAATCTGAATGGCCTGTCTCTGATGGCGTCAGTGTTCATGGGCTGGATAAAAAGGACCTTGAGGTTTCGCTAACTTTGTTTCACTCTTAAAGAAAAAAATGACAATGATGACAATGCAACGGCCGATTTCATGACCCATGACAATACACAAACTGCCTCCTCCGATCCTTGGCGTAATGGATCCCTGACATCGCGGCCGGGAGTTCTGATTAGACGATTACATCAAATTCATACGGCCCTTTTTGCGCTGGAATGCGGTGATCAGAACATTACACCAGTGATGTATTCTGTCTTGTCGGCGCTTCAGCAAGGCGGCGCCATGGACCAAACGACTTTGGCCAAGGCCGTTGCGATCGATAAGACCAACATGACGGATATTCTGGATCGTTTGAAACGACGGGGTCTCATAAAGCGTCGCGTTTCCAACAGCGACAGACGCGTTCGCCTCACCTCGCTTACCGAAGAAGGGGAGCATATCCTCGATATTCTCGATGAAAAGGCGCAACGCGCGCATGAACGGACAGTTGAAAGCCTCGCACCGGAGGACCGTACTCGCCTTATCGAAATGATGACCCAGATAATCAATGCGAACACGCCTAACGGTGACCAAAAAATCCCGTTTGTGACGTCTGGCGACAGAAGTGCAGAGAGCATCTCAAAATCCTCTGCGACCACGCAGAAATCCTATCAAAAACTGATTGCGGTTGAACCCATATTACAGCGTATTGCCAAACTTGCAGAACTTATCCCGACGTTGCCGGATCGGACCTTGCTGCATGCTGGCCCTCCCTTCTCTGATTTTAATAATATACCCAAACCCATGCGTCATTCGATTGTCGCGACGGCAAGCCTTGAAGGCTGGGCAACATCCGAGGAAGACGTATTCGCCAAGCTACAAAATGGCGATCTTCACCTTCGTCCAGCGCAGGATTTCGACGTGGTGACACCCTTGGCCTTTATCGTCGGTCCCAGTGTTTATTGTCTGGAAGTTGTGGATCAGGCTGCTCCCGGCAATCGCCGCTTTTCTCCCTTGAATGATGGGCCCGCGCCTTATGCGCTCCGGCTTGGAAACGGGCATCCGGAGGGGCTTGCCCTGCTCCGCCGTCTGTCGACACATATTGGCCCGAAACTGGCGGACATGATCACGACGCCCATAGCGTTGCTGCCGATACTGGATCACGGTTTAAAAAATGGCGATGATCTGCATGGTCAGGTTGCCGCCGCGCAAGAAAAGGTGCGCACCCTGTTTCCAGATACCGATGATGCGGAAACAAACGATTATCTCGCGTCGGCGGGTCAGTTCGCCCTGAATATCATTATGGCGGCTTCGTCTCTGATGATTGGCGCCGGCGCGGCTATTGCCGATAGTGATATGGTTGTTGCCTGTGGCGGTAACGGTTTGGAGATGGGCTATAAGCTGGCATCAAATCCAGACAGTTGGATTACCCGTCCGGCGCTACCGCCCGTGGGCGTCAAATTCGAAGGTCAGGAAATGGCCAAAGCCTTGCCCGCGATTGGCGATAGTGCCGTCATCGACGCCCTTGGCTTTGGGGCGGCTTGTCTCCGGTCTACGCCTAGTCTGGCCGAAGGATATCGCGACCATGTTCATCCCGATTTTTTCAGCCCCGCCGCCCATGCCCCGTTCATCGGCCCGCATCCTGCCCTGTCGGATAAAAGCATAATGGTCGGTCTGGACTTGACGCGACCCCGGACATGCCTGGGGGTCAATCTGGGTATGGTGGAGAGAACCGGAACGACTGGCCTGATCGGGCGCGGTGTGTCTCCCTGGCCGGAGGGCTAATTCATTCACTACCGGGAGATATCACCGACAGAGGATATGCAATGGCCACCTCCCCTGCGTCCACACGGATATGATACTGGCGGAGCGCTGGTAGTTGCCAACCGGGCCCACACTTGCCGTTGTAAGCATCAAAACATGCTTTATGACGCGGACAATGTATAAAACCTTCGGAAATTGTACCCATGGATAGTTTGGCAAACTGATGGGGGCACAAGCCCTGATAGGTCTTGATGTCGCCTTTTACTTTCACGAGGAGAAGGAAGGTTTCATCGATGATAATCTCCAAGGGCCGATCGGCGGCTATGTCCTCAATCGAAGCGACTGTTCGCCATTCAACTGTCTCTTTTTTCATTTTATCGCGATGTCCTAACGAAGAGTTTTACAGATGACTCAACAGCCGCCGAATTCTTCCGACTATATCATGCCGACAACCGGCTTTTGGCAGGAACTGATCCCCGCCGGTGATCCAAAAATACCACAGGAGCCTCCGTATCAGTATGGGTACCCCGCCCCCCTGCCCGATGGACGCGCGTTGTTGCTGCCCTTGCGCAAATTGCCCGAAGGGGATCGCGCCGTTGCTTCCCTTATCGCCAATCAGGCAAGTTTTCCGGTCATAAACTCCTTGTCGGCAGCGATGGTGGAGATCGCGAAGTCCTTTGACCCTGACCAGATTGTCGGCCTGCCGACACTGGGTCTCGCCTTTGCACCCATGATTGCCGATGGGCTTGGCCAGCAGAACTTCATTCCCCTCGGGTATTCCCGCAAATTCTGGTACGCAGATGAGTTCGCGGAACCGGTTCATTCCATTACCAGCCCGGACAAGACGAAGAAAATCTTCCTGGACCCAAATATGCTGCCGCGGCTGAAGAAAAAACGCGTTGTCATCGTGGATGATGCTATTTCCAGCGGATCTACCATCGTATCTGTTCTGAAGCTCCTTCAACGCATTGATTGTGACGTGGTGGGAATACTCGTTGCGATGCGCCAGGGCGTTTTGTGGAAAAGCAAACTGGAAAGTGCAATGCCGGGAATGGCGAGCAAGGTCAGAAGTGTTATTGCTGCGCCGCTGTTTGAACGCGCCGACGAGGGATGGGTGCCAATTGCCGAAACAATTGACACCGATCATCCTTAAATTCCCATATAGGCTTCCTTGATCTTCGGATTATCGCCGAGGGCCTCTGTCGTGTCGGAAATGGAAACACGACCCGTCTCGATAACAAAGCCATGCTGCGCAATCTCAAACGCTGTCATCACATCCTGCTCCACCAGAAGGATGGTGAGACCGGCCTTATTGATTTCCAGCAGGGTTTCGCTCAAACGGTCGACAAGTCGCGGCGCCAACCCAAGAGACAGTTCGTCGATCATCAACAGGCGCGGTCTGGACATGATGCCCCGTCCGATGGCGCACATTTGCTGTTCTCCGCCGGACATTGTCGTTGCATCCTGTGTCGCCCGTTCTTTCAATCTCGGAAAGATTTCATAGACAAACTCCAGATCTTCCTTGATCGCTTCCCGGTCGTTGCGCAAATAGGCCCCGAGCATCAGGTTATCCTGTACCGAAAGCCCTTTGAACAAACGACGCCCCTCCGGAACATGTGCGATGCCAGTGCTCAAAACTTCGTCCGGCTGTGCGCCAACGAGCTCTTTCCCTTCCAGCTTGATACTGCCCGCTGTCGGTTTTACAATCCCGGAAATAGTGTTGAGCAGAGTTGTCTTGCCGGCTCCGTTGGAGCCGACGATACAAGCAATTTCTCCCTTGTTGACCGAAAGGGAAATGTCCCACAGAACGCGCACGTCACCGTAACCGGCTTGAACGCCATTAACTTCAAGAAATGACTCAGACATGATGAGACTCCGCTTTAACGCGCGCTGCAAATTTGGAACCCAGATAGGCTTCTACCACTTGAGGATCTTCAATGACCGTTCGCGGATCCCCTTGCGCGATCAGCTCCCCATGATGCAACACCAGAATTCTTTGGGAAATTGACAGCACGACCTTCATCAGATGCTCGATAATCAGGATTGTAACCCCCCTTGCCGCGATCTTGCGGATCAATTCGAGAGCACCGTCAATTTCAGAGGCATTTAGGCCTGCATTGACCTCGTCCAGCAAAAGAAACTTCGGACGCATTGCCAGACTCTTTGCAAGTTCCAGTCGCTTCCGGTTGGGCAATGCCAGTGACGATGCCGGCGTATCGGCAACAGCAGCCAAGCCAACGAACTTCAATTCGTCATGAGCCAAAGCCATAGCCTCCTGAACCGAGCCGGTACCCCCGCCAAACAAGGCGCCTGCGGCAACATTCTCAAGAACCGTCATATTGGGAAAAGGTTGTACAATTTGAAAAGTTCTTGCCAGCCCTCGCCTTGCTGCCTGATATGCCTGTTGATTACTCACATCCTCACCCGCGAAAATCACTTTGCCGGAGGTAAGGGGGTGTACGCCTGTTATCAGGTTGACCAATGTAGTTTTGCCAGCACCGTTAGGACCGATCAGGCCAATGATCTCGCCTTCCTCAAGGCTAAATGAGACGTCATTGACTGCAAGGTTACCGCCAAAACTTTTGCTGACATTCTCCAGTCTCAGAATTTCAGTCATGAACTCTTCTCCACTTGTTTGGGGGCATCACCTATTTTGTCCATCAGCTTTTTGAACAGATCGCGATACTGGATTTTCAGCAAACCGTTGGGCAGGAAGAAGATCAGGAATACGATAATCCCACCGAGGATCGCCCGGTTCCATTCAAGGAAGTTGGCCCAGAAGACTTCTTCCAGCAGAACGAACACGCCGGCGCCCAAAACCGGACCAAGCAACGTGCCTGCGCCGCCCAGCAACACCATAACCGGCACTTTCAGGGTCAGCAGGATGGAGAAACTGTCAGTTGGGTCGATATAACCCACCCAGGAGGCATAGACCGCCCCAATCGCACCGCAGAACACGGCCGACAAGGTATAGGCAACGATCTTGAAGGAGGTCGTATTGACCCCGACCATGTCCGCCGCGTCTTCATTCTGGCTGATGCATTTAAGCCCGAAGCCAAGCCGCGATCGATCCACATAGATGGACGTCAGGAAGGCAATAATCAAAATGGTCAGCATGACGTACAGGACAAGTGCCGAAACCTCCTGCGGATTGCCTTGCAAAAGCGGGACATTCAATCCATCGCCGCCCCCTGTCAAGCTTCCCCATGATGAAGTTATCAAACGTGTCAGGTCGACAATCGCGATAGAGCCGATAGCAAAATAATGCCCCTTCAGGCGCAGGATAATCGCCCCCAGCATCGCGGCAAAGACTGCCACAAACAATGTCGCAAAGACCCAGGCCAGGACCAAGGGAACACCGTTCCGCTGCGCCAGGGCGCCAGCATAGCATCCAAGGCCGAAAAAGGCCGCCGTCGAGAAGGAGGGATAACCGGTAAAGCCACCGATAAAATTCCAGGAAACCGCCATTGCCGAGAACATGGCAATGGAGATAGCAACCCGGATTGTGTAATTGTCAGCCAACAGTGGTGTGGCCGCAATCATCACGATCCAGAGCGCGAAGGCGCCAAAATAAAGGAACTGTTTCATTACTCGTATCCCTTAACGCCAACAAGACCTGTTGGCCGGACAATCAAAAGAAATAACATGAGGACAAAGCCAACCGTCGTCGCGTTTTGCGGGCCGATCGTGTAGCCGGCGAAGCTCTCAATGAGGCCCAAGGCTATCCCGCCGATCAAGGCGCCGGGCACACTGCCAAGGCCGCCAATCACGCAGATGACAAAGGCCTTGCCAAGGAAGGTGCCGGTCAGGTTCGTCGTGATCGGGAAAACCAAGGAAAAGATGACCCCCGCGGCACCGGCCATGAAAGCCCCTATTCCAAAGGTGATGGCATAAACGTTATTCACGCGAATGCCCATCAAAGTGGCGGCCTGCCGGTCCATGCGGACGGCGACGATTGCCCGACCGATTTTTGACGCCCGCATCACCAGGAAAAGCAAGCCGGTCAGGAGCAGCGCCAGCCCCATGCCCATCAAACGGTCAACGGGAAGGTACATATCCCCCAGGTTCAATGACCCGAGGTCTAGGGTTACCCTTCGCGGAGTGGCTGTGAAAAAGACGGTCATCAGATTGTAGAGGATCATGTCGAGACCAAAGGTCAGCGTCAGGGTCGTCAGCACAGGTGACATGACAACCTTGTTGATGAAAAAATATTGTAAAAGGTAACCCAGGCCGAACAGCAACGTGGCGATGATAGGCAGCAGGAAAATGGGGTTTATGTGCGAATATTGCCACGCAAAAAACGCGAGGTATCCACCGAGAATGATGAAAGACCCATGCAGCATATTGATGATATTCAACACGCCCCAGACCAGCGAAAAGCCGATGGCGATACAGGCGTAGAGTGATCCCAGTACAATGCCGTTGAGTAGTATTTGTATGATGTCCACTGTGATTGTTTCCCAGAAATGCTCGCAGGTGGGCGAAGTAAATTACTGTGTCGTGAGACCGGTCGGGGTTTCTTTTCCGTTACCCGACCGGTCAGATTTGGACGAGGCTTACTTGATCATTTTCATGTCAGCGTTCACGATTGACTCGGGGTAGAGAACTTTAATGTCTTCTCCCTGCACCTGAATGATGGGCATTTCCCGGCCCTGATTCATTCCGTTGTCGCCAAAGTCAATTGGGCCATAGAATGTCAGGATATCCGTTGCTGCCAAAGCATCGCGCACCGCCTGTTTATCCTTGGAACCCGCGACCTTAACAGCATTCACAAGAACGTCCGCCGCTGCGGCACATGACGCAGCTATATAATCCGGATCAGATTTATACGCGGCTGTGAAGTCTTCATAGAAATCAGCGGTGGAGCTCCATGCCCCAACTGCATCGGTGTAGGCTGTTGAGTGATGCCACCAGGTCGAACTTGTGATCCCGTCGGCCAGTTTCCCCAGGCCTTCAGTGAATTCACGATAGGCCGGCCCCGTCACCATGGTGACGATCGGGGCGCTTACGCCCATATCAGCCAGCTGCTTGCGACCCAGGATCAGGTCCTGCGTATAGCCGGTCATGTAAACCCAATCCGGGTCCGCCGATTTTATGGCAGAAATAGCCGCTGAGTGATCCATTGTACCAACGGCGTAAAGTTCGTTATACACAACATCGAGGCCGCCAGTTTCTGCTGAGTTCGCCAAGGCCGTTGCCATGGATTTCGGGAACACGTCATCCCGGCCATAAACCGCGACCTTCTTCAGGTCTGGATTTTTCTCCTTAAAGAATTCGACCATGGATTCCGTCATGCCAGTATTGGGCGCCAAGGTTCCAAAGAGATATTTAAATCCCTGGTCATAAACGGAAACGGAGGAAGCAACGCAGGCCAGCATCGGGACCTGATAACGTTCTGCCACGGCGGCAATGATTTTCGTGTGACCGGAGCCGAAAGGCGCCATCAGAACATCCACACCATCATCGGTAATCAGTTTTTCAGCCAGCTGTCCGGCGCGTTTGCCATCCGTCTGATAGTCATATTCAACGAATTTGACCTGCATTTTCTTGCCGGCCACATCGATACCACCGGCTGCATTGATTTTATCGAGCCACAGCTTCCAGACGTCCTTCTGCTTCTTCCCTTCATCGGCCAAGCCACCCGTCAAGGCCAGGGGCGCACCGATCACCAGCGTATCATCATCCGCAGCGGCGACGCTCATGCTTCCGGCCATCGCCATACCCATTGCCACGGCGGCGACCGTCAAACTTCTTTTGAGTGTCATTTCCATAACCATCCCTTTCTTTCTTACCTAATAAATCCCCGGACGGCGGTGTCCAAGGCAGTGTCTCGCCCAAGAACTAGCAAGAGATATGCCAAAGTCGTAACTACAACTATCATAACCGAAATTTTAAGACAGGAGGTTTTAAGGCATTGAAATTTGTCTAATTTTTAGCCATTTTTTGTTCGCATGATCATGAAATGAGCAACGAAAGTCGGGATGGAGGAAATCGAATTTCGCACAAAAAAAGTGGGCGGTTTTCTGTCGTACGACCCGCCCACTTTTCCCAAACACCGAATAAACGTATCCAGCTATGTAGTTGCTTAGCGCTGTACTTCTGATTGGAAGTTTTGCGCAATTAATTCAATTAAATGCCCTGTAAAAAGCAGTTAGAGTTTACCAGCCTTCGCTGCTTGCTGGACCTCCTTGCTTTGGTACTGCGTCCACATATTGGTGAGGAAATCGAGGGTGACCGGATCCATGTCATAGCGTGGCAGTGGATCCTCATCCCAGTAATTAAACTGATCCTCTCCGCGAACCTGCAGTGCGGTGCGTCGCCCGAGTGTAGAGTCCACATGAGCTCCGATATAGAAAAATGCCAATCCGATCCGGCGATCATCGGAAAAATTACCAAGGCTGCCATGGGCTGTCTTGACATGATGGATGGAAAACTCACCCGGCTCCAATTCCAGATAAACGGCTCTATCGTCATCCACGCCACGAATTGTCTGACCTTTTGCAAGAAGGTTCTTGGGGTCATAGGTTTCGTCATGCTCCATATTATCGCCTTGCTGCGATCCTGGAAGTACGCGAAGCCCCCCATTTCCCTTATTACTGGGCGTAAAGGCAAGCCAGACCGTCACCGAGTCATTCGGCGATAAACCATAGTAGGCTGAATCCTGATGCCAGGACACGAACCTGTCGCTCTGCGCGGCCTTTGCAAACATGGAAGAGCCAAATAGCATGATATTTGGACCGAGAAGCGATTCAACCGCATCCAGAATAATCGGGTTACGCGCCAAATCGACCATCCAGGGGGAGACAACATGCGCTTTGATTTTCATGCGCTTGTTGCATTCCTCCTGAAGGCTCTCTTCCATCGCCTCAAGTCGGCGGCGGCAATCCAACGCATGGGCTTCTGAAATTGCTCGCTTCTTCATAAAGTATCCATCACGCTCGAAAGCCGCCACTTCCTCTGGTGTCAGGTATCCACTCATTATTGTAATCCTTGATCTCGAGATACTAGTTCAACCGCATTTCCGACGTTGTAAGATCAGCAGGAGCCAAAATAACTGGCTTGCCATCCTGAATCTGGATAATGGGAAGATTGCGGTTATCGTTCAGGCCGTCTTCACGAAAACTTATGGGACCATAGAACGTCTGGATTTTAAGCTCTTGAAGTGCTTTGCGAACCGCATCCCTGTCCAGGGATCCTGCTGTTTCAATTGCTTTTTGCAGGGCGATCATAGCAGCGGCAGAGGATGCGTGAACATAGTCCGGCTCTTCACCAGAGGCGTCTTTAACCGCATCATAGAACGCCTGTGTCGTACCGAACACATCGTCGCCGGTATAGGCAGCGGAATAATGCCACCATGTTGCGCTCGTGATGTTTTCCGCAAGCGGACCAAGGTTTTCGACAAACTCACGATATGCCGGGCCGGTAATCATCGTAATGATTGGCGCGCTGGCGCCCTGCTCTGCCATCTGCTTGCGGACCAGCACCAGATCTTCTGTATATCCGGTGACATAAATCCAGTCCGGCTCGGCGGAGCGCATACCTACCGTAGCCGTCGCGTGATCCAGCGTTCCGACCGGGTACAGCTCCTCATAAACGACCTCAAGGCCGCGTGCGGTCGCCCCCTTCGACATCAGGGTCGCCATGATTTTTGGAAAAACGTCATCTCGGCCGTAGATGGCGATTTTCTTTGTGTCTGGTTTCTTTTTCAGGAACAAATCCAGCATGCCGTCAATTAGGCCACCAGATGGTGCGAGGGTTCCAAAGAGGTTCTTGAAGCCCTGGTTATGGACTGGCTCGGAAGATGCCACTGCAATAATTGGAATGCCGTATCGTTCCGCCACCCCAGCG
The DNA here is from genome assembly GCF_017313765.1 of Sneathiella sedimenti. GTDB lineage: Bacteria > Pseudomonadota > Alphaproteobacteria > Sneathiellales > Sneathiellaceae > Sneathiella > Sneathiella sedimenti. The sequence goes on along the minus strand of NZ_JAFLNC010000002.1, from coordinate 135,453 downwards.
GTGATCTTGGAATGCCCGGACCCGAATGGAGCGGTTAAAAAGTCAACCTTATCATCAATAATCAGCTTCTCGGCCAGCTGGCTGGCCCGCTTGCCGTCGGTCTGATAGTCATAAGTGATCAGCTCCACCGGCATCTTCACGCCACCGACATTGATGCCGCTATCCGCATTAACCCGCGCAAGCCACAGATCATATGCGAGCTTCTGTTTTGCCCCTTCCGCCGCGAGACCACCGGAAAGCGCCAAGGGAGCACCGATCTTTACAACACCATCCGCCGCTACACCTTGCGTCACCAAGCCGAGAGTGACCACGCCCACCGCGGCGGTCGCCAACTTGAGACGATTTAAAAACCCCTTCACCATTTTCTCCATCCTTCCTGATAAATGCCTTCCAGTGTCAGCTCGGCGACAGCCGGCCAATCCCGGAAAACACAGCAAGAAGCATGCCAATGTCGTATTTACTACTATAGTAGTTACATTTTTATAGAAATTATCATTTAAGTCACTGCTATTACGCGATTATTGATTAATTACTAGACTGAAATGCTCATAAATAATGCAGTGAATTATCGGCACACCCTGGTGTTGCCAGTCATAAATCTTGAGTAATAAGCAGTCTGAATTCCTGATTTTTCGATGAAAAATCCCTTCCACCATTTCAAGGCTTCACTTGAAAATGTCGCCTGTCATTGCTTTAGGTCGAAAACCTCCCAATCAACAATGTGCGGATATTTGCTATAACACGGTGTGCGTCGTGAGGCGTCGGTTCGGGCCAGTGTTTGGGGAAGAAATCCGAACAACCCGCGCCGATTCCTTCAATACCCGGGTAACTCCGAAAGGCCTGGTTCTGCGGGATTCAGGGGCGAACCCGGACTGGATCCAGGTTCGCCTATGAATAAGTGGTGGAGGTAGCAGTCTCATGCGAACCTGTCTCTGCAAATTTCCCTGTTTAACAGGGAAAAAACAGGGATTTTTGGCGATTTTGACCCAAAATCAGCCGTGTCTCCGAGGTAACTCCCTATTTTTATTAATGTTTCTTCAATTTCCGCAAGAAAATTATCAGGGAAAATTAAGTTCCTATCAGGGAAATAATTTTCGAGAACAGGGAACAGTTTATCAGTCATCACTCTAGAAACTGCTGGTGGGCGTTGTCACAGTAAAATGATTAAAATAAAAAAAAGGAATTATGCGATGCTTTTCAGGTAACGAGCTGACGGGCGTTGTCAGCTAACGACCACTCAAATTTCCCCTAGGGGTCGTTTGTGGTCTTGTATGCTAGAGAAATTTGAACTCTGTAAACTTCCACTACAGGAACATAATAGAGCAATTACGTTGGGCCGGAAAAGGTCTGCTGACGGGGGACAGCGAACGTTAAATTCAGGAATGCACAAACCTTAACAACGAAAAGAAACATTTATCAAATCAGCGGATTGGGGTTACAATTAAACAAAAAAATCGAGGCTGACATGAAAAACTGGGATATCAACCGACTGTCCGGTGCATTGGGCGCAGAAGTACAGGGCATCGATCTGGCGACTGTTAGTAGCAACGATATTGCGGAAATACGGCGTCTGTTGGCCGAGCATATGGTGCTGTTTTTTCCGCAGCAAAATCTCTCTGTTGAGGATCACGTCGCCCTTGGGCGTCATTTCGGCAAACTGGAGGGGCATCCAAACCTGAAAAACCCGTATCTGGATCATCCGGAAGTTTTTGAACTGGCGGCAAGCAATGGCGGCGTAGCCGATGAGTGGCACACGGACCTGACATTTCAGGAACAACCGTCTTTGATGTCCATTCTGAACATGGTCAAATGTCCCGCAACCGGGGGCGATACGATGTGGGCAAACCTTTGTGCCGCGTTCGATGCGTTATCCCCGCCGATCCAAGAATTATGTGCCGGATTGACAGCACTGCATGATGCGCTACCGCATAATCACCCCGAACAGATGGCCATTCATCCGGTCGTCAGAATTCACCCCGAAACGGGCCGGAAAGCGCTCTATGTGAATGAGCATTTTACCCGGCGTATCGTCGAAATGAATGCGCCAGAAAGTGCAGTCTTACTCGACTTTCTGACAGGCTGGGTGCAGAATCCGCGTTTCACGGTGCGATACCGCTGGTCGGAAGGCGCCATCGGAATCTGGGATAATCGGTGCACCCAGCATTATGTGTTGAACGATTTTTCCGAAGAACGCGTCATTCAACGGGTCACGGTTGTCGGGGATCAGCCAACGGGCGAGGGCGCAAGATGGCCTGCCTGGCTGAATGACGACCGACGATCTGCCATCAGCCGTCACGACAGACAACTGGCCCTTTTTCTGAAATCAAGAAACCGGGACTGACCGGATCAGTTCAAAGGGTGCTGTCAGATGAATGCTACGTCGTCTCTGTATGGCATAAAATGGCACAAAAGTGATACCGTTATGCCGCACTAAGTTGCTGCCACTACGCCAGTGCAGCATTTCTCTGAAGTTTGAATGCTTCTCTGTGGCTTTGTCAGAGGAAAATGGCTTGAGCGAGGATGATCCGGAATCTACGATCATCTTATGAAAAATCCATTCCGTTATTTCAAGAATTCGCCCGAGATCATTCGCCTTGCCGTCATGATGTATGTCCGATATCCATTGTCATTACGTCAGGTCGAAGACCTTCTGCATGAACGAGGCATCGATGTTAGCTATGAAACGGTTCGCGTTTGGTGGAATCGGTTCGGGCCAATATTTACAGCAGAAATCAGAAAAACCCGCGCTACCTCCCTCCATAACACACCACAATAGAGATGGCATCTGAATGAGGTTTTCGTACGGATCGACGGTGAATTGCATTATCTATGGCGCGCCGTTGATAACGAAGGAGAAGTTCTAGAAGCTTTCGTCACGAAGTGGCGGGATCGCAGGGCTGCGATGAGGTTTTTGAAGAAAACCATGAAGCGATATGGTTCACCAAAGATCATTGTAACAGATAAGCTCCGTTCCTACGGCGCAGCAATGAAAGTGATTGGTAACGAAGTCCGCCAAGAGACTGGACGTTGGCTCAATAATCGAGCGGAAAATTCGCATCAACCTTTCCGGCGACGAGAGCGGGCAATGACCAAATTCCGAAGTACAAAATCATTACAAAAATTCGTCTCAATTCATTCGTCCGTCCACAACCATTTAAATCAGGAACGTCATCTCCAAAGTCGTCAAAACTTCAAGCTCAAACGTGAAGCGGGCCTTGCCGAATGGCGCCAGCTTGCCGCCTAAATGGCAACACCTTACCCCCTTTTATTACTCAGCGATTTTCCTCTGACAATGCCCATGCACTGTACAGGTGAAACCAAAAGGTGGGAGCCAGCTTGCCACCGCGTCTGGCTCAAGAAAGGCGCGATAGACCTTCTCTGGCTTGGCGGTGAAAACGCGGTGCAAAGTTACGGTGCCGAGCATGTTACTTCTCCTTTCCTTGCGCATTGTTTCCGACGACGACCAGCGGCGTGAAGCCACCATAGATCAGCCGCATACCGTCAAACGGCATCGGATTCTTTTCCGGGTTCATGCGCGGATCGCCCTTTTCCGGATTTTCCATCCAGCCGGTCATCGTTTTCATGGCCGCATCACGGGTTTCCTTGTCGGGCCATTCGATCCAGGAAAAGACGACCGTTTCATCGTCTCTGGCCTGCACGGCCTTGCGGAAATCCGTGACTTTGCCAACCGGCAGATCATCACCCCAGCATTCCGTGACTCGCGTTGCGCCGAGGTCAACAAAAACGCTGTCGCCCATTTCGGCGCGGGTGATAAATTTCTGCTTGTTCGCGGTCGGCACAGCGATCACGAAACCGTCGATGTAACTCATGTCATATCTCCTTCAGTTTTCTTCGACCGCAGCGTCGAGCGCTGCGATATCAATCTTCTGCATCTTCATCATCGCATTAAAGGCGCGCTTGGCCTGTGCGCGGTCGGCGCTGGTCGTCAGGTCAATGAGCCGTCTTGGCGTAATCTGCCAGGAATAACCCCAACGGTCCTTGCACCAGCCGCATTCGCTCGCCATACCACCGTTGGTAATGACTGCGTTCCAGTAGCGGTCGGTCTGTTCCTGATTTTCGGTGATAATCATGAAGCTGACCGATTCATTCGGCGTGAAAATAGGGCCGCCATTCAGCCCGACAAATGTACGCCCCAGGACGGTAAATTCGACGGTCAGTTCACTCCCTTCCCGACCGCCCGGAAAATCGCCGGGCGCCGAGTTTATCCGGCCGACATAGCTGTCAGGAAATGTCACCGCATAAAATTCAGCGGCTTTGCGTGCTTCGCCATGGTCGAACCACAGACATGTAGCAAGTTCCGTCATCTGGTTTCTCCTTCAGTTCTGAGCCTTGGCGCCGTCGAAACTCAGCATCCAGGGTGTGCCGTATCTGTCGGTGAACATGGCAAATCGCTCGGCCCAGAATGTCTCGCCCGGTTCCATCTCGACGGATTGAGCGTCCTTCGCAAGTGCGGCATAGATACGGTCGAATTCGGCGCGCGATGACGGTGCGATGGAAACGCGGAAGCCCTGCGGCTTGTCATACATTTCTTCGCTATTGTCGGAAGCCATCACAGTGGTGCTGCCGAGCTTCATAGCCATATGCATCACAATATCGTCGCTGCCGGGCATGCGGCTTTCGGGATCAGGAACGTCGCCATTGCGGAAAACTCCGATGATCTCGCCGCCGAGAACTTCGGCATAGCGGGACATCGCCTCAAGGCAGTTCCCTTTGAAGAACAGGTATATTGTCGGTTCCATTTCTGATGTCTCCTTTGGTGTTGATGTGTGGTCGTGAGGGCTTGCCATGGCTCAAACCGATACAGCGGCATTGAAGAAAGCGCGTTGTGCCTCGAACGCCCGCCTGAAAGCCGGGCGCGCTTCGGCACGAGCGACGAAAGCCGAGAGGTTGGGATGTTCTTCGAGCATTCCCGATCCATCCAATCGGCGTAGAACATCGGCCGTCATCAGATCGCCGGCGCTGAACATACCGTCGAGCCAGTCTGCATCGCCGAGACACCGTGATAGATCGGTCAGCTTTGCGCGGATACGATCCTCGACAGTATGCAGGCGCCGCTCGAACCAAGTTTCATCCCGTTCGAGATAGTGGACCACTTCGCGGTCGACAATCACCGGCTCGATCGTACTGAGTGCCGCAAACATCCAGGTGATCGCGCGTGCTCTTGCATTCGCTTCGTCCGGAAGGAGGCCGGCGTAGCTATTCGCGATGTGGAACACGATCGCGCCCGTCTCGAAAAGGCAGAGATCACCTTCCTCGAAAGTCGGGATCTGCCCGAAGGGATGAAGAGTCCGGTGGGCGGGTTCCTTCATGGCGGCAAATGAGACGGGACGGACTTCGTAGGGCTGGCCGACTTCCTCCAGCGCCCAGCGCACGCGCATGTCACGCGCCAATCCCCTGCCTTCATCGGGCGAACGTTCGAAGACGGTAATGATAGGTTTGGGTCGGGAGGTCATCCTGAAGGTTCCGCCGTGCTGTCCGCCGTGAACAACAATTTGATGTAGCGTTTCAGATGATCGACACTGTCGATGGCAACGGCGGGTCCGCCCTTCGCCTTGGCGAGGATGAAGGCGCCCTGGAGCACCGCCTGGGTGTGGAGCGCGAGACTTTTCGCGGTCCAGTCCGCCTTGACACCGTAGAGCGTCATCGCCGCCGCGATGTCGTCTTCCAGGGTCGCGGCATGTCCCGAGATGCTGGCGTCGCAAGCGTCGCGGATCGCTGGGTCGGTCGCAAAGGTCTCCTGCACCATGGTTCCAACGAGACAGGTGAATTCCTCGACCGTGCCCTGTAGTAGCGACTTGCGGAACTCCACATAAGCGAGCACGCGGTCGAGCGGGTCGGCATGATCGTGATAGGGCGCGCCGGCGAATAACTCCGCGGTCGTCGAGGACCAGTAATCCGCCGCCGCCAGCGCCAGATCTTCCTTGCTCTTGAAGTGATGGAAGAAGCTGCCCTTGGTTACCCCCGCCGCCGCGCAGATGTCCTCGATCCGCGTCGTTGAATACCCCTTTGCGCGGATGACCTGCAGCGCCGCGTCTAGCAGCTTCGTCTTGGATGGATGAAAATCGTCAGTCATTGACTCCATACCTACTAGTTGGTTTATTACGTACCTACTAATGGGTATGGAGTCAAGCGAAACAATTATCGCCGAGTGCAATAAACGCAGCCTTTTTGAGATTCGTTAGTGTCAGTGACCAAGCTTGCGCGTTGTCACATTTTTGGTGATGTCACACTAACTTTCTAGACGAAAAACCTCGATGTTTACTAATATGCTGGTAGTAGTATTTCGGTGTTGTCACATTAACTTTGTGGTGAGTAATTTAATGCTGCGCTAATCTCAGTTAATGCAAAAGATCTCCTATTCCCGGCACCGATTTCCATCTCATATCATTCAACATGCTGTTTGGCTGTATGCCCGATTTACGCTGAGCTATCGGGAAATTGAAGATCTTTTGGCCTAACGTGGTCTGGATATTTCCTACGAAACAGATAGAAGATGGTTTCTGAAGTTCGGCGAACCAATCGCCAGAAACCTGAGATCTTGCCGCCCTACTCCCAATGATATCTGGCATTTGGACGAAATGGTCATCATTATTAGAGGAAAGCGATATTGGCTTTGGCGCGCTGTTGATAGTGAAGGAGAGGTCTTGGATTTCCTCGTACAATCAAAGCGGAATACGAAATCAGCCTTGAAGCTGATGCGCAAACTACTCAAGAAACGAGGTTTTGCGCCTACACAAATCGTCACAGATAAGCCGAAGTCCTATCACAAGGCCTTCCGAGAACTTGGCTTAACTGACAAGCATATTGATAACAAATGGTCGAACAATCGAGCGGAAAACTCTCATCTCGCGGTGCGGCGAAAAAAGCGAAAAATGTAAAAGTATAAATCACCAGGATCGACTCAGAAATTCCTCAATATTCACTCAGCGACTTACAACAATTTCTATCTACAACGTCACTTAATCAATCGGTCTCATTTCAAGGAATGTCGCGCTGAAGCATTTGCCGTCTGGGATTCTGCAAGTACCACTGCATAAATATTGCTACTTCGGCTTCTTCGCGCCTACAGGAAATTAATGTGACATTGCCCCTCGCCTTCCTGGCGGCCTCTATCATTGAGGATATTCTAAACGGTCATCTGCCGGAGAGGTTGAATGTTAAATATCTCAACAGAATAAGTCCTCTTCCAACTGATTGGAATGAGCAGCGGAAACGGCTCGGGTTCCATCAATAGTCCATCGTAATATCCCATGAACTGGACCCTGAAACAGGGCGTCAGAGACGAATGGGAATTTGCGGTCTTATGGAGTCACTCCAAGCTTCTCTGAGATCAGAGCATAACCTCAAAAGCCCCGGTTCTGCGGGGTTCATTGGCGAACCTGGACTTGATCCAGGTTCGCCAATGAATGAGTGGTGGGCCCGGTAGGACTTGAACCTACGACCAGTCCGTTATGAGCGGACGGCTCTAACCAGCTGAGCTACAGGCCCGAATTATGTTCCGCCATAGAAACTGACGTGAAGAGCGTTTATCCGTGACTATTTAGCCTGTTCGGAAAAGGGACGCAATTGGCGAAATGAAATTTCGCCAATTTTATCGGAGCGTCCGCATTCAATCAGGTATCAAGGAAGCTTCTCAGTTTGCGGGAACGGCTCGGATGCTTCAACTTGCGAAGTGCCTTTGCCTCAATCTGGCGGATACGTTCACGGGTAACAGAAAACTGCTGCCCGACCTCCTCCAGTGTATGATCGGTGTTCATGCCGATACCAAAACGCATACGCAAGACACGCTCTTCCCGCGGGGTCAGCGATGCCAGGACCCGGGTTGTCGTTTCCCGCAGGTTAGACTGGATCGCCGCATCCAGCGGCTGCACCGCATTTTCGTCCTGAATGAAATCACCGAGATGGCTGTCCTCTTCATCCCCGATGGGCGTTTCCAGACTGATCGGTTCCTTGGCGATCTTCATGACCTTACGGACTTTTTCAAGCGGCATCCCGAGCTTGACCGCCAGTTCTTCCGGTGTCGGCTCGCGCCCGATTTCATGCAGCATCTGCCGTGACGTCCGGACCAGCTTGTTGATCGTCTCGATCATATGCACTGGAATACGGATGGTGCGGGCCTGATCGGCGATTGAGCGTGTAATCGCTTGCCTAATCCACCAGGTCGCATAGGTCGAGAATTTGTAGCCGCGACGATACTCGAACTTATCCACCGCCTTCATCAGGCCGATATTCCCTTCCTGGATGAGGTCGAGGAATTGCAGGCCACGGTTGGTATATTTCTTGGCAATCGAGATAACCAGTCGAAGATTGGCTTCGACCATTTCCTTCTTGGCCCGGCTTGCCTCCCGCTCGCCCTGCTGCACCGTACTCACAATGCGGCGGAATTCATTCATCGGCATGCCGAATTCAGAGCTGATCTTGATGATCTCGCTCCTGATTTCGCTAATATTAGTCGTCTCATTGACGACAAAATCTTTCCATCCCTTTGCCTTGAGGGTTCCCATTTTGTCGACCCAGCCCGGGTCAAGTTCATTTCCGAAATAATTCTCGAGGAAACTCGCGCGCGAAACCTTGTGACGTTCGGCAAGGCGCAACAGCTTGCCTTCCAGGCTCATCAGTCTGCGGTTGATACCGTACAGCTGGTCAACCAGCGCCTCGATCCGGTTATTGGTAAGATGGACGTCATCCATGAGCTTCACCAGCTCAAGTTTCAGCTTATCGTACTTCTTTTCCTGTGAACTGGGGACAGCCTCATTTTCAAGCGCCGCCGTCAGACGGGCCTCCTGAAGCTTGTGCAGTTTTTTGTATGTCTTGGCGATTTCGTCGAAGCGCTCGAAAACTTCCGGCTTCAGAGTCTCTTCAAGAGCCGCGAGTGACATCGTGTTCTCTTCGGCGTCATCCTCGTCGTCATCCTCTTTGTCCCGGCTGCTGCCTTCCTCGCCATCTTCCTCCTCGCTGTCGCCCTCACTCTCCTCGGCGTCAGAATCAGAGTCTTCTTCGTCATCGCTCAGGCCCTTGGCTGGAAGGTCGTCGTCCTCGCTATCTTCGCTGAACCCTTCCTGCAGTGCCTTTTCAGCGGCCGCTCCCGCGCCGTATGTCGCATCAAGGTCGATCACGTCACGAAGCAGAAGTTTTTCCTGAAGCATCAATTCGCGCCAGTTCAGAATGGCGCGGATGGTAAGCGGGCTTTCACAAATGGCGCCGATAAGCTTGCCGCGACCTGCCTCGATCCGTTTTGCGATGGCAATTTCGCCTTCGCGCGAGAGCAATTCCACCGTGCCCATTTCACGCAAGTACATCCGGACAGGATCGTCCGTGCGGTCGCCAGCCGTTGACGCGGGTTTTTCCGGCGTCTCTTTTACAGCTTTTTCCTCGACTTCGTCATCGCTGTCATCATCTTCCGCCGTTTCGGCAGGCGCGTCATCCGAGCCCTCCTCGTCGTTTTCGACAACATTGATACCCATTTCAGAAAGCAGTGACATCGTGTCCTCGATCTGCTCCGACGACATCTGGTCCTGAGGCAGAACCGCATTCAATTCGTCGAAGGTCACATATCCTTTGTCCTTCGCTTTCGCGAGCATCTTCTTAACGGCTGCTTGCGAGGCATCAATTAGTGGGCTATCGGGACTTTCGTCACCCTGATCCGACGTATCAACGGCTTCCGCACTCTTTGTCGCCATAAAATTTAACTCCTGAAATATTCCGGTGTATCCGCCCCGCACTGCGAGTCCGAATGGATCTTGCTTGTCTAAACAATTGTATTGCGGCCGGACGCAAATCCGAAACCGTCAAGATTTGCCTCGTTACCCGACGCATCCTCCAATGCTTTTTTCGCCATCTTCAATCGATCAAGATTTTCCGCTGTCGCATTTTCTCCCAATTGACGTTCTGCTGCTTCAAGTTCTTTCTGCAGCGCCTCTAACTTGTGGCGGGCCACAATATGCAACCAGGCGTTCAGCGCGTCCTCATAAGCCGCAGCAGGGTCGACGAACCAGTCCAGTGACTTTGTTGTCGGCCCTTGCAATCTCGTTATCTGTCCAGACAAATTACGCTTAGCTAGATGGTGCGCCATGCCTGAATAGTCAAGTGATGATTCGACCGTTGCAATATCTATTATCGCCCGCCGCACTCTGTCAAGTTGAGGGCTGGAAAGCTGCAGGGACGCCAATGTGTCAAAGTGATTTTCTATTATTTTCGGGTGGTTTACCACGGTTAGCAGGATTAATTCCTCGCGTCGGCCGCCATCCGGCACGGACGGCTTTCGAAGCGAGGTGGACGGCAATTTTTGCGAATCACGCGACCGATTCGCGAATCGGCCGAATCGGGTATGGTCTGAACGTCCGTTAGCCGGCCGTCCCGAAACCTCCTGCTTGCGTCGAAAAGCCTGCCAGAGTTTGTCCTTGAAAAAATTACGATAATGTCCCTGCACGGCCGGATCGCGCATTTCATCGCACAATCCGTATAAAGCCTTTTCAAGGGCGGCTTTCCGTTCCGGCGTATCAACGGAACGGCCGTCCGTCTCCTTGCGCCAAAGGATTTCCGAAAGCGGCAGGGCCTTGTCCAGAATGTCTTTTATCGCTCCTGCCCCTTCCTTGCGGATTAGATCGTCAGGATCTAGTCCCGCTGGCAGGAGTGCAAATCTTAATGAATGACCGGGCTTTAATAGCGGCAGTGCGCGTTCGGACGTCCGCAAGGCGGCTCGCCACCCCGCTGTATCCCCATCCAGGCACAAAATAGGTTCCGCTGCCATCTTCCACAAGATTTGCAGCTGATCCTCCGTAATGGCTGTTCCCAATGGCGCGACCGATTGGGTGAACCCTGCCTCACTTAAGGCAATCACGTCCATATAACCTTCGGCAACGATAATCGTCCCGGTGTCATATGCCTTCTGGCGCGCCAACGCCATATTGTAAAGAACATGCCCCTTATGAAAAAGCGGTGTTTCCGGGGAATTGAGATACTTTGCCGGCGCATCACCGAGCGCCCGGCCGCCAAAGGCGATAATGCGACCCCGCTGATCGGTGATGGGAAACATCAGGCGATCGCGAAATCGGTCATAGCTCTCGCGGCCATCGTCGGGCTTGATGATAAGCCCGCCCTCGATCAGCGTTGACTCAGTCACGCCGCGGGCGATCAGTGCTTCTTTCAAGGCAGTCCGGCTGTTCGACGCATAACCCAACCGAAAGGAGGCCACCGCCGCCTCGGACACCTGGCGGCGGGAGAGATACGCCCGCGCAGATGCCCCCGCCTGTCCAGCCAGTTGAGAGGAAAACCATTTGCCGGCAAGCTCCATGGCGTCATGCAGGGTTGCCGCGCGTTGCTGACGGGCTTTCTCCTCCGGTCGTTCAACCGGCATCTCGAGGCCGGCAAGCGCCGCAAGCCGTTCTACCGCCTCCGGAAAAGCCACCCCTTCCGTCTGCTTTACAAACTCGATCAAGTCGCCGTTGGCACCGCAACCGAAGCAGTGATAGAAGCCCTTTTCCTCATTGACCGTGAAGGACGGGGTTTTTTCGTTATGAAACGGGCAGAGGCCGGAATGTTCACGCCCCTTCTTTGTCAGCTTTGTCCGGCGCCCAATCAAATCCGCAAGACTGACGCGCGCCTTGAGTTCTTCCATGAAATGTGGCGGAAAGGCCATTTCTTCGTCCAACCCAATTTAATAATTTAACCGGTTAAACTATTAAATAATAATTACCGTTAAAAACTTCCGGCAGGCTCAAGCGCCGAGCGTATCCTTTACGATAGCGCTCGCTTTGGAAAAGTCCATCTGACCAGCATGCCGGGTTTTCAACTCAGCCATTGTGCGCCCCATATCCTTAAGGCCATTCGCGCCAATGTCCGCAATGACAGCCTCAACCGCCGCACGGGTTTCTGCCTCGTCGAATTGCTTCGGAAGGTAATCAGAAATGATGTCGATTTCTTCTTGCTCAGAATTGGCGAGGTCAACCCGCCCGCCCTTTTCATAAGCTGCAATAGAGTCCTTCCGCTGACGAACCATGGTCGTCAGCATCTGCAGAATTTCATCATCCGTGATTCCCTCTTCCGCGCCTTTATCCCGCGCGGCGAGGTCCCGGTCCTGCAAAGTCGCAAGGATAAGACGCAACGTTGAAATCCGTCTCTTATCCTTTGATTTCATTGCTTCTTTTAGCGACTCTTTTATTTCGTTTCGTAACATTAATATCCGAATCTATATTGAAGAAAGCCGCCATACTAGCCGAAACTTATGTTTATGGCAAACCAATTTTTATTGCTAAGTTATTGATTTTAAACAATATTTTTTACGCCGAAAAACTTGACGCGCCCACACAAACTGCTTATGTTCCAGCGCAATATTCAGCTACCAGGCCAGAGAAATTTCGGCTCAGCGGAAATACCGCAAGAGGGTCCCTATTATCATGTCTTATGAAAACAACAGAGACGCGGTCGACCTGAACAGCGAACGGACGGCGACAGCAGTCCTTGTGCTGGGTGATGGCACCGTATTTCACGGCTTCGGCATCGGGGCCGAAGGTGACACAGTCGGAGAAGTCTGTTTCAACACGTCGATGACAGGCTATCAGGAAAGCCTTACTGACCCCTCCTTCGCCGGACAGTTAATCACCTTTACCTTTCCCCATATCGGGAACGTCGGTTTCAATGACGAGGATATCGAAACTTCCGGCATTGCCGCGAATGGATTGATTATCCGCGCCAACATTACGGATCCAGCCAACTGGAGAGCCGTCGGGCCGCTAGACGATTGGCTGAAAACCCGGAACCTCGTCGGCATCTCCGGTGTCGATACGCGCCGCCTTACTCATTTTATCCGCAAATCCGGCGCCCCCAATGGCGTTATTGCCCATCGCAAGGATGGTCAGTTCGACATTGCCGCCCTAAAGGAAAAAGCCGCGAGCTGGCCCGGTCTTGAAGGGATGGATCTTGCAAAGGAAGTATCCTGCAAGGAGCCCTATGAATGGACGGAAGCGAGCTGGCAGATACAAAGCGGTTACGGTAAGCAGGAAACACCCAAGCGCCATATTGTTGCCGTCGACTACGGGGTCAAGCGCAATATACTCCGCTGTCTCGCGGACCTTGGCTGTCGCATTACGGTCGTGCCCGCAACCGCGACCTATGATGAAATCATGGCACTGAAACCCGACGGAATTTTCCTGGCGAACGGCCCCGGCGACCCGGCTGCGACCGGGGAATATGCGGTACCTGTAATTCGGCAATGTGTCGATAGCGGCGTCCCCACATTTGGCATCTGTCTCGGTCATCAAATGTTGGCCCTCGCACTGGGCGCAAAAACCATGAAGATGCATCAGGGGCACCGCGGCGCCAACCAGCCGGTCAAGGACCTGACCACCGGCAAGGTTGAAATCACCTCTCAAAACCATGGCTTCGTTGTCACGCGTGAAAGCCTGCCCGACGGGGTGACGGAAACCCATAAATCCCTGTTCGACGGTGTTGTCGAGGGGCTCCAGATTGATGGCAAGCCGGTCTTTTCGGTGCAATACCATCCGGAAGCGAGCCCTGGGCCGCAGGACAGCCAATATCTTTTCAAACGGTTTATAGATCTGGTCGATAGAAAAAATGCCTAAACGTACCGATATTCAATCCATCCTGATCATCGGCGCCGGGCCCATTATTATTGGCCAGGCCTGCGAATTTGACTATTCCGGCACTCAGGCCTGCAAGGCCCTGAAAGAAGAAGGCTACCGCGTCATTCTGGTGAACTCCAACCCGGCGACAATCATGACCGATCCGGGTCTGGCCGATGCCACCTATGTGGAACCGATCACCCCGGAAATCGTTGAGAAAATCATCGAGAAAGAGCGGCCGGACGCCATTCTGCCGACCATGGGCGGACAGACCGCGCTGAATACAGCCTTGGCGCTCGCCGAAAATGGGGCACTTGAGCGGTATGGCGTCCAGCTGATCGGCGCCAACAGAGAAGCCATCGCCAAAGCGGAGGACCGCGACCAGTTCCGGACCGCCATGCTGAAAATCGGCCTCGACATGCCAAAAAGCGCCGTCGCTCATACTCTTGAAGAAGCCTGGAAGGTACTGGAGGAGGTAAAGCTCCCCTGCATCATCCGCCCCTCCTATACCATGGGCGGTACTGGCGGCGGGATTGCCTATAACCGTGAAGAGTTCGAGGAAATCGTGACCGGCGGTCTCGATGCCTCTCCCACCACGGAAGTGCTGGTCGAGGAAAGTATCGTTGGCTGGAAGGAATACGAGATGGAGGTTGTCCGCGACAAGGCGGATAACTGCATCATCATCTGTTCCATCGAGAATGTCGATCCGATGGGCGTACATACGGGCGATTCCATCACGGTCGCCCCGGCGCTGACCCTGACCGATAAAGAATACCAGATCATGCGGAATGCCTCGATTGCCGTGCTGCGTGAAATCGGCGTGGAGACTGGCGGCTCCAATGTGCAGTTTGCGGTCAATCCCGAAAATGGCCGTCTGATTATTATCGAGATGAACCCCCGTGTCTCCCGGTCCAGCGCGCTGGCCTCCAAGGCGACCGGCTTTCCAATTGCAAAGATCGCGGCGAAGTTGGCCGTCGGCTATACGCTCGATGAACTCGACAACGACATCACAGGTGTCACGCCTGCATCGTTTGAGCCAACTATCGACTATGTGGTCACCAAGATACCGCGCTTCACCTTCGAGAAATTTGCCGGCGCCGAAGCAAAGCTCGGCACGGCCATGAAATCCGTGGGTGAGGCCATGGCGATTGGGCGGACATTCCAGGAAAGCCTGCAAAAAGCCCTGCGGTCGCTGGAAACCGGCTTGACCGGCCTTAATGAACAGAATTTCGCGGGCCCCGGCGAGCGCCATGCCGATAAGCAACGCATCCAGGCCATTCTTGCCCAGCCGACACCAGAGCGCCTTCTGAATATCGCGCAGGCCTTCCGTGAAGGGCTGACCTTGGAGGAAGTTAAGGCGGCCAGCAAGTACGAACCCTGGTTCCTTGCCCAAATCCAGTCCATTGTCGAAATGGAAAATGCTGTGCGGGCAAACGGCATTCCTACAACCAAGGGCGGTCTCCTTAAACTGAAATCCATGGGATTCAGCGACCATCGCCTTGCCGAACTTGCAGGAACGCGCGAAGAGCTAGTACTTGCCGCCCGCCAGAAATTTGGCATTGAGCCGGTCTATAAACGCATCGATACCTGCGCTGGCGAATTCCCGTCCCAGACCCCTTATATGTATTCGACATATGAAGGGAACGAATGGGATGAGGCAGTTTGCGAAGCCGAGCCGACTGACTCCAAAAAAGTCGTTATTCTGGGAGGCGGCCCCAATCGCATCGGTCAGGGTATCGAGTTCGATTACTGCTGTGTTCATGCTGCCTATGCCCTATCAGAGGCTGGCTATGAAACAATCATGGTCAACTGCAACCCGGAAACGGTTTCCACCGATTACGATACGTCGGACCGGCTGTATTTTGAGCCTTTAACGGTTGAAGACACCCTCGCGATCATCCGCAAGGAACAGTCAAATGGTACGCTCCACGGCGTCATTGTTCAGTTCGGCGGCCAGACCCCGCTTAAATTAGCAGCAGGACTGGAAGCTGCCGGGGTACCCATTCTCGGCACATCTCCCGACGCCATTGATCTCGCGGAAGATCGCGAGAGATTCCAGCAGCTTCTCCACAAGCTCGACCTCAAGCAACCAGAGAACGGCATTGCCCGCTCCGTACCTGAGGCATTCGATATTGCACAAAGGATCGGATTCCCGGTTGTTGTTCGCCCCTCGTACGTTCTCGGCGGCCGCGGCATGGAAATCGTGCGTGACGGGGAATCTCTTGATCGTTACATGCGCGAAGCGGTAATTGTGTCCGGTGACGACCCGGTTCTGGTTGACGGATATCTTCAGAATGCAATCGAAGTTGATGTCGACTGCCTCAGCGACGGCAAAACGGTTTATGTCGCCGGCATCATGGAGCATATCGAGGAAGCCGGCATTCATTCGGGAGACAGCGCTTGTGCGCTCCCGCCGCATACTCTATCGGATCAGCTCATTGAGGAGATCAAGCGGCAAACCGAGGCATTGGCAATTGCCCTCAATGTCGTTGGCTTGATGAATGTCCAGTTCGCGATCAAGGACGACGTCATATATATTCTGGAAGTCAATCCGCGCGCGAGTCGTACTGTCCCCTTTGTCGCCAAGAGCATCAACTACCCCATTGCCAAGATCGCGGCGCGCGTTATGGCGGGGGAAAGCCTTGGCACCTTCAATCTTGAGTACCGCAAACTTAACCATGTAACGGTCAAGGAAGCCGTGTTCCCTTTCTCCCGCTTTCCGGGCGTTGATGTTGTGCTTGGGCCGGAGATGCGTTCCACGGGCGAAGTCATGGGAATCGATACGGATTTTGGCGCGGCCTTCTTGAAATCCCAGATCGCCGCCGGGGTTAAATTGCCAACTGAAGGCACGGTTTTCGTCTCGGTCAAGGATCTCGACAAGGGACCGATAAAGAATGCGGTCGCCAAACTGATAGACCTCGGCTTTAAAATTGTCTCCACCGGTGGGACCGCAAAATACCTGGCCGATGAGGGCCTTGAGGTGACGCGCGTGAACAAGGTTATGGAGGGCCGGCCGAATATCGTTGATACCATGAAGAATGGCGATATCGCCCTTGTCTTCAATACGACCGAAGGGGCACAGGCACTTCGTGACAGTTACGATATTCGTCATACGGCCCTGATTATGAAGACTCCTTATTCAACAACAGTCGCCGGTGCCAATGCAACGGTTCAGGCAATTGAGAAAATTATAACAGGCACCCTTGAAGTTAAATCCCTTCAATCTTATTCTTAATTCCTTGACAAGCTTTGTATGAGACTTTAGTCAAAGCACCTTTTGCGATTGGCAAACTACGTAATTGAGATTTCAAATGGAAAGACTACCAATGACGGCTGCGGGATATGCGCGGCTTGAACAAGAATTGAAGGAATTGAAATCGACCGCGCGCCCGGCCGTGATCCAAGCGATCTCGACAGCGCGCGAGCATGGAGATTTGTCCGAAAACGCAGAGTATCATGCGGCTAAGGAGCAGCAATCTCATATTGAAGGCCGCATCGCTGAACTGCAGGATAAGCTTGGCCGCGCAGAAGTTATTGATGTGTCATCCATTTCCGGACGCCAAATCAAATTCGGCGCGACGATTTTACTGGCGGACGAAGATACCGATGAAGAGACGAGCTACCAGATCGTTGGTGAAGACGAAAGTAATATCGAAGAAGGCCGTCTCTCCATATCGGCGCCGCTTGCGCGCGCTCTTATCGGCAAGGAACAGGGCGACAGCATCGAGGTGATGACACCCGGCGGTTCCAAGGCCTATGAAGTAATCGACGTCAGCTATGTAGGCTAGTTAGCCTCCCCCAATACAGCGGCCCGTGGCGCCTGGCGCCATGGGTGATCTCTTCCAGAAAAGAACGTAAATATTAGCGCGGATCTTTCTCTGTGGAATGGTCTGTCGGCTGTGGTGTTACTGTTAGAACCGTAACGCCGTCCGGTGCATGAAATCGATGCCAGCACCCCTGTGGGACAACAGTCATCATTCCTTCTTTCAAGTTGAGTATATCTTCCGACTTGGCAGACAGAATTGTCAGACTGGTTTCACCTTTGAGGATGTGAACAAGTTCATCTCCTCCGCGATGCCGCTCCCATTGGCTGACGCCATCAAAACTACCCGTAAAAACGGCGCCATTATTGAAACTGTGGAGATTGGCGAAGGCTGCACTCGCTTCTTCTTCCGATGTATCGAGATCGCGATTGCGAAGCGGGGTCAATGTATTGAGGACAGTATTTATATCGATGGCTTTAGGCATATTTTTACCATTTGTTTGAAGTATTTCCTGCATCAGCAACAAATCAATACGCTGCCTTCAAGGTGTTACTAATCCTTAATGTTTACTTTAAGAAAAATTAGGGATTTTTGATTAATGTCTAACAATAACAGTAATTAGTGCGAAAAAGCGATGTTAAGTTGAACTGATGACGAATTATTACAATTTCAGAAATCTCAGCGTTATCTTTGTCGATGATAACAGAAACATGCATATGCTCATGAAAAGCATTTTGCTCGCGATGAATATTGTAAATGCGAGGGGTTGCTATGATGCAAAAAGCTGTTTAGCGAAAATGCTTGAAGATCCGGCCGATATTGTAATATTGGACCTGTCGCTAAACCCCGAGAATGGTTTGGATTTGATACGTCGTATCCGCCAGGGTGAACGCGGAGTGGATGCATATACGCCGATCCTGGTAGTATCGGGTCAAACCAAGCTGAGTAATGTCGTCGAAGCACGAGATGCAGGCGCAACCGAATTCCTGGCAAAACCGGTTTCTGTCGGGTCGCTTTATGACCGATTGGTCTGGATGGTTGAAAATCCTCGCGTATTTATTAAGGCATCTGAATTCATAGGTCCGGATCGTCGTCGTGCGATGCGTGGTTATGAAGGCATGGAAAGACGAAAATAACATGACAAAATTGACATTTCCAATCCTGAAGAATTGCACGACTAGAGGTTACCTATGACAAAAATTGTCCAAATGGAGGGGTATGAAATTCATCACCCGAAGTTCACTTTAAAGACTAAAGTTGATAAATCGGGAGGACTGACCCTTGAAGAAATGGAAAAGCGTATGGGCAAGAAAATGGCAGCCCTTACGGAGCAATATCTTGCGAGCATCCCAGCCGTGATTGAAATTATCGACACCGCCTTGAGCAAGCTTGAAAAAGGCAAGGGCGGAATAGCGGAGCAAGAAGCGCTCTTTCGTCAGGGTCATGACCTGAAGGGTATGGGCGGGTCGTTCGATTATCCGATAATGGGAACTATTGGCGAAGGCATTTGCACACTGACGAGCGATGACATCGAATTATCGAAATTAAACCTGGCCCTCATCCGGGTTCACCTGGATTTGCTGGCCTACGTAGCCGCAAAGCGGATCAAGAATGACACGGACCCGAATGCCGCACCTATCATCGCCGCTCTGGCAGAGGCAAAACCAAAATAACGCCCCAGTCTCCCGCGTCTAACTTGCCGCTGGATATCCGACTTTCGCAAGGGCATCCGCAATTTCTGTCAGGACTTCCGGATCATCAATCGTGGCCGGTGCCGTGTATGTCTCACCGTCCGCAATTTTCCGCATAACCCCGCGCAGGATTTTTCCTGAGCGTGTTTTGGGAAGCCGCTTAACGACAAGGGCAAGCTTGAAGGCCGCTACAGGACCTATCTTCTCCCGCACAAGGGCTACCAGTTCTTTCTGGATATCCCCCTCAGGACGATTTACGCCGGCATTCAGGACGACGAACCCCATAGGGACCTGCCCTTTCAAGTTATCGTGGACTCCCATCACCGCACATTCCGCCACGTCACGGTGACTGGCGAGAACTTCCTCCATGCCACCAGTGGAGAGGCGATGGCCTGCAACATTGATAATGTCGTCGGTTCGCGCCATGATAAACAGATATCCATCCTCGTCTATATAGCCCGCGTCTCCCGTCTTGTAGTAGCCCGGAATTTCCGCCATATAGGCTTTGACATACCCCTCGTCATTCTGCCAGAGCGTCGGCAATGAACCGGGTGGCAGCGGCAGTTTAACGGCGATCACGCCAATTTCGCCGCGCTTCATTTCGGTTTTACCGTCAGCTTCATTGATAATCCGGATATCATAGCCCGGGACCGGAAATGTCGGACTGCCGAGCTTGACCGGCTTCATGCCGTACCCCATGCAGTTCGCGCCGATGGCCCACCCGGTTTCCGTCTGCCACCAATGATCGATGACCGGAACTTTAAGCTGATCTTGCGCCCAGCTAATCGTGTCGGGGTCCGCCCGCTCTCCCGCGAGAAACAAGGTAACGAAATTGCTCAGATCATATTTGGCGATGAATTTTCCATCAGGATCCTGTTGCCGGATGGCGCGAAACGCTGTCGGCGCCGTAAAAAGGGCTTTTACTTTATGGTCCTGGATCACCCGCCAGAAGGTACCTGCATCCGGTGTTCCAATCGGCTTTCCCTCAAACAGGATAGTCGTGCATCCATGCAGGAGCGGCGCATAGACAATGTAGGAATGGCCGACCACCCAACCAACGTCAGATGCCGCCCAGAAAACCTCTCCTGGCTCGATATCATACACATACTTCATGGACCAGCGAAGCGCGACAGCATGCCCGCCATTATCGCGAACCACCCCTTTGGGGACCCCGGTTGTGCCGGAGGTATAGAGAATATAAAGCGGATCGGTCGCCGCAACAGCTACACAGGGTGCAGGTTCTGCCCCGGCTTCCAGCGCGCGCCAGTCGTGATCCCGCCCTTCCTTCATTTCCGCTTCGCATTCCGGTCGCTGCAGGATAATGCAATTGGCCGGTTTATGAACCGACATATCAATAGCCTCATCGATCAGGGGCTTATAGGCAATGGTGCGGTTCGGCTCCAATCCGCAGGAAGCCGCAATTATCGCAACCGGTTTGGCGTCATCAATGCGTGTTGCCAGTTCCTTGGGCGCAAACCCGCCAAAAACAACGGAATGAATGGCCCCAATCCGTGCACAGGCCAGCATGGCGACCAGGGCCTCAGGGACCATCGGCAAATAAAGCAGTACCCGGTCGCCTTTGGTAATACCCAGGCCTGCCAGCGCACCAGCAAATCGCGCGACCGTTTCAGTTAGTTCCCGATAAGTAAATTTCTTGACCTGCCCGGTCATCGGGCTGTCGTAAATCAGAGCGTCCTGATCCCCGCGCCCATCTTCGACATGCCGGTCGAGACAATTGTAGCAGGTATTCATCTCCGCCCCTTCGAACCAGCGATAAAAGGGCGGATTATCCGAATTCAGCACGCGATCCCAGGGTTTGCTCCAGCTGATCTCCTGCGCAGCGGTTGCCCAAAATGTCTCTGGATCTTGCAAGGACTGCCTGTAATCTTCTTCATAGCTGGCCATTGAATGCCTCCCGGAATTTGTATTATTTGAGTCTAGAAAAACAACTGTGAGGTCAGGATGTCAATAGCTACAAGCGAGACAAAGCGCCGCATCTGGTAAAGGCGACATCAAAAAGCCCGCGAGAAATATAATTTCCGCGGGCTATCTTTATCACTGGTTGTTAATCAGTCGTCTGAGGACGATTTAAACAGATCGTCAAGTTTCCTTGCCGTATCTGCCCTATTGTCGTCATCTTCCTTTTTCTTGGCAGTAGATTTACCGAATACGGCCTCAGCTTCCGCACGCGGATCATAGGCTTCTTCTTTCTGGACCTGCTGTTTCTTCAACTCATATGGCGTAAGCGGAACAGCCGCCGCCTCTGCAGCAACAGCCGCCGCAACCTCTTCCATCAATTTACCACGGTCTTCATCTGTGCGGCGATGAGCGGACTTTTTAACAGCCTCATCCAGTTCAAGCTGCGTGCAGATACCGAGGCTGACGGGATCCCGGGGGCGGATGTTCTGGGAATTCCAGTGACTCCGGTCACGCACGGCGTTAATTGTCGTCTTCGTTGTTCCAACCAGCTTCGAAATCTGTGCATCGGTAAGCTCCGGATGGAACTTGATCAGCCAGGAAATCGCATCCGGACGATCACCACGACGGGAAACGGGCGTATAGCGCCCTCCCCGTCTGCGGGGCTGCGGGACGTCGCCTGTAGGCTTGCTTATTTCAAGACGCGCTGCCGGATCCCCTTGGCATCGATCGATCTCTTCCTGCGTGAGCTGCCCGTTGGCAACCGGGTCAAGCCCGACGATACCCACAGCAACCTCGCCATCAGCTATTCCCTGAACTTCCAGTGAATGCAGGCCGCAAAAATCCGCGATTTGTCCAAATGACAAAGATGTATTGTCAATGAGCCAAACAGCCGTCGCCTTTGGCAATAATGGCGTTACCATATAGTCTCCTTTTCGGTCCGATTACTGAATATTCGAACCTATATGTATTTCTTGTATGTATATGGCGAAAAACGGCCCCAAAGTCTACACCTAAACCTTCAAAACGATTTTCCCGATATGGGACGAGTCGTCGATGCGATGGTGGGCCGCAGCCGCATCCGCCAACGGAAAAGTGCTGTCCATTACCGGTTTAACAGCACCTGAAGACAACAGTGGCCATACTTTCGCCTTCAGCCGCTCGCCGATATCCGCTTTTGCCTGAACGGACTGCGGGCGCAGGGTTGACCCGGTAATGGTGAGCCGCTTCAACATCATCGGTGCGAAATTCACCTTGACCTCCGCGCCTCCGAGGAAGGCGATATAAACAAGGCGTCCTTCCACCGCGAGCGCCGAAATGTTGCGCTGGATATAATCTCCGCCCACCATGTCGAGGACCAGATCAACGCCCTTACCGTCAGTGAGGTCTTTAACGACCGAGACGAAATCCTCGGTTTTATAGTTGATTCCGCGTTCAGCGCCAAGCTTCTCCACGGCACGGCATTTTTCATCTGTTGATGCTGTGGTGAATACGCGTGCGCCGAAAGCTTTGGCGAGCTGAATCGCCGTTGTACCGATACCGCTTGCCCCGCCATGCACCAGAAAAGTCTCTCCGCCGGTCAGCCGGCCGCGGTCGAAGACATTCGTCCAGACAGTGAAGAAGGTTTCCGGAATCGCGGCGGCCTGCACCAAATCAAACCCTTGCGGGATATCCAGGCATTGCGCTTCCGGGGCGACACAGTATTCCGCATAGCCGCCGCCCGCGACGAGGGCACAAAGTTGATCGCCCACTTTATATCTCGTAACCCCAGCGCCCAGCGCGGCGACGGTTCCGGAGACTTCAAGACCCGGAATATCTGACGCACCAGGAGGCGGCGCGTAACCTCCCTTACGCTGAAGGACGTCCGGCCGATTCACACCCGCGGCGGCAACCTTGATCAGTATTTCATCATGACCCGGCTTGGGAACCGGGCGGCTTGCTGGCACCAGCCCTTCCGGCCCACCAAACTCCTTGATTTCGATGGCTGTCATAGTCTCGGGTATGTTTGTCATTTTACTCTCCAGTATTTTTAGGGCGGTTCCGCGCAAAGTCGCAGACAGTCACGATACGATTCATTATTCTTGTCGAAATGGTTGCCTAGCATATTGAGGAATATGACGATGACAAGTGATGATGATGACAAACCCGCACTTGGGAAAAATCCGGTAAATTTCGACAGTATGTCGATCGCAGATCTTCATGAATATATTGCTGCGCTAAATGAAGAAATTGAGAAAACAAAAGAAATTATCGCCAAAAAAGAGGCCGCCCAGAACGCCGCAGCGGGATTTTTCAAAACCTAGGGGTTATAACGCGCCACCCGATTCTCTTAAAAGGCGAATCATTGAGTATTTTGGGATAAAATGCCTAAAATCATATATTCGTTAATTGTAATTTAAGAAATGATGGTTAAGTTGGTAGCTGTAGCCCGTCTTGGGCTGCGTAAGGCTGGGATCCCTTTTCCAGTCTTTATGACGCCTCCCTGTTGACTTGGGCCGCCTTTCAAAGGGCGGCTCTTTTTTTGGCGAATGCCCCAACCGTGTTTTATAAAATTGTAACATAGACTCTTGACTCTTTTACGATTTCAGAGTTTTAATTCGCCACATCAGAAGCAAGTCTGACAGGTTGAGGCAAAAAATAGAGGGGGCGCCAGATATGGCAGCCCCCTCAACTAATTCTGATGTAATTTCAATGTTCTTACAGGTGTCCGATGCGTGGCGGCCCGCCCTTTGACGCCTGGCTTGGCCCAAATGCCTTATCAAGTATGTTAGTGCTGTCTTCTGCCAGCAATACCGCATCCGTCAGTAGGTTCAGGATCCGCATATTGTTATTCAATACCGCCTTTGCCTCGGCGCGTTGATCATCTGTGATCAAGCCACAACGCTCCAGGATATCCTTTCGGATCATTGAAAGTACTTCCTCGAGTTTTTTACCCTCAGGATTTTCTTCTGTTACCAAATAATGGGTCACACTAATGCCCTCCAAACCAGGATCTGGCGATCAATATGACCTATTCTTGGTTAAAATTTTGATAACCGAGTTTAATCGCAAAAATGGATTAGATATTCCTCGCCCTTTCACGCAGAACAAATTTCTGCACTTTCCCGGTGGATGTTTTTGGCAGTTCCTCAAACACGACCGTTTTCGGGCATTTGAAGTGGGCCATATTCTCACGGCAGAACTGGATGATTTCCTTCTCAGAAACGGTTTTCCCCTTGCGCAAGGTTACAAAGGCACAGGGCGTTTCTCCCCATTTCTCATCAGGGCGCGCGACCACCGCTGCTTCCAGAACAGCCGGATGCTTGTAAAGCACGCCTTCGACTTCAATGGTGGATATATTCTCGCCGCCTGAGATTATAATGTCCTTGGAGCGGTCCCGGAGCTCCAGATACCCGTCTTCATGAATGACTCCAAGATCCCCGGAATGAAACCAGCCGTCTTTAAAGGACGCCTGAGTGGTCTTGGGGTTCTTTAGGTAACCCTTCATGATCAGATTACCGCGCAGCATCACCTCGCCCATAGTGGCTCCATCGCGTGGCACCGGCGTCATTGTTTCGGGGTCCATCACTTCAAGACCGGCCAGCGCATGATAGCGGACGCCCTGGCGCGCCTTGAGCGCAGCCCGATCCTCCACGGGTTTCGTGTTCCAGTCCGAGTTCCAGTCGCAGAGAACAGACGGGCCATAGGTTTCCGTCAGGCCGTACACATGGGTGACATCGAATCCCATGCTGTCCATTTCGGCAAGAACTGTCGCCGGTGGTGGCGCAGCGGCGACCATGAACTTCACGCCGGAGGGTGCCTTGGCCTTGTCTTCATCCGACGCATTAATCAGCATCGATAGAATGATCGGCGCACCGCACATATGATCGACCTGGCATCGCTGCATCTCATTGTAGATGGCGCTTGCCTCAATCTTTCGAAGACAAACATGGGTGCCGCCAACCGCCGTCAATGTCCAGGGGAAGCACCAGCCGTTGCAATGGAACATCGGAAGGGTCCAGAGATATACCGGATGCTTCGGCAAGCTCCAGGAAACTGCATTCCCCATCGCCGAGAGATAAGCGCCGCGATGATGATAGACTACTCCCTTGGGATCGCCGGTGGTCCCGGAGGTATAATTCAGTGAAATCGCCTGCCATTCATCCACCGGTTCCTGCCAGTCGAATTCCGAATCTCCTGTCGCAAGGAAAGTCTCATATTCCATATCCCCAATCAACTCACCGCCCTCGGCGAGAGAATCGTCAATATCAATTACAATGGGCTTAACCTTGGTTAGCGACAAAGCCTCCTTGATCAGGGAGGAATACTCCCGATCCGTCAAAAGCAGTTTGCACTCTGCATGATCCAGGATAAACGCAAGCGACTGCGCATCAAGACGCGTATTCAGCGTATTGAGGACGGCGCCCGTCATGGGCACGCCATAATGTGCCTCTAGAACCGACGGGATATTCGGCGCCATCATCGACACCGTGTCCCCCTCCCCGATTCCCCGCTTTGTAAGTGCACTCGCAAGTTGGCGCGCACGGGCATAAAATTCCCTGTAGCTGTAGGAGAGGTCACCATGAATGATTGCCGTCTTTTCGGGATACACTTCCGCGGACCGGGCCAAAAACGTCAAGGGTGTGAGCGGTTCGTAATTTGCCGGATTGCTATCGAGATCAGCCTGATATGGATTATTAGTCAAAAGAGTCTCCCAATCTTTTTCTAAAGCTGTATGTACCAGATTGTCGTTTAGGCGCCGCCAGCCGCGTTCCGGTCATCACCGAGTTCTACCGGTACTCCGGGAAGGAATTTCGACACCCGAATACCGAGCGACGTCTTCACATGCTCTACATTAGGTGCCGCTGTCAGATCATGGGTCAGAAAATGCTGGTAGGTATCCCAGTCCTTCGCAACGACTTTCAGAATAAAATCATTTTCGCCGGCCAGCATGAAGCATTCCCGAACCAGAGGCCATGTCTTGACCAGCCCCTCAAAAGCGGAAAGATCGGTTTCCGCCTGGCTTTGTAACCCGACAAGCGCAAATACCGTGACCCCGAAACCGAGATGCTCCGCGTTCAGTTGCGCATGATAGCCTTCAATATATCCGGCTTCTTCAAGTGCCCGTACCCGCCTGAGGCAGGGAGGCGCGGAAATGCCGGCATTTTTCGCCAGTTCTACATTGGTGATACGTCCATCTTCCTGCAAATCATGCAGAATACGGCGATCGATTTCGTCCAGCTTTACGCGTTGCATTATGTCCTCCGACTATCTGTTGCGCGCAATATTATTACAAAGAATGCGCGACGCCAAGCGATAGAAGCAGGGACCGTGCCAAAAGAGTAAGAAAATTACCCAACGCCGCACCAAAACACTTGACCCATGCCGGACACAGGGCCTATGCCAACAAAATGAGCGCGGACAACAAAATAAGACACGCCTCCTGCTGGGTTGTCACCGACGGCAGCGCGGGCATGGAAATCCAGTGCATCGGCCTTGCCGAAGCCTTAGGCCTTGATTTTAAAGTCAAAAGAATCAAGACCACGAAGCCCTGGCGCTGGTTACCGCCATATCTTTGGATCAATCCTCTCAAAACTCTCGACAAGGGCGGAGATTTATTGACGCCCCCCTGGCCGGATATTCTGATTACCTGCGGGCGGCAGTCGATCCCGTTAAGTTTGGCGATAAAAAAGGCAAGTGGCGATAAAACATTCACCATTCATATCCAGACACCCAATTGCGATGCCGGGAATTTCGATCTGGTGATCGTGCCGGAACATGACAAGCTGCGGGGGGAGAACGTTCTTGTCTGTCTCGGCGCACTTGGACGGATCACTCGTGAAAAACTGCATGAAGCAGGAGAGAAATTCGAAGATCAGGTTGCGCATCTTGCCAAGCCGCGTGTCACGGTCCTCGTCGGCGGGAGCAATCGTTGTTACGATATGACGGAAGACGTCATGCGCGATCTCGCCAATAAGCTGGCTGCATTGCATCGGGATACCGGCTGCAGCTTTCTTGTCACCACATCACGGAGAACTGGCACTGACAATGAAGCGATCCTTAAATCGGCGCTTGAGGGAGTACCGCATCAATTATGGACCGGAGAAGGTGAAAATCCGTATTTTGGCTATCTCGCGCTCGCGGATGCACTGATTGTGACGGGTGATTCCGTCAATATGGTCTGCGAGGCCTGCTCTATGGGAAAACCCGTTCATATTTTCGATCTGCCGGGCGGCAATTCCAAGTTCAACCATTTTCATCAGAGCATGCGAGAGAAGGGATATACCCGCCCCTTTACCGGAAAGCTGGAACAATGGAACTACCCTCCGCTCCTTGAGACACAGAAAATTGCCCGGAATGTCGAGAAATTTCTGAAACTGCACTTTTCGCAACGGTAAACGGCAAAAATCCGCGACATAATGGCCAAAGTTATTACTGGCCCTTGCATGGCCTCTCCGCAGGATATAAATAACCCTGTACCTTAGATACGAGAGCGAATCTATCCCGGAGTTCGACATGGCGGAAATTCACCACACGGAAGTTCTTATCATCGGCTCCGGCCCTGCCGGGGATACAGCAGCGATATACGCGGCGCGTGCGTCCCTTGACCCGATTCTTGTCCATGGATTACAGCCGGGTGGCCAGCTGACGATCACCACAGATGTGGAAAACTATCCGGGATTTGCGGACGCCATACAGGGTCCGTGGCTGATGGAGCAGATGGAGGCACAGGCCCGCAACGTCGGCACGCGTATTTTCAACGACTACATTGTCGATCTGGATGTCAACCGACGCCCATTTGTTGCGACCGCGGATTCAGGCAACAAATATGTTGCCCAGTCTGTTGTTATAGCGACCGGTGCCGCTGCGAAATGGCTTGGCCTGCCGACTGAGCAAAAATACATGGGCTTTGGCGTTTCCGCCTGTGCAACCTGCGACGGCTTTTTCTATCGTGGCAAGGAAGTCTTGGTCATCGGCGGTGGCAACACTGCTGTGGAGGAAGCCATCTACCTTACCAATCACGCCGATAAAGTGACCCTGGTTCATCGTAGAGACGAACTACGCGCGGAAAAAATTCTGATTGAACGGCTGAAGAAGAACCCAAAGATCGAGATTATCTGGGACCATGTCCTCGAAGAGATTCTCGGCGAAGCAGATCCCTTTGGCGTAACCGGTGCACGGCTTCGCAATGTCAAAACGGGCGCGACACAGGATCTTTCCGTTCATGGCGTCTTTATCGCCATCGGCCATTCACCGAACACGGAGCTGTTTAAAGGCAAGCTCGACATGGATGACGAAGGTTATCTGATTACCGCGCCCGATTCCACCGCGACAAATATTCCGGGTATATTCGCCTGTGGCGACGTCCAGGATAAAATTTACCGTCAAGCCGTTACCGCCGCAGGTACCGGCTGCATGGCGGCACTGGAAGCGGAGAAATTTATTGCGGAGAATGAAAGTGCCTCGGCGGAAGCCGCCGAATAGGGAGATCGCAAGGCCATCTGACGGATAGACCGTGATGCGGCTGCGAGCAGCAATATGGATTGGGACAAATTACGCATATTCCATGCGGTCGCTGAAGCCGGCAGCTTTACACGCGCCGGCGATACGCTGCATCTTAGCCAATCCGCCGTCAGCCGCCAGGTCAGCGCTCTGGAGGAAAGCCTCAAGGTCGCCCTCTTCCATCGCCATGCCCGGGGCCTCCTCCTGACTGAGCAGGGCGAACTGCTTTTTCAGACGGCTCATGAGGTCTTTGCAAAACTGGCGATGACGGAAGCCCAGTTGATGGATGCACACGAAAAGCCTTCGGGGGAATTGAGAGTAACCGCAACGGTCGGTCTCGGAGCCAACTGGCTGACGCCGCGCGTTCGGGAGTTCATTGAGCTATATCCGGAAATTACTGTAAATCTGATCCTTGCCGATCGTGAGCTCGATCTGGGCATGCGGGAAGCCGACATTGCCATTCGGCTGCGAGCACCCGTCCAGCCGGATCTCATCCAGCGTAAATTGATGACCGTCAACCATCATGTCTATGCCTCTCCGGACTACCTGAAGAAGCATGGCACACCCACGAGTGTGGAAGATGTTCTTGATAGCAACCTGATTACTTACGGTGATGAAGCGCCTTCCAATATCTCCAATGTGAACTGGTTACTGAAGGAACTGAACAAGGCCGGCCGGACGAAGGAGCCGGTTTTCAAGGTCAACAATGTCTATGGGTTGCTGCTTGCCGTGCAAAGCGGCCTAGGCATCGCCAGCCTGCCCGACTATATCGTCCACGGCCATAGCAACGTCATACGTATCCTGCCTGAACTTGGGGGTCCGACATTTGATTCCTATTACGTTTATCCGGAAGAATTGCGCAAATCCAAGAGAGTGACCATTTTTCGTGATTTTCTTATTCAGAAAGTCAATGAGTACTCTTTTTAGCGGATCACTGGCATAGCTATGCAGGTCGCGCATAGTAGCATTGACGAGATTGATCTTTTCTAACACCGCTTAATTTTATAGAAAGACCGCAGACGATGTTGCATTGCAATAATCGTTTTCATGAAGGTGTTGAACCTGAGTGATGTTGCAAGATCTCCTCCCTGATTTTTGCAATACTTATGTCTTCTTGACATATTACCTCCCTGTTAGACTTGCCGGCCATTAATTTGGCCGGCATTTTTTTTAATAAAATTATCGCTATAAGCGCTGTGAGAGGATTCAGCACCTCCAACAGGAATTTTTTGAGCTATGCACTTTTTGCATGGGTGCGCTGCAATATTATAGGTGGAAATCAGGGGCAGTAATGGCTATCTATACTACATGATGTTGCGATGCAGCATTAACTTTATATCAGCTCCCTGCTGATATTGATTACATGTATTCCTCCCAATCACATGTAATCTGTGTTGCCGAAAGGCAATACCTCCCTGTTAGACTAAGCCGGCCTCTTCATTGAGGCCGGTCTTTTTTTTGCAACAGATTTGAAAAACTTTCCCAATATGTAGTTTTACGTATTCACATCGGGGGGAAAATCCCAATATAAAAAAAAGATGATATTGAAATATATATCATCTGGGTGCTGGCATTTGCCGGCAAGGGGCGAGAGGTTTCCTCCCTATCCTGCTTGTCCCTTTACATCTATTCGCTAGATGTACCTCCCTGTCAGACTTGCCGGCCATTCACATGGCCGGCATTTTTTTTACCCTCAACACTCAGTCATGATGACCGATACTGCCGTCCTTAAAGAGGTAGTCCCGAAGCTCCTTATCCAGGGTCTGGTCTCTTCGGCGAATCCACTCAAGGACCATCGCCGCATGTTCTTTTTCTTCATCGCGGTTATGGGCAAGAATTTTTTTCAGCTCTTCATCCTTGCACGCATCGACCCGTTGGTTATACCAGTCAACGGCCTCGAGTTCTTCCATCAAAGAGGTGATCGCTCTATGCATATCCCGTGTTTCATCAGAAAGCTCCTCGATCGGCTCGTGATACCCTTCATTGGCCATATGGCATTGCCCTCCTTGGCGTCGTTTTGAATTATTCCAATCTCATAGGTTCTCCATTGATAGCAGAACCGACGGCTCTCGCAAACCGCCGCGACCGGAAATTTCTTTCTCGCCCAAAATGGAAAGCTTGATCACATAAAGAGGCGTTCGCCCTTCATGTCCTTATACATATCGGAGACATACTCACCGTAGCCATTGTAAAGGAGGGTCGGAATCTTTTCGCCGGTGCCAATATCCCGCTCCTCTGCCTGTGACCATCGGGGATGAGGCACCTCCGGGTTAATATTCGCCCAGAACCCATATTCATTGCTGATCAGTGTTTCCCAAAATGTCTCGGGACGTTTGTCGGTAAAGGAGAAACGGACAATTGATTTCACTTGTTTAAAGCCGTATTTCCACGGTGCCGCCAAACGTAAGGGCGAGCCGTTCTGCTTCGGCAGGGGTTTTCCGTACAGTCCGGTCACCAGGAAAGTGAGGTCATTCGTCGCCTCCTCAATTGTCAATCCATCGGTATAGGGCCAGGGATACCAGAACTGCCGCTGACCGGGGGCAACGGATTTATCCTGGAAGGTTTGCATGACAACATATTTTGCGCCAGACGTAGGCGCCGCCAGCTTGACGAGCTCTTTCATTGGAAACCCGCTCCAGGGCACCACCATCGACCACCCCTCCACGCAGCGGTGCCGATAGATCCGCTCTTCCAGAGGCATCTTTGCAAGAAGATCGTCGATGTCTATCTCCATCTCTTTTTCGACCATGCCGTCAATTTTCACGGTCCAGGGACGAATCTCGAGCGCTTGAGCAGCTACATATATCTCCTTGTGTGACCCGAATTCATAAAAGTTGTTATAGGTCGTCGCAATTTTCTCGGGAGTCAGCGCCCGGGAAACTTTGTAAAGGTCATTGCGCGGGACAGGGTAAAGACTTGCGCTCGGGTCAGCGGCGCCTGCGGCAAATGCTTCACGAAAGGCGGCGTTCGAACCAATAGAGGCAATCAAGCCGGCGCCGGCCATCCCCTTCAGAACAGTTCGCCGGTTCAAATAAACATTTTCCGGCGTTGCCTTTGATTCAGGGAGTTCCCAGTTTTTTGGAATTTTAATCAACACGCGCCCGATTCCTTCCGTAATTTAGATTACAGGAAATAATCGGGCGTCGCAGCTTCAAGTACAAGTCAACAGTCTGTGAGTTTCCTCGACGCTATTTTTCAACCCCGGTTTTGGAGCACTTTCTCCGCATTATGGCCGGTCAACTCCTGAAGATGATCAAACTCGCTGCGATAGGTTCCCACCCCGAGTGTAGCGGACCGCAAATCAACGATCAGATCATGCACCTCAGATTCCGGGATCATCGCTACAAGGATGTCCCATCCGTCCCATCCGTCGCGTGCGTCAAATCCGAGGATCTGGCCGCGGCGACCGCTGACGATGCTGTTGACCTTCGATGTATATTCCGACGGCATGGAGAGCTCCACCTTGTAAATTGGCTCAAGCAGGACCGGGTCGCATTTGGGCATCCCTTCGCTCATGGCAATCCGTGCGGCCGAGCGGAAGGAATTTTCGGAACTATCGACCGAGTGAAACTGTCCATCGAACAAAGTCACCGCCACATCGACCACAGGAAACCCGAGCGGGCCTTCGGCTAGGTACTCTTTCACTCCATGCTCGACAGCCGGAATATACTGGCGCGGGACCGATCCTCCGACAATTTTCTCCTCGAAGTTAAACCCTGACCCTCGGGGCAACGGCTTGATCTCGATATGGACGTCACCAAACTGTCCATGACCACCACTTTGCTTCTTGTAGCGGGCATGTTGTTTTGCCGCCTTCCGGATCGCCTCCTTATAGGCCACTTTCGGGCGGCGCGCCTTGACATCAAGACCGTATTTGTTGCGCATCCTGTCAAGGGCGACGTTGAGATGGATTTCTCCCTGTCCCAGAAGCAGCAATTCCTGTGTCTCCTGCTTATGCTCCAGTTTCAGCGACGGGTCCTCCTCGAGAATTTTACTAAGGACGCTCGAAAGCTTAACCTCGTCATCGCGATTTTCCGGCACCAGTGCTATGCTGTACACCGGTTCAAGAACCGCATCCGGCAGCAAACTGATCGTTTTATCCGCCAGAAGGATGTCACCGGTTTGCGCGGCTTCCAAACGCCCGAAAGCCACGATCTCCCCGGCTCCTGCGCTCTCCAACTTGTCATACTTTCCACCCTGCAACCGGAACAGACCCCCTATTCGTCCCACAGCAAAGCTGTCTCCATCATTAATTTTGCCCGACCAGATTCGGGCGAGAGAAAGCTTGCCGCCTTGCGCGGACATATAGGTTTTAATAATCTGTGCGACCGCTGCATCTGACTCGTCACCATATCCAGCACGGGCCGCGGCGACAGAGGCCTCTGGCACTTCATGCCGCAAGGCTTTCAAGAGGCGGCGAACGCCATTTTCATTTTCCGCAGAGCCAAGGAAAACCGGAGTCACCAACCCTTCGCGGAGATCATTCTGCAATAGCGAATATATTTCCTCTCGCTCCGGCTCGATATCCTCGAGCAGCTCTTCCATCAGGTGATCATCAAAATCGGCCAGCTTTTCGAGCATCTCAAACCGCGAATTTCCCTCTTCTTCCGCCATTTCGGGCGGCAGGTCAATAATGCGGGATGCCTCCCCCTCTTTGTATACATACGCCCGTTCGGAGGCGAGATCGACATAGCCGGTGATTATATTTTCCCTGAAAATGGGCACCTGTCGCAGGACGAGCGCGCGGTCGGACACGGCCTGGAGGGAGTTAAACAGATCTTGGACAGAGCCATAGGCCTTATCCATTTTATTCACGAAGATAAAGGTTGGCAGCCCTCTTTCCTGCAGGCTTTTCAACAGTGGCGACAGCGTTAAAGCGCGTTCGCTCTCCGGTTCACATACGACGACTGCGGCATCCACCCCGAGGAGTGCATTCTCCGTTTCCTGGAAAAACTCGATTGATCCGGGGCAATCCAATATCGTGAATTCATCGCCCAGATACTGGGCATGAGCGGCATTAACCTCGACGCCCATTTGTCGTTCCCGAGCCTCCTTGGAACTGTCTCCACAAGATGTACCTGCCGTCACGCTTCCTTTTCTGTCCGTTTCATTGCAGATATGCAGAATGGCTTCCAGAAGAGTTGTTTTCCCGCTCGAATAGGGGCCTACCAGCGCGACGCTGCGAGGCCCCTTTGGCTTGTCTACGACCATGACGTGCCTCCTTTCTTTGTTAGATAAATCTAATGTTCTTCCTCCGCCCTGAATGGCGCAAGGAAAAATTTTGCAAAGACGCGGGAGTGCGCAGAATTGCGGGCCCGGCCATTAATTTTTTTCTTCTTTCTCGAGGCCATAAAAAAAGGCGGCCGAATCATCGGCCGCCTTTTCGAAGATATTTACTGCAGACTAACTCAGGCTGGCGCAGAACCGCTGAATTCGTTCACAGGCTTCCGTCAATGCCTCGGTCGAGGTGGCGTAGGAAACACGGAAATGCGGCGACAGGCCGAATGCCTCACCATGCACCACTGCCACGCCCTCTGTTTCAAGCAGCGCCGAGACGAAATCGAAGTCGTTCTCTATCACCTTGCCCTCAGGTGTTTTCTTGCCGATACAACCAGTACAGGACGGATAAACATAAAAAGCACCCTCGGGCATCGGACAACTTAAACCAGTCGCCTGGTTGAGCATGCCAACGACAAGATCACGCCGTTCTTCAAAGACCTTCGCCCGCTCCGCAATAAAATCCTGCGGTCCATTTAGAGCCTCAACAGCCGCGTACTGACTGATTGAACAAGGATTGGATGTGCTTTGCGACTGGACCTTTGCCATTGCCTTGATCAACTCAACCGGTCCCGCGCCATACCCAATGCGCCATCCTGTCATTGCGTAGGATTTGGAAACCCCGTTCATGGTCAGGGTCCGCTGATAAAGCGCCGGTTCCACTTCCGCCGGGGTGACAAATTTGAAGTCGTCATAGACCAGATGTTCATACATGTCATCCGTCAGGATCCAGACTTGCGGATGACGCAGCAGGACATCGGTCAGCGCTTTCAGTTCATCATGGCTGTACCCTGCGCCAGAAGGGTTGGAAGGCGAATTGAAAATCAGCCATTTCGTCTTCGGCGTAATCGCCGCTTCCAGATCCGCAGGTTGCATCTTGAAACCGTTTGCGGCCGTGGTCGGCACAAAAACCGGCTCACCCCCGCCCAACAGAACCATATCCGGGTAGGATACCCAGTAGGGTGCCGGGATCAGGACTTCATCGCCTGGGTTCAGTGTTGCGATCAGCGCGTTATAGATGATCTGCTTGCCGCCGGTCCCCACTGTCACCTGCGAAGGTTCATAATCGAGGCCATTGTCACGCTTGAATTTCTCGCAGATCGCCTTTTTCAGCTCCGGAATGCCATCCACAGCCGTATATTTCGTCTTGCCCTCATTAATTGCTCGAATTGCCGCTTCCTTGATATTGTCGGGCGTATCAAAATCCGGCTCTCCCGCACCAAGACCAATCACATCACGGCCGGCTGCCTTGAGCTCGGCGGCTTTGGTGGTCACAGCAATAGTAACTGAGGGTTTAATGCGTCCCAGACTTTCCGCAATAATAGACATAACTTCCCATCTCTCTCGGCTAGGGTAAATTCAAGGCGCAACCTCGCGCCCACAACCAATTGGTCTATAGCGCTTATTCCGCCCCGAGACCACCCGTTTTTCAACAGGAGAAGCTAATTATTCGCTAAACCCGAAAGCGAAACCTGTTCCCTATGTTTTTGTTGTCTTCAGTGATATGGGCATGAATTGGCGATTATGAAATGAACGCAGTGAGGATGATGGGTTCCGGGTCAAACCGACGATGTGGTCGTCATAATCGCACATCACCCTGAAGGGGCGCCGGGCTACA
This sequence comes from Sneathiella sedimenti, assembly GCF_017313765.1. Classification (GTDB taxonomy): domain Bacteria; phylum Pseudomonadota; class Alphaproteobacteria; order Sneathiellales; family Sneathiellaceae; genus Sneathiella; species Sneathiella sedimenti. Next base: position 100,103 of record NZ_JAFLNC010000002.1, on the reverse strand, counting down.
GAAAATTATCAGTGAATCAAGTTGAGAATCTCTCAGTTCGTCATTTCCGTACGGGATTCAAAGCGCCCCGAACTAACCGACGCCTCCTCCAGTATCCAGTTTCGGAAGGCGACAATGCGCGGCCGGTCCGCAACCTCTTCCGGGCATACAATGTAATAGGCGTGGTGGGCTTTCATCGGCTGAACGTCAAAGGGCTGGACCAGACGACCGGCAAGAAGATCATCCGCGGCGAGCGTACTCCGGCCAAGCGCCACCCCTTGCCCCTCCATTGCCGCCGTTAGCAGCATGGAGCTGTCGTTGAAACTGGGCCCGCGTTTGGGATCAACATCCGTCACCCCCGCCATGGCGAGCCAGGCCTGCCAGTCAATCCGCATATCATCATGCAGCAGAGTATGATGTTTCAGGTCGTCCGGCGTACGTAAAGGGTGCGTCCCCTCAAGAAGACTCGGACTGCAAACCGGGAACATCACCTCCTCAGTCAGGATCTTGTCCACCCGAAGACCGGGATAATTCCCATGGCCATACCGGATGACAACATCCACGTCCTCACGGTTGAAATCCGTAAGATGGTCAGACGCGGAGAGCCGGACGTCGATATCGGGGTGGGCGTCGCGAAACCGGCTGAGGCGCGGCAGGAGCCACCGCGCCGCAAATGACGGCAGCGTATCCACATGTAACGCTCCGGAGGCATCCTGGCGCATGATCTTCTCGGCAGCCGCCCCAATTATCTCAAGTCCGTTTCGGACGCTGACGACAAAGTTCTGTCCTTCATTCGTCAGGATAACCGCCCTGTTTAATCGCTTGAATAAAGTTACACCGAGCCATTCCTCCAGCGCCTTGACCTGATGGCTTACGGCGGCAGGAGTCACGAACAGCTCTTCCGCTGCTTTGGAAAAGCTTAGATGCCGGGCCGCGGCCTCAAAGCTGCGCAATGCCTTTAGGGGAGGAAGGCGCATGATGATATCCCGTTTCAGATTAGAAAAACTAACTCATACTATTAGAATTTGTCGTTTGTAATCAAGTCCGAAAATTGACAAATATACTCCATCAGAACAGCCGGAGAAGCCCGCAAGTTGGTATCTCCACATAAGTGAAGGAGTAGAGAGATGGCAACAAAAACATATGTAAACGGCGGAAAGCTGCACTTAGCCCCCGTTAAAGAACATGTTGGCGCTAGCGGGATCATGGGTACCCTTATCGCAACGATCTTTAAATGGCAGGAACGGGAAAGCATGCGGCACCAGCTTGCCGATCTGGACAAAGTATTTTTGACCGACATGGGACTTTCCGATTTAGACGTAAAAACGGAAACCACAAAGTCTTTCTGGCAGTCATAACCCTGACAAGCCGCCGCCCGGAATTGTCCCCTTCCCCCTGTCCAAGGACGTCCGGGTGGCACCCCTCAGGCCCCCGATATCGGCTGCGGCCTCATTCCTCAAAATTTCATAAGCTGACTCAGATATAGATGGAAATTTCAGGGCAAGCACCCTATAACCAATCTATGCAGATTGAGAACAAAAATGAAACATCCGGATTGGAAGACGCCTCGGCGCCCTTCATTCCGCACCGTCCTCTCCGGCCCGAGAAATCTGAAGGTGGCATCGCCTTCGAGGTTGTCTCGGAATATGAACCGGCCGGTGATCAACCCGAGGCTATCAAAAGCCTTGTCGAGGGCATCAGGCAGCATGAAAAAGATCAGGTTCTTCTCGGCGTAACTGGCTCCGGTAAAACCTTCACGATGGCCAAGGTCATTGAGAAAGTGCAGCGTCCTACCCTCATTCTCGCTCATAACAAGACGCTGGCCGCGCAGCTCTATGGTGAGATGAAGGCATTCTTTCCGAACAACGCTGTCGAGTATTTCGTCTCCTACTATGACTATTATCAGCCAGAAGCCTATGTCGCGCGGACAGATACCTATATTGAAAAAGACGCCTCGGTGAATGAGCAGATTGACCGCCTTCGCCACTCCGCCACGCGCGCCCTCCTGGAGCGCGATGACGTTATCATTGTTGCGTCTGTCTCCTGCATTTATGGTATCGGCTCCGTCGAGACCTATAGCGAGATGACGCTCGATCTGAAAGTCGGCAAGGAATTCGATCGTCAAAACCTGCTACGGCAGCTGGTGGAAATTCAATACCGGCGCAACGATGCGAGCTTCACCCGCGGCACCTTCCGAGTGCGCGGCGACACCATTGAAATTTTCCCGGCCCATTTGGAGGATCGCGCCTGGCGCCTGTCCCTTTTCGGCGATGAACTGGAAAGCATCACCGAGTTTGACCCCCTGACGGGTGAGAAAGCGGGCAGCCTGTCGGAAGTACGCGTCTATGCAAACAGCCATTATGTGACTCCAAAACCGACCTTAAAGCAGGCGCAGGCACAGATTAAGCGGGAATTGAAGTCACGTTTGGTCGAGTTCGAGGCGCAGAACAAGCTCCTTGAGGCGCAACGCCTCGAACAACGCACGATGTTCGATCTGGAAATGATGGAAGCCACAGGCGCCTGCGCGGGTATCGAGAACTACTCCCGTTATCTCTCCGGCCGTGGACCGGGGCAGCCTCCGCCGACCCTGTTTGAATATTTGCCGGACAACGCGATGCTGATGGTAGATGAAAGCCATGTCACCGTCAGCCAGATCGGCGCCATGTACAAAGGCGACTTTCGGCGCAAATCGACCCTTTCGGATTATGGCTTCCGCCTGCCGTCCTGCATGGATAACCGGCCCCTCAAGTTCGAGGAATGGGAGGCCATGCGACCGCAGACTGTTTTTGTTTCCGCCACTCCCGGCCCCTGGGAGTTGGAACGAACAGGCGGCGCCTTCGTCGAGCAGGTCATCCGCCCCACAGGATTGACGGACCCGGACTGCATCATCCGCCCTGTCGATCAACAGGTGGACGACCTGATGCGCGAATGTAAACTCTGCGCCGCAAAAGGGGAGCGCGTACTGGTCACGACACTGACCAAGAAAATGGCGGAGGACCTGACCGAGTATTTCCATGAGAATGGGATCAAGGTCCGGTATCTCCATTCGGATATCGATACGCTGGAACGCATAGAGATTATCCGCGACCTCCGACTTGGCACCTTTGACGTACTGGTCGGGATCAACCTTCTTCGTGAAGGTCTGGACATCCCCGAATGCGCGCTCGTCGCCATTCTTGATGCGGACAAGGAAGGGTTCCTGCGATCCGCCACCTCATTGATCCAGACAATTGGCCGTGCAGCACGAAATGTGGATGGTCGCGTCATTCTCTATGCGGACAAGATAACGAAAAGTATGCAGTTCGCGCTCGATGAGACCAAACGACGCAAAGACAAGCAGGAAGCCTTTAACGCGGAGCATGGGATCACCCCGATGTCGATCCGGAAGAATATCGGCGATGTCATGCAGAGCGTCTATGAACAGGATCATTATAATGTTGACCTGGGTCTCGACGACGCGAGCCATATGATCGGCCATAACCTTGAAGCGCATATTGAATCGCTTGAGAAGACAATGCGCACCGCTGCCGAGAACCTGGAGTTTGAAGAGGCCGCCCGCATTCGCGACGAGATCAAGAAGCTGCAGGACCGCGAGCTCGGCATCGGTGGCCCGAACAGTGGTCGACCTCAAGGACGATCAAGCAAAGGACGGGCCGGCAACGGCCATGTCCTTGGAGGCCGGTCCCGTTAGAGGCTAGTTCTCGAACACGAGAAAGCCGTGTTGACGAAGAATTTCCTGTCCCTCTCGGGATTGAACAAATTTATAAAAAAGATCGGTTGAATGGCCGTCATTTCCTTTGATTTTTGCCATGGCATATGAGATTGGCGGATGGGAATCGGCCGGAAAAACAGCGGCGAGCTGAGTATTTTTGGCGAGCCGCAAATCCGTTTCGTAAATAATGGCGAACGGTGCCTCTCCCCGATCAACCAAGGCCAGAACCGCCCGGACATTGGGCAGCAGAACAAGATTTTCCTTTACCTTATCCCATAACCCAAGGGTCTCCAGCGCCGCCTTCGCATACGTGCCTGCCGGGACATGCGCCGGATTACCGATTGCCAGCCGCCCCGCCCCAAGGAGAATTGGGAGGTTCTCGATATTGAAGGGGTCTGGGATTTTGGCATCCTTGGACGCCACTAGCGTCAGATTATTGGACGCGATTGTCACCAAGCTTCCCTGTTCGAGCAATGCCGATTTATCCAGATAGGCCATCCATGACACATTCGCGGAAATGAAGACATCGGCAGGCGCCCCCTCGTTAATCTGCCGCGCGAGTGTTCCACTCCCCGCGAAAGAGGCAATCACCGGAAATCCGGTCCGCTTTTCAAATGCAGACCCGAGCGCGGACACGGCATCTGAAGTACTGGCCGCGGCAAAAACAACAACATCGTCTTCCGCCGCATGGACGACCGGTACAGAAACAAAAGCCGGCACTAGCGCCAGCAATACTCGCAGGAAAAATTTCCGGGAAAATCCGTATACCATCAATAACCTGTCCCCTATTTCGGCTATTTCGTGAAAATTCTGAACGTTGTGATAGTCTAGGGGTAATCCGCAATGCTGGCAATCGACGAGGCTTATAATGACAATGCTTTCAAGGCTTTTCCTGGGCCTTATTTTTCTGGTTCTATCGCAGGGGCTGTCATTGCAAGGCCTTGCCAAACCTCTTCCGCCGGAAAATTGCACCGACCGCCCTTTCGATGAAGGGCGACTCTGGAAAGTCTCCCGGGAAGGTGTCCCGCCAAGCTATATTTTTGGCACCATGCATTCTCGGGACCCCCGAATTCTTTATCTGCCCGGCGCCGTCATGCAGGTTTTTATTGCCTCCAGCACGGCGATTTTCGAAACCTCCCTCAAAGATGACGAGCTTGCCCGCAATCAACAACAGCTTCTGCTTAAGCCGGGGGAAAGCCTGAAGGAACTCATCGGCACCAGTCGTTTCAACCGGCTTGCAGGGCTGGTCGCGCCCTACGGCGTGGCGCCTGCGACACTTGACAGGCTCAAGGTCTGGGCAGCCGCGACGATTATCAGCCAGCCCGTCCCCAACGCAGGAGAATCCGGGCGCTCCCTGACCCTGCTCGATAAGGAACTTGAGAAGTCAGCGCGAATAGCGGGTAAGCGCGTGATTGCCCTGGAAAGCAATAAGGAGCAGCTGGATATCTTCGATTCGATGCCCGCAAACGTTCAACTTGAATATCTGGATCAGGCGATGACGGAGCATTCGGAGATTGATGAAGAACTCGAAAAAATGACGAGCTATTATCTGGCGGGCAATACCGGATGGATTGCCTGTGATCTAGAGGAAACCCTTACCGGCATGAGTGCCGCCCTTAACAAGATCATGACAACGGATCTAATTTACATCAGAAACCGCCATATGGTGGAACGGATGCTGCCTGAATTGGCGCAGGGGAATGTATTTGTCGGGATTGGCGCCCTCCATCTTCCGGGAGAAGAGGGAGTTCTCTCCCTGCTCACGCAAAAAGGATACGCCATCGAGCGGAAATATTGACGGCGAATACCCGAATTATCCGCGACATAGCGGTCATACCCCGGAACAAACCGGTATTCCATCCGGAAAAGACACGAATTTAGTGCCATTAGCTCTTTTACTGATACCCCGCCATGTCTATATAACAACCTGATGTCTTCAAGGAACAGTGGTGACGGGATGAGTGTAACGGGAAATTGGTCCCGGGGTGTTAACCCTTTATGATGTACCTACAAGTAGCTGCTGGTCTGGTAATCCTTCTGGTTTGCGGTGAACTTCTTGTCCGGGGCTCGGTTGCCCTGGCCGAACAGATGGGCGTGTCCAAGCTGGTTATCGGTTTTACGGTAATTGCATTCGGCACATCTGCGCCGGAATTGGTCGTATGTATTCAGGCCGCTATCGATGGTGTACCCGGAATTGCCTTCGGCAACGTGATTGGCAGTAACATAGCCAATATCCTGCTGGTCTTAGGCGTTCCTGCCCTGATCTACCCGCTGATCTGCGACACGCGCTCGGCATTGCGCGACAGCCTTATTATGGTGTCTGCCTCCATCCTCTTTATGGTTCTGGCCTGGAACGGTACTATCCAGCTATGGCAGGGCGCATTACTCGTAGGCGTCCTCGCGGCCGTTGTCCTGAGATCGTATTTCCGCGCACGCAAAGAGGGGGACGAAGGCGCCGAAGAGGCGTTGGAAGAATACGAACAGAATATGCCGAAAAATATTTATGTCAGCATCCTGTTTGTTCTGATGGGACTTTTCGGCCTGATACTTGGATCCCACTTGCTTGTGCAGGGAGCAGAAATGATCGCACGGATTGCCGGCGTTTCCGACGAAATCATCGGGCTTACGCTGGTTGCCCTCGGCACCTCCCTCCCAGAGCTCGCCACATCGATCATTGCGGCGTTTCGCCGTCATGGGGATGTTGCCATCGGTAATGTTCTTGGTTCGAACCTGTTTAACATCACCGGAATCATCGGTGTGACCGCGATGGTTGAGCCGATGCAGGCACCCGCGCAGGTCTTGCATTTTGACCTCTGGATCATGCTGTTCGTTTCCCTCCTCATGATCCCGATTTTCATATCCAAAAAACCCATCGGCCGGGTTATGGGCGGGGCGTTTTGCTTTGCCTATGTCGCCTATATCACGGCGCAGTTTTATGGTATGTCTGGCGTCTATGCCGCACCGGTGCACTAAGAAAATAAAATCGGAACATCGCGTGAATGCCAAATAACGTCTTAATTACGGGAGCGAGCCGACGTATCGGCCGCGCCATCGCCAAAGCCTTTGCCGATGACGGCTGGGGCATTGCCCTGCATTACCACCAATCAGCAACGGAAGCTGAAACCTTAAAGGAAGAGATTTCTGCAGCTGGAGCGAGCGTCGTCCTGGTCAAAGCTGACCTTGCGGACGCAACCGATGTTGCCAAAATCATTCCTTCAGCGGTCAAGGCCCTTGGGCCGTTACATTGCCTGGTAAACAATGCTGCTGTGTTTGAGAAAGACACGATTGCGGATGCAACCGCTGAAAGCTTCCATACGCATCTCAACACGAACTTACTCGCGCCGATGCTGCTCACCCAGAGCTTTGCCCAGCAACTTCCCCAGAATGTGCAGGGCAATATCGTCAATATCGCCGACCAGCGGGTTTTTAACCTGCGCCCGGAGTTCATGTCCTACACATTAAGCAAGACCGGTCTCTGGACCTTGACGCAAACAACTGCAATGGCGCTCGCGCCTCATATCCGGGTCAATGCCATTGGTCCCGGCCCTACGCTGGCAAATACGAGACAGACCGCGGCGCAATTCAAACAGCAGCAAGAATCCGTTCCCCTAGGCTATGGTCCGACTCCTGAGGAAATTGCCCTCGCAGTCAAATTTATCATGGCGGCGAAATCGATGACAGGAGAGTTTGTTTCACTTGATGGCGGCCAGCATTTACCAATATATCAAAGCGAGGCGAAAGAAGGCGTGTATGAATAAACCAACCACAGCCAATGTTCTGCACCCCGGGGAAATGACCCGGCCGACCACAACGCATAAGGTTTTTATCAGCGACCTTATGGTGGACATGCTGATTGGTGTTTACACACATGAAAAATCCACACCGCAACCCGTCCGCTTTAATATCGAGATGACCGTTACGGACTCCGCGACCCCGCTCGCAGACAATTACAAGAATGTGGTTTGCTACGAAACAATCTCGAATCATATCACCAGCATGGCGAAAAATGAGCATGTAAACCTTGTTGAGACGCTCGCCGAGAAAGTTGCCGCAATTTGCCTCGACAATGAAAGGGTAAAGCTGGTTCAGGTGAAAGTTGAAAAACTCAACGCCATAAAAAACACCTCCAGCGTTGGCGTTGAAATTATCCGAGGAAAACCCTAAGTCCGGCGAAGAAAACATAAAAATCGTAAAATTTGACGAAATCTCAGCAATAGTTGTGCACATTCCAACGCAAACCCGCCAGTTCCCCTAGGATACCCGAAAATAATTACGATTTTCCTGGAACCTCTGGCTTGACTTTTAAAAATACTATATAATTCATGTAGTTACAAATTTGCCTAAAAATTAGGCAGTGTCGTTAAAGTCTAGGTTTACCATGCCCTGCAGCGGTAAGTCAGAGGCTTATTCACAAAGTTTTCCACAGGAATCGTGGATAGTGTAAAAAAACTGTAACATCTAATATTAGAGGGGATTTTTTTGATCTCTAATGTCTCTTACGAATAAGGGGGTTAGAGTATTTTACTGAAAATCGTTTTAAGTCCATCCACTAAACTATCACTGCTTTTTGCGAACCAATAAGTATTAATGATGCACCAAAGCCCAGAATCGACCGACAACAATAGCGAATCACCGTTCCGCCGCGGTGCAACAGTGATCGAGCGATTTCTAAAAAACCTGCCGACGTCTCCGGGGGTCTACCGGATGATTGATTCCGCGGGTCAGGTTCTTTATGTCGGCAAGGCCAAGAACCTGAAAAACCGTGTCAGCTCTTATGTGAAGATGACCGGCCAGTCGACACGCATTATGCGCATGGTCTCGCTTACCCGCTCCATGGAATTTGTCTCAACACATACAGAGGTCGAGGCGCTGCTTCTTGAAGCCAACCTGATCAAGAACCTGAAGCCGCGCTATAATATTATCCTGCGGGATGACAAATCATTTCCCTATATCCTGATCACCGGCGATCACGAGTGGCCGCAAATCACCAAGCATCGCGGCGCGCGGTCGCGCAAGGGCGAATACTACGGACCCTTTGCATCCGCTGGCGCCGTAAATGAAACCTTGGCGACGTTTCAGCGGCTGTTCCCGCTTCGCTCCTGTTCGGACTCGGAATTCCAGAACCGCACCCGCCCGTGCCTGCAATATCAGATCAAGCGCTGCTCCGGACCCTGTGTCGGACTTATCAGCCCCGAGGATTATCTCGATGTTGTGGACGAAGCGAGAAGCTTCCTGTCGGGCAAGAGCCATATGTTGCAGGAAAAACTGGCAGGACGGATGCAGACCGCGAGCGACAAGCTTGATTTCGAACAAGCTGCTGTCCTCCGCGACCGGTTGAAAGCAATGGCCCATATCCAGTCGAAGCAGACGATTAACCTGCCGGGTGTCGACGAGGTCGATGTCATCGCTGCCTATCAGGAGGGCGGGCAGACCTGCGTCCAGGTATTTTTTCTCCGGTCAGGGCAAAATTTCGGCAATCGCGCCCACTACCCGACCCACAACAAGGACGACGATCCATCCGATGTCCTGAGCGCTTTCATCGGCCAATTCTACGATGGGCGCAGCGCGCCCCGGCGTATCTGGACAAGCCATTCGCTGCCGGACGCCGACCTTATCGGGGAGGCTTTGTCAATCGCCTCTGAGCGCGTCGTCAAAATAGAAACGCCCAAGCGGGGTGCGAAGCGGGAAATGGTCGAGCATGCGCTTCTGAATGCAAAGGGAGCACTGTCACGACGGATGGCGGAAAATGCGACCCAGCGAAAACATCTGGAGGGCGTTGCGGCGGCCTTTGGGCTTGCGGAACCGCCCTCACGGATCGAGGTCTATGACAACAGCCATATTTCAGGCACGAACTCTGTTGGCGCGATGGTGGTCGCCGGACCGGAAGGGTTCGAGAAGAAGGCCTACCGCAAGTTCAATATCAAGAACACGGCCCTCGCGCCCGGGGACGACTACGGCATGATGCGGGAAGTCCTGACGCGACGGTTCTCCCGCCTTCAAAAGGAGGACCCGGACAAGGCTGGCCCCTCCGTTTCCGGATCGCGCGAACAATGGCCGGACCTGATCCTCATCGATGGTGGTCAGGGGCAGCTTAGCGTCGTGCAGGAGGTATTTGATGAACTTGGCGTTACTGATGTCGCCCTGGTCGGAATCGCCAAGGGTCCTGACCGGAACGCCGGACGGGAGCGGTTCTTTATGACCGGGAAACCTCCCTTCTCCCTGCCCGAAAAGGACCCTACGCTCTATTTCCTGCAAAGGCTCCGTGACGAGGTGCATCATTTCGCGATATCGACGCACCGGGCGAAACGATCGCGCGCAATTGGTCGTTCTCCGCTGGATGAAATTCCCGGGATCGGCGCCAAACGCAAGAAGGCCCTTCTCAACCGGTTTGGCTCCGCCAAAGGGGTCGAACAGGCCGCGTTGAGCGATCTGCAGGCGGTAGAAGGCATTTCCAGGACGACCGCGGAAACCATCTATCAGTTTTTCCATGAAGAAAGCTGATTTCTGCTCTTTAATTCACCGTGCCGGGTGCCTATACTGTTTTTTTCACCAGCCGTCTGCGTCACATAACCCATGCTCTCAAGCTTACCTAACTTACTGACACTTTCTCGTATCGTTGTCATTCCTCTGCTGCTGGCGTCTCTTTACCTGCCCGGAAATTTGGGAAGCTGGGTGCCGCTTGGCCTTTTTATTGCGGCCGGGATAACGGATTTCCTCGACGGATATTTCGCGCGGCGCTATCGGCAAACATCCAATTTGGGGCGGTTTATGGACCCTGTCGCGGATAAACTGCTTGTTGCGTCAGTGTTGCTCGTTCTGGTCGGGATCGGGCGCATTGGCGAATGGGACCTAATTCCCGCGACGATTATTTTATGCCGGGAAATTCTGGTATCGGGATTGCGTGAGTATCTGGCGGAACTGCGTGTCGGCATGCCGGTCAGCAAACTTGCGAAGTGGAAAACAACTGCCCAGATTTTCGCGATCTGCTTCCTGTTGGGCGGCCCGGCAGTCGAGGGACAGTTCGACGCCATTCTCGTTGGCCAGGTTTTACTCTGGATCGCCGGATCCCTCACGGTTTGGACCGGGTACGACTATTTGCGTCTCGGCCTGAAACATATGATGGAAGAAGGTTCATAATCACGCGGATTTGGGCAATTGACGCATGAATATAATTGGCATTTCAGGCTGGAGCGGTAACGGCAAGACGACCCTGCTTGTCCGGTTGATTCCGGCACTGATCGCGCGAGGATTTACGGTTTCAACAATCAAGCATGCCCACCACAAGTTCGATATCGACAGGCCGGGCAAGGACTCCTATCGGCATCGGGAAGCCGGAGCCGCAGAAGTGCTCATTTCGTCTTCAACCCGCTGGGCGCTGATGCATGAAAACGACGACAGCGGAGAAGCACGCCTTGACGATCTCATCTCCAAGATGGCACCCGTTGATATTCTGCTGGTCGAGGGATTCAAGTCGGAGGATTTCCCAAAAATAGAGGTCTGGCGCCCGGAAAGTGGTACCGAGCCGAGAGTCACGTCTGATAACAGCATCATTGCGATCGCGACGCCCGATCGTTCTTTCATGACACCGGTCCCTGTTCTCGACTTGAATGATGAAAACGCCATCGCGGAGTTTATTATTCAGTTTTTCAATCTGGAGGTGGCGGCTCATGGAACGGCTGGCTAACGATTGCTTTGCAAATGCATCAGAGATGATCAGCGCGACAGAGGCGCTTGAAAAAATCTCGACGGCCGCAGCGCCCATCGTTCGCACCGAGAAAGTCACCCTGTTTGAGTCCGAAGGCCGTATCCTTGCAGAGGATATCATCGCCCCCCGCAATGTGCCCCCAGCAGATAACTCCGCCGTTGATGGATACGCCTTTCGATTCTCAGATTATGAAGTAGCCCCTGACAAGCCCCGCAACATCGTCGGGCAAAGCAAGGCGGGACATCCCTGGGTAGGTACGCCCGAGATCGATGCCGCTGTCAAGATACTCACAGGCGCGATAATGCCGGAGGGGCTTGATACCGTCGCCATGGCAGAAGATGTGTCACGAAACGGAAATCAGGTTATCCTGCCGGCCGGACTGAAGACCGGCGCAAACTGTCGCAAAATGGGAGAAGATATTCGGGAGGGCCAGGTACTTCTGGAAAAAGGCACGTCACTTCGCCCACAGGAACTTGGTTATCTTGCCTCAGTCGGGCTGGGCTCAGTGAAGGTCTTCAGACGACTGAAGGTGGCGCTTTTCTCTACAGGGGACGAATTGACCAACCCTGGGGAGCCGGGCTCCGTTACAAGCATCTTTGACAGCAATCGATTGATCCTTAACAGTCTGCTAGCCAAGCTTGGATGCACGGTTACTGATCTTGGTATCCTCAAAGACAGACTTCACACTGTCCGTACCGCCCTCGATAACGCCGCAAGAGACCATGACCTGGTGCTGACTTCCGGTGGTGTCTCCATGGGGGATGAGGATCACGTCAAATCGGCGCTTGGTGAAATTGGTCATTTGCATTTCTGGCGTATTGCCATCAAGCCGGGTCGACCGCTGGCCCTTGGCCAGATCGGGAATACCGCTTTTGTCGGATTGCCTGGAAATCCTATCGCTGCCCTTGTTTGCACCTTAATGTTTGTCCGCCCTTTGATCAAAATCCTGAGCGGCGCTGCGTTAGAGCCCCCCCTTTCCTTCAAGGTTCCCGCGGATTTCGGCATGAAAAAGAAGCCCGGACGGACGGAATGGCTGCGGGGGCGCTATCGTCTCTCTGGCACCGGTGTCGGAAGAGTGGAGAAATACCCGACAGAAGGCTCTGGCATTCTCTCGTCCGCAGTGTGGGCAAATGGCTTGATCGAAATCGGGGATGATGTCACCTATATAGAGAAAGGGGATCTCGTCACATTTCTCCCCTATTCGGAGCTGATGAAATGAAAATTCTCTATTTTGCCTGGCTGAAAACGAAATTGCAGATGACGGAGGAGACGATTTCCTGGTCCGAGGACTGCCGTGATACCGACAGTCTTGTCCGCTGGATGAAAACGCGCGGCCCGGCATTTGCGGAGGTCTTCAGCGACCTTGAGGTCGTCAGGATTGCGGTAAATCAGGAGTATATTACCGGCAATACCACGCTTGGAAAAGAAGATGAAATAGCGTTCTTTCCGCCGGTGACAGGAGGATAGCATGATCCGTGTCCAACGCGACATTTTCGACATCGGTGAGGAAATTGAGGCCCTGACGACCGGCCGGACCGATATAGGCGCGGTTGTCAGCTTTACTGGCCTTGTCCGCGATATCAATGATGGAAATGACGTGACCGGCCTCAGTCTGGAGCATTACCCCGGCATGACGGAACGGGAGCTTGCCAAGATTGAGAAAGAAGCGAGAAGTCGCTGGGACCTGCAAGCCAGCCTGATCATTCACCGGTATGGGGAGATGGCACTCGGGGAACCCATTGTGCTGGTGGTTACGGCGTCCCCCCATCGCCATGACGCGTTCGAGGCGGCGCATTTTCTGATGGATTGGCTAAAGACAAAAGCGCCATTCTGGAAACAGGAAATGACTGCAGATGGCGACACGAGCTGGGTGAAGGAACGCGAAAGCGATGTGAAGGCCGCGAAACGCTGGACCACCAACGCCTAGGTCACACGCACAATTTCCTCTTGGATCAGAGTTGCTTCTGTCTTTCGATCAGCCATTCACCCGCAAGGCGGTTCGCCTCCGCGATCTGAACCGGTGACATTTTGGACATCAGAACCTTGTTCAGTTTTGGTGCGGCATTATCACCCTTGGCGCCCGAAATAAGTGACCATTTCAGCGCCTCAATTCGAACCAGCGAGCGCTCGATTTCGGATTGAGCTTCCGCATTGTTCAGGTCCGCAATTTTTGCCTGCTCGAAAATTTCCTCAACCGCTTCCTTGTTCAGCCCGTCAAGCGATTTAAGCGCTGTCAGAGTCTCTAACTTCGTTTGCGTTAGCGGTGATTCCGCTGACTTGTCCGTAACCGGGTTTTTAACATCATCTGAAGTCGCAGCAAGCGCCGCTTGCTGTGGGGCTGGCGTTACTTTTGGTGCGGCGATAACCTCCGTCGCCTCCGGAGAAACAGGAGTACTGGCGATATTGGTTTCAGGAGCCAGCGGTTTCTCATCAGGCTTTGGAACTGTTGCCGCTAGCGCGACTGGCGCTGCAATTGCGGATCCGCCTGTCGCCGCAGCTCCGCCCTGCTGTTTCGCCATCAGGTCCGCAAGGCGGGCCTTTGCCTCATCAAGACTGGACTGGCTTTGCTGGGCGTCCTTCTGAGCAATGGCGCTCCGTTGTTCTTCAATCTTTTTATCCCGGATTACGGCCTGGCGTTTTGCCTCTTCCGCCGCCACCTGAGCCGCAAGGATGGCTGCTTGACGACTTTCTTCCAGCGCCTTCTCTTTCGCTTCCGCTTCCGCTTTGCGTTGTGCAATCAACTCCCGCTGCGCGGCAGCCCGTTGCTCGGCAAGTGTCTCCTCTGTAACAGACGGCGATTGCTCAGGTACTACTGCAGCCGCCTTAGCCTCCTGAAAAGCGGCTTCATCCTGACCGGTGAAATCGCGATACCAGAATCCCAGCGCCGCAAAAGATCGCGCCTGTGCATCGCGCAAGTCATCCGTAGACATTATAGCGCGCAGCCGTTCAATCGTCTCACCTGCCTCTTTATGTCCCTGTGCGGCGGCAAGCTTGAACCAGGTATAAGCCTCTACCAGATCTGGCTCGACTCCCTCGGTTCCCTTTTCGAAAATTTGCCCCAGTGCGAATTGCGCCCGCGCATCGCCGCGCTTTGCCACCGGCTGCCATTCTTCAATCGCTGCCAAAGCATTATTCTGGTCAAGGGCCTCCTGCCCTTTTTCAAAATTTGCCTGAACAACCTGTGCGTTGAGAAGAACCAGCCCAAATGCCAGTGAAAAACGAGTCGCCTTCATAATGATCTAGTGCCCCGATAATTCTACGGATTAATCAATTTCTCTGAATATTGGCGCCATTTTAGACGAAATTACGCAAAAATCAAAATACCCGCCTTAACATGGTTAAGACGGGTAATCAGTATAGCTTATTTTGTCAGGATTATGCGGCAATTTTTCTGCGAACGCAGCTATCATAGTCCTTGATCAACTGTGCGCAGATATCACCAGGCGTAAACTGATATTTGTCGATGCTGCTGACCGGTGTTACCTCGGCCGCTGTGCCCGTGAGGAAGCACTCCTCAAAATCAGCCATTTCCTCAGGCATGATCGCGCGTTCAATAACATTAATGCCTCGTGCCTTTGCCAGATCGATTACTGTCCGCCGCGTGATACCGTCCAGGAAGCAATCCGGTGTCGGTGTGTGCAGTTCGCCGCCTTTGACAAAAAAGATATTTGCACCCGTCGCTTCGGCAATACGGCCGCGATAGTCAAGCATCAGCGCATCGTCAAAACCTTCGGCCTCCGCCTGGTGCTTGCTGAGCGTGCAAATCATGTAAAGGCCAGCGGCCTTCGATTTTGTCGGAATCGTTTCGGGCGACGGACGTTTCCAGTTGGACAGTTTCAGCCGAATGCCTTTCATGCGGGCTTCGGGTGAGAAATAGCTTGGCCAGACCCAGGCTGCGATGGCCAGATTGATCCGATTGTTTTGCGCAGAAACGCCCATCATCTCAGACCCCCGCCAGGCAACCGGACGGACATATCCATCAACAATCTTGTTGGCCAACACTGTTTGGCGCGATGCTTCGTTGATTTCCTCTGCAGTCTGTTCCGGCGTGAAGCCAAGAATGCGAGCGGATTCGATCAGGCGGTCCGTATGCTCTTCGAGTTTGAAAATCTCGCCTTCATAGACCCGTTCCCCTTCAAACACACTGCTGGCATAATGCAATCCATGTGTAAGGACATGGATGTTTGCATCCCGCCATGGTACGAGTTTACCATTCAACCAGATAAAGCCATCACGATCGGCAAAAGAGGAGGTATCCATTTTGAAGCACCTTGCGTTATTATAATATCGTATATTCCCACAAATAAGTTCGATTGTGTCGGATCGAATGGTGATTTTGTAACATTATAAGAAATATATGTCAACATGACTGACGTAAAATCGGTAAATAATCCTCTTTTTCTTCGCGAGGAAGAGCTTCGCCAGGCGATAGAACTCCTGTTTTTTGCCTATCGCGACTTCACTGCGGGCCCAGACGAGATCCTGAAAGACTATAATTTTGGCCGGGCGCATCACCGGGTAATTCACTTTGTCGGTCGCAACGAGGGCATGACGGTGTCAGAATTGCTCGATATATTGCGAATCACGAAACAAAGCCTGAACCGCGTTCTCAGCAATCTTATCAAACGCGGATTTGTTGAGCAGCGACAAGGAGAGGAAGATCGGCGCCAACGGTGCCTCTATCTGACAGAGGAAGGGCGGATGCTTGAGCAGAAAGTAAGCCGTGTGCAGCGAGAACTCGTGGCCAATGCCTTTCGCGAGGCCGGAGGCGAAGCTGTGGCCGGCTATCGAAAGGTGCTTACGGGCCTGATCGACGAAACAAATCGCGATACAGTGTTGAACCGGATATTGAAAACATGACAGAGAGGCGCAACGGATAGCCCATGGTGATGGACAACGCCCCTCATATTCTGGTGGTGGATGACGATACCCGGCTGTTATCCCTCCTGAAAAAGTATCTTATGGATAATGGGTACCGCATTTCAACGGCGACCAGCGCCGAAACCGCCGAGGAAAAAATGATCGGGTTTTTCTTTGACCTGATCGTACTCGACCGCATGATGCCGGGCGGCGATGGTCTCGACCTCGTGCGCCGCATGCGTGCAAGCTCGGGTGTGAGCCGGGAAATGCCCATATTGATGCTGACGGCAATGGGGGACGCGGACGATCGCATTCTCGGGCTGGAAGTCGGCGTGGATGACTATCTCAGCAAACCCTTCGAACCACGGGAGCTTTTGCTGCGTATTGACGCCATTCTCCGGCGATCAAAAACTGAAAAGCTGAAGGAGTTGCAGTTTGGGGCCTTTACCTTCAACCTGGAGCGCGGCGAATTGCTGAAGGATGGCAAGGTCATCAATCTGACGTCCGGTGAATCCCTCCTTTTGAAATCGCTCGCGGCGATGCCGGGCGTTCCGATAAGCCGTGAAGACCTATCTGTATCCAGCGGCAGCCAGGGCCGGGCTGTCGATGTCCAAATCACGCGTCTTCGTCGGAAGATTGAAGAGGATCCGAAATCTCCCAGACATCTACAAACCGTGCGCGGCGAAGGATATGTTTTATGGGCGGACTAACCATAATACGGGAAATTTACCACCAGATCACCGCGGGTTTTATCAAGAACCTGATGCCCCGGACGCTTTTCGGCCGGTCGATCCTGATCGTTGTATTGCCAATCCTGCTGCTACAAATCCTGGTCACCTATATTTTTTATGAACGTCATTGGGATGACGTCGCGCGGCGCCTTGCTCAAGGCGTTGCCGGTGATGTGGCGGCGGTCATTTCTCTCCGCGATAGGTTTCCCGGTGCGACGGCAGAGGCGGATATCCTGAACATCGCGCGCGGGCAAATGCGCCTCGCCGTGAGTATCGAGGAGGGTGCGCAGCTTCCAGAAGGCAGCGACAAACAACAAAACTATGGATTTCTGGAAAGCCATCTCGTGAATGCGCTAAAGGAAAGCCTGCCCGCCCGACCCTTTAATATTTCAACCAACAAGAAACTCGAATCCGTTATTCTCCTGATCCAGCTTCCGGACGGGGTTTTGCAGGTTATCGTTCGCGACAAACGGCTGTTTTCCACGACGACATATATATTTGTGATGTGGATGGTCGCGATTTCCCTCGTCCTGCTGGGAGTCGCGCTCCTCTTCCTGCGCAACCAGATGCGCCCGATCCGCCAATTGGCGACCGCCGCGGAGCAATTCGGTAAAGGGCAGTTTGTTGAAGACTTCAAGCCGAGCGGCGCGCAGGAGATCCGCTCCGCCTCCCGCGCCTTTCACGTTATGAAACATCGGATCCTTCGCCAGATTACCCAGCGGACAGAAATGCTCGCGGGCGTAAGTCATGACCTACGCACACCGCTGACCCGCATGAAACTGCAACTCGCCATGATGCCGGAAAGCGATGAAAGCAAGGCCAGTCTTGAAGGCGATGTCGCCGATATGGAAAAAATGGTCGAGGGATATCTGGCCTTTGCGCGCGGACAAGAAGCCGAGGCGGTTGAGGAAACGAATATAACGGAGCTTTTTCAGGATACCGTCATGAATGCGCGCCGCCAAGGGACCGCTGTATCACTGGAAGCACCAAAGAACCTTCACGCCGAAATAAGGCCCAGCAGTTTCAAGCGTTGCATTACGAACCTGATAAGCAATGCGGCGCGCTACGCAACGGAGATATGGATCACCGTCAAGGCGAGCGATACGGAAATGATCATCCTCATTGATGATGACGGCCCGGGCATCCCGGAAAAGAAACGAAAAGATGTGTTCCGGCCGTTCTTTCGCCTCGACCCGTCCCGCAACATGGAAACCGGCGGTAGCGGCCTTGGAATGACAATCGCCCGTGATGTCATCCATGGACATGGTGGACAGATTTCACTCGGCGACTCTCCTGTTGGGGGATTGCGGATTGAGATCCGACTGCCGCTTTAGGGCAAAATTATTTCCCAAAAGGGGCAAAAGCCTGCTGAATTTCACTGACCGTTTTCTGGTCGGTGACCGGCACTTTCGCAAACGTCATGTTGGCGAGGGCAAGGACTGGCGGTATGGTGGCCATGGCAAGCTGCGGTGTTTTTGCGGCCGCCGCCATCATAAAAACCTCGTTGACTTCACTGTTCAGGCTTTGTGTCAGGCTGGCGACGGCTGAATCGCGGGATTTAAACACGGCAAAAGCCTGGCTCGCATTCTCACAAGCCTCGTTTATCTGTTGTGTCTGTTGCTGAAACAGCGATGTCAGATCCGGCGGGACCGGCATCTCGTCATTATTTTCATCTGCCATCTGTACATACCAAGGTTTCTCAAATCAGTGAAGTCGGCCCCCGACAGGAACGTCGTGATCAGGGGCCGCAAGAGAGATATTCCCTTCCTCATCACTGAACCCCAATACCAGTACCTCCGACATGAAAGGGCCGATTTGCCGCGGTGGAAAATTCACCACTGCCATCACCCGGCGGCCTACAAGTTCTTCCGGATTGTAGAGAACCGTTATCTGTGCCGAGCTTTTCCGGATGCCTATCTCATCCCCAAAATCGATCTTTAACTTATAGGCGGGTTTGCGTGCCTCCGGAAACTCTGTCGCCTCCAGCACTTTTCCCACCCGAATATCCACTTTCATGAAATCATCAAAAGTAATCAGTTCTGACATGTTCGTCGCATCTCCTTGGTTTCAAAGATGCTATTGCAAATAGACGGGAAAATCATCCACCGGAAGAAAATTTTTGGGCTACCTGCTCGATCGTTGCGAGCGATTGCTCCATTGACTTGTTGATGGCATCGAAAGACTTGCTGGTCGAAGATGTCAGCGTATCCGCTGCCTTGCTCAAATTATCAACAGTTAGATTAAGGTTGTCGATCTCGGGCTGTATATCCGGCGTAGCGTCCTGCCCTATCTTCGCCGTACCGACAGAACTGTTAAGCGACTTCTGCAAATTCCCGATCGTCTGTTGCAAGGTCGTGCGTTGCGCTGCGACGATGTCCTGCAGCCCTTGGGAAGCGGCCTGCACGGCTGCTGTCATCTTCTGCATATTGTCATTCTGCATTGTTGTGATTGCGCTGAGGTCAGGAATAATCAGCCCTCCAGCAACCGTGGGTGCATCTGACTGTTGGGAATCAGTTTTATCGTTCATGGCTCTATCCTCCTCGAGAGAATAGAAGGTATATAATATACTTAATGCAACTTTAAAGAGTATAAATTAAATACTGAACCATTTACCCCAGTTCTTTGGACCTGGCGGTAGCCGCCGCAACCGTCTTTTCCAGTAGAGGAGCAAGACCGCTCTTTTCGTTCATCAGTATTTCCAGTCCCGCTGCCGTCGTGCCATTCGGGCTCGTCACATTCTTGCGAAGCTGGGCGGCGGTCTCCCCGGATTGGCGCGCAAGAGCCCCTGCCCCGGCTACGGTCTCCTGTGCAAGCTGGACAGCCAGAGGCTCGGGCAAGCCCGCCTTTACACCAGCGGCGGTCATCGCCTCGATCATGTAGAAAACATAGGCAGGTCCCGATCCAGAAAGACCGGTTACCGCATCCATCAATGCTTCATCGTCAATCCAGGCAACGGATCCTATGGCCTGCATAAGGCGATCACAATGTGCCCTCTGCGCCTCAGAGACATTCTCATTGGGACAACAGACAATCATCCCCTGATGAACAGCAGCAGGCGTATTTGGCATCGCCCGGATAACGGCAGCTGTTTCACCAAACGTCGCCTCAAACGTCGCTATCCTAGTTCCCGCCGCGATCGACACAACCAGACTGCCCTTTTCGGCAAACGCCCGAAATGTCGGCAGAACATCCGATATTATCTGGGGCTTGACGGCAAGGACCACGACATCGGGTTCAAAATCTCCCGGGATTTCGGACGCAGCCCTGATGCCCCGGCAGCCAAGTTCTGACGCGACTTTCAAGTTCTTTAGATCAGGATCAACGACAATGATATTGGCCGGATCGATCTTGTTCTCGATCCAGCCACCCAGCATCGCCTGCCCCATCTTGCCGGAACCGACAAGCAACAGGGAAAGGGTCATTCTTACGCCTCTCCCATCGTTTCAAACATTGCCGCCTCGATGGCGTCTTCGGGGGTTTTCCCGCCCCATAGACAAAACTGGATTGCTGGATAGAATTTTTCGAGCTCACTCATACCGATCTCGACAAGTGTCTGAATTTGCTCGTTTGTGACAACACAGGCACCGCTTAGCAACAACGAATGACGGAACAGGATCATCCCCTCTTCCCGCCAGGTGTCAAAGTGACCAACCGGCATACGCTCATTCACACGCGCCAACAGTTCATAAACAGATCCATATTGCCGTTCAGGTATCTTGACGTCATAGGCGCAGGAGAAATGTATGGCCCGAAGATCAGACCGCCAGGAAAACCAGAGATGATACTGGCACCAGCTCCCCTCCACACCGACAGTAAGTTCATTGTTGCCCTGACGATCAAACGACCAATCGTTGTCGGCGATGATACTTTCTATGAGATCGAGGGGATTTGAATCTTCGAGTTCTTCGCGCGTGAGGTACAAGGACGTCATGGAGGCATTCCTTTCAGAACCATCCCGCCGGCTGGCGCCCTGTTGCTGACCTCAAAGCTCAGCCGGTAAGGAAATCTACTACAGGCCATATATGGTGCTACAAGTTTCACAGCACCATAAATCTAGCGTAGTCTGCCTTGAGTTGCGGCGCAACAAAGAATATGCCTGAGGGGTATATTTCTTGTGGATAAATGTGGGTTAATTGCAGTTTCCTGCCGCTTGAATACCTACTTTTCAGATGGGCTCGATTTAGCTTTCGCTGGTGCCGCCTTGCGGGTTCGGGGCGCCTTGGTCAGATCTTCAAGCTTTTTCTCAAGCGCAGCAAGGCGCTCCTTTAACGCGTCGTTTTCTTCCCGCGCCAGAGTGGCCATTGCCTTGACGGCGTCAAACTCCTCCCGCGGGACAAGATCCATTTCGCTGATGAAGCGTTCCATACGTTGGTGAAAGAGGTTTTCCCACTCTGTTTTTACGCCCTGGGCTGTTCCGAGAGCGCCTGTCGCAAGGCGGGCCAGATCATCAAAAAGCCGTGAGTTCGTCTGCATCGCGTTGGATCCTTGTAGTTACTAGAGCCATAATGGCGACAGCCAGAGGTGAAAGCAACCTCTTTGCCTTGATTTGCTTGCGAATGTTTTAAAGAACTTTATATAGTAGCCCGCATGATATTATCGACCCTTTTCTCGGCGATCGCGTTTCCCGAAATCGACCCCGTCATCTTTCAGATTGGGCCATTTGCCATACGCTGGTACGCCCTCGCCTACGTTGCTGGCCTGATCATCGGCTGGCGCCTTATGATGCGGCTTGCCGGGTCGGAGAATTCGCGCATTTCCTCGAAGCAGGTTGATGATTTCCTGATCTGGGCGACCCTGGGCGTTATTCTTGGCGGGCGCCTTGGCTACGTCCTGTTTTACAAACCGGACTATTATATCAGTAACCCTGCGGAAATTTTCATGGTCTGGCAGGGCGGCATGTCGTTTCATGGCGGTTTTCTGGGCGTCGTCCTGGCAACGATACTTTATTGCCGTTTTCAAAAAATTGTTATTTTGGAGTTCGGGGACCTTTTGGCGACGGTTGTGCCGGTTGGGCTTTTCTTCGGGCGGATCGCCAATTTTATCAATGGCGAACTTTATGGCCGGACCACGGACGCCCCCTGGGGGATGATTTTCCCGGGCGGTGGCGATTTGCCCCGTCACCCCAGCCAGCTATATGAAGCAATCCTTGAAGGAGCGGTGTTATTCGTAATCCTGCTTGTTTTCCGCAAGACCCGCTACGCGGAAAAGCCAGGCTTCATTATGGGTCTCTTCTTCGCGGGATACGCAATAGCCCGCAGCATCGTCGAGTTCTTCCGTGAACCGGATGCCTACCTTGGTTTCCTCATCGGCGGGTTGACGATGGGCCAGCTGCTTTCCCTGCCGATTCTGATTGTTGGCCTGTATTTCATGCTCCGCCCGTCCCGCAAAGCCGTATGAACAAACTAGGTAAGACCCTGGCGGCAATGATTGAGAAGTCCGGCTCGATTTCGCTTTACGACTTCATGAAACTGTCGCTGAGCCATCCGGAGTTCGGATATTATTCCCGACAGGAGCCGTTCGGGGAACAGGGTGATTTCATTACCGCGCCAGAGATAAGCCAGATGTTTGGCGAACTCATCGGTTTATGGGCGGTCGATGCCTGGATCAAGCTTGGCAGCCCGGCCAAATTCAATTTGGTGGAGCTCGGTCCCGGCAACGGTACCCTGATGGCGGATATATTGAGAAGCGCCCGCGTCGCGCCCGCCTTTTTAGCGGCGGCACAAATTCAGCTGGTCGAAAACAGTCCTCGCCTAAGAGCTAAACAGGCAACCTCTTTATCTGATCATGAAGTTTGTTGGCATGACACGTTCCCCGATCTTGAGGACATGCCGATCATTTTGATTGCCAATGAGTTTTTTGACGCTCTTCCCATACATCAATATTGCTACCAGGACGGCGTCTGGCGTGAACGCCTCGTATCAACGGCCGATAACGGATTCGCCTTTTCCCTGTCACCGGAGACAACGTCTCTCGACCTTGTGCCCGCCTGCGCAGATGGCGATATTCTGGAGACCTGCCCGGACGGTGAAGAAATCATTGGGCGACTGAGCAAGCTTCTCTCCGTGAATGGCGGTGCGGCACTGATAGTTGATTATGGCGCTGCCGACACAATCCTTGGCGATAGTTTTCAAGCAGTCAAAGGTCATGGACATGTTGATCCCTTAAACAACCCCGGCGAAGCGGATTTGACAGCCCATGTCAAGTTTGCAATTTTAAAGAAAATTGCGGCTACCCAAGGCATCACGATTCAGGGCCCAACGTCACAGGGACGTTTTCTGGAGCGTCTCGGCATAGAGGCCCGTCATCACATGCTCCGCCAAAAGGCTGACGACGCGCAGAAGAAAAAGCTCGACGCACAGCTTCGCCGCCTGACCAGTGCGTCCGAAATGGGAACGCTTTTCAAAGTCATGGCTTTATCCCATAATATGTCCGCCTCAACAGAAGGGTTCGGGAGCTAACATGCTGAAAAGCCGTATTTTGGAAGATGACTCTCTTGCACATGGTTTCTTTACGCGGGACGGTGGCGTATCCGAAGGGCTTTACAGGGGTCTCAATTGCGGACCTGGCTCGCAGGACGATCCGGCACATGTGAACGAAAACCGGTCGCGGGCCATGGCCATGATCGGCAAACCGGCTGATGCCCTGAGAACTGTTTACCAGATTCATAGTACCGAGGTCCTCGTCATTGAGGACCAAACAGACTTTGCCACACGGCCGAAGGCGGATGCCATGGTGACGAATGTTCCCGGGCTTGCGCTTGGCATCTTAACCGCGGATTGCGTACCGGTCCTGTTTGCGGATACTGAAAATGCTGTGATCGGCGCTGCACACTCTGGATGGAAGGGCGCACTTGGCAATATCAGCGCATCTGTGATTGATATAATGACGAGTCTCGGCGCGAGAAAACAAAATATCCGGGCCGCGATCGGTCCGGCAATCGCCCAGAAGTCGTATGAAGTCGGCCCTGAATTCCCCGAACCTTTTCTCAAGCGCGATGCTGCCGCAAGAAAGTTTTTTGTTCCCTCTGATACTCCCGGGCGGCACATGTTTGATCTGACCGGGTTCGTGAAGGCAGAACTTGAGAAGCTTGAGATCGGCGGCATTGACCTGCTCGGGAATGACACCTGCACAGAGGAAGACCTGTTTTTCAGCTACCGGCGTATGGTAAAAAGAGGGGAAGCTGATTACGGTCGGCAGCTTTCTGCCATCGCCCTGAACAGCTAACGCACTTGTGAAAGAAGGGTAAAATGCCGTATATGGTCATCTTTATCGTGATTTGTCTGCTGGGAGTGCTTGCAACCTGTGCGATATAGTTTCGTCATTAAGGCCTTGATGTTGATATGGGCGATTGTTCTTGTCGGCTGTCAGCCGCTGGAGCGGCCGTTTCAACCAGAAGCCAAGTCTTCCTGGCGAGCTGCACCCGGCCCCCGCGCAGCATTATATGTAGAACCGATAAAAGACGGTCCCGCGGGCATTGAGAAAGCTATTGCGACGAAACTGCAGGAACTTGGCATTGCCGCCTTCCCCGGCACCGCAGTGCCGAACCGTTATTATGTCCAGGGAAACATTATAGAAACGCAAGACGGCCGCTATCTTAACTGGGCGATTTTCGACCCACAAAAGCGCGATACCGGCCTCTATACTCTCGAAAAGCTTTCCGGGACGGAAAATCCGGCGGATATAACACCGGAAACAATTGAAATGCTCGCGATCAAATCTGCCAGCGACATTGACAAGCTGCTTGGCGGTGATGGCATTAATTTCGCCACCCTTAACAAGCCCGTTATCTTCGTTCCGATTGTTGAAGGCGCCCCCGGAGATGGTTCCGAAAGTCTGGCGGCGGCAATTCAGGATGAGCTTGTCCGGCTGGGCCTTGATGTTTTGCCGACAGAAACCGGTGCGAACTTTATTGTCCGCGGGCGCGCAGAAATCACACCTCCCAAGTTTGAGACACAGGTCATCGAGCTTGTCTGGAGCCTGGAACGACGCAACGGTGAACAGGTCGGCCAGATCCGGCAACGCAACAGAATCAGGGCCGGATCATTAAACGGCGCTTGGGGCGATGTTGCCCGTCTGGCGGCCCGCGGAGGCGCCGGGGGTGTCTATGACCTCCTGAAAAAAAGTGAGCCAGACTATTTTAAGTCAAAATCATGACGTTATTTTTCAATTTCCGTTAAAAAAGAGCGTTTAAAGCGTTTACAGGACTTGAGGCCCTTGGTAAGTTCCGCCCGCCGACGCCAACTCGTTCATTTTCGCGCGAGGGGCAGTGTGTTTTAACTGGAAAAAGCCCTCTACTGACTAAAGGACCGCCCCTATGAAAGTGCTTTCGGGAAATGGCAATCGACCTTTGGCGGAAGCCATTACAGGCTACCTGAAGCTCCCCCTCACAGATGCAGATGTTCGACGATTTTCGGACATGGAAGTCTTTGTTGAAATTCATGAAAATGTGCGCGGCGAGGATGTCTTCGTGGTTCAGCCGACCTCTTTTCCCGCGAACGACCATTTGATGGAGCTCCTGGTCTGCATTGATGCGCTGAAAAGAGCATCTGCATCGCGAATCACGGCCGTCCTGCCCTATTTTGGGTATGCTCGGCAAGACAGGAAGCCGGGACCACGGACTCCCATCTCTGCGAAGCTGGTCGCCAATCTCATTACAACCGCAGGTGCGGACAGGGTTCTCACCATGGATCTGCACGCCGGGCAAATCCAGGGTTTCTTTGATATTCCAACTGATAACCTCTTCTCTGCTCCGGTAATCGTTCCGGATATCGAGAAACATTACGGCAAAGGAAGCGATATCACCATTGTCTCTCCCGATGTCGGCGGTGTTGTTCGGGCCCGCGCCTACGCCAAAAGACTTGACGCAGACCTTGCAATCGTGGATAAGCGCCGGGAAAAAGCGGGTGTATCTGAAGTGATGAATATTATCGGTGATGTCAAGAATCAGCGGTGCATCCTGGTTGATGATATTGTCGATAGTGCTGGAACGCTCTGCAATGCTGCCAAAGCACTCATGGAAAAAGGCGCAAAAAGTGTTTCCGGTTATGTGACCCATGGTGTCCTGTCGGGAGGCGCGATTGCGCGTATTAACGACTCTGCTCTGGACGAGATGGTTACAACCGACAGCATCATGGAGACGGAAGCGTTCCGCGCGTCCAAAAAGATGCGGCAGATTTCCGTCGCTCCGCTGATTGGCGAAGCGATGTACAGAATTTCGAAGGAAACGTCAGTTTCCAGCCTGTTCGACTAATCGATCAGGCATTCAGCGGCGCGGGCACCCCTGGAGGCACGCGTCATTTTAGCACCGGGTTTGTCCCGGTGTTGCTCGTTACGTAGGAGATATACAATGAGCGAAAATGCAGTACTAATTGCAGAAACGCGTGACCGGGTCGGAAAGGGGACCTCTCGGGCATTGCGTCGTGACGGACGGACACCCGCCGTCATCTATGGTGACAAAAAAGACCCTATTTCCATTTCCCTGGAAACTAAAGAACTGGTGAAGACCATCAATCACGGTGGCTTCCTGTCAACAGTCTTCACCGTGCAGGTCGGATCGACCAAGCACAATGTGCTGCCTCGTGACATGCAACTTCACCCGATCAAGGATACGCCGGTCCACGTGGACTTCCTCCGCGTTTCCGCCAAATCTCAGATTGCCGTCATGGTTGCCGTTCGCTTCCTCAATGAAGAAGAATGCGTTGGCCTGAAACGCGGCGGTGTTCTGAACATCGTTCGTCATGAAGTTGAAATGATGGTGCCGGCAGGCAATATACCGGAAGCGCTTGAGATTGACCTTCTGAACTTTGACATTGGTGACAGTGTTCATATTTCCGAGGTAACTCTGCCTGCGGGAACGCAGCCGACGATTACGGATCGCGATTTCACGATTGCAACGATCGCCGCACCGACTGTAGAGCCAGAACCGTCTGATGAGGAAGAAGGCGCAGAAGCCGGTGAAGCCGACGCAGATGCTGAGGATACAGGCGAAGAAGCCGAGTCTTCCGAAGACTAATCGGGATGGTATGATGATTTTGCTGGTTGGCCTTGGGAATCCCGGTAAGGGATATGCAGGCAACCGGCATAATTTTGGATATATGGCGGTGGATGAGATTGTCCGCCGCCATTCCTTTATGCCGGAACGCGTTCGATTTCAGGGACTGGTCGCTGAGGGAAATATTGGCGGAACGAAAATTCTTGCGCTAAAACCCACGACCTACATGAATCTGTCCGGACAATCCGTCGGCGAAGCGGCGCGGTTTTACAAAATTCCTCTCGAGAAAATCATCGTCTTCCATGACGAGCTGGATTTACCGCTTGGCAAAGTCCGGGTGAAAACGGGCGGCGGGCATGGCGGAAATAACGGCATTCGTTCCATCATCGATCATATGGGCGCGGATTTTTGCAGAGTTCGGCTAGGCGTGGGTCACCCGGGTGAAAAACACCTGGTCTCCGGCCATGTTCTCAAGGATTTTGCAAAGGCTGAATTGCCCGTTGTGGAAAAGATCACCGACAGTATCGCACGTCACACGGAACTCATCGTGAGCGGAGATACATCAAGCTTTATGAACAAGATTGCCCTCGACATCGCGCCGCCGAAAAAAGAACGCGCGGATAAAAAAGAAGGAAACTGAGTATGGGGTTTAAATGTGGAATTGTTGGCCTTCCCAATGTCGGCAAGTCAACCCTGTTCAATGCCCTCACTCAAACGGCTCAGGCCGCAGCAGAGAACTATCCCTTCTGCACGATTGAGCCGAACCTTGGTCAGGTTCCCGTCCCCGACGATCGGCTGGTGAAATTAGCCGGGCTCGCGAAGTCTAAGGAAATAATCCCGACACAGCTGACCTTCGTCGATATCGCCGGGCTTGTACGCGGTGCGGCAAGCGGGGAAGGTCTCGGAAATAAATTTCTAGCGCATATTCGCGAGGTGGACGCCATTATCCAGGTAGTCCGTTGCTTCGAGGATGACGACATTACCCACGTAGACGGCAAGATAGATCCGCTCTCTGACATTGAAACAATCGAGACCGAGTTGATGCTGGCCGATCTGGAAAGTCTTGAGAAACGCACGGAAGCGCTGGTCAAGAAAATCCGGGGCGGCGACAAGGAGGCTAAAAAGCAGGCGGAACTGATCGATCGTGCGCTGGCGGCCTTGCGGGAGGGTAATCCGGCCAGAATGGTCGAGCTTTCCGATGACGAGGTAAAGCCGTTCCGTGGTCTGCAACTGCTGACACAGAAGCCGGTTCTCTATGTTTGCAATGTTGATGAAGGAAGCGCCGCAACGGGCAACGCCTACTCAGACAAGGTTGCCGAAAAGGCGGCTACGGAACAGGCGGGAACCGTCGTGATCTCGGCGGCAATTGAGGCGGAAGTGGCGCAGCTTGACGCCGAAGAGCGAGCTGAATTTCTCTCGGATCTCGGACTGAGTGAAACCGGCCTCGGCCGTATTATTCGGGCGGGCTATGAATTACTTGACCTGATAACCTATTTCACGGTCGGGCCGAAGGAATGCCGGGCCTGGACGCTAACTAAGGGGACAAAGGCGCCGCAAGCGGCAGGTGTTATTCATACGGATTTTGAAAAAGGCTTTATTCGCGCGGAAACCATCGCTTATTCTGCCTATGTGGAGCATGGCGGCGAAAGTGGCGCGAAGGAAGCTGGCCTCATGCGGCTCGAGGGGAAGGAATATATCGTCGTCGATGGCGATGTCCTACATTTCAGATTTGCCAATTAGGAACATCCCCAAACCTTGAAGAAGCAATAAATGCATGACCGATCGTGACAAGATCAGAAGGTGAAAAAGCAATGCGATACTGGGAAGATTTTACCGTCGGAATGGTGATGGAATTCGGCGGATATGAAGTGACCGAAGAAGAAGTCATAGAATTCGCGACCGAGTTCGATCCGCAATCTTTTCACATTGATAAAGAGGCTGCAAAAGAGCACTTTTTCGGTGGCCTAATTGCCAGCGGATGGCACACAGGCTCGATGTGCATGAGGATGATGGTGGATAACTACCTCATCGACTCCGCCTCCATGGGATCCCCGGGGATAGAGCAGCTTCGCTGGAAGCAGCCCGTCCGTCCCGGCGAAACCCTTTATGTAAAAGCGGAGGTGCTTGACCGCAGCCTGCCGAAAAGTCGCCCGGAACTCGGGTTTGTCAAATTTTCCCATACCGTCCTTAATCAGAAGGGCGATACCAAGATGACCATGATTTCGAGCGGCATGTTCCTTCGAAATCCAGAAAACTCCGCGACGGAGGCCTCCCAATGACCAAGATTTATTTCGAGGATATTGCTGTTGGCGACGAAACAACCTCGCATAGCAGGACTGTCACGAAAGAGGAAATTATTGACTTCGCCCGTAAATATGACCCGCAGCCTTTTCACCTTGATGAAGAAGCCGCAAAAAAGAGCATCTACGGTGGCTTGATCGCTTCAGGCTGGCATACCGGGTCTAACTTGATGCGACTCCTCGTTGACAATATGACGAATAATCGCGCTGGCCTCGGTTCACCGGGTTTCGATGATTTGCGTTGGATCCGGCCTGTCCGGCCTGGTGATAGCCTCTACTATAAATCTACCGTCATCGAGACCAGAAGGTCCGAATCCCGGCCCGACATGGGGATAGTTCGCGCTGATGTTAAGCTATACAATCAGAATGACGACGTCGTCCTCAGCATGAAATCCATCGGTATGGTGAAGACACGGCCCGAATAAAGCCGCCCAGATTTCGCTGCCCGGTGGATTTTTAACTTAGGCCTAACGACTTTACATTATATAGTCCGACAAGCCTGTTATTAATCCGGCAATCCAAGGGGTAGTGAAATGGATTTTTTCTTGTCTGGCTTCGCGATATTCGTTGTCGTTCTGGTTCTGCTGGCCATTGTCATCGTCTTTATGGGCGTCACCATCGTCCCGCAAGGCTATCAATATACCATTGAGCGCTTTGGCCGTTATACCCGAAGCCTGCACCCGGGCCTTGGCCTCATCCTCCCTTTCATCGATCGTATTGGCGGCAGGATCAATATGATGGAGCAGGTTCTGGATATTCCGACTCAAGAAGTTATTTCCCGTGATAACGCTATGGTGCAGGTCGATGGTGTCCTTTTCTATCAGGTTCTGGATGCGGCAAAGTCCGCCTATGAAGTTCGGGACCTGGAGCGCGCTATTCAGAATTTGGCGCAAACCAACCTCAGAACAGTATTGGGCTCAATGGACCTCGATGAAGCCCTGAGTCAGCGCGATGCAATTAACGTTCGCCTTCTCAATGTCATTGACCAGGCATCCACACCCTGGGGCCTTAAGGTTACCCGTGTTGAAATCAAAGACATCACGCCGCCGATTGACCTTGTTGAGGCGATGGGACGACAGATGAAGGCAGAGCGCCTGAAACGCGCTGTTATTCTGGAAGCCGAAGGCGTGCGTCAGTCAGAAATCCTGAAAGCGGAAGGAGAAAAGAAAGCCGCAATTCTGGAGGCGGAAGGCAGGAGAGAGGCAGCGTTCCGTGATGCTGAAGCCCGCGAGCGCCTGGCCGAGGCTGAAGCCAAGGCAACCCATGATGTATCTGAAGCGATCGCGGCAGGCGATATCCAATCGATCAATTACTTTATTGCCCAGAAATATACGGAAGCAATGAAAGAAATCGGCATGGCCCGTAATTCAAAAGTTGTCCTTATGCCAATGGAGGCAAGCGCGCTGATCGGGTCGCTCGGCGGGATCGGAGCCATTGCGAAAGAAGTCTTTGGCAAGGACAGTGACGGAAACGGATCACGCCGTTCAAGTGGTTCTGTCCCGACGGTTGAGTAAAGATAATGCTGGAACAAATCATAACATGGCTTGGTAGCCTTGAGTTCTGGTCCTGGTGGATACTCGGTCTGGTGCTTGTTATCCTGGAGGTATTTGCGCCCAGTACAATCTTCCTCTGGCTTGGGATATCCGCGGGCGTCGTTGGCGTTATCGCCTGGATTGTTCCAGATATGCGATGGGAGTATCAATGGATACTTTTCGCGGTCATCGCCATCGGCAGCATCGCCGTTTCGCGGCTGTTCCTGAAGAAACACCCTGGCGTTGAAGATAACATTACGCTCAACCAACGCGGCGTCCAGTATGTCGGTCGTCATTTTACCCTAACAGAACCCATTCAGAATGGCCGGGGTAAAATCCATGTGGACGACACCCAGTGGTCAGTTGAGGGGCCGGATATGGAGGCCGGACAGGTGGTTAACGTAACCGGTGTGGATGGGACCCTTCTTATTGTTGAGCCTGTCACAAAAAACTAACGGAGATATCATGGGTGAAATAATTGAGCTGACCGCCGCAGATGGCCATAAATGTTCTGCCTATAAGGTCATTCCAACAGGCAAGCCAAAGGGCGGCGTGGTAATCCTGCAAGAGATATTTGGCGTCAACAGCCACATCAAGGAGGTCTGCGACGGTTACGCCAAGCTGGGCTATGTCGCGATAGCCCCTGCCCTCTTCGACCGGGTTGCCCCGAATATCACCCTTGGTTACGAGCAGTCCGATATTCAGCAGGGTCTCGGATATATGAAGCAGGTCACCCAAGACGATGCGCTTGCCGATGTGGATGCGGCCGCAAAGGCCATAGCAGATGCCGGTGATACCGCCGTGATCGGGTATTGTTGGGGTGGCAGCCTCTCCTACCTTGCTGCTTGTCGCCTCTCCTCTATCAACAGGGCAGTAGGCTACTATGGCGGACAGATTCCTCAAACTATCGAGGAAGAACCGAAGGTGCCTATCATTCTGCATTTCGGGGATGCGGACGCGTCAATCCCGATGTCCGCTGTCGAGGAGGTAAAGGCGAAACGGCCAGATATACCCGTCTATGTCTATTCCGCCGGCCACGGATTTAATTGCGATCATCGTGCAAGCTATGACGCGACGTCCGCCAAGCTCGCCCTTGACCGCACACTTGAATTCCTGGCGTGATCCCGGCCTATCCCGCTGTAAATTCCAACAATAGGCCGCAGGCTTTCGCGGGGTTTACCCGGAGGGTGCCATTCGCAATTTTCTGCGGCGCGATACCATTCTTAGTTAGCAACTCTGCGGTCTGATCCAGATCATCAACCGCGATTGTCATGGCAATCAAATGCGGCAGGGCCGGCATTTCGTCCGCAATTGTCAATCCGGGAAACAACAGGTCAATATCCCGGTCGTTTACAAAAATCAGGCTCCCGCGCCCAAAGCGCACAGTTAGCGTATTATCGGTCAGGGTAACATTGATGGACCCACACAGCCGCTGATAATAGGGAGCCAGATTGCCGGGGTTTTCAACCACCACAACAACAGAATTGATATATTTTGCGCCATTTGGATGGCTGATCCAGTCAGGCTGACGTACCAGTTCCGGCGTCAGGTGATGGCAGATAAAAAGGTTTTTGGCGGTCAATCCCGCAGACGATGTAAGCCGGATCAGCGTGAACTCCGGCAGGACATCTCCGTCAGGCAGTTCCAGTTTGCGTTTCAGCGTTAACATCTCGGATGGTTCCAACCCGTCCTCAGTAAGTGACTGATGGGCAGCTTCCGGATCGTCGCTGGCCAGCGCTACACCGAGCAACCCCTCACCTCGTTCTGCAAGGGCAACGTCAAGGCCATTGGTCTCAAGGGAGGGATCCACGATGCCAAGGAGCTCGATATAATCCTCGTCAAACATAATGCAGTAATTTGCCGTTCCCCACCCGATATGCGATCCTCTTGGCGTTGGCGTAAAGCCAAGTTTTTCGTAAGTCGCGCGGGCGTCCTCAAGCTTTTCCACCCCGACCAAAACATGATCAATTCCGGTTATGTTATGTAGCATTCCCTACTCCGATTTTTTTGTATGATCGGCTATGAACTCTTTTACGCCGTACGTCGTACACTTCGCCTATCAAGAAAGCCGCACCGAGCTGATTACTAGCCATCGAAATACATGGGTTCTAGAATTTTTCACCCAATTTTCCAGCCTTCTAAACCCAGATTGCAACATTTATTACCGCCAGCACAAGAGAAGTCATCTTCAAAATCAAAAATTGTATGACTAAGGGCTAACTTACATTCTAAAATTGTACAACATTAGCACCGAAGGAATAGGTGAAATAGGTAGGTGTCATCTTGCCATCGCTCGACAGGCATGATTAATGCCCTTCGAACTCACAGAGGGTACGGACACTAACCCCCATTGCGGCTATTCGTTTGGCACCCCCGATATCCGGAAGGTCAATCACAAAGGCCGCACCTATCACGGCACCCCCTGCCTGTCGGATGAGATTGATGGCGGCCTCCGCCGTCCCCCCCGTCGCGATCAGGTCGTCAACGAGCAGTATATTCTCGCCTTCTTTTATGGCATCCTGATGAATTTCTACGGTATCGGTCCCATATTCCAGCTCATACTCCTCGCTGATGACCGCACCTGGCAGCTTGCCCTTTTTCCGAACGGGAACGAAACCGACGCTCAGTTGGTGGGCGATGGCACCGCCAAGAACAAATCCCCGTGCTTCAATCCCCGCCACCTTGTCGATCCTGACGCCGGCATAGGGCCAGACCAGCTGGTCCACGACGTGCCGAAAGCCGCCGGCATCCTGCCATAGGGTAGTGATATCACGGAACAGGATTCCCTTTTTCGGGTAATCAGGAATGGTCCGAATGACAGATTTTATATCCATAATGGCCTCTCGCCTAAAGTACACGGCCTGCCACAGCCGCAAGTTTCTTCATGATTTCAGGGTCACGCGCCTCGGGCGCGGTTATCAGGGCGTTATCAAGCGCATGATGGCATCCGGCGGGACAGGAAGCCTGTCGGGTGCTTAAACTGGGGGCCACTGTCTTAACAAGGTGCCGCGCATTGTCCGCGTTTTTCATCAACACCTCGATGACAGTTGTAACATCGACGGCGTCATGTTCTGTGTGCCAGCAATCATAATCGGTTACCATGGCGACGGTCGCGTAACACATTTCCGCCTCTCGGGCGAGCTTGGCTTCGGGCATATTGGTCATGCCGATGACCTGGCACCCCCAGCTTCGGTAGAGTTCGGATTCGGCAAGGCTCGAGAATTGCGGCCCCTCCATCGCCAGATAGGTCCCTCCCCTGTGGACAGGAATCCCGTTTGCCCGCGCGGTTTCTTCCAATGCATCGCCAAGCCGGGAACATACCGGACGCGCCATGCTGATATGGGCGACAAGTCCAGTGCCAAAGAAGCTTTTCTTGCGGTCAATTGTCCGGTCTATGAACTGATCGACAATCACAAAGGTGCCGGGTGCGAGCTCTTCCTCAAAAGAACCGCAGGCGCTCACGGAAATAATCTCCGTCACCCCGGAGCGCTTGAGCGCATCTATATTGGCCCTATAGTTTACCTCAGCCGGCGGAATGCGATGCCCCCTTCCATGACGGGGAAGAAAGACCATTTGAGTGCCATCGAGCGTACCAAAAAGCAGGTCGTCTGATGGCGCCCCGAATGGGCTCTCCACCGATTTCCAACGGGTATCCTGTAGCCCGTCGAGCTCATAGACACCACTTCCGCCGATCACACCGATAACCGGCTTGTCGCTTGATAAACTCATTCCATCCTCCAACTAGATACTGGCGGAAACTTAGCCTTGAAATTAATGACATGCCATAAAAAAAGGGCGCTTCGACAAGCGCCCTTTTTCTTAAATATTCAATATTCTAGTGAACGTCTGACCAGACTTTCCGCTTCACCGCGTAGAAGACACCCGCCAGGATAAGCAGGAACAGGATGACCCGAAGGCCGATGCTCTTGCGTTGCTCCAATTTGGGTTCCGCTGCCCAGGCCAGAAACACGGTCACGTCTTTCGCCATCTGGTCCACGGTTGCCGGTGTGCCGTCGGAATATTCAACTGCGTCCGCCGATAGTGGAGACGGCATGGCAATCTGATGTCCCGGGAAGTATGCGTTGTAAGCCATACCTTCCGCTAGGTTGAAATCAGCAGGCGCATCCTCGTACCCGGTCAGCAATGAATACAGATAATCATCTCCGTTCGGGCGCGCCTTGCTCATCAGCGAGAGGTCCGGCGGATAGGCACCACCATTGGACGCACGGGCCGCCTGTTCGTTCGGGAACGGGGATGGAAAGCTGTCTGACGGCTTACCCGGCCGATCAAACATTTCGCCGTCACCGTCAGGACCATCCTGATACTCGGACTCCGCGGCAATCGCCTTGATTTCCTCTTCACTGAAGCCAAGGTCTGAAAGCGTGCGGAATGCGACCAAGCCAAGGCCATGACACCCGGCACAGACTTCGCGGTACACCTGCAGGCCACGCTGCGCGGATGCACGATCGTATGTCCCGAAAATCCCGCCATGCTTCCAGTCCACGGATTTCAGTTCAACCGCATCCCCTGCAGCCTGGGCCGAACCCAGGCTTGCCAGGGAAACCAGAGCCGCAATGCTCAAAGACGTCAATAATTTAAGCATTGGCCGCCTCCTCACTCGCGGGCTTCTTGGACAGGACATCCTCCGAGATACTTGCAGGCAGAGGTTTCGGCTTTTCAAACAGGCCGACCAGTGGCAGCAAGATCAGGATGTGAA
The DNA here is from genome assembly GCF_017313765.1 of Sneathiella sedimenti. Lineage (GTDB taxonomy): Bacteria > Pseudomonadota > Alphaproteobacteria > Sneathiellales > Sneathiellaceae > Sneathiella > Sneathiella sedimenti. The sequence continues at coordinate 64,576 of NZ_JAFLNC010000002.1, read as the reverse complement.
CGAAGTAATAAATCGTCGCGATCCGACCCCAGATGATGAAGGCCCCTTCCGGCGGCTTTCCACCGATATAGGTAAGCAAAATACAATCCGCGACAAACACCCAGAAGAGCTGCTTGTAGATCGGACGGAAGCGGGCGGAGCGGATCCGGCTTTTATCAAGCCAGGGAAGCGCAAACAGAACCGCGATCGCACCGAACATCAACATAACACCACCGAGCTTGTCCGGAACCGCACGCAGGATTGCATAGAAGGGCAGGAAATACCATTCGGGCACGATATGCGCCGGCGTAACCAGCGGGTTGGCCGGGATATAGTTGTCCGGGTGCCCAAGATAGTTTGGCGCGAAGAACAGGAAGGCAGAGAAGAAAATCAGGAAGATCGCCAGCCCGTAAAGATCCTTAACCGTATAATAAGGATGGAACGGAATGCTGTCCTGCTTGCTCTTCAGGTCCAGACCAGTCGGGTTGTTGGAACCGTTGGTATGCAGCGCCCAGATATGCAGGATGACGATCCCGACAATCACAAAAGGCAGCAGATAATGGAGGCTGAAGAACCGGTTTAACGTTGGGTTATCCACCGCGAAACCACCCCACAACCAGGTCACAATGCTGTCCCCCACAACCGGAATTGCGCTGAACAGATTGGTGATAACCGTTGCACCCCAGAAGCTCATCTGTCCCCAGGGAAGCACGTACCCCATGAAGGCAGTGGCCATCATCAACAGGAAGATGACCAGACCAAGCCACCACAAGAGTTCCCGCGGCGCCTTATAGGAACCGTAGTATAGGCCCCGGAAAATATGGAGATAGACGACGATGAAGAACATCGAGGCGCCATTGGCATGCATATACCGGATCAGCCAACCATAGTTCACGTCGCGCATGATATGTTCGACGCTGGTAAAGGCCAGGTCCACATGCGGCGTGTAATGCATGGCAAGAACAATGCCGGTGACAATCTGAACAACCAGCATAACGCCTGCCAGAGAGCCGAATGTCCACCAGTAGCTCAGGTTTTTAGGTGTCGGATACTCATACAGGGCATGATGAAGCATCCCTGTAATCGGCAACCGATCCTCTAACCACTTCACAGCGGGATTTTTAGGTTCAAAAGACATCTTGGGGCCCCCTACCCGATCTTGATATTGCTGTCGTTCAGGAACTCGTAAGGCGGAATGACCAGATTCGCTGGTGCCGGGCCCTTACGGATACGTCCTGACGTATCGTAATGCGATCCATGACAGGGACAGAACCATCCCCCGAAATCACCTTGCCCTTTAAGCGGGACACAGCCCAGATGAGTGCAGATACCGACCATAATCAGCCATTCGGGATTGATTACCCGCTCGGAATCAGGTTGTGGATCGGGTAAATCGGCGAGGTCGACATCTTCGGCCCTCTCGATATCCTCTTCTGTCCGATGCCTCACAAAAACCGGCTTGCCCTGCCAAACGACAGTGACTTCAGATCCGGTTTCAATGCCATCAAGATCAACTTCCGTTGTTGACAGCGCAAGAACATCCGCAGATGGGTTCATTTGCGAAATAAAGGGCCAGATGGCCGCTGCCGTCCCCACGGCACCAAGGCCGCCTGCAGCAATATAAAGAAAATCACGGCGCTTTACGCCGTTCTCTTCTTCAGGGGTGGTTGTCGTCATTTACTTTCCCCAAAGCCTATAAAAATAATTTTACCGCGCCCGCTTTTTGTCATCATAATGCCGACATGTCCAGCCCGAACGTGCCGAATGCGACAATAAAGCGCGCATTTTTTCTGTATTTGTTACAACACTCCCATTACAACAGCAAGATGCGACTTGCACTTTACCAACCAGATATAGCCCCCAACGTGGGAACCCTGCTCAGATTGGGCGCCTGCCTTGGCGTTCCGGTCGATATTATCGAGCCTTGCGGCTTTCCATTCGGGGCGAAAGACCTTAAAAGAGCCGTGATGGATTATGCCGCTGCGGCTGATGTTACGCGCCATGTTTCCTGGCAGGAGTTCACACGGCACAAAAGCGGAAAACGCCTCATTTTACTGTCAACAAAAGCAGATATTACCTACACAGATTTTACATTCACAGAATCGGATATTCTTTTGGTGGGACGGGAGAGCGCCGGCGTACCCGAAACCGTCCATGATGCTGCGGACCATCGGCTCCTGATCCCGATGACAGAAGGATTGCGTTCGATCAATGTCGCGCTTTCCGCAGCTATGGTACTTGGTGAAGCACTTCGCCAGACAGCGGGCTTTCCCAAACCTTCCCCTTCTCTTTAAAGACGGTAAGTTCATGACAGATAGTGTGACAGATTCTCAAAAAAAACGTGCCACTGAATGGTTTCGTTCCTTGCGCGATGAAATACGGGCAAGCTTCGAGGCGCTGGAGCAAGAATTATCGGGCCAACTCAGCGACCGGGAACCGGGGCAGTTCGAGGTCACGAAGTGGGATCGTGCCGGGGGTGGCAGCGGAGAGATGTCCGTAATGAAAGGCCGGGTGTTCGAAAAAGTGGGCGTCAATATTTCGACGGTTCATGGCCAGTTTTCCGAGGAATTCAGGAAATCCATTCCAGGCACCGAGACTGATGGCTCGTTCTGGGCAAGCGGCATATCCCTTGTCGCCCATATGCAGTCACCTCTGGTTCCCGCTGTACATATGAACACCCGCCATATCGTGACCGCCAACCACTGGTTCGGTGGGGGAGCCGACCTGACCCCCATGTATCCTGATGTACAAGACACACAGGACTTTCACGCCGCATTAAAAACAGCCTGTGATCGCCATGATCCGGATTACTATCCGCGTTTCAAGAAATGGTGCGATGACTATTTCTTCCTGCCCCATCGCGACGAGGCGCGCGGCGTCGGCGGAATTTTCTATGACCGTCTGGAAACCGACTGGGAAAAGGATTTCGCCTTTACCCAGGATGTTGGCCGGGCCTTTCGCGATATCTACCCGGAAATTGTACGCCGTCATATGAATAGGGACTGGACAGCCGAACAGCGTGAACACCAGCTTGTTCGGCGCGGGCGTTATGTCGAATTCAACCTTCTATATGACAGAGGAACGACTTTCGGCCTCAAGACCGGGGGCAATACGGAAGCCATTCTGATGTCCCTGCCACCTGAGGTGAAATGGCCCTAGCATGGCAAGTAAGTTACCTTAAGTTACTGGGCTGTGACGCTGCGCACACCTCTTTTTCTTGGAGAGTGAGTCAAGACGTTATAATATCGTCTCGTGATCGCGACTTTTAGAGGAATAGGACGATGGTCAGATACAGATATAGCATCTTGGTTTTGATAGCAGACGCACTGAGGAGCTTGCGCGCTCATATGGCAAGCACATCAATGGGTGCGAAACCTTGTCACGGCTGCGACTGTTTCTAACTCCGAAACCTCTTCTCCCCTCGACACGGATTAAAATACAGACATGTTACTGGTGGGAGACCACCGCATATAAAAGGCGTGAAACCAATTGGTTTCACGCCTTTCTTTTTTTCAGTACCTAGTCGCCTAGTTTGCCTGCCGGCGAAGGAAAGCCGGGATATCGAGAAGGTCCTCGTCTTCCTGTTTCTGGTCAATCTTCACCGAAGACGTGACTTCCTTGCGAACAGTCGGGCTTTGCGGGGCGGGCGCGGCAGGAGTTGGTGCCACCCGTTCGCTTGTCGGTTCCTTGCGAACCGGAGCCGGTGTTTCTTCCCGGGCCGTTTCCTTCCGGAAGGTCCGGCTGACACCGGTCATCCGCTCAAACAGGCTCGGTCCGCGTTTTTTGGACTTTGGATCCGCCGCATCGGCCAAGGCATGGTGCGCATCAGGATTTACCAGTTTTTCCGGGCTCTTATCGACTTTAATCGCCGGAGGTGCCTTGAAGGGGCTGTCTTTCCCTTGCGTTTCAGATGGTCCCTGATCGCTTTCTTCCATCTCTTCATCAATATCGGAGAGAAGGTCACGCTCCTGATCAACGGCAAGATTGCCACTCACATAACCGGCATCCGATGAGGTGGACCCCATTTCAAGGTTTTCCGAAGAAGAGTTAGCATCTCCCGCCTGAGCCACTGGCTGACCAGAGAAGTTGCCGCCAGGTACCGTCGCGCCAAATCCGGATGCAGAAATATCTGCGGCTGCCGGTACCATGGGTGCGGAATCGCTAGAGCCAGAGGCCGAGAAAGATGCGGCTCTGCTTTCACCCTTCACGGAAAGGAGTGACGTTACATTTGGAGAATTGGCTTTTTGAGCCTCCAAAGCATCGATACCTGTCGCAACGACGGAAACCCGCATGCTGCCTTCCATCTCCGTATCGAAAGTAGAGCCGACGATGATGTTCGCTTCCGGGTCGACTTCACTGCGGATCCGGTTGGCGGCTTCATCCAGTTCATACAGGGTGAGGTCCATGCCGCCCGTGATATTGATCAGAACGCCCCGGGCGCCTTTCATGGAGACATCATCAAGCAGCGGGTTGGAGATGGCCGCCTCGGCTGCTTCGATCGCACGGTTTTCACCGCTCGCCTCACCCGTGCCCATCATTGCCTTGCCCATCTCATTCATGACCGTGTTCACGTCCGCAAAGTCAAGATTGATCAGGCCCGGCATGACCATCAGGTCGGTGACGCCGCGAACGCCGGAATGAAGGACTTCATCGGCCATATTGAACGCATCGGCGAAAGTCGTTTTCTCATTGGCAATTCGGAAGAGATTCTGGTTCGGGATAATGATCAGCGTATCCACATAACGCTGCAACTCCTCGATACCCGCTTCCGCAATCCGCATCCGGTGATTGCCTTCAAACTGGAAGGGTTTTGTGACAACGCCAACCGTCAGAATACCTTTTTCACGGGCCGCCCGTGCCACAACTGGCGCCGCGCCTGTTCCTGTACCACCACCCATACCAGCCGTGATGAAACACATATGCACGCCTTCAAGATGGCCGATGATTTCGTCGAGCGCTTCTTCCGCTGCTCCGGCGCCAATATGAGGTTTTGATCCGGCGCCAAGCCCTTCGGTCAGCTCAGCTCCAAGTTGAATTCTGCGCTCCGCCAAACTCTGCTTCAAGGCCTGCGCGTCTGTGTTGGCGACAACGAACTCCACCCCTTGAAGCTCCGAGCTAATCATGTTGTTCACCGCGTTACCGCCAGCCCCTCCAACGCCTAATACCAGTATTTTCGGTTTTAGCTCTGTTTGCTCCGGCACTGACAAATTGATAGTCACGGTACTCTCCTCCTCTACTACGCTGACGAACAGCTAATTAATACCAAATATTGTGGTTAATGAAACCCTACTTCTCACTATATTGACAATTTTTCTGCATTTTCCTGCCTAAAAATTCTCCTTGAACCAGTTTCCAACCCGCAAAAGTCGGTTTTTCGGCGGCTTTTCCGCCACCGACATCTTGATGCCCTCATCGAATCTTTCGCGCACGGCGTAAGACAGTAATCCGGCAACTGTCGTAAAGGCCGGTCCGTCCGTCGCATCGGCGAGTCCTTTAACACGGATAGGTTTACCCATGCGCACCTGCTTATCGAGGACACGGGCCGTGAGTTCCTGCACGCCGGATAGCTGCGCCGCGCCACCGCACAACACCGCACGGCGTCCGGCAACCTTATTGAACCCGGAGGCGGTCAACCGGTCATTCACCAGTTCCAATATCTCTTCGAGGCGGGGTTTGATGATGCCGACGAGCATGGATCGTGGCACATGATTGGCGACGTCATGGTCCATTTCCCCGATCAGCGGGACATCGATGATTTCCTTTTCATCTGCCGGGCTCGCAAGGGCATTTCCATAGAGCGTCTTCATCCGCTCCGCATTGGCAAGCGTGGTGGACAATCCCCGCGCGATATCATTGCTGACGTGACCGCCGCCGACCGGTATCACCTCGTTATAAACCATTTCTCCATCATAGAAGACGGCGAAGGAGGTCGAGCCACCGCCCATATCGATCACGGTTACCCCAAGATCCATTTCATCTTCGACCAGGCTGGCGAGGCCTGAGGCATAGGGCGCGGAAACCATGCCCGCCACCCCCAGATGACAACGTTCAACACAGTTGGCGATATTGCGCATATGGCTGTTTTGCAGGGAAACCATATGCATGCTGACGCCGAGACTTTCCCCATACATCCCGCGCGGATCGCGAATGCCACGGTTCCCATCCACGGTATAGCCGACGGGCAGCGCATGAATAACGGTGCGTCCTTCGGGCTGATAGCTGGCACGGGCTTCCTTCAAGGTGCGCTGCAGGTCCTTCTCGGTAATTTCCTGTCCGCCGATCGACATCTCGACATCTACCGTTTGCGACGCCGGCTTACCGGCCGAAACTCCCAGAAAAACCTCTCTTACGGTTTCTCCCGCCATGCGCTCTGCGGCATCAACGGCGGAACGAATGGCTTCTTCCGCCATTTCCATATTGGTAATGCCGCCTGCCCGCAAACCTCGGGAGACCTGATGACCGATACCGGTGACCCGAAGACGCCCAGCCTCTTCCGTCGCGACGAAACAACATACTTTCGTCGAGCCGACATCCAGTGCTGCCAATGGTCCATTTCGTCCCGCTGCCATTACCTTTTCACTCGCTCCGTCTTTCGTTCTGTCCAGCTTTTCCAACAGGTGATCATGTATCGTTCCCCGCCAGACGGCGAAGTTTCGCCGCCTCATCCTTCAGGCGCACATACATGCGGTCCTTTCCGCGCAAATCGATGGAGACCACATCCTTGTCAAGAATCCTCTGCTCATTCTGTATCTGATAGAGCTGCTTCCAGGCATGCGATGCCCCTTTTTCAGGAAGTAGAACTGTTACGTCATTCTTGAATTCCAGGTTCCAGCGCCGATCGCGAATACGTACGGCACTTTCAAGGCGCGTAAACAACTCCGGTGTTTGTGCCAACATATCGAATAGCTCGGCAGCATGTTCATTCGCGCCGGATCCGACGACCTTCGGTAGATAGCGAAAGGCGGCTTCGTCTTTTTTGGAGACGAGTGCTCCCGTTCGATCAATCACGCCGGTCTTTCCATTAACCTGCCAGCGCGCATACGGACGACGCTCCGTGATTTCGATAAAGATTTCATCGGGATAGCGGCGCATCACGGAAGCAGTTTCAATCCACCCCAACGTCTCGAGCCTCTCACGGGCCGCCTCGGGATCAATGTTCAGAATGCTATCACCGCGTTTAACGTCGAGGACACGAAGAATATCGTCACCCGATGTCTTGTCCCGACCCGTCACGCTAATTTGCTGCACTGTAAGGCCGAATACTTCCGCAAGGGCCTGTTGCTGCGCGTCGATCCAGGCGGCGCTTCTTTCGGGCAATTCTGCACGAACGATGAAGTTTGTTATACCGCCGATAACGATCGCGGCTAGCAGCACGCCGCCACATATAACGGCAGGCTTACGCCAGGCAGGTGTAGGTTTTCGCCGGCTTCCCCGTCGCGGTTTTTCTGACCTGAAGGGTGCGCTAATCCGGTCCGTAATCCCAATCGTCATGCTGCCCAGCCGTGAAAATGCAGCCTCAGTCGAAATCCGAGGTTCCGTTTTTCTTTTGGTCGTCTTTTTCTTTTTGCCGCCACCGCGCAGGCTCTTAAAAAAGCCGCCACTCTTGGACGTCGCCTTGCGCGGTCGTGATGTTGACGGAATAACGCGGTCGTCCTTGTCAATTGTTATCGGTCGCATGATGCATCCTCCACAATCCAGCGGACAAGCTCTTCAAAGGAAACGCCGGAATGAGCGGCAATTTCCGGAACGAGGCTGAGCGATGTCATGCCGGGCTGTGTATTTGTTTCCAGCATATAAAATTTACCCGGCCCGTCTTTCGTATCGTCGAAACGAAGATCGCTCCGGCTGACGCCCCGGCATCCCAAGGTCTGATGGGCAAGCAAGGCCAGCCGCAACGCTTCCTCGTAATCCGCGGGGTCAAGCGGGGCCGGCATCAGATGTTCCGCCTTTCCGGCAGTATATTTGGCTTCATAATCATAAAATCGGCCGAGCGGCCTGATCTCAACCGCGCCAAGAGCTGTATCTCCCATGACAGCAACCTGGATTTCACGCCCCGGAATGAAAGTTTCGATCAGGACTTTTTCGCCAAATGTCCAGGGCAAATCCTGAAGGCTTATATTCTCGTCCTCCAGAATAATCGTCACCCCGACGCTCGAACCCTCATTTAGAGGTTTGACGACGAAAGGCTTAGGAAAGCTGGCGCCATCCTGAATATCCTGACGCGTGAAAATCTTGCCATCGGCAATAGGGATCCCGACGTCGGCAAAAAGCGTCTTTGCAACCGGCTTATCCATCGCCAGTGCCGACGCAAGAACGCCGGAATGAGTGTAGGGAATGCCGATTATTTCGAGCAATCCCTGAATATAGCCATCTTCCCCATAGCGACCGTGCAGAGCATTAAAACAAACATCGGGTTTAAGCTCGCTGAGTGTCTCGGCGATATTGCGACCGACATCAATCGGCGTAACCTTGTATCCGCATGATTTAAGTGCCTCGCTGCAGGCGAGGCCACTATTCATGGAAACCTCGCGTTCGGCGGACCACCCCCCCATTAGGACAGCGACATGTTTCATGAATCGGCTCCTTCCATCCGCTCGCCTGCATCCCCGAGACGAACTATCTCCCAGCGCAGTAGCGTGTCATGCTTGGCGAACACGCGGCGGCGCAGCTCTTCGCCGACTGCCTCCAGGTCAGCCGCCCGCGCGGCGCCTTTGTTGATCAGGAAATTACAGTGTTTTTCGGAGACCATGGCATCACCAATCGAAAATCCACGCCCCCCGACATCATCAATCAACTCCCATGCCTTTTTTCCGGGAGGATTAGCAAAAGTCGAGCCACCGGTCCGGCTGCGAATGGGTTGGCTTTCCTCCCGGTTTCGCGAAATATCCGCCATACGGTCCAGTATTTCCTGCCGGTCGCCCGGCGTGAGCCGGAATGTCGCCTCCGTGAATATCCAGTCCTTTGGAACATCCGTGTGACGATAGGAAAAGCCCATCTCCTTCAGGCTCAGTTCATGACGCTGGCCTTTTCGGTCGTACGCAACCGCAGACAGGAAAATATCTGAGATATCGGCGCCATAGGCCCCGGCATTCATCCGCAACGCGCCGCCGATCCCTCCGGGAATGCCACTCAAAAATTCGGCGCCTTCCAGCCCCGCATCTGCCGCGAAACGCGCGACATGCCCGTCGAGCGCCCCCGCACCCACGGTCAACTTGTCACCCTCATTGTTCATCTTCGCGAAATGGCGGCCCAGGCGAATGACAACGCCCCGCACTCCGGCATCCCGCACGAGAAGGTTGGATCCGACGCCAATGACATGAACGGGAATATCACCTGGCAGGTTCTTCAGAAACTCGGCTAGGTCTGCGTCGTCTTCCGGCTTGAAAAGAATATCCGCAGGTCCACCTACCTGAAACCAGGTCACCTTGCTGAGATCCGCATTCTCGCGCAACCGGCCACGAGCAGGCGGCATAAGATCCAGCAGCTTTTCATTGGTCGAATTTTGTGGCTCCATAGGAGTCATGTCATTCATCCTACCTTTTCCTCGCCCCTCAGCTTTTCGAGATTCGCAGGCAATACATTGGCCCAAGCTGAAATAGAACCCGCCCCCAGACAAACAACGACATCACCAGGGTGACTGTTTTCCTTGACCATGGCGGGCAGTGCCTCCGGTCCGTCCAGAGACAGGACATGGCGATGCCCTCGGGCGCGAAGCGCCTCGACGAAATGCTCCTTGTCAATCCCTGGAAATGGTGCCTCACCCGCGGCATAAATATCCGCCACGATGACCGTGTCCGCATCGTTGAAGCAGGTGCAGAACTCTTCAAACAGGTCATGAAGACGCGAATAACGGTGCGGTTGCACGACGGCGATCACCTTTTTGTCATAGGCTTGGCGCGCGGCGGAAAGAACCGACGCGATTTCAACAGGATGGTGGCCATAGTCGTCGATTATGGTGACGCCATTCACTTCGCCTGTTTTTGTAAATCGGCGTTTGACCCCGCCAAAATTGCGTAAGCCTTTCTTTAGGTCTTTTTCCGAGAAGCCCATTTCCATGCCGACCGCGATCGCCGCAAGCGCGTTCATGGCATTATGAACGCCGGGCATGGGCAATTCGAATCCCTTCATTTCACGGGTGTCGCCTTCAATACGATCGCTTAGCACTACATTGAAATGCGCATGCCCGTCTGCAAACCGGATATCTGTTGCCCGGTAATCCGCTTGCGGAGAGCGTCCATATGAAACAAGCCGTCGGTCCGAAATCCGGCCGATCAGCGCCTGAACTTCGGGGTGGTCGATACAGACCGCGGCGAACCCGTAAAAGGGAATATTCTGGACAAATGTCTGGAAGGCTTCACGCACGCCATCAAAATCGCCATAAAAATCCAGATGTTCCGGATCAATATTGGTTACCACAGCAATGGTTGCCGGCAATTTCGTAAAACTGCCATCGGACTCATCCGCCTCGACCACCATCCACTCGCCTTTACCGAGGCGGGCATTGGTCCCGTAAGCATTGATAATACCGCCATTTATGACTGTCGGCTCCATCCCCGCCGCATCGAGCAAGCTCGCCAGCAGTGAAGTTGTCGTTGTCTTGCCATGGGTACCGCCAACGGCAATCGCCGATTTCAACCGCATCAATTCAGCCAACATTTCCGCCCGGCGAACAACCGGTATCAGATGGCTCCTTGCTTCACGCACTTCGGGATTGTCCGGCTTCACCGCAGAGGAAATCACAACGACCTGGGCCTCCCCCAGGTTTTTTGCGTCATGGCCTACATGCACCGTGATGCCAAGGCCGCGCAGGCGTTCAACATTAGCATTGGCGGCTAGGTCTGAGCCTTGCACCTGGTAGCCAAGAGTATGCATCACTTCCGCGATACCGCTCATTCCGATTCCGCCGATACCGACGAAATGAACAAGGCCCATATCCAGGGGTAGCTTTCTCATGCGGCGGCCTTTCCGTTTTTCTCATTGTCACTATTGGCGGGCTTGAACCGCTCGACCAGATCGGCAAGTTTCTCTGCCGCGTGAATTTCACCAAGGCTTGTCGCGGCATTTGCCATAACCGACAGACAGTCCGGATGGTGAAAAAGGTAAGTCAGTTGGCGGCTTACTTCTTCAACCGTGAATTCATCCTGCAGGACAAGCCGAGCGGCACCACGCGCCACAGCATTCTCACCGTTCTTTCGCTGATGGTCGTCCATGGCATGTTTATAGGGAACGAGGAGCGACGGTCGCCCAGCCACCGTCAATTCAGACAGCGTCGACGCGCCCGAACGGGTGATGGCCAGATGGCATGTTTCCAGCAGTTCCGCGACATTGTCAAAAAAGCGACCCAACTTCGCTTCTATTCCATTCTCCAGATAGAGAGCGCGAACTTTCTCAATGTCTTCAGCGCGGCATTGTTGCGTCACATGGAGGCGCGCCTTCAGGTCATCAGGAAGGGCAATCAGTGCGAGCGGCACGACTTCAGACAGGATGGTCGCCCCCTGGCTACCGCCAAGAACGAGCAGATTAATAGGGCCGCCTGGTGCCGGGCTAATGTAGCCCTTACCAAACAGTGGAAGAATTGCTCGCCGGACAGGATTGCCGGTATAGATCATCTTGTTCGCGGTCTCGTTGTCCGGACTCTCGGTGTGATCGAAGGATGTGGCGATAATCTTCGCATAACCCGCCAGCAACTTGTTCACCCTGCCCAACACGGCATTCTGCTCATGCAGCACCAGCGGAATACCCAGACTTGCCGCGGCAGCCGCCGGGGGCATGGAGGGGTATCCGCCGAATCCCACCACTGCTAAGGGTTTTATCCGGCGCAGCATTTTGCGTGATTGCAGGAAGCCGAGAATCAGGGCGCCAACGGCCTTCACTTTCCCGACAAGTCCTCCGATAGACGGGGAGCCGGACTTGACCTGGAGAACGGTAACTCCGGGGAAAAGCTCGTCATATTTCTCGCCGCGCATATCGGTTATGAGCGTCACCTCAAACCCCCGCGACGTCAGTTCTTCCGCAAGCGCGCGGGCGGGGAATATATGCCCGCCCGTACCGCCACTCGCCAAGACTATCTGCTTATTCAGGCGCGTCATCTTAGCTCTCCCGTACCAGCACGGCGACGGCTGAGCGCGAGCAACATGCCCATTAAAAGGGCGAGCGCAAACATTGATGAACCGCCATAGGAGATAAAGGGCAGTGTCATTCCCTTTGTCGGCATCAGGCGCAGATTGACCCCTATATTAATTACTGCCTGTAACCCGAACTGGGTGAGCAAGCCGGCCGCGGCGAGAACGACAAAAAAGTTCTTTTCTTCCAGCAAGCGGCTGAAGCCACGGAGGACAATAAACGCGAAAAGGGCAACAACGAGAAGGCAGATGACGACGCCAAATTCCTCCCCCAAAACGGCGAAGATAAAATCAGTATGCGCATCTGGCAGTTGACGTTTTACCGAGCCATCCCCTGGCCCGACTCCGAAAAAGCCACCGGTCTGGAACGCCTCCATCGCGCGCTCAATCTGATAGTTGCCGCCGCCCGACGGATCCATAAACCGATCGACACGGCTTGCCACATGGGGAAACAGGCTGTAGGCCGCGGCGGCACTGACAATGCCGACGACAACAAACATCACAACCCAGATAATGGGTAGACCCGCGAGGAAAAACTGGGCGAACCAGACAGCGGAAACAACCAGCGTCATGCCGACATCCGGCTGCAGGAGCAGCAGGGTAACAACAAAGGCGAACAACACCATGGAAATCAAATTACCCGGTATTTCATCGCTCCGACGCTGCTCCGCAAACATCCAGGCGGCGACAACTGCAAATGACGGCTTCAGGAATTCGGTTGGCTGAAGGGTAAAACTGCCAAATTGCAGCCAGCGATGCGCGCCTTTTACCTCAGGCCCGACCAGCAGGGTGGCAATTGTCAGGAGGGAGAAAAAGACGAAACTGACAACCGCTAGCCGCCGCACCCAGAGAGGCGAGAGCAGTGAGATGGCGAAAATTATCATCACGGCCATTGGCAGGTACATGAACTGGCGCCGCACGAAATGGAAGCTGTCAAGGTTAAGTCGGGCCGCAATAGCCGGACTTGCCGCCAAGACCATCACCCCGCCCATTGCAACGAGCAATCCTACCGCGACAAGCGTCCAGCGATCGACAGTCCACCACCAGCTTCCGACTATAGAACGATCAAGACGGGTAAAGGTTGTCACGATTGCGCCTCCTTGATCCATTGCTGGACGGCGGCTCGAAACGCATCGCCCCGGGCCTCAAAGCTGGTGAATTGGTCGAAACTCGCAGCCGCTGGAGACAGCAGCACAACGGAAGATTTATGCCCTGCTTTCTGTGCAGCCTGCGCAGCCATTTGCACAGCCTTGGTCAAATCACCGCAATTCCGGTAAAGAACCTTTCCGTCCAGCGTCTCAGCGAACTGGTCCGCAGCCTCGCCAATCAGGAAAGCTTCTCGTATTCTGCCAAAATGTGGTGCTAGCGAGGAAATACCGCCCGCTTTTGGTCGGCCCCCGGCAATCCAGAAGATGTTGCCAAAACTGGTCAGGGCTTTCTCCGCCGCTTCCGCATTCGTCGCCTTGGAATCGTTGATGAACAGAATATTTTCGCAGCGGCCCACTTCTTCCATGCGGTGAGAAAGGCCCCCGAAGGACTGAAGGCCTGACCTGATTTCTTCAGGCGTTAACCCGACACTCCGCGCGGCAGCAACTGCTGCCGCGGCATTCTGCCAGTTGTGACGGCCGCGCAAGGAACCAATCTTTGAAATATCCATCGTCCAAGATTGATCGCCAACCGACAGGTCCTCGAGTCGGCCGTCAATGACACTCACTCCGCCAGAAACTGACGTCTCTGTCGAAATGGGAACAAGCTTACCTTCACCATAAATAGCAAGGCAGGTCGCAATATGCTCACAAATCGGATCATCGATATTGATGATTGCGATACCATTTTCATCTTGGTGCTGGAAGATGCGCTTCTTGACAGCTGCGTACCCTTCCATGTCACCATGACGATCCAGATGATCAGGCGTAATATTGAGAAGGATCGCCACATCCGCCTGCCAGGAAGGCGTCAAATCCAGTTGGTAGGACGACAGCTCCAGAACATAGCATCCCTCTAGTTCGAGCTCCGGCAGGTCCATGACCGGCGTACCGATATTTCCGCCAAGAGCTGTGGATTTTCCGGCGGACGCGAGCAGGTGATGTATCAACGCTGACGTTGTCGATTTCCCATTGGTGCCGGTCACACCGATTATCCGTCCCGCCTCTTTCTCCTGCAGGAATATTTCAATATCGCCAATAACGGCAGCGCCGGCCTTTTTGGCAAGGTTCACAACGGGGTGCGGTGTCGGATGGGTAAGGGGGACGCCCGGGCTCAAGACCAGCGCCTCTGCCTCCGGCCAGCTATTCTCCGTCAGGTCCTGCACGATCAGGCCAGCCTCCTGCGCTGCTTGGCGCCGGGCCTCATTATCATCCCAGACAAAAACATGCGCTGCGCCAAGGTGAAGCTGGCGCGCCGTTGCCATACCGCTCTTGCCCAGACCGAATACGGCGATGTTCTTATGCTGATATGAATGGCTCTGCATCATCCCCTTACCTCAACTTCAGCGATGCGAGGCCGATAAGGGCGAGGATAACGGCAATAATCCAGAACCGGATTACGATTGTCGGCTCTGCCCAGCCCTTCTGTTCATAGTGATGATGCAGCGGCGCCATCCGGAACACACGCTTCCCCGTCAGCTTGAAGGACGCCACCTGAACAATTACGGACACGGTCTCCAACACAAACAGTCCGCCAATGATCGCCAGCACAATCTCATGCCGCGCGACGAGGCTGACGGAGCCAAGCGCACCGCCCATGGCAAGCGAGCCGGTATCGCCCATAAAAACCATGGCAGGAGGCGCGTTGAACCAAAGGAACCCGAGACTGGCACCAATCAAGGCACCACAGAATACGGTCAACTCTCCAGAACCCGGGACATATTGGACTTGGAGGTAATTCGAGAAGACGGCATTACCTACCAGATAGGCAATCAACGCAAAGGAGGCGGCAGCAATCATAACCGGAACAATGGCAAGGCCATCTAGGCCATCGGTCAGGTTAACAGCGTTCCCTGCCCCCACTGTCACCAAAATGGCAAAAGGGATATAAAACCAGCCAAGATTGATAATCGCATTCTTGAAGAACGGGATGGTCAGCACACCCGATATATCCATCGGTGAGCTTGCCATGATGACATAACCGGCCGATCCGGCGATCAGTAGTTCCAGCAGCAACTTGAGTTTCCCGGGGAGACCCCGGGTATTATGGCGGCTGACTTTCAGATAATCATCGGCAAAGCCGATGGCGCCAAACCCAAGCGTGACCAGCAGTACCACCCAGACATAGATATTTTTCAGGTCCGCCCAGAGCAATGTGCTGATCCCAAGCGCCAGAAGGATCAGGAAGCCCCCCATCGTCGGGGTGCCCTGCTTGGCGATAATATGAGATTGCGGCCCATCGTTACGGATCGGCTGTCCGCGATGCTGCTTGCTTTTCAGCCAGCGAATAACCGCCGGACCACATATGAAACTGATCAACAGCGCCGTCATCACCGCGCCACCGGTTCGAAACGTCAGGTAACGGAATAGGTTGAAGAGTGTAAAATCTTCGGCCAGCGGGAATAAAAGGTTATAGAGCATCAGCGCCCCCTCTGTTCGGCGCCCGCCATGACGACGGGGCGGCGCTCTAGCAGGGCATCGAGCGGGATACGCATTTTGCTGCCAAGCGAGCCCTTGATTAGAATAATGTCACCGGCACCGATTACCTCCAGCAAGGGATTGATCAACCTATCCGATGTCTCTTCATGATGTGTGCCGATAGTGCTAGGCATGGATTTTGACAGTTGCGCCATATTCGGTCCGCAGGTGAACAGAAGGTCAACTCCCGCCGCGCACACATCCGCTTTCAGGCTGCGATGAATATCTGCGGATTTCTCGCCCAGTTCCAGCATATCGCCAAGAACAGCGATACGCCGCCCGTTGCCGTCTGGATGGAGGTTATGCAGGACCTCCAAAGACGCGCGCATGGAGGCCGGGCTGGCATTGTAGCTTTCATCAACGACCATGTAGCTGCCCCCGAAACAAGGCACCATATGACGTGCACCCCGCCCTTTCGGGGATTGCAAATTGCTAAGAGCATCCGCCGCCTTTTCGATATCGGCGCCAAGCTCGCTCACCGCACCCAATACGCCGAGAATATTACTGATCCAGTGGCGACCTGGCACACCCAGGCGGAAAAACACCTCATGGGACGCAATCTTGACCGCGACATCACTGTAATCGGGGTAAAGCGTAAAATCAGTTAGACGGATGTCCGCTTCAGACTTTTCACCAAATGTCAGGATATGTGTAATGCCGGCATTCGCCGCAATGCTCTTCAAAAGGCCGCCATAGCTGTTATCTCCATTGAGAATAACCGAGCCGCTGGAGGTCAGACCCTCGAATATTTCCGCTTTCGCATGGGCAATTGCCTCGACATCCGAGAAAAACTCCAGATGAACGGCTTCAATCGTGGTGATCAACGCGACATGCGGACGGACCATTCTTGACAGGGGACCAAGCTCACCCGGATGGTTCATGCCAAGCTCGAAAATGGCGAATTTAGTATCCTCGGGCATGCGCGAAAGCGACAGTGGCACGCCCCAGTGATTGTTGAAGCTGCCGATGCTGGCATGGGTTTTTCCCTGCCGCGACAAAATGTGTAAAAGCGATTCCTTGGAGCCTGTCTTGCCAACGCTGCCGGTGACCGCAACGATCTGCGCTTTTGTTCGCGCCCGGGCGGCGCGCCCCAGATCTTCAAGCGCACGCAAGGTATCATCCACAAGAATAACAGTCGCCTCCGCCGGCAGGTCATCAGGCCGTTGGCTCAGCAGCAATGC
The DNA here is from genome assembly GCF_017313765.1 of Sneathiella sedimenti. GTDB lineage: Bacteria > Pseudomonadota > Alphaproteobacteria > Sneathiellales > Sneathiellaceae > Sneathiella > Sneathiella sedimenti. The sequence goes on along the minus strand of NZ_JAFLNC010000002.1, from coordinate 47,671 downwards.
CGCCGCGCCCTTATCAAATGCAGCGCGAGCAAAATCATGACCGTCATGCACTGGGCCAACAATCGCAACAAACAACTCCCCTTTTTCAAGGGAGCGGCTATCAATGGAGACGCCGGACGCCGTCCAGTCTTCCCGGTCGGCTTTTCCACCAACAGCGGCGATAACATCGATCCCTTTCCAAAGTGGCTGGTCAGACATTTTCGCCCCCTAACGCCGCGACGATCTCGTGAACGGCATTCTTGTCGTTAAACGGGATGGTTTGCGTCCCGATAACCTGGCCTTCCTCATGACCTTTCCCGGCCACAACGAGTATATCTTCCTGCCCGAGAGCCTTGATCGCTGTTTCAATCGCCGCAAAACGATCACCAATATTCAGGGCGTCCGGGCAAGCAACGATGATTTCCGCCCGAATCTGAACAGGGTCTTCAGTGCGCGGGTTGTCGTCCGTCACGATGGCCCGATCCGCATAAAGACCGGCTATACGCCCCATTTCCGCGCGCTTGCCCTTATCCCTGTCACCGCCACATCCGAAAACCACGTGAATTTTGCCTTTTGCATGGCTTCTAACGGCTTCGAGCACGGTTTCCAGCGCGTCAGGCGAGTGAGCATAATCAACATAGATCGCGGCGTTATTCGCAAGCGTCGCAACCAGTTCAAGCCGCCCCGGCACATTGGTCACTTTTGAAAGCGCCTTGCTGGCAGCGGCCGGGTCACCGCCCGCGCCAATCACCAGACCGAGGGCGCAAAGAGCGTTCATGACCTGAAATTCACCAGCAAGCGGCAACATGATTTCCTGCCGCTTTCCTAAAATTTCCACTGTCACAACCTGCCCCGCGCTTTCAGGCGCGAGATCAATGAGCTTGAGGTCATTTGCCGCCCGACCATAGGAAATGATCTTCACGCCGCGATCCTTGGCAGCCCGCAAAAAGGCGGGATAGACTTCCGAATCCGCGTTAAGAACCGCCGTTCCCGTTTTATCAAGAACGCGGGAGATCAAGCCAAGCTTCGCATTCAGGTAGCCTTCGGATGACGCGTGATAATCAAGATGGTCACGCGTCAGATTGGTAAAAGCGGCAGATTTTATACGCGCTCCGTCAAGGCGATACTGATCAAGCCCATGACTAGACGCCTCGATAACCGCGTGCTGAATTCCATGACCGACGAGATAGGTAAGCGTTTTATGCAGAAGGACCGGCTCGGGAGTCGTGTAGCCGAGGGGCAGCGTCTGGTCGGGCATCATGACACCAAGTGTCCCAATGCTCGCCGCGGACAAACCCATCGCCTGCCAAATAGCGCGCGTAAAATACGCCACGGATGTCTTGCCATTTGTTCCGGTGACAGCCGTCATCGTCTCTGGCTCCGCCCCGTAGAAGCGCGACGCCAGGCGAGCCAGGATCAAGCGCGGGTTTTCCTCGCGAAAACATGGCAGCTTACAGTCCGCCGGCTCATATGACGTGTTGGTAAGGATGGCGACTGCCCCTCTTTTAACGGCATCCTCGATAAATTCACGGCCGTCAGCACTTTTTCCAGAAAGCGCAGCAAACAGGAAGCCCGGCTCAACCTGGCGACTGTCCGCGGTCAGCCCCTTGATATGCGTATCATGCATGGCCGGAATTTCCCGGCCTTTCATCAATTCAGAAAGACGCAAGTTTTTTCTCCCGTGAATTAATGGGGATAAACATGGCCTTCTGAACAGCCTCGCTCTCTTCCTCGACCGGCTGGATTGACAGGATCGGACCAATCCGGGAAATCAACCGCCCGACAATCGGCGCCGCCGTCCAGCCTGCGCTTCTGAAGCCATGCGTCTGGGCGTTACCTTTTGGCTCGTCAAGCATGGCAAACACGACGTAGCGCGGATCATTCATGGGAAACGCGCTGACGAAAGACGCGATCAATGCATCCCGCTTATACCGGCCGCCAACTGCCTTTTCCGCCGTACCGGTTTTACCGCCGACGAGGTACCCCGCAGCAGATGCCTTGCCGCCGGTCCCCTTTTCAACAACAAGCCGCATTAGCCGCCGCATAGTATCGGAGGTCTTTGCAGAAATAACCTGACGGACCGGCGTCAGTTTTCCTTTATCGCGCCGGATCACCGTTGGGTTGATATAATTGCCGCCATTGACGATCGCCGAAATCCCCGTGCTGAGTTGCAGGGGGCTAACAGACAGTCCGTGGCCAAATGAAATTGTCATGGTCTCAAGACTATTCCATCTTGGCGGCAAAATTGGGGCACCGAGCTCGGGAATTTCTAAAGATGGCTTGTCGAGAAGGCCCAATTTCGCCAGGAATGCCTTGTGTTTCTTGGGTCCAACGTCATCGGCCATTTTTGCCGCGCCAATGTTGGAGGAATACATAAATATTTCAGGAACAGACAGCCAGCGCTTCTTCGGATGGTCGTCGCGAATGCGAAAGCCGGCCTTGCGGATTGGGTCTGTCGCATCATATCCGCCCTGCAATCCAACAACGCCCATATCCAGCGCCATTGCTGTCGTAAAGGTCTTAAAGGTTGAGCCCATTTCATAGACGCCAAGGGAAATCCGGTTAAACTTGGCATCCCCTGAAAAATCATTCGGCCGATTAGGATCAAAATCCGGCAGGGAGACCATTCCCAGTATTTCGCCCGTCTGTACATCCATGACCATGCCCGCCGCCCCGATGGCACGGAAAATAGACATGTGACGGGAAAGCTCGTCCCGCAAGGCATGCTGTATGCGAACATCGAGAGAGAGCATTAACTCCTGCGAAGCTCTGTCGCGGGACCCGCTGAGCTGGTCGTCAAAATACTTTTCAACACCGGCAATGCCGTGGTTGTCCACATCGGTGAAGCCCATCACATGAGAGACCAGCGCCCCCATCGGATAAAACCGCTTCTCCTCCTCACGGAAATGCAGTCCTGGAATACCGAGGGCATTTACCTGATACTGCTGCGTTGGCGTCAAGTTTCTCTTGAGCCAGACGAAATTTTTTGCCGACGCGAGTTTGCTCAGGATCGCAGCTTCGCTCAAATCATCGAGAACCGTTGTAAGCTTCGCCGCAACTTCCTTGGGGTCGATAATATTTTTGGGCTCGGCGAACAGCGATGCCGTGGTTAGCGTAGTGGCCAGCAGGACCCCATTCCGGTCCCTGATCTCTGCCCGCATGCTTTCACCGACTGCGACAGGCGGAGGCGCATCAACATCAGAGGCGATTGCGTCCTCTTCACCAATACCGCTAATGGCCAGCCCAACGAGCCTTCCGGCAAGGATAACAAAACAAAAGGCAAAGATAACGCCGGCCATCACAAGTCGATTTCGACCCTGCTCTAGTGTTTCCTTTGCACTGCCCTCTAGCCGCAACGCCATATGACGATCTTCCGGATTGTTGTGGCCATGAGAGGGCGTCAGCGTAATGCGGGGGCGAGATGACTTAGTGGACCAAGTCAATTCGCTCATTGCAAGCTCCCCTCATGCGTAAAGGTCGCAAGCTGTATTGCTCCTTTTGGCAGTGGCGTTACAGGCGTATAATCGCGGCGCGGGTTGTGGCGCGGCACGGGAACAGAATATTGCTCTGGGTCAATAGGCGGGTATGGCACCTCGCCAACCGACGCCACCTGATAAGGCGCGATCAGGAGCAACGGCAGATACTTGCTTGCGAGCGACTGCAGGACGTCCGGACGGTTCTGATAGGTCCACTCCGCTTTCAGAATACGAACACTCTCCTTATTTTCGGAAATACTTTTGTTGAGCGCCTTGAGGTCTTTTTCAAGCTCCTGAACCTCATAGGAAAGCTGATAGAGACCGAAAGATACAGCCGCAACAAGAACCAGAGAAATTACTGTTAGGTTTAACTTCATGCCGCCTCCGTCCAGGCCGGCGCATCAGTCCTGATCGCCCCACGCAACCGCGCAGAGCGCGACCGCGGATTAACGGCCAATTCATCAGGACGAGCCTTGAAGGTACCTCGTTTGATAAGCTTGAAAGTGGGAGCTGGCCCCTCGTCCGAGACAGGAACATGACGAGACGGCCTGGCACGCCCTTCAGACCTTGCTGACAGGAAGTTTTTCACGCGTCGGTCTTCAAGACTGTGGAAAGACACAACCGCTAAACGACCACCGGGAGTAAGCAGTCGTTCGGATGCGGCCAGGCCCTTGACCAGCTGCCCAAGTTCATCATTTACTACTATACGCAACGCTTGGAAGGTACGCGTCGCCGGATGAATGCCCTTTCCTGTTGGACGAACAACCGAAGCCACCACTTCCGCTAACTCAACTGTACTCTTGAAAGGCGCCAACTCGCGCCTTTCGGCTACTGCACGCGCAATCGCACGCGATCTTTGCTCCTCACCGTACACAAATATAATCCTGGCGAGTTCTGCTTCAGATTCTTCATTAACAACGTCAGCCGCCGTCCGGCCCTCACCGGACATGCGCATATCAAGTGGCCCTTCCCTCATGAAGGAAAAGCCGCGCTCCGCCTCATCGATCTGCATGGAGGAAACACCGATATCGAGAGCAATTCCATCAACCGCATCTATGCCGTGGGAGGACAGCAACCCCTCCATATCCGCGTAGCAACCTTCAACCATGACCAGCCTACCGGGAAACTCGGCTGCCATCTCGCGGCCCATCGCAATCGCAAGTGGATCGCGGTCAATGCCATAGACATGACAATCCGCGGCCTCAAGTATTGCGCGGGAATAACCACCAGCCCCGAAGGTCCCGTCCACATAGACACCCCCGTCTTTCGGGCCAAGAATCTCTAGAACTTCCCGCAGTAGTACAGAGATATGAGGGGCATCTTGCCTAATCATTGGCACCCCCTTCGCCGCCCAAACTAGAGGCACGTTTCTGGACGGCGCGGGCACGCGCCTGTTTCTTACGAATTTCAAAGGCCTCGGGCTGCCAGATCTGAAAACTGTCGCCCCGCCCGACAAAGGCGCATTGACCCTCAATACCTGCGTTTTCAAGAAGCTCCAGAGGGACCATAATACGACCGTCACCATCAATGGGGAGCTCGACAGCGTCACTCATGAGTGCATCAGCAAAGCTCTCGCGATCTTCAGACAAGGGATCAAAGCCGCCGATCTTCTCGAGAAGGCGCTCCATCACGTCCATACCACAGGCGTCAATGGCATCGCCATTGATTGTGGGCAGCAGCACAACACTGTCGAAACCCTTGGACGCAAGAACCGCACGGAACTTCGCCGGCACGGATACCCGTCCCTTCTTATCGACCTTGTTGACATATGTGGACAGAAACAGGGCCATACAGCCAAAAATCCCCCTACTTTTCCATTCCCCAAGAACCCAGAAAATTTCTTATGAACTTCCGACACAGACCGGCAAAAACAAGCACTTCTGGTGTATAATGGATAAATTTGGAATATCATGGGATTTTATGGAAGTCAACGGGAAACGCCCCCAATTACTGGGATTTACGGGAGAAAACTCAGAGGAATTTAAGTAAAATTTTGACCTTTACTGCAGCGATATTCTGCGATCAAAACTCCTGATCGATTTATTGAAAGTAATAGGGAATTTTATATATGTTCTATTTTTGTTCCGACTTGTCGATCACTCATCAAGGACGGCACAGTCACTTGGCGACGGGCTATTGGAGTGACGAGTCCGCGTTCTCGGGCCAAAAGGGAGAAACGAAAATTTATACTTCTGCGAGAAATATCGCCTGATTTCAAAAATTCAGGCCAAAGTGATTCGTATTTTTCTGATATAAATCAGATAATCGGCAATGTTTATATCGAAAGCCGACCTATTTTAGGATTTCCGTTCTTTCATGATGGCGGCCGTGAAGCTCCTCTTCATCCCTTCGAAAATCCTCAAGGGCCCCATCCATCGTCCGTGTGATAATCTCTTCCAGGGCACGGGCTGTATTGATCCGGCCCATATAGACATAATCCGCCCCACAGGCATAAACCTCTTGCGCAGAGGCAAGCTCCTCGGCATTGGCAATCACGATTGCTTTCTCGTTTATCCGCCGAACAACCTTCACCAATTCCTTGTTGCTGGTGCCACGAAGAATGTCGTCAGGAATAGTGGCAACCACGACCTTTGCATTCCCGACCCCGGCATGAAGGAGAATTTCATCGTTTGACAAATCGCCGTAGCGGACCGCCGCGCCAAGCTTGCGGATCGCGGGGTGAAGCTGAACATTGAAATCAATCACGAGAATGCGCGACAGCAACTCCGGCTTGTTTTTGGCGATATCATGCAGCAAAGATGACGCAACGCGATGAAACCCGAGCAGCACCAGATCATATTCTTTTTCCGCTTCCAGAGCGCCTTCTTCCGGCTCTCGAAAACCGATTGCCTGCAGAAACGGTGCCATCCACCGATGAATATTATACGCATGCTTGTAAAGTACCGGCGTCAGTAGTGCCGTGATAATAAAGGCGAAAATGATCGCGCTCGCAAACTCATCCGAGATATGGCCGTACTGCGTCCCCAGGTAGGAAATAACAAGACCAAACTCCGAAATCTGCGCGAGCCGGATAGAGGCGACCTCGGCATGACGCTGGTCGCCGCCGGTAAAATAGAGCAAGGGAAAGAAAATAAGCTGGCGGCTCACTAAGGCAAACAAGACAAGCGCGAGAGCAATGACCATGACGCTCACCCCCTCTATCGGCGGCACACTCATCCCAAGCCCCACAAAAAACAGTGTAATGAAGAAATCACGAACAATCCCGACCTTCGCGACAATTTCCCGGCTATAGGGAAGCGTTGCGATGGTCAAACCGGCGATCAGCGCGCTCATCCCGGTAGCCACCGACATGTGAGAGCCTTCACCGAAAGCGAAATCACCAACATACTCAAATCCATTGCCGATAAAGACAATGGCAAAACACCAGCCCAGGGCGCCGACCAGCATCATCTGCGGTTCCTTGGAGAGCCACCGAAACACCAGCGGCACAAGGCTCTTGGCGAGCAAATAGGACACGACGGCCAAAAGCGCGATCCCGAGAAGGGTATATAGCACAGGCAATATTTCCGGCGCCGCAAAGGAGGGCTGCAGGATAATCACAATAATAGCCCAGAAATCCTGAAACACGAGAAGGCCGAGGGCGATGCGCCCCGGCTCAGTATCCAGTTCATATTTCTCCTGGAATAGCTTAATCACCAGGAGAGTCGAGGAACCGGCAATGAACAAGCCGAAATACAGCGCATCATAGTTTTCGCCCACCGTTGACAAACCGATCCAGGCGAGCGCCTTCGCCACGAGAATGCCAAACAATACCGTCAATGGATATTGCAGCAGGCCGGAGGCAATAATCATCTTGCCGCTCCGCAACATCCGGCGAAGATCTATCTCCATCCCGATCATGAACAGGAGCAGGATAAATCCAAGCTCAGATATTGTGTCAATATTGTCCGGCTGGGTAATGAGTTTTATGCCGATCGGCCCGATCAGGATCCCGCATACAAGAAACGCGGCAATGGTTGGGATTTTGATCCGGACAAAGAGGATCGAGAGCATACTGGCGATGCAAATACTAATACCGATGTCATAGACAAGAGAGGGCATTTCCGTCGCGGCAGCAAAAGCAGGCGTCGCAAAAACAGGCAGGAAAACCGCCACCATTCCGAGACCCGCCGCTCGCAAGAACCCCATATTTTTTCCTATTGTGAAGAGACGCCTTCGCCAAAATCCCACTATACCGCAGATTGCGATAGAAAATAAGGCAGATGGCCTGTAAGCCGGGTTCTGTCCCTGAATCCAGGGGATGATCATTCATCTAGGATGCCTGTTACCAGACATCTCAAGCAACCAACCCGGATGATAGCCCGGAAAACCGGCTTGCACACAGGTTGCCCTTGCGCCGACCATCCCTATTTGGTTTTGCTCCCGATGGGGTTTACCATGCCGCCACTGTTGCCAGCGGCGCGGTGCGCTCTTACCGCACCCTTTCACCCTTACCCGGAAACCGGGCGGTTTACTTTCTGTGGCACTTTCCCTGGGGTCACCCCCGCCGGCCATTAACCGGCATCGTATTTCCGTGGAGCCCGGACTTTCCTCCCCTAACCTTCCGGTTAGCGACGATCATCCAGCCATCTGTCCGGTTTTAACTAAGCATGAGCCAAGCTCAAGTCAAGCGCCGAACTTCATCACGCAACGCGTAAAGGACGGCCTGTGTCTCCGCATCGACATTTCCATCCACTCTTGACGGTCGCCAATGACGCTGAAAAGCACAAATAACAGCTGTCAACGCATCGTCATAAATCCCATTTTTCATGACATCGTAGCCGATCTCGTTCAAAGCTTCCTGTATCGCAATGACGCTCTCTCCCCCTGTGCCCGGCAACAGCGAAGCGTAATGTAGAGATGCGTGTCTGTTCTCCCGATACCAAAGACCAACGCCCTTGCGCGCCAGTTCCCGCCACTCAAACAGCTCGCCCGGATCTTCCTTGCGATTTGGCGCCACATCAGAATGACCTACAACATTCCATGCCGGGATGGCGTGACGCGCAACAATATCAGTTGCCAGCACCGTGACCGCCTCCATTTGCACGTCCGGAAAAGGCCGATAACCGAATTCATGACCGGGATTGACGATTTCAATTCCAACCGAACGGGCATTGATGTTGTCCGCGCCGCGCCAGCGTGAAACACCGGCGTGCCAGGCGCGCTTTTCCTCCGCCACCAGCGCCAGTACCTGACCGTCCTCCTGAACGAGATAATGCGCACTAACTTTAGCAGTCTCGTCCGTCAGGCGCTCAATCGCAGCCTCCGCTGTCTTCATTCCTGTATAATGCAGGACAAGCATGTCAATCGGCGTGCCTGCGGCGCGATCGTCGAAATTCGGCGACGGACGCCAGATAATGTTCCTAATCGCTTTTGACATGCTTCGCTGGATGTTTTTTTGCTGATCGTAATGTGATGATGGTTACCCCGCTCATCACCATCGCCCCGCCAATCATCAGTTCCAGCGTCATTACATCTCCCCAGAAAATAATACCGAGCGCGATGGCAAAAACCGGCACCAGTAGATAGTAGGGCGCGATTGTACTGACAGGATAACGTTTGATCAGGTAATTGCCAAGACCATGGCCGATGACTGTCGCCCCGATGGCGGAGAACGCGACGGCGGCCCATTCCTTCCAGCTGGCGGTCTGCACGGCGGCCCACTGACCGTCTTCGAACAAATAGGAGAAGAAGTATAACGGTAAGGTGCCGATGGCCGCGGTCCAGAAGGTAAGATTACGGGCGCTGACACCCGGCATCGTCCGGACAATGACCATATTGAGAGAGACCAGAAAGGACGCGATGATGACAAGCGTTGGCGACAACCAGTTCGCGAATATTACCGGATCGAATCCGATCACCATCACACCAGCGAACGCCATGATGATAGCGCCCCAGCGCCGCCAGCCGATCTTTTCTTTCAGGAACACCATCGCCAGCAAGGCGGAAAATGGCACGAAGGTCTGATTGATAATCGCAACCGAGGAAATATCCGGCGAAAGAGACAGCCCCCAAAACATCAGGGAAAAGTGCAGCACACCCATCAACAAGCCAATTATAAGAATTTTTCGCCAATGGCCGTGCGGGAGCGAGACAAAGGGCAACATCACCATGATGACTAGGGAAAAGCGCAGCGCTGTGAAAAGAAGCGGGGTAAACACTTCCATTCCGATCTTTGCCGACAGGAAATTTGATGCCCAGAGAAAATTGACCAGAAGCATCAGGACAAGATCTTTATTCTTCAATTTTTGTTCCGATACTAAAGACCGCGGATTTTTACAACCTGGTCATATGCTGCGTTAATTTTTGCAAGCTTGGCGTTGGCAACATCCACAAATTCCTGTGGCAGACCGTCAGCGATAACCTTGTCTGGATGATTTTCTCGAATGAGTTGACGATAGGCTTTCTTGAGTTCTGCATCGGATATGTCTGCAGAAACGCCGAGAATTTGATAGGGATCACGCTCACCATCTTTCGCGTGATAGCTGCGAATACGGGCATAAGCCGCCTCGTTAAAGCCGAAGATCGCCGCGACATTCTGAAGATAGATATCCTCATCCGGATGCAAAACGCCGTCCGCCATGGCAATAGCAAAAAGACCATGGAGAAGATCCTCCATCAACTGAGGCGTGTCGCGAAACATCCGCGCCACCTGGGCCGCATACTCTTCATATCCGGCCGTATCCTGACGGGCCATGTTAAAGACACGCCCAACATTCTTTTCCTCATTTGGCGGAATGCGAAACACGCGCTTGAAGACATCGACCTCTTCACGCGTGACAACGCCGTCCGCCTTCGCCATTTTTGCGCCCAAAGCAATGACCGCGATGGTAAACGCAACCTGCTTGACCTGATGGTGCCCGATCTCGTCTTCACCCGACGCTGTTTCACGATATTTATCGACTGCGTGCCCCGCAAGACCGCCGACAAGAGCGCCAAGAGGACCCCCCATCAGAAGGCCGGCCGCTCCACCCAGAATTTTTCCCCAAATCGCCATGATGAATTACGCTACCAGAATCTTGTTTATTTGAAACCACAGTATCAGGAGAGTTTCAAAACTGCCAGTGTTGTACAACATCGGCATCCGGCATATCAGGAAATTTTCTCGTCATCATCTTCATCAATAAGAATGCGATTTGCGGCACCGTCAAGATCTTCATATTGACCGCTTTTCAGGCTCCAAAGGAATGCCGCAAGCCCAATTCCCCCCAGAAACAATGCGACCGGGATGAGATAGATAAGCACATTCATCCTGTGGAACCTTTCCCATGCAACCGGAGGCGGAGGGAATTCAGGCAAACGAGAAGGGAGGACGCGGACATGGCCACCGCTGCGATCAACGGTGTTACCACGCCCGCGACTGCGAGCGGAACAGCTATGGCGTTATAAAGAAACGCAAGGGAGAAATTCTGGAAAATCAGGCGCCTTGATGCGCGGGCGACCTGGATCGTTTCGATTACGGCCGAGAGATCCCTGCCCTGAAATACGAAATCGGCGGCTGTCTGGCTGATATCTGCCGCACTCGCGGGAGAAAGTGACACATAGGCTGAGGCCAGCGCCGGCGCATCGTTCAATCCATCACCGACCATTAATACTTTACGTCCCGCCGCCTCCAATGTTTTGAGATGTGCGACCTTATCCTCGGGCTTTTTCTGGGCATACCAATTCTCAATACCAAGATTCTCGGCAAGATCTCTGACCACCGCTTCCCGATCCCCCGAGAGAAGATCGATCTTGAAACCCCGCGCTTTCAGGTTTTTGATTGTGGCAAGGGCGTCCGGGCGCAATCGATCCTGAAAACGGAACTGGATCGCGTCCTCGCCTTCAATGCTTAACCACAACTCCGGACCCGGAATTATGTCAGAGGATGCGTCGTCCCGCACACCGCAAAAGGAGCGACTGCCAAGACGCACTTCCTTGCCGCTGACCAGGCTACGCAGCCCCTCTCCAGGCCATTCTTCAACTTCCAGATATTCCCCTGCTCCCTTTCCGGCCCGCGCTACCGCACGGGCAAGCGGATGGCGGCTATTGCGCCCAATCCGAGCCGCAAGGTCAAGATGCCTCACGGATATCTCATCGCGATTAACAAGATCAAGACGGCCTTCCGTCAGAGTGCCAGTCTTATCAAAAACAATTGTGTCAACTTCCGAGAGACGCTCGAGACCATCCGCCGCCTTAACCAATATCCCTTTCATCAGGAGCCGTCCGCTCGCGACCACCTGCACGACAGGTACGGCAAGACCAAGCGCGCAGGGACAGGTGATAATGAGCACGGCCACGGCCTGCATCAGCGCATTTTGCCAGCTCCCGGCCAGTATCCACCAGCCAATAAAGGTCCCGGCTGCCAGCAGATGGACCGCAGGCGCATAAAATCCAGCAATTCGGTCAGCAAGACGCACATAATTTGCCCGTCCCTGCTCTGCCGCTTCCATTAGACGGACGATATCCCCAAGCAGCGTATTGTCGCCCGTCTTGGTTGCCACGATCTCAAGCGGCGCGCTCAAGTTCAGTGTACCGGCAAAGACATCATCACCAGCGCCGACCGAACTCGGCAAGCTTTCCCCGGTAATCAAACTCACGTCGATATCCGACCGCCCCTTAACCACCTCCCCGTCGACGGGTAACCTGTCCCCCACCATAACCCTGACATGTGTCCCGGGCGTAACGGCCTCAACCGATACTGTTTTAAATTTCCCGTCCGGGAGAACAATCGTCGCCGCTACCGCCTTCAGAAGCAGCAATCTCTCTGCCGCAGAGCGCGCCTTGCTGCGCGCCGCATTATCAAGATACCGCCCGATGAGCAGGAAAAAGAGAAGCGTAACTGAGGCATCGAAGTAGACATGCTCCCCGCTTTGAATGGTCTCGGCAAGGCTCATGCCTGCGGCGAGTATAACGGCCAGCGATATGGGTACATCCATATTGAGACGGCCGGCGCGAAGAGCTGCGATCGCGGACCTGAAGAAGGGCTGACCTGCATAGGCCACAGCCGGCAGCGCGATCATCCCGGAAATCCAGTGCAGAAAATCCCGGGTTGCTGGTCCCATGTCTTCAGAAAAGAGCCCCGCCCATACGGAAACGGACAACAACATCACGTTGGCCGCCGCGAAACCGGCCACCGCCAGCGCCCTGAGAAGATGCGTATTTTCCTCCGCGATTGCCGATTTAATCATTGCGGAGTTATAGGGTGTGAGAGGGTAGCCGAGAGCAATTACCGGTTTTACAAGGTCACTGACATCCACTCCTTCCGGCCGCCAGCGCAGGAAGAGCCGCCGGGTTGAAAAATTGACCCGCGCCTCAAGGACCGACGGATTGGATTGCAGCGTCTGCTCGATCGTTTTGATACAATTGGCGCAATGCATGTTCTCTACGAGCGTATGCAAAATCGCGTTGCCATCCTGGTCGGTTTCAGCGAATGCCGTTGGATCCGCATTGATAAAATCGTCCAAATCGGCGGCGGGAGATATCGCATCGCCCAGTGCCATGGCGCCGCCGGAACAACAATTTCCGCCCAGATCGTAGGAACGTCCGGCGGTCAAGTTTCCCTGAGTTTCAAGCGCTATTTTAGCCATATCCGCTTATCCAACCGGTAAGGCTCGTTATAATCGCCTCCATAAACCAGAATGGAGACATCCCATTGCCCAGGGCCCGAAAGCAAGACATCCGCCGCGTAATAGCCATTGTCATAAACCAGAGATAGACCCTGATCTTTGGCGTCTATCACCGGACGACGAATAGTCGCAACAATATCGAGATCTTCCAGTTTTTGCCCGTCCTCGTCCAGAATAGTGAAAATTAACTTCCCTTGGGCGGCACCTGTCTGCTCAAATATAAGCGTTGGCTGCCATCCGCGTGCAAGCTGCCGCGACCGGAGATCGATTTCCTCATTATAGGCGAGGCCGCGCTTATAGGCATCGTTCTCGCTGACCCCCGAAAAGCTTCCGAGTGCGAAATACACAAAGATACCGTTGACCGTGAACATCAGCCCGAAAAATGCGGCCAGCATCAGGGCCACATGGCGACCAGTCAGCAGCTTTCCGTTTATTCTCGCGCTCATCTTTCCGGCCCCTTGAAACTTGTTGTCCGCACATCCGTCTCGCCGCTTTCGAAATCCGCGACGACGATATCGATATCAGAACTCTTGTCCTGCAGGCTTTCCGACGGCGCAGAGACAAAGAGCTTATAGCTGGATAGGGCGTCAGCCGGCACCGTGACCAGTATCGGCAGTCCGAGCGGCGGGCCGCTTTCGATCCACGCCTGAGCACCCTTCACACCCTTCACCTCAATCAAAAATTGCCGAGTTTCATGAATTTTGTTCAGAATCTTCACCGTGTAGCCATTGCGAATTGATCCATCAGAGAGAGTCACGAACAACGGGTTACGGTCACGGATGACATTTACGTCGAGCACCGACCGGTTGAACAACGTAAAGACCATCACCGCCCCGACAAGGGCAAGGATCAGCCCATAGGCAATCGTCCGCGGACGGATAAAGCGTATATTGAGCTTGCGGTCCGGATCGCTGTCAAACTGTCCCGCATACGTATCATAGCTAATCAGCCCGCGCGGCAGGTCGATCTTGTCCATCACGTCATCGCAGGCATCAATGCAAAGGGCGCAGGTAATACATTCAAGCTGCTGGCCGTCGCGGATATCAATCCCCATCGGACAAACCGCAACACACTGGTTACAGTCGATGCAATGTCCCCGATCAGTCCAGGGGTCTCCTTTTTTATGCGGTCCGCGCGGTTCCCCGCGAGCCTCATGATAGGTGACAGTCAGAGAGTCCTCATCCACCATTGCGCCCTGAATTCGGGGCCAGGGACACATGTAAGTGCAGACCTGCTCCCGCATTAAACCGCCGAAGACATAGGTCGTAGCGGTCAGGACCGCAACACTGGAATAGGCTATGACGGGTGCTTCAAACGTTAGCAGCTCTCGCAGCAGCGTCGGGGCATCGGCAAAATAGAATACCCAGGCACCGCCGGTGAGCACGCCGATTACGAGCCAGATCGAATGCTTCAGCACCCGTTTGCTGAGTTTCGAGATCGACATCGGTTCCTTGTCCAGCCTAAGGCGGGCGTTTCGGTCCCCTTCCACCATACGCTCAACAAATATGAAAAGATCCGTCCAGACCGTTTGCGGGCAGGAATACCCACACCAGGCCCGCCCGAATAGAGACGTCACAAGGAATAGAGAAATTGCCGCCAGGATAAGCAACCCGGTAATATAGTAGACCTCTTGCGGCCAGAGTTCGATAAAGAAGAAATAGAACCGCTCTCGCGCGAAATCGACAAGTACGGCCTGATCCGGCCCACTCTCACCGCGATCCCAGCGGATCCAGGGCGTGATATAGTAGATCGCCAGGGTTATGCCCATGATGATCCATTTCAGGCGGCGGAAGTTTCCACGCGCCTTCTTAGGCTGGATTTTCTCACGCTTGGCGAAGAGAGCCCGGTTTTCCTTCTTGTTAACCGGACGGACGTCAATATTTTCTACGGAGCTGTCAACCACAACCCTTACTCCAGAATAAAAAGGTGAAACGGATTACTCTCCGCCCCCGAGGGAGTGCACATACAGGGCAAGCTGGCGAATTGTTGTGTCATCCAACCGCCCGGTCCAGGCAGGCATGACGTTGGCGCGGCCCCGGGAAATGGTTCGGAGAATGATATCTTTGTCTTTCCCGTAAAACCAAATCGCGTCGGTCAGGTTCGGCGCCCCGAAATCGCGATTACCTTTTGCCTTATCGCCATGACAGGACGCACAGTTTTCCATGTAAACTTCCAACCCGCGATCAACTGCAGCCATATCTTTTCGCTCCTCTGACAGGGAAAGGACATACTCCGCGACATCGTTTATTTGCTCCTTTGTGAGCAATTCGTCGGTGAGAAAGGCAGGCATATCACCAATCCGCGTATCGTCATGATCTGAGCGAATTCCATATTTAATGGTTTCGTAGATCGCATCCAGGTTCCCGCCCCAAAGCCAATCATCGTCATTCAGGTTCGGAAAGCCTGGTGACCCTTGCGCACCGGACCCATGACACTGCGAGCAATTCACGGCAAAGGCCGACTTTCCACCGCGAATGGCGAACTGATAGACCTGATCATTATTCTTTACGGCGCTGAATTCCATCGTGAGAAGAGTCGCCCGGTCTGCTGCATGAGCCTGACTCGCCTCCGCCAGTTCCTGTTCCAGCGATCCGCGAGAGGAGTACCCGATGAATCCGGAAGTATAGCTGGTAACAAGTGGCCAGGCGGGCATAACGATCCAGTAACCGATCGCCCAGACAATAGAGGCGTACATCGTCCAAAGCCACCACCGCGGCATGGGATTATCCAGCTCCTTGATCCCGTCCCATTCATGTCCTGTGGTATCGGTACCAGTAATTTCGTCTTTTTCAACCTTGTCAGACATCTTAGTCGTCCTCGAGCGGAATATGGGCTGCCTTGTCAAACTTTTCCTTGTTTCGCGGCCACAATGCATAAACAAGCACCGCAATAAACAGGCCGAATAGGTAAAGCAGTCCGTAACTCTGTGCGAAAGTCGAAACGCTATGATAATCCATTAGTCCCCTCCTACCGTTTATTTGCATCCACGTCATATGACGTGAAGTCCACCAGGGTTCCCATCATCTGGAGATAGGCAATCAACGCATCCAGCTCCGACAGCATCTTCGGATTACCATCAAAATCCCTGACCTGTGCCTTGGGGTAACGCTCCAGAAAAGCATCAATCTCGTCGGCATCCGGATTTACCTGTATTGCCAAATCCAGCTCCGCGTTGGTGATCATATCGTCCGTATACGGTACCCCGACAATCTTGTTTGTCTCGAGATTGCCAGCAACATCCGGCACATGCAGGGGCGTTTTCCCAAGGAAGGGATATCCCGGCATAATAGATTCAGGCACCACGTCACGCGGGTTATTCATATGAGTGACATGCCATTCATCTGAATAGCGCCCGCCCACCCGGGCGAGGTCAGGACCTGTCCGCTTGGACCCCCACTGAAATGGATGGTCATACATGCTTTCCGCTGCCAGAGAGTAATGGCCATAGCGTTCCGCCTCATCACGGAGGGGACGGATCATCTGGCTGTGGCAGTTGTAGCAGCCCTCGCGGATATAGATATCCCGGCCGGCAAGCTCCAACGGGCTATAGGGCCGCATTCCTTTTACCTTCTCGATTGTACTTTCCAGATAGAACAACGGCGCAATTTCGATTAGCCCGCCGATGGAAACCACGATCAGGACGAGAACCAGCATCAGGATCGAGTTTTTCTCAATTTTCTTGTGACTGAACATGTTCCTTACCTCGCCCCTGCAAATTCCATATTCAGCACAAGTGCCCCTGCTTCTTTCTCACGCACATCGCCCCGGACGGTTCGCCAGAGGTTGTAGACCATGATGAGAGCGCCAATGAGGAAGAGGGCACCACCAAGGGCTCTGATCACATAGAAAGGATGCATCGCCTCGACCGTCTCGCTGAAGGAGTATTCCAGAAATCCGAAGGCATCATAGGCGCGCCACATCAAGCCCTGCAGAATGCCGGAGACCCACATTGCGGTGATGTAAAGCAGGATGCCCACCGTCGAAATCCAGAAATGCAGATTGACGAGCGCATCCGAATAAAGCGATTTGCGCTTCCACACGACAGGCGTCAGGAAGTAAAGCGCCCCAAAGCTTATGTAAGCAACCCAGCCAAGCGCGCCAGAATGTACATGGCCAATGGTCCAGTCCGTATAATGGCTGAGCGCGTTGACCGCCTTGATCGACATAAGCGGTCCTTCAAAGGTGCTCATCCCGTAGAATGCAACCGAAGTCACCAGGAAGCGGACGACCGGATCAGTCCGGAGTTTATCCCAAGCCCCGGAAAGGGTCATCAGGCCATTGATCATCCCACCCCAAGACGGCATCCAGAGCATGATGGAGAAGGTCATGCCGAGGGTCTGCGCCCAGTCAGGCAAGGCTGTATAGTGCAGGTGATGCGGACCCGCCCAGATATAGAGGAATATCAACGACCAGAAATGAATGATCGACAGGCGATAGGAATAAACCGGCCGGTTCACCCGTTTTGGGATGAAGTAATACATTATTCCCAGGAAGCCCGCCGTCAGGAAAAACCCGACCGCGTTATGCCCATACCACCATTGGGTCAGCGCGCTTTGCACCCCAGCAAACAGGGAATAGCTTTTCACACCGGCAAGACTGACCGGCACGGAGAGATTATTCACGATATGCAGCATCGCAATGGTCACGATGAAGGCTAGATAGAACCAGTTGGCGACATAGATATGTTTTTCCTGCCGCTTCCAGATTGTCGCAAGGAACACCAGCAGATAGACGACCCACACCAGTGTCAGCCAGATATCGACATACCACTCGGGTTCCGCATATTCTTTGGATTGGGTTACACCCAGCACATAGCCAGTCGCGGCCAGCACGATGAAAAGCTGGTACCCCCAGAAGACAAACCAGGGCGCGATGTCTCCGGCGAGCCGCGCGCGACAGGTTCGCTGCACGACATGAAAGGACGTCATGATCAGGATATTGCCGCCGAATGCAAAGATAACCGCCGACGTGTGAAGTGGCCGAAGCCGACCGAAATTTGTCCAGGGAAGATCGAAGTTCAGGGCTGGAAACGCAAGCTGCAACGCAATGAGCAACCCAACGGCAAATCCTACAATCCCCCAGAATGCTGAGGCGATAACCCCGGCCTTGATGATATCCGTATTGTAACTAACCCTGCCGTTGGTATCCGTGTGACTGGGGCTGCGGATGTTACGGTAATTCCTTGCTATCAGGGCAAAAGCGCTGAGCACACTGGCTATGGAGAATATCATGCCATGCAGCATCATTGACGAGTCGACTGCCTTTGCAGACAGCACAATACCCAGCAGGGCACCCATGATTGTAAAAGCGAGCCATAACAGATTCATACCCGAGTTCCGTCTCTTGTGATTAGTTACAGGAGTATTTGAAGCGCTTTACAGATCTCTTCGCTCTGGACATCACCAACACTCCTCCTAAGCTCGCAAACTAGAAGAAGACGGTTTTCCGGCATTGATTGAAATCAAAGCAGAAATGAACTTTCCGCCTTGCGTATATGGACTTGTTTTTTGGAAGAACTAATCTGCTATGGAATGTCGTTTTAAAGGCCCCGAACAGGTAAAGCCATAGCGATTTTTGGGAATCGAGCGCCAGTTATGAGCTCTTTTGATCTGTTCTGTCAGGTTAAGAGAGATGCGGTGCTATCAACTGACCAAAAAAGCGGGAAACAGGCTCGTTGACCAAATCCCGCATCTCCAGAGTTATTTTTCACCTTCCGCCAGGTTTTCCAGCCATACCCTGTCCTTGATCAGGATCGAATGGTTCGACGGCACTTCCAGAACACCCATTTTCTTGAGTTTCGTGATCGTCCGGCTGACAGTCTCAATCGTCAACCCCAGGAAATCAGCAATGTCATTACGGCCCATTGTCAGGCTGACTTTGATCTCATTCTCGGTTTCACTGCCGCTCTTTTCCGCCCGATCAATAAGAAAAGTTGCAATTTTCTCAACCGGTGTTTTGCGGCCTAAAAGAATGGCTAAATGGCGAAGCTCCTGAAGCTCTTCAAGAACCTTTTCTGTCAGGGCGGTTTGCATGGCTGGCATTTTCTTCAGATATGTTTCCAGGGCCTTTACCGGAATCTGACACACCACCGTGTCGCAGACGGCCTCTGCATCTGACTGGTAGTATCCATTCTGTTGCGCGCCAATTACCTCACCGGCGGTCTTGAAAGCGGTGACCTGGCGGCGGCCATCATCCAACAGGTTCGCAAGCCGGATCTCCCCTGAGACAACACTAAATACAAACTTTGCCTCTTCAAACTCCCGATAGACGGATTGGCCTGGCTTGACCAACCTGGTCCTGACATTCCGGGCGAAATCGTCCATGTCACAATCATTAATAGCGGAGCAAATGGCCTCATTATGGGCGCTGCAGGTTGCACAAGGCGCCCTCGTAATGTTTTTACGCTCTGTCTCCGGATTCGTTACCGGCAGCTCAAGACGGGCATCTTCCGCCTCCGACTTAGCCAATGACGAAATACGCGTATCCAAGGATCCCAACATGTCACGTATTATCTCCTCTCCAGTTCGATTGCCAACCAATCAAAAGCCGATGTCTGAGGAACATATTTTAATTTTATCAGACGTCCTTCCATGTGGTGAGATGACGCAGGTTCAAATTTTACACATTTATTCGGTAAAATTTTATTGTGTATGTGTCTTTTTTTCGCAGTTCTACGAGCTTTTGAACAAAAAAATCCCCGACAGCGACATAATGACACGGTCGGGGAGATCTGTCGAATTTACATTAGATTTTTTTGTTATACTTATTTCTCGTTGACTTAAACTCTCAGTAGATCGGCGGCGACATCAATTGGAACCGATGCGTCCTGAAGCAAGTAATTTCCCGCCTCAATTTCAAATTGGTTCCCTCCGTTGCAGAGCGGATCATGAGGACGCAATCGTGTATCCATCACCAGCCTGGAGAGAAGCATCCGACGGGCATCGCCGCCCGCCTTGCCAAGCGCCGCGCCTTCCGTCGCAAGTAGGGTTGCCGTCGTTGCGTGATAGAGCGCATCCGACGCCTGCCGCGCCTGGGTTTCATTTCCGGATTTCGCAATATCTTCGGCAAACTTCTTAGCCCGGTCAACAAGACCCGAGAGTTCGCCAGCGAACTGACCAGGGAGTCCAGTTGCGCTTTGCAACCGGTCCTTCAAATCATCCGCCAGATCTTCATGAGCGCCAGCTTTGGCCACCGCACGGGTCGTTATATCCAGCGCGTTGATATTCGAGGTGCCCTCCCACAACAAGCCCGTATGCGCATCACGGACAAGACGGGAATTCACCCAGTCCTCAATAAAGCCATTTCCACCCCGGATTTCGAGGGCGCCAGTCGCAACGGTTACGTTGTCCCGGCAGGCGCGGAACTTAACGAGCGGTGTCAGAATCCGGTTGAGGCGCTTGGCTCCCTCATCGCCATTCTCCGCCTTATGAAGAACAGAGGAAACATGCATCACCATTGACAGCACCTGCTCTGTCGGCACCATCAATTTCAGCAATTGTCGCCGTAAGAGAGGCTTGTTGATGATCGGCTCGCCAAAAACATCCCGGGTTCTGGCTGTCACCATTGCCTCATTCAGGCAACGCCGCATCATGCCGGCGGCCCTCACGCCATGAGAAAGGCGCGACATGCTGACCTGATCCATCATCTGGCGCAGGCCCGGATTGGGCTTCGCGCCAACATCACCGAACGCATAGGCAAGCGCGCCGTCAAAGATTATCTCGCCGGAGGCCATGGATTTCGTACCCATCTTGTCTTTCAAGCGAACGATTCGGTAGTTGTTGCGTGCACCATCGTCGAGTTGTCGAGGGACAGCAAAAATCGCCAAACCGGCATTTCCTTCTGGCGCCCCTTCCGGTCTTGCCAGCACAAGACAGACCTCTGCATCCGCGCTCGAACAGAACCATTTATCACCATAAAGCCGCCATTCGCCATTTTCCTCGCGCGCCGTAACCGCGAGATTGGCAACCTCCGAACCGCCAATCTTCTCTGTCATGAACTGTGCCCCGCGGAAAAGTTTGTCCATATCCTGGCTGCGCATCCGCTCAAGGAATTTTTCCTTGGCCACTTCCGGGCCATAACGTTCCAGCAACATGGACGACGTATCCGTCAGGGAAATCGGGCACATCAGGCCGAACTCAGACTGTGTGAAAAGATACTGGAACACGTATTTCGCCATCGGCGGGACCTTCTCCTGCCAGCCGTGGACACCAGGTTTTCGCGACATGCAATGTATTCCGAAATCGCCGTAACCTATTTTCTCCATTTCGCGGAAGGCAGGATGGTATTCAATCCAGTCCCGGTTGCGACCGCGAGCATCACGGGGATGAAGGACCGGCATATGCGTCTCGCAAATCCGCGCCAGCTCATCGAGACGGTTACCTGCCACTTCACCAAGCTGCCGATAGACCGGCGTCATATGTTCCCTCAGATCATCGGGAAGATAGATCGTCAGCAGGTCCTGAAGGCTCTTGTCTATCTCGAAGAAGTTAAGGCCATGGCAGTCCGCCGCCACCCAGTCTTCAAGTTCCCGTTCTTCCCGATTTTTGATTTTGACTTCCATATTCATATTATAGACCTATCTTCATGTTCCAACAGTCACTGTCCCCTTACAAAGTGAGGATACGGCTTGCCTCCTCAAGGCTGACCGGTGCGTCATTCAGGAGTGCGTCCGTCGCCGCCGTATCAAAGGCATCAGCTTCAATCGAAAGCGGATTGGCCGCGCCAAGCTTGTGATCAATTACCATACGAGAGAGAAGCAGTCGCCGGGCATCTTTTCCGGCCGCGCCAAGCTCCGCCCCCTCATTCGCCATCAAGGTTGCGGTTGTAACATGATATAGCGCACTTGCGGCCTTGCGGGCGTGGGTTTCCTTCCCCTGCCGGGCGACTTCCTTCGCAAACTTCACGGACTGATCGACCAGCCCTTTAAGCTGACCGGCGAACTGACCCGGCATCGCAGTATTTGAATCAATTTGCCGGGTAAGATCCTCGCCAAGATCCTCATGCGCACCGACCCGGGCGACAGCCCTCGTCGTTACATCGAGGGAGTTGATATTGGAGGTTCCTTCCCACAGCACACCCAAATGGGCATCCCGGACTAGGCGGGCATTGACCCAATCCTCGATATAGCCATTGCCACCCCGCACTTCCATGGCGCCGGTCGCAACACGAATATTGTCCCGTGCAGTCCGGTACTTCAGGAGCGGCGTCAGGATGCGGGTCCTCTTCGCGGCAGCCTCGTCCCCCTTTTCCCCCTGCTCGAGGTTGACGGCGACATACATAAACATGGACAGCGCCTGCTCCGTCGGGACCATCAGTTTCATCAATTGCCGGCGCAAAAGCGGCTTATCAATGATGGTTTCTCCGAACGCCTTGCGGTAGTTGGCAACAGTCAATGCCTCGTTCAGGCAGCGGCGCATCATCGCCGCCCCGCGCACGCCATGCGACAAACGGGAGAAGTTCACCTGATCCATCATCATCTTGAGGCCTTGATTCGGGTGCGCCCCAACTTCACCGAGCGGATAGGCCGTCGCTCCTTCAAAGATTATTTCACCAGATGCCATGGATTTGGTGCCAAGCTTATCCTTCAGTCGGACAATGCGGTAAGGATTGCGACTGCCGTCTTCACGGCGACGCGGCATGGCAAAGAGCGCAAGACCGCTGTTCCCTTCCGGTGCACCTTCAGGCCGGGCCAGCAGAAGAGCAACATCTCCGTCCGCGGCGGAACAGAACCACTTTTCGCCATAAAGTTTCCACTCACCGTCTTCATGGCGCGCCTGCAACGAAATTTGCGAGACGTCCGATCCGCCCGTCTTCTCGGTCATGAACTGCGTGCCCTTGAGGATCTTGTCCATATCCTGGCTGTACATCCGATCCAGAAGCTTTTCCTTGGTGGCATCATCCGCATAGCGCTCAATCAGCATGGCCGACGTGTCGGTTGCCGAGATCGGGCAGAGTTGGCCGAACTCAGACTGGCCAAAAATATACTGGAAAACATACTTCCCGATGGGCGGAACTTTTTCCTGCCAGCCGAGCACGCCTTTGCAATGGGACATGCGGTGAAAGCCAAACTCCTTAAAGGCGACGTCTTCCATCTTGCGGTAGGAAGGATGAAACTCGATCCAGTCTTCATTCCTGCCGCGGGCGTCACGGGCATGGAGGACGGGGACATGTTTGTCCGCTTCGCGCGACCAGTCATCAAGCTGGTTACCTGAAATTTCACCCAGACGGTTATAATGCGGCTCCATATGCTGGCGCAAATCATCCGGCATATAGACATGCAACAAATCGCGCAGGTTGCTATCAACCTCGAAAAAGTTAAGGCCATGGCAATCCGGCGCGATATAATCAGAGAGTTCCTGTGGTTTGAATTCCTGCTTTTTATGTAGAAAAGTCATATCGTTCCCGCTTTTTTTATAGGCCATTACCAGTTCAAATTTCGGTTTTTATAATGAGCAAGACGATGACTATGGACAATCGATAATTCAGCATAATATAATTGAAAAAAACTCACTCAGGATTTTATTATTTATGCTTCATATTCCCTCTACAGCTGGACTTAGGGCCTTTGACGCCGCCTGCCGCTATTTGAGCTTCAATCAAGCAGCAGAAGAGCTGGGTGTGACACCGGGGGCTGTCAGCCGTCAAATCCAGGCACTGGAGCAGTATTTGGGAAAAACGCTCTTTCATCGCCATCACAAACGTATTGAACTGACCGCTGTCGGTCGGCAGTATCTTGCGGAGATAACCCTCCCGCTCGAGAAGATCGCGGCGGCTTCTGCGCGCTTACGAAGTGAAACACGACGCAACGCCGTCTCCATTTGTGCCTACCCAACTTTTGCGTTGCGCTGGCTAATTCCACGATGGGCAGATCTGTATGAACACCACCCGGATATTGACGTGCAACTCATCACGTCCCTTAATCCGGCGGATTTTGAGCGAGATGACTTTGACCTCTCCATCCAGGTCCTACCCGATGGAATCAGCCTTACCGGCATGCGGATCGACAAACTGCTCGAAGTGATCACCTATCCAGTCTGCAGCCCGGAAATGGCCAAAAAATTCACGCAGCCGGACGATTTGCACGATGCGGTTTTTGTCCATGAAAGCCCGCGCCCCACTGACTGGCCGCGCTGGCTCGCGGAGGCAGGATTCAACGATATCAATTCCAGCAAAGGCCTGCATTTTGAAAGCGCGAACATGGCGCTCCATGCGGCGGAAAATGGCCTTGGCATTGCCATAGGCATCGATGCACTGGTGCAGGAATCAATCGCGGCGGGCCGGCTAGTAAAACTCTTCGATGTCAAACGCCGATCCAACCATTCCTTCCATCTTGTGTCATCCGCGCGCAAAGCGACGCGCCCCAAGCTCGCCGCCGTGCGTGAATGGATGCTTGAGGCAGCGGGACAACCGGTATAAATTCAAGGATGAAGTTTCCGCGTCTTTGCCGATCCGAACTTAATTTAGGGAAGTTAGTGACCATGACCTGTTTGCAAAGCGACAGCATATTTATCGGCAAGAGCGACGACGGCAGCGGGAGCAACCAATATCTTCCTCTTAAATGGGGGAACCGGCACGGCCTCATTGCAGGCGCTACCGGCACGGGGAAGACCGTCACCTTGCAAGTCCTTGCAGAAGGGTTTTCAAGCGCCGGCGTTCCGGTTTTTCTTGCCGATGCCAAAGGTGATCTTTCCGGACTTTGTCACACATCGGACATGCAGGATTTCCTGACCAAGCGAGCCAGCAAAATCGGTTTTACAGAGGAATACCACGGAGCCGCCTTTCCCGCTGTTTTCTGGGATCTTTTCGGGGAACAAGGGCACCCGGTCCGCACGACAATTTCTGAAATCGGGCCACTTTTGCTGTCACGCATGCTGGAGCTGAATGATACGCAGGAAGGCGTCATGAATATCGTCTTTCGTGTCGCGGATGAACAGGGCCTGTTACTGCTCGACCTGAAAGACCTGCGCGCCCTCCTTGGTGTCCTCAATGAACAACGAAAAGAGATTTCCGCGGTTTATGGAAATGTTTCGCCACAGTCGATTGGCGCGATTCAACGCGCGTTATTGCGCCTTGAAGACCAAGGAGCGGACAAGTTTTTCGGGGAACCTGCGCTTGATCTTCGAGATTTTATGCGGACTGATCATGAAGGGCGCGGCATGATCAATATTCTAGCTGCCGACAGACTGATGAACTCACCCCGCCTTTACGGAACTTTCCTTCTTTGGATGTTATCCGAGCTGTTTGAGGAGTTGCCGGAAGCGGGCGATGCCGATCGGCCCAAGCTAGTCTTTTTCTTCGATGAAGCGCATCTGCTATTTGACGATGCACCCAAGGCTCTCCTTGACAAGGTTGAGCAGGTGGTCCGGCTGATCCGGTCAAAAGGTGTTGGCGTCTTTTTCGTCACGCAAAGTCCGGACGACATTCCGGACACTGTGTTGGGGCAACTCGGCAACAGAATACAGCATGCGCTCCGCGCCTTTACACCGAAGCAACAAAAAGCAATTCGGCTTGCTGCGCAGACCTATCGACCTAATCCGGCTTTTGAGGTAGAAGATGTCATCACCACGCTCGGCGTTGGAGAGGCCCTTGTTTCCACCCTGGAGAATAAAGGGGAGCCTTCAATTGTTGAACGGACATTGGTCCGCCCGCCGTCTTCCAAGCTCGGACCGGTAAGCCAGACCGAACGCAAGCGCGTCCTGAACGACAGCAAGCTTGCGAGTAAGTATGATGAAACGGTCGATAATGAATCGGCCTACGAAATTTTGCAGGAACGGGCAGAAAAAGCGGCGAAAGCGGCGGAAAAAGCAAAAGCTGCTGAAGCTGCCGAAGCCGCAAAATCAAAAAAGGTGCCCGCGCGCCGGTCAAACCGCCAGAGTGTTGGTGAAGCCGCAGTCAAGTCCCTCACGCGGGCGGTCAGCTCCTCCTTCGGGCGTAGCATTGCCAAGGCCCTTCTTCGTGGTATTCTCGGCGCCCTGAAAAGATAGAAGTAAAAACAACAGTCAAAGGACAGGGCGTTACACGCTCTGATATTTAATGAAAGCCGTCATTATTCCCGTTACCCCATTTGCCCAGAATTGCAGCCTGATCTGGTGCGAAGAAACCATGAAGGGCGCCGTGACCGACCCCGGCGGTGATCTGGATCGTGTTCAGGAAGCCGCTGAAAAACAGGGCGTGACGATCGAGAAAATCCTGATCACTCATGGCCATCTTGATCACGCCGGCGGAACGGAAGAGCTGCGCAAAAAGCTGGGCGTGCCGGTTGAAGGACCGCACAAGGACGATAAATTCTGGATCGATCAGCTTCCAACCCAATGCGCAAGATATGGTTTCCCAGAGTCATTTTCCTTCACGCCTGATCGCTGGCTGGAAGATGGTGACACAGTCACCGTCGGGAATGAAGAATTTACTGTCGTGCATTGCCCCGGCCATACACCCGGCCATGTCGTTTTTGTCAACCTGAAGGAACGAGTCGCGATCGTCGGGGATGTATTGTTCCAGGGATCAATTGGCCGGACGGATTTCCCGCGCGGCAATCATGAGGACTTGATCCATTCCATTCGTGAAAAGCTCTGGCCGCTGGGCGATGATATCACTTTTATTCCGGGGCATGGAAATCTCTCGACCTTCGGTCAGGAAAGAGAAACCAATCCATTTGTGGCCGATATGAATTTCGGCTGACTTAGTCAAAGACTACCGGGTCATCGACCATTTCCAGATGAAGCTGGTCGCCTGTGAAGGGATGCAGGGCAATGACGTCTTCATCCAGTTCAATCCCGAGACCTGGTTTCGTGGGTGGAATGATATACCCCTCCTCCCACTGGATCGGTTCTTTCAGGATGTCCGCATGAAAGTCACCCATGGTGTTGATGCTTTCCTGTATCAGGAAATTCGGCGTGCAGGTGCTGAGCTGAATATCGGCCATTGCCGAAACAGGGCCGCAGTACATATGTGGCGCGATCTGGGCGTAATAAACTTCCGCCATGCTGGCGATTTTCTTGCCCTCCAATATTCCGCCGACACGTCCAAGCGCCATTTGCAGGATCGAAGCCGCGCCGCTTTCCAGCACGCGGTGAAACTCATATTTCGTACAAAGACGCTCTCCGGTTGCGATCGGGATCGTTGTCTGGCGTGAGAGTTTAGCCATCTCATTCGCATTTTCAGGTGGGGTCGGCTCCTCGAACCAGAGCGGATCATATTTCTCCAGGCGGCGCGCGAGACGAATGGCGCCCGAGGTTGTCAACTGGCCGTGAGTACCAAACAGCAAGTCCGCTTTATCACCGACGGCGTCGCGGACCCGGGCGACCAGCTTTTCCGACAGATCCATTCGGCCAAGCGAGGGTTGGCGCGGATCGAAAGCCGAGTAAGGCCCCACCGGATCGAACTTTACGCCGGTAAATCCGAGGGCAACATTCTCCGCCGCCCGCTCCGCGGCAAGGTCTGGATCGCTATAAACATCCGCGGTATCCCCTTCCTTCGGGTAGAGATAGGTGTAGGTCCGAAGCTTTTCGCGGACTTTACCTCCTAAAAGTTCATAAACCGGTTTATTTGTTTCTTTCCCGTTAATATCCCAGCATGCCATTTCAAGCGCACTCAGCACCGCCATCATGGCGGAGTCCGGCCGCTGTGTGTATCCGCTGGAATAGACCCGACGCCAGATGCGCTCGATATGAAACGGATTCATCCCGAGAAGACGCCGCTCAAATACATCTTCGATCATCTTGACTGTGACATCCGGGTGAAACGGCGCCGCATAGGCTTCGCCTATTCCGCTCACCCCGCTGTCCGTGGTCAGCTTGACGAATACCCAGAACTGCCCACCCCAATGTGGGGGAGGCGTACCAACAACGAAGGTTTCAAGATCGGTTAGTTTCATGACATCTACTCAAATATGATTACGTTTCTGAGGGCCTTGTCCGCCCGCACTTCGTCAATGGCCTCGTTAATCTGATCAAGCGGATATCGCCCAGTAATCAACTCGTCCAGTTTCAGCCGACCCGCCTCATAGAGCGCGACAAGTTTCGGGATATCGATACGCAACCGGGTCGATCCCATTTTGCTACCGAGAATTTTCTGGGCGGCCCCGGCGATGTTACCGGCCTCGACCGCAATCTTCTGTCCTGTCGGCGGCATCCCGACAATCACCAGCGTCCCGGACGGTGCGAGGAGATCAAGGCCTTGTTCAAACGCTTTGGGACTACCCGCTGCGACAAAGACATAATCAGCGCCTCGTCCATGGGTCAGTGCGTGCACCTGTTCCGTCGCATTGTTGGCGCGTGGATCGACAGTATGAGTTGCGCCAAAATTGCGGGCGGCGACCAGCTTCTCTTCAACCAGATCCAGAGCGATGATTGGCGCAGCATTCACCAGCGCGGCTCCCTGCACTGCATTCAAACCAACGCCGCCACAACCGATGACCACGACGGAAGAGCCATAGTCAACTTCAGCCGTATTCACGACCGCGCCAAGTCCCGTAATGACCCCACAGGAAAGGAGCGACGCCGCATCCAACGGCAAATCTTTTGGAAGACTGACAAGCTGCGATTGATCTACGACCACCTCTTCGGCAAACGCCCCGGTGCGAAGACCCTGCCCTACCTTTTCACCCTGTACAGATGTCAGGCGGCTATCCGTGTCTATTGGAAATGGCGTAGAACAGATATAGGGCTTTCCATTTTCACAGTCCGCGCAATGACCGCAGGAGCGAATAAGAGTTACGAGTACATGATCGCCCATTTTGATATCATGCACGCCAGCGCCGGTCTCTACAACGACCCCGGCGGCTTCATGGCCAAGCACCATTGGAAGGGTGCCACCCCAGCCTCCGTCCATATAGGTAATGTCCGAATGACAGATCGCGCAGGCAGCCAGCTTGACCCGCACTTCCCCCTCCTCAGGCGGCGCGAGAGTTAGCTCCTCAATATGCAGCGGCTTGTTGAACTCCCGGCAGATGGCGGCTTTCATGAATCGCTCCCTGAGTGTATTGCACCGATAAGTCTTCCTGATCCAGAACCAGAAAGTCAATCATAGCCTTCTCACATGAGGCATTTTTTGGTAACGAGTTGACGGTTACGGAATTACATTTCATGCATTTTACGAATAGCGCGAAGCATAATCTTATTTTACGCCCGATCTATTATCGCTAATGTCAACTTTATCGCCGTATATCAATTGTCATAGAACAGGATCGGCGAAACTGGGAGGATACACATGAAAAAGCTAATTGGATTTACGTTGGCAACCGTAATGACGGTTACCAGTGTGATCTCTGCGCAGGCAGCCGAGGTCACCTTAACCCTGCATCATTTTCTTAGCCCTAAGGCACCGGCGCATACTCAAATGTTACAGCCTTGGGCAGAAAAGGTTGCGAAAGACTCAAACGGCCGTATCGAGGTAAAGATTTTCCCGTCAATGGCACTCGGCGGGAAGCCACCGGAGCTCTATCAGCAGGTCCGTGACGGCGTTGTCGATATGGTCTGGACAGTTCCGGGCTATACGCCGGGGGTTTTTCCTCGCATAGAAGTTTTCGAACTGCCAACGGTTCATAAGGGCGATGCCAAGGCAACGAACGCTGCCATACAAGACGTTTTCCCTTTGATTGCTGAGGATTTTACAGAGGTGAAACCGCTTCTCGTCCATGTGCACGCAGGCAATGCCTTGCATACGACATCCAAGAAAGTCACCTCGCTGGAAGATGTAAAGGGAATGAAAATCCGTACACCCTCGCGCAGTGGTGGCTGGATGATTGAAGCCTGGGGCGCCGACCCCGTCGGAATGCCTCTGCCGGATCTGCCGCAGTCCCTGTCGAAGGGTGTCGTCGAAGGTGGTTTGGTTCCCTTCGAGATTTTTCCCCCGTTCAAGCTGGCGGAACTTACAAACTACTCACTCGTCGGCGGCGACAATGAACGGTTTGGAACGGCAACTTTCCTTTTTGCAATGAACAAGGATCGCTATAACAGCCTACCTGATGACCTGAAGAAGGTTATCGACGACAATATCGGCCCTGCCTTTTCCGAGGAAATGGGCGTCGTCTGGAACAATGTCGAAAAGCCCGGAATAGGCATGCAGGAAAAATCAGGCGGCGAGATTGTCCAGCTTGATGCGGCCGCCAAGGGAACATTTGACGAGGTTGGCGGAAAGGTCGTCGCACGATGGGTCAGTGAAGTGAGCGACCGCGGCATTGACGGCCAAAAACTGGTCGATGAGGCACGCAAAGCTATCGCCAAGCATTCCAATTGACCACGCTAACCGCGAGCAGTTAAGGGAGTAAGGATGCCGAAAAAACTGGACTGGATCGTATCCGGCTGGGCCTTGTTGGCAGGCGTCCTTACCCTTCTGATTGTTCTTGCAACTACTATCAATACGGCTGCCTTCGGGGCCGACAAGATTGCCCGGCTGTTTGGCGCGAATGTCGCCGGTCTGGCGGGGTATGAGGATTTTGTCCGCCTGACCATCAGCGCGGTCGCCCTGATGTTTTTCCCCTATTGCCAGCGCCGGAAAGGGCATGTCGCGGTGGACTTGTTCGCCGACCATTTTTCTGTGCAAATCCAGCAAATTCTTGAAAAGATTATCCTGGTTCTGACGATCCTTCTGGCACTGTTTCTGGCGTACTGGATGTCCCTTGGAATGATATCCGCTTACCAGGATTTTGCCTCTTCCCCTATACTTGGTTGGCCGAACTGGCCGTTCTATATTCCCGGAATCCTGTCCTTGGTTCTCTGGGCCCTGGTTGCGGCAATGCAGCTTCGCGAGAAAAGGACAAGCGAGTGAGCGGCGAATTTATCGGCATTTTGGGCCTTGTGGTCCTATTCGTTCTTCTTGCCCTTCGCGTCCCGGTGGGCCTGTCGATGGTTCTGGTAGGGATCGGCGGGAACTTCGCGTTAAGCCTGGCATTGCCCTATCTGCGGTTTGAACCCTACCTTTTTCAATTCAAGAGCCTGCTCTGGAATTCGGTCGGCAATTACGACCTGTCCGTTGTTCCGTTGTTTATTCTAATGGGCTATCTCGCATCTAACGCAAATCTCAGCCGTGACCTGTTTCAGGGCGTCAATGCCTTTGCCGGGAAGTACCGGGGCGGTGTAGCAATGTCGGCAATTGGCGCCTGCGCCGGCTTTGGCGCCGTATGCGGCTCTTCCCTTGCCACAGCCTCGACGATGGGGCGGGTTGCCCTGCCGGAGCTCAGGCGGCTTAATTATGCGCCGGGGTTCGCGACCGGCGTGCTGGCAGCAGGCGGCACACTTGGCATCCTCATACCGCCCTCTGTGGCGCTCGTGATTTATGCGATTATCGTTGAAGCCTCCATTCTTGAGATGTTTCAGGCGGCGATTATCCCGGGCCTTATTGCGGTCCTGTTTTTCGTCTTGGCGATCGCGGTAATGGTCCGGATCAAGCCGTCCCTCGCACCGGAAGCACAACCGATGCCTCCAGAGGAGCGGCGGATCGCCATCCGGCGCCTCATCCCGGTTGTGGTCATCTTCGGCGCGATTATCCTGGGGCTTGGTCTCGGCCTCTTTACCCCTACGCCGGCCGCGGGTATCGGTGTCTTCCTTATCCTTGTCTATGGCCTATACCTGCGCCGGTTTGGAGAAGGGCTGGACCTTGCGGGCATCAAGGAATCCCTTCTCGCGACAGCCGTAACCAGCGGGATGATATATTTCATTCTGTTCGGTGCCGAGGTCCTGAAGGGCTTTTTTACACGCGCCGGACTTCCCGAAGCATTGGCATCATGGGCGGGAGCCAGTACTCTGGAGCCACTGTCAATTATTGTTGTGATGCTGATCGCACTGATCATCCTAGGCTGTTTTATGGACTCCCTTTCGATGATCCTGGTCGTCGTTCCTTTTTTATGGCCGGTTCTCGTCGAGATTAATGGCGGCGATTACGTAACCGCGGCCACGGCCGCGTTCGCCATGAATGCCAATGAGCTGAAAATCTGGTTTGGTATTCTTTCGCTCATTGTCATTGAGCTTGGGCTGATAACGCCCCCGGTGGGGCTGAATGTATTCATCATCAGTGCACTCGCCGGGGACGTGAAAATGGGAGATACCTTCAAGGGGGTCATCCCTTTCTTTGGGATCGAGTTGGTCCGGATTGCCCTTATCCTCCTCTTCCCGGCCATCGCCCTCTTCGTTCCGCGTCTTCTCTCCGGCTAAGGGGCAACAGACGCAAGAGGCTGTATCCACGTTGTCACCGTTTCATCACGTCCCCGAATTTCCTGGGACCCGTTTTCGATGAAATCCAAATCCCTGGCGATTGCCGCCCCTCCTGCAGCCTCTATGAGCTTGTCACTGACGACCGTGCATGCATTCAGCTCACGTGTTAATGCCTCAAGCCGGCTAGCAACATTCACCACGTCCCCCAGCACTGCATATTCAAGCCTGCGTTCGGAACCGATATCCCCAAGAACCACAGTCCCATAATGAATACCGATGGATAATCGGATTGGGGATAATCCTTCTTTTGCCCGTTGCTCGTTCCAGATATTCATTTCCTGGTGCATTGCGGCCGCACAACGCAAAGCATTCTCAGCATCTTCCACTGTTATCTCCGGCGTACCGAAAGTTGCCATCAGCCCATCGCCGAGGAACTTGTCCAGCGTCCCGTGATTGTCAAATACACAGGCCTCCATCCGGGTGTGAAACTGCCTCAGCACCGCAACAATTCGTTCTGGCGTTTCCGCTTCCGCCATTTTCGTAAAACCAACAATGTCTGCAAATAACACGGCTACCGGTTGGGATCTGACATCACCAAGGGGTTGATCACTTTCAGCAAGGGTATCAACGATATTCGGTGGAAAATGCCGGGAAAGGTTTGCGCGTTCACGCGCGACACCGGCCTGCTTGACCAGCAGCCGGCGGGACCGCCAACCGTTAAGCCCGAGCAATCCGGCGACAATACAGAAGATCAGGACCTCCTGAATGCGTTGCTCCAGCGGAACAAAATTCGGGTCAACGAAGTCAAGTACATGTGGATATCCGGCAAGCGCCAACTTTACCTTCTCAGATAACTCCGCAATGTCCGATGGTTGTTCGATTGCCCAAAAATAGGCCCCAATCCAAAGAACAGTCGTAAAGGCGGCGACCGGCAGTAATGTCCGCCAGGAATAGGCAAGTGCAGCACCTGCCAAAAGTACATAAAAGTAGGGAAAGAGCGCATATTTGTATTGCATGGCCACAGACCAGGGGCGTGGGTCCCACGGATTGGGAACGACCAGGACAATAGTCATCAGCGCGAGATCCAGAAGGATCAGGAGCAACTCCGCTCGCGATCGCTCCACCCGGCCAATTTTAACTTGCAACCAGCCAATCAACAAAAAGCCGGCAATCAGTACTTCATAGTACAGGACAGACCAGTCTGGATTGAGGTAAATCAGAAAAACACCAATAATCACAAGGGAAATAGTTCGGGCCCGGACCGCCAGCATCAGGCCTTCGCGTTTATTCTGGTCCAGTGCTTCGTAGAGGTATTTATTCCTCTCTATGTCCTCAAGTTCTTCCCTGCGACTTATTGGACGCATTCCATCAACCAAGTGAGCTTCTGCCATTGTGTTTTCTCCACCAATGCAGATCAATCTAGTCTGACTCGATGATCCGGACCACCCCAAAGAGGACATTAGAACTTCAAGCCATTTATTTTTAATTCAGTGGCGGACTATCTGACAGACGTCCTGTGATAAAGGCAGGTCTATTGCGAAATACGACTCACGAGCTTCACAGGGCCTTCGCGATAGCGGTCGAGGTGAATTTCCATCATGCCGAACTGGGTACTCATTCGCATGCGAACCGGAACGACGTTACCGTTCTCGACAGGCGCACCTGAATACAAAATGATATCCTGATTGGCAGTGGGATTATTTTCGTAATCCTGGTCTGCCGGGAATCCGCCTTTTCTGACGATATCAATCTTGCATCCGATAGCCTGCCCTTCAAATACAGAATACCGGGACGGTTTAAAATAACGCGGAGGTGTATCGGTCAGCACCACGTCATACCGACGGTGGCCATCGAAAACCGGCATCTGGATGTTGCAGCCCATCCCTTTTTCCAATCGATTGGACATTGTCAGGAAAGCCGTCATCGGATCAATCGTGTTCGCCAGGCTTTCAGGGTCAATAGGTGTGTATTTATTGGGAGGGTCAACGCGGGAGGTAGTTTTCTGTACTTTGACCTCACCTGTTTTTGCGTAATCCAAGAAGACGGTACGGACATTCTTATTCCAGGTGCTTTTATGCAAATGCTGACGTGGTAAAAATTTATCAAGACTGATCAGGCCCTCGGTCTCGCCCGTCGCAAACCAGTTTAGCATCCACTTGAACGCCGCATTGGTGCGGGCGGCACTCTCGATACTGTAGTTACTCTGTCCTTGCCTGACTTCAGCTTCAATACTGCCGAGGTAAAGCCCCCCAAGATAAACGGAATAGTGTAAATCCGTTTCATCCTCCGCAGCGGCAACGTGCCGTGAAAAGAGAGTGGCGACGATCATAAGGCCTGCCCCGAAAATCTTTACGGCATTTACGCTACTTTTTTGAACTGCAGACATGTTTACGCCCTCCCCGTTCACCATGTATGGGGAAATGGTGTTTCAGACAGGATTAATCAAGCAGTTTGACGTTACGAAACTACTCCGGGATTATCGAACGCTATGAAGAAAAATACACCGCAAGCAGAAAAACGCCGAGGATAAGCCGATAAATAATAAATGGGGTGTAGCCAATTTTTTCGATCCAGCGCATCAGCAGGCTGATGACCATAAAAGCAACCACACAGGAGACTACGCCTGCCAGAACGGCATCAAAACCAACCTGTGCATCCCCGATCTGGATCAGGTGGTAGGTCGCCAGCGTGCCGGCCCCGAGAATTGTTGGAATGGAAAGCAATATGGAAAAATGTGCGCCATCGCTCCGGCTTATGCCACGCATCCGCGCTGCCGACATGGTAATCCCAGATCGACTAGTTCCAGGAAGGAGCGACAGAACCTGAAAAAGGCCAATTACGAATGCATCCATCATGGAGATTTCAGTTACTTTTTTCGAGGCTGGAAAGTATTTATCTGCCCAACCAAGAAACAGCCCGAAAAAGATCGTGGTCGCGGCGACCAGCAGGATCGACCTGAGCTCTCCCTGAACGAGATAGTACATGGCTCCACCGGCAAAAATGATCGGGATACTGCCGACTATTAGATGCCAACCGAGACGACGCCCCTCGGCGCTTGCAGGATCATTCGGTTTCACAAAGGCCGTCATAATCTGCATAATATCTTTTCGAAAATATGCCACTACAGCCACCAAAGTCCCAACATGCACTGCGATATCAATACTTTGCCCTTGATCCTGCCAGCCAGTTAACGTCGGGATAATCAATAGATGGCCGCTCGAAGAAATAGGCAGAAACTCGGTAATTCCCTGAATCACCGCAAGAACTAGTATATGAAAAAAAGGCATGTTATCCCTTAAGATACTTAGGATTTGGCATACGACGGCCCATTACATTTCCTGCACGGTCGTTACAATGACTCATGCCATTACAGCGGTAAAGAAAATTACTTGGCGGAAGTCACTATAAGGTCCTATTGTGAAGAAAAAGTAACAAATAACAATGGAGTAACCATGACCCACAGCGTTGATCTTTTCTGGTCGTTCAGAAGCCCCTATTCGTACTTGGCAACGCGCCGGATTGTCGAATTAACACGTGAATATGATCTTCAGGTTAATGTGCGCCCCGTATATCCTATTGCAATTCGCACACCTCAATTCTTCAAGGATGTGCATCCGCTTTGGATCGACTATCTCCTGACGGATATTCAACGCGTTGGTGACATGAACGGCATCCCGATTTCCTGGCCAAGGCCGGACCCAGTCAAGATGAACCGTCAAACAAGGGAAGTGCCGGCGGAACAACCTTTTATCCATCGATTGACGCATCTCGGGATTGCTGCTGCAGAAACAGGCGACGGCCTCGCCTTTCTGGATAACATTTCCCAACTCCTGTGGAACGGCGAGGTGCGCGGATGGCACGAAGGAGACCATTTGGACAAGGCAGCGGCGAAGGCCGGTTTCGATCTCGCACATCTTGACAACCTCATAGAAAATGATTTCGACGGTTATGCCGCCAAGGTCGAGGAAAATCAGGCTGCGCTTGAAAAATCAGGCCATTGGGGTGTCCCCACCCTTGCCTACAAGAACGAAGCCTTCTTCGGACAGGACCGGGTGGAGGTTTGTTTGTGGCGCATGAAACAGGATGGGCTGGTCGCGCGATAAAGGCCCTTCTTAATTGATGGCCATGCTTTTCTTCGAGGAATCTGTCTTGAAGTAAGCCATCTGGGCGTGCGCTTTCTCGGTGGTTGTCTCGGACGCCATGGCAATATTCAAAATGATAGCCAGTCCCAGCGCCATCGTGACAGCAACAATGCCGAGCTGATGACGGCATGATCTCGCCACTGAAAACAGTCGGGTAAAGATATTTCCCTTGTTCCGTGAATATCCTGCTTTTTCCATTTCCCTGTCCTCTTGTTACGAGAAACAACATGACGGGGAAATGCGGCCAATTTTATTCAAAAATGAGGTGAAATTTTGCTATTTTCGGGGCAGTCAACGCGAAAAAGCAAAGGAAAGTATCTTGTAAGCTAACTTTGCCGCCAGGAAATTCGGCGCGTGAAACCCTTCTATCGGCGCAAGTTCGTTGATGTCGGCACCAACTATTTTACCGGTTTTCGACGCCGCCTTGATGATATTGATCGCATCATTCCAAAACACCCCGCCCGGCTCCGGCGTTCCGGTGGCCGGCATCAGTGACCCGTCAAAACCATCAAGGTCGAACGTCAGATAAATGGGCCGGTCCTTAAGAGGGGCAACAATATCCTCAACGCGCCAGTTTTCGCGATCCTTGCCCCAGTGAATCGTAATACGATGACGGTTTGCGTCCAGGAACGGGATTTCCTCCGCCGAGATATTACGAATGCCAATGGAGACAATGGGTACCGTGGGATGATCAAGAACGCGCCGGATTGCGGCGGCATGAGAGTAATGTTCCCCCTCAAAGCCATCCCGCAGGTCCGCATGGGCGTCAAAATGCAAAATGATCAGATCATCATATTTTTCCAGAAACGGCCGTATCGCACCGGGAGTGATCGAATGTTCCCCGCCGAAAACGAGAGGGAACTTCCCATCAGACAACGCGTTCCCCGTCAATGCCGCCAGATCATCGACCGCCTTCTTGATATCACTGCCGTCGACAGGCTGCTCCCGCATCGTAACAACGCCAAAGTTGCGAAACGGTTCACACCAAAGGTCTTCATCAAAAAGCTCCACTTGATGACTCGCCTCGATCATGGCAGCGGGTCCCATGGCTGTCCCGCCGCCATAGCTGACGGACCCTTCAAGACCGAAAGGGATTATCACCGCTTTGGCCGTCGCATAGTCGACCGCTTCTTCCGCGGGCAACCCCAGGAACCCTTCTTCCGAGGGTAGAATATCAAATGGAGCCTTCATAGCTTTAATCCAGCAATCTGTTACTGAAACAGCTTGGTGAATTTTCTGGGCTTACGGTTCTTCCATCCGCCGCGATGATAAACATCAGACGCCAGGAGTGGTACAACCGATGAAGCCTCGGCAAAGACCATCTGTTCCAGATTGGTGCTGACCTTGCCCCAACTTGCCGCTTCCTTCAGGGTGGAAGAGGAGCAGGCACCGTCGCGCACATCAGCGACGGAAATCTGCACCGCGTATTTATGTACATCCACTTCCTTGCCGAGAATTTCCGCGCAGACAACCGTGTCCTGAACAAAGTTTTTCGGAACACCGCCACCAACCATCAACAGGCCCGTTGTGCCAGCGGCGATCTTGATTTCCGTCAGCTCACGGAAATCCTTTACGCTATCGATACTCAAATGTGCGTCCGGGTTTTCAACCTGGTGCTTGACCAGGCCAAACCCGGCGGAGCAATCGGAAAAAGCCGGAACAAAAATCGGCACATCATGGTCGAAGCAGGTCTCGATCAAGGAGTTCTTCTTGACCGAATTGCTTTTGAGCCAACGGCCCATTTCCTGGATAAACTCCCGTGAGGAATAAGGGCGCCGCTCCAGACTATCGGCGATCAGCTTGATCGTCTCGTCGCAATGCTGGAGTTCTTCCTCATCGATATAGGTGTCGTAAATACGGTCGATATAAAGCGCCCGCAGATCATTATCGTCGACAGAACTGTCGGCCTGATAGTGGCGAAAGCCGAGCGCCTCGAAAAAATCCATGTCGACGATGGAAGCACCGGTGGACACAATCGCGTCCACCATGCCCAATTCCACCAGATCCCGGTAAACATGCATACAGCCGCCCGCGGATGTCGATCCCGCGAGGGTCAGGATGACAGCGCAATCCGGGTCTTCAACGGCCATGTTAAAAATTTCCGTCGCCCGTGCGAGATCACGCGAGGTGAAGGACATCTTGCCCATGGCGTCAATGATTGGTCGGGCGTCAAAACTTTTAAAATCGATATGCTCGACGGTCTTCGAAAGGAGAGCCGCCTTATCGTTACTTTGAGAGGTTTTCATCATAATGACCTCAATGCCTTTTATTGAATAGTTGCGTTACGCGAGTTCGGCGCCGCCTTCGATCGCCACGACTGTTTCGGAGTAAAATCCGTTGAATTTGGTTTGCATGGCGTAACCATAAGCCCCCAAATGACGGAAAATAAGCCAGTCGCCCTCACACACATCCTCTGGGAGCGAAAGTCGATCCTGCATCTTGTCGATGCTGTCACATGTCGGCCCGTAGAGTTGAAATAGCGACGTTTCCGAAAGGACTTCCAGCCGTCCGGCCCGGTATAGCTCAATCGGATAAGTCCAGCCCAGCTGGCCCGCATCGAAGAGCGATCCATAGGTGCCGTCATTTAAGTATAGCGACTGCCCACGGCGAAGTTCAACCCTTACCGCGACGGCTCCGCCTGCGGCAACCATCGCCCGGCCCGGCTCACAGAAAATCTCGAGATCTTCAAAGCCGCATTCCATCAGGGCTTTGGCGATTGCGTCGAAATAATCCTGCAGCGGCGCAGGCTCCATATCCGGATAGGAAATCGGGAAACCACCGCCGACATCAATCATATCGATCTTGACACCGCAACCTTCCAGCATATTGGCGATATTGTAGATGGCATTGACATATGCCTCGACCTCAAGACATTGCGAGCCGACATGGAAAGTTACGCCGACTTTCTCAGCGATCTGGCGGGCATGGGTGAGGAGAAGCGGAGCCTCCATCAATGTCGCGCCAAATTTATTGTCGAGCGGATATGCCGCACCAACCTGCGATACACTGAGACGCAGCATCAGCGACAGGTCTTCGGCATGGCCGGTTTCCTGCTTTATCTTGCGAAGTTCGTCAAGGCTGTCGAAGGCAAAATGGCGCACGCCAAGCGCATAGGCGCGGGCAATTGCCTGCCGGCTTTTGAC
Source organism: Sneathiella sedimenti (assembly GCF_017313765.1). Taxonomy (GTDB): domain Bacteria; phylum Pseudomonadota; class Alphaproteobacteria; order Sneathiellales; family Sneathiellaceae; genus Sneathiella; species Sneathiella sedimenti. Next base: position 8,175 of record NZ_JAFLNC010000002.1, on the reverse strand, counting down.
CGGGTGCATGAAATAAAGCTGCGCCATTGGCAAATCGCGACGCAGATTCTCAATCTCCCGGATCGAGGCGACTTCAAAGTGACGAATACCCGCAGCCCACAGCAGACGCAGAAGCGCCGGATGCGGGTTAGCTTTCGCCGCATAAAGACAAGTACCTGGAAATCCGGTGAGAAAGTTGCTGGCCGCCTCTGCAATCTTGTCGATATACAGAAAGTGGACAGCATCGTTTGACTGCTCGATTTCAAGAGCTGTCGCTTCGTTTTCATATCGCCGCAAACCGGCTAGGGCATGCTCGCGATCAGCGACATAGCCCTCACAATCCTGGAGCAGTTGCAATTCTAATGTTCCACCTGTTTAGTTGTTGAATCCAAATATTTCGGTGAGGCTCATTAGCAGAAAAAATACTGCTACGCTACATAAAGATTCACTAATCAGGTGAGTATTTTGCAGCCCGATTATGACCGTTAAATTACGTTCAGACGGGGGGCATTCTGCTCCGGGCCTACCACCCGGGATTTTGGCAAACGTATCTCGATCGTTGTTCCCGGTTTATTCGCATTGGATTTGATTTTCAACATGCCGCCATGCAACTCGACAATTGATTTCGCAAGCGGGAGTCCCAGACCTGTTCCCTCAATCGATTTTGATATGGAATAATGCGTCCGTCCAAACGGGCGCATCACATTCTTAATTTCATCCTTGCTGATGCCATAACCGTTATCAATCACATAGAGCGAAATAAAATTATCCGAATCTTCAGCTAGGTCCAATTCTATCAGTCCATTCTCCGGCGTAAATTTTATGGCATTATTGACAAGATTAATGAGCACCTGTTTCAGCTTTCTTTCATCAGCCCGAATCTCGATATCGAGATTCTTCGAAAGGAAAAAGCTGATCCGCTTTTCATTTGCCTTAGCCAACAACATGGTTTTCGTCGATTCTGCTGCCTTCAGGAGATTAAACTCCGTTTCCTGCAGTTCGATGGAGTCAGATTCCAGACGCGAATATTCCAGAATATCATCGATTAGCGATAGCAGGTGCCGACCCGAGGACTGGATGTTGTCGGCATATTCGCGATACCGGTCGTTCGCCAGAGGGCCGAAAATTTCTTTCGCCAGAACTTCGGAGAAGCCGATTACGGCGTTTAGCGGCGTCCGGAGCTCATGACTCATATTCGCAAGGAACAGAGATTTTGATCTCGTGCCCTCTTCCGCTTCCAGTTTCGCCTGCATCAGTTCGCGCTCAAATATATGCTGGGTGGTGATATCCTGAAGGGTTCCGCTGCCCCCTGTCACAACTCCATTTTCATCAGTATTCACCCGCCCCAGTAACCTGACGTAAACAATACTGCCCCCATCCTGCACCACACGGAACTCCGCTTCGAACGGCTCAAGACTTTCGTTCGTATGCTCAAAGACTGAGCGCAGACGTGCGACATCGTTTTTATGTACCCGGGACATAAAATTGCTGTAGCTTTGCTCGATTTCGCCAGGCTGGCATCCCAAAATGCGGAAAATTTCATCCGACCACTCATGTTTGTCGGCGCGAGTATCACGCATCCAGTTACCGATATGGGCGATGGCCTGAGCTTCCTCCAGTTTTGCACGATTTTCCTTAAGAGCCTGCTCACGGGCACGAATATCGGTAATATCCGTTCGAATGGATACTGTGCCTCCCGATTTGGTCTTTGTTTCGGATAGCCGGTAAATCCGACCATCGTCCATTTCCTGCTCTACCGGATCGGCTGGATTGTTATGTTCCTTGATTCGAGCCGCAATATATTCTTCTTCCCTGCCAACCGCTTCCGGCACCCGCTTCATTTCGACCATCAAACGGACGAGTTCATTGAAATGGACGCCTGACTGTACCTTGTCCGCAAGTTTCTTATACCGCTCACGATAGGGGTTGTTACAAACGTAAAGCCGGTCGTTCGGATCGAAAATTGCAACGCCTTCCGGCATTGATTCGATGGCATCGAGTAGTGTGGTTTCGGCTGTCTCAGCTCGGGCGATAGTCAACTGAAGACGCTTATTTTGTTCCCGTTGCTTTTCTTCGGAGATTATCCTGGCCTGAATCTCCTGATTGAGACGTTCAATAGCTGGAAGCATGCGCGACATGCCGATCGCAACCAGCACGAGGCCCGGCAAATAACCAACGGCATTCCATACTTCCAGTGAATTTATATCGCTAAAACCGATATTGAATACCGAGCCGTCACCAACAAACAAAAGATCGACGAAGGACGCGATTACCACGATAAGCAGGCCGTAGTTTATTAAATCCCGTCCTAACTTGACGTGAGTGAGCCGCTTTTTCCGCCTCCAAAAAACGGTTAACATGACAAGCAAGCAGATGAGAATGGCTAATTCGCTCAGCATAAGCCAATTCCCTTGCGTTGTCCGGCGCGCAAGTTATTGCGATGTCTAATCAAATTTTCTTCCCGGTTCGAACAATTCAGGCTTGCCTAACATTAGCTGGAAAGTGTTGAGCTTCCGTTAAACAGTCAGAATCCCGCTTGCAAGCCGCCTGACGCCTGGGAAATAAGAGTTTCATCAACCATCTCAACAAGCTACTTTGATTTAACTGAGGAATAATTATATGATCCGGCTCTATCGTACGAGGGTATGGCTATTATGAGGAACATACCGGTTTGACATCGAAAATTTTGATTGTAGGCGCCGGAATTGCGGGGCTTTCTATTGCGCAGTGGCTAAGTAGATTCGGGCTGGACTTCGAGATAATTGAAAAGCGATCTTCGGAATGCATTGCCCATACCGGCATCGTCCTTCCTTTCAATGCTGTGAGAGAGCTTAAAGATCTCGGCACGCTGGAGCGATTGGAAGGCCGTTATTTCGAGGCTTCTACAATCACCTACAACAAAATGACGGGCAAGACGATCAAGTCTGCAAATTTGACGGAACCGCCGTTCGAGAACGATCAGTTCATCTCACTCAAACGGCAGGACCTTGATCGCGCCCTGCTTGAAGGTCTGGAGAAAAAGATCCGCTACAATACGGAAATACTGACGGTCGAACATGGTGATGACGCGGTCAAGATCACCTGCACGAACGAACTACTGAACGGATCCTACGACCTTTTGATCGCGGCGGATGGGATCAATTCCCTGGTGCGCCAAAACAATTATGAAGGGCAGGAAATGCTCGTCGATCATAATGTCATCAGTTGGCGGTTTGTGGTTCCCTATACCGAGCATACATTGCAACCTCTACATTTAATTGGCCAGACAGATCTCTTCACTGTCTATCCCATTAGCGAGGATGCCCTTTATTGTTATGGCCATGTGTATGAGGACCTAAATGACATAGTTCTGGGTGACAACGCGAAGGAGAATATCAAGAAGGTGTTCTCCGGATACGGCGGACCCGTTCCGTATATCCTGTCCCAGTTGGACGATGTTGATATCCTGACGAACCGTCTGAAATCCGTTATCAAGCCCTGCTTTTTCGACCGGCGCATCGCGTTCGTCGGCGACTCTGCAAGCGGATGCTCTCCTTTAATCCAGCAAGGGGCTGCAATGGCCCTCGCCGACAGCCGCTGCCTTGCGGATGCTTTGGCCATGCAAAATATTGATCAGGCGCTGATGACATACAAGGAAAGAAGAGAGAGAAAAGTCGAGCGAGTCATCCGGTTTGCAGACGCCCCGCTAACGCATCTAGAAAGCATGCAGAGCTGGGTAAGCAGGGGCATACGTGATTTGAAAATCCGCACAATGGGCCCGCCGGATGTCAATGCCTGGAAAAAGCTCGCAACGGATCGGCATTTCCTTTCCTAGAGACGGCTATCCGTCACCCCCAGTTCCAGCAAAAAGCCCCTTGAATCAATTATTCAAGGGGCTTTCTGTTTGGATAGTTACTGTCGCGCTTACGCGGCTGTTGCTCCTTCTGAGACGGAGGTGCCTAGTTTTGCGGCCACGCCCTCTGCGTAGGCGGGATCTATCTTAAAGAAGTGGCCGAGTTGCCGCTGGACGATTTCCTCAGGCACACCCTGCATTGCCGCTGCAATATTCGAGAAGAGCCGCTCTTTCTCTCCTGCGTCGAACAGGTTGAAAAGTGCCCTGGGTTGAGAATAATCATCGTTGCCTTCGCGATGATCATACCGGTCCGCATCACCAGAAATACGATAGGGTGGCTCACGATAACTCTGGTCTTCCACCGGCCCGTTCACAGAGTTGGGCTCATAATAGGCATCAGGATTTCCAGTATCATTTCGGAAAAACCGCATTGCCCCATCCTTGTGATAATGGTTTACGGCAGATTTTGGCGCGTTAATCGGTAGCGCTTCATAGTGGGTACCAAGACGGTGACGATGAGCATCCGCATAAGAGAAAATGCGAGCCTGCAGCATCTTATCCGGGCTGAAGCCTATCCCAGGTACGACATTGGACGGGCTGAAGGCAGCCTGCTCTATTTCCGCAAAGTAGTTGTCCGCATTGCGATTGAGCTCCATCTCACCGACTTCGATCAACGGATAGTCGCCATGCGGCCATACCTTTGTCAAATCAAATGGATTATAAGGCGTCTTCTCCGCGTCCGCCTCAGGCATAACCTGCACATTCACAGTCCACCTAGGGAATTCACCGTGTTCGATCGTGCCGAACAATTCCTCCTGGTAGGTTTCACGGGACTCGCCAATAATTTTCGCGGCCTCCTCATTTGTGTAATGCTTGTGCCCTTGTTTGGTTTTGAAGTGGAACTTGATCCAGAAGCGTTCCCCATCCTCATTCCAGAAGCTATAGGTGTGTGATCCGTAACCGTTCATATACATCGGCGCTACAGGCAGGCCGCGATCCGACATCAGGATAGTCACCTGATGCAGGCTTTCAGGGGATAAGGACCAAAAATCCCACATTGCGGTTGGGGAGCGCAGATTAGTCCGCGGATGGCGCTTCTGGGTATGGATAAAATCCGGAAATTTCAAGGGGTCGCGCACGAAGAATACGGGCGTATTATTGCCGACCATATCCCAATTGCCTTCCTCGGTGTAGAATTTAAGGGCAAATCCCCGCACATCCCGTTCGGCGTCCGCCGCGCCTTGCTCACCAGCAACCGTAGAGAAACGGGCGATCATCGGGGTTTTCTTGCCGACTTCAGAAAAGATCTTCGCCCGGGTATATTTGCTAATGTCGTGGGTTACGGTGAAGGTGCCATGCGCGCCCCATCCCTTGGCATGAACCACCCTTTCGGGTATCCGCTCCCGGTTCTGATGTGCGAGCTTTTCAAGCAACTGATAGTCCTGCATCAGTAGAGGCCCTCGTGCCCCGGCAGTGAGGGAGTTTTGATTGTCGCTGATCGGTGCACCGGCGGTTGTCGTCATGTTTTTGCGTTTTGACATGGAATTTCTCCAAAGAGGTTTATTACGTCGCGTTACGGGGTACATATCCAATTAGAATTATTCTAATGAATGTCAAGCTTGCTGCCGATTTATTATTTCTTACGCCCACACAAACCGTTTGGATCAATGTTATTGCCGCAATGGCTACGGGAAGTGCCTTGCGACAAACTCCTCGAATGTATTGTTACTTGACCCCCTAACAAAACTACCAAATTATATCTTCCTTATGTTAGGAGGGTGAGGTCTGGAGATGCACCTCGATAAACTTTGTGTCATCCTGATAATTCTGATGTTCTTCTGGACCGGGCCAACAAGGGCGCAGGAAGAAACAAAGGTCGGGGTGGAGCTTGTTCTACTTGCTGATGCCACCGGCTCCATCGATGATGCGGAAATCCTGTTTCAACGGGAAGGCTATGCCAAGGCGATTACCGACCAGAATGTTATTTCAGCAATTAAAACAACAATATATGAGAGAATTGCTGTCACCTATGTAGAATGGGGAGACTCGAATTCACAGGATATCGTGGTGGGATGGCGTATCATCGACAGCCAGGAATCCGCGCAGGATTTTGCGAAAGAACTGCGGAGTCACCCGAGAAAAGCGCGCGGTTACAACGCCATTGGCACGGCATTGTTGTTCGGAAAGAACCTCATCGAAACCAATAATATTTGGGGATTTCGGCGCGTCATAGATATCTCTGCAGATAGCGCCAACAACTGGAGTGGTCCGCCGATTGAATTTGCCCGCCAGGAAATTGTGAATGCGGGAATTACCATCAATGGTCTTGCCATCCTTTGCCGGCATTGCTCCGGTCGGCCAAACAGCTATGATCTGGAGTTGGCCTTCAGAACCCAGATCATTGGCGGCGATGGAGCATTTGTAATTACAGCTGACAATGCCGCCACCTTCGCCGATGCGGTCAGGAAAAAGCTTATTCTTGAAATCGCTGAAACAACACTCGAAAATATGGAGCTACGAAACTGAAGCGGAAACTTGTAAATAAAATAGAAGGACTGAAAATTGACAAATGAGTTTGTAATTTATCATATACCAGTATGCCCCTTCTCCCAACGTGTTGAAATCCTGCTCAATTTAAAAAATCAGCAGGATCATGTCCGGTTCGAGGTCGTTGACATCACCCGGCCGCGTGACCCTGCCCTCCTTGAGAAAACAAGGGGGACAACCGCCCTGCCTGTCCTCGAGACACATGACGGTAATATTCTAAAAGAAAGTCTTGTCCTCCTGCGCTATCTTGACGAAATCGTGCCCGGCGGCCAGGTGCGAGCAGCTGATCCGCTTCGCCATGCGATCGAGAATCTTCTGATCACCAGGGAAGGCCCGTTTACGATGGCTGGCTACCTTTTTGTCATGAATCAGGACCCAGAAAAGCGGAAAGATCACATTGACAAGATGCTGGCGCTTTATAGGGATCTCAATGATTTCCTGATGGAGCATAACCCGGACGGCACCTGGCTCTTTGAAGAATTTGGACTCGCCGAGTGTGTTTTCACGCCTATGTTCATGCGTTTCTGGTTTCTCGAGTATTATGAGGACTTTGACCTTCCCGAAGCAGCTGACTATGCCCGTGTCCGGAAATGGCGGAAGGCCTGTCTTGCCCATCCGGCGGCTCAGCAGGTCTCGCGAGAGGAAATCGTCAAGCTTTATTATGACTATGCCCTCGGCGCTGGAAATGGCGCCCTTGTGGATGGACGTCAGGTTTCCAGCTTCGCCTTCACACCCGACTGGCAAAGCCGTCCCTGGCCTCCCAAGAATAAGTATGACGGATCAGCAAGCGATGCTGAATTGGGATTGATATAAGAAGGCTTTTCCACGCGGAAAAAAGCCAATTGGTGGCAAAATAAATTCAATGCCAGAATAGCATGCTGCGCCTAGGGGAGGTTACATTGAACAAATTCCTTAAGGAATTTGCCTCCTCCGGGGGCCAAAAAATGACCTAGTCAGCCATCACCGTGATTTTAATGTCTTTTTCATTGAATACTTCCTGTAGGATCGCCGCAGCATTCAGTGCTTTAGGCATACCAGCATAGATAGCCGTTATGTAAACGATCTCTATTAGCTCTTCGGGCTTCACGCCAATATTCAAAGCACCCGCAAAATGTACCTTGAGCTGCGGTTTGAGCATACCCTGGGAAGCAAGCGATGAAACAGTCGCCAATTGCCGCACCTTGGGATCGAGTACATCGCGAGACAGGACCTCGCCATAGGCAAAATCAACAACTCCCTCTGCAAGCACAGGAAAATCCTTGAGACGCTTCAGGATGCCCGTCCCGTCTGACTGTGTCAGGTCTCCTAATGTCTTTAAGCCAATTTCACGACGTGATTCCATCTTGTTATTCTCCTTCGTCAATACCTTGTGGCTCCATCCCAAGCCTGAAACAGGACCTAACATCCCGATATATATTGTTTTACCTACGTTATAATGACAATTCCACACCACGATTAGACTATCAACTGCAAGTAAATTACGGGCAACAAAAAACGGCCTAACTGTTTCCAGCTAAGCCGTTGTAATTATTGGTTGCGGGGGTAGGATTTTGCTCGGGGCTATGCCCCTCCCTGCACCTGCGCGCTGTGCGCTTGTTGTGAACCTTGCCAGCCTTTGCGTTGCAAAGCCTGACTGAGTTTCAATTCCTTCTCCCACCCATCAAAAACGACAAAACCCGGCATGAGCCGGGTTGTGACGTTTTGGTTGCGGGGGTAGGATTTGAACCTACGACCTTCAGGTTATGAGCCTGACGAGCTACCGGGCTGCTCCACCCCGCGTTAATTTTGTTTTTTGCCTCAATCGCCGGCGGGAACAT
>NZ_JAFLNC010000001.1 GCF_017313765.1 Sneathiella sedimenti | reverse complement strand
GTCGCTTCTTTCGGATCTCGCGCGCAAACAGGGGGCCAAATCTATTCCACCGATAGCGGACCGTTTCATGACAAATGTCGATGCCTCGTTCATGAAGAAGGTCTTCAACATTGCGGAGTGAAAGGGGAAACCTGACATACATCTTCACCGCAAGGCGGATGATCTCGGGTGAGGTTTTGAAATAGCGAAACGAGTTCTGTTTTGTCATACCCGGACGCTAGTCGACGAGCAAATGCCCATCAACCAATTTTTCTTCTGACAGTGCCGAGAGCAGGGAAATACTGCGCCGCGACGTGTTTCTGCGACAGCGCTTGAAGGACGATTGATTAACACACTGACCCGTCTTCTCCCAAACTCGCAGGAGGGGACACTCGATCTTATAAATCGTATCGAGATTCATGCAAAGCATGTCGATGTGTTTTTGCCACTCAAGCTTGTTGGCAAGATCAGGGAAAGCCATCATGCTGGGGAAAAGGCAGCGCCCGATCTGGCGGAACCGGGCCAGATGCGGCTGACCCTGCCCTGGCGAATGCAGACGCGCGGCGGAAAGACCGACATCCTCGCTGGCGACAGAAACACACCGCAACCGGATCCCTCCCTGATCCGGGCCTTGCGCAGCGCTCAGGCGATGCTGGAGCGCGGGCCAAAGAATAGACCAGTCCTGCAATCGGCGCCTACCTCTCCCTGGCGGCGCAATCTTGTCCGGCTCGCCTTTCTGGCTCCTGATATCCAGCACATCATTCTGAACGGGCGTCAGCCGGACCCTCTGACCCTGGCGCTTCTGATGAAGGACGAGATTCCGCTGATGTGGTCCGACTAGCGGCGTAAATACGGGATCGAAACAGCGGGTTGAAATCAGATTAAGCCGCAAAAGAGATTTCCTTACATCACCTGTTAACAGGCTTAAAACGCCCTGTTAATCGCAATAACAGGCCCTGTTATCTCGTTAAATCACCCTGTTATGACGAATAACAGGAAAGTGGTAAAACTGACCCGTAAGGCATTATTTTTACGTCATAAAATATTTTCTTTCCCGTGAGCCAGTAGAGAATTTACCCTGTTAACAGGTGTTTTTATAAAAAATTCCCTGTTAACACTCTGTTCGAGTAAAACTCACCCTACCATCAGACCGCCGAAGACTGGCCAGCAATTTGCCCCTGAGGAACCGCCATCTGACGGTCCGGAGACGATGCCAGGATTGAGATTGGCCGCGAATAAGCGCCCTGTTACGGGCGGTTGCGCAGCCAGATAGAAAGAGAGACAGATTGTCAGGGGTGGGTGGCGGAGGGAGGGGGATTCGAACCCCCGATACGGTTCCCCGTATACACACTTTCCAGGCGTGCGCCTTCAGCCACTCGGCCACCCCTCCGCAGGGTGCGCCCTGTACAATCGAAGGCGCGCGGCGAATATACTTGAGAGTCGCGAGAATGCAAGGGTGCAAACCGCATTCGCGCCAATTAAATTACGCCCCAATGACTTTCTGGTGAAGAGCCGAGAGAAACTTTGAACTCGCCGCGCTTTATCCGTAACATGGCCCAGTCAAGCAACGGAGTAGGCGATAACGTGATCATTGGACGTATTCTCGGCTGGATCCTGACGGGCGGCGCTTTTCTGGTGCTGGGCCATGATTTTCTGCAGTATCTGGATAGCCAGACCTGGCATTCCATCCTGCTCGGAGAGCTCTGGTTCACGATCAATCCCGAGGGGCTGAACCTGACCCAGGCTATTGTCCAGCGCTATATATGGCCGACACTTTGGGATCCGGTCATTCTCAGCCTCTTGCTCTGGCCAGCCTGCCTGGTATTTCTGGCACCCGGCCTGCTACTGCTTCTCCTTTTCCGCAAAAGGCGCAAGCCAGAGGGACGCGGCCTCTCCTCCTAGTCGTCACCCATTTTAAGCGCGGCCAGAAAGGCTTCCTGCGGGATATCCACATTGCCAACGGACCGCATCCGCTTCTTGCCCTTCTTCTGCTTTTCCAGAAGTTTTTTCTTGCGGGTGATATCACCACCGTAACATTTAGCCGTCACGTCTTTTCGAAGCGCAGAGATTGTTTCGCGCGCCACGACCTTGCCGCCGATGGCCGCCTGCAGCGCGATCTTAAACAGCTGACGCGGGATGAGGTCTTTCAACCGCTCACACAGCTGACGCCCGCGGGCTTCCGCCTGATCACGATGAACAATCATGGCCAGCGCATCGACGGGTTCGGAATTAACAAGAATGGAAAGCTTGACGAGGTCACTCTCGATATAGCTGTCCATTTCATAGTCAAAGCTGGCATAGCCGCGCGTCACCGATTTGAGACGGTCATAGAAATCAAACACGACTTCGTTAAGTGGCAGTTTATATACAACCATCGCCCGAGACCCGGCGTAGGTCAGGTCCGCCTGCACCCCGCGCTTATCCTCGCAGAGTTTCAGGACCTGACCGAGATATTCATCCGGCACCATGATCGTCGCCTTGATCCAGGGCTCTTCAATGCGGTCAATCTGCATCACATCCGGCATATCAGCCGGGTTATGCATTTCAACCATATTACCGTTACGCATATGGAGATGATAGACAACCGAAGGCGCTGTGGTGATCAGATCAAGATCAAATTCCCGCTCCAGCCGTTCCTGAACAATCTCAAGATGCAGGAGACCGAGAAAACCGCAGCGGAATCCAAATCCCAGCGCGGCGGAAGTCTCCGCTTCGAAAGAGAAGCTTGCATCATTCAGGCGCAGCTTGCCAAGGCTCGACTTCAATTCTGTAAAATCGGCGGCATCAATTGGAAAGAGACCGCAGAAAACAACCGGCTGGTTTGGCTTGAACCCAGGAAGCGGTTCCGTTGCTGGCTTACGATCGTCTGTGATGGTATCTCCGACTTTCGTGTCCGCAACTTCCTTGATCGCGGCGGTCATGAAGCCGATTTCACCGGGGCCAAGTTCGTCGACGATCAGTCCTTTTGGTGTGAACACACCGACACGATCGACAAGATAGCTTGCCCCCGTCTCCATCATGCGGATCTTCTGCCCCTTCTTGATAACGCCTTCACGCACCCGGAACAGAACCACAACACCGAGATAGGCATCATACCAGCTATCAATGAGAAGGCCGCGCAACGGGGCGTTGCGATCTCCCTTCGGGGGTGGAATATGGGCGACCACCGCCTCCAGTACTTCATCCACGCCCTTGCCGGTTTTTGCAGAAATCGGGATTGCGCCGCTGGCGTTGATGCCGATAACTTCTTCAATCTGCTCCACAACGCGATCCACGTCGGCCGCCGGCAAGTCGACCTTGTTCAGAACAGGAACAATCTCGTGATTCACCTCGATCGCCTGATAGACATTGGCAAGCGTCTGGGCTTCCACACCCTGACTGGCGTCGACAACAAGCACCGACCCTTCGCAGGCGGAAAGAGAGCGGTTCACCTCATAGGCAAAGTCCACATGACCAGGCGTATCAATCAGGTTTAAAGTATAGGTTTCCCCGTCCTTCGCGGTATAGAGCAATCGGACTGTCTGGGCCTTGATCGTGATCCCGCGCTCGCGCTCGATATCCATGCTGTCCAGCACCTGCTGATGCATTTCGCGGTCATCCAAACCACCACACATCTGGATCAGGCGATCAGCCAGCGTCGACTTCCCATGGTCGATATGGGCGATAATCGAAAAGTTGCGGATTTTATCGAGTTCGGTCATTGAAACACTTTTCATTGCGGAAATCTGCTCATCCAACTAGCAGGTTTGCCGGTAAATTCAATTGCTATCTTTGCTGCGGGAGTGCGACGTCAGAATAACTACCCTTATCCGACGGAATTTTCATGATCCCCGAACCGCTGAACGCGTTTTTGCCGTCTGCTGTCAGGATACAGGTTGCAAACATCAGGTTTCGGGTCTGTTTAATAAGCTGCGTACGCCCTTCCAGCCACGCGCCATTTGACACCGGAGATACAAAATCGCATGACATCTGGACCGTCGGAAGAAACTTCCGAACCTCTGACGCCGCCTGCGCCCCGACGCCAAGTTGCATATCGGCAAGATACATCAGCACACCACCATGGCAAATGCCGCCAATATTGCAATGTTTATCTTCAACCCTGAGGCCAAGATAGGCACCATCATCCGTCCTGTTTATCCACAGCGGTCCTGTTAATTCGACAAAGCCGACATGCCCCTCAAATTTCTTAAATCCTTCCGGTACATTTACTGTCATTTTAACTTCTCCAGAAACAGAACAAGGGGAGCATCTGATGCTCCCCTTTCTAGCCGAGATTTCCGTCACTTATTGTCGTAAGCTACCGCCCGTCGCTTTCTCGATGTTGCCGATGACCTTTGCGGCCACCGCATCAATCTCTTCTTCGGTCAAAGTCCGATCTGTCGGCTGCAAGCGGACAGAAAAGGCGACGGACTTCTTGCCCGCGGTGATCTTCTCCCCTTGGTAAATATCGAAGACGGACACATCCGTTATCAGTTTCTTGTCACTCCCGCGTGCTGCGCGGATAATCGTCTCAGCGGGTATTTCAACATCCACTTCAAACGCGAAATCACGCTCAACAAACTGATAGTCGGAAACGACCAGAGGCGGACGCGCTGTTTCTTTCGTCTTGGGAAGCGGTATGTTATCGAGGTAAATCTCGAAACCGACGATTGGCCCCTTCACTTTCATCGCTTCCAGCACGCGGGGATGAATTTCCCCGAAAGCGGCAAGCCGGTTTTTAGGACCAAGCTGCATCACACCGGACCGGCCGGGGTGATACCATTCCGGCGCTCCTGTCACGACTTGAACAGAACTGGCCGGGCCTCCCACGGCCTCCAGCAACACAAGAACATCCGCCTTCGCATCATAAGCGTCAAACTTGCGACCACCTCCGGCCCAATGCCGCGAAGACGTTTGCCCTCCGCGAATGCCGCCAGCCACCATGACCTGCCCTTCGGGCTGGTCGGAATGATACTCGGAACCTACCTCGAAAAGGGAAATATCGGTAAATCCGCGTGCATGGTTTCGTCCTGCCGCAGCGATCAGGTTCGGTAGCAATGACGGACGCATCGCATCAAGATCCGCGCTGATCGGATTGACGAGAACGATGTCATCCGGCACGCCGCCAAACAGGTCCGCATGGGCGCGCGGCAGGAAGGACCAGGTCACGGCCTCCATCATGCTACGAACTGCAAGCGCTCTTTTCGCGATCCGGACCCGGCGCTGCTTTGCGTTCACAGCTGGTTTTGCGACGACATTCTCAATCGGCAGCGGCACTGGTTCGATATTATCATATCCATAAATTCGGAGCACCTCTTCGACCAGGTCCGCTTCACCGGCCACATCCATCCGCCAAGACGGCACTGTGGTCCGGAGCACCTCACCGGCCTCTTGAGGGGCAAACCCGAGCCTATCGAGAATCGTCACCATTTCTTGCACGGGAACGTCAATACCGCCGAGTTCCTTGACACGGGATTTGCGAAGCTCAACCGTTTTGTACCAGTTCGGCCCTTCCCCGGCGATCACAACCTCACTCGGCTCCCCGCCGCACAAATCAAGGATTAGGCGCGTCGCAATTTCAACAGCCGGCTCTACAAAGGCCGGATCTACTCCCCGCTCAAAACGATAACGGGCATCCGATTCAATCCCGAGTTTGCGCCCGGTCGTCGCAATCCGCACCGGATCGAATAGAGCCGTCTCGATGAAGACATTGACCGTATCTTCAGAGCAACCGCTCAACTCACCGCCCATAATACCGCCAAGACCAAGCGCATGTGTATCATCCGCAATGACACAAGCGTCGCTATCAAGCTTGTATTCCTCGCCATCAAGCGCCAGCAGCGTTTCCCCGTCCTTTGCAAGACGGGCCTGAATATCGCCATTGATCTTGTCCGCATCGAACACATGGAGCGGGCGGGCAAGGTCAAATGTGACCAGGTTTGTGATATCGACTAGCGCAGAAATAGGCCGCAATCCGATGGCGAGCAGCTTTTTCTGCAGCCATTTCGGGCTTGGTCCGTTCTTGACGCCGCGTATATAGCGCCCGGCGAATTTCGAGCAGGGCATCGGGTCAACATCGGTGAAATTCAGGCGAACCGAAATCGGGCTTTCAAATGCTCCGGCAATAGCGGTGGTATTGAGTGGTTTCAGTTTGCCGAACCCACTTGCCGCCAGGTCGCGTGCAATACCATAGACACCGAGGGCATCCTGGTGATTGGGGGTGATCGCAATCTCGATCATCGGGTCATCGAGCCCGGCGAGATGAACGAAGGAAGCCCCGATCTCCGCATCCTCTGGCATCTCGATAATACCGTCATGCTCGTCCGAGATCCCCATCTCCCTTTCGGAGACCAGCATGCCGTTACTTTCGACACCGCGAATTTTTGTCGGCTTCAACAGCAGGTCCGTGCCCGGCACATATGCGCCAGATGGGGCAAAGACGCCCTTCATACCGGTCCGCGCATTCGGCGCACCACAGACGACCTGCACCACTTCCTTGCCCGTATCGACCTTGCAGACACGCAGCCGGTCCGCATCCGGATGCGGCACTGCTTCGATCACGTGAGCAACACGAAAGGCGTCCAGCTTTTTCGAGTGATCGAGTATGTCTTCAACTTCGAGACCGATCGAAGTGAGTTTATCTGACAGCTCGTCAAGCGAGGCGTCAAACTCAAGATGTTCTTTCAGCCAGGATACCGTGAATTTCATCGTGACAACCCTCCGCCCAGTGTCGGGACATCCAGCGGGACAAATCCATAATGTTTAAGCCAGCGTAAATCTGAGTCAAAGAAGGCGCGCAAGTCCGGAATGCCATATTTCAGCATGGCAATCCGGTCAATGCCCATGCCCCAGGCAAACCCCTGATACTCAGTCGGGTCAAGACCACAATGCTCCAGAACCCGCGGATTGACCATGCCGCAGCCAAGAATCTCCAGCCAGTCGTCGCCCTCGCCGACCTTCACGTGGTCTCCTGCGAAGGTACAGCGGATATCCATCTCCGCCGATGGTTCTGTAAATGGGAAATAGGAAGGGCGGAAACGCATGGTGACTTCATCAAGTTCGAAAAACGCCTTGCAGAATTCCGCCAGCACGCCTTTCAGATGTCCCATATGGCTCGTCTTGTCGATGACCAGCCCCTCAATCTGGTGGAACATAGGGGTATGGGTCTGGTCGGAATCACTCCGGAAGGTCCGCCCGGGCACAACAATGCGATGCGGTGGTTTCTTCGACTGCATCGTGCGAATCTGTACCGTTGACGTATGGGTCCTGAGGAGTTGTCTCGAGCCATCCTCCTTTTCCGGAAGATAGAAGGTATCATGCATTTGCCGGGCCGGGTGTTCCGGGGGAATATTCAGCGCCGTAAAGTTATTGAAATCATTTTCGATGTCGGGACCTTCCGCGACATCGAAGCCCATACCGGCAAAAATTTCCGTAATTTCATCCATCACCTGGCTTATCGGATGTATCCGGCCGGTCGTCTCATGCCGCACCGGCAAGGTGATATCAATCCGTTCTTCTGCAAGCTTTGCATCCAGCGCCGCCGCATGAAGCGCTGCCTTTGCACGTTCAATTGCTTCACCAACGGTGTTTTTCAACTTGTTGAGCTTCGGCGCAACTGTCTGGCGCTCCGCCGGGTCCATCTGGCCCAGACCGCGCATCATCAGGCTGACACTGCCTTTCTTGCCGAGCGCGGAAATCCGAAGCGACTCCAGCGCGTCCAGGTCACTCACTTCGCCGATCTGCGCTAGCAAATCCTGTTCAAGCTTTTCAATATCCTGCATCACAACTCGCAAATAAAAAGGGGGCCACAAAATGGGCCCCCTTTTAATAAAGTGGTCTACGAAAATGTCTAGGTTTTCGAGGGCCCGGATTATCAGGCTTTGGCGGCAGCCTGTTGTGCTGCATCAACCAATGCCTTGAAGGCCTCAGGCTCGCGTACGGCAATATCAGCAAGAACCTTGCGGTCCACTTCGATGCCGGCCAGCTTGAGGCCGTGCATAAAGTTTCCGTAGGTCATGCCCAGCTCACGCGAAGCTGCGTTAATGCGCTGGATCCAAAGGCCACGGAAATTCCGCTTTTTGGTCCGGCGATCGCGGTAAGCGTACTGGCCGGCTTTTTCAACTGCCTGTACTGCTGCGCGGAAGGTATTCTTGCGGCGGCCGTAGTAACCCTTGGCTGCCTTGATAACTTTTCTGTGGCGGGCGTGCGTTGTGACGCCGCGTTTTACACGTGCCATGGATCTCTCTCCTTAGCCGTAAGGCATGAATTTTTTGACGATGCGGGCATCCTGATCTGCAAGAATGGTCGTACCACGCTGATTGCGGATCTGCTTGTTGGTTCGCTTGATCATACCATGCTGCTTGTTAGCCTGGTTGGCGCGAACCTTCCCGGACGCCGTGAGAGAGAAACGCTTTTTCACGCTGCTCTTTGTTTTTAACTTGGGCATTTTGGCTTCCTCTAAAATAACCGTTGAAGCGATTGAGCAAACTCGGCAGCCCCAATTGGCCGGAATGCTCAGCGAAGCGAGGGTTATACCTTTGCTTTCCGGCAAATTCAAGCCCTTTACACGGCTTTATTTACCGCCCTGCAATAAATACTCTTAACCCCCGCCACTCCTATATTCGAGCCATCCATTTACGCCGCGGATAAACTGCCAAACAGCTGGGATTTTAGGTTTGACTACAGGAAGTTAGACAACAAGACCTGGAAAAATAAAAGCCTGCAACTTCCAGCGAAGGATTGCAGGCTTTTCAATATTACTTCACCGTCCGGTTGCCGGACTCACTTGACCGGAGCAATAACCATCGTCATCTGACGGCCTTCCATTTTCGGATGCTGCTCAACTTTCGCCAACTCTTCCGTCTCATCACGAACTTTATGCAGCAGTTTCATGCCGAGTTCCTGATGGGCCATTTCCCGGCCACGAAAGCGCATGGTGACCTTTACCTTGTCGCCTGCGTCCAAAAACTTGTTAACCGCCCGCATTTTGACTTCATAGTCATGCTGATCGATATTCGGACGCATCTTGATTTCTTTAATTTCAAAGGTTTTCTGTTTCTTGCGGGCCTTGGCGGCTTTTTTCTGAGCCTCGAACCGGGCACGCCCGAAATCCATAAGCTTGCAAACCGGCGTTTCACCAGGGGAAACCTCCACCAGATCCAGACCGGCTTCATCTGCCAAACCAAACGCGGCCTGAATGCTCACCAGGCCAATATTGTCACCCTCGTCATTGATTAATCGAACGCTGGCGACATTGATATCTTCGTTTGTACGCGGCCCATCCTTCGTGGGCATCGTATTTCTTTGTGGTCGAGCTATTTACTTTCTCCTTGAATGATTGATCCAATTCCCCTCCGCCAAGAAGGGTTTAGGCACGATATATTATATTTTTTAATGCTTTATTGCCACAGCTAGTTTCACTGTCCGGGACAAATCATTGTCCGGGCACCCTTGCTTCCTCTACAAGCGCGGCAATAGCATCGTCAAGTGTCAGCACTTTCTGATGCTTTTCCCCCAGTCGGCGAACGGAGATCGTCTTTTCCTCCGCTTCGCGTTTTCCGGCGACCAGCAAAGCAGGCACCTTCGCAAGACTGTGTTCTCGAACCTTATAATTAATTTTCTCATTGCGCAAATCAAGGCTCGCACGAATCCCCTTCGCCTTGAGGGCCGCGAGCACTTCGCGGGCGTACTCATCGGCTTCATCGGTGATGGTGGCAACCACGACCTGTTCCGGCGCGAGCCAGAGCGGGAAGCGACCCGCATATTCCTCAATCAGGATGCCGATAAATCTCTCCATGGAGCCAAATATGGCCCGATGCAGCATCACCGGGCGGTGTTTTGCCCCGTCCTCACCGATATAGTTGGCATTGAGCCGTTCCGGCAACACGAAATCAACTTGCAGCGTCCCACATTGCCAGTCGCGGCCAATGGCATCAGTCAGCACAAATTCCAGCTTGGGACCGTAGAACGCGCCTTCGCCAGGATTCATGGTATAGGCAATATTGGTCGCCTCGATCGCTTCCCGAAGGGCTCCTTCCGCCTTGTCCCAGATCGCATCTTCCCCCGCGCGCACATCCGGACGGTCGGAGAATTTGACCTTCACTTCAGTAAAGCCGAAGTCCTTGTATACCTCCAGGAGCAGTTCGCAGAAAACCTCGGTTTCCGACATGATCTGATCTTCGGTACAGAAGATATGCGCATCGTCCTGGGTAAATCCCCTTACTCGCATGATGCCATGCAAAGCGCCGGACGGCTCATAACGGTGGCAGGAACCAAACTCTGCCATCCGGAGCGGCAAATCACGATAGCTGGTGATGCCCTGATTAAAAATCTGTACATGGCACGGACAATTCATTGGCTTGAGCGCAAAAGTCCGCTCTTCCGATTCGGTGGTGTACATATGCTCGCCGAATTTTTCCCAATGGCCCGACGCCTCCCATAGCTTGCGATCAACAAGCTGAGGAGTTTTCACTTCCTTGTAGTCTGCGTTTTCCAGTTTATGGCGAAGATAATGTTCCAGGGTCCGATAAAGGGTCCAGCCTTTCTCATGCCAGAAAACCATGCCAACGGCCTCTTCCTGCAAATGGAAGAGATCCATTTCACGGCCGAGCTTGCGATGATCGCGTCGCTCCGCCTCCTCCAGCCGATGGAGGTAGGCTTTGAGTTCCTTTTCATTGCGCCAGGCGGTGCCGTAGATTCGTTGCAGCATTTCATTTCGTGAATCGCCACGCCAGTAGGCGCCTGCCAGCTTCATTAGCTTAAAGGCATGGCCGAGCTTCTTTGTCGAGGGCAGGTGAGGCCCCCGGCACAAGTCCTGGAAATCGCCCTGACGGTAAATGCCGATCGGCTGGTCTTCGGGAATCGCGTGGATAATGTCCGCCTTGTAATGTTCGCCCCTGTTTTTGAAAAATTCAACAGCTTCGCTGCGGGACCATTCCTCGCGGATAATCTCTTCGTCCCGATCAACGATCTCGTGCATCCGCTTTTCGATCTTTGCAAGATCGTCAGGTGTAAATGGCTCCTTGCGAGCGAAATCGTAGTAAAATCCATTCTCAATGGCCGGCCCGATCGTCACCTGGGTTTCGGGATAAAGCTCTTTCACGGCTTCCGCCATTACATGGGCGGCGTCATGACGCAGAAGTTCAAGGACGCTCTCATCCTCATCGCGCGACGTGACAATTTCTATCGCCGTGTCCTGATCCAGGACCGTTTTCAGGTCCTTCATCTCGCCGTTTATTCGTAGGGCGAGGGCCGCCTTTGCGAGGCCCGGGCCGATATCCTGCGCCAACTCCGCGCCTGAAACCGGCTTATCGAAAACCCGCTTACTCCCATCGGGGAGCAAAATTTCTACTTGTCCGTTTACCATTGAGTACCATCCATTCCATGACCGCTCCCGAACAACACCCTGTCCTGGATCCGCAATCATGCGGGGAATGTAGAAAACTGGAGGGTCATGTCAAGCGATAGACGCAGATGGCGACGATTTAGCGTGATGCGCGTTGTATTTAATAACGATCTAGCGGCCTAGAATGTCGTTGTAGAGCGCAATTGTCGCATTGCACATATGCTCCACGGCAAAGTGGGTCATGACATGCTCGCGCGCCTGAATTGCGACCGCTTCCCGCTCTTCAGAGGAAAGATCAATTGCCGCGGCCAGCGCCGCCGCCATTGCATCAACATCCCCCACTGGGATAAGCCAACCTGTCTCGCCGTCGATAATCGTCTCCATGGACCCACCATGAGCCGTTGCAATGACCGGGCGACCCATCGCCTGTGCCTCTACCGCGATACGGCCGAAACCTTCAGGTACTGTCGTTGCGGAGACCACAACATCAGAGAGCATCAGCGCCACCGCCATATCTTCGCAATGCCCCTTGATCTGAACCCTGCCTTCAAGGCCGTGAGATTTCACGAGGGAATTAAGCTCATTGCAATAGGCCTCCCGGCCTTCCGTACTGCCGACAAGTAGAGCCAGAAAATCCCGATCCTTTATCTGCGCCAGCGCGTTGATGAAGGTTGTGTGACCCTTTAATCGCGTGAGGCGTCCGGGCAGCATGATGACGGGCACGCCATCGGGCAGGTCCCAGCTCCGTGCCATATCAATGATACGTTCCGCATGGATGGCGGCAGGATTGAATTTGCGGCAGTCTACACCGCGCGGGATAGTGACGACCTTTTCGGGCGCAATATCATAATTCTTCAAAATATGATCAGCGATAAAATCCGAAATCGCGATCACCCGTTCCCCCTTGGTCATGATCGAGTTGTAGGCATTCTTGAAAAATCCGCCGCGAGTATAAGCCGCGTGAAAAGTCGTGAGGAAATGCGCGCCAGTCTTTCTGGCTGCGAAATAGGCACTCCAAGCAGGTGCCCGGCTGCGCGCATGCAGGATATCAACATTGAATTCGCGAACGATCGCCGCAAGTCGTACGACATTCCGTCGCATTACAAAGGGATTCTTGGAATCCACCGGCAGAGTGATATGGCGAACGCCTATCCGTTTAAGCTCCTGGGTCATGATGCCGCCGGAAGAAACAACGATCGGCATCCCCCCGCTTTCCTTCAACGCTGACGCCATTTCAATCGTGCCGCGCTCTACACCGCCGCCATTCAAGCCCGGCAAGATTTGCAAAACTGTCGGATGACGTCTTTCGCCCTCAGGGGAAGGAGTGCTATGCTCTAATTCAATTTCGTTCATCAACGGCTTATACTACTCACAAAATGACTATGATAGACACACCTAGTATGCTCGCCCGTCCCGACGGTCAATCCCTAGCCTATCATCATACGCCCGGCTTTTCTCCAGGTGTGATTTTCTGCTCTGGGTTCATGTCCGATATGGAAGGCACCAAGGCGACTGCCCTCGAAAAGGCAATGACGGCCCTTCACCGTAGCTATACACGATTCGACTACCTTGGGCACGGGCAATCAACAGGCAATTTCACGGACGGCACAATCAGCCGCTGGACGGACGATGCCTTGGCCATACTGGATGATTGTACGGCAGGCCCGCAAATTATTGTCGGGTCATCCATGGGGGGATGGATTGGCCTGCGAATGGCGCTGCTTCGCCCGGAACGCATTGCCGGCTTCGTTGGCATAGCTGCAGCCCCGGATTTTACCACGCGTATGTGGAAAGACATGCCTCAAGAGGGGAAGGACGCGATCAACTCGCAAGGATATTGGGAGCAGCCTTCCGAATATTCCGACGAACCCTATATAATTACCAAGAAACTGCTGGATGACGGACCACGAAATTTTATACTTGATGGCCCGATAGATGTGACTTGTCCCGTTCACCTGCTGCAGGGCATGAAAGATGACAGTGTGCCCTGGGAAACCGCCCTGAAAATTCAGGAGGCCCTTGTGAGTGAGGATGTAACCATTTCGCTGATCAAAAGCGGGGATCATCGCCTTTCCGAGCCTGATGACATCGCGCGCCTGATCCTGGCAACAGAGCGAATTGGCAATATGTCGTAGTTTTTCCGAAATTGATCGCAAAAAGCCGTAAATCGGTCATATTTTTCGGCTATTTATACAATATTGACCAAACAATTGATAAATAGCTAATCCATTTTTATGTAACAAGTATTTCAACTACCTGCGCCTCGATCCGAAAGGCAAGGGGCGTGCATGTAAAAAGAGTGATATTGATCACTGGAAATTCATAATTAAAGCACCAAATAGGGTGTATAGCACAGTACAGACGCTATCTAACTTTTGCTGATCCTTGGGAAAGTCCCCCTCTCCCATTGAAAGGCAATGTAAAGCCGGATCGATCCCCCCTCTCGATCCGGCTTTTTTATTGTTCCTGTTCCGGGTCTATCGGGGTCTGCATCCACCTGATAATTTTCGCCGCAGGAAAAATCCAGATGACGCCCACAACGGGATAGAAAATAAGTTCCGCAAGCTTATTTTCGGGCAGAAACTGGACGGCAATATAAACGCATATCGCGCAGTAAATCACCAAAAGGAACAGCAAGCCGAACAGGCCGATTAATTTTCGTGAGGACGTCATAATTCCACATAATTTACAGTTTTTGTTTCACCGGATATGCTAATGTTAGCGGCAACCAGCATAAAAAAGAACACTTGGTTATTGCCATACTTTTGACAAAATACCAACGCATGCCGGACACTATTCTATGACCAACTCTGGCATATTACGACTTTAGTACTATTGGGGAAAAATATGTTTCAAAAGAAACCGAAATTAACCGATACACCTGAAACCAAAAAGGATACTTCAGCTCCTTCTGAACAGAAACTTGAAAGCAGAGTAAAACCGATGACGACAACTGGCGGAACAAGAAGCTTTGGCACTGATAACAGCTTGCGGACGAAACCTGCACCTTATGGCACGACAGCAGAGCCCAAAAAGGAAGGTAGCAAGCTTCATGTTGGCGCGGATATCCACCTAAAAGGCGAGATTACTGCCTGCGACCGGCTTATCGTCGAAGGCAAAGTCGAAGCATCGATGACCAGCAAGGAAATCGAAATCAGTGAAAGTGGCACGTTCAGCGGCACCGTCGATATTGATACAGCTGATATTTCCGGCAAATTCGATGGCACGATGAAAGCACGGAAACGCCTGGTTATCCGCAAAACCGGGTGCGTATCCGGCACAATCAGCTATGGCGAGATAGAGATCGAGCCCGGCGGGGAAATTGGCGGTACCATGAAGAAAATTGTTGGCGACCAGCCAAACCTGCTCACTGAAATGGAAAAAGAGAAGGAAAAGGAAAAGACGGAAAACAGCGAATCTGAAAAAGCATCCGCCTAGCATCCGCCCCTTTCATCTCTAAAAGTCGTAAAACAGTTTTCTTGCGACGGATTTAGTCCTGCCCGCCGTTTAATGAGTAGTTGTGGCGGGCGGCGGACTGCCGTTCCTGAGGAACCGTCAGATGATGATGCATAAAATGAGCGAGATTGAAAAAGACGCGAAGCTTATGCAGGAAGTCGCCGACGGGAACACTTCCGCAAGCCGGATGGTTGCCGATCTACATCTTGGTCGCGCCTATCGTATGGCGCTGCGTATCCTGGGGGACAATAGCCTTGCCGAAGATATGGCCCAGGAGGCCTTTATCAAGCTTTGGAAGCAAGCACCTACTTGGCAGGCAAAAGCTCAGATAAAAACCTGGCTGCATCGTGTCACACATAATCTATGTATTGACTATTTACGTGCACAAAAGCGGTATAGTGATGACGAAGCCCCAGATTTGGAGGATCCAAGACCCGGTGTCCTGGAACTGAAAGCGCAACAGCAACTTGGTGACAAGGTAAATGAAGCACTGCAAAAACTCCCGGTCCGGCAGCGCATAGCAATTTCGTTGGTGCATTTTGAGGAATGTGGAAATATAGAAGCAGCAGCCATTATGGAGATTTCCGTCGATGCGCTTGAATCGCTCCTTGCACGGGGGAGGCGCAAATTGAAGGAATTACTGTTACCCGCCCGGCGGCTAATGGATGGAGAGGAGAAATGAAAAAGGATCTGTCGGCAGAGCTTGAACGATTCAAGGCGATAGTGGAAACCTATGGCGCTCGGGAAAATGCCTGGCCAAAAGACGAACTGCCCTTGATGGAAAAGCTACTTTCTTCTTCCGACGTGGCCCGCAGCCTGTTACGGCAGGAGCAGAAATTTGATCGGCTTCTTCAGGACCTCTCTCGGCCGGAAGCACCTTCATCCGACCTGCTGGGACGCGTAATGGTGAATGCAGAAGAAATCAATCCCGGCTCCCTTCTCAAGAGTCTCTGGCCTTTCGGATCAATCTGGCAACCCGCCGCTGGAATGGCAATGGCGGCTTGTCTTGGCATTCTACTCGGGTTCACCAGCCCTAATATTCTCGCCAGTGGCGACGACTATGCGCAAAACGACACTTTTTTCAGCGGCGACACCATGAGTGATTTGGAAATCGATTATGAAAATCTCTAGGCAAAAGCTCCTATCCGCTGCCTTGATCTTGTCGGTAGCCGTCAATATCCTCATCGGCGGCTTTGTCATAACGCAATGGATTGACCACGGACCCGGAAAGCGGCACGGCGGCAAATTCCATTTTGACCGTCATGCGGCCGTTTCCGTCCTTGACGAAAGTCAGCGGGAGGAACTTGAGGAATTTTGGAAGGAACGCCGACGGAATATTCGTCCTTATTTCAAGGAATTTCGCGACTATCGCCAAAATCTGGCAAAGCTCTTTAGTGCCGAAGAACTGGACCTTGTTGCCATCAATCAGACTTATTCCGACATGATTGCGAAACAACTTCAAATCGAAAGCTATATGCAGGCTGCTATGCTGGAATTGGTGAAGAAGCTTCCAGGCGACAAACGTGCCGCTTTCTTTGAAAAGGGATTCCAATCGCCCATGAAGGGCCGTAAGTACAAGAAATCTGAAGAAGACTAATGGATCGACGTCAATTCGCACCCGCGACAGAGCGTAACCGTGAGCCCATTTTCGACGCATTGAAAGGCTGGTTGCCGTCTCTAGGAACAGTCTTGGAAATTGCGAGCGGCAGCGGTGAACATGCTGTCTTTTTTGCCCCCAAGGTCAAGCCGCTCAAATGGCAGCCCAGCAATTTTGACCGTGAACAAATCGACAGTGTCACGGATTGGCGTGCGTATAAACCATCGGACAATTTGCTGCCTCCTGTAAAGCTGGACGTGACGGGCAAAAAATGGCCGGTGGAATCAGAGACATACGAAAACCTGCCGATTACCGCAATTTTCAACGCCAACATGATCCATATCTCGCCCTGGCAAACATGCGAAGGGCTAATGGCCGGTGCCGGACGAATACTGCCCACGGGTGGGCGGTTGTTTCTTTACGGCCCCTTCAAATTCAATGGGCGGCATACCGCCGCCAGCAACGAAAAATTCGAGAGTTGGCTAAAGTCCCTCGATCCGGGATATGGCGTCAGGGATGTTGAAGCCGTTCTTAAAGAAGCGTCGAAGAACGACCTTCGCCATCTCCTCGCGAGGCCAATGCCGGCAAATAACTTCCTTCATCTGTTCGAGAAAAATTAACACCCACATTTCTCGTCGATTTCATTGGCCACAAAAAAGGGCTGCCCCGAAAGGCAGCCCAATTTTCGATTTGTATGAGGTATCAGGACTAGAAGCCCATGCCGCCCATACCGCCCATGCCACCCATGTCGGGCATAGCAGGCGCGCCGCCAGAGTCTTTCGCCGGCAGGTCTGCAATCATGGCTTCCGTTGTGATCAGCAGGCTGGCGATAGACGCAGCATCTTCCAACGCAGCGCGGACAACCTTGGCCGGATCGATAACACCGTCTTTCGGCAAATCAGTGTACTTGCCAGTCTGGGCATTAAAGCCGAAGGTGACGCTTTTCTGTTCCAGCAACTTGCCAACAACAACCGCTCCGTCTGAACCAGCGTTTTCAGCAATCTGACGGCACGGAGCCTGAAGAGCGCGACGAACGATCTTGATACCAACATTCTGGTCTTCGTTATCGCCTGTGAGACCGTCCAGAGCACGTGATGCATAAAGAAGAGCAACACCACCACCGGCAACGATACCTTCTTCAACAGCGGCACGGGTTGCGTGCAATGCATCATCAACGCGGTCTTTGCGTTCCTTCACTTCAGTTTCCGTTGCGCCGCCAACCTTGATCACGGCAACACCACCTGCCAACTTGGCAAGACGTTCCTGAAGTTTTTCACGATCATAGTCCGAAGATGTTTCTTCGACCTGAGCGCGAATCTGGTTGCAACGAGCTTCGATATCGGCTTTCTCGCCGGCACCGTCGATGATTGTCGTTTCTTCCTTGGAGATGGAAACGGATTTCGCTGTACCCAGCATGTCGAGGCCAACATTTTCAAGCTTGATACCCAAATCATCGGAGATCACCTGGCCACCGGTCAGGATCGCGATATCTTCGAGCATTGCCTTGCGGCGATCACCAAAGCCCGGAGCCTTAACAGCAGCAATCTTCAGACCACCGCGGAGCTTGTTGACAACGAGGGTTGCGAGAGCTTCACCTTCAATGTCCTCAGCGATAATAAGCAGCGGCTTGCCGGCCTGAACCACAGCTTCGAGAAGCGGCAGCATCGGCTGCAGGTTGGTCAGTTTCTTTTCGTGAAGCAGGATGTAAGGGTTGTCCATATCGGCAACCATTTTTTCTGCATTTGTCACGAAGTAAGGGGAGAGATAACCGCGGTCGAACTGCATACCTTCAACAACGTCAAGTTCGGTTGCGAGGCCCTTGGCTTCTTCAACAGTGATGACGCCTTCATTGCCAACGCGCTGCATAGCTTCGGAAATGATGTTGCCAATTTCAGCTTCACCGTTTGCAGAGATCGTACCGACCTGAGCGATTTCTTCCTGGCCGGAAACCGGCTTGGACATATCTTTAATGGATGCAACAGCTTTTGCGACCGCAAGGTCAATACCGCGCTTCAGGTCCATCGGGTTCATTGCAGCCGCAACAGCCTTCAGGCCTTCCTGAATGATGGACTGAGCCAGAACAGTAGCCGTTGTCGTACCATCACCAGCGACATCATTGGTCTTGGAAGCAACTTCCTTGACCATCTGTGCGCCCATATTCTCAAACTTATCTTCAAGTTCGATTTCCTTGGCAACGCTTACACCGTCTTTGGTGATGCGCGGAGAGCCGAAAGATTTGTCGATAACGACATTACGACCTTTGGGTCCAAGAGTTACTTTTACAGCGTCAGCCAGAATGTTCACGCCTTTCAGCATGCGCCGGCGAGCGTCTGTATTAAATTTGACTTCTTTTGCCATATCTATTTTTCCTCAATCACAAATGTGCGGGTTAGGCCAAAATGCCCATAATGTCGGATTCTTTCATGATCAAGACTTCTTCACCATCGACCTTGATCTCGGTTCCGGACCATTTACCGAAAACAACCTTGTCCCCGACTTTTACGTCAAGCGGACGAACAGAACCATCTTCGGCGATTGCGCCGTTACCAACGGCAAGAACGTCGCCCTGCGACGGTTTTTCCTGCGCGCTGTCCACCAGAATAATGCCGCCAGCTGTTTTTTCTTCAGCTTCAATGCGCTTGACCACTACGCGGTCATGCAAAGGACGAAATTTCATTAAAGTCTCCCTCATCTTTGGATAGGTACTAATATTTGTCATTGTTAGCACTCATGCAGATAGAGTGCTAACAAATTCGGTATGGATGTAATAAAATGCCCGTTGAGTGTCAAGGGAAGAGAAAAATTTCCTTAAGATTATCAGTCGCGACGTGAATAATTGGACCGATCGAGGAAGACGGGACCCCAAATCCCTTGGCCCCATCCAGATTTTCCATTAGATAGAGCAACATTGCTTGCACCGCAGATAAGAAAGCGGCGACGTATATACAAGTGAAGATTCTCAATAAGGCCAGGAAATTTTTGTGACAACATCGCTTCTCAATCAATTAAGCCAGATCGTCGGTCAGGCATTTTCGACCATTGGCATTGATGATTCATTTGGCAAGACGTCTCCATCCCAGCGGCGGGATCTTGGCCAGTTTCAGTGCAATGGCGCCCTGGCTGCCGCGAAGCAAATCGGACGCAATCCGCGGGAAATTGCGCAGGAAGTTGTCGCGGAACTTGAAAAAACAGGCCTCTTTACAGAATTGACCCTTGCCGGACCCGGTTTCATAAACTTGCGCTTGAATGACGATTTCCTGCTCGGTCATATAAGTGACCTGGCGGAAGATTCGCATTTCGGCTGTCGTAGCGAGCACCCTTCTCAAAAAGTGATTCTCGATTACGGGGGGCCGAATGTCGCAAAAGCGATGCATGTCGGTCACCTGCGCGCCACCATTATCGGCGAGAGCCTCCGCCGTCTGCGCGAGTTCTTAGGTGACGATGTAATCAGCGATGTGCATTTTGGCGACTGGGGCCTTCCCATGGGCCTCCTGATCAAGGAGATTGAGCGGGAGCAACCGGACCTACCCTATTTCGATTCCGACTTCACCGGCCCCTATCCAGAAACCTCTCCCGTCTCTGTCGAGCAATTGCAAGATCTTTATCCCGCCGCGTCCACCCGCTCTAAGGAAGACCCGGCGTTTCTAGAAAGTGCCCGCATCGCCACTTTCGAATTGCAGAAAGGCCGCGCAGGCTACCGCGCCCTCTGGCAACATATGCGCGATATCTCAATCGACGAAACACGCACTGACTTCGATCTTCTGGGCGCGCAATTTACCGAATGGAACGGAGAGGCTGATACTAACGATCATATCCCCGAAATGATGTCCCGTCTTAAGAAGGAGGGTTTTTCGCGGATATCCGAAGGTGCCATTGTTGTTGATGTGGCGGAAGAGGGTGACAAGAAAAAGATGCCCCCTCTCATCCTGGAAAAATCGGATGGAGCCGTGATGTATGGCACTACCGACCTCGCAACGATTGAAATGCGGCAGGGACAACATGATCCCGACGTTATCCTCTATGTAGTGGATGCGAGGCAGAGCCTACATTTTGAACAAGTCTTTCGGGCGGCCCGCAAGTGCCACAGCATCAAGCCGGGTTGCCATTTGGAACATATCGGTTTTGGCACCGTCAATGGCAAGGACGGCAAGCCTCTCAAAACACGGGATGGCGGCGTTGTCCGTTTGCGCAGCCTAATCGAAGATGCAATCGCGGAAGCCCGGAAAACAGTCAAAGAATCGGGCATGTCGGAGCGGTTAGACGCTGAGGAGTTGGACGACATTGCCACAAAGGTCGGCATTGCCGCCATCAAATATGCGGATCTTTCCAACCAGCGTATGTCGAACTATGTTTTTGACTTGGAGAGATTTACTAAGTTTGAAGGCCGCACCGGTCCTTACCAGATGTATGCCGCAGTCCGCATCAAGTCCATGTTACGTAAAGCCATGGATCAGGGTCTAACCGAAGGTCTTCTGCAGGCAACACATGATACGGAACGGAACCTGATTCTGGCGCTCGCGGCCTTGCCCGAAGCGGTGAAAGGGGCGACAGAGAAAAACGCGCCGAATATCCTCTGCGATCATGTTTACACTTTGAGCCAGGAATTCAACGCCTTCTATCACGAATGCCAGGTGCTCGGCGAGACAGATGCCGCAATCCGCGCGTCACGTTTACGCCTTTGCGCCATCACACTTCGACAGATGGAACAGGTCCTTTATATTCTGGGTATTGACGTCCCAGAGCGGATGTAAAGAATTTTAAATGTTTGTCTCCTATCTTTTCGCGCAAAACACGAAAACAGTCATTAAGAGGAATTAAACCGTGCAAGACGAAATCAAGAAACTGAAACCGGGTGTTGTGACAGGTAGCGATTACCTGACCCTTGTCAAAAACTGCAAGGCGCAGGGATTTGCCCTGCCCGCAATCAATGTCACCAGCACCAATACCCTCAATGCCGCGCTGGAAGGGGCAATGCTCAGCAAGTCCGACATTATTATTCAGCTCTCCAACGGTGGGGCACAATTCTTCGCTGGCAAGGGCATCAAAGATGTCGACGAGGCCCGTGTCATCGGTGCAGTCTCAGCCGCCCGCCATGCACATACGGTTGCCAAGGCCTACGGTATCTGCGTCGTCCTGCACACAGACCATGCGAACAAAGGGCTTATCCCCTGGGTTGAGAGCATGATCGACGCCAGCGAAGATGAGTATAACGCAACTGGTAAGCCACTTTTCAGCTCTCACATGCTCGACCTTTCAGAAGAGCCGATTGAAGAAAACCTTGCTGAATGTGAACGGATATTGAGTCGCCTTGCGAAAATTGACATGAGCCTTGAAATTGAGCTGGGTGTTACCGGCGGCGAGGAAGACGGCGTTGGCAGTGACATAGATGTCATGGATAACAGCAAGCTCTATACCCAACCTGAAGAAGTCCTGCAGGCCTACGAACGCCTTTCCCCAATCGGACACTTCTCTGTGGCCGCCGCGTTTGGCAACGTTCACGGCGTCTATAAACCCGGCAATGTCCAGCTTCGCCCTGAGATACTTCAGGCGTCGCAAAAACATGTGCAGGGCATTTATGACACCAAGGAAAAACCGCTTGATTTTGTATTCCATGGCGGATCCGGATCCAGCCCGGAAGAAATTGCCGAGGCCGTCAGCTACGGCGTCTTCAAGATGAACGTGGACACCGATACGCAATTCGCCTTTTCCAAACCTGTTGGCGCATATGTAGACGCTCATCCAAAAGCCTTCAAATACCAAATTGACCCGGAAGACGGTACGCCGTTCAAGAAGCATTATGATCCGCGCGCCTGGTTACGAGAATGCGAAAAATCCATGGCAGAGCGTGTTCAGCAGGCCTGCAACGAACTCGGAGCAACAGGTAAGTCCATTGCAGAAGCTTAAAGCTCGTTAAAAAAAACTCCTAAAAGGCCGTATTTTTGATGCGGCCTTTTTTTGTTGCCTTGCCAACTATTGCCATAGCAACTATAATGAGCTCATTATGTTAAGCAAAAAAGACAATACACTTGGTACGCTGGTCCATGAAGTCGCCCATCTGCTCAGGATCCATATTGATCGGCGGGTCGAGCCTTATAACCTCACGCGAGCCAAATGGCTTGCGCTCGGCGTGCTTGATCGCCGAGAAGGAATTACACAAACCGAACTGGCTGACTATCTCGAACTCGACAAGTCGACTATCGGCCGTCTTCTTGACCGGCTGGAGGAGAGAGGGTTTATCCGGCGCGAGAAAGATCCAAAAGACCGGCGGATATTCCGGATATATATTGCCAAGACCGCCCACCCGATTCTATCCGAACTTGAGCAGGTCGGGGACGATGTCCGAGCGCAGGCGATTTCCGGCATCTCAAAGGAAGATCAGGAAAAACTGCTGACCTTACTCGACCAGGTAAAGAAGAACCTGATTATCGCCCGCGAGGATTCGTGAAACACGCGGATGTATAATCGCGACCTCCATATCAAGAGTTCCACGTCGCGCCCGCCTGAATGGCACCTATTTGTACCCAAACTATATACAGTTCTTAGACAGGGATATTCTTGGGCCGACTTAAGGCACGATACGGTTGCCGGCCTGACGGTTGCCATCGTTGCCCTTCCCCTCGCCATGGCATTGGCAATCGCATCCGGTGCCACGCCTGATAAAGGGCTGATCACGGCCATCATCGCCGGATTCCTGATTTCCGCCCTTGGTGGTAGCCGCTTCCAGATTGGTGGCCCGACAGGTGCATTTGTTGTTGTCGTGTTCGATGTCATTAGCCGCCATGGGTATGACGGCCTGATCATGGCGACAATATTGGCGGGGTTCATGCTCATCATCGCCGGAATATTTCGGCTTGGGACCTTCATTAAATACATCCCCCAACCGGTTGTGACCGGATTCACAACGGGGATCGCTGTCATTATTTTCTCCAGTCAGATGAACGCATTCTTCGGCTTTGGAATTGACGGCCTGTCAGCAGATGTTTTGGGACAATGGCAAACTTATTTTTCTCAACTTCATAAAATTAGCCCTGTCACTCTTTTGCTGGCGGCAGGTACGCTTGCCCTGATTATTCTGCTGCGAAATTATGCACCAAAGGCACCCGGCTTCCTGATCGCGCTGACAGTGGGTGCGGCGATTGCCCCTCTCCTGGGTCTGTCCGTTTCAACCATTGGATCGCAGTTTGGCGATCTACCGCATTTTTTGCCAGCTCCCAGCATTCCTACTTTTAATATCGCAGATATTCCGGACCTGCTGCCGAGCGCTGCAACAATCGCTTTTCTTGCCGGCGTGGAATCCCTTCTCTCTGCGGTGGTTGCCGACGGCATGACGGGTCGACGCCATCGCTCCAATTGCGAGCTTGTTGCGCAAGGGGTGGCCAATATGGCGTCAGGGTTTTTCGGCGGCCTGCCCGCAACCGGTGCGATTGCGCGGACAGCAACCAACATCAAATCCGGAGGCCGAACGCCAGTATCGGGCATGTTGCACGCCGCTTTCCTGCTCCTCATCATGTTTCTGTTTGCGCCGCTTGCGGGTTATGTTCCGCTTGCCTGCCTAGCCGCTGTGTTGGTGATTGTTGCCTGGAACATGAGTGAAATAGGCAGGTTCGCACAGTTTATGTCCGCGCCGATTGGCGACCGGCTGGTATTAATCAGCACCTTTTTGCTGACGGTCCTTGTGGATTTGACAGTCGCCATAGAAGTTGGCGTGGTTATGTCCGCGCTCGTCTTTATGCATCGAATGGCCGGCGCAGTGGAAGTGGCGACCCATGTCTCCCTGATTGAGGAGGACCATGATGATTTGAACGGCTTCCCGGCAAAAGCCTATATTCCAGGTCATGGGCTGCCAGATGGAGTTGAGACCTATGAAATTACCGGTCCGTTCTTTTTTGGAACGGTCTCGCTTCTTGTCGATGTGCTCGAGCGAATAGACGCGAACACGAAGATTATTATATTGCGCCTGCGGAATGTCCCCCTAATTGACGCAACCGGCACCTCCGCTCTTGCAGATTTCATATCCAGGAGCCAGAGCAAGGGCAGGGTTGTCATTCTGTCCGAACCACAACCCTCAACACGCGAGCTGCTTCATCGGCTGCAGAATGAGAATGCAGGCGCACATCTTCATCTCGCCGCCAGCTTTGACGAGGCAAAAAAGATTGCTTTGGCCGGCCTCGCGGAAGAACCTGAATAAGCTATATACTCTCAGCAGCCGTTAATAGGCAATTGCGCAACCATCTTTTCGAGATTCGGAACCAGCGGAGAGAACACCAGTATTGGCATCGATTGCGATCATCTGACCACCGCCGAGCGGCATTGACGTATCCGCCAGCTGATATCCCATAGCGGTCAGTTCAGCCCGAACAGACGCAGGAACACCTTCCTCGACTTCGAGGATACCGCCATCGTAAAATGCGCGCGGGCTATCGATGGCTTCCTGCACATCCATGCCGTAATTCCAGATGTTGGTAAGAACATGCGCGTGCCCTACAGGCTGATATCCACCACCCATGACGCCATAGCTGAGAACTGCCTTTCCGCCTTTCGTAACCATCCCAGGAATGATCGTATGCATTGGACGCTTGCCCGGAGCAACACAGTTCGGGTGATCGGGATCGACGACAAAACCAAATCCCCTGTTCTGGAAAAGAACTCCCGTTTTCGGGCAGGCAATCCCCGACCCGAAGCCCTGGAATAGTGAGTTGATGAAGGAGACGGCGTTCCTGTCCTTATCGACCACTGTCAAATAGACAGTGTCCCGATGCCGCTCAAGCGCGTTGGCACCAGTCGGATCGCCTGCTTTGCCAACCTCGATATACTTGCAAAGATGATCCGCGAATTCGTCTGACAGCAGCATCTCGGTCGGGACATCAGCTTTGGTCGGGTCCGCGACATACTTGTTACGTGTGAGATAGGCAAGCCGCGCAGCCTCCGCCTCAAGATGCAGCCGCTGGGCGCCGTTTGGATCGAGACCATCAAGATCAAACCGTTTCAGGATATTGAGCATGATCAGAGCAGTAATGCCCTGTCCATTTGGCGGTATCTGATGCACCTGGTGACCCTGGTACTCGCTATGAATAGGCGCCACAAAGTCTGCTCCGGTCGCCGCAAAATCCTCTGCCTCATGGAGTCCCCCTGCCGCTTTCAGGCTGTCTGCCATCTGAGCGGCAAGATCGCCTTCATAGAATGCCGCGCGCCCTTTTTTCGCGATCGCCTTCAAGGTCGCTGCCAGTTTCGGCAAGCGCCAGATTGTCCCTGCCGCCGGTGGCTTTCCGTTATTCAGATACATATCGCTCGCGGCTGGGTTCTTCAGCAGCTTCGCAACCCCCATCTCCCAGTCAACAGACGTACGCTGGGTCACGACAAAACCATTTTCCGCGCAATCAATGGCAGGAGCCAGTAAGTCGGCGAAGTCCATGCTGCCATATTTTTCGTGAAGTCTTGTCCAGGCGTCTATCGCTCCCGGAACGGTGATCGCATGAGGGCTAGTCGGATCCATTTTATCGAAGCCGTTTGACAGCAGGTAATCCGCCGTCAATGCCATTGGGGCCTTGCCGGAACCATTCAGACCCTCAACCTGGCTCCCGCCCCCCATGGCGACCAGGGCAAAGCAGTCCCCGCCAATACCGGTCTGCATCGGATCTACAACGCATTGTATTGCGCAGGCTGCAATCGCAGCATCCATTGCGTTCCCGCCTGCTTTCAGGATACTCAAAGCCGCCTGAGAGGCGTGCGGACTGGAAGAAGCGACGGCACCTGTTAACCCATATGTTACGGAACGGCCAGCTTTATAGAAATTGCGCACAGGATACCCTCTTTTTCTTGCGTGATTGGAGAAATGGGACAATAGGCCAAGTTGAACCGTTGTGTAAAATCACAACATCTCATATCGGAAAGTTTTCCACCCTGTGGAAAGAAGGCGCGGCTTTACCAAAGACGAACAATCACATATTTGGTGAATGCGTCGTCGACCTTCATCTGACTCGCAGCCCGCCAGGCAGCAAGCGCGTCGTCATAATTGCTATAAAAACCTCGGACATCCATGGCCTCCGGATCCACAAAATCCTTGCCTCTGGTATCTGTTACCTTGCCGCCGAAGACAACGAACAGGTCCTTCGTTAACTTTGATTTTGCCTCTGGCATAGCATTCCTTCATCAAAATGTTTGGACGCACTTAATATATTGCCCGGATATAGCGACATTGCCCAAAATTGCAGTATATTTCAACGCAATATATTAATGGTTTATTCCCAGCTATCACGGGATGCTGATAGTCCGAAGGAAACCACCGCGAGCGAAACCAGTATGTGATAAATATTCAGCGGGTCCATGCCTGTATTCAACGCCAGCCATTTTACCGCGACATCTGAAAGTCCAAGACAGATAACGCCCAAAATCAGGTATATTGCAAGCATCCCTGACGAAAGGAGCCGAACCAGCCCGACCAGAAAAATGATGCCGACCAGACCTACCTGTATGGTCGGTGAAAAACGCCAATGTCCAAGCAGCAAGGATGCACAAAGCACAACAAGTAGCGCCAACAGTATCCACCAGTAAAAGCGGATGAAAAAATCAGCAAAAAGACCGGCCAGGGCCCCAAGTGCAAAGGCCGCAATGCCAATTGACGCGGCAAAATGTTTCGCCGTTATGTGATAGGGTTCTACTCCGCCATATCCGGCGAATTTGAAGCCACCAAGGGTCGCCGTTACACCTATGGTGACCACCCCGAATGCCCAGAAAAGATTTGCCGGAAAAAAGGCCTGTCGCGCCAAATTGAGTGAAATCAGGCAACATACAACAAGTATTGCTTCGAACGCGACAACCAGATTCATGTGCCGAGTATACTCTTTGTCGCGACTTTAGTCTACAAACCCATAAAGTATTAGTCTTTGATCATTTCGCGGCTTCATGCTATCGGAAACAACCCTAAAATCAGGAGATATCCGATTAAAAAGCCGCCAAATAAGCCTGTCAAATCCCTGCCAATTGCCACTGTTTTGGCTGTCAGCTTTGGCACATTGGTCGTGATAACCGTCGTCATCGTTCTTGGTATCAGCCTTATATCCGGCCTTACCAATACAAGGGATCTTCTGGTTGACAAGGCGAGCGCAGCAATGTCTGCGACGCAAAATGATTTTATTGAACTTCTCAATCCGGCTGCATATGAGGCCGTCTATTTGGCGGAATTGATTAACGCGGACAGGGTTGATGTTAATAATCGCCAACAGCTTATTGATTTTCTCTTGGGGGCTATCTCCGGCACGCCGCAAGTCAACACCCTTGCTTTTGTAACACCGGATTTACAAGTAACAGGCGTACATCGACAAAGCAAAGAAATCCTTTCATTCGATGAAAGCAAAGACCCTGTTGCGCAAACAAGCATTGCCGACCTTGCAACCCGTAGTAAAGGCAGTTGGGGACCCCTTGTCTATGTACCGACGCTCCGTCAAACAGTTCTGAACTTCAGGGAGCCGGTATTTAAAGACGGAAAATTTATAGGTGCGTTAATCGCGTCAATTACTGTGTCCACTGTAAACACACGAATGAATGCGGCGCCTGCGCTGAAAAACAGCAAGCGGTTTATTTTGTATGGCGATGACCGCGTTATGATGGAACAAGGGGTAACCGCCTCACAAGCAACGATGGGCCTCAATATCACGGAAGCGGTTCCAAAACTCGATGAGATAGAGGACCCCGTGTTGCGGGCGATCTGGTCCGACAAAGCAAAAAAACTGAAGCTGCTGGCTGATCAGACCGCATTCAACAGTCATTATCTGGAGGTGAACGGACAAGGCTATATCTATGTTTACAAAGAAATTACAGGATATGCTGACAAACCTTTCACTGTTGGTTACTGGCTCCTTAATGACGAGGTTTCCACTGAAATGCGGCGACTATTGATTGCGGGCCTTGCTGGTCTAGGCATCATGTTGTTGAGCACCGTTGTCGCCATAGTTATCGGACGAAAGATTTCGCGTCCTGTGCTCGCCCTATCCAAAGCGTCACGGCAAATTTCCAAACTTGACTTCAACGCCGTAAACGCCCTCCCCGCCAGTCGCTTCACCGAAGTGAATGAAGCGAACAACGCCTACAACAGCATGCTCCGAGGTCTCTCCTGGTTCGAGACTTATGTTCCGAAAACTCTTGTCCACAAACTAATGGAAAGTGGGGAAGCCCGTTTGGAGCAGCGGGTCATTACTGTTATGTTTACAGATATCGCGGGATTTACGCCACAGGCGGAAAGCATGAAAACAAACGAGGTTGCGGACTTCCTCAATCATCATTTTGAGCTTGTCACTGCCTGTATCGAAGCAGAAGGCGGAACCGTAGATAAGTTTATCGGAGATGCGGTAATGGCATTCTGGGGGGCGCCCGAGCGGCAGGATGATCATGCAGCTCGCGCCTGTCGTGCGGCCACGGCGATAAGAAAAACCATAATGGCCGACAATGAAAAACGCCGGAATGCGGGCCTTCGCGAGGTTCATATGCGCATTGGCATCCACACAGGTCCGCTGGTTGTCGGCAATATCGGCTCCGCCGGACGGCTAAACTATACGGTGGTCGGTGACACGGTGAATATCGCCCAACGCATGGAACAATACGGCAAGACATTGTCACCAGACCAGGCAGATGAAGTGTTCATCCTGTTGACGGACGCCACCGTTGACGCCAGCCCCGGCATCGGCGCGATAAAAATTGGGGCCTACCAGCTAAAAGGCCGGCAAGACCCGGTAACAATCTATCAATTGGTAGACTAGAACGCTATCAGGAGGGTTGATAGTAAGGGTTGGTTCCGTCCGCATGGTCCGTCACATCCAGCACTTCCGTAATGGAAGGCACCAGATTCTGGATTTCCACGGCAACGCCCTGCTTCAGCGTTACATCGGCCATACCGCACCCCTGGCAACCGCCGTCAAGACGGACATAGGCACGATCTTTCTGTAAATCTACTAGCGTAATTCGCCCGCCATGTGCGGCAATGGAGGGGTTGACCTTCTCCTCCAGCAGCTTCCGTATGGCAATGCCTTCCGGCGTTTTCAGCCCTGGTTTCGGAAGTGACTCCCGATAATCAAGGACGGCGGTGATTTCCGGGATATAGTGACGCAGCATATTCTGGATACCGGTCAGCATGGAAAAGGCAGGGCCCTGGAATTTCAGAAAAAGTTTCCCGTTCTTGTAGCTGTGGAACGAAACGTCGCCCCCCGACTGGGTCACAGCCGGCACAATCCGCGTTGAAAGCAGGTCCTTGATCTGGTCAATAACCTCTGCGTCAAATTCTCCCGGCTCTTCGCCCTCGGCATCGTCGTTCACTGCCGGGTCGCCACTGTTAAAATGCGCCACAATCGCGCTGAAAATTTCCGTCCGAATTGAGGTCCAGTCTCGTACATCCGTCTTCACGATGACAATGCTGTCAGCCGTCAAAGTGACCGCCGCGACACCCTCAATCTCGTAAAGGCGCGCTGCAAGCGGTGATATCTTGGCTGCTTCTTCCCGTGCGACCGCGAGAGGACCATTTTCATGAACCTTTTCAGTGGGAAAGAATTCAAGCTCGGTTGCTGTGTCGCCTGGCTTCGTCTGGATAAACATGTTTATGTCTCTATTCTCACTTATGTGAAGATTGACTACAGTGATAATGTCACAAAGTTCGCTTTCACCTAGTCCTAAATTAATAATAAAAACGGAGAAAACAATGGCGAAGTTTATCATCACCGAAATAGAGGATAAACCGGAAGGCAAGGTCGCGCGCGCGACAATCGACAATCAGCGTAAACTCAACACGCTGAACTCCTCTGTGATTGGCGAGTTGAATGAAACACTCACGCGCCTCGATAATGATAAGGACATTGCCATTCTCATTCTGACAGGCGCTGGAAACAAGAGCTTTATCGGTGGGGCTGATATCTCCGAAATGGCTGGGCTCACCCCCGATTCCGCCCGTAGTTTTATTACGAATTTGCACCATGCCTGCCATAAAGTGCGGCATTTCCATGCGCCGGTTGTCGCCCGGGTCAACGGACTCTCCCTCGGGGCCGGCATGGAACTTGCGGCGGCCTGTGACATCATCATTGCCTGCAAGAGCGCCCAATTTGCCATGCCCGAAGTGCGAGTTGGCATCCCTTCGGTTATTGATGCCGCGCTTCTGCCGAGAATTCTGGGTTTCAATCTCGCGCGTGATCTGGTGCTGACGGGCCGGAGCCTGGATGCGACAGAAGCAAAACAAGCGGGATTCGTGCAGCGGCTCGTCGAAGACAATGCCCTTGATGATGAAACCGACAGGGTCATTGAGGAGATTCTTGAAGGCGGCAGAAATGCAATATCCATCCAGAAACAGCTTTGCAACGACTGGGAGAATAATACGCTACGCGACGGCATCCAGCTCGGGATTGACGCATTTTCCCTTGCCTACGAAAGTACAGAGCCGCGGCAAATGATGGAAGCATTCCTGAACAGACCCCGCTAGCACTATAAGTCCCGCCCAACAGATTCACGGAAATTCAGTACCTTAAACGGCAATAATTTGTTATGAAGGGGCCATATTTCTTGCCGCGTCGGGGGTGGGCAGTCAGTGTTGGTTTATTTATATGATGTGTTTTCTGGAGGCGGCCGCCAATCGCTGTCGGTTGAGGGGCTGGATCGCCTTTTTTCTAATGAAAGCCATTCCCCCCTATTAAGGCGTCGCAGGGCGCGTGTTATCCTGTCGCGGGTTCGCTTTTTAAGCCTACTGTGTATGGTTGCCTTTCCTCTCGGTTTCCTGCTCGATCTGGTAACGTTTGATTTCGAAAGCTATGTCACTCTCGGAATCACACGTATCCTGATGGCCGTTCTTTTTCTCTCGCTTTTCTTCGGGATAAGCAGCGGGGAAACTATGCGGGACGCGTATCGGGCGCTAGGCATTTTCTTTGCGATCCTGCTGACCTTTCAGACGATGTACCAGCCGCTACTGGAAATTACCGATATTTTCGCGGTTACCAACTTCGCCGCCGCGGGGTATCTGTTGTTCCCGTTCCTGATTGTTGGCTGCATCGCCATTTTCCCGCTTACCGTCAAGGAAGCAGTTCTCACGCTGGTTCTGTTTTTCGTCGTGCAGATGCTGATCCTCATTCTGATGCCCGAGAACGCCGATCCGCACCAGCGCCTCGGCATCCTGCTCGTTTTGACGGTTACCGGGTTGCTCTGTACATTCGCCGCCATCAGCCAGCTCCTTTACATGTCGCTGCTGATCGACCAGGCATCTATCGACTCGCTGACCCGTTGCTACAGTCGAAATAGTGGCGAGGAGATTATCGACGTACAGTTCAAGATATCGAAGCGCCAGAACATGCCCTTCTCCCTGGTATTTATTGATCTGGACAGCTTCAAGTCCATAAATGACCGCTACGGTCATGAAGCCGGTGATCGGGTTCTTGCCAATGCCGCGGCGAACATCCGCCGCAACGCACGTGGATCGGATGTTATCGTCCGATGGGGCGGGGAGGAGTTTGTAATCCTTTTGCCGAATACGGATGCCAAAGGGGCACTCAAATCCATCCGAAGACTCCGCAATATCGGCCTTGGAACTCGTCCGGACGGCAAGATGGTAACGGCCAGCTTCGGCATCGTTGATCGACAAGATGTCAATGTCGGGGACTGGTCTGCGCTGGTTGATATAGCGGACAACCAGATGTATGAGGCAAAATCGCGGGGCGGAAATGATATAGCCGTCTATCGCCCAACCGATGATAACGGAAAAGACCCGGAGCAAGAAGATCTGGTGGCGGCCGGATGATTCTTAAAATCCTCTCGGTTGTTTTTATAATCCTGTTTATCGCAAGAATATTATTCGCCCGAAAGCTAAAGGAAATGGGGAAGGCTGCCGACCGCACCCTTAATCTTTTTCTGATCGCCATCGCAATTTATCTCGGACTACAGGCACTGTTTGTATATGCGATGGCATGATACCAGATAGTTAGGCAAGCTGGTGATACAACAGGAGCTCGAATATGTGTGCCACACGAATAGAAACGGATACGATGGGGGAAATCTCGGTCCCCGACGATCGCTACTGGGGAGCACAGACTGAACGATCCCTCAAGAATTTCGAGATCGGAACGGAGCACCTGCCTACCCCCCTTATTCGTGCGCTCGGCCTCCAGAAAAAAGCGGCGACGCTCAGCAATCAAAAGCTGGGACGGCTTGACAACCGGCTCGCGGATGCCATTCTCATGGCCGCCGATGCCGTGATCACCGGAGATCTTCTGGATCATTTCCCATTGGTCATCTGGCAGACAGGATCCGGCACGCAAAGTAATATGAACGCCAACGAGGTGATCGCCAACCGGGCCAACGAAATTCTGGGCGCGCCGCTCGGTTCCAGGAACCCGGTTCACCCCAATGATCATGTCAATATGAGTCAAAGCTCTAACGACAGCTTTCCGACGGCCATGTCCATTGCCGCGGCCGAGCAGGTTACACATCATTTGCTACCTGTGCTCGCTCATCTCCATCAGGCACTACAACAAAAAAGCGAGGCCTTTGCCGATATCATCAAGATCGGCAGGACGCATGCTCAGGACGCGGTCCCCATCACACTCGGCCAAGAGTTTTCGGGTTACGCCAGACAAGTGGAACTCGGCATGGCGCGCCTGAAAGATACACTCCCTCGGGTGATGGAGCTCGCGCAAGGCGGTACTGCTGTCGGCACCGGGTTAAACGCCGCCCCGGGGTTCGCGGACATGTTTGTTTCGACCCTCCGCGAGTTGACCGACCTTCCCTTTACCAGCGCGGAAAACAAGTTTGAGGCGATTGCCGCGCATGATGCCCTGGTGGAGCTTTCCGGTGTTCTGAATGTAATCGCGACAAGCGCCATGAAGATCGCCAATGATATCCGTTTCCTCGCAAGCGGCCCGCGAAGCGGTCTTGGCGAGTTGATCCTGCCAGCGAACGAGCCCGGCTCCTCCATCATGCCGGGCAAGATCAATCCGACCCAGTGCGAGGCCGTCACGCAGGTTTGTGCACAAGTCATGGGCAATCATGTTACCGTCACCATCGCCGGTTCCAACGGTCATTTCGAATTGAATGCCTTTAAGCCGGTAATAATCTTTAATGTCCTGCAATCCATACGGCTTCTGGGCGACGCGCTGCGTAGCTTTACAGATAATTGTGTCGTCGGGATCGAGGCGAACAAAGGCCGCATTGACGATCTCATGGCGCAATCACTGATGCTTGTGACCGCCTTAAATCCACATATCGGCTACGACAATGCCGCCAGGATTGCCAAAAAGGCCTATGCGGACAACAGCAGCCTGAAAGAAGCCGCCCTCGCCCTGGATCTCCTCACCGAGGACCAGTTCAACAACTGGGTCCGACCTGAAGATATGGTGGGGAAATAGTTGGGAGAAAATTGGAGCGGGCGAAGGGAATCGAACCCTCGTCGTAAGCTTGGGAAGCTTCTGCTCTGCCATTGAGCTACGCCCGCGTTCCTTCAGTAAGTACAGAAAGTACAGTTTTTCCGCAACAGAAATTCTTGACAGCCCGTAACCGTCTCGATAAAGATTTTGCCGTGGTGATTTGTGCCGACCGGCTTGCGGCCACGTAAAAGAAACGCTAAAAAGTCGGGGCTCGCAGGAACCCTGATCGATGGTCGGGGTTTTTTTGTGCCTCGAGGATAACATGACTGTTGAAAAAGAAACGGCGCCGGATCGCGCCAGAAACTACCGAACCGCTACAAATCTTGTTCGTGGTGGCACCAAACGCTCCAAGTTTAACGAAACATCCGAAGCGATCTTCATGAATTCGGGCTTTGTCTATGACAGCGCGGAGCAGGCGGCAGGTCGCTTCAAGGGTGAAAACGACGGATTTATCTACTCCCGCTATGCCAATCCGACCCTTTCAATGTTCGAGGAACGCATGATCCTCCTCGAAGACGGCGCGGAGGCTGCGCGCGCGACGGCAAGCGGTATGGCCGCAGTAAATGGCGCGTTGATGTCGCAGCTCAAGGCCGGCGATCATGTGGTGGCGCCCAAGGCGCTCTTTGGTTCCTGCCTCTATATTATCGAGACGATCCTGCCGAGGTTCGGGATTGAAGTCACCTTGATTGACGGGACCGATATTGATCAGTGGAAGCACGCCCTGAATAAAAAAACAGCCTGTGTTTTCTTTGAAACCCCTTCCAATCCTGCCCTCGAGATCATGGATATCGCGGCCATTTCCGACCTTGCCCACAAGGTCGGCGCAAAGGTCATTGTCGATAATGTTTTTGCAACACCGGTGTTGCAGCATCCCCTCACCCTTGGTGCCGATATTGTGGTTTATTCAGCCACCAAGCATATAGATGGGCAAGGGCGGTGCCTGGGCGGTATTGTTCTGGGGTCTGAGGAATTTGTCGAGGACACC
Source organism: Sneathiella sedimenti (assembly GCF_017313765.1). Classification (GTDB taxonomy): domain Bacteria; phylum Pseudomonadota; class Alphaproteobacteria; order Sneathiellales; family Sneathiellaceae; genus Sneathiella; species Sneathiella sedimenti. Next base: position 1,040,794 of record NZ_JAFLNC010000001.1, on the reverse strand, counting down.
CTCGCGCCTTACCTGAAACACACCGGTCCGGCGCTCAGCCCGTTTAATGCCTGGAACCTGCTGAAAGGCCTCGAAACGCTGGAACTGCGCGTCGAAAAACAATGCGACAACGCGGAGAAGGTCGCCACCTTCCTGGAAGGGCATCCGGCCGTCAGCCGCGTCATTTTTCCCGGGAGCGAGTCCCACCGGCAACATGCCCTCGCCAAACAACAAATGGCGCGCGGCGGCACGCTTGTCGCTTTTGAAGTTGCGGGTGGACAGGATGCAGCCTTCGAGGCCCTTAACCGTCTTTCATTGATTGATATCAGTAATAACCTTGGCGATGCAAAATCTCTGATCACGCATCCGACGACGACGACCCATTCCAGCGTAGATGACGCCACCAAACAGGAGCTCGGTATCACGGAAGGGTTATTGAGACTATCCGTCGGACTTGAAGATGCGGACGACCTGATAGACGATCTGGGCTATGCGCTCAGCAGCCAAAAGGATTGAAAATCCGGGCGGCGGAACTAATCACACCGCCGTTCCTTTTTACCCTTTTTTACCGATTTACTGGACAAAGCTGTCCTATGGCGCAATATTCAGGGGACTAAAACCAATCTGATAATCGAGGCAAATGGTGTAGGATATGACGGAGGCTGGCTCCTATAGCAAGATCACGGAAAATGTCCTCGTCTCGGTGACACCTATCTATCTGAGCGATCGCTCCCGCCCGGAAGACGGACTTTATGTCTGGGCCTATCAGGTGAGGATTGAGAATCAGGGAACGCGGACGATTACCCTTAGGCACCGCCATTGGCGCATCACCAACGCAGAAGGACATACGGAAACAGTGGACGGCGAAGGCGTTGTCGGTGAGCAACCTGTTCTTGCGCCTGGCGATATTTATGAATATACCAGCGGAACGCCGCTAACGACGCCATCCGGCATCATGGTCGGCTCTTACGATATGGAATCGGAAGAAGGAACCTTGTTCGCAGTCGACATTCCGGCGTTCTCACTGGATAGCCCGGACGCCATGTCTTCCCTTCACTAAGAGGCGGCGCAGCCCATCCCAGGAAATAATTCAGATATGAACAAACATAGCCACCCAAAAAAACCGACAAAAGATCAGGCAGAAGAGGCCGTGCGGACCCTGATCCGCTGGGCAGGGGATGATCCGGCTCGCGAAGGGTTACTAGGAACGCCGGACCGGGTGACACGATCATATATGGAGTTTTTTGCAGGCTACAACGAAGACCCGGACGCATATCTTTCCCGTACCTTTGAGGAGGTAAACGGATATGATGAAATGGTGGTCCTGAAAGATATCCGGGTCGAGAGCTATTGCGAGCATCACATGGTGCCTATTATCGGTGTAGCCCATGTCGCCTATATGCCCAGCAACCGGGTCGTCGGCATATCAAAGCTGGCGCGTGTCGTGGACGCCTACGCGAAACGCTTGCAAATTCAGGAAAAATTGACTCGGCAGATTGCGGAAACGATCGAGAGGACGCTGCAGCCGAAAGGGGTCGCCGTCATCATCGAAAGCGCCCATCAATGCATGACGACGCGGGGCGTCCATAAAGATGGCGTCACGATGATAACGAGCACGATGCTCGGCATATTCCGCCGATCCGATATTACACGCCGCGAGCTGCTTTCTTTCATCGATAAAGGCTGAGTGCGGCAACGCCGTGTTTAATTTTCGCCTGATTTTCGCCATTAACGGAATTCTTCTCGTATTTATCGGACTCGCCATGCTCGTGCCTGCAGTGGTGGACCTTGCGGACGGAAATAAGGACTGGCAGGTTTTCCTTGTCTCGGCGACAGTAGCGATATTTTTCGGGGGCGGGCTGTTTCTTTCCAACCGAAGTAGCGGCTTGGAACTCGGCAGGCGCCAAGCGTTCATTCTGACCACGGCTGTCTGGATCATCCTGCCTGCGGCCGCGGCCATGCCCTTCGCCTTCAGCGAGATGGACATTCCCTATACGGATGCTTTTTTTGAGGCCATGTCCGGCCTGACGACGACCGGCTCAACGGTTCTGACCGGCCTCGATACGGCGCCGCCCGGCATATTGATGTGGCGGGCGTTGCTCCAGTGGTTCGGTGGCATTGGCATTATCGTCATGGCCATTGCCATCATGCCCTTGCTCCGTGTCGGCGGTATGCAGCTTTTCCGGATGGAAGCCTCGGAAGCCACCTCTGAAAAAGCTTTGCCACGGGTTGCCGATATCGTCAAGGCTATCGGATATATATATCTGGTGCTTAGCCTGATTTGCACGCTTGCCCTTTGGATGACTGGGATGTCGTTGTTCGACGCTGTTACCCATGCGATGACGACAATCTCAACAGGCGGATTTTCCACATCAGATCAATCCGCGGGGGATTTCGAAAGTCCCCTCGTTGAAAGCATCATGGTCGTTTTCATGATTATGGGGGCGCTGCCCTTCCTGATGTACCTGCAGATAGTCAAGGGAAAGCCTGGCAGTTTTCTGACGGACAGCCAGGTCAGGTGGTTTCTATCGATCGTATTGCTCGGCATTCTGGCGATGACTTTCTGGCAAATACGGCATGACGGGATCTCTTTCTGGCTTGCCTTGAGGCATGCCACCTTCAACGTGACGTCGATTATCACCGGCACGGGTTATGCGACGGCCGATTACAGCAGCTGGGGAGGCTTCGGGACGGCGGCCTTTTTCTTTTTCATGTTCGTCGGGGGATGTGCGGGATCGGCATCCTGCAGCATCAAAGTCTTCAGGGTTCAGATTCTTGTTGAAACCGCGCGCTGTCAGCTGATGCAGATGATCCGACCGAGCGCAATCTATAAGCCACGTTATAACGGTCGGGCACTTCCTGAAGAAACCATTGGCTCCGTAACGAGCTTTGTCTTTCTTTTTCTCGTTATATTTGCCCTGCTGACCATCGCCCTGGGTCTTACCGGCTTGGACTTTCTGACGGCACTTTCCAGCGCAGCAACGTCCATCACGAATGTCGGGCCCGGCCTTGGGGAAACAGTCGGGCCTTCGGGGACCTTTAAATCGCTCTCCGATCCGGCGAAATGGCTGATGTCTCTCGGCATGTTACTCGGTCGGCTTGAGCTTTTCACGGTGCTCGTATTGTTTTCGAGGCGGTTCTGGCAGCGCTAACCTGTCAGGCTTTTTCTTTCGGCAAATAGAGCGCCTTCACCCAGTTTGTCATGCGACCAAAATCCTCCTGAATTATCAGCAAAGCCGGTACCAGGAAAAGGACAAGGAACGTCGCGGCCATTAATCCGAACACCAGGGTAATGGCCATGGGAATCAGGAACTGTGCCTGCAGGCTGGTCTCGAATAGCAAGGGAGTCAGGCCGCCGATCGTCGTCAGCGAGGTTAGCAGTACCGCCCGCAAGCGATCGCATGTTCCATCGATCACTGCCTCCAAATAGGCTTGGCCCTTGGTCAGCCGCTCTTCAATAACGCTGACCAAAATAATGGAGTTATTGACCAATATCCCGGAGAGGCCGAGCAGCGCAATCATGGAAAGGATCGTGAGATTGAACCCAAGCAAATAGTGACCAAGGATAGCACCCACCAAACCGAATGGAATGATCGACATCACAACAACAGGCCGCCAATAAGACGAAAACACCCAGGCCAGGATGAGATAGATCGCGGAGAGCCCGATTATCGCGCCGAACTGTATATCCGCAATAGTCTCCGCCTGCTCTTCCGATTTACCGGCAAAACGGTATTTCAGATCATTTGTCACGGCAATCGCGTCTAGACCGCCTTGGGGCAGAGCGGCCAGTACCTGATCTGATGATGTAAGATTCTCATCTATTTCTGCTGTTATGGCGACTTCTCGCACCCCGTCTTCGCGCTTGATCCGGGCAAAACCGGCCTGGGTACGTTCGGTAACAACTGCAGACAGCGGCACCTCTATGCCCGCTGCGCTTTTCAGGTAGAAATCACGCAGGGCACTTGCGGAAATCTGGTCACGGGGTAATTGTACCCGTACCGTTACTTCTTCATCACCACGCGCAAATTTTCGGGCGATCACACCTTCAAACCCGGCCCGTACCTGGGAGGCAATATCCTCGGTCGAAAACCCGAGAGCCCGGCCACGCGGCGTGAGATCAAGAATAATTTCCTGCTTGCCATGTGGCAGGTCATCCTCGATATCCGAGATCCCGCGAAATTGCCTAAGAAGATCTTTTACCTCCTCCGCTGCGTCTTTCAACGCGTCGACGTCATCGCCCTTCAATCGTATATCCAGTTCACGACCTGGCGGGCCACCAATCCTTTCAGTCAGAGCAATTCGTTGCAGTCCGGGCATTTCCCTGATTTCCTTTCGCCAGGCCTTGACGAAATCCGCGGTTCTTACATCCCGAAGATCCGCTGAGATGAGTTCCGCCATCAGGCCGCCGCGATTGTCTCCGGAAACGGAGCTGAACTGATCGCCTGTACTGATGCCAATCTTGCCCAGCGCCATGACAATCAGGCCCCCGTCTCCATCCGTCAGGTCTTTCTCGGCCTTATACAGCGCGCGCTCCAACTCCCGCACCATGTCTTCTGTATTGCTACGGGCGCTGCCGGGGGCGAAAACAATATTGGCATTGACCACATTGGCCTCTGGGGACGGGAAGAAGTTAAACCCGATCCGCCCGCCGAGGAAAAAGCCGAATGCAATGATCAGCATGGCAATAGCGGTTGCGAGTGTCGCATACCGCCAATTCACCGCGAGTTCCACAAGGCGCCTGAACATGTGGGTCTGGAAATAGTGGAATTTTTTATCCAAGCTCAGGCGCAGCTTGCTAGCGCCTTTTCCGCCAGAGCGGAGCGCATGTCGCATATGGCCCGGCAGGATCAGGAAGCACTCGATCAGGCTGGCAATCAACACCGACACAACAACAGCCGGAATGGCCCGGATAATTTGGCCGATAACGTCCCCGATCAGGAATATCGGTAGAAAGGCAGCGATCGTTGTCAGGCTGGAGGCAAGTACCGGGGTCAGCATCCGAAGTGCTCCTCGCTCCGCCGCTTCAGCCGCAGATAGACCGGACGACCGCAGATAGGACGCATGCTCCCCGACGACAATTGCGTCATCAACAATAATTCCGAGTGACATAATGATCGCGAACAGGCTGATCATATTGATTGATTGCCCTGTCAGGAGCATGACACCTGCAGTCGCAAATATCGCAACCGGAATTCCCGCCGCGACCCAAAATGCAACCCGAACATTGAGGAAGATAAACAAGATGATCAAGACTAGCGCCAAGCCACTTGCGCCGTTGTTCAGCAATAGCCATATCCGGTCTTCAATCAGGCTTGCCTGCACGTCGTACTGCTTTATTTCAAGTTCAGCCGGCCAGCGCCCTTTTTCCCTCTCGAAATAGTCGGAAACTATTTTCGCCGCTTTCAAAGCATCCGTAGACTGGGCCCGTTGAATACTAATCTCGATCGCGGTTCGGCCGTGATGCAGGCCGGTTGCCCCCTTTTCTGCAAAGCGGTCACGGACGTTGGCAAAGTCCCGCAAATAAACTTTCTGCCCATCATCAAAGGACTTGATCTCCAGCGCCCCAAGCGACTTCGCGTTGGTTTTTTGCTCGAGCGATCTTAATTGCCGTTCAAAACTGCCGGACACGGTACCGAGCGGGACATCCTGGGAATTTTCTCGAATGATGGCGGCAATATCCGTGAGACTGAGATTAAGTCTGCGCAAGTCCCGCTTATCGACATCAACCCAGATTTCCTCATCTCGCGCGCCAAACAGGGTAATCTTGTCAATTCCGAGATCCAGAAGATCATCGCGCATGGTTTTAGCGATCTGCTTGAGGGCTTCCTCGGAATACGGGCCAGAGACCGAAAGCCGGGCAATGGGATCATAGATAACGAAACGCTTTATAATGGGAGTCTCGATAGTGTCAGGAAAGGTTGTGATTTGTCCAACCCCTTGCTCGACATCCGAAAGTGCCGCCTGCATGTCCGTTCCGGGTTCAAACTCCACAACGATCACGCTGCTGCCCTCAACGGAGTAGGATGTGACACGCTTGACCCCATTGAGAAAGCGAACCTCTGGCAGTATCGCCGTCGTAATGTTACTGTCGACATCCTCCGCGCTCGCACCGGGCCAGACAATGCTGGTGGTGATCACCTCGGTACCGAAGTCCGGAAAAAACTGCGTGTTGAGCCGATAGATTGACGCGACCCCGATGACGATCATCATGATCATCAGAAGATTGGCGGCATTCTTGTGACGGACAAATATCTTAACGAGGCGGCTAAGATCCATCAGCGTATTTCCACCTTCAGATTAGGTCCGATCTCGGGCAGCCTGCTCGTCACGACAAGCTCTCCCTCATTGATATCTCCCCTGACAAACACCTCGCCGCCGTTTCGCGCAACGATGTCAATCATGCGGGGCTCTAATCGACCCTCTTTCACAACATACACTTTGGCGTCTTCATAAATGCCACTGTCGGGAAGCTTGGCGACACTGGAATAGCGATTGCCGGACAAAACCACCTCGACGAAGGCCCCCGGGCGGAGAAGCGGCGTATATTCGTTCGCCTCCAGAACGGCAAATACCTCCACTCCGCCGGTCTCAGAACTTATTTCCGGGCTGAGACGGGCCACCTGCCCATTAAAGACAAGCTCGCTATCTCCGGATAGCCAAGACACGGTGACTGGGCGGCCGACTATGCCGGCGCTGCTGCCCAGAAGTAGGCCAAACTGGCTGTCAGAGAGTAAAAAGCGCGCTTCCATCTGGGCGGCATCTATCAGCCTCGCCACCTTATCGCTCGCCCCGATATTCTTGCCAAATTCTGCACTTACTTCCGTGAGATAGCCTCTAAAGGGTGCGCGGAGGCTGGTATTCGTCACGTCACGTTCGGCGCGCCTGACCCCCACCTCAATCCGGTCAATGACAGCACGCTGCTGACTAATACGGGGCTTAATGATATCAAGCTGCGCTTCGCGCAATTCAACTGTCAGACGCTGACGGCTAAGCGCCGATCTGGCATCATCCAGAGATTTTATCGAGATGTTGCCCCTTTTGGCGAGGCTATCCGATCTTTCGACATTACGTATTTCCCGTTCCAGCACTTCGCGTTCGCGCTCCAGTGCCGTCACCTCCGACTTTTGCAACGCCAACAGTTCATTAAGGCGCGCCTGTGCTTCGAGTAGGGAAGCCTTGCTCTCATTGAGCTTTGCCTCAAACTCAAATGAATCAACACGGACGAGCAAATCCCCCTTATTAAGAAGTGCCCCTTCACGGAAATTATCGCTGACCTCGATCACCTCGCCACCGACCAGCGATCTCAATTCGACATCACGCACGGCTTTCAATGAACCATAGAGATTTAGGTCGACGGATTGATCCTTTATCACAATGGGGATCGCCGCAACTGTCCAGATCCGCTCTTCCACGATTTCTGGTTCGATTACAGGCTTTGTCGCAACAAGATAAGCGGTCAACGCCGCCCCTGCACCCAAAATAAGAAGCGGCAACAGTATCTTGAGCACAAGCTTCACGCCTTTATCCTTTTGTTGTCAGGCCGCTATATTCTCCAAGGTTAACGGACCGCAATATCATTTCCGTCGTAATATTCTTAATTTTCTGAATTTCGGAGGGCCCGATCGACGTCCATCCCAAGCGCGCCTTCACCAATTCCTCATTCAGCGCGTACTGCAAACAGAGTGATAAGATAGCATTGGCTTCGAGTTTGACTTTCTCGCTCGTCGGCGAGTCCCCGGAAATCTTGGCAATCAGAATTCCCAACAAGTCATGAATAACATCAACATGCCCTTCCATAAGAATCTGGAAGCATTCCGTCGGCATTTCCGTTTCCCGCTTTAGTAGCCGCATTTTCCACCTTGTGGACGGAGAAAACGCGCTATCCACAACTCGGGAAACAAAAATTGCTATAAAATCGGCATAGGCTTTTCGATCATCCCGCGCCGCCGTCAACTGGTTTTCCAACAATATGGCCAGCCCGACGCGAACGGGTTTCAGGTCCTGGATGATTTTGCGGAATATCGCGCGGTGAAGCCCTTCCTTGTTTTCGAAATGATAGGAAATTGCGGAAAGATTAACGCCCGCGGCAGACGCAATTTCGCGCGTCGAAACTGCATCAAATGGCCGCTCCGAAAATAGCCGTCCTGCTGCTTCTATCATCCGGTCGGATGCTGTTTGTGTTGTTTCTGGCATAGGATTAGGTCAGTCGTTTGAACTCAAGATAACGCTACGGCAAGCAATTCGCAAATACAAGTGCGATCAGTCGGCAGGAGCAGAAATCAGCGTTGCTTCTCAGGGCAAAGGACAAGGCCCTAGCGCAAATATTCTCCCATGAAGGTCCGGATATTCTTTTCCATTTCCTTATCGAACGCCCGCATCAAAGCTTCAACCTGGTTGAAATAGGTTTTTTCCCGCTCATTCAGCGAGATCCCTTCAGGTACCGATTTCGAGCGCGTCGCCTCCGCCGTGACAAAAGCGGAAGAGCCGGAGATTTCGGTGATTTTTAGCTCCACGAGAAGATGAAACACATAGAGTTCCGACTGGTCCTTCGTGATCAGCCCTTTCAGGCCGGTATCCTTTTCAAGACCCTTTTCAATCGCGCTGGCATCCTTGATGGTAATCGTCGCGACCGCGCCACTGTTTCCCGTCGTACGCAACCGGTCCCGCACCCAGTTACGCACCGACTGGTCAATGGACACAGGGAGTTCATGCTCTACGTGAGGATGCTTCAACGGCGGTGTGAATTCATCGACAATCTTGATTTCACCGACATTCAGGTAAAGCGGATTCAAATGCTGAAAAGTGATTTCAGGGTACACCGGATTGGGTGGCGCATCCACGCACCCAAACAGAGCGGTCGTCATGAGAAGGGATAGGGTTGTCAGAAAGCGACGGAGGCCGGTCATTTTACTCTCACCTTTTCAAAGGATTGAACCGTCCCCACTCTATTACGGTCCTTCAACCAAATTCAAGCCTCTGATTGGGACAAGAAGCGTAATCCCACGTCAACTGATATCTTCAACCCGGATTTCATATTTACTGGAGCAGAACTGGCAATCCGCAGTGATCACACCGTCATCTGCCATGTCCTCCAGATCCTCACCGGCGAAGGTTTTCAGGGTATTCATCACCCGTTCGGCACTGCAGCTGCACTGATCAACAAGTTGCAGTGGGTCGTAGAGCCAAACTCCATCTTCATGAAACAGCTTGTAAAGCAATTCTGCCGATTTGAGAATCGGGCTCGTCAGCTCCTCCGGCGTGATCGTTCCGGCGAGGGCCTGGGCATTTCGCCAGTTTTCTTCCTCCCGGTCCTGATTGAACTCTGTCGCATTTTCATCCGGCAACCGCTGGATCATCAGTCCGCCGGCGCGCCAGTTTCCATCGACCTTTTCGACCGCAACGCGTAGGAGTGTGTCTATCTGCTCGGATTTATCGAAATAGTTTTCCATGCAGTCGGCAAGGTTTTCCCCTTCCAGATCAACAATGCCCTGATATCTTTTATGTTCTTCGCCCGCGTCGATGGTAAAGGCGGCATAACCTTTGCCAAGATAGTTCTCAACATTCATCGGGGTATTTCCCGAGGTAAGGAGGTCAAGCTTTTCCTGCTCAAAGGAGGCATAGCCACGCATATTTCCCGGGGTCGTCATATCCGCCGCGACCATACTTATGGCCCCATCGCCCTTGGTCTGGACCGTGAATATGCCATCGAACTTGAGAGCACCGCCCAACATCGCAGCCAGTACGATCCCCTCCCCTAGGAACTTTGCCACCTCATCCGGATAACCATGCCGCTTCAGGATAGAATCAACGACATTCCCCATTCGCACAATCCGTCCGCGCACGCCCGCCTTTGCCATTTGAAAAGGCTGGATGAGATCGTCGGTAATTATTTTCTGACCATCATGGGCCATGTGTTGTCTCTCACAAATTTACAGGAATGTCAGGCGCCGAGGCACCAACGAAGAACCGCTTTTTGCGCATGCAGGCGATTTTCCGCCTCATCAAAAATCACTGACTGCGGGCCATCCATAACACCGGCCGTTGCCTCCTCGTCACGATGGGCAGGCAGGCAGTGCATAAAGATCGCATCGGACGACGCACGCGCCATCAGATTTTCATCCACCTGATAAGGCATCAACAGGTTATGGCGATTGGCGACATCATCCCCCATGGAAACCCAGGTATCCGCAACTATGCAATGGGCGCCCGACGCCGCTTCCGCCGCATCCCGGGTGACATGGACCTTCGCGCCGACATCTTTTGCCCAGGCGAGCGCCTTCAGGTCCGGAGACAATTCTTCGGGGCAGGCAATGCGAAACTCGAAATCAAACAGGCCGGCCGCATGGATCCAGGACGTCACCATATTGTTGCCATCGCCACACCAGGTGACAATCTTGTCCTTGATCGGGCCACGCTGTTCTTCAAAGGTCATGACATCGGCCATGAGCTGGCAAGGATGGCTTCCGTTGGTCAGGCCATTAATGACCGGCACAGTCGCATTTTCCGCAAGCTCAAGCAGTTTCGCATGCTCATCAGTCCGAAGCATGATCGCGTCGACATAGCGCGACAATACACGCGCGGTATCGGCAATCGTTTCCCCGCGCCCAAGCTGCATATCATTGCCGTTAAGAACAATGGTATGGCCGCCGAGCTGACGCATTGCCATATCGAAAGAGACTCGGGTTCGGGTCGAGGGAAACTCAAAAATTGCCGCAAGCGTCAATCCCGCAAGCGGTGTTACCTTATCTTCCGTCCCCTTCGGCAAGCCTGCACGCTGTTGCTTCAGCGTAATACCGTCATCAATAATATGCCGTAAATCGGTCTTCGATAACTCATTCAAATCCAGAAAATGTTGTGGCTTAGCCATTTTCAAGCTCCGTACAGGCTTCATCCAGAAGACCAATAAATTCAGATATCTGCGCATCCTCGACAATAAGTGGCGGCAGCAGGCGAACCACATTGTCGCCCCCTTTCGCCGTTAGCACGCCAAGCTCAAGCAGCTTGCTGCCAACTTGCGTGTTCTCGACTTTACATTTCAGCCCGAGATGCAGGCCAATGCCACGTATTTCCTCTAGAATGTCGGGATGGCGGTCAACAACGCCGGCAAGCCCCTGCTTGAGGTGATTTCCCATCTGTTGGACATGATCAAGGAAACCTTCTTCCGTCATCACATCGACAACAGCACCCGCCACAGCCATGGCAAGTGGATTGCCGCCATAAGTAGACCCATGGCTGCCAACCGTCATGGCCTTCGCGACCTTTTCGACCGCCAGGCAGGCGCCAACAGGAAACCCGCCCCCAAGCGCCTTTGCGGACGTCAGGATATCCGGGGTGATTCCCGCATGCTCATGAGCGAACAGCTTGCCCGTCCGCCCCATACCGGTCTGGATTTCATCCAGCATCAACAGCAGGTCATGTTCGTCACACAGCTCACGAAGGGCACGCATGAACTCGACCTCCACTACCTGAATACCGCCCTCACCGAGAACAGGCTCTATCAGGATAGCCGCCGTTTCATCTGTTATCGCTGCCTTGACCTTTTCAATATCACCAACGGGGACATGATCAAAGCCCTCTACCGCTGGGCCAAAACCGTCCAGCAGCTTTTGCTGACCGGCCGCGGCGATGGTTGCAAGCGTCCGCCCGTGAAAGGAGTTTTCAAAAGCGATAACACGGTATTTTTCAGGATGCCCATTCGCGCTGAAGTACTTCCGCACCATCTTGAGGCCGCATTCGTTCGCTTCCGCCCCCGAGTTACAGAAATAGGCGGCATCGGCAAAAGTCGCCTTAACCAGCTTCTCGGCAAGCTCCTCCTGTCCCGGAATGCGAAACAGATTGGAGACGTGCCACACTTTGGATGCCTGATCGGTCAATGCCGCAACAAGCTTCGGATGGGCATGACCCAGCGCGCACACGGCTACGCCGGCCGCGAAATCCAGGTATCGTCGCCCGTCATTCCCATAGAGATACATGCCTTCCCCTTTTTCAAAGGAAAGGTCAGCAGGTGCATAGTTTGATAACAACGCAGGAATCATATGCTTTCTCCACGAAACGACAGGGCATACGGCCAAATTCCGCTGCCAGAAAGCGCGAAAGTATTGACAGGAGAGCGGTTTCTGTCAATCAAACTCTTGTGCTTGAGACAATATTTTCAGGCTTTCAGGCGATATCCACTTTTTATCAGCGCCCAGACCGCAATATAGAGCAGAATATCAAGCACAGCGATCGATACGGCGCCAACCAAAATGCTGCTGTCGGACGTTCCAATAAAGCCATATCGGAACCCGTCAATCATGTAGAAAAAGGGGTTGAGATGGCTGATTTGGTACCAGACGCCCGTGAGCCGGTCGATGGAGTAAAAGGTGCCCGAGAGAAACGATAGGGGCATGATAATAAAGTTTGTCATCGCGGCCATATGATCGAACTTCTCCGACACGATCCCCGCAATCATTCCAAGCAAGGAGAGCATCAGGCCCGCCCCGACGAGGTAAAAGATGATAGCGGCCCAGGAATGAACCGAAAAATCAATTAGAATCCACATGACAAGGCCGACCACCAGGGCGACCGTCAATCCCCTCGCAAGACCGGACAAAACGAATGCCAGCGTTAATTCAGCAGCGGAAAGCGGCGGCATCAGTATGTCGACTATATTTCCCTGAATTTTTGAAATCAGGATAGAGGAAGAAGTGTTGGCGAAGGAATTCTGGATCACCGCCATCATAATCAGCCCGGGGGCCAGAAAATTCGCGTATGAAACCTCGCCCACATACCGCTCTCCGCTCCCAAAGGCGAGGGTGAAGATCGCCAGAAACAGAATTGTCGTCATCATCGGTGCCAGCACGGTTTGCAACGGCACTTTGAGGAAACGGCGTACTTCCTTCCAAAGCAGGGTGGAGAGCCCCTGCCAGTTTGCAAGGCCAATCCTGGAACCCATCCGGGATAGGGCCCCGGGGTTACGTACGTCTTTATGAGTAGTCGTTTCAAATGTCATGGAGCCTAGATATTCAATTGCCAGCGTACAGGCAAGCTTTCAATTGCGAAGTCGACTGCCACGCAATCAACGGCTAGCATCCCAATCCCCCTTACGCTAAATTTGTTGTCGTTAAGATGACCCCCAATAAATTCCGGAGAATAACAAAAAATGCCTGTCGAGATTTTCCATAACCCGCGTTGCAGCAAATCCAGACAAACCCTCGCACTCCTGCAGGAAAAAGGTATCGAGCCCGTTATAATCGAGTATCTCTCATCTCCGCCGACAAAGGAACGACTGGTGGCAACTCTGAAACTGCTGGATATGAAACCTCGCGATCTCATGCGCAAAGGGGAAGCGGAATACAAGGACAATAACCTTGGAGATCCATCACTCAGCGATGACGCTCTCCTTCAGGCCATGGTGGATTTTCCGAAGTTGATTGAGCGTCCCATCGTCTTCGCCAATGGCAAGGCACGAATTGGCCGGCCACCAGAATCGGTCCTTGAAATCCTGTAAGCTGGAATATGTTCCCGTATTTTGACTGAAATGATACCGCGGTCACGATCCTATGCAGATTCAGCCTTTCCATCAGGAGGCTCTCTATATAGAATTGATGCCAATTCCCGTCTTAGTCTGGTAGTCCGGGGCGCATAAAAAATAACAATTGAGGAGAAAATTCATGGCCGACGCCGTTATCGTTTCCACCGCCAGAACCCCGATCGGCAAAGCCTATCGCGGTGCTTTCAACAATACCCATGGTGCCGATATGGGGGGACATGTTATCAAGCATGCGGTTGAACGCGCCGGGATAGACCCAGCAGAGGTTGAAGATGTGATCTTCGGCGTCGCGAACCCGGAAGGGGCAACCGGCGGAAATATTGCCCGCCAGGCCCTGCTCAGAGCGGGCTTGCCCATCACAACATCGGGCACCACGGTTAACCGTTTCTGTTCATCCGGCCTGCAGACCATCTCCATGGCCGCACAGCGGGTCATCGTCGATAAGGTTCCTGTCATGGCCGCCGGCGGGATGGACAGCATCAGCCTTGTGCAAAATGAACATATGAACCGTTTTCGCGCGCAGAATGAATGGCTGCTGGAAAACAAGCCGTCCATTTATGATCCCATGCTGAAAACCGCGGAAACAGTCGCGACACGCTATGGCATTACCCGCGAGGCAATGGACGAATACAGCTATCAAAGCCAGATGCGGACCGCGGCGGCACAGGAAGCAGGCCGGTTCGATCAGGAAATCGTCCCCATGACCACGATCAAGGTGATGGAGAACAAGGAAACCGGCGAGGTCCTGCATGAGGAAGTTACGCTGACCCAGGATGAAGGCAACCGCCCGAGCACGACACTGGAAGGGCTTTCCAGCCTGAAGCCGGTGCTGGGTGAGGATTGCTTCATCACGGCAGGCAACGCGAGCCAGCTGTCCGACGGAGCGTCTGCCTGTGTTGTCATGGATAGCAAGCTAGCCGAACAGCGGAATATTGAACCGCTTGGCATCTATCGCGGCCTTGTTGTCGCTGGCTGTGAGCCGGACGAAATGGGTATCGGTCCAGTGTTCGCGGTTCCGAAACTACTGAAGCGCAATGGCCTGAAGATGGATGATATTGGCCTTTGGGAACTGAATGAAGCTTTCGCCGTTCAAGTTCTCTACTGCCGCGACAAGCTCGGCATCCCGAATGAATTGCTTAATGTTGATGGCGGCGCCATCTCCATCGGCCATCCTTACGGCATGTCCGGTGCTCGCCTGACCGGCCACGCCCTGATTGAAGGCAAGCGCCGCGGCGCAAAATATGTCGTTGTCACGATGTGCATCGGCGGCGGCATGGGCGCAGCAGGACTTTTCGAAGTCAACTGATCAGCCAACCCTCAAAAAGAAAACCCCGGAAAGTTTCCGGGGTTTTTTTATGACTCAAAGGATTTTAACCGACCTTTGGAATAGTCTCACCGTGTGGGGATGGGCTCATCCCCCGTGTAATCGTAAAAGCCACGGCCGGATTTCCGCCCAAGCCAGCCCGCCTCGACATATTTAACGAGAAGCGGGCAAGGACGATACTTCGTATCCGCCAGCCCCTCATACAACACCTGCATGATCGCAAGACAGACATCCAGGCCGATGAAATCAGCAAGCTGTAGCGGGCCCATTGGATGGTTGGCGCCAAGGCGCATGGCCGTATCAATCGCCCGCACCGAACCGACACCTTCATAAAGCGTGTATACGGCCTCATTGATCATCGGCAGCAGGATCCGGTTAACGATAAACGCCGGAAAATCCTCTGCCGGAGTCGGCGTCTTATCCAAGCGGACTGCCAAGTCCTTGATCGTTTCGAAGGTTTCCTCATTCGTCGCGATACCACGGATCAGCTCGACAAGCTGCATCACCGGTACCGGATTCATGAAGTGCATGCCGATAAACTTCTCCGGCCGGTCCGTGATCGCCGCAAGGCGGGTCACGGAAATGGAGGAGGTATTTGTCGCAATGATCGCTTCCGGCTTCAGCTGCGGACCGAGGGCAGAGAGAATCTTCTTCTTGATTTCCTCATTCTCGGTCGCGGCTTCGATCACCAGATCCACATCGGACAAGTGATCATCATTGGTTACCGGCTGGATATGGGTCAGGGCCTTCGTAATATCGGTCTCTGAAAGAGCGCCCCGGCCAACCTGGCGCCTGAGATTATGCTCAATCGTTTGTAGGGCCTTATCAAGCTGTTCCTTAGAGATATCTTTGAGGAACACATCAATACCTGCGACAGCCAGAACATGGGCAATACCATTGCCCATCTGGCCGGCGCCAATCACACTTACTTTATTTATCATTGCCTAATTCCAAGCATATAGGTGAGCGCGATCATAACGCCGATATTCTGACCCTTCCGCGCCATTACAGAGCTTCGTCCAGCTCTGGCAATGCCTTGAACAGATCCGCGACAAGACCGTAGTCGGCAACCTGGAATATCGGTGCTTCCTCATCCTTGTTAATCGCCACGATCACCTTGCTGTCCTTCATGCCGGCAAGATGCTGAATAGCGCCGGAAATACCGACAGCTATATACAGTTGCGGCGCGACAACCTTACCGGTCTGTCCGACCTGATAATCATTGGGTACGAAGCCCGCGTCTACAGCAGCACGGCTGGCGCCAACCGCGGCACCAAGCTTGTCGGCAACCTTTTCCAGAAGATGGAAATTGTCGCCCGACTGCATGCCACGACCACCGGAGATAACAATCTTCGCGGATGTCAATTCCGGACGCTCCGATTCAGAGAGTTCCTCGCCAACAAAAGTCGACAGGCCGCTATCTGCTGCGGCACCGGCTGCTTCAACAGAAGCGGAGCCGCCCGTTGCGTCGGCCGCTGGGAAATTGGTCGAGCGAATCGTAATTACCTTCTTGGCATCGCCGGACTGTACCGTCGCCATAGCGTTACCGGCATAGATCGGACGGACAAATGTATCAGGAGAGACGACCTCAACGATTTCAGAAATCTGTGCCACATCCAAAAGTGCCGCCACACGTGGCAGGATGTTTTTGCCTGAAGTCGTCGCAGCAGAAATAATGGCGTCATATCCATCTGCTAGCGAAACGATCAAAGCCGCCATATTCTCTGCCAACGCGTTGGCATAAAGAGCGTCTTCTACCAGCAGGACCTTGGCGACACCGGCGACTTTCGCCGCTTCGTCCGCAACAGCGGCACAACCGTTTCCGGCGACCAGTATATGGACATCACCACCCAGTTTAGTTGCGGCGGTAACTGCGTTTAATGTTGCAGCGCCCAATGCTTCATTGTCATGATCGGCAAGAACAAGAACAGTCATTAGATTACCCCCGCTTCATTTTTCAACTTGTCGACCAGTTCAGCGACAGATTCTACCATTACGCCGGCTTCACGTTTTGCCGGTTCTTCTACTTTCAACGTCGTCAGACGCGGTGCAATGTCAACACCGAGGTCTTCCGGTGTCTTTTCATCGATCGGCTTCTTCTTTGCCTTCATGATGTTGGGGAGAGACGCGTAGCGCGGCTCGTTCAGGCGAAGGTCGGTTGTGACCACAGCCGGCATTTTGAGATCAATCGTCTGCAAACCGCCGTCCACTTCACGCGTGACCTTTGCGGTACCCTCTTCAAGGCTGACCTTGGAGGCAAATGTGCCCTGAGACCATCCCAGAAGAGCGGCCAGCATCTGACCAGTCTGATTGGAGTCATCGTCAATGGCCTGTTTCCCGACGATAATGAGATCCGGTTTTTCTTCTTCGGCGACAGCCTTCATCAGCTTTGCGACGCCAAGCGGCTCTACCGTCTCATCCGTTTTGACAAGGATGCCACGATCAGCACCCATCGCAAGTGCTGTCCGCAGGGTTTCCTGCGCAGCCTGCGGACCGACAGACATGGCAACAACTTCTGTTGCCACACCAGCTTCGCGTAGACGAAGCCCTTCCTCGACGGCGATTTCATCAAAGGGGTTCATGGACATTTTGACATTTGCGAGGTCTACACCTGTCTTGTCCGCTTTAACACGGATCTTAACGTTGTAGTCCACGACACGTTTAACAGCGACGAGAACTTTCATGGATCGGTCTACTCCTGGGGTTATAGTACTTTCACATCCGACGAAAACCCATTCTCCGGCGGTGTGAACTTCAGGTTATAAATCATTTGAATTCGGCAGTGCACAATAAATAGCTAATGACTATCTGTCAATTCGCCGAAGCAGGACATTTTAACGCAGTTCATAGAAGCTGATTTTCGGCTCAAATCGGCCTCAATTGGTCATCTGTTGGCACCTGGCACCCACAGAACGTCCTCTGCCCCCTTGTTATTGAGGTAGCGGCCCAGAACAAACAGAAAATCGGAGAGCCGATTGATGTAGGCAATCGCGATCGGGTTGACGGCTTCCGAATCGCCAAGGGCGATCATCCGCCGCTCCGCCCGTCGGCAAACTGTCCGGGCAAGATGCAAATTTGCGGACGCAATTGACCCGCCCGGCAGAATAAAGGAATTGAGCGGCGACAGTTCCGCGTTGAGACGATCAATCTCTTTCTCCAGCCGCTCAACCTGTTCGGCAGCAATTCGGAGAGGTGGATATTTCGGATTTTCCTGCTCGGGCGTGCAAAGATCGGCGCCAAGATCGAAAAGATCATTCTGGATGCGCGCCAGCATCTCATCAGCTTCACCCGACACATGCAGGCGCACAAGACCGATCACGGCGTTGGTTTCATCCACATCGCCATAGGCTTCGACCCGCGCGTCCGTCTTGCTCACCCGTGC
The DNA here is from genome assembly GCF_017313765.1 of Sneathiella sedimenti. Lineage (GTDB taxonomy): Bacteria > Pseudomonadota > Alphaproteobacteria > Sneathiellales > Sneathiellaceae > Sneathiella > Sneathiella sedimenti. The sequence goes on along the minus strand of NZ_JAFLNC010000001.1, from coordinate 1,022,575 downwards.
GCCGTCACCGAGCGAGGTTTTTCCCTTATCTCCACCACGTGTGTAGATTTTAGTCAGCTTTACCATGAACCGCCTTCGTCGTTACGTCTAGTTACCGGAACTCGCAACCCAGATCCCGAGCATTATGAGAACAACCGCAATTGCCTGCATCAGGATACGCAGTCGCATCAGTTTGTTCCCGTATCGGCGATTGAAATCGCCGCCCCGGGCAAAAGTTAGCACGCCAAATAACAGAACAAGGGCTGTTGCGACGACGGCGGCGATAATGAAATAATTGATCATGAACGGTCCGATCTGTCATATAAGAATGCAGCGTCCAAAGCTACATCGTTACACCCTATATGGACAGGAATTTTCATGGAAGCAACCCGGGATGTTGTAATTGTCGGCGGCGGCGTCATCGGTTCCGCCATCGCCTATTTCCTGAAGGCCACTTCAGCATTTGCCGGATCAATCACTGTTATTGAGAAGGATCCGAGTTATGAATTCGGGTCGACAGCGCGATCCTGGGGTGGGGTCCGGCAGCAGTTTTCAACGCCGGAAAATATCCAGATGTCCCAATACACCCAAGAATTTCTTGGTCAGATTTCGAGGTTGCTCGGAGTGGATGATACACCCGTTGACGTCAGCTATCATGAGCAGGGCTATCTCTTTCTGGCAGAGGATCGCCATATACCCCGCCTTTTCAGCAACAACGCCATTCAACGAAGTCTAGGCGTCAATGTCGGCCTGCTGGATGTGGACGATCTTGCAAGGGGGTTCCCCTGGATGAATGTCGCCGATCTCGCCGGGGGCTCCTTGGGCCTTTCCGGGGAAGGCTGGCTGGACGCATATAGTCTCAATCAGGCCTTTCGCAAAAAATCGATTTCTATCGGAGTCTCCTATCTGGGGAGAGAAGCCGTCGGATTTGAAAGCGACGGCAACAGGGTGTCTGCCGTCCTGCTCGACGACGGCACGCGGCTAGGCGCGGGTCATGTGGTGAATGCAGCAGGTCCAGCCGCCGCTATGGTTGCAAGATGGGCCGGTATCGACTTACCCGTACGGCCACGGAAAAGATTTGCCTATAGCTTCAGCTGTCGAACGGAAATTACCGGTTGCCCGCTGGTCATTGATCCGAGTGGTGTGCATTTCCGCCCCGAAGGGCGACAATTTCTGGCGGGCTGCTCCCCCGACCCTAACAACGACCCCGACTGCAAAGATTTCGAGGTTGATTACGGCTGGTTTGAGGACCATATCTGGCCAATCCTGGCCCACCGCGTTCCCGCCTTCGAGGCGATTAAACTCGAAAATGCCTGGGCGGGGCATTATGCCTATAATACCCTGGACCAGAACGCCATTCTCGGGCCCCACCCGGTCGTCACCAATTTCTATTTCGCCAACGGATTCTCCGGTCATGGGCTGCAGCAATCTCCGGCCGTTGGGCGGGCCATTGCCGAGCTGATTACGTTTGGCGAATTCCGCAGTTTTGATCTCAAACGCTTCTCGTTCGCGCGGTTGATGACAGGTGAGGCAATTTTAGAGCATAATATCGTTTAAGTACGTAAAAAGGACAGGGTATGCCGATTATCAAAATAGAAATGTTGGAAGGACGGGACCGGGCCACCAAGCAGGAACTGGTCAAATCCATGACAACCGAGATGGCCCGAATCACCGGTTGCAGCGAGGCGAGCGTTTATGTCGTGATCAATAATGTTGCCAAGGAAGACTGGGGTATTGGCGGCGAACTCGCCGCAACGAAATTCCCAGACTAGGGTATATAACGTGGGACACGAGGCGCAGAAAATATTCATTATCGCACTGTTGGGCCGGATCTGGCACCATTTCAAGGATCAGCATTGCCTGCGTATGGCGACAGCGCTCAGTTACCAAACCCTGCTCGCCATTGTACCGCTGGCGGCGGTTATCTTTGCCCTCTTCACCGCAATCCCGGCATTCACTCACTTAAAGCAGAAACTGACAACACTGTTGTTCGATAACCTGCTGCCGTCCAAAATATCGACGGTAGACGCCGCCCTCAGCGACTTTGCCGTCAATGCAAGCCAGCTCACTTATTTCGGCCTCGCGGGCATCGCGATTACCGCACTTATGCTGATGTCCAGTATCGAGGAGATTTTTAGCCAGATCTGGCAAGTCGCCGCCACGCGAAACCCTTTCAAGCGATTGATTACCTACATTGTTATCACCTTGATCGGCCCAATTGCGGTCGGCACCAGCCTCACGCTCGTAAACTGGATTGTCGATATCAGTGAAGAAGCGACAGGTTTTGAAGTGACCGGAGCGGTGGCGTTGCTAAGTTTTATTATGCCCTTTCTGCTTCCTTTCGCGATATTGTTCATCCTATTTCGCATCGTACCGGCCTGCGATGTGAAATGGCGTCACGCCTTCATCGGTGCCGCCGTCGCGACCGCACTGTTCCTTTTAGGTAAGCATATGTTCAGGCTCTATCTTGAATATTTCCCGTCTTATGAGGTGGTCTATGGCGCCATGGCGGCCATTCCCCTGTTTTTAATCTGGCTCTATGTAAGTTGGGGAATCGTTCTGTTTGGCGCAACCATTGCCGCTGTGCTCGGATTCGAATTCACCGCCGACATGGAAAAAAGATAGGGAATATAAAGGTGATCATCAGTCCGGAAGCTTGACGGCGCCCGACTCATCGATTTCAAATCCGGGGTTCCAAGCGACTTCCCAAAGATGGCTGTCAAGATCACGGAAGTAGCCAGAATATCCGCCCCAGAAGACTTCTTCCGCTGGTTTGACAATTTTCGCGCCCAAATATTGAACCTGTTTCAGGACCTCATCCACCTCGTCCTTGCTCCGGGCATTATAGGCGAGTGAAAACCCTTCAAAACCGGTACCTTCTTCAGAAATGCCCGCATCTTTGGCAAGGTCATCACGCGGAAAAAGACCTATGGCCATCGAGCCGCACTGAAAGAAGGAAACGCCGGAAGCATCCTTCACAGAACGCTTCCAGCCGAGAGATTCAAAGAAGGCCGTGCTCCGCGCCAGATCCCGGACGCCAAGCGTGATAAGCGATATTCGCTGCTCCACCTTCAAGCCTCTTATTAGTTTGCACCCTCAAGCAGGCGGCGTGCAATTACCTGTGCCTGAATTTCACCAGCGCCCTCAAAAATATTGAGAATACGCGCATCGCACAAAACCCGGCTAATTGGATATTCGAGCGCGAACCCGTTACCGCCGTGAATTTGCAGGGCATTATCTGCCGTACTCCAGGCTACGCGGGCCCCAAGCAGTTTGGCCATCCCGGCCTCCAGATCGCAACGGCGACCTTCGTCCTTCGCCCGCGCAGACGCATAGGTAAGCTGGCGCGCCATCATGATTTCAACAGCCATCCAGGCGAGCTTGCCGGCAACACGCGGGAATTTGATAATGGGGCGGGCAAACTGAACGCGATCCAATGCATAGCGAAGACCGAGCTCCATTGCGTTCTGCGCAACACCAAGGGCGCGGGCCGCGGTCTGGATACGGGCACTCTCGAATGTCTGCATCAACTGCTTGAAACCGTTACCTTCTTCTTCGCCGAGCAAATTTTCCGCCTTGATCTCGAAATTATCGAAGCCAAGCTCATATTCCTTCATTCCGCGATAGCCAAGAACCTCGATCTCGCCACCGGTCATGCCGTCGGCCGGGAAATCCTCCTCCTCGGTCATATGAGGCTTTTCCGCGAGGAACATGGAGAGGCCTTTATAGCCAGGCTCATTCGGGTTCGTGCGAACCAGCATGGTCATGACATCGGCGCGCGCTGCATGGGTGATCCATGTTTTGTTACCCGTCACCTTGTAGACATCGCCATCCTTCACTGCGCGCGTTTTCAACGACGCAAGGTCTGAACCGGTGTTCGGTTCAGTAAAGACAGCCGTCGGCAGGATCTGGCCGGTCGCAATAGGAGAAAGCCATTTTTCCTTCTGTGCCTCGGTTCCACCGGTCAGGATTAGCTCAGCCGCAATTTCGGAACGCGTGCCAAGAGACCCGACGCCGATATAGCCACGCGAGAGTTCCTCGGACACCACGCACATGGACATCTTACCAAGACCCAACCCGTCGTATTCTTCCGGAACTGTAAGACCGAAAACGCCAAGTTCTGACATTTTCTCGACAACCGGCATGGGAATCAGCTCGTCCTTCAAATGCCACTCATGGGCATAGGGCATCACCTCTTCATTGGCGAAGCGACGGAACTGGTCCCGAATCATCGAGAATGTCTCATCCAGTCCGGGATCGCCGAAATGTCCGGTATCCATTCCTTCTGCAACCAGTTCGGCAATCCGCTCCTTAACCTCGGCGCTGTAACCCGCCTCTATCAGAGCTAAGACTTCCGGAGTTTTGAACTTGGCGATTGCCGCGTCATCCATCCCAAGGTCCTGGGGACGGATAATCTCACCAAGAGACATGGGGATGCCGCCGGTGATCTGGTTGAGATACTCACTAAAACCGGCCTGCAGGATCAACTGCTCCAACTCACCGAACTTACCTTCAGCCGCAAGATGGCGAGACCAATTCAATGTTTCGCGCAAGGCCTCCACATAAGTCGCAAGCCAGGCAAGGCCGTGCGTTGCATATTGATTAGCCTCGACAAGCTCGGCACTGATCCGTCCATTACTGCCGCGAGTCAGATCCGCGACGGCCATAATCGCCTGTTGCTTGAAAGATTCGGCCGCGCCAAGCGCAGATTCACAAAGGCCGTCCAGGCCATCCAACAGAATTGTGCCGGGCGCCTCAACCATTTCAGACATTGTCATTATTATTCTTTCCTTGTTTGATTACGGCTTCTTCTTACTCGTTGCCGGCTTCAATTGCATCCTCGATTGTTCTCATACCCGGATACTTTGCAGAAACCAATACGGCCATATTGCCTGGCTTATGCTCGTTATTCATCATTTTTGTATGAGCGCGAGGGATATCATCCCAGGAGAAAACCTCTGACATGCAAGGATCAATACGCCGCTCGACAACCAGATTGTTTGCCTGCGATGCCTGTTTCAGGTTGGCGAAATGGCTGCCCTGAATACGTTTCTGGCGCATCCAGACAAACCGCGCGTCCATGGTCAGGTTGAAACCTGTTGTCCCGGCGCAGAAAACCACCATTCCGCCGCGCTTTACCACATTGCACGAGACCGGAAAGGTCTGTTCTCCGGGATGTTCGAACACGAAATCGACGTCGTTACCCTTGCCGGTAATTTCCCAGATAGCCTTGCCGAATTCGCGCGTTTTCTTCATGTAATCGCCGAACCCTTCGCCGTTAACTGTCGGCAGTTGGCCCCAGCAGTCAAAGTCCTTACGGTTGAGAACGCCTTTCGCACCGAGGGACATGACAAACTCGCGCTTGCTTTCATCGGAAATAACGCCAATGGCATTGGCACCGGCAGCGGCACAAATCTGGATCGCCATGGAACCAAGACCGCCAGATGCACCCCAGATCAGAACATTGTGGCCAGGACGCAGGATATGCGGCCGATGACCGAACAGCATGCGGTAAGCGGTTGCGAGGGTCAGCGTATAGCAGGCGCTTTCTTCCCAGGTCAGATGCCGGGGACGCGGCATCAACTGACGGTCCTGAACACGGGCAAACTGCGCAAAAGATCCGTCCGGCGTTTCATAACCCCAGATGCGCTGGCTCGGCGAGAACATGGGGTCGCCGCCATTGCATTCCTCATCATCCCCATCATCCTGGTTACAATGAACAACAACTTCATCACCGATTTTGAATCGTTTCACCTTGTTACCAACCGCATAAACGATGCCAGAGGCGTCTGATCCCGCAATATGGTACGGCGCTTTGTGATAATCGAATGGAGAGATTGGCTCGCCCAAGGCGGCCCAGACACCATTGTAGTTGACTCCGGCCGCCATAACGAGGATCAGCACATCATGACTGTCCAGCTCCGGCGTTTCGACGACTTCCACCTGCATGGCTTTTTCCGGTTCCCCGTGGCGCTCCTTCCGGATCGCCCAAGCATACATTTTGGACGGGACATGGCCGAGCGGTGGAATTTCTCCGACTTCGTACAGATCCTTAATTTCGCCAGCCGGCATTTCATTTCCTGCATCGGAAAGCGCAGAAGCTTGCGTATTTGACATCAAAAGTATCCCTCGTATTTTGCATTTTGTCTAATTTATAGGGCGCTAGTCTTTAGAAATCGCAAATTCCTTTTTTCCGACTTCACATATCGCATTGCATCAAAAAACGAAACGTAGACCTTTACATTAGCCCGGTATATGAGAAGATTACTGACCTTTGCCGAGATAACAAGTTTTTTTTGCACTGCAGCACAAAGTTATGTTATTACGTGCGATAGCAGGTACACGTAATAACTGAATCTATAATTACATCTAAACGAAAGATAATTATGGCACAAAATAAGACGGAAGCCGCAAAAACCGGCGCCCAGAAAAAAGACCGCCCCTGGCTATTCCGCACCTATTCGGGCCATTCGTCCGCAAAAGCGTCGAACGAGCTTTATAAAACAAATCTTGCGCGCGGCCAGACGGGCTTGTCCGTCGCTTTCGATCTGCCGACCCAGACAGGTTATGATTCGGATCATATTCTGGCCCGCGGCGAGGTTGGCAAGGTAGGTGTTCCCATTTGTCACCTTGGGGATATGCGCACTCTGTTTGATGATATTCCGCTCGAGAAAATGAACACGTCCATGACAATCAATGCGACGTCGGCGTGGCTTCTGGCACTCTATGTTGCCGTTGCTGAAGAACAGGGAGCCGATGTTTCCGCTCTTCAGGGCACCGTCCAGAATGATATCATCAAGGAATATTTGTCGCGAGGAACCTATATCTTTCCACCAAAGCCGAGCATGAAGCTGATCACCGACGTGGTGAGTTATACCTATCAGCAGATGCCGAAGTGGAATCCCACCAATGTCTGCTCCTATCATTTGCAGGAAGCCGGGGCCACTCCGGTGCAGGAGCTGTCGTTCGCACTGGCAACGGCCATCGCGGTATTGGATGCCGTTAAAGAAGGCGGGCAGATCAGCGCCGAGGACTTCCCTGCTGCAACAGGAAGAATCAGCTTTTTCGTCAATGCCGGCATCCGCTTTATTACCGAAATGTGCAAGATGCGCGCCTTCGTCGATCTCTGGGACGAAATCCTCCGCGATCGCTATGGCGTGGAAGACGAGAAGTTCCGCCGATTCCGTTATGGTGTGCAGGTAAACTCCCTCGGACTGACCGAGCAGCAACCGGAGAACAACGTCTATCGCATTCTTCTGGAAATGCTGGCTGTTGTACTCTCCAAGAAAGCACGTGCACGCGCCGTACAGCTTCCCGCCTGGAATGAGGCCCTCGGCCTGCCGCGACCGTGGGATCAGCAATGGTCCCTTCGCTTGCAGCAGATTGTTGCATTTGAAACCGACCTTCTCGAGTTTGGCGATATTTTCGAAGGTTCGGTTGAGATTGACCGCAAGGTTGAAGAGTTGAAGGCCGCCGCGCGCGAGGAACTTAAACTTATCGAGGAAATGGGCGGCGCCGTCGCTGCGGTAGATACGGGCTATCTGAAGGAAAGCCTGGTCAATTCAAATACAAACCGAGTCCAGTCGGTCATTGCCGGCGATTTGCCCGTTATCGGCGTGAATAAATTTACAGAGTCCGCCCCTTCCCCGCTGACGCAGGAAGCCGATGGCGGCATAATGACCGTCGATCCGGCCGCAGAAGCCGAACAGATTGAACAGTTGCGGGCGTGGCGTGAGAGCCGGGATGAAGCTGCCGTTAAAAAAGCGCTCGACGCCCTATCACAGGCCGCGAAAGAGGGTCGAAATATCATGCCGCCGTCAATTACCGCCGCGAAAGCAGGCGTGACGACTGGCGAATGGTCCGAAGCGCTCCGTCAGGTGTATGGGGAATATCGCGCCCCGACCGGTGTAAGCTCCGCCGTTTCCAATGCAGAGAACGATATACTTGAACCCGCCCGCGAGAAGGTCGCGGCGGCGGCGGCAGCCCTCGGGCGGCCGCTCAAGGTTCTGGTCGGCAAACCCGGCCTGGATGGTCATTCGAATGGCGCGGAACAGATCGCGGTTGCTGCACGCGACAGCGGGATGCAGGTGGTCTATGAGGGTATCCGCCTTACACCGGACCAGATTGTTACCGCCGCACGCAACGGCACCGTCGACCTTGTCGGCCTATCCATTCTTTCAGGCTCCCACGTTCCGCTCGCGACAGAAGTTTGTGAGAAGCTGCGGGCCGCTGGCTTAGGTGATGTGCCTGTTGTAGTTGGAGGCATTATCCCACCCGAAGATGCGGACAAACTCAAAAAGGCTGGCGTCAGTGCAATCTATACGCCCAAGGATTTTGACATGGCTGGCATCGTCATCGACATGGTCGACATGATCATGAAATATGAGGAAGTGGCCTAACCGTCAACGAGGAGGGAGATTCGCGGAAAACTGCCGAATATTAACCATAATCGACCATTTTCCGCACCTCTTCAGGCTGGTAACCATAATCTCTTAAAGATTTGATTGTTGCATCCTTGTCACGTTTTGAAAGGCGGCGCCCTTTCGCATCCGAGATCAATCCGTGGTGAAAATAGGTCGGCGTCGGGAGGTCGAGCAACGCCTGCAAAAGCCGGTGAATATGAGTGGACGCGAACAGGTCCTGACCCCGAACAACATGGTTAACACCCTGAATTGCATCATCAAATGTCACCGCTAGATGATAGCTGGTCGGGGTCTCCTTGCGCGCGAGGACAATGTCCCCAAACGGGGCCGGATCACATTGTATGTATCCCTTCCCGACTTCCTGAAACTGGAGCTTCGATAATTCGACTGCCGCAATCGCATTAACCATATTCAGGCGCAACGCGTAAGCTTCCCCCCGCGCAAACCGCGCCTGCCGCTCGCTCTCCGTCATATCGCGGCAAATGCCCGGATATACGGGGCCTTCAGGACCATGCGGCGCCGAGTTGCTGCGATTGATTTCGGCCGATATCTCCTTTCGGGTGCAGAAACAGGGATAGATCAAATCCCGATCGTTGAGCTTCTCGAGGAGTGCCGCATAGTCATCGAAATGATCGCTCTGTCGACGCAGCGGGGGATCCCAATCCAGTCCCAACCATCTCAGGTCTTCATAGATTGCCTCTTCGAATTCCGGACGGCATCTTGTCTGGTCGATATCCTCCAATCGGAGCAGAAACTTGCCGCCGCTCTCTCGTGCAGCCTGCCAGGCCAGAGAAGCGGAATAAACATGTCCAAGATGAAGAAATCCGGTTGGGCTTGGCGCAAAACGCGATATAGTTACCATATAGTTAACAAGGGGGAGCTTTCGAAAATAATACTCAAATGTGTTTAAAATTTTATCTGTTTTTCTTGTCAGGCGTCAGGGCGAGCGTTAGCCTTTGTTAATACTTTATTAATTATAAAAAATGTCAACGGGCGAGAAGAATGTTTAAAAGAATATTGATCGCGCTGAATATTTTAATGCTGGTGACGGCATGTGCAATTCCGATTACCAGAAATCATGATGTTAATGCCGCAATGAACCGGTATGAAATTGCTTATCGCGAAACGGTCAAGAACGACCCGATGATGGATGAAAATATCAGCATTATGGCGGATGTTCTCCAAACGATAGACCAGCGCTATGTGGATAATGTCAATCCCGATGACCTGATCGACAAGGCAATTGAAGGACTGAAGTCCGTTCCGATAGAAGGTAGGGGAGAAAGCGACCCCACAACCCGCGCGTTGAATGCCATGCTTGCGTCGATGGATCGATACACTGGCTATATGGCGCCCCAGCGGTTCTCGTCCTACCGCGAAAGTCTGGACGGGCACTTTGTCGGCCTCGGTATTCATATCAGAATGATCGACGACAATCTGACGGTCATGAGCCTGCTGCGCGGTTCAGGCGCGGAAGAGGCCGGCCTTCAGGAAAAAGACATTATCACCCATGTGGATGGAGAGCCGATCAAGGGTCTCACCCTTTCCGAGGCGCGCGAGAAGCTGCGCGGTCCCGAAGATTCTTATGCATCCCTTACGATACTTCGCAATAACACGCCGACCCCATTGCAGGTAGACGTTATGCGTCGCGATGTAGAGGTCGCCGCTGTAGAACATCGTATTGATGGAAATATCGGCTATATCCGTATCTTCTCTTTTACCCGGAAAACAGGCCCCGGAGTGGCTACGGCGTTGAAAGACATTCAATATACCCTGGGACCCAACCTCTGCGGCATCGTTTTGGACATGCGGAACAATCCTGGCGGTCTGGTGTCCGCGGCCGAGATTGTCGCCGACGCCTTTCTAGATAGCGGAAACATCTATTCTGTCAGAAACCGCGGGCGGGAGCTGGTGTCACGGGACGCTGTTCAGGGCGATGAAACACAGGGCAAACCCATTGTCGTCATGCTGAACAAGAAATCCGCCTCGTCTTCGGAGATAGTTGCCGGTGCATTGAAATACCAGGCGCGGGCGAAGCTTTTTGGTGAGAAGAGTTATGGCAAGGGCCTGATGCAATCGCTGATGCCGCTCCGTAATGGCGGCGGCCTCCGTCTTACGACTGGCCGTTTTACCACTGGCGGCGGCCCGACATTTCACGGGGTAGGACTGACACCGGACATTCCGCATGTCGTTCACGAGGGTGAAAGTGATGAAGCACAGATCTCCCTCGCTGCGAAAAGCCTGAACTGCTCCACGGATATCAAGACGGCACTTGTTACTTCCCAATGACGGCAAAGGAGGATATCGCGGCGGCGCTTGAATTCCTCTGCAATCAGGATCCGGATATTGGCCGTGCGCTGTCTCTGATTCAACCGCTACCGGACCGGCGGCGGCCAGCCGGATTCGAGCATCTCACCAAGATCATTGTTGAGCAGCAGGTATCGCTCTCCAGCGCCGCGGCCATATGGAGAAGGCTGGCTGACGCCGTGTCTCCCTTTCTGCCGGAGCGTATGCTGCAATATTCGGAGGAAGAATTACGCGGTCTGGGACTGAGCCGTCAAAAGGCACGGTATTGTCGTGCTCTCGCCGAGGATATAATCAGTGAACGACTCGTGCTCGACTCCCTTCACGCACATGACGATGAGGAAGTGCTTACGCAACTGACCAGCGTGAAAGGAATTGGTCGCTGGACGGCGGAAATTTACATGATGTCCTGTCTGGGCCGGACCGATATTTGGCCGGCTGGCGATGTGGCGCTGCAAACCGCCTTCGGACATCTTAAACAACTTCCGACTCGTCCCGATGTGGCGAAAATGGATGATTTGGCAGAACCGTACCGGCCGTATCGGACGGTCGCGGCTCGCATTTTATGGCGCTATTATGCGGATGTGGTTCAGGCGCCGACACGCAAGAATATCTCTGTATAGATATTTATTTTACTCCGATGTTAAAGAAAAACCGCACAGGGCACTATATTCCTTAAAGTGAATAAATCTGGCACGTCATCAGCTCTCAAGATGCGGTGGTTTCATAATTATTTCACACAAAATACTGTATTAGAGTTTGCAATTTGAAGAGGGAAAGGTCAAACTTTCCACCACAACATTTTGTTTGGAGACAGTTTAAGCTTTGCAAACATCTGTGGAAAAATACCCGGCCCTGGTTCTGAACGCCGATTACAGGCCCCTTAGCTATTTTCCCTTATCGCTTTGGTCCTGGCAGGACACGCTTAAATCGGTCTTTCTCGAACGGGTCAATATTGTCTCGGAATATGACCGTGTTGTCCGGTCTCCGAGCTTCGAAATACGGCTGCCCAGCGTGATCTGCCTGAAGCGGTATGTCAAACAGAGTAAACAGCCCGCCTTCACCCGATTTAACGTTTTTCTGCGGGACGGATTTCGGTGCCAGTATTGCAACTCTCCAGAGGAATTAACTTTCGACCACGTGTTGCCCCGCCGCCTCGGGGGGCAGACAAGCTGGGAGAATATCACGACGGCCTGCGCCCCCTGCAACATGAAGAAAGGAGGCAGGCTCCCCCGGGAAGTTAATATGTTCCCGGAAATCCGCCCCTACATACCCACCCCGCAAATGCTCAACCATCAGGGTCGCGCCTTCCCCCCCAACTATCTTCATGAAAGCTGGCGTGACTATCTTTATTGGGATACCGAGCTCGAAGAATAAACGAATTTCCCTGCCCGCACTTGCCTTTCCCGCGTTTCGACGTCTATATAGAGACAAATTTGTAATATTTCTTTATCGCTGAAGATGTGACGCACAATGAGTTATGGCCTTGGTCTTTCAGAGAAAAAGCAGGCACGGCAGCGCCGCACCCGCTTTTTCAAGTTCGTTTTGTATATTGCGCTGCTCGCCGGAGCCGGTGTCTATGGCTACTATGAAGGTCAGGCCAATGCGGATAGGCGTATCGCTGACATCGAAGGGCAGGTCATCGTCCTTACCAGTGAAAATGATCGACTGAACGATCAGGCTCGCGCTGCCCTAGATAAACAGAGCGCGGCACTCGCCGAAGCCCGTCAGTGGCGCGATAAATTCGAGAATGAAATCCCAAGTGGTCCAACGCGTGATATTCTGGATCTTGTGCAAGCCAGGCTGGCAGACGGATTAGAGCCGGATCGGCTGCTTTCCCTGATCACGCTCGCGCAGAACAGCCAGAATTGTGACGCGGCGCCCGAAACCAAGCGGTTTATCGTCAATACACCGATCTTTTCCAGCCCCGGAAACTCCATCAGCCTCGGCAATGGATCAATTACGGTCACCGGAAACGGAAAATCAGTTGTCAACTCGGAAGGCAAGGTGGAAGCGTGGTATGATCCCGAACAACCGGTCGAAATCACCTTCACACAGTTAGGCGGCCAAAAGGAACTCCTGACTGGCGTTCTCCCGCTTCACAAGAGCGTTGTCTTTGGTGCCAATGAATATCGCTTCAGCATACTGGCCGGCAAACAGAGCTTCGCTACTATTTCTGCAACACGCTGCGATTTTCCATAGAAAACTCCCGTCAAATGCGGGAAGAGAGCCAGATCGCCATCTTTGAGCCAGCTTTAACGGCGGACGTCAGAAGCTCATAACCAGGCGCCTCACTGGCGCCTTCCGTCCGTGCGGTATCGCGATGCTCGATTTCCTCATCGCGAAACTTGGAAATAGTCTGTTTCAGGTCCGCTTCTTCCTCTCCAAGTGTATCAAGCTGCTGGCGGTAATGCTCGTCGATTACCTCCTCGACGGCTTCGGTGCAAGCCATTGCCGCTTCTTTCCCGAGCATGGCGGTTCCCGCGCCAAGCGCAAACCCGGCAACATGCCAGAGCGGGCTTAACAAGGTCGGACGAACGCGGCGATCCCGGAGAAGTTCTTCAAATTTCTTTTTGTGAAGTTCCTCCTGTTCTTTCATGTGCTGTAGAGTTTCCGCCGACTCTGTTTCTTTCAGAACGGCCAGCTGTCCTTCATATATCCGCACGGCACCGAATTCGCCGGCGTGATCGACACGGATAATTCTCTCCAGCTGCTCCCGCGGGCTAAGATCGCCGGGCTGACGGCCAAATGCGGGTTTCTCATCAATGTTTTTTTTGTCTGGCATCGCCATTCCTTATCTGTTCCTGAAAGAACTTAGTGCAGCAAAAACCGAAAAAACAGCCAGAACGGCACCAAAAATGACATTATAACCCGCCATGGAAATGCCAAAGAGCGACCAGGCAACTTCATCGCAGCGCACAATGGGCGTCGACATGATCTTGGCTTTCAAGTCCTGCAGACTGCTGGCTTTGGCTGTATCACCCACACATTCAGCCGTGCCTTCCCACCAGCCTTGCTCTACCCCCACATGGTATCCGCCGATGGCGGCGGTGATAGCAAACGCAAGGGCGCAAAGCAGAAGAAGCGGGCCAATCTCGACGCGTTTTCGCAGGGCAATCCCGGCGAGGGATATCACAATAACCACGGCATAGGGCCAGCGCTGGTAAAGACACAGAACGCAAGGCCAGAGATCGAACACATATTGCGCAATAAACGCTGTACCAAGCGCGCCGATACTTCCAAGCAAGGCTACCCACAACGCGTTTTTCGTCAAGTACGTCACCCCAATCCGCCCTTCCTAGAAATCTAGAGCACGTATTTAATCGCTACAAAACTGCCAATTAGCAAAACGAAAAAGAGAATAGTCAGCAGGCCAAGATATTTCTCGATAAACAACTGTATCGGCGCCCCGAATTTCCACAAGAGGCCTGCGACCAGGAAAAACCGCAAGCTGCGCGAGAGAGTAGAGGCGACGATAAAGACCAGCACATCAAGATGGGTTACCCCGCTGGCGATGGTGATGACTTTATAGGGAAAGGGGGTCAACCCGAAAAAGGCGACAATCCACCCGCCCCACTCATTATAAGAATCCGTGAATTTGACAAATTTTTCGGTATAACCGTAGAAATCTATAATCGGGGCACCGATCAAGTCGTAAAAGAGATATCCTACTAAATAGCCGAACAGCCCGCCGACGACTGAAGTCAGGCTGCAGATAAATGCTAGCCGCCAGGCGTCCCGGCGGTTGGCGAGCACCATCGGGATCAACAGAACGTCCGGCGGAATGGGAAAAAAGGAGCTTTCAGCAAAGGAAATGCCCCCTAGAAACCATTTTGCCCGCGGTTTCGCCGCCAGTCCCATAGTGAAATCATACAAACGTCGGAGCATGCGCGGGCCAGAACCTGAATAAACTAAAATTGTAGACGGGTCTTTTTAGCCGCTTTTTTGTATCGCCTCAATCTTTATCATTATTTATCATACAGATGTGTATCTGCCAGAACACCTATTGACCCGCCGATATTCATCGCTATAGTGCGGATTTTCGACCGTAGCCCCTGTGGCGGAATTGGTAGACGCGACAGATTCAAAATCTGTTGTCCATAGGGCGTGCCTGTTCGAGTCAGGCCAGGGGCACCATTTAAATCCATCCTCACCATCTGGTCGATACGACGGAATTCCTTAACTATATGCTAATATCTGACCGGTAGGATTTAAGGCAGACTTACAGCTTTGCCTTTAGAGGGTGTATCAAATGCCTGTCCTGATGATGTCAGCCGGTGGCCTTGTCCTAGTAGCGGCGATATGGGATGTTTTTTCCCGCCGAATTCCGAATATGCTGCCCCTGATCATTGCCGCGCTGTACTTGCTTCAGGCGTCAATCGCCGGCGACTGGTCCTCCCTTCCCTGGCATCTCCTCTGCGGCATGGGCGTTCTCGTTGTCGGGATTATGATTTTTGCCCTCGGTTGGCTGGGCGGTGGCGACGTTAAGCTTCTCGCTGCACTGGCACTCTGGGCAGGGCCTGATCACCTGGTCCTTCTGCTGTTAATGACTTGCCTGGCGGGCGGCATACTTGCCCTCATCTATGTTTTGCCCGTCATTCTCTCCCGCAACCCAGCAGTCTCCGGTGTCATTGACTGGTTTTTCATGAAAGTTCTAAAAAAACCGGCACCACTTCTCCAGACCGGCAAGGCGCTCGGCCTTCAGCTTCCTTATGGCGTTGCCATAGCTGCCGCGGGTTTCGTGGTGTTCTATCAATTTTTCAAGGTGATGTAGGGCTCAGGCAGCTCGTGCCAGCCAGATCCCGAAAATGATAAAGGCAGCTCCGGCAAGATAGCGGATATTTACCGGCTCCTTGAGAAACAGGTAACTCAGCAGGGGCACGAACACAAATGTCAGCCCCATGAATAAATACGCCTTGTTGAGCGGGAAATGCCGGAGCACATAAACCCAGGCAACCGTCGCGGCCCCATAAAGCACTAGGGCAAGAATAAAGTATCCATTGACCGACAATTTCATGAGCGACGCCATGTTTGCCGCGTCGACATCGCGACTGGTGAGTTTAAACAGTACCTGCCCTATCGCGATTACGAGAGGTAGCATGATCAGGGCCGCGTCTTTAGCTATATCCATGACTTTCTCCTGACATTTCACCTGTCTCGCAATAAAAGATATCCCGCCCGATATCGAGGCAAGTATGCTCCTCCGGCACCGGCTGCATTGCCCTTAAGAAACTTTCGGGATAGGGGAAAAAATTGAAATGCGGATTAAAGGTGTAGCGATATTCCCGCTCTCGCGGCACGACGATGATAAGCTTCTTCCGGCATACCCGCCGCAGCTCCTGTATGGCCTGACGGTAATCAAGAATATGCTCGATCACATGAGTGCAGATCACGGTATCGAACTCTCCATCTGAAAAGGGGAGATTCTCGATTTTTGCAGGGACGAGTTCAAGCCCCTCTTGTACGTCCGGCACGATCAGGTCAGTTCCGGTTACCCGGTCAAAGGTGTCGCCCCGAATTTCCATAATCCGCTGAAGCAGGAATCCGGTGCCGCAACCGACATCCAGAATTGAACGTCCAACAACCCCCTGTGCAATACGCTGGATACAGGCTTCGGAATTGTCTGTCAGGTCGTGAACCCGGGGGTGATTGCGATAAAGACCTTCATATTCCTCTTCACTCAGGAAAGGCGCTTTTTTCCGAAATTCCGCCAAGGCTACGATATGATTTCCCCAGACCGCCTTGGCCAGCCACTTGAAAAGAACAGAATCCCTTAAAATGGGTGGCAGCAAATCTTCCAGGATGAATCTGATTTTATTTGTGGTCTCTCGGTTCATTCAATAGCATACGCGATACTCAGCTCAATCGACGTACCCTTTCCCATATTTTTCTAATGGCGTTTCCCGCGATCGGCATCCACTTTTATTGTGGCGGGCCCGGCAATGGAAAGATAGGAAATGCGCTTTCTTTCCCGTCGTCCACGGGTCACGGAGTCAAGAATAAATCCACAAGCCAGGAACAAAAACGACAGCAGCATGCAGGCGCTCGACAGCACCGCCGTCGGCAACCGCGGCACCAGCCCCGTCTCAAAAAAGGTCAGCACAACCGGGATCGCAAGGACAACAGACATTGCGGCGAACAGGATAAATAATCCGCCGAAGAAAGTCATCGGCCGCTCGTCCTTAATCAGCTTGACGATCAGCTTCGTGATTTTCAATCCGTCCGAAAAGGTATTGAGCTTGCTGTCCGATCCTTCCGGACGCTCCAGATAGGTGCTAGCAATTTCGGCGACCGGCATGTTCAGCTCAAGCGCGTGAATGGTGAGTTCTGTCTCAATCTCGAAACCCTCCGAGAGGATCGGGAATGACTTGACGAACCGGCGCGAGAATACACGATATCCCGTCAGGATATCTTCAAAGCGTCGGCCGAATACGCGCGCGACAATCCCCGAGAACATGCGGTTGCCGAATACATGCCCTTTGCGATAGGCCGCCTGCCGGGTCGCAACACGTTTGGCGCAGACCATATCCAGACGGTGTTTCAACAGATGATCGACCAGGACTGGCGCAAGGGAGGCTTCATAGGTCGCGTCCCCATCCACCATCAGATAAATATCCGCTTCAATATCAGAAAACAGGCGCCTGATTGCGTTACCCTTGCCAGGCATATCTTCATAGATTACATCCGCTCCCGCTTCCGCGGCCACTTCGGCTGTTCTATCTGTTGACGCATTGTCACAGACAACTATTCGCGCCTCCGGCAGGGCCGCGCGAAAATCCCGGATAACCGCGGCGATCGTCTGTTCTTCATTGAGGCAAGGGATCATGACGGCAAGAGATGCGGATCGCCAGAGTTCCCCCGGTCCGGCCACTGCATCTGGCTTTTCAATCAGGTCGCTCTGGTTCATTCTCCACCATTCCTAACCGCAAACAGTCTCCAGGGAGGCGGTACATCAATCTCCGTTAGGTCGTCCGGCAAGGTCCCGCCCAAAAGTCTATTATAGAGGACTTCCGGTGATTCTGACTCCTGAAAGTAAGATTTTGACGAAGCATTGGGGCAGATGAGGATATAGTCAATGCCGTATTTGCGGAGAATCTCATCACTTCTGGAATAATCTGTCGCGGTTAAAAGTGCGTGTGCGTCGAAAATACTTTCACCGTTGCGGTGATAGGGAACAGCAAGAAAATAATGCGGTGTCCGATAAATAAGTTCTGGTCCGAAATCAAGATTATTGGCAAATCTAAGATAACCACGGCCGCGAATGAACGCATCATCGCTCAAGGTTGCGGCAATTTCGGGGATACTACATTGCGGCTCTTTTTGCTTTGCCGCCGCAACTGCCTCCGACGACTTCAGGCCATTGCTAACAGTGCCTACCAGAAATGCCAGAAAGAACGGCCCAAGAATAATGGCTGCGCGCACCAGAAGTCCCGTCGCGCCTTTCTTCCAGCCATGATAATGGGCATTGATCCTGTTTAGCAGATATTCCAGAAGCTGCCCTGCGGCGATCACACCAACGACGGCGAGGTAAAGGGATGAACGCATATGAAATAGCGCCAAGACGCCTGTACAGATCAGAACCGGCAACAGCCGTACCCACATTTGACGGTGTTCCGTATGGCCTTTTCCAATCAGGACAAAGCCACCGTAAACAACGCCAATAAACGGCAATAGACAATAAAGGATCGTCATACGTGGGCTGTCCAGCAACGGCAGCATTTCGCTCACCTTGTCGTACCATATCGGCCCAATCCGCGGATCCGCCTCAGCGACAGGCCCGACCAACAGGTCCGGAAAATAGAAGAAAATCGGGCCAAGGCATATAATACCAAATACGATCGTACCAGTCAGGCGCCGACCGATCTTGTTTGTGCGGCCGATAAACACAGCAAAGACAGACCAGAAGAGAACCGGACACGCCACCAAGAAGAGCTGGGCTATGGAAATCCGGTCAAAGCGCGCAACCAGCCAGTTCTCCGGAGCGACATCAATAGCAATGGCGGTTATACACAGTAACAGCCCGCCCACAGCAAAATCCTGATTGGCGCGTCTCCAATTCTCCCCCCAGAAAAGCCAGCAAAGACCAAGGCCCAGGGTAACAGGAACAAACACAATCAAGTATTCAAGGCTGATCCACAACCCAAGGCCGCTTAACATGCCTCCGATCAACGCGAGCCGGAGTGGTCTGCCGTCCGAAGTGAGGCGTATCATGCAGCCAAGAACAGCAGCAGTCAGTACTGCCAGTACCATATGATGATCTACCCGGCCGACATTGAAGTAATTCTGAATTACCGGCTGAACGGCAAGAAGTAGAACGATTGAAAATAGGTTACCGGGCTGCATTAACGGCATCACGGCCCATATACAGACCATAACGAGGATCAGCGACATCAATATCGGCAAGGCGACACCGGCCGTTTCAATTGCCTTTGATATGTCCATAAAAGGCATTAGGGGCGCCGCCGTGCCAAGGATCAGCAGATCCATCGGTCGCGTCCAGTGAATATCGGCTCCGCCTTCGCCTGCTGCTCGGGCGACACGGCCTTCATACCAGTCTCCTGTCTGGACTAAAGTATTCACCCTTTCCAAGCGCATGAAGGCATCCGGCCCCTCGGGCTGAAAGGCATTCGGACCGGACGTAAACTGCGCGGGCAGGATTACAAAGCAGGTCAGCCAAAGCAAAATAAACATCAAAACACGTTCGATGGTCACAGATGTTTCCTTGATTCCAGTAAATGCGCGTTTCCGTTCAGCCAAAAGCTAGCGTAAAAACCTTAACAAAAAGGAAGGCATATCTGAAAAATCTTAAATTCCCGGCCGATCTAGGTATCCCGACAATCAGGGGCTATTCTTTGGATCGAAGCCCTTCGTCGGCCGTAGTGACAGGCTTCATGAGGCTGCGGTCACTCGTCAGTGCTTCTTCGACTTTCTCGCATATTTCATCAAGCGAGAAAGGCTTGGCGATAACGTCATGAATCAGCATTTCAAGATTGTAGGCTCGTTGTCTCTCGGCGGCATATCCTGTCATCATCAAAACCTTGAGATCAGGAAAATCCTTTGTCACTTTGAGGGCAAGGGCAATGCCATCCATAACCGGCATCACAATATCAGTAAGCAACAGGTCAAATTGCTTGTCCCGTTGCAAGACAGCCAGCGCCTCTGCGCCATCCTCAACGGCGACGGTTTCGTGCCCAATATGAGTTAAAGCGCGGCTGATGAATTCCCGAAGGGCGGCCTCATCCTCTGCAATCAATATCCGCGCCATATGTACATTCCGCTCAATTCTTGACGATATAACCTATATAAGGAAGCTCCCTGTAATAGTGAGCATAATCAAGGCCATAGCCAACCACGAAGAGATCGGGGCAATCAAAGCCGACGAAATCCGCCTCGAAATCAGAGACTCTTTTTCCCTTCTTATCCAGCATCAAGCAAGTCTTAACCGTCGCGGCTCCCCGATCAAGAAGTTCCTGCGTCGCAAACGCCATAGTCCGACCCGACTCCAGAATATCATCGATTAGCAACACCTTGCGGCCCTTGACCGTATCGACGATATCCCGCGTGATCATCACATTTCCACTGCTGATGGTTTTATCTCCGTAGGAGGAAAGCGCCATGAAATCGATCTGCGGCTTTACGCCCGCATGGTGCAGGGCGCGGATCAAGTCTGCGGCGAAGACAAAACTCCCCTTCAGCACGGCGATGACCAGAATATCTGACCCCATTGAATTGGCAATTTCCTCTGCCAGTTCTTCATTGCGTTTGGCGATATCCGCGCTTGCGAACAGGATTTCAATATCTGATTTCGCCTCGGCGATATTCATGGTGGTCCTTTCAAAATAGCTATGACGTTCCGTCGGTCTCTATACAACAGGTATCGAGGGACCTAATTCTCCGGGTCGATCAAGTCAACCTTAACATTCTTTGCCTCGTCAGGTGGCTGGTTCATGCTGCTGGAAAATTCAATCTGGCCCCAAGGTGGAACCTCGGGATCCTCAGTTGCCGTCGTCCAGCTATAAACGCTTTGCCCCCCTTCATCCATCAGCGCGATCTTAATGCGCGGAACGGGTTGCGGGCTTTCTGTAACATTTTTTATGACGCCCGACACTGTCAGGGTTGTCACGCCGTTCTGCATCACCGACTTTGTTTTCAGGTCATGTATTTCAAGCCCGAGTAAATTCTGGGTTTCAACATCGATCTGCAGATATTGATACGCTGTCGAGGATCCCGGCCAGATCTGCACAACGTAGTTGCGGCCAAAATACGCGCCGCAAACAAGAACCACCACCACCAGAAGGAGGAGAAGCCAGGCTATCCAGCGCCGCTTTCTTCCGGAATTTCCATTTACAGCAGCACCGGCCTGGGTTGCCGTCATCTGCTCAATGCTCATCCCCTGGTCCGGCGGGGTGTCGGGCGTGCTTGCAACTGGTTTATCGGGCGCAGATTCGGCAGCGACTTTCTTTGGCATGTCCTCCGGAGGGAACTCACGCCACTTGTGGCCACATTTGGCGCATTTGACCGCACGCCCTTCAGGACCGATCGTAGACGGATCAATCGAATAACGGGTTGAGCAACTCGAACAGGTTAGAATCATTGGCCAGGATTACCAACTCACAAATTAAAGTTCCTTTTTTATAAGCGTTTGCTTGGACATGCACAAGACTGGCTGATAAATCTATCTTAGTTTATCTTCTGTCGCGTAATTTTGGGAGGACAGTTTGGTCAGGTTTGAGAATGTTGGCATGCGCTATGGGCTGGGGCCTGAAGTATTGCGCGATATCAGTTTTCACCTGCGGCCCGGTTCCTTTCATTTTTTGACAGGCCCCACGGGTGCCGGTAAAAGTTCCCTGCTGAAATTACTTGCTTTGTCGCATCGGCCAAGTCGTGGACTGATAACGCTTTTCAACAAGGAAGTCTCCAGTCTTGCCCGCGATGACCTGCCCTCGATGCGCCGGAAAATTGGCGTTGTCTACCAGGATTTTCGGCTGCTAGACCATCTCTCCGCCCTGGAAAATGTTGCCCTGCCGCTCAAAATCGCTGGGGCAAAGAACGACCAAATTTATCAGCATGTCGCCGAATTGCTGGAATGGGTTGGCCTCGGCCGGCAGGTGGATGCAAAACCACCGACGCTCTCTGGCGGGGAAAAACAACGGGTCGCTATCGCCCGTGCTGTGATCAACCGGCCACAGCTTTTGATCGCCGACGAACCAACGGGAAGCATGGACGCCGAGATGGGGCTGCGACTCATGTATCTTTTTCAGGAACTCAATAAAATCGGGACGACGGTAGTTGTCGCGACCCATGATCTGGAGTTAATCAAGCGATTTGGCAATCCGGTCATGTTTCTCAAAGACGGACTACTGACCACTCGCGTCCAAGACGAGCTTCCCGCGACGTTCAGCAAGGATCCGGTATGATACAGTTTTTCGGAAAATCCGCAGAATTACAGCTGGAAAAAGATGTCTCCACCCGTTACCTGCCTGTCGTGATTGCGGCCATGATCTTTCTTGCCGCGCTTTCAATCGGCGGGCTGTTTTCCCTGAGCAATGCCATCAGCGACTGGTCGAAAACACTCACGGACAACTTGACCGTCGAGATTGCGTTTGACCCCTCGGCCGATCTCGACAAGAAAGTAACGGATGCCGTTGCTCTTCTTTCGGCGACGCCCGGTGTCGCCTCCGCCCGCGCAATCAAGCAGGACGAAACACTGCAACTGCTGGAGCCTTTCCTTGGAAAGAATGCGGCTCTTGGTGGCCTTCCCATCCCTCGCCTTGTTGAAGTCATCATTGCGCAAGACAGCGCCATCGATCTCGCCGCGTTAAACAGGAAACTGGCCGAGGCTGTCCCGGGGGCCCGCCTTGATATCCATCGACCCTGGCTCGACAAGATGGTTCTTCTTGGCAGGTCAATTCAGATTCTGGCGGCCGGAATCATGCTGCTGATCGGCTGCGTTACCGTGATTATCGTGATTTTCGCCGTCCGCACCGGCCTGATCATGCATTCGGAGGTTATACAGGTCCTGCACCTCATTGGTGCACGCGACAATTATATTGCTGAGCAGTTCCAGAACTATTTCTCCCGCCTTAGCTTCTTGGGTGCCTTGCCGGGCCTTATCGTCGCCATCATTGTGATGTTTATTTTCAATTTCCTTGTTGGATCGCTGGAAGCGTCTATGTTACCGCCGCTCTCAGTTGGTATAGAGGGAACGGTTGCGCTGATGTTGCTTCCCTTTTTGGTGGCCCTGCTGACGAAATACACCGTCCGGCGGGTCGTGTTAAAGTCGCTTCGCCGGATGATGTAGTATGCTTGTATTGCTGGACAGGGATGGGGTAATCAATGAAGACCGGGCGGATTTCGTGAAATCGCCGGCGGAGCTCATTTTCATCCCGAAAGCGCTGGAGGCGATTGCCCGGCTCAAAGCGCATGGACACAGGTTGGTGGTTGTAACCAACCAGTCCTGTATCGGGCGCGGGATTATCAATGAAGAACAGCTGGCAGCCATTCATGGCAAACTCAAGGATAGTCTGGCCAAGCTGTCCGGTGATCTGGATGATATCATTGTCGCCCCTGACGCCCCCTGGGCGGCCACGCCACGGCGCAAGCCCGGACCGGGAATGCTTTTTGAAGCAATGCAAAAATATCACACTGCGGCCCGTGAAACCGTCTTTATAGGTGACAGCGCGCGGGACATTGAGGCGGCGAGATCCGCGGAATGCCATCGCATTCTCGTCCGGACAGGGAAAGGACAGAAAACGCTGGCGGAAGGACTTCCGCGGCACCTTATGCCCGTCCATGTCGCCGAAGACCTTGACGAAGCGGCAGGTTTCATTCTTGAGGGAAGGTTCTAACATATGCCCCTTCGCTGGAAATTTACTGTGGCCGCAGTCTTTCTCTTTCTGTGCCTTTGGACGGGGGCGTTCCTCACATTCATGGCGGAGGTTGAAAGCAGGCTGCCCGCCCTGCCCCATGAAATCAACGGGATAGTCATCCTGACCGGCACGCCAGCGCGGTTGACGGCAGGATTTGACCTCTTGAAAGAAAATGACGGGGCGCGGTTGCTGGTGTCCGGCGTGAATTCAAAGGTAACGCGCGAGACCTTGCGTCAAGCCACCGGGCAAAGCGCGGAATTAATGAATTGTTGCGTTGATCTCGGCCGGCTTGCCCGCAATACGGAAGGCAATGCCTATGAAACCTCGCTCTGGGCCAAATCAAATAATTTTAACAGTCTCGCCATCGTCACCAGCGCCTATCATATGCCCCGCAGCCTTGTAGAGCTGAAACGGCAGATGCCCGACATTAAACTTATTGCCTATCCCGTCGCCAGTGATACGCTTGAACTAACCGGCTGGTGGAAAAACCCAAGGGCCTTTATGGTGGTGGCCGGAGAGTTCAATAAGTATGTTTTCAGTCTTGTCCGGGCCCGGCTTGACGATTAGACGCTGAAAGAGAGTCGCGTGACGCAACTAAGATCCCTAGCCTTCTTTATCTGCTTTTTTGCGTGGTCTACGGTGATGAACCTGGCCTTTTTGCCGTTCCTTCCCTTTGACCGGAAGTGGATTGTTCTCGGGCAGCGTATTTGGTCGAGAGGAATTGTCGTTCTTCTCCGCAGTATCTGTAATCTGCGCCTGGAGATCCGGGGAGAGGAATATCTCCCGAGCGGAGCCGCTATTGTCGCCGCCAAGCATCAGTCCGCGTTTGAGACCATGATATTTCACCTGATCACCGACGATCCGGCGATAATCCTGAAAAAGGAACTTCTCAGCATTCCCGTCTATGGCTGGTACTGCCGCAAGACAAAGATGATTGCCGTGGACCGCAAGGGCCACGCAGCCGCACTGAAATCCATGCTGGCGCAAGCACAGCACGCCATGGACGACCAACGCCCGATCATTATTTTCCCTGAGGGGACTCGCTCCCCTCTTGATGAGGATCTCCCCTTTCAGCCGGGAATCGCTGCCCTATATACGAAATTGCAGCAGCCGGTGGTACCGGTCGCGCTCAACACGGGCCTATTCTGGCCAAGAAGGAGCTTTTTCTGCCGACCGGGTGTTATGGTGATCGAGTTTCTACCGCCGATCGAGGCCGGAATGGACCGAAAAGTGTTCATGAAGGAGCTCAAATCCAGAATTGAGACCAAAACCGAGGCTTTGGTTGCTGAGGGACGGACAAAATACATCTCTTGATCACTGCTGCAGATATTAGATTTTACGCGAGCCCCCTTTGCAACTATATTTAGTAGGACGAGTTTTTCTAAAGTGAAGGTGCCCTTATGTCGCCCGTCGCCCCGATATCGCAGCAGATATGGGATATGAAATACCGCTACAAATCTGCCGATGACAATGCCAAGGAACGCACCATCGAGGATAGCTGGCGACGTGTCGCCCGCGCCATGGCTGCGGTGGAACCCGTGGAACAGCGTCAAAAATGGGAAGATCGTTTCTACGCACTCCTTGAGGATTACAAATTTCTTCCTGCGGGGCGTATTCTTTCCGGTGCAGGAACAAAACGGAAAGTCACGTTATTCAACTGCTTTGTCATGGGCGACATCGCCGATGACATGTCGTCAATCTTCGACAATTTGAAGGAGGCGGCGCTCACTATGCAGCAGGGCGGCGGGATCGGTTATAATTTCTCGACCCTCCGGCCGAAGGGTGCGCCCGTGCATGGCATGGGATCGGATGCCTCCGGTCCGCTCAGTTTCATGGATGTCTGGGACAGCATGTGCCGCACGATCATGAGCGCGGGCTCCCGCCGGGGCGCCATGATGGCGACTTTACGCTGTGACCATCCCGATATTCTCGATTTCATCAAGGCAAAGCAGGATCCCGGCCGTCTCCGGATGTTCAACCTCTCGGTCCTTGTAACGGACGCCTTTATGGAGGCTGTCAAGAAGGATGACGCCTGGGAACTTCGCTTTGACGGCACCCTCTACAAGACCGTGCAGGCCCGCGAGCTCTGGGACGAGATTATGCGTTCGACCTACGCCTTTGCGGAACCGGGCGTTATTTTTATCGACCGCATCAATTCCCGGAATAACCTCTACTATACAGAGACCATCACCGGCACCAATCCCTGCGGAGAGCAGCCCTTGCCCGCCTATGGCGCCTGCCTGCTGGGGTCGGTCAATCTTACCAAGATGGTTGTTCATCCGTTTGAGAAGAAGGCGGCTATAGACCTCAAGAAACTCGACGGCGTGGTCCGAGACGCAATCCGGCTGATGGATAATGTGGTTGATGTTTCGGGCTATCCCCTTCCCGAACAAGCGGATGAAGCGCGAGCGAAACGACGGATCGGCCTCGGTATTACCGGTCTTGCCGATGCGTTGATCATGTGTGGCGTTCGTTATGGTTCGGACAAGGCGCTCGCCCTGACCCGCCAGTGGATGGCACAGATCCAGCGATCTGCCTATCTCGCTTCCGCCGACCTTGCGGCCGAAAAAGGGGCGTTTCCGCTCTTTGACAAGGAAAAATACCTGGCTGGAGAGACGATCCGTGCCCTCGATAAAGACATCCGCAAGGCGATCGTGGAAAAAGGAATTCGCAACGCGCTTGTCACTTCCGTTGCGCCAACGGGAACAATCTCCCTGCTCGCGGATAATATCTCAAGCGGGATCGAACCGGTTTTCAGCTTTTCCTACACCCGAAATGTCCTGATGCCCGACGATACACGCAAGTCAGAGGAAGTGACCGACTATGCACTTCGGCTGTTCCGTCGCCTGAAGGGGGCGGATACGCCGCTTCCCGACTACTTCGTCGATGCGCAGGTGCTGACGCCGCCCGATCACGTGCGGATGCAGGCTGCCGTGCAGGAATATATCGACAGTTCAATCTCGAAGACCATCAACTGTCCGGAAGATATCAGCTTCGAGAATTTCAAGGATATTTATCTGCAAGCCTATGAGCAGGGCTGCAAGGGCTGCACGACCTATCGCCCTAACGATGTCACCGGCGCGGTGCTGGAGGTGAAGAAGGAAACAGGCGCGGAGGAACAACCTGCCCTGCCGCTGCAGGAACCCTATACGAAACCTTCGGATAGTTTTGAAGCGGGCGGAATTGTCTATATGACGAAACCACTTGACCGACCTGGAACCCTGCCCGGCCAGACCTACAAGCTCCGCTGGCCAGAGAGCAATCATGCCATATATATAACACTCAATGACATCATTCAGGATGGTCGCCGTCGCCCGTTCGAGATTTTCATCAACTCAAAAAATGTCGAGCATTTTGCTTGGACAGTCGCCCTGACCCGCATGATTTCCGCGGTTTTCCGCCGCGGCGGCGACGTCAGCTTCGTGGTCGGGGAGTTAAAGGCTGTATTTGATCCGCGGGGCGGCGCTTGGGTGAAGGGAAAATATGTGCCCTCCCTCCTTGCGGCGATTGGCGAGGTGATCGAGACCCACATGATCCAGATCGGCTTCCTTCCTCCACCTGCCGAGAAGAAGTCCGACACGAGCGAGGCGGTCTCGAAAGTGGTCGTGGGTGGAACAAGCAAACCAAAAGAAGGGCTGCTCCGCCAATGCCCGCAATGCGGTGAAGCCGGGCTCCTCCGTATTGAAGGCTGCGATACCTGCACAACTTGTGGCTATTCAAAATGCAGTTGACCAACAGTCCCCGGTACGAATCTGTTTCGGGTCAATTTTGTGCAGAAATATCGCTTTCAACATAAGATAAAAGACGTTAATAACGCCAGATAGTCTGCAATGGAGATGCAAATGACGGAAACAACGATCCGCCCCTTTCATCTGGCGTTTCCCGTCGATGATTTGACGGCCGCCCGGGACTTTTACAAAGGCTTGCTAGGGTGTGGAGAAGGACGGAGTTCCGAGGAATGGATCGACTTCAATTTCCATGGTCATCAAATCGTCGCTCACCTCGCGCCGGAAGAAATCGGCGCTGCCAAGACCAGCAATGTGGATGGCCATGGTGTGCCCTGTCGGCATTTCGGACTGGTGATGGCAATGGACGAATGGCAGGAAACCGCTGATCGCCTTACCGCCGCAGGCATTGACTTCATCATTGAACCCTATGTCCGCTTCAAGGGCGAACCCGGTGAGCAAGCCACGATGTTCTTCACCGATCCGGCCGGCAATGCCATTGAGCTGAAGGCTTTCAAGAATCTGGACCAGCTGTTCGCGACCTAACTACCGCTTTCGATCAGCGCCATGATGCGGTGAAGCGGTCCGTCGGCAATACCGAATTCATCGAGATGCTCCAGCGTACTCTTCAGATAATCCACATTCGGGCCGCCCCTGCCATGCGCGCGGGCGATGATCCTCGCGGCGTCCTCCAGGGATGGTTTACCGCAATATTGCTCATGGCTCGGATTTGCGACAAAGGTGAGCGCAGATGCCATGACGCCATCATTCAGGAGCCTGATCCGCACCATCTTGGGCCGATAGACACTTGTCACCATTTCCCGACGGTAAAGATAGTCGATCACCGGCTCACGGATATCCGCGGGACAAAGAATACCTTTCCCACGGCATGATCCGCCCCGATCAAGACCAAGGACCAGTCCGGGATTCTCCCGGGTACCCCGATGCACGACGGACGATACACAGAAAGCGCGATGATACCCGTAAAGCTGTGCATCCTGTATGCCGAGATGATCAAAACCCGGTCTCCACATCAAGGAGCCATACCCGAATATCCAAAGATCTTCTCCATCCGGCAATTCCGGCAGTGGATAATCAACAGGGGGAAGATCCGGTTCCAGGGCCAAATCAAATTTTCGCGTCATGTACGACCTGCCTTCTTGAACCTGTAATTTACAAGAGCCACTCCGGCCACGGCGATTCCCATTCCCAGAAGGGAAAGCGCGCCCAATGTCTCATCGAAAAGGAAATAGGCAACAACCGCGGTGCATGGTGGCGTCAGATAAAAAAGACTGGATACATTCGCCGCAGCCCCCGTCCGCAAAAGCATGTATAGAAGCGTCATGGCGCCAAGTGACAAAATGATCACGAGCCAGAGCAGCGCGAAGATCAACTCCCCGGACCAAATCACCTCTCCCGTCTCGAACAGGAGCGAGGTGAGATAGAAATAAACCCCCGCAACCGCAAACTGGATCAGGTTCCCGCTTTTGATATTCATCTGGGAGCAGAATTTCTTCTGATACAGGGTCGCCGCGGCAATGCTGACGAGGGCGATGAAGGAAAGGCTCATGCCGAAAAGCGTCCCTTCCCCGATTGAGAGTTTGTTTGATACCACCAGAAAAACACCGGCAAGCCCCAGCAACAGACCGATCCATTTTTGCAAGGAAACTGTCTCCTTCAGCAAGACCCCCGCGAGCGCGGCCACGATAAGGGGCTGAATACCGACAATGAGCGAGGAAATTCCCGCCGGTGTCCCTTTCGATATGGAGAGAAAGACAAACCCCAGATACCCACCATGCATCAAGAGCCCGCCGATAGAGATATGAATATAATCAATCCAGCGGGCAGGCCATTGGGTCTGGGTAATCAACACAAATGGCACCATAAGCAACACGCAAATGCCAAATCGTATGGCAAGAAAAGTCATCGGCTCGACAAAGGGGAGGCCCATTTTCGCGCCGATAAAGCCGGTGCTCCATAAAAAGACGAATATGATCGGCATCGCTTTTACGAACAGGCCGGTAGAGGGCTGGTTGAAATTATCTGTCATTTCACATGCGGGCCGGGATCAGGATTTTCTGTAATTGCTGCAATTCTTTCTATATAGAGTGCGTAAGCGTTTCACAAGCAATCAACCCGGACCGGCGATGCGTATTCTCTTTGGCGGCATTATGGCTCTCCTCCTCATTATAGGCGGCTATGTCTACTGGTGGCACCATGTCGCCGACCGGCTGGTGGATATGGCTGAAAACTGGCGAGAACAGCGGATTAGCGAAGGCTATGAAATTCGTCATAATCCACTGGTCACGTCCGGTTTTCCCTATCGCGTCAGGATAACAGCAGAGGCGGTCTCTATTGCTAACCCGACCCATGTGCAGGCACCCCGAGTTGACATTCCTGTCTTTTGGGCTGTTGTGCAACCATGGCGCATTAATCACGTGATTTTTGGCGTGGAAGGTGGCGGGCGGGCTGACTGGCTGGAAGGAGGCGAGAAAAAAGGCCTGGATTTCACGGCCTCTTCCGCCCTTGGCAGCGCGACATTCAACACCCGCGGAAGGATACGTACCGTCGCCGTCGACATTTCGGAACTGTCGGCGCGGCCATCTTGGCGTCCGCCAGTCACAGCGGAGCGATTACAAATACATGGCCGCCCCAAATCACCTGAGAATACGGGCGACAAGAAAGGAAATGAGGAAGGCGGGGGTCAGCAGATCGCTGTTCGCGCTGACAATATGATCATCGAGGGGATCGATGATTTCCCCCTCGGAAAACGGATCGAGGATTTCTCCCTCTCCTCTATTCTCTATGGCACGGTGCGCAAACTTCCCGCATCCGACACCCTTGCCGAATGGCGGGACACAGGCGGCTACGTTGATATCCAGGCGATCAATATCGATTGGGGCCATGGCGCCATTTCCGGCAAAGGCGCGCTGACCCTCGATGATCGCCTGAGACCAAAAGGGGAGCTCGAGACCCGCATTTCCGGATATGAGGCAATTCTGGCGGCTCTTACAGAAACGCGTCAAATCGATGCAAATGCGGCACGCACCATTGGCTTCGGTTTGAGTTTGCTCGCCAAGGAGGGCGATGATGGCAAACGCTATATCGCGCTGCCCCTTTCCGCACAGGATGGCGGGGTTTATCTTGGACCCGTCTATCTGATGCGTCTCGGCTCCGTTATCGGGAACAAATAGGCGTCGTCAGGACTTCTTCGGTGTTTCGTCCGATGTATGAACACGACCGAAATCCGGTTCCGGCGTTTCCTGCCCGGCATCGATAATCTGGCGACGAATAGCCCGTGTACGCGAGAAGATATTAAACAGGGTCTCTCCATCATCCCGCCGGATAGCCCGCTGCAACGCAGTCAAATCCTCGGTAAACCGGCCGAGCATTTCCAGCACCGCGTCCTTGTTGTGCAGGAACACGTCGCGCCACATGGTTGGATCGGATGCGGCGATACGGGTAAAGTCGCGAAAACCACCGGCTGAATATTTGATCACTTCCGACTGGGTCACATCTTCCAGATCATCTGCCGTGCCGACAATATTATAGGCAATCAGATGCGGGATATGGGACGTGATGGCGAGGACAAGGTCATGATGTTCCGCATCCATGATCTCCACCTTGCTGCCCATCGCGGTCCAGAATGCCGTGAGCCTTTCAACCGCCGGCTCGCTCGCCTGCCCGTTCGGTGTCAGGATGCACCAGCGATTGATAAACAATTCGGCAAAGCCCGCAGCGGGACCGGATTTTTCCGTACCCGCAACCGGATGCCCCGGAATAAAATCGACATAGTCTGGCATATGCGGGCCGATGGCCTTGATAACCGTGTTCTTGACGGACCCGACATCGGTAACAATGGCGCCTTTTTCAAGCGACGACCCTACCTGCTCCGCCAGCTTTTCATAGGTACCGACCGGCGTACAAAAAATGACCAGGTCCGCGCCTTTAACCGCGTCTGCCGGGCTCTCAAACGCCATATCGACGATGCCAAGTTCCTTCGCAACCCGCCGGCTGTCAGCCGTACGTGCTGCACAGACTATTTCGTCGGCGAGCTTGTGCTTGCGCGCGGCGCGGGCGATCGATGACCCGATTAGACCGATGCCGATCAATGCCAGCCGTTTGAATTTCACTTCCGTCATACACTAATTGCTGAGGAATTCCCTCAACGCCTCTATCACTGCGTGGTTCTCGTTATCCCGCCCGATCGTCATGCGCAGGCAGGTCGGTAGGCCATACCCTGCGACAGCCCGCAGCAGCAAGCCTTTTTCTGCGAGATATACCTCGGCGTCCGATGCGGATTTTCCACTCCCGTCGAAATCGAGGAGCAGAAAATTGCCGACGCTCGGTGTAACGCCAAGTCCCATTCCACGGAAACCTTGTGTCAGGATCGGGAGCCATTTCTCGTTATGCTCCCGTGCCAATTCAATATGCGCCTGATCGCGCACCGCCTCGACCCCGCCTGCCTGGGCAAGGGCGTTGACGTTAAACGGTCCCCGCACCCGGTGCAACACGTCGGCAATCGCCGGAGGGCAATAGGCCCAGCCGAGACGCAATGCGGCCAGGCCATAAATCTTTGAAAAAGTCCGGGTCATGACAACATTGTCATGCGATTCGACCAGTTCCGCGCCCGGACGATAGTCATCGCGGGTAACATATTCGGCATATGCTGCGTCAAGTACGAGAAGGATATCTTCACGCAGGCCAGCACGCAGGCGCTCTACTTCCGAAGTCGGTATATAAGTCCCGGTCGGATTGTTGGGATTGGCCAGGAAGACGATCTTCGTCCGCTCTGTCACCGCCGCCAGCAGGTTGTCGACATCTGCGGTGCGATCAACCTCCGGCGCCTTCACCGGTGTTGCTCCCGCGGCGGTCGCGGAAATCGCATACATCAAGAAGCCATGTTCCGTAAAAAGGACTTCATCACCGGGACCGACATAAGCCGTATTCAACAGAGAAATAAGCTCGTCTGACCCATTGCCGCAGACGATACGGCTGGCGTCAAGGTTATGAACCTCCGCAATAGCCTCTACCAGGAGAAGGGAGCCGCCGTCTGGATATCGATGGGCATCCGTCAGCACAGCCTCAATTGCGGCGACCGCCTTTGGGCTTGGGCCAAGCGGTGATTCATTGGACGAAAGCTTGGTGACTTCCAGGTTGTCACCTGCCTTGGATTTGCCGCCAACATAAGGGGAGATGGTCATAATACCTGGTTGCGGAACCGGTGTCGTCATGAGGTTGCTCTCAACTCGGATAGTGGAACGGATTATTTGATGGGTACGGCGTAGGCGCCAAGAATAACTGCCTTGATGAAGCTGTCGCCACTAATCTCGCCAAGCTTGACAAGGCGTGGATCGGATTTCGCGACAAACTCCGGAATTTCAATTAAATGAAGCCAGTCGCCATCCCCCGCATCGGGAGAACGGGAATCCGCGCAGTATCCGCTCAACCCTGCTTTCGCAAGATTTTCATTTAGCCGGGCCCGGCTCACCTCATCTTTGGTCGCCAACGCCATCAAAGTTATGTCGTCGCCAGATGGCTCCGGCTCCGCCTGACCGATCACGAGGGAGTTCAGGTCTTCAAACTCACCGGACGGATTATCAAGGAAGGGAAGCGCGGCAAGAATCTTGGGTACATTCTCTCCACCTTGGGCAAGCTGCGTCCACCAGGTGTCACGTTCCCGCGTTAGCCAGGGAAGCACCCCCAGGGTCGACGGATTCTCATAAACCTCCCGCAGAACAACTGACGGCAGTTGATGCAGCTTCATCGGCGTCGCCGAGCCAAAATGAAACCGCGCCAAATCCCAGTAGCCTACGGATTTATCGGGCGCGGTTATGGAAACCGAATACGGCTTTTGCATCCAGCCGACTGCGGCGATCAATTCGCGCCATATCGCCGCGATAACGGTATCGGGCAACTTGCTGGAATGGGCCTCTAGTATATTGCGGAGTATGGATGCCTCTCTGCCCGGACGAAACGCAAGAGCCTTGCCATCGACTTTTTTCGCCGCGGCAATATCCTCAACGATTGCGATCCGCTTTTCCAGAACCGACAATAGCTCCGCGTCCAGCCGGTCGATTTCAGCCCTCAGCGCTTCCAGTTTTGTATTTTTTATTGTCACTATCGTTACCCGAACATACAGACTGTTTCGTCAAAATTGGACCACAAAGCCCAGTATTTGGCAAAGAATATATTGACAGACCTTGCCCCGCCGCACTAGCTAACAGCAAAGTCATTCAAAACAAAGATTTTTCTAATCCATTTGCGCGAAAAGAGAAGCAAAAGTGTCCATTAAACCTCCACTATCGGATAATCAGACCGTTATCCTTGGAAAGGAGACGCCGCTCAAACTGGATTGCGGCGTGACGATGGAGGCCATCAATATGGCCTATTGCACCTATGGAGAACTGAATGCGGACAAGACAAATGCGATTCTGGTCTGTCATGCCCTGACTGGTGACCAGTTTGCCGCCAGCCGCCAGCCCGTCACCGGCAAGAATGGCTGGTGGGAAATGATGATCGGCCCGGGCAAGGTTCTGGATACGGACAAATATTTCATTGTCTGCAGCAATGTCCTGGGTGGATGCATGGGGACAACAGGACCATCGGATATAGATCCCAAGACAGGCAAACCCTATGGCCTGAATTTTCCGATCATCACCATCGGCGATATGGTCCGCGCGCAGGCGATGTTGCAGGACTATCTCGGTATCGAAAGCTGGTTCAGCGTGATCGGCGGCTCCATGGGCGGCATGCAAACCCTGCAGTGGGCGAGCGCTTACCCCGAGCGGGTCTTTAGCGCGATCCCCATCGCCTGTGCCGCTCGTCACAGCGCACAGAACATAGCCTTTCACGAAGTCGGGCGGCAGGCGGTTATGGCCGACCCCAACTGGTTGGGAGGGGATTATTACGCGAGTGACAAAAAGCCAACGTCGGGCCTCGCAGTTGCGCGCATGGCCGCACATGTAACCTATCTGTCGGAGGCAGCTCTGCATCGGAAATTTGGTCGCAATCTCCAGGATCGCGAAAATCTCACCTACGGGTTCGATGCCGATTTCCAGGTCGAGAGCTATCTTCGATACCAGGGAATAAACTTCGTCGACCGGTTCGACGCAAATTCCTATCTCTATATCACCCGCGCGATGGATTATTTTGATCTTGTGGAGGACCATGGCGGCTCTCTCTCCAAGGCCTATGAGAAAACGAAAACCCGCTTTTGTGTCGTTTCCTTTACCAGTGACTGGCTGTTTCCGACATCGGAAAACAAGGATATTGTCCAAGCGCTGATCGCGGCGGCGGCAAACGTAAGTTTCGTCGAGGTGGAGACCGACAAGGGCCATGACGCCTTCCTGCTGGATACGCCGGAAATGTTTAAGACTATCGACGGGTTTTTACAGTCGAGCGCAAAAAGCCGGGGCCTGATTTCATGAATGATCCCATTAAATTTGTCCCCAAGCGGGATATCCGGGTTGACTGGCAGCTTATCGCGGAAATGGTAGAACCGGGCAGCCGGGTTCTGGATGTTGGGTGCGATGACGGGCAACTTCTCGCCCATCTCACCGAGACCAAGAATGTCGATGGACGTGGACTGGAACTGAGTCAGCATGGGGTGAATATCTGTGTCGCAAACGGGCTTTCCGTGGTGCAGGGCAATGCCGACACCGATCTCGTCTATTATCCCGATGACAGTTTTGATTATGCGATTTTAAGCAAGACCTTGCAGACCACCCATCAGCCGCATGTAGTTCTGGAACAACTTCTGCGGATCGGGCGGCGCGCCATTGTCTCCTTCCCGAACTTCGCCTACTGGCGTTGCCGGGCCTATCTCGCCCTCAAAGGCCGGATGCCGATGACAAATTCGCTGGATATTCCCTGGTATGAAACACCGAATATCCATTTCTGCACGCTTAAGGATTTCACGGCGCTTTGCGAGAAGATGGATGTGAAGATTGAACAATCCGTGATCGTCAAGGCGTCAGGCAATGTCATGACCCGCTCAACCTATGGCAGCTTTGCCAACTTCTTCGGCGCCGACTGCATTTTCATGCTGTCGAGAAAAACCTAAAGCTTTTCATTGGCGCGCCGGACCTGTCGTCCTGTGATGACCGGGCGCGCGGCGGGAAGGATCACTGGCCGTTTGCGCGTTTTCCGCTCGGGCAGGGCCGTCAGCGCATAGACCTGCTTTTCCGCCTCCATAATCCGGACACCGCTGAAATGGCCCCACCATTTTTCGCCGACATTCTCCCACGCGCGGGCAAGCCTTAAATTCAACCGCCATTTACTGGGTGGCAGATAAAGTGCGCCCTGCCGGTCCCCGGGAGTAAAGCTGTTATCCCTGAGCAAACGGTTAAGCTGCTTGTCACTATAGGGATGACCATAGCCGAACGGTGTATTTTCAGTACGAGACCAGAGACCGCGACGACTTGGAACCACCACCATCAGTTTTCCGGTTGAGGTAAGTACACGCCAGAGCTCCTGCATGATCGAATCGACATCCGTCGAGTTCTCAAGTCCATGTACCCAGATTATCCTGTCAATGGAGGCATCTGGAAGCGGTAGGATGTGCTCATCCACAAGGCTGACAAGACTGCCTCCTTCTCGCGGCCATTGAATCACGCCCTGTTCGAGCGGCATGAAGGATATGACGCGTTCAGCTTCCCCACGAAACGGGTTGAGGTAAGGAGTAGCGTAGCCGAGACCGAGAACCCGGAAATTTTTTAGGTCCGGCCACATCTGCCTGATTTTACGGCCAATTATTCGCCGCACCACCTGCCCAAGAGAGCTGTGGTAAAAATTTCGCAAATCAATAACATCAGGTCTGAGCATAATGTTATACTGCCATAAATTACGAGATTGGACACTTAACAAAAAGCGGAATGCCGAAAGATCACCACATGAGCAAGCTTGAAATTCACCAGATTCCTGTCCTGAGTGACAATTACGTTTATTTGTTCCGGGAACCCGAAAGCGGGCTGGTCGGCGTCGTTGATCCGGCGGTTGCTGGCCCCGTCCTCGACAAGCTGGAGGAACTCGACTGGACCCTGACACATATCATCAATACGCATCATCACCCGGACCATACCGGCGCCAATCTGGAACTGAAAGAGAAGACGGGCTGCACGATTGTCGGTGCGAAGAACGATGCGTCGCGCATTCCCGGAATCGATATCAAGGTTGAAGAAGGCGAAATTTTCGAGTTTGGCAATGAAAACGCGCGCGTCTTTGAAGTGCCGGGCCATACGGTTGGACATATTGCTTACTGGTTTGAAAATTCAGACGCTCTGTTCTGTGGCGATACGCTGTTTGCCCTCGGCTGTGGCCGTCTGTTCGAGGGAACGCCGGCCCAGATGTGGCAGAGCATAAGCAAGTTTCGCGCCCTTCCAGACCAGACGAAAGTCTATTGCGCCCATGAGTATACCGAGGCAAACGGCCGCTTCGCGGTCTCAGTTAATCCCGGAAATGATGCCTTGAAAAAACGCTTCGCGGAAATTGTCGCGATGCGAAAAAAAAAGCTGCCGACCGTTCCCTCCACGCTTGGGGAGGAGAAGGAGACCAACCCATTTATGCGCGCCGATGATCCCGGACTTGCCGCCGAACTTGCCCTAAGCGGGGCGGATCCGGTGGAGGTTTTCGCCGAAACTCGTCGCCGCAAGGATAGCTTCTAGACAATGACCTTATCCGCCGCCGAAATTATCCAGCAGCTCAACATGCAGCCCCATCCCGAAGGCGGCTATTTCGTTGAAACCTTTCGCGATGACCTGACCCTGCCGGGTAAGGAGCGTGCTATCTCCACAGCCATATATTACCTGCTAGAAAAAGGGGATCGGTCCCACTGGCACCGGGTCGACGCCGTTGAGATCTGGCATTATTATGCAGGGGCGTCGCTTACCCTTTCCATGGCCGCAGATGGTGCTCCGGGAGAAGAATGGATCTTAGGGGCGGACTTTCAACGAGAAGAGCGCCCGCAGATCATTATCCCCCGCGGATACTGGCAGTCTGCCCACTCAAATGGGCATTGGACACTCGTAGGCTGCACCGTCGCCCCCGGTTTCGAATTTACAGGCTTCGAGATGGCACCCAAGGACTGGACACCCGCACGTTAATCAGGGTTGATAGGCTTCCATAAAGCACGCAATATTTTCAGCGAGCCGACAAGCGCACCGGCAGTGATCAGTAGACAGCCGAAAAGCAGCGACCATGAAAAGCTCGCGACCCCCACAACTAGCAGGATCAGCGTGGAGAGTAGCGGCGAGAGATAGGACAGAACACCCAGTGTCTGGATATCCCCATGCTTCATTCCCCGGTCCCACAGGAAAAACGCCGCCCCGACGGGCCCAAAGCCGAGGCCGAAAACTGCGAGCCATTGCAATAGGTTCTCCGGCCAGATCGTCCCTTCAAAAAGCAGGTGACAACCGAGCGACAAGAGAGCGGTTATGCCGCAGAATAACCCAATGACGTCAGACGAGACGGCGGAATATCTCCGGCTGAGGACCGAATAGCTGGACCAGATGAAGGCGCAGCAGATGGCGGAGAGATAGCCAGTGCTGTATTCCGGCCTGAGCTCAAATGCCGCGCCCTTGGTAATCAACAAGCCGGCACCTGCGAGACTGATCAATCCGCCGACCAAATGGAACCAGTAGAACCGTTCCCCTGGCAGTAATGTCGAGAAGAGGACGATCAGCAGAGGCCAGAGATAGGCAATCAGGCCTGCCTCCGCCGCAGGGGCATTTTTGAGCGCTAGAAAATAAAAGAAGTGATAGCCGAACAGACCCGCAACTCCAAGCACCCAGAGCCCTGCAGGTATCCTAAAAAAGGGTCGAATATTCTGACGATAGAAAAGCCATTTCAGGGAAACGCCAACAAAGGCAATACCAAATGTCATTGCGGTGAGTTGGAACGGCGGAATTTGGGCGGTTCCTGCAGTAAATAACGCAAGAAGCGCCCAAAGCAGAATAGCGCCGAGTCCGCAAAGACTCGCGATCGTTCGTCCTGTCGTTGCCTGACTGTTCATTAGTTTGTGGAAGTACCTAATAAAAGGGCATGATGCCGGTTGCCCAACATCATGCCACCTTCAATTAACGTCGTAAAGATCGGGGTCAGTACATATGCTGGCCGCCGTTAATCGAGAGCGTCGAACCGGTAATGAAGCCCGCATCATCCGCCGCGAGAAAGCAAACCCCCCGGGCAATTTCAGAGGCCTTGCCTAGCCGTCCGACGGGAATACCGGCAACGATCTTCGCCAGGACATTTTCTGGCACTGCCGCAACCATGTCGGTATCGATATATCCCGGCGCAATGGCGTTCACCGTGATCCCTTGCCCCGCGCCTTCCTGGGCCATGGCCTTGGTAAAGCCATGAATACCGGATTTCGCGGCGGCATAGTTGACCTGTCCATACTGACCGGCCTGACCGTTGATCGACCCGATATTGATGACACGACCGAACTTTGCAGCACGCATATCGTCGATTGTTGCCCGGCACATATTGAAGCAGGAGCCAAGATTGGTATCAATCACCTTTTGCCAATTATCTTGATCCATCCGATGCAGCGTTCCATCACGGGTGATACCGGCATTATTGACAACAATCTCCACCGGACCGAGGTCTGCCTTCACTTTGGCCACCCCTTCGGTGCAAGCGTCAAAATCCGATACATCCCATTTATAGGTGGAAATGCCAGTGCGGTCCGAAAACTCCTTCGCGCGTTCGTCATTTCCGCCATAGTTTGCCGCAACCTTGTAACCTTTTTCATGCAGCATGATGGAAATGGCTTCTCCAATTCCACGGGTCCCACCCGTTACAATCGCTACTCTCGACATTTTCTGCTCCCTTTACGTCATTGGCTTGTTATCTTTCAACACACATCGCGATACCCATACCGCCACCGATACACAATGTTGCCAGTCCCTTATGCGCATCACGTTTCTGCATTTCATGTAGCAACGTGACCAGCACGCGGGCACCCGATGCACCGATCGGATGACCAATGGCAATGGCACCACCGTTCACATTGACCTTACTGGTATCCCAGCCAAGATCCTTATTCACTGCGCAGGCCTGCGCGGCAAAAGCTTCATTTGCCTCAACGAGATCAAGATCATCCGTTGTCCAGCCTGCTTTTTCAAGCGCCGCGCGGCTCGCTGGAATGGGTCCTGTTCCCATAATTGCCGGATCAACCCCGCTTTGCGCCCAGGACACAATACGCGCGAGTGGTTTCAACCCTTTTGCTTCGGCGGCCTCCGCCGTCATCAGTACGACAGCTGCGGCACCATCATTGATACCGGAAGCATTCCCGGCCGTAACCGAACCATCTTTCAAGAAGGCGGGGCGCAGGCCGCTCAACTTTTCAACCGTGGTTCCGCCACGAATATATTCGTCCTGATCGACAACGATATCGCCTTTGCGCGTGGAAATAGTAACCGGTACAATCTCATCCTTGAAGCGCCCGGCAGCCTGCGCCTCAGACGCTTTACGTTGCGACTCCGCGGCAAACTGGTCCTGAGCTTCCCGGGTGATCTGCCATTTAGCGGCGACATTTTCTGCGGTGTTGCCCATATGATAGCCATGAAAGGCGTCGATAAGGCCATCTTTCAGCATGGTATCAGTAAACTCGAGCGGACCCATTTTCTGGCCATTTCGCAGATGGGCACAATGAGGTGCCTGGCTCATGCTTTCCTGTCCACCGGCAACCACTACTTGCGAATCACCATTGAGAATGGCCTGATAACCAAGCGCCACCGCACGCAGGCCGGAACCACAAAGCTGGTTTACACCCCATGCCGGAACTTCATAAGGGACACCGGCATTGACGGAGGCCTGCCGCGCCGGGTTCTGGCCCTCACCCGCACTCAGTATCTGGCCCAGGATAACTTCGGAAACTTCAGACGCGTCCGTTTTTGATCGAGCCAGCGATTCCTTGATGACAATCTCACCAAGCTTATGCGCAGCCAAAGGGGCCAAGCCGCCATTGAAGGAACCAACCGGCGTGCGTACTGCACTGGTAATGACAACATCCATGTTCTATTTCTCCTGTTTCGATTGTGTAATTTTAATTCAAAATTCACTTCGTATGAGAAATTTTAAAACAATTTTTTCTACTCATACGAAATAACCTTAGTTTTTCTTCGTCGCAACTCTTTTCTTGGCTCGCGGGTCAAAAACTCAATGTGCCGCTATCCAATCCCCCAACTGAAGCCATAACCCGTCTTGCGCCTTTCCCCCGGCCATCATGCCGACATGTCCCGAAGGTGGCGTGATCACTGTCGCGGACGGTAAGGCGGATGCCAGCGCGAGCGCTGAGGGACGCGGAACGATCTTGTCGGTTTTTGGTACGGCGATAAGGGACGCAATAGTAATATCCTGCGGCCGAACAATTTCCCCGTCAACCATCCATCGCATCGAAGGCGGTTCGTTCCGACCATACCATTTATCGAAGACATCTGCTGCAACATGTTGTGCGAGTGGATAGCCGTCGTTCAGCCAATCTTCGATGGCAACAAATTCTTGCGCCGCGTCAGTCGCCATATCCATTTCCGCGAATTTTCTGAATTTCCGAAGCCCCAGGTTAGGGTCGAGGCTAGCGAAGAGTGTTTGCAGCAGATCGACCGGGAGTTCACCGAAGCCGGCCAGAATATTCGCCCACATTTCCCGCTGATCAAAAAGCGCCTTTGCCTCACCGCCAAATTCCGCATGAAAATCCCATGGCGACGCGATGGCAATAAAGCTGCTGATCTTATCAAGCTTTCGTCGTGCAGCGGCCACCGATAGCGTGCCGCCCATACAATATCCGGCAAGATGCAGGGGGGCCCTTGAAAAAACATCGGCCGCAAAATCAATCGCAGGACAGATGCGGTTGATTATATAGCCGGCGACGTCGAATTCACGTTCAGCGTCCCCCGGGGCATTCCAGTCCAGCAGGAGCGGTCGGATCCCCCGTACGGCAAGGTAATCAACAAGGCTACGCCCAGGCATGAGATCAAGAATGTAGGCACGATTGATGAGGGAGGGGACCAGCAGCACGACCGGAGCGGTGGTGGCGGCCTCCGGCGCACCGTCCAGAAGTTGGGTGGTTCCCTGTTGCCAGATTACCGGTCGATGACGCGGCTCCCGCCGATAGGGGTGGATATGATAGAGGCGAATGCCGTCAATCATCTTCTGTACCTGCTCGCTGCCCTGATTGGCAAGTTCCTGCAACAGGTCTGCCCCGCCCCCAAGAGACTCGAGATCAAACGGGCCTTTTGACAACGCCAAGGAATCCGTTGAACGAGCGAAGCTATTTTTCTGATGAAGTGGGAGAGCCGCCAGAGAGCTTGCAACGGTGGTTGTCGCCAATCCCAAATGCAGCGCTAACGGTCGGGGTCCTATCCGCGACGGGGCCGCACCAATATCCGACGAGTTAGTTGTCATCCGCCAACACCTGGTCCGGCAGCAAGTTTACAGTTTGGGCTCTCATTGTTCCGGCAGTCACTGCATATCATACTGCTCTATATATACTCAGACTTGATAGGTTGCCACTTTAGGTGAAGGTTTATTTCGCATTTGTGGCGTATTTTTACCAACGGCATTGCACAATAAACTTGCGCAGCGCAACAAATACAGGTGAAAATGGTTCCAAATATCTCTTCCAACAGAAGTTAGGAGACGCCGTGGTTGATAAAACTTCAGATGACAAGAAACCCATTGTCATTAAAAAATATGCTAACCGCAGGTTATACAATACAGCAACTTCCTCTTACGTCACGCTGGATCACTTGAGCCGAATGGTAAAGGATGGAACCGAGTTCGTCGTATTCGATGCGAAAACTAATGAAGAAATTACCCGGTCGGTCCTGACACAGATTATCTTTGAAGAAGAAGCCAAGGGCCAAAATCTTCTCCCCATCAATTTCTTGCGCCAACTCATTAGCTTTTATGGTGACCGGCTGCAAACAGTCGTCCCCGATTATCTGGAAATGTCGATGCGGTCATTCTCGGACAACCAGGATAAAATGCGGGATGTCCTGCCGGAGAACCTGACGGCAAACCCCATGTTCAAACAGTTCGAGGAGATGGGGCGCAAGAATATGGAAATGTTCAGCCAGGCCGTCCGTATGTTCTCTCCCCCCAGCTTTTTTAGCGGGACCGAGAATGGCGCGGAAGCGGAGAAGCAATCTAGCTCGCCGGAGGCAAAACCGGATCCGACCACCGAAATGATGCAGGAACTCCAGGATCAGCTGAAGTCCATGCAAAAACGTATTGATGAAATGAGTGGCAAGAAATAGCGTCAGGAATTGCAAATTCCATCACTTTATGCTAATTTGTTTTTATAACTACATGATTTGTTAAGGAATAATTGTCGAATTTCGGGCATTATCATTACATCGTAGTTTGC
The DNA here is from genome assembly GCF_017313765.1 of Sneathiella sedimenti. Taxonomy (GTDB): domain Bacteria; phylum Pseudomonadota; class Alphaproteobacteria; order Sneathiellales; family Sneathiellaceae; genus Sneathiella; species Sneathiella sedimenti. The sequence goes on along the minus strand of NZ_JAFLNC010000001.1, from coordinate 979,905 downwards.
GCTGATGGAGAATCTGTCACGCTCTACTTGTTTTTGGCTTCAGAATGAAGACCGATAACTTCCGAAAATAACAACTAGTCCGGGAACGGATATTGATGGACGTTACGCGGCCCATTTCAAATATTCTTCCGCCACCAGCAAAGCGCAACGATGGCGGGGACCTGTTATTCGGCAGGAGGAATGCCTCTGCGGATGAAAATGACCTGCGCGTAGAGGAAGCGCCGTCAATCGCCGCGCATCGACGTCACGCCCAGGATGATACCAAATCCGGAAAAAGTACGGCACTGGCTCCCGTTAAGCTCCAGGATATTCAGGCGACCTTTGTCTCGTCCCGCGAGACACACGCCTCTTCGCACATCCCCTATTCCTCGCCTTTCCTGGCCCAACAACTGGCCCAACAGGACTCAATGTCGGTCGAGATTGACCCAGCACAAGCTCATCGACGGGCGGCTTCTGCCTACGACAGCAGCCTCAGCCTGACCGTAACCCTTCTTGGGTTTGACGGCCATGCGGAACGGATAGCCTGAACAAGTCCGGCTGCTAAATGCGGCAGGTGGCAAGCCCCCGCTTTTCCAGATATTGCTGATGATAGTCTTCCGCCGGATAGAAATCGAGTGCCGGTGAAATTTCCGTAACAACCGGCCGACGGAACAGCCCGCGGCTTCCCTGTGCCGCCTTTGAGGCTTCCGCAATCGCCTTTTGCTCCTCATTTCGACAGAAGATTGCGCTGCGATACTGAGTGCCGATATCCGGTCCCTGCCGATTGAGTGTTGTCGGGTCATGGCTCTGCCAGAATACATCGAGGAGATCTTCAAAACTTACCACAGCCGGATCGAACATTACCTGAACCACTTCGGCATGCTGGGTCCGGCCGGTGCAGACGTCTTCGTAGGAGGGATTTGCCGTGATGCCGCCTTGATACCCGACAACCGTTTCCTTCACGCCCTTTACCTGCCGAAAGGCGGCCTCGACCCCCCAAAAGCAACCCGCTGCAAAATAGGCAATTTCTGTTGTTCCTGTCATCCTCGTCTCCTCACACTCAAGTTCGGCGCTCCTCATTATTTCGCGCATTTTTCAAAGAATGCAACCGGGGACAAGAAAACTTGATCGGAAATAGAGGGCAATGGAAATTTATCTTGGTATTGGTTCGAATATTACCTAAAATTCCAGTACTTCTCAAACCAATTTGAATGATATTCATGCACCGTCGCCTTAAAAATGCGCAATTGCTTACATTGTCCCTCGATCCGGCAAACGTCATTGCCCTACATCAGCAGCTTTTTCTCGCGCTGCGTCAGGCAATCCTGGATGGCCGCCTGACACCCGGGACGCGCCTGCCATCGAGCCGTTCCCTTGCCAGTGACCTGAATGTCTCCCGCAATACGGTGCTGAGCGCCTATGATCAGTTAACTGCGGAAGGATATCTGATCAGCCGTATTGGAGCGGGATCTTACGTATCTGATCAGCTTCCCGACGATTTGTTGCAACGCAAGACGGAAGGACGCGCCTCTGGCGTTCAGGCGCGGGAAATCTACCTCTCCAAGATGGCGGCACCATTCATGGGCAAGATGCGATTTTCCGAAAAGAGGAGCCTTCCGTTTTCTCCCGGGCTTCCGGCACTGGAGATTTTCCCATTTGAAGACTGGGCCCGCCTTCTTGCCCGGCACTGGCGCCGACCGGGCCGCGAGTATCTGGTTGATAACCCAGTTGGGGGCGCGAAAGTCCTGCGTGAGGCGCTTGCCTCCTATCTCGGGCAGACCCGCGCGGTGCGGTGCCATCCCGAACAGGTGATCATCCTTTCCGGATCACAACAGGCTATCCACCTGGTGGTTCGCGCTTTTGCCGAGCCTGGCGATGCCGTCTGGATGGAGGAGCCCGGCTACCCCGGCATACGCGATGCCATTCTCTCTGCCGGCGCCGTTCCGATCTCGGTTCCTGTCGATAAAGAGGGGTTTTCCCTTGCCGACGCGCGCAACCTTGCGCCAGCCGCCCGCCTTGCCTGTATTTCCCCTTCACATCAATATCCACTCGGCCAGACCATGTCTCTTTCCCGGCGGCTGGACCTCCTGAATTGGGCGAAGGAGGAAGGACGCTTTATTCTCGAGGACGACTACGACAGTGAATATCGCTACGCTGGGCGGCCGCTTTCCTCCCTTCAGGGGCTCGATGATGATAGTCGGGTTCTTTATGTCGGCACCATGAGCAAGGTCATGTTTTCCGGGCTCCGGGTCGGCTATATGGTCGTGCCGGAGGATCTGGTGGATGTATTTCTCGCGCTTCGTCGAAATATTGACAGCCATTCGCCCTCGGTGCCCGAGGCAGCCCTTGCGGATTTTATCAACGAGGGCTATCTCGCCGCCCATGTCCGACGGACGAGGTTGTTATATGAGGCGCGGCAGAAACGCTTGCTCACGTTACTCCAGGAAAAACTGGGTGACCTCATTATGGTGGCACCACAGGAATCCGGCATGCATCTAGTCGTCTATCTATCGCCCGGCATTAACGACAAGGAGGTGGAGCGCGATGCCGCCAAGGCAGGCATGCTGGTGCGGGCGCTTTCCGGTTTTTACAATCTGCCGACCGACCAGAGTGGTCTTATTCTCGGATTTGCGGGCACGCCGGAGAAAGAAATGCCACAATTGATCGTTAAGCTTGCCGACATCATCCGCAGCAAGGCAACATAATTTCCGTATGAAAAGATATCCTGTATTCCTTCATTTCCTGATCGCCCTTTTTCTGGCCAATTGCGGCTTGTCCGAGGCGGCGGAAAAACATCATGCAATCGCCATGCATGGGGAGCCCAAGTATCCGCCCCGGTTTCAGCATTTCGACTATGTCAATCCCGACGCGCCGATTGGCGGCACGTTACGACTGAGTGCCATCGGCAGTTTTGACAGCCTTAACCCCTTTCTGTTGAAAGGCGTCAGTCCACGCGGGCTTGGCGATGTCTATCAGTCACTGCTGGAACGCTCCCGCGACGAGCCCTTCACTCTTTACGCCAATATTGCCAAGACGATCGAGGTCGCCGAGGATCGCAGCTGGATTGTTTTTCATCTCAATCCGAAAGCCCGGTTTTCCAATGGCAGCCCTATCACAGCGCAAGATGTGCTCTTTTCTTTCGAAATCCTCCGTGAGTCCGGCCGACCCAATGTCCAGAGCTATTATCAAAAGGTAACCGCGGTCGATATCCAGTCCCCTCTTTCGATCCGGTTCGCTTTTGAGGAGGACGGCCGTTTCGAGATGCCACTTATTATCGGGCTGATGAGCGTGCTGCCCGCCTCCGAGAGTCTCAAGACGGATTTCGAGAAGTCCTCCCTTACGCCCCTAATCGGATCGGGCCCATATCTGGTTGAAAAAGTCGAGCCCGGCCGACGCATCATTTATCGCCGGAATGAGAACTTCTGGGGCTGGGAGCTTCCTCAAAACAAGGGCCGCTTCAATTTCGACAGGATAATATACGACTACTTCCGCGATGATGATGTTGCGCTGGAGGCGTTCAAGTCCCACCGCGTCGACGCCCGGTTCGAAAATAGCGCGACTAAATGGACATCTGCATATGGCTGGCAATCCGGCGTGGAATATCGACAATCGACTCCGAAACTGAGCCTGCCCGCGCCTATGCTCGCCTTCGTCTTCAATACACGGCACGAAAAATTCTCTGATCTCCGCGTCCGCCAAGCCCTCACTCACGCCTTTGACTTCGAATGGGTAAACGCAAACATCCTGCATGGCCTTTACAAGCGCACCCACAGCTATTTTGAAAATTCCCCACTTGCCGCCAAAGGGACAATTACCAAAGCCGAGCGGGAATTGCTGTCCCCCTTTACCGACGAACTCCTCTCGTCCGTTTTTGACAAAAGTTTTCGCCTTCCCGTGACCGACGGTTCAGGTCGCGCCCGCGATAACCTCAAGGAAGCCCAAGGGTTGTTGCTCGCTGCGGGCTACAGAATAAAAAACGGCGTTCTTACTCACCAGCAAAGCGGCCAACCCTTCGAAATAGAGTTCCTGATCAATAATACAGACTATATCAAGCTGATCTCCCCGTTTCAGCGGAACCTTGAACTTCTGGGAATCCGGAGCAATATCCGCCAGATCGACACGGCGAGTTACCAGAACCGCCTGACAGACTATGATTTCGATATAATTATCAATAGCTGGGGCCAGTCGCTCTCCCCTGGAAATGAGCAGGCATTTTACTGGAGCCAAAAAGCGGCCACGACTCCGGGCACACGTAATTATCCGGGAATTCGCCTCGCCGCCGTCGATGCGATGATTGAACGGATTGCCACCGCAGGGGACCGGGATACGCTTGTCACGGCGACGCGCGCGTTGGATCGGGTGCTGCTCGCGGGGTATTATGTCATTCCGCTTTATTACACTGACGAACAATGGCTGGCACATTGGCCGGAAATCAAGCTGCCACCGACACCGTCCTATTGGGGAACCGGACCGGACTTATGGTGGCATGAGAAAAATAGCTGACGTTACCCGAACCGGGCCTTATCACGACTTTCCCATATTTCGCGAGCGCGTGCCTCGGCCTCGTTGGTCGTGAGGGTGGGTTTCGTCAGTTTAAGGGCAAAGGCGAGGGTCCCGATTATCGCGAGGATGGGGACGGGCAGATCAAGCTCTCCCCGCCAGAGGCGAAGGAGCTGCACCGGTGCCAGATCCTCTTCTCGCCATTTATAGACATTCTCTTCTGTCATCGCCGGCCATTCCTGCTCGACCGGCTCGCCCTCTACCAGCCCATCCACGAGAACAGGTTTCATTGGGTTGCGCTGCACTTCCCCGCCGCCGCCCTTGAAGATTAGGCTGTTGGGTTGGCCTAGTGCCTGTACCGTTCCAAGATGCAACGCCTTGTAGGGCGGATGGAACACGCCCTGTAGCTGAAAGGGAGCGCCAAACGGGTTGATATCCCGGGCAAAAGTATTAACCGCCGTTCGCACGCCAAGCAGGGGCCGCAGTTCAAAAAGCATCTGCAGGGATGGACAGAATTTTTCGAGACCTAAATATACAAGGTTCTTCGCTCCGAGTTGCGCTGCTGCGTCGGAGAGGGAGGTTGCTTGCGGCACATTGAAGACTGAAAGTCCCGGCCGCGTCGGAGCGTAACCATCCGAATAGCCTTCAATGCCATGCATCAATACTTTGTAGCCCTGATCGGCAAGGAGAATGGCGGAAAGGATAAACCACGGTTGCTGACGATGGCGATCTGCGTAAGACGGCCAGTCAAAATCGACTTTAGCCGTGACATCCTGCGCAACAAAATGATCGCGTGCGGCTGCCACCATCCCGGCAAGCTCTTCCCCCGTCTCGCCCTTACGCCGCAACAGCAGCAGGAAGGCACCAAGCTGCAATGGTTCCGCCTCACCGGAGAGCACCATATTCATGGCGGCTCTCGCTTCGTCAAAAGTCATGTCACGCCACATTTTCGGGCCTTTGCCGAGTATGCGGACATATTGCGCAAAAGGATGATCCTGGGTCATGGCGGGGATTTATAACAGAATTTACGTTTCGCCCTAGAAAATATCGAGCAGACGCTGCAGATAATCCCGTTCGAGATAGCTGCGCGCTGGATCAGATAGACGTCGTTGTAATTCGTCTCGGATGGAGCGACTCTTGTTAATGCCGCCCCCTTCGCCACGCATCAACGCATTGCCGGCATTTCGCCCCTGGCCACTTTCTTCCCTAGTCGATCGACCAAGTGGATCCCGCCCCTGGCCCGGACGACCAGGGCCTGCGGACTGCGTTCCCTCGCCCTGTCCGTCCTGCATCATCTGTTGGGCAAGCGATTCTGTGCCCTGTCGCAGGTTTTCAAGCGCGTCACTTTCGGATTCCATGGCGGATTGTCCCTGTCCCTGTTCCAACGCCTCGCGCGCATTTTTCATCGAGCGTTCCGCGCGCCCCAGGGCGTCCGGAATTTCCCCGTCCGCGCCAAGGCGACCCATCAAATCGCCCAGCATCTGGCGCAGTGCCTCCTGGACCTCGGCGAGATCCTGCAGATTACCACGACCCGACTGGCCTTGCTGCCCTTGCTGGCCCGGCTGTGTACCATTTTGCGATTGCTGACCTTGTTGGCCGGGCTGGGTTCCCCGCTTTGATTGCTGGCCCTGCGAATTGCGGAACGTCTGGTCAAGCAACTCCTGCTGCTTCTGCATCAGCTTGCCAAGCTCGTTGAGCATCTGTTGCGCCGCCTGCTGGCTGTCGGATGGCTGTCGCGCTTGAGCTGATTTCAGGTTTTCCATGATATCCTGAAGCTCGCTGAGCAATTGTCGCGCGGCATCCCGGGCGCCGCCACGGGCGAACTGATCGATGCGATCAAGCAGCTTTTGCAGATCCTGCGACTCAATAAGCCGATCCTCGCTGTTTGGATCGCCTGCCGCTTGCTCATCCATGGGCGGTGCCTGTTGCGCGAGAGCCTGGAGGAAATTCTCCATGGCGGCGCGCAATTCCTCGACCAGGCGTTTGATTTCGGCGTCGCTCGCATTGTTGTTCAACGCCTCCATTAACGCTTCCTGCGCGTCCCGCAAAGCCGCCTCTGCAAGTGACAAATCACCATTTTCAAGCCGGAGTGCCGTATCCCATAAAATTTCTATGACGTCATCGACGGCCGTTCGGCTTGTCCCGTTTACAAGAATTGATTTTGCCGTCGAAAGAGCCAGTATGACCGTTACGTCGTTGTTGACGCTATCAGGAAGGCTGGCGAGTGTTTGCAGTACAAGCGCCACATTTTCCTTGTTGCCGTCAGGATCATTGACCAGGTTTTTACGTTGCTCGATCAGGGCCCGGGCGACCGGATGGGTGAATTTCCGTTCCGGCAGGGTAAAGGTCATGGCGTCAGAATATCCGCGCTGTCCAATCTGGTCTTCTGCAAACAACGTTAGCTTTACCGGAAGCCCCGCCCAGGGATGGGCCGTTAGATCATGATAGCTTTTACTGACCACCTGTTTCGAGCCACGCCCCGGGGTCGGAAGTATAAGCTCGATTTTTCCGTCGCCATTATCACGGGTGATTTCGCCGCCGATTCTTTCAACACCGTAATCATCCCGCGCCTGATACTGCAGCTTGAAGGCGGCTCTTTCCGTGACTTCGGGGTCATCTATGAAGGCGACCGTTGGTATCTCGTCTGCGATTATTGTCAGCTGCCAGTTCGCGATGACATCGCCATCCTTCTCAATTTTCAGGCTGGTCGTTTCATCGAAAGTGGTCTGGATCTGGAAATTCCGTGCATCCGAAACAGCGAATTCCTCCCGCTTGTCCCCGATCACCAAGATGGGCGCATCGCGTTCGCCACCAAAAACATTCGCGATAAAGCTGCTTTGCACCGGTACAATATATGTCTGCACCGTTGCGTCGTCACTTTTTGAATGGGTCAGAAGTATCGGTGCCTGGCCAGTATAGGCTGGTGGGGTGATCCAGGCGGTTACGTCAACCGGGATCGCCGGCGTGCCAATAGAGGGTGTCACCGCCGCGTAAAGCCGGTCCGTTGATCTTGGTCCCGCTACGACGAAAGCCGCCACCAGGAGAAGGACCACGAACGCCCGAACGCCGTAACTGTCCTCTATCCCCATATCAAGGCGCGGAAACCCGGTCTTCAGGCCCAAAAGCTTGCGGCGTAGCGATTTCTGATACAACCGCCACATCGTGCTCGTTGGTGTGTTGTTAATCTTTTCCGCTTCGGAATGCGCCCCAAGTGATTGCAGCGGTCGGTGCGGCAACCGGTTACGCCCTTCCAGATACCGTAGGGCACGGCTTCGTGTTGGCGCCGGAAAATGTCGCCCCAGCTTGTAGAGGCTGTAAAGAATCGCGCCCCCGAACAGGATCAGCGCAAGAACATGCAGCCATCCTGTAGCAAACGCCCATAAGTCAAGCAGAGACAGACCGACGAACAACCCGATGAGACAAAATAACAGCCGACCCCGCCGCCAGATCCCTTCCAGAAGAAGATTGACTTTCGCAAGCAGAATGCGGACTTCAAACCCTAATCCATATCCTTTGTCATGGCTGTCATCGCGGCGTTGCATTCATCCTCTGTCAAGTTGCAATCCATGGCGGCATTATATCAAGTTTCAACAAAGCGTCCAAGCTCGGTCGTTCCCTGATCACCGCATATTGATCGCCTTTCACCAGAACCTCGGGCACCAGCGGCCGGGTATTGTAGGTGGACGCCATCACGGCACCATAGGCGCCAGCGCTCCGAAAGGCGACAAGATCGCCCCGGGCTAGAGCTGGCATGTCCCGCTCCCGGGCAAAGGTATCGCCGGTCTCACAGACGGGACCCACGACATCGGCGGGGGCATAAGCACCGTTTTTTTGATCCTCCCGGAGCGGATCGATCTGGTGGTAGCCGTCATACATCGCCGGGCGGATCAGGTCATTCATGGCCGCATCCAGAATAACGAACTTACGCTTTGTCGCCTGTTTCACATAAACCACTTCGGACACCAGTACGCCCGCATTACCGACAATCAGCCGGCCCGGCTCGAAAATAATCTGGCAACCAAGATTGCCGATCGCCTCCAGCGCGACGGCGGCATAGGCGGACGGCGCAGGCGGAATCGTTGTATCGTAGGGAATGCCGAGTCCGCCGCCGAGATCGACGCGCGTAATGTCATGCCCTTCGCTCCGGAGCTGCTGAACCAGCTCCCGCACCCGATTGAAGGCGTTCTTGTAAGGCTCGAGGTCCGTCAATTGCGATCCGATATGCACATCGACGCCCTTGATCTCGATTCCCGGCAGGGCCGCCGCCTCGGCATAGATGCGGGACACATCCTGCCAGGGCACACCGAATTTGTTTTCCGCCTTGCCGGTCGAAATTTTAGCATGGGTTTTCGCATCCACGTCCGGATTGACGCGGAATGTGATGGGCGCTTTCAGCCCCATACTACTTGCAACTTCGCTCAATAGATGAACCTCGGGCTCGGATTCCACATTGAACTGGTGAATACCGACCTCAAGCGCATAGCGCATTTCCGCCGGCTTCTTGCCAACACCGGAAAAAACGATCTTTTCGGGTGGAATGCCCGCCTCAATCGCGCGGCGAAGCTCCCCTTCGGAGACCACATCCGCCCCGGATCCGAGATCCGCGAGAGTGCGGATCACCGCCTGGTTGGAGTTGGCTTTCAGCGCATAGCAGACAAGTGCATTCGCCCCATCAAACGCGCCGGAGAAAACCTTGTAATGCCGCTCCAGTGTTGCGGTGGAATAACAATAAAAGGGTGTGCCCACCGTTTCGGCGATCGTCCGTAAGGAAACATCCTCGGCATAGAGTTCGCCATTTTTATAGGTGAAATGGTCCATATGTCGGCAATCTTTTCTAAAACTAGCTTTTCTTCTGTTCGGACTTTTGCGTATCCGGTGAATATTTTGGCGGGCTTTTCACGCCGCAGCCCGAAAGAAATCCGACAGTAACCACCATCATGATTGCACCAAGAAGCACCCGTTTCATTTTCCGCCTCCTTCCTGGCCCAGCTTTTCTCTCCAGCGTGCGATTTGCTCCCGTACCTTGGTAGGGGCCGTGCCACCATAGCTTACGCGGCTGGCAACGGAATTCTGAACACCGAGCACTTTATAAATTTCCTCAGTAATGCCGCCTTCCACCGATTGCATCTGCGAAAGGGACAAATCTTCAAGCCCACATGTGTTCTCTTCCGCCAGCTTTACAAGAGCGCCCGTCACATGATGGGCCTGACGGAAGGGCATATCAAGTTTCTGCACAAGCCAGTCCGCAAGGTCTGTCGCGGTGGTGAACCCTGCGCCGGAGGCCGCTGTCATCACCTCGCCATTGACCTTGATATCACGGATCATCCCACTCATGGCGGCAAGACAAAGCTGCAGATTGTCGGCCGCGTCGAAGACCGGTTCCTTGTCTTCCTGCATATCCTTGCCATAGGTCATGGGCAGGCCCTTCATCATCATCAGGAGGGAGGTGAAGGCACCTGCGCTCCGTCCGGCCTTCCCGCGGATCAGCTCTGCTGCGTCGGGGTTCTTCTTCTGCGGCATGATGGAGGAGCCGGTCGAAAAGCTGTCGGAACATTCAACAAAGCGGAACTGAGCACTCGACCAGATAACGATTTCCTCGGCCAACCGCGACAAATGCATCGAGCAGATGGAGGCAAAACTCAGAAACTCCAGCGCAAAATCGCGGTCCGACACACCGTCAAGGGAATTGGCGGTTGGCCGGTCAAATCCAAGTGCCTTGGACGTCATCTCCCGGTCGATCGGAAAGGAGGTACCCGCCAGTGCCGCGGAACCCAAGGGGCTTTCATTCAGGCGCGAACGCGCGTCTGCAAGTCGTCCGCGATCGCGCGCGAACATCTCGACATAGGCCAGCATATGATGACCAAAAGTCACCGGCTGCGCTGCCTGCAGGTGGGTGAATCCCGGCATCACGGTATCCGCCTCGGCCTCGGCCTGATCGAGCAGTGCATCCACCAGATCCGCGAGCTCTCTGTCCAGATGATCCATGGTATCCCGCACCCAGAGCCGGAAATCCGTCGCCACCTGATCATTGCGGGAACGTGCCGTATGCAGCCGCCCTGCCGCATCGCCAATCAGCTCGCGCAGGCGTGCTTCCACATGCATATGGATATCTTCAAGCGCCGGGTCGGTCTTAAAGTTCCCGGCCTCTATCTCACGAAGAATTGTCTGCAAGCCTTCCTGAATTTTCTGACCATCAGCCTCGGAAATGATATTGCAGGCCATTAACATACTGGAATGCGCCATCGAACCCATTATATCCTGGGCATAGAGCCGGCGGTCAAAGTCAATGGAGGCATTGATCCGTTCCATAATTTCGGCGGGGCCTTTGGCAAATCTGCCACCCCAAAGCTCGTTTGCGCTCATAATCGGGCTCACTTTGTAACACGTGGATGTATAAATTTAATGACGACAAAACCCATGAAATTCACAGGCCTGCTGTTCTTGCTTACATTTACAGGGCTTGTAGCGGGAACATCAACAGCTTTCTCTGAAAATCTGAGCGCGCTCCTCACGGGCGAAATGCAGAATTTTGCTCCTTACGACGCACCACGTCCATTCAAGGATTTTACCTTTCTGAACGCCGAGGGAGAAGAGGAGCGGGTTTCCGACTACCGAGGGAAAGTGATCCTTGTGAATTTCTGGGCCACCTGGTGCGCGCCCTGCCGCAAGGAAATGCCGAGCCTTGACCGGCTTCAAGAAGCGCTCGGTGGTGATGAATTTGTAGTGCTCGCGATTGGCCAGGATTTACAGGGAATGGAGAAAGTGACAACTTTCTTTGAAAAGCTGAACATCAAAAACCTTGCGCCGCTAAACGACAAAACAGTCAAATCCGGTCGCAGCGCCGGGGTTTTCGGCCTCCCGGCAAGCATACTGCTTAATGCCAAGGGGGAGGAAGTTGGCCGCCTTGTCGGGCCGGCAGAATGGGATGCGCCTGAAGCCAAGGCGCTGATCAATCATGTGATACGCGGGTCATGACGGCGGTGGCGAGCGGTCCTTTTTTCGCTTGAGCAAAAACAGGCGAAACACACGTTCCACCCCCCAGCTAATCGCGAGATAGAAAACGGCATTGAGGAAGGTGATCATCATCAGGTCCATTCCTAGCCCGTAATCATGCTTTTCTACGCCGATATAGAATTGGAAAGCCAGTATGGAAAGAATCCCGGCACCCGCCATCAAAGCCACAAATATCCGGATTTTACCGTCTGTCCAGGGAATCGCCATAAGGCAGAGGAATGACACCGCCTGAAACGCCGCGCCCCACAGATCAATGCCAAGGTCGGTCATTCTCCGTCCAGAACCGTCAGCGCCACATCTACCATGGGACCGAGAACTTTCTCGTTCGGGTTTACTTTGCCAACAACCCGCATTCCCTGCATCACACCCACAAAAAAGGCGGCAAGGCTGGCCGCGTCGCGCTTTGTCTTGAAGGTGCCGTCGCGCTGGCCACGGCTGATCAACTCTTTTAATGCATCTTCCATATCCTCGAAGAAGACCCGCACTCTTTCTGCGCATTCATCATCACGGGAGCATAGCTCAACCGCCGCATTGGTCATGAAACAGCCCCGACGTTTCGGGTCCATGACCTGCTTCTGCATAAAGACATACATGAATTTCGAGAGAATTTCGCGCGCATCGCCTTCATGACGCAACACATCCGTGCGCAGCAGCGCCCCGGTACCATATTGATCCAGCGCTTCCAGAAACAGCTGGTGCTTGTCTCCGAAGGTATCATAAAGACTACCACGGTTGATGCCCATGCAGTCGACCAGGTCCTGAACCGAGGTCGCCTCATAGCCCTTGGCCCAGAAAGCCTGCATGGCTTTTTCCAGCGCCTCGTCGCGATTAAAGCATTTCGTTCGAGCCATTTACCGATCCATACGGACGTCAAAAAAACAGTCTAGAGAATGGTTATATACCGATTCCGCCGTCAAGCAAAGCCGCCAAACCCTCCCTATATGTAGGAAATTTGAGCAAAACCCCAAGTTCTGATTTGATTTTTGCGTTGCTGACCCGTTTGCTGTCCGAATAGAAGCTACGCGCCATTGGGCTGAGATCCGCGGTCTTGAAGTCGATCAGGGGCGGCGGTTCCACTCCTAGAAGTTTTGCCGCATGAGCAACCACATCCTGCGGCGGTGACGGCTCGTCATCGGCAACATTGTAAATCGCACCGGGGTTCGGCATCTCCATCGAGGCCACGAGAATTGTCGCCAGATCGGCCACATGAATGCGCGAAAATATCTGGCCGGGCTTTGCGATTCGCCGGGCTTTTCCGTTCTTCAGGGATACCAGCTGGTTCCGTCCGGGGCCATAAATACCGGGAAGGCGGAATATATGAACCGGCAGGCCTTTCGTCTCATGGAGCCCGCGCCAGGCCTGCTCAGCCCGCATGCGGCGCCTGCCCCTTTCGCCTGAAGGGTTGTAAGGACTTGCTTCATCTACCCAGCCCCCATCGAGGTCACCATAAACGCCGGTTGTAGAGAGGTAGCCTATCCATTTCAGGTTTTTAAGGCGCAGGATTTCTGGCGCCATGACGTCAAAAACCGGGTCCCCTTCCTCGTCAGGTGGGATGGAGAGCAGGATATGGCTGACATCCGCCGCAATATCCGTGAAATTCCCGATAGGTTGATCCCGGCGGAAGGGAAAGAGGGGAATATCCCCTTTTCCCTCATCATCAGCAGGGGACCGGCCCGTGCCCATCACCTGCCAATGAGGATAATCCATAGCAATCTGGCGGGCCGTAAAGCCGAAGCCAAAACAGAACAATCTGTTGGTCATGCTACTCCTTTGGTGCCGCTGGCATCTCGGACCGGCCCAGAACGACCTGCGCCGAAACCGATTGCTTGACGGAAACTAGAAGTTCGGCCCCCCCCTGCGAGCCGGAGGCTGCGTCCGCCATGCCGGATTTCATCATCATCGGGCGCTGGGCGGCTTCCATCGCCGGCATCGCATAAATTTGTACAAAATCGACCTTGCGGACATGATAGTCCGCGCCCGGCATCACCTTGTTCAGTCTCGATGCCTCATCAAGGGCTTGCTGGTAAATCTGCTCTCGCAGGTCCGCGCGCAATTTTTCAAATTCCGCCAGGGACGGCGTGAAATCAACATCCGAGATTGTCACCTTGTACCCCGGGCTGCTCGCGTCTTTCGCCCGATCCTGCAGGCCTGCCAATGCCGCCTCGGGGATACGCGCTTCCGCGCTTACATACCAGCGGTTAAGCCCCGTCTGGTCAAGTTGCTGACGGGAAGAGGTAATACGCCAGTCCACATCCTTCGCAAGAGATTGCAGCGATCCATCGATACGGTCTTTAAGGGCCGCGGCTGCTTCTTCCTGCTGCACGAGTTCTACATAGACCGACACTCGCGCCGTATCTGTCTTGACCCATCCTTCCGTCGTCAAATTTAGGACAACTTGATCCTGCATCATAGCAGGCTTATGAGGCATTTCAGCCGCCGCAAGGGGGACGAAACTTAAAAAAGCGATAGTGGCAACAACCAGTCTGTTCATGTTAGAACTCCCAATGTAATCAGTCCAGTATTCGGCATGTAGGATCGAATCAAGACCAATTTAAGGCATTTTATAATCGTGCGATTTTTAACCTTTTTCATGGCACTTACCATATCGCTGGCCGCTCGGCCACTCCTCACGTCGGCGGCCGGCGCGCTGGATGGCGTGCGTACACAGGAAAGCGAGTACGAGGTCTGCCTGACTTTGACCCGGCGGGAGCCGGAAAAGGCCTTTGAATCCGCGCTTGCCTGGCGCGATGCCGGGGGAGGATTTCCTGCCCGCCACTGTGTCGCCCTCGCGCTCGTTGCCATGAAGAAATATGATCATGCAGCGCTGACACTGGAAGAACTGGCGGAAGACATGCAGGGGGCCGGCTCCCCCCTCCTGGTGCCGGTATTGACGCAGGCGGCCAATGTCTGGCTGCTGGCTGAACAATATGACCGGGCCAACGCAGTGGCTACAACGGGGCTGGGAATCGAGCCCGAAAACATCAACCTGCTGATTGACCGCAGCCGAATTCTGGCGAAAGTCGGGGACTATAAAGGGGCCTTCAACGATCTCGATCTCGCCCTCAAGCTCGATCCGGTGCGACATGATGCTCTGACGTTCCGGGCCGCCGTCTGGCGTCATCTCGGCGACGACGCACGCGCGCTTGAGGATGTGGAATTGGCTCTCTCCTTAGAACCTGATCTTCCGGACGCCCTGATAGAGCGAGGCATTCTTTACGAGAAATCCGGTAAGCGGGACCAGGCCCGACAGGACTGGCTGCGCGTTCTGGAGCTTGCAACCAATACCCCCGCAGGTGATGAAGCCCGGCGCCACCTGGAAGCTCTCGACGTCAATAAGGATAAATAACAGCGCTAGCCATTCATTGCGAGGCGGCGGCGATATTCCAGCGCCTCGGCGATATGGGCCCTGGTGACCGGCTCACTCTCCGCCAGATCGGCAAGGGTGCGCGCGACCTTCAACACCCTATGATAGCCGCGCGCGGAAAGTTTCAGTTTGCCGATGGCGTCCTGCAACAAGGCCGTGGCGGATTTATCCGGCTGGACAAACCGTTCCAGCACCTCACCTTCCGCGTCCGCATTTGTTCGCATCGGCGTCGGGTGATCGATATCGCGATAACGTTCCCGCTGAATTTCCCGGGCGCGAGCAACACGGGCAGCAACGATCTCCGTTGTCTCCGTCGGTGGTGGAAGGGTCAGATCGGTTGCCGAGACGGCAGGTACGTCCACATGAATGTCGATCCGGTCAAGCATTGGCCCGGAAATACGGGAGCGATATTCAAGGGCACATTTCGGTGCCCGCGCGCAGGCCTGCGCTGGATCATCGAGATGGCCACAACGGCAAGGGTTCATTGCAGCGATCAGTTGCAGGCTTGCGGGATAGGTGACATGAAGATTGGCGCGCGCCACCACCGCCTTGCCGATTTCCACCGGCTGACGCAGGGATTCCAGCACCTGCCGGTTAAATTCCGGCAGCTCATCCAGGAACAGAACGCCGAGATGGGCAAGTGAGACCTCTCCCGGCTTCGCACCACGACCACCCCCGACCATCGCCGCAACCGACGCCGAATGATGCGGGTCGCGAAAGGGGCGCCGGCGGGACAGCCGACCCTCCTTCATTTCACCGGCGATGCTGGCGATCATGTTGACCTCTAGCGCTTCCGCTGCATCGAGGGGGGGCAGCAGACCGGGGAGCCGCGCCGCCAGCATCGACTTGCCGGACCCCGGCGGGCCAGTCATGAGCAGGTTATGCCCGCCCGCCGCCGCCACTTCGAGGGCGCGCTTCGCTGTTTCCTGACCCTTGATATCCTCCAACTTCAGAGATAACGCTTCATCGACAATGTCCCCATGGGTCGGCGGGGTGAGGACCTGCGTTCCCTTAAAATGATTGATTAGCGCGAGAAGATTAGCAGGCGCGAGCACCGTAAGATCACCGGCCCAGGCCGCTTCTGGTCCCGATGCTTCCGGGCAGATGATATTCTTGTCCTCGCCCACGGCAGCCACTGCGGCCGGAAGGATGCCGGTCACCGGATTGCAGCTTCCATCCAGGGAAAGCTCTCCGAGAACATAATAGTCATCCAGAGCGTCGGAGGGGAGAACGCCCATTGCTGCGAGGATGCCAAGCGCAATGGGCAAATCATAGTGCGCCCCCTCTTTCGGCAGGTCGGCGGGGGCGAGATTGACAGTAATACGCTTGGGCGGCAAACCAATGCCGAGGGACGTCAGCGCCGCACGCACGCGCTCCCTGCTTTCGGCGACGGATTTGTCCGCAAGGCCGACAACGGTGAAGGCAGGCAGCCCGGAGGCCATCATCACCTGTACATCCACCTCGCGCACATCGAGGCCCTGAAAGGCCACGGTCTTAATCTTCGCCTGCATATCAATTTTCGGTTCAATATATCGTTGTGCGCACAACGATAGCATGTGTCCGAAAAATCTTCATGGTTAAAATTTGGGAGATGTTACCTAGTAAGACGAGGAGCGGCCGACTTTTTCCTCGAGGCAGTCCCAGATAACGCTCTCAAGCTTGACGCCATCGAACCGGTTTATTTCCTGCAGCCCTGTAGGTGAAGTCACATTGATTTCCGTAAGGTAATCCCCGATCACGTCGATCCCGACGAAGATCAGCCCCTGCTCTTTTAGCGCGGGGCCGATGGCTTTGCATATCTCTTCCTCGCGCGCCGTAAGGGAGGATTTCACGGCCTGCCCCCCCACATGCATATTGGAGCGAACCTCCCCCTTCTGCGGGACGCGATTGATGGCGCCGACCGGGTCCCCGTCCACGAGGATAATGCGTTTGTCACCTTCGCGCACTTCGGGCAAGTACTTCTGCACAATCATCGGTTCGCGGTAGAATTGGGTGAACATCTCGCACAGTGCCGACAGGTTTTCATCTTCCGGCTTGAGATGAAACACGCCTGCGCCGCCGTTGCCATAAAGCGGCTTGATGATGATATCCTTGAATTCAGCGCGGAATTCCCTGATCTCCTGAAGATTGGAGGAGATCAGCGTTGGCGGCATGATGCCATCGAAATGAGTGACGAAAAGTTTTTCCGGCGCATTCCGGACGCTTACCGGATCATTGACGACCAAGGTCTGTGGGTGGATATGTTCCAGTAGGTGGGTCGCGGTAATATAGGACATATCAAAGGGCGGATCCTGTCGCATCAGCACAACATCCATAGTTGCGAGATCGATGCGTTCGACCGCACCGGCGGTATAGTGATTGCCCGGCTCACGGCGGAGCGAGATGGGGCGGGCATTGGCGACAATCCGCCCCTGTGAGAAGGACATGTCCTGGGGGCCATAATGAAACAGGCCATGGCCGCGCGCCTGCGCCTCCAGGCCAAGGACAAAGCTGCTGTCCCCGTTGATATCAATTTTCTCGATGGGATCCATCTGAATGGCTACGGCAAGACTCATTATTTCCGACCTTTTCGATAAAGTGATGCGCCGCTGATTTTCTTGGCAGGGACCCTATCCTGCCCGGGTCGTCAGTTCAAGCCGAGTTCAGTTCAGATTTCATTTTTACATAGCTGACGATTTTGCGGACGCCGGAAATATCCTTGGCGTGATTTTTTACCCGCTGGAGTTCCGCCTCATCCTGGGCGATCCCCATCAGATAGACAGTTCCATCCACTGTCTCGACAGAATAGTTGATGTTCATAATCTCTGCGTCGCGCAAGAGCTGCAATTTAAGCTTCGTCGTGATCAAACTATCGGAAGCAAAGTTACCCACCGACTCGCCATTCGCGACCTTAACCTCGTTATGCACTTCCTTGACGCCCTTCACGCCCCAGATCAGGCGGGTCAGCGTGATCCGATCCTCTGGAGTCGGCACTTCGCCGGTTATCAGGACGACACCATCGATCACAGTCGTCGAAGTCGAAGTAAACATCGGTTCACTTTTCTGGAAAATTGCGTTCATCACCTGCGTTTTGATGGTCGCGTCATCAATAACAGTCCCAACGGATCGTTCCTCCGCCACGGCGACGCCACCGATCGCTGCTCCGCCGAGGATAACCGTCGGAGCACAGCCGCCTAACGCAATAAGGGATGACAGAGCAAGGAGAGCATAAACAACAAATTTCATACCGGTACGCCTTTACCTATAAATGTCCCGTTACTATAAATCCAATTCGTTCCGGATAAAAGAGTCTCTTCCACCCCTATTCCCAGGCCCCTTCGATATGGCGCGGCCAGTGCCAAAGGGACGTAACAAGCAACACATCGAAGCGCACATTGAAACCAGTAAATTTCGGCCGTTCCATGACAAACGCCTCGAGGGCGCGCGTGATGCGGCGTTTTTGTTTCGGGCTGACAGCTTCCGCTGCCTCAGCGATTCGCGCCCTGGCCTTGACTTCAACAGCGATAAGCATGTTGTTTCGCCGGGCAATGATATCTATTTCGCCGAAGGGCTTGCGATAGCCGCGGGTGACAATATGATAACCTTTCAACCGAAGTGCGCTCGCCGCAAGGAATTCAGCCGCGCGACCCCGAAAATACGCGCGGCGGCGTTTTCTTTTCAGCGCTTCTTTCGAGAGATGTGCCAAAATGTCGCCCCATGATCCTGTTTAAAGTACCACCATCAACAATTTGCTTGCCCCGGTTACGGGGGTTACCTAGTCTTTCAGATCAGAAATTTCACAAGAAGACCTACGGAGTGAAAATTTGTTTCCCGCGAATTCTGTCATGACATCCCGCCTCAAACGAAATTGGAACTCCCTTACTTATGTGGGCCTTGTCGGCCTTCTCGCCTTGTTCTTGTCTGCCTGTCAGCCGGCGAAAATTGCCGGGACAGACCAGAAAGATATCAAAGATGATAGCACAAAGACGACCGGCACCCAAGATCTGAAGGATCTGCTGCCGCCGGAAGGCACACCGTCTACTGAAGATCTGTCAAACACCCCGACTGTCGATCCGCTCACCCGCCTGATAGATCCTGCTCCCGCGGTAATCGGGCTGCGCGCACCGAAACAGGTAGCGAATGAACGGATAAAGATTGCTCTCCTGTTACCACTCTCCGGACCGACGGCTGCCGTCGGAAATGACCTGTTGCGAGCTGCGAACATCGCCCTTTTCGATCTTGGAAACAGCCAACTGGAACTGCTCCCATTCGATACCAAGGGCACGCCGCGCGGGGCGGAAAGTGCCGCAGCGGAAGCGCTGGTCTCGGGCGCCGAGCTTATTCTCGGGCCCCTCTTTTCCTCCTCTGTCGCCACGGTGCGCCCCCTCGCACGGGAACGCGGCGTCAATGTCATAACCTTTTCGACGGACACGACAGTCGCCGGGGATGGCGTTTATGTCATGGGACTGACGGTTGGCCAGCAAATTCAGCGTGTCATGGAATTCGCTTACCGACAGGGCCTGTTTAATTTTGCCGTCCTGGCCCCAAGCTCCCCTTATGGAGACGCCGTCATCAAGAATGTGACCGAGACGACGACCGCTCTCGGCCTGTCTCTGGATCGGACCGTGCGATATCCGACAGACGTTCCCTCCGGGTCACAGGACCTGCACGAGATTGCCAAAATCCTGGGGGATTACACGCTACGCCAGAAGCAGCTGGAAAAAGAAATCGAGCTTTACCGCAAGAAGGAAGATGATGAGTCGAAGGCCTACGTCAAACGCCTCGAAAAGCTGGACACATTTGGCGAAGTCACCTTTGATGCGCTGATTATCCCCGAAGGTGGTGCCCGACTGAAAGAGCTGGCCTCCCTCCTCTCTTATTACGATATCGATCCGGAGGTTGTGCAGTTCCTTGGCACGGGGCTGTGGGAAGATCCGTCGCTTTCGGCAGAGCCGGCACTGGTTGGCGGCTGGTTCTCCGCTCCTGCTCCGAAAAAAGCAGCCGCCTTTCAAAAGCGGTTTGCTGACCTCTACGGGTATCAGCCGTCCCGCATCGCCAGCCTTGCCTATGATGCCATGGCGCTAGCCGGAGTGATGGCGTTGGATCCCAAGGAAATACGGTTTACACGCGAGGCCATTGAAAACCCAAGCGGGTTCACGGGATATGACGGAATTTTCCGTTTTCCAGAGAATGGCATTGCCGAGCGCGGCCTTGCGGTGCTGGAAGTCGGCCCGAAAAGCCAGCTGGTCCTTGAACCGGAACCCGAAAGTTTCGCTCCGGCGTTAAACTAGGATTTCGGGCAGCAGGCTATTCAGGACAAGGCGGCCGCGGTCGGTCGCGCGAAGCCTTTGTTCATTCATTTGCATCAACCCCGCCTGAATGAGCTGATCCAGCCTGTCCCGTTGCAGAAAGTCCGTCATTGGCGCCCCGATGGCAGCAGAAAAATTCTCGAACCAAACCCCTTCGTCAAGGCGTAGTCCCATCAACAACTGTTCCTCCGCGCATTCGAGCCGATGGGTAAGCGGTTCTGTGATCTCGGTGCCATGATCCGCCGCCTCAACTGCAGCAAGCCAGCTTTCCGGGCGCTTCTTCTGTTGAAACGCCGTCCGGACGCCGTCACAGAGCAGCCGTCCATGCGCACCGGGGCCGACGCCGATATATTCGCCATAGCGCCAATAGGTGAGGTTATGCCTGCATTCATAACCCGATCTGGCATGATTCGATATTTCATAGGCCGGTCGGCCAGCGGCAGCGCAAATGGATTGCGTCACCTCGAAAAGCTCTTCCGCATTCTCCTCTGCCGGCATCGTGAATTCGCCGCGCCTGACTGCGCCGGCAAACCCGGTATTCGGTTCAATCGTCAGCTGATAGAGCGAAAGGTGATCCCCCGCAAGAGACAGCGCCTGTTCCAGATCACGCCGCCAATCCGCAACAGTCTGATCCGGCAATGCGTAGATAAGGTCGAAGGATATATTGGGGAAATTCTCCCGCGCGGTTTCGATGGCCTGCAGAGCTTCGCGCACCGAGTGCTCACGGCCCAGAAATTTGAGCGCCTCATCCCGCATCGACTGAACGCCGAGGGAGAGTCTGGTCACACCTGCCCGCTGATAAGCGGCAAAAGACGCCGCCTCAACTGAGGTCGGATTGGCTTCCATCGTGATCTCGATATCATCGGCGAAAGTGAAGCGCGACCTTGCCCCCTCAATAAGCGCCGCGACGGTTTCCGGCGCCATAAGCGATGGCGTGCCGCCGCCAAAAAAGATGCTGGTGAGCCTCTTTCTGGAAGCTTGCTCCGCGAACCAATCCAGCTCCCGCAGCAGCGCCATCGTCCAGCGTCGCTGGTCGACGGCCTCGCGCACATGACTGTTGAAATCGCAGTACGGGCATTTTTTCCGGCAGAAGGGCCAGTGAAAATAAAGACCAAAGCCGGGATCAGGGGCGTTATTGTCTGTTAAAGCAGGCATCGATCAATTGCCGGAAGGCATCAGCCCGGTGGCTCATCGCATGCTTCGCCTCCGGTTCCATTTCGGCGAAGGTGACATCGTAGCCATCGGGCATGAAAACCGGATCATAACCGAAACCTTTGTCACCACGCGGCGGCCAGACGGCTGTGCCTGCAACACGGCCTTCGAAACTCTCCATATGTCCATCCGGCCAGGCAAGGGTGAGGGCGCAAATGAAGTGCGCCGTTCGCTTATCCGGCGTCACGGCGCCACTCATTTGAAGTTCATCCTCAACCTTTTGCATAGCAAGGGAAAAGTCCTTTGTCGGGCCCGCCCAGCGCGCAGAATAAATACCGGGCGCACCGTTAAGGGCGTCCAGCGCAAAGCCGGAATCATCACTGAGCGCCACCATATTCGCACTCTTTGCCGCGGCCAGCGCCTTAATCTCGGCATTGGCAATAAAGGTATCGCCATCCTCAACAGGCTCCGGCAGGCCGAGTTCCCCTGCCGAGACCGGTTCTACATTAAAGGCCGCCAGCAACTCCCCAATTTCTCGGACTTTGCCGGGATTGTGGCTGGCGACAACCAGCTTGCCGCCGTCAAATTTCCGATGGTCACTCAAATGCCGAGGACCTGACGCTGAAGGGCACATAGCTCTTTAACACCCTTTTTGGCGAGCGTGAATAGGGATCCGAATTCTGCTTCTGAAAAAGGATCTTCCTCCGCTGTGCCCTGGATCTCGATAATCTGTCCATCGGATGTCAGGACGAAGTTCGCATCGGCCTGCGCGTTGCTGTCTTCGGGATAATCAAGATCGAGAACGGGGGCTCCCTTATAAATACCGCAGGAAACAGCCGCCACCTGGCCCTTCATCGGGATTTCAAGAATTTTCCCCTGCTCTACTAGTTTGTCAAATGCCTGATAGAGCGCGACATATGCGCCGGTGATCGACGCCGTGCGCGTGCCGCCATCAGCCTGAATTACATCGCAGTCTACCGTGATCTGCCGCTCTCCGAAGCCTTCGAAGTTGACCAGCGCCCGCAACGAACGGCCGATCAGCCGCTGGATTTCCACAGTCCGGCCCTGCTGCTTTCCACGCGCGGCTTCCCGGCCCATCCGCGAACCGGTGGAGCGCGGCAGCATGCCATATTCCGCGGTCACCCAGCCTTTTCCGGTATTACGCAGGAAGGGCGGCACCCGTTCCTCGACACTCGCGGTGCAGAGCACGTGGGTATCGCCACATTTTATGAAGCAGGAACCCTCGGCATTCTTGGCATAGCCTGGCTCCATGATGATTTCACGCAATTGGTCGGGGGCTCTGCCAGAGGGGCGCATTAAACTTCCTTTAGTTTGAATATTTGAATTGGCGCCATTTGTACCTGTTGCACCAGATTGACGCAAGCCTCCCGCGTCACTACATTCAAGGACAGTAACTGAACTTCCACTTTGTGACGAAATCGGCATGTCGATACAGGAACTTAATGAACGCAGCCGCATCGTTTTCCGGCATATAGTGGAAACCTATATGCATACCGGGGAACCTGTCGGCTCACGCACGTTGTCGCGGATCACTGAACTTGACCTCTCGCCCGCCTCGATCCGCAATGTTATGGCGGATCTGGCGGATGCCGGTCTCCTTTACTCACCGCATACCTCGGCCGGGCGACTACCTACCCAGCAGGGGCTGCGGCTGTTCGTGGATGGTATACTGGAGATTGGCAACCTGACGGAGGCGGAGCGCGCCGATATCAAGGCACGCTGCGCCGTTGATGGGCGCAATATGGAGGAAATGCTCACTGAGGCCTCGACGATGCTTTCCGGTCTCTCAAATTGCGCCTCGCTGGTGATTGCCCCGAAAAGCGATAGCTCGGTCAAGCAGATTGAATTTGTTCGTCTTGGCGTCGACCGCGCGCTGGTGATCATAGTAACCGCCAACGGGATGGTCGAGAACCGGGCCATCGAACTTCCGCCGGGCCTCACCGATTCCGGCCTGCGGGAAGCGGCCAACTACCTCAACGCGAAACTCGCCGGACGTACGCTGCATGAGACTAAAGAGGCCATCCAGCGTGAACTGGACAATCATCAGGCCGAACTCGATGACCTGACGCAGGACCTCATCGCCCACGACATTGCGAGCTGGGGTGGAGGGGAAACCCTGATCGTCCGTGGCCACGCGAACCTGTTGCAGAATGTTCAGGCTCTTGAAGATCTTGAGAAAATCAGGGAATTGTTCGATACGCTTGAAGTCAAGAAAGAGCGGATCAAATTGCTGGAATTGGCTGAAAAAGGCAGTGGTGTAAAAATATTTATTGGCTCGGAGAATAATCTTTTCTCGCTTTCCGGCACATCAATGATTATTTCTCCATATCATAACAGCCAAGAACAGGTCGTCGGCGCCATCGGTGTGATTGGCCCGGCGCGGTTAAACTATGCGCGTATCGTCCCGATGGTGGACTATACGGCAAAGGTAATCGGTAAATTGCTGGATTAGGAAGCAGACACAATGAATGAACCAAAGCAGCACCCCCTGAATGATCAGGAGGAGAATGAAAATTTGTCAAACGAGGCAGAGGCCCCGGCTGACGCCGTGACGCAGGATGAAGATAGTCCAGCGCAAGAGACTGGTGCGCCTGAAGAGTCGGGCGAGGTCGATATCATTGCGCAGAAGGATGCCGAGATTGCCGATCTGAAGGACAAGCTGCTCCGGGCAATGGCGGATGTTGAAAATATGCGCCGCCGGGCTGAACGCGAGAAGCAGGATGCGCATACTTACGGGGTGACCAAGTTTGCCCGGGATATTCTGGGGGTTGCCGATAACCTTCGGCGCGCAATCGAGAGCATACCCGATTCCGCACGCGAGAATGCGGATGTAAAGAATGTGCTGCCGGGCATTGAAATGACGGAATCGGAACTGCTCAATACGTTAGAGAAACACCAGATCCGCAAGATCGACCCCATGGGCGAAAAATTCAATCCCAACCTGCATCAGGCGATGTACGAGATTGAAGACCCCTCTGTCGAACCTGGCACTGTCTTACAGGTGACCCAGGCTGGCTTTGTGATTGCAGACCGGCTCCTGCGTCCGGCAATGGTCGGTGTCTCAAAGGGCGGCCAGAAGCGTGCTGAAACACATATCGATGAAAAGGTGTAACCTTAAAGCTGCACCCTAGATTGCCGCGGGGCGACGCCGCCCCCGGTAACCATCCACACTATAGATGATAAGTCCGATCCAGATTAGCGCAAAGGCAAACAGGCGCGACTGATCAAAGGGTTCGTTATAAAGATACACGGCAATAAAGACATGCATGGTCGGCGACAGATACTGCAAGATGCCGATCGTTGTGAATTTTAGGTACTTTGCGGCAGTGGTAAAGAGTATGAGCGGAACCGCCGTCACCACGCCCGTGCCGATCAGCAGCAGCAAAGTGCCCGTATCGAACAGAAACCCTGTTGGCGCCTCCGATGAGGTCGCGGGATCCGCCGTGAACGTCAGATACAACAGGAAGCCGAGTGCCACCGGAAACAGCAAAGTCGTCTCGACGACGAGGCCAACAGCGCTGTCCGCACCGGCTTTCTTGCGAAGCAGGGCGTAAAACCCGAAAGAAAATGCGAGGACAAGAGCAACCCAAGGCAGGTAGCCAACCTGTATCGTCAGGATGGTGACTGCCGCTACAGCGCATAAAATGGCCACCGTCTGCCATTTATTGACCCGCTCACCCAGAAATATCATGCCGAGCAGGATATTAACCAGGGGATTAATATAGTAGCCGAGACTTCCTTCCAGGATGCGGTCATTGGTAATGGCCCAGACAAAGGTCAGCCAATTCCCGCCAATCAACAATGTGGTCAGGACAAAAACATAAAGCCGGCGCGGATCCCGATAAATTTCCAGAATCTGCCCGATTTTCCGCGTTGACGCGATCAGGAGCAGGACAAACAGCGATGACCAGATGATACGATGAGAAATAATCTCTATAGGGGAGACATGTGAGAGCCACTTGAAATAGACCGGGGACCAGCCCCAAACGAGAAAGGCGCCGAACGCACTCAATAGTCCACGGGTCTCGTCAGGAGAGAAAAAACTGAAGGGGGCGCCGCTGTCGCGGCTGGACGGTTCAGTTGTCACACGGAATCCCTGTTATAGGCTCTAGAAATATCGTCTATTGCACGTATCAGAGCCTGCTGACAAGGTAAAGAGAGGATTAAGCATGGCAGCCATGCCGCGGCTTGCACGCCACATCTGGTTTCTTGAATTCAACATTATGTCCGTGCAGGACCACTCCGACCCTTGCACTGAATTTGTTTCGAACTTATATACACGGCAACAGACTTACACGTTTTAAATCCTGGGGATCGCCACGGTGCATAAGGTGGCTGTGAAGATCTGCCAATATTAAAGAGGATAAGATGGCTAAAGTAATCGGAATTGACTTGGGAACGACCAACTCCTGCATCGCCGTTATGGATGGCAAGAATGCAAAGGTCATTGAGAATTCAGAAGGTGCCCGGACGACCCCGTCAATGGTTGCCTTTACGGAAGACGGCGAAAAACTCGTTGGACAATCCGCGAAACGTCAGGGCGTAACAAACCCGCAAAATACTTTCTTCGCAATCAAGCGCCTTATCGGCCGCCGGTTTGACGACAAGACCACTCAAAAAGATAGAGAAATGGTCCCCTACGAGATCGTAAAGGCGGATAATGGTGATGCCTGGGTGGAATCCCGCGGCGAAAAATACTCTCCGAGCCAGATTTCAGCCTTCATCCTTCAGAAAATGAAGGAAACGGCGGAAAGCTATCTCGGTGAAACCGTTAGCCAGGCCGTGATCACGGTACCCGCCTATTTCAACGACGCCCAGCGTCAGGCCACGAAAGACGCAGGCAAGATCGCCGGTCTTGAAGTCCTGCGCATCATCAACGAACCGACAGCAGCCGCGCTCGCCTATGGCATGGACAAGGCGAACCAGACCGTTGCCGTATATGACCTTGGCGGCGGTACGTTTGACGTCTCCATCCTTGAAATCGGTGATGGCGTCTTTGAAGTCCGCTCCACCAATGGTGACACATTCCTCGGTGGTGAAGACTTCGACTTGAAACTGGTTGACTATCTCGCCGATGAATTCAAGAAGGAACAGGGCATCGACCTGCGCTCCGACAAGATGGCGTTGCAGCGCCTGAAGGAAGCCGCGGAAAAAGCGAAGATCGAGCTGTCGTCCTCCCAGTCCACAGAAATCAATCTGCCCTTTATCACGGCGGATGCCTCCGGCCCGAAACATATGCAGTTGAAGCTGACCCGCGCTCAGTTCGAGCGTCTGGTCGAGGATCTGGTCAAGCGTACGCTCGCCCCTTGCGAAAAAGCACTGAAAGATGCCGGATTGCAAAAAGGTGAAATCGACGAAGTTATCCTGGTCGGCGGTATGAGCCGTATGCCCAAGGTTATTGAGGCCGTTAAAACCTTCTTTGGTCGCGAACCCCACAAGGGTGTGAACCCGGACGAAGTCGTCGCCATTGGCGCGGCCATTCAGGCCGGTGTGCTGCAGGGTGACGTGAAAGACGTCCTGCTGCTCGATGTGACTCCGCTCTCCCTCGGTATCGAAACGCTGGGAGGTGTCTTTACCCGTCTCATCGACCGGAATACGACGATCCCGACGAAGAAGAGCCAGACTTTCTCAACTGCCGAAGACAACCAGCAGGCCGTGACCATCCGGGTGTTCCAGGGTGAGCGCGAGATGGCGGCCGACAACAAGTTGCTTGGCAACTTCGACCTGACCGAGATCCCGTCGGCACCGCGTGGTGTACCGCAGATCGAGGTAACCTTCGATATCGACGCGAACGGTATTGTCAATGTCTCGGCGAAAGACAAAGGTACCGGTCGGGAGCAGAAGATCCAGATTCAGGCTTCCAGCGGACTGAGCGAAGATGATATCGAGAAGATGGTCAAGGATGCTGAGGAGCATGCTGCCGAAGACAAGGCCCGCAAGGAAAAAGTCGAGATCATGAACCAGGCAGACAGCCTTGTCCATGCGACGGAAAAAACCCTTGAGGAAAACGGCGACAAGGTGGGCGATGACGTGAAAGCGCCGATCGAAACTGCGCTCAATGAGCTGAAAGAAGCCAAGGAAGGCGACGATATCGAGGCCATCAAGGCCAAGATGGACGCTCTGCAGGCTGCCTCCATGAAGCTCGGCGAAGCGCTCTATGCGCAATCGCAGGGCGACCAGGCCGACGCAGGCAACGCAGGCGAAGGTCAGGAACAGGGCAACGCCTCCGATGATGATGTTGTCGACGCGGACTTCGAGGAAGTCGACGAAGACAAAAAGGACAAGTAAGGATTTCTTAGGGGGAACCCGCTACAATCCTGTCTTCTAACATACCGCCTCGATCCCGGAAATCCGGGTCGGGGCGGCATTCGTTAAGTGATTGATAAAAGATGGCCAAACGCGATTATTACGAAGTACTTGGGGTGGAAAGCAATGCTGACGCCGCTGAAGTCAAATCCGCCTATCGCAAGAAGGCGATGCAATATCATCCGGACCGCAATCCCAATGACAGCAGCGCCGAAGCCGCCTTCAAGGAAGTTAACGAAGCCTACGAAATCCTGAAGGACCCGCAAAAACGCAGCGCCTATGACCAGTATGGCCACGCCGCCTTTGAAAATGGCGGTGGCCCGGGCGGGGCACGCGGATTTGGCGGTATGGGCGGCGGCTTCAGTGATATTTTCGAAGACCTCTTTGGCGATTTCATGGGCGGCGCCCAAGGTGGCGGGCGATCCCGTGCACCGCGCGGTTCTGACCTGCGCTATAACCTCGAAATCTCCCTCGAAGATGCCTATCACGGCAAAAAGATGGAACTCAAGATCCCGACAACCGCCCCCTGCGAAAGCTGCGATGGATTAGGTGCGGAAGCCGGTTCGGAACCAACCACCTGCGACAGCTGTCAGGGCATGGGCAAGATCCGGGCGCAGCAGGGGTTCTTCACCATTGAACGCACCTGCCCCACATGTCAGGGACAGGGCCAGGTTATCAAGAACCCCTGTAAAACCTGCCGTGGCCAGGGCCGTGTGAACAAGGAAAAAACCCTCTCTGTCAATATTCCCGCCGGCGTCGATGACGGCAATCGCATCCGCCTTTCCGGTGAAGGCGAAGCCGGTATGCGCGGCGGACCTCCCGGTGATCTCTATATTTTCCTGACCGTTCAGGATCACAGAATATTCCAGCGTGATGGCCAGAATATCCATTGCCGCGTTCCCATTCCGCTGACGACAGCGGCCTTGGGCGGCGATATCGAGGTTCCGACCCTGGAAGGAGCGCGCGCCAAGGTCAGCATTACCGCCGGTACCCAGTCCGGGCGCAAGTTCCGTCTGCGCGGCAAGGGTATGCCGATCATGAACTCCCATAGTCACGGCGATATGTATATCCATACCATCGTTGAAACGCCGGTTAACTTGAGCAAGCGCCAGAAGGAATTGCTGAAGGAATTCGAAGCGGAGGGCAAGGGTGCCCATAGCCCCGAATCAGAAGGCTTCTTCTCCCGGGTCAAGGATTTCCTCGCCGACCTGAAGGACTGACGCACCGTCGCGATATTACCATCTCGCCACATTCTTCTGACTGTGCTACATCCTGTGGCGCGATAATAGAGGTATTGTGACATGAGC
This sequence comes from Sneathiella sedimenti, assembly GCF_017313765.1. Taxonomy (GTDB): domain Bacteria; phylum Pseudomonadota; class Alphaproteobacteria; order Sneathiellales; family Sneathiellaceae; genus Sneathiella; species Sneathiella sedimenti. The sequence goes on along the minus strand of NZ_JAFLNC010000001.1, from coordinate 950,974 downwards.
GACTTAAAAATTGGTATCGTCGGTGGGGCCGGACGGATGGGCCGGATGCTGGTAAAGCAGGTCACTGCAACGGCTGGCTGCGAGATAATCGGTGGGACCGAGCCCGCCAGTTCCCCGGCCATCGGCAAGGATATCCATGCCCTCGCCGGACTGGAGCCTTCGGGCATTCTGATCAAAGATAATACTGAAAAACTGTTTGAAGAAGCCGATGCAGTGATCGATTTCACGACACCTGCAGCCTCTGTTACCCATGCGAAGCTGGCCGCAAACAGCGGTAAGATTCTTGTTATCGGGACAACCGGAATCAACAATGAGCAACAGGCCGAGATTACCGCCTGCGGAGACAAGGCTGTCATTGTCCAGGGCGCAAATATGAGCCTTGGTGTCAACTTGCTGGCCCAGCTCACCCGCAAGGTTGCCGCCATTCTCGATGATGAGTTTGATGTCGAAATTCTGGAAATGCATCACCATCACAAGGTCGACGCACCCTCGGGAACCGCGCTGCTGTTCGGAAAGGCCGCCGCCGCTGGGCGCAACGTCGACCATGATAGTGTTGCCGATCGCGGCCGGGACGGCATTACCGGCGCCCGCAAACGCGGCGATATTGGCTATGCGGTGTTGCGCGGCGGTAATGTGGTGGGCGATCATACGGTCATGTTTGCCGCAGAGAATGAACGGATCGAGCTGACACACAAGGCAGGAGACAGGTCCATTTTTGCCCGAGGTGCCGTGCGTGCCACGCTCTGGGCGAAGGACAAGCCGGCCGGAAATTATGATATGATGGACGTTCTCGGGCTGGGTGACTGAAGAAGACCACCCTTGCGGTAAGTCTCAAGCGCCATCGCGATCAATTCCTGCACCTCGATCTTTTCATCTTCACCGAGAAAGGTACCGATTTCGTAGACTTTTCCGCGGTTCGTCACCCAGAGCCGCCCTTTCTCGAGCATCGCCCGCGCCCAATAGGCGTCGAACACTTCCACCTTCGCGGCACCGTCAGGCGCGATGCGCGTAATGGTGAAGACATCATTTCGGATATCCACCGTCTCATAACGCCGGGCGGCGCGGAAATTAAGCCGGAAAGCAAGGTAGATCAGGAGTGCGTCCAGCCCGAAAAAGCCTAAAACCGGCCAGGCCCCCATGGACAGGAAGGCCATTCCCGAGATGAAACTCACCAAGGCAACGCTGCTCATCAGGAATACAAAACCAGACTGCGACAAACTCCGGTTAGGATAAAGAGCCATAAAGAAGGAACCTTCCGCTTTTGTCTGCGCGTCGTTCTCCGTCGTCCTGTCATCTGCCGTTGGCATCGCTTGATCCTCCATATTGATTATTGCGCATAAATTCCGCCTATGCCAATAACTAAGGATTAGAAGCCGTCAATTTTACGTCATTTCACTCAAGGCAGGAAAAATTGCCATGAAAAAAGCAGATATTCACGAGTTTTTTCGCCGCCTTGAGGAAAACAACCCCGAACCGGAAGGTGAGCTGAATTACGTCAACGCCTTCACTCTTCTGGTTGCCGTGGTTCTTTCTGCGCAGGCCACAGACGTAGGGGTGAACAAGGCGACGGGACCGCTGTTTGCCGTTGCCGATACGCCGGAAAAAATTCTCGCGCTCGGGGAAGATACCCTACGCGACTATATCAAGACCATCGGGCTCTATAAGACCAAGGCGAAGAACGTGATCAAGCTGTGTGAAGCCTTGATCCGGGACCATGACAGCAAAGTGCCCGAAACCCGCGAGGAACTTGAGAAACTGGCCGGCGTGGGCCGAAAAACGGCGAACGTCGTGCTCAATATCGCCTTCGGGCATCCGACGATTGCGGTGGACACGCATTTATTTCGCCTCGGTAATCGGACAGGACTTGCGCCGGGCAAGACGCCGCTGGAAGTCGAAAAGAAGTTGGAGAAGAAAATCCCGAAGGAATTTCTCCGTCATGCCCATCATTGGCTGATCCTGCATGGGCGTTATATCTGCAAGGCTCGCAAGCCCGAATGCTACCGCTGCATCGTCGCCGATCTCTGCGCCTTCAAGGGCAAAACTCTGGCGTAATACAGGACACAGCGACGGTCTGGCATCAGGACGCCTTCCTGGCGATAAAGGCTTCTTCCGCGCCGACTGCCTTTAAATGATCATTGAAGCATTGCTTGCGGTCAAGATCCGAGAAGGTATCGACACTCCGACCGTTAATGGCGATATGGCGAACTACAAGTCCCTTACCCGAGGGTCCGGGATAAAAGAAAAGATGCATCGCACATTCCTGCGCGAGATACTGCCAGACTTCGGCGGGACTATCTATTCGCCTTAGGTTGGGATCGCCAAACGCCCCTTGTATCTCAACTGCAGTTTTACCGACAACAACCGTTGGCTCTATCTGGGCGCGGGGCTTAATCGCCGCAACAACCGGCGGCTTGGGAGTTTCCTTTGGAGTCGGTGATTGAGTCACGGCAGGCTTTGCCGGTTGAGAAGAAACGGCAGTTTTCGGAGGAGCGGCGTCCGTTTTTACCGTTGCAGGTGATTGCGCACAGGCCGACAACCCCAGGGTGAGTACGACAAAGATCGCAAGGGCCTTCTTCATCAGGCAACCAGTTCCCTGCTCTTGGGCACGCTGCCGACACGTTTCTTATAGAGATGGACCATCGCCGCTGTCGCAATGATCGGCGCGATCAGGTTAAGGATCGGAATGGTGAGTGAGAACGCAATGACAATGCCCATCAGATAAAGTTCCGACGCATTGGTCTTTCGAAGACGGGTCACTTCCTCCACATCGTGGTGGCGGATCGCCACCATCTGGAAATATTCGCGCGAGATCAGATAGCCGTTCAACAGGTAATAGACGAAAAGATTAATCACCGGGATGAAATAGAGCGGCAGCACAATGAGATTGCAGGCGATGACTAGGGCGAGGAATTTAACCGCATCCCAGATACTCGACAGGATCGGCAAATCATGCGCCGGATCATCCTGTGGATAGTGCTTTCTCTCGACCGCATCGGAGATATCATCCAGAAAGAGACCGATCAGGGCACTGATTACCAGTGGAAAAAGGAAAAACCCGCCGAGCAGAAACCCGAGGCCGGCCAGAAAGCTGATAACCGTGTTAAGCCAGCCATACTCGAACTCGGGCACAAGTGAAAATGCCTCGGACGCACCAAAGCCGACGAGAATGAAAATACCAGCGGTCAACGCCAGGGCTTTCAATAAAACCGAGCGAAACGCCTTGTCATCGAGCTGCCTGATGGCCTTGCTAATTGCAGAAAACAAAATGCGTCCTCTTGCTTGTTAAATCAAATTTACTCCGGTTCATGTAAGCGCTACCTGACTCCTGTGCAAGATTTTTAGGGTTTATGACGGTGTAATCGGATCAATCGGCACCCGCGCTGCATAGTCATGGTCGCGCTCAAACGCATAGGCTGCCTGAAGCACGCGGTCTTCGCGCGCATTAGGCCCCACGATCTGCAACCCGACGGGCAGGCCACTTTTTGTGAACCCGCAAGGAATCGATATGGCCGGACAATTGGTCACGGTGATCATGGAAGGAAGCGCCAGCCAAGACATGTAATTGTCGAACTTCACCCCGTTTACTTCCTCAACATACCGCATATTGTGAGGAAAGGCGGGAACGATGGAAGTCGGCGTGAGCAAAAAGTCATACTCGGAGAAAAATTTAACAACCCGCTGGTAAAGATCGCCCTGCGCCCGCTGTGCCGCGCCAATGTCGTCCGCATTAAGCTTCGCGCCTTTCTCGATATTCCAGATAACTTCCGGCTTGAGCTTGTCACGATGTTCTGCAAGAAGCGGCGCGTGATTGGCGATAAAAATCTGTGCACGGAGAATCTGAAAAATTTCCTCTGCGTCATGAAGGTCGGGGCAGGCCTCATCAACACCGTCGCAATAGCGAATAAAATCCGCCGCCGCCTTCGCGCATATCTCGGCAACCTCCGGATCGACAGGGCATTGGCCGAGGTCGGGGCTGTACGCGACACGACCGAATTTCGGGATGCTTTTCAGGCTGTCGACGTAGGACACTTCCGGTGCCGGCAAGCTACTGGGATCCAGCGTATGCGCACCCGACATCATGTCCAGCAGCAAGGCTGTATCGGGCACGTTGCGACCCATTGGTCCTTCCACGGAATAAGTCGAGAATGGCAGGCGAAGCGGGCCGTGGGCCACCCGTTTCGGAGAAGGCCGAAGACCGACAATGCCGGTAAAGCTCGCAGGAGTGCGAAGGCTACCCCCCAAATCACTGCCCTGAGCAAGCCAAACCTGGCCCGTGGCGAGCGCGACAGCGGCACCACCCGAGGATCCACCCGGCGTCAGGTCCGTATTCCACGGGTTGGTCGTTGTTCCGAAAACCTCGTTGAAAGTCTGGCCCCCCGCACCGAATTCCGGCGTGTTTGATTTACCGACGACGAGGCCGCCCCGCTCTTCCAGCCGCTCGACCATCACATCGGAATAGTCGGCAAATCGGTCCGCGAATATAGGAGAGCCGGAGGTGAACCGCACATCCTTGACCGGGGTCAGGTCCTTGATGGCGACCGGCAGGCCATGCAGATGCATATTCGGGCGATCGGCGACACTTTCCTTTTCCAGGCGGGCCGCATGGGCGCGCGCGCGATCGAAGCACAATGTCGGCATCGCATTGACCGCTTCGTCCGTTTCCTTGATCCGCGCCTCGGACGCGTCCAGAAGTTCACCCGGCGAGACTTTTCCCTCTTTCAGGAGGCCGACAACCTCCGTTGCGGTCATTTTTACTAGATCCGACATCCATATCCCCATAAATCACACTACGACGCAAAGCTTTCTTGCCCCGGCGGGCCGAGCGACTATACTCGCCCGATGCCGGAGTAACGAGCGAGAATATTATGACGAAGCGGATGTTTGACACAACCTGTATTGGCAATGCCATTGTCGATGTGATCAGTAAAGCGGACGATGCCTTTCTGGCAGCGGAAAACCTGACCAAGAATTCCATGAACCTGATCGATATGGCGCGTGCCGAGGAGCTGTATGCGAAGATGCAGTCAGCGATCGAGATGTCCGGCGGGTCGGCAGGCAATACGGCCGCGGGTGTGGCCTCTCTTGGCGGAAAATGTGCCTATATCGGCAAGGTCCGCAATGACCAGCTCGGGGACATTTTCACCCATGACATCCGCGCCGCCGGCGTCACATTCGAAACCACGAAATCAACGAACGGCGCGGCAACAGCCCGCAGCCTCATTCTCGTGACACCGGACGCGCACCGCACAATGAACACCTATCTCGGCGCCTGTATCGAGCTTGGGCCGGAAGACATTGACCCGGAGATCATCGCTGCCTCCAAAGTCACCTATATGGAAGGCTATCTGTGGGATCCCGAAAATGGCAAGCAGGCGTTTCGCAAAGCGGCGGAAATTGCACATGCCGCGGGACAGCGGGTCTCGCTTACCCTCTCTGACAGCTTCTGCGTCGATCGCTACCGCACGGAATTTCAGGAGTTTATCAAGGAAGGGGTCGATATTCTCTTTGCCAATGAGGATGAAATTAAATCCCTCTATGAAACGCAGAGTTTTGACGACGCGCTAGATACCGTGCGTGGACAGGTGGAGATTGCCTGCCTTACCCGCAGTGAAAAAGGCTCCGTCATCGTTCAAGGGTCGGAAGTCCATGCCATCCCGGCGGATACCGATATTGAGGTTGTCGACACCACTGGCGCGGGCGATCTTTTTGCGGCCGGTTTCCTCTACGGCTTTACCAATGGCCACGACCTCGCGATGAGCGGACGGATAGGCGCCATGGCGGCGGCAGAAGTGATCAGCCATTACGGCGCCCGGCCGACAACGGATTTGAAGGAGCTTCTACAACAGAAATTGGCAGCCGTTTAAAACAAAGGCATACCGAATGAAAACAGCAAAGGGCCTGAAACGTTTCGCACTATCGTTCCGAATGGCCCTTCGGCCGGATCGGATTCGGCTGGCAAGCGGCCTTGTGCTGATGATCTTCCTAACCGGTCATCTTCTCAATCATGCCTTAGGGCTTATCTCGCTGAATGCGATGGAGGTGGGCCGGGATATATTCCTAGCCTTCTGGCGCAGCGTTCCCGGCACCATATTATTGCTCGGCGCCATCATCCTTCACATTGCCCTGGTATTCTACAAGCTTCTTCGGCATCGCTCGTACCGACGCCTGGCTGGCAGGGATATATTTCAGATAATCCTCGGACTTTTGATTCCGCCGCTGCTGGTCCTGCATATCATCGGCACACGGGTCGCCCATGAAGTATATGGCATCGAAGACAGCTATAGCTATGTGCTGTTCAGCCTGTGGATAGCGACCCCGATCCAGGCGCTGCTGCAAAGCGTCGCGCTGATTATCGCCTGGGTTCACGGATGTCTGGGTGTGCATTTCTGGCTCCGACTAAAGCCCTGGTATGGAAAAATACTACCTGTCCTTTATAGTCTTGCGCTGATACTGCCGGTTCTCTCGTTAAGCGGATTCATCAACGGCGCAAACGAGGCAGAACGGCTATTCGCCGATACAGAATGGCGAGACGCGTTTTTTGCCCGCCTCAATCTTCCCCCCGACCTTATTGGATGGGCGTATTCGACCCGGGATATCGGATTTCAAGTGATGTTTGCGGCTCTTGGCCTGTTAGTCATCAGTCGGGTCTACTGGACTATCCGCTATCGCCGACGGAAGGTTAATGTCATTTCCTACCCCGAAGAGAAAGTCGTTCTGGCCGCCCCTGGTCTTTCAATCCTTGAGGCAAGCCAACTTGGCAATATTCCACACGCGTCGGTTTGCGGCGGACGTGGACGTTGCTCCACTTGTCGCGTCCGCATCACGGAGGGTTGGGATAAACTAAACCCGCCAAGCGACAAGGAAATTGCTGTGCTTCGCCGCGTGGGCGCCCCGGAGGGAACCCGCCTCGCCTGCCAGAGCATTCCGAGCGGGGATATATCTGTTATCCCGCTGCTGCCGGCCACCGCAACCGTACGCCAAGCCTTCAACCAACCCGCCTATCTCCAGGGACAGGAGAGGGAGATCGCAATCCTGTTTGCTGATTTACGGGCTTTCACCAAATTCTCTGAACAGAAGCTGCCTTATGATGTGGTGTTCGTAATCAACCAGTATTTCCGCCATATGGGCGAGGCGATCGAGCAAAATGGCGGGCATCTGGATAAATTCATTGGGGATGGCGTCATGGCGCTCTTCGGCCTCAACGAAAACAGCAAGACTGCTAGTCGCATGGCCTTAAATGCCGCACGGTCAATGGCCGAAGAGCTTGAGATCATGAACCAGAACCTCAAACTGGATCTACCGGCCCCCCTAAAAATCGGGATTGGCATCCATGTCGGGCAGGTCATTGTCGGTCAGATGGGTTATGGCAGCGCCACTTCAGTCACGGCAATCGGCGACCCAGTTAACACGGCAAGCCGCCTTGAAGCACTTACCAAGGAATATTCCAGCCAGCTTATTTTCTCGGACAAGGTGGCAAATCTTGTGGCGGAGGATTTTTCAGAACTTCAACATGAAAGCGTGGACATCCGCGGTCGGGTTGAACCACTCGGCATTTACATTGTAAAAAACGCCCGCCGCCTCCCGTATTTCACGGTCTGATCAGTCGCCCGTCATTCCTTCAGTCATTCCCGCCTCACCGAGTGGCTTGCCGGACATGATGTGAATATGGAAATGCGGCACCAGCTGGCCGGAATTCTTTCCCGTGTTGGCCACCAGGCGATATCCGTCTTCGCGAAGCCCGAGCTGGTGCGTAATCTCGACAACTTTTGCGAAAAAATTGCTAACCTCTTCCGGAGATCCGTTGATAACGAAATCATCCATGTCGATGTAGGGGCGTTTTGGGATAACCAGCACGTGAATCGGTGTCCTTGGGGAGATATCGTTGAACGCGAGAACGCTTTCATCCTCATAAACGGTGGTATTTGGTAATTCGCCTCTCAGGATTTTGGCAAATACGTTGTCGTTATCATACGCCATTGTTCTTTTCTCCCTCATTATTTCGCGCCGCCTTCTCTGCCAGGCCCGACTGACCTTCACGGGCCTCTAATTTGGCATAGATATCGGCGGGGTCAATATCCGCATTGGCCCACAGAACACTTAAATGATAAAGGAGGTCTGCGCTCTCGGAAATAATTTCATCGCGGTCTTCAAGCGCGGCAGCAATGGCAAGCTCAACCGCTTCCTCGCCCACTTTCTGCGCGATCTTGGCGCTCCCTTTTGTGTAGAGCCTGGCGGTATAGGATTGCTCTGGATCGCCGCCCCTGCGTGCCGCCACCGTTGCATATAGCCTGTCCAGGCCGGTTCCTTCTTTCTCACTCATGCCGCGTCCTCTGTCAGGCGAACCGCAATGCCGGCGTCGCGCATCGCCTCTTTCGCCTGTTTAATTGTAAACTCGCCAAAATGAAAGATTGAGGCTGCGAGCACTGCCGTCGCATGACCATCGCGAATACCCTCCGCCAGATGATCGAGAGTGCCCACACCCCCCGATGCTATGACCGGCACCGGAATGGCGTCGGCCACCGCACGCGTCAGTGGAATATTAAAGCCCGACCGCGTGCCGTCCCGGTCCATGGAGGTCAGCAGGATTTCGCCAGCGCCGTAGTCGGTCATTCTTCTTGCCCATTCTACAGCATCAATCCCGGTTGGTTCGCGGCCACCATGGGTGAATATCTCGAACTTGTCCGGGCCGGTCTGCTTGGCGTCAATGGCAACGACAATGCATTGGCTGCCGAACTGTTCCGCCGCCTCCCGCACGAAGTCCGGCCGCTTGACCGCGGCGCTGTTGATCGACACTTTGTCCGCGCCGGCCAGCAGCAGTTTGCGCACGTCCTCTACCTGTCGAACGCCGCCGCCGACGGTCAATGGCATAAAGCATTGTTCCGCCGTCCGTCGCACGACGTCATAGATGGTGTCACGGTTGTCCGAGGTTGCTGTGATATCAAGGAAACAAAGCTCATCCGCGCCTTGTGCGTCATAAACGCGTGCCTGCTCCACCGGATCGCCAGCATCGATCAGGTCGACGAAATTGACACCCTTGACGACTCGCCCATCCTTGACGTCGAGGCAGGGAATGACCCGCGCCTTAAGCATTTTGGCGCCTCACGAGGTCAAGCGCCGCGGCCGGATCAATCCGTCCGTCATAAAGCGCGCGGCCGATAATCACGCCCTCGATTCCGCTTTCTTGTACCGCCAGAAGGTTCTCGATATCGACGATCGAGGCAACGCCGCCAGAGGCAATCACCGGAATCGAAATCGCCGCGGCAAGATCGCGGGTTGCCTCGACATTCACGCCTTGCAATGCGCCGTCGCGGTCGATATCCGTGTAGATAATCGCTTCAACACCCGCATCTTCAAACTTGCGGGCGAGATCAAGGGCCGAGGTCTCGCTTGTCTCCGCCCAGCCTTCGACAGCGACCATGCCACCCCGGGCATCAATCCCGACGGCGATAGCCCCTGGAAATTCCCTGCAGGCTTCCTTCACCAGCTCCGGATTCCGGAGCGCAACGGTCCCAAGAATAACCCGGCTCAAGCCCTTTTCAAGCCACATGGCAATGGTGGCAAGATCACGAATTCCTCCGCCAAGCTGCGCGGGCACGTCAGTCGCCGCCAGAATTTTTTCCACGGCCTCTGCATTCACCGGCTTGCCTTCAAACGCGCCATTCAGGTCAACAAGATGCAGCCGTTCGAAGCCTGCGTTCTTGAAAGCTCGCGCCTGATCAGCAGGATCGGTATTAAAGACCGTCGCCGCTTCCATTTCGCCGCGAATCAGGCGGACGCAGTTACCGTCTTTCAGGTCAATTGCCGGATAGAGATTCATCGCGTTTTAGCTCCGCCAGTTCTTTCTTATAGTAATACCCATCGACATACCGCTCCCCGTTCCAGGCATAGTTAGTCTTGGTTGCCCATTTGTCATAGCCGTTTGCTTCAAGTAGCGAAATGGCCGCCGTCTGCGTTTCGCGCACGTCCACTTCCAGGATTTTGAAGCCCTGTTCTCGTGCACTGTTCTCGATTACCGCCAGCAGGCCGATGGCAAGGCCGTAACCGCGGGCGTAAGGTGCGATAAAGAAAGTTGCAACCTGAGCGATATGGGCGCCGGCCTCATTGTTGGGAAAAGGTTTAACAAGCTGGCCGGAACCAACGATCCGTCCTTCAAAGCGCGCACAATAAAGTTCCCGAACCGGGACCATCAACACGCCTTTCCAGAAATTCTCCTGTACCGAGCGGCGTGGCGGCGTCAGCCAGCCAAACCCATTTCCATCGAGAATGGCTTCTTCTGCCGCTTCGCAAAGATCGTCAAGATCGGCCGGATCGAATTCCTTGATCGCCTCGATAACGGGCTGTTGAATATGTCTGGTCTTGTCCACCATGTTACGGATTCCATCTTAAAAAATTCGCGATCAGCCTAAGGCCGGTCTCCTGGCTCTTTTCCGGATGAAACTGCGTGCCGATCATATTGTCCCGTCCGACAATCGCCGTGACCGGGCTCGCATAATCCACCGTTGCCAGAACCTGATCCGGTTCAAGTGCCGCCAGATGATAACTATGCACAAAATAGGCATGCTGGCCGCTTTTGATCCCATTAAAGAGCGGATGAGCAGCATCAATCTGCAACTCGTTCCAGCCCATGTGCGGGATTTTCAGCTCCGGATCATTGGGCGTTAATTTTACAACATCCCCCTTGATCCAGCCAAGCCCCTCTGTCGTGCCATGCTCGATTCCCCGGCTCGCCATCAACTGCATTCCGACGCAGATACCGAAAAAGGGTCGCCCTTTCTCAATGACAGCTTCCTGCAGGGCCTCAACCATCCCATCCACAGCGAGCAGGCCGTTCTTGCAGGCCCGGAACGCGCCGACACCCGGTAGGACAATCCGGTCAGCGGCGGCCACCTCTGCCGCATCACTGGTGACATTGATCTTCATGGAAAGATTATTCTCACGGCAGGCACGCTCAAACGCTTTCGCGGCCGAGCGGAGGTTCCCCGAGCCATAGTCAATGATTACTGTTTCCATATCCGGTACAATTTCTTCCGCGTAATGACGCGGCGGTTCGAAACTAGAGGCTTCCGCCGAGGACACCCTTGGTAGAGGGAATGGCGTCTGCGCGGCGCGGATCTATTTCTATGGCGTCGCGTAATGACCGCGCCAGTGCCTTGAAACAACTCTCCACGATATGGTGGTTGTTCGTGCCATAGAGATTTTCCACATGAAGGGTGATGCCGGCCGCCTGGGCAAACGCCTGGAACCATTCCTTGAAGAGTTCCGTATCCATTTCCCCCAGTTTATCGCGGCTGAAATCCACCTTCCAGATCAGATAAGGGCGGTTCGAGATATCAAGCGCCACCCGCGTCAAGGTCTCATCCATCGGAATATGCGCCTCCGCATAGCGCCGGATACCCTTCAGGTCGCCGAGCGCCTGGGCAAAGGCCTCACCGATGGCGATGCCTGTATCTTCGGTTGTATGGTGAAAATCAATGTGCAAATCGCCGTCCGCGCGCACTTTCAGGTCCATCAGGCTATGGCGTGATAGCTGTTCCATCATATGATCGAGAAAGCCGATACCTGTCTTGACATCATAGATACCCGTGCCATCAAGGTTGATTTCAACCTCGATATTGGTTTCTTTCGTCTTTCGCTTTACCGTTCCTACACGCATGAACTATCCTTCCAGCCGGGCTCTTTACCGCGCGAATACTGGCGAGGATATAGCAGGTACGGTGCCGAAAACCAAGCCTTAGAGACAACGGCAAGTGCAAAAGTCCGCGTTACAGGCCGACGTCCTCACTGGAGGTCGATGCCACAGCCGCTGTTCCGATCTGGTCGGTTGACTGCGGTCCTGGGGTCGATACGGATTTTCCGCCGCTTTTGATGACTTCTTCTGCGAGATTTAGGGCAAACTCGATGCGGTCGGCGAGTTCCTTGTAATTGTCTTTCAAGGCGTCTGCATGAATATAGCTCAATATCTCGAATATCGCGCGAAGGTTCGAGGCGCGTTCGGCAGCGTCATCATTTGCGTCTATTTCAGTTTCCATCACTCTCTCCTGAGTTGGGCGTCCTTATCTGGGGAAAGACGCTTCACCTGCCCGATTGTGAAGGGTGGTACTGGCAAAAATACATGGATACTCAAGGACAAAGCCCTTTGCACCTTGACCCGTGCGGCAAAATAGTTACATCGTCAGGGCAAGTTTAAAAAATGAAGAGTCCTTATGTCCGAAAAAATCGAAAGCTGGCACGGTACGACAATATTGTCCGTGCGCAAGAACGGAACCGTGGTGGTTGCCGGAGACGGTCAGGTGTCACTTGGCCAGACGGTAATCAAATCCAATGCCCGCAAGGTACGCCGAATTGGTACACATAATGATGTCATCGTCGGATTCGCCGGGGCCACGGCCGATGCCTTCACCCTGTTTGAGCGGCTGGAGGGCAAGCTGGAGCAACATCCGGGCAACCTGACCCGCGCTTGCGTAGAGCTGGCAAAGGATTGGCGGACAGATAAATATCTCCGCCGGCTGGAAGCCATGATGGCCGTTGCCAACAAGGATGTTTCCCTGATCCTGACCGGCACCGGCGACGTACTGGAGCCGGAAGACGGAATCATTGCCATTGGATCGGGCGGCAACTATGCGTTGGCCGCAGCGCGGACCCTGATCGACCGCGACGATATGGAAGCGAAAGACATTGCCCAGAAAGCCATGTCTATCGCCGCCCAGATCTGTGTCTATACAAACGAAAGTGTGATCATCGAAAGTATCGGTAAGAATGACTAGTTTATCCCCACGGGAAATCGTTTACGAACTGGACCGCTTCATCATCGGTCAATCGGACGCCAAGAAATCCGTCGCCATTGCCCTGCGTAACCGCTGGCGGCGACAACAGCTACCCGAGGACATGCGCGAAGAGGTGCTGCCGAAAAATATCCTGATGATCGGACCAACCGGCGTTGGCAAAACCGAAATCTCCCGCCGCCTCGCCAAGCTGGCCCATGCGCCGTTCCTGAAAGTCGAAGCGACAAAGTTTACCGAGGTCGGGTATGTCGGCCGCGATGTCGAACAGATCGTTCGCGACCTGATGGAAATTGCCCTCAACATGGTGCGGGAGGATCAGCGCCAACAGGTCATTGCCAAGGCTGAACTTGCCGCGGAAGAGCGGGTTCTGGATGCGCTTGTCGGCCCCAAGGCCTCCCCGGACACGCGGCAGAAATTCCGCAAAATGCTACGCGAGGGCGAATTGGACGAGAAGGAAATCGAGCTCGAACTGCTCGATACTGGCGGCTCCGGACTCCCCACCTTCGATATTCCTGGCATGCCGGGCGCCCAGATGGGAATGCTCAATCTCAACGACATGCTCGGCAAGCTCGGTGGACAGCGGACGAAACCCCGCAAAATGCAGGTCAAGGACAGCCATAAAATCCTGATCAATGAAGAAAGCGACAAGCTGCTCGATGAAGATGCCGTCGTACGCGACGCGATCAAGCTCGTCGAGAACAACGGCATCGTCTTCCTTGATGAGATCGACAAGATTTGCGCCCGCAGCGACCGTCAGGGTGCGGACATCAGCCGCGAAGGCGTGCAGCGTGACTTGCTGCCACTGATCGAGGGCACGATCGTCAGCACAAAATATGGCACGGTCCGCACGGATCATATCCTGTTTATCGCGTCCGGCGCCTTTCATATCGCCAAACCGTCAGACCTGCTGCCGGAGCTTCAGGGCCGCCTGCCGATCCGGGTAGAGCTGAGAGCCCTGACCAAGGATGATTTCAAGCGCATCCTGACCGAGCCGGAAGCAAGCCTGATCAAGCAGTATGTCGCCCTGATGGGAACAGAGGAAGTCCAACTGAACTTCACTGATGACGCCATCGAGGCCATTGCCGCAATCTCAGCAGATGTGAACGCAGCCGTGGAGAATATCGGTGCACGGCGCCTGCATACGGTACTTGAACGGGTGCTGGAAGAAATCAGCTTTCAGGCCTCCGACAAGGGCGGTTCCGTCGTCGATATCGACAAGGAATATGTCGAGAAGCATCTTGGTGAACTGGCAACGAATATGGATCTCTCCAAGTTCATCCTCTAGGCTGATGTGGTCAAGCGCCCTTGAACTTGGCGGGGCGCTTCTCCGCGAGAGCCTGCTTGCCTTCGGTAAAATCATCTGATTGCAGGCATTCAAGCTGGAACTTGCGAGCTTTCGCCACATCCAGTTCCCCGCGGGCGATATCATTGAGCGTTTCCTTCATCCCGCGAAGGCTGAGTGGCGCGAGACCGGCAATCTCCTGCACAAGGGTTTCTGTCCGCGCCTCCAGCTCCTCAGGTGCGACCAGATAGTCGAGAAACCCGATCGCCTTCAATTCCTCCGCCGACATTTTTTCACAGGCGAGGAAAAAACGTTTCGCCGGACCGAGACCAAGCCGGGCAACCGCGCGCGCAAGACCCGCAGGCGGATAGTGAATGCCGATCCGCGCCGGCGGAATAAAGGAGCTCATGGTCGTGATCCCGATCCGGAAATCACAGGACAGCGCAAGATCGGCGCCACCGCCATAAACCCCGCCATTTAACGCACAGATCGTCGGGAAGGGAAGCCGCTCGACCACATCGGTTAGCTGCTCCAATGGATTTTCATCGAAATTATAGCGGCCAAGTTCGCCAAGATCGGCGCCCGCACAAAAGCTTTTTCCGGTTCCCGTCAGCACCATCACCCGCAGTGATTTATCTTCCGCCTTCTCCGTGAGCGCCTCACGCAATGCCTTCATGGTGGCGGGAGACAATTTGTTATGCTGCGCCGGATTATCAAGGCGCACTGTAAGAGTGGTATTTTCAACAGTGATATGAAAAGATGCGCCCATTACCAGTATCCTTTTTGCTTTTCTTGAGTTGAGCCGACCATAAAGAGATTGCCACAGCCACGCCATGCAAAATAATCAAACAATTGATTTTCGGAAAGACCTGTCATGAACCTGCGTCGCCTGCGCATGGGCCTCAATACCGTCCTCGGCTTGAAGAAAGAGGGCTTTTTTATTCCCTACCGCTACGCGGCAAGCCTGCCAAACGCGACCGCGCGCAAGAGCTATCGCGCCATAGAAAGGTTCATGGCCGAACGGGAACGAGATTTTGCCAAACGCCTTGAAAATCTGACCACCTACAAGGACAGGTTAGAGAGCTTTGGCACACTGCCGCCGCCTGAGCCCCGGTTCGAGCAGGACTGGTTTCCCCGGCTGGATGCCGCGATTGCCTATGCAATGGTGAGAGAGGAAAAACCGGCAAGAATTGTTGAGGTGGGTTCGGGGCATTCGACACGCTTTATGGCCCGTGCGATCAAGGATGAGGCTCTTTCAACGGAATTTACCGCGATTGACCCCGCCCCGCGCGCCGCCATTGAAACGCTGCCTATTCAGGTGATCCGCAAGACGCTGCACGAAGCGAAAAATGACTCATTCGCCAACCTTGCGCCGGGCGATATCCTGTTCATCGACAGCAGCCATATCGCCATGCCGGGCAGCGATGTTGACCGCCTGTTTCTGGATATTCTACCGTCCCTGCCGGCAGGGGTGTTTATCCATATCCATGATATTTTCCTGCCAGATGACTACCCGGACAGCTGGGATTGGCGCGGATATAATGAGCAGCAGATCACCGCCCCCCTGTTTCTAGGTGGCGGATATGAGCTGATATTTTCGAGCGCCTATGTGGCAAGCCGTATGAAGGAAGGGCTGGCGCAATCCGCGGTCGGGGACCTGCCATTACCTGAAGGCGCCTTTGAGACAAGTCTTTGGCTAAGAAAACAGGCAATCACAGAAAAATGAAGGTTTTTGCTTTCTAAATTCCCTTAAATGGGCGCATATGGTGGGAATGTGGAGAAACATAAAAAGAGCCATTCTCGGTGAGGAAATCGACGGGAAACTCCCCGCCCGCGTACAGGACGCCATTACGCGGCAGCAAACCCAGTCGGAAATACTGATCGCCTGGGTACAGGTGTTCATCGTCGTTACATTCTCGACCCTCTATGCCCTGTCGCCAAAAACCTTCGCGGCCGACGCCATGTTTGCGCCAGTGCCCTATGCCTTGATGATTTATGGCCTGTTCACGGCCCTTCGCCTGTTGCTCGCCTATTTCAGCAAGATGCCCGCCTGGTTTATCGCTCTCTCGGTGGTCGCCGACATGGCATTGCTGATGTTCCTTATCTGGAGCTTTCATATCCAGTATGAACAACCGCCGTCCTTTTACCTGAAGGCGCCAACCCTTCTATATGTCTTTATCTTCATCGCCCTTCGCGCCCTCCGGTTCGAGGCAACCTATGTATTGCTGGCAGGCGCATCAGCGGCCATTGGCTGGCTTGTCCTGCTTGGATATGCAGTTCAGATTGACGGGGGAATGGCGCAAATCACGCGAAACTATGTCGAGTTCACTATGTCCCACAAGATTCTGCTCGGCGCCGAGTTTGACAAGGTAATCAGCATTCTCGTGGTGACGCTCATCCTCGCTCTTGTAATTGTGCGGGCACGTCGGCTGCTGATCCATTCGGTGGCACAGGCGACGGCAGCAGAGGATTTATCGCGCTTCTTCTCGCCCGAAATCGCAGCACAGATTACCCATTCAGAAAGCTGGATCGAGCCCGGCACCGGCGAAAGCCGGCAGGCGGCGATCCTGCATTGCGATTTGCAGGGATTTACGAAGCTCTCAATGGAACGACCGGCAAATGAAGTGATTTCGCTCCTGGCTGAGTATCAGTCCCGCATGGTGCCCGTAATCCAGAAGCATGGGGGCACCATCGACAAATTTCTCGGTGACGGTATCCTCGCGACTTTCGGCGCGGCGGTCCCGACGGCGCATTACGCAGCCGATTGTCTGCGTGCAATGGAGGACCTGAACAAGGAAGCCGCCGATTGGTCAAGGGATCGGACAGCAGAGGGAAAGACCGCTATGACCGTCCGTTTTGTCTCTGCCGTTGGCGCAATCGTTTTCGGCGCGGTCGGTGATAACAGCCGACTTGAATACACCGTGATCGGGGAACCGGTCAATCTCGCCGCCAAACTCGACAAACATGCGAAAGATGAAAAAGCCACTGGCGTCACGACGCGCGACACTCTGGAGCTTGCCAAGGCGCAGGGATATACCCCGCAAGCGCAGCTGGAACTTCGCGAGGGGCGACATGTTGACGGGGTCAAAGGCACCGTCGACCTCGCAATCTTCCGTCCCTGAACCCTACTTGTATGGATCCGCCGCGTCGCGTAACCCGTCGCCAAGGAAGTTGAACGCCAGCACCACGATAATCACCGGCAGCACCGGATAGATCAGCCAGGGCGTCGTCGCCACCGCATTGATATTGGTCGTTTCATTGAGCAAGACACCCCAAGACGTAATCGGCGGCCTGAGGCCGAGACCAAGGAACGACAGGGCCGTCTCCCCCAAAATCATGCTCGGGATGGCAAGGCTCGCGCTGGCGATCAGGTGGCTGGCGAATGACGGCAACAGGTGACGCCCGATAATCCGCTTTGGCTTCGCCCCCATTAACTGTGCCGCCGTGCAGAAATCCTCCTCCCGAAGCGAAAGGAATTTCGATCTGACCGCACGGGCAAGCCCCGGCCAGTCAAGAAGCCCCAATATGACCGTCAGGCCGAAGAATACGAGGATCGGCGACCATGTAACCGGCAGCGCCGCCGAAAGAGCCAGCCAGAGGGGCAGCTGTGGCAGGGATTTCAACAGTTCGATCGTCCGCTGGATAACATTGTCGATCCAGCCACCGTAATAGCCTGAGATACCGCCCAGAATGATTCCGAGTGTAAAGCTGATGGCGATACCGATCAGCCCGATGGAGAGTGATATGCGCGCGCCATATATAATGCGCGAGAGAATGTCTCGCCCGAGCCGGTCCGTTCCTAGCCAGAAGAAGGACGCCAGTTTCTTGTCATCCGGACAGACCAGATGCAGGTTCGCCTTGAACAGGTTCCAGAACTCATACTCATCCCCGGCACAGAAGAAGCGCAAGGGATAGGGCTTGCTGGTGTTCACCTCATACTCGCGCTTCAGCGTTTCCCGATTAAGCCGCTGCTTGTATCCATACACAAAGGGGCCGACGAATTCGCCCTCATGAAACAGGTGAATAGACTGCGGCGGCGCAAAAATATACTTCGTATGCCGTGTTTGCAGATCATACGGCGCCAGAAACTCCGAAATCAGGATGGAGATATAGAAAAGCAGCAGAACGATGCCGCTGATCACGGCAATCCGGTGGCGACGGAATTTCCACCACATCATCTGCCATTGCGACGCCATGTAGAAACGTTCCTGCTCGGGCGTGAATTTCTCCACCGAGTGCGGATCGAATGGCTCGCGGGAGTACCAATGCTCGAGAGGCGGTTCCTTGTTCGGTCCGGTTGTATCCGTCATTTCGTCGCCCCCCCGGTCAATCGAATGCGGGGGTCGAGAACCGCGAGCAATACATCGGAGATAAACATGCCCACCACCGTCAACAGTGCAAGAAACATCAGGAGGGACCCCGCCATATACTGATCCTGGTTGCGCAAGGCCTCCAAGAGGAGCGGGCCAACCGTTGGTAGACTCAGGACCATGCTGACGATCACCGAGCCCGAAATCACATCGGGGAGAAGATTACCGATATCGGCAATAAACGGGTTGAGCGACATCCGGATCGGGTATTTGATCAATGCCTTTAATCTCGGGACGCCCTTTGCCTTCGCCGTCGTTACATACTGTTTCTGCAACTCGTCCAGAAGGTTGGCACGAAGGCGCCGGATCATGGAGGCCGTTCCGCTCGTGCCGATCACGATCACCGGCACGATCATATGATCCAATACCGACATTGCCTTGTCGAAGCTCCAGGGCTGATTGATATATTTGTCGTCCATCAATCCGCCAATGGAAACCCCGAAATAGACATTGGCATAGTAGAGCAACACCATGGCCAGAAGGAAATTCGGCGTCGCCAGACCGAGATAACCGATCAGGGTAAAGCCGTAGTCCCCGATGGAATACTGACGGGTCGCCGAGTAAACGCCGATGGGAAACGCGACAACATAAATAAAGAGGATTGTCGAGAAATTGATCAGGAAGGAGAGGCCAAGGCGGTCACCCACCACTTCCTTCACAGGCAAGTCATAAGCAAAGGACTGGCCCCAGTTTCCCTGTATCAAGCCGGAAAAACCGTTCGGGCCAGGCCAGAATCCCATCCAGAGCGCATATTGCTCAATTGGCGATTTATCAAGGGCGTATTGCTCCCGGTAAAAGGCAATTTTCGCCATCGCTGACGCGGATTCGCCCTGAGACCGCAATTCTTCAAGCTGATTGGAGAGATAGTCACCCGGTGGCAGTTGGATGATGACAAATGTCAGAATACTGATCACCAGCAGGGTGGGGATCATAATCAGCACTCTGTGTACGAAATAAGTAAACATTCAACTCTGCCCTGAGAGGAACCGATTTTTCATCGGTACTGCCCCGTATCATTTTCGCATTGTTCGCCGAAATGTGGCACGCCGTCAACCAGCGCTCTCAAAAATGCAGCGATTGTACCGAAGTCGCCTCCCCCCAAAATCTCGACCTCCTTGATCACTTAATCTTCAAACCAGAACAGATCCGGATGATAAATACCGAACTGCGCCCCGGGGTCCCAGTTATAGATGCCCTCCCTGGGTACGTTACGTAATTTGTTGGAAACGACAATTGGTTGCAAGATTGCCCCGATTACACCAATAGTAAATTGCTGATCCACGTGGATATTCAGCATTTCCCGCCAAATTTCCGCTTTTTCATCATCATCCGTTGTGACCAGCCACCTTTTGTACAAATCGAACAGTTGCTGGGCTTCCGGCAGGTCGACAGGTTCTCCTGACTTGCCCTTCGTTTCGAAATACTGGCCCCATTTTGGCCACTGATAACTGGTCTGGCTCGTCGGTGCCCGGTCCGCCGGGCTGGATTGCGCAGTCGGCAAGCCATCCTCAAACCCGGACCACACGGACATCACGGTTTCCCCGGAAAAAATACGGTTCCGGAATACTGCCCGCTGGGACGGTTTGGTGAACACCTCGATACCGATCTGTTCCCAGGACTCATTGATCAGTTCCAGGATGTCCGACTGCTCCGTCTCTTCACCGGCGGTTTCAATTACAATGACCAGCGGCTCGCCATTAGGCATCATTCTGGTGCCATCATTATTGCGTGTCGTCAGGCCCATCTCGTCCAGCAGACTGTTGGCCTTGTCAATATCGAAGGTTGCCCACTTGGTGCGCAGGTCTTCGGTATAAAACGGGCTTTGCTTCTGGACCGCGTTATTGCCCTCTACTGCCAGACCGAAAAAGAGGATATCGTTAATTTCCTCGCGGTTGATGGCAAGGGAGAGCGCCCGCCGGAACCGGACATCCCGCATCAGCTTGCGCCAGGTCGGATCCTGACTATTCAGGTTTGGATATAAGGTGAAATGGGAACCGCGCGCCGTTTCCCAGAGCAGTACTTTATAGTTGGAGCGCGTCTCATTTTCCTTCAAAAATGTGGCGTCCTGCAGACGTAGCCCTCTGGCCTGAAGGTCAGTATCCCCCGACGCAGCCTTGGCCGGGATCAGTTTGCCCTCCGACACCGTGTAGATCAGCTCATCGATATAGGGCAGTTGCTGGCCATTCGGGTCAACCCGATGGAAATAGGGGTTTCGCTTGCCCACAAACCGGTTTGCCGGCGCGGGGGTCGTGTTGCGCCAGGGCTGAAGTGTCGGTAGTTCCGGGTTATCGAATTTATAAAGATTATCGAGACGGTTATGGTTCGCCGCCCAGGACTTGAGCTTGATCTTCTGTTTCGGCGACAACTTCGACCGGTCAATATAGTCGATATGATGGGTTTTCAGGTAATGTGAGGGGCGATAAATAAGGAGTGGCGCCGCGCTGGCAAGATTAGCGAGGAAATTAGGGTTAGGAACCGACCAGGAATAAATAACCGTCAGCGGATCCGGAAACTCGACCTTAGGTAACTCACCATTGACCAATAGTTCCGCAGGTGGTCCGGCTGGAAAAAGCTTCGGGTTATTGGCAATGTCTTCCCACCAGTAGCGAAAATCCTCCGATGTAAAGGGATGGCCGTCAGACCATTTATGTCCCTGCCGCAGTTTCATGACGAAAGTTCGACCGTCGGTCACGTCCAGTGACGCGAGAATATCGGGTTTGATTTCGAAATCTTCCGTATAGCCGACAAGGCGGGCATAGCCATTTACGAACATCAGCTTCACATCAGAGGGACTACCAACCAATGTCTTGAGCTTGCCGCCATATTGGCCGATCACCTGATCCTTCCCGGGCGTCACAACAAGTGGATTTTTCGGGAGCCGGCTCTCCATCGGCGGCAGGAAGCCTGAAACCACTGAATGCTGAAAATAAGGTACTTCCGCGCGAACAACGCCAGCCGGGATCGCACAAATCAACGTTGATATTGCTACTCCCCGCGAAATTTTGCGCCATAGCTTCATAGCCGCAGCTCCTTCGGATCCGTGTTTTCGTGGACCCGGACAAAATGCCCTCCCCCAATGTCCATCATGACTGGGCTCGTATTCAAATCCGCGGTAAAGGGGGCTGGCCAGAGCTCTGGATTGGAGGCCTTTTCCTCTACCAGATTTGAGAAATTAAGTCGATGATTGGGGTCCGGTTCCGGCACCGCCGCCAACAGTCGCTTGGTGTAGGGATGCACCGGGTTTTTAAACAGGGCCTCTTTCGGCGCGGTTTCGACAAGCCGCCCCTTGCACATTACGGCAATCCTGTCGGCAATATAATCCACCACCGCCAGATTGTGGGAGATAAATAGATAGGTGAGACCAAGCTCGGCCTGCAAATCCTTCAGCAGGTTAAGGATCTGGGCCTGAATGGAGACATCCAGCGCCGAGACCGGCTCGTCACAGATCAGAAGATCCGGCTTCAGCGCAAGGGCCCGGGCAATACCGATCCGCTGCCGCTGCCCGCCTGAAAAGGAATGCGGATAACGGCGCAGGAACCGGAAATCGAGCCCAACCAGCGTCATCAATTCCTTCACCGTTTCCTCGCGTTCTGCCGCGGTACCGACATTGTGAATGATCAGCGGTTCGGAAATGATGTCGAATACAGTCATTCGCGGATTAAGGGACGAGAACGGATCCTGGAAAATAAACTGGACCTTGTTGCGATAGTCGAAAAGCTCTTCACTCGAGAGAGCGAGAACATCAATGTCACGCCCGCGGTCGTTATAGGTTACTTCCCCGGCTGTCGCCGTCAATGCCCGCAGGATAAGCTTGGACAGGGTCGTCTTGCCGCATCCGCTCTCTCCCACCAGGCCGAGGCATTCACCGGGCTGGATAAAGAAGCTCACATTATCCACCGCCAGCACCTCACCCCCTGGCTTCGCCCCAAAAAGGGAGGATTTTCGCGTTGTAAACTTCTTGGTGAGGTTGCGCACCTCAAGAATTGGTTTCTCATCTCCGGTCGCGATCGGGCGCGGGTTGGCCTGCTCAAGAAATTTACTGTTGGCGTCGCGCTTGATTTCACGAATTGGGGTCAGGCGCTCTCCCGGTTTCATGTCGAAACGGGGAATGGCATGCATGAGCGCTTTTAAATACGGGTGGCTCGGGTTTTTGAAAATATCTTCAAGGGTGCCCTGCTCCATAACCTTGCCGTGATACATGACGACGATCTCGTCGGCCATACTGGCGACAACACCAAGATCATGGGTAATCAGCAGGATCGCCATACCAAGCTGCTTTTGAAGATTTTGCATCAGGTCGAGAATTTGCGCCTGAATCGTGACGTCGAGAGCGGTCGTCGGTTCATCCGCGATCAGGAGTGCGGGATGGCAGATCATTGCCATCGCGATCATCGCCCTTTGGCGCAGTCCCCCCGAAAGTTCAAACGGGTAGGTGTGAAACGCCTCCTCCGGCTCCGGAAAGCCCACAAGTCGCAGCATGTCGACGGTTACCTTTACCCCATCCTGCTTTGTTTTCTTGTGGTGTAGATGAAGGGCCTCGGAAATCTGGTCGCCGATGGTATGCAGCGGCGAAAGAGAGGTCATCGGTTCCTGAAAGATTATGGAAATGCGGCCGCCGCGAATATTTCGCATTTCCTTGCTGTCGGGTTTCAGTTTGGCGATATCATAAAATACGCCGGGTTTTTCCGGATCGAAGAAGAGAATTTCGCCGCTTGTAATATGTGCCGGTTTCGGCAGGATTGACATGATTGCCTGGCTGATCACGGATTTACCGGAGCCGGATTCCCCCACCAGCGCAACGGTTTTGCCATCAGGTACCCGGAAGCTGACGCCGTCCACCGCCTTGATCGTCCCTTCCGGAACCCGGAATTCAACTTTGAGGTCCCTGACCAGCAGCACATTCGTCATTGGTTCGCCGTTCCAAAAGCTACCGAAGGCCTGCGATCCGGTCGGGTAATTCCCAAGGCCTGCATGTTTCTGGCCGTATTCTTGTCTGGAACAAGGCCATTCTCAGCCGCCGCCTGCGACACCAGCCTTACCAGCTCCTCAAACCCGCTGATGGATGAATCGATACTCAATCTTGCCCCCCCGCCTTTCAGCTTCAAATGCATCCAACCCGCTTCCCGATCCCGCCGTGTCGAGTAATAGTTCAGGTTGAATCCGTCCAGTTCCTCCCATTTTATGTGACGCCTTATCGGGCCGGACATGACAATACCGGCACCACTCACTTCAAAGCAGGTGAATTGCCGGAGAATTGCGCGCAGACCATACCAAACGAACGCACATAATAAAAAAACCAACAAATAAACAATGACAGAAATCGGATTTAACAACAAGAGCGGAACAAGGGTCAACGTCACACCAAACAGGGCGCGCAGATAGCTGCCCAAAAGACTTCGAAGAGGATATGTAAACACCCGCATCATTCCACTGCCTGTTCTGTCTCCTGTAGAAAAACCTCATCCGGAATTCCGTCAATCAACGCCAGTGCCCCTTCTATGGTTAGGAAACGCACCGCTGGATGATCCGTTAGCGTTGCCAGCAACTTATAAAGCGTCGCCCAGACATTCTCGTCATGAACTAGATGATGCGTGAGCAGGCCGGTTGGCTCCAGCAGATCCGCCTGTCCCTGCCGCCGTGCGGCCAAATGATCAATAACCATATCGAGCAACACTGCCTCCGGCACCACACTTCGGTCATCGCGCCAGTTTATCGGGTCGACATGGGTGTTAATTTCGGCAAGCGCCGGGCGAACCAGCCCCTCTTTTCGCGCCTTGTAGCGGGATATACCGACAAAACCGTGTTCCGCCAGCACACCAAGATGGTTGTCTGCAATCCTGTTCCAGGGTGGCACCATAATGGGAACAAACTGATTGGTAAATATCCGTGTGAGGGTTTCCTTTCCCTTGAGAAGATCGGTTTTAATTTCTTCTACTGCGCGAGTATCGGGGAATTCTGACTTCTTCGCCCCCGCCGCCGCGACATTTTCATGACTAAAGCCATGCTGAAGAATTACACACTCCTCCAGATGGTTTACAAGTTCGGGATCGACCTTTTCCGGAATGACGGCTAGTGCCAGCGGGAGATCGAAATGTTCCTTTAGATGTAACAACCGTTCCAGGGCGGGTGTTGGCGCAACCACGTCGTCGTCGCGCCACCAGAAGGTCGCGACACGTCCCTCAGATCGCCAGAGGTCAAGTTCCTTGTTCAGGCTGTCCCAACTGTTCATGCGTTTCCGTCTGCCCACATTTTCAGTAATTCTATCGTTTTCGCCCCGCCATTAACATTAATTTCGGCCCGCGCCGGCGGTCCGCTCAAGGCAATGTCCACTTTCGCGGCAAGAATCTCGGGGGTGAGCCCGTCTTCATCGGCAATTTGCAGAACGCCTTTCCTGGCCAGCAGCCGTGCCCGGAGAGTTTGTTCGGTTTCCAGCCCGCCGGCGTAGGGTACGATCACTGCCCGGCATTTGGCATGGAGGGTTTCCATCACCGTGTTATACCCTCCCTGACTTATAGATAGCGCGCAATTCATCAAAAGTGTGGTGAAATCAGCGCGCGCGCGCTCAACAACCACCCCTTCAGGCGCCAGCCCGGTCAACTCGTCAAAGATTTCCGCTTCTACTGTGGCGCCGACCATCATTCGCCAGACCCGGTCTTTTGCCGAACTAAGTGCCCGCGCCTTCATCGCCGTCTTTAAAAGATTGGTACCAACCGCCCCGCCCCCGCTGGAGACAATCACCTCGCCCGCGCCCGGCGCGTCCGGCCCGCCCTTGACGCCTGTATGGTCGACCACATAGCCGGTATAGAAGATCTTGTCCCGGATCCGCTCCGTATGGGGGAAGGTCTTGTCGAGGGATATGAGATCGGGGTCACCATGGACCATGACATAATCGAAATATTTCTCCACAAGGTCCAGCATTTCATCATTCCGGCCGGGTTTCGTCTGCGCCACGAGGATGTCCCTGACGGAGGAAATGATCAGTGGACGCGACGGGGCCGCCAGCGCCGTCTCGAGCAGCGGCAACAATTCGAAGCGCATCTGCCGCCGACCAAAAGGAAACAGCTCGGTAATCAGGATATCTGGCTTATGCTCGTTATAGATATCGAGTAGCCTATCGGCCCGCTTCTGTCGCCACTGGTCGTCGATCTGCTGTCCTTCCTCATCCACGAGCACCTTGAAATAAAGGTCCGTCGCCCGTGTCGCTGGCAGCTGGATCAATCGTGCCCCGCCAAGATCAACATCTATTTCATGTCCCCCGGAGACAACGGTGACGTCAAAACCCGCCCGCATCATGTTGCGTGCCAGCGTCGCTGTCCGCTTGAGATGCCCGATCCCCAAAAGATGCTGGACATAGAACAGGATTTTCAGCGGGGATATTAGGTCTGTCATGCGTCTTCCATACTGATATTTATACGCAGCGGTGAAAGGCCGCCATCGGGGCTTACGTCAAAAAGATGACCCGTTGCCCAGTCGAACTTGACCGGGGCCTTGTCCGTCATGTCCCAATTATAGGCCAGAGACTTTAACGCGCGTATGACACCCTTGTGGGTGACGGCAACCGTGTCAATCTTTAGACTTTGAAGCCAGGGTGTCAGGCGCGCGACAACGTCGGCCGGACTTTCACCGCCAGGCGGTGTCATATAAATTCCCCGGGCTTCGTTATATTTGAATTCCGTCCCATATTTTGCCCGAAGATCGGGCAGCGTCTCGCCTTCCCATTCCCCCCAGTTCATCTCTATCAGCGCAGGCTCTATCTTGAGCTCCGTTGCGCCCAGTAGTTCTGCTGTCTGCCGGGTCCGCTTCAGCGGGCTAGATGTCCAGCTGAACTGCTTAAACTCGGCAGGCAGGCGCATTTTCACAAGTTCCGCCCGGCCCAGCTCGCTAAGCGGAATATCCGTGCGACCCTGAATTTTCTTCTGCAAGTTCCAGTCGGTCTTGCCATGCCGTATGACCAGCAACTGAACCATTACAGTACTCCTTCGATATGCGATTTCAAGATCTCGGCGGCTTTTGCCAGTGTCCGTTCCTCCCGGACAAACTGCCGCCCTGCCTGCCCCATTTTTTCTCGCAAGGGCGCATCCGCAAGCAGTTGATCAACCGCCGCCGCAAAGGCCGCTGCGTCTCCCGGAACGGTTAGAAGACCCGTTTCCCGGTCCTTCACAACATCCGGGACACCCCGTATATTGCCTGCCACCACAGGCAGGCCGCACCCTTCTGCCTCCAGAAAGGCCATGCCATACGCCTCCCCGCAGGCGGGCCAGACGTAAATATCGGCATATTCATACCAGGCAGGCAAGGCATCCGGCGCCATGGCGCCAAGATAGACGGCCTTATCGCCAATGGGAGCAAGCGCCTCCTCCACTTCGCGCCGTCGCTCTCCGTCCCCAATCACGAGTAGCTGCCAATCCGGGGTTTTAAGACGTGCGAGCGCCGCGCCGAGCTGCTGATAGGACATTAACTTATCGCCGCCACGCATCATCGCTACGGCCAACAAATTATTCACATCTTTTCTGCCTCCGGCATTCGTAACTGCGGCATCGATATCGATCTGGGCCGCATTTTCGATGAACGTCTCGATATCGACAAAGGGTGGCAGCAGGACAAGCGCGTTATCGGCTGCGATCAACGGCTTCAGGCATTCCCCATCCAGCCGGGTCATATGAAAAACCGCACGGGCGGAACGGATAGCGCTTGCGGCGGCCTCATAACCCATTTGCCAGCCTCCGCGCGCACGTTTGGGAGCATGGCTTGCCTCCGCCACGAAGTAGGGGATATCCAGCGCGGCGCATACTGTCGGGCCGATCCAGTCGGGGGCTTTGTGGTAAATGTGGTAGGTGAACCACCCTTTGGGCGCGTCTTCGGGCCGGGCGCGCCATTTCGCGATCAGTGCCTCCGCCTCCGCCGACCCTTGTTTTTTCATGGCGTGTTGAAAATCCGCATCGCCCTGACTGTCAAAACTTCTCTTTTCAGAGGCCAGCACCGGTTCGAAACCCGCCAATTCCAGCGCCGACCAGAGCAACCTTCCCATTCGCCTGTCTCCGGACGGAACCGGGTGGTCGGGTGACTTCATAGGCGCATAAAAAGCGAGCTTCACGTTGCGGTTCCGGTTTTGCAGGGTTGTGAGGGCGGGCCCAGTTTTTCGGCAAGGCTGCCGATCCAGCGGTTGGCGTCGAAGAGATCACGCAAGCGCCGGTTTCCCTTATCGGAGAATTGCTGCCGCAGCGCAGGCTCCCGTATCAGTCGGGACAGCGCAACTGTTAATGCCGCTGGGTCACGCTCTGGCACCAGAAGTCCGGTTTCATCGTCGATTACCAATTCGGGGATTGCCGACACATTCGTCGCCACCACCGCCGCTTTCTGGCTTTGCGCCTCCATCAGGACATTTGGGAGGCCGTCACGGTCGCCATCTTCAGCAATACGGCTGGCTAGGACGAAAATATCCGCAGCCTTAAGCGCCTGCAGAACCTCGCCCTGCGGTAACGCCCCGCGCCAATCAAGGTTTTCTGCTATGCCAAGATCCTTTGCCTGCGCTTTCAGGTCCTTGAGCAGGGGGCCGCCACCAATATGCGTGAACTTCCAATGGAGATCTGCTGGCAGCGCCGCAAGTGCCCTTAAAAGATCATCATATCCCTTCTTCGCCACCGCCCGACCGACCGAGACAATCTCTACCGGCGCCGTCCGGTCGGAGCCATCCCGCGCATGGTGGCGTTCTGAAAACTCCGGAAACCGGGACATATCAAGGCCGTGATACATGAGCGACACCTTCGTGTCATCCACCGCCAACGAAGACAAATAGTCTGCATTGACGGAAGTACAGGTCACCAACCACGAAAGTTCAGCCAGCTTTTCGCGAAGCTCCCACTCGGGAGACGTCCAGATATCCTTAGCATGGGCGGAACAACTCCAGCTCCTGTCGGTGACCAGGCTGGCATAGCGCGCGACTGACGCTGGCGTATGCAGGAAATGGGCATAGATCATTGCTGCGTTCGGCGGCATTTCCGCGGCCAGCACCAGCGCCTGCCCAAATCGGCGAACACGGTTGGGCGTCAGGTCACGGCGCAGGTCTTTCAGCCAGACAGTCCGTGCCTTGCGATATCCCGGGTTGTTGCGTACGCACCACCAGGACTTCAATACACGGAGCGGTTCCTGATATAGATATTCCGGCAAATAATTGACGGGCGCGGAAATTTCCTGATGCACGGGATGGGTCGTATTGTCGGTCGGATGACGCAGGGAGACGAGCGCGAGATCGAGACCCCGCCGCTGTAAGGCCAGAAGCTCCTGCGCGATAAAAGTTTCCGACAGACGCGGATACCCCTTCAGCACGACAACAATAACAGGACTTTCACATTCTGGGGTCGGCATGGCGCTCCGGCTCAAATCTTATATATCGTCCTTGTTAAGGGCAGAAAGCGTAAATATCAACCGACAAAGGGAGGCCGAAGGACATTCCTGTGATGGTGGCACAAATTTCCTCCTTGCGGCGGAGGATAAAACTGTGAAAAACTGTCCCGTCAGCGGACCCACATATTGTGTGAAACCGATGGGAATTGAACAGGTCGCGTTTAATGGAACATAATATTTACAAGTATATTCTGCGCTACAGCAAGAAGCAGCAGGTCATACTTACCATCATGTCCATCCTGTCATTTCCCGCTCTTTACTACTATCTCGAACTTCCAAAATTGATCATCAACCAAGCTATTCAAGCCAATGATATCTCATTTCCGGTCGAATATGTCGGCTTTGAGTTTGACCAGACGGCTTTTCTGTACCTGACAGTCGGGCTCTTCCTCCTGATGGTGATTGTCAATCAGGCATTCAAATATGTGATCAATGTGTATCAGGGAATATCAGGTGAGCGGATGCTTCGGCGTCTCCGCTATGAGCTATATTGCCGGATCCTGCGGTTCCCGATGCCGACCTTCAAGAAAAAGAGTCCGGGCGAGATCATCCCGATGATTACCTCGGAAGTTGAGCCGCTCGGCGGATTTATCGGGGAAGCCTTTGCGCTGCCGATCTTTCAGGGCGGCTATCTTCTTGTTATCGTTAGTTTTCTGGTTGTCCAGAATTGGGTAATGGCCGTCGCGGCAATTGCGCTTTATCCGCTCCAGGCTTTCTTCATTCCGAAACTGCAACGGAAAGTGAACCTGCTTGGTAAGACCCGGGTGCGTCTGGTTCGCGTGTTGTCCGATCAGCTTGGAGAGTCCGTCAGTGGCGTTGAGGAGGTGCATACCCACGACGCCTCCAGCAATATGCGGGCGCAATTCTCCAATCAGATGGACAAGATCTATACTGTCCGCTACCGCATCTATCTTCTCAAGTTCATTATTAAGTTCCTCAACAATTTCATCCAGCAGCTCGGCCCGTTCTTCTTCTATGCCATCGGCGGCACCATGGTCATTAATGGGACGCTGGAGGTCGGGACGCTGGTCGCGGCCATCGGTGCCCATAAGGAAATGGCGGCACCCTGGAAGGAGCTTCTTGCCTATTACCAGCGGCGCGAGGACGCCCGCATCAAGTATGAACAGGTGATCGAGCAGTTTGAGCCCGCCGGCATGCGGGATGCCGACAATCAACTTGTAGAACCGGATGAGATTCCCAGCCTGACCGGTGAACTGGTTGCCTCTAACATTGAACTTTCCGATGATACCGGATCAAAAATCCTGGAGGGCCTGAACACCCGGTTCAAGCTGAACGAGCGAGTGGCGATCATCGGTCCCGCCGGATCGGGGCGCGAGGCGTTGACCCATGTGCTGGCCAGGTTGATTGATCCGGATCGCGGACGGCTGATGGCTGGAGATGTGAATATGGTCACCGCGCCCGAAGCCATAGTCGGGCGAAAAATCTCCTATGTCGGACAGCATGGTTATGTGTTCAATACGACATTGGGAGAAAACCTCTTCTTTGGCCTCAAGCATCGGCCACTGCATGAGAAAAAATATACGGACGAAATGGAAAAGGAACGGCAAACCTATATCAAGAATGCGGAGCTGACCGGTAATTCCATAGATGATATTGACGCGGACTGGCATGATTATGAGCTTGCCGGCGTCGAGAACGAGGAAGGGTTGAAAGCGCGCGCCCTCGAAATACTGGAGATGGTGGATCTCAGCGAAGATGTCTACCGCCTTGGCCTGCGCAGCACGATCGATCCGAAAGAGGCGCCTGAAACCGCAGAGCTGGTGCTGGCCGCCCGCCGCCGGTTTTTTGAAAAGATCGAAAACGATCCCAGCCTCAAGAACATGATCGAAGCCTTCGAACAGGATAAATATAACACCAACGCATCCGTTGCTGAAAACCTGCTGTTCGGCACACCCGTTGGTGATGAGTTCGACCTCGATCGGATGGCGGAAAATAAATATGTCCAGAAGATCATCGAAGAAGCTGGCCTGACCGAGACATTCCTCAGAATGGGTTATCAGGTCGCTACCCTGATGATCGAACTGTTTGCCGACTTGCCGCCGGACCATGAATTCTTCCAGCTTTACGGCTTTATTTCTTCGGATGACCTGCCGGAGTATCAGGCGATGATCAGCCGGATTGATTCTGAGCGGCTGAACAATCTGCGTGAAGAGGATCGGTTACGCTTCATGTCGCTACCGTTCAAGGTCATACCCTCACGGCACCGTCTTGGCGTGCTCACCGACGATATTGAGGACAAGATTGTCGCCGCACGCCATCGATTTGCCGAAGAACTGCCGCCGCATCTAAAAAACAGCGTCGCGTTTTTCGAAGCGGACGCCTATAACGCCGCCACCAATCTTCAGGACAATATCCTGTTTGGCAAAATTGCGTTTGGCTTTGCCCAGGCTGCGGAAAAAATCGGTGCAGCCCTGGCGACCGTGGTGGAGGAGATGTCCCTTAGGAGCACAATTATCGAAGTCGGGCTCAACTTTACAGTGGGTACCGCCGGGGCCCGGCTGAACGCAACGCAACGCCAGAAGCTCTGTATCGCCCGGGCAATTATCAAGAATCCGGACTTGCTGGTCCTCAACCAGGCGACATCTTCCTTCGATGGCGCGACCCAGGTGCGCTTGATGAACAACATACTTGAAGAGTTCAAGGGCCGCGGCCTGATATGGTCGCTCGACCATGCAGAGAAGACCGCCGATTTTGATCATGTACTGATCATGCGCGGGGGTCGGATTGTGGAACAGGGCTCTCCGGATAAACTGAAAGAGAGCAGTGCCCCATATAAGGAATTATTGGCGGCGTCTTAGACCCGCTAAAACAGAAGGAGAAATTCGGTGAGCCTAAAAGAAGAAGTCGAGATCCTCCGGCAGATACCCCTGTTTGCGAAAATCGAGCCTTCCAAGATCAAACTGCTGGCCTTTACGTCGGAACGGTTGACATTTCAACCGGAGGATTTCGTCTGTGAGCAGGGAGATAACGGCGATGCCGCCTATTTCATCATGGCAGGCGAAGCAGAAGTCATCGTGGAAACCCCGTCGGGACCATTAACGGTCGCAACCCTTGGCAAGAATGACGTGGTTGGCGAGATTGCCATCCTGATCGATGTGCCCCGAACGGCAACGATCAAGGCAAAGACGGAACTGACGACGCTCAAAATTACCAAGGATGTCTTTTTCCGGATGGTGACGGAGTTTCCCGAAATGGCCGTGGAGATGATGCGCGTCCTGGCAGAAAGGCTCGTGCGGACGACAGATGATTTGCAAAAAGCCAAGGAAATGATCCGGAACGGCGACTAGCGGACGACGCCCTTCTTATATTGAGTAGAGTAATTTTATGTGCAACCTGTATAAGATAAACGCCCGATGACTGGCTGGCTGTCCGCCCTATCTGTCTATCGCGACAAGCGTATTATGAGCATTACGCTGCTCGGCTTTTCCTCCGGCGCTCCGCTGCTCCTAACCGCCAGTATTTTGCAAGCCTGGCTGACCCAGGAAAATATAGATCTCACCTCCATCGGATTGTTTACCCTTGTGGGGTTGCCTTATACGCTGAAATTTCTCTGGGCACCGCTGATCGACAACATCCGGATCCCGGTTCTATCCACGCTGTTTGGCAGACGGAGAAGCTGGCTGCTCCTGCTGCAAATGTTTCTGATCGCTGCCACCCTCGCTCTCGCCTTCAGTGACCCGAGCGCGAGCCTTCTCTATGTCACGATTGCCGCCATTGCAGTAGCATTTGCCTCCGCGTCCTACGATATCATCGTCGACGCGTTTAGAATTGAGATCTGCGATCAAAAGAACATGGCAGCCGGGGCGGCAACCTTCGTATATGGCTATCGTATTGCGATGTGGCTTACGGGGTTCTCAAGCCTTGTCATCGCCGAATATTTTGGCTGGATGATCAGTTATATGGTTATGGCCGCCTTTATTCTGATTGGCACCGTCACAGTGCTCTTCACCCGCGAGCCCAAGGTGCAACCGGCCAAACCGGAAAGCGCAGAAGAACCATCAGCGAATGCCTATCTCCATTGGCTGAAAACGTCGGTCATCGATCCGTTCACCGATTTCATGAAAAAACCGGACTGGCTGATCATCCTGCTGTTTGCGGTGCTTTATAAATTCGGCGATGCGCTGGCGGGCGCCATGGCGACACCCTTCTATCTGCAAACCGGCTTTACGCTAATTGAGATTGCGGAAATCTCAAAGGTCCTCGGTACCGTGGCCACATTCGGTGGGCTATTCATTGGAGGCTGGCTACTGGCGGCAACGACAATGTACCGTACACTCTGGATTTGCGGCCTGTTGCAAATGCTCTCCAACCTGATGTTCGCTGCACAGGCGGCCATCGGGCCCGATCTCGCCTTTCTCGCCCTTACCATCGGCCTTGAGAATGTCGCGAGCGGGATGGGCACCGCCGTCTTCGTCGCCTATCTGTCCAGCCTGTGCAATACCGCTTACACGGCGACGCAATATGCTTTGCTGACCTCGTTAATGGCGGTCGCGCGCACCGTGCTTGTGTCCCCCGCGGGCTGGCTGGTGGAACGGACGGGCTGGATAGAGTTTTTCATCATCACCACCGTGGCAGCCTTGCCGGGACTTGCACTCCTCTGGTATCTCTCATATCGTCAACCAATCGAACAACAAGAAGGGGCCGCCTGAAACCCCTCGGGAGACCTACTGACATGAATATCGCCAACCTGCTGGAACGGACTGCAAAGACCTACCCGGATTTACCCGCCCTCGCCTACGGCAAGAAAATCGTAGCTACTTATCGTGACTATGCGGACCAGTCCGCGCGGCTTGCGGGCGCACTTCGCAGCAAACTCGGCCTAAACGCCGGGGACTGTGTTGCGCTGATCATGAAGAACCATCCCGAATACTGGATCGCCCTTTTCGCCGTCTGGCGCGCGGGCCTTGTCGCCGTACCGGTCAATGCCAAACTGCATATCAACGAGTTTCGCTATATTCTTGAGAATTCCGATAGCCGTCTCGTGTTCGCAACAGCGGAGCTGGCTGACGAACTCGCCGCCCTCACCGGTGAACTACCCGAGCTTGAAACCGTGATCTCCGTCCATGATGAAAGCTATCAGGCGCTTAAAAGCGAAGCTCCGCTCCCGCTGCAGGAAGCTGCGCCGGATGATCTCGCCTGGCTGTTCTACACCTCCGGCACTACGGGCAAACCGAAGGGCGCGATGCTGAGCCATCGGAACCTTCTCACCTCGGTGCTCAGCTATTTTGCCGATGTCACGGCAATCGATCCGGGGGATGCCGTCATTCATGCTGCGCCGCAAACCCACGGATCCGGCATGTATGGCCTGCCCCTGATTGCGAAAGGCGGGATCCAGGTAACGCCGGAAAGCGGCGGGTTTGACCCGGCCGAGACGCTGGAGCTGATCGCCCACTATCCCAATTCCTGCTTTTTCTTCGCCCCCACCATGGTGCACCGCCTGATTTCCAGCCCGGCATTCGAGGGAGCGGATACCAGCAACCTCAAAATTATCGTCTATGGTGGCGGGCCGATGTATGAAGCGGATATCCGGCGCGCGATTGGTGCGCTTGGCCCCCGTTTCGCCCAGATTTACGGGCAAGGTGAATCACCCATGACCATCACCGGGCTCTCAATGGCCCTAATTCGCGATGAAAGCCACCCTCGGAGAAGCGAGATCCTCGCCTCCGTCGGTACCGAACGAACCGATGTTGAGGTCAAGGTTTTCGATGCCGATGACAATCCGCTGCCCGTTGGCGAGATCGGCGAGGTGGTGGTGCGTGGCGATGTGGTCATGCAGGGTTATTGGAAAAGCCCGGAAGCGACCGCAGAGACATTGCGCGGCGGATGGCTTCATACAGGCGATATGGGCTGTTTCGACGAGGAGGGTTTCCTGACCCTGAAGGACAGGTCTAAGGATCTTATCATCTCCGGCGGCACCAATATCTATCCGCGCGAGATCGAGGAGGCATTGCTTACTCATCCTGATGTCGATGAAATCTCCATTGTCGGACGACCGCACGCAGACTGGGGCGAGGAGGTTGTTGCCTTTGTGGTTGTGCGCAAAGGCGGCAATGTGACTCCGAAGGAGCTTGACGAGCATTGCATAAAGCATATCGCCCGCTTCAAACGGCCAAAGGAATATTTCTTCCTGGAGGAACTTCCCAAAAACAACTATGGCAAGGTTCTGAAAACGGAACTGCGGGCACAGCTTGACGCGGGATGATCAACTGAGAATCAAGTCAGGTTGCGGATGGCGGCGGCAGCGATGGAAACATCGTCGATACCCCAGAGGCCATCGTCATACTGTATGAAAGGACCGGAGCCGGACCAGGCGACGACGTTACTTGTCAGGCCCGGGACATATTTCTCCTTGTCATCCTGATAGGGGTTCGGGGCCGTCGCCTCGCTCAGGCGGAGGCGGATGTCCCCGCGTTTGCCGGTAAGCCGTTTAAGTTCAAAATTCGTAATCTCGCTCGTCTGAAACGCCCTCTCATGGACGCGGAAAAGGCCCTTTCGCAAGATAACCACGCGCTTGTCCGTCACGAAATAGGCCGTGCGATAAGCGCGCCAACCATAGCGCAGCGGACTGGAGAAAAGCCAGAGGGAGCCAAACGCCAACGCTACCTCTGGCAAGCGGACATCGCCAAACTCCTCCGATGTCCAAACGAGCATGACAAGCAGGGCGGTCAGGAACGCACCGCAGAGGCAAAACCAGAAATTAAAGAATAGGGATCGGAACACACTCGGACGCCCCGACCAAAGCAGCGTTTCATCCGGCCACAGCACATGATCACCGAACCAGATTTCAGCGGGAGAACGTGTCGGCTCCGCAGGGGTCATTTTAATTCCTCATAATTTGGGGTATATACTAAAAGAAAATGGAGCGCATACACAACTCTGAGGCATAGAATGAATAATAAACTGACACGGCCGGTTACAGACGAGGAAATCAGGACATTTCAGGAAGATGGGGTTGTCTGCCTTCGCGGCTTTTTCAATATGGACTGGATTGAACGCCTGCGCGATCTGATCGATCAGGATATGGCCAACCCATCTGGCATGGTAAAAAGTATTGATGCCAAGGATGCGAGCGGCTTTTTCTTTGGCGACACCTTCGTCTGTCATCATCTGGACGGGTTCAAGGACGCCGTGTTCAACTCCCCGGCATCGCAGATTGCCGCCTCCATCCTGAAGGCCAAGAAAGTCAATCTGCTGTTCGATCAGATTCTGGTGAAGGAGCCCGATACTTCCACACCAACGCCCTGGCATCAGGACTATACCTACTGGCCCGTTGCAGGGGACCAGGTGGCGACACTCTGGCTCGCGCTCGATCCCGTAACCTTTGAGAGTGGGGCAGTTGAGTATCTTCGCGGATCGCATCGCTGGGGCAAGAAATTTCTCGCCATCAGTTTCGACCCCGATCAGCAATATGAGGAAGATTTACCCGAGGTGCCGGATGTGGAAGCAGCGCGCGATGACTACGACATTGTTTCCTATGAGCTGGAGCCGGGAGATTGCACCCTCCATCACGGCCTGACCCTGCACGGGGCGCAGCCAAACCGGACACCGAATATCCGCCGCCGTGCCTATATCCAGCG
Organism: Sneathiella sedimenti; assembly: GCF_017313765.1. GTDB lineage: Bacteria > Pseudomonadota > Alphaproteobacteria > Sneathiellales > Sneathiellaceae > Sneathiella > Sneathiella sedimenti. The sequence goes on along the minus strand of NZ_JAFLNC010000001.1, from coordinate 914,538 downwards.
CTGGACCGGTCATGATGTGACCTACAATCCAAGGCCGAACCTGCAGAAAATGCTACGCGATCCAATGATTCAGCCGGGTGCCCCGTTGGATAGCGATCTTTTCCCCGTCGTCTGGCAGAGCTAACCGGCTCGTCGCGACCGGGACGCCGTTTCCTTATCTAGATACAGCTCTTCAAGGGCCGCCAACCCCTTGAAGAGGGCTTCGCTGTTCTCCTTGCCAAGGCGCGATATCATCTCCTGTTCAATTCGCTGCATTTTTGGCACCAGATTTTCATACGCCTTTTGTCCCTGCTTTGTCAGGGTAATACGCTCCAGCCGCCTGTCATTCTCATCAACCTCACGGACCAGCCAGCGTTTCTGCTCAAGCGCATAGATCGCGCGGCTGACCTTTGTTTTGTGCATGGTTGAATAGTAGGAAATCTCGGTGGCGGTCATTGTCCCCTTCTGGCCAAGCAATGCAAAGGCCCGCCATTCCGGGCGACTCAACCCATATTCGGTTTTATAGGCAATGCTCGCGTTGCGGCTAAGTGTTTCGGCAAGGCGATTGAAACGATATGGCAAAAATTCCTCTAGAACGAGATTCATGAAAAAACTTTCTTGATAGTTACAAATTAGACTGTTACATATGTTACTAATATAAAACATGAAGATCAACAAGGATTTGTCCCTATGGTTCTTGCCTACATGTCCGGTTTCAATAATGAGTTTGAAACAGAGGCACTTCCCGGCGCCCTGCCGGAGGGGCGTAATAGTCCCCAGAAATGCGCCTATGGCCTCTATGCGGAACAGTTCTCAGGCACTGCCTTTACGGCACCCAATGCCACGAATGCCCGCAGCTGGCTTTACCGGATGCGCCCCTCCGTCCGGCATATGCAGCATTTCAGGCCCGTAGACCGGCCGCTTTGGAAATCCGCGCCAGCCGCTTTTGAGGATGCGCCGCTTGGTCAGCTCCGGTGGAACCCGATTGCTGTGCCCGTTGAACCCACATCCTTTATCTCGGGGATTCGCACCATCACCACTGCGGGCAGCGTTCTCGCGCAAGCGGGTATGGCGGCACACATATATGTGGCCAATGCGGACATGACAGATGACTATTTCTTCAACGCGGATGGGGAGATGCTGCTGGTCCCGGAAATGGGCCGGTTGAGGATCATAACGGAGCTCGGTATTCTGGACGTAGAGCCATTGGAAATCTGTGTCCTGCCGCGCGGTATGATGTTTCGTGTGGAACTGGTGGACGGATCCGCCCGTGGCTATATCTGCGAAAATTACGGCCCGCGGTTCACCCTGCCTGAACGCGGTCCGATCGGTGCGAACAGCCTCGCAAATCCACGCGATTTCAAGTATCCCACTGCCACTTACGAAGAAAAAGAATCTCCCTGCCGGGTTGAAACCAAATGGGGCGGGAAGTTCTATGGCACAGATATCATGCATTCTCCCCTTGATGTGGTGGCCTGGCATGGAAATTATGCCCCTTACAAATACGACCTCCGTCACTACAACACCATCGGGTCGATTTCCTTTGATCATCCCGATCCGTCAATTTTCACTGTCCTGACAGCCCCAACGGGTGAACCCGGGACGGCAAATGTGGATCTGGCCATCTTCCCGCCGCGCTGGCTGGTGGCAGAGGATACCTTCCGCCCACCCTGGTATCACCGCAACATCATGAGCGAGTTCATGGGGCTTATCCAGGGTCAGTATGACGCGAAGGAGGAAGGATTCGTTCCCGGCGGCATCAGCCTGCATAACATGATGCTCCCGCACGGGCCGGACAGCTTCGGGTTCGAGAAGGCCAGCAATGCGGACCTGGCGCCGCAAAAGCTCGACGAGACGATGGCGTTCATGTTCGAGACGCGCCTGCCGCAACTCGTCACCGAATTCGCCGCCTGCCACGACAGCCTGCAAAAGAACTATATCAACTGCTGGGACGGGCTTGAGAAGAAATTTGATGGAACGATCGAGGGAAAGAAATGAAGCTAGCAACACTAAAAGACGACAGTCGCGACGGCTGCCTGGTCGTGGTCTCGAAAGACCTCACCCGCTGCGTAAAAGTGCCAGACATAGCCGCCCATTTACAGGGTGCGCTCGATAACTGGGACGTTTCCTCCCCGAAACTACAGGAAGTGGCGAAACAACTGGAAAACGATAGCTCTTACGGCGAGAAATTCGACCAAAGCGCAGCCCATTCGCCGCTTCCTCGGGCCTTTCAATGGGCGGATGGTTCGGCCTATGTCAATCATGTAGAGCTGGTGCGAAAAGCAAGGCGTGCGGAGATGCCCCCCTCTTTCTGGACCGATCCGTTGATGTATCAGGGCGGGTCAGACAGCTTTCTGGCACCCCATGACCCGATCCGGATGGCGGATGAAGCCTATGGCATCGATATGGAAGGTGAAGTGGCGGTGATCGTCGATGATGTCCCGATGGGCGCAGGTACTGATCAGGCCCGCGACGCGATCCGGCTTGTCATGATCGCCAACGATGTATCCCTGCGCGGCTTGATCCCGGCAGAGCTTGGCAAGGGGTTTGGTTTTTTCCACTCCAAACCGTCGAGCGCCTTTGCTCCCGTCGCTGTGACGCCCGATGACTTGGGCGATGCCTGGGACGGGGCGAAACTCCACCTCCCGCTGCTTGTCGACTATAACGGCGCGCCCTTTGGCAAGGCCAATGCGGGCATCGACATGACCTTCAACTTTGCCGAGCTGATTGCCCATGCAGCAAAGACCCGGCCGCTGTGTGCGGGTTCGATTATCGGTTCAGGAACGGTTTCCAACAAGCTGAATGACGGACCGGGAAAGGCAATTTCCGAAGGCGGGGACGGTTTTTCCTGTATCGCGGAAATCCGCATGATCGAGACGATTAATGGCGGGAAGCCCGTCACACCTTTCATGAAATTCGGCGACACCGTCCGGATTGAGATGAAAGACGCAAACGGCGCCTCAATTTTTGGCGCGATTGAGCAGACTGTCCAAAAATACACGCCCAAGGGCGCGTAACTTCAATAAAGGGAAATCAAGATGAGCAAAGCGTTTGCCTCACAAGGCGACATGGAAGAAAAAACCATTTCATTTACGGAAATCGGTCCCGATCTCTGGGCCTTCACCGCGGAGGGAGATCCAAACACCGGGGTTATAATCGGCGACGATTCCGTCATGGTTATCGATACCCAGGCGACGCCCCGCATGGCGAATATGGTAATGGAGCGCATCCGGTCGGTCACCGACAAGCCGGTCAAATATGTTGTTCTGTCTCATTATCATGCGGTCCGGGTTCTCGGTGCCTCCGCCTATAACGCAGAGGAAATTATCGCGTCCGATAAATGCCGCGCGATGGTCGCCGAGCGTGGACAGGAGGACTGGGATAGTGAGTTTGAACGCTTCCCCCGCCTGTTCGAAGGACATGAAGGCATTCCGGGGCTGACCTGGCCAACCATGACCTTCTCCAAGAAGATGACTGTTTACCTTGGTAAACGGCGGGTCGACCTGATGCATCTGGGTCGCGCCCATACTGCAGGCGACGTCGTCGTCCATGTCCCGGATTCAGGCGTGATTTTCTCCGGCGACGTTGTCGAGTATCACTCCGCCTGCTATTGCGGAGACGGGCATTTCAACGATTGGGGCAAGACACTTGACGCCATAGCCGCCTTCAACCCGAAATCCATCGTGCCCGGACGTGGCGATGCACTTGTCGGGGATGAGCTTGTAAATGCGGCGCTCACCAACACCCGTGATTTCGTCGAGAGCACGTATCGTCCCGTTGCCGCCGTGGTCGCACGCGGCGGAAGCCTGAAGGAAGCCTGGGACGCGGTTCGCGCCGAATGCGACCCCAAATTTGCCGATTATGCAATCTATGAACATTGCCTGCCGTTCAATGTCGCCCGCGCCTATGACGAGGCGCAAGGCATCGACACGCCGCGTATCTGGACGGCGGAACGGGACAAGGAAATGTGGGCCTCCCTGCAAGGATAGTCGGGCAATGCATTATCAGAACAGGAAATATCCATTTCGAACTCCGCCAGAGCTGATGGGCGAGGGCCGTGGCAGATACCCCGTCGCCATCATCGGCGCGGGCCCTATCGGAATGGCCATGGCAATAGACCTTGCCCTGCATGGTATCCGCTCCGTAATTCTGGACGACAATAATATGGTCTCCGTCGGGTCCCGTGCCATCTGCTGGGCCAAGCGCACCCTGGAGATCTTCGACCGGCTCGGTATCGGTGACCGGATGCTGGAAAAGGGCGTGACGTGGAAAGTCGGTCGATTGTTTCATGGGAAGGAGGAGGTCTATAATTTCGATCTTCTGCCCGATGACGCGCATAAGATGCCCGCCTTCGTCAATCTCCAGCAATATTATGTGGAGGAGTACCTTGTTGACCGGATTGCGGATTTTCCGGATCTGATTGATTTACGCTGGCTGAATAAGGTCACAGGTGAAGAGATCACCGACGACGGTGTCGCGCTTCATGTGAAGACGTCGGAAGGTAATTACTGGCTCAGTGCGGACTATGTTCTTGCCTGCGATGGATGCAAATCACAAATACGCCAGCGCATGGGATTGGCGTTCGAAGGGCAGACCTTTGAGGAACATTTCCTGATCACGGATGTTGAAATGCCCGAGCCTCCATTTGAAAGCGAAACGCCAGAGCGCTGGTTCTGGTTCAAGCCGCCCTTTCATTCGGGACAATCCGCTCTCCTTCATAAGCAGCCGGATAATATATACCGCATTGATCTTCAACTTGGTCCGGATACTGACCCCACGGAGGAGGCAAAGCCCGAGCAGGTGATCCCGCGTGTGAAACAGATTATCGGCGACCGTGACTTCAAGATCGACTGGGTCAGCGTGTACAGCTTTACCTGCGCGATGCTGGAAAAGTTTGTTCATGGCCGGATAATTTTCGTCGGAGACAGCGCCCATGTGGTCTCTCCCTTTGGCGCGCGCGGTGGCAATGGCGGCATTCAGGATGTGGATAACCTCGGCTGGAAGCTGGCCGCCGTTCTAAAAGGGGAAGCGGAGCCAGCCCTCCTAGAAAGCTATGATGAGGAACGGCGGCACGGCGCGCGCGAGAATATCAAGAACTCCGCCCGCGCGACCAATTTCATGACCCCGAAATCGAAGATGGAGGCAATGTTCCGTGATGCCGTGCTGAACCTCGCAAGCGATCTCCCCTTTGCGCGACGGCTTGTGAATTCCGGCCGCCTGTCGTTCCCCTGTTCGCTGGAAGGTTTTACACTGCAAAGCCCTCATACCGCACCGCGTGGTCTTGCGCCCGGCACCCCCTGCCCCGATGCACCGCTGGAGGATGGCTGGCTTCTCAATCAGCTCGGAAAGGAATTCATTCTTCTCACTATTGGAGCCAGGGCAAAAGCGCTTGCCCCATCAGGAGTAAAATCCCTGCATTTTGAAAATAGTCCCGGCGTAATCGCCCAATATGGCGACGACATGATCTACCTCATCCGCCCGGACCAGCATATCGCCGCGGCGTTCGAGGCCGGAACGGATAGCAAAGCGATCGAACGGGCGCTTGTTCGCGCCACCGGCAGCCTTGCCCTGGAGACAGCAATATGAGCCAGAATTTAGACCTCCGCGACCGCCTGCATCCACATGGCGATGATTTTTACGAACTGCTGATGGCCGCGCATGACGGGCTGGAATTCGATCAATCTGCCGCGCTCAACGCCCGGCTCGTCCTTATACTCGCCAATGAAGTCGGGGATATCAACAGCCTTACCGCCGCCATTGAGCGTGCGGCAGCCTCTTAATAAAGGGGTTCCGCGATGACAGAAATTATTCTCTATGATTATTGGCGATCCAGTGCGAGCTATCGCGTCCGCATTGCGCTTAATATCAAGGGTATTGCCTATAGAGCCGTGCCGGTCAACCTGCTGACGCAGGAAAACCTGTCCGAGGCTCACCTAGCGCGCAATCCGCAAGGCTACGTTCCCGCACTGGAAATCGACGGGCAGGTCATGACCCAATCCGTCTCTATTATCAATTACCTGGAGGAAACACGGCCAAAGATCCCCCTTCTACCTGAAACACCAACAGCGCGGCAAAAGGCGCGGGCCATGGCCGATGTCATTGCGATGGATATACACCCGGTCTGCAACCTCAATGTGGCGGCCCATGCGGTGGCTTTGATGAAGGGTGGCGATGCAGACAAGGCCAACTGGATGCGCCATTTCATCACCAAGGGCCTATCCGCTCTCGAAATTATGGCAATGGAAGCGAAAAACGGCGATTTCTGCGTCGGAAATCATCCGACAATAGCCGATATCTGCCTGGTTCCGCAGCTTTATAACGCCGAACGCTGGGGGGTCGATATGTCCGCGATGCCGCGACTTCGCGCGATTGGCGATCATTGCGCCACAATTGAAGCATTTCGGAAAGCCACGCCCGAGGCCGTTCATCAACCTGACGCCGGGTAGCAATTGGCCAAAAAGAAATGGGGCGTTACTGCCGTCTAAATGGCGCCAAGCTCACACCGCCATAGCGCAACCGACTCCGCCGAGCCAGGGATCTGCTGCATCGGTTGCTCCGTAAAGCCGTCTTTCAACTGGCCGGTAAGGTCGGTTTCACTGACTTTCGACATCATGTTTTCGGAAACGACCACACCCGCGCCCTTTGCGGCGACGGTCTTGTCCAAGCGGCTTGCGAGCCCGATCGTATAACCGGACAGGCTAACCTCGGGATCCTCTCCGTCGCCATTAAGATGTACCTTTACAGGGCCATAGTCCGCGCAAATGCAGAAATTTGCGGACTTACCCGCCGGAAGGCCCTGCTTCTCCCCCCAGTCGCTAAGAGCTGACGCCAACTCCCGCGCAGCCCGCAGGCTATTCTCGGCATCATCGGAGCTTCCCTCGGGCAATCCGAAGACTGCCACCACATCACTCTCGCCGAACTGTTCGAGAAAACCGGTATGTTTCACCACCGTTTTCTCGATCAGGGTATAAATCGCATGGAGGAACTGGGCCGAACGCGTCGGCCCAAAGCTCTTGGCCAGGGTCTTGAATCCCGACATGTTGATAAACAATACGGCGACATCAAATTCATTGTTAGCCTTAGATGCACTGGACATTTTAGCCGCTGGCGATTTCGCCATTTTTGACGCGGTGGTCAAAGAAATCTTCTCTTCGCGGGCGGGTGTGTCCAATACCGGGATCAGCGATGCCGGCTTTTTATTCTTCTGCGTCGCAGCGGCCGATTCTTTCTGCTTTTGGGTATCCGGTGACTTTGGCACGGTAGGTTTGGGCGGGACCGGTAGGGAGTTTGGACCCGTAGCCGTTTTTCGCGGCGGAAAAGGCGTTACATTTTGTGCCGCGGACACATCCGTCATTTCTTCCTCTTCTTCAAGCCTGTCTACCGTAGCCGCCGAGGCGGTTTCCTTAAGAGGGCGCTCATCCGGCGTCTTGGGTTGCTCGTCGGCAGGGGTGAGAGTTAGATTATTCTCTGTCTCCTCCTCTTCCGGCACCGGTTCCGGTTCCGGCTCAGTATCTTCTTCCTCCGCCTCCGTCGGCGCCGTTTCTTCTGGCGCAATCTTGGCAACACGGTCGAATGTCCAAGGGGCCGCGAATTGCGTTTCCTCCGCCTCCTCCGCGACTTTTAGGGCAGCACGGCGCCGTTTTGAGACATGCTTTGCCGTCATCAGTACGGCCGTGCACAGGATCATCGCCATTAACGGGAAGGTGAGGCCCAGCCATAGGTTAAAGAGAATAAAGGCCTGGATATTCCCGGCGACGAACAATACCGTCGCGATCACCGCAAGGGTCAACACCGCCCAAATGCTCCGTGCAGCGGCAACCAGCGCAAAAAAGAGACCAATCAAAGCGAGCAGCAGAATATCGAAGACAACAACCTGCTGCGAGCGAATCAACGGGTTCATCCGGTTGAGGTTGTCAATGACGTTGGCGAGATACTCAACTTCCGACATCGCCGAGTCAAATGGCGTGGAGACATGGCTGGCGCTAATATTGGCCGCAAGCCCGACCAGCACCAGCTTGTCCTTGAACTTGTCCGCCGGCAGGCTGCCATCCAGCAGGTCGGAAAAGCGGGTCCGTTTATAGCTGCCGCCGGGTCCATGATAGTTGACGGCGAGGCGCATCCTGTTATCCGTTGGCAGATACAGGGAACCGATATTCAGGCTTTCCCCGAAATTGACCTCGATCGCCTCCATCGGCAAACCAACCCACCGCCGATAAGCTTGCACGGCGAGAGAGGGGTAATAGGATCCGCCATAGCCGACAATCGGGTAGGCATATTGCCGACTGGAGGTTTGCAGCGGTTCATTTATGACATGGCCCGGATGGTTCGACTGCAGCAATTCAGGCGATGGTATCAGATATCCCCCTGCCTCTGCTGGCCGCTTAATCGATGCGGATTCGCGCTGACGGAACACGCTATACGCCGTTTTCTGAATGGGAATAGGCAAGGCCGAGCGGGCGCCAGACTGGCGCTGCAAGGAAAAAGCATAAGGTACGATCACCTCGTCGAGGCCGGCAAGCTTTCTGGCAAGGGAGTCTTCCCCGGCAGTATCTGTCACCTCTCCCGGTGCACTCATGGGTAACATGGCCGGATCAAGAACGACAATCCGCGCTCCGTTGGCGGCAATGGCGTCTATTCCCGAAGACAGGTCCACAGCGGCGATCGCCATATCACCTTCCACCTTTTCTGGCGTTTTCTCAATCAGAACGAGTTCGATGTCAGGGTCCACTGCAATCGGGCCGCGTAGAACAAACCGCCAGTCCAGCAGCTGCCCTTCGATGAGCTGAATGAATGGTTTATCGCGCAAGTTTACAAATGCCACAATCAACGCCGCGCAAATCCCCAGAACGATCATCGCCTGGCTCATTCGGGTTATTGGGGAAGGAAGGCTTTTCGTCATTCTCTACAATACGAAGCTGTTGGCAATTTGTTCATTATCTCAAAGAATTGTCCGGGTAATAGAGTGTCTTAGCCTATCAGCATAGAACAAATTTACTACTGATTTTTTGTTTCCCCAAACAAGTAAGGCGTCCTGACGCCATCGACAAGGAGGCCTTTACCTCCTACCATTATTTTGGAATAATGCACCGGCCGGTTAAAAACAATCAACAACAACCGGTCTGTCCCGCCAGGGAGGGGGAAAAAGATGGCATCCAATAACTATGTCCGGCTCCGGCAAATTTGCCTTGTTGCCACCGATATTGCTGAAACAGAACGGGTACTCAGCCAGATTCTCGGCCTTGAAGTCTGTCACCGTTCCGTGCTCGCAAATTTCGGACTGGAAAATATCATGTTTGCGCTGAACGGCTGCTTTCTTGAAATTGTTGTGCCGACGAAGCCCGACACTGCCGTTGATCGATTCCTCGCGCGCAATAACGGCCGGGGTGGATATATGGCTATTTTTGATTGCGCCGATATCGACCGGCATAAATCGCTCGCCGACGAGGTCGGGGTTGCCCCGATTTACGAGCGGCGCAATGAAAAGGCTGACTTGTTGCAGCTTAACCCCAAACAGACGGGTGCCACCATGATGGAATTCGACCACCATTATGGTGATGATACAATGCTAGGCCACTATGAGTGGGCCGGGGACGATTGGCACAAATATGTTAATACCGAGGTGTCGGGCGATATTCTCGGCATTGAAATTTCCAGCCCCGATGCAGCGGTCCGGGCCAAGCACTGGGGCCATATCTGCGACCGGCCCGTGACGATGCAGGACAAAGTACGCGAAATCGGTCTTGATTACGGCTATATTCGCTTTGTCGATACCGCCGGACAGGGACCGGAACTGTTTACCGCCATTGATATGACGACACATAATCCGGAGGCAATGAAAAACCGGGCGAAAGAAGCCGGCTGTTTGGTCACTAATACGGGGTTCGAATTTTGCGGCGTCGAATTCCGTCTCTCTCCCGCCGCCTGAATACAATAACAGTAAACCGCGCCAAGGCGCCAATAATCTCCCGGAAAGGGGAAAATATGACAATTTTGGATCTCGATAATTTCGAAACCGATTTCTGGAAGGACGTGGATAAACGCGCGACCTGGGATCAAATCATTCCCGGCGAATTGCGTGATACAACCCCGGTAACGCTCACTAAAGAAGTGATTGCCCGTTTCGCCAAGGGCGTAGGGGAAGATAACCCGCTCTATTTCGATGAAGAGTATGCGAAAACGACAATCTACGGCGGAATAATCGCCCCTCCCTCCATTCATATCCTTCTGATGTTCGCCTGCACCACGACAGAGGACTGGATGCGCTCCCCCGGCACCATCAATGCGGGACAGAACTGGTCCTATCATGTACCGATCCGCCCCGGCGACACCATCACCATGCGCGGCACCGCGCTTGACCGCTTTATCCGCAAGGACCGTTTATTCGCCGTCCATGAAAACAGCTTCACCAACCAGCATGGCGAAATTGTCTGCACCGGCCGTGGCCAGACCATCCGGCCCGCATAAATAATAAAAAGGATACTAAAATGACGGCAGAAGAACAGTTTAACAAGGTTGACGAGGGCGAGGTTATCACCGGGCGGCCCTTCACGGTCTCGCGCGATACCATCCAGGCGTTCGCGGACGCCTCACTCGACTACAACCCGCTTCATTTCGATGACAACTATATGAAGAACAAGTTCGGCAAGACCAGCTTTGACGGCGTCATTATGCACGGGATGCAGAATTTCGCGCTGATCACCCGTACGCTTACTGACTGGCTGATCCCACGTGGCGGATTTCATCGGCGGCTGGAAACGCGCTGGCTGAAGCCGGTACAGCTTGGCCATACCATCACCCCGGTAGTTACCCTGCAGAGCAAGAAGAAGACGGAAAAGGGATACTGGCTCCTCTTCGATGTGGAAGTGACCAACCAGGACGGCATGCTTGTCGCCATGGGCAACGCCATGGCCGAATTCATCGATATAATTCCTGGAAAAAGATAAGACCGTCGCGTTACGCGTTGGTACGGTTTCTTAGGATGGCGGCCAAGTCATCCAACCCGTATCGTTCGGCATCCTCAAGCGCGGAGGTATAGGCATCGATCCGCGTCTTGAGATGCGGATCGGCGCCGTGCGCGATCAGGATTTCAGCCGCCTTTAGATCCCGCTGCGCGACTGCATAGTGCAGCGGGGTCCAGTCGTTTATTCCCCGCTGATGAATATCGGCTCCGTGATCGAGCATTAGGGTCAGCAGGTCGTATTTATCTTCCCGATCCGTTTCAAGAAGCGTGAAAAGTGCCGGAAACCCATCCACCACACTGTAATTCACATCTGCCCCAATCTCGAGAAGTTCCCTGATCAGGGACGCAGGCGACCAGCAAAATGCGTACTCAAGCGGTGTGCCGGCACACCCCAACTCATAAGGTTGCTGGCTATTGGGGAAACCCGGTGGGTCATCGAGAAGTTTTCGGATCGATTTGAGATCGCCGGCGTGATAAGCGGCATGCAACGCAATGGCCCGCCGCTGGAATTCGGATGGGTCCTCTGCCATGGGCTGTACTATATCAGGTATAAGGGTATAACGCAGCGTAAAATTCGCCTGTGAATTATTCTGCGGTTGGCGCCGGATAAGCACGGGTTATCACCTCTTTCCATGCCGGATCGGTCCAGAAATCAACTGGCCGGGAGACGGAAATTCCACGCGTTGTAAGGTCATCACAAAAGATATCGACAATCAGGTCCGCATTCAGGTCATGACTGTGGTCATCATAGGCCGCAGCTTCCGCTTCATCCTTGAAACAATATCCTTTCCACAGGACGGAAAGCCGCACCTCCTCAAAGGCGAGATCGGCGAAAGGCTTGCCCTGATCCATGACTTGCCAGCGTTTGTCTTCCATCAGGGTGAGCGTCGCGTCATAGTCGAGATTGTCATAGCGATGATGTTCTGCCGCCGGGCCAACGCTGCCAACCCGGTGAAACATATATTCGTTGTCCGCCAGCACGCAGCAATTGTTATAGGGCGGCTGCTCTGTTTTCGAGGGCCCGCCCAGGCCATCCGGCCAGTATTCAAACTCTCCGCCCGCACCGTCATAGAACCAGGTAATCGCCGAGGCAACCGGAACCGCCCAATCGTGAAACAGGCCGGAATATCCCATTGGCGCCAGCATCCAGCTTGGTACCTCTCGGTTTTGGGCGCCCCGGAAAAAAGGCAAGTCCTGATGCGCCGGAAGGCCTTTTGCCGGCAGGTTGAGATTGGTCATCATGGCGACCGGGCGGATTACCTCCGCCGTAAAGGATTTTTTCGCCGCCTCAATAAATTTCTGGTTATAGAAAAACGGCTCCGCCCCATCGAATACGACCCTGCCGCCAAGTGCCCAGAAATTGCGGAACCACCCGCCGGATGTCTCCCCGACGTTCTTGTGTACGGCGGAGAGTGTCTTGTACGGGCTGCCCTTCCTGATGAGATCGACCACGCCTTCTGGATCGTCAAAGGCTGGATCCAGCCGGACCGGCGGTGCCAACAAGTGTTTTGGCCGCACGGTGATTTCAACACCCATGATCGTTCTCCCTTATTCTTGTTCTTTCAGAGAGTGTGCCACAATATTAAATGCCCCGCAAACGCCGGTATCGTTCTTATTCAGCAGGGCTGACCCGTTGTTGTAGGGTCCGGCGGACACGCCCCGGCAGAAGAAGTGCGGCCAGAGAAATAAGCGCGGCAACAATGGCGACAACGGTAATCACGCCAGAGAAACCGGCCCCCGCCTCCAGGATATAGCGTGCTGCCAGCAGGGACAGCGCGCCAATCACCAGATTGAGCAGCAGCTTGACGGACATGACTTTTGCCCGCCATGCATCCGGCACATAACGCGAGATAACGGTATCGGTAATCGGAATTTGTCCAAAGACGAAGGCCATGGCGAGCAGGGTCGCAAAGAACAGCGCATAGTTCACCTGCGTCGCCATAATCCCGATCAGGACAGGCTGCGCCAGTGCAATAATGAACAGTACCGGCTTGATCCGGTATTTATCAATCAAACGACCGACCACAAGCTGGGCAAAAGCGGCAATCGCATAAACCAGTGCTGCCAGCAGCCCTGTCGTTGCGATGTTTGAGGTGACATCCGGCAGGCTGACTTCAAACATCCGCGGGATGACAAAGGTCATGGTACCAAAGACAAACCCGCCAGCAGAAGTGACCAGCGCGATGGCGATCAGGGCCCGCTTCCATCCCGGAGCGAAACCGACAATTTCCTTTTCCCCGGCGGGAAAGGCAGGCGGCCGCGCGCCGCCCCGACGGGCGAACATGTAAAAGCCGATACCGGTCAGAATGGCGACGATTCCCGGAAGGATAAAGGCAAGCTGCCAATTATAGTCCGCGAGGATAAACCCCGTAATCAGGGGCGCGGCGGCAACGCCCATATTGCCCCAGACCCCGTTTATCCCGACGCGCCAACCAACCCGGCCGCCGCCCTGAACCACCATCGCCAGGCCCACCGGGTGATAAATCGATGCAAACAGTCCGATTGCGGCCAGGCCAAGGGCAATTTCGATCGGGGATCGGGCAAAACTGGTGCCAATGGCGGAAAGACCAATCCCGATGAAAAAGACCGTGATCATGCCGACACGGTTCCATTTGTCGGCCAGATGAGCGGCAATTGGCGCCCCGGCGCCGAAAAGGATAAGGGAGGGAATGCCATAGGGCAGCATTTCCGCATACGCACCATCCTCGGCAAGTCCAAAAAACAGCCCCGCGCTGAACGCCGCCTTTGCGAAAATCAGCATAAACAGATGATCAATAAAGTGACCAAAATTAAGAAAGGTAAACCGCATTTGCTGCTGGGTCACGGAACTTATCCTGTTCTGGGGCGCTACCGCCGGTCGGTAACCGCGCTTTTTATTATCCGCCTAATTTATCATAATGACAAACGGTCTGTCACAATAGTTTTTCTACCTTGTCGTGTTAGGAAAATTGTTCCCATTTTCGCATTGCATTGCGAGTCAAAAGTCCTAATATAGCAACTGCTCATCGGGGTGCCTTTAGAGGCTGAGAAGCATTCGCTGACCCGCAGAACCTGATCCGGTTAGCACCGGCGGAGGGAATTGAGGCCGGTTCATCGTAATAAATGCACATCGCGCCCTTCCCTTCAACGAACGAAAGGAAGAATGACGGTATGCACGAGAACATATCTAAACAGCTCTTGCAGGAAATGAAAATCCGCCGTCCGGCTGTTCACTGCCTTACCAATACGGTGGTACAGGCCTTGACCGCAAATACGCTGCTTGCCGTCGGGGCCATTCCGTCCATGTCGTCGGATATTGCCGAGGTCGCGGATTTCACGAAAAGCGCAGACGCCCTTCTTGTCAACATTGGAACCTTGGACGGGGACCTGAAAACCTCGATCAAGGCCGCCATCGCCGCGGCGCGAGACAACAACATTCCCTGGATATTTGACCCTGTTTTTATTGACCGTTCACGGCCGCGCGCCGCCTATGCGAAAGAACTCCTCTCACTGGGCCCGGCACTGATCCGCGGAAATAAAGGGGAGATTGCGCTTTTGGGTGGAAGTCCCGCCGAACTTGCGCGGAAAACCGGAGCCATCGTCGCCATGACAGGCGTAACCGATATCGTCACCGACGGCAACATGGAAATCACTGTAGAGGGCGGGCACGAACTGATGAGTCTGGTTACGGGTATCGGCTGCGCCGGGACAGCTTTGCTCGGTGCGTGTCTCGCTATCGTCCCGCCGGAAAAACGACTGCAGGCGGTTGCCGCGGGCCTTTCTCTTCTGGGCGAGGCCGGAGAAAAAGCCGCCACGCAAGCGGCGGGCCCGGGCACCTTCGCCGCCCTGATCCTCGACCAAATATACCAGATTAGCCAATCCAGCCTTCAGGAAAGGAAGGAATGATGACGAAACAACCATTCTCCCGCCGAAAATTTCTTGCCGCCTCCAGTGTTGGCGTTGCGAGTGCCGGCCTCTTCCCCGCGCCCGCACTTGCCAGCGGAAAGAGGCAATGGAAGATGGTCACCTCATGGCCAAAAGGTGCGCCCGGTGTCGGCGTGACAGCCCAACGCCTCGCGGACCGTATCACCGCCATGAGTGACGGAAAGCTTTCGGTTAAGCTTTATGCCGCCGGTGAACTCGTCCCGGCACTGGAGGTTTTCGGAGCGGTCGGTGGCGGCACGGCGGAGCTTGGCCATACCGCGTCCTTCTTCTGGCAGGGCAAGGCGAAAGCAAGCGTCTTCTTTACCACGGTTCCCTTTGGCCTGACCGCGTTGGAGCATATGGCCTGGGTCAATCAGGGCGGCGGGCAGGAGCTTTGGGACAAACTCTATCAACCCTTTGATATCAAACCGTTTATGGCCGGAAATACGGGCATACAGATGGGCGGCTGGTTCAAGAAGGAAATCACGTCGCTGGACGATATAAGGGGCGTGAAGATCCGCAGCGCGGGCCTTGGCGGGGATCTGTTCGAAGAACTGGGGGCGACGGCCGTGCTCTTGGCGCCCGGCGATATTTTTCCCGGGCTGCAGAACGGCCTGATTGATGCCGCCGAGTTTCTTGGGCCCTGGAGTGACCGGGCTTTCGGTTTTTACAAGGCCGCGCCCTATTATTACTGGCCGTCCTTCAACAAGCCGAACGGAACCGCAGAATGCCTTGTCAATCGCACCGCGTTTGAAGAATTGAGCGGAGACCTGAAAGCGGTTGTCGCCAATGCCTGCCAGTCCGAAAACGCCATCGGGCTCTCGGAATCTGATTGGGAAAACGGCCGCGCCCTCGATGACCTGGTGCAGAATAAGAAGGTGAACTTGCGCGAGTTTCCAAAGGATCTTTTAGCGCGTGCGCGAGAGCT
Source organism: Sneathiella sedimenti (assembly GCF_017313765.1). Lineage (GTDB taxonomy): Bacteria > Pseudomonadota > Alphaproteobacteria > Sneathiellales > Sneathiellaceae > Sneathiella > Sneathiella sedimenti. Next base: position 898,768 of record NZ_JAFLNC010000001.1, on the reverse strand, counting down.
GACTCCGGGTCTGCTGGATAAGTTCGTGGCCGGAGATCCGATGGCGGAGGAGGTTCTTTCCTCCTATCGCACCGCGCTCGCGCTGTCCGAAAGCTGGTCGCGGGTCAGCCGTCAGGCCTTTTTTGCCGCCCGCGATTCCTGAGGTTCCCCTAACCACTATGGTGATCCCGAAAAGCGATTAAGCTAAATACGATACCATTATGGTATAGGTTTGTGCGGGGTCGTGAATTTTTAACACCATAATGGTTGCCTCAAAGCCTTTGTTCAGGCACGGAAATCACTCTTGACACTTGCCCGAACTCCCGTCCTAATGAGGGAAGGCGGGAATTTTGAAAGAGGTGAATCGTCATGGGATTGGAAAGTCTTCTCATCTTCTTGCTAATCGGTGCAGTGGCCGGCTGGCTGGCTGGGCTGATCATAAAGGGCTTCGGTTTCGGCCTGATCGGCAACATCGTCGTTGGCATCATCGGTGCCTTTCTTGCCGGGTTCATCCTGCCACAAGTCGGCATTGACATCGGCGGCGGTATTCTCGGTGCCATCATCCACGCAACGATCGGCGCTGTGCTGTTCCTGTTCATCATCAAGCTCATCAAATCTCGAGGCTGACGCAGCCGTAAATCGCGTTGGAAACTTCCATGTCCTTCCAGAATGGTCTCATACTCATCGGTGGGCTTATTGTCCTTGCTGTCATCGGCGGCTTTGTCGGGATGCACTTTTTCTATAAATCCATCTACCAGTTTGGTCAGTCGACGGATGGCCCGGAAAACTATGGACTTGAGGGCGTTCAAGAAGTGGCCTTTCCCTCGGAGGATGGGACGGAAATAGCCGCCTGGATCAAGCCGCCACAAGGAAAAGCGCCGGTTATTCTCTATTTCATGGGAAATTTCACGTCAATCGGGCCGTCCGTCAGCCGATTGAAACCCTTTCTGGAAAAAGGGTACGGGGTCGCCGCCCTCGTCTATCGCGGATCGAGCGGCAAGACGGGGACCTCGTCAGAGGAGGCTTTTGCCGCCGACGCCCGCGCCCTGTATGACCAGCTTGACATATTGATGAAGGTTGAAATCCCCGAAACCCGGCGTATTGCCCATGGATACAGCCTTGGAACCGGGATTTCTGTTCGGCTCGCGGCAGAGCGCCCCGTCGCCGCCCTGACCCTGGAGGCAGCCTACGCCCGTTTCTGCGATTATTTCACGGATAAATATTATGGCCTCCCGTTCTGCCGTCTCATGACACAGGAACGGTATGATTCAATAGACCGCATTGGCGCGGTAAAGGCGCCGATTCTCATGCTGCATGGCGAACAGGACGACGCCATTCGGATCACCTCTGCCCGGCGACTCTTTGACGCTGCAAACGAGCCAAAACAATTCAGAACCTATACCGACGGGACGCACGTCAATCTCGCGGATCAGGGACTGATAGAGGACAGTCTCGCCTTCTACCGGGTTCATGTTCCGGACGCTAAGTTCACCGATTAAGCAGCAACTCGTTCAGAATCTTGCCGATCTCGCTGATTGTTGGATCGATCATCATGTTGAAGTGATCGCAGTCGAAAATCATTACCTCAATATTTCCGGAAACGAATTTATCCCAGCCGAGGTGCGGGCCGGCTCGCAGGAAGTCCATGCTCGCCTGTCTGCCTTTAAACAGCAGAACATCATCAGGGTAATCCGCAGGTCGATAACGGCTTTCCGCCGTGAGATAGGCGCTGGTCATCCGCTGGCCAACTAGCTCGTCGGGGATTTTCTCCCCCTTTGCAAGTAGCTCAGCGATTTGCGCCATTTCACGTCCGGCAGAGCGACTCTGCCATTTCCGGATTGGCCATTTGAGGGCGAATCCCAGGCTCCAGTGACGTGCTGTCCATATTTTCTCTAGAATACTGACCGGTTGCGGGTCGATGTCCGGCGCGAGAGTATCGAAGAAGATCAGGTGACCCACTTCGTGCCCGGCTGCGCGCAACTGCTGCGCCATTTCAAAGGCAATCACCCCGCCACCGGAATAGCCGGCGAGATTATACGGCCCCTCTGGCTGGCTCTTAAGAATCGCGGCAACGTAGCAACTCGCCATCTCCTCAATTGTTTCGTGAATTTCCGGTTCGCCGTCCGAGCCAAGGGCGCGTAAAGCATAGAAAGGTATCTTGGAATCGATATAGCCAGAGAGCGACCTGAAATTGAGAACATTGCCGCCCGCACCATGGACCAGATAGAGAGGCTTTACTTGCGGTGCTCCCTTCTTGATCCGAACCAGGGGCGACCAGTCTGAATCACTATCTGTAACCGTTACGGTGTCGGAGCCTGCCGACATCTCAATATCGATACCGCCTTTGGAAATCACCATCTCCGAGAGGAGGCGCAATGTTGGCGCCTGGAACAAGGTGGCAAGTGGCAGATCCGTGTCATATTCTTTGCGAATTTTCGCGAAAAGGCGCACCGCGGCCAACGAATGGCCGCCCAGATCAAAGAAGTCGGCATCCGGTTCTGCCTGGTCCACGCCGAGAAGATCGGACCAGAATTCAGCAATTTTTTCCTCGACCGAGTTGGCATATGCTGTCTGGCTGCCGGCTTGTTCTTTGCGCGCTCCGTCAGACTTTTTCCGCCGTTGCGCCCCGATCCGCGCCATCTCGCGGGCAATATCCGTCATTGACGTCGGCGAGACAACGATCGTTTTCGCATCTGAATTAAGGACCCGGCGGAATACCGCAGGCGCATCTTCCGCGGCAATGCCTTGTGCAATCATGATATCAACGAGCTGTTCCGGCGCGCGCGCGGTGTCGAAGCTGGTGCCTTCAACGCGACTGAGCGCGAACCCCTCCAGAATCATGAGCGGCGCGCCCTTCTCATCAGAAAAGACGACATCGAAGCTTGCGAACCGTCCCGGTGTCTCCGCAACCAGACGCGCCCGCGCAACAAAGCGGGGCGTTAAGGGTCTCAGAATACGCAGGCGGTCGATGGACATTGGCGCATAGAACGCGCCCTCGGTGCCAACGTCTGCCAGCAGATTGAGCCCGATCGTCGCCGCCGTATCCGTCAGCCCCGGGTGGGCCGCATAGGTTTCGAGGTCTGCGAGATATGCTTCTGGCAGGGCAAAGTCCGCCTCGACAATCTGGGCGCCAACGCGAATCTCCCCGACATTATCCCAGCGCGGACCAAAATCAATCAGCTCCTCTTGCGAATCCTGGCCGCTGTTTTCGGAGACGGACATATTTGCGGGCGCCTGAAGGCCCGCGGGCAACTTGCGATCCGTCAACCGTTTCAACATGAGATTGGCACGGCAATGCTCGATCAGCGGCGCCTCCGCCGAGGCACTGCTTTGTACCTGGAAGTCATACCCACGGTCTGTCGGGGTCAGGGTGACGACAACGCGCGCCCGAACTCCATCCGGAAATATCATCGGGCTTAACAGGGAGAGAGACTGGATTTCCCATTTGCGCCCGGGCGCGGCCTGTTCCATCGCGGCGCGGACGATCTCGATATAGGCTGTACCCGGCAAAACGGGAACGCCACCGACCACATGCTCGGCGAGAACCCAAAGATCAGCCGGATCGTAATAGCATGTAAAAGAAAGAGTTCCGTTGTCATCCGTCTCGATCGGACCTAGAAGAGGATGCGCGCCTGCCACACCCACTTCCTGACTACGATAGGCGCGGGCGGCCATCCCGACATCACGCCAGACTCCCCAGGAAATCGCGATACCATCGGCGCGCGACGCGGCGAGGCTTTCCAGATAGCTGTTTGCTGCGACGTAATCAACCTGACCCGGCGGGGCCGTAATGACCGAGGTGGAGGAAAAAACCGCAAAGAAATCAAGTTTGCCGGGCGGCAGCAGGGCCGACAGATTTTCCCCGCCCTCCACTTTCGGGGCGAGCACATGATGGGTGTCTTCCAGACTTTTCCCGAGCATCGGCGCATCATCCATGATACCGGCTCCGTGGAACACCCCGTCGAGGCCGCCAATGTCCGCCTTGATCTTCTCAAGGGCCCTACTTAACGCCGGCTTGTCCGAAACATCCGCAGACAGATACAGCAGCTTGCCGCCCGCAGCTTCAATTGCCAGTGCGGTTTTCAGGGCCGCCGCCTCCCGTGAAGACGGCGCTGTCTCAATGACCTTTTCCCACTCGCGCCGATCGGGCATTTCCTTCCGGCCAATCAGGGCGACTTTTGCTTTCGCCGCTGTTCCAAGATAGTGCGCGAGTTCCAATCCGATACCTCCCGCGCCACCGGTAATCAGATACCGACCACCCTCTTTCACCCGCTTGGGCAAGGCATCCGACGTTGTAACCGGCAGGGAGTCCAGTTGCTGCGCATAGCGTTGACGCCCGCGGAAAGCGATGCAGTCGTCCGCGGTGGTTCCGCCCTGTTCATCAAGGATCGCCCGCGCAGCCCAGACCGGGTCTTCCGCCGTTTCCAGGTCTATATACTGGGCGCTCAAGCCCGGAACTTCCCGGGGCGCCACGCGAACTGGCCCGATCAGGGTGCCAAGCGCCGGATAGGGGATCGGCTCCCCGGCGACGGAAAAGCCCCCACTTCCGATAAAGGTCAGGCGTAAATCTTCGGCCGGATCAGCAGACTGTATGGCTCGGGCGAGGCAAAAGGCACTGTCGAACAACCCTTCCTGACCGTCCGCTGCCGCCGCCATTGGCCAGGCATGAATAATATGACTCGGCATGACCGCGAGATCAAAAAAGAGTGCATCATAATCTTGCGCCACGTTTGCCGCGAGGCGATATCCGCCCGCCTCTTTTCGGAATTCATCGCCAGGCCGAACGATGATCACATCCTCCCGCCGTTCGGACAGTTCGGCGACAAGGGCATCCGAGACCGGATCCCCGCCATGAAAGAGGAGCCAGTGGCTACCATGGCGTGGCTCGGCGGGCGGGATCGGCGCAAATTTCCAGCTTTTCGTAACGAACCAGTCGTCAGTATTTTCCTGCCGGGTAAGATGAACGGCATTTGCGCTCTCCGCGTCCTCGGCATTGACCGCGCCGCCAACCCCCGGCTCGATCCAGTGGCGATCGCGCGCGAAAGAGTAGGTTGGCAGGGAGACGCGCCTGCCCTCGGCACCTGGCAGCTTTTCCCAGTCAAGTGTCCCGCCAACGGTCCAGATATGTCCTGCCGCCACTAGTGCATGCGCCATGTCGTCATCCACGTCTTTGGGTGGACGGCCCGAGGAAATCACAGCCAGCGGATCATTCTCCGCCCGGCACATCTCCGCAAGCGGTCCGAGTGTCTGTCCCGGTCCCACTTCCAGCAGGATACGGTTCGGCTTTTGCAGCACGGTTTCGATCGCATCGGCAAAGCGGACTGTATGACGCAGATGGTCAACCCAGTAATCGATGGTCGAGAAGTCGCCGTTTTTCGGCCAGTTGCCACGCAAGGTGGACACAAAGGGAATTTCCGGCTCTGTTAGCTGGATACCCTGAATGCCTTTGCGGAAATTATCAAGCTGGTCATCGAGAATCCGACTGTGGGCAGCAACATTGATACGCACCCGCGTCGCTTCATATTCCGTTCCCTTAAGCTCACTCTCCAGCGCGTCAATTCTTGCAACCTCGCCGGATACCACACAGAGGTCCGGCGCATTGAGCGCCGCGATATCCAGTTGATCACCGATCAGTTCCGACACTTTTTCGCGCGGTGCAGGAATAATACTCATTGCGCCAGCAGCGGCTGCATCCATCACCTTGCCGCGCCAGACGACAATTTTAAGCGCGTCAGCAACCGACATCACCCGGGCGATCACAGCCCCCGCATATTCGCCTGCACTATGACCGAGAACAGCGGCGGGTTCCACGCCCCAGCTCCTGAACATCGTGGCGTAGGCATACTCCAGCACAAACAGCGCCGGGATGGCGTAACCCGACATCTCCATCTTGCCGCGCGCCTCTGCATCCCCGAGGGTTTTCTCGAACATGACGCTGCGAAGATCGGCGGGCGCGTCGGCCGGCATCTGTGCAAAACACTCATCAACCGCCACCCGGAACGCATCGGAACTTGCAAGCAGCCCCGCGCCTGCGCCTGGGTACTGTGCGCCACCGCCCGGAAACATGAACACCACTTCTGCCTTACCGGTGCCAACGCTTCCTTCGGCAACATGATCGGGCTGGTCGTTCCAGAGCCCTGCTTTAAGGTCCTCCACACTTTTCGCGACAAGGACCCGACGCTCGGAAAACTCACGGCGGCCATGGCGCAACGTAAAGGCAGCGTCGGCAAGCTCGGGCATTTCCGGCGACGCAGCAAAATCCCGCCATTTCTCCTGAAGGCCATCCAGCGCCTTCCTGTCCCGCGCCGAAAAGGGAAACAACCGCCAGCTTTCCGCATGGGTAACGACGGGGCGAAGCGGGGCCTCCTCGATTATCGCATGGGCATTCGTGCCGCCGACCCCGAGTGAATTGATCCCGGCGCGCCGCGGAATAGAGCCGCGCGGCCAGGGTTTGGTCTCCGCCACCACATAAAAGGGGCTGTTTGCAATATCAAACCGGCTGTTCGGTGTTTTGTAGTTGAGCGAGGCCGGCAAGATTTCATGGCGCAGCGCCTCCACCACCTTGATCAAGCTGGTGGTGCCTGCCGCCGTATCAAGATGGCCGATATTGCTCTTGACCGACCCGATCCCGCAAAACCCTGTTCCGCCTTCACCATACACCTGCGACAGCCCCGCAAGCTCGATCGGGTCGCCGACCGGTGTTCCCGTGCCATGCGCCTCGATATAGCTGACCGTTTCCGCCGGGACACCGGCAATGGCGAGGGCCTCGGCCGCCGCCTCCGCCTGGCCGTCGACGCTGGGAGCAAGATATCCCGCCTTCTGTGCGCCATCGTTATTTACCGCAGAGCCGATCAGCACCGCCTTGATGTCATCGCCATCGGCCAGGGCATCCTCTAGCCGGCGCAGGACCACAAGTGCCGCACCGGAGCCAAATACGGTTCCCTCACTGTCATTATCAAACGGGCGACAAAGGCCATCCGGCGACTGGATTTCCCCCTCGGCGAATTTATAGCCGTGGCGATGCGGCAGCTCCACCGTCACGCCGCCGGCAATGGCCATGTCACACTCCATGGAAAGGAGGCTGGCCGCGGCCTGATGCACCGCGACGAGCGAGGTGGAACAGGCCGTCTGGATCGCGACGGAGGGGCCCTGCAGATTCAGAAGATAGGACAGGCGGGTGGTGAGAAAATCCTTGTCATTGCCCGTATGCCGGAGCAGGAACAGACCGATTTCCTCCACGAGATCGGGATTGGTGAGCAGATTATATGGCAAATAAGCCTGCATGCCGGAGCCCGCAAAAACGCCGATACGTCCGTCGAAATTCTCGGGCATATGACCTGCATCCTCGAAGGCCTCCCACGCGCATTCAAGAAAATGGCGGTGCTGCGGATCAAGGATTGAGGCCTCGCGCGGGGAAAAACCGAAAAAACCGGCATCAAAGCATTCCATGTCGGAAAGGTAGTTGGCCGCCTTCACATAATTGGGATTAGCCAGCTCCTTAGGGCTGACGCCGTTTTCAAGCATTTCCTCATCGGTGAACCAGCGCGTGCCGATACGTTCGTTTGCCAGCAGATTCCAAAGCTGCGCAACAGAACGCGCAGACGGAAATCGCCCTGCCATGCCGACAATAGCGATCCTCTCAGAAGCCTGAATTCCCTCATTGCTCTCTGTCATTACTTCCGCTCATTCCCGCCGTATTCGGCGGTGTCGTTCATTGTGACAGGTCTATATCCTGCCAAAAATCGAAGTTACTGTACAGTCGTCCCGGTTCGTCGTGTCATGCGGGCGCGCCGCGCCGCTGCCCGTTGGGCACCGCGCATGGCTGCCGTCGATTCTCCCTCTGCTGTGCCACCGCCATCGAGGTGACGGGCCAGTGCCTGTATTGTGGAGAAGCGGAACATGTCCGTAATGGCAACTTCCTTGTCGAACAATTCCTTTAACCGCCGCTGCACCTGCACCACCAGAAGGGAATGCCCGCCAAGATCAAAGAAATTTTCAGTCACGCCTACCTCGGCAAGACCAAGCGCCTCGCACCAGATTTTGGCAATCGCGGCTTCCGTATCGCTCTGGGCCGCCTCCGTCGCAACACTCGCCTGCCCTTGCGGTTTCGGCAGTGCCTTGCGGTCGATTTTGCCGTTCGGTGTCTGCGGCATCACTTCGAGCACGATCACCTGGGACGGCGTCATGAATTCCGGGAGCATGGCGCCGAGTTTCCGACGCACTTCCTGCGGGTCGATCTTATGTCCCGGCGCGGTTGTCGCGAAGGCAACAAGGCGTTTATCACTATCGCCCGTCTCGAACACGGTGACGGCAGCGTCCTTCACCTCGTCCAGGGAGCCGAGTTTTGCCTCGATCTCGCCAAGCTCGATCCGGTGGCCGCGTACCTTGACCTGATTGTCCATGCGACCATGGAACTCAAGCCGGCCGTCCGGCATATGACGAACCAGGTCGCCGGTCCGGTAGAAACGTCCTTCCGCCGTATCGAGGAAACGCTCCGCCGTCAGTTCTTTGCGGTTCCAGTATCCGTCCGCAACACCATCGCCACCAATCCAGAGCTCCCCGGCAACACCGCTCGGCAGCGCCTGGCCGAATTCATTGCGTACAGAATAGATTGTGTTGGCAATCGCCTCGCCAAGGGGGATCGTCTCGCCTACTGTTTTGAGGTTCGCGACCGATGACCAGACAGCCGTTTCTGTCGTTCCGTACATATTAAGCAAGGTTCCCTTGAGATGGGAGCGCAAATTCCGCGCAAGATCGGGCGGGAACCCCTCCCCGCCGACCATCATCACATCGAGTTTGCCAAGCGCGGTCCGTCCGGCCTGCTCGGCCACCAGGAAGGACGCCATTGACGGCGTGCATTGGAAATGGGTGATATCATGCTCGACAATCTGCTCCGCGACGGAGGCCTGGCGGGCCACCCCGCCTTCGGCCAGCAGATTGTTCTTCAGGTCATTGATATAAGGGAGATGCGCCAGCACCATATCCGTATCGACGCCAAAATCAATCAGGCAGGCGATCTCGTCGACACCCATGCGGGCGATTTCCCGCACCAACTCCTGACAGCTGTCTGGGGTTCCGAACAGGCCGCTCGTCTGATAATAGCGTTCAAATGCATGATCAAGGAGCGCGTCTGTCTCTTCTTCTGTAAGTTCCTGTTTTTCAAAGACTTCCTGGGGCGTCAAACCCGTTGCGTCAGCCTTCTGCTTGAAGGTCGGGGAGCTCCAGGACGCCCGGCGGAGAAGATCGACCGAGCTTTTGAGATATCCCTTCATTGGCGCACGCACGGTTTCGCGCACCTGATCTTCATCCTCACCCACAAAGGTATGTAGCATCAGGGAGACCTTACCGTTACCGGGATGACCGGCCTCGCGCCAGGCCATGCGATAGGCGCGGATTTTCTCGGCCACATCCTCAAACTTTTGTCCGAGCAGATGGGTCAGCACATAGCAGCCTTTTCTGGCCGCCGCGGCGAAGGTTTCGGGGTTCCCTGCCGCCGTCAGCCAAAGGGGAATGTCGCCTTTCACCGGATGCGGAAGGGTGGCAACCTCGATCTCCTCTCCCTTGTGATTTGGGAGCTTGATACTCTCGCCGCGCCAGAGCTTGCGCAGTGTGTCGATGCCGTCCAGCATCACATCCTTGCGATTCTCGAAATTCTCCGGTTGCAGCACAAAGTCATTCGGCTGCCAGCCGCTGGCAATCGCGATCCCCGCACGCCCGCCGGAAATATTATCCACCAGCGCCCAGTCTTCCGCGACCCGCACAGGATTATGCAGCGGCAGCACGCAGGAGCCAGCGCGGATATCGATATTCTTTGTCGTCGCCGCAACCGCGGCGGAGCTCACTGCCGGATTGGGGTAGAGGCCGCCAAAGGCATGGAAATGCCGCTCTGGCGTCCAGACCGCTTCGAATCCGTTGTCATCGGCGAATTTCGCGCCCTGCAGCAGGAGACGATAGGCCTCCGGCCCGCTTCCCGCGGCTTCCGAGGCAAAGTAGAACAGGCTGAAACCTGGAACCGCAGTCGAGGCGGCTCCATCCGTTTGCAGCACGATGGTGAAACCGCGCGCCAGCGTCCAGAAAATCTCCAGCACGGAAATATCAAAGGAAACTGACGTAATGGCGAGCAGCCGGACCTCCCCGTCATGGGGCACGGTCAGGTCGGTGCCGGTGAAGAAATTGACAATGTTCCGATGGGTCAACATCACACCCTTCGGCGTGCCGGTCGAGCCAGAGGTGTACATCATATAGGCGAGATCGGACGGCTCACCGGCGGGTTGGGTGAAATCACTCTCCGTCGCGTCCGGATAGACGATCTTTTTCGGATCGAGCCGGAACTTGAACTCGGTCGTCGGGCTGGCCACAATCAGCGGCGCGTTGCTATCCTCTATCATGAAGGCGACACGTTCCGCCGGATAGGCGGGATCGAGCGGCAGGTAGGCCGCCCCGGTTTTCAGGATCGCGAGCAAAGAAACGATCAAGTCGGTCGATCGTTCGAGACATATTCCGACAATCACACCCCGTCCCGCGCCACGAGCTGCAAGAGCGGCGGCGAGCGCATCCGTGCGCGCCTCCAGTTCCGCATAGGTCAGCACATCCGCATCTGCTTTGAGCGCGATGGCATCCGGTGTTTTCGCAACCTGTTCGCGGATTACGTCATGAATACGTTTGTCACGGGGATAATCGACGCCCATGGCGTCCATGCCGGCCTGTTTCTCATTTGGATCGGTCAGCGGGAGGTCTTTCAGCGCAACTTCCCTGTTGGCAACGAAGGCGTTAAGGAAAAACGAAAGATCCCGCCCAATGGCGGCAAGAATATCGCGCGCATAGAGCCCCGTCCGGGCGATAACGCGGGGGCTCTCCCCAAGCGCAAGGATCAGAAGACGGTCGCCCAGAAGATCGACATCCGCCGCTTCTTCCGTAGTGACGGCAATATTCAGCGACCGCAAGGCGACGTCACGCGCCGCAGGATCGGACAGACGCGCAATCAGGTCTACACTGCGTGGGCCTGCGGCCACACTTTCCGCCTTAATTTTGGCGTAGGACTGCATCGTCTCCGTAACGCTTGAGGCCGCATCGACGGGAAGCGTGACCAGCAGATTTTCCGCGATCAGGGGATGCACCGTGTTTTCTGCGTCCGTACCGCAGGAAACCGTTTTCGCCCCCATCAAGAGAGAATGCCAGACAAGAAGGCCGGCCGTGGCCTCGTCCACATTCAAAGGTTGGTTTAGGTTAAGCGGGACGGATACCGCCCCGGAAGCTGTATCCCGGTTTGACGGGTAGGGGGATTGCAATGGCTGTGCCGAGACAAGAGACCTTTGCCAGTAAAGCTCGGCATTAGCGATCGATGTGATTTCGTCATCGGATAGCGGAGAGAGGGCGGGAATCTGCGATCCTACCTGCAGGCCGACGGCGTTTGGATGGCGGGGTTCCCCGGCGAGGCAGCGAAACGCGCCAAGCGTGACGTCATGATCGCTTGCGGAGATAGTGATTCCGGCATCATCCAGCGCGACCACATGTCCCGGTGCGTTGGCGGCCGTGCCATCGTGAATGGTGAGTGAGCCAACCAGGGAAATGGCTTTCCCTGTCCAGAGTTTCGCCGCGCCCAAGGGGTTGGCATAAGTCCCGAAATCTAGCGCCCGGACAAGCCGGTCCAGCTCCGCCGCCGGCTTAGTGAAATCAAGCGCGCCGAGATTTTCGGGTCGTTTCTCGGCGTCATAGCGGGTTTTTTCGCTACCCTGTTCCTGCGGGTGGACAGAGCCAGATTTCAACTCCGCGACCAATTCAGTGAAGGAAGCGAGCCCGGCTTCGTAACATTTCGCGTTGAGACTCATGGAGGTTTCGTCTGGAGCAATCTCGACCATGCGCGATTTCAGGATACGGCCGGAATCCGGAGTGTCCTTCATTTCATGCCAGGTAACCGCGTGGGAGGTTTCCCCGTTCATCAGCGCCCAGGACGTGACATTGACGCCAGTATATTTCGGCAAGGGCCCGTCAAAAAAGTTGATGGCAAATTTGCGCGGACGCTGGGGCAGATGCTGCGGGAATATTGTCAGGTTTACGATACTGAACAGATAATCATAGGCGAGGGTTTCAAGGCCATCGCCATTTGGATCATCAAAAACCGGCAGACCTTCCGCCTCCGCCCAGGCCCGAACGCGAGGTTCACGGGTCAGGATTGCAGAAATTTCTCCGCCGGCACGCCGAAACTCCTCGGCACATTGAACAAGAAGCGTTCCTTCACCAATGAATAGCCCGTTCATTTTTTAAAACCAGGTCCTTCGCCTTCGTCTTTTTGTTATGTTACTGAACTCCTTGACGCCACTTTAAAAATAACCCGTTTAATAACCCTTAACAGGCGGAAATTTTTCCTTGTTATTCGCGTCATTAGTCCGGCTCTGGAATGTCCGAGACGTAATGGGGAATGTGATACCCCTTCTGAACCGCCGGACGACCCGCAATGCGGTTGTACCACTTCTTCACATTCAAATATTGATTGAGATCAATTGTCTGCCACTCAAATCTTGAAATCCACGGCCAGATCGCGATATCCGCGATGCTGTAGTCCCCCGCGACATAGTCACGTTCGGCAAGGGCCGTGTCCAGCACGCCGTAAAGCCGTTTAGCTTCATTGAGATAGCGTTCCTCCGCATATGGCGCCTTGCCTGTATTAAAGCGAACGAAATGGTGCACCTGTCCGGCCATCGGTCCAAGCCCGCCCATTTGCCACATCAACCATTCCATCATCTGCCAGTAGCCCACCTCATCGGAGGGAACCAGCTTGCCCCCCGCCTTCTTTGAGAGATAGAGCATGATTGCCCCGGATTCCATCATCCCAATGCCCGTTTCATGATCAACAATCGCCGGTATGCGGCCATTAGGCGAGATTGAGAGGAACTCCGGCGTTTTCTGATCCCCGGCCGTAATGTCGATCGGCTTAACCTGATAGGGCAACCCCAACTCCTCCAGCAGGATGGAGACTTTCCGGCCGTTCGGCGTGCCCCAAGTATAAAGATCAATCATGCGTTTTGGTCCTTCTTCAAGAGGTTCAAGTTTTCTGCCCCTGCTTTCGCGCGGCCGAAAGGCTCTGTTCCGGGGTTAATACCTCCGGATCAACAACCACCTCGATCACTGCCGCCTTGCCTGAAGCCTGCGCAGCCGCAAAAACAGCTTCGAAATCTTCCGTGCGGGTCACCTTCTCGCCGAAGGCCCCATAGGCCCGGGCGAGTGCGGCGAAATCCGGATTGGCGAGCGTCGTCGCATGTACGCGGGCGGGGTAGGTCCGCTCCTGATGCATGCGGATTGTGCCAAGCATGCCGTTATTGACGATGATGAAGATAACCGGCGCATTAAACTGCATTGCCGTTGCCAGTTCCTGGCCCAGCATCATGAAACAGCCGTCACCGTTAAAACTGACCACGGTCCGTTCCGGCATGGTGAGCTTGGCGCTGATCGCGGCAGGCACGCTATAGCCCATCGCGCCGCTGGTGGGTGCCAGCTGCGTGCGGAATGACTTGTGCTGGAAAAACCGATGCGCCCAGACCGCATAATTCCCCGCCCCGGCGGTAATGATCGCATCCTCGGGCAGGGTTTCATTCAGGTAAGAGACGATCTTGCCGAGATTGACCGGCCCCGGCACTTCTGTCGGCTTGATCCGCTCCAGATAGTCTGCGCGGGCGTTCATAACCCAGCCTTCCCGGGCCTTCACACCCCCTGGCGCCATGGCGCGCGCGGCGGCGGCAAACTCCGGCATGCGGGCATTGATCGCAATATCGGGGAGGTAAACGCGACCAAGTTCCGACGCGCCCGGATGCACATGAACCAGCGTCATCGCCGGATTCGGCACGTCGATCATCGTGTAACCCTGGGTCGTCATTTCACCGAGACGCGGTCCGACAACGAGAAGAAGGTCGCTATCCTTGATCCGCTGGGCAAGCTTGGGGTTGATGGCGATGCCGACATCCCCCGCATAATTGGCATGGCGGTTATCGAAGCAATCCTGGGAGCGAAGGGAAGCCCCGACCGGAATGCCGTGGCTTTCCGCAAACGCCTCGATATCCTTGACAGCCGCCTGGGTCCAGGTCACGCCGCCAACAATCATGAAAGGACGCTCCGCCGCCGCGAGCCGTGCCTCCAGCGCCATCATATCGGCAGGCGCAGGGGCAATGGACGGGGCCTTTGCCGGGTGGGCGATATCCGCGACCTCGACCAAATCTGTTAGCATGTCTTCGGGAAGCGCCAGCACGACGGGGCCCGGCCGGCCCGACAATGCCGTATGGAAAGCACGGCTGATATATTCCGGGATACGGCGGGCATCCTCAATCTCCGCGACCCATTTCGCCATCTCGCCAAAGACGCGGCGATAGTCCATTTCCTGAAAGGCCTCCCGGTCGATAGCATCTCGCCCGACTTGCCCTACGAAGAGAATCATCGGTGTGCTGTCCTGAAAGGCGGTATGCAAGCCAATCGACGCATTGGTGGCGCCGGGCCCGCGCGTCACCATGCAGATGCCGGGACGACCGGTCAGCTTGCCATAGGCCTCCGCCATGTTGGCCGCACCGCCTTCATGACGTGTGTTGATCATGCGAATACTGTTGGCATAATTATAGAGCCCGTCGATCACCGCGAGATAACTCTCTCCCGGGACACAAAAGACGGTGTCCGTTCCCTGAATTGCGAGCTGATCGGCGAGGATTTGCCCGCCCGTCCGTGCTTTCATCGACCCTGTCATTCCCATCCCTTGATCATGCATGTTGTATAGTTGCGTGATCCTAGCAGATTGTTTGGGTAAACCAATGGCAAGATTTACCCTTTTATCGCATTGCGGGCATTCAGGCGCGGCGGCGCACTACCGCAAATGTCGAGAAGAGCGCGAACATGATCGCGGCCGCGGTGACAATGCTCGGCCCAGAGGGTGTGTCGAACTCGACGGAGCCGGAGATCCCGGCAATCACCGCGATGAGACCGAAAACCGCCGCCCAGATGGCCATGCTTTCAGGTGAGGTGACGAGCTGCCGCGCCGTCGCCGCCGGAATAATCAGCATCGAGGTGATCAACAGGATGCCGACAATGCGAATGGAGACGGCGACAACGATGGTCATCAACAACATCAGAAGAATATTTGCCCAGACCGTGTTCACCCCTTCTGCACGGGCGAGATCTTCATGCAGGGTCATCAGGGTGAGCGACGACCAGTTCAGGATCAACAGCCCTATCACCATAAGCCCGCCGCCATAGATCCAGTAAAGATCGCTGATCCGGACAGTCAAGATATCTCCGAACAGATAGCTGTAGAGATCAAAACTGACATTGTTGAGAAAGCTGAGTGCCACCATCCCGATCGACAGCGCCGCATGGGCGAGAATCCCGAGCAAGGTATCAGTCGCCAGCACCCGTCGTTGCTGCAACCACACCAGCAAGAGCGCGAATGCGGCGCATACGATGACCGTGCCGAGATTGATATTGATGCCGTACAAGAGCCCGAGGGCAATGCCGAGAAGCGCGCTATGGGCCAGCGAATCACCAAAATAGGCCATCCGCCGCCACACCACGAAGCAACCGAGGGGCCCGGCAATCAGTGCAACGCCGATCCCTGCGGCCAGCGCCCGCAGGATAAAATCATCAACCATCTAGCTTTTCCATATGTTCGTGGTCGTGGGAATGCCCGTGATCATGAAGAGGGGCCGCCTCGTCATGATTGTGATCATGGTCATGACTGTGGTTATAAACCGCCATCAGCCGCGCCATGTCATTGCCGAACAGGCTGATAAACTCCGGGTCACGGGTCACCATGCTCGGCTCTCCGTGACAGCAGATATGATGGTAGAGGCAAACCACTTCCCGCGTACTTGACATCACCAGATGCAAATCATGGGACACCATCAGGATACTCACGTCCCTCTCGGCGTAGATTTTCTCGATTAATTTGTAAAAGGCGAGCTGCCCGGTCACATCGAGATTCTGCGCCGGCTCGTCCAATACCAGGAGGTCAGGGTCATCCAGAAGTGCCCGCGCCAGCAGGACCCGCTGCAGCTCTCCACCAGAGAGGACATGGATCGGCTGATCAAGGATCTCCTCGATCGCGGTTTCTGCAGCCACTTTCATCAAGGCATCCTTCGCCGCCCTTTTTCGCAGGGTCAGGAACCTTCGGACCCGGATCGGTACCGTGTGATCGGCCACAAGTCGCTGCGGCACATAGCCGATTTTCAGTCCCTCCCTGCGGGCCACATCGCCCCTGGACGGCGCGTAAAACCCCATCATGCATTTCAGCAACATGGATTTTCCCGCGCCATTCGGCCCGATAATGGTAATAAAATCCTGCTTGCCGATGCTGAGCGATACATCCTCAAGGATCGTCTTCCCGTCGCGATACACACTGATGTGATTAGCGGAGAGCAAATCTGTCATGGATTAGTGAACTCCGCGACAATCCCGGCATTCGCCAGTGATCTCTAGGGTGATATGATCTGTCAAAAACTCGTTTCGACGGATTGTCTTCGAGATCACGTCGGTGATTTCCGAATTGCAGCATTCCTTTGCTTCCCCGCAATCGGAACAGATCAGGAAATAGCATTCACGATGCGTCAGCGGATGGCTGCAGCCGACAAAGGCATTCAGGCTGTTGATCTTGTGGACAAGGCCGTTATCGGTAAGAAAATCAAGGGCGCGATAAACTGTCGGCGGCTTGGTCGCCCCAATCCGGTTGTCCAGCTTGTCGAGAATATCATAGGCCTTGATCGGGCCATGGCGTTCCCAGACTAGCTCCAGCACCTTGCGGCGCAATTCGGTAAAGCGCAACTCCCGCGCCTCGCAAATTTCCTCTGCCCGGTGAAGCGCGTCGGCGATACAGTCGTTATGGGACGTACAGTTATGCATCTCGAATTTTTCCAGAAAGGCCGATTGACAATATTATGTTATAATATAACATTCGCGATCCTTCGCAACCCGAAACTTGAGACATGACCTATCATGATGCATTTTCTTTTTCGCCTGATCCTTCTTTTTCTGGTTCCTGCCAGCGCCCTCGCCACGGAAACAAACGCAGTTGTCGTGACCATCAAGCCGCTGCACTCGCTGGTTCAGGGCGTGATGGGCGAGACGGGAAAGGCGACCCTGCTGATCTCCGGAACCGCATCACCGCACGGCTTTTCCCTTAAACCGTCGCAGGTGCGCGGCCTGCAAGATGCGGCTGTGGTGTTTTATATTGACGGGTCGTTTGAGAGTTTCCTGAAAAATGCGCTGGCAGCCTTGCCTGAGAGAGTGCGCAAGGTCTCCCTTTCTCATGCAGAGGGAGTTGAACTCCTTGCGCGGCGTGAGGGCGGCGCCTGGGAGGAGGACGATCACGGACATGAGCACGGCCACAGCCACGCGCATGGCGTTACGGACGATCACGGTACAGAGGCGGATAACCTACATCTCTGGCTAGACCCGGTAAATGCAATCATGATCACCCGTGCCATTGCGGCGGAGCTGGGGCGCCTCTATCCGGAAAACCAGCCGCTCTATGTTCAGAACGCGGAAAACCAGATTGCCAGGCTTGAAATTCTCGACGCGGAACTGCGCACCCGCCTCGCCCCGTTACATGACAAACCCTATATCGTCCTGCACGACGCCTACCCCTACTTCGAGAGCCGCTATGACCTGCAGCCAGTGGGTTCCCTTACGCTGGAGCCCGACGCCCCGGCAAGTGCGAAAAAACTGAAGGAAATCCGGTTGAAAATTCAGGAAACCGGGGCTGTCTGCATCTTCCGTGAGCCGCAGTTCGACGACCGGCTCCTGCAAACCGCGGCGGAAGGCCTGCCGGTCCGGCTGGGCACTCTCGATCCGCTCGGCGCGACACTCGACGCGGGACCGGATCTTTATGTCGAGCTGATGAATGCGCTCGCCCACAACCTTACGGACTGTTTGCAGGACCCGTCCTGACTCGACCTTATGGACTCCCCAGGATTTTTCCGCTTCGCTTCCGCGCACAACTGATGCAGAGCGTTGTATAGGGGAGCGCCTCTAGCCGCGCCTCGTTGATCTGCTCGCCGCAGGACGAACAGCTTTCGTAGTTTCCGGCCTCGATCCGCTCCAGCGCCGCCTTGATCATGTCAATCTCATGGATGATGGTTTCTTCCATCCGCTCGTCGACCTCGTCCCCTTCGCGCTCGATGGCCTGTTCCCCGAAAGAGGGGCTGTGCGTACTACGCAGTCGCTGTTCGATCGCCTCCAGCCTGCGAACCTCTCTGGCCAGCTTGTCCCGTAACTGCGTTTCGGCTGCTTTGATATCCACGGCACACCCTCCTGAAAGAAGTTATTCCCCCATATTATTGGCCTGAGCAATGATTGCATTGATATGGATCAAGGCCGCGGGCAGTCAATCCCGCCCAAGTTACTGAACTGAACCGGCCCAAAGCGTATAGATGCCGGTCGCGATAAAAACAACGGCGGCAACAATCCGCGCCGTGCGAAACGGGATATGCCGCATCAGGGCCGCGCCTAGAAATACTACCGGTACATTAGCAAGCAGCATGCCGACGGTCGTCCCAAGGGTAACGATTACCGGCAGGCTGAAATGCGCCCCCAGCAGAACCGTTGCGATTTGTGTTTTGTCACCGATTTCAGCGAGGAAGAACAGAATGGTCGAGACCAGGAACGCGCCATAGCCGTCCCAGCGTGATGTTGGTGTATCTTCCTTGTCCGGGATCAGAAGCCACAGGCCCACAGCAATAAAACTGCCGCTGATAATCCAGCGCCCTGCCTCGCTTTGAAGAAACTGCCCGAGCCAGGCCCCGGCCCCTGCCGATGCCGCATGATTGGCCAGCGTAGCAACGCAAATGCCTGAAATTATGCTCCAGGGTTTGTTGAAACGGGCAATAAGAAAGAGCGAGAGAAGCTGGGTTTTGTCGCCTATTTCTGCAAGGGCAACGGTAAAAACAGAGGTAAGAAATGCATCCATAATGTTCTTCCAGCGGGACAATAAACCAAAGACAAACAGCGGCCGCCCGCGGATGGGCCGTCATTTGCCTTAGGTCTTGTCGGTATTACGCAGTAACGCAATACGAACCTGCCACAAGCCTTGAGGGCTTGAGTATGTTGACAGGCTCACTCATCAGATGCTGAGCGGACTATTCCCCTATGACCGGCCGTACGTTAGTTTTCTTGTCTGTCTTTGTCCATAGGCTCAGGCGCCAAATTTTGAAGAAACCGGAAAATCGAGTAGATTTATGGTGCCAGTAAGTGGAGTCCTGAGATTAACTTGAAAGGAAGCATCATGATCTGCAATTTTCTCAAAGTAATCTTGCTCTTGGTGACGATCGGCTTTGTTCCTTCAATTTCCGGGTGCGCCGCCGCAGGTGGCAGTGAACCTGGCGAACGTCAAGCTGAATGACCTCGCGAAATTAGAGAACTGATTTCAGATAGTTTTACAATGCCGGGAGTGGCATGGTAGGCGCATCGGAATTTCCGGAAATGAGGGTTGAAGATGTCTTCGCGCGCCTGGGTGATTTTGCTGACGCTGTCTGTTCTCTGGGGCGGTACGTTTTTCTTTATCGAGCTGGCGCTTGTGGATTTCACGCCCTTCACCATCGTCTGCCTGCGCGTCCTGATCGCCGCCGTTGCGCTGTTCGCCTATCTCAAGCTAAAGGGCGAGGCAGTTCCCCGCGATCTTCACCTCTGGGGAATTTTTCTGGTGATGGGGCTGCTCAACAATATCCTCCCCTTCAGCCTGATCGTCTGGGGCCAGACACATATCACGGGCAGCGTCGCCTCAATCCTTAATGCCACGACGCCGCTCTTCGCCGTCATTCTCGCGCATTTCTTCACAGCGGACGAAAAGCTCAACCGCTACAAGCTGCTGGGTGTCCTGGTTGGCTATGGCGGCGTGGTCGTCATGATGCAGCCAAGCCTGGCAGAAGGGTTCAATTTCGAAAGCATCGGACAGCTCGCCATCCTCGGCGCCGCGCTTTCCTATGGATTCGCCGGAATCTGGGGCAAGCGCCTGAAGGGGACATCGGCGCTCGTCAACGCCTTCGGGATGCTCGCCTGTTCCAGCGTCATCATGTTACCCGTGGCGCTGATTGTAGATGATCCCTTCTCGGCCAACCCGAACTGGATCAGTCTCTCCGCTGTTGTCGCCCTCGCCCTGTTCGGCACGGCGCTTGCCTATATCTTCTATTTTCAGCTTCTTGCGCTCGCTGGCGCGGTCAACCTGCTGCTGGTCACCTTCCTGATCCCCGTGACGGCACTGCTCCTCGGGGTGGGTATATTGCAAGAGGCGATCCACCCCCTTGCCCTTCTTGGCATGACAATCATATTCGCCGGCCTCGCCTTGATTGACGGACGGATTCTCAATCTGTTCCGGAAAACGGGAAAGGCATAAGAACCCGGGTTAACAATGGATACCTACACCTTGTAATGCCCATGAACGCTGCCTTAAAAAGGCCGCTCGCCCGCGACTGTCACCCGCTCCATCAGCCTTTGCTCAGGGAAGAAATCCCCGACTGCGTAATGCTGCGTGCTCCGGTTGTCCCAGAAGGCGATGGAATGCGGTTGCCAGCGGAAGCGCACCTGATAGTCCGGCGTCGACGCGGTCCGGTAGAGCCTGGTCAGCAGCTCCATGCTTTCCTCCCTGGTCTTGCCCTTGATATTCGTCGTGAAAGGGTTGTTCACATAAATGGACTTGCGTCCAGATACCGGATGAGTGCGGACGATGGGATGTTCCGACGGCGGATATTTGGCCTTGAGTTCCTTGACCAGTTCCTCGGTGCCCGGCTGGGCATACATCGCCTGACGGAACGGTTTCCAGTCATGCATCGCGGTCAGCCCCTCAATCTCTTCCTTGGTTTCCTCGTCCAGCCCGTCATAGGCCGCCTCCATATCCGCCCAAAGGGTATCGCCGCCCACCTTGGGTGAAACAATGCACCGCAGGATTGACCCGAGCGACGGTTCCTTCCGCCAGGTCACATCGCTATGCCATTCATCCGCCGTGATCGGGGTTTTCGCAGTGCTTTCCACGATCATGATTTCCGGATCGATATCCTGTGTCTTGAACCCTTCCTTATGCTGAGTAAGGGGGTGAATCTCCAGTTCACCAAACCGCCGACCAAAAGCGAGATGCTGTTCGCGCGTAATATCCTGATCCCGGAAGAACAGGACCTTGTATTTAACAAGCGCCTCAATGAGCTGGACGACAACCTCCTGATCGAGGGTTTCCCGCAGATCCACACCCGATACAACAGCGCCCAGTCGCACCGTCATCGGTTCAAAATGCAGCTTGTCCGCAACGATATTCAACATCACCATTTCCCTCTCCCTTGTTTTATTGGCCTTTAATGGGCATTCATTAATTGATACTGATTAATTACTTGTGATTAAATTGTCAAGCCGATAATATGGTGATAGATACAATGGTATTTTGGGAAAACCGCCGCCATGACAAACAGCAATCTTGATAAGCTGACCGTTGAGTATCCGGTCACACCGGACGCTGCACCGGCCGCGCTTAACGGGACAAAACTCAGGATTGTCACCGCCGCGGAGAAGTTGTTTGCCATTCACGGCGTGGACGGGGTGACCCTTCAGCAGATCCTGAAAGGCGCGGGCCAGCGCAATTCCTCTGCCATGCATTATCATTTTGGCTCCCGCGATGCGTTGATTGAGGCCATTCTCATGTGGCGGGTTACCAAGATTGATGCCCATCGCAACCAAATGATTGATGATCTGCTGGCAGAGGGCCGCGGCAATGATATCCGCGGCATTGTGGAGACGGCCGTTATTCCCTTCATCCGCCCGATCGAGGAATCTCAGCAGCCGAGCTATTACAACCGCTTTCTGCTGGAAGTGCATCGCAGCCCGACCGTCAGCTTTGACGACATCATCGCCGGCAAGGCCGACCGGGGCATCCGGCGTATGAATGAGTTGCTGCTGGGCCAGCTTGAGAATATCCCGGCCGAATTACGCATGACAAGGATCGCGACCTTGAGGTCGATGCTGATTTTCGCCGTCGCGGATATCGAGGCCGTGCGCGCCCGCAAGCTCAAGGAAACCGGATCATTCAACTTCGACCGCGCGGTCGAGAACCTGATCGACATGGCCAGCGCCGCCTTTATCGCCCCGGTCTCGTCTGAAACGAGATCCCGGCTGACGGAGAGCCGATAGGAAGCTCCAGTTTTGGGGTGAAAGCCTGATCAGGCTTAGAGGATAAGATCCGCGCAATCAAACGGCTGAGTTGTCTTGCAAACCGGCGCAATATGTTACAATTTGTCCTGTATAATCCAGGTGGCGGGAGGGTTTGCTATGTGGCCGAACGAAAGACTGCTTGATCTTCTTCAACTCGAGGTGCCGATTATCCAGGCCCCCATGGCCGGGGCCAATGGGTCGGCAATGGCCATCGCGGTAAGCGAGGCGGGCGGCCTCGGGTCCCTCCCCTGCGCCATGTTGAACGAGGACAAGATGCGCGCCGAGGCAGGCAATATCCGCCAGCAAACCACAAAACCATTCAGTATGAACTTCTTCTGCCATACGGTCACCCCACCGTCAGCCGCACAACAGGCCGCCTGGACGGAGCGGCTCGCGCCCTTCTACGCTGAATACGGCCTCAACACAGACGACGTTGCCGCTGCCCCCGTCCGCCGCGCCTTTGATGAGGGCATGTGTGAACTGATCGAGGATATCAAGCCAAATGCGGTCAGCTTTCATTTCGGCCTGCCCGATGCTGCCCTGCTCAAACGGGTCAAGGCAGCAGGTGCATGCGTTCTTTCCAGCGCGACAACGGTAAAGGAGGCGCGCTGGCTGGAAGAAAACGGCTGCGATGCGATTATCGCGCAAGGCTATGAGGCGGGCGGTCACCGCGGCATGTTCCTGACCCAGGATATTACGGCGCAGGCGGGCAGCATGGCGCTGTTGCCGCAGGTTGTTGATGCCGTGAACGTACCGGTCATTGCGGCTGGCGGCATTGCCGATGGGCGGGGTATCGCCGCGGCTTTCGCCCTGGGAGCCGCCGGTGTTCAAATTGGCACGGCCTATCTGTTTACCCCGCAATCCCTGATCAGCGATATCCATCGCACCGCCCTTCATCAGGCCAAGGATGACCAAACGGTTTTAACCAATGTCTTTTCGGGCAAGCCCGCCCGCGGATTGATCAACCGGATAATCCGCGAGGTCGGGCCGATGTCGGAAGATGCCCCGCCCTTCCCGACTGCGGGCGCCGCACTAGCGCCCTTGAAAGCGAAAGCAGAGCAGACCGGATCGGTTGATTTCACCTCGCTCTGGTCGGGTCAGGCGGCGGCACTGGGTCGCAATCTGGATGCCGGGGAGCTTACCCGCACCCTTGCGTCGGACGCCCAAAGGCGCCTGAAGGCGCTAGCCGGTAAATAGAGAAAGTTTGACATTCCAGTTAATTAGCGTATAAGTCGCCTCATTGCCGAAGCGATACCAGTAGAGTGTCGCGTTGCAGTCTTTCGCATGGCGCTAATTTCGATCTCTATTAATTAGGCCGTCGAAACCACCCCCGAAACAGCAATACACCCGCATCGATCGAGAAACTCGACCGGTCGTTTGTTTTTGTTTGGATCGTGGAGCGTCTGCGCTGCAACAGGCCTTATAAAAACTGGAAAGTAACTAAAGTAATGACAAAATTTACAGACCTTGGTCTGAACCAATCCGTCCTTCGCGCTGTCGAAGAGGGCGGTTATGAAACCATGACGCCAATCCAGGAACAGGCGATTCCCGCCGTTATGGATGGCAAGGACCTGATCGCAATTGCGCAGACCGGCACCGGAAAAACCGCCGCCTTCTCGCTTCCATTGATCCAGAAACTCCTGACCGGAGAAGGCAAGCGCACCGCAAAAGGTGCCCGCGCCCTGATCCTTGCCCCGACACGCGAACTGGCGATACAGATTTCCGAAAATATCCAAGCTTATTCCAAGTATCTGCACCTGAAGACCACATTGATCTATGGTGGTGCAGGGGCCAAGCCGCAGATCAAGGCAATGACCGCCGGTGTCGATATCCTGATTGCAACGCCGGGTCGCCTGCTCGATCTGATGAACCAACGGCATGTCAGCCTCTCCAATGTTGAATATCTGGTGCTGGACGAAGCCGACCGGATGCTCGATATGGGCTTTATCCGCGATATCCAGAAGATCATCGCGCAATTACCCAAGACGCGCCAGACCCTGCTCTTCTCTGCGACCATGCCAACTTCGGTTGAAAAGCTCGCGAACAGCATTCTCCGGAATCCCCTCCGCATCGAGGTTGCCCCGGCCGCCACGACGGCGGAGAAGGTTGCGCAGCATGTGCTGATGGTACCGAAAGGCCGCAAACGCGAGCTGCTCGCCCATGTGCTGAAGGATCAAAGTCTCAGCCGCGTCCTTATCTTCACCCGCACCAAGCATGGCGCGAACCGTGTTTCGCGTCAGCTCGAGCAGCTGGGTATTTCCTCTGCCGCCATTCACGGCAACAAGTCGCAGAATGCACGCCAGAAGGCACTCAATGATTTCCGCTCCGGCGAGACACGGGCCCTGGTGGCAACGGATGTGGCCGCACGCGGAATCGATGTCGATGGGGTCACCCATGTGATCAATTTCGAGATCCCGAACGAGCCCGAAAGCTATGTCCACCGGATCGGCCGGACGGCCCGTGCCGGCGCGACAGGGGCGTCCCTCTCCTTCTGTGATCATGAGGAACGCGCATTCCTAAAGGATATCGAGAAGAGCATCCGCCAGCCTGTCCCCGTCCTTGAGGATCATCCCTTTCATGCGGAAGGCATCGCCAATGCCCCGGCAGGTGAGGAGAGCAAGCCTTCGAACAACGGAAACGGGCGCCGTGGCGCCAGAAATGGCCGTTCTGGTTCCGGTTCCGGCAATCGGCAAAATAACGGGGGTGGCCGTACCGGCGCACCGAAATCCCAGAACGCCGGGTCGGGCAAGCCCCGCCAGCGCAACCGCCGCCCGCAACGCGCCGCAGCCTAACCAACCAACGCATCGCGTGAAAACGAAAAAAGGCCCCGCTTACCCGGCGGGGCCGTTCTTTTGGGATCGGAAAATACCCATATCTGCGCATTTCTGGCAATCCGGCCCTGAATTTTCATGACATGGCGCGGGAAACTGCTCTCTTATATTTAAGAGCAGGATGCTGTTTTCCTACAATATTTCGCAGATCATTTGTTCAGGGTAAATTCACCTAAAAGGTCTTGATATTCTTTCACCCCTTCTGGGTGTCGGACATTCTCAGCCACAGTTGCGCCGGCGACAAAATCAAAATTAGCCTTTAGGGCCGCGAACAACAAGGGCCTGTCCTCAATGCCAAATGCGTAGCTGCGCAGTCCTTCTTGAACCGCCCGCTTTTTGAAAATGGGAAGTCTTGCCCTTACGTCCCCGGCCGAAATTTCAATTTTCTGGCAATTAAACCCGACCACATCCATACCAATTGCCTTCAAATCCGTGAACCGGGGATTTTTAGAGTCTACTTCCAGCGCAACCAGCCGACCAAACCGCTTCACCGCAGAAACCGCGTTCTGGAGTTGCGAATGCCAAAGTCCGGCACCGCTGCCGATAATCTCCCACATGATCAACTTACGCATGTCATTCGGGATTTTCGAACAAATCCGCACATAGGCTTGCCGATGTGACGAAATGTTCAGTGTGGAAAAATGGACCGGGATAATAATTATATTAAGCAACCCTTTGTCACGACACTCCAAAAGGTCAACAATTGCCCTTTGCAAGAGAAGGCGGTCAAGAGCAGCGACCGTACCGGGCTCCAATTCTTCCGGGAGGTCCTCAAAGGTCCATAAGGATTTATCCAACATAATATTTGAGGTCAAACGATATGAGTGAATGGCAGAGACTGCAGGTTGCAGGACCGGCCAGTAGTAAAGCTCCATTTCTGCTTCGTCCAAGCCATCTTCACTATCGGCTGCCTCTTTGAGTTTGTCTTGCAACTCAAGGCTTGGAATCACGGTATCCTGGATATTATCGTAGAGTTTTTGGGTATCGCTAATCAGAGCATTTAATTTCTGTGATAAGTCACTGACGGTAAAGTCGCCGGCGGTGTGAGAGTCATGAACGAATGACTTCCATTGCGGCGTATTTTTGTTCAGATTTACCAACTCGGTGGTATCGTTGAAATGAGAGACTATTTCGTCAACCCCGTTCATCATGAGCCTGAAATTCTGCAACAGTTTTTCGGGGTCGTCCTCGGCGTCTGTGTGGCCGCTCGGTATTTCAATGGCGTCTATTCTGGCGGAGATATCTTTAAACGCCTTATTTGCAGCTTCCGGCGTGATCGCTTGTAGCGCATTTTTTGGGTTGACCGTATTTGCTGTGAGCAGGCTGTTGGCGATAGAATCCTTTATCGACCGTTCTTCAAAGACAACGCTCCCATCTGTTTTGGTAACGGCAATGGAGGCGCCAAATTCATCCGATGACCAGGCGTCTCCGAATATCTGCTCACCAATTTCCTTCGCAATCAACGAGCATTTTATGATGGCTTCCTCTTCCGTCAGCCGCGCAAAGACAAATACATAGACATCTTCACCAACCCGGTAATAAAGGTCTTGGCTGGTTATTCGGCGTTCGATAACTTTTTCGGCAAATTCATGGACAAAATCGGAATATTTAGGCCATTTCTTGCCCAGTTTTTCCTTGATGCGGCCAAGATTTACGAGGCTAACCTTGCCGTTTACCAGAAAATCATTTTCTGCAATCAGGGCCAGTATTTCCTGATCAATCTCGGAAAGTGAGGCATCGCGTTGTTTCTCTTCTGACTTCTTCCCCTTTTTGCTAGAGCTGGCGTTTGGGGGATCGGTCCCATCAAAGGAAAATATTTTCCGCGATAGTTTTTTCCAATTGGTCTTCAGTATAGAGAAACTTGTGTTTGACAATATCTTCTCACTATTAATTCACGATCAAAATTTACCCTATTAGTTGTATTGATTATTTATATTACTAACTTACAATAGTGCGCGAGGCCGATTTGTCAAAATACATTTTGACGCAGTATTTTCGTGAGTGTTTTTTTCAGCTTTGAGTCTGAGATTCTCCAAAATACCCTGAGAATCCTGTGTCATTAACGCCACCCCCCCCAAAGGGTTGGCACCATATTGCCGCCAGTTTTAGCTTGTAGCAAATTACAGGTCATTGAGTGGTAGGCACAAATGCTTAGCGCTACCTGAAACCTTCTCTGAAGGTAAGTTCAATAGAATAAGGGCCTAGCCGTTTCCGGCTAAGCCCTTGAAATATTGGTGGAGCCAAACGGGATCGAACCGTCGACCTCTTGAATGCCATTCAAGCGCTCTCCCAACTGAGCTATGGCCCCATAATGGCGAGGAATGCCCGCCGCGGGTTCGGAACCTATGCCGAAGCCCGTTCAGATTCAAGTCAAAAATGCAGACCCGCTTAAATCAGCTTTCGTCGTCGCTTTTCGGCTTGATTACGACACCGGAAAGATCGTCGTCATCGTCATCGTCATCCGCAAGGTCAACTGTATCCGGATCGATAAGATCGTCATCAATCTCGTCGTCTACATCCACCTCGAGATCATCATCCACGGCTTCCGCAGCCTTCTTCTTTGCCGCTGCTGCCTTTTTCTCCGCCTCTGACGGTGTTGTCGGCGCCGACCGCCGTGGTTTCAGCAACCGCTCCGGCGTGTTCTCTGCGCCGCATGACGGGCAGATGATCGGCGATTTCTTCATATCGTAAAAAGGCTTGCCGCAAGCACTGCAACGATGCTTTTCGCCCCATTCCGGTTTTGCCATTGTCACCTCATTCTTGCCTGGGCGCCAAATTGCGCAACAGCGCCCTAACTCACCATTGAAGGGGGTGAATTGCCAGAATATAGGATCGCTGTCAAAAGTTTCTTTCATTTCGTGGCAGCTTTATGTGACATGAGCAAAAAAGCTTGCTAAAACCCCGAGGCAGGAGTTTCCGTTTTTTAACAGCCCAAGGGCAAACCCAGCTAGAAATCCATGACCTCTCAAATCTCTCTTCCCGTCCCCGTTACGGCACATCCGACTGGCCCGCTCACCGGTTCCATTATCGTGCCGGGCGACAAGTCAATTTCCCATCGCGCCCTTATTTTTGGCGGCCTTGCGACCGGTACGACGGTAATTTCCGGCCTGCTCGAGGGGGAGGATGTGCTCCGTACCGCCGCGGCACTCCGGCAACTCGGCGCCCAAGTCGTCAAGAATTCTGTCGGCGACTGGCACGTCACCGGTAACGGCATCGGCGCGCTTAGGGAGCCGGAGGAAGTTCTCGACATGGGAAATTCCGGAACAGCGGCGCGACTTCTGATGGGCCTGGTGGCAGGCAGCCCCTTTACGACCATGTTTAGGGGGGACGCCAGCCTGCATAAGCGCCCGATGGGGCGTGTCGCCCGGCCTCTTGAGGAAATGGGCGCCCTGATTACCAGCCGATCCGGGGGGCGATTCCCCCTCGCGGTGACGGGCCGGACCCTGATGCCGATCGATTATGAGCTGCCCGTCGCCTCGGCGCAGGTGAAATCTGCAATATTGCTCGCCGCGCTCGATACGCCCGGCCTCACTCGCGTGACAGAGCCCAAGCCGACCCGCGACCATACGGAAAACATGCTCCGTCATTTTGGGGCGGAGGTAACGGTGACGGATATCGACACCGGCGGTCGCGTGATTGAATACCGGGGACAGCAGGAACTGACCGCAGCCGACATTGTCGTACCGGGCGATCCCTCCTCTGCGGCGTTTATCGCGGTTGCGGCGGCAATCCAGCCGGGTTCAGACGTGACCATTACCAATGTCGGCCTTAATCCGTTGCGCGACGGTCTCTTCATTACCCTGCAGGAGATGGGCGCGAATATAGAAATCATGAACCCGCGCGAACAGGGCGGCGAGAAAGTTGGCGATATCCGCATAAAAGGCGGTTCCCTTCAGGGGATTGAGGTTCCGCCGGAACGCGCGCCGACGATGATCGATGAATTTCCCGTCCTTTTTGTCGCCGCCTCCTTTGCGACAGGAACAACGGTGATGCGGGGTCTGCATGAGCTTCGTGTCAAGGAATCCGACCGAATTGCCGCCATGGCCGCAGGCCTGAAAGCCTGCGGCGTCTCCTTCAAGGAGCTTGAGGACGGCCTGATCATCGAAGGAAGTGGCCGCGCACCCAAGGGCGGCGGCCATATCGAGACCCACCTCGACCACCGCATCGCCATGTCTTTCCTGGTGATGGGGCTTGCCGCACAGGAACCGGTCACCGTCGATGACGGCCGGGTGATGGAAACGAGCTTTCCGGGATTTGTCGACCTGCTCACCTCGCTCGGCGGGAACATGACACGCGGGACGGCGGCATGATTATCGCGATCGATGGACCAGCCGCCGCGGGTAAGGGTACTCTCGCCCGGCGAATCGCACAAATCTATAATCTCAATTATCTTGATACTGGTTCGCTTTACAGAGCCGTCGCGTTAAAATTGTTGCGATTGGGAAGCGACCCGACCAATTTTGAACTCGCGGTTAAAGCTGCGGGTAGCCTAGATGACATTGCACTCGATGACCCCGCCCTTCGAAACGAGGAAACAGCAGAAATTGCTGCCATTGTCGCCGCCAATCAGGCGGTGCGCGCGGCCTTGTTGCAATATCAGCGGGATTTCGCGCAAACGCCCACGGGCGCTGTGCTGGACGGGCGCGATATTGGCACTGTGGTCTGCCCAGACGCCGATGTGAAACTGTTCGTTACCGCCAGTGCCGAGGTGCGGGCGCGCCGGCGTTTCGACGAACTCGCCGCCAAGGGCATCCAGACAACCTATGATGCCGTGCTCAAAGATTTGGAGGCTCGCGACGCCCGCGA
Source organism: Sneathiella sedimenti (assembly GCF_017313765.1). Taxonomy (GTDB): domain Bacteria; phylum Pseudomonadota; class Alphaproteobacteria; order Sneathiellales; family Sneathiellaceae; genus Sneathiella; species Sneathiella sedimenti. The sequence continues at coordinate 868,997 of NZ_JAFLNC010000001.1, read as the reverse complement.
TCAGGGCCGGGGCACGGCTCCGCTCAAAAAAGCTGACGATGCACACTTGCTTGATACCTCAAAATTGGATATAGAAGCGGCTGTTACTGCGGCTTGCAAGATTATTGACGCCGCCTGAATATGAAGGAGACCGTTCCGACCGCGCCGGAATTTAACATTAACAGCGCTTCTCTTGCGTGCGTATCTTGATTTGGAGAAGCCCGTGGCCATCGATCCGCCGGACGACCGGTTTGGCCTGATATCAGGATCTTGAAGGAAATCAAATATGTCAGATACATCTCTTGCCGATGAAGGCATGCCCGCTGTTGAGGATTTCGCAGCTCTTCTCGACGAATCCTATGGCGCCAGCGACAGCCTCGAAGGCACCGTCATCAAAGGCACCGTTATCAATATCGAAAACGATCTTGCCATCATTGATGTCGGATTGAAGTCCGAAGGCCGCATTCCCCTGAAGGAATTCGCCGCCCCCGGCCAGGAAGCAGACCTTAAAATCGGCGACACGGTCGAGGTATTTCTTGAAAGAATTGAAAACACTGCCGGTGAAGCAGTCCTCTCCCGTGACAAGGCCCGCCGCGAGGAAGCCTGGGAAAAACTCGAAGTTGCCTTTGGCAATAACGAGCGGGTTGACGGAATCATCTTTGGCCGCGTCAAGGGCGGCTTTACGGTCGACCTCTCCGGCGCTGTGGCCTTCCTGCCCGGCAGCCAGGTGGACGTTCGCCCGGTTCGTGACATCGGACCGCTCCGCGGTATTCCACAGCCATTCCAGATCCTGAAAATGGATCGTCGCCGGGGCAACATCGTTGTTTCCCGCCGCGCCGTCCTGGAAGAAAGCCGCGCCGAAGCCCGTTCCGAGCTGATCGGTACCCTCGAAGAAGGCCAGACGCTGGAAGGCGTGGTCAAGAACATCACCGATTACGGCGCATTCGTCGATCTGGGTGGTGTCGATGGCCTGCTCCATGTTACCGATATCGCATGGCGCCGGGTCAACCATCCGTCGGAAGCCCTCACCATTGGCGAGACCGTCAAGGTTCAGGTTATCCGCCTCAACAAGGAAACCCAGCGTATCAGCCTCGGCATGAAACAGCTTGAGGAAGATCCTTGGGAAGCACTTGAAGCGAAATATCCGGTTGGCGCCAAATTCACGGGTCGTGTCACCAACATCACCGACTACGGTGCGTTTGTTGAACTCGAAGCCGGTGTTGAAGGCCTTGTCCATGTTTCCGAAATGAGCTGGACCAAGAAGAACGTTCATCCGGGCAAGATCGTTTCCACCTCCCAGGAAGTGGAAGTCATGGTCCTGGAAGTCGATCAGGCTCGCCGCCGCATCAGCCTTGGCCTGAAGCAGTGCATGGATAATCCATGGGACAGCTTCGCCCAGACGACGCCGGTTGGCACGGAAATCGAGGGTGTTGTCAAGAACATCACCGAATTCGGTCTGTTTGTTGGTCTTGAAAATGACGTTGACGGCATGGTCCACATGTCCGACATCGACTGGACACAGCCAGGTGAGCAAGCCATTCAGGAATACAAGAAGGGTGATACGGTAAAGGCGAAAGTTCTCGACATCGATGTTGAGAAGGAACGCGTGAGCCTTGGTATCAAGCAGCTGAGCGAAGATCCATTCGCTGGCGCGGCTGAAATGCGGAAGGGTGCCGTCGTAACCTGTACGGTTTCCAAGATTCAGGATGCCGGCCTTGATGTTGAAATCAGCGAAGGCGTTGTCGGTTTCATCCGCAAGGGTGAGCTGAGCCGCGATCGCGCCGAGCAGCGTCCTGACCGCTTTGCGGTTGGCGACAAGATCGACGCCAAGATCACGGCTATCGACAACAAGACCCGTAAAGTTACCCTGTCGATCAAGGCACGCGAAGTTGCGGAAGAAAAAGAAGCCGTTGCACAGTACGGTTCTTCCGATGCCGGTGCGTCTCTGGGTGAAATCCTCGGTGCGGCCATGCGTAAGGCCAACGAAGATGACGACACAGGTTCCGACGACAAGACGGACGGGTAATCCGGCCATGACCAAAATCGCTATCGACCTTCATTACATCCATCGAGAGGCTGATAATGTCTGTCGATAGCGAAAACTACGACATCAGGCGCCGTCTCAAGCGGCGCCTGACTTTTTGGCGCCTGCTGGCAATCCTGCTGGTCATTATCCTTGGCGTCTGGATTTTCAACGAGATGAGCGCGGAAGAGGTCACCGACCACGTCGCCCGCCTCGATGTAACTGAAATTATCGTCGAAAATGACCGCCGTCAGGAGGTCATCGACACTGTTATCTCCGATCCCTCTGCAAAGGCGCTTGTCGTCTATATCAACAGCCCCGGCGGCTCCACCTATGGCAGCGAACGGCTCTACAAGGCTCTGCGCCGGGTGGCGGAAACCAAGCCCGTGGTGACGGTGATCGGCACGGTGGGCGCGTCTGGTGGTTATATGACGGCACTTGCCGGGGACCGTATCTTTGCGGGCGAATCCTCCATTGTCGGCTCCATCGGCGTGATCGTGCAATTGACGGAAATTTCCGAACTGATGAAAAAAGTCGGCGTAAGTGCGACTGCCATCACCTCCGGTGCGCTGAAAGGCGAGCCCTCGCCCTTCAAACCGATATCCGAAGCGGGTCGCGAAAACCTGCAGGACATGGTCACCGCCACCTATGACTGGTTCGTTTCCCTGGTGACGGCACGCCGTCCTTTGGCGGAAAATGACGTCCGCGCCCTTGCTGACGGTCGGGTCGTCATCGGCCTTGTTGCGGTGAAAAACGGCCTGATTGACGAGATCGGTGGCATCACGGAAGCGCAAAGCTGGCTGGAATCGGAGAAACAGATTCCCGCCGGACTGCCGCTCCGTACCCTCGATTACAGCGAACCAAAACCTCTGATTGCAAGGCTTTTGGGGGAAATGATGGGGAAAAGCGTTTTATCAGAAAGACTTACACTTGACGGACTGCTTTCCCTTTGGCAACCTGACTGAAATCGGGAAAATGACAGATAATCGATATAATATTTTCGTGACGGGGAGTGTCGAATGATAAAATCTGAACTTATAGCGATCATCGCGGAAAATAATCCCCATCTGTACCAGCGCGATGTGGAGCGTATTGTAACCACCATATTTGACGAAATTTCCGATGCTCTGGCACGCGGCGACCGGGTCGAGCTTCGTGGTTTCGGGGCATTTTCCACCAAGGAACGCGCCGCACGTGTCGGCCGTAATCCGCGCACCGGGGAGGCTGTGCAGGTGGATAAGAAATATGTGCCCTATTTTAAATGCGGAAAAGATTTGCGTGATCGGCTGAACACCGAAGGGTAAGTAAAGATCGCATTTGACTTTAAATTTCGTTAGTCTGGCAGAAACCCATATCTGAACCAGAAAGCCGTCCATGTTGAAATTTATATCCTGGATATTGTTTCTTGTTATCGCTCTGGTGATAGCCGCCTTGAGCATCGCCAATCGGGAGACAGTGACCTTCTCTCTCGACCCGCTCCCTTTCGCGTTTGACCTGCCACTTTTTGGCCTGTTGCTGGCGGCGGGCTTTATCGGCCTGATTATCGGCTCCGTCGTGACCTGGCTCCGAGGACATGGGGTTCGCCATGAAAATCGCGTTCACAAGCGTGAGGTAGAAGAACTGAAGGGCAGGAACATGGCACTCACCCGCGACCTGGAAGAGGCCCGTGCACGCGGCAGCAACGGCCCGACGCCCGACGCTCTCGCGCCGCCCATTACCGATAAACCCCAGATTGAGCATCACACAGGCCCGTAATCCCGAATGCGGATCATTGAAAATTCCGAAATTGCCGCCGCGCTCCATTACCCGGCGCTGATCGATGCACTCAGGGATATGTTTGTCTCCGGTTGCACCCAACCGCTGCGCCATCACCACGGGCTAGACCCGGAAAATGAGCGCAAGGGCACGCTGCTGATCATGCCCGCCTGGCAATCTGGCGGATTTCTCGGGCTCAAAACCGTGACAGTGATGCCTGAAAATGGCGAGAAAGGCCTGCCCTCCGTTCAGGGAACCTATCTTCTCTTCGATGCGGACAACGGCAGCGCCCTTGCCTTGATGGACGCGGGCGAGCTGACAACCCGGCGGACCGCCGCCGCATCGGCGCTTGCCGCCTCCTATCTCGCGCGGAAAGATGCCTCAAAAATGCTGATGGTGGGGGCTGGCGCCATGGCGCCCTGCCTGATCCGCGCACATGCCGCCGTGCGGGATATCAGGGAAGTCACTATCTGGAACCACCGAACGGAAAAGGCGGAGAAACTTGCGGCCGAGCTGACACAAGAAGGGTTTTCGGCTCAGGCTGTGACCGACCTTGAAGCCGCCGCGCGCACCGCCGACGTCATTTCCTGCGCAACGCTTTCCACCGAGCCGCTGATCAAGGGCAACTGGCTGAAACCGGGCGCGCACCTCGATCTGGTCGGGGCCTTCACGCCCGCCATGCGTGAAAGCGACGATGCTGCCGTCGGTATTGCGAGTCTTTTTGTAGATACTCGGGAAGGCGGTCTCAACGAGGCGGGGGATATTGTCCAGCCACTGAAATCCGGCATTATAAAAGAGGGGGATATCCGGGCAGACCTCTATGATCTCTGTCGCGGCATTCATCCGGGTCGTGAGTCGGCTGATGAAATCACCCTTTTCAAGTCGACCGGCGCCGCGCTGGAGGACCTTGCCGCCGCCATTCTTGCCTATCAGGCAAATCGTTAGATTTTCACCTGAAAATTCGGTAATTTGCGCCTCTATCGCTTTTCATTTTAGCAAAAGCCTCTATTATCGCCGCTGAATTCGCCTATATCTCAGAAAACAGGAGGCCCTGCCATGAGACTGACGCCGCAAAACGCCGTTTTCACAGCCATTGATACGACCGACCTTGACGCGGCGATCGCGCTCGGCAAGTCGATTGCTCCCATTTCTGGTGGCATCAAGCTCGGCAAGGAGTTTTTCACCTCTCATGGACCGCAAGGCGTCATGGCCGTCGCGGGCGAGATGACCCCTCTGTTTCTCGACCTCAAGTTCCATGACATCCCGAACACGGTCGCAGGCGGCGTACGCGCCGCGGCGAAATTTATCAAGCCGACCATGCTCACCATTCACGCAAGCGGCGGGCCCGCCATGATCCGCGCGGCAGCCGATGCCTCCGCCGAATTTGGTGAAGGGCGCCCGCTTATTCTCGGCGTGACGGTGCTGACCAGCATGGATGATGCGGACCTGAACGCGGTTGGCGTCGACAGTCCGGCGAAAGACCAGGTCCTGCGCCTTGCGGAACTCGCGCAAAAGAATGGCGCCGACGGCGTCATATGCGCCCCACAGGAAATTCAGGCGCTGCGCCGGGTTTGCGGACCCGATTTCAAGCTGGTGGTACCCGGTATCCGCCCCATAGGCACCGATCATGGAGACCAGAAGCGAGTGAAGACCCCCATAGAGGCAATGACCGACGGCGCAACTTACCTGGTGATCGGCCGCCCGATCACGGGCGCAGAGGATCCCGCCGCCGCCGTCAGCGCAATTGTCGGGGATATTGCTGCCTAAAATGACCATCCAGGCAAAAATATGCGGTCTCAGTGACGTTACCGCCGTTGAGGCTGCTGTCCTAAATGGAGCGGCCTTCGTCGGTTTTGTCTTTTACGGGCCGAGCCCGCGCAATATTACCCCCGATGAGGCGGCCTTGCTTACCGCAAAGGTACCGTCCCATGTCAAGAAGGTGGGATTGTTTGTTGATCCGGATGAAAAGCTGATCCGTGACGTCCTTACGACCGTATCACTAGACTGGATACAGCTTCATGGATCGGAGTCGCCGGAACGGGTGCGCGAAATCAGGGATACTTACAGCCTGCCGGTGATCAAGGCGATCAAGATTGACAGCGCTGCCTCTCTTGATGAGATTGCCCGCTATGACGGTGTCGCCGATATGTTGCTGTTTGACGCGAAAGAGCCTAAAAGCATGAAAAACGCCCTGCCGGGTGGCAATGGCCTGGCGTTTGACTGGGATCTGCTGGCAAACGCAACTATCAGCAGCCCCTGGATGCTGGCGGGCGGGCTCACCGCGGAGAATATCGCCGAGGCGGTCCGTATCTCCGGCGCAAAGATTGTCGACACCTCCTCCGGTGTCGAGTTCGAGCCCGGACGCAAGAACCCGGCGGCAATTGAGGCCTTTATGGCGGCGGTTGCCGCCATTGATGCATAAATTAGGAAGTTTGAGGCAAACCAGACCATGGCGAAACTGAACAGCTATCGCACCGGCCCGGACGAAACCGGTCATTTCGGTATATTCGGCGGGCAATTTGTCGCTGAAACATTGATGCCGCTTATCCTCGAACTGGATGCCGCCTATGAGGCGTCCAAAAAGGACCCCGAATTTGCCAAGGAGCTTTCCGGCCTGCTGAAAAATTTTGTCGGCCGCGAATCCCCGCTTTATTTTGCCGAGCGGCTGACCGAGCATTACGGCGGCGCGAAAATCTACCTCAAGCGCGAAGACCTGAACCACACCGGCGCACACAAGATCAACAACTGCATGGGCCAGATCCTGCTTGCCCGGCGCATGGGCAAGAAACGCATCATTGCCGAGACCGGCGCAGGCCAGCACGGGGTTGCCACAGCCACTGTCGCCGCGCGGTTTGGTCTTGAATGCGCAATCTATATGGGCGAAACGGATATCGAGCGGCAGAAACCTAACGTTTTCCGCATGAAATTGCTGGGCGCAGACGTCATTCCCGTCAAATCCGGCGCGCGTACCCTAAAGGACGCGATGAACGAAGCCCTTCGTGACTGGGTGACGAATGTGGACGATACCTTCTATATCATCGGCACGGTTGCGGGACCGCATCCCTACCCCGAACTGGTCCGCGATTTTCAATGCGTGATCGGCGAGGAAACCCGCCGCCAGATCATGGAAGCGGAAGGGCGGCTGCCAGATACGCTGCTTGCCTGCATCGGCGGCGGATCAAACGCAATGGGCCTGTTCCACCCGTTTCTGGATGACGAAAAGGTCGAGATCATCGGTGTCGAGGCCGCGGGCCACGGTATCGATACCGATAAACATGCGGCGTCTCTGAAAGGCGGACGACCGGGCGTATTGCATGGTAACCGCACCTATCTGCTGCAGGATGACGACGGCCAGATATTGGAGGCGCATTCCATTTCCGCAGGACTCGACTATCCCGGTATCGGGCCCGAGCATTCCTGGCTTAATGACATCGGGCGGGTCAAATATGTAAACGCGACGGACGCGGAGGCACTGGACGCCTTCCAGCTTTGCTGCAAGCTGGAGGGAATTATCCCCGCACTCGAGAGCGCCCATGCACTTGCCTATCTTGAAAAGCTCGCGCCGGACCTCCCGAAGGATCATATCATCGTAATCAATCTCTCCGGTCGGGGCGATAAGGACATTTTCACTGTTGCCGATGCGCTGGGAGTTGAGTTGTGAGTGATACCCGTATTGACCGCCGTTTCAAGGCCTTGAAAGCCGAAGGGCGCGCTGCCTTTGTCACCTATGTCATGGCGGGCGACCCGAATTATGATGCCGCGCTTGAGATTGTAAAGGGGCTGCCCGGTGCCGGAGCGGATATTATCGAGGTCGGGCTGCCCTTCACCGACCCAATGGCTGATGGCCCGGCGATCCAACAGGCGGGGCTTCGTGCGCTCGCCGGCGGAATGACCTTGAAGAAGACGCTGAAACTGATTTCCGAGTTTCGACAGGACGATAACGACACGCCGATCGTGCTGATGGGCTATTATAATCCCATTTATAGCTATGGGGTCGATCAGTTTCTCACGGATGCAACGAGCGCCGGGGTCGATGGGCTGATTGTCGTTGACCTTCCGTCCGAGGAGGACAAGGAACTTTGTCTTCCCGCGCGCGAGGCCGGGCTTAACTTCATTCGCCTCGCGACACCGACCACCGACGATAAACGCCTGCCGAAGGTTCTCGCCAATTCATCCGGCTTCCTTTATTATGTCTCTATTGCCGGAACCACAGGCGCCGCGGCGCCAAAAGCGAGCGATGTTGCAACCGCCCTCACCCGGATCCGCAAGACGACGGATCTGCCGATAGCAGTGGGATTTGGCCTTCGCACCGGGGCGCAGGCTGCGGAAATAGCGAAAATAGCCGACGGTGCGGTTGTCGGCACTGCTCTTGTTGAGCAAGTTGCCCTCGGCAGCAATGATAAGGATTCAGTAAATCGGGTGCTTGAACTGGCGCGCGAGATTTCAGCGGGTATCCGCAGCGTAAAAAAGACGTAACAGGACACAAACATGAACTGGTTGACGAACAAGGTCCTGCCGAAATTCCGGCAACTGACAACGAAACAGGATACCCCCGACAATCTCTGGGTTAAATGCCCCGATTGCGGCCAGATGCTGTTCCATAACGACCTGCAAGCCAACCAGAATGTCTGCACCCATTGCGACTACCATATGCGTATCTCGCCGAAAGAACGGTTCGAGGCGCTGTTCGATGACGCGAAATACGATCTTATCGAACTGCCGGAAGTCCCGGTTGACCCGTTAAAATTCCGTGATTCCAAACGCTATACAGAGCGGTTGAAGGATGCCCGCAACAAGACCGGTGATGTCGACGCGATGAAGGTCGCCCATGGTAAGATGGGTGGCAACCCGGCGGTTATCTCTGTGCAGAATTTCGATTTCATGGGCGGATCCTTGGGATTGGCCGTGGGAGAGGCCATTGTCGCCGCCTCCAAACTCGCAATTTTGCAGAAAGCCCCGCTGATCCTCTTTTCGGCTGCCGGGGGCGCCCGGATGCAGGAGGGGATACTCTCCCTCATGCAGATGCCGCGCACGACAGTCGCGATCCAGCGCCTAAAAGAAAGCCGCCTGCCGTTTATCGTGGTCCTCACCGACCCGACAACAGGTGGGGTCACGGCATCTTACGCCATGCTGGGGGATATCCAGATTGCGGAGCCGGGCGCGCTTATCTGCTTTGCCGGTCCCCGCGTGATTGAGGAAACGATCCGTGAAACCCTGCCCGACGGGTTCCAGCGCGCGGAGTTCCTGCTGGAGCATGGCATGCTCGACATGGTCGTGCATCGCCAGGAAATGCGCGAAACCCTGTGTCGGGTGATCGATTTGCTAGGCACAAAGCTGAAACTGCCGCCCGCGGTGATGAAGAGTAACGGCAAGAAAACTGGCAAATCTTCTGACTCTAATAAGGCGCCGGACGAAAAAGCCACCAGCGCCGGCAAAAAATAGACCGAACCCATTGTGACCGGAACCAACAGCGATCGGATTCTGGCGCGGCTGATGACGCTGCACCCGAAGATCATCGACCTCACCCTCGATCGCATGCTGCCGCTCCTTGCCAAGCTCGATCATCCGGAACGACGGCTGCCCCCTGTTGTTCATGTGGCGGGAACCAACGGCAAGGGCTCCCTGCTCGCCTATCTTCGCGCGATGCTGGAGGCCGCAGGCTACCGGGTGCATGTCTACACCTCGCCGCATCTGGTGCGCTTTGCCGAGCGTATCCGTCTGGCCGGGAAAATCATTGATGAGGAGACGTTGAGCGAGTTTCTCCTGTCCTGCGAAACCGCCAATGGCAATACCCCGATTACCTATTTCGAGATTACTACTATCGCGGCGTTCAAGGCCTTTGCCGAGACACCGGCGGATATTCTCCTGCTCGAAACAGGGCTTGGTGGGCGCTATGACGCCACCAACGTGGTGGCACGTCCGGCCCTCACGGCGATTACGCCCATTTCCCATGATCATGCGGAGTTTTTAGGTACCGATCTTGCCGGGATTGCCGGGGAAAAGGCCGGGATCATTAAAGCCGGAGTGCCGGTTGTGATCGGTCCACAGGAGAAAGTGGCGCTGGATGTCTTGCGTAAAACCGCAGAAAAGCTGGGGTCCACGTCCTTTATACATGGGGAAGACTGGTCCTGCCGGAAAACAACGGACGGCTGGGAGTATGACGGACCGGAGGGTCCCCGTGGCTTTCCCGAGCCTGCGCTACACGGCACTCACCAGATCGACAATGCGGCAACGGCGGTTGCCTGCCTCCACCATATTGGTGGATTTACCGTCTCCGACGCGGCGATCAGTGAGGGCCTGCGACGCGTGGAGTGGCCGGCACGGATGCAGCGCCTGTCAAAAGGGCCAATCGTGGAGGCACTGCCCGCCCATGTAGAAGTCTGGCTCGACGGCGGGCATAATCCGGCAGCCGGGGAGCAGATCGCGAAAAGTTTCGCAAGCTGGAACCGGCAAGACCCGAAGTCCAGCTATCTCATCGCCGGAATGCTGAACACCAAGGACCAGAAATCCTTCTTCTCCCGGCTTGCCCCGGTGATGGAGAAAGGGCATTGCATTACTATCCCCGAGGAAGCGGCGGCCACACCCGCCGCGGATCTCGCCAATATGGCCCGCGCGGTCGGGCTGGATATGTCAGAAATGCCGTCCCTGATGGCGGCCGTGGAAGCATTAAGGCCCACCATGCGGGAAAAACCCTGTCGTCTACTGATTGCGGGGAGTCTTTACCTCGCCGGTCAGGTTCTCAGGGAGAATGGGTAAGGCGGGTCAGGGAACCAGGCGATAGCCACCCGGTTCGGTAATCAGGATTTTGGCATCCGATGGCTCTGTCTCGATTTTCTGGCGCAGTCGGTAAATATGCGTTTCCAGCGTATGCGTCGTCACCCCGGCATTATAGCCCCAAACCTCATTCAGCAGGATATCGCGGGTCACGACCTTTTTTCCAGCACGGTAGAGATATTTCAGTATGGCTGTTTCCTTCTCGGTCAACCGGACCTTTTGCGCCGTTTCCTTGTGCAGCATCAGCTTGCCCGCCGGTCGGAAGCTGTAGGGTCCGATGGTGAAGACAGCGTCCTCGCTCTGTTCATGCTGGCGGAGTTGGGACCGGATACGGGCAAGGAGTACGCCGATGCGGAAGGGTTTCGAGACATAGTCATTGGCCCCGGACTCAAGGCCGAGAATCTGGTCGCTGTCGCTGTCCTGGGCCGTCAGCATAATGATTGGCGCCTTGTTACCGGTCTTGCGGATGAGTTTGCAAGCCTCGCGTCCATCCATATCCGGCAGGCCGACATCTAGCAGGATCAGGTCGAAATGGCTCTTCTTGATCTTGTCCAGTGCCTCGCATGCCGTTGCCGCCTGATGGGTCAGGAATTCCTCATGCAGGTCGAGTTGCTCAGCCAGTGTTTCCCGCAACGCATTATCGTCATCGACCAGAAGAATCTTTTTACCGCCCGTCATTTGCGTATTTCCCCACTGCTGTTGTCCGGTCGACCATCCTGTATGGCTCTCCAGCCTTAAAAGTTGGTATCATATGGCGGTATTCAAGGGCAAGTAGGACAGTTAGCTGCAACTATTCACGTTAAAGTGAAGGTCTGCGAGGCACTAACCGCGACAACCCGCCATTTTAAGTGAGACGCGGCGGAAAAATGCTGGTCATGGGCGATTGTGATAATATAACAATTGCGGCCCGCCACCATCGCCTGCTAATAATCTTGATGCATCGCTGAACTCGCGCACCGGAAAACAGAACAATATGAGTAACAATAACAAAGACAAGACCGAGCTCAAACGGCTGCGTGCTGTTGATCGCGCCATCGCGGACTTACGCCGCGGGCTGAGCGTCGTTGTGAAAGGTGATGGTGAGGCCTCACTCGTGCTCGCCACAGAAATGGCCTTCGACCCGGAACTGGAAACCCTTGCCACGCGAAGCGGCGCGGAGCCGGTCCTGGCGCTCACGGCCCATCGCGCCAATGTGCTCCACATCCAGCCGACAGGGGACGACACTATCCGCTTGGTGATCGAGGATTGGATGGATGCGCCGCTGATGCGCGCGCTTGCCGATGCGGTCCACGATCTCGACCAGCCCTTTCGCGGCCCCTTTACCCGGCTGAAAGAGGGATTACCGCCGACGGTGTCCGCGGCGATCAAGCTGGCCAAACTTGGCCGCCTCCTCCCCTCGGTCCTGGCGGCGGCGCTGCCAATTGACAGGGTGGCGGATGTAACGACGGAACATGATCTGTCGATTGTCACTATTGACGACATTCTCGCCTTTGAAGATACCGCTGCGCTCCAGTTAACGCCGGTTGCTTCCGCGCGTGTGCCTCTTCAGGCGGCGGAGAACTCAACCTTTCACGCATTTCGTCCGAAAGACGGCGGGATCGAGCATCTGGCAATCGTTGTTGGTGATCCCAACCGGCGCGAACCCGTATTGGCGCGGCTGCACTCGGAATGCTTTACAGGAGACCTGATCGGGTCCCTCAAATGTGACTGCGGGGAACAGCTTCGCGGGGCGTTGAAAGCTATTGCTGAGGAAGGCGGCGGCGTTCTCCTATACCTCGCGCAGGAAGGACGCGGCATCGGCTTGATCAACAAACTGCGGGCCTACAAGCTGCAGGAACAGGGCTTTGATACAATTGATGCCAATGAACGGCTCGGGTTCGATGCGGATGAACGGGTATTCCGACCCGCTGCGGAGATGTTGAGATTGCTCGGGTTCAAGAAAATCCGGCTGATGACCAACAATCCGGAAAAGGTCGAGGGTCTGGAACGGCATGGCATCGCGATCACTGAGCGGGTGTCCCACAAATTCCCCTCCAACACCCATAACGAGCTTTATCTTGCCACCAAGAAAAAGCGCAGTGGGCATTATCTATAGGGAATATCGCCCCTAGTCGGCAATTTTTGCCGCCATTTCCGTGTTCTTGCCCGATAGAACCCCGATTTTTGCGGGTCGTTTTGGCACGCTCCTTGCTCATATACCGGGCAAGGAGAAATTTATGTCGATCAACGCTGTTACTCATGATCCCTACGCCTATCTCGATCGGGCCCTGCCGAACGATCGGGTCGCGTTGTATGTACCAAAGGAACGCCTCGATGAAAACGGCAACAAGGTTGCCGATGAAGACGGCTTTGGGGATGATGGCTTCGGGTTCGACGATTTCCTCGATATCATCAACCCGTTACAGCATATTCCCGGCATTTCATCCCTCTATCGGGAGATTACCGGCGATGAAATCAGCCCCGGCGCCCGCAGTATTGGCGGAACCATTTATGGCGGCGCGATAGGATTGGCCGTTTCCCTGGTTAATTCCGCAGTTGAGGAGGCAACCGGCAAGGATGTCGGCGAACATGTGATTAGTTTGTTTTCCACAGACGAGGACGAAGCAGCACCCGTCGAAATGATCGCCTCCACCGCGCCGCCCGCGATAGAAGAGTCACCCGATGCCGCAGTTGCTGCGACCAGAACGTCCCCTGTTGCCCCAGCGCCGGTTGCCGCAGCGCCGGTTGCTGCGGCGCCGGTTGTTAGCGCACCGCTGGAGGCGCCGGTCACGCCCGCACAGGATATTCCGGAAATGCCTGTCAGCGAGAAACTCCCCTTAGCTTCCCCCATCGGGCTGGAATGGAAGGGTGACAAACCGGCACTTTTGCAGCAGCTAGAAAATGCGAAAACACAGAATTTGTCGGAAGAGCAGCTTCACGCTGTCTTCAGAAGCTTTAACACCGCGCCATCCGCACTGGAAATTCCGCCGGCGGATGCGAAGGCCGCCAGCGCGGCCTATCAGAAGGCCGCGTCTGCGACCGAACAGCTTGTACGACCAGATAATCGCACCAATTGGCCCCAGGAACGTCCCGCTCCGTAACCTATTTCCCTGGATGACTTTGGCGTCCTGACGCCGTAAACTTCCTCAATGGATATCGAAATCATCAATATAGATGGGTCCCGGGCCCGCCTTCGCTATGGCGGGCATGAGTTTGGCTGCGCCCTCGGCAAGGCCGGAATCACGGCAGCAAAGCGTGAAGGAGATCATGCCACGCCCGCCGGGCGTTTTCCGTTACGAAAACTCTATTATCGGCCGGATAAATTCAACAGCCCGCCCGAATGCCGGCTTCCGGTAGAGGAAATGGATCCTCTCGATGGCTGGTGCGACGCGCCTGATCATACCCTCTATAACCAGTATGTTCGCCTGCCTTTCAGCGCCAGTCATGAACAGCTCTGGCGCACGGACGATGTCTATGACCTGCTGGTCGTACTGGGCTATAATGACGATCCGGTCATACCGGGGGCAGGAAGCTGCATCTTCATGCATGTGGCGCGCGAGGGCTACGTCCCGACAGAAGGCTGCGTCGCACTTCAAAAAGACGACCTGCTATTGTTGCTTGCCGCACTGGAAGAGCGCACTGCTATTCATATTCCGGAGCCCTGATTACGGGTCGCTACGCGTCCCGAAGAGAGCCGTCCCGACGCGGACCGCGGTTGCACCGAACTGGACTGCCGTCTCGAAATCAGCGCTCATCCCCATGCTGAGACGGGTAAGACCATTGCGCGCCGCAATTTTCCCAAGCAGCGCAAAATGCGGTGCGGGCTGTTCCTCCACCGGTGGGATACACATCAATCCAATAACGTTGAGCCCAAGGTCTTCCCGGCATTCGGTGATAAATGCGTCCGCATCCTCGGGAAAAATGCCGGCTTTCTGCGGCTCCTTGCCCGTATTAACCTGAATATAAACAGGCAAGTTTCGCCCGGCTGCCGTCATTTCCTTTGCGAGAATGCGGGCAAGTTTCGGGCGGTCAATCGTTTGAATGACATCGAAGAGCGCCACGGCGTCTTTTGCCTTGTTGGTCTGCAGTGGTCCGATCAGGTGCAGCTCGATATCTGTGTACCGCGATTTCAGGTCCGGCCATTTCTCCTGCGCTTCCTGGACCCGGTTTTCCCCGAAATGGCGATGCCCATGGGCAAGCGCTGCCTCGATTGCCGACACAGGCTGACGTTTACTGACTGCAATCAGGTCAACAGCGGTCGCTTGCCGCTCCCATTTTCGCGCTGTCTCCTGGATCCGCCCCGTGATGGCATCGAAATTTGCGGCGATATCGCCCTTTGAATTTGAAGTTCCGGATGACATTTAATCAGCCCCAAGCTTAAGGTGTAATTTGCGTGATTTTCCAAAAATAAAAGCCGATTTTTTGCAAAAACCGCCGTTTATGGTTAAAAATATGTAAACTTCGTCACTTATATCCCGGCGGCAGATACTTGAATTCCTTCATTACATCACGATGTGCGGTGACAATTTTTTCAATCTGCTCCGGTGTGAGCGCCGTTTTCCACTGCCCGGCCTTGCCCACACGGAAGAATTTCTCCGCCTTGTCCGATCGCTCGTTAAAGCCGGTTGTCGCTTCCAGTTTCCGCGACGTCTCAAAAGACGAAAACTTGATCGCCCGTTTCAGCCGTTCCTTGGGTGGCCTTAGACCGAGAAATTTCGCAAGTTCGCTGAACGTCTTTTCCGGCTTATAAAGCATATCCTCATAACGCAGGATATGGCGCGCGGATTTATCCATCGCCTGCCAGGAAGTAACATGGTTTGACCAGGAACTCAGGAAATCGGGCACTTTACGATCCGTTTCCCCGCTATAGGCCGCCACATCATTCATCATATCAACGCCCTGATCTATCGTCATGCCGTAATGATCGGACAGGGAAATCACCACATCCAGCGGATTTCGGACAATATAGATGGCCCCGGCGGTAAATTCAGGCGTCACCAAAGGGATCCCATGCTTCTTACCGAGCCAGTTATGGGTTTTGACAAATACGGAATCAGGGCGTGTCCGGGCGTAGGCCTGGTGAACTTTCGGGATCAGGGCCGCATTCTCTTCGTCCGACAGATCGCTATAAGGCTTTCCCGTGACCTGTTCATACCAGACCTTGTTGCCATCCCCGATTGTGAACTTGGTCAACTCATTTATATCCGCCGGCCGGTTGGCATTGAGCAGCAGGTTATGCAGAAAAGTCCGCACCCAGGTATTTCCGGATTTCGGATAAGAGGCCAGCCAGATAATTCCGCCCATAGGTACAGCTTTCCGATTTTAGTATTAACTTACTGGGTTAATCCGGCAGATAACCAAAATACTTCATGGTCACCCGATGGTTATTGATAATCTGGTCAACCTGTGTGTCGGTCAGGATGTCCTTCCACTGCCCGGATTTTCCGACGCGGAAGAATTTCTCATTCATCGCCGACTGCTCCTTGAAGCCCTTTTCATCTTCCTGCTTGCGGGCCACATCGAAGGAGGAAAACTCGATCGCCTTTTTGATGCGTTCCTCCGGTAAGTCGAGGTCGAGGAACTTGACCATCGCCGTGAAGGTTTCTTCAGGTTTTTCCTGCATATCCTCATACCGTACGACATGCATTCTTTCGCGGTCAAAATGCGTCCAGGAATTTGCATGGCCTGACCACGACCCGAAATACTGGCGAATGTTTCCAAGTGTCGGCGCTTCATCCAGGAAAGCGTTCGGATCATTCATCAACTGGATGGCGCCATCGATCGTCAACCCGAAATGAGAAGATACCGAAATTGCCACGTCCAGCGGGTTGCGGATAACATAGATCGCGCCGGCGGTGCACTCCATGGTGATTTGAGGAACGCCATGCAGTTGGCCATAGATCGAGTGCGTCTTTACAAAGACCTTGTCTTCCTGCAGGTCAGCGATCAGCTGATGAACCTTGGGTCGCAAGCTGACAACCTGTCCCATCGAATATCGGTGATAGGGCATCCCGCCCGCCTTTTCGTACCAGGACTTTCGGGCATCGCCCGGAGTCAGGTCGGAAAGCACATTGATATCAACCGGCTTCTCAGGATCAAGCACCAGATTATTTATAAAAGTTCGTGTCCATGTATTTCCCGACTTGGGGTAGGAAGCCAACCAGATTATTCCGCCCATAACGCATCCCGAAAAAGAAGGTTTTCGATAGTAAAATAGTCAAACCGCTACCTGCGGACAACAAAAAAGGAGGGCAGGAAAACCTGCCCTCCTCGATCTCGAAGTTCCTTCAAATTAGAAGGAGAGAGCTGTACCAATGAAGAATGTATTGGTGTCGCCTGCCATGCGAGAAGCTGTACTTGCAGTCAGGTCGTTTTCGTCATACTGCCAACCACCGAATGCGGTGATTCCCGGTCCGAGTGTGTACTGACCGCCGACGAGCCAAGTTGTCTGGTCCGCATCAGCTGCACCAGGTGTCTCAGCTGTAGACTTGGAGTACTGAACACCAACTGACCATGGGCCCATGCCGTAAGTTACGCCAGCGGACCATGCTTTGTTGTCTACGTCTTTTACGCCGCCGATGTCACGGTCAACACCGTAGCCAGCACCAACGGTGAAGCCAGCGATACCAACAGAAGCACCGAAGCTGTATTCGCTCTGGTCTTCGCTAGCAGCAGCTACATCAGCTTCCTGGTAAGCAGCAGAAACAGCAACGTCTACCATGCCAAACTTGTTGACATAGTTGGCAGCTGCTGACCAACCGCGGTCAAGACCAGCTTTGTAAAGCGGAGCTGCATACTGAGAACCGTTTGAACCTGTTTCAGAGTTTCCGTCTGGAACATAAGAAGCACCCAACTGGAAGCCAGCGAAACGCGGCGAGAAGTAGGTGATCTTGTCGGTATCAGCAAACATGTTCGGGCGAGTCGTGTTGCCCTGGCCTGTCGGATAGATGTTAGCTGAGTCAGCGGAATACATTGGAACCGGTGACGGGCTCGTGTAATGCATCAGGTAAGCAGCTGAGTCTTCTGAACCGAGCAGAACGCGACCGAATGAACCTTCTACGAAGATGTAGGTTTCGTCGATCTGGTCAGTAGACTGATAAGCTTCGAGCTGAACGTTGACGCCGAATTTCAGGCCGTTGTCCAAAGTTGTTGAACCGGTGAAGAAGATTTCACCTTCCTGCGTTACTTTATCGTCGATACGAGCAGGCGTGCCAGCTGGCTCGTCAGCGCTCTGATAGAAATAGGTTGACTGCATGTAGCCGCCAACACCAAGCTGAATTTTTTCAGCAGCGGATGCCGGTGCTGCAGCTAGTGCACCAACGGCAACAAGCGCTGTTGTACCCAAGATTGCTTTTTTCATTTTGTCTCCCCTCTGCTCAGAAAGCCAGAGAACTAAGATTAAAATACAGACGCAAGGCCGATTGGCCCGTTAGTCAAGAGGGAGTAAAGAAGGTTAATGGCTATCCGGTCAAGCGCAAGACGATGGCGTTTTTACCAAATTTGCCGGACTGTGCTTTAAAAGTCACATTTGGGCCATGGTTCGCGATGGGTATCCGTGATGCCGTATTAGGAAAAAGGCATAACGATATTGTTTTCATGAGTTTTTAGCGCCTGAATGGAGCGATGATCCCTGTGGCCATATTATTACCTTGTTTTCGGAGTCAAACGGCCCGCACTGGCATAACGAGTAAATCAACGGACGGCACACCAGAATCTGTGACCAACAAAAAAGAGGGCAGAATCTCTGCCCTCTTCCCAGTCTCTCCAAGACGCTGGAGAATTAGAAATTGACCGCTGTACCAACGAAGAAAGTATTCGTTTTTCCGGCCATGCGGGTCGCCGTGCTGGCTGTCAGGTCGTTGTCGTCGATTTCAAGACCACCAAACGCCGTGATTCCCGGGCCGAGGGCATACTGGCCGCCGATTACCCATGTCGTGGCATCCTGGTCTGCTCCGGCAGCAGGTTCAACGGTCGTTTTCGAGTATTGTACACCAACAGCCCAAGGGCCCATGCCGTATTTAACACCGGCGGACCAGGCCTTCCTGTCGCTGTCGGAAACGCCTGCGAGATCCTTATCCATTGCGTAACCGGCACCAACAGTAAAGCCGGCAAATCCGACCGTTGCACCAAGGCTGTAGGCTTTCTGGTCTTCAGATGCGGCCGCGACTTCCGCCTGCTCATAACCTGCAGACAGGCCAAGATCGACTTCGCCGAACTTGTTGACATAGTTGACGGCGACAGAGTAACCGCGGTCAAGACCAGCTTCATAGAGTGGCGCACTAAACGCATTGCCGTTTGAACCTGTTTCCGCATTCCCGTCCGGAACATAGGACGCACCCAACTGGAAGCCGGCGAAACGCGGCGTGAAGTAGGTGATCTTGTCCGCATCAGAGAACATATTGTTATAAGTCGTATTCGCCTGTCCTGTCGGAGCAACGTTGTTCGAATCCGCAGAGAACATTGGAACAGGTGACGGGCTGGTAAAGTGCATCAGGTATGAGGCACTGTTCTCGGACCCGAGAAGCACACGACCGAATGAGCCTTCAACAAAGATATAGGTTTCGTCGATCTGGTCTGTAGAGGTATAGGCTTCAAGCTGAACGTTGACGCCGAATTTCAGACCGTTGTCCAAAGTCGTGGTACCGGTGAAGAAGATTTCGCCTTCCTGCGTCACCTTATCGGAAATACGGGACGGAGTGCCTGCGGGTTCATCACTGTCCTGATAGAAGTATGTGGACTGCATGTAACCACCAACTCCGAGCTGAATTTTCTCAGCGGCGGAGGCTGGTGCGGCGGCTAGTGCACCAACAGCGACGAGAGCTGTCGTACCCAAAACTGCATTTTTCATTTTGACTCCTGGCAGCTCGTGACCGGCTGCATAGTAGATTGAAAATAAAAGAAAATGACCGACGTACTCCAGCGGTCTTGCGCAGTAATGAGGATTGACGCATGTCTCGTCAAGCGAACCCGGATTAGTTAGTGATTAGCATCACAAACTTTCCCATGAACTTTTTGTGACAACAAATTCTGTCCGGTCATAAAGTTCCTGCTATATAATGGTTAGCGGCCATTTTCTCCTGTTCTCAAAGACGGAAAGCTGGCATAAACTCTCCTTTTCATGATTTCGCCCTAATTCGAGCGTTTAGTGGCCAGAAGAAATGAGGATTCTGACAGATATGACACGACAAAAATTATATGCGGTGGCAGCAGGCTGTTGCCTGGCGTTATTGCTGACGGGTTGTGAATCTGATTTGAGTGCGAAATCCAGTTTCCCGGAATCCAACCGCGGCGTCGTGTACCAGACCGGCGCAAAGGATCAGCAAACGATCTTCGGCAAGGGCGGTCTGTTCGGCGGCGATGACAAGGAACTTCAGGACGGTGTTGGCGGTGGCAGCGGTCTCGGGGTGAATGCCTATCTCTGGCGCGCGTCTCTCGACACCATCTCTTTCATGCCCCTCTCTTCGGCCGACCCTTTTGGCGGCGTAATCATTACCGACTGGTACTCGACGGCAGAGTCACCGAACGAGCGTTTCAAGGTTACGGTCTACATTCTTGACCGGCGCCTGCGCGCAGACGGAATTCGGGTGACCGCCTTTAAGCAGAACCTTGATACGGTGAACCAGTGGATTGCCGTACCGCTCTCCCCCAAGGTCACGGCGGATCTTGAAAATGCCATCCTTGCCAAGGCACGCGAACTCAGGGTAGCGCGCGAAGGCGAATAACCTTATAAGAACCGGGCCCGCACGCAGTTAATCACCAATCTTTCCAAAAGATCAGGAAGACGGGCACAGACACCCTTTAGACACACAGATCAGAATGGAACGGGAAACAGCTATGTCCCGCTATAATGCAAAAGAAGTAGAAGCCAAATGGCAGTCCAGCTGGGCAGAACATAAGAGTTTCGAGGTGGAGGCCGATCCGGCCAAGCCGAAATACTATGTGCTGGAGATGTTTCCCTACCCGTCGGGACGTATCCATATCGGCCATGTCCGCAACTACACCATGGGCGACGTGGTGGCGCGCTATAAGAAGGCGCAAGGTTTTAATGTTCTCCATCCCATGGGCTGGGACGCCTTCGGCCTGCCCGCCGAGAATGCCGCCCGTGACAAGGGTGTCCATCCGGCAGACTGGACCTATGCCAATATCGCCCATATGCGGGATGAGCTGAAAGGCATGGGATTGTCCCTCGACTGGAGCAAGGAAATCGCCACCTGCCACCCCGGCTATTACGGGCACCAGCAGAAGCTGTTCCTCGATTTCTTCAAGAAAGGCCTGGTCTATCGCAAGGAAAGCTGGGTCAACTGGGATCCCATCGACATGACCGTGCTCGCCAATGAACAGGTGATCGATGGCAAGGGTTGGCGCTCTGGCGCCGTGGTCGAGAAACGCAAGCTGGATCAATGGATGTTCCGCATCTCCGACTACAGCGAGGAACTCTTGACCGCGCTCGACAAACTCGATCGCTGGCCCGATCGCGTGCGTCTGATGCAGCAGAACTGGATCGGACGATCACAGGGTGCGCATGTTGCTTTCGACATCCTCGGGGAGGACGACCCGCTTAATATCTACACCACACGCCCGGACACCCTCTTCGGGGCGAGCTTCATGGCGGTTTCCGCCGATCATCCGCTGACCCAGCGGCTGGCCAAGGACAATGCGGAAGTCGCCGCCTTTGTCGCTGAATGCCACCAGATGGGCACCAGCGAGGAAGCCATTGAAAAAGCAGAGAAAAAAGGCGTCGATACCGGACTTAAGGTCGCCCATCCCTTCATTGAGGGCAAAACCCTGCCGATCTATGTCGCCAATTTTGTCCTGATGGAATATGGCACAGGCGCGATCTTTGGCTGTCCCGCCCATGACCAGCGCGACCTGGATTTTGCGCGGAAATACGGCCTGGAAGTCACCCCCGTTGTATCTCCAGATGATAAAACACCGGAAATCATCGATGAGGCCTACACCGGCCCCGGAAAAATCATCAATTCCGATTTCCTGAACGGGTTGGAGGTTGAGGCCGCGAAATCCGAGATTATCCGCCGGCTTGAGGAAATGGGCAAGGGCACGGAGAAGATCAATTACCGCCTGCGGGACTGGGGTCTTTCGCGTCAGCGCTACTGGGGCTGCCCGATCCCGATGATCCATTGCGCAAAATGCGGCACCGTTGCGGAGAAGGAAGAAAACCTTCCGGTCAAGCTCCCCGACGATGTCACCTTCGACAAACCGGGTAATCCGCTCGATCATCACCCGACATGGAAGCACGTAAATTGCCCCAGCTGCGGCGGAGAGGCGACACGCGAAACCGACACAATGGACACCTTTGTCGACAGTTCCTGGTATTTTGCACGGTTTTGTTCGCCGCGCGCCGATCAGCCGGTGGAGCGGGACAAGGTCGACTACTGGTTGCCTGTCGATCAGTATATTGGCGGAATCGAGCATGCGATCCTGCATCTCCTCTATTCGCGCTTTTACTCCCGCGCGATGATGCAAACCGGCTGGTCCAATGTAGAGGAACCTTTTGCTGGTCTCTTCACACAAGGCATGGTGACCCATGAGACCTATAAATCCGCAACCGGCGAATGGCTGCTGCCCGACGAGGTGGACCATAACGATGCCGGAGAGCTGATCGAGCTGGCAACCGGCAAGCCCGTCACCGTCGGTGGCGTCGAGAAGATGTCGAAATCCAAGAAAAACGTTGTCGACCCCGGCGCGATTATCGAGAAATTCGGCGCCGATGCGGCGCGCTGGTATGTTCTCTCAGACAGCCCACCAGATCGCGACATGGAATGGACCGACGCGGGAGCAACCGGCGCCTGGCGTTTCGTGCAGCGGCTTCATCGATATATCTCGGAAAACCTGGACATGGCCGCCGCCACGGGCGCGGCAATGCCTGGTGACTTTTCTGAGGGTGCGGTGAAGTTGCGAAAGGCCGCCCATAAGACCGTGGCCCAAGTCACGGACAATATCGAGAATTTGCATTTCAACAACGCCATCGCCCGCATTTATGAGTTCATGAAGGCGCTCAGCGAGCATAAGTTCGAGGAGAATGACGGCGCGAGATGGGCGCTCCGTGAAAGCATGGAAATCATTGTCCAGCTAATCGCCCCAATGATGCCCCACCTCGCCGAGGAACTCTGGCAGATGCTGGACCATGACACCATGTTGGTTGATACTGCCTGGCCGCAGGCAGACCCAGCCCTGATCGTTGAGGACCGGATTACCATGGCTGTACAGGTCAAGGGCAAGCTGCGCGCCACCATAGAGGTGGCACTCGATGAGCAGGCCGCGAAAGTGGAAGAAATTGCACTGGCGCAAAAATCAGTCCAGAATGCAATCGGCGAAAATGCCATTCGCAAAGTCATCGTTGTACCGAACCGGATCGTCAATGTCGTTATTTAGGGTAACCCTTGTCCTGCTGATATCCAGCCTGGTCGCTGCCTGCGGGTTTCAGCCGCTTTATGGCAGCGCCACCCGCAACGCCGGCGTGCAGGAAAAGCTCGCGCAGATCTATGTGGAACCGATTAAGGGACGCACCGGGCAAATCCTTCGGAACGAGCTTCTCGACCTCGCCAATCCGGGGGGCATCCCGACGACACCGGCGTACCGGCTTGCCGTCACCATTGAAGTCCAGTCCGAAGGTCTCGCCATCCAGAATGACGACACCAAGACCCGCTTTAACCTGACCCTCGCCAGCCAGTTTCGCCTGACGGATGCCTCTGGCAGGGAGGTTATCTATTCCGGGTCGACGCAGAATATTGCCTCCTACAACGTGGTGCAGTCGGAATTTGCCAACCTTGCCGCCGCGAATAATGCGGAGAAACGCGCAGCCCTCGTCGCCGCGGAACAGATCAACCAGCAGCTTTCCGTCTTTTTCGCAGGCAGGTGATCCGGTGGAACTGGCCAGCGGTAGAATCCCCGCTTTTCTGAAGTCCCGCGACCCGAAATTCCGCATTTTCCTGTTTTTCGGGGCCGATGAAGGTCTGGTGCGGGAGCTTTCCCGCGCGCTCTGTGTGAGTATCGTCGAGAGCTTAGATGATCCGTTCCGCTTTATCGACATGGAGGCCGGCGATCTATCCGCCGATCCGGCACGCCTGATAGATGAAGTATCGGCTATGTCCATGATGGGAGGGGAGCGCGTCGTTCGCCTGCGTGGCGCAAATAACAACGCAAAAGGCTATATTGAGCCTGTGTTGGAGCTAGATCTCTCGGACAGCATCCTGGTGATTGAGGCCGGTGACATTCGCAAAGACAGTGCCCTCGTCAAGATGATCAACAAGGCGCCAAATGGTGTCGTGACGCTCTGTGCCCATGACAAGGCGCAGGATATTCTTGGCCTGATCAAGGAGGTGCTTGGTGCTGCCAACCTCTCCCCCTCACGCGAGGTCATAGAATATTTGCGTGAAAATCTTGGAAGTGACCGGGCCATCTCCCGCGGGGAACTGGAGAAACTGGTGCTTTATATGCGGGGACGGACGGACCCGATGACGCTCGAGGATGTGCGCGCCAATATCGGCGACTCCTCCGCACAAAGCATCTTCGATGTGATCGACGCAACCTTGCTTGGGGACCTCGACGGGCTGGAAAGATACCTCAATAAGGCCTTTTCCGCCGGGGAAAGCCCGATCGGTTTCCTGCGCATGATCCAGAACCAGCTTAAGCAGTTACACAAGGCCGCGGCAATCCGGGATGGCGGCGCCCGAACCGAGGATGCAATCCGCAAGGCAGGCATTCCCTTTTTCAACCAGAAAAAGGCGGCGGCCGAGATCGGCGGTAAGCCAAGCACCCATTTTGCAACCTGTCTCGAGATAACACTGGATGCAGAAATGAAATGCAAATCAACGGGTTATCCCGATGAAGCCATCTGCCGCCGGGCTTTGATGCGCATTGCCATGGCCAACCGGCGGCGATAGAAGATGCGCCCCGAACTCGTTATTTTCGATTGCGATGGTGTCCTTGTAGATACGGAACCCACATCCAACGCTGTCCTTGCCGAAAACCTCACGCGCCATGGCCTTTCCCTAACCGCGGAGGAATGTACGGCCCTATTCACCGGATGGAGCATGGTGAATGTCGAGAAAGAGGCAAAAAGGCGCGGCGCAACCTTGCCGGAGGGGTGGATTAAGGCGGTTTATGCCGAGGAATTTGCGGCGCTCAGGAAAGGCGTGCCCGCAATGACCGGGATCCATGACATCTTGGACCGACTGGAAGAGACCCGTGTCCCCTATTGCGTCGCCTCTAACGGGAGCGAGGATAAAATGGCCATCACCCTCGGTCAGACAGGACTGCTCCCCCGGTTTAAAGGCGCCATGTTCTCCGCCCATACGCTCAAAACCTCGAAACCCGATCCGGCGCTGTTTCAGGCCGCGCTCGCCGCGTTCAAGGTTGAACCCGCCCACGCCGTGGTCATCGAAGATAGCGTCCTTGGCGCGACCGGGGCGGCCCGCGCCGGTATTCCCTGCTACGGCTTCGCGCCCCATCACGACGGCACCGACCTCGCCGCCGTTGGCGCAAGAATATTCAATAATATGAATGAGTTACCGGACCTGCTAATGCTTTAGTAAACCGAGCTTTCGATAAAAAGAGTTATGTCTCGCTACTGGATCAGGTGAAAAATGCCAAGTTCATATGAAATCACCACAATAGAGGCTCTGGAAGCGCTGTACGACACGGTTAATCCCGTTTCGCTCGCGAAGGAGACACCGGCACTCACACCGGAATACCGTCAATGGATCGAAAACACGCCCTTTTTTGCACTTGCGAGTACAGGGCCCTGCGGGCTCGACTGTTCACCGCGCGGCGACGCGCCGGGTCAACTTTTTCGCGTGCTGGATGACCGGCATATCGCCATACCAGACCGGCGCGGGAATAACCGCATCGATACTTTGCGCAATATCGTCTCTGATCCGAGGGTGGCTCTGCTCTTCCTGATTCCAGGGATTGAGGAGTGCATACGCATCAATGGAAGCGCAAGGATAACGGTAGACCCTCAATTAATTCAAAGCTTTAGGGTTGGCGCCACGATGCCACGCTCGGTTCTGCTGGTCGAGATCGAGGCGGTCTATTTCCAGTGCTCCCGTGCCCTGAAACGCTCTCGCCTGTGGGATCCGGCGGTGCATCTCATGAAAGGGGACGTCCCAACAGCGGGCCAGATGACCAAAGCGGCCAAACCGGACTTTGATGCCGTTTCTTACGATGCGGAGCTCCCCGCCCGCCAACAATCTTCCCTCTATTGAGGAATGACAGGTTGAGTTGGCGGACGGGGTCACCAGACAAGGGCTATTGCGGCCGTTTGGACCCGGCGTCAACCGCATAGTCAATGTCCGACAGGGAAAATAGTCCCTTTGTCAGACCCGTCTGGTGGGAGAAATTCGCGCCGAATTTCCAGGCAAGCCGACGCATTGCTGTGTTGAGCGGCAGGAAATTCACCTCAAGCCGGGCGATCCCGTTATCACGGGCGCAGTGTAGCGCCATCTCCATCAAGCGGGTGCCGACACCGATGTCCTGCCAGTCATCCTCGACACTTATAGCCAGTTCGGCGGTATTTCTTGGACGAGATCGGTCAAACCGCAGTTCCACAACCCCGCGGAGGGTATCCCCGATAAAGGCACCGACAATAATTGGCATCGGTTGGCCTTCGTTCCGGCAGTATTTCTCTATCAACTGCACTGAAAAAGGGCTGCAGAATCGCTTCGCCCGGCTGTCAGAACTTAACCGGAGCAGGTGTCCCTGCAACAGCTCATGCTCTGACGGGCGCAACTCCCGGAAAATCGGGGTTAAAAAATCCTGTCGAGGCGGTAGAAACGCAGATTCCAGGGGTTTAGTCATAATGCACCCGTGTCTGCTGGTGCCGTAGGGTCATGGTCTCCAGTTTATGGATCAACCAGGTACCAAGACGCTTGGCATACCGGAAAAATTCGTTAATTTCTTTGCGGACCCACATGTTGGCAACTCCGAGCAGCCGGTGAATTTCTTCACTTCTCAGCCGCCGCGCCTCCCGAACGCCGCTGTCGATGTCCGCAAGTGTGATATTTCCTGTCGTTTTGTCTTGTAACAAATCAGTCATCGAAATTTCCTCTTTTAATCTTGCGAAATATATAGTCTGCATCCATATTTATGGTGCACTGCAACAACATATGTTGCGTTGCGGCATTTGATAAGGGCAATTCTGGTCATAGCTGCTTTGCCTGAGAGGAATAGGTAAGGATATAGGCATATGGATATCGCCAGTCAGATGATCCTTTTTGCCAATGTGGTGGATCATGGCAGTTTTTCAGCGACCGCGCGCAGTCTTGGTCTCACGCCGTCCGCAGTGAGCAAGCAAATCAGCCATCTTGAAGACAAACTTGGCGTTCGGCTCCTTAACCGCTCCACCCGTCATGTCTCCACAACGCTGGAGGGGCGGACATTCTATGAGCGATGCGCGCGAATTTCGGCCGAAGTCCATCGTGCGGAGGAACTTGCGCAATCCTTCAGCGGCCGGCCACAAGGGAATCTGCGGGTTGCCACGACGGTGGCCTTTGGAAAAGCGCGACTTCTGCCCCTAATTCCCACTTTTACCGCCCGCTATCCAATGCTGAAAGTGACTTTTGAAGTTACGGACCGGCCGATTGATCTTTCTGATTCCGACTATGATGTGGCAATTCGCATTGCTGAACAGATTACAGATACATCGTTGGTCGCCCGCAAGCTTGCGAGTAGCAAACGCCTGCTCTGCGCGGCGCCGTCCTATATTGCCCGGTATGGACGGCCTGAAAAGCCGGAGGACCTCAAGAATCACAACTGTTTGCGTGTTTCTACAGTAAGTCATTGGAATGATTGGCACTTCAATCTTGGTGATAAGACATGGACCTTTACCGCAATCGGCAATTTTGATTCTAATAGTGCGGATGCGGTCTATCATGCGACCTTAGCCGGCCTCGGGATTGCCCAGCTATCATCCTACCTGGTGGAGCAGGATATCGCCGCCGGGCGTCTGGTCACCCTCCTGCCGGAGTATGAAGAGGACCCTACGGACATTTTCGCGGTTTATTCAGACAAGCGAAACCTGTCCCCGAAAGTGCGCGTCTTTATTGATTATTTGGTGGAACACTTTCGGCCCCTGCCCCGACTGGACCTGATCGAAAACATCTGAAAGTTGAATTACTCTTTCAGCGCGTCGCCAAGGGCGCCCTTGATTTCATCATCGTAATCATATTCGGGCTCACCGTCATCCTTGTCGTCCGGTTTTTCAGGAGCGGGATCGACC
Organism: Sneathiella sedimenti; assembly: GCF_017313765.1. GTDB lineage: Bacteria > Pseudomonadota > Alphaproteobacteria > Sneathiellales > Sneathiellaceae > Sneathiella > Sneathiella sedimenti. Next base: position 841,248 of record NZ_JAFLNC010000001.1, on the reverse strand, counting down.
GGGGTCTCTTCCAGCGCGTTGTCTTCAGCGTCGGCGTCTTTTTGAAAGGCGTCAAACTCATCGCTAAGGTCATCCCCTTCCTCGATCGGGTCTTCTTCCCTGGAGTCATGAAGTGTCGGCAGTGGTTCCCGTGTCAGGCGACGGCAGGCATCATCCAGTTGGTCGAGATTTCCGTAATGGATGGTCACCGTGCCCCGACCATCGGCAAAGTGATTGATCTCCACCGACATACCAATCGCATTGGTGAGATCATCCTCAAGTTCCCGCACATCTGCGCTCTTTTCCATCCGGGAAGACTTGGCGGTGCGCGGCCGTGTCGTCGTATCCTGATCCGCTTTGTCGCCCTTTTTTACCAGTTTTTCAACGGCCCGGACACTCAATCCCTCGTCGACGATCTTCCTCGCGAGCTTTTCTGCATTCTCGTGATTGATCAGGGCGCGCGCCGCCCCCGCGGACAAACTCCCTTCCCGCACCAGTGTCTGGACGGACCCTGGCAGGGTCAACAGGCGCATCATATTGGCCACATGTGTCCGGCTTTTCCCCACATGCTGTGACAGGCTTTCCTGGGTATGGTCAAACTCGCCCATCAACCGTTTGTAGCCTTCCGCTTCCTCGATTGGGGAGAGATCCTCGCGCTGGATATTCTCGATCAGCGCAATTTCCATCGATTCTGCGTCGGTCAATTCCTTGATGATGACCGGGACAGTATGAAGCTGGGCCTTTTGCGCCGCGCGCCAGCGGCGTTCGCCCGCGACGATCTCATATTCACTGTAGCTGCCCGGATTGCGACGCACCAGAATAGGTTGCAGAACCCCTTTTTCGGCGATGGAGGCGGCAAGGCTATCCAGTGCCTCCATATCCCAGTCGAGGCGCGGCTGGTACTGGTTGGCACGCAGCTGCTCCACCGGCACTTCCTTGGTCGAGCGAATCTTGTCGAGATCGGCGTAGTCCGTCGCCGCATCGTCGCCAAGCAGGGCGGACAATCCCCGCCCCAGTTTCTTTTTTGAGGTATCGTCTGACATCACTTATTCACATTCCAGCCCGTCAGGCTGCGTTCAGATGGCGTTCACGTCGAATCACTTCACTGGCGAGGCGGATATAGGCCTGGCTGCCGGCACAGCGATGATCGTAGATCAGCACGGGCTTACCATGGCTGGGCGCTTCCGAAATCCGCACATTCCGGGGAATGACGGTCCGATATACTTTGTCACCGAGAAAATCGCGCACATCCTGCGCCACTTGCAGGGAGAGATTATTCCGCTTGTCGAACATGGTCAAGACAACGCCCTGGATTTCCAGTGCCGGATTAAGGGTCAATCGCACTCTTTCAATCGTCTTAATCAGCATGCTGAGCCCTTCGAGCGCGAAAAACTCGCATTGCAGCGGTACAACAACCGCATGTACCGCCACCATGGCATTGAGGGTCAGGAGGTTCAGTGACGGCGGGCAGTCGATCAGGATATAATCATAGTCGCCGCGCACTTCCGAGACCGCATCATAAAGACGGTGACTGCGACGTGGCAGCTCAATCAGTTCCAATTCTGCCCCGGATAGGTCCGCCGTGGACGGCACCAGGTCGAGTTGGGGAATATTTGTCTTGTGTATCGCCGTCTGAATGGGCGTTGTCCCCATCAGGACACCATAAACATTATGTTCGCGGTCTTCGCGGCCGATACCAAAACCGGTACTGGCGTTTCCTTGCGGATCAATATCCACAATCAGGACCCTCTGACCGACCGCCGCCAAGGCAGTTGCCAGGTTGATGGTTGTCGTGGTTTTACCGACACCGCCTTTTTGGTTGGCTATGGCCAGAATACGCGCCGTTGCCGATTTTCGAAGACTTGCAACATCCTTACTCATGATTTTCTGCCTCTCCTGACGATGATCGGCGGCGTAATCCCGTGATTTTAAGGATGCAGCCGTCTTCACTTGTTAAACTACAGCGTTTTTCGACGTCCATAATCCAACATTTAGAGGCTTTGGTCAATTCCTCATCTACATCTTGTCCCTTTAAAAACAGAATTTCTGTCGCGTCATGGGCAAAGGGCGCCGCGAGGTCAAGCAGTTTGTCGAGGGGGGCCAGGGCTCGGGCAGAGATAATATCAGCAGAAAACGGGGTAATTTCCTCGATCCTCCCCCGGTGAAGAGTAAGATTGGCGGATGTTTCACGTGAAACATTACTCATGAAAAGGCATTTACGCTGGTCACTTTCAAGGGCGTGAACATCGAATTCACTGCAAATCGCGACCACCAAGGCGGGAAACCCTGCCCCACTCCCAAGGTCGATCCAACTTCCGTTTGCTCGATCCACATGGGAAAGTAACTGGAAGCTATCCAGCATATGCCGGCGCCAGAGATCCTTCAGGGTAGACTTGCCGACAAGGTTGATGGCTTTTTGCCACTTTTTAAGAAGCTCCGCATAAACCGTAAGACGGTCCAATGTTTCACGTGAAACATTGGTGGCCGCCTGGAACCCCTCCGGGCCGAGAGGAGAAGGTACATCAGCCATGCTGGCGATGCGCGCCGCGCTTTACATGGGACAACAACGCCGTCAGCGCCGCGGGTGTTACCCCGGAAATTCGGGCGGCCTGCCCCAGTGTCGTGGGTCGGACATCAATAAGTTTTTGCCGTACTTCGTTCGACAGACCGGCAACCTGCTCAAAGCGAAGGGTTTCTGGCAGCTGTAGGGCCTCGTCTTTGCGGAAATCCTGAATATCGGATTTCTGGCGTTCCAGATATCCGCTGTACTGAGCATCAATGGCAAGTTGTTCCAGAATATCAGCCTTTATTTCCTTTACCTCCGGCCAGATACGGGCAATGTCCCCTAAATCAATATCCGGATGGGCAAGCAGACTGGCCGCCGTCCGGCGAACGCCGTCCTGATTGACGTTAAGTCCATGACGGCGGGCCTCATTTGGCGTTAGATTGAGGGTTCCGAAAAGCAACCGGGCCTTTTCCAGGTCTTTCAGCTTTTCCGTAAACTGCAATCCACGGCCAGTTCCCACACAGCCGATTTCCATCCCGAGCCCCGTCAGGCGCTGATCTGCATTGTCAGCACGAAGTATCAGGCGATATTCTGCGCGAGAGGTAAACATACGATAGGGTTCTTTTGTCCCCCGCGTTACCAGGTCGTCAATCATTACCCCTATATAGGCATCCGCGCGATCAAGAATGATATCATCCCCGCCCCCGGCATTCCGCGCAGCATTCAAACCGGCCATCAGGCCTTGGGCCGCCGCTTCCTCATAGCCTGTCGTCCCGTTAATCTGCCCGGCAAGATAAAGATTCTTGAGCTTACGCGTCTCTAAAGTGGGTTTTAGCTCCCGCGGATCAACAAAATCATATTCTATGGCGTAGCCCGCGCGGAACCATTCGACCTTTTCTAGTCCGGGAATGGAGCGCAGGAACGCCATCTGGACGTCTTCCGGCAAGGAAGTGGAAATTCCATTCGGATAGATCGTATCGTCATCAAGCCCTTCCGGCTCCAGAAAAATCTGGTGGCTTGTTTTATCCGCGAAACGAACAACCTTATCCTCGATAGAGGGGCAATATCGAGGCCCCGTCCCTTCAATCTGTCCCGAATACATCGGGGCCCGATGCAAATTATCCCGGATAATACGATGGGTTTCCTCGCTGGTGCCGGTAATATGGCAATTTACCTGCGGGGTCGAAATCTCCGTCGTCAGGAAAGAGAACGGTACCGGTACTTCGTCTCCCGGCTGTTCTTCAAGAATGGACCAGTTAATGGTTTTTCTGTCCAGACGTGCAGGCGTCCCGGTTTTCAACCGACCCAACTCAAATCCGGCCCGTTCCAAAGTAACGGAGAGGCCATTGGACGGCGCGTCACCAATCCGGCCTGCCGGAATCTTCTTCTCGCCCATATGAATAAGTCCACGCAGGAAGGTCCCCGTGGTCAGAATTACTTTTCCGGCGGGAATTTCCTCACCGTCGCCGGTGATTACGCCCCTCACAACGCCGTCCCGAACAATCAGGTCCTCGACAGCGGCGGCACGAATGTCAAGATTATCCTGGGACGCAAGCGCCGCCTGCATGGCCTGCCGATAGAGTTTCCGGTCGGACTGTGCGCGTGGTCCCCGCACTGCGGGCCCTTTTCGGCGGTTCAAAAGACGGAACTGGATGCCCGCAGCATCGGCAACGCGTCCCATCACCCCGTCAAGCGCATCAATTTCCCGAACCAAATGGCCCTTGCCCAATCCCCCAATCGCGGGATTACAGGACATTTCGCCAATGGTTTCCAGTTTATGGGTAATCAGGAGGGTCGCTGCCCCAAGGCGCGCAGAAGCCGCCGCGGCCTCGCAGCCCGCGTGTCCCCCGCCAATGACAATTACATCATATCCGCTCATGACCAAACCCTTATAAATAGGATGCCTTACATATAGAGAGTCACGGTTTTTGACAAGCCGGGAAAAGGGACTTCTTTGAATGTTTCACGTGAAACACTGATTTCCATCTTCCCAAGAGATGTTTCACGTGAAACATCTGCCCGCCGCCCTATTTTCCAATACAAAAATCACCGAAAATAACGTCAAGAATATCCTCCACATCAACACGGCCGGTAATCCGCCCAAGAGACCGGACAGCGAGTCGCGCGTCTTCCGCCGCGAGTTCGGGCTCCCGCGCCGCCTCAAATCGTTGAAGCGCGGCTACACATTCCTCCAGCGCCTGCCGATGTCGCAACCGGGTAAGTGCGGGCGCGCCTGAAAGATCAAGCCGGCGGGTCACATCCGCCTCAAGGGCCGTCATCAAACCATCAACACCAAGACCGGTTTTCACGGACAGCGAAAATATCCGGGACTTTGCGTTTTCCTTTATCCCGATCGTAGCGAGATCGGACTTGTTGACAAGACGGTAATCACTTTCCTCAAAAAGGTCGGCAAACTCGGACGGAATATCAGGCGCATCGGCGGTTGTCATGAAAAGCCGGATATCCGCCTTTTTCGCCCGATCCCGTGCCCGACGGACGCCCTCACGCTCAATTACGTTCTCGGAGTCCCGTAATCCAGCCGTATCCACGATAGTTACAGGATACCCCGCAAGGTCCATCGGTACCTCAATGATATCCCGGGTCGTCCCCGCCTCATCGGAAACAATCGCCGCCTCCCGTCTTGCAAGTGCGTTCAGAAGGCTTGATTTTCCCACATTCGGCTGCCCCAGGATCACCACATCCAGACCATCGCGGATTTTCTCTCCCCTGTGACCATCGGCAAGATGACTTTCAATCTCTCCCCGCAATGCCGCAATCTTCGGCGCGATGGCCGCCGCAACACCATCGGGCAGATCCTCGTCCGGAAAGTCGATATCCGCCTCCAGATGCGCGAGGGAGGAAATCAGCTGTTCCCGCCAACCGTCATATAGCCGCCCCAGTTCTCCCTGCATCTGACGAAGGGCCTGACGGGCCTGTGCCTCCGTCTCCGCATTCACGAGATCACCAAGCCCTTCTGCTTCTGTCAGGTCCATTTTCCCGTGCTCAAACGCCCGCCGGGTAAACTCACCCGGATCCGCCGGGCGAAAAGCGGGAAAAGCCGCCAGTTCAGCAAACAATGCCGCCAGAATAGCGGGCCCGCCATGCAGATGCAGCTCCACCACATCTTCTCCCGTAAAGCTTTTTGGGCCTGGAAAAGATATAGCAAGTGATTGATCTATAAGTGATTTATCTTTTGACCGATATAGCGGTCGCAGAACTGCCCGGCGCGCTTCCGGCCTGGATTGTCCGCTCAGCTCCTCTAAAGCCGCCATGGCGCCGGGGCCGGAAATCCGCACGACAGCCACGCCCGCGCGACCTCGCCCGCTTGCCAGTGCGAAGATGGTTTCGGAAAAATTCATTGCTGTATATCGCCAGGAATACCGCGCCTATTTCCCCTCGTTTTCGCCCTTGTTGAACTGGGACCAAAACATCTTCTGCATCTGCTCGAACCCCTGAATACCGGCAGGTAGCCAGGTTTTCATCATATTCTCGGGATCAAGATTGGCGATATTCTCAAGCATTTTCGCCTGCAACTCCTTCATCACGGCTTCCTGCATTTTTTCAACTTCGGGGAGCCCGAGAAAAGTTCTTGCTTCCTGTGGTGTACAGTCAATATCAACAGTAATCTTCATGAACGGGGCACTCCTCATTGATCCGGCGGCGGTTGCTCTGCTACAACATAGCACGTCAGCCTCCTATATACCGAATTTAGGGGCCAAGAACAGGGTAATAGATGAAAAATTTACTGAAGCTCGAAACCAGCCCTTACCTTCTTCAACATCAGGACAACCCGGTCCACTGGCAACCCTGGAGCGCGGAAACCCTTGCACTTGCCAGAAAAGAAGGCAAGCCAATCCTGCTCAGCGTGGGTTATGCAGCCTGTCACTGGTGCCATGTAATGGCGCATGAAAGCTTCGAGAATGAGGAAACCGCTGCGCTGATGAACGATCTCTTCATCAATATCAAGGTCGATCGGGAAGAACGACCGGATATTGACCAGATCTATCAGAGTGCCCTCGCCCTTCTCGGGGAACAGGGCGGCTGGCCGCTGACCATGTTCCTGAATTCAAGCGGGGAACCCTTCTGGGGCGGCACCTATTTTCCGCCGGAGAATTCTTACGGGCGGCCCGGGTTTCGCAATGTGCTGCGGACGGTGTCAGAAATATTCAAGAATGAACCCGAAAAAGTCACAAAGAACCGCGATGCGCTGAAATCCGCGCTTAAAAGCCTGAATGCAACACAGGAAGGCGACCGACCGAAACTCACTCTAGAGGTCCTGGAGCGAATTGCCGCGCGCTATGCGGAGGAGGCAGACCCGGTTCATGGGGGGATCGGCTCAGCCCCAAAATTCCCGCAGACCTACGTTTTGGAGAATATTTGGCGCAGTTACCTTCGCACAGGCAATGCCGCCCTCTCCGAAGTCGTCATCAAGGCCCTTACCGGCATGTCTCAGGGCGGGATATATGATCATCTTGGCGGCGGCTTTGCGCGTTATTCCACCGATGCGGAATGGCTTGCGCCGCATTTCGAGAAAATGCTCTACGATAATGCGCAAATTCTCGACCTAATGTTAATGGTACATAACGAAACGAAATCAGAACTGTTCGAGGAACGTATACAGGAAACGGTCGGCTGGCTTCTCCGCGAGATGGTCACGGAGGAGGGAGGTTTTGCGGCGACAATCGATGCGGATTCCGAGGGCGTTGAAGGCAAGTTCTATACCTGGTCCAAGACGGAGATTGACGAAATCCTCGGCGAACATGCCCCGCATTTTAACGAGATTTACGGTATCCTGCCGGAAGGGAATTGGGAAAATACCAATATAATCAATCGGCTAAAATATCCTGATCGACTCGACATCCAGGCCGAGGCCGACTTGGCGCCATGGCGCCAGGCATTGTTTGATCATCGGGAAAACCGCATTCGCCCCGGACTTGACGACAAGGTCCTCACCGACTGGAACGGATTGATGATCAGCACCCTCGCTCGCGCCGGACAATATTTCGAGGAGGTCCACTGGATCGACGCAGCCGAACGGGCCTTCGTCGCCATTACCACCCATTCCATGGAACAAAATGGCCGTCTTTTCCACAGCTATCGATTGGGACGGGCATTACATACGGGCCTGCTCGATGATTACGCCAATATGGCCCGCGCGGCCCTTGTTCTTCATGAAGTGACAGGCAAGGCATTTTACCTGGAACGGGCGGAACAATGGGTCGCAATCCTGAACACGCATTTCTGGGACGACAATGGCGGCGGCTATTTCTACACCGCCGATGATGCGGAAGCCCTGATCGTTCGCAGCAAGAACGCCCATGACAATGCTGTTCCGTCGGGCAACGGAACCATGCTGGAAGTTCTGGCGAAGCTGCATCTGCTCACGGGCGCACGGGATCCGTTCGAGAAGGCAACCAACCTGCTACGCTGCTTCTCGTCCGAACTTGCCCGGAATTTCTTCCCCCTCGCGACGCTCCTCAACAATTTCGAAACCCTCGTCAATGCCCGGCAGGTGATCATCATCGGCAACCGAAGTGATGCGGAAGTCATTGACCTGATTAATGTTTTAAAGGATATCAGCCTGCCGTCAAAAGTCGTGAACATTTTGGAAGATACCGACTCCCTTCCCTTCGACCATCCGGCAAAGGGAAAGAAAAAGCTGGAAGGCAAGCCGACCGCTTATCTGTGCACCGGGCCGACCTGTTCGCCGCCCGCCAATTCAGTTGCCGCCTTTGCTACCCTGCTTAAGGAGACAACCGCCCATGGCCCAGCTTAGCCTGCACAGCCCCGTCGGCGATCTCACGGTCACCGAGGAGGAAGGGAAAATCATCTCTCTCGATTGGGGATGGGTCCCATCAGAGTGGCAACGTACAACACCGCTTCTGGAACGGGCTGTAGACCAGCTCAATCGTTATTTTGATGGAGAAATCGGCGATTTCGATCTGCCGCTCGATCCACCGGGAACCGAATTTCAGAAAAAGGTCTGGGCGGAAATGCTCAAAATCCCGGCGGGGAAAACTAAAAGCTATGGGGATATCGCAAAAATCCTCGGATCCGCTGCGCAACCCGTGGGCACGGCCTGTGGGGCAAACCCGATCCCAATCATCATTCCCTGTCACCGTATCCTGGCGGCGGGCGGTAAAATGGGTGGCTATTCCGGCGATGGGGGCTTGGATACAAAGATAGCCCTGCTCCGGCTAGAAAATGCCTTGCCAAATGAGCAACAATCGCTTGATATATAAGGATGTTTCACGGGCGCAATTAAGAAGGACAATAAAATGGTAAAAGCAATCGTACAATATGAACATGGCGGCCCCGAAACCATGAAATGGGAAGATGTGACGGTCGGGAAGCCGGGCCCCGGAGAGGCCCGCGTGCGCCATACAGCTGTCGGCCTTAATTACATCGATGTCTATTTCCGCACCGGCCTTTATCCTGCCCCCCTCCCGATAACCACGGGAATGGAGGCCGCCGGCGTTATTGAGGAATTGGGCGAGGGCGTCACCGGCTTCAAGGTTGGCGATCGCGTGGCCTATGCGGGGCGGCCCATCGGCGCCTATTCAGAGGCCCGGGTCATGCCGATTGATAACCTGATTACCCTGCCTGACAGCATTGATGACCAGACCGCGGCGGCCATGATGCTGCAGGGGATGACCACGGAATATCTGTTGCAACGAACGTTTCACGTGAAACAAGGCGATACCATCCTGTTTCATGCCGCTGCGGGTGGTGTGGGCCTGTTCGCCTGTCAATGGGCGAAACATATCGGCGCAACCATTATCGGTACCGTCGGGTCGGAAGAAAAGGCGGAACTGGCCAAAGCCCATGGCTGCACCCATACAATCCTCTATCGGGAGGAGGATTTTCAGAAAAAAGTCATGGAAATCACCGACGGCAAGGGGGTTCCGGTGGTATATGACTCCATCGGCAAGGATACCTTCGAAAAATCCCTTGATTGTCTTTCCCCGCGCGGTCTGATGGTCTCCTTCGGGAATTCTTCCGGGCCGGTCACGGGTGTCGATCTCGCCATTCTCGGCGCAAAAGGCTCCCTCTATGTTACCCGACCGTCCCTGATGGCCTATAACGCAACCCGGCCGGCGCTTGAAAAATCCGCAGCCGACATGATGGCACTGGTCGGCAGTGGTGCCATCAAGGTCAATATCGGCCAGACCTATCCCCTCTCTGAGGCCCGCAAGGCCCATGAGGACCTGGAAGGACGCAAGACCACCGGTTCGACAGTCTTCACCGTCTAACTTCCTCTTCTTACCAATAAAAAAGGCGCCCGATTGAGGCGCCTTTTTTAGTGTAATACTTTGACTTAATTACGTATTCATGGATTCGAAGAAATCGTCATTGGTCTTGCTTGATTTAAGTTTATCGAGCAGGAACTCCATGGCATCGGTGGTGCCCATCGGGTTGAGAATACGGCGCAGCACCCACATTTTCTGCAAGGTGGCCTTGTCGACCAGCAGTTCTTCTTTCCGGGTGCCGGACTTGGTGATGTCGATGGCCGGGAAAACGCGCTTGTCGGAGAGTTTACGATCAAGGATGATTTCCGAATTGCCGGTGCCCTTGAATTCTTCAAAAATCACTTCGTCCATACGGGAGCCGGTTTCGATCAGGGCGGTGGCGACGATGGTCAGCGATCCCCCCTCCTCGATATTCCGGGCGGCACCGAAGAACCGTTTCGGCCGCTGCAGGGCGTTGGCGTCCACACCACCAGTCAAAACCTTGCCGCTTGACGGCACGACCGTGTTATAGGCGCGGGCCAGACGGGTAATACTGTCGAGCAGGATGACCACGTCGCGTTTGTGCTCTACCAGGCGTTTCGCCTTCTCAATCACCATTTCGGCGACCTGAACGTGACGCGCGGCCGGTTCATCGAAGGTGGAACTCACAACTTCCCCATTTACCGAACGCTTCATGTCCGTCACTTCCTCGGGCCGTTCGTCGATAAGAAGAACGATGAGGTAGACTTCCGGGTTATTGGTGGTGATGGAATTGGCGATGTTCTGCAAGAGGACGGTCTTACCGGTCCGGGGCGGCGCAACAATTAGTGCGCGCTGGCCCTTGCCCTGTGGTGACACAAGATCAATCACGCGGGCAGAATTGATATTATGGGCTGTTGGATCGGGGGTTTCCAGCTTGATGCGCTCATCTGGATAAAGCGGGGTGAGGTTGTCGAAATTGATCTTGTGGCGGGCTTTTTCAGGGTCTTCGAAATTGATCTTCTGCACTTTGAGAAGAGCGAAATATCGTTCCCCGTCCTTTGGACTGCGGATCTGCCCTTCCACCGTATCCCCGGTCCGAAGCGAGAAACGGCGGATCTGGCTGGGGCTGATATAGATATCATCCGGCCCGGCAAGATAGTTCGCATCGGGTGAGCGCAAGAATCCGAATCCATCCTGTAAAATTTCCAGTACGCCGCCACCGGTGATTTCGGCACCGTTTTCCGCCTCATATTTGAGGATGGCGAAAAGCTGTTCCTGCTTGCGCAAGGTGGACGCATTCTCGATTTCGCGCGTTTCCGCCAGTTCAAGGATTTCGGAGGGAGATTTTTTCTTAAGCTCTTGAAGATTCATGTATTTTTCTACGCTGTAATGAGGAAGGTAAGAGGGATTAACAGATCACTGTCGGACGGATATATCGAAAACCGTTAATGATGGGTCTTGTGAAAATTGCGAATATATTTTTGATGCAATGAGACCGTGGAGCAGAAATTGTCCAATGAAGTTACGCTTCTATTGCCAGCATTATGGGAATTAGTCAAATGAAATATGCGGACCGAAATGATTTTCAGAACGGTTTTACGACGACCAGAATAACAATTCCAATGACCAGAACAGTCGGTATCTCATTGACAAGCCTATAGAATTTCGCGGGCCGCTGATTTTTATCCGCGGCGAACTCTTTCCGCCATTTCGACAGATTGCCGTGAAATCCGGCCATCAGGAACACCAATGCCAGCTTCAACCAGATCCAGGGAGCGCCCCAGTCCACAATGCCCGGCGTCAGCAGAAGCAATCCGCCGAAAATAAAGGTCATGATCATGGCCGGATTGATAATTCCCCGCAATAGCCGCCGTTCCATGACCTTGAAGGTCTCCGACAGCTCGGATCCCGGGGCCGCATCCGCATGATAGACATAGAGCCGTGGCAGATAAAACATGCCCGCCATCCAGGCAATGACCGAGATGATATGCAGGGACTTCACCCAGGGATAAATATCGGCCAAAATGTTGTCCAAGGTCAGTCCCTCTTCCTAAATCATCAATCACAACTGATGTTTACGGGATATTGCGTCATGACGCCAGCATCAAACAATCTTTAAATCCCGAAGGGCATATCCGCCCGCCGTTCTCGCTTTGAATGGATTGGCCGGAAAGCTTCAAAACCATCGCCGCGAGACCGGCAATAAAATCTTCATGAACCCCGACCGTATTGACCCGAAGATATTCGTCAACACCCACTTTCTTTGCGAGCTTGGCATATTCGATATCGAGCTCCACCAGGGTTTCCGAATGCTCAGAAACGAAGGCGATGGGGACGATTACAAGGCTGATCCCCTCCTCCCCGGCGCGGTGAATTTCGGTTTCGGTCGAGGGTTCCAGCCATTTCATCGGCCCGACGCGGCTTTGATAGCAGACTTTCCAGTCAAGATTTTCAACACCAAGCTTATCAACAACTTTCTCCGCCGTCCGTTCCACCTGCCATTGATAGGGATCGCCGGCATCGACAATTTTCTGCGGCAATCCATGGGCGGAAAAGAGCAGCCGACACGGTTTTCCTTGCAGTTGCGCGAGTTTCGGTTCAATCAGCTCAGCATAGGCCGAAATCAATCCCGCCTCGGTCGGATAACAGCAGAACCCCGCCGTCGGTGCATTAAGCCCAACACCCCTTGCCGCGCACTGCCAATCCTTGAGGGAGGACGCGCTGGTGGTCGAGGAAAACTGCGGATAAAGCGGTAGCAGGATTACCTCATCAGGGTTCCAGTCCTTCACCTCACGCGCCACATCCGCTGCAAACGGGTGCCAGTAACGCATGCAGATAAAGGTTTTATGGAGATCATCCGCACCGTCATTGAGGCTGTGTTCCAGTGCCTTGGCCTGCGCCTTCGTTTGCGGCAGGATCGGGGAAGATCCTCCCAGAAATGCATAAATCTCCTGTGCAACCGGGGCTCGGCGGCGGGAAATCAGCTTCGCAACCAGCCAGCGTAAAGGCGTCGGCAGCCGGATGATGGCCGGATCATAAAACAGGTTGAACAGAAACGGCTCGACTGCCTCCGGAGCGTCCGGCCCGCCAAGGTTAAACAGCACAACAGCCTTTTTTGCCATGACTTTCCCTTAGTCGCCGCGGACAATCTCGGCCAGCCGGGCGACATTTTCCGGCGGGGTCTGCGGGACGATCCCGTGACCAAGATTGAAGATAAAGGGATTTTTCACAAATGTATCAATAATTTGCCGGATCCGATCCTCCATCGCCACGCCGCCGCTAACCAGCAGCATCGGATCAAGATTACCCTGCACCGGAACAAGGCTTTGAACTTCCCGTGCGGCCCAGTCGAGCGGTGTCCCCGTATCCAGGCTCACGGCCGTCACGCCCGTCTCCCTCACATAGTCGATAATGTTCCCCCCCACGCCCTTGGGAAAGCCAATGACGGGTAATTCGGGATATTGGCTACGTAGCCCCTCAACGATGCGCCTTGTCGGCTCTATGGACCATTTTTTGAATTCATTGTCGGGAAGCACGCCGGCCCAGGTATCAAAAATCTGGATCACCTCGGCACCGGCGGCCACCTGCTTCAGTAGGTATGCCGTTGTCGCCTCGACCAGAATGTCCATCAGCACATCGAATCCAACGGGATCGCTATAGGCCCAATGCTTGATCTTGGCGTAATCCTTCGATCCGCGACCCTCGACCATATAGGTCGCAACGGTCCAGGGTGCCCCGGCAAACCCGATCAGGGTGCAGTCCTTCGGGATCGACTGGCTCAGCCGGGCAACAGTCTCATAGACCGGGTCGAGGGTTTTATGGATATCGGTGACATCCAGCCTGCCAAGCTCCGTCGCCGCGCGGATGGGATCAAGCACCGGTCCCTCGCCTTCCTTGTAGGCAAGCGGCTGACCAAGCGCATGGGGAATAAGCAGAATATCGGCAAACAGGATGGCGGCATCCATGCCATAACGGCGCAAGGGCTGAAGGGTGACTTCCTCGGCAAGCTCCGGGTTGTAGCAAAGGTCAAGAAAACTGCCCGCATTTGCCCGTGCTTCACGATATTCAGGAAGATAGCGCCCTGCCTGGCGCATGAGCCAGAATGGGGGCCTTGATTGCACCTCCCCTGACAGGCTTTTCAGCAGGGGCTTATTTGTTGAAACTGTCACGCCTATTCCCTTCCCGGAAACTTATCCCTTTAAATAATATATTTATATAAAAGGTGGTAGTTGTTGTAGTACGCCGTGGGTAACGGGGATAAAATTCTATCCACGCCCTTTATAGAAACTCTGGGGATAAAATCCAGCATTTCACATATTTGTTGATATCTACGTGAGAAAGGACCGATTGGCTCACAAAAAAATCGGGGATTACGGGGATAACTCATTTGGGTCCGGTTATTCGCGAAAATATACCCGTAATTCAGACAAGCTTCATTTCTTTGCCCACAGCCGTACAAATGTCGGTTAAAAAAAACCGCACCGGGGAGAAAAATTTTGTGATTTTCCAAACAGCCATGTTATCCCTGTTATTCACATTACTCACAGGATAACCACGCAGCAAAATGTCGGAATTTCATCTTCATCTGGTATCGGATTCCACAGGGGAAACCCTGCAATCCATGACTAAGGCCGCGCTGGTTCAGTTTGAGGGGATTTCCCCCGTCGAGCATGTCTGGACATTGACGCGGACTGTCCGTCAACTCGACGATATCCTTGAATCCATTGTAAAAAAGCCGGGTCTTGTGCTGTATACGCTGGTCAGCAAGGAAATGCGCGATGTACTGGAGCTGGGATGCCAGCGTGTCGGAGTTCCCTGCGTTTCGGTGCTCGATCCGGTGCTGGCAGCCTTCTCCAGTTTCCTTGGGCAGGAAATCCGCCGTCTGCCCGGCCGGCAGCATATGCTAGACAAGAATTATTTCAGCCGCATTGAGGCGCTGAATTTCACCATGGCCCATGATGACGGGCAGATGACCGATGACCTCTACGAAGCGCAGATCGTTCTTGTTGGGGTATCGCGCACCTCTAAAACACCGACCTCCTTTTACCTTGCCCACCGCGGTATCAAGACGGCGAATATTCCAATCGTGCCGAATATCAAGCTGCCGGAGTCGCTGTTTAATCTCAGCCGAAAGACGATGGTGATCGGGCTGACGACCAGTCCTGACCGGTTGTCGCAGATCCGCAAGAACCGGCTGCTCAGCCTCAACCAGAAGGTCGATACGGATTATGTCGACCGGGAGCGGATCAAGGAAGAGGTGATATTCGCGCGCAAGCTCTGCACTCGCGAAGACTGGCCGGTTATCGATGTCTCGCGCCGCTCGGTCGAGGAAACCGCCGCCCAGATCATTACCCTTTATAACCGCCGCAAGGAAGAAACCAGGGACAGAATGCTGTGACCGGAACACCCGCGAAATCCCCGAGGTCGGACCTTGTCCTGGCGTCGCAGAGCCCGTCCCGCGCACAATTGCTGACGCGTGCCGGGCTGGATTTTTCCATTCTCCCGGCAAATGTGGATGAAGACGAGGTCAAGCACGCCATGCGGGGTGCCGGTGCGCCCGCCTCGGATACGGCGGTGGCGCTGGCCGAACTCAAGGCCTCGCGCATCTCCGGACAGGCGCCGGAAGCCCTGGTCATCGGCGCCGACCAGATCCTTGACTGCAATAATATCTGGTTCGACAAGCCGGTGGATATGGATCATGCGCGCGCGCATCTCCTGAGCCTGAAAGGCAAGACCCATAGGCTCGCCAATGCGGTCTGCGTCGCCAAGGGTGGGTCTGTTATCTGGCGGCATGTGGATGAGGCGCGGCTGACCATGCGCAATTTCGACGATGCTTTCCTTGATCGCTATCTCGCCGAGGCGGGAGAGGATATTCTCTCCTCCGTCGGGGCCTACCAGCTGGAAGGTCTGGGCGCACATCTTTTTGCCCGTGTCGAAGGGGACTTTTTCTCTATCCTCGGGCTGCCGCTGTTGCCGCTGCTTGATTTTCTGCGTGGCCATAAAATCGGGATAACCGCATGACGGACAAAACAACAAAGATTGCCGGGGTGATGGGCTGGCCGATCAGCCATTCCCTCTCTCCCCGCCTGCATGGTTACTGGATCAAGAAATACGGCCTTGATGCCGACTATCGCGCTTGGCCCGTCAAGCCCGAGGAGCTTGGCGAGACATTCGCGCGGCTGAAACATGAGTGCGCGGCGGAAGGCGGCGTTTTCCGTGGCACAAATCTCACCATTCCATTGAAGGAAACCGCGTTTGAGGTGGTGGATATTCTCGATCCATCGGCGAAACGGATCGGTGCGGTCAACACGGTTGTGGTTGGGCCGGACGGTCGTTTGACCGGAAGAAATACCGACGGGATCGGCTTTACCGACTCGCTGGCCGAACATGTGGAAATATCGGAATTAAAGGGCGGGACCGCGGTTCTTCTCGGGGCGGGCGGCGCGGCGCGGGCCGTTGCGGTGGCACTCACAGATCTCGGCATGGCAAAAATCATTATCTGTAACCGGTCTCTGTCGCGGGCGGAAACCCTTGCCGGACATATCGGGGAAACAGCAGAGGCGGCACCTTGGGATGCCCGCTCAAACCTCCTGGAGGCGGCTGACCTCCTCGTTAATTGCACCAGTCTCGGCATGACGGGGCAGCCACCGCTTGAAATTTCGCTGAACGCGCTAAAAAAATCCGCGATCGTGACGGATATCGTCTATGTTCCGCTTGAAACCGAGTTGCTGTCGGCGGCAAAATCGCGGGGCAGTATCGTGGTTGACGGTCTTGGCATGCTGCTGCATCAGGCGAAGGCGGGATTTGAGGCCTGGTTTGGTATAACGCCCGAGGTGGACGCGGCGCTGCGCCGCCATGTGCTGGATGGATTGAAAGGGAAATAACATGTTGCTTGTGGGGCTGACCGGATCTATCGGCATGGGAAAGTCAACCGTGGCCGAGATGTTTCGTAAACTCGGTATTCCGGTTTATGACGCGGACGCGGAAATTCACAAGCTCTATGCGAAAGGCGGCGCCGGTGTTGAGCCGATCCGTGAGGCTTTTCCCGACGCCGTGCCAGAGGACTATGTCGACCGGCAGCGACTCAGCAAGCTCGTTCTTGGGAATGATGCGGAGATAGAGCGGCTTGAGAAAGTCATACATCCACTTCTTTCCAGTGGTCGCGCGGCCTTTTTCGAGAAAGCGGAGAAAGAGGGCCACTCCCTCGTTGTCCTTGATATTCCATTGATTTTCGAGACAGGCGGTGAAGACCGGGTCCATAAGATCGTGGTCGTCTCTGCCCCCGCCCCTGTGCAGCGGGAACGGGTGCTGGCGCGACCGGAAATGACCGCGGAAAAATTCGAGGCGATCCTCGCCCGACAGGTCGATGACGCGGTAAAGCGCGAGAAGGCAGATTTTGTTATCGACACCCATTGCAGCATGGAGGAAACTTTCGAGCAGGTTAAGAAACTGGTGGAGCAGCTGAAAGATGCGTGAGATCGTCCTCGATACGGAAACCACAGGGTTTGAGCCCGCGGAGGGTGACCGGATCGTGGAAATCGGCTGCATCGAGCTGATCAACCATATCCCGACTGGCGAAACCTACCACCGCTACATCAATCCGGAACGCGACATGCCGGAAGCTGCGTTCAAGGTGCATGGATTGAGCGCCGAATTTCTAAAGGGGCATAACGTCATTGCCGAGGAAATTGACGAATTCCTCGCCTTTATCGGAGACGATCCTCTGGTTATCCACAATGCGGCGTTCGATATGAAGTTCCTGAACGCGGAGCTTTCCCGTCTCGGGCGTCCGGTCCTTCCCATGTCCCGCAGTATCGATACCGTGGCCATGGCGCGACAGAAATTCCCGGGCGCGCAGGCCAACCTTGATGCGCTTTGCCGGCGTTTCGGCATTGATAACTCGGCGCGAACCAAGCATGGCGCGCTTCTCGATGCGGAACTGTTGGCGGAGGTTTATCTTGAACTGATCGGCGGACGACAGCGCGGGCTCTCGCTTGAGGAAAGCGGCGCGCAAATGTCGGCCACTGTTGCCCGGGAAGTCCGGCCGCCCCGTCCCCATAGCGCGAGCGACGCGGAACGTGCGGCCCATGCCGCCTTTCTCGAGAAGATCAAAGATCCCCTCTGGCGGCAGACTTCCTGAACTAGCTGATCAGGCGTGACCGGCAGGCATCTGCTGCGCAGCAAGCTGGTTTTTGTGATCCTGGTACAGCCGGTTGAAATCAATCGGATCGAGCATCAGCGGGGAATAGCCGCCGTCCCGCGTTGCATCGGCAATCACGCGCCGCGCGAACGGGAAGAGGAGCCGCGGGCATTCGATCATGCAGACCATCTCGAGAGTATCTGCCGGAAAATCCCTGAGCATGAACAGGCCACCATAAACCAGCTCAACGACAAACGCCGCTTCCTCGCCGTGATTGCCCTTAGCTTCAATACGCAGTTCCACCTCATAAAGGTTGTTACCGCCGGCACGGGCCTGGATATTGACGGCGAGCTCTACCTGCGGCTGACCCTTTTCGGGATCGAGGCTGGCCGGGGCATTCGGGTTTTCAAAGGAAATATCCTTTACATACTGACGAATAATCGCAAGTGAAGGCTGTGTCTGGGCTTCCTGGCCCTCTGGCCCACCTTTGGCGGTTCCTTCGGTTCCTTCATCTGACATGAACGGGTCACTCCTATAAATATGTCGGCCGTCATGGCCTGCGGATTTTGCCAAAGTGGCTATCATGGATGCGACGGACCGGCAAGTCCGAAGCGGCTATTTTTCTTTTTTCCAGGGACTGTCCGGATTGGGGTTAGTGCGGTTCTCGATCGAGGTCGCCTCCTCGTCAATCACTTCATACTCACCGTCGATTACCGTACCGCTGTTTTTCTGTGTGCGCTGGCGAACGTTGGCGGCGACGAAGTTTGACCGCTGCGCCATATAGGCCGCAAGCGCGCGGCGAAGCGGCGGGATCAGCAGTAAAAAGCCGACCGTATCGGTGACAAAGCCCGGTATAATCAGAAACAGACCGGCCAGCGCCAGGAAAATCCCCTCGAATATTTCATTGACCGGTGTTTCCTGTCGGTCCAGCGTGGCCCGCGCACGCATCAGCACGCCGATCCCCTGGATACGGATCAGTGCGACACCGATAAGTGCCGTGACAACGGTGATAATAACGGTATTGAGCGCCCCGATTTCGCCGCCGACTTTTACAAAGACCAGGATCTCGATAAGGGGAATACCGATCAGGGCCGCCAAAAACAATAAAGCCAAACTTGTTTATCCCTAACAAAGTTTCTATGTATCTAACAGGCGCGCAGGAAGTGGGGGATTGATTAGGTGCTGGACCTATGACATGTAACCCTTTAACTTCTTATACAGACCTATCCTTTACATAAGGGCTATTGGAAATTTTACCAAACCCAATTTGAAGATAACATTATGGACAACGGATTTCAGTTCCTGGACATCATTCTGCTCGCGGCGGTTGCGGGGTTTATTTTTCTGAGGCTTCGCAGCGTGCTCGGACGGCGTATGGGCCATGAGCAATCTCCACCGGAAGAGAAAGCACGGCGCCCGGTCGAAGGGCATAAAGGTGACTTTGAAGATAAACCGGTCGAGGATAATGTCGTCCTGCTTGGTGACAAGACGGGCGCGGACGCAAGCCCCTTCCATGACACACCGCTGATGCGAACGCTGGGTGACATCCGCCGGATTGACAAGACTTTCGACCAGAGAACTTTCGTCGAGGGGGCGCAGGCCGCCTATGAAGCCATTGTCGTCGCCTTTGCCAGGGGTGATCGGGAAACACTGAAGGTACTCCTTTCCGAAACCGTTTATGAGAATTTCGAAAACTCCATCCAGGACCGGGAAGATCGCAATGAAATCATGTCGACGGATATCGTCGCGGTTCATTCTGCCGAAATCACCGATGCGATACTGGAAGGAAAGGACGCTGAAATCACCATCCGGTTTGAAGCCGAGATGATCAGCATGACCAAGAATGAAGAAGGCATTGTCGTTGCCGGGGACCCCCAGCCGCACACAGTGCAGGAACTCTGGACCTTCGCGCGCAACCTTAAGTCCCGCAATCCGAACTGGCTGCTAATCACTACCCGCCGCGCAGACTAGGCCGCGGCGCGGAAACATGGTGTTGCGTTCCCTCTTTTCCGTCAATCGAAAAACCGGCGCTGGCCTGGTTCTGGCCGTCCTACTTCTGGGGGCGATCGGCATCTGGTATTTTCAGGTAAAACCGCCGGCAGAAGACAAGCTTGTTCTTGAAAAATCGACCTTTTCCGCCCTCCCGGGCTGGGACGAGGAAGAGTTTGCGGGAGTCTTTCCCGCCTTCCTGAAATCCTGCGCGAAAATCGCCACCTTGCCGGAAACCCGCCAGATGGGGGGCGTCGGCATGGCAGGAACTGCCGGGGATTGGCAGCCGCTTTGTGCCGCCGCGCTGGCACTACCGCCTGAACCGGACATGCGGAGGCAGTTTTTCGAGAAGAACTTCACGCCGTTCCAGATTCGCAATAATGACGAAAAATCCGGCCTGTTTACTGGCTATTACGAGGCGAGCCTGAACGGCAGTCGCGAGAAAAAGCCACCTTATCTCACGCCGCTATACCTGCGCCCGCCCGAACTGGTGATGGTCGATCTCGGCCGCTTCCGCGAAGAGCTGAAGGGTCAGCGTATTGCGGGCAAGGTTGTGGGGGGCGATCTTCTCCCCTATCCCGACCGCGCCGGTATTGAAAAGGGCGCGCTGGCCGATCGGGAACTGGAGCTTGTCTGGGTGGATAGTGATATTGATGCCTTCTTCCTGCATATTCAGGGCTCCGGCCTTGTGGAAATGGACGATGGCAGCGAACTCCGCGTCGGCTACGCGGCACAGAACGGGCATCCCTATTTCGCCATTGGCCGCGACCTGATTGACAAGGGCTATGTACCGCGCGAAGAGATGTCGATGCAGGCGATCCGGACCTGGCTCGAGGAAAACCCCGATAAAGCGACGGAATTGATGCAGAAGAATGCCTCCTTCGTCTTTTTCCGTGAATTGGCAACGGGCGGCCCGATTGGCGCGCAAGGGGTGGAATTGACGCCCGAGCGCAGCCTTGCCGTCGATCGTAAATGGCTTCCGCTTGGTGTACCTCTGTGGCTGGCGACAGAAGTTGCGCCCGCCAGCAGCCCGGCGGAAATCGAGAAATTCGAGCGGTTGATGATGGCGCAGGACACCGGCGGGGCGATCGTCGGCCCGGTGCGCGGCGATGTCTTCTGGGGCCATGGGGAGTACGCCTATGACATGTCCGGGCGCATGAAAAGTAAGGGGCAGCTCTGGATTTTCTTACCGAACGCATTGGCGGAAAGGATAAATCCGGATCTGTTGTCCTAAGGTATCTGGCGAAACCAGCGTGCAGACGGTATAGTTCGTTGAGAAATAGGGAGAAATACATGTCCGCGCCCAAAGAAAAGAAGAATGTGGCCCTGTTCGTCACCTGCCTTGTCGACCTGAACCGCCCGTCCGTTGGCTTCGCGGCAGTCAAGCTGCTGGAGGCGGCAGGATGCACCATAATGGTGCCTGAGGTACAGACCTGCTGCGGCCAGATTGCCTATAATTCCGGTGACAAGGAAAGCGCAAAAGAGATCGCATCCCAGGTAATCCGGGCCTTTCAGGGTTTTGACTATGTGGTCGCGCCATCCGGTTCCTGCGCCGGCATGGTCCGTCATCACTATAAAGAGCTTTTTGAAGGGGACGACACCATGATGGTGGCGATCGAAGAGCTTGCCGGCCGTACCTATGAGTTGACTTCCTTCCTTCATGATATCTGCGGCTACAGGCCAGAAGATGTCCGCCTTGACACGACCCTTACCTATCATGACAGCTGCAGCAGTTTGCGCGAAATGAAGGTAAGGGACCAACCACGGGCCCTGCTCGGTGCGGTCGAGGGTCTGGAAATTAAGGAGGCGGAGGACCGGGAAGCCTGCTGCGGATTCGGCGGGACCTTCTGCCTTAAATATTCCGAAATCTCTGAATCCATGGTCGACACCAAGATCGAAAATCTTCTGGCGAGCGGTGCGGGTACCCTCGCCGCCGGGGATCTCGGCTGCCTGATGAATATCGCCGGGCGACTGAAGCGCCGGGGCGCCCCGATGAAGGTGATGCATGTCGCGGAAATTCTCGCCGGTATGGGCGAAAAACCCGGCCTTGGGGAGGGGGATAGCTGATGCAGGTCACGAGCCGCCGTTTCAAGGATAGTGCCCATGAGGCATTGCATGACAAGGACATCCAGAGTGCCTTTTCCAAGGTAAAGGGCGGTTTTCCGGTTGCCCGGGCAAAATCCGCCGGGGAACTCCCGGAATTCGAGGATCTGCGCGACCAGGCCCGGGATCTCAAGAACCATATTCTTGAGAATCTCGACTACTATCTTGAATATTTCGAGGATCAGGTCCTTCTTCAGGGCGGCAGGGTGCATTGGTGCAGTAGTTATGCAGAGGCACGGGAGGTGGTGCTGGATATTTGCCGTGATGCCAACGCCAAGACAGTGACCAAGGGCAAATCCATGATCACCGAGGAAATGGCCCTCAACGAGCATCTCTCCGCCCATGGGATCGAGCCGATCGAGACGGATCTGGGTGAATATATCATCCAGCTTGCCCATGAACATCCCAGCCATATCATTGCGCCTGCGCTGCATAAGACAAAAGATCAGGTGACAGAGCTTTTTCACGAAAATCACGGAAAATACGGTTTTACCGAGCGAATTACGGATCCGCAGGCGCTGGTGAACGAGGCGCGCAGCATCCTCCGTGATAAGTACGTCAACGCCGATGTGGGCATTACCGGCGCGAATTTCCTGATCGCGGAGACCGGATCGACAGTGATTGTCACCAATGAAGGCAACGGCGACCTCACCCAGTCCTTGCCCAAGACCCATATCGCGGTTTCCAGTATCGAGAAAGTCGTGCCAACCCTGGAGGATGCGAGTCTTTTCCTCCGCCTCCTGGCCCGGTCCGCGACGGGGCAGGAAATGTCCGTCTATACGACTTTCTCCACCGGCCCCAAGCGGATGGAGGATATTGACGGCCCGGCGAATTTCCATGTGGTGCTGGTCGATAGCGGGCGCAGCGACCTTTTGGGGAGTGACAAGCAGGACCTGCTTCGTTGTCTCAAATGCGGCGCCTGCATGAACCATTGCCCGGTCTATCAGGCCGTCGGTGGTCACACTTACGGCTGGGTCTATCCCGGACCCATCGGGGCGGCGCTCAATCCGCATATGGTCGGGCTGGAGGAGTCACGCCACCTGCCCAATGCCTCCACCTTCTGCGGGCGGTGCGAGGAAGTCTGTCCTGTGCGCATCCCCCTGCCCAAGATTATGCGGCACTGGCGCGAACAGGCCTTTGAAACCCAGGTCACCCCGAAGCCGGAGCGCTGGGGCATTGGTATCTGGGCGTTCTTCGCGAAAAGACCCAAGCTTTATCGCCTGATGACAAGGGTGAGCGCTCGCGCGTTGAAACTAATGGCCGGGAAGAAGGGCGTGATCCGGAAACTCCCCCTGATGAAGGGCTGGAGCTCGGTCCGCGATTTCCCCGCGCCGGAGGGGACGACCTTCATGGATCAGTGGAAAAAGCAGCAGCGGGAGGGGAAATAATGCCGTCTCGCGACAGGATTTTCTCCCGCATACGCCATAATCTTGGCCGCGGCCCGCTAGAGGGAGAGGCGGCACAGGCACTCAAGGCACGGATTGAGGGGCATGCGCCGAATATCGTGCCCAAACGCACCAATATTCCGCATAAAGAACAGGTCAATCTTTTCCAGGCGAAGGCGGAGGCGTTGGCCGCGACGGTGGCGCGCATTTCCTCGTTCGATGACGTGCCGGAGGCGCTCCGTGATTACCTTACGGCGCATAATCTTGCGACCCGGATCAAGATGTCCCCGGATAAATCCCTCGATAGCCTGCCCTTTGACAAGACACCGATGCTGGAGATTAAGCGCGGTGCCGCCGCGCCCGAGGATGAGGTAAGCCTCACCCCCGCCTTCGCGGGGATCGCCGAGACGGGAACGCTTTGTATGGCCTCAAGCCCGGAGACGCCCTCAACGCTCAATTTCCTGCCCGAAAATCATGTGGTGGTAATCAAGGCGAGCCAGATTACCGGAACGCTGGAGGATAGCTGGGAACGGCTTCGCAAGACTTACGGCGCGGGAAACCTGCCGCGTACCGTCAATTTCATCTCCGGCCCATCGCGCACGGCGGATATTGAGCAGACGCTGATCATGGGTGCCCATGGACCGCGCCGATTGCATATCCTGATAGTTGATGATGGCCCGCAAGACTAACCGACCGAAAGGCCTGTCTAAGGCTGACCGTGACCTTTGGGATCATGTGGCGCGATCCGTTGACCCGATAGAGTCAAATCGCTTTACCGGCGAAGAGAACGCCACCATAAAGGTGCCGACTTCGGAAAGAACAGAAAAAGACAACACCACTATGGTATCAATTACGGCAACACCGACCCCAAATACACCCCCGGCCCGCCGTTCCATTGATCCGGTAGCGCTTAAAAAGGCGATGGAGAGCTGGCCCAACGCCCCCCTGGAGCGCAGGGCACAAGCCGTTGAACCGTCCCTCCGGCAGAATGTTCCCGGGCTGGACAAACGCACGGCGGAACGGCTCCGCAAGGGTAAGATGGAAATTGACGGAAAGCTCGATCTCCACGGCCTCACCCGTGCGGAGGCCCATCGCCGGCTCAGAAGTTTTATCACCGCCGCCCAGATCCAGGGGAAGCGTTGCGTGCTTGTCATTACCGGTAAGGGATCGTCGAAGCAAAAATCCGACGACGCCCCCTTCATGAAGAGCGAGAAGTCCGGGATCCTGCGGGAAGCCGTGCCGAAATGGCTGATGGCGCCGGATTTGCGCCAACTGGTTATTGACATCCGACACGCACAGCCGAAACATGGCGGCAGCGGTGCGCTCTATGTCTTGCTCCGGCGCAGCCGCCCCTGAAACACACGAGAAGAAGGACAGTTCCATGACCCCCTTTGGCCTTCGTGTCCGGAAACTGCGCAAAAGCCGCGGGATTACCCTGAAGAAAATGGCCGCCGACCTTGATATCAGCTCGGCATACCTGTCGGCGCTCGAGCATGGTCATCGCGGCCGCCCGTCCTGGTCGCTGGTGGCGCAAATCTGCGACTATTTCAATATCATCTGGGACGACGCGGAGGAATTGCAGCGCCTCGCTTCCCTCTCCCACCCGAAAGTAACAGTGGATACCAGCGGGTTAAGCCCGATTGCGACGGAATATGCCAACCTGCTGGCGAATAAAATCCGAGACCTCCCCGAGTACGCCCTCGCCGAGATGCTGCACTATCTCAAAACAACGCAGCGCGATCATGAGTGACTCCCGCTCCGACAAGGGAACACGCCTCGCCCGCGGGGTGCAGAAGCTTCTCCATGACATGGGCTATGACAGCCTGATGGAGGTAAAACTTCGCATTCGCCGCCGGGTTGACGTTATGGGCATCAACGAAAAAGGGCGGATCATCATTGTCGAGGTGAAATCCGGCCCCGCCGATTACCGTGTCGATGAAAAATGGAGCGAATATCTCCAATTCTGTGATGAATTCTATTTCGCTGTCGATGCGGAATTCCCGCAGGATCTCCTGCCTGACAAGCACGGCTTGATCATCGCGGACGCGTTCGGCGGCGCCATTGCCCGCACCTCCGCTGATTTCAACCTTAATGCCGCCCGGCGGCGGAATGTCACGCTCCGTTTTGCGCGGATTGCCGCGCGCCGCCTACTTGAAACCGAAAACCCGATAAAGGAGAAATTCAATGTGTTCTAGCGCCCCCGACGGTACCGCCATCCCCAGCGTCTTTATCGATAACTCCCGCACCCGCGTTACCGAATGGCGCTTCAAGAACCGTGGCGACGCCACCGGTTGGCATACCCATGAATATGATTATGTCGTTGTGCCGCTGTTCGACGGCTTTCTCGATATCGACCTGCCGAATGGCGAAACAACCCGCGCCGAGCTCAAGACCGGCGTTCCCTATTTTCGGGAGGTCGGCGTCGAACATAACGTGAAAAACGGCAACGACTTCGAATGCGCCTTTATCGAGGTGGAATTCCTGAAGGTGCAGCCGAAGGGGTTTTAGCCCTTACCGATACGGGTCATCTTTAGCGAGGTAGTTGGTGACGTAATCGCTGATGCCATCCTCTAAACTGCGGAAGTTGCCGCCGAAACCTGCGGCTCGGAGTTTCTGCATATTGGCTTCGGTAAAATACTGATATTTATCGCGGATCTCGATCGGGGTATCGACATATAATATTTGCGAGGGCTTGTCGGCGGCCGCAAAAACGGCTCTTGCGAGGTCCCTGAAGCTTCTTGCCTTGCCGGTGCCGAGGTTGAAAAGGCCGGAAACCTTCGGATTATCCAGAAGCCATAGGATAACGTCGACACAGTCTTTCACATAGACGAAATCGCGGAGTTGTCCGCCGTCCTCATAGTCCGGGTTGTGGGACTTGAACAGGGTCACGGCCTCTCCCGCCGCGACTTTCGGATAACACTGGGCGATTACGCTTTTCATGCCGCCCTTATGGTATTCATTCGGGCCATAAACGTTGAAAAACTTGAGCCCTGCCCATTGCGGTGGCGTCATGGCGCCTCGGGAAAGTTCGCGCGCAACGAACTTGTCGAACGCATGCTTGCTCCAGCCGTAGAGATTGAGCGGTTGCAGCTTCCCGAGCGCCGCCTCGCTCTGGTCATCGTCAAAGCCCGCCGCCCCGTCCCCATAGGTCGCGGCGGAGGAGGCATAGATAAACGGAACACCGTTATCCGCGGCGAAACGCCAGAGCAGCTTTGTCGGGCGAAAATTACGCTTCAGGATCAGGTCGCCGTCCGTCTCCGTGGTGGCGGAGATGGCGCCCATATGAATGATCGAGCCAATGCGGCTGTCGTTCTTGTTGAGCCAGCTTTCCAGTTCATCGGGGTCGATAAAGTCGGCAATGGTTGATTTTGCGATATTTTTCCATTTATCGCCCTGCTCCAGCCAGTCGCAGATAACAATTTTCTCGCCGCGCTCAGACAGCGCCGCGACAATATTGGAGCCGATAAAGCCCGCGCCGCCGGTCACCAGGATAAGACTTCCCATTTTCACGCCTCTTTCTTGGTGGCGAGCAACCGCTCGATCGTGCCGGTGGTGCTGAAACCCTCTTTCAGGGATGCCAGATGCACCCGCCCGCCATAGGCCTCGACGATATCCGCGCCGACAACGGTTTCCTTCGTGTAATCCGCTCCCTTGGTGAGAACATCGGGCTTGACCGCCTCGATCAGCCTGATCGGCGTGTCCTCTGCGAAGGGAACGACGAGGTCCACATCGGACAGGCTGGCGAGCACGATGGCGCGGGAATTTTCGTTCGTGACCGGCCGTCCCTCGCCTTTAAGTCGCCGGATGCTGTCATCGGTGTTGAGTCCGACGATCAGCCGGTCGCACTCGCTGCGCGCCTGCCGCATCAGCGAGATATGCCCCGGGTGTACCAGATCAAAGCATCCATTGGTAAAACCGACCTTGAGGCCGCGGCTGCGCCAGTTGGAGACCCGCTCCAGCGCCATGTCAAGATTGACGATCTTCGCCTCCATATCGCCGATTTCCTGGCTATGCAATGCCTGACGGATTTCCGCCTTGGTCACGGCGGCCGTGCCGGATTTCGAGACGGCGATCCCGCCGGCGAGGTTGGCGATGCGCGCCGCGTCGGTGAGCGACGCCCCGGCTGCCAGCGCGAGGGAGAGTGCCGCGATCACGCTGTCGCCCGCACCGGAAACATCGTACACCTCCTGCGCCTCCGCGGCGATATGATGGGCGTCGTCCTTTGTGACCAGGCTCATGCCTGCCTCGGACCGGGTAACGAGGATGGCAGAAACGCCGGATTTGCGCATCACTTCGCGTGCTGCCTGCTCCACCTCGTGATTGGAGCCGCAGGGCATTCCGCTCGCTGCGATCATCTCCTTGCGGTTCGGGGTCAGCAAGGTAACCCCCGCATAGCGGCCGAAATCCCGCGCCTTTGGATCGGCGATAATGGGAATGTTTTTCTCCGTCGCATACGCGATGACATGACGCAGCACCGTGTCGGAGAGAACCCCCTTGGCATAATCGGAGAGGACGATAATGTCGGCGGTTTTCACGGCGCCTTGAAAGGTTTTGATGACATTTCCCGCAGTTTGCGGCTGTAACTGGTGGGTTGCCTCATGATCGCTGCGCAGGAGCTGCTGTCCATCAGCGATGAAGCGGGTCTTGACCGTAGTCGGTCGACCGACCGACTTCACCAGGTGGGGCGTCGTGGCGCCCTGGGTCGCGAAAATGCTTTCAATCTCGCGTCCTTCCGCATCCTCCCCGATGACGGAAATAAGCCGCGCCTTCCCGCCGAGCGAAGCAATATTGCGGACGACATTGCCCGCCCCGCCAAGCATCTGCGACTGGTGCGTAATGCTGAGAATAGGGATCGGCGCTTCAGGTGAAATGCGGGCGGTGCTGCCGTAAACGAAACGATCCAGCATGACGTCGCCAACCACCAGCACATCGACCGAGGACACTTTATCGAGGATATTTAGAAGGGGGGAACGGTTTTCCATGGGCGTCAGACCAGTTTCAGCGATTGTTCAAGGGCGCCGCAGAGCATATGCCCGAAAGTGATATGCATTTCCTGAATGCGTCGGGTGGATTGCGCCGGCACAATCAGGGACACATCCGCGAGTTCCGGCATGAGGCCGCCATCCCGACCCGTGAAAGCGGTGGTAACGAGCCCTTTTTTCCGCGCCATTTCAAGGGCTTTGACCACATTCGGGCTGGTGCCGGAAGTGGTAAGGCCAACAGCAACATCACCGGGCCTGCCAAGCGCGTCGATCTGGCGGGCGAATACCTCCTCGAAGCCGAGATCGTTGGCCCCGGCGGTCAGCGCGGACGTATCGGTATTGAGCGCGATCGCGGCGATGGGTTTGCGATCCTCGATAAAGCGGATAACAAGTTCGGCCGCGAGATGCTGCGCATCCGCCGCACTGCCACCATTACCAAAAAACAGGATCTTGTTGCCATTCTGAATGGCGGTAACCCAGAGCGTGAGCATCTCCTGAAACGGTACGGTGAGCGTAGTCCGGCATTTTGCCAGCACCTCACCATGATCCTCAAGCTCGCGGTTAAAATAGTCTAGCGGATCCAAAATGCCTCGCCTCGAATAGAATGAAGTGTAATGGTCATAATATAATCTCGCCGCCCCTGCAAACACGGAGTTGTCCCGTTGTCAGTTCGATGGCTCCTTCGGTAGGTCTTTTGAGGTCCGGGCGGCGCGCAGGTCCATACTGTCGAAGGCCTCAAACGGCGCTTTCAGGCGGTTTCTTGCCATTTCGATATAATCGGGGTTGATCTCGATGCCGGTGGCGGCGCGGTTAAGTACGGTGGCGACCCGCACCGTGGTACCGCTGCCCAGGAAAGGGTCCAGCACCACATCACCCGGGTTGGAGGAGGCGCGGACAATTCGTTCGATCAGAGCCTCAGGCTTTTGGGTGGGATGGGGCAGCCGCTCCGCCGCGCAGTAATGCACATGGCTGAACTGCCAGACATCGCCCGGGTTCGCGCCCGCCATATTGTTGCGCTTGCGGTAGTATTTCTGCGGCACCCGCACGTCATCGAGATTAAACTGCGCGTCTTCCCCCTTCGAGAACCAGAGAATATCCTCATGTCGCGGGGAGAAACCTTTTTTCCGGCCCATGCCTTGCGTGTAATGCCAGGTAATCCAGCCCTGTGGGGTGAGACCAAAGTCCTCTTCCAGCATCAGGTAGAGGCGGGCAATGAACTTGACGCCCATGAAGCAATAGAGAGATCCGCCGGGTTTCAGGAGGCGCACGGCTTCCCGGAGCCAGCTTTGGGTGAAGGCCTGATATTCAGCGCGGTTCTTGAGGTCGATGTTATTGCCGTAGTTCTTGCCGAGATTATAGGGCGGGTCGGCGATGATCAGATCGATGCTTTCCGCCCTGAGGCCTGCCATTTTCGTAGCGGCGTCGCCGCAGATCAGGGTGCTTTTTGGGACAATCTGATCCATCCGGCTACTGCGGGGACCGTTTCGCCATGATGCGCTGGAGAGTGCGCCGGTGCATGTTCAGGCGGCGCGCGGTTTCCGAGACATTATGATCGCAGAGTTCATAGACGCGCTGGATATGTTCCCAGCGAACCCGGTCGGCGGACATCGGGTTTTCCGGCGGTGTTGGCATCGCGTCCTTGTCCGCAAGCAGGGCGTTGACGATATCCTCGACATTGGCGGGCTTGGCGAGATAGTCGATGGCGCCTGCCTTCACCGCGGCCACGGCGGAGGCAATATTTCCATAGCCGGTAAGCATGACGATGCTGGCATCCTCATTGACACCACGGATGGCCTCTACGACCTCAAGGCCGTTTCCATCTTGCAGCCGGAGATCGACAACGGCGTAATCCGGCGCATTTTGGCCGGCGCATCTCTTGCCTTCAGCCACCGAATTGGCGAGGGTTGGCGCAAAGCCCTTGCGTTCCATCGAACGACCAAGCCGGTTCAAAAATATCTCGTCGTCGTCGACGATCAGCAGTAACTTTTTGTCGTCCATTACCTGTACTTTAATTTGAAAACCCTAATAATCGAGCTACCCGGGGCAGATTAGCATATTTTCTAATTACTGAAAGGATCAGATTTTTCAAGTTCCCGGCGAGACCAGAGGATTTCCACGATCGCGCCGCCATTTTTCTGATTGCGGAAATTCAGCTCCCCGCCGCTTCGCTTGATCAGCATGTCCGCGATAAATACACCGAGGCCCATGCCCCCGCGTCCGCGCCGGGACGACATATAGGGTTCGCCCAGCCGATCAAGAACCTCCTCCGAAAAGCCGGGTCCGTCATCACGGATTTCCGCGCGCACCAGGTTTTCGTTCCAATAGAGGTCGATGGTCACCTTGCTGGTAGCGAACTCGGCGGCGTTGCTGATCAGGTTGCCAAGGCCGTGACGAAGCTCCGCGGTGAGGAACAGCCTTGGAATATCCGCTGTCTCTCCATGGGTCTGAATGACAAATTTCTTGTGGCTGTCCTTGTATTTTTCCGTTGCCAGGGAAAAGAGGTTATCCAGCGATAGAAAGTTGTGGTGGGCGGAATCCTTGATAAAACGCTCCGTCTCCGGCCCCTGGGAGAGTTGTGCCAGTACCTCGGCGCATTTCCGGGCCTGGTCATGCAGCAATGCGGCGTCCTCTGCCGTGTCGCTCCCCGCCGGCAGGGCTTGTTTCAATTCCTCCGATACCAGCAGGATGGTGTTCAGCGGGGTGCCAAGCTCATGAGCGGCGGCGGCGGCAATCCCCCCGACGGCGGAGAGCTGTTGTTCCCGTGCGAGCTCTGCCCGGGCGACGGTCAGCGCGTCCGACATTTTCCGCGAGTCTGCGGCGATCAGCCAAGCATAGCCCGAAAGAAAGGCCGTTCCCAGCACCAAAGCCGCCCAGATTGCCAGTATATAGGTCTGGGAGAGGACCAGCGTCCCCGCAGGCAGCGGCAACGGTTCGTAGAAGAGCGCAAGGAATGTAATACAGGCGAGTGTCGTCAGCCCGAGAAAAAACGTCCCCTGCCGCGTCAGGTTGGTCGCGGAAATCGTGACCGGCACCAGGAAAAGCACTGAAAAGGGGTTGGAAAGACCGCCGGTGAAATAGAGCAGCCCTGCAAGTTGAAGGATATCGTAAAACAGATATAGGAGCGCGCCGCGGTTCGGAAGCCTTGTGGAAGGCTTGCGGTTGAGGCTGACCAGCAGATTGAGAATGGCGCTGGCGCTGATCAGCAGCGCGATGGGCAGAAGCGGCAGGCTGTATCCAAAAACGAAGTGAACCAGGATGACGGTCAGGGCCTGTCCGAGCACCGCCAGCCAGCGAATATAGACCAGCGTTTTCAGCCGCATGCCGCTCGCAGCGAGGTTAATGGCGTCGGACTCAATGCTGGGGATGGACATCAGGGGCGATTTTTCTGACATATTCACTGTTTCATGCGTGCCGGTTAATTTTTCGGAAGATTATTCGACATATAAATGCCATCATTCATGCCCTACTCTATATCAGTATCCTGTTTTCCAATGATGAGTCAAAAAGGATTAAAAAAGATGCAGATGACATTCAGGGCAAGCCGTCGAAAAATTCTGTCGTTCTTGGGCGCAAGCGCGCTCCTTCTGGGATCCGGTAATATTGCTCTTGCCGGTGAAGCACAGGATCAACTGGTTGAAAAAGCGAAGTTCACCATCACCAATGTTGCCGCGCAGGCAGAGATGGATCAATTCCGCAAATTGCTGGCCGTTGCCAAGGGCGTTGTCGTTTTCCCGCAGGTGCTTAAAGCCGGCTTCTTTGTAGGCGGCGCTGGCGGAAGCGGTGTTCTTCTGGGCAAGAATGAAGCAGGGGAATGGTCCTCGCCGGCTTTTTACACCATGGGCCAGGGCAGCATCGGCTTGCAGTTCGGTGCGCAGGCGAATGAGCTGGTGCTGGTGGTCATGACGGAAAAGGGCCTGCAGGCCATAATCAGTAACCAGGTCAAGCTGGGCGGTGATTTGAGTGCGGCCGTCGGTCCGGTGGGCACAACGCTCGGCGCCTCGACCACAACAAACATGAAAGTCGATGTATTCTCCTTCGCGATTTCGAAGGGCCTCTTTATCGGTGCCTCGGTAGAGGGATCTATTCTGTCTTCAAACTCGGATTCCAACGAGTCCTACTATGGCAAGCCTGTCACCTCGCAGCAGATCGTCATCGAGCGAACGGTCGGGAATGCGCAAGCTGATGGATTGCGGGCGGCAATCAAGGCTGCCGAAGCTCCCTAGTCAATAAATAGCTCGATTGCGGCGCCGTCAGGGCGTCGCATCGGACAATAGACGCACCACGTCGGGATGGCGGTTCTGTTTCGCGTGATCCAGGGCCGTTCTTCCGGTGAAGTCCGTCAGGTCAAGAGTCGCCCCTTTTTCCAGCAATAGCTTTACGACTTCCGTGTTTCCGGTTTTGGCGGCCTTGATCAGGGGGGTCTCGCCCTGTCGGTTCTCCTCATCGATATCCGCGCCTCCTTCAATCAGGATCTCCGCTGCGGCGGTTGATCCATAGGCGGCTGCCTGCATCAGGGCTGTATTGCCGAACGGGTCCGGCAAATCAACCTGGGCGCCGTGGCGGATGAGGGCGCGTACTGTCTTCGGTAAACCGGCCATGGCCGCATGGTGCAACAGCGGTATTTTCTTCAAATCACGGATATTCGGGTTATTTCCGGTGAGGAGGTATTCCTCCACTGCCGCGGAATCGCCGCGATCGGCACTTTGAAATACTTCATCCTCTCCCAGGATGGATTGGGCATAGGAAGGCGGAGCTATGAGAAAAACCGTCAAGAATACAAGCCAGTAGAACCGCATTAGACTATCCCTTACATGTAACTATTGTGCAACATTCGACAGAGTGCCGGAGCGGATTATTAATCATTTATCTGTAATATCGTAAAAAATACTGACATTGCGGCGATTTTTCCTATATTATGTTGCACTGCAGCGAAACTCGGCGCAGAGAAACCCGGCAGACTTCAATATCATGACGTCTGTTAATGTAGGAGAGTACGACGTGCTTTACCAGTTCAATGAAATGCAAAAATTGGCGCTTTCACCAGTCCGTATGGCCGCACAAATTTACTCTCAACTTTTGAAGAGTCCGTTCAACCCGGTTTCTGACACGCCCCAAGCGCAGACCTTGGCCGCAGGCCTGGACCTGTTTTCCGAAACGACGCAGTATCACGGCAAACCGGCCTTTGGTTTGACCTCCACGAACATTGATATGCGGACGGTGGCGGTGACAGAAGAGATTGTTCACCGCAAAACCTTCTGCCAGCTCAAGCATTTCAAGCGGGATACGACACGCAAAGACC
Organism: Sneathiella sedimenti; assembly: GCF_017313765.1. Lineage (GTDB taxonomy): Bacteria > Pseudomonadota > Alphaproteobacteria > Sneathiellales > Sneathiellaceae > Sneathiella > Sneathiella sedimenti. Next base: position 807,654 of record NZ_JAFLNC010000001.1, on the reverse strand, counting down.
CCAAGCTGTTGATCGTGGCGCCCATGTCCGGCCATTTCGCGACCTTGTTGCGCGGCACGGTCGAGACGATGATGCCCAATCACGATGTCTATATCACCGACTGGCGGGATGCGGCGAACGTGCCCGTGTTTGAGGGACGGTTCGATCTGGATGACTATATCGACTATATCATCGATTATCTCGAAATTCTGGGTCCGGACACTCATGTGATGGCGGTTTGCCAGCCTGGGGTGCCGGTTCTGGCCGCCGTCGCCTTGATGTCGGAGGATAATAACCCGAATGTGCCACTCTCCGTTACCCTGATGGGTAGCCCAATCGATACCCGCCGTCACCCGACGGAACCATGCAAGCTTGCCATGAACCATTCCATCGAGTGGTTCGAGCATACAGTGATCAGCCATGTCCCGCTTGGCTATCCCGGTGCATTCCGCCGGGTTTATCCGGGCTTTTTGCAACTCAGCGGTTTTGTCAGCATGAATTTCGGCCGCCATATGGAGGCCCATATCAAGCAGTTCGACCATCTGGTTGAGGGCGACGGCGACAGCGCGGATAGACATCGCGCCTTTTACGCCGAGTATAATGCGGTGATGGACCTGACGGCGGAATATTACCTGCAGACGATCGAGACGGTGTTCCAGAAACAGGCGCTCGCCAAGGGTGAGATGATGTACCGTGGTGACCGGCTAGTCCGGACGGACCTGATAAAGAAAACCGCGCTGATGACGGTGGAAGGGGAACTTGACGATATTTCCGGTATCGGCCAGACTGTTGCCGCCCATGATATTTGCACAGGCCTGCCTGACAGCATGAAAACCCATTATGAGCAAAAGGGTGTCGGCCATTACGGTGTCTTCAATGGCAGCAAGTTCAGAAGCACAATTGCGCCGCGTATCAGCGATTTCATCCTTAATCACGAGCCGCACAACCGCGTTCGGTTGGCTCTGGTTCCCAGCAATGAGACCAAAAATGCACCCGCAAAGCCTGCACCGGCAAAGCCCGCTGAGGCAAAGGCAGTTGTGGAAAAAGCTCCTGAGATAAAGCCTGCTGCGAAGAAGACGGCCTCCCCCGAGACATCGACCGGTAAACAGCCGGAGGCGAAGACAACGGTGACTGAAGCAGCTCCGGTAAAAGCGGCTCCGGCCAAAGCTCCGGCGAAAAAGGCACCCGTAAAAGCGGCACCGGCCAAGGCAACTCCGACGAAATCGACGCCGGCAAGGGCCGCAACGGCAAAATCGGCGCCCGCCGCACAGAAAACACAGAAGAAAGCCAAGCCCGCTACACGGGCGCGGCGGCAACCAACAAAAAAGGCCTGATGTGGGGTGAAGGAAAAACCATTCTGGGAGACTGTCGCGCTTGAAGACATGTCGGCGGAACAGTGGGAATCCCTCTGTGACGGCTGCGGCAAATGCTGCCTGCTCAAGCTGGAAGACGAAGACACGCTTGAACTCGCCTATACAGAGGTCGTCTGCCGCCTGCTCGATCTTGGAACCTGCCAGTGCACCCGTTATCCGGAGCGCTCCCGTCTGGTGCCGGATTGTATTACCCTGACACCGGATATTATCCCGACCCTGCGCTGGATGCCGCGAACCTGCGCCTATCGCCTGTTGTCGGAAGGAAAGCCGCTGCCCTGGTGGCATCCACTCATTTCAAAAGATCCTGAGACAGTTCATCAGGCAGGCATCTCGGTCCGTGGGCGTGTGGTATCGGAACGACGTGCGGGCGATCTGGAGGATCATATCGTCGACTGGCCGGATGAAGATGTCGGCTGACCGCCGAAGTCTGGAACTGGTGACAGGGGAATCACCACATTTTGTCTCGGACGGCCGTAAAATTCCGATCGCGGTAAAACGCTCTCCCCGCGCGGCGCGAATAAAGCTTCGAATTGATCCACGGCACGGCGTTGTCCTTCTCCTGCCCAAGCGCGCATCCCTCACGGCGGGGCTTGCCTTTCTGCGTCAGGAAATTGACTGGATTTCCAGTAATATCAATAAGATACCGGCAAGCATTCCGTTTCGTGCAGGCGCCATACTGCCCCTGTTGGGACGGCCGCACCGGATTACCCACGTCCCCGAACAGCGCGGGTTCGTGTGGGCCGAGGACGGGCATATCTATGTCGCCGGCAGGGAAGAACATTTGCCGCGCCGGGTGAAAGACTGGACCCGCAGGATGGCCAAGACGGAAATCAGTGTGTGGGCCGCGCAATATGCCGAGAAAATCGATGTCAGTTACAGCGGTATTACCCTGCGCGACCAGGTTTCGCGCTGGGGAAGCTGTTCCTCGACCGGACGGCTTAACTTTTCCTGGCGCTTACTGCTGATGCCGGAGGAGGTAATGCGCTATATCGTCGCCCATGAAGTGGCACATTTGCGTCATATGAACCATTCCGCCGCCTTTTGGGCATTGGTCGATGAAATGCACCCCGCCGTTGAACCGGCCAAGACATGGCTGAAAAGAAATGGTGCCGATCTACATAAGTATGGCGTTGAAAGAGCGGAGACGGTATGACTTTGGCGATCTCTTAAGAAGGCCGCCCATGAAACGACTAGCCCCCTCCTCTATCCCGTTTACCCTGTATCTCGCTGCCGCCGTGGCGCTCGGTCCCCTATCAACCGACATGTATCTGCCGACCTTCCCGCAGCTTGCGGCATTTTTTAGTGCGAGTGCGGCGGAAGTGCAGCTCACCCTCAGTATTTTTACGTTCGGAATTGGCGGCTGCCAGCTGATATACGGACCGCTGACCGACCGGTACGGGCGCAAATCGATCATCGTCGGCGGGTTGTTCATTTATGTTGTGGCAAGTGTTGCCTGCCTTTTTGCGGTCCAGATCGACCAGCTGGTGATCCTGCGGTTTATTCAGGCGCTCGGCGTTTGTGCGGCCATTGTCGTGCCACGCGCCATGGTCCGTGATCTCTTCGCGCGCGAACAGGCGGCACAGCAGCTTTCCCGCATGGGGACAATTATGGGGCTCGCGCCTGCTATCGCACCGGTACTGGGGGGCTATATCGCCGCTTTCTACGGCTGGCAGTCGGTGTTTTTTGTTCTCGGGCTTGCCTCTTTCATTGTTGGCATGGTGACAGTGCTGTTTGTTGATGAATCCCTCGCCGTGAAAAACCTGAACGCCCTGCGGCCGAGCCATATCGCCCGCAATTATCTGGACCTGATCCGGCATCGCGAATTTTTGGGCTATGCGCTCACGGGGGGTCTTTGTTTCGGCGGTCTTTTCTCCTTTATATCCGGCTCCCCCCTCGTTCTGATCGACGTGTTGGGCGTGCGCGCAGATAATTTCGGCTATTTCTTCGGGATTGTCGTTCTGGGGTATATGAGCGGAACCCTGCTGGGCCCGAAAATGACCCGTGCGAAGGGGCTGTCCTTCTCTGTGGGGATCGGTACGATAATCTGTGCCCTTGGCGGTGGCAGCATGGTGGTGGCGGCCTTGGCGGGGTTCAATACACTGACGGCGATCATTGTCCCGATGATTGTCTATACCGTCGGCATGGGTGTTGTCCTGCCACAGTCACAGGCAGGCGCCATGGCGCCATTTCCCGATAAGGCCGGGTCTGCCTCGGCCCTGATGGGATTTTTGATGCTCGGCTTCGCCGCCTTACTGGGCTTCCTGATCGCCTATTTCTATGACCAGACCCAATTCTCGATGGTCTATGCCATCGGCCTGATGGGGTTAAGTTCCGCCGCTATTTTCCGCCTGACAGCCCATAACGCGCCGACAGAGGGCTGGAAAGAGGATTGACCGCCTACGGTTGCTGTCGCTGCTTGTCCATATAGTCGTAGGAGTTTTTCTGCGTCGAGCTCTTTGGCGTGGCCTCGCTGCCGGGTGCGCTGCTGCCACTTTCGGCGGGGGCGTTCTTGCTCGAAAAGGCGCGGACGATCTTGTCCCAAAGGCTGCCTGCGGAACTTTCCTCCTCGACCCTGTTGAAGGCAACCGCGTGGGATGTCTCAGAATGGGTGATAAAGTCCTTCCAGGTAATGGCAGGCAAATTGCTTCCATTCACCCGCTTGGTGGCGGACCCGTCGTCATTGCCGAACCAGACACCGGCAACAAGATCCGGCGTAAAGCCGATAAACCAGGCATCGCGGTAGTCCTGCGTCGTGCCGGTCTTGCCCGCTGCGGCAAAGCCCGGATTGGCGGCCTTACCGGTGCCCCACTGGATAGTGGCGGTCATGACATCCTGCATTTTATTAATGGTGGCGGCGCTGATAACCCGTCCCTGACCGGAGGTCTGCCGCGAATACAGAACGGGCCCGTCCTTTTCGCGGATTTCAAGAACACCGTATGGCAACACGGCCATCCCGCCATTGGCAATGACGGCATTGGCGGCGGTCATTTCAAGAAGTGACACCTCATTGGTGCCAAGCGAGATGGACGGATGCAGCGGGTAATGGCCGGTAAGACCCAGGTTTTTCGCCATATCGGCGACCTTGTCGCGACCGACCCGTTCTGTCACCCGGACCGCGACTGTATTGATGGAGCGGGCATAGGCTTCCCGCAGGCTCATCTCGCCATTATAGAGCTTGGTGTAGTTTTGCGGGGTCCAGCCGTCGATATTGATCGGGCCATCGTTAAAAATGTCATCCGGAGAAAGGCCATTCTCGAACGCGGCTGCATAGACAATAGTCTTGAAGACGGATCCGGGCTGCCGCCGGGCGACCGTCGCCCGGTTATAGACGGATTCCGCATAGGACCGGCCGCCGACCATCGCGCGCACGGCGCCGTCCGGAGACATGGCGACAAACGCGCCCTGGCTTACGTCCATTTTCGTGCCCTCGGATTTAAGCCGTGCCTCGATCGCCCGTTCGGCGTCGCCCTGCATGGCTAGATCCAGTGTCGTCGTGATAACCAGATCCTTTTCCGTGCGTCCGATATAGGCCTGTACTTCGCTTACCACCCAGTCCGAGAAATACCGGACATTGCGGAAATCCTGGCTGGCATTGATCAGGACCGCAGGACTGGCGCGGAGTTTGTCGGCTTCCGCAGGGGTGAGATAATCCTCCTCCACCATACGGGCGAGGACAACGCTGGCCCGGTCCTGCGCCCGTTGCAGGTTGCGGGTCGGGGCGTAATAGGTTGGTGCCTTCAGTAGGCCCGCCAGCATCGCGGCTTCCGCTGTCGTCAGCTCTGTTGCCGGATGGGAGAAGTATTTTTTTGATGCCGCATCAATGCCATAGGTGCCGGAGCCAAAATAAACCCGGTTCAAATAGAGGGCGAGAATTTCATCTTTTGTATATTCTGCCTCCAGCCAGAAGGCGAGCAGGGTTTCACGGATTTTCCGGCCCAACGTGCGCTCCGGCGTCAGAAACAGGTTCTTTGCAAGCTGCTGGGTGATGGTACTGCCGCCCTGCACGACGCGGCCGGCCTCATAATTGCGCCAGGCGGCGCGGACCAGGCTGACCGGGTTGAGGCCGAAATGGTTATAGAAGTGGCTGTCCTCGGTTGCCAGGACCGCCTGTTTCATATTTTCTGGGATTGCCTCGATGGGAAGCATGTCGCCATAGAGATCGCCATAGGTCGAGTAGCGGATGCCGTCCTTGGTTTGCAGCACCATGGAGGGGCGCTTGTCGATGTCGCCGATACCCGAGATATCAGGTAGCGTATAGGCAAAGTAGCCAATAAAGATGCCACCGATCAGAAGGCCCCACAGAAACAGCGCCCCGCCCCAGTTAATCAGCGGTCCCCACAGGCCGGATTTCTGCGGTGTTTTGCGTCCGCGTCTGGGCGCTGCCTTTTTCGGGCTGCGTCCCGCGGACGCCTTCGCGCTTTTTCTTTTTCCCGCAGGTTTTGGGCGCTGGGGATACGCCTTCGATCTCGCCGCGGTGGCGGACGAACGCCTGCCTGATCCCTTGGATGCCTTCTTCATAATCGAACTCGATCGTTACTCTGCATTACTCTAAATGCGGGCCAAAGGGTGCTTTATCTCCCACATATAAGGCAAAATTGCGATTTTAAACCGCGATTGTTGTCATCAGGCATCCAGAAAGCTCACTTTCAGGGCATTGTCCTGGATAAAGATACGCCGCGGCTCCACCACATCGCCCATCAGGGTGGAGAAAACCTCATCCGCTTCATCCCCGTGGTTGATCCGTACCTGCAGCAATGTCCGCGCCTCGGAATCGAGAGTGGTTTCCCAAAGCTGTTCCGGGTTCATCTCACCCAGTCCTTTATAGCGCTGGATTGCCAGCCCGCGCTTGCCGAGGTTGGTCACGGCCTCCATCAAATCAATGGGAGAATTGATGGTCAATCGTTTGTCCTTATGGATAAAGGTGGAGGATTGTGCGTAAATCGCCTGCAATTCGTCCTTCATGGAATCCAGCTGGCGCGCTTCGGCGGAATGAATCAAGTTGCTGTCAACGATCTGGACTTCCGTCACACCGCGCACTTCGCGACTGAATTTCAGGCTGAAGTCCGGCAATATTTCGCCAGTCCACCCCCGCTCCGTTTCCGAGGAAATGGCATCAAGCCTCTTGGCAACCGTGGCAACTGCCTCGGGTCCGCGGACGGTATCGCTCAGCAGTTCGTCACTCAATGCCCCTACGATGGCAACCTGCTCCACGACGGGCCGGTTCTGGATTCTGGCAATGGATTCAATCAGGTCACGGGCCTGACGGGCGCGACTGACCATCGCCCGCAAATCCTCGCCGTTACGTTGTTCGCCGGTGGCAAGTTCCAGCACCACCTCTTCCATGCCCTGGTCGATCAGGTAGTCGTCCATGGCCTTCTGGTCTTTCAGATAGACCGAGGATTTACCCTTGGTCACCTTGTAAAGCGGCGGCTGGGCGATATAGAGATAGCCCCTCTCGACCAGTTCCGGCATTTGCCGGTAGAAGAAGGTGAGCAGCAATGTGCGGATATGGGATCCGTCCACGTCGGCGTCGGTCATGATGATAATCTTGTGATAGCGCGCCTTCTCGATATCGAATTCCTCCGGCCCGATCCCGGTGCCGAGTGCCGTGATCATGGTGCCGATCTCGTTCGAGGAGAGCATGCGGTCGAACCGGGCCCGTTCCACATTGAGGATTTTACCGCGCAGTGGCAGGACGGCCTGGTTATGGCGGTCGCGCCCCTGTTTGGCGGAACCGCCGGCGCTGTCACCCTCGACGAGGAACAGTTCGGAAATGGCCGGGTCCTTTGACTGGCAGTCGGCGAGTTTGCCTGGCAGACTGGAAATGTCCAGTGCTCCCTTGCGGCGGGTCAATTCACGCGCCTTGCGGGCGGCTTCCCGGGCCGCGGCGGCCTCGAAGACTTTCGTGATGACGATCTTCGCGTCGTTCGGATGTTCCTCAAACCACTGGGTGAGAGCATCATAGACAGAGCTTTCGACGATCGGGCGTACTTCGCTGGAAACCAGCTTGTCCTTGGTCTGGGACGAGAATTTCGGGTCCGGCACTTTAACCGAGACAACGCAGGTCAGGCCTTCCCGCGCGTCATCGCCTGTCACGACAATCTTCTCTTTCTTGGACGTTCCGCTGGCGGTCGCATATTGGTTGATGCAACGGGTCAGCGCGGCGCGGAAGCCTGCCAGATGGGTCCCGCCATCGCGCTGTGGAATATTGTTGGTGAAACAGAGCACATTTTCATGATAGCTGTCGTTCCATTCAAGCGACGCCTCGACCGTCACACCTTCCTTTTCCGCCGAAAGGTCAATGGTTTCCGTGATCAGTGGGCTTTTTGACCGGTCGAGATATTTCACAAAGGCGGAAATGCCCCCTTCATAATGCAGGTCGACCGTAACCGGCTCGGCAGAGCGCAAATCGTTGATCTGGATATATACGCCGGAATTGAGGAAGGCGAGTTCGCGCAAGCGATGTTCCAGCGTCGCGAAGTCAAACTTGATATTGGTAAAGGTCTCCGGTGACGGGGTGAAGGTGATTTCCGTCCCGCTCTTGCCCACGGCATCCCCAACGATTTCAAGGGCGCCGACAGGTTCCCCATGCTCGAAACTGAGCCGATGTTCCTTGTCATTGCGCCAGATGGTCATGTCGAGACGGGTGGACAGGGCGTTCACCACGGAGACACCCACACCATGCAGGCCGCCGGAAACCTTATAGGAGTTCTGGTCAAACTTCCCGCCGGCATGAAGCTGGGTCATGATAACTTCGGCGGCGGAGACCCCTTCCTCATGCATGTCGACCGGAATACCACGACCGTTATCGCGGACCGTTACCGACCCTTCGGGATTTAGCGCGACATAAATCAGGTCGCAATGACCGGCCAGGGCCTCATCGATGGCGTTATCCACGACCTCATAGACCATATGATGCAGACCCGAACCATCATCTGTATCGCCGATATACATGCCCGGGCGTTTGCGTACCGCATCAAGTCCTTTCAGGACCTTGATCGACTCCGCGCCATATTCCTCAGCTTCCACATGACCTTCTGTGTTACTCATTACGTCGTCTTTCCTTCTAGCTAACGGCCGTCCGGCGAATAGCGCCATCGTCGACCGTTAAAAACTGCGCCCGGTTTCCAAGCTCGGAAAACAGGGCATAATCGGTGCCTGTCATCCAGGCCTGTGTTTTCATTTCCTCAATCTCGTCAAACAACGCCACCCGCCGTTTTGCATCGAGATGTGCCGTAATCTCATCCAACAGCAAAATCGGGGCCTGCCCCTGCATTCCGGCCTGCAATCGCGCATCCCCGAGGATGATCGAGATCAGCAGGGCTTTCTGTTCACCCGTCGAGCAGAGACCTGCCGGAACGCCCTTATCCTTGTGCAGGACACCCAGATCACTCCGGTGTGGGCCGAGCTGCGTACTTCCCGCCAAAGCATCCCGGCGCCGTGACGCCTCCAGCTCTTCGCGATATCTGTCTTCCACCGCCAGCGCGCTCATCTCCCCGAGCCAACCCTCCAGCAAGCCGTCCACACTGACCTCGGCTTTGGGAAAGGCGCTTCTTCCGGCCATTTCCATGGCACCGTTCAGCCGTGCCGTCGTTTCCCGTCGTGCCGCCGCGATGGCTGTTCCGGTTTCCGCGAGTGACCGTTCCAGCGAGGAGAGCCAATGACGGTCATACCGTCCGTCCTTCAACAGCCGGTTCCGGTCCCGCATGACTTTCTCGAATGCCGTCATCCGCTTGCCATGGGCCGGATCGAAGCCGAATGTCAGCCGATCGAGAAACCGCCGTCTGCCCCCGGCTCCTTCCTGAAACAGGCGATCCATCTGCGGGGTCAGCCAGCTGACTTTTATATACTCCGCGAGGGCCGAAGAGCCGCCCATCGTCTGTCCGTCTATTTTAACCGAACGGCGCTCTGCCGTCTCTTTATTTTCCGTTTTATCAGCGGCACCCATCACGCCGGTGCCGAGGGTACTCATCCCGGCGTCGGAGGTAACGTCCGCCGCCACCGCCCAGCCACCGCTGCCCTTGGTATTTGACGCTTCCGTCAGTTTCGCCCGACGCAATCCCCGCCCCGGTGTGAGGAAGGAAATCGCCTCCAGAAGGTTGGTTTTCCCACTGCCGTTGGCGCCCGTCAGGACGACAGGACGGTCATCTGCTTCAACCTTCAAATGCGTATAGTTGCGAAAATCTGTCAAAATCAGGCGCGTAATAACGTAGGCGGACACAAATGGCTCCTCAATGGCGACACCCATCGTTCCGGGCCGATGACTCACGGTGTTGAATTGATCGCCAATTTAGACCCGCATCGGCATCAGGACATAGAGCGCTCCTTCATCAGCGCTGTCCCGAACGATGGTTGGTGATCCCGCGTCGGCGAACAGGAACCGGGCATTCTCCCCGTCGATCTGGCCGGTGATATCCAGCAGATATTTCGAGTTGAAGCCGATCTCCATTTCATCGGCGCTATAGGTCGCCGCAACTTCCTCCGTGGCGCTTCCCGCTTCCGCTCCCGTTGCGGAGAGAGTAATCAGATCATTGCTGAGCGACAGCTTGATCGCACGGGTTTTCTCGGTTGCAACCGTGGACACGCGGTCAACGGCCTGGGCGAAGGACTTGCCATCCAATTCGAGAACCTTGTCATTGCCCGCCGGGATCACCCGCTCATAGTCGGGGAAGGTGCCGTCGATCAGCTTCGACGTCAGGATCGTGTCACCGAAGGAAAAGCAGATTTTAGTCTCCGACAGGGATATCGAAACGGGCTCGTCCCGTTCGTCAATCAGGCGGAGAACCTCGCTCACCGCCTTGCGCGGGACAATAACGCCCGGCATGCCTTCAGCATCAGAGGGGACCGGCGTCTCGACCCGGGCGAGACGATGACCGTCGGTCGCCACTGCGCGCAGCATGGGAACGCCTTCCGTTTCCGCTGTATGCAGGTAGATACCATTCAGGTAATAGCGGGTCTCTTCCGTTGAGATGGCAAACCGTGTCTTGTCGATCAGCCGCTTGAGGATATTACCCGACAGCACAAAATTATGCGGCAGCTGATTGGTTTCCATAACCGGGAAATCATCCTGCGGCAGGCAGGCCAGGGCAAATTTCGATTGTCCGCTGCGCACATAGATCCGTTCTTCCGCCGCTTTGTAGTCCAGCTCCACCTGGCTGCCTTCGGGCAGCTTGCGGATGATGTCATACAGCAGATGGGCCGGAATGGTCGTGGCGCCTTCGGCGTCGATGTTCGCCGCGACCTTTTCATTGATCGCTATGTCAAGATCTGTTGCCGTCAGGCCAAGAAATCCGTCTCGTGCGTCCATCAGGATATTGGCAAGGATCGGGATTGTGTTGCGGCGTTCGACAACGCTTTGCACATGGCTCAGGGACGTCAGCAAAGCGGTGCGTTCTATTGTCAGTTTCATTGGCTCAATCAGGCTTCAAATAGGTTACTCAAAAAGGGCTGTCATTATGCCCGATAAAGGCCGGCTACTTCAATATAATTCTCCCCGGGACCAGCAAATCCGCCGACTACCTAAGAATTTGATTCATAACCTTGAATCGAATTTCGAGCCGGTATGGGAGACCGTGCGCCACTATAGCAGAGTGAGACCAGGAAACCTAGGGTTTTCGCGTGCGCGAGCCAGGCGTAAAATGACCCGAAATTGCCAGTAATATCAGGGCGTTGCGCCGCCCGACCGTCGCCGGGTAAATTGGTAGGTTGCAACCAGCCCAATTGCCGCCGCGGGCAGGCTGGCAAGTGGCAGCAGCCAGGCGACAACATGAATGGTCGAGATGTCCGCCTGTTCCGACAGGCCCGCCGCATTGGCAAGAATGCCGGCATAGGCCGCCCCAAGGGCGAACCCTACCCGCTGAAGGGTCGGAATGGCGCTGGAGACGCGCTCATATTCGTTCGCGGGCGCAAGTTTCATGGCGCGCCGCAGGATGAAGGTCCAGGCCATCCCGAACCCACCGCCCTGTATCGCGGCAAAAACGCCGATCAGCCAGACCGGCCCATTTGGCAGGCTGTAGGCATAACCGGGAAGACTGGCTGTGATGACCAGCATGCCGCTGAAAATCATTCTGGCATCATGCTTTTCCGCTACGCCTGAGGCCAGGAAAGCGACTATCGACCAGCCGATAGACAGGCAGGCCATGACATATCCACCGACGATGGGCGGCTCATGATGAATGACGGTGATCAGATAGGGTCCATAGACCGTAATGGCGATGGTGGTTGTCGAAAAGGCGAGGACCAGGACAAGGGCGGCGCCAAGCGGTGTCAGTAAATTCAGGGGATTGTGGGGAAGCAGGCGGTTCTCCGATTTTTTGCCGTCCAGAAATAGAAAAATAACCAGCGCCATGACGCCAAGGCCCACAAACAGGCTGGTTTGCAGGACAGAAACCTCGATCCCGCCATAGGCAATCAGGAAGACGCCGAGGGAAAGCCAGCTAAGGCGCCAGAAAGGAAACCGGATATGGGGTCTATCTTCCTGCTTTTTGCTTTTCCGAAGGGTAAACTGGATCCAGATCGCCATCAGGATCGCCTGGATGGCAAAAAACCAGAACCCGCCCTGCCAGGTGCCATATTCGACGAAAAGGCCACCCACGAGCGGCCCGATAAAGGCGGAAACGCCCCATAATGTGCTGATGGCCCCCATGGCGCGCGCCGTAAGGCGCCGCGGAAACAGCGAACTTACCGCGACAAACGCCATCGCCATCAATCCGCCGCCGCCCAACCCCTGAAACAAACGACCGACCAGCACCACCCACATTTCGGGCGCAAGCGCACTGACGCCGCAGCCCAGCGCGAATAATAGCGCCGCGAACGTCATTGGTCCGCGCAGGCCATAGTGGAGGGTTAGCAGGCCACTGGAGGCGCCCGCAATGATGGACCCTATGCCATAGAGCGCAACCGTCCAGGCGATCAACTCGGCGCCGCCGATTTCCGCGACAATCTGCGGCACCATGGTGGCGACCAGCAGGCTGTCTGCCGCATGCAGCCAGATGCCGAGGCAGACCAGCGCCAAAGCCAGCCCGTATTGTCGATTGAGGATTTCGCGCCAGCGGACAGTGCCGGTTGGTTGAGGTTGATCCATGAAACGGCCCCTTTTTAATGGAACGAACGGGGTCAGAACCCTTCGGGAGCGAGGCGGCAAACAGTGCGATCTTGCAAATTATGCCGTTTGACGGATCAAAGCTCCCTCTCCCGCTTTTACTCCAGCATCCGCATCAACAGGTCGATATCCTCCGACAGGGCGATATCTTCCTGACGCAGTTCATCGATTTTCTTGAGCGCATGCATGACGGTTGTGTGATCGCGACCGCCAAACTTCCGGCCGATCTCCGGTAACGAGCGGGACGTCAGATGCTTGGCGAGATACATCGCCACCTGGCGCGGGCGGGCAACGGCACGGGCGCGGCGGGCGGAATGCATGTCCGACATGCGGATATTGAAATGCTCGGCGACCTTTTTCTGGATTTCCTCGATCGTGATGCGCCGGTCGTTGGCACGCAGTAGATCGCGCAGCACTTCCTGGGTGCTCTCCAGCGTTACCGCTCGACCCACTAGATCGGAATAGGCCAGCACGCGGTTGAGTGCGCCTTCCAGCTCCCGCACGTTGGAAGTAATGCGATGGGCAAGAAATTCCAGGATGCGGGGTTCGATTTCGAGCTTACCCTGCTCGACCTTCGATTGCAGGATGCCGAGGCGAAGTTCGTAATCGGTCGGGTGAATATCCGCAACCAAGCCCCAGCCAAGGCGGGAGCGCATCCGCTCCTCCATCCCTTCCAGGTCGGTGGGAGAACGGTCGCCGGAAATAATGATCTGGTGGTTCTGGTCGACCAGCGCGTTGAAGGTATGGAAAAATTCCTCCTGTGTGCTGTCCTTGCCGGCAATAAACTGCACATCATCGATCATCAGCACATCGACAGAGCGGAACTGATCCTTGAAGTTCATCGTATCCTTGAACCGGAGCGCTCGGATAAAGCGATACATGAATTTTTCGGCAGAAAGATAGAGAACCTTCTTCTCCGGGCTGTTGGCGGCAATGGCATGGCCGATCGCATGCATCAGGTGGGTCTTGCCAAGCCCGACGCCGCCATAAAGATAGAGCGGGTTGAAGGGAACGGAATCTTTGGCCTCGGCGACGCGACGGGCGGCGGCATGGGCAAGCTCGTTCGATTTGCCGACAACGAAGTTCTCAAAGGTAAAGCGCGGATCAAGCGGCGCCATCAGGGACGGGTCAGGATGAGCCGACTCGGCAATGGTGGCCGTCTTGCTTTTGAACGGTTCGCTCGTGTCAGCCAGGCCGAAACTCGGTTTACTAGCGGCCCCATTTTTCTTGTCGAGAGGTTTGACCCGGATATCGACAGCCGTGACTGATTGATCTATCGCGCTCCAGAGTTGACGAATACGGTTGGCGTAGTTGTTTAGAACCCAGTCGCGTAGAAATCGCGTCGGCAAGGTCATCGAAACCATATTGCCGTCGATTTTGTCCAATTCGATATTCTTCAGCCAGGAATTAAATGTCGCGGCGCCGTATTCGCTACGAAGCTGCTCCCTAATCTGTTCCCATTGCGCATTTCTTGTCATTACAGAAGCCCCTGGTTCCGTCTGCGCTGTCATCAGTTTTGTTTCCAGTCGAGACCGGCGACTTTCCAGCCGCCAACAGTTCCCCGGTGACCGTTGGGATCCGCTGCGCCCTCAAATCCCTCAAGGACATTATAGGCGCGGCTGTATCCTGCCCGTGTGGCGGCCTCGGCAGCGGCGATAGAACGCACCCCCGACCGGCAGAGAAATATCATCGGCGCGTCCTTGTTCGGCTGCAGGGCCGAAATCTCGTCGATAAAATTTTCATTCTTGGACATATCGGGAAATAGGACCCAAGAGACGGGTTGGACTGTTTTACCGAGCGAAGACAGATCGGGCATTCCCACATAAGCCCATTCTGCTGTTGTTCTGACATCTATAAGGACCGCGTTCGGGTCACTTGCAAGTAATTCCCATGATTCCTGAACTGTCATATCACCGGCATAGGTTGCGTTGGTGCCGGGCGTTCCCCCATTCGTCATTCAAATATATCCTTCGTTCCAATATGCAGAGCTTTATCCGGTGAGGTCCGAACATCAGCGCCAAAGAATTTCCGGTGTTCCCCCCTGGAATCACCTCTAAACTGATACACAACGCAAAACTACATTAAACGCGCACGCTACTGGACACAGCATTTCCCAGGCGGTATTTCGCCCCTTCATCAGCTCTTAATCCACTCGATATAAGGATTGGGAGTGCTCCTTTGAGACCGGGCAGAGTAAACTTATCCACACCCCCCATGCAAGGAAAGGGTGACGGGAGACCCGAAATTTATTTCATGAATTGACTGAACAATTTCTTGACCTACAAGATGTTGTAAGCTGTTCCATAGCGGGGAAGTTAACTGGTAAAACGCCGCGAGAAATCACAATCAACGGCACGCCTATAAAGCGCAATGGCACATAAAAAAGCCGCGATCCTTTTCAGGCCGCGGCTTGATTCTGAATCGATTCTCGTCTTATGCGGAGAGTGCTTTTACTTTCGCATTCAGACGGGAGATCTTGCGGGAGGCCGTATTCTTCTTGTATACGCCCTTTACCACGCCACGGGTTAGTTCAGACTGGGCAGCGCGAAGCGCCTCGTTGGCTTTCGCCTGATCCCCTTCTGTTACCGCCAGCTCGACCTTTTTCACATAGGTGCGAATGCGGCTGCGACGGGCCCGGTTACGTTCGGTCCGGACGTCTGTCTGCCGGATGCGTTTCAATGCAGATTTATGATGCGCCATGACAATCCTGTCTTTTAGCTTCGAAATTCGGAAGCCGGGTTATAACCAGCGGGAAATACGCAGTCAACAGAAGAATGGGTATAATTGGCGGGAATTCGTAAATTTCCGCCAATTATGTTGATGTTGCCGGTAAATCCCCGGAAATTCGTCCTGAATTAGCGGTTCTTGAACTCCGGTGTGCGTTTTTCGGCGAAGGCAGACATCCCCTCTTTCTGGTCTTCGGTCGAAAATGTCGAATGAAACAGCCGCCGCTCGAACATGATTCCTTCGCGCAGGGTCGTCTCATAGGCCTTGTTGACGCTTTCCTTGCACATCATGACGATCGGTTGTGAAAGATCGGCAATTTCGCCGGCAACCTTCACCGCCTCATCCATCAGGTCGTCAAGTGGGATGATCCGGCTGACCAGTCCAGAACTTTCCGCTTCCTCTGCGCTCATCATCCGGCCGGTCAGGCACATTTCCATGGCCTTGGATTTACCGACTGCACGGGTCAGGCGCTGGGTACCGCCAAGACCGGGGATGGTGCCAAGCTTTATTTCGGGCTGGCCGAACTGCGCGTTATCGGCGGCAAGGATAAAGTCGCACATCATGGCAAGTTCGCAGCCACCGCCGAGCGCGTATCCCGCCACGGCAGCGATCACAGGCTTGCGAAAAGTGGAAAGCCGTTCTGAATTGTGGCTCAGGAAGTCGCTCTTATAGACATCCATATAGGTTTTCGGCTGCATTTCGAGAATGTCGGCGCCTGCGGCAAACGCCTTTTCCGAGCCCGTAAGGACAACGGCGCCGATATTTTCATCGGCCTCGAACTTATCAAGGGCGTCGGCCAGTTCCTCAAACAGCTCGGCACAGAGGGCGTTGAGGGCTTTCGGCCGATCAAGGCGGATGATGCCGACGGCGCCTTTCGTATCGGTGACAATATTATTATAGGCCATGGGAGTATCCTGTTATTGGTTTCGTTGGGTCATTTGCGCTCATTATCTTCATGGAATATTCTTTGTCCAGCCTAGCGCTGACATTTCGGACAGTAAAAAGTAGAGCGCCCGGATTGCGTGATTCTCCGGATGATGCCGGTGCAGCCCACAGTCGGGCAGGGTGCGTTCTCCTTGTCGTAGGCGAGGAATCGGTGCTGGAAATAACCGAGTTCCCCATCGGTGTGGCTGTAATTTCGCAGCGTTGATCCGCCGGAGGCAATCGCTTCTTCCAGGACGGTTCGAATGGCGGCGGCGAGCAGGTCAGCCCGGCGGCCCTTCACATTCGCCGCCTGGCGTTTGGGCGATATCCCGCTGCGGTGCAGGGCCTCACAGGCATATATGTTGCCGACCCCGGCCACGACCCTCTGGTCGAGAAGCGCGATCTTGATCGGCGTCTTTCGTCCTGCCAGCCGCTCTGCGAGCACGGGCCCATTGAATTCATTGCCGAGCGGTTCCGGACCGATCCCGGCGAGTTGAGGGTGGCTGTCCAGCACCTCCGCCCGTGTCAGCAGCATGAAGCCGAACCGGCGCGGATCGTGATAGCGCACACGAAGGCCGCGCGCTGTCTCGAAAATAACATGGTCATGCTTGTCAAACGGCCTCATTGGATCAGGATCGGGTTCGATTCGAAAGCTTCCCGACATCCCAAGATGGCCGATCATCACGTCCCCACCTTCCAGGCTCATCAGGATATACTTCGCGCGGCGCCGGATGGCCTCGATCCTCCGGCCGGTCAGTGTCTCCGCGAATCCGTCAGCGAAGGGAAAACGCAGGTTCTCGCGCCGCAGCGTGACGGTAGTAAACTGGTCGCCGATCAAGGCCTGTTCCAGACCACGGCAGACGGTTTCGACTTCTGGTAATTCGGGCATGGCGGGACAGTAGCCTTATTTTAAGCCTTGCGCTATGCTCTTATTTCGACCAAACAGGGCGATCAACTCAGTCAATTGACGGAAAGTGCGATGGCAGCTTCGGATAACGCATCGGATAGCACCCATTTCGGGTTTCGCGAGGTCCCAAAGGATGACAAAGCCGGGCTTGTGCGCGGCGTTTTTGACAGCGTTGCCGAAAATTACGACCTGATGAATGATTTGATGAGCGGCGGGGTCCACCGGCTCTGGAAGTCGGCGATGATCGACTGGCTGATGCCGCGCAAGGGGCAGCATCTTCTGGATGTGGCGGGTGGCACAGGCGATATTGCCTTTCGCTTCCTGGATGCCGTGGAAAATGACGGCCGGGTTACGGTACTCGATATCAATCACGCCATGCTGAGCGTCGGACAGGATCGCGCCATCGATCACGCTCGTCTCGCCGGGCTTGACTGGGTGAACGGTGACGCGCAATCCCTCCCCCTTCCCGATAAGTCGGTTGATGCCTACACCATTGCCTTCGGTATTCGCAATGTGACGGATATCCCCAAGGCCCTGCGCGAGGCCTACCGTGTTCTGAAGCCGGGCGGCCGGTTTCTCTGCCTAGAGTTCAGCAAGGTGGAGGCGCCGGTATTGAAGGAGTTTTATGACTTCTATTCCTTCAAGTTGCTGCCCGAGATCGGTGGCGTGGTGGCGAAGGACAAGGCGTCGTATCAGTATCTGGTGGAAAGCATCCGCCAGTTTCCGGATGCCGATCGTTTCGTCGACATGCTGCGCGAGGCGGGCTTCGGGCAGGTCAAGTACCGCCGTCTTTCCGGCGGCATTGCCGCCATGCATTCAGGCTGGCGGTTATAAGGCGGGACCTTTTTAGGAGCGACATTCTGTGATCCGGATCTTCAACAATGCCCTGCGACTGCTCTTCGTTGCCCGGACGCTGGCGCGCCATGACGCCCTGTTCTTCCTCGATAATTTCGAACGGCTGCCTCTATATCTTGTGCTGCTTCGGAAAATTATGCCGCTATTCGCCCTCGGCGCCACCCGAAGCAAGGACTTGCGTGACGGTGAACGGCTCGCCAACGCGCTGCAGGACCTGGGCCCCAGTTTTATCAAGCTGGGTCAGGCGCTCTCCGTACGCGCCGATCTAATCGGCGAGGAAATGGTGCTGGACCTCGGCAACCTGCGTGACCGTCTGCCGCCCTTCCCGTTCGAGCAGGCACGCGATACCGTCGAATACGAACTTCGCAAGCCTTTGGCAGAATTATTTGCCGAGTTCAATCCGGAACCTGTCGCGGCCGCCTCCATCGCGCAAGTGCATTTTGCAACAGTGCGGGAAATGGTCCCTGCCCCGACGGATGACGATCCCGCGGCAACCGAGGAAGTTCTCCGCGATGTTGCCGTGAAGATCCTGCGACCGGGTATTGAGAATGCGTTCGAGCGCGATCTGCGGCTCTTTTACTGGCTGGCCGAACTGGTGGAACGCTATCAGCCGAACATGCGCCGTCTGCGGTTGACCAAGATCGTCGACACCATGGCCGATTCCGTGGAGTTGGAGATGGATTTACGGCTGGAGGCGGCCGCGGCGTCGGAAATGGCGGAGAATTTTGCCGAGGATGCGGAATTTGACGTGCCGGAGATCGATTGGCAGCGAACGGCTCAGCGGGTGATGACCCAGAGCCGCATTGACGGGATCAGTATTTCAAAGAAGGACGAGTTGGTTGCCGCCGGGCATGACCTCAAGGCGCTTGCCGACAATGTCATCCGCGTTTTCCTGCACCAGGTGCTGCGCGATGGCTTTTTCCATGCGGATATGCATCACGGCAACCTGTTCGTGACAGATGACGGACGACTGGTTGCCGTCGATTTCGGAATCATGGGTCGGATGAGCCGGGAAACTCGGCTGTTCATGGCGGAAATGTTGCATGCCTTCCTGACCCGCGATTACTGGCGGGCGGCTGAAATCCATTTCGAGGCGGGCTATGTGCCGAAGCACAAGTCGCTGGCCAACTTCGCGCAGGCCTGCCGGTCGATCGGAGAACCTATTCTTGGTCGTCCGGTGAATGAAATCTCCATCGCCCGGCTGCTGGTGCAGCTTTTCCAGATTACCGAAACCTTCGAGATGGAAACCCAGCCGCAACTCCTTCTGCTGCAAAAAACCATGGTCACGGCGGAAGGCGTGGCCCAGAGCCTGAACACTGAAATCAACTTCTGGGAATCTGCCACCCCGACTGTTGCCCATTGGATGCGGGAAAACATGGGTGTGGAGGCACAGGCCGCCGATGTGGTGAAGGACGGGATCGCACTGCTGCGCAAGATCCCGGCGATCGTTACCAAGGCCGATGACCTGCTGACAGACCTAGAAACGCGCGAGAAGACGCTCCGGCAGGAAATGGACGACGAAAATGCCGCGACGGAGCAGCGTCTCCGTACCGGTTATCTGGCGGGTGGGGTGTTTCTTGGCGCCCTCGCGGCCTATTTACTGATGCTTGCGGTCTGATCTGACCTCAAATCCCGCCTTTATCATGATGCCGGCAAGAAATAGCTTGCGGGATGCCGGGGGAATTATTATTTTTTACAGAAAAGATCAGTAAAATATAGGGAATGGAATATTTTGGGCGCAAATATCGAAAATAAGTCGGTTCTGCTGATCATTGGCGGTGGAATTGCGGCCTATAAGTCCCTCGAGCTTATCCGCCTTCTTTCGAAGCAGGGAATTCGAACCCGCGCGATCCTGACCAAGGCCGCGAAAGAGTTTGTAACCCCTCTCTCTGTTGCCTCACTGACTGGGGAGAAAGTCTATGACGATCTCTTCTCTCTTACCGATGAAGCTGAAATGGGCCATATCCAGCTCTCGCGCAGCGCCGATCTTCTGGTTGTCGCCCCGGCGACCGCCGATTTGATGGCAAAAATGACAACAGGTCAAGCGACCGACCTGGCAACGACAGCCCTTCTCGCAACGGACAAGCCGGTGTTGATCGCGCCCGCCATGAATGTCCGCATGTGGGGGCATCCGGCGACGCAACGTAACCTGAACACCTTAAAAGGCGATGGCATTATGACCATCGGTCCTGATGACGGCGATATGGCCTGCGGCGAATACGGGCCGGGCCGTATGTCGGAACCGGAGGCGATCTGCGGTGCGATTGTCGATTTTTTTCAAGGTAGCGCCAAAAAGCCCCTCCGGGGGCGGAAGATGCTTGTGACCGCCGGGCCGACCCATGAACCGATCGACCCTGTGCGCTATATCGCCAACCGGTCTTCCGGCAAGCAAGGCTACGCGATCGCCGCCGCTCTCGCCGATCTGGGCGCAGAGGTGACTCTTGTTTCGGGTCCGACCCGTCTGGATACGCCGCGAGGGGTGACGCGGAAATCGATCGAATCCGCGAAAGACATGCTGGCCGCCTGCGAGGCCGCCCTGCCCGTTGAGGCCGCCATTTTCGCCGCCGCCGTTGCCGACTGGCGGGTCGAAGCGGAATCGGACCAGAAAATCAAGAAGCGCGAGGGGCAGCTTCCCAGCCTGTCACTCGCGGAAAACCCCGATATCCTGGCAACGGTAAGCGCCCGTAAGAGCGACCGCCCCTCTTTGGTGATTGGTTTCGCCGCTGAAACCGAAACGATAATTGAGAACGGCAAGGCCAAGCTTGCCAAGAAGGGTTGTGACTGGATCCTTGCCAATGATGTCGGCACCGGAACCGGCACCTTCGGGGGTGATGACAACCAGGTATTCCTGTTGACGCGGGACTCGGTCGAGGATTGGCCAAAGCAGAGCAAGGAGGCCGTGGCACGGACGCTGGCGGACAGAATTGCGAAGTATTTTCAAGAGGTTGACGCATGTCTGACGTAACCATCTCCATCACCCGCCTTTCCCACGGTGAAAGCCTTCCACTGCCGTCTTATGAAACTGCGGATAGTGCCGGGATGGACATTCGCGCCGCGGTCGAAACGGTGCTCGAAATTCCGCCCGGCGGCAGGGCGTTGATCCCGACAGGCTTCAAGATAGCCTTGCCACGCGGGTATGAGGCTCAAATCCGCCCCCGCTCCGGCCTGGCATTAAAAAAGGGGATTACCTTGCCCAATAGCCCCGGTACCATTGATGCAGATTATCGCGGTGAGGTTGGCGTCATCCTGATGAACGCGGGCGAGGAAACTTTTGTGGTAGAGCGAGGGGACCGGATCGCGCAGATGGTGGTTGCACCGGTACTGCAGGCAGGCTGGCGCGAAGTGGAAAGCCTTGATGAAACAGTGCGCGGCGAAGGCGGATTCGGGTCCACCGGCGTTGCGGAAGTGGAGGAGGCGGGTTAGCAATGTTACATCTGCCGAAGAAAATGCTGTATGCGCTGGAGGCGGTGGTCGATATTGCCTTTAATGCGCGGCCCGACCCAGTGCAATCCAAGGAAATCACCAAGCGGCAAGGCATTCCCCTGCGTTATCTGGAGCAGGTGATGCAACAGCTGGTTCATGGGGGTATTTTAAAAGGGGTGCGCGGTCCTCGCGGTGGTTATCGTCTCGCACGGGAACGGCGCCGGATCACGGCAGGCGACGTCATTCGGGTGATCAGTGCGGCAGAAGCGGAGGAAGATGCGCAGATATTCACCTCTGAAATCGGGCAGAATGTTGTCGGGCCGCTGTGGAACGAGGCACAGGCCTGCTTGCTGGCAGAGCTGGATAGCGTGACCCTCGAGGATCTCTGCCAACGGGCCATGGCAAAGGGCGAGGTTGAGGCGCCGAGCGACGGCTCGTATTTCGAAATTTAATCGATAAAACAATAAGTTGAGCATAAAATGAAAAATGATGCGCCTCGTGGCAAAATCTATGAGTCCATTGTCGATACCATCGGGGCGACCCCGCTCGTCAGGGCCCGGAGGATCGGAGGAGACTGCCGAAGCAAGGTTGATATCCTGCTGAAGCTGGAATTTTTCAATCCACTGGCCTCTGTGAAGGATCGTATCGCCGCGGCGATGATTGAGTCGATGGAGGAAGCGGGCCTGATCCGGGAAAATACTGCGATTATCGAGCCCACGTCCGGTAATACCGGCATTGGCCTCGCGTTTGTGTGTGCAGCGAAGGGATACCACCTGACCCTGGTGATGCCCGAAAGCATGTCGATGGAGCGGCGCAAGATGCTGAAACTTCTCGGTGCCAATCTCGAACTGACCGATGCGGCGAAAGGCATGAACGGCGCCATCGCCCGCGCGGAGGAGATGAAAGCTGAAATCGGTGATGCCGTTATCCCGCAGCAGTTCGAGAATCCCGCCAATCCTGCCGTCCATAAGGTAACAACAGCAGAAGAAATACTCGCAGATACGGGTGGCAAGGTCGATGTGGTGGTGATGGGCGTTGGCACCGGCGGAACTCTGACGGGTGTAGGGACGGTACTGAAGGCGAAAAAACCCGACGTTCGCATTGTCGCGGTGGAGCCTGAGGATAGCCCCGTCTTATCTGGCGGACAGCCAGGACCGCACAAGATTCAGGGGATCGGCGCCGGATTTTCGCCGAAAAACCTGGATGAAAGCCTGATCGATGAAGTCCTCACGATCGGTAATGAAACCGCGTTTGAGACAGCACGGGAAGTCGCCCGGCTTGAAGGTATTCCTGTTGGCATTTCCTCCGGCGCGGCTGTGGCGGCGGCGCTGGAAATTGCTGACCGGCCCGAAATGGACGGCAAGACCATCGTCGTAATCATCCCGTCCTTCGCCGAGAGATACCTTACCACCGCGCTGTTTGACGGCCTTTAGGTCATGGCGCTCAGCGACGATCAACTCGACCGTTACGCCCGTCATATCATCTTGCGCGAAATCGGCGGCGCGGGGCAGCAGAAACTGCTGCGCTCAAAGGTGTTGATCGTCGGGGCAGGGGGGCTGGGTTCGCCCATGCTGCTCTATCTCGCGGCAGCGGGGGTCGGCACCATCGGGATCATCGATGACGATGTGGTGGATCTGTCCAATCTGCAGCGGCAAATCGCCCATGGCACCGCGGATATCGGCGTGGCGAAGGTGAGAAGCGCAGCAGAGGCGGCGGCGGAGATCAACCCGGATGTCAAGGTTATAGAATATCACGCGCGCCTGACCGCGGAAAATATCGAGGAAATAATTGCTGATTATGATCTCGTGACCGACGGCACCGATAATTTCGAGATCCGCTTTCTGCTTAACGATGCCTGTTATTTTGCGAAAAAGCCTCTTGTTTCGGGCGCTATTTTGCAGTTTGACGGACAGATCACAACTTTCAAACCCTATGAGGAAGGGGCAAACCCCTGCTATCGCTGCCTGTTTCCGGTGCCGCCTCCACCTGATGTGGCGCAGACCTGTGGCGAGGCCGGAGTTCTCGGCGCGCTTGCCGGTGTGGTCGGAACCCTGCAGGCGGTCGAGGTGGTGAAGGAACTGCTCACTATCGGCGAAGGACTCTCAGGCCGTCTTCTTCTTTATGATGCGCTCGCCGCCGAGGTGCGTAAAATCAAAATTCCCCGTGATCCAGCTTGCCCACTTTGTAGTAATAATCCGACAATCACGGACTTATCCGCTCATCGTCACATGAAATAGGCGGCGGCGACGGTAAGGGAGAGCGGCAGGGAGATCATGGAGATCATGGTTTGAATGGTAATGATCCCCGCCATAACCTCAGCGTCTGCGCCGAGCAGCTTGGCAAGGGCATAGCCCGAACTCGCCGTCGGGATGGTGCCATAGATAATCAGGATCATCGCGGCGACCCCCTCCAGCCCGGTTGCGATGGCGACCCCTGTGATTACCAGCGGGAACAGGAGGAGTTTTAGCACGGTGGAGATCAGGACATAGGTTGCACCGGTATGGATGGACTTGATCTTCAGGCCAGCCCCAACACAGAGCAACGCGAAGGGCAGGGACGCCTTGGAGAGCAGACCTGCGAAGTCACTAATGACGGGCAGGGGCCCAATGCCTGTAAAATTAAGGAACGCCCCGGCAGCAATGGCCATAATCAGCGGATTACGGGCAATTTCGCCCACTAACCGTCGCTTGAGAGAATGGGTGCCGGAAGGTCCCTGATAGGCGACCAGTACCGTCACGCAGAAGAGGTTGGTAACGGGGACCAGCACGGCGGTGGCAACCGCGGCGAGCAATAGACCCTCCGCGCCAAAGAGGTAGTCGGCGACGGCAAAGGCGATAAAGGTGTTGTGACGCGCGGCACCCTGAAAGACGGAGCCACCGATACGTGGATCGATCCTGAATATCTTGACGGCCAGCAGGGACGCCAGTCCCGTCACGATAAGTCCGCCAAGCAAGGCAAGGGAGTAGCTGCCGACCAGTTCGTTACTGAAAGGCGCGGTCGTCGTATTATAGAAAAGCAGCGCAGGAAATAGCACCCAATAAACGACCCTGTCCGCATGGTGCCAGAAATCGCCGCCCGGAAAGCCGTTCCGCCGGAGCAGATTGCCGAGCACCAGCAATAAGAATATCGGCAGCACGGAAAGCGATATCGCCCACATGTTCGAATGTCCTTTATTATTATTGGTACAGGCCGGGAAGTTCGCCTGCTTTGTGGTTGATATTGATCCGTTTGACCAGCGGAAATACCTCTGGACTTATTGTTTCGTGTTTTTTGGTATCACGAAAGCTTTCTCCTTGGGGTCATATAACTCCGGGTTGGGATGATATCCGGGACCGATGGTCAACGCAACACCCGGCATGTCCGACTGGTTGATGCTGGATCTATATTCTTTTGAATAGGTGGCGAGAGGCGTAACCGTACCGGGCCTTTGCAGGGTAATGGTGACTTTGTATGGGCGATCCCTGACCACTCCGGAAACCCCCGGTGTCCGCAGCATATATTGCAGCTGGGCAGAATTTGCGGTCGCGGTGACGATCAGCGGCTCTCCTCCTACGGGGTTCTCGAATTCTGCGATGATTTCCGTGCCCTCCGGGATATCGCGAAGGGGTCTTGCAACAAATCCATAGAACGCCTCCCCGATCCGGTAGTTGAAGATAAAGCCACCGCCGGTGAATTCCAGATAGGGCGCGTCTTTGTCCTCACCACAGCCGGACAACAGCATCCCGAAGATCAGTAGACTGGCAGCAAACGCCTTCAATTGAATTCTCCCTGACCAAATTCAGGCCATATGATACGCTTCCCCTCGATTGCTGTCCATTTTCCGGAAGGGAGTGAGGAGTGTCGCTGCTATACGCCTTGCAACAACTGATGAACGCGGTACAGGTGACGGCAATTTATGCGTTGCTGTCCGTGGCCTTCGTGCTGTTCTACGGCGTGACAAACCGCCTTAATCTCGCCTTTGGCGCCATCGCCATGTGGGCGGCCTATGTAACGATCCTGATGATATCCCTGCTGGAAGGCGTAACTTTCTGGCCGCTGTTACTCGTGGTTATGGCAGGAATGGGGATTGCCCTCGCCAATAGCGCGCTGCTGGGATTTTCGCTGCATCATCTGGCGCTTCGGCATCTGGTCAACCGTCGACCGCAGGCGATGCTGATTGCGACTGTCGCTATCGCCATCACCCTCGAAGAAATAATGCGGCTTATCAACAGCTCGCGGGAACTATGGCAGCGGCCGTTTTTTTCTGATCCAATCCGCCTTATTGAGTCTCAGAGCTTCCCCATTCAGGTCACTCCGTTGCAGATCGCCGCGGTGTTGGTCGCCTTCTGCGTTGTCGGGCTGCTGATCATGCTAGTGAAATGGAACCGTTTCGGCATCTACTGGCGCGCCTGTTCTGAGGATCTGCCGATGGCGGCGCTATGCGGTGTGAATATCCCGCTCATCCTTGCGGCGTCCTTTATTCTTGCCAGCCTTTGTGCGGCCCTTGCCGGCTCTCTCATCGCGATGTTGTATGGCAGCGCAAGTTTTGTCATGGGAACGGTCATTGGCCTGAAAACCATGTTTATTGCGGTGATCGGCGGGCTGAGGTCGCTTTCAGGGGCGGTGCTGGCATCGGCCTTGCTGGCGTTGTTTGAGACCTACTGGTCCGCTTATCTCGATCTCGCCTACCGCGATGTTGCCGCGTTTTGCATCCTCACCCTGGTTCTGGTCCTGAAGCCGGAAGGAATGCGGGCACGGACATAAAAAAACCGGCCGGAACAATCAAGCTCCGGCCGGCGGTTCAGGTCTTGACGAGTTGGGTGCTTACGCGATTTTTGGCGCGGATTTCAGCACGTCATCCTCGACATAGTCGGTGAACTGCTCGAAATTCTCGATAAAGCGGGCCACAAGGTCTTTCGCCTTGGTGTCATAAGCCGCCTTGTCCGCCCAGGTGTTGCGCGGGTTGAGAATGTCCGAAGGAACGCCCGGGCAGGAGGTCGGCATGGCCAGACCAAAGAAGGGGTCCTTCTCCGTTTCAACATTGGCAAGCGTGCCATCGAGAGCCGCGTTCACGAGCGCGCGGGTGTGGCCAATGGGCATGCGGTGGCCGATGCCATATTCGCCGCCGGTCCATCCGGTGTTCACCAGCCAGCAGTTGACGCCGTGTTTGGCGATTTTTTCGCCGAGCAACTTGGCATAAACGGCGGGGTGCCGCGGCATGAACGGGGCGCCGAAGCAGGTGGAGAAGGTCGCCTGGGGCTCGTTGCCGAGGCCTTTTTCCGTGCCGGCCAGTTTTGCGGTATAGCCGGAGAGGAAGTGATACATCGCCTGCTCTGGTGTCAGCTTCGAGATCGGGGGCAGGACGCCGAAGGCATCGGCGGTCAGCATCACGACATTGGTTGGATTGCCCGCAACGCCTGTTTCGGAGGCATTAGGGATAAACTCGATAGGGTAGGACGCGCGCGTGTTTTCCGTCAGGCTGTTGTCATCGAGATCAAGCTCGCCGGTGTCCGGGTCCATTACGACATTTTCAAGGACCGTACCAAAACGGCGCGTGGTTTCATAGATTTCGGGCTCGGCTTCCTTGGAGAGATTGATCACCTTGGCATAACAGCCGCCCTCGAAGTTAAAGACGCCGTCGTCTGACCAGCCATGCTCGTCATCGCCGATCAGCATTTTGCTGGCGTCAGCGGAGAGGGTGGTTTTACCGGTGCCGGACAGGCCGAAGAAGACGCTGGAGTTACCTTCCTTGCTGACATTGACCGAGCAATGCATTGGCAGGATGTCTTTTTCCGGGAGGAGGTAGTTAAGGATGGAGAAGACAGACTTCTTGATTTCACCGGCATAGGAGGTGCCACCGATAATCACAAGTTTTTCCGCAAAATTGGGAAGGACGAACACTTCGGAGCGGGTGCCGTCAACGGCAGGGTCGGCCTCGAAGGAAGGAATCTGCAGGATCGTGAATTCGGGCTCGAAATTCTCAAGCTCATTCAGTGCGGGCTGGATGAACATGTTGCGGGCAAATAGATTGTGCCAGGCGCATTCGGTAATGATCCGCACCCGGAGGCGATTATTGGCGTCGGCCCCTGCATAGCAATCTTGCACGAATACTTCTTTTCCGGTGAGATAGTCGCGCATTTTCTTATGCAGACCGGTGAATTTGTCAGCGTCGATCGGCTTGTTGACCGCGCCCCACCAGATATTCTTCTCGCTGCTAGGCTCTTTCACGATGAATTTGTCGTTAGCGGAACGGCCCGTGTGCTGGCCGGTAAGGGCAACAAGGGGGCCACCGGCGGCAAGTGAGGCTTCTCCGCGCAAGAGGGATTCGCGGTAAAGAGCCGGCGTCGATAAATTCCAATATGCTTTGCCCACGTTGCCCAGGCCATTCTTTTCCAGCCCATAGCTGCTTTTACGGGGTCCAATCTGCTCCACTATCATTCTCCAGTGTTGTAAAAGAGATGCCCGGTTCCGGGCTTTTCATTTTAGAATAAGGCGCATGTATAAGGCGCGCAATACAACTGTCACCAAAAAAGCGACTTAAAATCTTTCATTTTTTGCGACTGTTTCATTTTTCCATTGGATTAGTTCCACTTAAATCAGAACAGCTGAATTTTCTATTAATTTCTTGCGTTTTTTAACAGACCGATAATCTGCCGTCGGACGTCATCCGCACTCGTCGCAGGGGTAAAAAAGAGAATCCGTTCATATCGCCAGCCCTGCCGGAGGTCCATTCCCTCTCTATCAATGCCGCAAATTTCCCAGCCATCGGCGGGGGTGCCCGTTGCCGCGGTAACCAGTTCCTGCACCGCGTCCGCGTGATCCGTATTCATGTGATTGACGATATCGGACTCTGCCTTGCCAGTTTGCAGAAATCCCGGATCAATGAGGAACTTTTCCGGATCGAGCCAATGAATTTCGCCAAATCCGGCGACCAGATGGGCGCGGGCAATAGTCATTCGATAAAAGTTGAAATCGGAAAATTCCGCAAAATCGCGTGCTGAGGGGAAACGGCGCAGATAGCGCGCCTTCAGGTTCTTGTCATCAACCACCTGCAAATGGCCTTCCACTGAGATGCGGGGCAGGGTGAGCGGATCGCGATCTCCCGGTTGTTCCGAAATCAACAGCGAGACAGATGCATTACGGGCAATATTCCGGCTGTGCACCGCGAGGTCGGAAAGAAGAAGAAGCGGCTGTCCCGCAGGATCGGTTGCCATCAGCACCAGGGATGCATAAGGGGTCGCGTCAGTTGCCATGCTGGTCGCGAGGGAGGCCGTCGTCGCCTGCCGTAGAAGCCGACGCACCGTTTCCGCTCGGCTGTCGGTATGGGATGAATCTGTCATCGGTCTGTTTTGCGAAAAATTCGAACAAATGCAAAGAAAAATTAAATTCCTGCGGCTAATTCCGCATTTTAGACGGTTTTTGGCGCCTCGAGAGCGGTAATTTCATCTTGGACATTCTGTTGCCTTAATTTGACTAAATGTAGATGGCAATTAGATGCGACAGATCATACAATAAGGTGATGACATGAATCTGGGGACTGATATGGCCACGAAAGTAGCCTTGGTCGATGACGACCAAAATATCCTGACGACCGTTTCGATCCTTCTGGAGAGCGAAGGGTTCGAGGTGGCTAAATATTCGGACGGGGAAGAGGCCCTGAAAGGTCTCGCCGACAACCCGCCGGATCTCGCGGTGCTGGATATCAAGATGCCGCGCATGGACGGAATGGAACTATTGAACCGCCTGCGCCGGACGAGCAGCCTGCCGGTCATTTTCCTGACCTCGAAGGATGACGAGATTGACGAATTTCTCGGCCTCAAGATGGGTGCCGACGACTATATCCGTAAGCCTTTCTCACAGCGCCTGCTGGTGGAACGTATCCGTACAGTCCTCAGGCGCCATGGCTCCGCAAAAGAAAGCGAGAGCGAGAGCGAGGAAGATATTATGTTGCGGGGCAAGCTAAAGCTCGACAGCATCCGCCATGCCTGCTTCTGGGATGGCAAGGAAGTGACACTCACAGTGACAGAGTTTATGCTGTTGCACGCGCTGGCGCTGCGCCCGGGTCATGTAAAAAGCCGTGATCAGCTGATGGACGCGGCATATGACGACAATATATATGTGGATGATCGCACGATTGACAGCCATATCAAACGGCTGCGCAAGAAGATCAAGGCAACGGACCCCGACTTTTCTGCCATCGAAACTCTGTATGGCGTCGGGTATCGGTTCAAGGAAAAATAGTACCGAAACGGTTCAGACTGAATGAATGTGGATCCTAATCTCCATGTAGGAGAGTCAGTTCCTGACGGAAAAAAATCGGAGAACCGGGAGAAAAAGGTAAGGCGAGGCCCCTTTTCCTCTCTTGGACGCCGGATTATGGCGATCAATCTGTTCTCTGTTGTTTTTCTGGCGGGCGGAATTCTGTACCTTGATCAGTTCCGTGATGGCCTGATCGAGGCGCGGTTCCAGGCGCTGACGACCAATGGCCGGATGATAGCGGGCGCCCTTGGTGAGGCGGCGCTGCAAGAGGTCTCGCTTGACGGGCAGGTTCAATATCTGACGCTCGATTCCCTTCCCATTAAACGCGTTCTGAGACGGCTTTCCATCGTGACCAATACCCCGGCGCTCCTGTTCGATCGGGAAGGGGTGCTGATTGCCGACAGCCGCCGCCTGATTTCCGCCGGTCGTAATATCGTGTCGGAAGAGCTTCCCCCACCGGAAGTGAAAAGTCCCGTGCGTCTTTTCTTTGAGGAGCTCTATGACGGCTGGGAAAAGCTGTTCCCGGCAAAATATGACTATCCGCTCTTCCCGACGAACCCGATCCCGAGCGCAGCGGATTTCCAGGAAATTGGCTCCGCCATCAATGGTGACAACGGGCGTATGACCCGCCAGACCTATAAGGGCGAGCTTGTCCTTTCCGTTTCCGTGCCCGTTCAGGGGTTCAAGCATATCCTCGGCGGATTGCTGCTGACGGAAAGTGGAAGCAGTATTGATGACGCCGTCCGCTCAGCGCAGGTGACGACCCTGATTGTCTTCGCGGTCACGTTGGTTATCACGCTGCTCCTTTCCCTCTTCCTAGCGCGTACCATTGCGGCTCCGATCCATGTGCTTGCGGAGGCAGCGGACAAGGTGCGCCGTGGAATCGGGCGGCGCATGGTCATACCCGACTTCTCGGACAGAAAGGACGAGATCGGCGATCTCTCCGTCTCCTTCCGGGCAATGACCACGGCTCTTTACGACCGGCTCGACGCGATTGAGGCTTTTGCCGCTGACGTTGCCCATGAATTGAAGAACCCGCTGACTTCCCTCGGGACGGCAGTACAGGCGTTCGAGCGGGTAAAGGATGAGGAAACGCGCGAAAAACTCCGCGTCGTTATCGCCAGTGATGTAAAGCGGCTCGACCGGTTGATCACCGACATCTCGGCCGCGAGCCGCCTGGATGCGGAACTCTCCCGTGCGGAGGGTGAACCGGTGGACCTGATCAAGCTGGTGGAAGGGGTGCTTGATGGCTATCGCACGACCCAGATGTTCACTGCGATTTCCTTTGATTTCAAGCGGCCTGGAAAAGCGGTTAAGGTCACCGGCCTCCCGGGTCGGTTGGGCCAGGTCCTCAGAAACCTCATAGACAACGCCGTCTCTTTCTCTCCGGAAGATGGCCAGGTTCTGATCCGCCTCAAGGAGGACGACAAATTTGTCGAACTCAGCGTTGAAGATGAAGGGCCCGGCATTCCCGAGAACAAGCTCGATGCCATTTTCAGCCGCTTCTATACGGAAAGACCCAAAGCAGAGGGCTTTGGCCGACATTCGGGGCTCGGGCTCAGCATTTCCCGGCTGATCATTGACGCCCATGGCGGGACAATTACTGCCCGAAACCGGACGGATGAAACGGGTAAGGTGCTGGGCGCCATATTCCTAATAAAGTTGCCAAAATAGGAAGGTCTGGCATAGGGTCGGAATTATGATCACTTGTCATGCCAGTTCAGTCGAGATTGAGGGCAAGGGCGTCCTGTTGCGGGGCCCTTCAGGGTCCGGCAAGTCCGATCTTGCGCTGCGGCTGGTTGATGGCGGCGGCACATTAATATCCGACGATTATACCGAAATTCACATGCGCGATGGCCGGCTTTATCTAAAGGCGCCCGTCGAAATCTCCGGCAGGATCGAGGTGCGAGGTCTCGGGCTGATGCCGTTGCCTGTGACAGGGGATATTCCGCTTGCGCTTGTCTTCGATCTGATGCCCTATAGCCAGATTGATCGGGCGCCGGCAGATGACGTTGCCGTATTTGATGACGTGGAAGTCCCGCGTCGTGCGCTTGATCCGTTTACGGCGTCGTCGGAAGCGGTTGTGCGTCTGGCGCTCCGTCAAAACCCATTACGGACAGGGTATGAGTAAAATGGACCCCGAAGGTCGTCCTCGGAACCAGGTAGTTATTGTCTCCGGCCTCTCCGGTGCGGGCAAAAGTACAGCCCTGCGCCAGTTTGAGGATATGGGATGGGAAGTCGCGGACAACATCCCGCTTTCCCTGCTGCCGGCAATGGTGAATGAGACCGGAGAAGGGGGCATTGCAAACCTGGCGGTCGGTATTGATTTCAGGACACGGGGCTTTTCAACAGAACTGGTGCTGGAAGTGATCGCGTCCCTGCGCGCGAAAGGCCATGACCCGGTCCGTCTTTTGTTCATGGATTGTGACGACGCGGTGCTGCAGCGGCGCTTTACCGAGACCCGTCGCCGGCACCCGCTCGCCACCGACCGTCCGGTAGGTGACGGGATACGCCTGGAAAAACAGCGACTTGCCGGTCTTAAAAATGCAGCCGATCTCCGGATCGACAGCACAAATCTCTCCCAGCCGGAACTTAAACGCCTTCTGACGGGGCATTTCAGCCTGCAGCGGGCGTCCCGTCTTTCCGTGACGGTGATGTCCTTTTCCTATGTCCACGGAATCCCCCGCGAGTCTGACCTGATGTTTGATGTCCGGTTTTTGCAGAACCCTTTCTACGACAACCGTTTGAGGCCGATGACCGGGCGGGATCAGGAGGTGGCGGATTTCGTTGGGCGGGACCCGGCCTATGCTGACTTCATGGATCAGGTGGAAAAGCTGCTGTTATTGTTATTGCCGCGTTATGTCGAGGAGGGGAAATCCTACCTCACCATTGCATTCGGCTGTACGGGCGGTCGTCATCGCTCTGTGTGCGTTGCGGAAAAAATTCATGACCTGGTGGTAAAATCCGGTTATTTTGCTAATTTGGTGCATCGCGATCTGGCAGATGCCGAAATAACAACCAGATAGGAAAAGATACGTCTTTTCAACAAGGAATGAGGGGAAAATGATCGGAATGGTTTTGGTGACCCACGGCCGGTTGGCGGAGGAATTCGTCAATGCGACAGAACATGTGGTGGGCCCGCAAACCCAGGTGCGTGCCATATCGATTGGTCCGGACGATGATATGGAACAACGACGCCAGGACATTCTCGCCGCCGTGGCCGAGGTGGAAAGCGGCGCCGGTGTGATAATCCTGACCGACATGTTCGGCGGGACACCGTCCAATCTCGCCATATCTGTAATGGAAAAGGCAAATGTCGAGGTGATTGCCGGCATCAACCTGCCGATGCTGATCAAGCTGGCAAGTGTTCGCGGGGAGGATAATATGGCCAATGCGGTTGCCGCTGCGCAAGAATCAGGTCGGAAATATATCAATGTTGCCTCTCACCTTTTGGCTGACAAATCCTGAAATGACCGACAGGAGCGCTGATTTTGCGAAGGGCGCGTGGACATGAAACGCGACCTTGTGATTAGCAATGCCCGTGGCCTGCATGCCCGCGCGGCGGCCAAATTTGTCAAATGCGCTGAGAAATACAACGCTGATATCCACGTCATAAAGGGTGAGTACAAGGTTTCCGGCAGCTCGATCATGGGGCTGATGATGCTCGCCGCCTCAAATGGCACGACAATTTCAGTGGAAGTTACCGGGCCGGACGCCACCGCCGCCATCGAGGCATTGTCAGGGCTGGTTGCCGACAAGTTCGGTGAAGAGTGAAAAGCCGACAAAATTCGTCGTTATAACGATATAAATATTTCTTTATATGTATATTGATTAAGCAGGTAAGGGTTGCTATACAGATGGCAATCGGAGCTGGTTCCCGTTCTTACGAGCGCGACCTGACTATTTAGAATTTTATGCGAAAGAGCAAAAAATGACGAAATTTGAAGATTTCAAGGTCGCGGATATGTCGCTGGCCGACTGGGGCCGCAAGGAAATTGCCATTGCGGAAACCGAGATGCCGGGCCTGATGGCACTGCGCGAGGAATTTGGCGACAAGAAGCCGCTGAAAGGCGCGCGGATTGCCGGTTGCCTGCATATGACCATCCAGACGGCCGTTCTGATTGAAACGCTGACAGCCCTTGGTGCGGAAGTACGCTGGTCGTCATGCAATATCTTCTCGACCCAGGATCAGGCGGCGGCGGCGATGGCGGCGGCGGGCATCCCGGTTTTTGCCTGGAAGGGTGAAACCGAAGAAGAAGCCCATTGGTGCATCATCCAGACGATCGAGGGACCCAACGGCTGGCGTCCGAACCTTATCCTTGATGACGGCGGCGACCTCACCCAGGTAATGCATGATGATTACCCGGAACTGATGAAAGACGTTCTGGGCCTGTCCGAGGAAACGACAACCGGCGTGCACCGGCTTTATGAAATGGCCAAAGCCGGCACATTGAAGGTTCCGGCGATCAACGTCAACGACTCGGTGACCAAATCAAAGTTCGACAATCTCTATGGCTGCCGTGAAAGCCTTGTTGATGGCATCAAGCGCGCCACCGACGTGATGATTGCGGGTAAAGTTGCCGTGGTTTGCGGCTATGGCGATGTCGGCAAGGGATCCTCCGCCTCGCTCCGGAGCCAGGGCGCACGTGTCCTGGTCACGG
Source organism: Sneathiella sedimenti (assembly GCF_017313765.1). Taxonomy (GTDB): domain Bacteria; phylum Pseudomonadota; class Alphaproteobacteria; order Sneathiellales; family Sneathiellaceae; genus Sneathiella; species Sneathiella sedimenti. The sequence goes on along the minus strand of NZ_JAFLNC010000001.1, from coordinate 773,466 downwards.
AAATTGATCCAATTTGCGCTCTGCAGGCGGCGATGGAAGGCTATGAAGTCGTTACCCTCGATGAAGCGGCGAAATTTGGCGATATTTTTGTGACGACTACCGGTAATATCGACGTCATCACGCTCGATCATATGCGGGAAATGAAAGATCGCGCGATCGTCTGCAATATTGGTCATTTCGATTCCGAAATTCAGATCAATGCGCTTCGCAACTATGCCTGGCACAATGTAAAGCCGCAGGTCGATGAGGTTGAGTTTCCCGATGGCAAGCGCCTGATCGTGCTGGCCGAAGGACGGCTGGTCAACCTTGGTTGTGCAACGGGTCATCCAAGCTTCGTGATGAGCGCCTCCTTCACCAATCAGGTGCTGGCGCAAATCGAACTTTGGGAACGCCACGACAACTACAAGAATGAAGTCTATGTTCTGCCGAAGCATCTGGATGAGAAGGTTGCGCGGTTGCATCTCGACAAGCTTGGCGCGCGGCTCACGGAACTGAGCCCGGAACAGGCAAAATATATCAGCGTCCCGCAGGCCGGTCCGTTCAAGCCGGATCACTATCGGTATTGATCCTATCCTCAGGCGGGATACTTCCTGATTGAAGAGAATTGACCGGTAGGGCTATCCCTCCGGTCTTTTTTTTTCTATTCTCTGGTAGATGCCGCCGAGCTAGGGGGGTGGCACCATGAGCATCGACACCACCATGGTGTAATAGTTAGGCAAAAGTTTTGAGCCGGCAAGAATGATAGAAGATTTTACCTCAACACAGTTGACGCTTGTTTGGTTGCTATCGCTGGCCGTCATCGGCTTGCTGATGGCATTTTTCGTCATGCGCAAAAAGGCCTTATCCCTTCTCGGTCAGCTCGATCGGGAAACTGAAAAACTACACGGCTATGAAGAAACAATCGATTCCCTAAAATCGGACCAGGAACGGGTGCAATCGGAAATCATTTCGTTGAAATCCTCCCTTGCGACAGCACGCCAGGAACGGGATGATTTCATCGAGCTGCTACATGCTGCGCCAATCCCGATCTGGCGGCGCGACCAGAGTTCGAAGATTATCTGGCGCAACAGGAAATATTCGGAAATTGTCGGTATTGATGATGACGAGGAGACGGCAGTGCCAGAACTGGCGTCGAGCCGGGACCCGGACCAGGCCCGCAAGCTGGCGACGAAGGCGCGGGTTACGGGTATGACCCAGAGCGAGACCCGGCGCTATATTGTCGATGGGGACCGGCTCAGCTTCAAGATTGTGGAAACGCCGCTGGAATTTGATAACCAGTTGGCGGGCTTTGCCATTGATACCACTGGGGAGGCCGAACTCTCCGCTGAACTTAAACGCCATATCGACGGTCACGCTGACGTTTTGGAGAATATGGCAAGCGCCATCGCCATTTACGGTCCCGATCAACGCCTGGAGTTTTTTAATCAGACCTATGCAAAACTGTGGCGAATGAGCGATGACTTCCTCTATGGCAAGCCAACCATCAGCGAGGTGCTGGACAAGCAGCGGGAACTGCGGCGTTTGCCGGAACAGGCGGATTTCGCGTCCTACAAAGAAAAGCGCCGGTCTCTCTTTACCAATGTGATCGAGATGCGGGAGGAACTGGTGCAGCTCCCCGACGAGACAGTGCTGCGCAACATCATCACCCCGCATCCTTTCGGCGGCTTGCTTTTTCTGTCGGAAGATGTGACCGACAAGGTCGTCCTGGAGCGGGCGCGCAACACCCAGATCGCGGTTCAGCGTGCGACGCTCGATAATCTTTACGAAGGTGTTGCTGTATTCGGCTCCGATGCCCGGCTTAAGCTCTTTAACGCGGCTTATTGCGCGATTTGGGAGCTTGAAGAAGAGTTTTTGCAGGAAGATATCCATATATCGCAAATAATTGACCATTATCTGCAAAAGACGAATATCGACTGGGCGAACGATCTTCGGGAAAAATATGTCGCCAATGTGACCCGCCGGGACGCTTCCAGCGGGCGCATCGAGCATCCGGGCGGCAATATAATCGACTTTAATCGTGTGCCGTTGCCGGATGGTAATGTGCTTTTCACCTATATCGATGTCACCCATGAGCTGCGGGCCCAACGGGCACTACAGGAACGTAACGAAGCTCTTGAAGCTGCGGACAAGATGAAAACCGAGTTTGTTGCCAGCGTGAGCCACGAGCTCCGCACTCCGCTCAATACCATAATCGGATTTGCCGAAATTCTGGTGAAGGAATTCTTCGGGCCGCTTAACGATAAGCAGGTGGAATATGGCCAGGGGATCCTGGACAGTTCCGATCATTTGTTGCTGCTGATCAATGATATCCTTGATATGGCGAATATTCAGGCGGGCAAAATGGAACTTGAGAAAGCGCCCGTTGATCTCGCGGCAATGCTCCAGAATGTCGTTGCCATGGTTCAGGACCGCGCGAAAAAGCGCCATCTGGAGATCAAGACGGAAATTGCCGGTGACCTTGGTATTGTCGAGGTGGATGAGCGGCGCATCAAGCAGGTGATCTTCAACCTCTTCAGTAATGCCATCAAATTCACGCCATCAAAGGGCGAAATTATTCTCGGTGCGCAGAAAATCAACGACGGCTACGTGTTGACGGTCCGCGATAACGGTAAGGGCATTGCCGATGATCAGGTTGACCATATTTTTAAGCGGTTCACCAAGGGCGATAGCACGAAGCAGAATGCTGGGGCGGGTCTCGGACTGTCGTTGGTGAAAAGCTTTGTCGAGCTGCATGGCGGTCATGTTGAGCTCACGTCGCAGGAAAATATCGGCACAACCGTCTTCTGCTACCTTCCGGCGACTGTTGCTGCGCAATCGACGCAGCTAGTTGAAAACTCCTGACGGGCGCCATGACACATTCCCTTATTTTCGACAGGCGGGTACCCTCTCTCGCCGCGACAGCGATACTGGCGGGCGAGGTCGCCGATCTTCTCAGGCCTGGCGATATTATTGCCCTTGGCGGCACGCTGGGTGCAGGTAAGACCGCCTTTGCCCGGGCGCTGGTGCGGCATCTCGCACAAGAGGAAATCGATGTGCCGAGCCCGACTTATAATCTCCTGCTGACCTATGATTTTGATGATTTCTGCCTCTATCATTACGATCTCTATCGTCTTGAAACCCCGGAAGAGGCGTTCGAGCTGGATATCGATGAGGCCTTCGATACGGGCGTTTCCCTGATCGAATGGCCGGACCGGTTGGGCAAATACCTGCCTGCGGGCCACCTTTTGATTGAAATTACGTCAGAGGAGGGTGCAAGTGAAGAAGCGCGGATCATCCGCTTTTACGGCAATGCCTCCTGGAAGCAACGACTGACAGCCTTATCGGGGGCGTATGATGCGTGACACGGCATTAACCGCGTTTTTAGAACGTAACGGTCTTGAGGGAGCGTCGCGGTACCCACTCGCCGGGGATGCTTCCGCCCGCCGCTATGAACGGATTGTGGGGTCCGAAAAATCCCTGATCCTGATGGATGCGCCGCCGCCCGAAAATGTGACCAGCTTCGTCGTCATTGCCAGAGAATTGACCCGGCGCGGTTACAGCGCGCCAGAAATCCTCGCCGAAGATGTTGACCGGGGGTTTTTGCTGCTGGAAGATCTGGGAGATGATCTTTTCGCGCGGCTGTTTGAATCTGGCACAGCGGAAACACCACTCTACCGCCTTGCTGTCGATTTTCTTATTGATTTGGCCAAGACACCGCCGCCTTCTTTCCTGCCGGCATTCTCCGACGACTATGTCAGGGCACAAAATGAGATGTTTCTCGATTTTTACGTGACCGATAAGCTTGGTGAGCCGGTTTCGGGAGAGCCGCGCGAATTTTATCAGGATATCTGGGAAAACCTGCTCCCGAGAATGCGCATCGGCCCGGAAGTTATGTTACTTCGGGACTTTCACTCTGAAAACCTGTTGTACTTGAAAGACCAGGAGGGGCTAAAATCTCTTGGCCTGCTGGATTTTCAGGACGCGTTAAGAGGCCCCGCGGCCTATGACCTTGTGTCCCTTCTACAGGATGCCCGGCGGGATGTGGATGAGACAATGGCGGCGGAGATGGTGTATCACTATCTTGATGAAACTGGGTTGGATGAAGCGGATTTTCGGGAATCTTTCGCCATTCTTGGCACGCACCGGGCGCTCCGCATCATGGGCATCTTCTCTCGGCTTGCGCAGGTCGAGGGTAAAAGGCGGTATCTCGAGATGATCCCTCGGATGCAGCAACATCTTGCCGGGAACCTGGCTCATCCGGTTCTCACCGGGCTGCGCAACTGGCTGATGCTTACTGTCGGAGAAGGGAAATCGTGAAACGCCTGCCGGTACTTTCAGACATGCGGGCGATGATCCTGGCGGCGGGACTGGGCACCCGCCTGCGCCCGATCACCGATATAACGCCGAAACCGCTTGTCAAGGTCGCAGGCCGCGCCCTGATTGACTACTGCTTCGATCTGTTACGCCGCGCAAATATCCGTTCTGTTGTGGTGAACAAGCATCATCTGGCGGCGCAGATATCCGACTATGTCGAAACTATCAACGACCTTGAGATTGCGGTTTCCGATGAAACCGCGGCGCTGCTGGAGACCGGCGGCGGGGTGAAAAAAGCTTTATCCCTGTTGGGTGAAACCCCCTTTTTCGTGCTCAACTCCGATGTTATTGTCCTTGATAGCGGGGAAAGCTCCCTTCGGAAGATGCATGATCTTTGGAGGTTCGAAAAAATGGATGCACTATTACTGCTGCATCCGGTGGAAACTGCTGTCGGCTATGCGGGTAATGGTGATTTTCATCTGGACGCCGATGGCCGGCTGACCCGACGCCGGAAAGGAGAGGGGGCGCCTTATCTTTTCACCGGCATTCAGCTCTTGAACCCGGTGCTTTTTAACGGAACGCCGGAGGGGGCGTTTTCACTCAACCTTCTCTATGACAGGGCGCTGGAGAGCGGGCGGCTTTTTGGTCTTGTTCACTATGGACACTGGATCCATGTTGGCACGCCGGAAGCCGTGATTGAAGCAGGGGACAGGATAGGAAGGTTGACATGATTGCGCCCCTGAAGTCGCCGAATGTCCTCAATATTCCGCCGGAATATGCCTTTGTTGATGTGCTGGCGCGGGAACTTTTACGGCGGCACGGCGCATCACTCAGCGAGATTACTGTTCTCACGACCACACGTCGCGCAGCGCGCGCCCTACAAAGTGCGTTCCTGCGGGAAACAGCGGGCAAACCGTTGATGTTGCCGCGCATGCGCCCCATTGGCGACGTGGAAGAGGACGAGTTGCTGCTGGAAGGCGACATTGGAATCGGCGGTCCGGGCAAAAAACTGCTGTCCCTGCCGCCGGCGATTGATCCGCTGCGGCGGCAGTTGCTGTTGAGCCGCCTTATACAGGCGCGCAGTGATCATGCAGGTGGCATCGCGGAGGCAGCGGGGCTAGCGACTGCGCTCGCCCGTTTTCTCGATCAGGTACAGACAGAGGGGCTGGACCTTGCGGATTTGAAAAAACTGGTCCCGGCCGAATATGCCGCCCACTGGCAAATCACGCTGGAATTTCTGGAAATCCTCAGCCTGAACTGGCCGGCAATCCTCTCTGAGGAGGGTGCGATCGATCCGGCCCTGCGCCGGGATTTGCTTCTGCGCGCGCAGGTCGCCCATTGGCAGGAAATACCCCCGGTCGCGCCGATTTACGCTGTGGGCTCCACCGGTTCCATCCCGGCAACGGCATTGCTGCTAAAAACAGTCGCCAACCTGCCCAATGGGACAGTTGTCCTGCCCGGTCTCGATCGTCATCTCGATGCTGACAGCTGGCAGACCTTGCCGCGTGATCCGGCGCATCCGCAACATGGCCTCGCCCTGCTTCTGGACAAGCTTGGGATTACCCGTGAGGACGTGGAGGATCTCACTGATGAAGAATTTCGCACCTCTACCTCGGCGCGGGCGGCTTTGCTTGCTGAAGCCCTGCGACCCGCCACAACCAGTGATCGGTGGCAACAGGCCGCCGCCCCCGCTGAGGCGGCACTCGACGGTATACGCCAGCTGGACTGCCTGGATGCCCAGAGCGAAGCACAATCTATTGCCCTGCTGATGCGGGAGGCGCTGGAAACAGATGGCAAGACGGCGGTTCTGATCACGCCCGATCGTGACCTTTCCCGCCGGGTCGGGTCGGAACTGCGCCGCTGGAACATCGATGTGGATGACAGTGCGGGCATTAGCCTTGATCAATCTCCGCCCGGCGTCTTTTTGCGTCTTCTCGCCCGGCTGATAGAAAGTGAGGCGGAACCGGTCGCCCTTCTCGCCGCCCTCAAACATCCGCTGGCGGCAGGAGGCGTTGCACCGGACGTGTTTCGCCGTCATGTGCGCGCGCTGGAACTGGCCATCCTGCGGGGTCCGCGCCCTGCATCCGGTTTTGCCGGCATCAACCGGGCGCTCGCTACAAGTTCAGCCGACGAATCCGGGAAAAGCTGGTTCCAGGAGTTGGTTGACCTTGCGGCTCCGCTTGAAGACATGGTCAGCTATGGCGACGTGGATTTTTCGGAGTTCCTCAAATGCTTTACCCAGTTTGCAGAAAAGCTGTCGACCCCGGCTGGAGCGGAGGGCTCGGCGCTCTGGCGTGGGAATTTTGGCGACGCGGCGGCAGGCTTCCTTTCTGAGTTGTTGCGCGCGGCCGATGTGATCGACTCGTTCGATCCCAACAGCTGGCCGGCGCTGCTTGACAACCTGATGCGCGGGCGCATGGTGCGTCCGCAATATGGCCTGCACCCGCGATTGCAGATATGGGGCCCGATCGAAGGCCGGCTTGGTCGCGCCGATCTGGTCATCCTGGGCGGGCTGAATGAGGGAAGCTGGCCCCCGGATGCCGGAAATGATCCGTGGATGAGCCGGCCGATGCGCGAGAAATTTGGCCTTCCGCTCCCTGAACAGAAGATCGGCCTCTCTGCCCATGATTTCCAGCAGGCCTTCGGCGCTGCGGAAGTGGTTATGACACGTGCCGAGAAGATTGACGGCACGCCAACGGTTCCATCCCGCTGGTTGCTGCGCCTTGAGACCTTCCTGAAAAAATTCGGAATGGCGCTGGACAAGGGCGCCGCCAGGCCCACTTTCGACTGGCAGCAGCAGCTTGACCAACCCGCAGCAGTGGAGCCGGTTCTGGCACCGCGCCCCACGCCGCCCGTTACCGCGCGCCCGCGCCGACTCTCGGTTACGCGTATAGAGAAATGGATCAAGGATCCCTATTCCATATTTGCCGAGCAAATCCTGAAACTTTCACCGCTCGATGACATCTCAACCGACCCCTCGGCGGCGGACAAGGGGACATTCATTCATGCCGCGTTAGAGCAATTCATAAACCATTACCCCGATGTGCTGCCGCCCGATGCGCGGGACAAGCTGCTGGAACTCGGGCGCGAAGCCTTTGGCGATGTGCTGTCCTATCCCACCGTCTGGGCCTTCTGGTGGCCAAGGTTCGAGCGGATTGCGGACTGGTTTGTCGCCTTCGAGACGGCGCGACGGAAAAAGTTCAGGACCCTGGAGACAGAGGTAAAGGGGACCATAAAAATCCCGGCGCCGCATGCGGAATTTGTCTTGAGCGGTACTGCCGACCGGATCGACATTTCTAAAACGGACGGCAGCCTCTCCATTATTGATTACAAGACCGGTGCGCCACCCTCGATCACTGAGGTGGAAACCGGTGTGTCGCCGCAGCTCGCGCTGGAGGCGGCGATGCTGACCCGCAGCGGCTTCTCCGATATAGCCGCCGCACCGGTGGAGGAGTTGGCCTACATCCGGCTGAGTGGGGGCGATCCGGCGGGCGAGTTCCGCTCGGCAGGTGGAAAGAAGTCACCACCACCGGAAATGCTGGCGGAGGAAGCCTATGACGGGCTGCTTCGCCTGATTGCCCAGTTTGACCGGCAGGCGACCCCCTATTTAAGCTGTCCTCGTCCGGATTTGCCCTACCGTTTCAATGATTATGAACATCTGGCGCGGGTCAAGGAATGGTCGAGCGGGGAGGATCCGGAATGAGCTTAACCGAGCTGGTTAATAGCGGCATTGCGCGGCAGAAGCTGGCGGCTGATCCCGCGAAATCCGTGTGGGTTTCCGCGTCCGCCGGGTCGGGCAAGACGCGGGTCCTGGTGGAACGGAGCCTGCGGTTGATGCTGGCGGGAACACCGCCGGAGAAAATTCTCTGTATTACGTTCACCAAGGCAGCCGCGGCGGAAATGGCGAACCGCCTGAACGCCATGCTTGGCGATTGGTCGGTGATGGATGATACCCGCCTCGCCAAGAGCTTGCGGGAATTGATGGGACGGCCTGCGACGGATGGGGAAACGATCTGGGCCCGGCGGCTGTTCGCCAGCGTCCTTGATGCGCCGGGTGGACTCAAAATCCAGACTATTCATTCCTTTTGTGAATCAGTCCTCGGCCGCTTCCCGCTGGAGGCGCGACTATCGCCCAATTTCGAGGTAATGGATGAACGCAGCGCCGGGGAGATTATGCAGAACGCCCGCGATGAGACGCTGCTTGAATGCCAGAGACCGGAGAATGCCTCTCTTGGTGCTGCGCTGCGGCTGGTCAGTGAAAAGGTGAATGAGGAAGGATTTTCCAAGCTGCTGAAAGACCTCGGCGACAAGCGGAGCAATTTGCTGCGCCTGCGTGCGGAGTTTGGCGGGCCCAATGGGGTAATTACGGCTTTGGCAGCGCGGATCGGCATAGATGCGGAGTTGACGGAAGAACATATCATCTCCCGTGCTTGCCGGGAGACGACCTTCGACGGCCCGGCCCTCCGTCGCGCTGTGGACCGGCTGCTCATGGGCACGCCTACAGATGTCAAGAAGGCTGAAAAGATGGCGCCATGGCTCCTGCAACCGGACCGCCGCCCTGCATTGTTCGAAGATTATGTTTCGGCTTTCTTTACCCAGAAGGGGGACATCGTTGCGCGACTGGCGACCAATGCGGTCGTCGAGGCGATGCCGGAGATACTGGATGTCATGCTCAAAGAGGCGGAACGGCTACAGAAGGTCCTTGAGAGGGTCCGGAAGGCGCGGGTTCTGGCCTCAACCTCGGCTTTGATCCGGTTGGGACTGGCGCTGGTTGATAGATATGAGGCTGAAAAGGCGCGGCGTGGACGGCTTGACTATGATGACCTGATCCTGAAAACCCGTGATCTACTGACCGGTGACGGTGTGGCGCCCTGGGTGATGTACAAGCTCGACGGCGGGATCGAGCATATTCTTGTGGACGAGGCGCAGGATACGAGTGCGGAGCAATGGCAGGTGATTGCCGCGCTCGCGGAGGAGTTTTTTACGGGCGACGGCGCGGTAGAGGCGAAACGGACCCTTTTCGTTGTCGGCGATGAAAAACAGTCGATCTATTCCTTTCAAGGCGCTGATCCTGCGACCTTTGACGTGATGCGACGCCAGTTCGAAGAGCGGGCCAAGGCCGCTAGAAAAGACTGGCGCAATATTCCGCTCGATCTCTCCTTTCGGTCTACGGAGAGTGTCCTCGATCTTGTGGACAGGGTATTTGAGGAGGAAGGCGCCCGCAAGGGGCTGACCGCTTCAGGTGATCTGGTTAAGCATCTGGTTCGCCGGGCGGGAGAGGCGGGTCTTGTGGAAATCTGGCCGACAGTGAAGCCGCCGGAAATCGAAGCGACCGACCCCTGGGATATGCCAATGGCTCAGAACCTCGACATGAACCCGGCGGCCGGCCTTGCCAAGTATATCGCCCTGCAGATCAGGAAATGGCTCGATAATGGTGAGATATTGAGTGCGACCGGGCGGCCAATTGCGCCGAAGGACATCATGATCCTCGTGCAGAGCCGGAATGCCTTTTTCGGCCATGTGGTACGCGCACTCAAGCTCGCGGATATCCCGGTAGCCGGCACAGATCGGATGGTTTTGACCGAGCAGTTAGCTGTGATGGACCTGCTGGCCCTCGCCCGTTTTGTTCTGCTGCCCGAAGATGACCTTAACCTCGCCGTTATTCTGAAAAGCCCGTTCGTCGGCTGCGATGACAATCAGCTGTTCGAACTCGCCTTTGGACGAAAGGGCAGTCTATGGCGCGCCCTTCGTGATAACAAGACAGGATTACCCGTCTTTGATCAGGCCCGGTTGTTCCTTGGCGAATTGCTGGCGCGGGCGGATTTCGTACCTGTTTACGAATTTTTCGCGGATATTCTTGGACGTCTCGGCGGTCGAAAGAAGCTGCTCGGTCGTCTCGGGCAGGAGGCAACGGACCCGATTGAGGAGTTTCTCTCCCTTGCGCTAAATTTCCAGCGGACGGAAGCGAGCGCCCTGCAAGCCTTCCTGCACTGGATTGACGCGGGCGCATCGGAGGTCAAGCGTGATATGGAGCAGGGTCGTAATGAGGTGAGGGTGCTGACTGTCCATGGATCGAAGGGCCTTCAGGCGCCAATTGTGTTCCTGCCTGATACCTGTCAGGGGACACGGTCACAGCCGTCTATTTTCTGGACGGACGAGGAAGCACCCTTTCCACTCTGGCCGGTGAAGACCGAAAATGACGATCCGCTGACCGCCCAGGCCCGCCAGCTCGCAAAGGACCGACAGCTGGAGGAGAAGAAGCGGCTCCTCTATGTCGCACTCACCCGGGCGGAAGATCGTCTCTACATCTGTGGCTGGGAAGGGAAGAAGAGTCGTCCTGCGGATTGCTGGTATGAGCTGATCAATCCTGCCTTCGGTGAAGGGGTGGAAGAGGTTGAGCTCCCTTGGGGAGAGGTGGCGCGCCGTTGGTCGAGCGGCACCGTAACCGAGCAACAGGTCACTCCGGAGAGGGGCCCCACTCAGCCTGTGCCCTTGCCGGGCTGGATCCATCGCCCTGCCCCCGACGAGCCGACCCCGCCCCGGCCACTGGTCCCATCGCGTGATGAGGATGAAACGATTGCGTCTTCGCCGCTGGGGCTGGATGAGGGACGGCGATTCCATCGCGGCCTTCTCGTGCATCGGTTGCTGGAAACCTTGCCGTCGATTGATCCGGCGGAGCGGGAACGCGCCGCCAAAGCCTGGCTTGCCCGGCCAATCCACAGTCTCGAGTTGGCACGGCAGGAAGAAATCCTGCGAGAAACCCTCAACGTGATTGATGATCCGGACTTTTCCGCGATCTTCGGGCCCAACAGCCAGGCGGAAGTCCCTATCAGCGGTGTCATCGATGGCCGGGTTCTCTCCGGACAGATAGATCGTTTGCTGGTCAGTGAAAATGAGATTCTCATCATCGATTACAAGACAAACCGGCCCTCGCCCACGGAAATCGGGGCTGTTTCCGCCTTATATATAAGACAGATGTCGCTCTACCGGCGCGCGTTGATGGCCATGTATCCCGGAAAAGCCGTGAAATGCGCCCTTCTCTGGACAGAAGGTCCGCATCTTATGGAATTACCGGAGGCACTTCTGTGATGTTGTTCACTTGACGATCGGTCAGGGGATACGTAATTATAGGGATAAGAAGTTTCCGCCGGGGTGCCGGAGAGCTTTTAATTTTTTGCCTGAAATGAGGATACTATGACCACTACGAAAGTCACCGACGCTTCTTTTAAAGAGGATGTCCTGGATAGTTCTGGCCTGGTGCTGGTCGATTTCTGGGCCGAATGGTGCGGTCCTTGTAAGCAGATTGCCCCGGCTCTTGACGAAATCTCCCAGGAAATGGGCGATAATCTGAAAATCGCCAAAATCAATATCGATGAGAATCCGAATACGCCGACGAAATACGGCGTGCGCGGTATTCCGACGCTGATGCTGTTCAAGGATGGCCAGATCGCGGCGACGAAAGTCGGCGCCTCGCCGAAAAGCGCCATTGAAGACTGGATCAAGTCAGCGGGCTAACGGAAAAGTCCAGACGAAACACAGAAAAGCGGATCTTTTGGGTCCGCTTTTTTCATAAGAAACGAGGGATATCAAAATGGCCAAGATCATCAGCAATAACCTCTCGCTGGAATATGAGACCTTCGGGACGCCGTCCGATCCAGCGGTAATCCTGATTGCCGGGCTGGGGTTTCAGCTGGTCGATTGGCCTGCGTCCTTCTGCGAAGCGATTGCGGCGCAGAATTTCCATGTGATCCGTTTTGATAACCGGGATATCGGACTGTCCCAGAAACTCGACGAGAAGGGCCTGCCCGACATGGCGCACATCATGCAGCGCGTTCAGGCGGGCGAAGCGCCGACAGTGCCCTATCACTTGAGTGATATGGCGGCCGATGTGGCGGGCCTGATGGACGGGCTGAAGATTGACACTGCGCATATGGTCGGCATGTCGATGGGGGGCATGATCGCGCAGCTGATGGCGATTTTTTACCCCGAGAAGCTGCACTCCCTCACTTCCATCATGTCGTCGAGCGGGAACCGCCATTTACCGCCGTCGACCCCGGCGGCCACCTCCGTGTTGATGTCGGCACCGGCGAGCCAGAGCATCGATGACGTGGTTGAGTTCGGGCTTGAGGTAAATGATGTGATCGGCAGTCCTGGATATCGCTGGAACCGCGATGCACTGAAAGAACATATCCGTTTTTGCGTCACACGTAGTTACTCGCCTGCCGGATATCTGCGCCAATATGCGGCGGTCATGGCCTCAAACCCGCGGGTGTCTGAACTTCCTGGCGTCACGGCGCCAACGTTGGTAATTCACGGTAAGGATGATCCGCTCATCCCTTACGCAGCTGGTGAGGATACGGCGCGGCTGATCCCCGGCGCAAGGCTGGAGCTGGTAGACGGCATGGGTCATGATCTTTCGCCTGCTCTATGTGAACATCTGGCAGGCCTTCTCCTCCCGCATCTTTCCGCCAATCGGTAAGCCCTAGCGGAACGCCGGTTCGTCGAAGCTGCGTAATTTGCGCGAATGCAGGCTTTCGACACCCTGGCGACGAAGCTGTTGCAGGGTGTCGATACTGATATGCAGATGCTTGGCGGTTCGATCCTCATAAAACTTATTGGCCATTCCGGGTAGTTTGATCTCCCCGTGGATCGGCTTGTCGGATACGCAGAGAAGCGTGCCGTAGGGCACGCGAAAGCGAAAGCCGTTGGCAGCAATGGTCGAGGATTCCATGTCCACAGCAATGGCGCGAGTCTGGTTGAACCGGATGGCCAGTTCCTTATGGCGTAATTCCCAGTCCCGGTCATCGGTCGTGTAAACGGTTCCGGTGCGAAAATGCTCCTTGATATCCGCCGTGCCACCCAATCCGTCGGCGGCACGGGCCACCGCCTCGGTCAGCGCGACCTGGATCTCGGCGATTGCGGGAAGTGGGACGGAGGGATGGATATCCTCATCCAGCACATGATCTTCCCGCACATAGGCATGGGCCAGGACAAAATCGCCGAGCCGCTGGGTATGCCGCAGGCCGCCGCAATGACCAACCATCAACCAGCAATGCGGCCGGAGAACCGCAATATGATCGGTGATTGTCTTGGCGTTGGAGGGTCCGACGCCGATATTGACCAGGGTAATGCCCATATGCCGGTCAGCGACAAGATGATAGGCGGGCATCTGCGGCAGATGGTTGGGCGCCGTGCCGGTTGGTGGTGCATCCGTCAGGCGCGGGTTGGGTGTAACGACATTTCCCGGCTCGACAAAAGCGCGGTATTCCTCACCTTCCAACACCTGTTTCTTGCCGTAATCGATGAACTCATCGACATAGCGCTGATAGTTGGTGAACAGCACGAACCGCTGGAAATGCGCCGGCACGGTGCCGGTATAATGCGCCAGTCGCGCCAAAGAGTAGTCCACGCGTTCCGCAGTGAAAAGTGAGAGTGGGCGGGGCTGGCCGTCAATGGGGACATAGGTGCCGTTGGCGATGCTGTCGTTGATATTGGAAAGTTCCGGCATGGTGAATATGGCCTGCAATGCAGGCATATCATTGGCCGAGACATCGGAGGAGGCCGCCTCGATCACGAAGGGAAGGGGCATCTGGCGCATACTCAGCCCGACATAAACCGGCCGCTGATGGTTCTTGAGGATGAGCCGTATTTGCTCCTTGTAATAGCTCTCGAAAAGCTCAGGTTGGGTTATCGTCGTCCCGAAGGTGCCCGCCGCGTCAATCTTGCCGTAGGATCGCTTGCCTGTCCGGTTGATGTCCGTGGATTCGACACTGAGGCCGAGATAGGGATAATAGGCCGGATCGGCGGGGCTGGTTTTATCTCCGGCCTCAAATTCGGTGAAGCGGTTTTTTACCTTTGCGACATTCTCATCATAAAGAAGCCTGATCCGTTCAAAAGCCGCGTTCTCATCAGTGAATTCCTGGAGATCCGTTACATTTCCGTGTGGACCACCTGTGTCGAACAGAAATTCACTCATATTAAGTCTTCCTTTTGCGATGAACTGCCCCTATGACAGTTCCCTGATTTCTATCTTTGTCTTTAAAATTATTTTACCATTAAAATATGACAAGGAAAATAGAGGATAAGGGACCTTGGCAACGGTAACGCTGGCCCCCATGGAGGGGGTAGTCGACGTCTATATGCGCGATATTCTGACACGGATCGGGGGGTTTGACCTGTGTGTTTCCGAATTCGTGCGCGTCAGCCAGCATCTTTATCCGGCTTCAGTTTTTTATTCGCTCTGCCCGGAGCTGAGACAGGACGGGAAAACCGTGGCAGGTGTCCCGGTACATGTGCAGATCATGGGCGGTGAAACGCATGTCATGGCAGAAAATGCAGGATTTGTCGCTGAACTTGGTGCGCCGGGTGTCGATATCAATTTCGGCTGTCCCGCCAAGACCGTGAACCGTCATGACGCCGGGGCAACACTGCTACAATGGCCGGAACGGCTCCATGATATTGTCTCTGCGGTGCGCCGGGCGGTGCCGGACACTATCCCGGTCAGCGCCAAGATGCGCCTTGGCTTTGCGGAGAAATCCCTGGCGCTGGAGAACGCTCTCGCCATCGCCGAGGCCGGCGCAGGCAAGCTTACCATTCATGCCCGCACGAAGATGGAAGGGTATCGTCCACCAGCCCATTGGGAATATCTTCGACCAATTGCCGAAAGGCTCGATATACCGGTTGTTGCCAATGGCGAAATCTGGACGCCAGAGGATTATGATCTCTGCCGGGAGGCGAGTGGGTGCGAGGATATTATGATCGGTCGGGGAGTTATTGCTCGTCCGAGCCTTGGCTGGGAAATTGCCCAAAGACGTGGGGAGTCGACGGGGATGACTGCCTTCAATTGGTCACAAATCCTTGGCACCCTTGCGGAATATCACGACCTTATCGAAGGCATGGCTAATCCGCCGCGGCAGGCAGGACGATTGAAGCAATGGATAAAGCTGCTTGCACGCAGCTATGGGGAGGCCGGGGAACTGTTCACACGGATTCGCCGGCTTGAGGATCCGCGAAGTATTCTGGCGGAAGTCGAGGTAACGAAAGAGCGGGTTCTGGACGTCGCGTAAGAGGGTTATTCGAGTGGGGGACATAAAATTTGGAAGGCGGTTGACCGCGCAAGGGTCATTTGTCCTTGCCGTTGTTGCGGCGATGCTTGTGCTGTTATCCAGCTGCGTCATGCCGCCACCGGTGCCGTCCCTTCATGAGGCGCTACTTCAGGAAACCGGCTATCAACTCGGTGAGAAAAGCGCGAACCTTAATGAAGAGCGGGCGGAGTGCGCGGCAGAGAGCCGGTATGACGGACCAACGGGTCCGGTTCTTGTTCTCGTTTGCGTTGCGCCCCAGAACGGAAATGACAGGCGTATTCGCTATCGCGTCAGCTATACGCCGCCGGAAGCCGGTCACCGGATTTGGAAAATCGATGCTTCCCTTCCCGGCGCGACCTATCAGGATACTGATATTTTGAAGGCGCTAGCGGAGAAATATGGTCCGGGCCGCAAACTGAAGGCGAGTGAAACAAGGCGCTGGACCTTTGACGCGGCGCATCTTGAGGTCAGGGAGGATCAGTACGGCGTGCATTTGATGCTGTGGGACCGCAGTCTGAGGCAAGGCTAGAGGCGAAATTTTCGTGCACGGTAGCGGAAAGTGAGAGCAGCCAAGCCCATTCCTGCAAGGGTACCAGATAAATTTGCAACAATGTCCAAAAGTTCGAAATTCCGGCCTGTAAAGGGTTGCAGAATTTCGATAAGGAGGCTTACGATAAACGTCACGATACACAGCAATAGCCGTTGCTGCCAATTATGGCCCGCATGGCATGCAGCCAAGGCAAGCAGCGCATAGGCAGTGAAGTGCCGAACCTTGTCATTGACCAGATCTGAGAAGGACGGTTCATTGCCAGGCGGCAAAAGGGAGAAGATAGTAATGGCGACCAAGCCAGCTCCCCAAAGGAATAACGCAACTCGGTACCTGTTTTGATTATGATGGCTAGATAGGGTCATAGGTATTATTACGGGCCTGCGGTTTAGGAAAAATTAACGATAAGCGATGTAAATTGCACCCAAGAGATGTATGATTAGTAATATTTTCTGCGGGTGCAGTCGAGACAAGCTTTACCAACCAATTTTTTGAATATCGGTTTTGAAGCAGGATTTACGAGCGCCTGTCGTCGGAGAAATTCGTTGAACAAGATTTCGGAAAGCGGACTGAGCAGCAAAAAAATACCTGCCGAAAAGGGTTCCGCATATAGTGGAGGATACCCTCTTTCCTCGCGTGTACTATCCCCGATTTTCACGGCCCTCGACCTTTTCTGGCTGTTTCTCGCGGGCTATCTCAGCCATTATTTTGTGATCGGCGGCAACCTGATCGCCCATGAAAACTATATGTATGCGGTCGTTCTCGCGTTGATCATATTTTTCTTTTTGGGACATTATGCACGGATTTACTCCTTCTCGACATTGTTGTCACCACTTACCAACCTGCCAAATCTCGCGATTGTCTGCCTGACGACCTTTATGTTGCTTCTGGCGGTAGCCTTCTCGTTGAAGGTATCCGAGGAATATTCGCGGATCTGGATGTACAGCTTCGCCTTCGCCTCCTTTTTTGTCATTCTGATTTACCGGCTTGTTGCCTTTATCATCATCAACTATCTGGCTAGCCGGGGGATATGTACACGGAAGGTCGTCGTTCTTGGTGGCGGAAAACAGACGGAACAGCTTCTACGCCAGCTTGAAAACGAAAAACCGGCGGTCAACAAGGTCGTGGGCATCTTCGATGACCGGATCGGCCGTATGGGGCCAACGGTTGCCGGCTATACCCTGCTTGGGAATATGGAGGCCCTGATAAAGTTCGTCCGCGAAAATCATGTCGACGATATCATTGTCGCGCTCCCCTGGAACGCGGATGAACGCCAGCTGGAAATCGTTAGCCGTCTGCGCGAACTCCCGGCCCATGTCCATTTGGTCTCTGATCTGGTGGGCTTTCGTTTTCCACACCGACCGTCCCCCAACCATTTCGGCGGCCTGCCGATGATCGAGGTGGTGGATTCGCCCTTGTCCGGGTTCAAGGTCGTGGTGAAGGCGCTGGAGGACCGTATTCTGGGCTGGCTGGCCCTGATTTTGTTCTCTCCGCTCCTGCTTGCGGTTGCCATTGCGATCAAGCTGGAAAGCAAGGGGCCGGTGTTGTTCAAGCAGAAACGCTATGGCTATAACAACAAGATATTTGAAATTTATAAGTTCCGCTCCATGTATCATGACGGGGCGGAACGAAAAAAGACTGTCCAGGCGTCGAAAGATGATCCGCGTATAACCCGGGTCGGTAAATTTATCCGCCGGACCAGCCTGGATGAGTTGCCGCAGCTTTTCAACGTGGTTAACGGGACAATGTCGCTGGTCGGCCCACGTCCCCATGCAATCGATCACAATGAAGAGTATTCTGAGCTGATTGAAGGATATTTTGCCCGCCATAAGGTCAAGCCGGGGATTACCGGCTGGGCGCAGGTAAAGGGCTATCGCGGAGAAACGGACACCCTGGAAAAAATGGAAGCCAGGGTGAATTATGATACATATTATGTCGAGAACTGGTCGCTGTTTTTTGACCTGCAAATTCTGGTGATGACAGTCTTTGTTGGCTTTGTAAATAAAAACGCCTATTGATCGTATCAATCCTTGACATTTACCCTCGTGATGCGGAGAAAGAGGGGCGAGATCTATTGATTTCCTCCTATTTTGACTTGCGCGTGGAGGGCGCTGCCTGACCGTGCCGATCGTTGCAGGAACCCTTAAAATTTAGCGCAATGTTGCCAATATATATCAGTTACCAACCATTCCTTAACTCTTTGGGCCTAAAAAGGCAGGTGGCATTTGTTGATCGGCTTGGATGGTTGTAAAATTTTAACCATAAGGACGGGTTACAAGGCGTCCGATATAAACTGATTAAATCGACTGAATTGAAGAAATTCGAGCATTAGTATGAACCAAGATTTTACACTTCCCGAAGAAGAAGGTTCGCCGATTAATTTTGAGCGGATCATTTCAGCCGCTAAGAGACGGTTTCTATTCTTTTTGATCCCGTTTGTGCTGGTTCTTGTGGGCAGCGTAGCTGTCATCTTGATTTTGCCGCCGCATTATACGTCCTTTGGTACCATTCTCGTTGAAACACAGCAAATCTCTCCCGATCTTATTGAATCAACAGTAAACACCGACCCCGATCAGCGGATCAGGATGATCCAGCAGCGGGTAATGACCCGGGAAAATCTTCTAAAAATCATCGACAAATTCAACGTCTATGGTGAAGACCGGAAATTTATGACGGTTTCTGAACTTGTATATAAAATGCAGGAGGAAATCGGGATTGAGGTTATTACATCGTCTTTTTCCGGCAGCAGGCGAGGGGATACGACAATCGCCTTCCTGGTCGCCTTCAGTCATGAGAACCCGCAGATTGCGACCGACGTTGCGAATGAATTGGTTACGCTGTTCCTGAGCGAGAATGTGCGAACGCGGACCGAACGGGCCTCCGAGGCCACGGCTTTCCTGGCAGATGAAGCAAACAAGGTGCGCCGCGAACTGACCAAGATCGAAACCGAGATTGTCGCGTACAAGCAAAAATATGGAAATGCCCTGCCCGAGCATCTTGGCCTGCGCCAGAGTATGCTGGAGAGGTCGGAAGAGCAAATTCGCGATCTCCGCCGGGATTTGCGAGCGCTTGAAGAAGACAAACGCTATCTCCAGATTGAACTGACTTCCGCCCGGTCTGGCCTTACCGCCAGCGGCGGCGAGCAATCCGAACTGGCACAAAACCTGGCTACCTTGAAGGATAGCTTGCTGGATGCCTCCACCCGACTGACGGATTCGCACCCGGATATCATTGCGCTTAAGAAGCGCATTGCGGCTCTCGAAAAGCAGGTGGAGCAGGAAACCTCATCTGCACTCGCGGCAGCGGCTCAGGAACAGTCCGCGTCAAGCGGTGTCTACAACCCTGTTGTTGAGAAGCTCCAGATCCGTATCGCTGCGACGGATGATAAAATTGCGGAAACGCGCCGCCAGATTGCCGCAACGAGCAAGAAGATTGCGGACCTGGAGGGAATCATTCTTGAAATCCCGCAAGTCGAGCGCGGCCTGACTGTTCTGGACCGGACCTATAACGACTTGCTGGAAAAGTTGAATTCACTTGAGTCCAAGCAGGCTCAGGCACAGCTGTCACAGAATCTTGAGGAAGAGAAGAAGGCGGAACGCTTTGTACTTCTGGAGCCGCCGATCGTACCGACGGAACCGGTTTCCCCGGATAGGAAGAAAATTCTTGGTATTGGCGGATTTCTTGCGCTTGTCATCGGCGTGGTCTGTGTTTTCCTGATCGAGCTGATCGACCGCCGAATTCATAGTGCCTCTGAACTGGAAGCAGTGCTCAAGCACCCGCCCATTGTGTCTATACCTTACATTCACACACGTCAGGAAAATGTACAGCATCGGATGAAAATCTTCCTGTACTTCCTCATTCCGATTGTCTTGTTTGCTCTGTTGCTGGTGGCTGTGCACTTTTTATACCAGCCGTTGGATGATCTGTTTTACAAGGTGTGGGTAGCTGTCGATAGACTATTGGTCTCATTTTAAGAGAGGACTGACGTGGAACGTATTAAGGAAGCCATTGCCAAGGCCAAGGAGAAAAAGTCTGGTGGTCTTTCGGAGCATACGAGCACCGCAAAAAAGGCTGCTCGTAACGCGGAGATCGTCGAAGGCCCGATCGTTTATAACCAGACTCGTGTTGTTGATCTCGACATGGCGCATCTGGAAGAAAACAGAATCATTACGCTGGATAGTGAAGACCCCAATTCAATCAGCTTCGATATTCTGAGAACACAGGTTCTCGCGAAGATGGAAGCCAATAACTGGCGGACCCTCGCTATCACGTCGCCAACACCGGCCTGCGGGAAAACGGTTGTCGCAATCAACCTGGCGCTCAGTATTGCCAAACAAACCGACTATACGGCTCTTCTCGTGGATTTCGATTTGCGTCGTCCTCAGGTGGCGGCCTATCTGGGGCTCCCGAAAGATAACTGCTTTGCAGATTTTCTCGACGGCAAGATCGAGTTTAACGACGTACTGATCAATCCCGGCATTCCCCGTTTTGTGGTTTTGCCAAACCGTCGGCCGATCAAGAATTCAACTGAAATTCTGACGTCGCGGAAAGTAAAAGCCGTGGTGGAGGATCTTCGAAACAGGTACGAGAAACGCATCTGTATTTTCGATTTACCGCCCCTGAAAGCGACCGATGACGCCATTGCTTTCCTTCCGCAGGTAGACTGCGTTTTGATGGTAGTAGCGAGTGGGGAGACCAAGCCGAGCGACGTCAAGGACTGCCGCCGCCAACTGCAATCGAACAACCTCTTGGGTGTCGTTCTAAACAAATCACAGGATGTCGCCAAAACTTACTATTACTAGATTTCGATGGCGACCCTGATTGCGGCAAGTTTGTCCGTCGCACGTTGACGTCAGAATTGAGTAAAGGAAGAATAGCGAGAGGATGAATGGAACTGGCCTTACAACGGATTGACCGAACGCGACTGTTGTTGCCAGCCCTCCTGTGCCTGGTTTTCCTGATCTATATACCCGATGGCATGCTGCTATGGGATGCATGGATGAATGTTGAGGAGTTCAGTCATGGCCCGTTGATGCTGGCCGTGGCACTGTATCTCCTCTGGGCGCGACGAGAACTTCTTTCTTCCTTCGATATCCGCGGTAACTGGATCGGTGTTGTTTTTTGCCTGATCGCGGTCGCGGTCTATGGATTGGCGGTCAAGGCAGGGATAGAAAATGTCCGTCACCTCAGCCTTTTTCTGTTGATCCTCGGCCTGTTCGTTGTGTTTGGGGGAGTTACCTATGGCCGCTATGTGCTGCCGTCCCTTATTTTACTGCCGTTTGTGGTGCCACCGCCCGCCTTTCTGAATGCCAACCTGACCTACGGCCTGCAGCTCCTTTCCACGGATATGAGTGTTGTATTGTTGCGTTTCGCAGGACTTTCCGTCTTTCAGGACGGAAATATCATCGATATGGGAACCATCAAGCTGGCAGTTGTCGAAGCCTGTGCCGGCCTTCGATATCTCTACCCGATGATCGGCCTGGGGGTTCTCCTGGCGATGCTGTTCGATATTCCGTTCTGGAAGCGGGCGCTTTTTGTTGCCATTGCCGGCATCGTGTCGATCATCATGAACAGCGTCCGGATATTTCTGACCGGCGCGTTTGCGGAATGGACGGATACGGCGGTGTCGGACGGATTCTTCCATCTTTTCGAAGGCTGGGTTTTCTTTCTGTTTTCTTTTGCGGTCATGTTGGCGGTTTGCTACCTCACGCTCAGCAAACGAGAAAAAGCGACGATCGGGGGCGGTGTCCTCAAGGTTTCCGTTCCTGCCGCACAGCAGTCGGAGAAGCCGGTGCGTCTGGGGCCAATTGTTGGTGCGCTGCTGATTTGCGTCGTGTTTGCCCCCGCCATCATAATGTTCCGGGGGATTGAGCCTGAAATACCCGAACGGCGGATGTTCAACAGCTTTCCCCTGAAAATCAATGACATGATCGCCGAGGAGGATGTGCTTCCCGGGGTGGAGCAAACCATCCTCAATATGAGCGACTATTTCCTCGGTCATTACCGCGGGGGCGAGATTCTGCCGATTACCCTGTTTATTGGGTATTATGATCAGCAATCCGCTGGCAGCACGCCGCATTCGCCGCGCGTCTGCATTCCGTCAGGTGGCTGGCAGATAGAAGAGCTGACAGAGATCTCGCTGAAAAATGGGGCACAGAGTGTGCCGGTCAACCGGGTGCTCGTTACCCATGGCGAAGACCGGTTGCTGGTGTACTACTGGTTTAAGCAGCGCGGGAAATATATTGCGAACGAGTATAAGGCGAAATTCAACCTGCTGTGGGGCGGGCTGTCGTCTGCACGGACAGATGGAGCCCTCATTCGGCTGTCGATGCCGATAATGGCAACAATGCCCGAAGCGCAGGCGGATGCGGAACTTTCTGCTTTTTCTGAAGAGTTGTTTAAGGTTCTCCCGGCATATGTACCGGACTAGACGATCAAGTGAATAACAATTGGTAAGTACAAAGTAATGTCGGATAACAACAGATCAAAAATCAACATCGGGTTGTTCGGTGCGGCGCCGGATACATCGAACATGGGCGTTTCTGCTCTTTTTGCGTCGACTGTTGAAGGGATCACAGAACGGCTGCCCAATGCCCGATTTTCCGTCTTTGACAATGAGCTCGGTAAACGGTCCAAAACCCACCAATTCTCGGACGGGAATTATTTTGACGTAGAGCATATCGGCATTCGCGCCGGCCATCGCTATTATCTGCCAGAAAATATCGTCACCGTTTCGGTAGCGTCCCGATTGGGTGCGTTTGGTGCAATGATGAACTCTGTCGTGCGGGATATTGACGGTTTTGATGTTGTTCTCGATATTTCTGGTGGCGATAGCTTTAGCGACATTTATGGGGTGAAACGTTTTATGAGCGTTGTCCGCCCCAAGCTGATTTCCCTTAAAAGGAATGTGCCGCTCATTCTGTTGCCCCAAACCTATGGACCTTATTTCGATTCAAAGTTGAACCGGATTGCAATTGAGGCGGTGAAGGGGGCGGATATGGCCTGGGCGCGTGATCCCCACAGCTTCGTGATCCTGAAGGACATGCTGGGGGATGATTATGATGCAACAAGGCACAGAAGCGGTGTCGATTTCGCCTTCGCCCTTGGCATTCGCAGTGCGGTGGACCTGATCGACGACGCTCTTCGTCAGGCGGTACTGGAGAAAAAGCCGGAAAAACCGGTTGTCGGCCTGAATGTGAGCGGTCTTATATATAATGATCCCAATGCCGCAGTGTCCCAATATGGTTTTAAGGCAGACTATAACGACATTATTCACGCATTTTGCGACTGGTTGCTTGCGGAAACAGATGCAAACCTGGTTCTTATCCCGCATGTTATGAGCGACCGCCAGTATACGGAATCGGACTTTGCAGCCTGCGAAAAGGTGGCCATGAGGGTTGAAGAGAAGCATAAAGACCGGGTATTTGTCTCGCCTGACACGCTTGACCAGAACCAGGTGAAATGGCTGATCTCCAAAATGGACTGGTTTTGTGGAACCCGCATGCACTCAACAATCGCGGCACTTTCAAGGGGGGTTCCCACGTCCGCCATCGCGTATAGTGACAAAACCAAGGGGGTATTCGAAACCTGCGGTCAGGGCGATGAAGTCTTCGACCCTCGCACGCTGGACACCCAGGCTGTCATCGAGGGACTGAAAGATTCGTACCTGCGGCGTGGCGATCTTCTTGCCTCGCTGGAAAAATCCCTTCCTGAAGTGAAGCAACGGGTTGATGACCAATTGTCGATTATCTCGAATTGCATTCTGGATATTGTAGCCAACAAAAATAATTAGCTCGAAAGGCCAACCGAATTGTTGATTAAGGGCCATCTAAGAAGCGGACTGTTTCTCTCGTTCGGTGGCGCCGTCGGCGCTTTAAGCACGTTTGCGCGTAACATCATCATTGCACGCCTGATCAGTGTGGAAGATTTTGGTATCGCGGCTACATTCGGGATCACGATGGCGCTGGTGCAGATGTCGACCGGCCTCGGGGTTGATCGGCTGATTGTACAGGCGACTGACGGGAACGAGCCTAAACTCCAGGGAACTGTGCAGGCGTTCAATATTCTGCGCGGGGTGGTGCTGGCGGTCATTATGTATGCGGTGGCAAGCCCGATCGCTCATCTTTTTGACCTGCCGGAGCTTATCTGGGCGTTTCAGTGGCTGGCCGTTCTGCCGTTGATAACCGGGTTTGTTCATATGGACGCTGCCCGTTTCCAGAGGGAAATGAAGTTCGGTCCCTCGGTCCTGGTTGAGAGCGTACCGCAAATAATCGCAGTCGCATTGTCTGCGCCGCTTGCGCTTTATTTCAAGGACTACCGGGTCATGCTGTGGATCATCACTGTGCAGGCGGCTTCCACGGTCGTTCTTTCCTTTCTTGTTGCGAAGCGGCGGTATTCCGTAGCGGTTGACCGGGAATTCCTGAACAGGATCTTGTCCTTCGGCTGGCCCCTGATGCTGAACGGAATATTGCTGTTCGGAATTTTCCAGGCAGACCGCGGCATCGTCGGTATCGCCTACAGCATGGAAGATCTCGGCTGGTTCAGTGCCGCCTTCACCCTGACCCTGTTTCCATCGATGGTATTCGCCAACGCCGCGCAGTCCTTCTTTATGCCGATGCTCTCCAAGGTGCAGGATGATCCGGAAAAACTGGAGGCCGGTTCTATCGCGACAATCAAGGCCTGCCTGATGATCGGGATCACCATCAGTGTCGGGTTGTCGCTCGCGGGACCGGCGTTCCTTCTCCTTTTGTTCGGAAATGACTACATCGGAGGGGTGCAGATTATCGCCTGGCTCGCCCTGATGCAGGGCATCCGGATGGCCAAGGCGGGCCCGACGATCGTTGCCATATCCTGCGGGAAAACCAAACTTCCCCTTTATGCGAATATTGTCCGGAGCTTTGCGCTTGTTTTCGCCCTTGTGGCGGTATGGCAGGGTTGGGGCGTGCTGGGCATCGTCATCGGTGGCATTATTGGCGAGACGATGGCAGTCGTTTACTTCCTGTTCCTGCTGACGCGAAAATTTGGCATTGATTTATCTTTGCTTTACAAATCTGTCGTAGTTTCAATGGTCCTTGTCGCAACGGCAATTTTTCTGTCGGCCAATTTTGCTACGGGTCAGGACCCCGTTTTCGAGATTGTCGGATCGATTTTGCTGACGCTGGCTGCGCTGGGCATATTTTTGCTATCGGCGCTGGATCTTGTGAAATGGCTCAAGCAGTCTGGCCATGGAAAAGTCGAGGCGCAGGTCTAGAATGTTAAACTCATTAATCAGAGTGGATTGTGGTATATGAAGGACAGATTTTCAGCCGAGAAGATCAGATGGGCGGAGCGTCAGCATGACCGGTCCCTCAGCTCTTTATCAACCCTGATCCTCCGCGCCTACAAATTTCGCGCATTACGTCGGGTTTGTCTATCCTTGTGCGACCGGCTTGAAGGCGGGTTTTTCTATTCTCAGACACGCCGGGAAATCATGAAGCAATATTATGGCGTCACGGTCGGCCGGTACAGCTACGGTCCCTGTCTTGATCCCGGTGTTTTTCCCTATGGGTCTGAAATCGGCGCTTATTGTTCCTTCGGTAGCGAGTTGATGGTTTTCCGGCGGAACCATCCGGCCGAAACCCTGACGCAACATCCGTTTTTCTATAATCGGTATCTCAATATCGTTGACCAAGACACCATACCGCTTGATCAAGACAACCCCCTCTCTATCGGGAACGATGTCTGGATTGGTAGCCGGACCACAATATTGCCGGGGTGCAAAAGGATTGGGGACGGTGCGATCATCGGAGCCAATTCCGTCGTTACAAAAGACGTCGATGATTTCGCGATTGTCGCCGGCAACCCGGCGAAAGAATTCCGCCGGCGTTTTACGCCCGAGGTGGCGGAACTGGTTAAGAAATCCGAATGGTGGAATCTCAGTCTTCCCGAGCTCATGAAAGCCAACGATCTTCTTTTCGATCCGGTCACAAAAGACGGGATAGCGCTGTTTATCCAGAATATGGAGAATACGGATAGGACTATGCCGCCGGAAGTAACCTTGAAAATGGCTGAACGCGAAAATGCAAGGGTTTGAGTTGTGAGTAAGAGTATCAAGGAAATTACTGACGTTACCAGCCGACAACTGTGTACTGGTTGTGGCGTTTGCGCGTTCATGGAGCCGGAGCGGTTTCAAATGGGTGATGCGCTGGAACTCGGGCGACGGCCTTTTGTCCGCGCAGATGCGGCGGCGGAAACCGGGAAGGCGCTTCAATCCTGCCCCGGCACAAACCTGACACATGCTTTTGACAAGAACGCTCCGGGCCTCAAGGTGGAACTCGCGGATGGATGGGGCCCTGTCCTCGACGTCTGGGAAGGATTTTCCGCAGATGAGAGCATCCGCAAGGGCGGCTCCAGCGGGGGCGCGGCAACGACCCTTGCCGTTTTTGGGATTGAGAAAAAGAGCTATGCCGGTGCCTTGCACATAAAAGCCCGCGGGGATATTCCTTATCTCAACGAGACCACCTTAAGCCGCAGCCGCGAAGAACTTGCGGCGGCCACCGGATCGCGTTACGCCCCGGCCAGCCCCTGTGACAGACTGGACCTGATGCTGAAAGAAGACGCGCCATCGGTTTTTATTGGCAAACCCTGCGATGTCGCCGCGGTCCAGAAGGCTCGTAAGCTGGACCCTGAACTTGATAAGAAGATCGGTGTGACGATCGCGTTTTTCTGCGCCGGGACGCCGTCGACAAAGGGAACTCTGGATTTGCTGAAAAGAGAGGGCGTTCCCGATCCGGCAAACCTCAAGAGCTTGCGGTTTCGTGGAAACGGCTGGCCCGGCATGTGGACAGCCGTTTATAATGATGACGCAGGTGAAGAAAAGTCTGTCGAGATGACCTATGCGGACTCATGGGGCTTTTTGCAGAAATACCGGCAATGGCGCTGCTACATCTGTCCGGATCATACGGGGGAATTTGCGGATATTGCAGTGGGTGATCCCTGGTACCGGCCGATCGAGGAAGGGGAACCAGGCAAATCCCTGATCGTTGCAAGAACTGAAAAAGGACGGCAATATATACTCGATGCGGCTGCTGCAGGCTATATCACGCTCGAAAATCACGATCTGTCGCTTTTTCCGCGTTCCCAGCCAAATTTGCTTGGGTCTAGAGGGAGCGTCTGGGCAAGATTACATATGCTGCGCCTGTTTGGGGCGGCCGTTCCCAAATATATTGGGTTCAAGATGGCGCGCTTCTGGTGGAGCGATTTAAGCCTGAACGAAAAAAGACAATCGATTACCGGGACAATTCTCAGGATTTTCAGAAAGCGCCTGAACAAGCGGATTGATGTGGAAAGCTGGACCCCGCCAGCAAAGGAAAAGGGATAATGGTCGGTATAACCGCCTTTGTTACTGTTGCCCTGGGCCTGCTTGCACTATTTGTGCGGCCGGGTACGGCCATCGGCGTCCTAATCGTTTCCATGCTGATTTGGCCGGAATTTCTCCGTGTGCCCATAGGGCCGGCGGATATGTCGGCGCCCCGCCTGATCGCCCTTGCATTGTTGGTTCGCTTTATTATTCAGGGCCGACATATAAAGATGAATGTCTGCTCGGTTGATTACCTGGTGTTCTTTCTCTGGGCCTGGACCGTCTTGGCTACCGTTCTTAGCGGTGCAGAATCCGGTAAAACCATCGAAATGATCGGTTATGGATTTGATACCGTCCTGATGTATTTTGTCGCAAGGCTGGGCATTCGGTCCATTCAGGATGCCGGTGGTATGGCGTTTCCCTTATTTTGCATTGCCGTCTTTATGTGCATCATGGGCTGGCAGGAATCCTATACTACCAATTCACCCTATGTCGGGCTGGACAGCTACCGGACCTGGGTCTGGATCGCGAAGGAACCGGAATTTCGTCTTGGCATGATGCGGGCGAAGGTCAGCACCTCCGTGCATATCTATTTTGGCATGGCAATGATGCTGATCGCCGGAATTGCCTGGGCGATCCGGAGCAATCCGCGGGTACGCAAGATGAGCACATTCACGGCCCTCTTCGCGGCGGTAGGTGGCCTCGCCTCCATGTCCAGCGGTCCCTGGCTTGCGATTGTTACACTTATCATCTGCAATATGTATATTTTGCGTCCGAGTTTGATCAAGCCAACGCTTTATGTGATGTTGGCGTTCGCCATATTCCTGGAGTTGGCTTCGAACCGTCATTTTTACAATCTCATCGACTATCTCGCACTTAACTCGACGACGGCTTGGTACCGGACCCGGTTGCTAGAGGTCGCAGTGGCGCAGTGGCGTGACTACTGGCTTGTTGGCTCCAGCGGAATAGACATTAACTACTGGGGCGGCCTGCTGGATGGTCGGCGCCATATCGATCTGGTCAATCATTTTGTGATTGTGGCTGTTAATGGCGGCATTCCGGCCTTCCTGATGTATATTTTCTCCCACGTCAATGCCGTGCGTTACGCGGCAAAGGCCAGGAAAACGTCGAAGGACCCTTATCGTCGGAAGCTGATTTTCTTCCTGATTTCCGCGCTTATTGCGCTGGATGTTTCCAGTATGTCAGTCGGATTGTATGAGCAGCCGTTGCTGCTGACCAATATCCTTCTGGGCATGCTGGTGAGTGCTGCTGTCGGGTGGAACGAAGTCACGGTAAGGGCGCGGCCCGCAGCTGCGTCGCAAATGCCGCAGGAAACGGCCCAAACGGCCCAACAATCGTCGAATGTGTCTAAGCCGTTATAACTGAATGAATTTTGAGGCCTAAAACTGGCGTGCCTTTTAATAAAAATTAACTCGAGATGATCTAGGTTTGCATCGAAGGGGATTTAGGCCGAAATGGAAGAACTCGAGCTAAGCGTCGTTATACCGCATTATAATGATCCGGCCGGCCTGGCGGCATGCCTGGCAACGCTGGAAGCGCAGACCTATGACAAGAGCCGGTTCGAGGTTATTGTCTGTGACAATAACTCTGTCGATGCGGTTACTGGTCTGGATGCGTATGATTTGAATGTTACCCTCGTCGTCGAGACCGCCCGCGGTGCCGGGCCCGCCCGCAATGCCGGCGCAAAGCTTGCCAAAGGAAAATTTCTCGCCTTTACGGATTGTGACTGCCTCCTGGATCCCGATTTTGTGAAAAACGGCCTCAAGCACATGCAGGACGAGGGCGAACGCAGTGTGATGGCCGGGGAAATCATCATCTATCCCGAACATGACCGTCCTAACGCCGTTGAGGCCTTCGAGATTACCTATTCCATGGATCAGGAAGGCTATACCAAGAAAGGTGATGCGGCGACCGGTAATATGTGGACGAGCCGTGTGCTTTTTGAAGAAGTCGGCCCCTTCCACGCGGATGTTGCCGAGGATACGGATTGGTGCCAGCGCGCCTACGCTATTGGCGCGAAATTCCATTTCGGCGGCGATTGCATTGCCAAGCATCCGGCACGCGCCACGCTGGAGGAATTGCGGGCAAAATGGAAACGCCAATCGGCGATGACATTCAATATGTGGAAGAAGGAGTCGGGTTTCGCGCTTAAATGGCCCGCGCTATGTGTGGCGACGGCGGCCTCCGCCGCACCGCATAGTATCCGCGCCTTAAAGGACCGGAAGCTTCCATATTTTTCAGACAAGCTGAAGTCGATTTTGATATTGTTTTGGTGTCGGTTCTTTCGCGCGAAGATCATGCTGGGATTTTACTTCAGTGGACTTGACCATATAGATCCCAATAAATATTGGACCAACACGTAAATTTACTCAGCGATACGCTGATTTTAGGATTTTAGCCATGTGCGGTTTAGCCGGATTCTTGAATTTCCCGAACCATGTTGATCATGCGAAAGCCGCATCTGTTATCCAGCAGCATCGCGGACCGGACTCACAGGATGTCTGGTCTGAGGAGAATATTTCGCTTGCTCATCAGCGGCTGTCGATCATCGACGTTGATCCGCGGTCGGACCAGCCGATGCAGAAGGATAAATATGTCATCGTCTATAATGGCGAGATCTATAACTATAAAGAGCTTAAAAAGACGCTTGAGACGCAATATGGGGTCCAGTTCAAGACGAATTCCGATACCGAGGTGGTCCTGGAGCTGTTCCGACTGAAGGGGCCGAAATGCCTTGAAGAGTTTATTGGCATGTTCGCCTTCGCGATCTATGACCGTGAGAAAAAGGAACTTTTTCTGGCCCGTGATCATTTCGGCATCAAACCCCTGTTTTTCTTTAAAAAGGGGAAGAATTTCTGTTTCTCCTCCGAGCTGAAGACAATTGCGAAAATCATTGATGAACCGTTCGCGGTGAATTTTTCGGCCCTTGCCGCCAGCATGCAGCTCCTCTGGCTGCCGGATCATTTCTGCATTTTGGAGGGCGTTCAAAAGGTACAGCCCGGGCAATATCTGGTTGTCGATACGGATGGGAGTATCAAGGAGACCACTTATTGGGAGCTGCCGGATTATCAAGCAGGCCCGATAGATGAGCGGGATGCGGTGGAAGAGCTGACAAAAAGCTTCGAGAGTTCCATCGACCGGCATCTGGTGTCCGATGTTGAGGTCGGCAGTTTCCTGAGTGGCGGCCTTGATTCATCACTGGTCAGCACCATCGCGCGGCGCAAGCTGGGTAAGCTGAAAACTTTCACTATCGGCATGTCGGAAGCGGACAAACGCGTTGAGCAGATGGCCGATGACCAGAAATATGCGGAAATGCTAGCCGAAAAAGAAGGGTTCGATCACGAGTCAATTGTCGTCAATCCCGACCTGATGTCGCTGCTTCCAAAAGTCATCTACAGCCTGGATGAGCCCATTGGTGATCCTGCCGCGCTCAATACCAAGTTGATCTGCCAGTCGGCGAAAGATATGGGAATCAAGGTTCTTTTGTCCGGTATGGGTGCCGATGAATTGCATTTCGGGTATCGCCGGCAGAAGGCCTGGCTGATGGCGGAAAAATACCGCAAACTGCCAGGAATTATACGCGGTCCCATTCGTGCAGTGACGGATGCCCTGCCGGTTCAGGTCGGCGGGCGGGGTTTTCGCCTTGGACGCTGGGCGAAGAAATTCCTCTCCTTCGCAGAGCTTCCTTCCAATGAAGCCTATCTCAGGAGTTATGCGCAGTATGACCAGCAGTCCCTGTCCGCGCTTATGCCGGATGTCGCGGAGAGTTCACTCGGCGCGCTCGCCGACTATCATGATGGCGTGATGGAATCCGCCTATCAGGACGACCCTTATAACAAGCTTTGTCAGACAGATATCAAGCTCTTTATGTGCGGCCTTAACCTCACCTATACGGACCGTTCCTCGATGTCGGAATCAGTAGAGGTGCGGGTGCCTTTCATTGACAGGGAATTTGTCGCCAGCAGCATGAACCTGCCGGGGCATATGAAATACACCAACGGCACCTCAAAATACCTGCTGAAGAAAGTGGCGGAAAAATACCTGCCGCAGGAGATTATTTACCGTCCCAAATCAAACTTCGCCGTTCCGATCCGCAGCTGGATTTCCGGCGAACTATCAGAAATGGTGGGAGATATGTTAAGCCCGGCGCGGCTGAAGGCTCGCGGCTGGTTTGATGCCGACTATGTGCAGCAGCTCATCAAGGACCATAAATCAGGGCGTCTTGATAATTCCGCACGGATCTATCAACTTCTCACTGCCGAGATATGGGCAGAACAGATGATGGACGGATAGGTTCCCGATGCCTATGGACTGGTAATTACGCGGGGGCCAATGGGCCGCGCCTCTTTCCAATAGCTGAAGTCATAGGCCTTGAACTGATCGACGGGCAGGAGGTCATAAATATTGTCGCCCATCCCGCGCGCGACGTTCGCCTGTTTTTTGGAGAAGAAGCCCCAGACCTCGTCCGGAATACCCTTATTGATATCGCCGCCGGGTTCCAGGCTCCAGCCATATTTCGAGGATTGCAGCCAGCTCAGGCCCGAATAGATATTGTGCGAGAAAACCCAGTCTTCCGGCGCCGGGGCAACGATCAGTCCGTCTATAATATTGTTTTTGATGATCGTTGACGGTTCTTCGCCGGGAATCTGTATGGATTTACCGGGCTCCACTTCCGCCAGCATCATGTTATGTAGGAAGTGCATGGAGCCGAACTGGCTTCCCCAGCTGCGAACGCGCCCAAGAAAGATATTGCTCAGGAGCCACATGCTGTTGGCTTCGTCAATATTCCCTGTGCCGTGGTAGGTAAAGGCGAAGGGGACATTATCGAACATATTCTCGGCGACAAGGATTGTCTTGTTCTTCAAGTAAACGGACATGCCGTTGCCATGGACGCCGAGAATGTCGGACAGCGTGTTGCCGGTAACCTGGATATTCTCCGTCTCGATAAGCCGGATACCAGTCCGCCCGATCTTGTGAATGACGTTGTCGCGAATGATGATGTCTTTCGAATACCCGAACCGGATGCCGGAGCTTTTCTGGCTATTGGTGATCGTATTATTGCTGACAATTACATTTTGGGCCTTATGAAGCTGTATGGCGCCTATCCCCTCAACCGACCGGAGGTGATCAATATAGTTATCGCGAATGGTAATATTTCGAACCGGATGTTCTGAATTGATGATGGCAGTTCCGCTGGCCCAGCCGTCATGGTCGCCAAAATAGTGTTTGATATGAAACCCCTCGATGACGAGGTTGCTTTGTCCGTTGATATTAAAGCCCGCCGGCAATTCGTTGATATAAAGGCGGCTATTCGCCATCGCCCCAGGGTTTTCGGGCCAGATCAAAATCTGTCCTGCTTCGTTATCGATAAAATACTCACCGGGCTGGTCGACATCCGATGGCCGGTTAAACAGTGCATAGTATGATTCGCGGTCGGTATAGGGGTCGTTGCCGGGCGGGTTAAACTTTATCGTACCCGTTGTTTTGTCAATCCCGGTCACTTCCGTCAACAATACCAGATTAGGTTTCATCCAGACCGCAATTCTCGCGTTCCACCAGTTGGACTCGTCTGTGTTATCGAGGCCACTGCCCAAGGTGATATAATCCCGACCCATGACAGAGGCGGCTCCGTCCCCGCCGACCACATTGTAATGCTCATAATCGTCAAACCAGAAGGGATCGGGCTGATTCGGTTCGCGCGCAATCCATACGCGTTCCTTGGAGAGGAACATGGGCGTAAACGGATTGACGTCGTCCTCCAGGCTGGACTTGAACAGTTTTTTCCAGTTGGGGTTATTGTAACAGTCACTGGCGGACGCGCAGGGCTTGAAGGCGGTTTTCAGTTCCTTGGCGCCACTCAGGATGGCGCGTTCCTTCCCCCAGCCATTGCCCCTGTAGGTGACGGGTTGGGTCTCCGAGCCACCCGCCGGAACAAAGATCTGGCCAAAATATTCACTCCCGCCCTTGAAATTGACGACGTCTCCCGCGCGCAGCTTGTAACTGCCGGCTTTTGATCCTGCGTTCGGGTCGCCGGGTGCGTGCTGCCAGGGGGTCTCCTTTGAAAGACCACTGTTGGCGTCGCTGCCCGTTTCAAAATCGACAAACAGGTCCTGCGCGACGGCAAGGTTCGCTGAAATGCAAACAACCGCGGTGAATGAATATATCAGATGCCGAATGCCCACGTTCCTGCTGCCCTCCCGTAATATGAATTGATGTTATTATAGTGCACGCTTGGCACAATTCCTTAGAAATTTGAGTGGCGGAACAGGTGGCCTTATCCTTAGTCGCTCACATTTGTCCAGATATTCCGTCGATCCCAGACACTCTTCCAGACCGCAACCGAGTCTCTTGAGCTTTGCCGACCGATCTTGCTAAGAACAAGATGTGCCATATACCGTGACAGCGGCCAGAGTTTCATCAACCACATGGCCATGCCCCGCGTAGCGGCGGGAAAATGCTTGTAGATGAGTGTCATTTTTGCCTTGATCAGGCGAACGAGTTTATCCGACTGCACGGTTTCAGATGCGCCGCCATGGTGAATGATTGTCGCGGCTGAAGTGACCATGGGGGTCGCCCCCGCCTTGGCGGCGCGGGCACAGAGGTCCGCTTCTTCGGCATACATGAAAAAGTCCTTGTCGAACCCGCCAAGGCTATTCCAGAAATCGCGGCGGATTAGGAAGAAACAGCCGGTCACGATATCGACCTGCCGAATGCCGTCGCGGTCCCAGCTGCCCATGCCCTCTGGATTAAAAAAACTGGAGTTGCGGAACATGGAGGAAAAGCCGAGCGCCTGGCTCGTAAGACTCCAGAGGCTCATATTCGACCAGCAGGAGGTTGGGTTGAGGCTTTTATCGGCGAACACGGTCCGCCCTCCCCAGATACCGGCATCCGGATAAGTTTTGGCGAAGGCCATCAGCTTATCGATCGCACCGTCAAGCACTTCCGTATCCGGATTGAGCAGCAGTAAAAACTCGCCTGTCGCCTCCTTGGCCGCGAGATTGTTGGCGGCAGCAAACCCAAGATTTTCATCCAGGCACATCACCTTTGCTTTATCCGCATACTGTTCGGTGAGGGCTTCGGCCGATCCATCTGTTGACGCATTATCGATCACGATAACCTCGAACGGCGTTTCCCGGGTTTCCGCAAAAGTCGTTTCAAGGGCTTTCAGTGTCATGTCACGGGTATTGTAACTGATGACGATAATCGAAATTGCGGGTGTCGTTGCCAACTCTGTACTCTGCTGCGATGAAAGGCTCATTAACTCCAGATCCTAAAAAATAACTTATGTATTGTAACGGAAATTCGATATGACTTTCCGGTAAATCTCGCCAGGACGGACAAACTATTGCCGAATTTAATTAAAATCCTGTTGCAAAAAATGAATTCCGTCTGATTAAAAGTAATTGCTTCACTGCAAATTTAAACAAATTAACTAATTATCGAGATTCTGTTACCTATATTGAAGCTTGTCGTCAGGAATAAAGAAAATTTGTCAGGGTTCGGGAATGTTTGCAGTCACTACGGTTGGTTTGTTGATAATTGCCGCTTTGGGGGTCTGGATTGTTCTTCCCTATTTGTACCGGCTCGGCAATGTCCGAAATCTCCAGGCACGCTGCCGTGAATCCAAAACGGTTGTGCTGACCTATGATGACGGGCCAAGTGCGAACTTCACTCCGGAACTCCTTGACTTGCTGGCCGAGTATAACGCGTCCGCTACATTTTTCGTGCTTGGGGTGCAGGCGGACAATAATGCGGAAGTTGTCCCGAAAATTATCGCGAATGGCCATGAGATCGGCAGCCATTCCTATGCGCATCTGAATGCGTGGAAAGATCTTCCATGGAAGGTGGCAAATGATATCGAGGCAGGAATAGATTGCCTCAGCCGCAACGAGGTGGACATTACCTATTTCCGGCCGCCAAATGGAAAAATCACGCTTGCGACGCTTTTGCAGACATTGTTCAAGGGTCGCCGCATGGCGTGGTGGACAATCGATTCTACGGATACCTGTCCGGAAACCATCCCGGCGGAGAAGCTGGCGGAGACCGTCAAGAACGCCGGTGGGGGCGTTGTCCTCCTGCATGATTTCGAACGCAAGACCGACAAGGACCGAAACAGGTTTGTGCTGGAGGCGACCCGGCAGCTGCTTGAGATGGCAAAGGCGGAAAATTTCTCTGTCCGGACATTTGGACAGCTGCAGCAGCAAGCCTGACGTAGATTATTTGAAGTAAAGAGATTGAGTATTCATGTCTGAAAAACCGAAAGTATTGGCGATATCCTCGGCGGGAGGCCACTGGGTTCAGCTGCAGCGGCTTCGCGCGGCCTGGGACGATTGTGATGCTGTCTATGTCACCACGAAGGAAGGCTACCGGGAAGACCTGGTGGCTGATGCGGAACGCCGGGGGCAATCCATTCCGAAATTTTACCGGGTGGTGGATGCCAACCGGTGGCAGAAGTTCCGTCTTCTGCGGCAGTTGGTCGGCATATTGATGATCCTGATCCGCGAACGGCCCGACGTGGTTGTCTCGACCGGTGCGGCAGCAGGGTTTTTCGCTCTTAAGATTGGCCGGCTTATGGGTGCGCGCACCATCTGGGTAGACAGTATCGCCAACGCCGGAGCCTTATCCTTGTCCGGCCAGAAAGCCGGCGGTTGCGCCGACCTCTGGCTCACGCAATGGGAGCACCTGGCCACCGGCGAGACGGGTAAAAAAGGTCCGGAATTCAAGGGGTCAGTCGTATGATATTTGTAACCGTTGGCCATGAGCTTCGCTTTGACCGCCTGATCAAGGGACTTGATAACTGGGCGCTGGACTCTGGCTATAAAGATATATTCGCACAGGTCGCAGAACTTGGTGAGGAAGGGTACAAACCCCGCAATTTCGCCTGGCAGAGCTTTCTCGATCCCGATAACTTCAAAAGCAGGTTTGAGGGAGCGGACCTGATTGTCGCCCATGCCGGCATGGGAACAATCATTACCGCTCTGACGATGAAGAAACCACTGCTGATCATGCCGCGCAAGGGAGCGCTTAAAGAGACTCGCAACGATCACCAGATTGCTACGGCGGAACAATTCGCCCGGCGAAGCGGGATTTATGTAGCCAAGGATGAGACGGAACTGGGTCCTGTTCTTGATGAATTGATTGCCAATCCTCCCTCCAAAATCAATGAGGCCGCCAGCGAGTTTGCCGAGCCGCAACTGCTTCAGTCCATCCGCAATTTCATTTATGACGGACGGGCACCAAAAGGCTTGTAAACTCGGAAAATACCGAGGGAACCATTAAACATATCTTGAGAAATCGCCGATAAATTGGTGGCTATCACGAACCGACTTATCCATGCGCTTGCTTTTGTACCATGAGCTGTTTGATGGAATGTGTAGCGGTAAAATGAAATTGCCTGATTGAAGCAACAATTCATTTTATATATGTGTAATACTGGTTATCCAGCGTAAATGAAAAGGGACAGAAGGTTTAACAATGACACTTGGAAGTATATTCGGGTCTTTTAAGTCACGACTAACAAGTGTTGCCGCACTAGTTATAATCGTTTTCACCCTTTCCGCCTGCGATTCGCCTGAGGAAAAGGCGCAGGCTCATTTCACCGCCGGAATGACATTTGTCGAGCAAGGTAACTTCGTTAAGGCGGGAATTGAATTTCGGAATGCCCTGCAACTCAAGGAAAACTTCGCTGACGGCTGGTATGGGCTCGCCCTCGTCGAGGAGAGCGAGGGAAACTGGCGGAAATATGCAGGCGATATCCTCAAGGCGATCGAGATTGATCCAAAACATCTGAAGGCGCAGGTACGTTACGGCAAGATTATGCTGCTGTCGGGCAAATTGGAGAATGCGCTGGAAACCAGTGGCCTTGTCATGGAGCTGGCCCCGGACAACCCGGATGCCCTGGCCTTGAAATCTGCGGTCATGTTCCGGTTGGGCGATAAAACAGGGGCAATCGCAGCCGCGGAAAAGGCGTTGGAGATTGACCCGTCAAATATTGACGCGATCCTTATTCTATCAGCGGAAAAACTTTCTACAGGAGATGCAACCGCCGCCGTAAAAATTCTCGATGAAGGCCTTGTCCACAACAAGGGGAATGCTCAGCTGCAGGTCGTAAAGATCCGGGCACTCGAAAATCTCGGGCGAACGGAAGACATTATTGAGGTGTTTTCCCAGCTTATCGCTGATAATCCGGATAATGCCGCCTTTCGCAAAAGCCTTGTCCGTTTCTATCTGAAGAATGACCGACAGGAAAAGGCAGAAGAAGAAATTCGCAAAATTGCAATGGAACATCCGGAGGATGTTACCGCCAATCTGGATGTCGTCCGTTTTGTCAAATCAACGAAGGGCGATGATGCGGCGGCCCACGAGTTGGAGCAGCTGATCGAGAAATATCCGAATGTCGTCGACTATCGCTTTGCGCTGGCGGCGCTTGCGGAGGCAGGAAAAGACGACGAGCGGGCCATGGTCATTCTCGGATCAATTATTGATCGGGCGAGTACGGTTGAAGATGAGATTGCTGCCAGAAACAAGCTGGCACAGCTTCATTTCTCGCGAGGGGATTACAAGGAAGCAGAGAGCCTTGCCGGGGATGTGCTCAATATTGATCCATCCAGTACGGATGCGCTGGTCCTTGTTGGTGCCATGCAGATTGATCGGGGTGAGATAGACGCGGCTATCGCGAACCTGCGTTCTTCCATGCGTCAGCAGCCACGTTCTGTCCGGGCTTCACTTCTTCTTGCAAAGGCTCATGAAATCAACGGCAGTATGGAACTTGCTGAAGATCGCTTTGCGGCGGCGTATCGCTTTAGCAATCAGGCGCCACGGGTCGGCACGGTCTACGCCCAGTTTTTCATTCGTCATGGTGAGATGCAGAGGGCTGAACGGCTGCTTGAAAAGATCGCAGAAAATAACCCGAATGAAACGGGCGTCTTGAAGATGTTGGCCGAGGTAAAGCTGAGAAAGCAGGATTGGGTTGCGGCGGAGGAAATCGCCGAACGCCTGCAGGCGCTCGATGGTGCGGATTCGGCAGGATATCAGATTAGCGGTGCGGCGCTGGCAGGCTTGCAAAATCTCGA
Source organism: Sneathiella sedimenti (assembly GCF_017313765.1). Classification (GTDB taxonomy): domain Bacteria; phylum Pseudomonadota; class Alphaproteobacteria; order Sneathiellales; family Sneathiellaceae; genus Sneathiella; species Sneathiella sedimenti. Next base: position 735,111 of record NZ_JAFLNC010000001.1, on the reverse strand, counting down.
GGAAAGCCGGAGCGCGTTCGAGAAGGCTTATGAAGTGACACCCGAAGCAGGGCAGGCGATGAAATCGCTGGTCCAGGCCTATCTTCGCGACGGGGATGTTGAGAAGGCGGAAAATTTTCTCAGCAATGTGCTCGCCAACAGCCAGAGGAACTATCTCGCCAGCAGGTTTCTTGCCGAAATAAAATTTAGCAAGAACCAGCCTGAGGAGGCTGTGAAGCTGATCCGGGATGCCATCGCCGGCGACCCGCAGGAGGAATCGGGTTACGTCATTCTGGCAAAGTATTTTCTGTCGGTCGGCAAAAAGAAAGACGCCTCTGAAGTCCTAAGTGAAGGCCTGAGGGCAATCCCTGACGGGTTCATGCTGAATATGATGCAGGCGGGCATTTATGAAGTGGACGGCGACATTTCCGCCGCCATCGCAGTTTATGAGAAGCTGCTAGAAAGCCGGCCGAACTCGGAAATTGTGGTCAATAACCTCGCCAGCCTGATTGCAGAGAATGCCGAGAATGAAGTGGAATTGCAGGGGGCTTACACCCTTGCGAAGCGGTTCAGAAACTCTAAAGTACCTTATTTCCAGGATACGCTCGGTTGGATTCACTACCGGCTGAAAGAATATGACATGGCGACCCCGTTGCTACGGAGCGCGGTCGAAAAAGAGCCAAATATGGCGATCCTGCGCTATCATCTCGGGATGGCCTATAAAGCGGAAGGCAATCGGGGCAAAGCTATAAAGGAGCTTGAACAAGCGCTAGCGTTAGGTAAGTCGCAACATTTTCCGGAGAACGTGGATGCGGAAAAAGCGCTTGTGGAACTCCGTGCGATGCCAAAAACAAACTGATTTGTAATAGTATATTGATTACGCCGAATTAACGGGTGAAAGCAGATTTAAATGTATAGAGAATTCTACGGGTTAGAGCAGAAACCCTTTTCCATCCTGCCCGACCCAAATTACCTGTATTGGGGGCACAGCCACTCGCTCGCCTATTCGATGCTCGAATACGGGGTGATGAACCGGGCCGGCTTTACGGTTGTCACTGGCGAAATCGGGTGCGGGAAGACAACGCTTATCCGTCATCTTCTCGACCGGCTGGATGAGGAATTCACCGTCGGGCTGGTGTCCAATATACAGGATGGAGACCTGTTGCAGTGGGTTCTGATGGCTTTTGGTCAAACCTATGAGGGAAAATCCCACGTTGGACTGCATGATGAGTTGCAGCAGTTCCTGATCCGCGAATATGCGGAAGGTCGCCGGACAATCCTTATTGTGGACGAAGCCCAGAACCTTGGCCCAAAGCTCCTAGAGCAGCTCCGGCTGCTTTCCAACATCAATGCCGACAATGACCAGCTCCTCCAGTTAATTCTGGTGGGCCAGCCGCAGTTGAAGGGATTGTTGCAGGCACCAGAACTTACCCAGTTCGCGCAGCGTATCGCCTCGGATTTCCACCTTGCGCCTCTGACAGCAGAAGATATCGATGCCTACATCAAGCACCGTCTTTCCATAGCGGGGCGGGATTTGCCATTGTTCACCATGGATGCCTGTGAAGCACTGTTTGAAGCGAGCCGGGGTATTCCGCGTATTATCAATATCCTGGCCGATACCTGCCTGGTGTATGGATTTGCCCGTATGGCACCGGAAATCGACGGCGGAATTGTCGAAGAAGTGATCCGGGACAAGCGAACCCATGGCATTTTCGATGTCGGCGCGCCGAAGGGCGCGGAGGACACACGCCGCCTGCCCGTTCAGTCAAGAGAAGAAGTGGAAGAGGAGAAACCGGCACTCGTGATTCACGACAAAGAGCTTGCGAAGCTGATCGTCAAGAAATTACAAAACCTCGGTTAAGTCTCACAAAGAAAACGCCCGGAGCAACCTGGCGGCAAGGACCGCAAATTTGCTTCGGGCGTTCGTTCTTGTAGAGCCTAGAATTCTTTTCTGACAGAGACGGAAACCGTGTTTTCCCGAAGGTCGTTGCCATCAGTGTCGCTATCACGGTTGTAATAGCCGTAGGAAAGCTCCCCGATCAGACTGGCCGAAAACTGGTAGTTAATTCCTGTCTGGCCGTAATATGCTTTTTCCTTACCGCCGGAAACCTGTGGATCAAGGATTTCGGAATAACCGCCGAGCAGGGACCATTCAAGACGGCGCGACAGCTGTCTTGAATATCGGCCGTCAAATGAGACCACCTCTTCATCCGTGCCATCATCAAGAAAATCGCGGACGATATAGCTGGCGGCGGCAGTATAAGTATTGCGGCCCTTTTCTCCGGTTAAGCCTAACGATGCTGTTTTCGACTTGGTAATGGCATCCGTATAGCCGCCCGGGAAATAGTTCGGATTGACGAGACGGCCGTTTGTATCAAGAACGCGCGTATTGGCGAAGGAGTCCCCGGAGCCCGCGACATCAACATGGTATCCACCGATCAGGCTTGCTTCGCTTGAGATCTGATACGTCAGATCCGCATCCACGATGCCACCGCCGAAGCGATGGCCGACCTGAACACTTAGATCTGTTCTTGGACCGGGTGTCAGGCGGACGCCACCGCTGTAAAAGGCGCCACTGATTTGCTCGTTATCAATATTCTCGCCGTCAAATTCATCCCAACCGGCTGACGCGAGCAGTGCCACATACCGATTAATCGGCATCTGTCCGGAGCCCTTGAAAGTCGCGCGTTTAAGATCGTCACCGTTTTTGACCTGGTTGTCGAGAGCAAAGGCTTCCGCCGCCCATTTCGTGCGGGCAAATTCGCGACCGCTCAGCAGGCTGAGGTCAACTCGGTGGGTTTGGGTATCAGATGGTTCAGAAGAGGCGATATCGGAATTCGTATCCGTAAAGTCAACCAGGCTGTAGCTATAGCGCGCGACACCGGTCGCAAAACCGCCAAAGTCATGCTGATAATAGGGGCTGATCCGCGCGTTCAGAACGCGGGTACTGTCGCCGGATGTCGTCCGGTCAGAAAAGGACGTATCCCCGTCGCTGGAAAAGCGTTCTTCCGTCAGGGCGATTTCCGTATCGAGGAACAGATGCTCCTGGAGGAGTTCAGTGTTTGCGGACGCCAGCAGGTTATGCGTAAATCCGTTCAGGTCTGAATAGCGCCCATATATATCGTAACCAAGGTCATAGGAAGCGGTGAGTTGCAGGCGTCGTCCCACACCTTCGATCATAAAACCGGCACTCAGGTTTGTTATAAAGTCATCTTTTCTGTCTGAAGAGGTGCCGAAAGCATTATCGGTGTATGTTTCACTCAAGCCGATATAAGGACTGAACATCCATTCCGCGGCCTGGGCGTTTCCCGATGAAACCAGCATACCGCCGGCGACGATACACCCGACCGCCAACGACATGCGTGATTTTTTTCCGAAAACTAGCTGGTTTGCATTTAGCACAATGCGACTACCTTCTATTTGATTCCACCCTCAACAAACGGCAATCAAAATTGCCGTCAATCCTAGAACCAGCTTTGCGGGATGATGAGAATATCGCCGGGCAACAGCGGCACGTTTGCCGATACATCGCCATCGATAATCAGGTCATCAAGGCGAACGCCGTAGGATTTCTTTTCTCCACCCTCATTTCTGACAATAACCGCGCGGTTCCCGGCGGCAAATTCAGTCATACCGCCGACGGCGATAATGGCGTCAAGAACCGTCATGTCATTGCGGTAAGGAATGGCTTTCGGTTCAGCCGCCTGTCCGACAATGCGAATCTGCTGATCATACGGGCCGTTAAAGGACCTGATCGTTACAGTTACAAGCGGATCCTTAACATATTTGGCGAGGACCTTTTCCAGATCACGAGCAAGCTCCTGTGACGTTTTGGAGGCCGCCATCATATCGTCAACCAACGGAGTTGAAATGCGGCCATCGGGGCGAACCGGCACAGTGACCGATAGATCCGGATTCTGCCATACGAAAACATCCAACTCATCCTGCGGTCCAATAACATACTGGGGCGCAGTCCCTAAAGACGCGGGAGCGTCAGAGGCAGCCTGGTTTTGTGCCGCACAAGCTGAAACAAACAGTGCCAGTGAAATCAAGATTGTCCGGGTGGCAACGGACTTTATCTTTAGAAGTGTAAACACGTAAGTGCCTCCCCCTTATCAAAATGCTTCTGATATGGTTATCAGAGTCGGTTGAAATCTACAATAACGCTTTGTAACATAGCCTTTACGCTATTTCTAAGGGTAACGTCATATTTTTTTCCAGTATTTCCCTAAAAATGGCCATAATGCAACATTAGTTTATACGCTCCTTGCCGCGGTAATATCACAGCAACTCGGTTTAGGACGTTTACCAGTTAATATTTTAATCCTAATTTCAGCATTTTTATGTACGATGGTGTGCCATCGGGCATTGGCAAAGACGCTGTCAATCAATATGATCCAGCAAGAGTTGGTGACGACTTACTAGAGGGACGCGTGAGCATACAAAATAACCCGCTTCTGAAGGAAACTTTGGATAGATGTTCCAGGGTCTTCATAATCCTGGCGGTGTTCGGCCTTGCCATTAACCTTCTGCTGTTAACGGCGCCACTTTTCATGATGCAGGTGTTTGACAGGGTCATTACCAGCCGCAATACCGATACGCTTATGCTATTGATGCTGATCGCGGGCCTCGCGTTGTTAACAATGGCAATCCTGGAAGGGGTTCGCACATTCATTCTCGTGCGCATGAGCCGCTGGCTGGATGGCCAGATTGGCGGCGCGGCTCTCACCGCCAGCATCATGTCGACTTTAACCACGGGTCGGGAGGCCAGCATTCAGGCGCTCCGGGACCTGGGTAATTTCCGGTCCTTTCTGACTGGTCCCGGTATCTTCCCCATTTTGGATGCGCCTTTTGCACCGATTTTCCTCGGCGTTATGTTTCTGCTTCATCCGGTTCTGGGCTGGATCGCCCTTATCGGTGCGGTCATTCTGTTGACGCTGGGCATCATAAATGAACGGGCGACACGAAAGTTGCTCGCTGAATCGAACGGCCAGCAGATGGTGGCGATGAAGCAGGCGGAGACTGCGTCCCGCAATGCCGACGTGATCGAGGCAATGGGCATGATGCCGCAGCTGATTAATCGCTGGAATGTCCGCCACGCGGACTCACTTGCGCTGCAGGCCCAGGCAAGCGATCGCGGCGGTGTTATCTCGGCGGCGTCCAAATTTGTGCGTGTTATGCTGCAAATCGGCGTAACCGGTGCGGGAGCCTGGCTGGTAATACAGGCCGAAATGAGCCCGGGGGCAATGATTGCCGGCTCGATTATCATGGGCCGTGCGCTGGCTCCGGTTGAGCAGGCAATTGGGTCCTGGAAAGGATTTCTCGGCGCGCGGGCAGCCTATAGCCGACTGAAAGCGCAACTGGAACAGAGCCCGCCACCGGGAACGGATCTGATGCCGCTTCCCCGCCCGCAGGGCGCTGTGTCGGTCGAAGGCTTGAGTTATACGCACCCGAACACCAAGGAACCGATCCTCCGTAATATCAATTTCCGGATTGAGCCCGGCGAAATTCTTGGCATTATCGGACCAACAGCTGCGGGCAAAACCACACTCGTACGGTTGCTTGTCGGAAACCTGAAGCCTCGTTTCGGCCATGCCCGCCTTGATGAAATGGACGTGGCCGAATGGAGTGCGGATGACCGCGGCCAGTATATTGGCTATCTGCCGCAGGATATCGAGCTGTTCTCCGGCACCATACGCGAGAACATCGCGCGGATGAATGACGGCGATCCTGCGCTGGTTATTGCCGCGGCGAAGAAGGCCGGCATTCATGACATGGTCCTGCGCATGGACAAGGGGTACGAGACGGAAATCGGCGAAGGGGGCGCGGCACTTTCTGGCGGTCAGCGTCAGCGTATCGCGCTTGCCCGCGCCCTATACGGAAACCCCAGCCTTCTTGTCCTGGACGAACCGAATGCCAATCTCGACAGCGTCGGCGAGTCGGCACTGATGCGCGCGATGGACAATCTCCGGGCAGAAGGCATGACTATTGTTGTCATCGCGCATCGACCGAATATATTGAAACATGTCGACAAGATCCTCGTCCTGAAAGACGGCGTGATGCAGGAATTCGGACCGCGTGACGACGTGATGATGAAGCTGCAGGGCGTACAAAGAGCGTTACCGGGACCTGGTAACAAGGCGATACAGGTCAAGAAGAATGCGGAAAAAGGCGCACCCCCCACTATGGCGAGGGCGAGGAAAACGGAACAACCGCCCTCTTCCGATATCAAGGTTTCAAAGAAATTTACGCCGCCATCCTATCGCGAGCCGATGATGGCTTCGACGCCACAAAAGGCGAATGGGACGCATGTAAATGGCAAGTCAAAAACGCCAAAGCGGGCGGCTGTTCTGACCATGGGGCCGAGCGAGAAAATCAAGGCCAAGATCCAGTCTCTGACTCCGCAACCTCTAACCGACGCAGATATTTCGAAAATATACTCTCTTTTCGTCCAGGGCGATCAGGAAGGTGCTTTGAAATATATTGAGGAAATCAAACAATGATGAATGTACGCGGGCCAATACTTTTTGGCCTGGTGATAATCTTCCTGTTCTTTGGTGCATTTGTGGGATGGGCAGCCTTTGCGCCTCTCGGCAGTGCGGCCATTGCACAAGGCGTGGTCAGTGTTGAAGGAAACCGTAAGTCGATCCAGCATCTTGAAGGTGGCATTGTGTCGGAAATCAAGGTCAAGGACGGTGACTTCGTTAAGAAAGGCGATGTACTGATTGTGCTGGATGAGGTGCAGTCAAAAGCATCGGTGGAAATCGTTCGTAGCCGCCGGGCAATTGCCCTGGCGCAGAAAGCCCGGCTTATCGCCGAGCGGGACGGATTGGACGAAATTGAATTTCCAGAATGGCTTCTTGAACGTAAGGACGAGCCTAATATCAAAGAAGCGATGGAGGGCCAGAAGAATATCTTCAAGTCCCGCCGCATATCGCGCGATGGGCAAATTACCATCCTGAAACAAAAAGCTTCACAGCTGGAAGAGGAAATTAAGGGGCTGGAAGGACAGATTACCTCTTCTGATCGGCAGATCGCACTTATCAGCGAGGAAATTAAAGACGTCGAGAGTCTCGTTAAAAAGAACCTTGCGAAACGGCCCCGTCTTCGCGCCCTGCAACGCAATCTTGCGGAACTCAGCGGCAACCGCAGTCAGAATATTTCGAGAATTGCGCAAACCCGGCAGGCCATTGGTGAGGTGGAGCTCCAGATAAACGAGCTGTCCAATGCCATGATCGATGAGGTGGTTTCGGAACTCAGGGATGTCCAGGCTCAGATATTTGATCTGGAGGAACAGACCCGCGCCTCGGAAGATGTGTTCGATAGAACGGAAATCCGGGCGCCGACGGACGGATATGTCGTCAACCTGCAGGTTCATACGACCGGGGGTGTGATTAAGCCCGGGGAGACAGTCCTTGATATAGTCCCGGATAATGTGCAATTGATTGTGGAGGCACAGGTCAATACCAAAGATATCGACTCGGTGTACATTGACGCCCGTGCCCAAATTCGGTTTCCAGCTTTCAGCCAGCGGTTTTCCTTGCCGGCAGAGGGCAAGGTTCTCAGCGTATCGGCTGACAGTCTCGAGGATGAGCGCACCGGAAATTACTATTATTTAGCAAGGGTCCAGATCGAAAACCTGGAGAACGCGGAAATAAAGGTCACTCAGCTGCGCCCTGGAATGCAGGCGGATGTTATGATCCTGACCGGTGAGCGGACGGCGCTTGATTACTTTATCAATCCGATTATTCTCAGCTTTAATCGAGCGTTGCGGGAAGATTGATTGGCAATGGAGGAGAATTTGTCTTTTATCAGTTGAAAGGCCGTAGTTTTTCTCGCAATGTAGTGGTCGTAGTTTCGTGTGTTTCTGACGTAAGGCCGTGATCTTTATGTAACATTGGCTTGCCTGAATGGCCCGATAACGAAATAGACACGTACCGATTTTACCCTTTTTAAATAGAAAGCTTCTAGGTTGTGCTTTGCTGAATCTAGAATTGAAAGCGTCAGTAATGAAAATCGCGATAGTTTCACGCCATGACCCGACGAACGTTTCCGCATGGTCGGGGACGCCATATTTTATTACGCGTGAAATACGGAAAATTTCTGATGATGTAGTCATTGTGAGGGCGACAAAGCTTTCGTGGGTCTTGGCGCTGACGAAGGTATGTCGCTACATCTTCAAGCAACTCGGATCGAGCATTGATTTATCCGTCACCGAGGCCTACAGCAAGGCGGCTGGTAAGGAAATCCAGAAACAGCTGGATCGTGTAAATCCGGATGTTGTTGTCGGGATTGCTGCTTCGCCCGAGCTTGCCAATGTGAAAGTATCTGTCCCTATTTTGCACATCTCCGATGCGACTTTCGCCATTATGACCGATTATTACCCGGAAGTGAGTCGCGTCCCGCAGTGGCTCTTGCGGGAGGGCAATGAGATCGAGCGTAAGGTAATTGAAAATTCTTCCTTTTCCATTTTTCCCTCTGACTGGGCAATGGATTCCGCGCGAAAGGATTATAATGCAAATTCGGAAAAGCTGCGGTTTATCCGGCTCGGGGCAAATGTCGGTACCCTGCCGACAGTGAATGAGGAGTATCTGGCAACCAAGTTTAATACCAGATGTAATATTCTGTTTATGGGGAAAGAATGGGGTCGCAAGGGTGGCGATATTATTCTGTCTGCGTATAAGCATATTCAGAACGCTGGCGTGGATGCACATCTATATATCGTGGGCTGCAATCCGTTTTCGGGAAGTCCGCCCGAAGGTGTAACGGTTCACGAATTCATCAAAAAAAGCGATCCGGAGCAGTTCGCCCTCTATAACAAGCTCTTTTCAGAGGCCTCTCTATTTGTACTGCCAACCCGTGCGGAGGCTTATGGTCTGGTGTTCGCGGAGGCGGCCGCTTTTGCGACTCCGGTGATTGCGCCGAATACCGGCGGGATCCCGTCCGTCGTCGATGATGGAAAATCAGGGGTCCTGTTGCCGCTTTCGGCAGAGGGAAAGGAATATGCAGAAACGATCCTTGCTTTATGGAAAGATAAGGAAAGGCTGCAGGAGATGGCGACCTACGCCCGCGGCAAATTTAAAGATGAATTGAACTGGGATAAATGGCGGGAGGATTTTGCTTGCCTACTCGAAACTTTACAAACGGTCCCGCCAAAAAAGGCTTCTGTGGGTTAAGCGGTGACGCGCGGCAGATCACGGAACAATTAATTCCTTAAACCAGATTATTGGGCAGTTAGAAAATGTCGAACAACCGGATTTCTGTTGTAATACCGGCGTATAATAGTGAGGCAACGATCTGCATGACGCTTGATTCCCTATTAAATCAGCAGCGGACGCCGGACGAAATTATCGTTGTCGATGATCATGGTATCAAGCCTGTAACGGAGGTCCTTGGGGATCGCTATCCAGACGTGCGTGTAATCCGTCATGAAACGAACAAAGGCGTTCAATATGCCCGCAATACCGGCTTTTCTGAGGTGAGCGGCGACTATATCTTCTTTCTGGACGCAGATGATATCCTGTGCCCGGAGTTCCTGAAAGTGATGCTTGGCGCCCTAGAGGAGAATCCGGATGCGGCGGCGGCCTTTGGGAGCTTTTACAAATGTTTCGATGGAAATGCCGCACCATTTCTGGAACGGCATAGGGAAATACCGCCCGAGATTACGGCGTTTTCCAAGCCCGAAGGCCTCACCTTTTATTTGAATAATACCGGCGCCTTTATCCCTTCCTTCAGCATTTTTCGCAGATCTGCGCTTGAGGCTATATGTCGGGACGGCGAGCTGTTTTCGACAAAGCTTGTCAGTAACGAGGATTTTCAGATGTTTGCGCGTGTTGTTGCAATGTTTGATATTCTCCACATCGAAAATCCGATGGGGGTCTATTTTTTGCAACCAAACAGTATTTCGCGAGATCAGGCCAAAATATGGTCGTCCCGCGCAGATGCCGTTGATTCATTGATTGAGATTTCGGATGAGCTCAAGCTTTCGGGTTTTCATATTGCCTTTCTGAAGAAGATGAGAGCGTCTGCCGCCCGGCTGTATGCAAGGGTTCTTGCGAATAATGGTGCGCGGAAACAGGCCTCGGAACATCTGTTCAATGAGTTCAAGCGATCACCGGAGATTAAAACGTTGGCCCTTATGTTTCTAATTTTCTTTGGCCTGCAAAAAAAGAAGATTGAATATGGCGGCGCGGAATATTAGAGCTAACCAATGAGTACAGAAACAATTTCCGTCGTTATCCCCGCGTATAATTCCTCGGCGACCATTTGCGAGACGGTTGATTCCGTATTGAATCAGACGCGCGTCCCTGATGAAATCATTGTTGTTGATGACTGCGGGCCCGATGACGTTGTCGCCGCACTTGGCGGCAGGATGGGACGGGTTAAATATATCCGTCATGAAAGAAACAAGGGCGTTGGCGGCGCGCGTAATACCGGCTTCCTGGCATCAACAGGTAGCCTGGTAGCTTTTCTTGATGCGGATGATGTTTACTTTCCGCAGTTCATCGAGATTGGAGCCCGTCTCCTGAGCGAAAGGCCGGATGTTTCGCTCTGCTTTGGCGCATTTCATAGTGCCTACGATCATCAGTTCTCTGATATTAAGGATCGGAGTATTCCCATTTCACCGGATGTCCGTTTCTACAGGCCAGAAGAAATTTTACCCGCATATTTGTATGATGCGACGTCACCACTGATTAATTTTGGGATAGTCCGGCGCCAGGCGATTGAAAAAATCCTGAAAGATGGCCTTGTCTTCGATCCAACCATCAAACTGACTGTAGATTTCAATTACCTGCTTGAGCTGTTCCTTCAGTTCAACCTTGTTACTATTGAAAATCCGTGCGGGATCTGGAGGCTCAGGCCGAACAGTATGTCCCAGGATCAACTTGCACTATGGGAAAGCCGTGTGGACAGCCTGAAAGCGGTGCTGGAAACATCATCCGCGAAATCGTCCTCTCCGCGGGCACGAAAGCTGTTGAGGAATAACCAGCACGCGTCGGTACGATATTGCGGTAAAATTCTCGCGAAGTCCGGAAGACGCATGCAGGCGATAAAGGTACTTGCGAAGGAATTCCGGGATTGCCCCAGTCTGAAAACGCTAGCCCTGTTGATCCTTATTGCGCTCGGTATTTCTTACCGGAAGCAAGAGCAAAATAGCGATGACTGGCGGGGCAGTATCATCAAATAACAATAATCCAAAGAAAAACGGCCCGGTGAACAAACCAAAACCTGGTGTTCACCGGACCGCCTTTTACAGTCTCTTGGCCTGTTGCTGCGACTTAGGCGAAGTCTAGCGAGTCTTCCGTCAAGGCGACGCCAATGACGTCGAGGTTTGAGCTATTGTGTTCGTCGAACGAGTCGATATAGGCTGTCCGTTCGTAAACTGACTGGCTTCCATCGATATAAAGGGCTTCGTCGATAATTGAATAATCGGCAATCTTGCCATGGAACTCGTCCGTGTTCTGGAACTCGGTTCCACCAACTGTGACATTCCACCATGAGGCGTCGGCAATACCGCCGGTTACAGCGTCGTCAACCCTCAGGGCTTGTCCATCCAGATAGATGGAGAAGGTATCCGCATCGTCATCAAGGACGAGCTGAACATCGTGCCAGTCCGTGTCGGTAATGGCATTTTCAAAGGTATAAACCTTCAACTGTCCACCTTCTTCGGCAAAATAGACAACGAGGTCATCGTCCTCAATCTGAACACCGTAGTTGGTATGGTTCCAGAGCAGCCTCTGGCGTCCGTCATCCAGGCTATCGAGCGCGAAGGTGATACTCGCCGTGAAATCATCCATCCCGAAATAGTCATCTTCCATCCCGAGGTTGATGATGCCGTCGCCAATATTGGCTGCGGCCACATTAAGAGCGGCAATTTCAAGTTCTTCATCCAGTGATGGATCGTCATTGTTGCCGCCATCACCGTTTGTCGGCTCTTCTGGTGTTTCGTCGACTGGGTCGGTGGGCACTTCCGGTTCTTCCGGGGTCTCGTCAACCGGATCTGTCGGCTCTTCCGGCGTTTCGTCGACCGGATCGTCATTTGGCGACTCGGTGCCGCTGACCATGGCTTCATATGACTCTGCTGCCTGATCTGCCGTGATGGCGCCCTGCGCAAACATTACGTTGTCGATGAGGCCATCGAAGGAATCCCCGAACTCTCCACCAACGTAAAAATCATGCCAGGCACTTCCGGTCTGGGTTGTCCCTTCAAGGCCGGAGACCGTCGCGACTTCATCGCCATCGACGTAGAAGACGGCTTCGCCGGTTTGCCCGGAGAAGGTCAATGTCATCTGATGCCAGTCGGTGTTGTTGATATCGACGTCGTCCATGGTAACCCAGTTTGTACCCTTCGACGTTACTATCGCGGCCATGATCGAGTCGGCGTTGATTTTAACAACGAAGCTGGAGGAGTAATAGATCGCATATCCGGATGCATCCTCTGCGCCGGCTTCTTTTTTGAAGTCGAACGTCAGGGTGTAGGCATCGTTGTTGATAAATTTATCGTCAGCGTCATAGATAATGACCCCATCGTTTAGCTTCGCCGCAGCCCGGTTGCCGACCTGTTCGAAGGAAACACTGTTCGAAACAGTGTCGTCATCGCTGTTCGCATCGGCCGAGTTCGCCGCGGAACCGTTCATCGCCGCCTTGATAAGAACAGTCGTTTCAACAGGTGTTGTCGGTTCTGTGTTATCGTCGGTCGGCTGGTTGGGGTTGCTAGGCTCTTCAGGGGTTTCGTTCGTGGGCTCTTCCGGAGTCTCGTTAGTAGGTTCTTCCGGTGTTTCGTTCGTGGGTTCCTCAGGCGTTTCGTTCGTGGGTTCTTCCGGCGGGTTGTTGTTGCCGTTAGACGACCCGGTGCCAGCTTCGGTGAGGTTTGCGCCTGTGTTCAGGTTCCCTGACTGGAGCAGATCGAGGAGGCTTGGGTTATAGGCCAGCGCATTTTCAAAAAGATTGCCAACATAGTTGGCGCCGTTTGGGTTCGTGTTCTGAACAATGATATTGTTCGACTCCGAGACAATCTGAATATCGTTGGTAAGTTCTGCGATCGGGGCGGAGAAAATATTGTTGTTGATAACCGCGTCTTTAACACCCAGTGACAGGACAACACCTGGTGCGTCATTCGGTGCGCCACTGCTTTGCAGCAATGTGTTGTTTGTAATGTCAATGCCTTGCGCCCCTTCGACCAGAATGGTCTGGTGGTCGGCAAGGTGGAAAACATTGTTGTCAATCACGACATCTTCGAAAGAAGCGCTCTCACCCCAGTGGTCTTCAAGATAGATGCCCATCATCCGGTCACCTTCGGCTTCAGCAAAGAAGTTGTCGGTGATGACGATATCGCTGCTGTTCTGCGACTGTCCGGTGTTGATCCAGAAATGGATGTAGTCGCCATGGTCTCCCGCACCGCCATAGTTGTATGGCGTTACGGCACCAAGATAGTTGCCGTCGATATTAACGTCATGAACATCGGCACCGGCGATATGCGACAGGCGAAGGTTCTCGATCGAGTTATTGAGAATATCGATGTTCACGGCTTCGATAAGGATAATACCCTTCTGGAAGTATGAAATATCGTTATTTTCAAAGGTGATATTCTGGGAATATTCTGCCGTTATACCGCGTGCAACCGGATACCCTGCAACGCTGCCGACACCGTTCTGGGTGGCGACGTCGCCTTCGATATGTGAATTGCGAACCGTGATGTCTGACGAATTCGATATCAGCACGGAGCTTTCATGCGAGTAGGTATTTACTGTGGGGTTGAAATCAACCTCGATGGTATCAAACGTAATGTTTGAAGAATTGTTTAGCGTAACTGTCTCGAAAACCGCCATATTATCAGGGTTGGCGGAAACGATAGTTACTTCCGAATTGAAATTCGCGTTATAAATATTCAAATCGCCATAATAGCCACTATTCAATACAATAGTTTCACCGCCGGTGGCGTTATTAAGTGCGGCACTGAGCTCTGCACTACTTGAGACTGTAATTGTCGTATTTGCCATTTTGTTTTTGCTCGCTCTTTACCAGAATAGTCCGGAATTAATTAAATCTGAAAATCAGCAGCACTTTTACTATAAATCGTTAATAGATCAGCTTCATTTGCGGTGCTTCTAATAAACAGTATATTTATTAACATGAAATTAATTTTATAACCTTTACTTGAGCGTTCTACTCAATATTAATAAAAACTTCATAAATGTTTCTGTTTTTTCTTCTTCCCGAAATTACTGTCACTTATACGAAGTTGAAAACATCAGATAGATTTAAGATTTTGCCAGTATCTCTATGAATAAGGCTAGAATATGGCACTTCAGGGGGCTTTTTAGGGCTCCTTGTTTTATAAACCTTTTGTTAATATAATGATTTCTTCTTAAAAAATTAGTTTTTTATTTAAAGAATTGTAATTGTAGGTAAATTTTTTGTTAAAATATGAACTTTTTCACTGTTACAGGAATACTTTTACAAGTAAGTTGAATCAAATAAAATTTTTGATTTCGGGGATTATTGTTCTATTTCTTGAATTTTTTTGCTGAATATATAGTAGGGCTTCAAACATAAATTTTTTTACGTTTCTGGCGCTGAAATATGGCTAAAACTATTGAGCTAGACTGGGCCAGACTATATGACGTCTGCGCCTCATTTCGCGGCAAAAACCAGAAATATTTTTTGGTTTTTATGAATTCGGGAATTTAGGCGTTAACTCGTTGGTTGCATTTTTTTTATTCCCATCCCCCATATGAGGGATGCGTGATCTAGCACGCCATCATATTCATATACCTAATTGGAATTAATCCTATCCGCCGGACGACCATGAACCGGCCTAGAAACTGGGAGTGAAATGGTGGTATTTCGTAAAGTAGCAATTGTCATGCTGACCATGTTGTTTGCTTATATGCCTGTGGCCGTTGGAGCGCCGCTAGCACTTGATGGAACTGTGGCTGAAAAAGCCGTCGCGGGCGTCACCAGTGTCAAACAGCCAGTCGATAAGAACATCGCGTCAACGCATCAGGCGTCGGCCTTTGCTCTTCTCAACGACAAACCAACCAGCAATCTCGTCGAGAGTAAGAACGGTGGCGGACTTATGAACTCGATTCCACTGTCACCGGCGCTATTGCTGTTCGGCGGTGCACTGGGCGCAATTTTGTGGCTCGGTCGACGCCGTAAAGCGGAAAACCCGGACTGGGAGCAATGAATTTCGATACAGACGGAATTTTAAAGAAGTAAATTTTCAATAGGAAGCAAGCCTTTGTCGGGTGATGCTTCAAAAGTACCATTTCAGTACCTATATAAAGTGGTGGTCGTGAGGCCACCACTTTTTTTTGTTGTTCACAATCATGTAAGTGGAATTCTATATAAGATAGCGCTAGCCTAGCGGTTTGGACACGAATGGATAAAGACAATTCTCACTGCTGGAAAACTGAAAGAAGAATTGAATGCCATTAACCCGGCTTAACAGATTTATTTCAAGACGGTCGACGGAGGAGACAGAGCCCGCCCTACCCGTGCAGGTCTCTGTTTCAGCCGCGGGAATGCCGAATGGGCAGCGGGCCTATGTAATTGGCGATGTTCATGGCCGTCAGGATCTGTTGGCCTCCTTGTTGGCGCGGATAGCCAAAGACCGGACGCAGCGCGAGGACGCGGAAACGCATCTTATTTTTCTGGGCGATTATGTGGACCGAGGCCCCGGCAGTTCGGATGTCATCGACCTGCTGCTGGACCTGAAGCGATCGGAAAAGAATGTCATCACGTTGAAGGGAAACCATGAGTCGGCGATGATGTCCTTTCTCCAGGACCCCATGAAAGGCAAGCGCTGGCTTCATTACGGGGGCGATGCGACTCTTAGAAGTTACGGCATTGATCTGGTGCTCGCGGAACTAACGGAAGAAAAAATCAGGAAAGCCGGACAGAAACTCAAAAAAAACCTGCCCGATTCCCATTTGCAGTTTATCAGCTCTCTCGAGGCGAGCCATGTAATGGGCGATTACTTGTTTGTTCATGCGGGAATCGAACCCGGACGGCCGATAGATGACCAGAAGGAGCACGACCTCCTGTGGATACGCGACGATTTTCTGGAGCACACCGGCCTGTTCGAAAAGGTCATCGTTCATGGGCATAGCATCATTCCGGAACCTGAATTCAAGGAAAACCGTATTGGTATCGACACGGGGGCTTTCTACTCGAACGTTCTCACCTGCCTTGTTCTGGAAGGGGATTCCAAGGAAATCCTATGAGGGTGCGGCTTTGTCTTATTGTGGCATTGAGCCTGCTCTCCTTCATTGCATTCACGTTACAAGCACCGGCATCGGCACAGGACGATGCGTCTCTCCCCGCCGGGTTTCTCGATCAGCCAGACATCTTCCCTGTAGGGGTTTGGCTGCAGGATCCAGAAAATGCGGTCCGTTTCAAAGCCATCGGAATAAATTTTTATGCAGGCCTATGGGATGGCCCGACAGAACGGCAACTCAAGCAGCTACAAGCGGCAAAGATGCCCGTTTTCGCACCTCAGAACGATCTCGCGCTGGGGAAAAGGTATAACGACATTATCGCCGGATGGATGATGCCGGACGAGCCTGACAACGCACAGACGCGCGCCGGAGGCGGGCTGGGTCCTCCAGTTTTACCCGATGATCTGATCCACCTGTATCGAACCATGAAAGAGCGCGATCCAAATAGGCCAATCCTTCTCAACCTCGGACAGGGTGTCGCCTGGGATCAATGGCACGGACGTGGGACGCGTACCAACCATCCGGAGGATTATGAAGACTACGTCAAGGCAGCGGATATTCTTTCCTTTGATATTTATCCGATCACGCATCCTGACGGCGGTATTCGCGGCCGGCTGGATTATGTCGCCCGTGGTGTCGACCGGCTGATTGGCTGGACAGATGGAGCCAAGCCGGTATGGAGCGTGATCGAAGCAAGCCGGGTATCTAGCGCCCACATCCTGCCAACGGGGGACCAGGTGCGGAATCTGGTTTGGCTCAGCATCATCCATGGCGCAGAGGGTATTATCTATTTCGTACACCAGTTTACGCCGGGGTTTGTGGAAGCGTCTCTTTTGGAGAATGACCCCCTCCGTGCCGCCGTTAAAGCCATAAATCAGCGCCTGCAAAATCTGGCCGGCGTCCTGAAAAGCGAGAGCTTGCCGGGAGTCGTCTCCATTGAGCCCAATGCCGAGTCTGACAATGCGGTGTCGGCGCTGGTAAAACAGGATGACTGCCATCTGTATATTTTCACGGGCTCACTGAGTAAATTTTCCACTGAAGTCCAATTCGGCATCCAGGATGGTGTCGACACAGGCCATGTTGAAGTGCTTGACGAGGCTCGCGTCCTTCCTCTCGTTGAGAGTAGCTTTCGGGATAATTTCGGGCCATACGCGACCCATCTTTATAAAATATCACGCAGCAAGCCGGGCTGCGAATAACGATCTATTTAGCTTGACCCCTGACCTGAATGCAGGGTGTCGCAATCGCCCATTTTGGGATGACCTCAATAGCGATGATTTAAAGCAAACGTTCGTTATTTTTATCGAACAATTCTCTTATGTAAGGGCGGACACTTACTGATCTGCCGAATCCAATATGATACCCTTTCCATAAATAACGCTTGATGCACGATTGCCTTAACCGTGTGGGAACGGCAAACCCTGGCATGAAAAATTAAGGACATAGTTCAAATAACGTATTGAAAAAAATACAAAATTTATTCAGCTATAATTCTTTTCAAATTAACTCTTAGGAGATAACTTAAGCGTATATTGTCACACTCTGTTAAAGTAACCGCAATATCTGAAGAAGTGGGATTCAGGAAATGGTCACAAAGGCGCAAGAGCTCAAATCAGAGCATATAGAAAAAGTTCTCGCAATAGTTGAGAGCCGGCTGGACAAGAAGACAGCGGAAGATGCTGTAAATTTCGTGCGCCTCTTCTATGAGCGTCCGGCGCCAGAAGACCTTCTCGGGACCCCACCGGAACATCTCTATGGCTCAGGTGTCTCGCTGTACAAGTTTGCATCCGTCAGGGTGCCGGGAACGGCAAAAGTCCGGGTTTTCACGCCCGATATAGAAGAGCATGGGTGGAAGACCACCCATTCCGTGATTGAAATCGTCAATGACGACATGCCCTTTCTTGTCGACAGTGTTACGGCGGCATTGAACCGCCGTGGTCTCAACGTTCACCAGGTTATCCACCCGGTCGTCTATGTGGAGCGTGACAGGGACGGAAACCGTATTCGCACCTATGCGGGTGAGCCAAAGGGTAAGCAAAAGAACATTCGTGAAAGCATCATGCACTTCGAGATTGATGAGCAATCAGATCCGAAAGTGCTTTCTGAAATTGAAAACGGACTTCTGGAGACCCTCGCTGATGTCCGCGTATCGGTTGCCGATTGGAAGCCGATCCTGGCCCATGTGGATTCGATTAGCGCCAACTTGAAGAAGAACCCGCCACCGCTGCCCAAAGAAGAAATTGATGAAGCCCTGGCCCTGCTGCACTGGATGTCGGACAATCATTTTACTTTTCTGGGTTACCGGGAGTTTGAATTTGCTGACGAAGGCAAGGGCCGGTCAGATAAATGGAAACTGGTAGATGGATCCGGGCTTGGAATCCTGCGTGATCCCACGCGCAGGATCATGTCCGGCGGGACGGAAATGTCACCGGAAGTAAAAGATTTTCTGCGCCGCCGTGAACTGATCATCGTCACCAAGGCCAATGTCCGTTCCACCGTACATCGGGCGGTCCACCTTGACTATGTGGGGGTGAAAAAATTCAATGACAAAGGCGAGGTCATCGGGGAACACCGCTTTACGGGCCTATTCACGTCGGCTGCCTATAACCGGATTCCCCGGGATATTCCTTATTTGCGCCGAAAGGTGAACCAGACTCTGGAAGTGGCTGATTTTCCGAAAAACAGCCATGATGAAAAAGCTTTCACCCATATACTGGAGAGCTATCCACGGGATGAACTGTTCCAGATTTCGGTCGAGGACCTGTTCGAAAATGCAACCAAGATCAAGTCATTGCAGGAACGTCCACGCATTGGTGTCTTGTTGCGACGCGACCGGTTTGAGCGGTTTGTCTCGGCCATCATTTATATCCCGCGGGAAAAATTCAATACGGACCTCCGCCGGAAGTTTGGCGAATTGCTCGCCGAAGAACATAACGGGTCGCTATCCTCCCATTACGCGCTTGTCGGCGACGATCTGCTCGCACGGATTCACTATATCATCGCCCTTAAAAGCAAGCATAAGCCGGTTGTCGATGAAGAGGATCTGGAGCGGCGGCTGATTGAGGCCTCCCGCGACTGGGCGGATGACCTCATGGATGCGCTGCTTGAAAAATGGGGCGAGGAAAAAGGCCTGCATCTGCGGACGCGCTACGGCAATGCATTTCCTGCCGGCTACAAGGAACGCTTTAATGCGGACCTCGCGCTTTACGACATTGAAAAGATAGAAGCGGTTTTCAGGTCAAAGGAACTGGGTCTCAATCTCTATCGCTGGGTTGAAGATCCGGAAAACAAGGTCCGGTTCAAGGTATATAGCCGCGAGACCCCTTTGACACTGTCCGATTGCCTGCCGATGCTTGAGAACATGGGATTGAAGGTCCTTTCCGAGAATCCCTATCTCGTCGCGTCGGAGGATCTCAATGGTAAGGTCTGGATTCATGATTTCGAACTGATTGAGCCTGGCGGCTACGCCCTGGATCTGCATGACCTGAAAGCGAAGTTTGAAGAAACCTTCCGCCGTGTCTGGACCGGCAATATGGAGAATGACGGCTTCAACCGGCTGGTGATGCGGGCGGGACTGGACTGGTCTAGTGTAGTCGTCCTCCGCGCATACGCAAAATACCTGCGTCAGGCTGGCATCACCTTCAGCCAGACCTATATGATGAATACGCTGTCGGGTAACCCGAAGATTTCCCGACGGTTGATCGAGCTGTTCCACGCCCGATGCAATCCTGCACAAGAGGATAACCGTGATGAAAATGTCGTCCGCATCGTCGATGAGATTTGGCAACTGCTTGATGAGGTTTCTAGCCTGGATGAAGACAGGATCCTGCGCCGTTTCGTCAACCTGATCGTCAATACCCTGCGAACAAACGTTTTCCAGAACCGTCTGGATGAGCAGGAAAAGCCCTATTATTCATTCAAGCTCGATAGTCAGAAGCTGGAGGAACTCCCGCTGCCACGACCGTTTGTCGAGATATTTGTTTACAGTCCACGGGTGGAAGGTGTGCATCTGCGCGGCGGCAAGGTGGCCCGTGGCGGGTTGCGCTGGTCAGACCGGAGAGAGGATTTCAGAACAGAAGTTCTTGGCCTGATGAAGGCCCAGATGGTAAAGAACACGGTAATTGTGCCGGTCGGTTCGAAGGGTGGCTTTTATCCCAAGAACCTGCCGTCGGCGGGATCGCGCGAAGAGTATCTTGCCGAAGGTATCAACTGCTACAAGATTTTCATTTCCGGCTTGCTGGATATCACGGATAACTACGTTGGTAGCGAAGTGGTGCCGCCGAAAAATGTCGTCCGGCATGATGGCGATGATCCCTATCTTGTCGTCGCGGCGGACAAGGGGACAGCGACTTTCTCGGATATCGCAAATGCTGTGGCCATCTCCTATGGTTTCTGGCTTGGGGACGCTTTCGCCTCCGGCGGTGCAGCGGGATATGATCACAAGAAAATGGGCATTACCGCACGCGGCGCCTGGGAGTCCGTAAAACGTCATTTCCGCGAAATGGGGATCGACACCCAAAGCCAGGAATTCGATGTTGCGGGCATTGGCGACATGTCCGGGGATGTCTTTGGCAATGGTATGTTGCTATCGAAGAAAATCCGGCTTGTCGCGGCCTTCGATCATCGCAATATATTTATCGACCCGACGCCGGACACCGCCAAAAGCTATAAGGAGCGAGAACGGATATTCGCACTGCCCCGCTCCTCCTGGGAGGATTACAACCCAAAACTGATCTCTGCGGGGGGCGGCATCTTTGACCGGAAAGCAAAGTCCGTTTCCCTCACGCCGGAGATCAAGAAGCTTCTCGATATCAAGGGGGACACCGTCACGCCGAATGAGTTGATTACCTCCATTTTGAAGATGAAGGTTGATTTGTTGTGGTTCGGCGGGATTGGCACCTATATCAAGGCCACGCACCAAAGCAATGGCGAGGTGGGCGATCGCGCCAACGACGCCATTCGCGTAAATGGCAAGGAAGTGCGCGCAAAGGTCATTGGCGAAGGCGGAAATCTCGGGGTAACCCAGCTGGGCCGTATCGAATATGCACTGAACGGCGGCCGGTTGAATACAGACGCTATCGATAACTCCGCGGGTGTTGACTGCTCGGACCATGAAGTGAATATCAAGATCCTGCTGCGGGCTGTTCTCGACGATGGGGAAATGACGGAAAAGCAGCGTGATCGTCTGCTCGTCGAAATGACGGATGATGTCGCGGAGCATGTCCTGATAGATAACTACCTGCAAACACAGGCGTTGACCACGGCCGAACGGCAAAGTGCCGATAATTTCACCGACAATGTTCTTTTCATGCGTGATCTTGAAAAAAAGAACCGGCTGAACCGGGCTGTAGAAAACCTCCCGGATGACGAGGAGATTGCCCGACGTCAGGCGGCCAATATTGGCCTTACCCGGCCAGAGATATCGGTAGTCCTGGCATACGCGAAGATGACGCTCTATGAGGATATCCTGGAGACGATCCTGCCCGATGATCCTTATTATGATATCTGGCTGGCCCAGTATTTTCCGCCGCAACTGCGCGTCAAGCATGCGGCATATGTGGCAGGACATCGGCTACGTCGGGAAATCATCACCACCATCATTGTGAATCAGCTGATCAACCGGGGCGGACCCACATTTGTGTTCCAGATGCGGGAAGAACAGGGTTGCGAGGCGCAGGATGTGGCGCGGGCGTTCGCCATCGTCTGCGCGGTTTTCGATCTTGAAAAGATCTGGTCCGGGATTGAGGCGCTGGACAACAAGGTCAGTACGGATGTCCAGGGCCGGATGATCGATGTTATTCAGAAACTTGCCCGGCGGGCGACGCTCTGGTGCCTGCGGCATCTCTCACAAGGCGACAATATCGCCGACGAGGTCAAGGCGCTGGCCACCGACATGCGCAAGCTTGAACAAGGCCTGGAAGGCTTGTTGAGTGAGGAGGGCAAGAACCGTTTCGTTTCCCGTACCAAAGAGCTTGTCGCTGACGGGGTGCCTGAACCGCTGGCGCGGCGGGTGGCGGCACTCGGTCCGTTGCGCTCCTCCCTTGATGTCATTCAGGCCGGCAAAGTGTGCGGCCAGAAAATCACGGAGGTTGGCGAGGTATATTTTGCTGTTGGGGCGGAGCTTCACCTCGATTGGCTGCGCAGCGCCTCAGAGTCGATCGAGCCCGGAGACAATTGGGACCGGCTCGCGATCACGGCGATCATCGATGATCTTTATGGTCAGCAGCGGGCGATTACCACCTCGGTCTTTGCCGGTTCAAACGGTTATAAGGGGCGGGAGGCATTTGATTTTTGGAGTAAAAACAATCAACTGGCAATCAAGCGTACCGCTGAACTAATAAAAGAACTGAAATCGACCGGCGGCCTGGATATTTCGAAGCTTGTTTTCGCCATTCAGCAGTTTCGATCCATGATTACGTGATTGTCTATTCCGCCTCGTTGTCGTAGCTTGACGACATCTACAGGGTGAAAGATGAGGGGGAAGGCATGAGCGCAATCAGCGAGGGGATGCCGCAAGAGACCGGAAAGCTCGGTAAGTTTTCCTGGGCCTTGTTCGACTGGGCGAACCAGCCGTTCTTCACCGTGGTGACGACTTTTATTTTCGCGCCCTATTTTACCTCCTTCGTGGCGTCAAGCCCGGCGGAAGGGCAAGCCTATTGGGGGTATACCCAGGCCATAGCGGGTGCGTTGATTGCGATATTGAGTCCGGTTTTCGGCTCCATTGCCGACGCTGGTGGCGCCCGAAAGCCCTGGATCCTGTTTTTTTCCATCCTCTGCGCGATTGGAGCCTTCTCTCTCTGGTGGGCAGTGCCGGGTATGCAGGGCGGCATATTCTGGATATTGGCGGGCATTGTCATCGGCACGATCGGTGTCGAGTTCAGCATCGTCTTTAACAACGCCATGTTGCCGACGCTTGTGTCACCCCAGCGAATGGGTCGCCTCAGTGGTTTTGGCTGGGGTCTGGGCTATATTGGGGGGCTCATCGCGCTGTTTATTGTGCTGTTCGGGTTCTCTATGCCGGAAGTTCCCCTCTTAGGCCTCAGCAAGGAATTGCATGAACCGGACCGCATAACTGGCCCGATGTCCGCCATCTGGCTGCTGGTCTTCATAATTCCGATGCTGCTGTTCACGCCGGACCGGGCAGCAAGCGGCATATCGAAGACTGCGGCGGTGCGGCAGGGCTTGTCGGCACTGATGGTAACGCTGCGATCCCTGAAGGACTATCGCAACATTGTTTACTTCCTGATCGCCCGAATGTTTTATAATGACGGCATTCTTGCCCTCATCGGTTTCTCCGGCATTTACGCGGCGGGACTCTTTAAGTGGGGGACAACAGAACTTGGTATTTTCGGCATCCTGATCAATTTCTTTGCCATTGCCGGGTGCTTTATTGGCGGAGCCCTGGATGACAGACTTGGTTCTAAGCCGACAATTGTTATTTCCGTTCTGGGGCTCGCCTTCGCGTCTGTAGGTGTGCTGTCGATCAGCAACGGTCAGGTCCTGTTCGGGCTTCCTGCTGCCATGCCGGTTGAAGGGGGGGCATTATTCGCCAGCCCTGCAGAGATGGTCTTTTTGGTTTTCGCGTTTATCATGGGGTTTTTCTTCGGACCGGCGCAGGCCGCCAGCCGGACCCTGATTGCCCGCATGGCACCGCCGGAAAAGGCCGGCGAGTTTTTCGGGCTGTTTGCATTGTCAGGGAAGGCAACGGCATTTTTGGCACCGCTCCTGATCGGGATTGTTACCTCGCTGACCGGGCAGCAACGCCCGGCGATGATCGTCATTTTCACCTTATTGATGATCGGGGCGGCGCTGATGAGTTTCGTGCGCGAACCAGCGCACGACTAGGCATTAGGCGAGCTTGACCGCGGTACCCGCGACTGTGACCATCAACATGCTGTCGCCGATAACCTCGACATCTACGCTGATCCCGACGATGGCGTCGGCGCCGATATCGGCGGCTTCTTCCTTCATATCTGAAAGCGCGTGTGCGCGGGCGTTGCGAATTTCCTTCTGGTAGGCATCGGACCTCCCGCCCAGTGTATCAGTTACCCGCGCGAAGAAATCGCGGATAAAGTTGGACCCCATGACAGCCTCGCCGCCAACTACGCCCAGATAGGACGCAATGGAATGTCCCTCAACAGACCCGGTAGTGGTAATAATCATCGCCGCGCTCCTCTCACTTGAAATATCAATGGCGGAAATGTCGCATGCCGGTAAAGACCATGGCAAGCCCGGCGTCATCAGCGGCAGCAATGACTTCATCGTCGCGCATGGAACCACCGGGCTGGATCACCGCGGTTGCCCCTGCTTCCGCTGCGGCGAGCAGACCGTCCGCGAAGGGGAAGAAGGCGTCCGACGCGACGACCGAGCCCTTGGCCCAGGCGGTGGTCTCTCCGGCATTTTGCGCGGCTTCAAGTGATTTGGCCGCAGCAATCTTGGATGAATCTACCCGGCTCATCTGCCCGGCGCCGACGCCCACTGTGGCACCATTTCGGACATAGACAATGGCGTTCGATTTCACATGTTTTGCGACGGTGAAGGCGAATTTGAGATCTTTCATTTCCTGATCGCTCGGGGCCCGCTTGGTGACAACTTTAAGCTCGGGGGAGGCAGTCAGGGCATTGTCGCGATCCTGGATGAGATAACCACTCGCCAGTGATTTCACGAGCCGTCCTGGAACGCTCGGATCGGGCAGGCCCCCGGTCAGCAGCAGACGCAGGTTTTTTTTCGCCGCGATGATCGCTTTCGCGGCATCATCCGCGTCCGGCGCAATGATTACTTCTGTAAAGATTTTCACGATTTCCTCGGCGGTCGCCGCATCCAGCGTCTGGTTGAGGGCGATAATCCCGCCGAAAGCCGAGGTGGTATCGCAGGCGAAGGCAGTTCTATAGGCATCTGCGAGGGTTGGCGCCGTGGCAACACCGCAAGGATTGGCATGCTTGATGATGGCGCAGGCCGGACCACTCACTTTCGGGTCGAATTCAGCGACCAGCTCGAACGCGGCATCCGTATCATTGAAATTGTTGTAGGAAAGTTCTTTCCCCTGCACCTGAACCGCCGTTGCAACGCCAACGCGTTTCTCGTCATTCGCATAAAACGCCGCGGACTGGTGGGGGTTCTCTCCATAACGGAGAAGCTGCTGGCGCGATCCGGCAAGGACCAGGCGATCCGGATAGGTCTCGCCCAATTGCGCGGCATACCAGTCGGAGATGGCGGCGTCATAGGCACCGGTACGTGCATAGGCCTTTGCGGCAAGCTTCTTGCGAAGCTCAAGGCTCGTCTTGCCGCCGGTCTCGTTAAGTTCGTCAACGACCGTCTGATAGTCCCTCGTATCGACGACGACATTGACGAAGCCATAGTTCTTGGCGGCGGATCGGATCATTGCGGGTCCGCCAATATCGATATTCTCGATGCAGGTATGGAAATCCGCACCCTTGGCAACCGTTTCCTCGAACGGGTAGAGATTGACCACGACCAAGTCGATACCACCGATATCGTGATCCGTCATCGCTTTTACATGATCGGTGTTGTCACGAAGTGCAAGAATGCCGCCATGAATTGATGGATGCAGTGTCTTGACCCGGCCGTCCATCATTTCGGGAAAGCCGGTGTGGTCAGCGACTTCTGTCACCTTTATCCCTGCTTCCATAAGCATCTTGGCGCTACCGCCAGTGGAGAGAATCTCTACATCCAGCGCAGCCAGCGCCTTACCAAGATCGATTAGGCCGGATTTATCAGAAACGGAAATAAGGGCGCGGGAAACGGGTTGCAGATCGGTGCGGGACATCGACGGAATATATCCTCTGAAACAGGTGTTGCGGGAGTAAGCGCCCTATAGCACGCAAGGCGAATTAGCGGAACCTTTTAACGAAAAAAAAACTTGGACAAACTAATATCCCGGCGTTACCAACAACGGACGTAATTTTTACAGGACAAAATATCCTATGGCGAATTCAACACCGGCGGCTCTTAAAGAGCATGACAAGGTTAGCGGCAAAACCAAAATTTCGATTGTGGGTCTCGGTTATGTCGGACTTCCTCTTGCTGTTGCGCTGGCGAGAAGCTTTGACGTGATCGGTTTCGATGTCAATGAAGGTCGGGTCAAGGAGCTTCGCCATGGTCATGATCGGACGATGGAGATCGATACCCCGGCCCTGCGGGCCAGCAGTGTGCGCTTCACAACGGACATCAATGATACGCGCGATGCCGATATCCATATCGTGACTGTACCGACACCGGTCGATGAAGAGGACAAGCCGGATCTTGAGCCGTTGAAAGGCGCGTGCAAGGCGGTCGGCCCGGTTTTGAAAAAGGGCGCGATCGTTGTCGTTGAAAGCACGGTTTACCCGGGCGTGACCGAAGATGTCTGCGGCCCGATCCTGGAGGAAACCTCGGGGATGACATCGGGCGTGGATTTCTATCTCGGCTATTCGCCGGAAAGGATCAACCCCGGTGATAAAGTTCATACGGTGGACAAGATCATCAAGGTCGTTTCCGGCCAGACCGAGCAAGTGACCGACATTCTCGCTGACGTTTATGGCAAGGCGACGACTGGCGGAACCTATCGCGCCCGCAATATCAAGACCGCCGAGGCGGCGAAGGTAATCGAGAACGCACAGCGTGACATCAATATCGCCTTCGTCAATGAAGCGACGATGATTTTTCAGAAGCTTGGCATTTCCGCCTATGATGTTCTGGAAACGGCGGGCACGAAATGGAATTTCCTGAATTTCACACCGGGTCTTGTCGGGGGGCATTGCATTGGTGTTGATCCTTTCTATCTTGCGCATCGGGCCAATGAAGTCGGTCATTTCGCGGACCTGATTTTGACCGGTCGCCGGATCAATGAGAATATGGGCAAGTTCATCGCTGACAGTGTCCATGAAAATCTAAATGGAAAAAGCAAGATTCTTGTTCTCGGCGTGACCTTCAAGGAGAATGTTCCGGACCTTCGTAATACAAAGGTTGTCGATATCATCAGCGTGCTGCGCGAACATGGCCATGAGGTTGATGTGCATGATCCGCTAGCCGACAAAGACGAGGCGCAGCAGTTTCTGGGAATTGACCTCATCGAGAGCCTCTCCGACCTGAGCGGTTATGATTCCATTGTGTGTGCGGTTGCCCATTCAGTCTATCGAGACCTTTCTCCTGCGGCACTAGAGGAGATGATAGGAGGAGAAGGCCTGCTTGCTGATGTAAAGGGGATCTGGCGCAATACGGAATTTTCCCCGAAAATCAAGCGCTGGCAGCTTTAACTCTTAGTCTGAAAGACGAGTCAGTGCCCACTTGATCAGGATCGGTTCCTGATCAATGAGCTGGCCTGTGATGACAATCTGCTGATTATGGCGGCGCTCTCCCAGCTCGCTGCAATAGACGCTTTCTTCCAGTGAAAGCCGTGGGGCGGCGGTCAGAAACTTCCATCCCGTCCCGCTCGCTGTGCGGATTAGGATATTCTTTCCGCTGGCGCTCCGGGAAATGCTCAGATCCGGGTGCAGATGAAACCGCAGGCTGAAGTGTGACCGGCCCGAAGGCGGCATTCTTTCTGGGATGATCTGGTCTTCGCCGCGTAAGGCAAGGCCGCTGGCATCGAGATAGAGGCGTCGCCGATGGAGTACGCCGACTGTCTCGAGATAGCCATTGCTTTCAAGATCGAGCCAGATATTCCCGTCGTCCTCATTACGGATCACTTTGCTCTGTTCCTCAACCGATGTATTGCGCGGCGGGAAAACAGCATTGATATTGTCAAACCCGAGAGTAGAGTGCGCGGCCGTCGCCGCGAGGGCCTTGCCCCAGGCAGATTCGGGATCACTTACGCCCCCGCAGTTCACGATCAGCCGTTCCCGCCCATAACTGAACTCGAAACCCATTAATCCGGCATGGGATAATTCGTCCGTACGACGGCCCCCCTCGCCACTTTCGAGAATAAGCAGGGCGCGGCCCGCCTTCATCCGTTCGAACCCGCCCTGCGGAAAGCGCTGTGGTGCGCGTCCCGTCGCATCCGAGAGGGAGAGAATATTGTCGCAATAGCCTTCCGGCAGCTTGAGACCACCATTAAAGAGCGCGAGCCGACCGTCGCCATGCTGGAAAAACCGGATTGCCGGTGCGAGCCGGTCTATGGCGTTGTTGATCGCGACAGGCACCATCTCGTTCGCTGCCATCAATGTATTGCGGATACCGATAAGATCACCAAGCAGCAACAGATGACGTTCCGGGTTGCGGGAAATATGACAGCCGTCTGCCAGAACGACGCGGTTGAGCTCAGTCTCGAGGGAGGCAAGATACTTTCCGCTGTTTTTTCCCATATCTGGAAAGGAGAGCGCGCCATACAACAAGGCCTGCCAGCTCGTCACCCGGTCTACACCCAACTCCTTGTTTTTCGTGATACGGCTTAAATGGACATATTGACGGCGCAGCGAGCGTAGAAATCTGAAATTGAACTCGCTTTCCTCTTTTTCGAGAAGGAAACGACTGTAGCAGAACCAGGCAACGAGGCGCCGCGCGATCACAAATTCATCCCAGACATAGGGCCGATAGGCATCGAATTTTTCGATCCAGGAAAGAATTAGCGCGCGGGAATGACGCCGCGCTGCCTCTGTGCCATTTGCAGAAAAATCGCGAAGCCAGGCGAATTCGTGCAGCTCCTTATGCCAGGCGAGGGGCATCCCTTCGGCATCCCACGGCTCCTGATTGCTTTGTTCGAGACTAAAGCCTGCAAATTCGAAATGTCCCTGATAAATATTGTCGGCACGTTCTCCGTTGCCGGGGAAAATATCAATGGGTGAATGGGTGAGGCGCTTCGGCACCCGGCTTTTCAGCAGGGCCTGATAGGCGCCGCTTGCATAAATCACATCGGAAATAAGTCGCCGCGACGGTAAGCCTCCTTTCGCAGGCGTTATCGCCGCTTTGCTCATGTCCGACCCAGCACCGCGTTGATGTTAGCGGCATATTGTTCCGGCCCGCCCTTGAAGACGGCACTACCTGCGACCAAAAGATCCGCGCCCGCTTCGATCACCTTTGGGGCGGTCTCGGCATTGATCCCGCCATCGACCTCAAGATCGATATCCCGGCCCGAAGCATCGATCATTTCGCGAATGGTGCGGATTTTTTCAAGCTGGGAAGGTATGAACTTCTGTCCACCGAACCCGGGATTGACACTCATGACCAGAATTAGGTCCACCTCATCCAAAACATGTTCCAGCGTTGAAGCCGGGGTGGAGGGGTTCAGCGAGACACCAGCCTTGATGCCGTGGGATTTGATCAGTTGCAGGCTGCGATGAAGATGCGGGCCTGCTTCCTGATGCAGGGTGATGATATTCGCGCCCGCGTCAACAAATTCGGCGATGAACGGATCGACCGGTGTAATCATCAGATGGCAGTCGAAGGGTATATCCGTATAGCCGCGCACGGATTTGGTTGCCGCCGGGCCAAAGCTGATATTCGGCACGAAATGACCATCCATGACATCTACGTGGATAAAATCCGCCCCTGCTCGCGCTACATTGCTGACTTCCTCGCCGAGCTTTGCAAAATCGGCGGCTAGGATGGAGGGGGCAATTCTGACCGGTTTACGCATAGGGGGTCCTTCAAACCAAAATTTCTTTTTCAGTGGCGCCAGTTAAACTAGTGTTTACCACGACAAAATAGGGCGCTCAAGCGGAGGGCGTAGATATTTTGCGAAGACGCGCTGCATAAAACCCATCCATGCCGCCAAGATGAAATGGCAGGGAGCGAAGATCACCCTCGGGGTTTAGAAGATCGCCGACGCCGCCGATCTCATTCGCCTGGACTGGTTCCCGCTTCAGAGCCGGGTTCCGGCTAAGCAGAGCCGCGATCTGTGCCTCTCCCTCTTCTGGTTGCAAGGAACAGACACTATAAACCAGCAGACCTCCGGGTTTTAGCGCTTGCGCCGCGCTGTCCAGCAGGCGGGCCTGTAACTGGCTCAGCTTGTCAACATCCGCCTGGGATTTGAGATAGGCAACATCAGGGTGACGGCGGAGCGTACCGGTACTGGAGCAGGGTGCATCGAGTAGAATGCCGTCCGGCTGCCGCTCGGGCGCAAAATTTTCGGCGTCGCCCACTTTGACTGTAACGGGCAGGCGCAGCCGCGCCATATTCTCTTCAAGCCGCTTCAGACGATTTTTGGAGCGGTCAAGGGCGATGACTTCCGCGCCTGCCGCGGCAAGTTGTGCAGTTTTGCCTCCCGGCGCCGCGCATAGATCGACGATTAGTTTCCCGGTAACATCGCCAAGAAGCGCTGCGGGCAATGCCGCCGACGCATCCTGGACCCACCATTCTCCCTCATCAAAACCCGGAAGGTCGGCCAGAGAGGTTATCGTTGCTCGCCGGAGCGTGCCCGTCGGCAACACTTCCGCATCGAGGTCCGCAGCCCATTTTTCCGGATTGCTTTTGACGGATATATCAAGTGCAGCTTCGGTCAGGTGTGCTTCGGCAATCCGCCTTGTGGCTTCCTCGCCATAATGGCCTGTCCATGACTGCCAAAGCCAGCTTGGCGTGTTGGTCCGCGGAATATCGATTTTTGAAAGCAGCTTTTCGCCCTGCCGGTCAATCCGGCGGAGGAGTGCATTTACCAACCCCTTGTGTTTGCTGCGGTCCGGCACGAGGGCGACCGTATCATGGACAGCCGCATGGGACGGGATGTTCAAATAGAGAATCTGCGTGATGCCGATCCGTAATATATGACGGACATCCTGTGCTTTTTCAGGCAAAGGCCGATCCAGCATTTTATCTATCAGCGCGTCGATCACACCAAGATGGCGGAGTGCCGTTGACGTGATGGCCCGGGCCAGTGCCCTGTCACGGGGTGGAAATCCGCGCAATACGGGATCGAGCGCCTCTTCCAGTGGTTGCTGCTTTTGAAGCACGCGAGAGAGGAGCCGGACAGAGGCGGCGCGTGAATTGGCTGATGGTGTTGTCATCTGCGGCTTCTAGCTGAAAATTGCCTTGCGGTCTATAGATGGTTCCGAAATACTAAAAGGTAAGCAAATCTATTTTAGTGCCACCCTACAACCGGACGATAGACCCAAATGACCGAGAAAAAGACAGATCGCGATCTTGAAAAGAAAGACAAGAAAGATCCTGCCATCAAGCAGAAACAGGCAAAGGGAGAAATCGGCGGACCGTCCGGGCTGGAGCCGACGCGCTATGGTGATTGGGAGCGTAAGGGTATCGTCAGCGATTTCTAAATGCGGCGCCTGTCAGGCGGGCTTCCCTTTTTCCGACAGCCAGATTCCAAATAATACAAGCGCAAGCGCTGCGCCATGAAAGAGCTCGAACGGTTCATTAAGGAATGTAACGGCGAAAATTGACGCAAAGATCGGCACCAGATTGACAAATATACCGGCCCGCCCGGGCCCCAGGATTCTTACGCCGGCAATGAAGGAAATCTGGGCAATGATGGATGGAAAGAATGATGCGACAGCAACGATTATCCATCCTTCAAATGTCGGGGCGAGAAAGTGATCGAGCCCCATTTCAATCCAGACAAAGGGAATGGACGTTAAAAATGCTGAGGTCGCCATTACTGTAAGGAAGGACAGCGCCGAGATTTCGGGCCGGTAACGGAGTGCTACGGTGTAGCCCGAATATAAAACACAGGCGAGAAGCATCAGGGCATCGCCCTGATTGATCTCAAAGGTTGCCAGACGTGCGAAAGAGCCTCCAGATGCAACAATCCCCACGCCGATGATTGTGACGGATACCCCAACAGACTGCAAAAGTGAGACTCGGGTCCGAAACACCAGAAAAGCCCCGATCAGGACAAAAACGGGGATGGATCCCTGCAGAATGCCGATATTCACGGCGGTTGTCGAATGGGCGGCAAGGTAGAACAGCATATTGAAGCCAGTAAAGCCGAATGCGCCCATTGCCAGCATATAACCGATGTATTTCTTGATGACAGCCCAGTCGTTCCGAAGATGGCGATATGAGACCAGGGACAGAATTAGGACCACAAGGAGCCAGCGCATGCAGACCAGCATCATTGGGGAAATCTCCCCAACGGCGAGCCGACCCAATACGGCGTTCATCCCCCAACATGTCGTCGTCAAGGTCAAAAGCAGATAGGCGCGCATGTTCGAGGCCTGGTTCGCCATGGGTTCTGTTGGGGGCATGTGACTTCCGGTGAATACCAAGGATGGAGATCGACCTTAAGCGATAAGGTTGCGATCGCCAACCGCTTTTAAGAGGGCTTGTTTTCTAGAGGATATGTGAGCCGGAGAGATCGTCCTGATCTACTTCTGTCTCCTGCTTTTTGTCTTTCTTCAGGGCAAACTTGATACTTGGCTTTATCTGGCCCGCGCCAATCTGCACCGTCGCTTGCGGAATTTGAATGCCGCCTGGTTGAGCGCCGAACGCCGCAGCATTAAATCCGCCGAAGGAAGCACCACTATGCTGGGCCGGTATATCGTCCTCGCCGCGTATTTTCCGAAGCAACTCATAGTGATTTGGCAGCCCGGCGAGTTCCTTTTGTTCGTAACGGATAAATTCTGCCATGCGTTTGTCCCAGTCTTCGCGGGCGATAAACCTTTCCGCAGGGTACTGAACGTCCTTCAGATAACCTTTTGCGAAGAGGACCACGTTATAGCTGAAATAATTGAACAAATAAACGCCGTCGAAATCCGTATTGATTGGCAGGGTATGGCGGTATTCCTCGAGCAGGTCCTTGAGGCTGTCGGGGATTACCATTTCCTCCCGTGCGGTTCGCCAATAGTCGCTGTCTTCCCGGTTGTTAGTGCAGTAATGCAGGATGATGAAGTCACGGATAGTCTGCATCATCTTCTCGGTCGTCTCATTGAATCGCTTGGCGAGGACGGGTGCGAAGCTTTTGTCGGGGAAATTGAGCAAAAGAAGCTTTACAAAATTATCGATCATATAGATCGCCGTTGATTCAAGCGGTTCTATAAAGCCGGCGGAAAGACCAATCGCGATACAGTTTTTCTCCCAGGCCCGTTCCATGCGGCCAATACGGATCGGGATGACGCGAGGGTCGGCGTCTTTGACTTCATCGCCTAGATGGTTGAGAAACTCCTCACGCGCCTCGTCATCGGTGCGGAAATGACTAGAGAAGACGTAGCCTGTCCCAATCCGGTTATAGAGCGGGACCCGCCAGACCCAGCCTGCCCCGAGCGCGGTTGAATTTGTGCAGGGTTCGATCTGCCGGACATCCTGATGCGGAATCTGGACCGCCAGTGCCCGGTTGTTCAGGAGATACTTGCTGTAATCCCGGAAGGGAACGCCCAGCACCTTGTTGATGATAACGCCTTTGAATCCAGTGCAATCAATGACCAGCTCGACGGGACGACGACCCTGCCGCTGCAACTTGAGGGCAGAAATAAATCCCCGTTCGTCCTGTTCCACCTCCTCGACATCATCGAGTACATGATTGACACCGCGTTCAATTGAAACCTCGCGCAGGAACTCTGCAAACTTACCGGCATCGAGATGATAGGCATAATTCAGTTTGGATTCGTAATCGCCATGTGTGAGCAATTTAGGACCCAGCTTTGCCCTGATGGCGGAACCGCAGAACGCCATGCAATCATCAAGGTTTTTGCGACCTTGCGGGCCGCCATATTTATGGAAATGATAAGCAGGATTTTGGCCGCCGAGTTGTGTCCGGATGGCTTCGAACGGGTGTATAAAGGACGTTGCACGTCCCTTGTCATCATGGTTCCAGTTAGTAAATCGCACCCCAAGCTTGAAGGAGGCATTACACCGAATAAAAAACTCTTTCTCCGAAATTCCAAGGCTTTTCAGCAAGGCCGGCATTGTCGGTACCGTGGCCTCGCCGACACCGATGGTAGGCACGTTCGGAGATTCAATCAGGGTGACTTTAGTAGGATTATCTTTGTTCCGCAGGTTCATGAAGCGGACGAGAAATGCGGCCGTCAGCCATCCCGCTGTCCCTCCGCCAACTATCGTAACTTCGTTGATCTGGTTGTCCATCCCAGCTCCCCCCGCGCGATTATGCTTGGAAAATACTATGGGTTGCCCATAGCTCCGTCAAGCGCGACGGGGAAAAGCCGGAATGGATGACTGGTTAGAGGCCGCCCATCTTGCAGATCAGATTCCAGGATGGTTCATCCACCGGAACCACGGAAAGGCGGCTCTGGCGGACCAGTGCGAGATTCTCCAGACGCGGCTCCGCCTTGATATCCGCGAGCGTTACTGGCGTTGGCATGGATTTGACCGCCTTGACATCCACCATGCCGAAACGACCCTTCTCGTCCGTGTGATCGGGATAATATTCCTTGATCACCTCGACGATGCCGACAATCTGCTTTTCCTTCACTGAATGATAAAAGAAGCACTGATCGCCGAATTTCATTTCCTTCATGTTGTTCGACGCTTGATAATTCCGCACCCCGTCCCAGAAGGTACCCTCTTCTCCAGCGTCAAGTTGGTCCTGCCAGGACCAGGTTCCCGGTTCCGATTTTACAAGCCAGTATTTCATTAACTCTCCTTTGACGGCAGTTAGTTTCTTTTTCCCGGATGGATTCCCATCTGTTTAGCGATAATTTCGAGCATAATCTCGTTGGCACCGCCACCGATACCGGTCAGACGCAGATCCCGATAGGCACGGGAAATCCAGTTCTCCGACATAAAGCCTTGTCCGCCCCAATATTGCAAGCAGGCGCTTGGGATTTTATTGGCAAGTGTTCCCATCATGAATTTGGTCATGGAGGCTAGTTTGGTAACATCCTCTCCCGAGACATATTGCTCGGTTGTCCGGTACAGCAATGCCCGGGCTGCTTCAATCTCGCTCTGCATCTCCGCCATCTTGTGATAAACGACCTGGTTATCGAGGATGGTGCCGTTGAAGGCCTTTCGCTGGCCCGTATACTCGATCGTATCTTCGATTGCCATCTCCATACCGCGAAGGGCCCGCGCCGCAACGAACAGCCGTTCTTCCTGGAATTGCTGCATCTGGTAGGTAAAGCCCTTGTTCTCCTCGCCGATCAGATTGCGGGCAGGTACGCGGACATCATCGAAGAACAGCTGCGCCGTGTCGGAGCAATGTAACCCGAGCTTATCGAGTTTGCGAGCGACGGAAACACCTTTCGTTTTAAGCGGGACGATAATCAAGGATTTGTTGCGATGCGGTCCGCCTTCCTGTGAGGTATTTACCAAAAGACAGATCCAGTCGCCTTGTACCCCATTCGTGATCCACATTTTCGAGCCGTTGATAATGTAGTCGTCTCCGTCTCGTTTCGCGAAGGTACGGGTATTGGCGACATCCGAACCGGCCGATTCCTCGCTCACGCCGATACAGCCGACCAAATCGCCTGCGATAGTCGGTATCAGGAATTCCTGTTTCAACTCCTCACTTCCAAATTGGGTGAGGGCGGGAGTGCACATGGTGGTCTGCACACCGATAGACGTGGAAACGCCGTTCGCGCGGATACTGCCAAGGGCTTCTGCGAAGACCATTTCATAGGAGAAATCAAGATCCAGTCCGCCATACTGAACAGGCTTTCCGATGCCGAGTAATCCCGCGTCCGCCATGCGTTTCATGACCTCATGGGCAGGGAACATCCCCTCTTTCTCCCATGCATCGACGTTCGGATTTATATGCTCGTCAATTATCCGGGTGACGGTATTTTTGAGCGCGATATGCTCTTCTGAAAACTGCATGTGACCACCTTTTTGGTTTTTTATTATTATTCATGGTGGCCACTACATCATAATATATTGTGGAACGCAATCATCGCTATGGTGATTAAAGACCACCGCCGATTGCGTGTTTCCAAGGCTTTACAGTCACATTCTCAAAAAGCCCTGCGGCGGCGTAAGGGTCGCTTGCTGCCCATGCTTTTGCTGCTTCCAGGTCTTTATCCTCGAATATCAGCAAGCTGCCATTCGGCGTTTCCCCGTCCGCGTCCAATGTAGGTCCTGCAATTTTTAGGGCGTCGCCTTTCGCCTTGAGAAACTCCAGATGATCTGGCCGGGTATCGAGACGGACCTGCAAATGGTCAGCCTTATCCGTGCAATGGGCAATGAACAGCATTATTTTCTCCTTCTATAGTTTCTAAAAGCCCGCAAGCCGCTCGTCCCTGAACGGTCGGGCCAGTAATTCTTCAACTGCGCTGGAGACGGCAACGCCTCCATTAAGAATTTCGTCAACCGCACAGCAAATCGGCATTTCGATATTGAATTTTTCTGCGAGGCGGCAAATGGCAGAGGCGGTGTAAACACCTTCGGTCACGGCAGTGCGCTGTTGTAATATCTCGCCAAGGATATCGCCCTGGCCGAGGGCAGCCCCGAGGGAAAAGTTTCGGGAGGCGGGGGAGCTGCAGGTCAATACCAGGTCGCCAAGGCCGGAGAGCCCCATCAGTGTTTCGGCGCGCGCGCCCAGCTTTTCACCCAGCCGCAATATTTCCGCCATGCCGCGCGTGATCAGGGCGGCGCGGGCATTTTCACCGAGCTTGCCGCCGGAGACGACGCCACAGGCAATGGCCAGCACATTCTTCACTGCCCCGCCGATCTGGGCGCCAACAATATCATCGGTAAGATAGGGTCGAAAAGTCGGCAGGCCGATTGCCTTGACCAGGTTTTCGCCGATCTCTCTGTCACTGATCGCAAGGGTGGCTGCAGCGGGTAGCCCAACCGCAATTTCCTTTGCGAAATTGGGCCCGGACAGGATCGCGAGAGGATTGTCGGGGGTTACATCCTGTATCACCTCGCTCATCAGGCGTCCGCTGTCCTGCTCAATCCCCTTGGCGCACATGACTAGGACTGTCTCGCGCGCCAGCGACGGCTTGAGCTGTGTCAGGATTCCACGGACCTGTTGGGCCGGTACGACCAGCAGGAGGATATCCGCATCCCCGGTCCGGGCGAGATCGCTAGTTGCCACTATACCGGGCGTAAGCGGGACATTTTCAAGATACTTCCGGTTGGTTTTTTCCCGATTGAGCGCATCTGCATGGTCTGGGTGCCGCGTCCAGAGCTGCACATCATTGCCGCCCTTCCTGGCGACTATCGCCAACGCCGTACCCCACGCGCCCGCGCCAATAACACTTACCTTAGTCATCTACCCAGCATGTCCTGACATGTCAGCATTCAAGATAGGGATTGATTAACATGAACCGCACGCAACAAGAAGTGCTGAATAGCGGTCTTTGGCCGAAGCCTGCCATTGTCAACTGGACGGCTCGCCCGCGATCTCGATGACCTCAACGCCTGCATCCGTTCCGATGAGGACTATATCGGCGAAACCGATAAACAGGCCGTGCTCGACTACGCCCGGCATCGTACTGAGGGTCAGGGCCAGATCTTCTGGCTCGTCAATTTTTCCAAAATCGCAATCATAGATGTAGTTGCCTTCATCCGTAGTGAAGGGAGTGCCGTCTTTTGCGAGGCGGAGTGTTGGGGTCGAGCCGAGCGCTTCGAGCCGTGGTTGCAATGCGGGCGCGGCAAAGCGGATCACCTCTACCGGCAACTTGAAAGCGCCGAGTTGTGCGACTTTCTTTTTGGCTTCGGCGATCACAACCATCCTGTCTGAGAGGGAGGCGACAATCTTCTCCCTAAGATGCGCACCGCCGCCACCCTTGATCAGGCGTCCTTGCGGATCCACTTCATCGGTGCCGTCAATTGTGAGATCAATGACGTTTACCTCGTCAAGACCAACGACAGGAATACCAAGGCTACGCGCCTGAGCGGTTGTTGCTTCCGAAGTCGGTACGCCAGTGATCTTCAAACCCTTTGCAACCATTGCGCCCACGAGGTCGACCATCTTTGCCGCGCAGGATCCTGTGCCGAGGCCGACGACCATGCCATCCTTGATATATTCAACGGCTTTTTCTGCGGCGGCCTGTTTCTGTTCGTCTTCAGTCATTCTAAAATTCCAGTTTTGTGTTTTAGGCTTTATAGCCTGCAAAGGGTGCGGGTTCTGCATCGGGATCCAGCGGCCATCGGGCGCGGGCCATGAGGTCCAGACCATCCGTAAATCCGGCTTTCAAACGCTCGATACCCGCCCAGGCAATCATCGCGCCGTTATCGGTGCAAAGTCTCGGCGGGGGTACTTTCAACTGTATGCCCTTGTCATGTGCGAGCCGTTCCAACGCGCCTTTCAAATATTGATTGGCGGCAACCCCGCCCGCGACGACCAGCGTCCCGCCATTGCCGTGATCCTCAACGAAGAGGTCAAGAGCCTTGGCTACGCGATCCATCAGGCTTTCCACAGCAGCCTTCTGAAAGCTGGCGGCGAGATCGGCGATATCCGTTTCGCCCGCCTCTTCCCCCAGTTTTTCGCGTGCCTGTCGAACCGCCGTCTTAAGTCCGGAGAAGGAAAAATTACATCCTTCACGTCCTTTCATGGGCCGGGGAAAGTCGAATCGATCTGGATTTCCAGATGCCGCAGCCTTTTCAACAGCCGGGCCGCCGGGGAAACCAAGTCCCAGCATCTTCGCGGTTTTATCAAAGGCCTCACCGACCGCATCGTCAATGGTAGTGCCGAGGCGACGGTATTGTCCCACGCCTTCGACCACCAGCACTTGCGAATGCCCGCCGGAAACCAGTAAAAGGAGATAGGGAAACGCGACATCGTCCGTAAGCCGCGCTGTCAACGCATGGCCCTCCAGGTGATTGACACCGATCAGCGGCACGCCAGCGACCGAGGCGATTGCCTTTGCCGTCATCAGCCCGACAAGAACGCCGCCAATAAGGCCCGGCCCGGCCGTTGCGGCCACGGCGGACAGGTCTGAATAGGACACCCCGGCCTCCGTCATTGCCTGATCGACCAACCTGTCCATTTCCGTTACATGAGCGCGCGCAGCAATTTCTGGCACAACGCCGCCAAAGGGGGCATGGGCGTCGTTCTGCGACAGCACGACATTAGAGAGAATTTCCTTCTCCCCTGTCACGACCGCGGCCGCTGTTTCGTCGCAGCTGCTCTCCAGCCCGAGGACGATGACTTGTTTGTTTGGCATTTGTTATCTATTACAAGGCGGTGCAAAATTGCATATGGCTCTAACATCTGACGGAATATCCCGCAACATGACCTTTGTCAAAAAATACAGGATTGGAACCCGGGGAAGCCCTCTTGCACTCGCGCAGGCCGAGGAGACACGCACGCGGCTTTTAGAGGCGCACAAGGACGCCCTTGATCCGGCGCAGCTGGAGATCGTAGTCATCAAGACGACGGGGGATCAGATTCAGGATCGCGCGCTCAGGGAAGTCGGGGGCAAAGGATTATTCGTTAAAGAGATCGAAGAAGCTTTGCTCGCAAACAAGATAGATTTCGCCGTGCATTCCATGAAAGACATGGAGACGCGGCTGCCAGCAGGCCTTGTTATTGATTGCATCCTGCCACGTGAAGATGCGCGTGACGCTTTTATTTCCGCGACCGGTAGGAGCCTCGCCGAGTTGCCGGCGGGAGCGCTCGTTGGCACATCCAGCCTTCGCCGTCAGGCGCAGGTTCTTAACCGGCGCCCCGACCTTCGGGTGGGTATTTTCCGCGGCAGCGTCCAGACGCGACTTCGCAAGCTTGCGGAAGGTCAGGCAGAGGCCACCATGCTGGCGCTGGCAGGTCTCAAGCGGCTTGGCAACGAGAGCGTCATCACGGAACTTCTCAATGTGGAAGATATGTTGCCTGCCGTGGCACAAGGTGCGATCGGGATTGAACGTCGGGAGACGGCTGAGGAGGTGGCCACTTTGCTCGCGCCGATCAATGATTCGGTCAGTCGGTCCCGAATTTACTGTGAACGCGCCATGCTGGAGGTGCTTGACGGTTCCTGTCACACGCCTATTGCAGGCTATGCGGAACTTGTAGACGGGAACAGTCTTTATTTACAGGCAAGCCTCCTTGCGGAGGATGGCTCTATCCGGCTGGATGCCAGCGGGCGGGGAGATATCGCTGATGCCGTTAGACTTGGCCAGGATATTGGCCATAATCTAAAGAATCAGGCAAAGGGTGCCAATTTGTCTTTTGGGTTGTAAACTGAACTGTAATGAAAATACTGATTACCAGACCCGAACCGGACGGCAGCCGTCTAGCCCGCATTTTGAAGAAAATGGAGCACGAAACACGCCTTGCGCCGATGATGCATATCGAAAACCTACGCGGAAAGCAGGTGGATATCACCGGCGCTCAGGCGCTCCTGGTGACAAGCGCAAATGGCGCACGGGCATTGGGTCGGGCTTTGAAGCCCCGGGATATAAAGGTTTTTGCCGTTGGTGCCGCGACGGCCGAAGCGGTTCGCCATGAGGGCTTTAAAGATGTTCACGCCGCGGGTGGGGAGGTCAACTCACTTGCCGCCAAGGTGATCGCTGAATGTCTGCCGGAAAACGGCCGGCTTATTCATGTTGCCGGTTCCGAAGTTGCCGGGGATCTAGCCGGGATGCTTTCGGAAAAGGGGTTTCAGTGCGCGCGCGTCGTCCTATATGAAGCATTGCCTGTAACGTCTTTGGACGGAGAGGTTGTGAGGGAATTAAAAAGTGGCGTCATTTCGGCTGTGCTTTTCTATTCCCCGCGTACAGCGGCGATTTTTGTCGACCTGGTAACGACGGCGGGTCTCACGCCGTATATGAAAGAGATAACGGCTTACTGTTTAAGTCAGGCCGTTGCCGACAAACTTGAACCACTGTCATTTGCGGGTATCCATGTTGCGGCGGAGCCCGATCAGGAAAACCTGCTTGCCTTGCTTGCGGCTGTCAGCCAAGCTAGGACTCAGGAAAATACTGCCGATATGCCAAGGGAGCGAAACATGTCCGATAAAAAGTCTGGCAAGACCGAGGATGAAGGCAAAGCTGCTGTACCCTCTGCCGGTACGGATAGGAAAAAGACCGGGGACGCACAAGCGGACAATAAGGATACTGCGCGAACGGAATCCCCTGTAACACCAGAACCTGCGGCGCCGAAATCCCGCGCCGGACTTGTGTTTCTGCTGTTGATCGTTGTGTTTTGTCTTGGTCTTGCAGCATGGCCCCTTCTTTATCCGAAGTTGGAGCCCTATCTGCCGACTGAAACGGCGGCAATTATTTCCGGTCAGTTTGGAAAGTCGTCCGGCTCGGATATGTCAGATGCGACGGCCGCGATTGAGGCGATCCGGGACAATCTGAAATCGGACTATGCTTCCCTGTCAGAGCGGGTCTCCAAGATTGAAAATTCAGCTCCGGTGGTGAATACAAGCCCTGGGGTAGATGACGGCAAGCTAACGGCGCTATCGGGGTCATTAAAGGAAGAGCTTAGCGGGCTATCCAGTGAGCTTGCAGAACAACAGAAAAAGCTTTCCGCCGCGCTGGAAGAGCTTAACCAGCAAAAGGAAAACCTCGGAAAGCTTGAAAATGCTGATCCGGTTGTCGCTGATCCGAGTCCGGAAATACAGAGCGAGATCGTCGACCTCAAGACAGCGCTGCTGGATATAAAAAGGCAGATTACCAGCCTTGAAACGACAATCACGAGTGATCGGGAGGCAGTTAAATCACAGGCGGCGCAGCTGTCCTCGCTTGAGGGCACGCTGAAGGCGGAGATCGCAAGCAAATCGGAAGGGGAGGCGGAAAACCAGCGCACCCTGATGCTGCTTGCCATCAGCCAGCTTCAGCGGGAAACCCGCGGAAACGAACCGTTTGAAAATGGCCTGAAGCAGGTGGCCGCTGTTGCCGATGATAAGTTCAACGGGCTAATCGAAAAGCTGCAGCCGATTGCCCCGGTTGGCGCGCCGACGCTGGCGAGCTTGCAAAAGGATTTCACTGTAATTGCTTCAGATATCAGCCAGTCGGCACGGCTTCCGTCGGAGGAGACCTGGTACGGAGAAGCACTTCACCGTATTGCATCTGCCGTCAAGTTCCGGCGGGTCGATGATATGGAGGGGAATGACGTGGATGCGGTGGTCGCTCGGGCGGAGCAGGACCTTGCTGAGAACGATCTCGATAACGCCGTTGCGGAAATTGAAAAGCTTTCGGGCGCCCCGGCAGAGGTGGCGGCGTCCTGGCTCGACAAGGCCAAAACCCGCCTGACGGTCGAACAATCCATTGCCGGATTGCTGCAGGAGGCAACCACGACGGCCATTTCCCAGCCAACGTCCAACTAGAGGGGCCGACATGATACGCACAATCTTTGTCTTCGCCCTGATTGTTCTGATAGCGATCGCAGCGGTCTGGCTCTCGGATTATCCGGGAGATGTCCGCCTGACCTGGGGCGGTTATGTCGTCGAGACTTCAGTCGTCGTCGTCGGGGCGGCGGTGCTTGTTTTTGCCGTGCTGGTCGCGCTCTTTTACCGCTTCTGGGTTTGGTTGAAGCATGGTCCCGGGCGGATAGGCGCTGTTTTTTCGGAACGCCGCCGCAACAAGGGGCTCGAGGCGATCTCAAGCGGTATGGTCGCCATTGCGGCCGGGGATGCGGTTGAAGCCCGTCGTCAGGCAGTCGCTGCGGAAAAGCATCTTTCGGGGGAACCCATGACGCTTTTGCTCGCAGCGCAGGCCGCTGAGCTA
The DNA here is from genome assembly GCF_017313765.1 of Sneathiella sedimenti. Lineage (GTDB taxonomy): Bacteria > Pseudomonadota > Alphaproteobacteria > Sneathiellales > Sneathiellaceae > Sneathiella > Sneathiella sedimenti. Next base: position 692,461 of record NZ_JAFLNC010000001.1, on the reverse strand, counting down.
AATGACGATAATCGTGCGGCGAGCATATATTATGATCGGATGATGTCGCGTCAGGATACAGAGTTCCTGGGCCTGCGCGGACTGATAAATCGGGCGATTAAGGAGGGCGACGTTGAAAAAGCGCGAAGCCTTGCCAAAAGAGCGGATGAGTTGCGTCCTGGCACGGACTGGGTGACAAAGGAACTCTATGAGCTCTCCTTGAAACTCCGCGATTGGGAAGGGGCAGAGAGTGCGCTCACACGGCTTGCCCGAGGGAAAGCTGCAAAAGGGGAGGCAGTCCGCCGCGCCAGAACCGTGATTACCTATCAGCAGGCCCTTACGGCGGTAAAAGAAAAACGCGAGTCGGATGCCTTGTCCCTTGCACAGCAGGCCCATGAGATCGACCCGTCTTTCGTCCCCGCCGCCGTGCTTGATGTGAAACTGACGGCCGAACAGGGATCAACACGCAAATTGCATAAGCTGATCGGGGAGACCTGGAAAAATGCGCCACACCGTGATTTGGCGGAAGCAATTCGCAACACGGTCTCCGGTGAACAGCCCTCCGACTGGTTCCGTCGCGCAAAGGAGACTGTGGCACCGCATAATCCTGATCATGTCGAAACACACCTAATGCTGGCCAAGGCGGCGCTGGCGTCCAACGACTGGGGCCCGGCGCGCGAGCATCTGATGAGGGCGGGAGGAGATAATCCTTCTGCAAGTATTTTGCGGATGCTGGCGGAGTTGGAGGAAAAAGCCAATGCCGATGCATTTGCTGCGCGTGAATGGATCGTCAAAAGCTCGGTCGCGCCGCAGGATCCACTATGGATTTGCAACGCCTGCGGCAGGCAGGAAGAAAAATGGCACGCCCATTGCCCGGCCTGCGACAGCTTTGACAGTTTCTCTTGGCGGACAGCAGATCGCGGGCCCCATAATCCGGACGTGATCGAGGCGGAGATCGTCCGCGAGATCAGCACGGGCAGCTAATTGCGGGACATGTGAGAATAGCCGCACGAAACGCTTGCTCTTCTTTTCGGGACAGACTATATGTTGCCGAAATTCACGATGTGCCGCTGTAGCTCAGTTGGTAGAGCACCGCATTCGTAATGCGTAGGTCGGGTGTTCGAGTCACCCCAGCGGCACCATTCTTTTCAGTTTTCGATCCAATTTGTTACCTTCCGACGCTGAGTCTTTGTATCAGGGTCGCCGCAGGTCCTCTCAAGAAATTTTAACGACGTACCCATTTGCTCGGCAAGAGTAGGCGGTTGTTGATGCAGCCAATCCTGTTCTTCTCGAAAGAACTTGAACTTGGCGCAATGCTCAGGCAGGTTGGTATTCACTTCTGAATAACTGACGAGAAGCCCAATGCCATCCCATGCAAAACACGCTGTCACCCCGTTTTTTGAAGCGCAGATGGAAGCTGTCTTCGAGGCCATGGCAGATGGTGTTTGGGTATGTGACGCCACTCCTAAACTGCTCTGGATCAATTCGGCGTGCGAAGAACTAAATGACATCCGGCGGGAGGAAGTCTGCGGGAAGACCGTGGAGGAGCTGTTAGGCCAGGGGAACTTCGACACTGATGTTACCCATCGCGTCTTGAATAGCAAGAAACCTGTGGCGATTATTCAGAAAGTAAAATCCGGTCGAACCCTTTTGGTCAATGGTGTTCCGGTGTTCGATGAGAAGGGGGACGTTTCTCTTGTTGTCGGGAGCGAGCGAGACCTGACCGAGCTCAATCTTTTGCGCATTGAACTTGAGGAAAAGGAGAAACTGCATTCTCGCATGCAGTCAGAACTGCTGGCGATGAAACTCCGGGACCTTAAAATGAAGGAGATCGTAGCGGTCAGTGAGGCCATGGAGCAGGTCATGGATACTGTTTTCCGTGTTGCTGACTTCGATACGACTGTTTTGTTGAGTGGCGCTTCCGGTACGGGGAAAAGTATGATTGCCCGTGTCATCCACGAAGGATCTTCGCGGCGGGATCAGGCGTTTCTCTCCCTAAATTGTGGCGCGATTCCGTCGTCACTGATGGAAGCAGAGCTTTTTGGATATAAGGGGGGTGCATTCACTGGCGCGCTCGCAGAAGGCAAAATCGGCCTGATTCAGGCGGCCCATAACGGCACTCTTTTTCTCGATGAGATCGATGCGTTCCCACTGGAGATGCAGGTAAAGCTCCTTACCTTTCTTGATACTCAGGGCTTTATCCCTGTCGGAGATACACGGGTCAAACAAGTGAATGTTCGTCTGATTGCCGCTACCAATAAGAACCTGAAGGAAAAGGTGGTGGCCGGTGAATTTCGCGAAGACCTGTGGTTCAGGCTAAATGTAGTGCCAGTCCGGCTGCCTACATTAGGTGAGCGGCGACAGGACCTGCCAAATTTGATCCGGCAGTTTATCCAGTCCCTTTCCGAGCGATATGGAGTACGAAAGCAATTGGACCCTGAGGCGATGGCTCTCCTTAACCGGTATGCATTTCCGGGAAATGTTCGGGAGCTGGATAATATACTGGAGCATGCCTTCGTTATGAGCGGAACAGAAGACGTGCTGACCGCCCTCCATTTACCAGAAGCAGTCCGTTTGCAGGCTGTACCGCCACGGCAGTTTGGATATGACGGGATGACATTAGATGCTGCCGTAAGTGAAATAGAGTATCTGTTCTTGAAGCGGGCCTGCAAGCAACACCGCCGGCAAGTGGATATTGCGGCGGAAATCGGGGTGTCGCAGCCGACGGTAGCCAGGCTGTTGAAAAAACATGGGCTGAGGCCCGGCGGAAACATTCAAAAGTGAATAAAAAGCAAAAATTATTCAATATAGAATAATTCAGGCTATGCTAAAATTCCATAAACAATTGTTTTAATTAGATTATTTCAAACTCCGAAACTGGCATTAACCTTGCTTCTTACTTAGATCAGCGGAAGAGCTAATGAAAAACCTGAACCGCGTCGCAAGGAGGTAAAAATGAAATCATTGATGAAAGTGGTGCTGGCCGTGACTATGGTCATGGCGGCGTCACTGACCAGCCCCCTCTCACAAGCGGAGGCAAAGACGAACACGGCAACCTATGCCATGTATGGCGATATAAAGGATTGGGATCCTTCAATCGCCTTTTCCCTGGAAGTTATGATGCTTGCCAATGTCTACGAACCACTTCTCTGGTACAATCCGCCGGAAAGCGAAGAGCAGTTTTCTCCTGCACTTGCGACCAGCTGGTCTGTCAGCGACGATGGCCTTACATGGACATTCAAGCTTCGCGAAGGTGTAAAATTCCATGATGGGGAGCCGTTTAACGCCGCCGCTGCGAAAGCGTCGATTGAACGGACCAAATCCATGAAAAAGGGCGCGTGGTACATCTGGGCATCTGTAGACTCGATCGAGGCCCCTGACGACACGACGCTGGTCATAAAGACCAAGAAACCACAACCGATTGACCTGATTGCCTCTTCCCAATATGGCGCCTACATGTTTTCACCAAAGGCCGCAGAAAAAGGCACCGACTGGTTTAATGAGGGAAACGCGGCGGGAACGGGCCCCTACAAGTTGCGTCAATGGGTAAAGGACCAACAGGTTGTTCTGGAGAAAAACCCGGAATTTCACGGTGGATGGAAAGAAGGAAACTTTGACCGGATTATCCTGAAAGTCGTGACCGAAAATGCAACACAGGTACAAATGCTGAAGAGTGGTGAAGCGGATTTCATCTCGCTGGTGCCGGCCGATATCGTCGACAGCTTGAATAAGGAAGAAGGAATCAGCGCATATACTGTTCCGTCTTGGAAAAACTCTCAGTTCCTGATCAACACCCAGAAAGCGCCAACCAACAACAAGAAATTTCGACAGGCACTTACCCATATCTGGGATTACGATACAGTGGTGAATGATATTCTTGCGGGCCATGCAGAAGTAGCCCGTGGTGCCGTACCCGCCACGATGTGGGGCCACAACGCCAATATCGAGCCACCGGCGTTTGATCTTGAACTCGCCAAAAAGCTGATAGAAGACTCCGGCGTACCCGAAGATCAGCGCAAAATAACGATTGCCTATATCGGTACTTCAGAAGCCTATAAAAACTCGGCCCTCCTGTTTCAGGAGAATGCACGTCAGGTTGGCGTGGAGGTTGAACTGCTGCCGGGTGAATGGGGGGTGATCTGGGATCGGGCAAAGAACCTGGAGACGGCGCCCAACTTGCAGTCTATGACATGGTGGCCAACGTACCCGACGCCAAATGACTGGTTGATCGGCCTTTTCCGAACCGAAGATAAAGCCCTGTTCAATCTTTCGCATTATTCCAATCCGGAATATGACAAAGTACTGGACGCTGGCGTTGAACTGGAAGGGTCCGATCGGGATGCTGCCATCAAGAAGTATCATGAAGCCCAGCAGATTCTGATAGATGACGCCGTCGCGATTTTCTATGCGGATATAATGACGCGTATTGCCCGCCAGTCAAACCTGGAAGGCCTTGAGGCAAATCCGGCTTATGCCGCTGTCTTCTTCCACAAAGTCACGCGCAAATAGGCGAAAGGTTAATATCCCGGCATGATCAAATATGTGGCTCAGCGTCTGGCGTTGATGATTGTAATACTCGCAGGAGTAATGGTCGTCACCTTCGCGCTGAGCCGCGTCTTGCCGGGATCACCCATAGAAATGATGCTGGGCCACCGGCCCACACAGGAGCAGATCGATCTTGCCAGGGCCAAGCTTCATGTCGACGAGCCTATCTATACCCAGTTCAGCTATTATGTCGCCGACATGGTGCGCGGAGACTTCGGAGAAAGCCTGAGAACTGGCCGCCCGGTACTGGAAGATGTACTGGAGCGTATGACCGCAACGTTTGAAGTCACCACGCTGGCCGTAATCCTCGTTGTCCTGGTTGGCGTGCCTTTGGGCGTTCTTTCTGCGGTCAAGCAGAATCATCTGGTCGATCATGGGGCCCGAAGTTTCTCGATTGCCGGTATGGCCCTGCCGGTATTTCTGATCGGCATGATGCTGCAAATGCTTTTCTATGGCGAGCTTTCATGGCTGCCCCTGCAAGGTCGGATGAATAGTGAGATTCTTCTGGATTACGAATTTCCCCGGGTAACCGGTCTGTATCTGATTGATACCCTGTTGGCAGGCCAGTGGCTCGCCTTTAAAAGTGCCGCCGCGCATCTGGTGCTTCCCGTTCTTACGCTCAGTATTGCCTCCCTTGCTGTGGTTACACGAATTACCCGCAACACCATGGTGGAGGTACTTGCTCAGGATTATATCCTTACCCTAAAGGCCTATGGCATGAGAAAAAGACGGATCTATTTCCTCTATGCGCTAAAAGCCACGCTAATCCCCATGCTGACTGTTATCGGGTTGACTTATGGCTTCATGCTCGGCGGATCTGTCGTCGTGGAGTATGTGTTCGATTGGCCCGGCCTTGGAGGTTACGTTGTCGGGGCCATTACCAAGAACGATTTCCCCGCAGTAATGGGAGTAACACTCTTTCTCTCGACCATATATCTGTCCGTCAATCTGGTGATTGACCTTCTGTACTATCTCGTTGATCCGCGATTGAGGGCGACATGAGCAGTCTTGACGGATTTCAGGCAAACCCCGCTCTCCAACCGAGTTGGACACGCCGCATTTCCCATTTTGCGTCAACAAACACTCTGTTGTTCGTCGGCGGAGGAATTTTTCTTCTGATTATTCTGGCGGCGCTATTCGCTCCCTGGATCGTACCGTTCGAGCCCAACAAGATAGATTTCAGCCACAAACTGCTCGCTCCTAGTCTCGAGCACCTGATGGGAACGGACGCACTGGGGCGGGATATATTTTCCAGGGTTGTTTATGGCGCGCAAACTTCCCTGATTATCGGCATTACTGTACTGGCGATTTCGATGGCTATCGGGGTGCCCATTGGTTTGGCGGCGGGATACTTTGGCGGCAAGGTCGATATGCTGCTAATGCGTATTTCCGATATTTTCCTTGCCTTTCCACCCCTGTTGCTACCGATAGCGATTACGGCAGCCCTAGGAGCCGGCCTCTTCAATGCGATGCTTGCTCTCGCGATTTCATGGTTTCCCTGGTACGCACGCATTGTTCGCGGCTCGGTAATGGCGATCCGCAAGGAACTTTATATTGATGCCGCAAGGGCAATGGGTGTCGGTTCACTCCGTATTATGTTCCGTCATGCCCTTCCCAACTCCTGGACGCCCGCCATTGTGCAGGGATCTATGGATTTCGGGTATACCATTCTTGCAGCTGCCTCCTTGAGTTTTATCGGCATAGGCGCCAAACCGCCAACCATAGAGTGGGGTCTCATGGTCGCGCTCTCTCGCTCAAAATTCCTCGATTACTGGTGGACGGCAGCATTTCCGGGCCTCGCTATTTTTGTGACGGTTCTTGCGGTCAATCTGCTGGGAGATGGCATTCGCGATATGCTCGATCCGAAATACAGGAGCGGGCGATGAGTGACAAAGTGCTGGAGATCAGAAACCTGAATGTCACTTTCCCGTCTCTCGAGCGGAATGTACATGCGATACGAAATTGTACGTTGCATGTAAACCGGGGTGAAATTCTGGGACTGGTCGGGGAATCTGGTAGCGGCAAATCCGTAACCAGCATGGCAGCTCTCGGGCTGCTCGGTTCGTCAGCGCGTGTGAAAGGCAATATACGTGTTGTCGGCCGTGAGATAATTGACCGGAGTGAGGCGGAGCTCCAGGAAATTCGGGGCCGTAAGGTCGCGATGATATTTCAAAATCCGTTTACGGCGCTCAACCCATTCTTCCAGGTGGGCAGACAGGTAATGGATGCCTTGCTCAATAGCCATTTCATGTCGAAAGAGGAAGCCAGGAAACGGGTGTTTCAGGCCTTTAAGGACGTTCGCCTTCCTGATCCCGAGATTGCCTTCAATAGATATCCCCATCAAATGTCGGGCGGCCAGCTTCAACGGGTAATGATTGCGATGGCTCTGGTCTGTGAACCGGAGTTGCTGATTGCGGATGAGCCGACGACTGCACTCGACGTCACTGTTCAGGCTCAGATTATCCTGTTGCTGAGGGAACTGGTGGCGAAGAAAAACTTGAGCATCCTCTTTATCACCCATGACCTCGGGGTCGTTGCCGCCCTTTGTGACCGGGTCGCCGTCATGTATGCGGGCATGGTTGTCGAAAGTGGGCCTGTTGTGGATGTATTGGCTACTCCCTCGCATCCTTATACTTCAGCTCTGATGAAAACTGTGCCTGCGCTTGGACAGACAAAAGACGACCTAAGCTATATTCCAGGTCAGGTACCAGATATGTCTGTTCCGATAATCGGCTGCGCTTTCGCGGAACGTTGCACAAAGGTCAGTGAGGTTTGCCATAAGCAGGCGCCGCCGCGGCGGGCCGTGCTTACCGATCAATTTTCTTTCTGCCATAATGCCAGCGGTCCGGTCGCTCTTGATGAAATCGTCGCGGGAGGCCGGTTATGAATGCACTGCTTTCGGTAAAAAACCTGCAGAAAGTCTATCCGACAAAAGTCGGGATGATCAAGGCGGTGGATGATGTTTCATTTGATGTCGCTGCCGGCGAGACAGTTGCGCTCGTTGGGGAAAGTGGTTGCGGCAAAAGCAGTATTGCTCTTTCCCTACTCCAGCTCATTTCGTCGGACGGTGGGACAGTGCATTTTGATGGAACCGATTTCACGTCGTTGAGCGATCAACAGAGGCAGCAGTTTCGAAAGAAACTCAGCATCGTTTTCCAGAATCCCTTTTCTTCTCTCAACCCGAAGATGCGTGTTCGCGATATTGTTGGCGAGCCTTTAAAAACGGTGTTCGGTCTGAAAGGCTCGAAACTGGAGGAACGGGTCGCACAGCATTTGCGTGACGTTGGTCTCGGTCGGGAGCATCTGAAACGCTATCCACATGAGTTTTCGGGTGGACAGCGCCAGCGAATTGCGATTGCCCGGGCGCTCGCCCTGGAACCAAGAATGCTTATTCTTGATGAACCGACTGCGGCGCTTGATGTGTCTGTGCAGGCCCAGGTGCTGAACCTTCTGAAAGAGCTGCAGGCGAAGCATGGCCTCAGCTTTCTTTTCATTTCCCATAACCTTGCGACGGTGAACTACATCGCTGATCGAGTCATGGTGATGTATCTTGGACGTATTGTTGAAAGCGGGCCTGTTCACTCCATATTTTCCAGTCCGGCGCACCCCTATACACAGGCACTTCTGGCATCTATTCCGTCGCTGGATCCTTTAAAGAAAAATCAGCTCGTCGCGTTAAGCGGTGAGGTTCCAAGTCCCCTCAGCCTGCCTGCCGGATGCGCGTTTGCGAATCGTTGTCCCTACGCGAGCGACCTTTGCCGGACATTACGACCAGATTTATTATCAAAAAGCGAGGCTTGGGCCGTTGCCTGCCATCACCCGATCCAAGGAGAAGAAGATTAATGACGACTTTTGCTATTGCGGGAATCCAGATGGATGCGCCATTCGGTGACAATCTTGGCTTGATGGGCAGGGAAATTGGGATCGCCGTGGCCCGTTTTCCCTGGGTCGAGATGATTATGTTTGGGGAACTCTGTGCTTTCGGACCAGACCTGCAGGCCGCCCAACCGATGCCGGGGCCGGCAGAAGAGTATTTTTGTTCCCTTGCCCGAAAACACGGTATCTGGCTTATCCCGGGATCGTTCTATGAAGTTCATGAAGGCCAGATCCACAACACTTCGCCTGTTATCAATCCAGCAGGTGAAGTGGTTACGAGGCACCGCAAAATTTACCCTTTCCAGCCTTACGAGCAAGGCGTGACCGGTGGACTTGAACATACAGTATTCGATGTCCCCGAAGTCGGGCGGTTCGGGCTTTCCATCTGTTATGACAGCTGGTTTCCGGAAACGTCCAGGGCGCTGGCTTCGCTCGGCGCGGAAGTAATCCTGCATCCAACCCTGACAAATACCATTGACCGCGATTTTGAACTTTCGGTCAGCCGTGCAACAGCTGGAATTAATCAGCTTTATTTTGTCGATATAAATAATACCGGCAGGCTGGGATATGGTCGATCTGCCATTTTCAGTCCCGAAGGGGATGTTCTTCACCAGGCCGGAAGAGGAGCGGAAATCATTCCGGTTTTTCTAGATTTCGATCTCGTGCGTCGAACCCGAGAAGAGGGAATAAAAGGCTTGGGTCAACCGCTGAAAAGCTTCAGGGACTCAAAGATTGCTTTTCCGCAATATGACCCCAAAGGGCGGTCATATTTCCAGACCAAGCTTGGTCCTTTAAAGAAACTGGAGCGGCCCGAACGAGTAAGCGCACCCCCCGTAAGCATCAAGTCAGTGTAGCGCGCAGCGGTCCTGTCGCATCCAGTTCAAATAGACAGCGGAAGGGAATACGTTTCCTACCCCATCCGCTCTGAGGCATAGCTGCCGGGGCTTGCCGGAAACACAACCGTCTTGTTGCCGTTAATGAATACCCGCCGGTGGATATGCGCATGGATGGCGCGTGAAAGAACCTGGCTTTCCACGTCGCGACCAAGACTGACATAATCTGCTGGACTCTGGGCATGGCTGACGCGGATCGTGTCCTGCTCGATAATCGGGCCCTCATCGAGATCCGCGGTTACATAGTGAGAGGTGGCGCCGATCAGCTTTACCCCTCTTTCGAAGGCCTGCTTGTAAGGGTTCGCCCCTTTAAAGCTTGGCAGGAAGGAATGGTGAATGTTGATGATCCGGCCTGACATTTTCTGGCACATTTCATCCGAAAGAACCTGCATGTAGCGCGCAAGGACAATAAGCTCCGCCCCCGTTTCCTCAACAATTGCCATCTGACGGGCTTCGGCCTCTTTCTTGTTCTCCTTCGTCACCTTGATATGATGGAAGGGGATATCGTGGTTCACGACAACCTTCTGATAGTCGAAATGATTGGATATCACCGCGACAATCTCGATTGGCAGCGCGCCGATCCGCCAGCGATACAGAAGATCGTTGAGGCAATGTCCAAAGCGGGACACCATGATAACGACTTTCATCTTCTCCGATTCATCATGGAAACTGAACTCCATGCCGAGACGTTCACCAATTTCCGCAAATCCCTCTGATAATGTAGCGAGGTCCTTGCCTTCTTCACTCTGGAAGCTGATCCGCATAAAGAAATTGCCGGTTTCCTGATCATCAAACTGGGCGCTGTCAGTAATATTGCAGCCATTTGCCGCAAGAAAGGCAGAAATGGCGGCGACAATTCCTCGCGTGGATTTACATTTTACGGTGAGCGCAAAAGTCTGCATGTCGGAAACACTTTCCTGAATAAACCAGATGTCAGGCGACGCTTTTTGCCGCCGTGACGAGAATATGGTGAAGTGAGGCCGCCGAGGAACGGGGCCCGAAGATTGAGATGTTCCTACCTGATTCACGACAAATGATCAAGCAGCCGAGATGTTCAATCAGACATCGTGTGGCATCGCCATCTGACATGGCGTTGACATTCAGGTTGCAAATCCGCTCCAGCAGCGGGCTTAGGCTGTCGCCGATAACATCGAAAATTACCCAGCCGTCCGTTTGTTCTGTGACACTGGCTGTGTCCTTGACGATATATTTCATATCCCAGGCATAGTCAGGATGCTTTGCAACGGGCGACATCAAAAACCACTGGCCGATTCCTGTCCAGATCGCAGCGGTATCTTCTAAAAAGGCCGCACGACCGGGGCCCGGCAAGTCCTCCCCAAGAACCGGGGTCAGAAGTGTTTGCAGATCCAGCTCCCGTCCATGTCTTACGGCGAGGGACGCGATCGCAAGATCGGGGTTTTCTGTAATTGTAATGCCGCCAATTTTCTCGACTACGGGCGTATCTCTCGCAAGTGCGGTCAAAGGGGCAAGCGGATGATCAGACACGGAGCCGTTCTCCTTCCGGGTCGATGAAGTGGGGGCTGGTTACTTTCGCTTCGATATCCCCGTCACTAAGCGGGTTAACGATGCGGATTACGTCGCCATGGCGCTGATCTCCTTTTTTAAGGAACGCGAGGGCGATTGAAGAACCTATATGCGGCGAATAGGCAGCGGAAGTCACCCAGCCTTGATCATTAGCGGCGCAGCTCTCCATTCCGACATTCATCAAATGCGCTCCGGCAAGGATCACGCTATCCAAATTTACGGGCAATAGGCCAATCAACCGATAATCATCGACGCGCTGGAGATAGGGGCGACCCGCGAGAACCCGGCCGATGCTGTCTTTCTTTTGCGAGACCATGCGCCCCATGCCGAGCATGGCGGCCGTACTCTGGCCGTTCAACTCATTTCCGGCGGCATGACCCTTCTCGATCCGTAAGACACCAAGCGCCTCCGTGCCGTAGGGAACAACGTCAAATTCCTTGCCTGCCTCGATCAGGCGACGGATGAGGGCGTCCCCATACCGTGTCGGGACGGCAATTTCATAAGCCAGCTCGCCGGAGAAGGAAATCCGGAAAAGTCGCGCACGCAAACCCCCGCAAATCGTAATCTCGCCGCAGGCCATATAGGGAAATCCCTCGTTCGTGATGTCATGATCGGTGTCGACAATTTTTTGCATGAGCTTGCGCGCATTCGGCCCGGCGACCGAGAACTGCGCCCAGGCTTCCGTGGTCGAGATGAGTTGCACATCGAGGCCCGGCCAAAGGCACTGGCGGCAGAACTCCATATGGCGGAAGGCGGAAACGGCATTGGCAGTTGTCGTCGTGATGACAAAGTGATCCTCGGCGAGACGCGCCGCGGTTCCGTCATCCATTGCCATGCCATCCTCGCGCAGTATAAGCCCGTACCGCGTCTTGCCAACGGGCAGTTTGGCGAAACCGTTGCAGTATATATGGTTGAGGAATTCCGCAGCATCTGCACCCTGCACATCGATCTTGCCCAGCGTCGTCACATCGCAGATGCCGACGGATTTCCGAACGGCTATCACTTCCCGATCGACGGACTGCCGCCAATGAGTTTCACCCTTGAGCGGAAACCACTGCGCGCGCAGCCAGTTGCCCACTTCAACGAAAACGGCGTCCTGTTCCGCCGCCCATTTATGGCTGGGGGTCAGGCGATAGGGGCGAAACTCCTTGCCACGTGATCGTCCGGCAAAGGTCCCTATTGACACTGGCGTATACGGGGGACGGAAAATTGTGGTGCCTACTTCGGGGATGGATTTCCCCTCGATATCTGCAAGCACGGCGAGCGCGCCGATATTGGCTGTTTTTCCCTGATCCGTCGCCATGCCCAGGGTGGTGTAGCGCTTGACATGCTCAACAGACCTGAACCCTTCCTGATGGGCGAGGTTGATGTCCTTGATGGTCACATCATTCTGTAGGTCCAGCCAGGCGCGGCCTGTCCCGCCCTTAACATACCAGAAGGGCGCGATATTTACGGGCGCATCTTCTGCCTCGGGCAGTGCCGGAAAACGTGCAGAAATGCCAAGATCATTTAAGGCATCGATTGCCCCCTGTGCTCCTGATTGAAGCGCGCCATGGGTGGAGAATATGCCCGCTGCCGCCCCCGCGACCCGAAGTGCCGAATCCTCACTTTTCACAGGGATAAAGGCAGAGATGTCTCCATTCCACTCAGGCCGACCACGCTTATGACAGGTCAAATGGACATTGGGGTTCCATCCACCAGCCACCCCGAGAGCACCGCAGGCAATTTCCCGCTCGGACCCGTCTTTAAACCGCATTTTTACAGCTTTTAGGCCGAGCCGTCCTCGGCTACCGATAACCTCCGCACCTTCAATGACCTCAAAATCAGCTGACGTCGGTGCATTGTGGCGACAATCGACAACGGCGGCAACATCGACGCCCTTTTCAGAAAGGTCACGGGCCGTACGGTGACCGTCATCATTATTGGTAAAGACGACAACATTCCTTGCCGCCGTCACGGCCCAGCGGTTGGCATAGGCTCGCATTGCGCCTGCGAGCATAATGCCCGGCCGATCATTATTCTCAAACGGGATGGGGCGCTCTGTCGCCCCTGCATTGAGCAGGGCACGTTTCGAATAGATACGCCATAATATCTGTCGCGGCTTATTTGGCTGAGGTTCCGGAATGTGATCAGAAACCCGCTCTACCGCCCCGAATATACCGTGATCATACTGTCCAAAAACCGTTGTACGAGTCATCAATCGGACGTTCGGAAGGGCTACAAGCTCTGCCGTTACCTCTTCTATCCAGTCACTCGCCAACCGATCTGTCAGAATGCCGCTTTCCGCCAGCAGACGACCGCCAAGGGCGAAATCCTCCTCCGCGAGAATAACCTCTGCGCCGGCCCGGCCTGCCGTCAAGGCCGCCGCTAATCCACTTGGTCCTGCGCCAACAATCAGGAGATCACAATGCAGAAAGCCTTTGTCATATGTATCGGGATCTTCCTCTCCCGACAGGCGGCCAAGGCCGGCGGCACGGCGGATGAAGGGTTCGTAGACTTTTTCCCAGAACGCGACGGGCCACATAAATGTCTTGTAGTAAAAGCCCGACGATAAGAATGACGCCAGCGTGTCATTGAACGCCAGGGCATCAAAACGAAGGGAGGGGAAGCGGTTCTGGCTTTGCGCCGTCAACCCCTCATACAGTTCCGCAACGGTGGCACGACTATTAGGCTCGCGCCGGGCACCGCTTCTTAGTTCGACAAGGGCGTTGGGTTCCTCCGATCCAGCCGTGAATACACCGCGCGGACGATGATACTTGAAACTACGGCCCATCAGACGGACATTATTCGCGAGCAGCGCAGAGACCAGCGTGTCACCGCCAAATCCTGAGTATCTTTTTCCATCGAAGGAAAAGGTGAGGACGTTATTGCGATCGATCTGGCCACCGTCGAGGCGGTTTATCCCGCTCATCTGTCCCGCCCCTGTCGTTTTGCATATTCCGAGGCAAGCTCGACATGGGTAATTTCATGAGTGGTCGTATCGCGGGTTACTACAAGCCAGGACCTGTCACCCTGTTCATGAAACCAGAGTTCCCGATGACTTCCGGCGGGGTTGTCCCGGAGATAGAGATAGTCATGAAAATCATCGAGTGCGGTTGATGATGAGGGGTCGGGGCGGTCGATCAGGTTGGCATCGCCAAGATAGACAAATTCCTGTGCATCGCGGGGGCCGAGTAAGGGATGGTTGATAATCATGGGCGCCTCAATGCAGGTTCGGTTGGGCGCCGGCGCCCTTTTCATCGATCATGGCGCCGGATCTAAAACGGTCCAGCCGAAGTGCTGTCGCCGTTTCATGCGGCATATCAGTTGCCAATAAATGCGCAAAGACATAGCCGGATGCTGGCGTTGCCTTGAAGCCGCCGTAGCACCAGCCGCCATTGAAATAGAGACCCTCAATTGGCGTGTGGTCGATAAAGGGGGAACCATCCATCGACATATCCATCAACCCACCCCACATTCGCAAGAGTCTTGCCCGGCCGATCATTGGCATCAGGGCCATGCCGCCCTCCAGCACATCCTCCACTACCGGCAGGTTGCCGCGCTGGGCATAGCTGTTGTAACCGTCAATATCGCCACCGAAGACAAGCCCGCCCTTGTCCGACTGGCTGATATAGAAATGCCCGGCACCAAAGGTTATAACGCCAGGGATAAGGGGCTTCAGCCCTTCAGAAACAAAAGCCTGCAGGACATGGCTCTCGATCGGAAGGCGGAGCCCGGCCATTGCCATCACGCGGGAGGAACTGCCCGCGACTGCGACGCCGACCTTCTTCGCGCCAATATATCCACGGCTAGTCTCTACCCCTTTAACGAGGCCCTTTTCGATCTTAAATCCGGTTACTTCGCAGTTCTGGAGGATATCCACCCCATGGCTGTCGGCGGAGCGGGCATAGCCCCAGGCAACGGCATCATGACGTACGGTGCCACCGCGCCGTTGCAACAGCCCGCCCTTGATGGGAAATCGCGCGTTCTTGAAATCAAGGAAAGGCACCATCTCACGCACCTGGTCCTGATCAAGTAGTTCTGCATCCGCACCGTTTAATATCATCGCGTTGCCGCGGCGTCGGAAGGCATCCCGCTGCCCGTCGCTATGGCAGAGATTGAGGATGCCGCGCTGGCTGACCATGGCGTTATAGTTGAGGTCCTGCTCAAGCCCCTCCCAGAGTTTGAGGGAGAATTCATACAAGGGCTCGTTCCCGTCGAGCAAATAGTTGGAACGGATAATCGTTGTATTGCGCCCGACATTACCACTGCCGATCCAGCCCTTTTCCAAAACGGCGATCCTGGATCTCTTATAGATTTTTGCGAGATAGTGTGCCGTCGCCAAGCCATGTCCGCCGCCGCCAACGATGATGTAATCATACTCGGGTTGCGGATCGGGGTCCCGCCACACGGGTTTCCATCCGGTGTTCCCCCGCAACCCTTCCATCAGCACCTTAAGGGCGGAATAGCGCAAAGCTGGCTCCTTTTCATGATTGCTTGAACAATCGCATAGTGCCGTTTATCCGATTGTTCTGACAGGGTCATGATTGGCAACAAAAAAGACATGCAGGGCGGAAATTCGAAGAAAGTAGGGCCGTGCGATTTCTTTTGAGGAATTACTTTTCCGGTACAAGCTTTATCAATTGTCGTAGAGGCTTTGAAGTGGATTAATACTACTCATGCAAGAGTTGTTAATGTCCAGACTATTTACGTTTATAGAGAAGGGTCTCCCTGATCTGCCCGCAATGATGCTTGCAACACTTCGCGCACTTATTGGATACAGATGGGGCGCAATTGAGAATTCCACAAGGGGCAAGCGACGATTAAAGGCGCTTGCCAAGAGAAGCTGGCATGACAAATGTTGAAGTTAGAGGGAAGACCGGTGATGGGGGCATAGGTGGAGACAGGTTCTGTGAGCTTTTGAAAAAATACGAGCTTGGTATCAGAACCGAACTTAATTGAGAAGGTCGCGTTTGATCAAAAATTATGTCGGCAAGTTTAACGGCATGTATGGTTCAGATTGGGCAAAGCACTACTCTGCTATTATTGGAGCGATCATCCGAGGCCGAACCTATTACTGAATGGCTGAGCCAACATGGAGAAAAAGTCGAAAAACCCATTGAAAAGATTGGCGCACCCGACACGATTCGAACGTGTGACCTCTGCCTTCGGAGGGTAATGGATTATTTATTTCGCGCATTCTCCCACCTTTACGAAACTTTACTAATGAGTTGTAAATTAATTTGAAAATGGCGTTTCGAGTATATACAGTAATTGCTATAGCTTACTGAAAATTGCTGACTCGTGCTTACCCAATGCTTACCTCAGAGAATTATTGATGAAGCTGACTCTCGATACCATTAAAACTATTGTCGCCGATGCCGATCGCGATGTAGTCGTTTGGGATGAGTCTCTGTCTGGCTTTGGTCTCCGAGTGAAGCCAAGCGGTGTAAAATCCTTCTTGGTGCAGTATCGTAATGTTGAGGGAAGAAGCCGCCGATTAACGCTGGGTAAAATGGGCGTTCTTACACCCGATGAAGCTCGCCGGTTGGCTAAGAAGAAATTGGGTGAGGTCGCACACGGCGGCGACCCGGCGGAAGCGAAGCGGGATGAGCGAAAAGCAATAACAGTACGCGAGCTGTGCAAGGACTACTTGACGGCAGCTGAACGCGGCTTGATCCTGGGGAAGCGGAATAAACCAAAAAAACCTTCAACGATTTATATCGACCGGGGCCGCATCGAACGACACATACTTCCACTCTTGGGAAATCGAAAGGTGCGCAATCTCACGACGCCAGAGATAAACAGATTTATGCGCGACGTTACAATTGGCAAAACGGCGGCGGACGTAAAGACGAAGAAACAGGGCCGCGCCATTGTCAAAGGTGGGAAGGGGACCGCTGCGCGAACAGTAGGGCTTCTGGGGGGTATTCTGAGCTATGCAGTGTCAGAAGGTGTAATAGCAGCGAACCCGGTTCAGGGAGTAAAACGCGAGGCGGACAAGCGGCGAAGGGTGCTGCTCTCGAGCGAGCAGTATAGGGTTCTTGGAGTGGCCCTTGAGACCGCCGAACAGCGCGGCGAACCATGGCAAGTTACTAAAGGGATACAATTGCTCGCACTGACAGGGTGCCGTCGTGGCGAGATAGAAAAATTGCGTTGGGCGGAAGTTGATTGTTCAGGCCGATGCCTACGGCTTTTTGAAAGTAAGACAGGTGAAAGCATTCGTCCCTTGGGTGCCGCTGCAATCAACATATTGAATGGCTTGCCAAGGAGCAATGAGTTTGTCTTGCCTGGCATCTCGAGAAAAAGGGTAGAAATGAAATCCGGTAAAACTCCCAACCGGCATTTTACTGGCCTGCCTAAAGCATGGCTTCGCATTTTACGGTTCGCGAAGGAGTATATTGAAGACAAGCAAGAGGAAGGGCTGTTGAGCGCAGTCGATGCCGAAGCAATGTCTATTACAGGATTAACGCCACATGGATTGCGTCATGCCTTCGCGAGCACGGCGGCAAATCTTGGTATGACAGAAATTACTATCGCGGCAATGCTTGGTCATTCCTCCGGAACTGTGACGGGTCGATATATTCATCAAGTGGATACCGCACTTGTAGCGGCGGCCGACCAAACAGCGGCCCAAATTTCTTCATTAATGAGCAATGCGAAAAGAACCGCAGATGTGTTGGAGTTCAGAGGCGGAGTTAACTGATGCGGCCTGTGCTTGGCGGATACGTTGCAGACACTGGTGTTTTTCAACTGAGTGACGCTGAGGTTAAGGAAATCAAAGAGTATGTAAAGCGACCGGAGGGGGTCGTGGAAAGAGTAGAAAAATGCGGCGCTTGGTTTCTCGGCAGCGCAGCTATTGAGCGACAACGCCCCAAAGAAAAAGGAACCCGGAAAAGCCCAGGTGTCAAAGATCACCTTAAGTCAATTAAAAAGTCAGCAGGAAAGTTGGCAAGCTTAATAGAGGAAATAAATAATCCTAACGATCCAGTTGGATTTTCTGCATTCGATTCTCTGGCCGAAGCGGATCCGGAGACCGCCGCAATTAATGCAAGGAAACTAGAGAAATTTGCAGAGCATCAACTAACGCGTTTATCCAAACCTGGCCGCCAAAGTATCGGAGAACATCAGCAATTTTTAATCCGACAATTGAGGGAAATCTATCTGGCGGCAGGCGGCGATAAGCATAAAGTTACACATAATTCGTATGAAGACACGAATAAGGAAGACGGCCCGTTTTTCCAGTTTGTGTGGGTAGTCTTCAACTCGATTAAAAAAGAACATATCCCAGATATGAAAGTAACGAACTCGTCCGTTGGCGGATTAATTCGTCGTGCTCTCAAGGACGGAACCTAAGCAATTTTACGCTGGGTTCTGTCCTTAGACAGCATTTTTTCAACGGCGTAGTAATGACCTCGTTAGCCGGAAATTTCCGGAACACTAAGTAAACGAGGTCTATTATGAAATCATACTGTAAACGTTACCGCCGAAATGCGGCATCCGAATACTTAAAGGAACGTTGGGGAATTGAGCGAGCCCCCTCGACGCTAGCGAAGTACGCATGCTTAGGAGGAGGCCCTTGTTTTGTGTCGGCAGGCCGAGTTCCGCTGTATCCCGAGCCTGAACTGGACAAATGGGCCCAATCCATTCTGTCTCCGTTGAGGCGGTCTACTTCAGATGCTGGCGAGGCGGCGCGATGACTATCAGCCATTCCTTCAAAAAAACCTGCTCTCGCGTCCGTGATCAAACGCAGCGGGGCAGACTTTTTCTCATCCCTTTTACAGGGTGGATACACATATGTTTTTACAACACAGAACCACCGATAGCAAGCCTCACTCGACCCGTGAGGAATGCGATCTAGCGAAGCGGCAGGCATCTATGATTGCGCGTCGCCACCACATTTCTATTCTTGATTATCGCACTTGGAATGTGCTGATTGGCGATAAATCTTCAGAAGAGAGGAAGACGGCCATTAAGACGGCTTACAGGGCTGGACTAATGCCGGAGGCAATGGTTTCCTATCTCATGGACCTATGGGGGCTAGGCAGTTTCAGATGAGCTTTTATCTCATGCACCGGGGCTGGATGGAAAATCCAGCCTTCCGACGCCAACCCTATAGTGACCGTGAGGCATGGTGCTGGCTGGTCGAAAATGCCGTTTGGAAAACCGGTGTCAAACTGGCGCTCCCGAAGACGGATATCGAGCTTAAACGCGGGCAGCTTTCCTACTCGACCAGATATCTTGCGGAAGCATGGAAATGGCCAGAGGCGAAAGTAAGAAGGCGTTTAGCCTTGTTTGAAAAGCGTTCGATGATCGAGCGCAAAAGTGACGCAGGGCAAACGGTTATAACTATATGTAATTATTCTGCATATCAGGGCGGCGGGCGGATAGCCGACGCGGAAAGTGACGCAGAAATGACGCAGGATCGACGCAGGAGTGACGCAAATAATAACAAAGAAACAAGAAAACAAGATCACAGGTATCATTTTGAAGGTGAAATTATCCGGCTGAATGAGATTGATTTTCACCGTTGGCAAAAAGCCTATCCCGCCATACCGGACTTACGGGCGGAACTTACAAGCCTTGATGATTACTTCCGAGCCGAAACACCAAAGAACTGGTTTGCGGCGGTATCGGGCGCACTGAGAAAACGCAACATTCAGTATCTTGGTGGGAAGAAAACGCCCGCCCACAAGATGACGGACGCTGAATATAACGCCCTGCACAGCGACCTTGTGACCTCCAACCCGCTCGGGAGGTCGCAATGACCAGAGACATCAGCGAACGGCTGGCGGATCATGGTATCCGGCTCAAGAATTATGTAGCAGGCGAGCATGTCACCACCTGCCCGGAATGTAGTCACGCCCGGAAGAAGAAAACCGATCCCTGCCTGTCAGTGAAGATAGATGGCGAAGGCGGGGCGACGTGGATCTGTCACCATTGCACCACCACCGGGAATGTTCCTTGTTTCGAGAAGCCGGAGAAATGGAAGCGACCAACCCTGCCGGAAAAGCCCAAAAGGCCAGAGGCCATGTATGACTGGTTTCAGGGACGCGGGATTTCACGGGAAACGGTCGATAAGGCCGGATGCTACGCTACAGAGGAATATTACGGGCCGGACAAGAAAAGCTGCATCGCCTTTCCCTACCGCCTGGACGGCAAGCCGGTCAATGTGAAGTACCGGACGCGGGATAAGCAATTCAAGCAAACGCAGGGGGCTATGCGGTCCCTCTACAACATCGACAATGTGACCGGCGACGAGGTTATTTTTGTTGAGGGCGAAATGGACGTGTTGGCGCTTATGGCGGCCGGAATATATCACGCTGTCACTTTGCCGGACGGTGCGCCAAAGGAAGCTAGGTTCAGGGACGATGACAAGCGCTTTGATGCCCTTCGCAATTGCCTGCCGAAACTGGAAGGCGTGAACAAGGTTATTATCGCGACGGATTCGGATGTGCCGGGGCAGGCACTGGCGGCAGAACTGGCGCACCGGTTCGGGAAAGACCGTTGCTGGCGGGTAACATGGGATGAAGCGACAAAGGACGCCAACGCGGTTTTGCAGGCATGGGGGAAGGAGGCTCTCAAGGCGACAGTCGAAGAGGCCGAGCCTTGGCCGATAGACGGGGTTTACAGGTTTGAGGATTTTGGTGAGGCTGTACTCGACATGTATCACGGTCGCGGACCGCAGCCAGTCCGCATCGGCATAGAGGGGCTGGATGACTTCTACAAGATCATGCCGGGCACTTTTCATATTGTTACGGGGGTTCCCAACCACGGCAAAAGCAACTTCCTTGAGCAGATCACCATGACGCTGGCGGAAAAGCACGGCTGGAAGTTTGGCATATTCTCCCCGGAACACAAACCCGCGCAGTACGCAAGCCGCTTGCTTGAGAAGCATTTAAAGAAGCCGTTTTATGAGGGACCAAATCCAAGAATGACACCGGAGGAAATCACGGCGGGGCTGGAATATGTGAACCGGCATTTCTACTACATCACGAGCAACGACCATACGCCTACGATTGACTGGATACTTGAGAAGGCGCGGTTGTCCTGTCTCAAGTACGGCATCAAGGGACTGGTCATCGACCCGTACAACGAGATCGAGGCCGGACGGGATAAGAACCAGACGGAAACCGAGTTTGTCAGCCAGCTTATCTCGAAAATCAAACGGTTTTGCCGGACGCATGACGTAACAGTCTGGGTAGTCGCACACCCGGCGAAGATGCAGCGGGACCAGAACGGCGACCAGCCGATGCCGGACCTCTACAGCATTTCAGGGTCTGCGCATTGGTTCAACAAGGCCGATATGGGAATGGTTGTTCACAGAAACTTTGAAGAGAAAACAACCGCCGTCGCCATTAACAAAGTGAAGGAGCAGCCCGCATGGGGCAGCACCGGAAAACTGACATTCTGGTTCGATGGGGCGCACAGAATTTACAAGCCGACTGGGGTATTTTAATGCGTGAGGATTGCACTAAAACAAAGACGAAAGAAGAGTTAGTCGAAAGCCCAAAAAAACTCGTAGGTGGTTTGAAAGTGGAAAAACCGAACAACGCTCAACGTATCGAAGTTCGTCATGACCGTATTCCCGAATTGCCGAAACAGGCGCGCGACAGACTGGAGGAGATTATTGGTAACGGGATTGTTTCTCCTGAACTCGTCCAGCAAGAAGATTTGCCAGTGTTAGGTATCGAATACGAAGGCGACCAGGAGTTAGGCAGTTTGGCTCTTATATCGACGCTCGGTATCGACAACAATCAATACGTTAGAGAACAAACCAACGCCTTGATGAATGCGACGGCAAGCCGAAAAGACGGCGCGAAGTATATGGGCGAGCAGATGACTGCGAGCTTTGCACTGATAGCCTCCATTGCACCACTGGACGCCATAGAGAGCATGTTGGCAAGTCATATGGTTTGCTACACACTGAGCAATAATGAGAGCGCAGAACAATCTAATCCGCATCAAGACAATAAAACAATCGGACAGTGCCACAAACCGGCTAACTAAACTCATGAGAGCCGACACCCAGCAAATGGAAGCCCTGAACAAGCACAGAGGCAAAGGCCAGCAGAAAATGACGGTCGAGCATGTTCACGTCAATGAGGGCGGGCAGGCCATTATAGGCACGGTGGAGGGGGGCGGGGAGAATGCAAAAAAGTGAGGACAACCCCATGCATTGCGGCGCAAAGACCCGTAGCGACGCTCCCTGTAAATCCTGGGGTTTGAAGAATGGAAGGTGTCGGATGCACGGAGGGACTTCTTTAGGTGCCCCCAAGGGATTGCGAAATGGGAATTATCGACATGGTTATTGGACCGCTGAAAAAATTGCGCTTTGACGAGAAACTATGGCGTTCATCTGGGAAATGCGAAGAGCGACCCGACTATAGTGGTCTGACCACGCATTTTTCCCCTGCACGATTTACAAGACAAAATGGTCATATGAATCGCGTGCGCAACGGCAGTGGGGTTAAAGTTCAAATGTTTTAACCTACTATCGATGCGAATTGCTTAGCCTTGAATCAGGCACCAATTGGAAACAAACCGTCAGCCCCTCAGGGCTGGCCGAAGATGCGCAAGGGATGGAAGCCGCATGGCCGAGACCGTCGATAGCGGACTCGGTTCACGACAGCCCGCCCCAACGGGGTGCGCCCTAAGCAGAAGTAATAAGAGCAAGTTAACATTGATAAATACTAGGAATTAGTTACCTTGGATTGTATGAGCAGAAAGGAATTTCGATGAAGGCTGGTCCCGTCACAGTTCGCCAATTGCTTGAAAACAGACAGCGCTTTTGCGTTCCAATCTATCAACGGCACTATGTTTGGGCGCGCGACAAGCAGTGGGAGCCGTTCTGGAATGATGTGCGCACAAAAGCTATTGAACGCCTGAACAGTCGTGACCGGCGGTTTTCTCATTTCATGGGTGCCGTGGTGCTCGAAGCACGCGGTGCCGTGTCATCACGGCAAGTCACCTCTTTTCAGGTGGTGGACGGCCAACAACGCCTCACGACCTTTCAACTCTATCTCGCGGCTGCCCGTGATTATGCGCAGCAAGTGGGATTTGAAGATACGGTCGGGCTCATCGAGGGCTATCTCTTCAATGAGAAAGAGCATCTCATGGAGGACCCAGACGTCGAGAAATATAAAGTCTGGCCGACAAAATACGACCGCGAACTCTTCCAGGACATCGTGACGGCAGGACGCCCCGCACTTCGCAAGAAGTATCGCGAGCACTTCTATAAGAGCCGCGACAAAATCTACGAATACAGTACGATCCCGAAACTGCTCGGTGCCTACGGTTATTTTTTCGACCGTATTAAGCACGCTGTTGAAAGCGATGATCTCGAAGACGACTTTGCTGAAACCATCGAGGCGGATGAGGATGAAGTTGATGAGGCAACGCCGGTGGAGGCAGCGGAAGAGAGTGACAAAGATCGCGCAACGATGGAGCTTCGTCTCGATGCTCTATGGGAGGCGCTAATCGAAGAATTCAAGGTTGTCGAGATCACCCTTGAGGAGGGCGACGACGCTCAGGTTATTTTCGAAACTCTGAATGAACGGGGAGAGCCCTTGCTCGCAGCCGATCTTGTTCGTAACAACATCTTTCATCGCGCCGATGCACGGCAGGAGAAAGCGGAGAAGCTATTCGACAAGTACTGGAAGGATTTCGAAGCCCCCTTCTGGAGCTTCATGGAGAAGCAGGGTCGATACAAGAAAGCTCGCATAGAGTTTTTTCTGGCAAACTTCATAGCGGGCAAGGTCGCAGGCGAGGTCACAATGTCCAAACTCTTCAGCGAGTACAAAGCGTTCATCAAAATCCAAGCGAACAAGCCGAGTGGCGGTTATCCGTCGGTTGAGGCCGAGCTTCAAGATTTGCGGGCCTATGGTGCTCTTTATCGCCGACTGCTGGAGCGGAAGCCTGACGATCCTCTCGGCCACTTTGGCAAGCTTCTACTCCCTTGGGATGTCACGACTGTTTACCCCCTAGTCCTACGCCTCTGGTCCGAAGAGGCTATGGAAGAGGACGAGAAGAAGCAATGCCTATCGATTCTGCTCACCTTCATTGTCAGGCGTGCGATCTGCGGACTAACCACAAAGAACTATAACAAATTCTTCCTGTCAGTGCTCCGGCACCTTGAGTCTAATGGTTTTTCTCGCGAGAATCTGGTGAAGTTCCTGACTGCGCAAACTTCTGAGAGCGCACGTCTACCGGCCGACAAAGAGTTCGAGAACTCTTGGGTATCTGCACCCATGTACGGACGTAGACTTACTGCATTCAGAGTACGCGCGGTCCTTGAAGCTATTGAGCGCGAGAAGCGCCAGAAATTCCACGAAACTGACCAGCTGGCAGATGATCTATCCGTAGAGCACATCTTGCCTTCTCAATGGGAAGAGCACTGGCCTCTTCCAAGCGGCGAACAGCCGACCAGTGAAGAGAAATGGCAGGCTAAGTATGCCACGGAAGAGAACGATACTCGTATCGGCCAAATGGTGCGTCGTAAGCGCCTCCTGAATACCTTTGGAAACCTGACCGTTCTTACAAAGCCGCTCAATGCCAGTGTCAGCAATGGCCCATACAAGGACAAGCGGGCTGCATTGAGCGACCATTCGTTGCTTGTCCTCAACCGCGAGATCATCAAGAGCGAAGAATGGAACGAGGACTGCATTGAGGCGCGCGGGCGGCAGCTTTTAGAAGTCGCACTACGAATGTGGAAGTATCCATATTTGACAGGAACTGAGTAAGTCGTAGAGCAGAATTTATTTTTCAGGAGCTTGTCAAGCGCGGTGCATACGCTCCACCAAATAATGCAACCCTAAGAGCGTTACGACTAACAGACTAGAGGCGATCCATATATAGAGCCCCCAGGTCATTTGTCTTATGAATGTCATTATTGTTTGCGCCCATGGTTCGGTCGGTTGTACCACAATCAAATGAACTTGAAGCACTCCAAAGATATAGAGGATGATTGCTAAAGTGGCAGAGTATCCGAAAATGATCGCTAAAAAACGCCGTCTAGTCAGTGTTTCTTTAATCTCTGCACCCTTACGAACAGTTGTAAGGGTCGGTGCTCTACCCTTCATAATCTGGTCCAAATTATCGTTTGAAAAACTCGAAACTGCAGCAAGAGCAGCAATATAGAATCCGACTAAGATGCCCATAAAGGCATTGATATCACTTATCAAGTTATCTTTGTCGAAGCTTATAAATTGATCCCCCCACCATTGAAAGCCGCCAAAGGCCACGGCAAAAATCACACTCGGATAAATCCACTGATACCAAAAAATATCAGGGCTTTGGAGGCGTAGAAACGAAAATACCGTAAAAACCTTGGTATGTTTTTGAAGAGCCATCTTAAGCGCCTACATTGTTAGCGATATCGATCATCTTCTGAATCATGTCTTGGCGGAACGCCTCATAGCGCTGCGTCAACGGCGGGTCGAACTCACTGACTATCTCATTCTGCACAAATGTCTGTTCGAGAATTTCATCCCCATTATGATGCACTTCTGTTCGTTTGATCTGACCATTTGCAGCCTTGATCCTCACGAAAATCTGTGTGTCATCAGCGCCATCTCGAAAACGCCCCAAGAAATCTCCTACACGCCCGAAAATTGTTTGCGCTTGGTCTTCGGTGACACGCTTTTTCACTTCCCACCGCGCTTCATGGACAACTTCTTCCACAATCGGATCTTCATCCAAGCCATCCCCGTGATTCTCTTCGTGTCCAATGAATTCCACGTCCTGAAGCGTACCTGTCCTCAACGCCTCACGGATCGTCTTGGACTGGTGTCCGTCAATCTCGAATACAGGCCGAAAGCGTTTGGTGTCGCCGTCATCATCCTGCGCCTCCTTTTCGTAGAGCGCGCTCTTACAAACCCAGGCAAAATGATCCTTAACCGAAGAAAGGTAGATGCCTGGCACTTTCTCGATCAGGATCAGATGTCGTCCCAAATGATCGGCTGTTTTCTTGATCAATATGTGGGCGGCATAATGCCCGCCTTCGTCTTCGTCCTTCTCGATGTCGCGGGTTTCTAATGTCTCAAAGTGCAAAAATGAAACACCGGATACGTTTTTGTCGCCGACTTGCAAAATCAGTCGATAATAGTCGTTGTCTTCGGCCAGATCAGCACACCACATCAGCCGTGAACTTTTAGAATACGGTCGATAAACGTCTTCACGGGCAATCCGATCAGTCAACGCCGCAATCAAATCACCAATTACGAAGGCTGGCGCATAGTGGGGAGCGTTGGCACGATTCCTTATTGCTAGGTTGCCGACCGCGATCCAACGATAATTTGAAGGTAATGCCATTTAATTATCCTCTGCTATTCAATCAATATCCAGTTTGGGGAGCCCTCTGACGATTTTCATCGTCTCAAGGCTCACCGTGATTACCCTCTGGAACAGCTCTAGCGGATAGGCGGGGTTACCCATGGTCTCGATCGCGTAACGGTTGGCGTCGTTAGTGATGCCGCTCTTCTTGTCGGTCTTCACGACCTGGCGCTCCATCACCCATTCGAGGGCGGGCTTGCCGTTCACCACATAGTCATAGGCTTCGAGCGGGATGTCCTGCATGGTGATATTGGCGTTGTAAATTACCGTGCTCTTGTCCTCGTCACCTCGCTTGCCCGCGTATTTCATCTTTGTCACACGGTAGAAGGCTTCAGGGTCTTTGATCACTGCCGTCCGCAGGTCGCCCTGCTTTATCGTAACGGGGTATGGCTCAACACTCTCGTAGTTCACGTGCAGTTCGCTCAGTGCTCGACCTGCATGGCTCAACGCCCAAAAGTCGTCTGCTTTCTTTACGCAAGGAATGCGGGGCAACTCTTTGGACAGGTTCTCAGCGTAACGCGAGCGGTAGCCCTCGGAGTGCAGAAGACCATAAATGTAGTAGAAAATGTCCTCCTTGCTAATTGTTTCGCCTGGATACGACGATTGAATGTGCTTCAAGCCCGTATCGGTGATGCCGTCATTGACCTTCATATGTGAAGTGCTGCTGACCGTCGCAAACAGATCATCACTGTTGGATTGTTCAGCCTTGCCGTACACTTTTAGCGGAAAACACTGCGCGCCACCATCGGGCTGGTAGCAAGGCAAAGCGTCAATCATCAACGCGAGTTGCCCTGAACCTCGCCAATTTCCCTTTATCATGATTGCAAGATTGCTCTCTCCACTTTCTGGAAAAACTTGTGGGAGTTGGTAGACCATTTCATTGAACCGTCTACTGAAGTATATCCACTGTTTTCCAAACGGCCTATACAATGAAGCCATTATTCGACCGTCATCAATGGATAGCGGCTTGCCCTTTCGAATATCTGCCTTCAACGCACGACTCCAGCTGACCTTTTTTGCATCAGTCGTGACAAAGTTGTCTATATCGCCAGAAAAACCAGAAACTTCTTTCCGATCCAGCTCCTCCATATAGAACCCAATTGACCGTTTCACGTTAGCACGGAGCAGCGCTTGATCAGAATTGTAACACCATGCATCACGAGAAGTAATCACACCATGAGTGTAATTCGAGAATAGTGCAGCGTCAGAATCTCCCTTCTTGTCTCCAATTTGGATGTAATTCTCAAAACCTTGGTCGCGCTGATTTATCCAATCATTTCGCTCGTTCGGATCAATTTTCGTCCACCCTCCTAACTCTGAAATGCCGCCAATACTCGCAAAATTCCGAATGAGGTCTAGCTTCTGTTTCTGGTCAAGGTAATCTCCTATATCATGAAAAAAGATGCGCCCATGCTCGGTGGCGTTGGGGTTTTTAACAAAGACGCTGATTGCAATCGGCGCGCGGCTGCCGGAGCCGAAAATCTTCCCGCCCTCGCGGCGTGAAAGCTCGCCACTTGTGCGTTGATTTCCTCTAAGGTGAAAAATGTAAATATCGCTAAACTCTTCGGCAAGGCAGGCGCGCATGCCGTCAGCGGCGTTTCCATCGATCCAACCTGCGTTTGTAACATAGGCCATAACTCCTGCATCACCGATCCGGTCGGAAGCCCACCGAATGGCGCGGATGTAGCTGTCATACAAGAAGCGTTGGAGTGTAGCCGTGGACTTTGCAGCGTAAGTGTTGGCAATACGCTGATCGAGGCCCGAGTAGGCCACGTTCTTTGCATTATCGTCTTCACTCCTTTGTCCGGCGGAATAGGGTGGATTTCCTACAATTACGCGAATATCCGTCGCTTTCTGCCGCTTCCGTCGCTCGGAATTGTCCGGCATATAGAACGAAAGTTGATCGTCGCTCTCATACATTTGGAAAGTGTCGGTTAGGCAGATACCTTCAAATGGTACATAGTCGCCGCCCTGAATTCCGTGATAGACGGCCTCGATATTGATAGCGGCGATGTAGTACGCCAGAAGCACTATCTCGTTGGCGTGTATTTCGTTGCGAAACTTGTTCTCCATCTCCTCGGGCTTGATGAGTCCTGATTGGAGAAGTCGCGTGATAAACGTCCCCGTGCCTGTGAAGGGGTCGATGATATGGACGCCTTCTGAGCCAAGGGTCTGCCCAAATTCTTCCTGCAAGACCTCGTCTACAGAATTGATGATGAAGTCCACGATCTCGACTGGCGTGTAGACGATACCAAGCTTCTCCGTTGTGCGCGGGAATGCCTTGCGGAAGAACTTGTCGTACAGCTCTACCACTAGGCGCTGCTTTGCCTGTGGGTCGGTGATGCCCTTCGCGCGCATCTGGACGCTCGTATAGAATTTTTCGAGGTCTTTGGATTCCTTATCCAGATTGGCCTCGTTCAGCACGTCCAGAACACGCTGCATCGCCCGCGAAACGGGGTTTTCGCTCGTAAACTGGTGGCCTTCGAACAGCACCTCGAATACGGGACGCGTGATAATGTGCTGCGCCAACATTTCGATGGCGTCGGCTTCCGTGATGGTATCGTTCAGATCATCGCGAAGCTCCGCCAAGAAGTCATCGAACGCCTTTCGTGCCGCAGTGTCGGGTTCTTCCAGTATCCCTGTCAGTCGCGTGATGT
Organism: Sneathiella sedimenti; assembly: GCF_017313765.1. Taxonomy (GTDB): domain Bacteria; phylum Pseudomonadota; class Alphaproteobacteria; order Sneathiellales; family Sneathiellaceae; genus Sneathiella; species Sneathiella sedimenti. Next base: position 663,654 of record NZ_JAFLNC010000001.1, on the reverse strand, counting down.
GATTCTTCGCGATCTCGGCAATGTTGACTGCCCAGTCTTCCCAGTAGTCCCGCGTTCCGCATTTTTTGACGATCTTCGCCATGATCGCTCGCGAGAACTCGTCCACCGAGAAGTGCATCTCGGTTTGCTGCGGCGTACTGTCACTTTCGCCTTTGCTGTCCGCTCCGCCACCGCTGCCGATGCCTGAGCCGGATTTCTTCGGGCGGGTCGGCAGGTCTTGGACCGTCGCGGTCACGGCAGCCAATTCGGCGCTACTCGCACCTGTGATACCGATGATCTCGATGTTGCCACTCACATCCTGACCGAGGGAAGCCTTGTTGATCGTGGCGTCGAAGCGGTCGTCATGCGCCCGCAGCGCGTTCAGGATTTGCCAGACGACACGGTATTTATCATTGTCGTTAAGCGCCTGTTCGGGCGGTACACCCGCTGGCACGCCGACTGGCAGGATTACATACCCCATTTTCTTTCCTGGCGCTCGGCGCATCACGCGCCCAACTGATTGCACCACGTCAATCTGGCTCTTACGCGGGTGAAGGAACATAATCGCGTCAAGTGCGGGGACATCAACACCTTCGGACAGGCATCGTGCATTCGTTAAGATGCGGCAAACATCATCGCCTGCGTCGGCCTTGAGCCAGTCGAGAAGCAGGCCACGCTGTTTCGCGTTGAAGGTCCCGTCCACGTGTTCGATTTCGCAACGTAGTTCCCCTCCGGAAGCTTCTTCTTCGTCCTCGAATAGAGAGTCTACGCCAAGGAACTCATCCACCACGGCAGAAAATTCATCACGGATGAGCTTGGAGCTTCTTATGTCCCGACAAAACGCAAGCGCACGGCGCATGGGATGCGGGTCTGCGGCAACATCTACCTTCATGTCCGTCTTGGTCAGTGCCTTGTAGCAACCGACAATCTTGGTGGCGTCATCAAGAACAAGCTCGCTCGTTCCATCGCCAAGCCGTTTCTGAACGGAAGAACTAACCAGTGCTTCATCCATCGCAAGGACGATGACCTTATAGTCTGTCAGCATGTTGTTCTGAACTGCCCATGAAAAGCCGCGATAAAAAAGCGTTTTACCGAAAAGAAACTCGTCGTCCATAGACGCAAGAACAGCGTCCACATCTTCGGCTTTCGACTTCACATTGTCGCCGAAGATGCGCGGCGTAGCTGTCATGTAGAGCCGCTTCTTTCCCCGTATCACGTCATTCGAGTGAACTTTGACGAAGTTGGATTCGTCTTCGCCCGCAAGCGTTGCGCCGGTGGTGCGATGCGCCTCGTCGCAGATAATCAGATCAAACTCAGGCAGACCGCCGCTCTTCTGGGCATCGGCAACAACCTGGATGGATTGGTAAGTCGCGAAAACGACATTCATCTTCTCGTTGAGCGGAGCAGCAGCCTTGTCAGCGAGTTTAGCAGCATCGGTCGTAGCGGGAAATGCCAGATCGAGCACATCGATTTCGGCAACATCATTGTTATTCTGACGGCGCTTCCCGACTTGGGTATCGGAGCAAACAGCGAATGAGTGCAGAGGCGTTTCGGTATCGGCCGTCCATTCGCGGACGGTCTGTGCCATGAGTGCCAGCGACGGCACAAGGTAGAGCACAAGTTTACCTTGTCCGGCCAAGGCTTCTGCGATCTTCAGGCTCGTGAACGTCTTGCCAGTTCCGCACGCCATTATAAGTTTGCCCCGATCTGCTTCAGCAAAGCCTTCGCGGACAGCCGCAAGCGCTTCCTCCTGATGTTTGCGGAGTTTCTTCTTATCGTTGAGGACAACTTCGCCCCGCGCGGCAAAGGTTTCCCAACGGATCGGGCTTTCCTGCAATTCGTTCAATCCGATGCGGATCGTCGGAATGGCCTGACCGCGTATCATGGCTTCTGCGTTCTCGCTCCACGGTTTCTCCGTAGTGTCGATAATCACGCGGCGTTTGAAAGGCTCTTTGCCCGAGGCGGAAATGAAGCTGTCGATATCCTCTTTTCTAATTCGATAGCTTGAATCGTAGAACTTGCACTGTATGGCCGCGTAACCGTCTTCGTCATGCAGCTTCGCGACGAGGTCTATGCCTGTGTCACGTCCATCCCAACCGTGCGTCTTTGCCCATTCCGAATAGGGCAACACGCTTTCATACTGCTCAGCTTGAACGGGGTCATTGCAAAGAAACGCCACTGCAAACCGTTCGAAATATGTACCTTTGTCCCGCTCGGTTCGCGCCGCATCACGATATGAATGAAGCAAAGAGAGAAGCGTTTCAGAAGTGATTTCGGCCTCATCGGCCAGCGTATTTTCAGTATGGTCGGCCACTGTGTACCTCGGAGATTTTAGGTAAGCATAACAGCCACGTCCGCGAGGCGCATGCGATAATAGAACTATATCCACAACCTGCGCGTATGGGAAGCCCTCAACATGCAAGCATCCGTTCCTGAAACTCTAGCAAGTAACGGTACATAACAATGGGGCTTTAGACTGCTCGATGGGATGGTTCCATGGCAAGGTTAGCGCGAAAACTCCCTTCTTTGGCCTCAATGACGTCGCCTTCATTAAGTGATCATGGGGGCTCGTGGGGAGCAGGGACGCTCCCCTGATTGGAGGTCAATTAAACGGTCGATTGTGCAAGGTTCGGTGTCGGCGGAGAGACAATTCTCCATGCCCGTCAAGTTGGTTTTAGGGGCTGCGATAGGTCTCTGGTGGGAGTAATCCATCTTCGGCAAGATGTCGGCATTCAATCAGCTGAGTGTTGGTCAGGGTTCTAACGAGGTTCGAAGTTCTTATGATCGAAAGGACCAGTGTACAGTGAATTTGGTAAAACCTACTTTCATTAAGTGTTCCTCTTAGGAGACCAGCTTTTATAAACCTCTTTACGATGGAGAATGTCCCGACTGTCGGAGCCGTATGTCCATAGTATTTTATCAAACACACGAATAGGGTATTCATAATTTTTATTCTTTAATCTGTCTGAAATAGCCTCGAAGATTTGACGGTAAATTTCCAGGTAATTACGGACATAAACCTCATAATCGGCAACATCGCCTTCACCAACATTTGCCCCTAATCCTTTGGGGCGGCGCGCATCGTCGCGATTGGGATTGTACGGGGTGCTGTCGTGATCCAGCCGAACCAAAGCGTATAAAGCGATGCGGGCATTCTTGTCGTAAATTGGCGTTTGTGCTGGATACTTGCACCATAATGCTTTTGAAGTCAGTGATAAAAAACTGCGGTTCTGGATTCTCTTAGTATCAGATGCACGGATTTGGGAATTCAGTTCTCTAAATTCACCAACGATCTGAGGAGCCCACAAATCAATATCACTGGAAAATTCAATTCTCTCTTTCTCAAAAAAATTAAGAACAGTACTTACGATTTTTTGAGTATTGTCCCGCAATACATCACCTTGAAGAACGCCATATTGCTTCAACCAGTTTGCCATCGTAATTGCCGAAGTGGGACAAGGGTTCTCAGCTATGGAAATTACTACTTGATCAGGAGTATGACCTGCGGTCGCCCCATTACCTGTATGGATTCTAATTTGTTCTTCAATTGCCCAATCAACATATCGGGTGAAAACTTGAAGAACTGGTGTATCTGAATTATTACTTCCCATACCCCTCCCCCGCGTTGCCACCGTTCGGCGAATTCTCATCACTTGGCTTCCCGAGAACATTGCTCCTGTCTTGCCATCATAATGACATATGCACATACTAAAATCTAACTTCGCGGTCACTTGGAAGCATTATGAGCCTAACATTTTTTAGCTAATCCCTTGAAATTTTTGGTAAAGATAAGCGAGGCCGAACCGCCGACCTCTTGCATGCCATTCAAGTGCTCTTCCATCTTAGTCTTGGCCGAGTATCATATATCGAAACATTCTTTGAACTTTTACGGCAGATTATATATGCCGTAATCTGTAAGCTGATGCTTACCTAGTGCTTACCTTAAAATTTGGGATTAAGCGCCTAATTCTATAACGCATTGAAAAGATTGGCGCACCCGACACGATTCGAACGTGTGACCTCTGCCTTCGGAGGGCAGCGCTCTATCCAGCTGAGCTACGGGTGCTGAGAAGAGAACCTTGCTATAGCCCAAGCGATCCGCCGTTGCAATGATTTTAGGGCGCTGCCCAGATCAAATACAAAAATTCTCAGCGGCTGCGCTTCAATCTGTCAATCTTGCCTTTATTCACAGCTCTCTGGTGATTGGCCGTTACCGTTACCGCCAGATCTGCGTCACGCGGCTCTGACAAGCTTTTTTTGAGGTTTGCCTCCCCCTCAACTCGCTGACGGCGGCGCAGGCTCTTTTTCTGAAGACGTTCAATATCTGCTTGCATTGACATGAAACTCTCCTTTCCGAACATTAACGTTCTATCATACACAACGTAGTCCGGATTGGGCTTGATGCCAATCAATTCCCGGAAAAAAATATTACGCCGCACCCGTCCATTTTACGGAAAATCAACTTTCCGGCCATTCTTGACGACCAGGCGATGGTTCTTTTTTGCGGCTGCCATCAGGATGTCTTTCGTCGGATTACCGTTCACGATGAGCATGTCCGCCTTGAAACCGGTCCTGATCTGTCCCCGGTTGTCGAGCTGCATCAAGCTATGGGCAACAGAGGTTGCGCTATTGAGAGCATCAACCGGCGTCATGCCGCAATCGACCATATAGGCCATTTCCATCGCGTTCTCGCCATGCAGGTTAAAGGGGGTCCCTGCGTCTGTTCCCATCGCGATCTTGCCCCCGGCCTGATAGAACATCTTGAAGCTTTCCTTGTGCTTTTCGAACACGCGGCGTGATTTCTCGACGACATAATCGGCGATCCCCTTGTCGGCGTTATTGAGGATATTCTGTACTGCGGCAAGGGTCGGGACAAGGTAGGTTCCCCGCTCCATCATCGCTTCCAGGCATTGCTGGTCCATGAAGATTCCATGCTCGATAGAGGTGATACCCGCGTTCACCGCGTTCATGATACCTTCCGCACCCTGGGCATGGCTGGCGGAGGTTTTATGAAACCGGCGCGCCTCTGCGACGCCGACGCGCATTTCGTCGGCGGAGTAATGGGCATCTTCGGGATTTACACCAGGTGTCATCACACCGCCTGTGGCCATAATCTTGATGAGGTCACTGCCTGCGTGAATCTGCTCTCGCACGGCTTTTACCACCTCATCACATCCGTCGGCGACACGGCCGTTCTTGTTGCCGTGTCCGCCAGTCATACAGATCATCTTGCCTGACGCCATAATGTTCGGGCCAAAAAAGCGCCCGCTGTTGCAAGCATCGCGAACTGGAAACTCAAGATATTCGCGCCCGCCACAGTCGCGAACGGCCGTGATGCCGGATTTGAGGGAAAGCTGGGCGTTCTCAAGAACACGAAGGGTTATTTCACCCGGATTGACGCCCTCGATACTGCCCCGGGGGTCGGCCTCCCCCTTATAAACGAGGTGAACATGACAGTCAGCGATTCCGGGCATAAGGGTGCCGCCGCTTGTGTCGACATGCTCTCCCTGAAAATCCGCATATTTCTCTGAAGGTGCGACATCCTTGATGGTGTCGCCGTCTGTCAGTACTGCATGGTTTTTGAGGAAACTGCCTGCGCCATCAAAAACGTCGCCGCCACTATAAAGAATTTCTGTCATGTCATCTGCCCGTGTTATTGTTTGCTTTCCACCAATATCGCATGATTGAGGGTCGTCTTTCCAATAAAAAATCGGGCATTTAGCATGCCCGATTGATTGACTGTAGAAATGTCCGGGATGGAGCCGGCTCTTATTTTAGACATTCGGCTGCGGTGTCATCCGAAGATAGGGCTTTAATTCCTTCCAGCCCTTTGGAAAGAGTTTTTTCATTTCTTCAGGATCGGTAATTGCCGGAACGATAACGCAGTCATCGCCATTTTCCCAATTCACCGGTGTCGCCACCTTGTGATATTCCGTCAGCTGGATGCTGTCGATGACACGGAGGATTTCGGCAAAGTTACGTCCGGTGCTTGCCGGGTAGGTTAAGGTGAGCCGGAGTTTCTTATTTGGGTCAATGATAAAAACAGAACGCACCGTCAGGGTATCGTTCGCATTGGGGTGAATCATGCCGTAAAGATCGGAAACCTTATGATCCGCGTCCGCAAGGATTGGGTAGTTCACCGCACTTCCCTGGGTTTCCTCTATGTCGCCGAGCCATCTGTTATGGCTGTCTACGTCATCAACGCTCAATGCAATTGGCTTTATGTTTCGTTTGTCGAACTCAGGTTTCAGGCGCGCAACTTCTGCCAGTTCGGTGGTACAAACCGGCGTAAAATCCTTAGGATGTGAAAAAAGAATGGCCCAGCTGTCGCCAATCCATTCATGAAAATTAATGTTCCCTTCAGTGGATTTTTGCGTAAAATCCGGGACAACATCTCCAAGTTGAATAGTCATTATATCCTCTATAAAGTTAAGATATATTTTGGGGGACGCTGGATAATATTAGAAGAACGGAAAGTATGCAATTGGTAATGACTGTTATGGACAACTTTTTAGGCGTCCTTAACGCATGAAACTGCGGGCAGGGCGTTAGCCGGTCGAGGTCATCTTTAGAAAAGCGTCTTCAAGATCCGGCTCTTCTGTGGTCAGGTCAACGATATCCAATCCGTCATCAGCCGCGGCTTTGAGAATCTTCGCCATTTCCATCTCGCTTGGCCGATAGGCAACGTTGAGACGCCGGCCGTGGGAAAGGGTCGCGTTTAGCCGTTTCAGATTTTCCGGCACTTCAGTGATGTCATGACCGAGCAGAATGCAGACATTCTTCGTATCTATCTTGCTGAGGAGAGATTCCGTTGGCTCACAGGCAACAACTTCCCCGTGATTTATGATGGCAATCGTGTCGCAAAGTTCCTCCGCCTCCTCAAGATAGTGAGTGGTGAGAATTATTGTCGTCCCCTCGTCGTTCAGTTTTTTGACATAGCTCCATAGCTGCTGGCGGAGCTCGATATCCACGCCGGCGGTGGGCTCGTCAAGGATCAGAACTTCAGGACGATGCACCATTGCCTTGGCCACGAGTAGACGTCGACGCATGCCGCCTGAGAGCGTCCGGGCATAGACATCTGCTTTATCACTGAGGCCCATTGCCGCAAGGATTTCATCAGTCCGCCGCAACGATTTTGGAACACCATAAAGTCCGGCCTGAAACTCCATCACTTCGCGAGGTGTAAAAAACGCATCGAGATTGAGCTCCTGCGGGACCACACCAACGGCGCTTCGTGCCGCGCGCATATCCTTAACTGTATCGAAGCCGCAAATGCGGACGTCGCCGCTTGTCTTGTTGACGAGACCGGCGATGATATTAATCAAGGTGGATTTCCCGGCTCCATTGGGTCCAAGCAGGCCAAAAAAGGACCCTTGCATGACCTCAAGGTTGATGCCTTTTAACGCTGTTTTGTCAGGGGCAGGGCCTTTAACTTTATAAACCTTCGTTAGGTTGTGGACCTGTAAAGCCGGCGTTATGGACGCTGTCTCAGTCATTCGTAATTTCTACTCTGTTTTAAATTTCTGGCGGATCAACCGAGAATAATATACGGAAGGTCAACGCGAGCGCGCCTAGAAACTAGCGAAGTCAGCACGGCAACGCAAATTTTTCATCTGGAATAAATTAGCTGGGCGTGCGCAAAAGTTATATTGCGTTATTTCTCGGTTGCGTCCTTGTGTCCAATCGATATCATCCAATCCGTGCCAGCGAACCGAAAATTCGGTAAAATCGCTGACATTCCGCGTTAAACAGCAGAAGAAGTGAGACGGCTTTATGCAAGCTTTTGAGACAATTGAAGTTGACAGCCCGAAGGTCGCTTGTGACGGCGGAAAGGGCCCTCTTGGGCATCCGCGCGTCTATCTAAATATGGGGGACAAAGGACAGGTTGAATGCCCCTATTGCAGCCGGGTCTATGTTCTGAAGGCAGGCGCGAAAGTCGGCGGCGGCCACTGATTTTTGCGATATTAAAAGTAACAGACGGGAAAACGGCATGACCGAACCGGACGTCACAGGCGATCCAAACCAAAAGCACAGGATATATCTGGTCGACGGATCGGGATATATTTTCCGCGCCTATTTCGCGATGATCCGCGGTCGCCAGCCGATGTCGCGTTCAGACGGGACGCCGACAGGGGCGGTTCTTGGCTTCTCCAACATGTTGTTCAAGCTTATCCAGGATACCCAAGCGGATGGTCGGGTCAGCCATCTTGCGGTCATCTTCGATACTAGCCGTAAAACATTCCGCTCTGAAATCTATCCTGAATACAAGGCTAACCGCGATGCCCCGCCGGAAGACCTGATCCCGCAGTTCCCGTTGGTTCGGGAAGCAACACGCGCATTTAATGTGCCGGCGATCGAAAAAGAAGGCTTCGAAGCCGATGACATCATCGCCACCTATGCCGCACAGGCTCGCGCCAAAGGAATGGAATGCGTGATAGTCTCCTCGGACAAGGATTTGATGCAGCTTGTCGGCGGCGATGTGATGATGCTCGATCCGATGAAGAACAAGATGATCGGCGTGGAAGAGGTGCATGAAAAATTCGGTGTCGGCCCGGAGCGGGTGATCGATGTGCAGTCCCTCGCCGGGGATAGTGTCGATAACGTGCCGGGTGTGCCCGGCATTGGCATCAAGACGGCGGCGCTGTTGATTAATGAATTCGGCGATCTTGACACCCTGCTAAAACGGGCGGAGGAAATTCCGCAAAAGGGTCGCCGCGAAAAACTCCTTGAGAATGCTGACAAGGCGCGGATCAGCCGTGACCTGGTAACGCTCAAAAATGACGTCGAGCTGGATATCGATGTCATGGACCTGACCGTACAGATGCCAACAGCCGAAGATCTGATTGCCTTTCTGAAAGAGAATGAGTTCAAGCAGCTCACCGCCAGGGTAATGGAATTTTTCGGCAAAGGGTTTCGAGAGGAAGCGGCGGCGCTGCCTGAAGAGGACTCGGTTGAGTCGGATAACAGCGCACCGAAAATCGACGCGGTAAATTACAAGACCATCCTCGACATGGACGCACTTCATGCCTGGATAAAGGAGGCAAGCCGTATCGGGCATGTTGCGGTTGATACGGAAACGACCAGTCTTAACGCCATGCAGGCGTCCCTTGTCGGGATATCCCTGTCCATCCATCCCGGAAATGCCTGTTACATTCCGGTCGGTCACGTAACGCCCAAGTCACAGGGCGGGTTTGATTTTGATGGGGCCTCGGAGAAGGGGGCCGATGACGCCCCGCCCCAACTCCCGAAAGCGGATGTTCTGGCGGCGCTGAAGCCACTTCTGGAAGATCCGGGTTTGATGAAGATCGGCCAGAATATCAAATATGACCAGGTCATTCTTTCGCAGGAAGGAATCCAGGTTGCGCCGATCGATGATACAATGCTTCTCTCCTACTCTCAGGAAGCGGGCTTGCATGGTCATGGCATGGACGAACTGGCCGGGCTTCATCTCGGTTTGACCCCGATCTCGTTCAAGGAAGTTGCCGGCACAGGTAAGTCACAGATTACCTTTGCCGAGGTTCCCATTGATAAAGCAACGGAATATGCGGCGGAAGATGCGGACATTACCCTGCGGCTTTATCAGCTTCTGAAACGGCGGCTTGTAAAGGCAAAGGCCGTCAGCCTCTATGAAACGATAGAGCGACCGCTTGTGCCTGTCATCGCGAAGATGGAACAGGAAGGGGTGAAGGTCGACGCCAAGCTTCTCAGCAATCTATCGTCTGATTTCGGTGCGCGGATGGAAGGTCTGGTAACAGAAATTCACGACCTTGCAGGCGAGGAGTTCAACGTCGGGTCGCCAAAACAGCTCGGGGAAATCCTGTTCGATAAAATGGGGCTTTCCGGCGGCAAGAAAGGCAAGGCAGGCGCCTATACCACGGATGTCAATGTGCTAGAGGGGCTTGCCGCGGAAGGGGTGGAGCTCGCGCAGAAAGTGCTCGACTGGCGCCAGCTTTCCAAGCTGAAAAGCACCTATACGGATGCACTTCAGGGGCAGATCAACCCGAAAACCGGTCGCATTCACACGTCCTTCTCGCTTGCCGCCGCGTCGACTGGACGGCTCGCCTCCAGCGAGCCTAATGTCCAGAATATTCCGGTTCGGACGGAAGAAGGGCGGAAATTGCGACAGGCCTTTATCGCCGAGCCCGGAAACAAGTTGATAAGCGCCGACTATTCCCAGATTGAGCTGCGTCTGCTTGCCCATATTGCTGATATTTCTTCCTTGAAGGAAGCATTTGAAGAAGGCCTAGATATTCATGCGAAAACGGCGTCTCAAGTATTCGGTGCCCCGATAGAGGGCATGGATCCGATGATGCGTCGTTCTGCAAAGGCGATCAATTTCGGTATTATTTACGGGATCAGTGCCTTTGGGCTGGCACGGCAGCTTGGGGTCTCCAGAACCGAGGCGCAAGGCTATATCGATCAGTATTTTGTCCAGTATCCGGGGATCCGGGCCTATATGGACGAGACAAAGGTCTTCTGTCATGAAAATGGGTATGTGAAAACGCTCTTTGGCCGCAAGGTTCATCTTCCGGGGATCAATGACAAGAATGGCGCCCGGCGGAGCTTTTCCGAGCGGGCGGCTATCAACGCCCCTATCCAGGGCTCAGCGGCGGATATTATCAAGCGGGCCATGGTTCGGCTGCCGGATGCCCTAACGTCGAAGAAACTCTCTGCGCGAATGCTTCTTCAGGTTCACGACGAACTTATTTTCGAGGTACCGGAGAGCGAAGTTGACGAGACGGTGGAGGTTGTCAAATCAGTGATGGAGGGAGCCGACCGCCCGGCGGTTGATCTGTCCGTCCCATTGACCGTAGATGCCGGCATTGGTGATAACTGGGGCGAAGCTCACTAACGAACTGCAAGCAGTTTACTTGCGACGGGTGCTTGCGCGCGCTAGGGTGCTGAGATATTTACCCCTGAGGCGAGGAATTCAATGCTGGAAACCGCGCTTGTCGCCTTTACAACATTTTTCGCGACCATCGGGCCGCTGGACGTGGCGGCCTTGTTTGCGGCACTCACGGTGAACGCCACACCACGCGAACGACGGCAGATGGCCTTAAAGGGCTCGCTTATTGGTGGTGGTATCCTTCTCTTCTTTGCCCTTTTCGGAAAAGCAGTCCTGACCAGCTTTGGCATCACTTTGCCTGCCCTGCAGGCGTCCGGCGGGATTTTGCTGCTCCTGATCGCGATTGACATGGTATTTGCACGCGACTCCGGCAGTACTACTGCAACGGATGAAGAAAAGGTAGAGGCGCAAGGGAAGAAGGATGTTTCTGTCTTTCCGCTGGCCACGCCCTTGATTGCCGGACCCGGTGCCATTGGCGCGGCAGTCCTGCTGGTCGCCGATACAAAAGACGATACATTGCAGTCGGCCGTGGTAATCGCCGTTCTTTTAGGCATGGTCCTGGTGACCTTTTTGCTCATGTTATTGGCGACACAGGTACAGAAGCTTCTTGGCGTGACCGGTCTTCACGTGATTTCCAGGGTAGTTGGCGTTTTGCTGGCCGCTCTGGCAGTTCAGTTTATTTTCGATGGTATTAGGGACAGCGGACTTTTGGGCTAGTCCATTCGCCAGTCTACAAGGATTATATATGCCGAATCGTGAATATATTAACCATAATTGTAAAAAAATTAACTATATCAATGGCATAGGGGTCTAAGTCCTTAGCTTTGGCAAAATACAATTTTTTTATGGAAATACAAAAGTTTATATAAGATTTTAAGCAAATTCAGGGTAAATTTTGTTGACAATATGGCCGCAAATTGTCACTTATGTGTCATTAAGTTAATGATTTGCTTTTACAATCACGCTGGACACGACCAGATCAGGGTGCACTTTTTTAACTGTAAGGCATTATATTTTAGAATTTCATGTGTTGCGTGATTTAGCACAACAGTAGGAGTAACAAACCATGATTAAATTTGTTAAGACATTTCTGGCAGTAGCGGGTCTTTCTTTCGCTTTTGTCCTGCCGGCCCAATCAGCGGTCATTTCCTGGGTAACAGATGTTCCTGCCGCAGATACAGGGGTTCCTTCTCCAACAACGTCCGTCGGCACGGTATATCAGAATTTGACGGCATCGGTTCCAAACCAATATCGTTCACCCTGGCAGGGCACTGCTATGGACGGGATCGGCACCTACACGTCGGTACAGAAAGATTCCTACGCCTCCTATGTCTTTGACACAGGTTACTACGCCGTGGATTTTATGTGGGGTTCCGTTGATACCTACAACGGTCTGGAATTCTATTATCAGGGCAACTGGGTAGACGCGCTTCATGGGGACGATGCACAGCTTAGCAGCGTCAGCAATGGCCTTGGGTTTATCGTTGCGTCAATTATGGCGACAGGCGTCTTTGATGAAGTTCGCTTTACGTCAGGAAGCAATGCATTTGAATATGCAAACCTGACAGTATCTGCTGTACCGCTTCCGGCTGCTTTACCGCTCTATGGTGCTGGCCTTGCTGCTCTAGGGTTTATTGGCTGGCGTAAGCGCCGTAAATCAGCGGCATCAGCTGCTTAAAGCTTCACGCAAGATTACTCCTATTAGAAACGGCGGCCTATGGCCGCCGTTTTTTTGCCTTTCCTATTTGTAAATGCGACCTGCCCGCTGCTTATAGCGGGGAAGTGACCATCCAAAGAGGATTGCACCGGCGCGCACCGCAAACCCTGTCAGAATGGCGCCGATGGCGGCAATAAGGGGGGCGACGCCTATGCTGTCGACGAAAACGACATAGACCGCTGCACTAACAAGTGCCGCTGTTGCATAAATTTCCTGCTTCAGCAGCAAGGGCGTTTCGCCCGCAACTAGATCCCGTGCAAGCCCCCCGAAAGTCGCGGTTATCATCCCCAGCACGATGGCAATCAACGGGCCAGCATCGGCTTCCCTGGCAAGTTGGGCCCCGAGGACAGCAAAGGCCGCCAAGCCGATGGCGTCGCTCCAGAGCAGGACGACGTAACGCCTTTGAACATGGGAGGCAAAAAAGTAAAGCAGGAGAGCTATACCCAGGCAAACCAGAAGATAGCGATGATCCTCCACCCAGAATACCGGCCGGTCAAGAATGACGTCGCGTACTGTACCGCCGCCGACACCGGTAAAAGTGGCCATCATACCGAACCCGATCAGGTCCATTTCCTTGCGGCTGGCAACCAGACCGCCCGTTGCAGCAAAGACCGCTACGCCGACCAGATCAAGAATGGTAATAAAATCCGTAAACATGACGCCCCCTCTCTGTACGGCGAATGTTCCGCCAGAACGGTGGAAAGCGCAAGTCCCCTGATGTTACAGCATCGCCTGCAAAACCCGGTCGGGAGGTGTGTGTCCGTCGATAAAGGTCTTGATATTGATCAGCACCTTTTCACCCATATCGATACGTCCTTCAATGGTTGCGGAGCCCATATGCGGCAACAGAATGACGTTATCAAGTTCCATCAGGCGGGGATTGACGGCAGGTTCATGCTCAAACACATCAAGGCCCGCGCCGGCAATTTTGCCGTTACGCAGCAAACGGGTCAGGGCATTTTCGTCGACTACTTCACCCCGTGAGGTGTTGACCACATAACAGCTCGGCTGAAGTAGGGCCAGCCGACGTGCATTGAGGAGATGAAAGGTTGCCGGTGTGTGCGGGCAATTGACGGAAACAATGTCCATCCGTGCCAGCATCTGGTCGAGGCTTTCCCAATAGGTCGCCTCAAGCTCATTTTCGACATACTCCGGCAAACGATTGCGGTTGTGATAATGAATAGAGAGACCAAAGGCACGCGCACGGCGGGCGACTGCCTGGCCAATCCGGCCCATCCCGATAATGCCGAGACGCTTGCCCCAAATCCGATGGCCGAGCATGCTTGTCGGTGACCAGCCCGTCCAGTTACCGGACCGCATCAGCCGTTCACCCTCGGTCAGGCGCCGCGGGACTGCCATGATGAGGGCCATGGTCATATCAGCAGTATCCTCGGTCAGGACACCGGGTGTGTTCGTTACGGTAATATTGCGCTGACGCGCCGTAGCGAGGTCAATGTGGTCAACGCCCGTGCCAAAGCTCGCGATCAGTTTGAGATTGGGATTCGTCTGGCTAAGTACCCCGAGATCGATTTTATCTGTCACTGTCGGTACCAGTACATCGGCCATTTTAACCGCTTCGATCAGCTGACTTTGTGTCATCGGCGTGTCGTCATGATTTAGCCGCGTATCGAAAAGCTCCATCATGCGGGTTTCGATAACATCTGGCAGTCTTCTGGTAACAACAACGACGGGTTTCTTCTGCGGCATATGATGACTCTCTTGTTCCTGGATTTTTGACAAGACCAACAGACTTTATCTAGCAGATCGCGTTAGCGGATACAATTGCGACCTTGGGTTAAGGTACTGTGTTTTTTTGTACTCTTGACCCGATGGCCGGTCGCACGGCATAAGATGGACGTTCGCCTGTCGTAAATAAAAGGTACTGGCACATTGAAACGCAGTTTTGCACTTCTTGTCTTTTTTGTTTTGTTTTTTCTTGCCCCGCAGCCCGAAGCAGGTCCGACCGGTTCCGAGACCGGCTTGCCGTTGCCGCGGTTCGTTTCGCTATCATCAGACAAGGTCAATGTTCGCGCCGGACCGGGTACCCGCTATCCCATCAAATGGGTATTCGTTCGTGAGGGTTGGCCTGTCGAAGTCGTAGAGGAATATGAGCTCTGGCGGCAGATCCGCGACATTGACGGCTCAATCGGCTGGGTTCATCGCAACCTGATAAGCAGCCGTCGGACACTGATCATCACGGGGGACGTGCGTGCGGTTTATGAAGACCCGGATGAAAGCAGCCCGGTTGTCCTGCTCGCGGAACCCGGCGTTGTCGGTAAGTTGGAAGAATGCGATGCGCGCTGGTGTGAAATTGAGATTGCGGGCATCACCGGCTGGCTTATGGCTAGCCAGTTCTATGGCGTGTATGAGAACGAGAAAATACGCTAGCCCTTGATTTAACTGGTCAAATCTCTGGCCAACGCGGCCCGGGTGTCGCCCTTGATCAAGGCGATATGGCCATAATTTTCATGCTCAACGCCGAGTTGGACTTTGATCGCCGGGTCCATGAAGGCGGCTTTCTGGGCGTCGGTCAACGGAAAATGCAGAAAATGAATGGAGGAGGCTTTACCGTCTTCCGTCGTGCGTTCCACTTCCTGTTCAGGCACCGCGTATATTTTCTCGCCGTCAACCGAGAGATAGATCGACTTTTCAATATGGCCGAGCTGGCGAAGCATGAAGTCGCGGCGGACAGGATCGTCGATCTCAATCATGAAGGTTGCAACAAGCTCTGATCCATTTGGAATGAGCGGGTTATAGGCGGCCAGCTCGTCCTGCAGCTGTTCATCGCCGCCCTGCTCGATATAGAGCATTTCCTGGATCTGGGCCCACATGGTATCGTAGTTTTCAAAATAGAATGTCGCGAACGGGCCGATTTCAACCCGGCGGTTCTTCTTGATGGGAATCAGCTTCTGTTTATGTTCTTTCCGGATTTTTTGGTATTCGGCGAGTGGCAGAATATCCTCAGGCGTAATTTCACGTTTTTTAACGGCAGTCATATCAGTCATTCCTCTTACAGGCCGTAGGATTTGGCCAATAGTTCTATCGGATGTAAGGCGGTTTTTCCGTCAGTTCCCTCGGTTTCGAGAGTCTCAATTCCTTGCATCAAATGCTCCGCCGCCAGCGGGCATTCCGACGCAATATATTTCGCGTTGGATTTAAGGGCTGTCCGCGCCGCCGGCTTTCCGACTTTCAGGGCCGTTTTATAATTCCCCTTCATGATTCCCCAGGATCCGCCATGACCGGAACAGCGTTCCACCACCGTGATCTTGGCTTCCGGAATAAGACGCAGAACCTCTGCACCCTTCGCGCCCATATTCTGGGCCCGGGCGTGACAGGCAAGATGCATGGCCATACTGTCGCCAATTGGTTGCATGCCTTCGGCCATGCCCTCCTTCTTGGCAAATTCCATCACATACTCCGCAACATCAAAGGTGGCCTTGGACAGTTTTTCAATTGTCGCATCGTCAGGGGCGAGGAGGGGCCATTCAAACTTCAACATTAGGGCACAGGACGAGACGAGAGCAATTACGTCATAGCCTTTATCGATCCAGCTACTGAGTTCGGCGGAAACTTTCTTCGCATTTTCTACGACGCCGGCGAGATCTCCCTGTTCCATCTGTGGCATACCACAACAGCCGGGATAAACCACTTCTGTTTCAATGCCGTTCTTCGCGAAAACTTTGCGGGTCGCTTCACCGGTGGCGGGGTTGTTGTAGTTGCCAAAGCAGGTGGCGTAGATGACAGCCTTGCGGCCATAAGCCGGGGCGTCCTTATTGATTTCCAGCGGGCTTTCTTTGGCGCGGGCCACCAGAGTCTTTGACTGGTATTTTGGCAGGGCGGCATTCTTGTCGATGCCCAGTGTTGCCTCCATAATCCCGCGGGTCATTCCGTTTGATGTCTTTGTTGCCCAGTTGGCAAGGGGCGCGACAGGGGCCGCCAGCTTACCATTTCGATCTGTTTTTGAAAGTTCCCGGCTTACGAATTTGTCCTTGCCGTTCTTCTTTTCCACGGCGCGATATCGCAGCATCAGATGCGGAAAGTCGAGATTGAACTCATGCGGCGGTACGTAGGGGCATTTGGTCATGAAGCACATGTCGCAGAGCGTGCAGGCATCAACGACCGGCTTGAAATCCTCCGACGCGACAGAGTCGAGTTCTTCTGTTTCAGAGGCATCGATCAGGTCGAACAGGCGCGGGAAGGAGTCGCACAAATTAAAGCATCGACGGCAGCCATGGCATATATCGAACACCCGGCGCAGCTCGTCATCGAGTTTCTGTTCGTCATAAAATTCGGGATTATTCCAGTCAATAATGTGCCGTGTCGGCGCGTCCAGGCTTCCTTCGCGCATAATATTCCCCTGAATGTAGGTGAGAGACGAAGGGGTAGCGAATTTATATCCGCTACCCCGTAATGTGATCCAAAAGCCGGATTAGTCGTCTAGATTGTCGAGGGCTTTCTGGAAACGGCCCGCGTGGCTTTTTTCGGCCTTTGCGAGTGTTTCGAACCAGTCAGCAATCTCGTCATGACCCTCTTCACGGGCGGTCTTTGCCATGCCCGGGTACATATCGGTGTATTCGTGCGTTTCACCAGCCACAGCAGCCTTGAGGTTGTCGGCAGTGCCGCCGATCGGCAGTCCGGTTGCCGGATCACCTACTTCTTCAAGATATTCCAGATGACCGTGCGCATGACCGGTTTCACCTTCCGCTGTGGAGCGAAAAACCGTTGCAACATCGTTGTATCCTTCGACGTCCGCTTTCTGCGCGAAATAAAGATAGCGGCGGTTTGCCTGGGATTCACCTGCAAAGGCATCTTTCAGATTTTGTTCGGTTTTGCTTCCCGCTAGAGACATGAAGTCCTCCTGGAATGAAATTTTGGATGAAGTCTGTTCAAGACAGAACAGGATTACCAAAATAATATAGGTCCCGAGAAAACGACTGTCAATAAACTAGAATTCTTCTAAAGAAGAAATTGTTGCCAAAGCCGGATGAAGTTAGCCGCGAACCGAGTTTACGCGCACAATCACGTCGACACTGCTAATTTCAGTCCCTTCGGGGAGCGGCGGAATATTGTCAACTGTCAGATCGCTTGTGGCAATATCTTCCAGCGTACCGGATTGCTCGTGAAAGAAATGATGATGGGGCGCGACGTTCGTGTCGAAATAGGAACGGCTTGCATCCACGACAACTTCTCTCAGGAGGCCCGCGGTCGTAAACTGATGCAGATTATTGTAAATAGTGGCAAGGGAAATCGCGACACCTGCTTCCATGGCGTCGCTATGTAAACGCTCTGCCGTGATGTGACGATTGCCATCGGAAAATAACAACTGCGCTAACGCCAGACGCTGTTTGGTGGGCCGCAACTGAGCATCTCTCAGTTTTGTCTCCAAATCCACTAATTCAGAATGCACCATTGGCTATACTCTATATGTCTTCGCTCTTCCCATTGAAGAGCTTTCCCAAATATATAGTACTTATTTTAATAATTCAAATCTGCAACTGTATGTTTCCGCGATTTTTGGCTATTTTCCTGTCATTATCCGATCTACAAGCTGCTTTACCGTTGGGATAAAGCCATTTGCATAGAATGGATCGGTGGCAAAGCGATACGCACCATGTCCGGCAAACATGAGGTTATTCTCTATATTCGCTTCGGAATGAATCACATCCTGCAGGGTTTTCTGAATACAGAAGCTTCTCGGATCGGCTTTACGCCCTGTATTGCCTTTTTCCCCTTCCGCCCAGTTGGAGAAGGAGCATTGAGAGAGGCAGCCCATACAGTCAATCTGATCCTTACGGATTTCAGCCATTTTTCCGGGCGATACGAAAATGAGTGTCGAATCTGGCGTTTTTAACCCCTCGGTATAGCCTTCCGCGACCCATTTTTCTGCGCGGGCCTTGTCATCTGCCGTCAGATAAACCTCTCGCTTGCGCGCGCCAATACCAAACGACGTGTTATGCGCACCTACCGGCTCATTGGAAAACGCAACCTGACGTTCGGAACGGGCTTTTAGCTCGTCCAGGAAATCGTTACGGACTGCAGATGACCAGAACCCCGTCGGGCTGAATTTATTGAGAAATACGTCACCCTTTTTCAGAGTTCCGAGCTTTTTCTTCCAGGCGTCGGAAATCGGGCTCTCTTTCGTCAACAGCGGCCGGGTGCCAAACTGGAACGCGATCGGTCCAATTTCCGGATTATCCAGCCAATGCTCCCATTCCTCGACATGCCAGACCCCGCCGGCCATGATAATGGGCACGTTATTGAGGCCGATTTCATTCATCAATTTCCGTAAATCCGCCACACGAGGGTAGGGATCCTCTGGAACTAATGGATTTTCGCTGTTGCTGAGACCGTTATGCCCACCAGCAAGCCACGGGTCTTCATAAACGACGCCGCCGAGCCAGTCAGAGAATTTGTGATAAGCCCGTTTCCACAGCGCACGGAAGGCGCGTGCCGAAGAAATAATCGGGTAGTAGTGCACTTTATAGTCTGCGGCGATCTGCGCAATCCGGTAGGGCATGCCTGCTCCACAGGTGATCCCGTGTATAAGACCCTTGGTTCCCTCGAGGACGCCATGGAGAATTCGCTCCGCGCCGCCCATTTCCCAAAGTACATTCATGTGAATACGGCCTTCGCCGCCTGCAAGTTCATGGGCGATCTGGGCCTGGGTTATCCCGCCCTGTATGCCGTAAGCGACCAGCTCTTCATGCCGGTCACGCCGAGTACGACCATGATAGATCTGCGGGATAATATTGCCATTATCGTCAAAGCTATCGGCATTAACGCCGGAAAATGTCGCGACGCCACCGGCAGCCGCCCAAGCGCCAGAACTCTGGCCCGATGAAACAGCAATACCCTTCCCCCCCTCGATGAGAGGAAGAACTTCCTTGCCGGACATAATAATCGAATTTAACGGCTTCACGAGACAATTCCTATGACTGCAAACTTAAGCACTAACCTAACACTTAGAGCATGGCGGTCCAAGCATCAAGAGACATCTAAAAACGAGGGCGGCCGGACTATTGTGTCCGCTCCGCCCTCGATCTCGAATATAGCTGGCGTTGGAGCTTTATTCCTCCGCTGCTGCCTTTTCTTCGTCCGCAAGAACGGCCTTCATGGAAAGACGTACTTTCCCGCGGCCGTCTATCTCCAGAACCTTCACGCGGACTTCGTCCCCTTCGTTGACGATGTCAGTAACCTTGCCAACGCGTTGCGGCGCCAGTTCGGAAATATGGACAAGGCCATCCCGGTTGCCGAAGAAATTCACGAAAGCGCCAAAATCAACGACTTTAACGACTTTGCCTGTGTAGGTTACACCGACTTCCGGATCATCAACAATGGATTTGATCCAGTTGATCGCCGCATCGGCGCTTTCCGCCGTTGTCGCCGCCACCTTGACCGTACCGTCATCTTCAATGTCGATTTTCGCGCCGGTAACTTCGCAGATTTCCCGGATTACTTTACCGCCAGTACCAATGATATCGCGGATTTTGTCCTTATGAACCTGCAACTGCGTGATCCGCGGTGCACCTTCACGAACGCCATCGCGTGCACTGTCGATCGCTTTGCCCATCTCTTTCAGGATATGCAAGCGGCCTTCAGTAGCCTGTGCGAGGGCAATGCGCATGATTTCTTCCGTAATGCCGGAAATCTTGATGTCCATCTGCAGGGAAGTGATACCTTTATCGGTACCCGCAACCTTGAAGTCCATGTCACCGAGATGGTCTTCATCACCAAGAATATCAGAAAGAACGGCAAACTTGCCGTCTTCTTCCAGGATGAGACCCATCGCAATACCTGCAACCGGACGGTCCAGTGGAACACCGGCATCCATAAGGGCAAGGGACGTCCCGCAAACAGTCGCCATAGAGGAAGAACCGTTGGATTCGGTTACCTCGGAGACTACCCGTAAGGTGTATGGAAATTTGTCCTTGGCCGGCAGTAGAGGATGGATTGCCCGCCAGGCAAGCTTGCCATGACCGACTTCGCGACGACCCGTGAAGCCGATGCGGCCAACTTCGCCGACCGAATAGGGCGGGAAGTTATAATGCAGCATGAAGTTTTCGCGATATTCGCCTTCGAGCGCATCCACGATCTGCTCATCCTGTCCGGTGCCGAGTGTGGCCACTACAAGAGCCTGAGTCTCACCGCGGGTGAACAGGGCTGATCCATGACTACGCGGCAGGGAACCAATTTCCGCGATGATGGGACGAACTGTCTTGGTATCGCGGCCATCAATACGTGCGCCGGTCGCGATGATGTTGCCACGAACAATCTTTTTCTCGATTTTCTTGAGAATACCGGCTGCGGCCTCACGCTCTTCTTCCTCAAGAGCCTCAATAGCAGCTGCCTTCGCTTCCGCAATTTTATCAGAGCGTGTCTGTTTGACCTGCTCTTTATAAGCGTCGATAAGGGCGGCTTCAGCAGCGTTCTTTACTTTTGCCTCAAGGTCCTTATCGGTTTCCTGTGGGGCAAAGTCCCAGGGCTCTTTCGCGCAAACTTCGGCGAGATCGATAATTGCATTGATCACGGTCTGCATTTCCCGGTGGCCATACATGACCGCGCCCAGCATTTCCTCTTCGCTGAGTTCATGAGCCTCTGATTCAATCATCAGAACAGCTTCGGATGTGCCAGCAATAATGAGGTCAAGCTTGGTGTCCTCCATCTGCGTGGCAACCGGGTTCAAGATATACTCTCCATTGACAAAGCCAACACGCGCTGCGCCAACCGGGCCCAGGAACGGAATGCCGGAGATGGTCAGTGCCGCAGAAGCGCCGATCAAGGCGACGACATCTGGGTCATTTTCCATGTCGTGGGCGAGAACAGTACAGATAACCTGTGTTTCATTTTTGAAACCTGTTACGAAAGACGGGCGCAGGGGCCGGTCGATCAAGCGCGAGGTGAGCGTTTCTTTTTCGCTCGGGCGTCCTTCGCGTTTAAAAAAGCCGCCCGGGATCTTGCCGGCGGCAAAAGCTTTTTCCTGATAGTTCACCGTCAGCGGGAAGAAATCCAATCCCGGCTTCTGGTTTCTTTCGGCAACGGCGGTACATAGCACCTGCGTTCCGCCATAAGTGATCATAACTGCGCCGTCAGCCTGACGGGCAACTTTCCCAGTTTCCAATACGAGCGGACGTCCGCCCCACATCACTTCCTTGCGATGTACTTCAAACATTTTTTTTCCTTCCAACGCAGGAACAGCCCCATGCCGTCCTGCCTAATCTGAGACCCTATGCCTCAGTCCTTATTTCTCTTTTTATCAGCTTCAAATTTTGCACTTATGAAAAACGAGGCTTCCTAAATGCGGCAAACGCCGATGTGCAATGGGCGAGCCCAAGGCAGACACCGGCGTTTGTTGGGTGTGCGGTCCGTATGACAGATCCGCGCATCTTATTTCTATTTACGAATTCCAAGGCGTTTGATTGTTTCCTGATAACGCGTTTCTTCGACTTTCCGTAAATAATCCAGCAGACGACGGCGGCGGCTGACCATTTTCAGCAGTCCGCGGCGTGAATGCACATCGCCTTTATGTTCTTTGAAATGATCCGTGAGATTGCCGATCCGTTCGGTCAAAATGGCAATCTGTACTTCAGGGGAGCCGGTGTCCCCTTCTTTTGTCGCATATTCCTTGATCAGCTCTGCTTTACGTTCTGCAGTGATCGACATCGGGTTCTCCTAGGTTCAAATATTAAAAATCCGGACAGGAAATAACCGGTCAGCCTCGATTTTCGCGATACCGATCGGGATGTTTCCGTCCATTGCACAGACAAAACCGTCTGCTTGATTTGGGACTGCTACGTCATTGCCGTGCCGCAAGCGCTCTGCCTGTGGTCCCGTTACGGGCAGTGCCGGGATGTCGTCCAGCGCGGTCGTAAGGGGAAGCAAGCCCACAAATTCTGCGGGACACTGCCACAGCTTTGCCAACTTATCCAGCGAAATCGCATCCTTTTCCAAAAAAGGACCTACACGAATCCGACGAAGGGCTGACAAATGCGCAACAGTCTTCAGTTTTACCGCAATATCGCGGGCGAGGGAGCGAATATAAGTGCCCTTTCCGCAGGTCACTTCGAAAATGGCGTGATCGCTATCTACGATTTCCTTCAACCCCAAGGTCTGTATATGGACCACTCGTTCCGGCATATCAAGATCCTCACCGGCACGCGCCAGCTTGTAGGCGCGCTCTCCGTTAATCTTGATTGCCGAAAAGGCGGGTGGACGCTGCAAAACAGTGCCCGTAAAGGCGGGCAGTACTGCCATAATTTCATCGCGGGTTGGTCGTCTGTCGGATGTTGACTCGATCGCCCCTTCGATATCATCCGTATTGCGCTTCTCTCCCCAGCGGACCGTAAAGCGGTAGTCCTTGCTGTCGTCAGTAATATAACTGACTGTTTTTGTCGCTTCACCAAGTGCGATGGGTAATATGCCGGTTGCGAAGGGATCCAGAGTCCCGGCATGACCAGCCTTGGCCGCATTTGTGATCCGTTTGACACGGCCTACCACCTGTGCGGAACTCAGGCCGGCATCCTTGTCAATATTGAGCCATCCATGGATGGGGAGACCGCGCCGCTTTCGTGCCATTAGGACTCTATTTTGAATCTTCTGGAGACTGGTTCTTGCGAATAAGCTCGTCGATATGGCTGCCATATGCGAAGGAGTCATCCTTCCTGAAAACCAGCCGCGGTGTGAATTTCATGGTGAGCTGGCGCCCCATCTCTCCCTGAATGACGCCCGCCGTTCGGTTAAGCCCGGCAATGACCGCTTCCTCGTTCACCCCGCCAAGCGAGGTGACATAGACAGTGGCATTCCGCATATCCGGGCTTGGCTTGACTTCCGAGATCGTGACGGACGCGCCGGCAACATCCGGATCGTGAATCAGGTCCCTCGAGAGAATCTCCGCGATGACATGACGAAGTTCTTCGCCAACGCGTAACTGCCGCTTGCTCGCGGTCCTGGGACCTCGTTTCGACTGTGCCATGAGAAATTCTCCCGCGAATTTACGCGATACTGTTCAAAGGGGCCCTAGAGTTCGCGGGCCACTTCTTCGACCTCAAAGCATTCAATGAAATCGCCAACCTTCAGGTCGTGATAATTCTCGAACGCCATTCCGCATTCCATGCCGGATTTAACCTCTTTGACTTCGTCCTTGAAGCGCTTGAGTGTCGACAGCGTTCCTTCGTGAATAACTACATCATCCCGCAGCAACCGTACTTTGGAACCGCGCTTGACATTGCCTTCGGTAACCATGCAACCGCCGATCTTCCCGACCTTCGAAATATTGAAGACTTCGCGGATTTCCGCATAGCCGAGGAAGTTCTCCCGCAGGGTCGGCGCCAACATACCCGAAAGCATTGCCCTCATATCGTCGATGACATTGTAGATAACCGAGTAGTACTGGATATCGATGCCCTGGCTTTCGGCTTCTTCGCGCGCCTGCTTGTTGGCGCGTGTGTTGAAGGCGATAATGATCGCCCGCGATGCCGTTGCAAGGGAAACGTCGGATTCGGTAATACCGCCAACACCGGACAAGAGTACCTTCACCGCAACTTCATCGGTGCCAAGATTTTCAAGGGCGCTGGTAATCGCTTCCGCAGAACCCTGAACGTCCGCCTTGATCACGACCGGCAGTTCATCAGCGGTGCCTTCCTTGATGGCGCTGAACATCTGTTCGATCGTGCCACGCGCCGTTGCCGTAACCTTCTTGTCCTTGTCCATACGTTGACGATAGGTGGCGATTTCCTTCGCCTGGCTTTCGGTCTCGGTGACAACGAAATCATCGCCTGCTGTTGGTGTGCCCTGAATACCCAGAACCTCGACCGGGACGGAGGGGCCAGCTTCCTGGACATTTTGTCCACGATAGTCGAGCAGAGCGCGAACCTTGCCCATCGCCGGGCCCATCACAAAATAGTCGCCGACATGCAGTGTGCCGCGCTTCACTAGGACCGTGCCAACCATACCACGACCGGTTTCCAGCTTCGCTTCGACAACTGTACCATGAGCGGAGCGGTTTGCGTTCGCCTTGAGTTCCAGCACTTCAGCCTGCAGAAGAATTGCTTCTTGCAATTTGTCCAGGCCGGCACCGGTTTTCGCGGACACTTCCACATCCAGAACGTCGCCGCCCATATCCTCGACGAAGATTTCATGCTGGAGCAATTCCTGCCGCACCTTGTTCGGATCTGCTGCTGGCTTGTCGCATTTGTTAATGGCGACGATAATGGGCACACCGGCTGCCTTCGCGTGCTTGATGGCCTCAATCGTCTGAGGCATCACGCTGTCGTCAGCGGCAACAACCAGAATAACTATATCAGTGACCTGTGCACCGCGCATACGCATGGCCGTAAAGGCCTCATGACCTGGTGTATCCAGGAAGGTGATGACCTCGCCGGATGCGAGAGTAACCTGATACGCGCCAATGTGCTGGGTAATCCCGCCTGCTTCGCCTGAAACGACATCAGATTTGCGAAGAGCATCCAGAAGAGATGTTTTGCCGTGGTCCACATGGCCCATGACGGCCACAACCGGGGCGCGGGGCTGTAGATCCTCGGGAGAATCCTCTTCTTCGCCACCCAGGCCGATTTCAACATCGGACTCGGCAATTCGGCGTGCTTTATGGCCAAGTTCATCAACGACCAGTTCAGCCGTATCGGCATCGATGGTCTGGTTGGCTGTCGCCATAATCCCGAGCTTCATCAAGGCCTTGATGACATCGACCGAACGCTCGGACATGCGGTTGGCAAGTTCCTGCACGGAGATAACTTCCGGAATGGTGACTTCGCGGAAAATTTTCTGCGGCGGTTCAGCCATTTGTTGCTGCTTCTTGCGGGCACGACGGATAGACGCGAGGGACCGCTGTTTCGGTCCGCGATCATCAAGCGCCTCTCCGATGGTCAGGCGGCCTGAACGACGTCGTTGCTCATTGGGCTTGCGGGTGGGCGTGGGACGTTCTTCGCCGCCACGTGCGTTCTTCGTCGTTTTCTTGCGTCCGCCGGCGAGATCATTGCCCGCCGGGGCATCCCCTTCAACAGTCCGCAAATTGCGAGGTGGTGGTGCCTTCGCTTCACGCCGAATCTCTTCATCCTTCGCAGATGACTTGACTTTCTCGCGATGGACGGCAACCTGCGCATTTTTTGTCACATTTGCCTCTTCCAACAACCGCCGGGCCTCTTCTTCTTCGGCACGTCGTCTTTCTTCAGGGGAGCGACGTTTCGGCTTTTTAACGGGTTCGGCAGAAGCTTCCGCCTCATTCGCTGAGTCGTCCTCGGTTTGGGGCTCTTCGGCTGCTTTTAGCGCGTTCTCTTTGGCTTCGGCTTCCTCGCGGGCCTTTCGCTCCGCTGCATCGCGCAAGGATTGCTCACGGGCAAGTTCAAGCGCCGCCATGCGCGCTGCTTTCTCGTCGTTTGTCAGAAAATCTGCCGTCTCTTTCGAGGCGCTGGATTTTGGCGTATCGGCGGATTTTTTCTTGCCCGGCGCAGGTTTCGCCACATGAAGAGTATTCTTCGCGGCCGTCGGCGCAGCAGGTTTGGCCACAGCGGGTTTCTGGTTACCAAGGCCAAGGGTGCTGCGCTTTTTCCGCACTTCCACCTGCACCGTCTTGGAGCGGCCATGGGTAAAGCTCTGACGGACCTGACTATTGCCGCCAGCAGACTTTTTCGCTTCTAACGGTTTATTCAGGCTAAGCGCCTTACGCCCATCCTTGTCATTTGTCTCAGTCATTCTTACTCCGACACTTCGGTATTTAAATTGCTTTGGCCCCGGTACTGTTTTAGTCGGGAAACCGCCGTCAAAATCTTTTTCGACAGGGCACCGCTTGTCAGACAGGCATGGACTGCATTTTCCAAACCCAACGCCTGACTTAACTCGGCGCCGCTGAATATTTCTATCACTGGCCGCGGTCCAGCGATCCGCTTGAGCTTCTGTCGTCCATCTTCAGCTCCATCGGAGGCGGCGATCAACAATGTCGCCTTACCCGATTTCAGCGCCTTCTCGACCTTGGCAAATCCAACAGTCACCAGTGCGCCTTTACGTCCGAGTCCAATAAGGGACAGACATTGTTGCGCCAGGGACTGGTCAATTGCCTTCACCAGATCTTCCGGTACAGCCATAGACTGCTTCGCCGCCTTGCCAAACAGCTTCTTTTTAACTGCCAGTTCAACTGCATTCGCATCGCAGCTTACCCAGATTCCGCGCCCAGGCAAGTTAAAGCCTAGATCATGAACCAACTGACCTTCAGGCGATATTGCAAAGCGAAGTAGTGCTTCTTTTTCCCGTATTTGTCCAGTGGCTATACACCGGCGCTGCGGATCACTCAAGTCTACTTCTCCGCCTGTTGCCTCAATCGGCTGAAATTTCTTCCTCGGCTTCTTCGTCCACAACGGCATTTTCGTCTTCGAACCAATGCGCCCGTGCAGCCATTACAATCTGGTTCGCTTCATCTGCCGTCAGCCCGAATTCGCGTAAAATTCCGTCTTCCGGGCTAATGAGTTCGTCGCCGGCCAAGTCTGCAAGGTCATCCAGTTCCTTAACACCGGCTTCACCCAAAGCGACAATCATGGCAGGCGTCAGGAGCTGTAAATTCACGATGTCATCGCTGACACCCATTTCCTGCCGCTTTTTTTCCAGCTCGGAATTTGTTTGTTCGACATATTCCCGGGCCCGATTGCTGAGTTCTGCCGCGATTTCCTCATCGAAACCTTCGATTTCGGCGATTTCGCTGACATCCACATACATGACATCTTCAACGGAGGTAAATCCTTCAGAAGCCAATAGTTGGGCAATCGTCTCGTCCACATCAAGGGCAGTCATGAAGTTTTGTGTGCGTTCGGTAAACTCAGCCTGGCGCCGGTTGCTTTCCTCTTCCTCGGTCAGGATATCGATATCCCAGCCGGAAAGCTGTGAGGCAAGCCGGACATTCTGTCCACGCCGGCCTATGGCGAGGGAGAGCTGGTCATCAGGGACAACAACCTCGATACGGTTTGCATCTTCATCAAGCACGACTTTCGCGACTTCCGCGGGCGCCAATGCATTGACAATGAAACTTGCCTGATCGGGCGACCACTGAATGATATCAATCTTCTCGCCCTGCAACTCGTTGACCACCGCTTGCACGCGAGAACCACGCATACCCACACAGGCGCCTACCGGATCAATGCTCGGGTCGCTGGAAAGAACAGCAATTTTCGCGCGGCTTCCGGGATCGCGCGCTACTGCCTTCACTTCGATGATGCCGTCATAGATTTCAGGCACTTCCTGACCGAACAGCTTGGCCATGAATTGAGGATGGCTGCGAGAAAGGAAAATTTGCGGACCGCGCGGTTCTTGCCGCACATCATAAATATAGGCGCGAATGCGGTCACCCTGCCGGAAGGTTTCCCGTGGCAGCATTTCATCGCGGCGGACAACGGCGTCGGCCTTGCCAAGATCAACCGTCACATTGCCATACTCGACACGTTTGACGATGCCGTTGACAACCTCTCCGACGCGATCCTTGTATTCCTGATACTGGCGCTCACGCTCCGCTTCCCGGACCTTCTGTACGATAACCTGTTTTGCTGTCTGGGCGGCAATGCGGCCAAAATCGATTGGCGGCAGCGGATCCACCAGCAGGTCGCCAACAGCCGCGCCTTCTTTTTCTGGCTGGGCATCGGCAACCGTAATCTGAGTTGCCTCGTTTTCGACTTCCTCGACAACTTCGCGGATGCGGGCGAGACGAATTTCTCCCGTTCCCCGGTCAATATTGGCGCGAATGTCATTTTCATGACCGTATTTGGCGCGCGCCGCTTTCTGGATGGCTTCTTCCATTGCTTCCAGAACGATGTCCCGGTCGATGACCTTTTCTCGCGCAACCGCATCTGCGACTTGCAACAATTCCAGGCGGTTTAAACTAGCTGCGTTTTCCATGACCAAATGTCCGTCCAAAAACATGTTAACGATTTAATCGCGACGGGTACTCGCTGCGATCAGTTCGTCTGTCAAAATCAATTTTGCCTTCCTCACCTCCGAGAAAGGCAGTTCCAGTCTGCTGCCGTCATCCAGCTGCATTACGACCATATCGTTTTCGAGGCCCAACAGCGTCCCGCGATATCGGCGCTGGCCGTCAACAGCCTCTTCCAGCTCCACTTTTGTCTCAAATCCTGACCAGCGCTGAAAATCCTTGCGCCGTGTAAGCGGCCGGTCGATACCGGGAGAAGAGACTTCAAGATCATAGGCACCTTGTATGGGGTCTTCTACGTCCAACAACGCCGAAACCATCTGGCTCACTTCCGTGCAACCCTCGATAGTCATGGTCCCGTCAGGCTTTTCCGCCATAATCTGGAGTACCTTTTTATCGTTTCCAGTCAGGCGTATACGCACTACTTCATAGCCCATATCATTCAGGGGCGGCGTAATCAGATCTTCTATTTTCTCGATCGCGTTCAGGGTACTTCTCGCAATTGTGACAAACCATAAAAAAACAGCGGGCCAAAGGCCCACCGTTCAAATGCTCATCCTGACGGTGAGCGAACAGTATGTATACACCTATAATAGCTGAGATGCCAGCAAAGCCAAGCTTTTTATTTACTTTGGCGCCATGGATTAGGCCTATCAGCGACGGAATCGATAGTAGACAGGCCGCAACCCTTTTTCGACCGCTTTCATCTCATAGCGCGTTGGTGGCCAATCCGCGCCTCGTTCCCGCCAATCTGCTGAATTTTCGGCAATCCAGGTGAATTTGTCAGATTTCAGCATGTGCCACAGAATCCAGGCACCGTAATCCTCATGATCAGTGCCGATTCGAAGCTCCCCGCCGGGTTTCATGATTCGGGTAAGAGATTCTATATTTTCCTTTGAGACGAATCGCCGTTTCTTATGGCCGCTTTTCGGCCATGGGTCCGGAAATAGAATAAAGGCCCGTTCAATGCTGGCGTCAGGCAGTTTTTCGATTAACTGCTCTGCGGCGTCGTTGTGCAGCCGTACATTCTTGGCGCCACTCTCTTCAAGTTTTCCAAGCAGGGTCGCGACGCCATTGATGAAAGGCTCGCATCCGATAAAGCCGATATCCGGATTGGCATTCGCCTGCCAGGCCAGATGTTCTCCGCTGCCAAAACCGATTTCCAGCCAATACGCGCGGCATGATCCCGTAAAGAGGCTGGGAAGATCAATCTGGTCTGCTTGCAGAGGAATTGCCAGTTCCGGCAGGCAGGACTCGATCAGACGTTTCTGGCCCTTGCGCAGTGGCTTTCCCCGACGCCGACCATAGAGGATACGTCCGCCTTTCACCTGCCGGTCTGACATAATCAGGCTTTCAGGAAAGCGCGGATTTCAGGCTATCCACAAGATCGGTTTTCTCCCAGGAGAAACCACCATCCGCATCCGGCGTCCGCCCAAAGTGGCCATAGGCGGCGGTTCGTGCATAGATCGGCTTGTTCAGGCCAAGATGCTCCCGAATGCCGCGCGGGCTCAGGTCCATAACCTGCATCAGGGCCTTTGCGAGTTTGTCCTCGTCAACCTGACCCGTGCCGTAAAGATCGACATAAAGCGATAGCGGTTTGGAAACACCGATAGCGTAGGACACCTGGATGCAGCAACGGTCTGCAAGGCCGGCCGCGACAACATTCTTGGCGAGATAGCGCGACGCATAGGCCGCAGAGCGATCGACTTTGGTCGGATCCTTACCTGAAAAAGCACCGCCGCCGTGAGGAGCGGCACCGCCATAGGTGTCAACGATGATCTTGCGGCCTGTCAGACCTGCATCCCCGTCCGGACCGCCAATAACGAACTTGCCAGTCGGGTTGACATAGAATTCCTCTTCCGGGCACATCCAGCCGTCTGGAAGCACGTCGACGACATAGTTGCGGACGATCTCCCGTACAGTGTCTGTATCCAGTCCATCATCATGCTGTGTGGACACAACAATCGAGGTCGCGCGCACGGGCTTTCCGTTTTCATAGGCCAGCGTGACCTGGCTTTTCGAATCCGGCCCCAAGCCTTTTTCCGCGCCGCTGTGGCGGGCGTCCGCAAGCGCTTTTAGAATATTGTGGGAATAATAAATAGGTGCGGGCATCAGGACATCCGTCTCATTTACCGCATAGCCGAACATGATACCCTGATCGCCAGCCCCTTCATCCTTGTTCCCCGCAGCATCCACCCCTTGTGCGATGTCGGCGGATTGTGCATGCAAATACACGTCAATTGCCGCATTCTTCCAGTGAAAACCGTCCTGTTCGTATCCGATGTCCTTGACAGCAGCACGGGCGGTTTCCTCAATCAGGGATTTCGTGATCTTGGCCGGCCCGCGAACTTCACCGGCGAGCACAATTCTGTTCGTTGTGGTCAGCGTTTCGCAGGCGACGCGGGCAAACGGGTCTTCCGAAAGATATAAATCGACAATGCTGTCTGAAATCCGGTCACAAACCTTGTCAGGATGCCCTTCCGATACCGATTCACTGGTGAAAAGAAAATTTTTGCTTGGCACGCGAACATCCTCTTGTTTTAGTCAATGGCGCCTAGTGGAGGCCAAAGGGGACGGCGCCGACCGCCCGATTTGAAAATCAGCCGCACTCTATCAAAATCGAAGTGACGGTCAAGAAAATCTGCGTTCTGGCTTAAATCTTCGACCCAGTTGTGTCTTTGGTCGGTTCTTCAGCGGCCAATGCCTTGATGACATCGAAGACACGTTTGCGAACTTCCATATTATCGATTTTATAGTAAGCACGAACAAGTTCCAGTGTCTCGCGCTTTCCGAGAAATTCATGCTCGAATTCATCAGCCGGGTCCTGAATGCCCGCGACTTGCAAGGAACTTCCTGTTGGCATTTCTTCGAAAAAGAAAGCGGGCTTTACATCTAGAATGCGGCTGAGTTCAAACAAGCGGCTTGCACCGATACGATTTGCACCGCGCTCATATTTCTGGATTTGCTGAAACGTAAGGCTAAGCTTTTCCCCCAGTTTTTGCTGGCTAAGACCAAGCAGCGTCCGGCGCATTCGAAGCCGACTACCTACATGCACATCCACCGGATGATTTGGCATCTATATCCCTCATAATATCTGGCGGTTCGAAAATAAACTTAACGTGCTAACACTTCGCACTTCTAAACCTTCAAGTTGTTTTTTAATCAGTATCGTCAAAGAAAAACCTAGTCAAGAAGGCAAGCCCGTGTTTTTCCGCAGCCGGCGGTGTAATACAATTCCAATCGCGAAAAAGGCGAATACTAGGCCTATCGGGATAGCCTCACCATGGCGTGCATACAGCGTCCGTTCTGGAATCGGCAGGGGCAGCCCTCCGTCGAGGTATCCTGTGTCATTGAGGGCGAGCTCTGCTGGAACCCGGCCATAGGGGTCAATTATTGCCGATATTCCTGTGTTTGCCGCCCGCACGACTGCGACGCCCTGTTCAATAGCGCGGGTGCGCGTCATGGCGAAATGCTGGTAGGGGCCCGACGTTGTACCAAACCATCCGTCATTGGTGATGTTGAGTATCCAGGAAAAGGCTGTTTCGGAGGCAATTTCCCAAGGAAAGACAATCTCATAACAGATCAGCGCACGTGCCGGTGGCAGGCCTGGAACAAATATCACTTTCTTAGCAGAACTGTCCGGTGTCGCGAAATCCGACATCTGATCGAGGGCAGGAATGATTTTGGAGAGGCCCGTCGCCACCATGATTGAGCGAAGGGGCATATACTCGCCGTAAGGCACTAAATGTTGCTTGTCATAAACATCCAGTATATCTCCGGCCTCCCCCAGAACCTGCAAGCTGTTCCAATATTGCTGGACAACCGGATCGCGACGCGGGGCGCCGGTTACGATGGCCCCACCCGGGGGGATAATCTGCGCCAGTTCCTTCTGCAACTGCTTTGTTGTGGTCAGGTAATAAGGCACAGCCGTTTCAGGCCAGATAAAGTATCGTGGGGTAGCCCCTTCTTCTGAAAGGCTAAGCCTGACAATTTTGCGTAAATGTTCAAGGAGGAGATCCGGTTTCCATTTATCGCTTTGCGGAATATTCGGCTGGACAATACGCAAGGTCGCGTCGTCGAAGTTTTCTGTAGCGCTTGACGGAATGCGTGCGATGCCAACACCATAAAGAATGGCGAAAATCACGGCGGTGGTGGCAAGTGGAAAGGCAGCCGTTTTTCGGGAGGTGTTGGCTTCCCCAAAGAGTGAGGGTAGGGAGCTTCCAAAAATCGTGAGCAGGGTTAGACCATAAACCCCAATAAACGCCGTTGATTGGAGAACGGGCAGAATGCCGCTCCAGCTATAGCCAATAACATTCCAAGGGAAGCCCGTGAAAATCACGCCCCGGACATATTCAAGCGCCATCCAGGCGCCGCTGAAGATAAATATTCTTGCGAGCGAATGAGACTTGGACATATGCGTGACGAGAGTCGCACAGCCGGAAAAAATAGCGAGAATCGCCGGAAGAACAAGAACGGGTAACGGCATCAAAAGCGCATGCGTCTTTGCATCCACCGTGAAGGCGACACCAATCCAGTATAGGCCGGCAATAAACTGTCCCCAGCCGAACCACCATCCTGCAAGAAAGGCCTGTCTGCGTGTTGTTGACGTGCCCAATATCCAAAGAAGGCCGGTAAAGCTGACTGGTAGCAGGAAGATGAGGTTAAGCGGGGGCAGTGCGGCAGCAATGAGCGTTCCCAGAACAAACGCAAGAAGGTATTTCTTGAATCCGGATAGGTTTGAGACCCAGCTATTCAGGGCTGTCATTCAGCCAGTTCCGCTTCCGGTGGGCGGCGGCGAATTCTCACCTTTTTGACTTTTCTGGGGTCCGCGTCAATGATTTCAAAATCCAGCCCGTCCGAGTGGGAGATTATTTCACCGCGCGCGGGAATCTGGCCGGCAAGCTGAAAAACAAGTCCTCCGACCGTATCCACTTCATCGTCTTCCTCTTCGGGAAGCAAATCCATATCAACGAGCGCTTCGAGTTCTTCGATCGAGGCACGTGCGTCGGCCTCAAGCATGCCATTCGCCCCGACGACAATCAGCGGGCCTTCTTTCTCATCATGCTCGTCTTCAATATCACCGACAATTTCCTCAACCAGGTCTTCGATGGTGACCAGACCGTCGATCCCGCCATATTCATCAACCACGGCCGCCATATGGATATGTGTTGCCCGCATTTTAAGCAGGAGATCCGGGACCGTCATTGAGGGTGGAACGAATAAAATCTCGCGACGGAAATTCAACCAGTCGCCACCGTCTTTCTTTCCCCAGAAGTTGATCAGGTCCTTGATATGGAACATGCCGGTCACGTTATCCAGCGTCTCGTTGTAAACGGGCATGCGCGAATGGCTTGTTTCCTTGAACCGCTCAACCACCTCATGCAATGTCGAGTTGGCATCGATCGCTTCGATATCGGCGCGGGGTACCAATACATCACTTATGTTGAGTTCGCTAAAACTCAGGATATTGGTCAACATCAATTTTTCAGTGGCGTTTATGGATTGTTCTGGATCGTCATGTTCCTCGATCAGTTCTTCCAGCGTTGAGCGGACGCTTCGATCGGTTTGCTGCCCCATCCCCAGGACACGCTTGAGCATATTCAGGACACCATTTGTGGGTTTTGGTGTTGTCGGATCTTCCGGTGTTTCGGGAAGACTGTCACTCGACACATTTTCGGTCATTTTTTGTCAGGGATCTCCTGTCGCGGTTGATCGGAAAGCTCGTAGGGATTAGGAATATGTAAGCTTTGCAGGATCATGATTTCAAGATTTTCCATCTTTTCCGCCTCATTTTCTTCCATATGGTCGAAACCGGCAAGGTGTAAAACGCCGTGTACCAGCAAATGCGTCAAATGATCGCGGAAGCTTTTACTTTGCTCTTTGGCCTCTCGGATTAAAGTTTCCCGAGCCATGACAATATCACCAAGCAGCAGCGGCTCCCCCATCAAGACGGCGTTCGCAAGCTCCGTCTGGTTAAGTGGTGTGTCCGGAAAAGAAAGGACATTTGTCGGTTTGTCCTTGTCACGGTAATCCCTGTTCAAAGCGTGGATGTCCGCATCATTTGTGAACACAAGACTGATTTCCACGGTCGGTTTGGGTGCGCCGGCTATTGGTGTGAGGCGGAATTCCGGGCTGACTGAGAGAAGAGTTGCACGTACGGCTTCTGCCGCCAGATCGTCGATGTCAGGAACAGTCTCCCGCCACGGCGAGTCAGAGATTGTTGTCGCAAGATCGATAGTAAAGGGCAGGTCTTCCATCAGCGCATCAGGATTTTCGGGCCTTCAGTGCCAGCTGCTTTTCCCGGTCATGTTCGCCGTAGGCGCGGACGATACGGGTAACCAGCGGATGACGGACAACATCGGATTCACCGAAATTGATGAAATCGACGCCTTTGACGCCTTTTAAAATCTCGACCGCCTCATGCAATCCGGACCGCATGCCAAGTGGCAGGTCTATCTGGCTGAGATCGCCGGTGACTGCCATGCGGGAGTTTTCGCCCATACGGGTGAGCAGCATCTTCATTTGCACCGGTGTCGTGTTCTGTGCCTCATCTAGGATGATTGCCGCATTTGAAAGGGTTCGCCCGCGCATAAAGGCAAGGGCCGCGACTTCAATTTCACCGTTTTCTAGTCGCTTGACCACCTCTTCGGCAGGAAGCATGTCGTAGAGTGCGTCATAAAGCGGACGCAGATAAGGATCTATCTTGTCGCGCATGTCCCCTGGCAAAAAGCCGAGTTTTTCACCGGCTTCAACGGCAGGGCGCGCCAAAATCAGCCGATCGACCTTGTTTTCGATCAGCATGGCGACCGCATTCGCAACCGCAAGATAGGTTTTGCCGGTACCAGCCGGCCCGAGACCGAAAACGAGCTCGTGTGTGCGTAAGGAATTTACATAGACCCCCTGATTGGTGGAGCGTGGCGTGATCCGCCGTCGCTTGGTAACAATCATCCCGCTTTCGCCGGAGACCGTACCGCGACTCCCATCTTCAGCGGGGGCATTGTTTGCCATCCGAATGGCACCATCTACCTCGCCTTCCGTCACATCCAGGCCCTTCTTAAGCCGTTGATAAAGATCGAGCAAAACAGCTTTTGCCGCGGCTTTTGCAGAGTTGCTGCCGGACACCGCCATCTTGTTTCCGCGTGAAGCAACAGAGACATCAAGGCCCTGTTCGATCCGCGCAAGATAACGATCATGCTCCCCGACGAGCTGGGCAAGCAAATGATTGTCATCAAATTCAAGAATGGTTGCGTTGTTCTTGTCGGGTTCGGATTTTGGAGAATTCGAGCTTGATTGATTTTTTGCCACGTTTGTTCCTATGCCGCGTCGGCGACACTGCCGGGTTTCAATTCGCCACGTAGAGAGTTAGCATTTCCCTCTTGTACAATGACAGTTGCAATGCGCCCAATGCGGTGGGGGGGTGACGGAACGAAGACGGACTGCATAAAGGGGCTACGACCGACAAGCTGTCCTTCACGTTTTCCTTCCCGCTCCAGCAGGACGTCAACTTCCTTGCCGACAAAGGTTTGATTATAAGCGAGCTGTTGTTCGTTCAGAAGCGTCTGCAACCGGGCAAGACGTTCTGACTTTACCGCTTCTTCGACCATCTGATCGTCAAGTGCCGCCGCCGGGGTTCCTGGGCGTGGGCTGTATTTAAAGCTGTAAGCTTGCGCATACTCGACATCACGCACCAGTTTAAGAGTGGCCTCAAACTCCTGATCCGTTTCACCCGGGAATCCGACGATGAAGTCGCCAGATAATGCCAGATCCGGCCGATAATGACGCAGCTTGTCAATGATACGCCGGTATTCGTCCGCTGTGTGGCGCCGGTTCATCGCCGCGAGAATGCGGTCGGAACCAGCCTGGACAGGCAGATGAAGGTAAGGCATGAGAATGTCCACATCACGATGAGCGCGGCAAAGTTCCTCGGTCATCTCCAGTGGATGGGACGTGGTGTAACGCAATCGGTCAAGCCCATCAATCTCCTCGAGTTGGTATATCAGCCGCGCGAGACTGACGGGTTTTCCGTCTAACCCATCACCATGATAGGCATTCACATTCTGCCCCAACAAGGTTATTTCCCGGGTTCCTCCCGCGACCATACGTTTCGCTTCGTCAATGATTGCCGCCGCCGGACGTGAAAATTCTGCTCCCCGGGTATAAGGCACTACACAAAAGGCGCAGAATTTATCGCAACCTTCCTGAACAGTGAGGAAAGCGCTGAGATTCTTGTCAATCGCCTCTTCTGGAAGAAAGTCGAACTTCGGTTCAAGCGGGAATTCCGTTTCCAGAATATGGCCGACGCCGCGGGTTGCCTTTGCCACCATCTCCGGAAGCTGATGATAGGACTGCGGTCCGAACA
Source organism: Sneathiella sedimenti (assembly GCF_017313765.1). GTDB lineage: Bacteria > Pseudomonadota > Alphaproteobacteria > Sneathiellales > Sneathiellaceae > Sneathiella > Sneathiella sedimenti. The sequence goes on along the minus strand of NZ_JAFLNC010000001.1, from coordinate 626,834 downwards.
CCATATCCACATAGGGCGCACGTTTCATGATTTCCGCGCCTTCGGCCTGTGCGACACATCCGGCCACCGCGATGATCATATCGCCTTCCTCGCGGGATTTCCTGTCCTCCCGCAGATTGCGCAGGCGCCCGAGTTCGGAAAAGGTCTTTTCAGACGCTTTTTCCCGAATATGGCAGGTGTTGAGGATCGCCATATCCGCACCAGCGGGTTTATCAGTCAGGGTATAGCCAAGAGGGGCCATCAGATCTGCCATGCGGGCTGAATCATAAACATTCATCTGGCAGCCATATGTCGATATATAGAGTTTTTTGTTCACGCGTCCTTGTCAACCTCACCGGTTCTGAAGATCTTGTCCGTCAGTCTGGAAAACCGTTCTTTATCATGAGTAAATTAGCAGTTATATGACAAATAGAGAAGCACGGGCTGTAATTCACGGGAAAAATTGTCAAACGCGCATTTTTCCCGGAATTGTTTGACATTAAGGTTCTTCCCGACCCGTAAGCGCCCGACTGAGGCTCTTCGCGATCGTCAATTGACAGTCACTCGCCATTGTTTTTCGAGAATCATAGTCGTCAATCGTCACCGGCGGGTGAAAACGCAACTCCGCCGTTATCGTGCCCCGTTTTAAAAACGCCCAGATATGGCTGAGTAATTCCTCATCGCCAACCCAGGCAACGATCCTCATTGTGCCGCGGGTGAGGGGAATCCCGTTTAATTTGCTATAGGCAACTGTAACGGGCTGCACAAGAAGATGACGGCCGTTGATCTCCCGTTCCGCAAGACCGAAATACGCGCTCTTGAAGTTTTGGATAATTATCCCGTTCGACGAGGTGCCTTCCGGGAACAGGAACAGATTGTCGCCATTTTCAAGATGTTCTTGCATCTCCCCTTTATGGCCCTTGATGGCGGGCCGGGTGCGCTCAATAAATATCGTCTGCTGCAGCTTTGAGATCGCCCCGACAAGTGGATAAGCCGCCACTTCCTTCTTGGCGACAAAACTGCCCGGAACCACCTTACCGACCACAGGAATATCAAGCCAGGAAATATGGTTGATCACGAACAAGGTCGGATCACCATGCTCAATCTTGCCGGAAACGACGACCTTGACCCGAAGCAGCCAACAAATCCCGGCGTGGAAAAGCTGCGGGATGCGATATTTATGTCGCTTAAAGGCCAGCAGGACGATCAACTGAAAGGGAACCAGTACGCCCGCCCAACAGAAGACGGCCAACACGGTAAGGATTGGGCGGATATTACTCATAAACAGAAATGCACGGGATCATTAATCGAATTTCTTACTGTGGATCGTCTGCTTGATATTTACGACCGATTCTTCGGGAGATACGCTCCCTTTTGCGGACTTTGACAGTGGCTTTCCATACAGTTCAAGCCGATGGTCAATTAACTCAAATCCAAGTTCTTTGGCAATCTTCTTCTGTAATTCTTCGATCTGGTCGCTGGTAAACTCAATTACCTGACCTGTTTGCACGTTGATCAGGTGGTCATGATGATCTTCAGAGGCTTCCTCATAACGGGCGCGGCCGTCGCCGAAGTCGTGACGCTCCAGTATGCCGTTTTCTTCAAACATGCGTACGGTACGATAGACTGTGGAAATACTGATTGTATCATCAATCTCCGAGGCCCGTTTATATACCAGCTCAACATCCGGATGATCCTGCGACTCCGAAAGTACGCGCGCAATTACGCGGCGCTGCTCAGTCATCCGCAAGCCCTTGTCAAGGCAGATTTGTTCCAAACGGGTAGGCATATGAACCTCTGTTAACGTTCTATCACTGCTGATTAATTGTCAGCAAAACTGATTTTATACGAATTATTTTTTAGGGCCAGCGAAAGTAGAGATTACTTAGCTCTTTACTTTCTTGCGCCGCGTACCAAGGCCTATCTTCTTTGCAAGATTACGGCGTTGTTCGGCATAATTGGGGGCGACCATTGGATAGTCGGCGGGGAGGCCCCAACGCTCCCGGTATTCGTCCGGTGTCATGTCGTATGACGTTTTGAGGTGGCGCTTGAGCATTTTCAACTTTTTCCCGTCTTCCAGGCAAATAATGTAATCCGGATGTACGGATTTGCGGATGGCGACTACCGGCTCTGGCTTTTCCTCCTCCTCGGCGGCCTCACCAATGGTTGAAAGAGTTTTATATACATCATTAATTAAAGATGAAATTTCCCCGGTGTCGACCGGGTTGCGGGACAAATGTGAGGTAACGATATCCGTAGTCAGAGCAAGAAGCTCCAGCTTTTCAATTTTTTCGGACATTGTAATAAACCTCCTTCAATATCGGATGACTTAAAGTGTATAATCAATATAAGAACGACAACGAAATATAAAATAGAATAAAGAAAAAAAATATTATAAGCCAACATTTATTCCAACTTGGTGTTTTTTTATCCTTTTATAGGTTAAAGACGATTTTTCATCATAATTGCATCTTCCGGCTTCCCGCCGTGGTTGTAATAATTTCTCCGACGCCCAATCTCTTTAAATCCCTGTTTAGTATAAAGACGTTGCGCGGCCAGATTTCGTGAACCGACTTCAAGGTAAAGGCAGCAAACACCGGATACTTTCAGTTTCTCGGAACCAGAGAACAAAAGATGCGCTGCAATTCCCTTTCCGCGAAATTCGGGCAGGGTTCCGAGGGTAAGTATCTCCGCTTCATCCATTACAATGCGATACAGTGAAAAGGCGGCGGGTTCTTCGGCGATGCTGAGAATTTGCAGCAGGGTCCCCGGTATATCGAGCGCGGAGATAAAGTCGGCTTCCTTCCATGCCTCTGAGAAACACCGGGCATGCATTGCCGCCGCAAGCGGCGCCATGGATTTTCCAGTAAAGAAGTCGATGAATATGGCGTCTTCCTTCATGGATCGTCTCTATCACCCGGCCGTCGGGTCTATTCCGCCGGGTAGCTTTGCGTCCGGAGCGCGGAGATAGAGCGGGGCAGGAGCCGGCAAGCCATCTGCCGGCAAACCGCGTGCGACGGCCAGGTGGATCAACTGGACAGCATCCGGGTCGTCGGACAAATCGAGGATGCTGTATTTTCCGGAGTCAAAATTGGGAATACTTTCCAGCAGCGAGGCACCTGAACCGACGAGGATTGCCTGTTCTGTATCAAGTGTCGCCAGTGCCTGCTCTGTCCTAATTGCAGCGGGAGCAGAGAGGGGGGAGATGATTTCGCCCTGTTCCAGTCGCTTGAACGCCTGTATGTAAACTTCCCCGCGCCGCGCATCTGCCGTGGCAATTACCGGACGACCATTAGTGGCGGGGAATGGCACGGCAGCGGCAAGCGCCTCGAGCGTGGTAATGCCAATAACCGGCTTTTTGGCGGCAACGCCAATTCCACGAGCGGCGGCAAGCCCGATCCTGAGTCCTGTAAAAGTACCTGGTCCGACAGTTACCGCAATCAGATCGAGATCCCCGTAACCAAACCCGGCTTCCTGAAGTTGAGCCTCTATCATTGGCATCAGGGCTTCCGCATGACCGCGCCGCCGTTTCTCATGACTCCGGGCGAGGATCGTTGTCCCGTCGGCGACGGCGACAGAGCAGGCATTTAGTGCGGTATCAAATGCCAATATCTTCATTATATTGCCTTCCGTAATCCAGCCATGTAGGGTCACCGTGAGGCGAGAGTGTTACGCTCAAAGCCGCGTGATTTCAAGTCAACAGGTTCAAGATGCCCCTAAATGCGAACTTAACCGAAATAACCGCCGAAGAATTCAATGTCGAACTTGATCTGCGTTACGCGACAACAAATAATTTTACCGGCGCGGCTGTATACAGGCGAAGTGCCTGCTTTTTGAACCTAGAGGCCGCAGACAATCTGCGCCGGGCCGTGGACCTGGCGGCGGATATCGGGCTGCGGTTCAAGCTCTTTGATGGTTTTCGTCCGACTGAGGCTGTACAGGCGCTGTGGGACCATACTCCGAATCCGGATTTTCTCTCCAGGCCAAGTAATGGTTCGCCGCACTCACGCGGGGCGGCAATCGACCTTACGCTGATCGACAGCGCGGGACGGGAGCTGGAGATGGGGACCGGGTTTGATGCAATGACGCCCACGTCGTATCATGGTGCGCGCGATATTTCGGCCGAAGCGCAGCGGAACCGGGCCGTGCTTCTGGGAGTGATGACGGCGGCGGGCTGGGATTTTTATCGGAATGAATGGTGGCATTACCAATTGTTTAGACCCCGCCGATATCCTACCCTCTCGGACAAGGCAGCCGGCAGCCGGATGATGGGGCATGCCGGTCTTTCAGAGGCGGAATAGGGTGCCATGGGACAGATGTTAAAAGTAAAGATACGCATACTGTGCGTCATATTATCAGCCGTCGCGGTTTTGGGGGGCAGCCCCGCACTGGCGGCCGACTGGGCCAGCGTGATTATGTATCATCGGTTCGGGGAAGATCAATACACCTCGACAAATATTCGCGTTGAACAGTTTAAGGAACATGTTCAGGAACTCCAGAACGGTGAGTATACTGTTTTGCCGCTCAATGAGATTGTGGATCGTCTTGAGAAAGGCGAAGAATTGCCCGATCGTACTGTCGCCCTAACAATCGACGACGCCTATGCCTCTGTTTACAATGTTGCCTGGCCGATATTGCGGGACGCGAATTTGCCGTTCACGGTTTTCGTCGCCGTCGAGGGAGTGGACAAGCAGTTCGCCGACTACATGACCTGGGACCAGATCCGTGAGCTGCGTGATGCGGGCGTCCATATCGGTCATCATAGCTATGCTCATGCGCATCTACCCCTAATGAGCCCGCAAGAAATTGAAGCAGATATTAATCTGGCGAGTGAACGGTACCAGGAGGAATTGGGGTTTGTGCCTGCCATATTCGCCTATCCTTACGGCGAGTATGGGAATGAGGTGAAAGCCGTAATTCGCAAAATTGGCTTCAAGGCCGCGTTTGGCCAACAGTCCGGTGTTTCCTATTCCGGCCATGACCGTCTTGAACTGCCGCGGTTTGCCATGAGCGAGAATTATGGTGGTATCGGGCGTTTTCGGTTGGCCGCGAATGCCTTGCCTTTGCGGGTAACGGATGTGACGCCATCTGATAATGTATTGAAGCGCAATCCTCCCAATTTCGGTTTCACCATTGCCGAGGATTACGGTAACCTCAGCGGCCTTTCGTGTTTTTCCTCCAACCAGACAGGCGGGGCCGTCCCGATCGAAAAAATCGGCGATGCGCGGATCGAGATACGATTGACAGCCGACTTCAAGCCCGGCCGGGGCCGAATTAATTGTACTCTTCTTGGACCGGATCGACGCTGGCGCTGGTTCGGATCTCTCTTTTACATCCCGAAATAATAGCAATCAAAATGAGGAATGCCGATGTATCGCCCAAACAAACTAAAAGAAAAACTAAAAGCCGGTGAAAAAGCAGCAGCCTGCTGGCTCTTCTCCAATTCCTCGGATATGGCGGAGATTGTGGCAGGGGCTGGATTTGACGCTCTCATGATTGATCATGAACATGGCTCTGGAAGCCTCGAAACTGCGATCGACCAGCATCGCGCGGCGCGTTCAGTAAGTGACGTGACTATTCTGATGCGGGTACCCTGGAATGATACCGTTCTGATCAAGCGATCGCTCGATGCCGGAATGGACGGGATCATGGTGCCCTCAGTTAATACAGCGGAAGAAGCAAAGGCGGCCGTTGCTGCCTGCCGTTATCCACCGACAGGAATACGGAGTGCGGGTTTTGGCGCGGCACGGGCCGGCGGCTATGGACGGACCGCTCGGTCATATCGCGACAATCTCGACAATGACTTGATGATCATCTGTCAGATTGAAACGAAGGAGGCCGTTGGTAATATTGAAAGTATTGCCGCTGTCGATGGCGTCGATATGCTGTTTATCGGCCCCAATGATCTGTCCGGGAGTATCAATAAACTTGCGGAATTTGATGATCCGGAGGTGAAAGCACTTTTTGAGGAGGCGCGGGACCGCATCAAGGCGAGCCCCGCCTTCCTTGGATGCATTTCGAAGGGCGCAAAGCAGACGAACGAACTCTTTGCGCAAGGGTTTGATTTCCTCCTCTGCGCTGGCGATACAGGTCTTGTGACAAGTGCAGCGGATGATCTGTTAAAAAACCTCAAGAAATAAGGACTACCGTCTGAAGAGGGATATTTTCAGACGGTAAACTCCGATTACAAGGTCACATTATGGCTGGCCGCAGCCTCGGTGATCTGGCGCCAGGTTTCCTCGTCTATTTCGATGCCGTGGGTACGGCGCAATTCCCGTTGTTCCCGCTCCGGATCGCCGGGCACAATCACGTTGTCATACCCTGCGCGCGGCGGGGAGTCGCGAACGTAATCACACATGGCCTTCATCTCGCTCGCGATATAGTCCGTATCCGTCAGGCGAGTTGGATCAATAACGATCGAAAGCATGTTGTTGATGATACGGGTATCACGGGTGTTTTTTGGCTGGATCGTTCCGCCACCGCCAATCGCACCTGTCAACAGTTCGCACATGAGCGCAAGGCCATACCCCTTGTGTTCCGCCAGAGGAAGGAGCGACCCAACCTTGTCTGCAAACATGACGCCCGGATCAGTGGTTGCGTTACCGTCATTGTCGATAAGCAGCCCTTCGTCGACCTTCTTGCCGCTGTTATGGGCAACCCGGATCTTCCCGAGGGCGACCTTGCTTGTAGCAAAATCGAGAATTATGCGGGGCTCTTGCGCGGTATCGGGGAGGGAAATGCAGATCGGATTAGTACCGTAGCGGGCATCCGAACCGCGATGCGGCGCGACAAGACCTCTATGACCGGTAACATTGACAAAGTGAATGGAAACAAGACCCGCATCTGTGCATTGCTCCCCATAGGTGCCGACGCGGCCAATATGATGGGCATTCCGTAAAGCTGAAAGTGCGAGCCCGGTTTCCTGAGCGACAGCAATGGTTTGCGCCGTCGCTTCCCGCGCGACGACCTGACCAAATCCGGCGCGACCATCGAACACCAGAATAGAGCCATCCTTCTTGAGTAACTCCACATGCTCGTTGGGGCGAAGGAATCCGGCCTTGATATTCTCCACATAGCGGGGGATCATCCCGACGCCATGGCTGTCATGGCCAGAAAGGTTGGCAAGGACGAGGTGATCGGCAACGATCGCGGCTTCCGTGGGACTACTCCCGGCAGCCTTGAAAATTGCCTCAACGAATTCCTGCAGGATATCATGCTCAATACGCATTAATCGATTACTCCCGTAATTTATTATTATTAGATTGCGGTCATGCCGCCATCGACGACAAGTTCAGATCCGGTGACATGGCGGGCCTCGTCAGAGGCGAGGAAGAGAATACAATTGGCAATGTCCACAGGCTCGGCCGGGATTTTTAATGGAACGCGCCCTGGAATGGCTTTCCAGCCTGCGTCGACTTTCCCGCCGTACATACCCATCAATTCGTCGCCCATATTCGTGCGCACCGGATCAGGATGCACGGAGTTGCACCGAATGCCGTAATCTTTACTGGCGCAGTGAATGGCGACGGTTTTTGTCAGTTGCCTTACCGCTGCTTTTGAAGCGCCATACGCCGCGAGTGTTGGCGTGCCGATAATGGCAGCAACAGATGAAATATTGACGATGGAGCCGCCACGACCCTTCATCGCCTTGACGGCAGCCTGACAACCTAGAAAAACACCCTCGACATTAACCTTTTGGATGGCCTGCCAATGAGCGAGGTCCGTATCTTCTATAGTTTGATGATCCCCGATTGCAAGAATACCTGCGTTGTTCACCAGAATATCTATTCCCTTGCTATCGGCGGCGATCGTGGCCATGACCCTTTGCCAGTCGGCTTCCTTCGTGACGTCCTGTTCTAAAAACTGCGCCATCTTGCCGAGTGCTTTCGCCGCAGCCTTTCCGGCTTCCGCATTGATGTCGGTCATCAGGACAAAGGCCCCTTCCTCGATGAAGCGGCGGGTCGTTGCGAGGCCAATTCCGGTAGCGGCCCCAGTCACCAGTGCGACTTTGTTTGCCAATCGATCCATGATCCCCCCTTTTTGTTTTTCTTATGGCGCGTTCAGCATGAAGCGGCGCCTTTTTCAGATTAGGCGTCCGGCTATCTTTCCATATCCCTCAAATATTTGCGAGATGGAAAGACGCAGCGATAGAAATAAACGGAGATTGGGTGAGGACTACGGACGGTTGGCGGCCAGCTGCTCCGGCGCGAGGATAGCATCTTCAAAGTCATCGAACTGGTTTATCTCGATCAGCGACCGAAGATTATCCACATACTCAGGCCCTTTTTCGGAATAAACATGCAGCGTGTCAATGAGCGGCGGATCCTCATACGCGGCTAGGACGCCAGAATGATGACGGGCCCGAATTTCCCGAAATTCAGCATAGGCTGCATGGGAATTGAGATTATGAATATAGGCAGCGATCGAGTCGGCTATGGACTTGAAGGCTTTTACTTCATGGGTTTCATTTTCAGCCCGCTCTTCCGGCACTATTCCTTTGCCGGTCGACCAGACTCGCTGACCGAAGAGCGCATTTCCTTCACGGGCGAAGCGTGAGGTGCCCCATCCGGATTCTTCTACGGCCTGTGCAAGCGCGAGCGATACAGGAACCTTATCCACTTTCAGCATCAGTCGTTCCGGATCGGCAATGTCCTCTCGGTAGCGAACGGCCATTTGATCAAGCCATTTGCGGTCCGAAGGCCCGATTCGTTCCCCTTGTTCCTTTTTCTTAAGCAGATCCGCAAGACGTTCCCGCCTTTCCAGGATTTTCTCGTTTGTGCTCAAAATCAAGGGCAGAACGAGCTTGATAAAGGTTTTTTTGCGTTGTTCTACATCCGTTATATCGTCAATATCGACCGGGATTTGCTCTACATAAAAGCGCGGAACAGGATGTCCTTCACGAATGTCCTGTAACTGGTAGTCTACCTGATCCAGTGCGGTTTCCAGCGATGCCATATCGAACTGATCCGCATGATCGTGCGCGGAAATTTCCCCCGGCTTGCGACCAGGCGACGACGCATTTTTGGCGAATAATGTTCGGCCACCATTAAAAGACGACGTTTTGTCGTCGGAAGTGCGGCCGATAAAATCAGGCACAACATACGCAACTGCCAGGACAATAACCGCCAACGTTGCAAACTTGTTTAGTCTGATACTGGATTTAAATAGCTGCATGATAAAACTTGCGTTGCGCCCTAAGCCATCAACTGTGCCATATCCTAATAAAGCACAATATATAGACTAAAATGTCAATCCGATACACAATATATAGGCCCAAAATGCTTTTTACGTCACCTTGGGCCGAGGATGAAATATGTGTGTCTCTACTTGCGAATTCAAGAGTAGATATTTACAAAAGAAATTTATTAATTGATTCAGCTGGTTAAAAGATTTCGGTCCATTTTGGACAAATTTAGTTCAAATAAAAACCGGCTAAATCGCGAATCGAGGGCGCGGTTTCAGGTTGGAACTACAACCGGCGGGATTACGTAACCGCATCCAGCTGCCGAGTGGTCAAATTTCCTGGTACCACGGTAATCGGGATTGCGAAAGTCCCGGACATTTCCCCAACGAGACTTTTGATCAATGGGCCCGGTCCACCGGTATCCGGGGACGCGGCCAGGACAAGAACGCGAATATCGGAGTCTTCCTCAATCAGCGCCAGCACCTCTTCCTTCTTGTGACCATCGCGAATGACGAATTCCGGCACAATGGTCGTTTCCTTCTGAATTTCCTCCGCGAGGTTCAGCAAGAGTTCTTCAGCAGCTTCACGGGCTTCTTCGCGCATTGCCTGTTCCACCCCCATCCAGTGCTGGAATTCCGGTGGCTCGATAACATACAGCAGGATCACGCCGCCCCCGACATGCCAGGCCCGGCGGCTCGCGAAGCGGATTGCCGACTTGCATTCCGGTGTTTCGTCGACGACGACAAGAAATTTGTTGCGTACGCCGCTCTGGGTCTCCTCTGACATACAGACTCCGTCAGTTGTTCTAGGGGAAAATTATCCTGCCACTATCAGCGGGTTTATTTCAAGAGAATGTTGCTGATCTCTTGTAGCTGCGTCCGGGCACGCAACACGTAAAAGCCCTGGGCTGTCAGATGATTGGGGAGAAACTGGGAATCTGGCGCCGCGTTGATGACAATAAAGGGATCAAGATCGATCACGGATTTGAGGCTCGCCAGCATCTGCGCCCAGGCATTGGTAAGATTACGCTCCTTGATCAGGCTTTCATAATCCTGTGACAGTGCCTTCAGGAGCATGTAATAGCCGTACGCCTGCCCTTTGACGCCATAAAAAATATTGTCTGCCTGGAAATCAATGATATCACCGGAATTTTCGTCGATATGCTGGTCGATCGTTGCGGTAGAGGACCCCATATCAAGGGCAATCCGGTCAAGGGTCGCCAGCAGGTTATCGGCGCGCCGTTCGAAGACGGCCTTGCCATTGGCCAGCCGCTTGTTATAGCTGATGAGAGAAGAGCGGGCTTTTTCATACTGTTCTTCGGATGCTGCGGTCGGCAAGAGAGAAATCGTCGGATCCCACGCCCATTTTGTACCGGAATACTGGAGCAGGCCCGCGGCTTCCTGCAAATCCGGGTCTGTTTGACTGGATCCGCGTGTTCGCCCAATCTGGTCGGTTAGCTCAAAGCCGAACCGCGCGAGGGCGGAAATAATTCCCTGCTGGTAATTCGGCATATTGTCGAGGGCGGCAGACGGCATGAAGAAAGGGTCATTCGCTGTCCAGCGGTTAACGTTGATTTCCCGATCTATCAGGCCGGCCATCATGTCCACTGCATGACTGCCTCCGGCAACAACATTTGTACCGGTCGGCACGAATTCCGTATCATCGTCAATATTATTGATCATGATCATGCCGACGGGATAATAGAGCAACAGGAACAGCAGAATAAGAATTGCGAAGACTTTCCAGCTTCGCTTTGCGCTTTCCCGAACTGCCGCTGCGCGCCCACCAATCCGTTTGGTATCGCCGCCGCTATTGCCGATTTCGCTCATCTATCCTGCCCCGTCACCGCGTGATCTGTTCATGTGGCTTCAATTAAAGATGTATGTTGTTTCGACCCGACTTACAAGCGGACTTCCTTAAGGATGAATAAATCCAACGACTTCCTTCACCTCAGCCAATACTGGCGCAGCTAGTGCGGCGGCACGTTCGGCCCCTTCTTTCAATATGGCATCCACATGCGCCGGGTCGGCCATCAGCTTTTTCATTTCCTCGCCGATTGGGCCAAATTTTTCAACGGCTAGGTCGGTAAGCGCTGGCTTAAACGTTGAAAAAGGAGCGCCAGCAAATTCACTCAGCACTTCCTGCTTACTGAGATCGGCAAGCGCAGCGTATATCCCGACGAGGTTGGCGGCTTCCGGGCGATCCTTCAAGCCCTCTTCCGTTTCGGGAAGTGGATCGGCATCCGTCCGCGCTTTGCGGAGTTTCTTTGCGATGCTGTCCCGGTCGTCCGTGAAAGTAATACGCGAATAGTCGCTGGGATCTGACTTTGACATTTTCTTCGATCCATCGCGGAGGGACATCACCCGTGTAGCCGCGCCAAAGATCAAAGGCTCCACCAGCGGGAAGGTTTCAGTTCCATAGTCATTGTTGAATTTCTGCGCGATATCGCGGGTCAACTCCAGATGCTGTTTCTGGTCCTCCCCGACAGGCACATGGGTTGCCTTATAGACCATAATGTCCGCCGCCATCAGATTGGGGTAGGCATACAGGCCGACAGAGGCATTCTCGCGGTTCTTTCCGGCTTTCTCCTTGAACTGGGTCATGCGGTTCAACCAGCCAAGGCGGGCAACACAGTTGAATATCCAAGCGAGCTCCGCATGGGCAGCAACGGTGCTTTGGGCGAAAATAATAGACCGCTTTGGGTCTACTCCCGCGGCGAGATAGGCGGCGGCTACTTCCCGTGTATTGTTGCGTAACGCTTCCGGATCCTGCCAGACGGTAATGGCATGCATATTAACAGCACAATAAATGCACTCATAATCATCCTGTAACCCGACGAAATTACGGATCGCGCCGAGATAGTTACCGAGATGAAGGTTGCCACTTGGCTGAACGCCGGAGAAAATACGAGACATAACTAAAAGCTCCTCACGCTTTGGACACGGGCCCCAAAATTGACGGACTGACAATCAGATCGTCGGGGCCGGGGATTGGGCATTGCCCGGGAATTGATCCCGGCCTTATTGCAGGCGGCTTGCGGATCGTCAACCGATTTACGCTTCGGGGCGGCGTTTCAGCATTGATTTTATCTCCTGCAGGCGTGCTGTCCCGGTAAGAATACCGCTGACCGCATAGAGCACACCACCGCCGACTACAAGCGCAATGAGCGCCCCGACCCTTACAGGTAAATCTCCCGTGAAGGCGCCTGCCAGATTTTCCCGAGCGAAATAGAGGCCGACGGACATGATTACGGACGCGACGATCATACCGACGAGCCGACGAAGTAGCCGCGCGTCCGCTGTATAGTGACCGCGCCGGCGTAAAATAATAAACAGGAGGAGGACGTTAAACCAGGAGGAGAGGGATGTCGCAAGCGCGATTCCGACGTGATCCAGATAGCGGATGAGGAAAAGGCTTAGCACTACATTCATAATCATGGCGAAGATGCCGACAATCACCGGCGTTGTCGTATCCTCCCGCGCGAAAAAGCCCGGCGCAAGAATCTTGACAAGAACAAAAGCTGGAAGCCCCGTTGCAAAGGCAAGCAGAGCCGATGCCGTGGCTTGGCTGGCGACCGCAGTAAATTCCCCATGTTGGAATAGGACAGAGGTAATTTCTTCCGGAATAACCATCAGTGCTGCCGCTGCCGGTAAGGTCAGGAGCAAGGAAAGCTCCATCGCGCGGTTCATGCTGTTCATTGCCGCTGTCTCTTCGCCTTTCCGCAGTTGACGGGAGAGCATAGGTAGAAGCGCCGTGCCAACTGCAATACCTATTACGCCCAGAGGCAACTGGTAAACCCGGTCCGCATAGTAAAGATAGGAGATGGACCCTGTTGCTAGGAAGGAGGCGATTATTGTTCCGACCAGAATGTTGATCTGCATTACACCTGCGCCAATCGCGCCGGGGACCATCAACCGGAACAATCGCTTGATATCCGCGTTAAATACGGGCCGGCGAAGCTTGACCCCGATTTCCGCCCGCTGGCAGGCGATGACGAGGAAAACAACCTGCGCCAGTCCGGCAATCGCCACCCCGACGGCGAGCAGCATACCAACATGGCTCTCGCTTCGGTTAATGCCTATCAGCAAACAGGCAATCAGGATGATATTCAGCAGGATCGGCGCCGCCGCCATCGCCGCGAATTTATAGAAGGCGTTCAGAATGCCGCCTAAAAGGGCCACGACAGCCATCGCGATCAGATAGGGAAAGGTGATACGGGTATACTCGACGGCTAAGTCAAAACGTAAACCCTCTGGTGTAAACCCGGGTGCCAGCAATAACATCATGACCGGCATGAAGATCATGAAAAGTGCTGAAAAAATAAGGAGAAAGCCGACAAGAATACTCAATGCATGACCGGCAAACGTCAGAGCAGCCTCTTTGCCATCGGCTTCCAGCTTACGCGCAAACAGCGGGATAAAGGCGGCGGAAAAGGCGCCTTCAGCGACCAGGCGCCGAAACATGTTTGGGATGCGAAAGGCAACAAAAAATGCGTCCGCCACCGGCCCGGCGCCCAATACCGATGCCATCAGGATGTCGCGTAAAAAACCGAGAACCCGACTGATCATGGTAAAGCCACCGACTGTGGCCACGGACTTAATCAAACTCATGCTTCCCCTATAGCACTGGCGAACCTGCGCTGCCCATCAGCTTCCGCTGCTCGCCGTATTTTTTGCGCGCACCGATTTTCTTTTCGGCTCCATATCCTCCGTGAGGGCGTGGAGCAACTTCTTCTCGATATTGGCAAGCTTGACCTTGTTGGTGATTTTGAGGCCGAAGCTGTCCTTAACATAAAATACGTCAACCGCCCGTTCGCCGTAGGTGGCAATATGTGCCGATGAGATGGAAAGAGACAATGTGAACAATGTCCGTGTCAGGTTGGCAAGCAACCCGGGCCGGTCACGCCCCCGAACTTCGATAACCGTATGAGTGTTGGATGCCTTGTTATCGAGGATGACAGCCGGTTGAACCGTAAAAATTTCAGTCCGGCTCGGCAGGCTCGATTCCCGCCGGTCCATGATCTCCAGATGGGGTCTGCGTGCGCCCTGCAATGTATCTTCGATTGCCTGACGCAATTTTTTCATGCGACCCCGTTGATCGTAAACCTTGCCTTCGGAATCCTGAATGTAAAAAGTATCGAGTGCCATACCATCCGTCGTCGTGTGAATTTTCGCGTCGACGATGTTGGCGCCGCTTACCGACATCGCGCCGGTGATCCGGGAAAACAGGCCCGGATGGTCTGCGGTGTAAACAAGAACCTCGGTAATAGACCGGAAGGGATCGCTCTTTGACTCGATGGTAAATAGGGACTTTTCCTTGTCAGCTTTTTGCATGAGCTCTGCGTGGGTAACGCGATCCTCACTGCTGGTCCCGATCCAGTAGGATTGATAGAAGCGCTCTATGTGCGCCTCAATTTCGTCTTTTTTCCAGGTACTTAGAAGGCCGCGTAGTTCCTCCTGGTAATGCTTGGCGCGCTCCGCCCGGCCTTCGGAGATATGACCCCCTGTAAGAGCATTTTCGGACGCATAATAAAGCTCCCGAAGAAGCTGCCCTTTCCAGCCGTTCCAGACACTCGGTCCAACCGCACGGATATCGGCGACAGTCAGGACAAGCAGAAGCCGCAAGCGCTCCGGGCTTTGAACAATTTTGACAAAATCCTCAATTGTTTTCGGGTCAGAGATATCCCGCTTGAACGCAAACGCGCTGAATGCCAAATGATATCGCACAAGCCAGGCAACTGTCTCCGTTTCAGACGGCGACAGCCCAAGCCTTGGGCAGAGTTTCTCCGCCACCTCCGCTCCCAATATTGAGTGATCCCCACCTCGCCCCTTGGCGATATCATGGATCAGGACGGCGCAGTACAGGACATTCCGCGACACGATCTTTGGCATGATATTATGAGAAAGCGGATGATCCTCCTTCAAGGCGCCATCCTCGATCTGCGAGATGATACCGATGGCGCGAATGGTGTGCTCGTCAACCGTATATACATGATACATGTCATGCTGCATCTGGGCGACAACTCGTCCGAAATCGGGAACAAAGCGGCCAAATACGCCAGCTTCATTCAGGCGTCGCAAGGTTGTTTCCGGATCCTTGCGGCTGGTCATCATCTCCAAAAAGAGTTGGTTGGCCCGTTCATCATTGCGAATATTCCGGTTGATCAGCTTAAGGTCCTGGCGGATTAGGCGCAGCGCATTCGGATGGACATCCAGGCCCTTCTCCTGAGCCAGGTGGAACAATTCCAGCATCCGGATCGGGTCTTCCTTGAAATCATCTTCATGCGCCACATTGATGCGACCACTTTCGACGACATACCCTTTCAGTTTCCGTTTGGCGAGGCCGAGGCGCGGGAGTGGCAAGCGGCTTTTCTTCTGTTGTTCGGCTTCCAGATTGGCGCAAAAAATACGTGTCAGGTCGCCAACATCCTTCGCAACGAGGAAATAATGCTTCATGAACCGTTCAACCCCGCTGGTCCCGGCATGATCCTTGTAGTGAAGCCGCTTGGCGAGCTCTGTCTGAACGTCGAAAGTAATCCGTTCTTCGGGGCGACCGGTCAGATAATGCAGGTGGCATCGGACCGAACGGAGGAAATTGGACGCCTTGGTGAATTTGCGTCGTTCCTTCTCTGTAAAGACCCCAAGTGCCACAAGTTTGGAAATATCTGTTGTCCCGTGTAGAAATTTTGCTATCCAGAACAGGGTCTGAAGGTCGCGCAGCCCGCCTTTCCCCTCTTTGATATTTGGTTCCACAACATAGCGGGAATTGCCGAAACGATCGTGGCGTTCTTTCCGTTCCTGCAGTTTGGCCTCAATGAACTCGCGGCTATGCCCGGAAACAACCTCCTTCATATATTTACGATACATCTCCTTGAACATATCCTGATCGCCCCAGACATAGCGCGCTTCCAGTAAGGCGGTCTGGATCGTTGTGTCCTTTTTAGCAAGGCGGATACATTCGCTCACGGTGCGTGTGGAGTGGCCGACTTTCAGGCCAAGGTCCCAAAGCATATAGAGAACGAACTCGATCACCTGTTCGCACCAGGATGTCTGTTTGTAAGGAAAGAGAAACAGCAGGTCGACGTCTGAACTGGGCGCAAGCTCACCGCGGCCATATCCGCCAACGGCGACAAGCGACAGTTTTTCCTCAGGAGTTGGGTTGCTTAATCGATAGATGTATTGGGTCGCAACATCGAAAATACTACGGATAATCTGGTCGACCAGAAAACACTGGGCATACATCATTGCCCGGCCCTTATTCGATTGCAGAAAGCGCTCTTCCACGACCTTACTGCCGTGATCGAGGCTTGTCTTGAATTGCCGCAGGATTTCTTGCCGGAACTCAAAACTGGTCGGAGCGAATTCCTCGGCCGCCGTCGCGATCGATTGCACTAATGCGCGGCGGTCGATGATCTCTTTTTGGTTTGGAATTTTTTCCATCTATTATCCAATTTGCCTGCCGAGCTTGATATAGGACAGACAGCCTTTTAAACTTTGCTGAGACGCTGTTTAGCAAATATCGGGATAAAATGCCCGAAATATATAATCGGCTACCTTTAAAATAGCGCGGCGAATTACTTATTGGGCATTTATCATGACGCAGTATGATATAGAGGATTTATCGGTTGCTGCGGTCTATAAATCCTACCCAGAAGATCTGAGAAACAAGTTGCTGGCATTGAGACAGCTCATTTTCGAGACTGCGGATGCCATCGGCGATGTGGTATTGACTGAAACGCTGAAGTGGGGCGAGCCGAGCTATAATGCAAGTGGTAGGGCCGGCACGCCAATCCGACTCGCGCCGTCTAGGGAAAAAAGCACTTACGGTCTTTTTGTGCATTGCCAGACTAGTCTCATCGCTGAATTCAAAGAGAGATATCCGGATATTTTTCATTACAGGGGTACGCGCGCCATACTTTTTTCTCCCGATGATACTATTGCAATAGCGGAACTCCGGGAATTTATTACCACGGCATTGACCTATCACCGGCGCAAATCCCTTTTGGTAAAGTGCTGACATTATGAATTTCTGGGCATTTGCTGAAGGCGCAATGCTTGGCGCCGCGCTTATCATCGCCATTGGCGCACAGAACCTGTTTGTCCTGCGACAGGGCGCCCGGCGGGATCAGATATTCATTATTTGCCTGTTATCGTCCCTGATTGATGGCTCGTTAATTCTGTTGGGAGCGATGGGTCTCGGCTCCGCCATCGCGGCTTTCCCCGAGCTGGTACCATGGGCGAGCTGGGGCGGAGCGATATTTCTGATCCTTTTTGGCCTACTTTCCTGCCGTCGGGCTATTTGGCCAGATATTATGCAGACGACGGATGAGACGCCTGTTGTGAGCTCAAGGCGAAAAGCGGTTCTCTTGACACTCGCATTCGGTCTTTTGAACCCTCACGTCTATCTGGATACGGTAATCTTGCTGGGAGGAATAGCGGCCGGATATGAAATAAATGCCCGTATCTATTTTGTCAGCGGGGCAATCATTGCGTCTTTCATCTGGTTTTTCGGTATTGGGTATGGCGCCCGTCTGCTTGCGCCGTTGATGCAAAACCGGACAGGTGCCCGCAGTCTTGATCTGATTGTCGCCGCAATGATGTTTCTTATTGCGGCCAGCCTGATTAACGAACAGCTGACCGCAATATAATAAAGGTTCGATCAGGTGATCGTCTGGCCGCCATCGATCACAATCGTCTGACCTGTCAGGAAAGTCCCTGCGTCGGAGGCCATAAGAATGGCCGCACCAGCAATCTCTTCCGGCTGACCGATACGCTGCAATGGGGCACGTGATGTCGCGCGTTTCAGGATCTCAGGATCTTCCCAGAGCGCGCGGGCGAAGTTTGTCTGGATCAACCCTGGTGCAATTGCATTCACGCGAATATTATCCGCGCCATGTTCTACGGCCAGGTTGCGGACAAGCTGCATATCTGCTGCCTTGGAAATACTGTAAGCGCCCAGAACCGCAGAGCCACGAATGCCGCCGATCGAGGAGACAATAATAATTGCGCCATCCTTGCGGGCCTTCATCTCCGGCAGAACCATGTTGCAGAGCCAATGGTTTGACTTGATGTTGGCTGCCATAATCTTGTCAAACGCATCATCCGGAATATCGGTGGACGGACCAAAGAAGGGATTTAGCGCGGCATTGCAAACCAGTACATGAATCTCGCCCAGCTGTTTGTGCGCCTCATCCACCAGATTTTGCAGAGACTCTTTGGAGTTGATATTGCACGGGATGACGACTGCCTTGCCGCTGCTGCCTTCCGGCAAGCTGTCATTGATTTCCTTCGCCACTTCTTCGCAAATCTCGGCCTTCCGGCTTGAGATCGTGACTTTTGCACCGGCCAGTGCCATTTGATGGGCAATTGCCTTGCCGATCCCCTTGCTGGAGCCGGTAATGACAATATTTTTTCCGGAAAGATCAAACATACGGTGTCTCCTTTATTGTTATTCTTAATGTCAATTATTGAGTTGAAACCTAATGAGTTGTAACGGCCTTGTCATTAAATAGTTGGTCAGTCACGCCCCAGTTCCTTGAGCTCATAAAGCAGATTGAGTGCGTCGCGAGGCGAGAGATCGTCAACATTGATAGTCTTGAGCCTTTCTTCGAGCTTGGACGGCATTTTTGTTTTTTCCTGCGCGGCCGACTCCGCAATTACGGTCGAGAAAAGCGGCAGATCATTTGCGAGCCGCGTGGCCGCTGACCCCTGATCCTTTTCTTCCAGCGCTGTAAGGACTGCTTCCGCCCGCTTAATGACGGCTTTTGGAAGGCCGGCCAGCTTTGCTACCTGAATGCCGTAAGATCGATCTGCCGAGCCTTCTCCGACCTCATGCAGAAAGATAACGTCGCCTTTCCATTCGCGGACGCGCATGCTGTGATTCTGGAGAGCGTCGAGCTTTGACGCAAGGGCTGTCAATTCGTGATAATGAGTTGCGAACAAAGACCGGCACTGATTTACGTCATGCAGATTCTCAACAGTCGCCCAGGCAATGGAAAGTCCGTCATAAGTCGCGGTTCCACGCCCAATTTCGTCAAGGATGACAAGGGCGCGGGGGCCTGCCTGATTGAGGATAGAGGCGGTCTCTACCATTTCGACCATAAAGGTTGAACGACCGCGGGCGAGATCATCGGCGGCACCAACGCGGCTGAAAAGCCGATCAACTACGCCAATATGGGCGGTGTTCGCGGGAACAAAGGCACCCATCTGCGCCAATATCGTAATCAACGCGTTCTGCCGTAAAAACGTGCTCTTACCGGCCATGTTGGGGCCTGTCAGAAGCCAGAGTCGCTGGGCCTCGTTGAGGCAGCAGTCATTAGCGACAAAATCGGCTTCCGCACTGGATTTAAGCGCAGCCTCGACGACCGGATGGCGGCCGCCGGTAATCTCAAAGCTGAGGCTGTTATCGACAACGGGGCGGCAATAGGATTGTTCAACAGCCAGTTCTGCATGACTTACCGCGACGTCGATCCGGGCAATTGCCTCGGCCGCTGCCAGGATTGCCGGGCCCGCCTCTTTCACTTTGCCGACCAGCTCATCAAATAGCGAAATCTCCAAGGCGAGCGCCCGGTCCGCGGCGCGGGATATTTTGTCTTCCAACTCTCCAAGCTCAACCGTCGAATACCGCACGGCATTTGCCATGGTTTGGCGATGGATAAACTGCTCTGTCATTTTATCGACGAATCGGGGCGTGATTTCGATAAAGTATCCAAGCACATTGTTATGTTTTATTTTGAGGGAGGGAACATCGACGTCTTTCGCGTAGGCCGCCTGCAGATTGGCGATATGGCGACGGCTTTCGTCGCGCAGCGTCCGGAGTTCCTCCAGATCGACGCGAAATCCACGGGCGATAAACCCTCCATCCCGGGCGAGCAAGGGAACGTCTGGCGCGAGCGCCGCCCGCAGGAGTTCCACAAGTTCGGCGTGGTATCCAAGCTGTTCGCTTGCGGTCATCAGGCCAGCGGGAAGGGAATCAAGCCCACTTGTCGCTATGCCGGCGCGTATATTGGCAGTTTCGCCGAGACCGTCACGTATTACTGCGAGATCGCGCGGTCCGCCGCGGCCCAGCATTAATCGAGAGAGCGCCCGTTCCGTGTCGGGGCAACGTCTCAGGATTTCCCGAAGCTGCTCTCGCCGACCATGATCGCTTGTAAAGTAACTGACCATATCCAGTCGTTCTGCGATTTTTGCCGGATCGGTGAGGGGACTGGATAAGTCGGCGGCTAGACGGCGTCCTCCACCACCTGTAACCGTCCGATCAATGGTGGCCAGCAGGCTTCCGGTCCGATCTCCTGTCATTGTGCGGATTAGCTCTAGGTTGCGTCGAGTCGCTGCGTCAATGGACATGACATCGGATGCCGCGAGCTTTACCGGCACCTTGATCAAGGGAAATTTGCCCTTCTGAGTGAGCTCCACATAGTCCACCAACGCCCCCGCTGCGGCCAGCTCCGCGCGATTAAAGGCGCCAAAGGCGTCAAGGGTCGCCACATCGAACAGGGCTTTGAGGCGCTTTTCGCCATTTTGGCTGTCAAAACGTACGGACGGGAGCGGGGTCAGCGCCTTGCCCCATTCGTTCATCAGTTCTGAAAAATTTGCTTCATCCAGCCATTTATCCGAAACAAGAATCTCACCGGGTTGCAGGCGGGCAATTTGCGCCGCCAGCTCTTCTGGCTCGGTGGACGCCGCAAAAAACTCGCCGGTGGATATATCAAGCCAGGCCATCGCGTAATCTTTCCCGGCGCGCGCCAGCGCGAGTAGGAAATTATGGCTCCTTGCGTCAAGAAGGCTGTCTTCGGTAATGGTGCCTGGCGTAACCAGACGGACAACCTCCCTCGCAACAACGGCTTTAGAGCCCCTTTTCTTTGCCTCCGCCGGACTTTCCGTCTGTTCGGCTACGGCGACGCGATGCCCCTTGCGGATCAACTTCTGCAGATAGCTGTCTGCTGCATGAACAGGAACACCGCACATTGGTATGTCGTCGCCGGCATGCTTGCCGCGTTTCGTCAGGGCAATATCCAGTGCCTTCGACGCGACTTCCGCGTCATCGAAAAACAACTCGTAAAAATCTCCCATCCGGTAGAACAGCAAGCTGTCTGGATGTGCCGCTTTGATGGCAAGATACTGCTCCATCATGGGCGTTACTGATTTATTCGGTTGCGACTTGGTTTTTACTAGGGTAGGCATGAGGGAAAACTACCATAGCAGGCCATTTTGCCAACTGCTTAATCGTATTTTTATATACTTGAATTAGATGACAAGAGTTTTGTGAGGACACGGGTCGATGAGCGATAAGCCGGATTTCAGCCAGTATGAAGAAGCACTGCGTTATCACGCGCAGGGCAAGCCCGGGAAACTTGAAATTGTGGCGACCAAGGCCGTGGCTACTCAACAGGATCTTTCCCTTGCCTATTCACCAGGTGTTGCGGGGCCGTGCCTTGCGATCGCTGACGATCCCGAGCGAGTGTATGACTACACCACGAAAGGCAATCGCGTCGCCGTTATTTCCAATGGTACGGCCGTCCTTGGTCTTGGCAATCTGGGTGCTCTCGGTTCCAAGCCGGTAATGGAAGGGAAGGCAGTTCTTTTCAAGCGCTTTGCCGATATCGATTGTTTTGATCTTGAGCTTGATACCGAAGACGTTGACGAATTTGTCAATTGTGTCCGGCTGATGGGGCCGAGTTTCGGGGGAATCAATCTTGAAGATATTAAGGCACCGGAATGTTTTATAATTGAGCAGCGCCTGCGCGAGGCGATGGATATTCCGGTCTTTCACGATGATCAACATGGCACCGCGATTATTTGCGCCGCCGGTATCATTAATGCGCTGGACCTGACAGGGCGAGATCTCAAGACCTGCAAGGTTGTGGTGAACGGCGCCGGGGCCGCCGCAATTGCCTGCCTTGAACTGATCAAGGCGATGGGATTGCCGCACGATAATGCCATTCTTTGCGATACCAAGGGCGTTATCTATCAGGGCCGCGAAGACGGGATGAACCAGTGGAAGTCCGCCCATGCGATTACCACTGATGCCCGGACACTGGAAGAAGCCATGGTCGGCGCGGATATTTTCCTGGGGCTTTCGGTAAAGGGGGCTGTCAGCAAGGAGATGGTCGGAAGCATGGCGGACAAGCCGATTATTTTCGCCATGGCCAATCCCGATCCGGAGATCCGGCCCGAGGAAATTGCAGAAGTACGTAAAGACGCCATTGTAGCAACGGGACGTTCCGACTTTCCGAATCAGGTTAATAATGTCCTCGGCTTTCCTTATATTTTCCGCGGTGCCCTCGATGTGCGGGCGACGACAATCAATGAGGAAATGAAGATCGCCGCTGCCGAGGCTTTGGCCGAATTGGCACGGGAGGATGTTCCCGATGAAGTGGCCGCCGCCTATAAGGGCAAGCGGCCAATCTATGGCCCGGACTATATCATTCCGGTGCCGTTCGATCCGCGGCTGATCAGCCATGTGCCGACGGCCGTTGCGAAAGCGGCGATGGACAGTGGCGTTGCCCGCCGCCCCATTATCGATGAGCAGGCATATCGGAACGAGCTTCGGGCGCGTCTCGACCCGACGGCGGGTTCGCTGCAGCTTATCCTCGATGAAGTGCGCGCCGCGCCGCGCCGGGTGGTGTTTGCCGAAGGTGAAGAAGAAAAGGTTATCCGCGCGGCTGTTGAATTCCAGAAAGCCGGATACGGCATTCCCGTGCTTATTGGCCGAGAGGATGAAATTCGGAAAATCATGGCCGAGATCGGCATTGAGGGTTCTGAGAATATCGAGATTTACAATGCGCGTGAAATGGAGCATCGGGAAAAATATTACAATTTCCTTTATGAACGGCTTCAGCGGAACGGCTATCTGCGCCGGGATTGCGCCAGACTTGTAAATCGGGACCGTAATATTTTCGCGGCCTGCATGGTTGCCATGGGGGATGCGGATGCGGTTCTTACGGGCGTTACCCGGCGTTTCTCAGTTGCCTTCAAGGAAATCCAGAAAGTGATCGATCCTAAGCCCGATCAATTGGTCATCGGGGTTTCTGTCATCGTCGGCCGTGACCGGACTGTCTTTATGGCTGATACGACCGTTACCACTTTGCCAACAGCAGAAGAGCTTGTCACTATTTCCAAGGAAACGGCAGAAGTCGCAAGGCGCCTGGGGCATGAGCCGCGTGTCGCGCTGTTGTCCTATTCCAATTTTGGAAACCCGAAACATTACACGGCCGACAGTATCCGCAAGGCCGTGGAGATAATGGATCGTGAAGAGCTCGATTTTGAATATGAAGGCGATATTTCAGCGGATGTCGCGCTGGACCCGGAACTGATGGCCAGCTTCTATCCGTTCTGTCGTTTGTCGGGGCCGGCCAATGTTCTGGTCATGCCCGGCCTGCATTCCGCCAATATCGCATCGAAACTCATGCCGGTTCTGGGGGAGAGCAAGGTAATTGGTCCGTTGCTTGTTGGATTGTCAAAGCCGGTGCAGATTGTTCCGATCGGCGCGACCGTTTCCGACCTTGTCAATATGGCGGCGCTGGCGGCGCATGAAGCCAGTCAGTAAAGAATACAGCGTATTTCAGTCATACAGCCGCTGACGCAGCTTTCTGTGGGCAACCCAGAAAGCTGCGGCGCTGAACACAATGATATAGCCTACATGCAGCAGGGTTGCGGCGACATCCACTTCCGTGCCGGCGGTAAGGGGGCGAATGGCTGCCACCAGATGCGTCATTGGGAAGCCCCAGGCAAGATACTGGATAAAATCCGGAAATCGGCCGATGTCGAAAAACACACCGCAGAACACAAACATCGGCGTTATCCAGAATGTGAAGAAATAGGCGAAAAATTCATATCCTTTCGCGTAGGCCGTGGCGACCAAGCCAGCGCATGCGAAGCATACTGACCCCAGGAAAACAATCGGCAGGGCAATCAGCGGTTCAAATGATGTTGGTACGCCACCCCATATCCAGCCAACAATCAGGACGCACACGGCCGAGAACAGGGCCTTCACTGAAGCCCAGAGAATTTCCCCCATCATTAATTCCGCAAGCGTAACCGGGGTTGAGAGAATGGCGTCCCAGTTTTTCTGTAGAAAATAGCGGGTAAAAGCACCAATCGACGTCTCGAAACTTGCAGCGAAGGCAGCGGAATAACCAATCATTCCGGCAACGACGAATGTCAGGTAATCCATCCCCGACATGGTGTCGATGAAGGAGCCCATGCCAAAGCCAAAGGCAAACAAGAACAGAATGGGGTTGGCAACATTTGAGACAAGAGAGGAGCCCAGAAGTTTTCTGAACACCCGATACTGACGATTATATACCGCCAACACATATACAGATTCCGGCATTTTCATCGGGCTTAATTCTCTCTCAGCTTTCTTCCGGTCAGGCGCAGGAAAACATCTTCAAGATTGGCGGGGCGATGCAGATAGATTGCGTCTTGGGGCAAATCGACAATGAATTCCGCGGTGTCATCGACAAAATAGAGCACGGAATCCCCAATATCCTCCTGTTCCCATCGATCATCTGGAGAGGCGGCAAGGTTGGGCTTTTGCACTTCGAACACAAATCCCTTCACATGGCGGGCGATCAATTCATCAGGTGTGCCCTGATCGAGAATCATGCCGTTGTCAATGACGACAATCTGGTCACAAAGCCGCTGCGCTTCATCCATATAGTGGGTTGTCAGCAGAAGGGTTCTTCCGTCCCTTTTAAGTTCCATCAACTGTTTCCAGATGAGGACACGTGCCTGCGGGTCGAGCCCTGTAGTCGGCTCATCAAGGATCACCATTTCAGGATCGCCAATAAGGGCCCGCGCAATTGTTAGGCGGCGCTTCATGCCGCCGGATAAGGCATTCACCGGAGCAAACTCCTTATCGCTGAGTTGCATGAAATCCAGCAGTTTTTTGCTGCGCTGGTCGATGACGGGCTTGGAGAGAGCAAAGTAACGGCCAAACGCAACCAGGTTTTCCCGAACCGTGATATCGGGGTCGAGATTGCTTTCCTGCGGCACTAGGCCGATTTTTGCTTTTACCTCCCGGCTCATGTCGGTGGCGGTTTCGCCGAACACTTCCAACTCACCGGAGGTTATTTCAGAGAGGCCCATGATCATCCGCATGGTTGTTGATTTCCCGGCACCGTTTGGCCCGAGCAAACCGAAACACTGTCCCGCCGGCACGGAAAAATTGATTCCCTTGACCACTTCAAGCGTGCCGTACCGCTTGACAAGGTTCGTGGCGGTGATGACGGCAGTGCTTCCCATGGGGCTCCCTCTTAACTCATAAAAGCGGGAGGGTATGGAGTTTAATCTCAAAGCACAAGACTTTGATTGTCGCAATTGGGTTTAGCTTCGTTGCCCGAAATCAGGTGTAGGAGGTCTGCGCCTTTACATCGTCTCCCGTCTCATACACTCCGAGGCCGAGAACAGTACGGTTGACGTATGAGAAATAAGAAACGGCCTGATTAATTTCGAGAATTTCACCATCCGAAAGACCTGAATTCCGAAGCTCGTCGATCATGCTGACAGAGATCTGGTTTGGCCGTGTTGTCAACAGATTGGCATAGAGCATCATTGCCAGATCCGGACCGGCGAGAACAAGGTCCGGTTGGTCTGCTTCCAAGGCGGACCAGAGCCGCTTCGAGTCCTCCTCGTCTTCCATCAGTGCGCAGAGCGCCTTGAAATAGAAATCCGCGCAATAGTCGCATCCGTTCAACAGGCTGACATAGACACCGATCGCATCCAGTTTCCATTTCGCGAGGGCGTTGGCACTGTTGTTCAGGACATTCTGGGACAGTATTCTGTGCCCTTCCATCAAATGCGGGCGGAGCGAATGCGCGACCATGACGGTATCGAGTTCGCCGTCTTCTCCCTTGATCTGTTCATAGAGGTTCCTTAGGGGGCCATCTGCCTGTTCCATTGGGATAGTTCTGATCCAGGTCATTTCTCTCCCCTCGTAATTGCGATCCGGACGGACAGCGCAGTACAAAGCTGTGCGGCAACAGTCCTGCTTATTTTTCGCAAATGCTTTTGAACTCCATAAAAATGCAGCTTATATTCGCTGATAGAGCCTTAACGAATGATTAAGAACAAGCAAGACTGCTTTGGGGGGAATTAATGGCATCCAATCATAAACACGACGATCCACTGCCGGACACAGTTCTTCGCGTGAAAAGCCTTGAATCCCTGCTCATTGAAAAGGGGTTGGTAGAGGCAGAGGCGCTTGATGCACTGATTGACCGATATGAAAACAAGGTGGGACCGAAGAATGGCGCAAAAGTCGTCGCACGGGCGTGGGTGGATGCGGCCTTTCGAGAGCGGTTGCTGGCAGATACGACATCGGCGGTAGCAGAGTTTGGTTATACTGGCGCACAAGGCGAAGAATTGGTGGCGGTCGAGAACACGGACAAGATCCATAATGTCGTCGTTTGTACGCTCTGCTCCTGCTACCCCTGGCCGGTGCTGGGCTTGCCGCCGGTCTGGTATAAATCTGCGCCCTATCGGGCGCGCGTCGTCCGGGAACCGCGCAAGGTCCTAGAGGAATTTGGAACGTTTTTGCCTGATGATATGGAAGTCCGGGTTTGGGACAGTACAGCGGAAACCCGATATCTCGTTATCCCGAAACGACCAGAGGGAACAGACGGAATGGATGAAGAGGCACTTGCGCGGCTGGTTAATCGCGACAGCATGATTGGCACGCGGGAAGCGGACCGACCCGCTATGGCGGAGGGCGCTTGAGGTGAACGGCATTCATGACATGGGCGGCATGCATGGCATGGGCCCGGTTGAACCTGGGGAGAATGAACCGGTTTTCCATGCGGATTGGGAAAAGCGGATGTTTGCGATTAACAACGCGATTACCGCTGTCGGCGTGCGTAATCTAGATGAATCACGTCATGCCCGGGAACGCATGGATCCGGCAACCTATCTTGGCAGCAGCTATTACGAAATCTGGCTTGATGGCCTAATCCGTATCTTGACCGAGAAGGGTCTGATTTCAGAAGAAGAGCTTGCCGGCGCTCAAGAGCCAAGACCGGTTACTACTCCGAAACCGGCCCTGAAGGCCGAGGACGTCGATCCGGTGATGGACAAAGGCGGAAACTTTATCGCAGAAGATGGAAAACCTGCACGCTTCAAGGTGGGGGATAAAGTGCGCGCAAAAAACATCCATCCAGTAGGGCATACCCGCCTTCCCCGTTACGCAAGGGGGCACATTGGGGAAATCGTTGCCAATTACGGCCCTCATGTTTTCCCGGATGCTAGCGCGCATGGCGGCAGTGATCCGCAGCCGCTATACAGTGTGAAGTTTGCTTCGACGGAGCTTTGGGGGCCGGATGGCACCGAAGGCGACTATATCTTTATCGACCTGTGGGATGACTATTTGGAGGCGCCGGGCGATGCAACTTGACCCCGTACTTCAGGCTATCGATATTCCGCAGGATGGCGACGGTCCGGTATTTGAAGAACCATGGCAGGCGCAGGCCTTTGCGATGACAGTGAAACTGAATGAAGCTGGCCAGTTCAGCTGGAGCGAATGGGCGGATGTTTTTGGCGCTGAAATTTCGGCTGATACTGCGTCAGGGCAGGGGGTCGGAAACACGGCCTACTATCTTTGCTGGCTGTCTGCGCTCGAGAAAATCGTCGCCCAGAAAAACTTGCTGACGGCAGAGCAATTGTCGACGCGTAAAGCGGAATGGCGCGAAGCATCGGAGCATACCCCCCATGGACAGCCAATCGATATCCATAAATCCCGGAAATAGATTTGCGTATCGTGAAACAAAGCCTTATGTCTCTGGTCAGTTCAATCTAGAAAACTGGAAAGCTCGTGACTGACAATATTTCAAACCCCGTGCCCGATGATGACACCCAGCACAAGTTGGAGAAAGCCGCTGAAATAATCACCGGCCATCTCGATACTGCGCTACACGATTGTTTGTCCGCGGGACTAGAGCGCGAACATTTCACGGCGGCAGTTATTGCCACAATGATGCAGGCTGTTGAAACCAGCCTTGGCGGCAACGCAGCCGGTGCACTTCAGGAAATGGCGCAGATGGCGTCAGAACGAGAAGAAGAAACGCCCATCCAGTAGATGGGCGTTTCGGCAGTTAGTCCCGTGTGTGGATCGGGAGGTCCAGAATTGCGCGTCGGCGAAGCCATTGGCTTGGCCGATAGCGGTCCTCCCCGGTAATTTCCTGGAGTTTTTCCAGAATCCGTAAGCAGTTTTTGGTGCCCATATTCTCGGCAAGCTCCACGGAACCCAGCGGATAATTAAGGCCAAGCTTCATGCCTTTGTCGATATCCTCCGGCGTTGCAACCCCGATCTGGGCCATCTCACAGCCGAGGTTCGCGATCATGGCGCGGATACGTTGCGCAACGAAACCCGGGTTGTCCTTGATGCGGGTCACGCCGCCCGAAACCGCACTCAGCATTGCCATGACGGATTGAACGGTTTCTTCGTTTGCGCCCGGGGCCGCCATGACGGTTGCCCGAGAGAAAACGCCTGTATGGGTGTCGATGGCAACCAGGCGTTTTGAATCAAGGCCGAGCCGGGCACATAACGCCGTGCAATCCTCCCCAATCGGATCGGCAAGAATAGGCGACACACCATCGTCCTCTGACAGGACGCTGACACCAAGGTCCCGCAAGAGGCCGTCCAGTGTCGTGGACGGTTCGGCAAGGATGACGCGACGGGCGGGACTCGCAGAGACCTCCTCCGTCACGTCCGGGCGTATAATGGTGCTATCTTCAGTATACTCATAGAAACCGGCCTTCGTTTTCTTACCGAGGCGGCCTGCTTCCATCATGCTTTCATGCAATGGGTAAGTGGAAAGGCGCTTATCCTGGAAATAGCCGTTGTAAATAATCTGGCTGACCGGAAAATTGACGTCGATCCCTGTAAGGTCAATAAGCTCGAATGGGCCCATACGGAACCCGCAGGCATCACGCATAATGGCGTCCACCTGGAACGGTGTTGCAACGCCTTCAGAAACAATCCGCAGGGCTTCTGTGGTATAGGCACGCCCTCCAAGATTAACGAGGAAACCAGGCGCATCCTTGACAACTACCGGAACGCGGCCCATCCGCTTTCCAATGACTTCCAGCGCCTTCGTGACATCTTCACTGGTATCCGTGCCATTGATCACTTCGACCAGTTTCATCAGGGGAACGGGGTTGAAGAAATGCAGGCCTGCAATCCGGTTACGATGTGTGCAAGCCGAGGCGATGGAGGAAATGCGGATACTGGACGTGTTAGACGCGATAATGGTTTCCGGGCGGACAACACTTTCCAACTGCCGGAAAACCTTCTGCTTGATGTCAATATTCTCAACAATTGCCTCGACGACCAGATCGCAATCCGACAGTCCCTCGATGCTGCTCGCAACATGAACGCGCGCAATGGCCGCGTCGCCGTCACTTTTTTCCATGCGACCCTTCTCAACGGACCGGCTGATCATTGAGGTAATGAAATCTTTTGCCGCTGTCGCCGAGCCATCGGCCGCGTCATAAATATATACCGGCATGCCGCCAGTTGCGGATACTTGGGCGATGCCCCGGCCCATGGCGCCGGCGCCGACGATACCTATCTTTAAATCCTGCTTTTGCGGGTCGATGCTCATTCTGTTTTCCATTTTTGTTCTTGTCGAAAGTAGTGACCGACTTATACCTTGCGCATGAAATTTGTAAAACCCTACCTTGATGACATCGCATCTAATCCTTACATAATTCACTGATAGTGCCTTTTTTGGGCTATTAATGGCTGCGGTTAATATCTAATTCGCAGCTGGCTCGCTCATTTGGAGGAGAATATGTAGCATGCCACGCGCATCATCATTTAATCACCCGCTCATGCTGGGGTTTGACCGCTTTGAACAGATTCTCGACCAGCTTTCAAAGTCTTCGAAAGAAGGTTATCCGCCTTATAATATTGAACAATTGAGCAACAGCGAATTGCGCATTACGCTTGCCGTTGCCGGTTTTACCGAGGATGATTTGCAGATAACGCTGGAACAAAATCAACTTATCATTCATGGTAAGCAGAGGGACGAATCGGAGCGAGTCTTCCTGCATCGTGGAATCGCCGCTCGTCAGTTCCAACGTAAATTTGTACTTGCGGAGGGTTTGAAAGTTACGGGCGCGGATATGGAGAATGGACTTCTGCATATCGATCTACAATTACCGATACCAAAAACGGAAAGCCGTCAGATCAAGATCAGAAAGAAAAGTTCAAAAAAAGAGATGAAACCCGTCAATTCGTCGGAATTTATTGAATAATAGATAATTGGGGTCGCGTTAAGGAGTTTTTAAAATGCAATATCAAGAAGCTACTCTCCGCCACTTAAGTCCCGCTGCCTTCGGTATGCTGGGATCAATGGATATGGCTTATGTTCGTGCCTTCGAAGAAAGCGGGACCGTTGTATTTCGCATTTTTGCAGCCAACGGCCAGCAACTTGGAGAGGAAAAATCAGCCGATACCGCACTGGTTGTCGCCCGCCAGAACGATTTCGAGGCATTTCTCGTCAACTAGACACCAAAGCGGGACATTCCCATCACCAGATCAGGCAGCCGACTGCGCGCCCTCTTCCGTCAGGATTGCATATAGGGCATCCGCATCTTGGCTGCCTCTCAATTTCTCACACCGCCCCTTGTCCCGAAGCGTGCGGGAAACACGGGCAAGTGCCTTGAGGTGATCGGCGCCGGACGATTCCGGAGCAAGCAGCAAAAACAGAAGATCGACGGGCAAATTGTCCATCGAATCGAAATCGACACCGGTGCTCAGCTTTGCGAAAATCCCATATACCTTGTCAATTCCGGGTAGTTTCCCGTGAGGTATAGCAATACCCTTGCCGATTCCGGTAGTGCCCAGGCGTTCGCGTTCGATTAGAACGTCGAGAATGTCCCGCTCTGGACAGCCTGTAACAGCTGCAGCACGACGTGCCAGCTCCTGCAAAGCCTGTTTCTTGCTTGTGGCTTTCAGATCCGCAAAGACTGTCTGCGGCTGAATAAGATCACTGATTTCCATGATACCTGATCTAGTTGGTCGTATAGACGGCAACAAATAAAATTATACGGACTTTTCGACCTTGGGGTCGATCCAGCCGATATTTCCATCAGGCCGCCGGTACACCACATTCAGCTCTTTCGTCGAGGAATTATGGAACATCATCGCAGGCACGTTGGCAAGGTCCATGCGCATCACGGCTTCGCCAACAGAGCAGTCCGGAATATTCGCGTTGCTCTCCGCGATAATAATCGGTTGCCAGTCGTCCTGCGTTTCATGTTCTGATGGGTCTTCTTCTGGTTCCGGCGCAAGGACATAGCTTTGTGCGGCAAAAGCCATCTTCGCTTGATAGCGTTCTTTGCCATGATGGCTTTTAAGACGCCGTTTGTAACGGCGGAGCTGTTTCTCTATGCGTTCCAGCGCAGAATCGAAACTGCTGTAGGCATCTGTATGATCTGCAGAGGCGGCGACATCGATGCCGGAGCCAATGTGGACATTACACTCCGTGTGGAAGTTATGGCTGTTCCGGCTCAACGTTACTTGCGCATCTATCGCATTATCGAAATATTTGGAAACGCCGTTCTCCAGATTCCCTTCGATATGCTCGCGAAGGGCATCGCCGACATCAATCTGCTTACCTTTTACAATCACATGCATCACAACGATCCAATCCTTGAAGTGAGACCAATATCCGCCGAAAAATAGCGCTTAATTCCATTTGAGGGCGGGACCATAGTTTTTGCGCGTGGCAATGTCAACACACGCTATTTGAAACGGAAAAATGCCGTGCCCGAGGCACCATTTTATGCATCCCCATTTATGAAGCAATCAACTGCTTTTTCATTCTACGCCGTTCCACGGACGACGGTATATTCATAGCATCACGATACTTTGCAACGGTGCGTCGTGCAATATCTATCCCCTGAAGTTTCATCAATTCGACGATTTTGTCATCTGAAAGGATGCGATTTGGGGCCTCATCATCAATAAGCTGTTTTAATTTATGCCGGACGGATGTGGCTGAATGGGAATCGCCTCCGGATGTCGAGTTAATCGCTGAGGTAAAGAAGTATTTCAGCTCAAATACGCCGCGCGACGTCGCCAGATATTTATTGGAGGTAACCCGGCTAACGGTACTTTCATGCATCGAAATCGCCTCGGCTATGGTTTTAAGGTTTAGCGGGCGGAGAAATTCAATGCCTTGAGTGAAGAACATTTCCTGTTCTTCAACAAGTGCGGTGGCTACCTTCAAGATAGTATGGGCGCGCTGGTCCAAAGATTTTACCAGCCAGTTAGCCGAATTCAGACATTCGGACAGATATTCTTTCTCTTCCTTACGCCGCGATTTGTTGTTGATAACCGAGTAATAGCGGTTGTTGACGAGAACCTTGGGCAGTGTCTCACTGTTCAGTTCGATTTGCCATCCGCCATCCGGCCGACGTTGAACAAAAACGTCGGGCACAACTGTCTGGGCAACCTCGCC
Organism: Sneathiella sedimenti; assembly: GCF_017313765.1. GTDB lineage: Bacteria > Pseudomonadota > Alphaproteobacteria > Sneathiellales > Sneathiellaceae > Sneathiella > Sneathiella sedimenti. The sequence goes on along the minus strand of NZ_JAFLNC010000001.1, from coordinate 594,207 downwards.
ACCGAATTGCAGCCCGGGTTTTGGGTCCAGCGCTTTGATTTCCGAAATCATTTCCGCGAGATCTTCCTGATCAATGTCGCAGACTTCCAGAAGTCCCTTGAGATTTCCTTCTGCCAGCATTTCCAGGTTTTCAAGCAATGCCGCGATAGCCGGATCGTAACGGTTCTTTTCCTTTAGCTGTAGAGCGAGGCAGTCGGCTAGGTCTGTTGCAAACACTCCTGTTGGTTCCAGACCCCGCAAGATTTCCAGGACGGACTGAAGCCGCTCTGTCGTGCAGCCAAGGTTTTCTGAGGCTTCTTCCAGGTCGCCAACGAGATATCCTGCATCACTCACCATATCAATCAGGTAGGACGCGATTAGCCTGTCTGCGGGAGTAAGGGAGAGAAGATTTAACTGCTGATCGAGATGGTCGCGAAGGGAAAGATCCTCACTCAGGGTATTCTCAAGATTAAGATCCGCGCCGGAAAAAGAATTGCTGCCTCCCGTACTGGCGGACAGAATGCCTGTATTCGCCGCGTCCGCGCCGATTGCTTCAGATGGGGCATCAAGAGGGGCGTCGCTCGTATAGATATTGTCGTAATCCGTATCGATGGCAGTGTTTTCAGCTGCGGACAGCGGGGCATCTTCGGAAATGCTTATTTCCTCAAGCGACGCAAAGTCTCCGTCATTGTCAACATCTCCACCATCGTCTGAGGCAGGGTACTCATCTTCACCCGGCAAGCTGTCCGCCCGTTCAAGAAGCGGATTTTTCTCCAGTTCCTGCTCCACATAGGCGGCCAGGTCCAGATTGGACAGTTGCAACAGCTTAATAGCCTGCTGCAACTGAGGTGTCATCACAAGTTGCTGGCTTTGCCTTAGATCAAGTCTGGGCGTTAGCGCCATTGTCACTCCTGATCCCTGTCAATCCCGAGTAGTCTAGAGATTGAAGCGATCCCCCAAATATACGCGTCTCACTCCTTCGTCGGAAACGATCTCCGACGGGTTTCCTTCCTTTATGACACGTCCTTCGTTAAGAATATATGCACGATCAATGATATCAAGCGTTTCACGCACGTTATGCTCAGTGATCAGCACACCAATTCCGCGGTCTTTGAGATGAGAAACAAGATCACGTATGTCGCCAACCGCGATCGGATCGATGCCCGCCAATGGCTCGTCGAGCATGATGTAATTTGGCTTGCCCGCCAGTGCGCGGGCAATTTCAACCCGGCGGCGTTCACCACCAGACAGCGCAATGGATGGCGTGCGTCGAAGATGGGAAATGGAAAACTCCGCCAGAAGGCTCTCCAGCTGGTTCTCGCGCTTTTCCCGGACAGGCTCGATAAGTTCCAGAACGGATCGAATATTCTGCTCGACATTCATGCCGCGGAAAATCGAGGCTTCCTGAGGAAGATAGCCAATACCCAGACGGGCACGCCGGTACATCGGTAGTTCCGTGACATCTCGGCCATCAAGATAAATCGTGCCATAATCGGGCCGCAGCAGTCCTGAAATGATGTAGAAGCTGGTCGTCTTCCCGGCGCCATTAGGTCCCAGAAGACCAACGGCTTCACCGCGACTAACGGTAATATCAACGCCGCGAAGGATTGGCCTTTTTTTGAAGGACTTCCCGATATTCTGTGCTCTCAGGCCGGTATTTTCCGCAACCAGGCGAGGCCCCTGATCCAGTTCATCTGTTCCTGTTGTCATAATTGCCTCATACTCTACTCATTGGCTTTTTTCTCAGGAACAAATATCCCTTTCACACGGCCCGTGCTTCCGCCGGTCGTGCCACCACCGTCAACCCGGCTTTTGCCGGTGATCAGGTCAAGTGTCAATTTGTTGCCACGCAGAACATTCTTTCCCTGCGTTAGTACCACATTTCCCTGTAAATCAATTTGCTTATTTGTCACATCATAGACGCCCTTGTCGCCCTGCGCCGTTTCACGCGGACTGGACAGGAAAACGTCTCCCATAGCATCTATCTGGCGAATGTTGGCTGGCTCCCCATTCTTTGACTGGCTCTTGTCGGCATAATGAACCACCAGCTTCGCGGCGCGCATCCTGATGTTGCCTTGGACAACCTGAACATTGCCTTCAAATATTGCAAGCTGGTTGGCTTGCTCCACCTCAAGTGAGTCTGCGGTGATCTCTATTGGTTGATTGGAATCGATGCTGCCTCCCGTGAGCGCAGATTGAGCCCAAGCACCCTGGGGCAGCCCGGCGGAAGAAAGGCCAATGGCAAGGATTAGTATTTTTGCTTTTTGTATCAGCCTACGCATTCGAGGGTGTCCAAGTATTCTCTAAGGATTGATAGTCAATTTGACATTGCCGTCAAATCGTATGTTACCAGTAATCTGATCTGCGGCAAGACTATCCGCTTCAATGGCGCCAAGCGGGCCATGCCCTTTCAGCCGGTTTTTACTTGTGATCGTCCGCTTCTTCAGATTGACGCGGGCCGAGTTGGCGGAAAGTTGATTGCCGCTGTCACTGAAAATGTCAATTTTACCGTAGAGATCAAGTACGCCAGTTTCCGTATCCAGATCTCCTTTCGGTGCCGATATGGAAATCCAGTCCTTGCTGGGCAGCGTGATATCTGCCTGAATATTCTTAAGCGACACTAGGGAGGCGGTTGCCGTCTTCTGAGTCGCTGTATCCGCCGTAACAACATATTGGCGCTCGTTAATGTCGCTTGCGACATATTGCGGGTTTTTCATCGTCAGGCCATCATCTGACACCGTGACATCCGCGTAATCGAGTGTGAATCCCTCCGGCTTGTCGAGGTTAGGGAGAATAAAGGCCAATCCAACCAGCAGGATTGCGAGACCCAATAATATAAACTTAATGACAGCAACAAAATGGCTGTAGCGGGCATTGAATTTCATTTCCGCGAGTCCTGGCGTACCAATGAAATCAGCCGTACCAGCGAGCGTTTCGTTAGAAATTTCGTCTTTTGTCGGAATGGCATCCGCGCGTTTCATTTTTTACATGACCCCGCTGCGCAGGCAATCATGCACACTGATAATCCCGATCGTCTGATTTTCATCGACGACGAAAAGACATGTAATGCCATTAAAGCCGGTCGAATTCATCTGCGCCAGAGCTTCACCGGCAAGCGCTCGGGAGGAGATTGTCTGTGGGTTGCGGGTCATCACTTCATTGACGGGCTTACCAAGAAGATCCGAGCCCATATGGCGCCGTAAATCGCCATCTGTAATGATACCGATGAGCGCTTTGTCTGCGTCCAGTATTCCAACACAGCCAAAACTTTTTGCCGATATTTCTATCAGTGCTTCACTCATCAACGTGTTCTCATCGACGAGCGGCATGGCGTCCCCGGTATGCATCAGGTCCGCTACCTTGATGAGTGACCCGCCGAGTTTACCGCCGGGGTGGAAGACGCGGAACTGCTCCGCACCAAACCCGCGGCGTGACAGCAATGCGACCGCCAACGCATCTCCCATCGCGAGGGCTGCGGTCGTGGAGGTTGTCGGGGCCAGACCCATCGGGCAGGCTTCGGGGACATCGGGCAGGAGCAATAAGGCATCCGCACGGCGGCCAAGCGTGCTGTCAGCTTTTCCAACGATTGCGATGAGCGGGATATGGAACCTTCGGGTATAGGCAATGATATCGCTCAGCTCTTTTGTGCCGCCAGAATTAGACAGGCACAGGACCACATCGTCCTTTGTGATCATACCCAGGTCGCCATGACTGGCTTCAGCGGGATGGACGAATTGCGCGGGTGTTCCTGTGGACGCCAGCGTAGCTGCGATCTTGTTGCCGATATGCCCACTTTTCCCCATGCCGCTGACGATCACACGACCGCGCGCGTTGAAGATAAAATCGAGGGCTTTGACAAATTCCCCGTCAAGGTCATCAAGAAGCTGTAACAGTGCATCTGCTTCAGCTTTCAAGACTTTCCGGGCAGCAACAAGATCGGCCATTTCGTCAAACTGAGTTGTTGCCGCTTCCTTTGAAATTGTCATTAACCGTCCGCCGTCTGTTTGCGTTTTCCGGCACAGTCCTTACCGGCCCGACATGTAATAGCTGAAGTTCATCAATATATAAGAAAATTGCGCCTTCTTAACAAGGTTAATAGCGTCTAGCCGCCCTGCCTTAGCTATGTGCGAATATGTCTGTGTCCATCCAGCCGGCCAGATCAAGCTGTGCGCGTGTCGGCAGGAACTTGAAACATTGTTCCGCCAATTCCATACGTCCTTCCCGCAGCAACATTTCATCTAGGCGTGATTTAAGCTGATGCAGGTAGAGAACATCGGATGCAGCATATTCCATTTGCGCGTCCGACAGTTCATCCGATCCCCAATCTGAGGATTGTTGCTGCTTGGAAATATCAATGCCGAGTATTTCCTGGCACAGATTTTTTAATCCATGCCGGTCAGTGAAAGTTCTGACAAGGCGCGACGCAATTTTTGTGCAATAAATCGGGGCGCAGGTGACGTTGAGATAATGCTCCATAACGGCAATATCAAACCGGCCGAAATGGAATATCTTGAGCCGATCGGGGTCGCCAAGCTGCCGCACAAGATTTGGTGCTTCGTAGCTTTTCCCGTCAAACTTCACGAGATGAGCATTGCCGTCGCCAGAAGAGAGCTGTACCAGGCAAAGTCTGTCACGATGAGGAAGCAGCCCCATCGTCTCGCTGTCCACAGCAATGGACGACCCGAGGTCGACATCGTCGGGAAGGTCGCCATGATGCAGAAAAATTGCCATTTCATCCTCCGGTACCGGCTAGCGCGTCGAGTAGGATAGGGACATAACCGTAAATATATGCTAAAACATTCGCGCTCAGAAGATAAATCGAGTACTAAATGTTTATATGTTGTTGAAAAACAAGAGAAAAAATCCCCACCTTCTTTGCATTGTATACCAGCAGTATTTTGGTAACACAAGAAGGGATTTGTTGGTCGGCTCTGTCTCTTTTCCAGCCAGCCGTCAAGCTCCTTAATCCGAGAGCATCAGGTCTAAGTAGCTCAGTTAATTGAGCGCATCGAACGCCGCGATATTGGTTGAAAGTGCGGATGACGTCTAAAGGTCGCTGGAAACGATAAATGCTTCCGCAAGTTCGCTGATCGGGATGCGATCCCTCATCGATTTTTCCCTTAGCAGACGATAGGCTTCCTCCTCAGAAATTCCCCTGGACTTTCTGAGAATACCGATAGCCGTTTCGACTTTTCGCCGCCCTTTGAGGGTTTCGTCTTGCAGGCGAATTCGCCGCCGAAGACGCGCAATATGATTGGAAACCTGAATGGAATTCGTAACAGCGGCAAGAACACCGAAGTGTCGGATAGGTTTCGTTAAAATACTATGAGCATTCAGCTTGTCCAGTTGAACAAGGATTTCAGGTGTCTCGTAGGATATGATCGCAATGCGGGCGACATCTGCTTCCGAGCTCATCCATTCATAAGAATTGCTATCTTCGTCCGGGCTAAGAAGAAACAGGACAACATTAACTTCCTGTGGCAATTCGGATGGTGCCGGCCATACCCGGTCAGCGACACAACCGACGCGCACCAAGTGGCGTGTCAAAGCTACGCCATCCTCGTCATCAGGGTGTAAGACGAGCGTTCGAGTTTTCCGCAAAGTTCTCAGAATAGATATCTCTGAGTCGGTCATGTCATCCTATTAGCAACAATCAGACGGTCATAGCTCATCAAGTAAGGATCAGGGTTAACAAAGTCCGGGCTGCTCCAAACTATTTTGAACTCACCATTTTTGTTTGACTCGCCTATCAGGCGTTTAAGAATAGTATGATTTGTATTGCTGTCCAGAGAAATTCGCCCACCAGGCACCTCAAGGGAAACGCTGGATAGAGAGCTCAGGATATCTTCGGTTGAGTCGCTCGCTGACCATTTCAAAGCCTCGGAAAGCATGTGGATTTGATTGTAAGTCGTCTGTGTATATACGCTTGGCTGTCGCGAGTTTCCAAATTTCGATTTATAGAGCTCGACAAACTTCTGGTTCGGCTGATCATCTTCCGAACCAAAGTAGGAGGAAACCGTCAAATGCCCTGCGCGCGCGGATTCCGGAAGAAGCGCCAATTCCGACTCTGTTGTCGTAAGGGAGGCAATTTGGGGCAACTTGTGACTTTCCGATAATTCCGAAAAGCTTTCATAGAATTTTCGAATTTCGCCCCCGACAAAGGTTGAGAGAATTATGTCAGGCTGGCTTTCAATGGTACGCAGCGCGATATTTCTAAATGCCTCTTTTGGGGTGCCCAGCGGGACATAATTCTTTGTAACAAAAGAACCGCCGCTTTCTGATAAGAACTCGGCGACGATCCGGTTGATTTCGCGTGCAAAAAGAGTATCCGTTCCAATGAGGACCGCCTTTTTCTGGCCTTTGGTAAATAAATATTCCAATAGCGGAATGATCATCTGGTTAGGCGTGGCGCCCCCATAAATCACATTTGGGGAATACTCAAACCCTTCATAGACCGAAGGATAGAAGAGCACGCCATTGAACCTTTCTACGATTGGCAATACACGCTTTCGGCTTGAGGAGAGACAGCATCCGAATATAACATTGACGTTATGGCGCAATAGCAATTCTGTCGTCATTCGCGCGTATGTGGACGCATCACTCTTCGGATCAAGAATTATCGGATCAAGCAACCGGTTGTTGATGCCGCCCGCGTTGTTTATTTCTTCGCAGGCGAGAAGAATTCCCTGTAGATGCGCGGTTTCGGTTACTGCCATTGTCCCTGATTGCGAGAACAAGACTCCAAAGCTGAACGGGCTCTGTTTCATATCTCTATCCTATCAAGGATTTATGGCTAAATCCAACTTACGTGCCGCATTAAACAGTTTTTCGTCCTCTCCCGCGCAGCCCATTAACATCATGCCGACTGGCAGGCCTGCGCTGGATAGTCCGCAAGGGATCGAGAGACAGGGAAGACCTGCAAGATTGCCGAGCCAGCAAAACCACGTCATGCTGTCCTGACTTGTAACCCGCAAATTCCCGAACTCCTGCCAGTCTTCACCAAGTTTTGGCGCGGTGACGGGGAGGGTTGGCAATACCAACGCGTCCGCATTTTTCAATAGCTCATCTATTGCACGGCAAAACTCAGTTCGCAATTGTTGTGCTTTTAATAACTCGGTCGCCGACAACAATTTTCCAGCCTCGAGATGTGATCGGGTGACCGAGCTATATCCGGAGGGGTCATTGGCAAGCTGTTCGGCATGAAAGCTGGTGGCTTCGGCGTGAAGGATTGCCTCCCACGCCGCGAAGTAGGAGCCGAGGTCCGGTATTTCACCTGTATGAATTTCTGCAAATGCTTGAACCTGCCGCAGGGCATGATTGAGCGTTGCATCGACTTCCTCACTCCGCTCCAGTCCTGTGCCAACAAGATTGACGAGCCTTGGGTGCTCGATGGTTTTGCCCGATGTGTAGGGTTTGGAATGGATCGTGGTTCTATCCGCCTGATCAGCGCCGATGAAATACGGAAGTAGAAGTTCAAGGTCATGTAATGTAGTGGCCATCAGACCCGGCGCATCCAATGACCAGGATAACGGCAATACACCATGCCGTGACGCACGGCCGTAGCTAGGTTTAAATCCATAAATCCCGCAGGCCCCGGATGGAATGCGGACCGACCCGCCGGTATCGCTTCCTAAGGCAGCAGGTACAATTCCGGCGGCAACCACCGCCGCAGAACCTCCGCTGCTTCCCCCGGTAATATGCTCGACGTTATGGGGGTTCCTTGTGGGGCCTATACTGGACGTTCCATTTGTTGCGCCATATGCCCATTCATGCATGTTAGTCTTGGCAAAAATTACGGCACCCGCAGACCGAAGTTTTTCCACAACCGATGAATCTACATTCTCCGGATATATGGGTGCCGCATTCGAACAGGCCGTCGTGGGATAATCTTTTGTCCAAAAGTTATCTTTCACTGCGATGCAAACGCCATCAATCTCGCTCAAAAGTTTACCGGATTTCCGGCGTACATCCGACGCAGCAGCCTGCTGGCGAACAATTTCCGGATCCAGTGACACAATGGCATTCAGGACAGTCTTATCTGCGGCCAACCCCAGCGCGACGTTCGCTAATTCCATTGCCGAAACATCGCCGGCCGCCATTGCCTTGGACTGAGAACTGACAGTCCAGCTCTTCTCAACGCTCAACTCTTTTCTCACTAAACGCCTCCGGATTAAAGATATGAGACGGCTCCAGATCTGGATCGCATTTTTTTGCTAGCCCTTCTGTAATTCTCTTGAGGGTCGCCTCGATATGATGTTTTTGCTGTTCGGATAAAGGTATTTTCTGCGTCATGTCACACCCCAAGCAACTCTTGCTGCAGAGCCTTGTCCTTACGCAGGCTTTCCCGGTCTGTTTCCAGACGGATAGTTCCTCTCTCCATGACATAGGCTCTTTCAGCAATGGACAGGCAGAAGTCTAAATCCTGTTCAGCGACAAGCATGGAAATGCCCCGTTCCTTGTTTATTCGAAGGAGTGTTCCGGCAATTTCATCAATGATTGAGGGCTGAACGCCTTCCGTTGGTTCGTCCAGCAACAATATGCAAGGATCTGCCGCCAGTGCGCGCGCCAATGCGAGGACTTGCTGCTGTCCGCCGGACAGGCCACCTGCCAACGCGGTTGCTTTCGGTCTGAGGAGTGGAAATTCCTCCAACGCTTCCTCGACGGCCATAGTGGCATTCTTGCCATTGGTGGCCGCCGCGACGGCGATGTTCTCGATAACAGACATGCGGGGAAACACAAACCGCCCTTGCGGTACATATCCCAGGCCGACCCTGGCGCGGCCAAATGTCGTGTTCGGGGCCGGGCGACCGGCTATTTCCACTTTGCCTTTCTTCGCGGGAATAATAGCCGTCATGTATTTCATTAAAGTTGATTTGCCGACGCCGTTACGCCCTAGAAGCGCGACGATCTCGCCCTCCCAAACATTAAGGCTTACATCATGAATAATGACGGTTTTCCCATACCCACCTGTTGCGTCAGATACTTTGAACATGTGCGCGCCTCCCCAAATAGATATCCAGAACTCGGTCATCGGCTCGCAATTTTACGATATCGCCCTTCGCGAAAAACGCACCTTGGTGAAGGACTGTCACCATTCCGTCCAGGGTGCGTACAAATTCCATGTCATGCTCTACTACCAGGACCGTTGTTTTCTTCGCGAGAATTCTAACCAGGTGAGATAGTTCGCGGGTTTCCTCATTCGTCATCCCGGCCGCGGGTTCATCGAACAGAATAGTTCGCGGAGTCAGGCAGAGCACCATACCGATATCCAGCCATTGCTGCTGCCCGTGAGACAGGGCGGATGCTTCCACATTTCCCTGTTCATGCATGCCCAGCATGGTTAGAATTTGATCGGCGATCTGGTTGGCTTTGTTCTTGTCGCGCGTCATCGAAAAGGCGGCGGTCCATAAATTTTCGAAAATGGACAACTCGCCAAATACCTGAGGTTTTTGGTTCTTAACTCCCAACCCTTTGGCAACGCATTGGAAAATAGGCGAATGCGAGACGTTTTCGCCGCCGAGCAGGACGTCCCCGGAATCCGGCGGATACATCCCGACGCAGACTTTAAGGAAGGAACTTTTTCCCGCGCCATTCGGACCAATAACAGAATGGGGGATGCCGGGCTCAAATTTCAGCGATACGTCGTTGACAGGTATAACGCCACCAAATGCCTTGGTGGCATTTTTCGTCTCCAGGGATTTTGGCGGGCCTGCCGCGACTTCCGCGTCAGCTAGAATATTTTCCACGACCGACGCATCTATCGTTACGGGCTTGATGGAGTGTACCGCCCGATTGCGATCAGGAAGAAAACGCAGCCATAAGCTATTCAGCGCCCCAAGAATGCCGTTTTTCAGGAAGATCACGAGGACAATCAACACCAATCCTAAAATGAGTGTGGTTTGGCCGCTGATGGCGCCGCCACCGAGCCAAAACGACAATCCGCCGATAAGCACGGATCCGATAAATGCACCTGACAAAGTTCCGGCACCGCCGACCAAAACATATATCGGCACCATCAATGCTTCCTGAACTGAGAAAATCGAGGGGTTGAGGTAATTTGACCAGGCTGCGAACAAAGCTCCGGCTATACCTGCGATGGCACCGGCAATCATAAAATTCTGCAGCTGATATTTCCGGATATCGTAGCCAAGTAGCTCTGTTTTCTCCCCGTCGATCCGGATGCAGTCAACTACTCTGCCGAAAGGACCGCTCATGAGTAGACGTACGGCGAAATATATGACTGCGGAAATAACAACCACAGTTGCAAACATTGCATTTGGCTCGAGCGTGGTCGCATCCTCGCCGAAGTCCAAAATCATGCCGGGAATATTGGCCATGCCGTTGTCACCACCAATTTTGGCTTCTCCGATGGTAATCTTGAAGGACTGTGACAACGTCCATAACAAGATGGTGAACGTATAGGTAAGGATTGTCGTCTGAAGAGGTCCGGTGCGGGCGTAGAATATCAGATATCCGATCACAGCCGCAGACAGGGCACCACAAGCCGCCCCTGTTGGCAACGCCCAGATAAGGCTGTTGCCTGTAAGTTCGGAGAAGTTGATAGCGACAACTGAGCCAAAATAGCCGCCTAATCCGTAAAAGGCGGTTTGACCGAGACTCAGGACACCTCCGCGGCCCCAAACCAAATCAAGGCTCATACCCAGAAGACCATATATTACCCACAAGGACGCGACATACGCCAAATAGGGGTCAAGCATTCCGGAAATGCCAAGGGCGATAATAACGGCGATTGTGGGCGCTGAAATGCCGATTGATCCATGAATTTTTTCGGCGGTTGTTAGATTGTGCTCCATGTTTACCCCCTAAAGCTTAATACGCCACTTGGCGGAAACCCCCAGGGGGTATAGCCGTAGCAGGACAACAGTCAGGATGAAGAAGAAAAGGTCGCCAGCAACTGATGTCATGAAGCTGGCGACAACGCTGGCGCCGGTACCCACGCCAATAGCGGCCAGTGCACTTCCTGCAAGAGTAACCGGTCCGGCAATGACAACAGTCAAAAATGCCTTGATCACAAATGCAAAGCCCATCGAGGGGGTTGCCGGAACAATTGGGAGGAGGATTGCTCCGGCAAACCCGGCCAGTCCGCAACCAATGGCGAACGTCAGCGTATTTGTTCGAGCGGAATCGATTCCTATTGCCCGCGCCATATCAGGCACCTGAATGGCAGCGCGTGCCTTCATGCCGTAGACAGTCCGTGTAAGAAGGGCATAAATGCCTGCAAGCATTACGGCGGCAACGAGAATCATGAATATTGGATAAGCCGCCAGAGTATAGTCTCCGACGTTGAAGTTAATTTGGGGCATGCCAATTCCCGGAGAAACCGAGCCAAAGATCAACACCGCGCCTTGATAGAGAGCCAAGCTTAGTCCCCAGGTGGCCAGCATTGTGTCAAACAGTCTTCCGTACAGGCGCCTAATAATGATTATTTCCACGAGCGCGCCGAAGACCATTGTCACCAGCACTGCAACCGGAATAGCTAGAATAAAGGGGATGCCCAGCTGCGTGGCGGTAAGCGCAGAGTAGGCGCCCATCATGATAAACTCACCATGCGCCAAGTTAATCACGCCCATCAAGCCGAACACTACAGCCAGTCCGAGTGTTGCGATCAATAAGATTGATGCACTCGAGAGCGATGAAATTAATACCGTCGCAAAATAATCCATTTTTCTTTTCCGATGAATATGGAGTGCCGCGGATCGTCGCGGCACCCCCTTAAAAAATCAGCTTTCAGGTGTAAAATGCTCTGCCAACCCGGGATCTTTAACCAGGTCGCATTTGTCCGCTTCGAAGACGGCGGGTACGTCCGTAAACGTAACCAGGATATCGAAGCCGTGATCTGCATTACCTTCTGCAATGTAGATGTTCTGGTTCAAGTGGTGGGATTTGGAGTCCAAGGACACCTTACCATTCGGAGCGTCAAAGCTTAGGCCGCTCTCCAAGGCACTGATGACAGCTTCGGTCTCCGAAGAATTTGCCTTGTTTACTGCCAATGCCCACAGATGAACGGCATTCCAGACGTCCACGGCGCCGGAAACGATAGGCGTATCCGTGCCGTACTTAGCCTGCCATTTTTTTACGAATTCGGCGTTCTGATCGTTCGCCACTTCCATGAAGTAACCAGCACTTGCAATAATGCCCTTACCGGCCTGAGGAGAGACAACGACTTGTTGGTTGCCCGAACCATAATTGGTGGAAACAATACCAATGCGGTCTTTCAGGCCCGCGGCTGCGAACTGTTCTAGAAAGCCTGTTTGGTTGGCGCCGACCGGAAGGGCCACGACGAAGTCCGGCTTTGCAGCCTGAATTTTCTGAAGGGTTGGCGCGTAATCAGAAACGGTGAGAGGCAGGAAATCTTCTCCAACAACCTCGCCGCCATTTCGCGTAGCGTATTCATGGACCCAATGGGCAGAAATTGTACCGAAATTATAATCTGGAGCCATAATGTAAATTTTCGGCCCGTATGTGCTTACGCCCCATTCGATCAATTTAGACATTTGCTGTGAGGCCGATGAACCGGTCACGAAGGTTACCTTGTCGCAAGCGCCGCCCTCATAGAGGGAAGAATAGAAATAGGGAATGTTGGCTTTGCGTACGATGGGCCGGATGGCTTCGCGGGATGAACTCGTTAAACCCGCGAAGAGTGCGGTGATCTTGTCACGGAGAATGGCCGTGTTGGCAAACTGGGTATATTTACTGAGTTCTGACTGTGCGTCATACGAGACAACTTCAATGGGTTCGCCCAACACGCCGCCGTTAGCATTAATTTCTTCAACAGCCAATTGCAGGGCATTGTTCTGTTGAATACCATATATGTTCAGACCGCCGGTCAGGTCAAAAATTGCGCCAATCTTGGTGCCGGCAACTGCGGTTCCCATAGATAGGCTTGCCGTAAGCGCGAGTGCGCAAACTCCTGATAGAATTGTTTTCATTAACCACGTCCTCCTGTTAATTTGGACGCGACCGAACACAAAAACAAAAAAGCGACAAGCATCACCCAATTGAATGGTGTTCAGCTACGTCGCTTACAATTTTCTACGCTTCAATGCGTACTATAAAATTAGCAGTTGTTTCTTTTAAGTCAAGAAAATTTTATTTAACGAAATTTTCTAACAAATTTCCACCCTATTTTTTTCTTAAATTCCCTTTGCTGACCATCCCGCCGTGCGGTGGATACGGCGGGGTGGTACTGATTTAAACCACAGAAAAATATATATTTTTTAAGGGTTACGATTGACGGACCAACTCTTGAACGTGGTTAGTTGTGAGTTGTCCAATTCTACTTCTTTGATTTCGACATTGAGTTATCTTATTCATCGTCCTCCTGAAACGGTTGCGTCTCTATTTGAAGTCTGGTTGCAGGAACAAAATCTTCCAGATTAAGTTCATCCACAGGCATTGGTATCGGAATTGGATCGCGGGGAAATGAATTCCGGTGCCTGATCACCAGAATTCTGTACAGGGCTTCCTGGGTCCCTATCCAGAAAACATAAATTATTCCCTCGACAACGATCATAGTTAAGGCATTCCAGGCAATTCCGGCTTGTCCTGAAACGAGGCCTTGGCGATGCCCCCAATAGCGTGTCGGAGGCGGGTTCTCATAGCCTTGCCACATACCGCCAAGAACGAGAGTGGATACCGTCGCCCCGGACATTCCATACAGGAACGAAGCCCTCCTCGAGTTCATCACAGATGCAATTGAGGCCGGGACATCCGGATCGGCCCAAAAATCGCTTCTCTGTCTAATCCTGAATTGGTGAGCGGCAAGCATATAGCTGAGTTCGCCCAAAACCAAAGCCGGGTATACGGTGATAACCGCTTGTGCGCCAATCCCTCGGTAGGACGCATATCCGATAATAGCCTGCCAGGCTGTTTTTGACAGGATGACCCCGGCAATCTGTCGCCAGCTTCCCCGATTGTAGCGGGGGGTCGTACCGGTAACGCTCGGTCGACCTCCTGTGACCCAGTTCTTGGTCATTAACAGGAACGTCAAGAGCAGCATCATATTGACGGGAACCTGGAGTATATGCAGAACCCGGTCGAATTGCGGGCGGGGGCCAAAGGCAATCAGTCCTTCCCTCACAATGTGAATTATCAGAAATCCTTTGTAGTGCAATTGTGCGGCGTTTAAGGCCCGGATGGTCGTCAACGCCATATTGGTTGACGAGCTGTTTCTAAACAACGCGCCAACGGCCAAAGTTGCTCCTGTAAAACCGGCTAACCCCACGGCGATCCAAAATGTAACAACATTGCCGTCCGGATCCGTAAAATTCACCCAGTTATTGGCCATGGCTGTATAAGGAGAAATGCTGTCAAACGCCTCATCAAGAGATGCCCAGCGCATTTGGTCTGGATCATATAGCCGTGCGGGGAAAGCATAAAGGCCGGCCAAAGTATTCTGTTTATCAGCACCAAACTCAAGAAACCGCTGCCCCTGGTAAAGATACTCGTACTGCCCGGCCTCGCAGGTTCCGTAACAGCTGTCCGTTACCGTCGGCTTGCCGGTAATATCGTAATCATACTTGGCAACGATTTCGCCCTGCTGGAGTATACCGCGTGTCGAATTCAGATAGTCCTTAACCGGGAAAAATGTCATTCCGGTCTCCGCATTATACTGTCCTCCACCAGGCAGACTGTAGGTAACAGACGTATTTTTCGCATTCGTCTGGAATTCCGCGATAGGTCGGATGAAGCCCGCCCTTACGAAATGCCGGCTTGTCTGCGTTTCGCCAACCGTTTTTATTTCAACGGCGCGTCCGTCCGGGCCATCCTGGAACTTAAAGCTACCTTCAGCATCGCGTGATTGAAATGCGACATTTACAGGCCGGATACCGTCCGCATCCCGCGTAATCACAACTTTGTCGATATCTGGAGTGGCGAATGTATTTAAAGTGCCGTAGCGTGTGTCATAGCTGAAGTTAGATTTACGATCAGTGTTATCTCGCTCAAACCCGGGATTCCCAGGGTTGTCACCTGAATTACTTGTGTCGCCCGAATTATTGCTGCAGACGCCAGAATTATAGGATGCTTGGGCGATGGAATTGCCGTCATTGTCCAGTTCAAAGAGCCTACTTTCGCAGAGATACTCTGGTGTATTGGCCTCATTCAGGGCAACGAGCTTACGGCTATGCTTTTGAACGATATTGCCATTCTCATCATACTGGAATGTCTCTATCTGCAGGTCGCTTCGGGTGTTTTTCTCTTCGTTTAGCACTCGTACGATTTTTGTGAGTTGTCCATCCCCGTCATATCCATAACACCGTTCATCGCTGTTCGATTGCAGGTCTGACACAGCATCCTTGTCAAACCAGGCATCTCCGGACAACCGCTTCCAAGCAATTAGGTTATAGCTGTACTGTGTGAGATTGAGGTCATGACAGGCCCTATGGGCTTGGGTGCCGGGTGTCCCCAAGTCGCTGAGATACCCAAATTCTTCCAGCAAAAGCAGCTTGCCGTCCTGGTCTTTTTGAGTGATTGCTACCGGCATGTTCTGAAAATTGTATTTTACCTCCTTCGTTATATACGTTTGGTCTTTGTTTTTATCGGTGCCCATCGCATAAATCTCTGAAACCGGTTCTCCAAACCTGAAATCGGCCACCTTCCATAATTGCGAAGACTGACCACCAATTGTTTTTGTTAGAGAGCTAATCCGGTCAAGGCGGTCCTTCTGTGCCGTGATAGAAAAATCACCCGAATTGCCGTCGGCATCTGAAGGATAAAATACTCTGATATAGTTACCGTCAGAGTCGAATTGATGGGATTTTAGGTAGAGGGATCCGTTTCTAAGTCCGCGATCGTCAACAGTGACAATATTTGTGAAATCATGGAGAGGACGGCCATATTGATCATATATTTCTGTCGTTAGAACATAATTGCCTAACCCTGCCTCTGTATCATTCTTTTGGTTATTGCATCCATCATCCGTTAGGGCGTTCTGGTTCCAGCCGTCCTCGTTTTCGGAAACGGTTCTTGAATATTGTATTTCAGCAATGCTTAACCCTCGACCGTTTAGAAGACTAGACTGAAGCCTCGTATCTGCGGAAAGATTCTTCGCTTGCGAGTTGCTTCCTGAGGACTTGGCGTACAATGGAACATCGCTGTAGCTATCGTACTTTTTTTGAGCAACGATGCAGGACTTTAAGTCCAGTAATTTTGAGTCATCAAACGCGGAATCCGCTGTCGTCGACATCCACTGCAACGCGGTATAATTGACATTTTTCAGCCGACCACTCTCAATAAGGCGACCGTAGGTGTCGCGTTTAAAGTAGCTGACAATCTGTTTGGGCGCGCGCTCCTTGATATTTTGGTCGAATCCAGGCCCACGGACAATAATTCTTGTGCGGCCAATGCGGTCCGTAAAGATGCTGTGATCCGCCGAGTCGGTTCGCTGTTGTGACGTCCAGTGGCCGAGTAGATCATAGGTTGTGTTATGGATGGTTTGCGCTGACACCAGCTCGCTTGACTTGTGGTTTTCCTGATACCACAGCGGAAGTCTGGTTTCCCGGTAAGAACCTATCGGTGCGGCTGTTCCGACGCTGTCTGCAATTTGCGACTTCTTCATTAAATCATATACAAAGCCATCAAATTTCATGGTGTTCTTCGTTATTTGATCATTTGGGCTGTGTGAAGATTTGCCGGAGATAACAGGGTTTCCAAGCCCGTCTTCCAGTGTGAAGCTAAGGAGGCCGTTTCCTTGAGGGAAAACAGATTCATGATCGCGGTATCTGAAGCCAGAGGGAGGTTGGTTCTGTTCCATTTCCTTATAGGGAGACAACAACGCGTTGCTTGACTGACCGGATGTTCCAGGGCTAGGAGCATTTACCCGATGATCGATGTTTGCGAACGCAAATACTGCATCCTTGTCTGCATTGCTGAACCAGAGTTGCCCAGGGTTTTTACCGGAGTAAAACTGGTATAGATCGGAACTATTCAGACCAACCGTCAGCAAACTGTCTTGCAGTCCCGAAAAAACGAACAAACTGCTTTTTTGATCAACCTTTACTGTGGGAATTCCATTGGTGTAGGTATGATTTTTGCGAAAATCCCTATCGTCGCCAGCATGATTATTTGCAAATTGAATACTGTCGACTCCGTTCCATTGTAGATTCCGGATATAAACATTGCCCAGAGCAATGTCTCCACTCTTGTCTTCCACGCGGATCAAGGTTTCCTTCCCGGTTTTATGACTGTCCACGGAAACGGAAACATGTTGCCAAGCAAGGTTTTGTTCAGATTTGGATATCCGTGACATCGCTCCCTTGACGGCAGGGCTTGCTTTTGATGTTCCGAATTGGATGGCATAATGTAAATCCTCCCCATCGCCGGTTTTCGGATCAAAGGCTATGTCGAAACTGAGTAAATTTTCAGTCTTGGCGAATAGAGTTAATCTGGACCAATCAATTGCCCCAAAATTACGGATGGGAGTAGGAGAGGCTTGAGTCCTGGAAGGGTTGGTAGCGTATTTCACGCCACGGAATTGCAGAAGGTTCGGGATCAGTTTTTGAGATCCAATCGGATATCCGGGACTAAATTTTCGATGTTTCGGAACAGAGGCATCCTGGCTAGCTGGCGCCGTATATTCAACCGGCTTCGACACTAAATTTTGTTGTCCGTCCCCACCATACCAGTTTGCGTGGGCGACATCTGTGAAATGGAAAACATTGTCTGTTCCAAGGAACCCGCTAAGGGCATGATCTTCGATGACGCGTCCAGATCCGTCAGTATAGGAGGCAGTAACTGTGCCTGCCCAGGGGGCAAAGATAATCTGCCTGAGTTCATCCCCGGTTAGCATAACGGCAACATCACTTGTACTGTCTGAAACCCCTTTAGCGGGTGGAAAGTGACTGACGATCAAATTTCCATCGGCCAAAATGATTAACGCAGGATTTCCAGAAAGTGCGTTATGCACCGCAATCAGAAATTCCTCCGGGGCAACCCTCTTTCCGGGCGGCAGAGCCATTGATTTACCATTCAGTTTGACGATGAGTTCCCTATCAAACTGGATATCCAGTTTCGAGGGGGTGTCAGAACCCGTTGGCCCTAAGGTCAGTGAAACACCCTTTTCACCTAGGGTTTTTGTATCGAACCGGACAAAGAATTTGTCAGAGTTCCTAATCGTGACTTTCTGGCTGCCTAGTATTTCCTTGAAATAAGCAGCGGTGTTTGTGCCGCGGGCCTCAATGCCGGAATATTCGTGGTTTGGTATCGCAGGATTGAAACTGGCGCGGAAGTCAGGCGCGGGCCGGTTATGGCCTTCCCAACGGCTCATCCCGCTTGCTATGGACAGGTCTGTAAGGGTATGCAGCGATCGGCAATTCGGTGAACTGAGGGCACATTGGGGTTTGTCAATATCCTGAAGCATCTCAGCAACCTTTTTGCCGTCGTCGCCATAAAGCGCTCGAGATATCATCCCGTTGTCTGCATGGGATGCTATCGGCAACCCGTAACTACTCGACGAAATATCTGTATCATAAACAACTGCGTTAAACTTGCTGCCCAGGGGAGATACGCGAATATCGTCCACAGCACCTTCACATGTTAACAGGGTCGATCCTGGTGCCATATCCGCGCCATTGGGCGTCGTCGCTTCTATGTAAAACCATTTTTCATCATCTGGGTTTGCGGACAGGGTTTCGGCATAATGGTCTGAAGCGGTACTGCGGCGCACAGCCTCTTCTAATAGATCTGCATCTGGAAGTATGTCACAAACACCGCCTTTTACCGGCCTCACCCATGCACTGACGACATAAGGTTGGGTTTTCTTGGGTGCAAAATTTGAGTTTAATGAGACGGCAAGCGGGCGTGATTTTGAACCGGCTGTTGTCTTTACCGATCTGTCACAGTACCTGTTCCCTGAATTTGCATCAGGCCCTTGAGCCAGTACACCGCCTGAAACACTGATTCCCAGCGCATGTGATGAGCAGCTTGGCAGTACATTTATCAGTTCATCAAATGCAATGTCCTCGTACTTTTCAAATCCGATATAGGTGGCCGGAACGTCAACATTCGAAGATTGTCCTTCGTCCTTTCCCAAAGCGAAATGGGCATACTCATATCGTCTTGGGTAGCTTAAGGAAGGGTCATTCCTATTTTCATAGGCGGAAAGTGTTTTATACGTCTCTCCAGTGGCAAGCCGGGAGGCAATTGGATATCCCGTCGTCAATTCTCTCCGGATAATCTCGGAATCCGCCATCCATTTTTCGTCCTCCACAACCTTCGTTGGTGGATAATCCAACAGGAATTGCACCGGTGATTGCCAATTTTCTCCTAGTCTTAGCTCGTAACTAATATTGGAGATTAGCGGCCCATGTTGCTCCGCTACAGGTGAGTTGAAGGATGAAAACCCGTTGATTGTGGCCTTTTTTATGACCTCTGGAGAGCTCTCGTTTTTCGCCGTTGTGATGCGTGCATAAACCTCGTTCAATCGGTTCTGGTTTAGTAGGTGTGGCGCATATTCTTTTACGAAAATGGCCCGTAGTATGTACTCAGTTATTGTTAACTGCGAGATATCCTGATTCCCAATTGTGGGTTTGCCATCTTCTGAGCCGTGGTTGAACTGTGTCGTAGTTGTCGAGTTTGATAAAGACTGGAAATAATTGTCATATGTATGGACTTTGACTGTGGTGGCCGAGGTAGTGCTATCCTTGCCGCCATGAAGTTCATAACGAACATCTTTCTGTTCATAGGGCAGGATCGCTCTTTTGGTAACGACGGCTTTTCCCTCGCTATCGTGTTGACTGACATGCAGAGCGAGATATTTCGTGCTGACCTGCCGATGAATTGATTCAGATCCATCCGCATCACGGATACCAACTCGGGTTTCGTATGGTAGTCCGCGAGCTGCGTTAAGCAATGTCTCGGTTAGAGCGGAATTTTTCGGTCGCGCTCCATTTTCTGCATCTTTAAGCGTGAAGATTTCAGGAACCGTTTTCCTCATATCTCCCGCATAAAAATCTGCTTCAATATAACTGATCGCAGCCTGATGTCTGACATCGCCATAGATGATTTTCACGGAGGGATAAATAATGGAATGTCCGTTCAGGGCGGTATATTTAATCGGCGAATTGGGCTTGCCGCTATTATAATCATAGAAAAGGGAAGAAGATTGATACCCGCTATCTACGGAAACGGAGGCGACGGTGTAATCCTCCGCCGACTTGTTGGGATTTTCCCAAAACGCATGATTACTTTCTCCCAGAAATGCGGTTTGTAAATCAATCAAATTCCGTTGATATGAGATGACAATGCGCTGGCCATATGGATTAGTAACGGATTTCAAGGCTCCGTACCGGGCGGCATTCTCGTCCGCGTCATTTCCGGTGGTATAGTAATCAAAGAGAGTTGCTGGTTCCGAGAGGATCGCCTCTCCCTTTGACGCAGTAAAAAAGCGGATTGCGTAGGGTAAGTAGGCGACGTTTTCCTTATTCTTGCCCGAGCTTAGCGGGCAGTAGGAAATAGCAGTGCTTTCTAGTTTCCGAATAGTTTTTTTCGCTCTTGCTCTTGCCGATACGGCGAATACATCCAGGGCCGTTAATAGAATTTCCTGCGAAGAAGGCATAACTTCTTCCGCGGTGCGGTCGGTTCCCTGGGGTGTACTAGAGCAAAGCGGATCAACAGGCCTGCTTGCCATTGTTGGTATTTGATAATTGAATGACACAACATTGCCACCTGCTGACGCGACTTGGTAAGGCAAGCAGGTGCTAGAGGCATTCGGCCTATTAACGTCGAAAGAGCAGGCATATGATAATATTGTCGCCATGCCGGTGATCGGATCTTCCCGCTCTGCGAGGTTCCAAGCGCTTTCAGTGAATATCTTTCTGGATGAGTTGGAGTCTTCAGGTTGACTTGAGAGTTCGACGGCAAGGAAATGACAGGAGGCCGGACGTCCTGCTGTAATCAAGGCGCAAAGGGCAGCCGATTTCTCGCCACCGGAAAGGTCCGCAACGCTTGTTTTTTGCTTATTGGCCGTCCCGATGTCGTAGGGGCTTATGGCTCTATTGGCGAGGATGCTAGACTTGCTTTCGTAATCTCCATAGCGGGAAATTTCACCATATTTGTTTATGACTTCCCAATAGCTGGGTAGGTACTCATCTTTACTACTGTCGCGGATATTTTCGGGATTTGGCAAGGAGTCGTTTCTATACCAGTTAATAATGCTGCTGTCGCCCTCGGTCGTCGTAAAGGATATCTTCAAACGGCGGTCATTGAGCATTGTTTGACCAATCGGAAGCAGCTCGACGGAGCGCTCCCCGTCCTGCAGAAAGAAACGGTCGTTTCGATCATTGGTGTCAGAGCTGTGTTGTCTCACAATGCGCTGATTTAAGACCGGAACAGACCAGCCATTCCCCGCATTCGCACGGGCGGTAGCTGCGGAGGCAGACTCCAGAGATCCCGGCGTCTGGCTTGAGTAAAACATATCAATGTTGAAACCCGGACCAACATCCGACAAGACTGTAAGCGGCTGGGAGAATTTGACTTTTCCGCTGGGGAGATCCACGATCCCGGGGTTTTCTGCACCATATGGCTGCAGGCTTGCAGTGGTCACGGAAGGCCCCTCCAAGTTGTCAGAGGTTACCGAAACTGGCAAAGCGTTGTAGGGGCCCGCAGCAGCGGCCATCGCCGACCACAATACCTGGGTCACGATCAGAGATACGGATAACGTAAAAACTAGCAGAGTTCTATATATCCATTGAAGAAAAGTAATGTCGAAATGGCCGTTAAAGCCTAATGGAAAGGCCGCAATCCTGCGCAGACTTATTTGTGGTTTAAGCATCATAATAAACACCTAAAAATTGTATATTCGGGTAAAAAAATCCCCGCACGTGGACGTCCGGGGATTCGGCTGTTAAAATTCTTTATTCAACTTTATGGGTCGCGGGATCAAAGTTCGGATCGTATTCAGGGTAATCCCTCTCGAAATTGAAATCCTCTGTAAGAATATTGATTCCGTTATGGAGGAAAATGCGCAAAACAGAGTCTATCGCTGTTCGGAATGCCGGTTCGACCCAGCCGGCATCGACGTGATATCCTTCGCCGGCGAAGTAAAGCTTTGATTTCTTGCTGTATAGCTGGTTATACATCATCGGTACCTGGGTATTTTTCCAGGTCCGCTGATCGTAAAGCCGTGCCGCGCCTTTATAGTTCTTTTGCAATTCCCAATGGTGGACCCAGCCTTTGTAATTGATATTGCCAAACTGGTCCTTGGTAAATTTGACATAACGGGAAATATCGTATGAACCCATATTCTTGCAGTTCTTCAGCATCCGGTCCGCTTCTTTGACTGCGAGGTTGATCAGTTCCTGATCTTCGTAACCAACGAGCTTTGTCGCGTCGCGCCACCAGGTGTAACTCAGTAGCAGGATGCCCGTTTGTTTACCTTTGGTGCCCTTATTTATTCTGACCCCGTATGTGTCGCGGATAAAGGTTTCACTCTCTATAATTTGCGGGATCGGACATTCGGGATCCTCCCAATAGGGTGTTATCAGTTCAACAAAGACCTTCACACAGGGTTCCCAATGCGCCTGGGCCAGATAGGCCTGCAAATCATACGGCCATTCGTCTTTAGGGTTGAAACCACTTACTTCGATTTCTGTTCCGAACTGGTGGGTCGGGACAGTAACAATGACGGCATCATATTCTTGGGATGCAAAATCGAAGTTAAAAGATTTGTCGACGCCATATTTTACATGCAGCTTAACCTTTCCGTTTTCCAATTTCTCGATCTTGGAGACCGGGCTATCAAAGAACAGGCGCAACCCGTCAGCTTTCGGCTCTTTTGAGATCATCCCTTTGACGTGGTTTCCATAAAGCGCGGGTGTATTACTTTGACCGCCTATTTCCCCGAAGAGGAGGCAATCTGTAATAGTTGATGTTCCAAGATATTTTGGTGTCGCAATTTGTCCTCCAAGGCTATCGAACGTATGGTTATTCTGCCCTGGTCCTCGCAGGCGGTTTCCATTCTCGTCAAACAGTCCTTCGATCACTTGCAGGTCTGTTCCAAATCCGTGAATAAATGTCCTGTAAACATATAAGAAACTGAGATTAAAGAAGGACCCCCAACCGCCATCACCAGCGCCGATTACGTAAAATATCCGGGCCTCTTCTTCCGTCATTCCAAGACCACCGAAATTGCCTTTTTGATGTTCTTCGTCGTCGTCAATCACCGGCAAAAGAACAACATCCCGGAATGTTTTATCGTAGTAGTTAGTGACAATTTTTTTCCAGAAATCAGGCCAACCTGGCGTTGGGTAGGCTTTGCGGACATATTTTTTTACTTTATTCCCCCAGTCGTCCCACTTCTTTTTAACGTTTCGCAACTTCTCGTTTGGAGGGTCATTCTGATCCCCATGCCAGATAAGCATCGTCCCCTTCCCGCGTTGGTTAGTTTCCCTATGGTCTTCCTGAAACCTTTCTTCCTCTTCGTCGTTATCAGTCTTGATATCTGGTTCAAGCGATCCCTCGTTATAGTAAATTCCGGTTTTCGCAATTTTTGATCCGGGATTGGGAAATTCGCCAGTCGAGATTTGAAACTTGTTCAAGTAGTATGACAAAATAGAGCAGCCGCCACGGATTTCAGCGCGTCTTTGCTCTGGATTTGGGTTTTCTCTTTTTGCCCGCTCGTCAATAAACGGCGGCATTCTCATTGCCCCCGCATCCATCGCGGA
Source organism: Sneathiella sedimenti (assembly GCF_017313765.1). Classification (GTDB taxonomy): domain Bacteria; phylum Pseudomonadota; class Alphaproteobacteria; order Sneathiellales; family Sneathiellaceae; genus Sneathiella; species Sneathiella sedimenti. The sequence goes on along the minus strand of NZ_JAFLNC010000001.1, from coordinate 570,547 downwards.
GTACTGCTCTTCGCCATTATCAGGATCAAGCGTTTTGGTCCAGAACCGCCCGCCATACCGGTTGCTTGCCTCATATAAATGAATATTCTTGAGCCCGCTCCGCGCCAGTTCATGGGCAGCAGTCAACCCGGCAGGTCCGGCGCCGATAATCGCGACTTTAATGGGGGACTTGCTGGCGTTACCTATTCCATTTTCTGAATTGTCGAGCAGTTTCCTGTAGTTGAAATTCCGGTCGGCTGGCCCGGGATAGGTGGCGCACCATGGCTTGCTGGTCGAGCGGACGGTCGCAATCATTAGGCCGCTTTCTGCACTTTCACTCGAATCACTTACGTCTAGTTTTTTCTCCGACATTTATGTATTTCCTTTCTAATATTGAGCCAAATACATTAATAACCTCTAGTTATTTGGCGTATCGACTAATAAACGATTGGAAATAGAGGATGTGATTATTTAGTTTTTCTATCTTTAATACTGATAGTCAGGTAAGTTGTAACCATTTATACAGGCATAGGGCAATTGGAATGGGGTGGGCGCATTGGCATAATTGTGCGCCGGAATGGAGAAGCAAGGCCAACTAAATGGCGCCGTGGTGCGGAAAATCGGCTATTCCGACCTGGTCGGAACCCACGCGTAATGGATTAACAGGAAAATCCTGCCGAATTTCTAGTTAGTAAAAGGGGGATGGTGCCCAGGAGAAGACTCGAACTTCCACTTCCATACAGAAACTAGCACCTGAAGCTAGCGCGTCTACCAATTCCGCCACCTGGGCAACTTATCGACGCCTCTGATATAAAGCGCTTGGCCATATGTCAACAAACTTCGTCAAAAGAATTGAAGAATTTTACCGTTTGCTCTTGGCGTTGCCGATCTAAGCGGGTAGATATTGGCATCAACAGAGATACATTGGGCACGATATTAAGGTCGCCCGTGAGCAGAGGAATTAAGGAATGTCGGGTCATTTGATTACCATTTTTGGAGGTTCCGGTTTCATAGGTCGGCACCTGGTCGGCCGTCTGGCGTCGAAAGGGTACCAAATTCGCCTCGCGGTCCGCGATCCTGAAAGCGCAGCTCAATTAATGACGCAGGGCGTTGTTGGCCAGATTGCCGGCGTCAAGACGAATGTCCGGGATCAGCAATCCGTGGAGCGGGCCGTTGCGGGCGCCGAAATAGTCATCAATCTCGTTGGCATTCTCTATGAGAAAGGCGCGCAGAACTTCGGTCGCCTGCATGTGGACGCGGCGGAACGGATCGCTGCGGCGGCAAAATCGGCCGGCGCGAAACAGCTCATTCATATGTCCGCCCTCGGTGCGGAAAAGAATCATGAATCGGCCTATGCCCGCAGTAAGGCCGTCGGCGAAGAGCTGGCGGCTAAAGAGTTTCCGGGGGCGACAATTCTCCGCCCGTCCGTCGTGTTTGGTCTCGACGATGATTTCTTCAACCGGTTTGCCAGCATTTTGTCCCTGGCACCGGTCTTTCCGCTGGCCGATGGCGGCAAGATGAAGATGCAGCCAATCTGGGTGGAGGATCTGGCAGACGCGATTGTCCGGATTATTGAAACACCCGCGCAGCAGGGAAAAACCTGGGAACTGACAGGGCCGGATGTATACAGCTTCAAGGAACTCTTGGAAAAAGTTCTCACCTTTACAGGGCGCAAGTGTGTGTTGATGCCCGTACCCTCTGGCGCAATGTCCATCATGGCTTGCGTTATGGTATTGGCGCCGGGGCGGCCCCAATTGACACCGGACCAAGTCAAACTTTTAAAGCATGACAATGTGGCGAGCGGGGAATTTCCGAATCTTCAGGATCTTGGAATTCAGCCGGCTACAGTCGATGCGGTGGTACCAGAATACCTGCGCCGCTACCGCCGAGGTGGTGCACCACTTTAACCCGCTACGCAAAGGTCCGAAACGGAACTAAATTTTTTACCCCAACGGAAATTTCCGGGCCGGGGCAGCAAAAAACCGCAAAAATCGACAAAATATAGGTCAGTATAGATGACTTATATGTCATTTTTTGCTGGCCATTCTCTGACAATTGAGTTATTCAAAATCAGAATTTGCGTGTTTGTGGTGATTTAAGCCTTCGGTGCGAAGGCCTCAAAAGATCGGTCTCCCTACTCGCGGTTGGATTTGTAACGTGAACAATGCTGTTGTTATTTGCCCGCGCCTCAAGACTGAGGTCCGGAACGGGAAAGCCTGATGACTGAAAAAATGCTGAAATTCGTTTCATTGGAAAAGAAAATGCCGGCAAAGCGCTCTGCGGAAAAGCGTCGCCAGGATTTCGGTGAGATTTATGATGAGTTTGATAGTGATCGGGCTACGGAACAGGCAAGCCGGTGTTCACAGTGCGGTATCCCCTATTGTCAGGTTCATTGCCCGGTCCAGAATAATATTCCTGACTGGCTCATGATGACGGCGGCAGGCCGACTGGAAGAGGCTTATGAAGTCAGCCAGTCGACAAATAACTTTCCGGAGATTTGTGGTCGCATCTGCCCGCAGGACCGCCTTTGCGAAGGTTCATGTGTCATTGAAAAGGGTTTCGAATCTGTAACGATTGGCGCTGTCGAAAAATACATTACGGACACCGCATGGGAGAAGGGCTGGGTCAAGCCGAATAGTCCAAGCGTGGAACGCGAACAATCCATCGGAATCATCGGGGCGGGTCCGGGCGGTCTTGCGGCCGCGGATGAACTGCGTAAGAGAGGCTATCAGGTCCATGTCTATGACCGCTACGACCGTGTTGGCGGGTTGCTGATTTACGGAATTCCGAGCTTTAAGCTGGAAAAAGATGTCGTGGAAAAGCGTGCCAAGCTTCTGGCGGATGGCGGTGTTACCTACCACCTGAATTTTGAAGTTGGTCGCGACGCGACGCTTGCCGAACTCCGGGAGAAGCACGACGCTGTCATTATTGCGACCGGCGTCTATAAATCTCGGGACATTTCGGTGCCGGGGAGCGGCCTCGGGGGTATTGTGCCGGCGCTTGAATATTTAACAGCGTCCAATCGGAAAGGTCTTGGCGATGAAGTCCCGGCATTTGAGGACGGGACCCTGAATGCGTCAGGAAAGAATGTCGTCGTCATCGGCGGCGGCGATACGGCCATGGACTGTGTCCGCACGGCGGTACGACAGGGGGCGAAGTCTGTAAAATGTCTCTATCGCCGCGATCGTAAAAATATGCCCGGATCGCTCCGTGAAGTATTAAATGCAGAAGAGGAAGGCGTCGAGTTTGTCTGGCTTTCCGCGCCGAAAGCGTTTCTTGGCGATGACAAGGTAAATGGCGTCAAGGCAATCAACATGCATTTGGGAATTGCGGATTCCACCGGCCGTCAGGTGCCGGTCGAAATTGACGGGTCGGAGCATGATATTCCTTGCGATCTGGCGATTAAGGCGCTCGGTTTCGATTCAGAAGATATTCCCCAGCTTTTTGATGAACCGGGCCTGGAAGTATCCAACTGGGGCACTGTATCGGTCAATTTCAAGACATCGATGACCAACCTTGAAGGGGTGTTCGCCATTGGCGACATTGTCCGGGGCGCGTCTCTGGTGGTCTGGGCCATTCGTGACGGGCGTGATGCCGCACAGTCTGTCCACCAGTTCTTGACCGAAAAGCAGATGAGTGAACAAACAGTGCTGGCTTCGTAATGGAGTGGGATGGAAAAATGAAAAAGCATATTGAAAATCAGCAAGGCGATCTCTCCATGGGCGAAGAATTTGTCAAATCCTGGACCGAGAATGCGGCTCATCTTCAGGCCAACGGGATGTATGACCCGGCTGAGGAAAAAGATAACTGCGGCGTTGGCCTTGTTGCCGCGATCGACGGCAAGCCGTCGCGCGCTGTTGTTGAGGCCGGAATCGATGCCCTGAAGGCAGTCTGGCACCGCGGCGCCGTGGATGCTGACGGGAAGACGGGTGACGGTTGCGGAATTCATGTGCAGATTCCGCAGGACTTCTTCAAAGAACATATCATGCGTACGGGGCATGAACCCATCGATGGCAAACTGGCCGTCGGGATGGTGTTCCTGCCGAAAACGAATTTCGAGGCTCAGGAGACCTGCCGAACAATTGTTGAAAGCGAAATTCTCGCCTTTGGCTATTACATTTATGGTTGGCGGCAGGTGCCGGTGGACGCGAGCATTATTGGTGAAAAAGCCAATGCGACCCGCCCCGAGATCGAGCAGATCATGATTGCCAATACAAGAGGCGTCGATGATGACGAGTTCGAGCGCGATCTCTATATCATTCGTCGCCGGATTGAGAAGAAAGTACTGGCGGCCCATATCAGCGGATTCTACATCTGTACCCTGTCCTGCCGCTCGATCATCTACAAGGGAATGTTCCTGGCCGAGCAGCTGTCGAGCTTTTATCCTGATCTTCTAGATGACAGGTTTGTATCGACATTCGCGATTTATCATCAACGCTACTCAACCAATACATTCCCGACATGGAATCTGGCTCAGCCCTTCCGGATGCTGGCCCACAATGGCGAGATCAACACAATTCGTGGCAACATCAACTGGATGAAAAGCCATGAAATTCGGATGGTTTCCAATACCTTTGGGGACAAGTCAGATGACGTAAAGCCAATTGTCCAGGCAGGAAGTTCTGACAGTGCGGCCCTAGATGCGGTGTTTGAGGTGCTGGTTCGCGCCGGGCGCAGTGCGCCGATGGCAAAAACGCTCCTGATCCCGGAGAGTTGGGGCAACAAGGAAAATATGCCGGCAAAGCATAAGGCCCTGTATGCCTATTGCAACTCGGTGATGGAGCCTTGGGACGGGCCAGCCGCTATTTGCGCAACGGATGGGCGCTGGGTCATCGCCGGGATGGACCGCAATGGACTACGGCCACTTCGCTACACGATCACCGGTGACAACTTGCTGCTGGTGGGATCGGAGACGGGAATGGTGCCTGTCAATGAATCCAAGATTACGCGCAAGGGCCGTGTTGGGCCGGGCGAGATGATTGGTGTTGACCTGAAGAAGGGCCGTTTCTATTTCAATCGCGAACTGAAGGACAAGATGGCCAATGCCCAGCCCTTTGAAAAGTGGATTGAGAACACGGTCGATCTTGGTAGCAAGATTGAAGGGTCCGAAGAAACACGTCGTTTCGACCGTCAAGAGCTGCGTAAACGGCAACTGTGTTCCGGCTGGTCGTTGGAAGACCTGGAACTAATTGTCCAGCCAATGGTCGAGGACGGAAAAGAGGCTGTTGGCTCGATGGGCGATGATACACCGCTTGCCGTTCTGTCGAAGCAGTATCGTGGCCTGCATCATTATTTCCGGCAGCGGTTCAGCCAGGTGACAAATCCTCCCATTGACAGTTTGCGCGAACGCCGCGTCATGACCTTGAAAACCCGGCTGGGCAACCTGAATAATATTCTGGATGAGGACAAGAGCCAGGCGGAAATCCTGTCCCTGGAATCACCTGTACTGACAAATGGCGAGTTTGACGCCATGCAGAAATATATGGGTGATGCTGCGCAGGAGATCGATTGCACGTTCGATGTCACGGATGGTCCGGAAGCCCTATCCAAAGCCTTGCGGCATATCCGGGCTGAGGCTGAAAACGCCGTCCGGGGTGGTTGCGCCCATCTGATCCTCAGTGATATGAATTCAAGCGCCGACCGTGCGCCCATTCCATCTATTTTGGCGGCGGCAGGGGTTCACACGCATCTTGTGAACGAGGGGCTGCGGACCTTTACCTCCATAAATATTCGATCAGGTGAATGTCTGGATGTCCAGTATTTTGCCGTTCTCATTGGTGTCGGAGCGACGACGGTCAACGCCTATTTGTTGCAGGAAGCGATTCTGGATCGTCATGAACGGGGTCTTTTCCCGGGCCATGATATCCGGAGTTGTCTTGCACGGGCGAAAGAGGCTGTCGATCAGGGCCTGCTGAAAGTCATGTCCAAAATGGGCATTTCTGTAATCAGCTCCTACCGTGGGGGCTACAACTTCGAGGCTGTTGGCCTGTCGCGCGCGCTCGTGGCAGAATTTTTCCCGGGCATGCCGTCACGGATTTCCGGAATTGGCCTTCCCGGAATTCAGCACAAAATTCTCGAACAGCATGAAAAAGCCTATCGAGAGGATGTGATCAGCCTGCCTGTTGGAGGACTGTATCGCTACAGGGCATCCGGTGAGGTGCATTCTTTCGATGGAGAGTTGGTCCATCTGCTGCAGTCGGCAGTCGAAAAGGATAGCTATTCGCTTTACAAAAAATATAGCGAGGGAATGCGGAAGATGGCGCCGGTAAATCTGCGCGATTTGCTGGACTTCAAGTCACCCCGCAAACCGATCCCAATTGATGAAGTTGAGAGCATTACGGAAATTCGCAAGCGGTTTGTTACCGGAGCGATGAGCCTTGGTGCGCTCAGCAAGGAGGCGCATGAGACGCTTGCCATCGCCATGAACCGGATTGGCGGCAAGTCCGATAGCGGTGAAGGCGGAGAAGACGTGAGCCGGTTCAAGCCACGTCCCAACGGGGACAACGCCAACTCCGCGATCAAGCAGATTGCCTCCGGACGGTTCGGTGTGACAGCAGAATATCTCAGTAATTGTGAAGAGATTGAGATTAAAATCGCACAAGGCGCCAAGCCCGGTGAAGGCGGACAGCTTCCCGGTTTCAAGGTGTCGGAGATGATTGCGAAACTACGTAATTCAACACCGGGCGTGACCCTGATTTCGCCGCCGCCGCATCATGATATCTATTCCATTGAAGATCTGGCGCAGCTCATTTACGACCTGAAGCAGATCAACCCGGAGGCGCGTGTCTGCGTCAAGCTGGTTGCAGAAGCGGGCATCGGAACGGTTGCGGCGGGTGTTGCCAAGGCAAAAGCGGATGTCATTATGATTTCCGGTAACTCGGGCGGAACCGGCGCAAGCCCGCAGACATCGCTTAAATATGCGGGCGTTCCCTGGGAAATGGGCCTGCCGGAAGTCAACCAGGTACTGACTTTGAACAAGCTCCGCCATGGGGTGTTGCTCCGGGTCGATGGTGGGATGAAGACCGGCCGTGATATCGTTATCAGCGCCATGATGGGGGGCGAAGAGTATGGCCTTGGGACAGGCGCACTGGTTGCGCTTGGCTGTATTCTCGTGCGGCAATGTCATTCCAATACCTGCCCAGTCGGTATCTGTACGCAGGATGAGGAATTGCGTAAAAAGTATGAGGGAAATGCGGATAAGGTCGTTAATCTCTTCAGTTTCCTCGCCGAAGAGGTGCGTGAGATTCTGGCGCAGCTCGGTTATCGCTCCTTGCAAGAAATCGTTGGGCGTAGCAGCCTGCTCTCCCAGGTCAGCCGTGGTTCGGCGCATCTGGATGACCTCGATCTGAATCCATTGCTCGCGGAGGCGGATGCCGGGAACAACCCCAGATATTGTATCAATGAGGGGCCGGTTCCCGTTCCTGAAACATTGGATGCGCAGATGATTATGGATGCCGCAAGCGTTTTCACAAAAGGTGGAGAGAAAAAGCAGCTTGCCTACAGCATCCGCAATACGCACCGGGCCATCGGAACCAAGCTCTCCTCGCGTATTGTACGGACTTTCGGCATGACCGGCCTTGAACCCGGCCATATCACTGTTCGGCTACGCGGTTCTGCGGGGCAGTCTCTTGGGGCATTCGCGGTTCAGGGCTTGAAACTGGAAGTACTGGGAGACGCCAACGATTACTGCGGCAAGGGGCTTTCTGGCGGAACGATCGTCGTTCGCCCGGTTACCTCAAGCCCTCTGAAATGGAACGAAAATGCCATTATCGGTAATACGGTTCTCTATGGCGCGACTTCCGGCGCACTTTATGCCGCTGGTCAGGCCGGCGAGCGGTTCGCAGTCCGAAATTCCGGGGCGGTCACCGTGGTTGAAGGGTGCGGAACCAATGGCTGCGAATATATGACCGGCGGTACGGTGGTTATTCTTGGCGCTGTTGGAGATAACTTCGGCGCCGGTATGACCGGGGGCATGGCCTTCGTCTATGATGTTGACGACCTGTTACCAGTTCACATTAACGAGGAGTCTGTTGTTTATCAGCGGCTCGCATCCAGCTATTGGGAGGGCGTGCTGAAGGAGATGATTGCGGATCATGCGGAAAACACGCATTCCAAGTTCGCTCAGGCACTGCTCGCCGATTGGGGATGGGAGCGGGATCGCTTTTACCAGATCTGCCCCAAGGAAATGATGAACAAACTTGAGCATCCGCTATCTGATGAGGTTGCCCAGCAGAGAGCCTGAGGGCGGCATTGCCACATTAAAAAAGCCGGGATCAGATCGTCCCGGCTTTTTTAATGGGTAGAATTTTCCCAATATCAGGCAGAAATTCCTTTTTATCTGAATATTCTTGGTCATAGCTGACGGTCACAGCCGTATTTCCTTGGCACGGTGCTTGCTTACTTAAAAACGGAAACAACTGTAAACATTCTGACAGGCGAACCGAGTATGGAAAATATGACAACCATTGATGCGGGTGATCCCGGCAACTTCTCCCTGAAACACGCGGACCCGATTATCAGCACAGAAGACGTCAAATGGGTGGCACGACGATTTATTCTGATCTATGGAGAAGATGCGCCGGAAATGGCCCTCAGACAGGTAGCCCGTCTTGATCAGCGTGGGAAAATCCGCGTTGCGGAAATGTTTGAACGAATTCGTTGCGAATGCGCGCGGCTGTTGAAGCGAAGTGATAGCCTCAGGATTTACCCGGTTAATTGATTGGTGCACCCTGCTGTTGCGATATTTTTCGTAAAATCCTCCAATCACCCTATTCTACATTCCTTCCGCATGGGGTAATGTCCCCCCATGCGTACACTTTATCATTTTTGGATAACTCCGGCCTGCCGCAAGGTGCGCCTCGCCCTAGCTGAAAAAGGGCTTCAATTCGACCTTAAAATCGAAAAACCGTGGGAGAGAAGACACGGCTTCCTTGCCCGTAACCCCGCTGGCGAAGTCCCCGTCCTTGTCGATGAGAATGAGATCACCTTGGCTGATAGCCAGGCGATTTGTGAGTATCTGGAAGAAACCTACGAAGACATCCGGCTTCTCCCCGAAGACAAAATTGCCCGTGCGGAGACAAGACGACTGGTGGGTTGGTTCGACCGGAAGTTCTTTATCGAGGTGACAGATAATCTCGTTGAAGAAAAGATCATGAAACGGCTGACAAAATCGGGGACGCCGAATACGGCAGCGATCCGCGCCGGCCATCACAATATTCACTACCATCTTGAATATATTACCTATCTGGTGGAACGGCGGTCCTGGCTGGCAGGGGATGACTTCAGCCTGGCCGATATAGCCGCTGCTGCCCAGCTTTCCAGTGTGGACTATCTTGGCGATGTTCCGTGGGAGCAGCATCCCGCGGCCAAGATATGGTACGCAAGGGCGAAGTCACGGCCGAGTTTTCGCGCTATCCTGGCAGACAATCTGCCGGGCATGCCAGCACCTCCCCATTATGCCGACCTCGACTTCTAATCCCTCCCAAGGCTCTGTCAACAGGGCTGAATTGCGCGCGGCTGCGCTGGCTGAAGGATTTGACACGGTCGGTTTTGCGCCAGCGGAGTTTGGCGCGCAGCCCGGAAAATATCTTGAAGACTTTATCGCGGCCGGGCGGTACGGCGATATGGACTGGATTGTCGAGAAAGCGGCACGCCGCCAGCATCCCCAGGCGCTTTGGCCGGACGCAAAATCAGTCATCATGCTTGGGCTCAATTATGGCCCTGAAATCGATCCTCTTGCCTATTTAGAAGAGAGCGATCGAGGTGTCATTTCGGTTTATGCGCAGGGCCGGGATTATCATGATGTCGTGAAGAAAAAACTCAAGCGGCTTGCCCGAGGGATTGTCCGGGATTACGGCGGTGACGTAAAGGTCTTTGTAGATACCGCACCGGTGATGGAGAAGCCGCTCGCCGCGAAAGCGGGCCTCGGATGGCAGGGCAAGCACACCAACCTGTTAAGTCGGGAATTTGGCTCATGGCTGTTCCTAGGGTGCATATTCACGACCCACGAAATAGCCCCCGATGTGGCGGTGGAGGGCAGTTGCGGTTCTTGTACGGCCTGTCTCGATATCTGCCCGACCAACGCATTTCCCGCGCCGTATCAACTCGACGCAAGGCGCTGTATCTCCTATCTCACGATTGAGACGAAAGCGCATATTGAGCGAGAGATGAGACCGCTAATCGGCAACCGGATTTACGGATGTGATGATTGTCTGGCGGTGTGCCCCTGGAACAAATATGCGAAGAGGGCAAGCGAGTTAAAACTTCATCCACGCCCTGAACTGATCGCCCCTTTGCTGGCCGATCTTGTAAAGCTGGACGATACGGCATTTCGCACGCTTTTTTCGGGATCGCCGGTCAAAAGGCTCGGGCGAAACCGCTTCGTGCGCAATGTCCTGATTGCAATCGGTAACAGCGGGCGACCTGAGTTTCTGGACGCTGTTACCTCGCTTTTAACGGATGAATCACCAATAGTGCGTGTTGCCGCGGTGTGGGCATTGGGTCGTCTGGCCATTCCAGAGGTTTATAGCGAGACATTCGATAAACTGGTAGGTCAGGAAACAGATGCGGAAGTTCGGACAGAATGGACGCTAAGCAAAAGGAACAATAATGAGCAGGCTTGATAGTTTTATTCGGCGCGTCAGTGCGCAGCGCGATTGCCTCAATCACGCGGTGAGCCTAATTGAGAATATCCCGGGTAGTATGTTGGAGCTTGGCCTTGGAAATGGCCGCACTTTCGATCATCTGCGCAGCTTGATGCCGACACGGGACATCTATGTGTTTGACCGTCATGTGAAAGCGCATCCTGACTGTATTCCGGATCCTGAGCATATGATCGTCGGCGATTTTCTCGAAACCGTTCCTACTGCGCTTGAAAGGATGACGGAAAAAGCGGTTCTAGCCCATTGCGATATCGGCTCCGGTGACAAGGCGGCGAGTGTTTCGCTCGCCCATGCGCTGGGAAGAAGCCTTCCGAAGCTGCTATCCTACGGTGCGATCATTGTCAGTGATCAACCGTTTGACGTCAAAATCTGGCAATCCTGCCCGCTTCCGGACGGCGTGGCCGAGGGGCGCTATCACATCTATCGGCAAGTCTGACTGGCGCTATTGAGCTAAATAACCGCCATCCGCTACAAATTCCGCACCAGTCACGAATGCCGCTTCATCGGAAGCTAAATAAAGGATCATCGATGCGATTTCTTCGGGTTTGCCGAGGCGGCCAAGCGGATGCGATTTTTTCAATCTCGTTTCCTCCGCTTCACGTTCCGCATCGGCGATTTTATCGAACCGCCGCATGACCATTGGCGTTTCGATATATCCCGGGTGCACAGAATTGACACGCACATTGTAGCCTTTTTCCGCGCATTCGATGGCCGCCGCCTTCGTAAAGAGCCGCACGCCTCCCTTGCTGGCGGCATAGGCGGAAATGTTGGACATCCCTACGAATCCAAGTACGGATGAAATATTGACGATAGCGCCACCGCCTGTGTCCTTCATGCTGCCAACTGCAGCTTGCGTGCCGAGGAAGGTGCCGTCCAGATTGATGGATATTGTCTGGCGCCAAAAATCATAGCTCATATCAAGCAGGCCCTTGGCACGCCCAATTCCAGCAGAATTGACAAGAATATCCAGCTTTCCCCACCGGGTTGTAACGGTGTCTACGACGGTCAGCCAATCGTCCTGGTCTATCACGTCAAGGTTCTGATAAAAGGCCTCATGTCCCGCCTTCGTTAGCTCATCCACTAACTTTTTGCCCTTTTCGGCATCAATGTCGGTGAGTGCAACTTTTGCGCCTTCGCGGGCGAACCGTTCCGCCGTTGCTTTGCCAATTCCAGACGCTGCCCCTGTAATCAGAGCGATTTTCCCTTCCAAGCGGCCGCCATTTGATGACTCCATTGCCATTTTTCCCTCCCATTTTTATTATTATTCTCCGACTTTGCCGCAAGCCTTCGCCTTGAGCAAGTCCTAACCGTCGGGTGGATTTGGCGACAGGAAATGGATTCCGACCAGTGTAAAACCCGTCAACAGGTCTTTACTTGCGCTTACAGTCTGAATGCGCCACGGGGCAATTACACAGTCAATATTGAGAAAGCGGGATGACTAAATTATGCTGGTAAGATGTCTACCGTAAATTAGTAAAATCGACAATGACGGGTGCATGATCTGAGGGTTTCTCCCAATCACGGGCATCCAGGGTGATTTCCATTCTCTTCAGATGAGATTTGAGAGCAGGTGTTACCCAAACATGATCAAGCCGGCGACCCCGGTTGGACGCGCGCCAGTCACGGGCGCGATAGCTCCACCAGGAATAAAGCGGCTCCGGTTCCGGCACAAAGTGACGCATTGCGTCGATCCAGTCATGGGAATCATAAATTCGTGCCATATGCTCAACTTCTATCGGGGTATGGCTGACGACCTTCAAAAGCTGTTTATGGTTCCACACGTCAGTTTCCAACGGAGCGACGTTAAGATCTCCGACGAGAATGAGCTTATTGTCCTCTGTCCGGCGCTCTGTGAACCAGTTCGACATCTCCGTCATGAAGTCCAGCTTATGCGCAAATTTTTCGTTCAGCGTCACATCGGGAACATCGCCGCCCGCGGGCACGTAGAAATTATGCACCTCCACCCCGTTCTCCAGCGTGACGGCCAGATGGCGTTTGTCATCCTTGCCGCACCATTCCTTGGATTCCGACGGGACAAAAGGCAGTTTCGAGAATATAGCCACGCCATTGTAGCTCTTCTGGCCAGCAATGGCATGATGCACAAACCCCATTTTTGCAAATGCCTTGAGCGGAAATTCGTTGTCCGTCACCTTGGTTTCCTGAAGGCAGAGAATGTCGGGTTGGTGTTGTGCAACAAATTGTTCTACATGGGCAAGACGGGCACGGACAGAGTTGACGTTCCAGGTGGCAAGGCGCAAATCATTCATTATTGTTTTTCCGGGTCTACTTAGAAAATATTAAAACTGCTGCCTGTAATGGCAATCGGCCAATGCCCCTGTTCGAACAGCTTGTACTTCAGCGCGAAGGGATGGGTATCTTCCTCCCCAGCGGCAAGCACTAGCGCGGCCTGATGGCAACTTTGAACGGCGGAGCCAATGGCCGCACGGATTAGTTCCTGATCTTCAATTCTGGCGTCATCCGCCATCTCTTCCACTGCCTTGGAGATGATCTCTGACGCGGTCGCAGAGACCTGGGTGAGGGCAAGGTTCAGGTCCTCCTCACTCATAAGCTCGAGCGCCATCGTGGTTAACCCCATTCGAAGCTGTTCCTCAGCCTCCCACCATTCACTGTTGAATTCTGGATTGCTGGCGGCGTAGGCGGCATCTTCCCAGGTCTCCACCTCTGCAACGAAGGCGTCTGGAAACCCGAGCGTGTCCATATAGTCACGTGCGGTTGTCCGGGATTCTCGTGGTAAAGGCTCCCCTACATCCGCAAACCACGGGATAGAGGGGATGAGTTTGTTAAAGCGAACAACGGAAATCAGGGTTGGATAGTCTTCGATATCGGGCAGGTCTTCATCGAAATCGTCGTCATAATCCATATTGGTCTCTCGATTCATGATCATGGCGGAATATGTAACACGAATTTAAGTGTTGCTTCATGCTTATTCGTAATCGCTATCGAAGAAGGTGAATAGTTCCGCATTGAGCTTGATATTCTTTTCGACCTTACCGAGGCTAATACTCGTGACCTGACCCTGGGCATCGGTCACCAGCCACTGACGTAATTGCAGCGGGTTGTCGCTGAAAATCAGGACAATATTTCCTTCATCGGGATTATCCGTGTCAACAATGGTCAGGCGCAGGGTATTGGCATCATGCTGAACCTTGGTAACCGTGACATCACCGCTCAATTGGACATTTTCCTTCAGCAGGATATTCACCGGCGTAGCGGAAAGCGGAAGGCGAGTTGTCTCTTTCAACTCCTTGTCGTGAAATACGAGCCAGAGGCCATCCGCAACGACAAGAATTTGTGCCGGCGGCTTGTATTCAAATCGCATCCGGCCGGGCTTTCGCATATAAACCGCCCCTTCGGCAATGCCGCCTGCCGAGTCAATTTGCAGGAAATCCGCCTGCATGGTTTTTATGGTATCGAGATAGGCTTCCACACGCGCGATTTGCGCCCGATCTTCTGCATCAACTACAGCAACGGCAGGGGATGCCGCGGACATTACGAACAATATCGCAAAAAAGATTTGGGCCGTATTTCGTATAAATCGCATGTTGTCTCACTTCAGCTTTGATCTTGTCAGCGAGGATCGCTCCCCCTGATATGGGAAAGCCGCCTGCAAATGCAAAAAATTGATGCCTATTTACCGTTCCCGGTCATCAATGTCACGAGCCAGTACTTCCCGCTTGCCGACATGATTTGCCGCTCCGATCACGCCCTCTTTTTCCATCTGGTCAATAATGCGGGCGGCGCGGTTATATCCGATTTGCAGGTGCCGTTGCACGAAGCTGGTGGATGCCTTGCGTTCCCGGCAGACCAGCTCGACAGCGCGGTCATACAGCTCATCACCGGAACTACCACCGGCACCGCCGCTGCCAATGCCGTCGAAATCGCCCTGATCTTCCTCGGTGACTTCCTGTTTGTAGTCCGGCTCGCCTTGTGCTTTCAGGAAGTTGACGACCTGCTCGACTTCTTCATCCGATACAAACGGGCCATGAACACGTTGCACGCGGCCAGCGCCCGGCATATAGAGCATGTCGCCCTGCCCAAGAAGCTGTTCCGCTCCCTGTTCGCCAAGCACAGTTCGGCTGTCGATTTTGGATGTCACCTGGAAGCTGATGCGGGTCGGAAAGTTGGCCTTGATGGTACCGGTAATGACATCAACAGACGGACGCTGGGTTGCCATAATCACATGCAGCCCCGCGGCACGGGCCATCTGGGCGAGGCGTTGTACCGCCACCTCGATATCCTTGCCCGCGACCATCATCAGGTCCGCCATCTCATCGACGATAATTACGATCATCGGCAACGGCTCCGTATCGAGGTCGCGCTCTTCGAAAACGGGTTCGCCGGTGGCGGCGTCAAAGCCAGTCTGGACGGTACGTTTTAGGACCTCGCCTTTTTTCTGTGCTTCCCGAATACGCTGGTTGTAGCCATCGACGTTACGCACACCGAGCTCGGCCATTTTGCGGTAACGATTTTCCATCTCCTTGACCGCCCACTTAAGCGCAACAACGGCTTTGCCGGGCTCAGTAACCACAGGAGCCAGCAAATGGGGGATGCCGTCATAAACGGAGAGCTCCAGCATTTTCGGATCGATCATGATGAAGCGACATTCATCCGGTGAGAGCCGATAGAGTAGCGACAGGATCATGGTATTAACCGCGACGGATTTACCGGATCCCGTTGTACCGGCGATCAGCAAATGCGGCATCCGCGCGAGGTCAGCAACGACCAGATCGCCGCCGATATCCTTACCGAGCGCAAGGGTGAGTTTTGAATTCGTGCTCTCATAAGCGGCGGCAGAGAGGAGTTCGCGCAGGAACACGGTTTCCCGCCGCTGATTTGGGAGCTCAATCCCGATGGCGTTACGGCCGGGAATAACGGCGATACGGGTTGATATTGCGCTCATCGACCGGGCGATATCATCAGCAAGACCTATCACGCGGGAGCTCTTCAGGCCTGGCGCGGGTTCCAGCTCATAGAGGGTGACAACCGGTCCAGGGCGGACGCGGCTGATGTCTCCCTTGATACCATAGTCGTCGAGCACAGATTCAAGCAGGCGCGCATTCTTGGACAGGGCCTCCTCGCTGACCGGTTTGGATACAAGTTTAGTATCGGGAAGCGAGAGAAGGTCAAGCGGTGGTAGTTGGTATTCACCAGCCGGTCCCAGATCAAGCGCAGGCTGTTTTTCCGCCGCAACTCGTTTGCCAACGGCGGCTCCGGCCTTACGCTGTTCAATTTGTGGCTCGACAGCCTTGCGGATGACCGGGGCCTTCTCCTTTTTGATCCGCAACTTTTTCTTCTTCTTGACGGGCTTTTCCACATCAACAGGGTCGTCGTCCTCCTCTTCGTCGGAGTTACGACGGAAACGGAAGTCACGTAAATATCCCGGGGCGAGCAACAGCGTTTGCACAACGGCCTTAAACGACAGCCCAACAACCCGCCATTCCTGCGCAGAAACGCCAAAGGACACAAGTAGCAGAGCAAGCGCGATGACCGCCAATACAGGGCCAAGTATTACTGCTGGAATATCCAGGCCAATCTGCTGTCCTCCGACGATAATCGAGTTGAATATCACCTTGCCGACAATGCCGCCATAGCCGGCATTCAGTGGCCAGGAGTCCGCAACAGGCAATGCCGCCAATGTTGCCGAGGTAAAGGAGACCCCAAAGGGAAGCATCGCAAGATGCACCCAGCCCCAACGCAATCCCCGATGTGACATTACCCGCCACGACCAGGCAACCAGTCCAAGGATCAAGGCAATGGATCCGAAACCTATTGTCTGTAGGAGCAGGTCCGAGAGATGCGCGCCGCCCAGCCCCAGAAAATTGCTCGGAGGACTCGCGGTGGCATGATTAAAATTCGGATCATCCGGCGAATAGGAAACGAGGGACAGAACACAGATTAATGCCAGCAACAACAGCGCCAGCCCGCCCAGTTCAACTAGCCGCCGGTGAAGAAAATCTACGCTTCCACTCGGCAAAAGGGAAATCGATTTTGAGCCTTTTGATTTAAACATCATACGGGTATTCTATAAGCTATTGGCGAGTCTAGTTAAAGCCTCTTTACTGTTCTCTGGCGGTGAGACCAGGGCAATTCGGATATACGGATCGCCGGGATTGACTCCATCGGGGCCTGCTACACTCAAAAACCTGCCGGGAAGGACGCGGATCGCAGCCTTTGTCCAGAGCTGTTTTGCGGCCTCGACGCCGTCCCCGACATCGAGCCAGAGAAAAAACCCTCCTTCCGGGCGGTAAAACCCGAACCGCGATCCGAAAATCTCTTCTGCCATATCGAATTTTTCGCGATAAAGAGCGCGATTCTCCTCCACATGAGTGTCGTCATTCCAAAGCGCTGTTGCCGCCGCGCACACAGGCAGGGGCGACGCGGCGCCGGCAAAATTCCTTAAATTGAGGAAGGTTTGAATGAGTTCTGTCTCACCGACGCAAAAACCCGATCTCAGGCCTGCTGCACTGGAACGTTTTGAGAGAGAATGAAACGCGATGACATGATCAAGAGAACCACCTTGTTCCGCGCAAATCTCCAGGATACCGGTAGGCGGAGTTCGATCGTATATTTCAGAATAACATTCATCGACGACCAGCATGAAGCCATGCTTGCGGGCCAGAGTAAGGGCCGCCCTGAGATAGTCAGCGCTTGCCACTGTTCCCTGCGGGTTGGAAGGGTTGCACAAGTAAAATGCGGACGCGCGGTCGAGAACTTCCGGCGATAACGCGTCGAGGTCCGGAAAGAAATGGGTTTCCGGGCCAGCGGGTAGAAATACAGGCTCCGCCCCGGCCATGACGGCGGCGGCATGATAGACATGATAATAGGGGGTCGGCAGCAGAATGACCGGTTTTGGCTGATTGTGGCCCGCCCGTTCCGTAATCACGGATGCGATCATATAAAGCGCTTCTTTTGTGCCGTTTACCGGGGCGATATGCTGGTCGGCTGCTATCATTCCATCTGGCAGCCCGTAGCGGCGGGTGAGCCAACCGGCAATTGCGCCTCTTAGTTCGGCTGTTCCGCCCACCGGCGGATACTTCCCATAAAGATGCTCATTGGCTCGCAGTGCATCAATCATCAGCTGAGGAGGTGTGTGTTGTGGCTCGCCAATCGTCAGGATGGCGGGATCAAAATTTTGGGCCGGGGTCAGCGGATCTAGTAGCGATCGAAGCGCATCAAATGGGGAGCCACGCAAATGGGACAGTTCGGAGTTAATCATATACCCAGAGTACCGATGTCGAAGGGAATAAACGGGCTCTGAATTTAGTTAAATCAAACTTGGGACACAAGCGGCATCACACCGAAAGGCGTTATAATTCGACACGTCTTGCTTTTATACCACGCCTTTCAGGCGTCATGAGTTGCGTTAGCGCAGATCCTGTTCCGGGTACGCCCCGATTTTATGGATGCTGAGATCCGCCCCGATAAACTCATCCTCTTCCGAAAGGCGGATGCCACTAACCATTTTTAGCAGGCCGTAGACGAGGAATCCGGCGATCAACGCATAAACACACCCAAGAAGGCTGACAGTCAACTGGGCCATAAAGCTGACACCGCCGAGGCCGCCCAGGGATTCAAGCCCGAATATACCTGCCGCGATACCGCCCCATAATCCACAAAGCCCATGTAACGGCCAGACGCCGAGGACGTCATCGATTTTCAGTATGTTCTGACAGTAGGTGAAGGCGACAACGAAGAGGGCGCCGGCGACACCACCAGTTAGCAAGGCCCCGATGGGATGCATGATATCCGAACCGGCGCATACCGCGACAAGGCCGGCAAGCGCGCCGTTATGCACAAAACCGGGATCGTTCTTTCCGACAAAAAGCGCGGCAATGATGCCGCCGACCATGGCCATCAGTGAATTCATGGCGACGAGGCCGGAAATTCCGCCGATTGTTTGTGCACTCATGACGTTAAAGCCGAACCAGCCGATGCAAAGTATCCAGGAACCGAGGGCAAGAAACGGAATGTTTGAGGGCGGAATACCGTTTACGCGACCGTCTTTTGTATAGCGACCCTCCCGCGCTCCGAGATGGAGGATGGCGCCAAGGGCGATCCATCCGCCAACAGCATGAACGACGATTGAGCCGGCAAAGTCATGAAAACCGACTCCGAATATTTCTTCGATATAGGTCTGTAGGCCCAAATTGCCGTTCCAGATCAGACCCTCAAAGAAAGGGTAGACAAGGGCGGTCAGAATTGCGGTCGCTATTAGCTGGGGCCAGAACTTTGCGCGTTCAGCGATGCCGCCGGAAATGATAGCGGGAATGGCGGCAGCAAAAGTCAGCAGGAAGAAGAATTTGACCAGATCGTACCCATTACTCGAAAAGGCATATCCTTCCGCGTCTGCCTCGCCTGAGAGGACAGCAGCACTCACCAGGAAATCGACACCATAGGCGACGGCATAGCCGACAAAGAAATAGCTGATTGTTGAAATGCCGAAGTCGGCAATGATTTTGACCAGCGCGTTGACCTGATTTTTCCGGCGGACCGTGCCGACTTCAAGAAAGGCGAAACCGGCGTGCATGGTAAAAACAAGAATGGCACCTAGCAGCACGAACAGGACGTCCGTGCCCGTAATTCCCTCAGACATTTAACTTAGCTCCCTCATCTTCTTGTGGCCGCGTTGGGGCGCGGATTAGGGATTGTGTATCAAGGAGTGTGCCAAGTCGTTTATGTCCATTTTTAGCCCGTTATCGTGTATTCTAGGGCTTAACCAACGAAAATTGCCCAATTTCTAGCCAAAACGAAGGCCAAAAATTGGGCAATTGCTTAACCGTGGGGCGGCAGCGCCGCCCCATAGTGTTATTAGAAGGACTGTGATCCCTGGCCGAATTCAGGATAGGCTTCAAGGCCGAGTTCTGCCTTGTCGAGTCCACCGACTTCATCCTCTTCGCTGGCTCGGATGCCCATCGTGTACTTCAGGATCAGCCAGAAAATGCTGCTGAGGACAAGGACGAAAGCGCCGATCGCAACGATGCCGGTGAGCTGTGTAACGAATGTCGCGTCCGGATCGGAGATGGCGACCGCAAGCGTACCCCAGATACCACAGAAGAGATGGGCAGGGATCGCGCCGACGACGTCATCGATCTTGAGCTTGTCGAGCAGAGGTACAGCGAAGACCACGATTGCACCGCCGATTGCACCGATGATGATAGCCATTCCGATTGTTGGGTCGGCGGGCTCTGCGGTAATGGAAACGAGACCACCGATTGCACCGTTAAGGGCTAATGTCAGATCAACCTTCTTGTAGATGATCTGGGTTACGATCATTGCCGCAAGAACGCCACCAGCCGCGGCCATATTGGTGTTGGCGAAGACATTTGCCATTTCGATAGCACTTGCTGCCGATCCGAGGGCAAGGACAGAACCACCGTTAAATCCGAACCAACCGAGCCACAGAATAAAGGTACCAAGGGTTGCCAAAGGCAAGTTTGCGCCTGGAATCGGGTTTACTTTTCCATCCGCCGTATATTTGCCTTTTCGGGCGCCGAGAATGATTGCGCCGGTCAGGGCAGCCCAACCCCCAACAGAATGCACCAAGGTGGAGCCGGCATAGTCGGAGAAGCCCAGTTCTGCGAGCCAGCCGCCGCCCCATACCCAGGATCCCTGAATTGGGTAAATAATCGCTGTCAGCAGGACAACAAACGCCAGAAACGACCAGAGTTTGATCCGCTCGGCCAGCGTCCCCGACACAATAGACGCTGCCGTTGCCACGAAGACCATCTGGAAGAACCAGTCTGATGATGCAGAGTATCCGCCATCTGCGAATGTTCCAGCCAACGCTTCCGCATCGTCAGGACCCCAGAACGGGCTGAAGCTGCCGATAAAGCCGGTCACATCCATATACATAAGATTGTAGCCGACCAGGTAGAATGTCAGGCCCGCGACCGAGTATAGGGCGATATTTTTAAGACATATAGTAGCTGTATTCTTGGAGCGGACAAGTCCGCTTTCCAGCATGGCAAAACCCGCAGCCATCCACATGACGAGGGCGCCGTTTACAAGGAAGGAAAATGTGTTAAGGACATAGGCTGTTTCGCTGTCGACGGCCGCGAAAGCCGGAGCCGCGCCTGCAAGTGCGAATGCCGCAAGGGATGCGGCGGCTGTTTTTATATATTTCAAATTACGCATCATAAATCTCCTAGAGCGCGTCTGCGTCAGTTTCGCCCGTTCGAATACGGACGACATTCATCAAATCGAAAACAAAGATTTTGCCATCTCCGATCTGCCCGGTTTTCGCAGCGCCAGCAATTGCTTCGACCACCTGTTCGGCAAGATCCTCCTTTACGGCAACCTCGATTTTAATTTTGGGGAGAAAAGATATTGCATACTCCGCGCCGCGGTATATTTCTGTATGCCCTTTCTGTCGGCCATACCCCTTGACTTCCGTTGCGGTCAGTCCATCGACACCGATCGATGTCAAGGCATCACGCACCTCGTCCAGTTTGAAGGGCTTTATTACAGCCATTACCAGCTTCATGATGGTCACCTCATTGACTTGTCATTTTGACCGGGGTGAAAAACTCCGGTTTCGGTCTCTATTTTTCAAGACCCGTGCCAACTGAGGTTCTTTTTGAAAATTATAATATAATCAATGGATTAGAGAGATGTTGCCAAAAGTATGGGCGTAAATACGCGCCGATTTTGCCTAATAATTAATCAAAACGGGAAAATAGTCTAAAATTTAGGCATTTATTGGCTTGAGGGCGGTTTCTGCCGCGGCAGACAGTCGGAGTAGCTTTCCTTCAGTGTCGCCTGGCGACATCAACATAAGCCCGACCGGAAAACCGCTTTCCCGTCCGCAAGGCAATGTTGTCGCGCATAACCTAAGCAAATTCGCCAGCCGTGTGAGGCTGATCGACATCATCGTTGCCTTTAAATACGCCTCGACGCTTTGAAGAAGCGGAGCAATCGCCGGCGGGTGCTCTGGCTGTGTCGGGCCGACAACAAGGTCATAGCCCGCGGTTTGATCCAGATAGTCAGAGATCAATGCTTCCATGCCGCGGTACAGGGCCGCGGCATCGACTGCTGTAAACTTGTCGGCGGCCAGGATTCTCTCCTCGATCGGTTCATACATGCAGCCGCGATTGGCGCGGATTTGATCGCCGTACATCATGCATGCCTCTATCGCGGCCGGGCTACCATGCTTTGCCGAGAGTGCGATAACATCATCAAATGCCTTTACTGGTCCCTCTGTCACAACGGCGCCTGCGGCCTCCAACAGGGAGAGGCCTTTCTTCACCTGTTCTATAATGGCGGGGTCGGAAAGTGCGTCGAACTGGCTTGTCGCCCTTAAAATGCGCACACCCTTCAATGAAGCACCGGACAAATCCGCCACGGGTCGGCCGGAAAGAATGCTGTAAAGGATATTTGCATCGGCAATATCGCGGGTAAGCGGTCCGATCGTATCCTGTGTATAGGAAAGCGGGACGGCACCCTCCAGTGAAATTTGCCCGTACGTCGTTTTCAGGCCGGTGACACCACACCAGGCGGCTGGAATACGAACAGATCCGGCGGTGTCAGATCCAATAGCTGCCGGGGCGAGTCCTTCGGCAATGGACAGCGCCGCACCCGCTGACGATCCACCCGGCACGCGTTCAATTTCACGGTCAAAAGGATTGGGGCCCGTCCCGGTCCAGGGATTAACACCGATGCCTGAAAAGGCAATGTCCGGCATGTTGGTCTTGCCAAGACAGACAAGTCCTGCGCGGCTAGCCCGGGTCAGGCATTCGGCGTCTTTTGCCGGGATGCGTCCCTCAAAAAGCCGTGTGCCGGCTTCGGTTGCGATGCCGGCTGTATCAAACAGGTCTTTCCAGGAAATTGGAACACCATCCAGAGGGCTGAGGCGTGTTCCGTTTTTTGCACGGACCGCGGCGGCTTTCGCTTCGCTCAACGCTCTTTCTTCGGATAATCGGACATAAATTCTCCGCTCCGGATCGTGCTTTTTAATGCGATCAAGGAAATATTGCGCAAGTTCAGTTGGATCAATTGAACCTTCGCCTATAAGATGCCCTAGTTCCAAGGCTGTCATTTCATGCCAGAGCTTTGTCATGACAGCAAATTAGGCATATATCTCTTTTGTGGCAAGTAATCTGGTGAATTTGTTCGCATGGCGGAAATGATGACGGAAAAATCAATCAATGTGGATGTTCTTGTCGTTGGCGGTGGCCTGAACGGACTACCGTTTGCGATTGCCGTAGCGTCTGCGGGATTAGAGGTTCTAGTCCTTGAGAGAGAGGAGCCGAGCCATCTTGTCGATGCGGAATTCGATGGGCGTGTATCAGCAATCGCCCATGCCTCGCGAAACCTGTTCCGCTCCTGTGGTATTTGGAGCCATGTGAAGGCGAAAGAGCCGATGCTGGACATTCGAATTACGGACGGCCCGTCAAAATTCTTCCTGCATTATGATCATCGCCAGCTTGGAGATGAACCTTTTGGTCATATGGTGGAAAACCGGCATCTGCGCGAAGCTATATACGCGCGAGCCGCAGAAATTCAGACATTGAGCATTCTGGCGCCTGCGGAATATAGCGCAATCACACGGGACAGTTCGGGCGTTTCGGCACATCTTACTTCAGGCGATATAGTGACGGCACGCCTTCTCGTCGCGGCGGACGGGCGCAATTCCCCGCTCAGAAAGCTTGCAGGAATAAAGACCGTTGGCTGGTCCTATGACCAGATGGGTATCGTTTGCACCATTGCGCATGAGACGCCGCATCACGGTGTAGCGCAGGAACGGTTTTTAAAACCCGGCCCTTTCGCAATTTTGCCGATGACCGGAAATCGTTCTTCCCTTGTCTGGACGGAACCAACAGAGCGTGCAAAAGTCATCATGGCCTTGCCGGAGGCCGAGTTTCATCGAGAGATGGAGAAGCGCTTTGGCGATTATCTCGGCGACCTCAAAGTGGTTGGCCCGCGCTGGAGCTACCCTCTCAATCTGCATCAGGCGGAGCGTTATACCGATTTACGGCTTGCCCTCATAGGGGATGCCGCCCACGGCATGCATCCGATAGCCGGACAGGGCCTTAACCTCGGTTTGCGGGATGTTGCGGCGCTGGCGGAGGTGGTGGTCGATGCGGCCCGGCTCGGGCAGGATATCGGTGGCGCCACGGTGCTTGAGGATTATCAGCGCTGGCGCCGGTTCGACAGTATTGCCTTGCTGGCTATCACTGACGGACTCAACCGGCTCTTTACAAATGATATTCCGCCGGTTCGGCTGGCACGTGACCTGGGCCTCGCCGCCGTCAATAAGATGCCGACGCTCAAGGGGTTCTTTATGGAACATGCACGCGGCACCGTTGGAAAGATGCCGCGATTGCTGCGCGGCGAAGCTCTTTAAACAGGCCCTACGGGTCCCGGCTAAGGCCGGCCTTAGCCAGATTATCGAGATAAGTCTCCCAGACATGATCCTGATTCAGTCCGAGTTCATACAGATAGGCCCAGGAGAAAAGGCCTGTGTCATGCAAGTCATCAAAGCTGATACGCACTGCGTAGTTGCCGACCGGTTCCAGCCCCATAATCCCGACATGTCGTCGTCCGGCGACAATCTGTTTCTGACTGGCCCCGTGACCCTGTACTTCCGCAGAAGGACTCTCCACGCGCAATAGCTCCGCCGGGAATAAAAAGGAATGGCCATCCTCAAAGGAAACGGCCAATCGTTTCTCGTTCTTTTTCAAGCGGATCTCGGTCGGCTTCGGCCTTCCCGCCTGATCATAGATTTCGCCGCTCATTAGCCGTTCGTCTCGTCTAGTTCCCGGGCTTCATCCACGAGCATGATGGGGATGCCATTTCGTATCGGATAGGCAAGATTGGCGGCCTTGCTCACCAGTTCGTTATTTTCCCGTTCAAAAATCAGCGGGCCCTTGGTGAGCGGGCAGACTAGAATTTCCAGTAGCTTCGGATCTACAGCGAGGGCCTTGTTGTCGGGCATGAGGTGTCTCTTTAGGTTAGAGTTATTGCACGGTGCGGTGGGTTTCCACCTGTTGCAGCATCATCTGCAGCAGACAGATCAGCAAATTTGCCCTGGCGGCAATATCCGTTGCTTCCAGCAAAGCCTGCTTTTCAACTGGCGAGAAAGGGCAAATCATGGACAAGGAATTCACCAGACTGTCATCTTCCATGTGATCAAGCGTTTGCCAGTCGCTGGCCCCGTCTTCGAACTCCAGAAAATGATGCAGGGCTTCATGCAGGGCGAGACGATCAACGCAATTGCGCTGGACCGGCTCCATATCATGCTTGAATTTACGATACTCCGCCATCACCTGCCGATAGGGCGTCGCGACATTCAGCTCTTCGATCACCTCGAACCGGCAGATACCCTCCAGGGTAATGCGCAGCATACCATTTGGCATTTCCCCATACTCACAGATTTTACCGGCGCAACCAATCTGGTAAATTTCTGGCGTCATATGGTTGGTTTCCGGATCACGGGGCTGGACCATGCCAATCAGACGATGGGTTGCCATGGCATCCTGCACCATGGCGAGATAGCGGGGTTCAAAAATATTCAGCGGGAGATGACCATTGGTCAGGAGCAGCGCACCGGTTAAAGGGAAAATCGGCAGGGCAGACGGGAGTTCTTCCAATCCCGTATTCGCGCCGGTGTCGGTCATGCGAATAGGATCGATGAGAGTTGCCGGCGCAGGCTCTTGGTGAGCGGGTCAGCCGGACCCATCACTTCCAGCATCTTGAGAAGTTCATGGCGTCCCGCGGCCTCATTCCAGTCACGGTCGCGGCGAATGATCTCCAGGAACTCTGCGCCGCCGGCTTCATAGTCTCCCGCGCCCGCCAAAGCTTTTCCATACTCAAGCCGGGCGGCGAGGTCATCGGGATTTTCTTCGACTTTCAAGCGCAGTGGTTCCAGTTCCCCTGCATCGGCAGCGTTTTCGGCAATCGAGATGGCAGCGAGCGCAGCCGTTACAGCGGGTGTCTGCTTGGTATCCTCCGGGATCGTTTCCATCAGGCTTTTGGCGGCGTCTAGTTCCCCGAGCTTGATATAAACGCGGGCAAGCTGGGCTTTTGCGTCGACATGATCCGGGTCCAGTTCCAGTATTT
The DNA here is from genome assembly GCF_017313765.1 of Sneathiella sedimenti. GTDB lineage: Bacteria > Pseudomonadota > Alphaproteobacteria > Sneathiellales > Sneathiellaceae > Sneathiella > Sneathiella sedimenti. Next base: position 544,829 of record NZ_JAFLNC010000001.1, on the reverse strand, counting down.
TCGCAAAAGCCGTCAAGGCGACTTCCGTATCCCCGGTTTCGAGCGCCTCGGTGCCGGACTGATACGCTTCCTCAACAGGGGAAGGACCAATGGGACCTGCGTGTCGCTCTACAAATTCCTTGATCTTGCTCTCCGGCAATGCCCCCATAAAACCATCGATCGGCTGGCCATTTTTAAAGGCAAAGACCGCCGGAATCGACTGCACCTGGAGGCTCTGGGCGATCTGTGGGTTCTGGTCGATATCGATCTTGACCAGCTTCACCGCGCCTTTTGCGTCCCTAACCACTTTTTCAATCATTGGGCCGAGTTGCTTGCAGGGGCCACACCAGGGCGCCCAGAGATCGACCAGGATTAAGGTTTCCTTGCTCGCCTCGACTACTTCCTGCATAAAGCTCTCTGTGGAGCCGTCCTTGATCAAATCATCGCCTGCACCGGCGCTTTCGCTAATCAGAGTTTCCATAAGCCTAAATTACCAATGTCATTTTGTTTCCAAAGAAGAGCGAGCCATCAGAGCAGCTATTGCCCGATTCATGGGATAGCACCATACGCCTGCTTTGTTAAGAGCCCTGTGGATGATTTAGGCCAAGGGAAAAGACAATCAAGACAGCCGTGAAATCTTATGTGCGTTCGGGCAGGTCAAGAATACGGGGCTGATGGCCGCACCCCTCGATAAATTTTTCGAGATCACTGGAGGTGATCTGAGTGGTCATCGTATTGCGTAACGGGTGATAATTAAGCAGGTCATGCGCCATCATCCGCTTTTCCAATATCACCATGACGAGGCGATCCGTATCATTGATGAGCGAAAAAGGCGTGACAGAGCCTGGCTCAACACCGAGGACTTCCCAAAGAAGTTCCGGTTTGCCAAAGCTCAGGTTCCTGGCTCCCACCAGCTTGCGAAAGGCTTTCAGGTCAACCGCGGTATCCTGAAGGCAGACGACCAGATAGAGATCGCCGGTCTTGTCCTTCAAAAACAGGTTCTTGCAATGTCCTCCAGGAAGATGATCGGTATGCGCCTGCGCTTCGTCGACGGTGAAAACCGGCGCGTGATGATGGGTTTCATAGGTGATTCCCAGCGCATCGAGTTTTTCAAATAATTCCTCGGGTGTTGCGGGCATTCGTGTTCCTCGTTCCTGTTCGAGTGGGAGAAATTAGCGGCTCTGTCGCCCTGTGGAAATAAAGAATTGGCAAAAGCCGCATTTTTTGACAAAACGCGCTTGCATTCATAGGCTATTTACGTATTATCCCGCCTCGCAACGCATGTTGCACGCTCGAGCGGGCGTAGCTCAGGGGTAGAGCATAACCTTGCCAAGGTTAGGGTCGTGAGTTCGAATCTCATCGCCCGCTCCAATTTTCAAAAAAGGCCCTGCAGGAATGCGGGGCTTTTTTGCTTTCAGGTTAATTTTTCCGCGCGGCTTTCCCCTCAAGCAGTCGAAACACCCCACTCGCAGTGAAGATGGTCTTCCCCCCGACCCAGGCTTCTGCCTCAACATAGGCGATGCCATCATTAAGGCCGATTTGGCGGGCAGTGCCTTCCAGCCAGTCCCCGATATCGGCGGCAGAGCATATGTCGCAGTTCAGGCTGATCGTGACGGCCGTGATTTTGTTGGCGCGGGCCACTGCCGTGGCCATCAGCCCGTCGGCAAATGTCGTCATCATGCCGCCATGCAGTCGTCCACGTGAATTGCAATGACGTTCGGCAATATAGAGACCGTGCCAGAATTGATCTCCCTCTACCTTGTGAAAGAACGGACCGTTATGGGTTGAAAAAGGACCTCGTGTGTGGCTTTGGACGAAGCCCGGCGGGGGCGATTTCTCTTGGTGATCTTGCGTCATCTTTCAGCCTTTTTCATTCATCAATTTGGACATTGACTTTCGTTATTAGACTTTCTATAAATCTTATAACAAAAGTAGCGTCGCCTAACAAGAACGACCTAACGGGGAAAGGATATAACAATGAGCGACTATAAGAAGCTGATCTTCGACCGCCAGGACACGGTTACCACCATAACATTGAACCGGCCCGAAGTGCATAATGCGCTGGATCGGGAGCTTTCTGCGGAGTTGAAGGATGCCATCCTTGCGGTGCGCGCGGACCGGGAATGCCGGGTCATGATCCTGCGCGGGGCGGGCAATACCTTCTGTGCTGGCGACGATATCAAAGAATTCAATGAATGGAAGGGAGATGAATCCTACTGGCAGGTTCGTCTCTATCAGGAAACGGTCCAGCTGATCGAGGACCTGACGCCGGTCACCATCGCGGCTGTGGATGGGGTGTGCACAGGCGGTGGCCTGGAGTTGACACTTGTCTGTGACTTTGTTGTGGCGACAGACCGGTCGCGCTGGGGTATGCCGGAAATTGACTGGGATATTACACCTGGCTGGGGAGGTCTCTCGCGCATTCCGAAATTTGCCGGGCGACGCAAGGCGAAGGAATGGAACCTGATCGGAATGATGTTTACGGCAGAAAAAGCGGAACGCTATGATCTGGTTAATCGCGTTGTCGCGCCGGAGGAACTCGATGATCAGGTTGCCCAGTTGACGCATATCATGCTGCAAAAACATCCGATGACAGTTCGCCGGACCAAGTTCGCCCTGAACAAGAGCGCGGATTTGCCGGTCCAGGGTGCGCTGGCCTTCGAGGTGCCGATCATGCCCTATGCAAGGGGGTCCTCGGGCCTCAAGGACTTCAAGAGTGCAGAAAGCCGGAAGAAACGCCGGGAACTGTCAAAGGATTTCTGGTCAGACTAAAAGGATTGAATTCCGGGCCGCGATGTTATTCGCGGCCCGGATGCATTTTAAACTACATGTTTCATTTACCACAGATCCTTGATTGTATTACCGCCGCGGTTCCCGAGAGGACGGCCATCGTCTGTCGGGACAAAAGATGGACATTCGCGGAATTTACAAGCCGGTCAAATTGTCTGGCCAATGCATTGCTTGACCTGGGATTAGGATGTCATACGGAACGCAGCAATCTGCAGAACTGGGAATCCGGTCAGGACCTCCTCGCAGTTTATCTTCATAACAGTAATGAATATCTCGAGGCCATGTTCGGCGCCTTCAAAGCACGGCTCGCCCCGTTCAATGTAAATTACCGCTATGTCGAGGAGGAGCTTGCCTACCTCCTCAATGATGCGCAGGCGCGCGTAATTGTTTATCAGCGAAGTTTCGGCGAGAAACTGGCGGCCATTCGCAATCAGGTACCGAGTTTAACGCATTTTATCGAAATAGATGACGGTGGGCCTAGTTTCATTGAAGGGGCGATCGATTACGAAAGCCTGATCGCGGCATCCTCACCCAGCTCACCGGATCTACCTTACAGCCCGGACGATCTGTATATCCTTTATACCGGCGGCACCACCGGTCAGCCAAAGGGCGTGCTCTGGCGGCAGGGGGATATCTGGATTTCAGTCCTGGGCGGGCGGCGACTTATCGATAGAGGCATAATTGAGAGCCTTGACGAAGTCGCCGCCATTGCATCCGAGGGAACAATGCCTGTTCTGCCGGCGCCGCCGTTCATGCATGCCGCCGGGCAATGGAATGCGATCATGGGCCTGTTCGCAGGGAACACGGTAGTGATTCAGGGGCGAGTGGATCAACTGGATCCCGTTGATATTCTGGACACCATCGAGCGGGAAAAAATCGTGATGATCTCGATTGTCGGTGATGCCTTCGCCCTTCCATTGATAGAGGGAATCAAGGCAGGCAGGCATAACCTCAATTCGCTCCGTTTCTTCCTGAACAGCGGTGCACATCTGTCGACAAAATCCAAACATGCCTTGTTGAAGCTGCTTCCCAAGACCCGCATTCTTGATTTTCTTGGATCCTCGGAAGGTGGCAATCAAGGCCAGCATGTGGAGGATATCGACGGAAGCCTACCGGGAACCTTCCGAATGTCGCCTGGAAACGCGGTCCTGAACGAAAATCGTACCGGGCTTCTCGAGCCCGGACATGACGGAACAGGGTGGTGGGCACGCAGGCGCTACGTGCCTATCGGCTATCTGAATGATGAAGCCGCAACAAAAAAGACCTTCCTAGAGCTGGAGGGAGAGCGGTTTGCGATTGCAGGTGATCGGGCTGAGTTGCTTCCGGGAGGTCTCGTCCGGCTGCTCGGCAGGAATTCTCTTGTTATCAACAGCGGTGGAGAAAAAATCTTTGTCGAGGAAGTTGAAGAGGCCATAAAGAATCATTCTGCGGTAAAGGATGTGTTGGTTGTCGGAAGGGAGAGTGCTCGCTGGGGACGGGAAGTAACGGCTGTTGTTTCGCTGCACCCGGAGGCCACCGTCGACGCTAATGACTTGCTCGGTGAGGGGGCCCGCCATATCGCTCGCTACAAGCTGCCTAAGGCAATTTTTATCGTTCCCGAAGTGATGCGGCATGCCAATGGCAAACCGGACTATAAATGGGCGAAAGCAGTTGTTGCGGCGGGCGGCACTATGCCAACGCCTGATACTCCACATCATCAAGAGTGATTCCGACGTCGCAACTCCGGCACCGAAGTTCCGCCGAAAAAACGTGACCGCAACGTTTATGCGTCAGGATCAAAGGGGGACCATTTGTCCCGGCGAGCCATTTGTCGCCCCAGGCGATAATGGTTAGCGGAACAGCATAGAGCGCCATTCCCTTTTCGGTTAATCGATACTCGGAGAGATGGGGCTGATCAGCAACGGGCTGTGTCCGCAGCACACCTGCCGCGAGCAGTCGCTTCAATCGCGCGGTCAGGATATTGCTGGCAATGGAGAGTCGTTGCTGGAAGGCATCAAATCGTCGAATACCGTAAAAGCATTCGCGAATAATCAGAAAGCTCCATGGATCGCCGATCGTTGCCATGGTCCGCGCAATGGAGCTGGGGCGCTGGCGTTCAAGCAGTGTCTGCTCTACATAGCGCATTTTCGCGAATTTCTCGCGCCCCTTGCTACGGTTCCTTATTTTACTTGTGAAGCTGACGTCCCGCGGATCCACTGGAACGTGGCAATGAGAACAGACTACAGCCTGCTCAAGAGCGTGGCCGCATTGCTTATGTGTCAGGCGCTCAGGTGCAGGACCTTCATTGGCCCATACTTCACCCCAGTTAAGTGCTGCCACCAGGGCAGGCAACAGATCCCGACCTTGTTCCGTAAGAAAATATCCTTTTCGCAATCCCCCCGGCGCGAGTGGGCGATGGTCCATGACGCCATTGCGCACGAGACGGTTGAGCACACGTTTCAAGGACTCGCGCGCAATGCCGAGATTGGATTGAAAATTATCGAACTGGACGACATTTTCAAACACGGCTTCTCTCAGCACCAGGAAGGTCCAGGCACCGCCCAAAATTTCGAAGGACCGCTCAACGGAACAGCTGCTGTCCGGCAGAATTTCATGCTGTAACATACAGGTCTGTATATCATTTATGTGCTTTCAGTACGAGACTTTTATACTTGCAATATGAGACTTATTGGCGCTATCCTGATTTTTCAGAGCAGCAAGACGGAATAAGAAGAATGAAAGCGATTGTTGTTACCGAGACAACGGGTCTGGATAGTCTGACCCTAAGCGAGTTCCCGAAACCCGCGGTGCGACCGCGTGGATTGATTGTCGAAATCAAGACGGCGGCCCTTAATTTTCCGGATGTCCTGCAGCCGCGGGGGCTTTATCAGGATCAACCAGACCTGCCTTTTGTTTTGGGGCTGGAATTTTCAGGGGTTGTCCGGGAGACGGGATCGGAATGCCGACGACTCAAAGTCGGCGACCGGATCGTCGGTATGGGACAGGGGGCGCTTGGACAGTACAGCTCTGTGAGAGAGCAGATGTGTTTCAGGCTTCCCGATAGTCTATCCTATGACATTGGTGCGGCCATTCCTCTGGCAGGTGGAACGGCTATGTATGGACTGAAATACTGTGGGCACCTGATGCCGGGAGAAACTCTTGTTGTGCTTGGCGCTGCCGGGGGCACAGGAAATTACGCCGTTCAAATCGGCAAGGCCCTTGGGGCACGGGTTATTGCTGTTTGCTCCAGCGAGCAAAAGATGAAATCGGCCACAGCCGCGGGCGCCGACGTGGTAGTAAATTACACTGTGGAAGACCTGAATGAGCGGTTAAAGGAACTAACCGACAATAAAGGGGTTGATGTTGTCTATGATCCTGTCGGCGGCGATCTTTTCGATATCTGCTCACGACGTATGGCAAGGGGAGGCCGGATACTCATCGTTGGCTTTGCGTCGGGACGGATACCGGAACTTGGCGTGAATATGCCCTTGATCAAATCTTATGCTGTTCTCGGCGCGAACTGGTCAACAACGGCCTGGTATCAGCCAGACATTTCGAACAACGTGATGAATGACCTGTTCAGGCTTTGCGAGCAGGGGCATGTTAAGCCGTCAATCGACAGAACATTTCCGCTTGAACAGGCAAAGGCAGCTCTGGCCCGCCTGGAAAATCAGCAGGCAATCGGTAAAACATTGATTCATGTCAGCTGACCTGGTGACGTCTTTCTCGCCTGCGCCGCTGTAACCAGGCATCGAGGGAATAGTGATCCCGATGGCGTAACATCCATAAGGCCGCAAATGCAGCCAGCGTCGCGAGCGCAATCGAATTGTTGCGATTAACGGGAAATCCGTCTTCGATCACAAATGGGGCGATCAGGCTGGGGAAAATCACGATCACGGTGACCAGATGCATCAGAAAAAGAAGACCATATGACAGGGTCCGCCAGAGCCCCAACGCGGCCATGACGCAAATGATAATCTGGGCAGCCCCCATGACATAAGGCATGGTTGCGCCAATATCGATACCATGAAAATAGCCCCAGATGCGCATATACTGCTCAGGTTCTAAAACCTTGTTTACGGCCCAGACAAAGAGGAACCATGCAAGACCTAGCCGCAATATTAACAGGGCAACCGCATCGCGCGAGTCAGGGTTTTTCGTCACAGGTAATCTCCCTATAAATCAGGATGCCTCCGTTAGGTGATAGCAGATAGAGCGGCTGGCCGAGTACACGATATCTCACTATTGTGTGAGCTTTGAGGGCAATGGTGCTAATCTGTAAATTTAAGGTCTAACTCCAACAGCCCCCTAATTTACCAAACGTACTATTCGAGCCAGGGGTAAGTTAAGCCTGAGGGGCTTTTCGCAAATATATAAGCCAATAAACTAGCGCGACGAGGGCGCTGCCGCCCAAAATATTGCCGCCAGTTACGATGGATAGGTTGGCGGCGAACCCGCTGATCGAAATTGTTTCCGCACCTTCAAAAAAGGCAACGGGGATGAAATACATATTTGCGACGGAATGTTCAAACCCGAGGGCGACAAAACCGGAAATAGGAAAAATAATGGCAAGGATTTTTCCGCTGACCCCACGCGCAGCGAAGCAAAGCCATACAGCAAGACAAACAAGAGTGTTGCATAAGATAGCCCGGAAGAAGGCTTCCTGCCAGGAAAGGGCAAGCTTGGCATTGGCAATGTAAATAGCCGTCTCGGCGACGGCCCCGTCACTCATCGAAAGCACGCCGGAAAGACTAATCAAGGCTGCGGTACTTAAGGCGCCGATAAAGTTACCAATATAAACAATGATCCAGTTTCGCAGAAGTTGGCGATGGGTAACTTTGCGGCTTGCCCAAGCCATGACGATTAGATTATTACCGGTAAAAAGTTCCGCTCCGCCAACGATGACGAGAATGAGACCAAGCGAAAAGGCAATTCCGCCTACGAATCGGGTTATTCCGTATCCGAGTTCGCTTCCAGTAATAACCAGAGTGTAAAAAGCACCTCCCAGTGCAATAAAGGCTCCTGCCAGAATAGCTAGCATAAGGACTTGTGTAAAACCGAGCCGCGCCTTTGCAATACCACTAGTCTCGACCCTTGCGGCTATGTCCTTCGAGCTATACGCGTCGATGCCCAGATCATCGGGATTGGCCGTCATGCGTTCTGACTCCAATTGAAGGTTTATAGGGATACTGTACTCCATGCAGTGAGGTATGCAACGGAGTCTACGTCAGGCTTGGAGCATTGCAGGCCTTGCCTTTACGCTCATTTTTCTGTTTAACCGAGGCATTATGATTAAAGTTGATGGCAATATTAAACTGGACGATGCGGAAATCACGGAGAGCTTTCTTCGCGCTTCCGGCCCTGGTGGACAGAACGTTAATAAGGTGGAAACTGCTGTTCAGTTGCGTTTCGATGCCAAAAACAGCCCGAACATTCCACCTTATGTTTTCGTAAAGTTACGAGTGTTGGCCGGACAGCGCATGACGAAAGAAGGAGTGCTCGTCCTTACGGCGAGCGAATATCGGTCTCAGGATCGCAATCGGAAGGCAGCCCTTGAGCGGTTGGTCGACTTAATCAGGACAGCGGCGATCGTTCCCAAATATCGTCGGCCGACAAAACCGACCTTTGCCTCCAAGCAACGCCGGCTTGAGAAAAAGCAAAAACGGGCGGGTCTCAAGAAGACCCGCGGAAGAGTGAAGTTGGACTAAAAGACGCTTTCTGTTCCGGCTCAAAAGACATTTCGATGTAAATCATTGACTTATGAAAAATAATCTATATCTATGCGTGACGTGTTACATTCGTTTTGACTTGCCTAAATAATCGGTACGCTGGTTACCTTAGTTATCCCTGACAATGTGATCGTTACGAAAACCGTAGGCCTGCAAGGTGTGGGTCACGCGTTTCATGTTGCTATAAAGGAATAATACTATGGCTACAGGTACTGTAAAATGGTTCAACCCAACAAAAGGTTTTGGCTTTATTGAGCCTGAAGATGGATCAAGCGACGCTTTTGTCCATATTTCAGCGGTTGAGCGCGCCGGGCTTCAGAGCCTGAATGAAGGGCAGAAAGTTTCTTATGAACTCGAAGCTGGCAAGAACGGCAAATCCTCTGCAGAAAATATTTCTCTGCTCTAGTTTGCGGTAATCGAAAGCCGCCGTCGGTTTGTATTGACGGCGGTTTTTTTGTGCCTGGCGCTTGAGAATATGGCAACGGGTTGCAGGGTTACCGATTAAATTACAATCGAATCCGTGTAATTGACGGAAGTAAAATTGGCCCGATGCCTTTGCGGTTAAATTATGCCCAGGACAACAGCGATTGATTGCCGTTACCTGGCGAAGTTTCTCTCGGAAAACTTGCTTTATGGGGTGGTTGCCAGACCACGGCGGCATTCTGAAAAGTGATCTGGCGGTTGTGTCGAAGCCTAATTCGCTTTGGTCTTATGCTCCAGTATCAGACCCTTGGCGGTTCGGTTCTGGAAACCTTTCCAGTAATTATGCTCAGGCTTCTGTGTTCCGTCTTTCTCGACTGCATACACGCCCTCACTGGCCGTTTCGATAATATCCAGATAGCTTTTCTTATCTGCGTCGCCTTTCAAATGAGAATCGAAATAGGCGGTGACGAAATGTTGCGTGATATTATTCATGCGAAGTGTATCCCACACCGCATCCGCATAATGTTCAAAGGGAACAAAATCGAGATTATCGACTGGTTTCCATGATTCTGCAGGCGCAGGAATAGGTGCGGCGGCATTGTGATTGGCATTTACAAAGGTGAGCAAGTAGCGATCTGCATTCACCGCATTCTCGAAAATTGCCTTTACGCCCTTTTCATAGCCCGATACGTCGTCAACGCTGCCGGCAATGAAAAACATCGGTACGCGCACCCCCGCCAGACCTTCCGCATCCCAGAAGCCATATGTCATGCCCCAGGGCGCAATGGAGACAATTGCCTTGAAGCGATCATCCAGCAGGGCTTTGTGTTCTTCGCTGCCAGCCATCATGCGCTCTAAAGTGCCAGCTGGTGCGCCCCAGCTGAGTTCGGTAGCGGCTTTCGTGACACCACCTCCCGCCGTAATAACTGAACCATAGGCGCCCATGGAATAACCAATCAATCCGGTGTCATTCGCATTTACCAGGCCATTCAGGAAGCTGTCCGGATCCTTTCCAAGACGATCCATCTCCTCCAGCACAAACTTCTGATCCAGCGGTCTGTTCACCAATGTACTGCCAAACGCAGCCTTGTCATGATACATGCTGTCCGTATGGTCTATTGAGGCGACGACATACCCCTTGGAGGCCAGATTTTCAGCCAGATGACTCAGAAGAAATCGATTGCCCGGATAGCCGTGAGAAATAATGATAAGAGGGTAGGTTGCCGCGGATTTTGCCGGTGCAGCATCACGGACTGCTTGGCCAAATAGCGTTACTTGCGTTTTTCCATCGCGTAAATAGACATTTTCATAACTGCCGCCCCGCTTGGCGCCGTCTGACGGATACCAGACTTCTACCGTCAACGGTCGATCATAGGTGGGAAGTGGCTTGCCCGCCTCAACCTTCAGAATATCAACCTGACCTTTATTGATGAACTGCAGGGTTCGCACGCCAATCGCATTATCTCCAGGAGCGGCGAGCTCCGGTGCGTCCGGCCGTAATCCGTCTACCCTGTTATCTGCTGCAGATACTGTCCCGCTCATAATTAGTCCTAAGATAAGAATACCGAGTATTTTTCTCATTTTCCCCTCCCTTGAGGTGATCATTGGTGCGTCTGCCCAGCGAATATTTTCACGCGGCGCGCGGCATTACCATAGCGTTAATATGAAAGTTACAAGAAAAAGCACAAAAAATAGACAATTACAGAGAATAAATCTGAAACTGACCAAATACGACTAAATTTTAGGCAAATGTGGATTTTCTGATCATTTTCTGATCAGGAGGCCACAGTCGATTACGGCTTCGCTATTTTATAATACTATATTTATCAATCGATTAATAGCTATTCGAGCGATGCTGATGCTTTCTGGCACATCCTTTGCTTTTTATGATGCACTGCAAAAAAACAAATGGGCTAATGGAGGCATCATCAAATGTTAGGACTACGCAAAGTCGCAGGTGTGATTACCGGCGCGGCCATGTTGGCGACAAGCGCTTTCGGCCTGGGAACGGCCCAGGCGGCGGATGACGTGATTAAGGTGGGGGTCTTGCACTCCTTGTCCGGCACGATGGCAATTTCGGAAACCACCTTGAAGGACGCGGTCCTGATGATGGTGGATGATCTCAATAAAAATGGCGGCCTTTTGGGTAAAAAAGTAGAGGCGGTTGTGGTTGATCCTGCATCCAACTGGCCCCTATTTGCGGAAAAGGCGCGGGAGCTGATCGAAGTTGACAAGGTTGACGTTGTTTTCGGCTGCTGGACATCAGTGTCCCGAAAATCTGTGCTACCGGTATTTGAAGAACTGAACAGCATGTTATTCTACCCGGTTCAGTATGAAGGCGAAGAAAGCTCTCGCAATGTGTTCTACACGGGTGCTGCGCCGAACCAGCAGGCAATTCCGGCCGTTGAATATCTGATGAGTGAGGAAGGCGGAAACGTCAAGCGCTGGGTCCTGGCCGGTACTGACTATGTTTACCCGCGCACGACCAACAAAATTCTGGAATCTTTCCTAAAGTCGAAGGGTGTCGCTGAAGAAGACATCATGATCAACTATACACCTTTTGGTCATTCCGATTGGCAGACGATCGTTTCTGACATTAAAAAGTTTGGCTCTGAAGGCAAGAAAACGGCCGTTGTATCGACTATTAACGGTGACGCCAACGTTCCTTTTTACAAGGAACTCGGTAACCAGGGCATTGACGCCGCTGATATTCCGGTAGTCGCTTTTTCTGTTGGTGAAGAAGAGCTGGCTGGTCTCGATACTGCGCCGCTTGTCGGCCATCTTGCCGCATGGAACTACTTCATGAGCGTCGAAAGTGAAGAAAATGACGCGTTCATCAAGCAGTGGAAAGCATTTATCGGTGACGACAAGCGAGTTACCAACGACCCGATGGAAGCAACCTATATCGGCTTCAAGATGTGGACGCAGGCTGTTGAGCAGGCCGGCACCACTGACGTGGATGCAGTTCGCCAGGCCATGTATGGCCAGAAGGTCAAGAACCTGACAGGTGGTACAGCTGTCATGAACACCAACCACCATCTTTCCAAGCCAGTCCTGATCGGTGAAATTCAGGACAACGGCCAGATTGAAACGGTGTGGCGGACAGAAGATGTCGTCGTTGGCGACGCCTGGAGCGATTACATTCCTGAAAGCGCCAAACTGATCGCCGACTGGACATACCCCTATGTCTGTGGTGGCTGTGAAAAGCCGATGTACTAATCAATCTTGTACTAGCAGAAGGGCCGGCGATCGACCGGCCCTTTCTTCCCTTCCCTTAGTTTAGCGAGAATCCGGTTACCCCCATGCGGATTACAATAAAAACCATCATTGCGGCCTTGCTGTTTCTGCTGGCGACCCAGGCCTCCGCTTCTGCGGATCTGGCTGACGCCGCGAAGGGCCTGCTCTCAAAAAATTACAGTGATAAAATTCTGGCCACCGAGACTATCGCTGCTTCGGGCGATCCACGATCAGCATTTTTACTGGAGGCGCTGCTCGGCGGGAATCTTTACGCGACCAAATCTGGCAACCGACTCGTTTCCCGGGAAAAAGTAAGTGACGGGTATCAGATCAAGGATATTGTCACCGATGAGGACCTCGGTGTTGTCCAAAGCGGTGATCTCTCCAAAATACGCATCAACAACCGTATGCGTGGCCTTATCAAGGATCTTGTTGGACGGTTGACCCTCTTGAACGAGGATCCTGCGTTGCGGTTAAAGGCGGCGGATTCAGTGTTCAAGAGCCGCCCAAAGGAAATGATTGTTCCCCTGAGTGATGCCTTGGCGGCGGAAGCGGATTCTTCGGTAGCTGCGGCAATGCGCCGGGCGCTTGCAGCTTTGAATTTTGTCCATGGAGATACACCAGAGGCACAAGCTGAAGCGCTTCTCATATTGGAGGAGCAATCAGATCCCGAAGTTAAGTCCCTGTTGAGCGCAGAGGCGAACAGGCTTGCAGCTATCGTGAATCCGTCGCCTGAAGTTCAGGAATTTGCGGCGCGTGTAGACCGGGCTCTTGCCAAGGTAGACGAAAAACTCGCGATGCTTGGCATTATAGAAAATATATTCCAGGGTATTTCGCTTGGCTCCGTTCTGCTCCTTGCCGCCATCGGCCTCGCCATCACTTTCGGAGTGATGGGGGTGATCAATATGGCGCATGGGGAAATGGTAATGATCGGTGCCTATACCACCTATGTGGTGCAGGAGCTTTGTCGCAACTTCGCACCGGACTTACTTGTCTACTCGCTGATAGCGGCAATCCCTGCGGCATTTATCGTCGCGGGCCTTTGCGGCGTTGCGATCGAGCGCAGTATTATCCGGTTCCTTTATGGCCGCCCGCTTGAAACGCTTTTGGCGACCTGGGGGCTGAGCCTGATATTGCAGCAATTTGTCCGGACGATTTTTGGACCGACGAATAAAGAAGTGTCCTCGCCCGAATGGCTAAGTGGCACCTTGGAAATCACCGGTGGCCTAGCGCTTACCTATAACCGGATCGCCATCATTCTTTTTGCGGCGGCCGTGCTGTTTATGCTGTTACTGGTGTTGCGCAAGACATCCTTTGGCTTGCAGATGCGCGCGGTCACCCAGAATCGCCGGATGGCTGCCTCGATGGGCATTCGAACCGGCTGGGTTGACGCCATGACGTTTGGCCTGGGATCCGGCGTTGCCGGAATGGCGGGCGTTGCCTTAAGTCAGATTGATAACGTCAGTCCCAATTTGGGGCAGGCCTATATCGTTGACAGCTTCATGGTTGTTGTTTTCGGCGGTGTCGGCAACCTTTGGGGCACGTTGGTGGGTGCCCTCAGTCTCGGTGTTACGAACAAGTTTCTCGAACCCTACACCGGCGCAGTTCTCGCCAAGATTTGTATTCTCGTTTTCATCATTTTGTTTATCCAGAAACGACCCAGGGGGCTGTTCGCCCTCAAGGGCCGAGCTGTGGAGAACTAAGCCATGGCTAATACGATATTCAAAACCAACAAAGGCCCGTTCGTTTCCCTCATGACGGGTCTCCCGGGCGGCGGCAAGACGTTTTTGGGGATTCTTCTTGTTGCCGCCCTTCTCGTTCCCCTGAGCAATCTTTTGCTCCCAGAGACCTCGCCGTTCCATGTGCCGACCTATCTTGTCAGCCTGATGGGGAAATATGTCTGCTTCGCGCTTCTGGCGCTGAGTGTTGATCTTATCTGGGGGTTCGCAGGTATATTGAGTCTGGGGCATGGCGCCTTCTTTGCGCTGGGCGGCTATGCCATGGGTATGTATCTGATGCGTCAGATCGGTGACCGGGGAGTTTACGGCAATCCAGTGCTACCGGATTTCATGGTGTTCCTCAACTGGACGGAGCTTCCATGGTACTGGTACGGCTTCGACATGTTCCCCTTTGCCATGCTGATGGTTTTGCTGGTTCCCGGTGTGCTCGCTTTTGTTTTTGGTTGGTTTGCTTTCCGTTCACGGGTGACGGGTGTTTATCTCTCGATCATCACCCAAGCGATGACCTACGCGCTCCTACTCGCGTTTTTCCGTAACGATATGGGGTTTGGCGGCAATAATGGACTCACAGATTTCAAGGATCTACTAGGCTTTGATCTACAGGTGACCGGGACAAGGTTGAGCCTTTTCGTCGCCTCCGTGATTGCGCTCGGGCTTGGATATCTTGTGTGCTGCTTTATCACTCAATCAAAGCTTGGCCGAGTCCTTGTTGCCATTAGGGATGCGGAAAGCCGGACGCGCTTTTCCGGTTATCGGGTCGAGTATTACAAACTTTTTGTCTTCGTCGTGTCCGCCGTTCTGGCCGGTATTGCGGGCGCGCTTTATGTGCCGCAGGTTGGAATCATTAACCCGTCAGAATTTTCCCCGGCCAATTCGATTGAAGTGGTGATCTGGGTGGCGGTTGGCGGACGGGGGACTCTTTGGGGCGCTGTTCTCGGCGCTTTCCTCGTAAACTGGGGCAAGAGTTACTTTACTGGCAGCTTTCCGGAAGCCTGGCTTTACATGTTGGGAGGCCTTTTTGTCTTCACAACATTGTTTTTGCCAAAAGGGATTGTCGGCACTTCCGCCACCTGGATCGAAAAATTAAAGAATAGGCGACGGGAGAGTCCGGACATCGGCGCTCCCTTGTCGGTGAAAGAAGAATGATGACGACGCATGCAAATGAATCTAGTCAGCAGGAATTGACCTCAATCCTGTATCTGGACGGAGTTAGTGTCAGCTTTGATGGCTTCAAGGCTTTGAACAATCTCAGCTTCGTAGTTGAACCTGGCGAGATGCGGGCGATTATTGGCCCGAATGGTGCCGGTAAAACGACGATGATGGATGTAATCACAGGAAAAACGAAACCTGACACGGGCGAAGTTTTTTTCAAGGGCGGTATCGATCTTACCAAGCATGACGAGGCATTTATTGCCAACCTTGGCATCGGCCGCAAATTCCAAAAACCGACTGTGTTTGAAAGCCAGACAGTCTTTCATAATCTGGAACTTTCGCTAAAGGGTGAGAAAGGTGTCATGACGACTCTTTTTGCTGCGCTTAATGATGCGGAAGTCGCCCGAATTATAGATGTTCTCGGCACTATCCGCCTGACGGAAAAGGCCGGAGACCTTGCCGGCAACCTCTCCCACGGTCAAAAACAATGGTTGGAGATTGGCATGTTATTGATGCAGGACCCGGATCTTCTGCTTGTCGATGAGCCTGTCGCCGGAATGACAGACGCGGAAACGGAACAGACAGCTATTTTACTTCGTGAAATCTCTGCGACCCACTCAGTTGTGGTGGTCGAGCACGATATGGAGTTTGTTCGCGCGCTAAAGTCCAAAGTGACTGTCCTGCATGAAGGGTCGGTGCTCGCTGAGGGCAGCCTTGATACTGTGCAAAACAACCAACGTGTTATCGAAGTTTACCTGGGGCGCTGATCATGCTGACCGTCGAAAATGTCGATCTTTACTATGGTGCTAGTCAGGCGTTGCGCCACGTATCTTTGAATGTCAACAAGGGTGAGGTTACCTCATTGCTCGGCCGCAACGGTGTTGGAAAGACCAGCACGCTTCGGGCCATTGTTGGCCAGCACCCGGTATCGAGTGGAAAAATCATTTGGGAAGGTAAAGACATCACGAATATGAGCGCGCATCAGCGCGCCCGGGAAGGTATTGCCGTAATCCCGCAAGGGAGGGAGATATTCCCGCTATTGACCGTGCATGAAAATTTGAAGACGGGCTTTGCCGCACTCCCTATGAGCCAGCGATATATCCCGTCCGAGATCTTTGATTTGTTTCCTATACTTCAGGATATGCTAAGAAGGAGGGGTGGAGACCTGTCGGGTGGTCAACAGCAACAGCTGGCGATTGCCCGGGCGCTGGTAATGCGACCAAAGCTACTGGTCCTGGATGAACCGA
This sequence comes from Sneathiella sedimenti, assembly GCF_017313765.1. Classification (GTDB taxonomy): domain Bacteria; phylum Pseudomonadota; class Alphaproteobacteria; order Sneathiellales; family Sneathiellaceae; genus Sneathiella; species Sneathiella sedimenti. The sequence continues at coordinate 528,554 of NZ_JAFLNC010000001.1, read as the reverse complement.
CTGAGGGCATACAGCCCTCTATCATCAAGGATATCGGCAATGTTATCGAAATATTGCGGGAACGCGGGGACATGGCCATTTTACTTGTAGAGCAGTATTTCGAGTTTGCGCGCGATCTTGCGAACCGCTTTGCTGTTATGGATCGCGGGGAAGTCGTACTCGCCGGAGCAAAAGAGGATATGCTGGAAAGTGACGTACGAAAATATCTTACTGTCTGAGCCCGTGGTACCGGAAACATCGGCAAAACCTCGTACAGGCCCTGCAGCGCTTGCCCGATCCGAGGGGCGGGTTGAATTAACATTTCGTCGTAAGGAAGGGGGCTCAAAGCTCGCGCATTTGTATCAGCGCGGGTGCGGGCGGGTCCGGTTTCCGACTGTAGATCACGCGGACTATCCCGAAGCCGTCCTGATCAATACGGCGGGCGGTCTCACAGGTGGTGATCACATGTCCTATCTGGTCAGACTGGAAGAGGGGGCAGGACTCACCGTATCGGGTCAGGCTGCCGAGAAGATATATCGCTCCGTTGGGTCAATGGCGACAATCGAAGCGGAGATGCATGTCGGGAAAAAAGCTATCCTCGAATGGTTGCCGCAGGAAACTATTCTTTTTGAGAAAAGCCGTTTGCGCCGGATGAATCGCCTGTATCTCGAGGCGGGTAGCCGCCTGATCGCTCTTGAGGCGACGCTGTTTGGCAGAACGGCTCATGGGGAGGTTTTGCGGTCCGCCAGTCTTCGCGATGGTTGGAAAATTTGGCGAGACGGCAGGCTTCTCTGGCTCGATAATTTTGTGCTGGAAGGGGATATTCATGGCAATTCCTTGCGCCCGGCAGTGCTGGACGGAGCGAAGGGAATGGCGACGATCCTGATCGCGGACGATGATGCAGAAAATTATCTTGAGGCGGCGAGAGAGACGGCGCGTGAATGTGGCGTGCGCGCGGCCGTGACCTCAAGGGAAGAATTGTTGATAGTGCGGGTGCTGGCGAATAGCGGATATGAGCTACGTAAAAGCCTGACGCAAATTTTGACAAAAATGCGCACAGAATTGACAGGGCATTCGGTAGAGCTGCCAAAAGTGTGGGAAAATCAATAAAAGGGCGGAACATGCAATTTACACCAAGGGAAAAGGATAAACTGTTGGTCTCACTGGCGGCCATGGTGGCACGCGAGCGGCTGGCCCGTGGGGTCAAGCTGAACTATCCCGAATCCATTGCGCTCATCACCGATTACGTAATCGAGGGGGCGAGGGATGGTAAATCCGTTGCCACCCTGATGAGTGAAGGTGGGACCGTCGTCAGTCGGGAACAGGTCATGGACGGCATTGCGGAAATGATCGATGAAGTGCAGGTCGAAGCCACGTTCCCGGACGGGACCAAGCTGGTTACCGTACATGATCCCATTCGATAAGGAGCGCGAGATGAAACCAGGTGAAATAATTCCCGCCAAAGGAAGTATCGAACTGAACGTGGGACGTCAGTCCATGACACTGACCGTTTCCAATACCGGGGACCGTCCTGTTCAGGTGGGCAGCCATTATCATTTTGCGGAAACCAACAGTGGCCTCGAATTTGACCGGGAGGCCGCTAAAGGATTCCGTCTTGATATTCCGTCAGGCACGGCTATCCGTTTTGAGCCCGGGCAAACGAGAGATGTAAATCTCGTCGCGATTTCGGGCACCCGCACAGTTTATGGGTTTAATCAGGCCGTTATGGGCTCGCTGGACAAGGGAGAATAAAATGGCGGTCACCTTTTCACGAGGCGCCTATGCGGGCATGTTCGGCCCGACAACGGGCGACAAGGTTCGCCTTGCCGATACAGAGCTTTTTATCGAGGTCGAGAAGGATTTCACGACCTATGGAGAAGAAGTCAAATTCGGCGGAGGCAAGGTCATCCGTGACGGCATGGGCCAGTCACAGGTAACGCGGGCTAATGGCGCTGTCGATACCGTGATTACCAACGCGCTGATCGTCGATCATTGGGGCATCGTTAAGGCCGATGTTGGTTTGCGGGATGGGAAAATACAGGCAATCGGTAAGGCCGGAAATCCGGATATCCAGTCGGACGTCAATATTATCATTGGCCCGTCGACCGAAGTGATCGCCGGTGAGGGAAAAATCCTCACAGCGGGAGCGCTTGATGTTCATATCCATTTCATCTGTCCACAGCAGATTGACGATGCGCTCTATAGTGGCGTGACAACCATGATGGGCGGCGGTACGGGCCCGGCGACCGGCACCAACGCGACGACTTGCACGCCTGGCGCGTTCCATCTTGCCCGCATGATGCAGGCGGCGGAAGCTTTCCCGATGAACCTTGGCTTTTTCGGAAAAGGTAATGCGAGTTTACCGGACGCTCTTGTAGAGCAAGTACAGGCAGGAGCATGCGGTCTGAAACTGCATGAGGATTGGGGCACCACGCCCGCCGCCATTGATTGTTGTCTTTCGGTTGCCGATGACATGGATGTGCAGGTGCTGATCCATACAGATACACTGAATGAATCCGGTTTTGTCGAAAACACTGTCGCAGCGTTCAAGAAGCGGACTATCCATGCGTTTCATACCGAGGGGGCAGGGGGCGGTCATGCGCCGGACATCATCAAGGTTGCCGGGGAGCCCAACGTGATTCCGTCTTCAACCAATCCAACGCGCCCTTTCACGGTCAACACGATTGATGAGCATCTCGATATGCTGATGGTCTGCCACCACCTTGATCCGAATATCCCCGAAGACGTGGCCTTCGCAGAGAGTCGCATCCGAAAAGAGACGATTGCCGCCGAGGATATCCTCCACGACCTGGGGGCGTTCTCCATCATTGCTTCCGACAGTCAGGCGATGGGCCGGGTCGGCGAAGTCCTTATTCGCACCTGGCAGACGGCCGATAAGATGAAGAAGCAGCGCGGTCGGCTGGTGGAGGAAACGGGGGATAACGATAACTTCCGCGTTAAGCGCTATATCGCGAAATACACGATTAACCCGGCCATCGCTCAAGGGGTTGATAGCTATGTCGGTTCTGTTGAGGCAGGCAAGCTGGCCGACCTCGTACTCTGGTCGCCGGCGTTCTTTGGCGTGAAGCCGGACCTCGTGTTGAAATCCGGGACAATTGTCGCGGCGCCAATGGGGGACCCGAATGCCTCCATCCCGACACCGCAGCCGGTTCACTATCGTCCGATGTTCGGCGCATTTGGTAAAAGCCTGACGGCAAGTTCTGTTACCTTCGTGAGCGAGGCTTCGCTCCAATATGACCTTAAAGGAAACCTTGGTCTGGAACGAGACCTACTGCCCGTGAAAAATACCCGTTCGGGCATCGGTAAGGCATCCATGATCCATAACAGTGCAACGCCGAAGATCGATGTTGATCCTGAAACCTATCTGGTTCATGCGGATGGCGAACTACTCACTTGCGAACCGGCGTCGGAGCTTCCGATGGCCCAACGCTATTTCATGTATTAACCCATGAAGCATGCACAGGCCATTTATACATCGACCACACCTTTTGACGGCGTGATGCTGGATACGGTAACACTTGATTTCGACCATCGCCGTCGCCGTCGCCTGAAACTTGAGACCGATAAGGGGACAGCTTTCTTACTCGACCTGCCGGAAACAAAAACCCTGCGTGACGGCGATATTCTTTTGCTTGAGGATGGGACCGGTATTGGGGTGCGTGCATGCAATGAACCCGTAGCAGATATCAGTTGCAAAGACCTTGCGCATCTGGTGCGTGTCGCCTGGCATCTTGGGAACCGGCATCTGCCGACCGAATTAATGGGCGATCGCCTTCGCATTCGGCAGGACCATGTGATTGAGGAGATGGCAGAAAAGCTCGGTGCGACGGTTGGCCGATTGGAGGCTCCCTTTAATCCCGAGGGCGGCGCATACGGGCATGGCGAGACAGAAGGTCATGGTCACGGGCATCATCATGGATAATCGCGCACTTTTTAACCTGATGTCCTGGATGTCGCCTTCCTATCCGATTGGTGCCTATACATATAGTCATGGGATTGAATATGCGGTGGAGGCCGGGCTAGTGACCAGTCTGGAAGATCTGGTGCCCTGGATCACTGACATACTGGCCTTTGGCAGTGGTAAGTCCGACTGTATTTTGCTGGCTGCTGCCTATGGCGCGACTCTGGATCAGGATATGGCCGCTTTGAAGGAAGTTGCAGAAATTGGCAATGCCTTTGCCCCAACAAAAGAAATCGCACTTGAAACAGCGCAACAGGGACGAGCGTTCGTGAGTGTTATTAAGGATGTCAACACGGAGGCAACGACATTAGATGCGCTGGGTGAACATTGGAATGGACCGCTCATCCATCCGATAACGGTCGGCATCGTTGCCGCGGACCATGCTGTGCCGCTTGGCGAGACACTCATCGCCTATCTTCACGGATTTATTTCCAATCTTGTCTCTGCGGCGGTCCGTCTTGTGCCGCTTGGACAGACAGATGGACAAAGGGCGATAGCCGCACTCGCCAATGAGGTTGGCCGGATTGCCTATATTGCAAAAGAGGCACATATCGACGATCTGGGCTCCGCGACCCTGATGGTTGATTGGTGTTCCGCTTTACATGAAACACAATATACGAGGTTATTCAGATCATGACGTCACGACATAACGGACCCTTGCGTGTCGGTATCGGGGGGCCGGTGGGCTCCGGAAAAACGGCACTCACCGACGCTCTCTGCAAATATTTGCGGGAGGATTATAACATTGCGGTGATTACCAATGATATTTACACGCGCGAGGACGCAGAGTTCCTGACGCGTTCCGGGGCATTGCCACCTGAGCGGATTGTCGGTGTTGAAACGGGAGGGTGCCCGCATACAGCCATTCGTGAGGATGCGTCCATCAACCTCGCCGCGGTGGCAGATATCTCGGAAAAATTCGAGGGTCTGGAACTGATCCTGATCGAGTCGGGCGGTGATAACCTCGCGGCGACCTTCAGTCCGGAGCTCGCCGATATCACGATTTATGTAATCGATGTTTCCGCCGGTGACAAAATTCCGCGAAAGGGCGGCCCGGGAATTACACGGTCTGACCTGTTGGTCATCAACAAGATTGACCTTGCACCCTTGGTTGGCGCCGATCTGGGCGTGATGGACAGAGATTCAAAGAAAATGAGGGGAGATCGACCCTTTGTCTTTACCAATATCAAGGCAGGAGACGGAGTAAAAGGTGTGGCAAGTTTCATCATAGACAAGGGAGGGTTGTGACGACGCGACACTGAAAGGTAATTGTAACGATTAGGTGCCATAATGGTGCCATAGTCTGTTGTTAGAGACGCGGCTCTTTGATAGTTATTATTTTCAGTGAATATATTTTTGAGGATTAGTATGGCCTGTCCCTTATGCGGCGGCGACGTCGAACGTCAAATTCGAACATATGAGATTAAATACAAACATTTACAGAGCTATGCCGATCTTCCTGGCCTTTATTGCAGCAACTCCGATTGCGGTGAAGGCATGGTTGAAGAGAGTGCCTGGAATGACGTTGAAAGGATAAAGGCTGATTTGAAAGCGGAGTATCTTGGCGTTATGCCGCCAGAACGTATTCGCGAGCTCCGCGTTGACCTCAATCTGTCGCAACGACGTGCCGGTCAGATTTTTGGCGGCGGACCAAATGCTTTTCAAAAGTATGAGACGGGCAAGGTCACTATTTCCAAGCCGATGAATAATCTGCTTCGCCTGGTGGCTAAATATCCGGAATTGATGGTTGAGCTGCAACGCTGAAGCCAGGTTCACTTCTTCAGGATAAATCACGACAAAAAAAATTAGCCAAATTAAGTATCTACAGTATTATTCCCTGAAGTAATTGCGGGAGTAACGCGACAGGTATGGCTAAATTCTTGAGTTCACTCTTTAAGCCGCGGGCGTGGGTAGCCAAGCTGCTGCTTATCCTGGTGATCGTTGGCTTTGCCGCGTTTGGATATCTTGGTTATCTCGACCCGATCCGGGAATATCTCGATTCCGATAATTTCTCCTTTAATATTGGGGACACTCGGTTTTCCGCCTATCTGCTGGTCAAGGCGGTTTTTATCGTCATTCTTCTTTTCTGGCTGGTCGGAATCCTGTCCGAGGCGTTGGAGAACCGGATTAAGTCCCTCCGCCGTATCAAATCAAGTAACAAGGCACTGATCATCAAGGCGATACAGACCGCCATTTATTTTTTGGCGTTTCTTTTCGTGTTGGGGGTGCTGGGCATAGACTTGACAGCGCTTACTATTTTTAGTGGGGCGGTTGGTATCGGTGTCGGTTTTGGGCTCCAGAAAATTGCCTCAAACTTTATCAGTGGAATTATCCTGTTATTCGAGAAGTCCGTCGAGGAGGGCGACCTGATTGAGCTGAATGACGGGATTATCGGATATGTGCAGGAAACCGGCGCCCGCTATACCCGAATTGAAACATTCGAGGGACATGAAACCATGGTCCCGAACGAAGATTTCATTACCAATCGCGTTACAAACTGGACATACAGTAATTCCCGCACGCGTGTGGACATCAATATCGGCGTCGCGTACGGAACTGACCTTGACCTTGCGTCCCGGTTGATTGTTGAGGCGGCGCAGGAGCATCCGCGATGTATGGAAACCCCTGCCGCTGAATGTTTTCTCGTAGATTTTGCGGATAGCTCGATTAATTTCACGCTTTATTTCTGGATTGAGAATGTGTCTGAGGGGAGGATGCGCCCGCGCAGTGATGTTCTGTTTGCGATCTGGCGAAAGTTTGGTGAGCACAATATCGAAATCCCCTTCCCGCAGCGCGATATACACCTGAGAAATCCGGAGGCGTTAAAATGAGTAGTCCGATTTTGCTGGCATTCGATTTTGATGGCGAGGGAGGTGGAAAATCTGTCAGCGACAAGGCAATCGTTCGTGAACTGAAAAATGAGAACCTTGCCTGGGTTCATCTGGATTTAAGTCATCCCGAAACCAAGCCCTGGCTGGATAAAAAGATTTCCTATCTCGATCCGTTTGTTGTCGATGCCTTGCTTGCGGACGAAACCCGGCCACGTGTCGCAGAAATCGGGGACGGGGCGCTGATTATATTGCGCGGTGTCAACCTGAATGAGAATGCGGATCCGGAGGACATGGTTTCAATTCGGTTATGGATTGATGCAGAACGGATCATTAGTGTTCAAAGGCGCCAGTTAAAAGCGGTTCAGGAAATCGAAGAAAGAATCTTGGCAGGCCGAGCACCAAAAAATTCCGGCGATTTTATCAATTTGCTGCTGTCGCGATTGTCGGAAAAGATGGCCCTCGTCTTGACCGAACTTGACGACGCGACAGACGATGTGGAGGAAAAAATCCTCAATAATCCGGACACGGCCTTTCGCGAGAAAATCATCAACATACGAAAAGAAGCGATTGTCCTTCGCCGCTACATGGCGCCGCAGAAGGACGCTATCGCACAATTGCGCTTGTGCGAATTTTCATGGCTGGACTCCGGGCATAAACGCCATCTGCAGGAAAACTACGATCACCTGATGCGATATGTGGAAGACTTGGATGCCATTCGCGAAAGGGCGCAAATCGTCAAGGATGAACTCGCCAATATCCTTGCTGATCGACTGAACCGCAATCTTTATGTCCTGTCAGTTATTGCCGCGGTTTTTTTGCCGCTTGGTTTCCTTACAGGACTCCTTGGCATAAATGTCGGAGGAATACCCGGTGTTGATAACCCGGACGCCTTTTTTATCTTTTCCGGGATACTGGTCATCCTTGTTGTCGTCCAAATCCTGTTATTTAAAAAACTTAAATGGTTCTGAATATCTTTAAAGTCTGCTGAGGCCGCAGGCAGGGGAGTAATGTGTGACGTCTGTTTTGTTAGCTGTAAATGGCACCTTGATGCGAGGTCTGGAACTCAATGGAAATTTGCTCGCGGTCGATGCAAAATTTGTTCGAGAGGCGAAAACGGTACCGCAGTATCGTCTCTGGTCAATTAATGACCGGCATCCTGCTATGCAGAGAGTAGTTAAAGGCGGCGCGTCGATAGAGCTTGAACTCTGGGAAGTCCCGGCAAGTGGGCTCGCGACCGTTCTGATGGAAGAGCCGTCTGGGCTTTGTATCGGCAAGGTCGAGCTCTCTGGTGGCGAGACTGTTCTAGGGGTCCTCGGCGAAGCTGCGCTGTGTGAGGGTCAGCGGGAAATTACAGAACATGGTGGTTGGCGGACTTATTGCGCGGCGCGTGACGCGACGAGATCCGGGACGACAGCATGATTCACATCACCAGCCAGTTCGATGGCGGCAATATTATCTGTGATTCATGCGAGGACCCGGGCAATATCCAGCTGCGTATCAGGCCCGATACAAATGCAGATTTCTTCCAGTGGTTTTACTTTCGCCTGAGCGGCGCCAAAGACAGCGACTGTATCCTGCGGATAACCAACGCAAAGGAGTCGTCCTACGCCAAGGGGTGGGAGGAATATCGCGCGGTTGCCTCTTATGACAGACAGAACTGGTTTCGGATTGATAGCCGATATGAGGACGGAGAACTGAAATTGCAGCATCGTCCGGATTTTGATTCTGTCTATTACGCTTATTTTGCTCCCTATTCCATGGAACGGCATGCGGATCTCCTGGCGCGAGCAGGTCAATCCCCCCGCGTGTCACAATCCGTTATCGGAAAGACGATCGAAGGACAGGCTATGGATCTCCTGACAATTGGGGAGAGACGGGGCAACAAGCGGAATTTCTGGTTGATCGCCCGTCAGCATCCGGGGGAAACCATGGCCGAATGGTGGATAGAGGGATTTCTTCACCGCCTGCTCGATCCGGATGATGCCGTTTCGAATGCATTGCTGGACAGGGCGATATTTCATGTTGTGCCGAACATGAACCCGGACGGCAGTCGTAGTGGGCATCTTCGGACCAACGCAGCGGGCGCCAACCTGAACCGGGAGTGGCAGGACCCAGATATGAAAAGAAGCCCCGAGGTGTTTGTCGTGCGGGAGAAGATGCGGGAGACAGGTGTAGATTTCTGTCTTGATGTCCATGGCGATGAAGCCATGCCGCACAACTTTATTGCAGGTGCCCAGGGTGTGCCAAGCTGGAATGCTCAAAAAGATATGTTGCTTACGGATTTCAAGAGAAGCTGGCAGCAGGTGAACCCGGATTTCCAAACCCATCACGGCTATCCAATTGCCAAAAAGGGGGAAGGAAATATGACCATTTGCGTCAATCACGTCAGCGAGTATTTCGGCTGTCTCGCCATGACACTGGAAATGCCGTTTAAGGATACGGCGGACAGGCCTGATCTAGTTAATGGTTGGTCGCCTGCCCGTGCACGCAAGCTTGGAGCCTCGGTTATTGATGTCATCTACAAGCTTTTCGACCGGCTCCAGGGAGAGGGTGCGAACAGTTCCCCAAACTAAAAATTTCGTTTGCAAATTAGCGAAATATAGATTTTTCTATTACAGGGAAACAAAAAGTTAGCGAAATAATAAAAATGGGGGTCGAATAATGCTTGCAGAAAAATTTATCAAGTCAGCTGCAATTTACATCATTCTTGGCATGATATTGGGGATCTATATGGCGGCTTCCCAAGACCATTCCCAAATGCCCGCACATGCGCATCTCAACCTCTTGGGGTGGGTGACAATGGGGATCATGGGTCTCGTGTACAAGAACTGGCCTGCAGTCGCGGAAGCGAAACTCGCAAAGCTGACGTTCTGGTTCGCCCATATTTCGGTTATCGGGATGACAGCTGGTATTGGGCTTATCTACGCGGGCATGCCGGAATATGAGCCAATTGCCATTGTCGCGTCGTTTATTGCCGTGCTTAATATGATACTGTTTGCCTTCTTAGTCTTTAAGAACGCCTGAACATTATCCTAAAGAAGAATTTTCGGCCGTTAACGTCTGACCAAGAGCACTTGCCGTGTTATCTAACGCGGCAAGGCAGTTCTCGGTGCGCTCCGGCGGGATATAGACAGAAAAGCGTGTAATGAATATCGTTTGGCCGTTCCGGTCGACTTGATCCGATTTCAGGCGAACGATATTGGCATCGAAATCGATAAAAACTTCCGACAAACGCGCGAGTACGCCAGGTTGGTCCGGTCCCTCACAACGAATGTGATGGGTGATGTCAGTCGGCGGGGTGTCCCCTTCCTCAAAGGCGAAACGCCGGACGTCAATATCTGCGTCCTGCATTCCTTCCAGAGTGCGTAACTCGTCAATCAGTTCCGATTCCGACACATCTGCGGGAATATCAATCACACTGGTAAATTCGCCGCCTTTTCCAAGAACGGCGAAGGATGTGTCTCCAAGATTGATCCCTTTGTCGAAAAGGTGCCCTGTTACGAGGGAAATCAATCCTACACGATCCTTTGAAAAAACGGATAATAGCGCTTTATAGTCTGACATGGCATTGCTCGCGAAATTCAGTTCTAAAGGAGCGTTGGATATACAGAATTACTCCCTTCGCGCCATTTCAACAACCATTTTACCTTTTCCGTTCCCCTATTTCCGAAACCACCGCCGGAAAAATGAAAATTAAGGGCACAATTCAGCTTTTCTTGTATCAGATAACCTTGCGTTAACGAAAATCAGGTATGTCTTGGGAGCGACTTGGTGAAAAGCCTGCCGTAATTCTGTGTTTACAAGGCACTGTTTGGCGGAAACAGAACTGGAGAAATTGGATGCTCATCGGTGATATCTTATTGGCGCACGACCTGGTTACGCCGGAGGATATAAAGATTGCCCTTCACCGTCAAAAAGAGAACGGGGGCCGTCTCGGCGACAATCTCGTTGCGCTCGGCGCCATGACCCAGGAACAGCTCGACCGGGCGATCTATGAAGCTCCGCGAGCACCGAAAACCATTGAAGATACTGGCATTCCAAACGGCAATCTGCTGCGCATCCTCTTGAAGCTGATGTACACAAATACACTTGAAACCGCGTCTGAACTGTCAGCGGCGATCAAGCTGCCGATCGGCGTTGTCAATCGCCTCATTCAGGAGGCCGGGGACCGGAAATTTCTTGAATCCTTAGGGAATACGGATCAATCGACATTTTCTGAAACCCGCTACATCATGACCGAAGCGGGAAAGCGCTTCGCAATTGAAGCGCTGGAGCAGAATCAATATGTCGGACCGGCACCGATCTCTCTCAACGACTATCAGGAACGGATCAATCAGCAGAAAATTACAAATGAGCGGGTTGAGCAGGAAAAAATTGAGAAAAGTTTCGAAAATTTGATCATATCCGATGATTTCGTGCGCCGTCTTGGGCCGGGTGTGAATGCCGGCAAAAGCATCCTTCTGTATGGACCTCCCGGTAACGGTAAAACGACAGTTGCTGAAAAAGTCGCCGAGATTTTTTCCAATGTTATTTACGTACCTTATTGCTTTGAAGTGGACGGACAGATTATCAAGGTATTCGATCCTGCGATACATAAGCCGAAATTCACTAAAGAACTGGACAAGAAAAAAAATTCCGGCTTGCGGCGCGAAGAGTTTGATGGTCGATGGGTTCCTTGTGAGCGCCCGGTCGTGATAACTGGCGGTGAACTGACCCTGGAAATGCTCGATCTCAGCTTTAACGCTCATGCCAAATATTATGAGGCGCCTCTGCATGTGAAAGCGTCCAATGGGACGTTTATTATCGACGACTTTGGCCGCCAACTGGTCAGTCCGGAAGACCTTTTGAACCGCTGGATTGTTCCGCTTGAAAGCCGGGTAGATTTTCTCAAGCTGCATACCGGGAAAAGCTTTTCACTGCCTTTTGATGAGCTGGTGATATTCTCAACCAACCTTTCGCCGGATGATTTGATGGATCCTGCATTCCTTCGACGTATCCCCTACAAGCTGGAAACGGTTGGACCCACCCGCGATCAGTATTTCCAAATCTTTAAAATGGTGGGCAAAAGCCGCGGTCTTGAATTCACGGAAGAGATCCTCGACACGATTATCGAGGAATTGCAGGTGAACAACAGCTTTGACCTGGCATGTTACCAGCCGAAATTTATCGTGGAGCAGATTATCGCGGCCTGCAAATATCAGGGCGCAGATCCCTATGTCAGCAGAGAGCTAGTCGTTGACGCCCTTAAAAATCTCTACACTTCCTCCGCGAAGGGCGCGGGTAAAACGGCTGCGAAATCAGGTGGCGGGGATCGTTCCAAGCCGGCCGTGGCGGCTATCTGACCGGACTGGCGGACATAGAGTACCTTCAAGTAAGCTGAATTCTGTTTCCTGGAAATACGAGACGGGCCGCCGAGATAACGTCGTCGCCCAGCCAGCTCTTGCGATTGATGACGATGCAGGCAGTCGTGGTTTCCAGTTCGAGGAAGTGATTTATTTCGGCATTCGACACAGCGGCCTGAACCACATGGGAATGGGAAAGCAAGGCAAACTTCTGGCTTAAAAGGGTATCTGCGGTCAAATGGGTGAAGTCCGACTCCAGATATTCCGGCATAAATTTGGGATGTACATAACGATCCTCCAGCATTACCGGTAATCCGTTATCTCGATGCACGAAGTAGGAACGATAGACCTCCTCCCCGGATGTCATCGCCATCATTGCCGCCGCATCATTGTCGATCGGCTCCTCTTGCAAGAAATGAACGTCGCATTGGTGCCGCCCTCCCCGGCGACGAATAATGTCGTCAATCTCGCTGAGCTCGATCGCTTTCCTTTGCTTTTTCGGGGCGGCTACGAAGGTCCCGACACCCTGAATGCGTTCAAGATAACCGGCCTGGGTTAGTTCACGAAGCGCACGATGGATTGTCATACGGGAAATTCCCATTTCGCGAACCAGGGTATGTTCGGAGGGGAGCTGGAAATAGGCGGGCCATTCTCCGGATTCCATATTCTTTAGCACATAGGATTTAACCTGTTCATACAGTGGCTTTGGCGGGGAATAGGGGCGGTCATCTTTTTGCGATATAAAATGGGGCATCGGCGAAGTCCGTCTTCTCTGTTAGCATATACAGGAAGACGTCACATCCGGCCGCGATGTGAATTCACGAGCTGGACGATGCAAAAAAATTAAAAAATAATACTTGAACGATCGTTCCAATTATATATATGATTGGATACTGATCACCTCCATCTACGCATAAATGTTGTTGATCTGTGAATGGCCCGCCCCGATTTTCTGCGCCCCTCGGGGTGGGCCGACTTCACCATCTCTCCTGACAAAATCCTCCTTTTAAACCTTGAATGAAATTGCCTCATTGGTCATATAGACGACAGAGGAAATTTTATCTGAGGTAAAAAACGTAGATGACAGAGCAAACACATGAATTTCAGGCGGAAGTCGCCAAGCTTTTGGACATTGTGACGCATTCCCTCTACAGTGAAAAGGAAATTTTCCTAAGGGAGCTTGTCTCTAACGCCTCCGACGCCTGTGACCGGCTACGTTACGAAGCGCTGACAAAGCCGGACTTGATAAAAGATGATCCGGATTTCAAAATCTCCATCTCGATAGACGAGAAAGCCCGTACGCTGACTATCGAGGACAATGGCATTGGCATGTCTGAGCAGGACATGATCGATAATCTGGGTACGATCGCCCGCTCGGGCACCTCCCGCTTTTCTGAACAGTTGACCGGTGATGCCGCAAAGGACGTAACCCTGATCGGACAGTTCGGTGTCGGGTTCTATTCTGCGTTCATGGTAGCGGACAAGGTCACAGTGACTAGTCGTCGCGCCGGGGAAGAGGGTGCGACGGTCTGGTCTTCCAAAGGACAGGGATCCTTCGCGGTTGAGCCTGCCACGCGCGAGTTACGTGGCACAGAGATCGTGCTGCATATGCGCAAAGACGCCAAAGAATATCTGGAGCCTGCCCGGTTGCGGCAGATTATCAAGACATACGCGGATCATATTGCAATCCCGGTTATCCTGAAATCAACTAAGGAAGACGAGGAAGATGAAACGCTCAATACTGCGAGTGCATTATGGACGCGTCAGAAGTCAGAAATTACGCCTGAGCAATATACGGAATTTTATCACCATGTAGGACAGGCGTTCGACACACCTTGGCTGACATTGCATAGTCGGGCAGAAGGTCGTATCGAATATACAATGCTCTTGTTCGTCCCTGAGCAGCCCCCCTTCGATCTCTTCAATCCCGAACGGAAATCGCGGCTTAAGCTTTATGTGAAGCGGGTCTTCATTACCGACGACTGTGAGGAGTTGATTCCGGCGTACTTGCGCTTCCTGCGCGGCGTCGTGGACTCGGAGGACCTGCCGCTAAATGTCAGTCGCGAAATGCTGCAGCACAATCCCGTACTGCAGAAAATCCGTAATGGCTTGGTCAAAAAGGTTCTCGGTGAGCTTGAGAAAAAAGCAAACAAAGATACAGAGAACTTCGCCAAGTTCTGGGATAATTTCGGCGCTGTACTGAAAGAGGGGATCTACGAAGATACCGTCAATGGCGAGCGCATCCTCAAAATGGCGCTTTTCAACAGTACCATCAAGGAAAGCCGTACAAACCTCAATGACTATATTGGCCGCATGAAAGAAGGCCAGAATGCTATCTATTATATTACCGGTGAAGATCTGGAAGCTCTCAAATCCAGCCCGCAGCTAGAAGGATTTGCCGCAAAAGGCATAGAAGTGCTGTTGCTGGCCGATGCCGTGGACAGCTTCTGGCTGAGCCGGACCAATGAGTTTGAAGGCAAGCCTTTTAAGTCCGTAACCCGGGGCGCCGCTGATCTCGACAAGGTCGCCGATGCGGATGAAAAAAGCGAGGAGACCGATAAGGCACCTCCCGGCGAAATGGATAGCTTGATTGCTCTGTTCAAAACAGTACTTGAGAATAAAGTTAAGGATGTCAGGATTTCGTCCCGGCTGACGGGAAGCCCTGTTTGTCTCGTCGCCGATGAGGGGGATATGGATATCCATCTTGAAAAGCTATTGAAAGCCCACAAACAGTTTGGCGCGGGGGATAGCTTGCGTATTCTGGAGTTGAACCCCAAGCATCCCTTGATCAAGAAGCTGGCAACCAGTGCCAAGGAGAAGGGGACTTCGGAGGCCATGCAGGATGCGGCTCTCCTGCTCTTAGACCAGGCGCACATTGTCGAGGGCGATCCGGTTGCCGATCCGGTTGCCTTTTCAAGGCGCATGGCCGATTTCATGGCGAACAGCCTCTCTGCTTGAGTGGACATGAAGATCTGGAGGGCTGGCATATGCTTATATGCCAGCCCTTCGTGCTTATGACGCATTCTACTATGTAAAACATTGACGTACCGCAGGTGGCCACCGGGACACCTGACGGATTTGTGCATCCATAATAACTACTATAAGTTATAAATATTGAAAACAATACAACTTAATATTAAATATGCTGTGATCGATACGATAGACAGCAATTTAATATGCAGCGTTTGTTTCAAATCTTTATCCTAATAGGTTTTCTGCCGGGCCTTTCCGCCTGCAGTGTTATTGATGATACATTGCTGACAGAGGAGGTTCGCGAATTTTCCCGTGGGGTTGTCGCTCTTTCAGCCATTATCACACACGAGTTCTCGCTGGCTGAAGAGGTCAACACACTCGGGTTTATGGACAATCTGCAGTTTCAACTGGAACTGGGTGGAAATCCCGATACCAACTTAAAGCCCTTGTTCAGTGCATCGGATATTGCTGCCAGACAGAGTCTTTTGACGGCCCTTAACGGATATGCCGAAACCCTGGTGGCTGTCGCGTCGGGAAAGCCGCTTTCCTCGGAATATTATAAACTGGCGGGAACAACAGAAAATTTGAAGCAGCTAACGTCCGGCCATTTTAATCTAGCGCATTCCCTTTCCATTCTGGATTCTGATCAGCTTGTCAATGACGTAAGCGTCATTGACCGGTTGTTTATCCTGCCGGAGCGGGACAGGCGCTTGCTTCCGATCGTCGAAAAAGGAGGAACTGCCTTATCAAAAATGGCAATTCTCCTTTATTTCGATATCGGAGCCGTTTCGGATCAGTCAAGCAAATGCAGCTATACATATCCGAAAAATGAACTTGATGCCGATTTGGCAAGTTTACGGCTATGTAAGGGAGGATTGCGGTCAATTGTCAGCAGCGCCATCAGTTTTGATACGAATGTTTGGAAGGACAAGCTGGCGTATCTAAAGACCCAGGACCAGAAAACGTCAAGAGATCGCCGCATCGCAATTGAACGCCTCGTTTCGATCCAGAAATTGGGCCAGCGACTGGATCAGCTTCTCAGTGAAACCCAGACTTCCCTGATTGCCATGGTCAACGCGCATGACGCTCTTGAAAAGACGCTGAAAGATGCGGAAAAGTCGAGTGGTCTACCCGTTGCTGCGACCTCAAAATCTATTCTTTTTGTTGAGAGGCTCCGCGGACTAACGGGGGCAGCCGCATCCATTGAAAGCGCTCTATCTACGCTATCCGTGACCAACTCGGCCGCTCAGAATTTCCAGCCGAGTTTCAACACACAAACTGTCACCGGAGTAAATGATGACAAAGAGTTATGAAGACGCTCTTGCGCAGCTGGAAAAGGCCCAAGCGGCGTTGAACGCCCAAGACATATCGCAATTGCCCGCTGCCCAGCTGATAAATCTCGAAAGGTCGAAAGCCGCTGTTTATGGTGAGATACAGGCGCTTCAGGCCAAACAAATTGAAGATCGCGATCAAGGCTATGTGGCGGTTACCGATGTATTTCGCAAGTGCAAATCGGACCTGAAGGAACTCTCGAACTGGGTGTCGGCGAAAGAGGCGCGGGATCGCGCCATCTTCTCAATGCTGACAAAGGGCGTCAGTATCGCTTTGTCCCTATTAATATAATTACTTATCCATAATCGCGTCTATACGGCGGCGGGTTACACTGTAGCCGGCCTCTTTCGGGATAAGTAGATACTTTCCCTCCTCCGTTACTTCCATCTGGGGAAGGACCGTGAATGTGTCGGTTCCATGCGCATGTGCGACGGCGTATTCACTGGAGCTAAACCGGCTCAATGCCTCCACATTCATGCGGGTTGGAAAGATAACCGTATAGAGTCCCTTATCGGCATCCTCCATAACTTCCTGAGGGCCAACCCAAACTGAATCCACGGATTCTTCGCCATCATGCGCCGCCAGTTGATGCGGTGGCGCCTTGGCAATAAAGAAATGGGTGTCGAAGCGTTTAGGCATATGGGCTGGTGTTATCCAATGTGCAAAATGGCCGAGCAGGTCGGTCGCAAGCTCCAGATTTTCGGCCCGTACCATATCTCCAATCGGCAATTCTCCATTCTGGAGTGGCAGTCGGTACTTTTCCGCGAGGGCTTCCAGCCGGTCGTGGGTGACAAGCGCGCCGGTCTCCCGATTTCGGGCAAGCAGGATGTTGGCTTCCTCGAAACTTTCGCGAATGGAAGCGATTTTAAAGGAGCGCAAGGGATCGTCCCCTCGGTCGCTTTCCGGCAGATGATCGATCAGCATAGGATCCATATCACCCTCATCCACCTTGCCACCTGGAAAGACCAGGGCGCCGGAGGCAAAGTCGATCTGATGATGGCGGACAACCATAAAGACTTCAATTTTGTCGTTTTTCTTTACGCAGTCGCGAACCAGCAAGACCGTAGCAGCGGGTTTCAAAGGAACATTTTTGTCAGTCATAAAGCACCATTCTTATTCTTTTTTGGCCATAGTGCCTGAGAGTGGAAGGAGGATCAACTAAATGCTTTTTACAGCATGACTTCCAAGGCGGCAAGAATGGGTCCATATCCGTCTTGTTGAATAATCAGTGCACAGCCATCACGCCCTTCAGCGCGCATTTCCGCTAGGTCTAGGACAATGGTTTTGGCATCGCCCGCCCATTCCCCAAGGGTTCTAATTTTGCGCACCACATTGTGATAGGTGATGATCCGTCCGGTATTCTCCCCCCGGCGTATATCCACATCGTTTGAGCGGTCAATATCCGCGAGCCAGATGGTGGCATTGCCCGACCCCGCCGGCAGGACGACATTTAGCCGATCGCCATCGAACGCCCACTCAAGCGGAAGGCTTTTCGCGTGATCCGCGTGCTTTTGAATAAGGGAGTTGACGGCACTCGGGTCTGAGCCGACGGCATGGGCTTCCCCACCAATGACCATTTGCGGTGTATACACATAGCGAGAGTTGAAGCGACCACGATACTCCACCTGGCGGTCATCGTTATCGGGACTGCCGAAAGTATCCTTCCAGCCGATATAGTCCCAGTAGGTTACGGCAAAAGACAAACCCAGAACCGAGTCATCCTTGATAAGCTCGCTGAGCAGTTTATCCGCAGGAGGGCAGGAACTGCATCCCTGGGAGGTATAGAGTTCCACGACGGTCGACGGTTGATGCGCGCTCTGGGCGAAGACTGCGCTCGCGATGGTGGTCCCCATAAGAACGGCAGTGCAGATTACGGCCAATTTATTGACGTATAATTTTATCATGAATTCTAATTAGCTTATTCCAGCATCACAGACAAATCACCTGTCAGTGAGAGAAGGGTGCACAAAAAAACGGCGGATCGTTCGACCCGCCGTCTTCAATTTCATATCCCTACCGGATACTAGCTTTTTGACAGATTTCTCAGCACATACTGCAAAATACCATCGTGGCGATAATATTCGGCCTCATCCAGCGTATCGATTCGGCAGAGGAGCTCAATTTCCTGCGACGAGCCATCCGTGCGTGTGATTTTACAGGTGACATTCATACCTGGCGTAATGCCGCCTTGAATGCCAACGAGATCAATCACTTCGCTTCCGTCGAGGTTGAGCGTTTTGCGGGTGACCCCATCCGGGAACTGCAGTGGCAGAACGCCCATGCCGACGAGGTTGGAGCGGTGGATGCGCTCAAAACTTTCGGCGATGACAGCCTTGATTCCGAGGAGGAGAGTACCCTTGGCAGCCCAGTCACGGCTGGAGCCCGTACCGTATTCCTTACCGGCAAAGACCACCAGCGGCGTGCCTTCTTCGCGGTATTTCTCGGCCGCATCATAGATCCACATCTGCGTTCCATCCGGCATATGCTTGGTCACGCCGCCTTCGGTGCCCGGGGCAACTTCGTTACGAAGCCGGATATTGGCAAAGGTACCGCGGGTCATGACCTGATCGTTACCGCGACGAGACCCATAGGAGTTGAAATCCTTTGGCGCGACCTGATGCGATTTCAGATATTCCCCGGCCGGACCATCGGCCTTGATAGCGCCCGCAGGCGAAATATGATCTGTCGTTACCGAATCACCGAGAAGCGCCAGAACACGTGCACCATTGATATCCTCGAACGCGCCCGGTTCTTTCTGCATCCCTTCGAAATAAGGCGGATGCTGAACATAGGTCGAGGTGCTATCCCATGTATAGGTCTGACCTTCCGCAGTCTTAATCGATTTCCATGTGTCGTCACCGGAGAAAACATCCGCATACTGGGTTACAAACATATCGCGCGCGACGGCTTTGCGGACTGTTTCAATCACTTCCGCGTTGCTTGGCCAGATATCCTTCAGATAAACCGGGTTGCCGTCCTTGTCGTTCCCGAGTGAATCCTTGGTAATATCAATATTGAGTGACCCCGCGATTGCATAGGCGACAACCAGTGGCGGAGATGCCAGGTAGTTCGCTTTCGCTTGCGGGCTGACCCGACCCTCAAAGTTGCGGTTACCGGAGAGAACCGAGCAGGCGACAAGCTCGCCCTCGGCAATTGCGTCCGCAATGGCGGGGTCAACCGGACCAGAGTTCCCGATGCAGGTCGTACAGCCGTAGCCGACAAGGTTAAACCCGAGAGCATCCAGATCATCCTGAAGTCCAGCTTTTTCAAGGTAGTCCGTGACCACCTTGGAGCCCGGCGCGAGCGAGGTTTTTACCCAGGGCTTCACTGTCAGGCCTTTGGCAAGCGCATTGCGCGCCACCAGGCCAGCCGCCAACATCACATTCGGGTTGGAGGTATTGGTGCAAGACGTAATAGCGGCGATGATTACATCGCCATGGCCGATCTTGTAGTCCTTGCCGGCGACATCTATCTGCTTTTTCAGGTCGCTCGTCGTTCCGGCTAGTTCTGGCAGAGCGCCCTTGAAGGCGTTGGTTGCGTCTGTCAGCAGAACCCGGTCCTGGGGCCGTTTCGGGCCGGCGAGGCTTGGTTCAACCGTTGATATGTCGAGTTCCAGCGTCGCGGTGAATTCCGGATCCGGCGTATCGTTGTCACGCCACATGCCTTGTGCCTTTGCATAGGCTTCCACCAGTTTTACCCGTTTTGGATCACGGGCCGTGAAGTTGAGGTAGTTGATGGTCTCTGCGTCGATCGGGAAGAAACCGCAAGTTGCGCCATATTCCGGCGCCATGTTGGAAATGGTTGCCCGGTCGGCAAGGCCAAGTTCCGCAATGCCGGGGCCATAGAATTCGACGAACTTGCCGACAACGCCCTGCGCACGCAGCATCTGCGTTACGGTCAGTACGAGGTCAGTTGCTGTTGTCCCTTCCTTCAACTTGCCCGTCAGCTTGAAGCCGACGACTTCCGGGATCAGCATGGAGATCGGCTGGCCGAGCATAACAGCTTCGGCCTCGATTCCGCCAACACCCCAGCCAAGAACAGCAAGGCCGTTGACCATCGTCGTGTGGCTGTCTGTGCCTACCAATGTGTCCGGATACGCGACTTCGTTGCCGTTCTGGTCTTTTGTTGTCCAGACGGTCTGCGCAAGATATTCCAGGTTGACCTGATGGCAGATGCCAGTTCCGGGCGGAACAACACGGAAATTGTTGAATGCTTTCTGGCCCCACCGGAGGAAAGCGTAGCGTTCGCCATTCCGTTCCATTTCCAGTTCAACGTTCTGACCGAAAGAGGCAGCCGTTCCGAACTTGTCAACCATCACGGAATGGTCAATCACCAGGTCACATTGGGCAAGCGGGTTGATCTTTTCCGGATCGCCGCCGAGGGCTACCATTGCATCGCGCATCGCAGCAAGGTCAACAACAGCCGGTACGCCCGTGAAATCCTGCATCAGCACGCGGGCCGGGCGATAGGCGATCTCGCGATCCGCCTTGCGGTCTTTCAGCCAGCCAGCGATCGCGCTGACATCTTCCGAACTTACAGTGCGACCATCTTCGTGGCGAAGCAGGTTTTCAAGAAGGACTTTAAGGGAAAAGGGAAGGCGGGAGACATCGCCGAGGCCAGCTTTTTCAGCTTCCGGGATGCTGTAATAATCATATTTTTCACCGTCGATATCGAGTGTGCGGCGAATGTTCAGGCTGTCGTGACCAGTTGTTGTCAACGTATCGCTCCTTGAAGGTAGGGGGAACGGAAAATGCCGGAAGTTCGGCACCGGTTCAATAATGTGCGTTATGTGCCTTAAATTTGAAAAATTCTCAAGTGTTAAGGTGCAAAACCGACGTTTCAGACACCATTATCTTCGATATTTAGTAAGATCGATCCGCAAAAGTAGGTTCTAGTATTTGCGAATCCGGGATTCTTGCTGTAGTCAGTGAAACAGGGGGATACCCTAATTCTTGTCTCTTCGGAGTGATATGCCGCCACAATGAGTTTTGTCGCCCAAAATCTTGCCTGTCAGCGCGCCGATCAGCTGATATTTGAGGATGTTTCCTTCTCGTTGTCCCCCGGAGAGGCGGTTTGGGTGAAGGGGCGAAATGGCGCCGGAAAATCTTCCTTGCTACGGATATGCGCTCGCCTTTTAGCGCCTTTGCGGGGGCAAGCTGCGTGGCATGGAGAGGATATATTCAAGGATTATGACGGCTATATCGGAGACTATCATTATCTCGGTCATCTCGATGCCCTCAAGTATGCCTTGACCGTTCGCGAAAATATTGATTTCTGGGCGGAGTTTCACGGCATTCCGGATGTTGCCTCGGCGCTGGACCAATTCGACCTTCAGGCGCTTTCGGACATTCCGACGGGTATGCTTTCCCAAGGACAGAAGAAGCGGACCAACCTGGCGCGCCTTACCGCCTCTTCGGCGAAACTCTGGATATTAGATGAACCGTTAAGTGCGCTGGATCTTCATTACATCGCGCTTTTCAAGGAGAGGTTAATCCGGCATCTGGCGGAAGGCGGCATGGCGCTATTTGCAACCCATCAGGATCTGGAACTGGAGCAGGTCAAGATCCTCGATCTTGATGATTGGGCATCATGAACCGTTTTCTCCGCCTTATTGGCCGGGATGTCCGGCTAGCCTTCCGGCAGGGAAGCGCAATGACCCTCGGTCTGTCCTTTTTTGTCATCGTTGTTGTCCTGTTCCCGCTTGGTGTCGGCCCTGAGCTTGCCGTGCTCGCGCGGATCGGGCCCGGTGTACTCTGGGTGGCGGCGTTGCTCGCCTGTCTGCTAACCCTCGATCGGATGTTTCAGGCGGATTATGAGGACGGATCGCTCGACCTTCTGATGACTGGATCCTTGCCGACGGAAATATTGGTGCTCGCCAAGGTAATCGCACATTGGCTGACGTCAGTCTTACCGCTAATAGTTATAGCGCCCCTGCTCGGCATGTCCCTGAACCTGCCAGGAGACGGCATTCTTGCCCTGACAGCCGCCCTGTTGATCGGAACGCCAACGTTGAGTTTGATCGGGGCGGTTGGCGCCGCACTCACCATGGGAATGCGGCGCGGCGGTGTTTTGTTGTCACTTTTGGTACTTCCCCTATATATACCGGTATTGATTTTTGGTGTTGCCGCGGTCGATGCCTCGATGGCCCAGCTATCTGCGACCCCTCATCTCCTGTTGCTAGGCGGGGCATCGCTTGGGGCGCTGGTTGTCGGGCCGCTGGCAGCGGCGGCGGCCTTGCGGCTGTCTCTGTCGTAAGAAAGATTTAGGAACTGATTGACGTCATGGCCATAGATTTACACAAATATGCCAACCCTAAGCGGTTTCTCGCGATTACCGGGGCGATTTACCCATGGAGTGTCGGGCTGACAGTCGTATTGCTGCTGGTAGGGCTTTATCTGAGCCTGTTCGTCGCGCCACCTGATTATCAGCAGGGCGATACAGTCCGTATTATGTTCGTGCATGTTCCTGCCGCCTGGATGGCGCTTATGATCTATACCATGATGGCGATCAGTTCGGCGGTCGGCCTAATCTGGAAACATCCGGTTGCCGATCTTACGGCCAAAGCCTCGGCGCCGATCGGGGCCTGCTTTACTTTTCTTGCCCTTGTAACGGGTTCGCTATGGGGCCAGCCCATGTGGGGAACCTTCTGGGTATGGGATGCCCGGTTGACCAGCATGTTAATTCTGTTGTTCCTGTATCTCGGCTATATGGCAATTTGGGAAAGCTTCGACGATCCGGTTAAAGCCGCCAAGGCGGCGGCCATTCTTGCGCTTGTCGGGGTAATTAATATTCCCATCATCAGATTTTCGGTCGACTGGTGGAACACCCTGCATCAACCGGCAAGCGTTGCGACGATGGATGGCCCTAAAATTCATAGCACCATCCTGATTCCGCTGCTGGTGATGGGTCTTGCGTACACGGCCTTTTTTGTCATGGTACTGATTATCCGGGTGAAGGCGGAAATACTGAAACGGCGTCTTCGCGTTCTACAAATCGCGGAATTAAGAGAGAGCTAAGGCAAGGTCATAATGCCGGATCGCGGCATTGTGACGCAGAATGATCGATCCGTTGTGTATTTTAGGCGGGAAACCATTATATTCGCGCCAAACAATCGTCTTTGAGGGTCATATTGGATCAGGTTGCAACATATTTTGATATGGGTGGGTATGGGCTGTTTATCTGGCCGTGCTTTGCAGTATCCGCTTTTGTGCTGCTGGTGCTTTATCTATCGAGCCGCCGACGCCTGACTATCGTAGAAAAAGAACTTGCGACGCTCGAACGCCGTCGGCAAAAGCAAAGCGGACGGAACATCTCTTCGTCAACTGAAGAAAGCCTGTCATGACCCGGAAAAAGCGGCGATTATATTTCGTTCTTGCGGGAATGAGCGTTCTTGGGATCGCGGCGGCACTTGTGCTGACATCCTTTGAGGATAGCCTTGTATTCTTCCGAAGCCCCTCTGACCTTGTCGAGAAACCAATCCCTGCCGGAAGGAATTTTCGTCTGGGCGGACTCGTTGAAGAAGGCAGTGTCGAGAAAAATGGGGTCGTGACCCGGTTTAATGTAACCGATTTGAACAAGGCGGTGCCGGTTACTTTTGAAGGGTTGCTCCCTGACCTGTTCCGTGAAGGCCAGGGCGTTGTCGCGGAAGGGTCATTCACCGAAGATGGTGTCTTTGTCGCGACCAATGTTCTTGCCAAGCATGATGAGAATTACATGCCGCCGGAAGTGGCGGACGCGCTCAAAAAAGCCGGACAATGGAAGCCGGAGGGTGACAACTGATGGTCGCGGAAATTGGTCAGTTTGTTCTTATATTGGCACTCATAACGGCGATATTTCAGGGTGTCTTTCCGCTAATCGGCGCCGCACGGAACAGCCAGCCCATGATGCGGTTCGCGAATAATGCTGCTTTCGTTCAGTTCGCCGCTATTACCGCTGCTTTCATTTGCCTGACTGTCGGGTATATCACCAGTGATTTTTCAATTCTCAACGTGGCGAACAATTCCCATTCTCTGAAGCCCATGCTCTACAAGATAAGCGGTGTCTGGGGTAACCATGAAGGGTCACTCCTGCTCTGGAGCTGGATATTGGCTCTTTTTGGCCTCGCTGTTGCTGTTTTTGGCCGCAACCTGCCGGATAGCCTGAAAGCGCGCGTGCTTTCCGTCCAGGGCCTTGTCGGTGTTGGGTTTCTGATGTTCATCCTGTTTACGTCTAACCCGTTTGAGCGGATCGATCCTGCCCCGCTTGACGGGAGTGGCCTTAATCCGCTTCTGCAGGATCCCGGTCTTGCCTTCCACCCCCCGTTTCTTTACCTCGGCTATGTCGGGCTATCCATAACCTTCTCCTTCGCCATTGCTGCACTGATTGAAGGGAAGGTTGATCCAGCCTGGGCCAGATGGGTGCGTCCATGGACACTGGCGGCCTGGGGGTTTTTGACAATCGGAATAGCTCTGGGATCGTGGTGGGCTTATTATGAACTCGGCTGGGGCGGCTGGTGGTTCTGGGACCCCGTTGAGAACGCCTCCTTTATGCCCTGGCTGGCGGCAACGGCACTTTTGCATTCCGCCATTGTTGTTGAAAAGCGGGATGCCCTGAAAAATTGGACCATATTGCTGGCGATTGTTGCCTTTAGCCTGAGTCTGTTGGGCACTTTCCTGGTTCGTTCCGGCGTACTTAATTCCGTTCATGCCTTTGCCACCGATCCGGCGCGGGGTGTCTTTATCCTGATGTTCCTGATTGTCGTAATTGGTGGATCCTTGCTGCTGTACGGAATTCGCGCGCCGATGATGAAGGGCGGAGGCCTTTTCGCGCCGATCAGTCGGGAGGGGGCACTGGTTCTCAATAACCTGCTTCTCTCTACCGCGACAGCAACCATATTGCTTGGGACACTTTACCCGATTTTTCTGGATGCCATTACCGGCGCCAAGGTTTCAGTTGGACCGCCGTATTTTGAGGCCACCTTCATTCCCCTCGCGATCCCGCTCATAATTGCCATGGCCTTCGGACCCTTTCTCGCCTGGAAGCGGGGGGATCTTGCGGGCGTGGTATCGCGTCTTAAGTTCGCGCTGTTGCTTTCGCTCCTGCTCGTCGGCGTAATCTGGTGGCAGCAGACGGATACGCCAATTATGGCGCTTGTCGGCCTAGGCCTGTTTGGGTGGCTTGTCATTGGATCGCTGCTTGAGTGGACGGAAAGAATAAAATTGTTTCGCGGTCCTTTGTCGGCCAGTTGGCGGCGGATGACCCAGCTTCCGAGAAGCGCTCATGGCATGACGGTCGCGCATATTGGCGTCGCTCTGGTTATCTTGGGGATAACGGCCTCGGAAACCTGGCAAACGGAACATCTTGGCGTGATGCGACCAGGAGAAATTGTGTCTGTCGGCGGGTATGATTTCAGGTTTGACGGGGCAGAAACGGTTGCCGGGCCTAACTATGATGCGGTGCGCGGTACTTTTCTCGCATCAACGGGAATCGAAAAGGGTGTCTATCTGTATCCGGAACAGCGGCGCTATAGCGATCCGCCCATGGAAACGACCGAAGCCGCTATACGCCCGATGCTGAGTGCGGACCTCTACGCGGTCATTGGGGAAGAAGATGGCAAGGGCGGCTACGCGGTGAGGATTTATCACAAGCCCTTTATCTCCTGGATCTGGATCGGTGCCTTTGTCATGTTCCTCGGTGGCGCGTTGAGCCTGAGTGACAGGCGGCTGCGGCTTGGCGCGGCGCGGCGGGCGCGTCAGCAGGAGGCTGCCACTGAAAGCCTGTCAGGCGCGAAAGGATAGGAAAATGCGGATACGGTTCCTGATCCCTGTTGTGACCTTTGTCGGTATTGCCGCCATGATGTGGTACGCACTCTTCAACCTAAACCCGACGGAAATACCGACCGAGTTCGTAAGCAAGCCGGCTCCAGAATTTTCGCTGGAACCGGTTCCTGGTTATGGGCCGGGGTTGGCGCAAGAAGATCTTGCGACAGGCAAGGTAATTTTGCTGAATGTTTTCGCGTCCTGGTGTGTGGCCTGTATGGCTGAACATCCCTTTTTTATGGAGCTGAAGGCGCAGGATACGGTTGATATCTTTGGCCTGAATTACAAGGATACGCCAGACGGGGCCGCCAAATGGCTGGCCCGTCACGGAAATCCCTATAAGCGTACGGGTATGGACCTGAAAGGTCGGGTTGGGATCGATTTTGGTGTTTATGGCGTTCCCGAAACATTTGTCATCAGCCCGGATGGTAAAATCCTCGATAAAATTATTGGTCCGGTCAGTCCGGATATGTTCGAAAGCCGTATCCGCCCACTTTTGAATGAGGCCGGGTCGTGAAATCATCTTTTCGCCTGTTGATGCTGTCCATGCTGCTCGCGCCATTCCTCGTTCTTTCGGCCACGGCTGTATTTATTGAGGAGAAACTCAAGGATCCGGTCTTGGAGGCACGGGCGCTGGAAATATCAGCCGAAATACGCTGCCTGGTTTGCCAGAATCAGTCCATCCTCGACAGCAACGCGGAATTGGCGAAAGATCTCCGCCAGATTGTCAGGGAACGGATTGCGCTTGGGGAATCTGATGAGGAGGTTCGGGGCTTCCTTGTCGATCGTTATGGGGATTGGGTTCTTCTCAATCCACCCTTTAAAATAAGCACCGTTTTTCTCTGGCTTGGCCCTGCTGTAATTTTCATTCTTGGTGCTTTTGCAATGGTTGTTTTTCTGCGAGGTCGTAACCGCCTTGTGGAAGATGAATCGCGCACCAAGCTTTCCACAACGGAAGAGGCGGAAGTCAACCGGTTACTAAAATCAGATGAGACCGGACAGAATTCATGATTTGGATCGTCTTTTCTGTAGTTCTATTGTTGGCGATTGCTATTCTCGTCTGGCCTTTCCTGCGGACGGGCGGACGCTTGCGCGATCATGCGGACCAGGGGCTTGAAGTCTACAGGCAACAGCTCGATGAACTTGCCTCCGATGTGGCTCGCGGTGTCATGAGCCAGTCCGAGGCTGAGGCTATGGAAACGGAAATCAAGCGGCGTATGCTCCGAATGGATCGTGCGAGTGGAAAAAACTCCCTCTCTTCAGGGCACAAGGCTGGGTGGCCAATTGCCATAACGCTTGCAGTTGCAGTTCCGGCAATTTCTTTTGCGCTATACGCTGACCTCGGCTCCCCGGATACACCGGCCCGTCCCCTGATGGCACGGAATATCGAGGCGGAGCGGGCTGCCCTTGAAACACAGGATGTCGCTTCCCTGATTCAGCGACTTGTCGATGCATTGAAGGCCCAGCCGGATAATCTGGAGGGATGGGTTCTGCTTGCACGGACATTGAGTCGCCTGGAAAGGTATGATGAAGCTGCGGAAACCTACATGAAGGCGACCCTGCTGGCGCCTAATGCGGCGGCACTATTTGTTGGCGCAGGGGAAAATTACTATTTTGCGGCAGAGGGGAAAATCACGCCCAATGCAGAAGATGCATTCGAGAAGGCGATCGCGATTGACCCCAGTAATCCAGGCGCCCGCTATTACCTAGCGGTTCGCGATGCGCAGCAAGGGGACACATCGGGTGCGCTGGAAAAATGGATTGCACTTTATGAAGAGAGCCCGGCGGACGCTCCCTATATGCCGGTTCTGGCGAGTCGCATTGAACAAACAGCAGAACAAACCGGTACCGATACGGGCGATCTTTTCGAACGCAAAAAGGCATCTTCTGAAACGTCAGGACCAAGTTCCGAGGATATTGCCGCTGCGGCCGCGATGTCTGCAGAAGACCGGCAGGAAATGATCGCCGAGATGGTGAACAGGCTGGCCACGCGCATGGAGGAGACACCCGAATATGAGGGGCTCATGCGGCTTGGGCAAGCCTATGGCACGCTTCAGAATTACGAAAAATCAGCGGAGGCCTATCGCAAGGCACGCAGCTTGAAACCTGACAGTCTTGCTGCTCTCCAGGCTGAGGCGTTTTCCCGGATTCAGGCGGCCGGCAATTCGGGTGTCCCGCCGGCTTCCGCCGTTGAACTCTACCGTATCATCCGCGAGCAAAACCCTAACCATCCCCAGGCTCTATGGTATCTTGGAGTTGCGGAAGCAGCGGAAGGGAATAACGAGAAGGCGGTTGAGCTTTGGACCCGGCTTGAGGCTGTGACCGAGACAGGAACACCTGTAAATACCGCCGCTAAGGAGGCGATAAAGAGCCTTTCCGTTACCGGTAAAAATTGATACCGTTACTCTTTTATGGATGGAGTGAAGTCACGCTGTGTCGACACCAAACCCAGACGATTACGCTTTTGAGCGAAAGATACCCGACGGGGATAACATGGAGCGCCATGTGTGCGCCGACTGTGGCTGGATACATTATGACAATCCCAAAATTGTTGTTGGCTCAGTTGTTACCTTTGAAGAAAAATTCTTGCTGTGCAGGCGGGCGATCAACCCGCGCAAAGGTTACTGGACGTTGCCGGCAGGATATCTCGAGCAGAACGAGACCACTGCCGACGGCGCAGTGCGCGAGGCGTTTGAAGAAGCAAATGCCAACATCCGTATACGCGATCTTCTCGCCCTCTATAGCGTGACCCACATAAGCCAGGTTCAGATCATGTACCGGGCAGAGCTGGATCGCCCGGAATTTTCCGCCGGACCGGAATCATTGGAGGTACGCCTTTTTGAGTGGGAGAATATCCCCTGGGAAGATCTGGCCTTTCCTACTGTTTATTGGGCCCTACATCAGTATATGCAGATTAAGGACGAGGATTATTTCGCGCCTTTTGCAAATGCGAGCGGGGAAATGCTTGAAAAATCGTATCAAATTTTGCGTCGCTAACAGACTTATTGGAGGATTTCTATCATGAACAAAACAATAGCAGTCGTGGCGATGGGGGTCGCTTTGACGTTCGCCGGTTCGACGAACCTGCAGGCGGGGTTGCTGGACAAGCTGCAAAAAACGATTACCGATACGACGTCCTCAGGATCAGGCGGGGCAGGTAGCAGTGCAGCTAGTAATCTATCGACGGGTCAAATCACTGACGGCTTGAAAGAGGCCTTGAGAGTTGGCACGGAAACTGTGGTTGGGCAGATTGGAACGACAGACGGCTATTACGCCGATCCCGCAATCCATATTCCGCTGCCCGAAAAAATGCAACAAGCTCAATCTTTGTTGAAGAAGTTTGGCCTCTCCGGCATGGCCGACGAGGTAGAGGAACGACTAAACCGGGGCGCTGAAGCCGCCGCACCCAAAACAAAGGAAATTATCTACGCTGCCATTTCCGAAATGACGCTTGACGACGCTCGGGAGATATACAACGGTCCGGACGACGCCGCGACGCAGTATTTTCGCAAGGTTTCAACGGCGGACCTGACAGAAACGGTTCGCCCGATTATTGAACAGTCGTTGCAGGATGTGGGGGCGTTTACTGCCTATGACAATCTTGTTTCACAATATAAAAGCTACCCTCTCGTGCCGGACATCAGGTCTGACCTGACCGGCCATGCGACGGAAATGACGCTGGAAGGCCTGTTTTATTATCTCGCCAAGGAAGAGGCGGCCATTCGCACTGATCCGGTGAAGCGGACGACGGAAATTCTGACAACAGTGTTTGGTAACTAGACCAGCGCTCGCCCAAGATAGTCCATTATGAGCTTCTCATAGCGTGGTAGCGATTTATACGCACGCATGTGAGGGTCCATTGTCTGCAGTCCATGGAGAAGCCGTTCGGCACGATCTTTATTGCCACAAATCTCCGCGAGGCTGTTGTGGAATATCCGGATCGTGAAGAGGATGTCTTTGCTATCGTGCAGCCTCTGCAGGGTCTGGCGTTCGACGCGGAAGAATATCTTCTCGCCGACGGTTTTCGCCGATATTGACATGTCGACAGGTCGGTTGCTGCGCCACCAGCCGGGCTGGAAAAGCTCGCTGCTGTCATAAAGTCCCCAATTGAATCTTTCGACCCTCTTGGAGGATTTCAGGTTTCGGAAGAACCGGTCTATGGGGCTTCCCAGCCGGTCATTTAACCCGGGGACAGGCTGGTGGATGAACTTTATGGTCTGGCCGGCTTTCTCAATCAGATTCCAGCCCGTCGGAAAGCAAACACAGGCAGCCGCAAGAACATAGCCGTCAGAAGATTCGCGCATTAGGACGAGGTCTTCCTGTATCAGCAGCGCCGCCCGGACGAGTGGGCTCTCTTCGACCTGCGGTTCCGTTGAGGGGGCTATTTCCGGATGTTTTGCCGCGAGTTCATGCCTAACCAGATGGTGGATTTTCTCTTGCGCAGCCTGCGTGCCTTCCGTGTCGGAATAGACCAGATCGCGATGTTTCACCAGAAGGCGGCGCTTCTCAGCGATATCATTCTCATAATGCTCATCGATATCAAGGAAGGAGCGATCCCTTAATGCCTGCAAGCCCATGGTCAGGCGGAAATCAGAGCCGTCGAGTGGAAAATAGCGGAGTGTCATGCGTCCGTGTGAGGTTTTTCCTGTTTCATATGGCGCGTGATCAACGGGACCTGGGAGATGAAAAAGAGGAAGGTCGCGGCGGTGAAGCCAAACACCTTGATATTCACCCATAGTTCCGTCGAAAAATTGCGCCAGACGATCTCATTGGCGACGGCCATGAGAAGGAAAAAGGCAGCGAGACGCACCGTCAGCTTCTTCCAGCCGTTATCATCCAGGTTCCAGAAATTATCAAACAGGATTTTAACAAAGGATTTTCCGAGCAGGAGACCGGCGAACAGGATGACCGAAAAAATGGCATAGATGATCGTCGGCTTCATCTTGATGAAGGTTTCATCGTTCAGATAGAGGGTCAGCCCGCCAAAAACCATGACAACGATCGCGGTGACCAGCGGCATCATGGGAAGGCTGCGGGTATAGTAATAGGAGATGGCTAGCGCGATCAGCGTTGTGATCATGATGGCGCCGGTTGCAATAAAGAGGTCGCCGAAATAATAGGCGGCAAAGAAGACAAGAATCGGGCCGAGTTCTGTTGCCGGCTTCAATCCTTTCTGCATATCTTTTCCAGTCGCCATCCTTATGGTGTCCTTCCTAGTTGGCGCCGGCGCCTGACAGGGCGCGCGCGAAATCACTTGCGGCAAAGGGTTGCAGATCATCTTCGCCTTCTCCAACGCCGATGGCATGAACAGGCAGCCCGAAGCGATCAGCGATCGCGACAAGGACGCCGCCGCGGGCAGTCCCATCCAGCTTGGTCATCACCAGTCCCGTAACGTTACAGATTTTGCCGAAAATTTCGACCTGGTTCAGGGCATTCTGTCCTGTGGTGGCATCAAGTACGAGAAGACAGGAATGCGGGGCATCGGGATCAAGCTTCTTGATCACCCGAAGGACCTTTTCAAGCTCGGCCATCAGGTCGGATTTGTTCTGCAACCTTCCGGCGGTATCGATCAGCAGCAAATCCGCGCCATCAGCCTTTGCTTTTTCAAGCGCGCTGAACGCCAGACCCGCCGCGTCGCCACCAACTTTCGTGGTGATGACATCGCATCCGGTCCGCTGGCCCCATATCTGAAGCTGCTCTACCGCTGCTGCGCGGAAAGTATCTCCAGCGGCAAGAACCACTTTTTTGCCCGCCGCGCGATATTGCTTGGCGAACTTGCCGATCGTCGTTGTCTTGCCGGAGCCATTGACACCGACCACCAGAACAACATGTGGCTTGCGGCTCTCATCAAGAAGAAAGGGAGCCGCCACCGGATCGAGGATCGCCGTAACTTCCTCAGCAAGCGCTGCGCGGATTTCCTCCGGCGCAATCTCCTTGTCATAGCGGTTCTTGGCAATATTGGCGGAAATTCTGGCGGAAGTCGTTACGCCAAGGTCCGCGCTGATGAGCAGTTCCTCCAATTCCTCGATGACATCGTCGTCAAGCTTGCGTTTGGTGAAGATATCAGTAATTCCGCCGGAAATCGCGGTGGAGGAACGTTTGAGCCCGTCGCGCAGGCGGCTGAACCAGCCCTTTTTTTCTTTTGTGTCGCTCATTGGCCTCTATTCTCGGCGGGTACTGCAAAGACTTTTTTGCCGTCTGTCCCGGTTATGCGGACAGGAATAATCTCGCCTCCGGTGGCCTTGAATTCAAGCTCAACCGGCGCATAATGACGTGTCCGTCCCGTCGTCTCATTCTCAACCAGCACCGTCTGTTCCGTCCCAACCAGTCTCTCAAGGAACCGTGCAAGGTTGCTATCGCCGGCGGCCCGAAGATCAGCGGCGCGCGCCTTCCGGACATCGCCCGGAACCTGCGGCATCTTTGCGGCGGGTGTGCCAGGACGGGCGGAATAGGGAAACACATGCATATAGGCGATGTCGCACTCTTCAACCAGCTTAAGGCTGTTTGCCGCCATCTCATCTGTTTCCGTCGGAAACCCGGCAATGATATCCGCGCCGAAAACGACGTCGGGACGAAGCTGCCGTGCCTTTTCGACGAAATCATAGACGTCTTCGCGCAAATGGCGCCGTTTCATTCTTTTGAGGACCATATCATCGCCGGCCTGCAGGCTGATATGCAGATGCGGCATCAGACGTGGTTCTGTTTCAATCAGGCGCCACAGGTCATCATCCACTTCGACCGGATCAAGCGAAGAAAGACGAAGGTGCGCGATTTCTGGAACGGCAGCGAGCAGGCGACGGCACATTTGCCCGAGCGTCGGTCGTCCCGGTAAGTCCTCGCCATAGGCTGTGATATCGACACCCGTGAGAACAAATTCCTTATATCCATTCCGGGTGAGGGAGCGCGCCTGATCGACAATCGCGCCCATGGGCACGGACCGGCTATTGCCGCGTCCATAGGGAATGATGCAGAAAGTGCAGCGATGATTGCAGCCATTCTGGATCTGCAAAAAGGCGCGGGCGCGACCATCAAATCCCTCAATAAGATGCCCGGCGGTTTCTTCGGCGGACATAATATCATTTACCTGTATGCGTTCTGACTGTTCCAGGCCGAAGGACTGCGGTTCCAGCTTTTCCATATTGCCGAGAATCTGGTCAACTTCCGGCATTTTGGAGAATTGCTCCGGATTTGTTTGTGCGGCGCAGCCGGTGACAATGATCTTGGCATCGGGATGTTCGCGGCGAGCCTTGCGGACGGCCTGCCGGGCTTGTCGTTCCGCCTCATTCGTGACGGCGCAGCTGTTGATGATAACCGCATTGGACATTCCGGCCGACATCGCATGTCCGCGCATCACTTCTGACTCATACGTATTCAGGCGGCATCCGAAGGTAATGATTTCCGGCGCCTCAAGCGGCTTGATCTCCCCCATTACACGGCCCCCGCCAGCAGGCTCGCATCAAGCGCGCCCCGAAAAGAAATCGCGATGGGACCACCCATGAAAACATGACCGTTATCGCTAATCCGCATATCAAGCGGGCCACCGTTCAGATGTAATGTTGCCTTTTTACCCGCAATGCCCCTGATATTGGCGGCCACCATCGTGGCGCATGCGGCCGACCCGCAAGCGAGCGTAATTCCGACACCACGCTCCCAGACCCGCAGACGGATATCACCGTTTTTCATCTTGCTGGCAACGCTGATATTGGCTTTTTCGGGAAAAAGAGGATCCGTCTCTGCGATGGGCCCCCATTTTTCAAGATCGACAGTATCGGCATCCTCAACGAAGAACACAGCATGGGGATTCCCCATATTGACGCCTACGGGATTGCTGAGCGGCCCGACCGTCAGATTGATATGCATTGTATCCTCCTCGCGGGAAAGAGGAATATCCTGCCACCCCATCTTAGGAGACCCCATATCAATCACGATATGCTGACGGTCTTCAGTCGTCCCTCCCAGGAGTCCGGCGCATGTCTCTATCGTTACCGAGCGACTGTCCGATTCTTCCATAAGGAGATGGGCGACGCAACGGGTTGCATTTCCACAGGCCTCAGCCTCACTGCCATCGGAGTTATAAATACGCATAAAGACGTCCGCGCCATTTGTCGCTGGTTCCATGACAATCAACTGGTCATAGCCGACCCCCCGATGCCGGTCGGCAATAGCGCGCAGGGCCGCAACCGAAAGTTTTGGCAGTTGCTCCCGTCCGTCAATGATCACAAAATCATTGCCGAGGCCGTGCATCTTTATGAAGGGTATCTGATCCATATCCCGCGATATAGGCGTTTCGGTGCGTCCGGTCCAGTATATTTATCACGTTGTGCTGATGAGTTCTGCTTGACTTATGGCGGTGCCTATGGCTAATTCCAGCCAATCACGACAGTCGAGTCGCAACATAGAAGTGCCGTAACGGTATCCGCCAGCCCGCGAGTTTCGCGCCCTGGCGTTTTTTGCGTTGTTTGATTCGACGTCTGAAATGTGGATTTTGAACGGGTTTAGAACTGAATGTTTGAAAGTTTGACAGGCAGACTGGGTGATGTGCTTGGGCGGTTGACCAAGCGCGGCGCACTCACGGAAGCAGACGTCGCGGAAGCGTTGCGCGAAGTTCGCGTTGCTCTTCTTGAGGCGGATGTCGCGCTGCCTGTTGTCAAAAGCTTCATCAAGCGGGTCAAAACCAGAGCGGTGGGGACGGAAGTTCTGAAATCCGTCAATCCGGCGCAAATGGTGATCAAGGTTGTTCACGACCAGCTCATCGAGATGCTTGGATCGGAACAACAGGAACTCAACCTCGTCGCCGTTCCACCGGTCGTCTTCATGATGGTCGGTCTGCAAGGCTCCGGTAAGACCACTTCAACCGCGAAAATTTCCAAGTGGCTGACGGAGAAGCAGGGCAAGAAGGTCATGATGGCCTCTCTCGACGTACGTCGCCCCGCGGCTCAGGAACAACTCAAGATTCTGGGTGAGCAGACAGGGATTGCGACCCTGCCGATTATCGAAGGGCAGATGCCGGTCGATATCGCAAAGCGCGCCGTCCAGTCGGCAAAGCTGCAGGGTATCGATGTAGTCATGCTCGACACTGCGGGTCGGCTGCATGTAGACGAATCCCTGATGGCCGAAATGGAGGCCGTCTATAAGGAAACCCATCCGACAGAGACCTTGCTGGTTGTAGATAGCTTGACCGGTCAGGATGCGGTCAATGTGGCCGAGCAGTTCAAGTCCCGTGTCGATGTTACCGGTATCGTCATGACCCGGATCGACGGTGACGGACGCGGTGGTGCCGCGCTGTCCATGCGCGAAGTAACCGGCTGCCCGATCAAGCTCCTCGGTACTGGTGAGAAGCTGGACGCGCTGGAGACTTTTCACCCGGACCGGATTGCCAACCGCATTCTCGGCATGGGCGATATCGTCTCGCTGGTTGAGAAGGCGGCGGAGACGATTGAGAAGGATGAGGCCGAAAAACTAGCCCTTAAAATGCAAAAGGGCATGTTCGATCTTGATGATCTGGCGAGCCAGTTGCGCCAGATGCGCAAAATGGGCGGCATGAACAGCCTGATCGGTATGCTGCCCGGCGTTGGCAAGATGAAGAAGCAGCTGGACAACGCCAATCTTGATGACAAATTACTTGTCCGTCAGGAAGCCATGATCCAATCAATGACGCCGAAGGAACGGCGCAACCCGCAAATTATTGCCGCCTCCCGCAAGAAACGTATCGCGGCGGGTTCCGGCATGACAGTTCAGGATGTCAACCGTCTGCTCAAACAGCATAAGCAGATGGCAGGCATGATGAAAAAAGTGAAAAAGCTTGGTAAGAAAGGCATTGCACGCGGAGGCATGCAGGGGCTTTTGCCGCCAGGAATGAAGTTTTAATCGAAATTGAGTTTGTTAAAGGAAAGAGCGTAATATGGCACTTAAGATTCGCCTAACCCGTCAGGGCGCAAAAAAGCGTCCCTTCTACCGCGTTGTCGTTGCTGAAGCCAGCAGCCCGCGCGATGGACGGTACATTGAGCGTCTGGGCACTTACAACCCGATGCTGCCGAAGGACAATGAAAACCGCGTATCCCTGAACGGGGAGCGGATCCAGTACTGGATCGGCAATGGCGCGAAAGCAACAGACCGTGTAGCCCGTCTGATGGCGACTGCAGGTCTCGGCGAGAAGCCGGTTCGCAACAACCCTGAAAAAGCCAAGCCAAAAGCGAAGGCACAGGAACGCCTGCGGGAGCAGGAAGAAGCACGTCTGGCTGCCGAAGAAGCAGCTGCTGAAGCGGCTGCACAGCCTGAAGCTCCGGCTGAGGGCGCTGCTCCGGCCGAAGAGGCGCCTGCCGAGGATGCTGATAAGCAGGCTGAAGCGTAAGGACGTTATTCTATGCCGCAAGCAGACATGTTGCTGCTGGGCGTGATCGTCGGGGCAAAGGGCATCAAGGGCGAGGTGAAGGTAAAAAGCTTCACCGAACAGCCTGAAGATATTGCTGCCTATGGACCTTTGAAGGATGCGTCGGGAAAGTCGATTTTCGAACTGAAGGTCGTCGGGCTCAGCAAAGGTTTGCCGGTGGCGCGGATTAAGGGTATATCAGATCGCAACGCGGCTGAGTCCCTGAAGGGGACAGAGCTCTATGTGTCGCGGGACAGATTGCCCGAAACGAAAGAAGAGGAAGAATACTATCATGCGGACCTGATCGGTTTGCCTGTGTTCTTTCAGGACGGAACGAAATTCGGTACTATTTTGCGCCTGCATGATTTTGGCGCTGGGGACATGCTGGAGATCGTGCCGGAGGGAAAAGGCGCGAAAGCCGCAGTACTAGTTCCCTTCACGGTCGATTTGGTGCCGGAGGTGGATATTTCCGGTGGCCGGGTCGTGGTAGAGTTGGACGAGGACTTCTTTGAGGTTCCGGAAAACCCGGAGAATACGGTAAAGCCGTAACGTGACTGAGTCGGGAAGAGGGAAGAGCGGATGGTCTGGACCGCCCATATTTTAAGCCTTTTCCCGGAGATGTTTCCGGGGCCGCTGGGGTTAAGCCTGGCGGGCAGGGGACTTGCGGAGAAGGCTTGGGACCTGACGGTCAGAGATATTCGCGATTTTGCCATTGGCAAGCATCGCAGCGTCGATGACAGTCCCTTTGGTGGTGGTGCCGGAATGGTGATGCGGCCGGATGTGGTGGGTCCCGCGATTGATGCGGCACTTGCGGCGTCTAAAGACGTTACGCGGGTGATTTATTTCAGTCCCCGCGGCCGGGTGATGGATCAGGGATTTGTCCGGGAACTGGCGGATGGGCCAGGTGCGGTTATGATCTGCGGCCGCTTTGAAGGGGTCGACCAGCGGGTCCTGGAAACCCGCAATGTGGAAGAAGTCAGCCTTGGCGACTTCATCCTGTCCGGCGGCGAGGTTGCGGCGCTGGCATTATTGGATGCGGTGGTGCGCTTGCTGCCCGGGGTAACCGGCAACAGAGAGTCGCTGGAAGAAGAGAGTTTTGCGGATGGGTTGTTGGAATATCCCCATTACACCCGTCCATCGGTCTGGGAAGGCCGGGCGGTTCCGGAAGTTCTGCTTTCGGGGCATCACGAGAAAATAAAGGAGTGGCGAACTCGCCAGTCTGAAGAGTTGACAAAGGAACGACGGCGGGACCTGTGGGACCGACGGAAGCGTAATTTTTGAGAAAAGGGTGAAAGCCATGAATACGGTTGAAAAGCTAGAGCAAGAGCAAATCGAAAAACTCACAGCAGAACGTCCTGTGCCTGAGTTTCGTCCCGGGGATACCCTTCGGGTACATGTGAAGGTTGTTGAAGGTACACGTGAGCGTGTCCAGGCCTTCGAAGGTGTCTGCATCGCCCGCAATGGCGGCGGCATCAATGCCAACTTCACGGTCCGGAAAATTTCCTACGGTGAAGGTGTGGAGCGTATTTTCCCGCTCTATTCCCCGCGTATCGATCGTATCGAACTGGTTCGCCAGGGTGTCGTTCGTCGTGCGAAGCTGTATTACCTGCGCGAACTGCGTGGCAAGAAGGCCCGTATTCGCGAACGTCGTGAAGACCGTTACGCGAGCAAGAGCGGCGAATAATCGGGCGGTTGGCGCGCCTGCGGGAAATTAATGAATAAGAAAATTTGACGATTTGCGAGGATAGAAAATGGGAAACCCTAGAACGTTGTACGACAAAATCTGGGACAGTCATGTTGTGGATCAACTGGAAGACGAAGCCTATATTCTATACATCGACCGTCATCTTGTTCATGAAGTAACCAGCCCGCAGGCCTTCGAAGGTTTGCGTAACGCGGGGCGCAAGGTTCGCCGCCCCGACGCGACTTTTGCAGTTGCCGACCATAACGTTCCGACCAAGGACATCGAGAAGGGTATTACGGACCCTGAAAGCAAGCTGCAGGTAGACACACTGGAAGCCAATACGGCGGAATTCGGTGTTCCCTATTTCTCGATGACTGACGACCGGCGCGGTATCGTGCATATCATCGGACCAGAACAGGGCCTGACCCTGCCGGGCATGACGATCGTATGCGGTGATTCCCATACGTCGACACACGGTGCGTTCGGGTCTCTGGCCCACGGGATCGGTACCTCCGAAGTCGAACATGTGCTGGCAACCCAGACGCTGGTTCAGGAGAAAGCGAAAAACATGCGCGTAACCGTAAAAGGGGAAATTCCTCTCGGGGTTACGGCGAAGGATATCGCGCTTGCCATTATCGGCAAGATAGGTACCGCAGGTGGAACCGGGCATGTCATCGAATATGCCGGCGATGCGGTTCGCTCGCTTTCCATGGAAGGGCGGATGACCCTTTGCAACATGACAATTGAGGCGGGCGCACGTGCTGGCCTGATTGCTCCGGATGAAACCACTTTCGAATATATCAAGGGTCGCCCATATGCGCCAAAAGCCGGAGCCTATGAACAGGCTGTGGCTTACTGGAAGACATTGAAGTCTGACGAAGGCGCTCATTTCAATAAGGAAGTCGAGCTCGATGCGAGCGAGTTAATTCCTTATGTGACATGGGGCACCAGTCCTGAAGACGCATTGCCAATCACGGGTTCAGTCCCTGCGCCTGCCGATTTCGCTGACGAAGGCAAACGTGGTGCGGCAGAGCGGGCACTAAAATATATGGGTCTTACGGCCGGCATGAAGCTTTCCGACATTGAGGTAGATCATGTCTTCATCGGCTCCTGCACAAACGGCCGGATTGAGGACTTGCGCGCTGTCGCCAAGATTGTTGAGGGCCGGAAAGTCAAGGATACAGTGAACGCGATTATCGTTCCGGGATCCGGACTGGTCAAAATTCAGGCGGAAGCTGAAGGGCTCGACAAGATATTTGTTGCCGCCGGATTTGAATGGCGCCAGCCAGGATGCTCCATGTGTCTGGCAATGAACCCGGATAAACTTGCGCCGGGTGATCGTTGTGCGTCAACCTCCAACCGGAACTTTGAAGGGCGTCAGGGCCAAGGTGGCCGCACCCATCTGGTGAGCCCGGCAATGGCGGCAGCCGCAGCCGTGACCGGCCATTTGACGGACGTTCGGGAACTGGGATAAGGGAATAAGAAAATGGAAAAATTCAACAAATTGACGGCGGTTGCCGCGCCAATGCCCCTGGTCAATATCGATACCGATATGATCATTCCCAAACAGTATCTGAAAACAATTCAGCGTAAAGGTCTCGGCAAGAACCTTTTTGCCGAGATGCGTTACAAGGATGACGGCAGCGAGCAGGAAGATTTTGTGCTGAACCAGCCGGCATACCGGAACGCTGAAATTCTCATTGCCGGGGACAACTTTGGTTGCGGTTCCAGCCGTGAACATGCGCCCTGGGCGTTGCTTGATTTCGGAATTCGTTGCGTTATTTCCACGAGCTTTGCCGACATCTTTCAT
Organism: Sneathiella sedimenti; assembly: GCF_017313765.1. Lineage (GTDB taxonomy): Bacteria > Pseudomonadota > Alphaproteobacteria > Sneathiellales > Sneathiellaceae > Sneathiella > Sneathiella sedimenti. The sequence continues at coordinate 488,455 of NZ_JAFLNC010000001.1, read as the reverse complement.
AACAATTGCTTCCGGAACGGCATTTTGCCGATTGAGGTATCTCAGGAAGACCTCAGTAAACTAATGGAAGACGCTGAGCGCGGCGCCAACGCGACAATCTCTATTGATCTGGAAGCTCAGGAAATCCGGGGCCCGGACGGAGGTGTCATACAATTCGAGATCGACCAGTTCAACAAGCATTGCCTGTTGACGGGACTTGATGAAATCGGCCTGACCCTGAAAAAGGAAAATAAGGTCACAGAGTATGAGGAAACCCGCAAAATGCAGCAGCCTTGGCTGTAGTTTGAGTTTCGATTAATTGAGAGTGTATTGTTATGGCATCTAATAAATCCCTGTTGATCTTGCCCGGCGACGGTATTGGCCCAGAAGCTATGGGCGAAGTACGCCGCATTGTGAACTGGATGGAAGATAATCGCGCCGTTTCCTTCGATGTTGACGAAGATCTCGTTGGTGGTTCGTCCATCGATAAACACGGCATACCGGTGACGGACGAAGTCGTCGAAAAGGCGCAGAATGTAGATGCCGTCCTGCTTGGTGCGGTTGGGGGCCCGAAATGGGATAACCTTGATTTCTCGATCAAACCGGAGCGCGGCCTCTTGCGTCTGCGCAAGGATCTCGAGCTATTCGCCAACCTCCGTCCGGCGGTCTGTTTTGATGCATTGGTAGATGCATCCAGCCTGAAACCGGAATTGGTAAGCGGCCTGGATATCATGATCGTGCGCGAGTTGACGGGTGGCGTCTATTTTGGGGAACCGCGCGGGATTGAAGACCTCGGGAACGGTGTTCGCCGGGGTGTGAACACGCAGGTTTACACGACGCCGGAAATTCAGCGGGTTGCCCGCGTCGCCTTTGAGTTGGCAAAGAAGCGCAATAATCGCGTTTGCTCCAGTGAAAAAGCAAATGTCATGGAATCAGGTGTCCTCTGGCGTGAAGAGGTTACTAAAATTGGCGAGACCGAGTTCCCCGAAGTGGAGCTCAGCCATATGTATGCGGATGCCGCCGCGATGGAACTTGTCCGCAAACCCAAGCAGTTTGATGTAATTGTCACCGATAACCTGTTTGGCGACATTCTTTCAGACTGTGCGGCGATGTTGACCGGTTCACTTGGCATGCTGCCATCGGCGTCTCTCGGCGATGTTGATGAGACAGGACGGCGCAAAGCCCTTTATGAGCCGGTTCATGGCTCCGCACCGGATATCGCGGGGCAGAATATCGCGAACCCTATCGCAACGATCCTCTCCTACGGGATGGCGTTGCGCTATAGCTTCGATATGGGCGAAGAGGCAGATCTTGTAGAGACAGCAGTGCAAAAAGTGCTTGCAAGTGGCATTCGCACTGGCGATATCATGTCTGCGGGCATGACGCAGGTATCGACCACGGAAATGGGCGATGCCATTATCCGTGAGCTGGACAAGGCGAACGGTTAATTCACGCTAAATGCGCGATTGATTTAACCATCGGTGTGAACGCACCGGGAAAGAGAAGAGATTAAGACCATGGGATACAGAGTTGCGGTAGTCGGCGCCACTGGCAACGTGGGGCGCGAAATGCTGAATATTTTGCATGAAAGACAATTTCCGGTGACGGAAGTAATCGCGCTCGCCTCGAAACGTTCCGTCGGGCGCGAAGTCTCCTTTGGCGATAAGACGCTGAAGGTGAAGGCGCTCGAAGATTTTAATTTCACGGGCATGGATTTTGCCCTCTTTTCCGCAGGCGGTACGGTATCGGCAAAGTTCGCTCCGATTGCGGCTGCGCAGGGATGCATCGTCATTGATAACTCCTCGCACTATCGTATGGACCCGGACGTGCCGCTGATTGTACCGGAGGTTAATCCGCAGGATGCTGCCGGATATACCCGGAAGAACATTATCGCGAACCCGAATTGCTCGACCGCACAGCTTGTCGTGGCGTTGAAGCCGCTTCATGACGCGGCTGTCATCAAGCGCGTCGTGGTTTCGACCTATCAGTCGACGTCCGGTGCGGGCAACGAGGCAATGGATGAATTGTTCACCCAGACCAAGGGCATCTATGTGAATGATACGCCGACCCCATCAAAATTCACTAAGCAGATTGCCTTTAACGTGATCCCGCATATCGATGTCTTCATGGACGACCGTTATACCAAGGAAGAATGGAAGATGATGGTCGAAACCAAGAAGATTATCGACTCGGCCATCAAATTGACGGCAACCTGTGTGCGGGTTCCGACATTCGTCGGCCATGCGGAAAGCGTCAATATCGAATTCGAAAACGAATTGACCGCGGACCGCGCGCGGGAGATCCTGCGTGAATCGCCGGGTATTATGGTTGTCGATAACCCGGAAGAGAATGGGTACGTAACGCCAGTGGAATGTGTTGGTGATTATGCCACCTTTATATCTCGCATTCGCGATGACGCGACGATCGAGAACGGTATTAATCTGTGGTGCGTCTCGGATAACCTCCGCAAGGGAGCGGCGCTAAATACAGTTCAGATTGCTGAACTGGTTGGACGCGAGTATCTGAAAAAAGCGGCCTAGTCGCCCCTATAACCTATAATGAAGCCGGCCCGACGAAATTAAAATTGCGTCTGGCCGGCTTGTTCATTTCTTGCCGTTGTCATAATCTTGCAGGATGTCAAAACAGCCGCGCGGCTGTTTTCAAATTCCGGAGGTCGCTATGACGGCACATACTCTGAAACTCACCAGTTCATTCCTTGTTTTTTTGGCGGTTGCCCTGATGGCAATCCCGCCGGCATTGGCACGGGATCACTTCGTGGACCCGGCGTCTGTCGGCACAGCGGATGGCAGCAAGGCGTCGCCCTGGCGCAGCTTGCAGGACATTCTCAATGAACATGTTGTTCTGGCCGGCGATCGCGTGGTCCTCGCGGGCGGATCCTATGGACGGCTCGTCATTCAGGATAAAATGATGTCCGATGTAACGTCGGTTGTGGTCGCCGACGGGCAGCAGGCAATCTTCGAAAATGTGGAAATCATGGGAAGCGCCAACTGGGTCCTGTCAGGCCTGACCGTAACCTCAGCGGGCCTTCGCAAGCTGGAAGAAAAATACCATGTCCGTATCGATAAGAAATCCCGGAATATCAAGATAGAGGAATTCACTATATATACAGTCGAGGATATCTCCGACTGGTCAGCGGATGACTGGAATGAAAAGGCGCTGGATGGCATCTTTTCCGAGGCGGACTACACGGATATTCGAAATAACAATATCAGAAATGTGAACTTTGGAATTTCAACGCTTGGTGTTCATAGCTCTGTAGTAGGGAATAACATCGAAAATTTCTCTGGGGATGGCCTGCGCGGGTTGGGTGATCACAGCCTGTTTGAAGAAAATGTAGTAAAAAACTGTTATCAGGTGAACCCAAATCATTCAGACGGATTTCAGTCATGGTCAACCGGTGCGGATGGGCGACCCGGAACAGGGGTGATAAAAGATGTGACATTGCGCCGTAATCTGATTCTGAATTATGAGGATTTTAATCAGCGCTATGCCTGCAAGCTCGAGGGAATTGGGCTTTTCGACGGTGTCTATGAGGACTGGACCATCGAAAACAACATCATTGCTGTCGACAACTGGCATGGTATTTCTGTCTTCGGTGCCCGCAATGTACGGATAAAGAATAATACGGTAATGGATATCGACTACTTTCCGCCCGGCCCTGCCGCAATCACAATTATTTCCGTCGCCGGGGACGACCCGAGGGAAGCCAGCCTGGTCGCCAATAATATTGCGAATGAGATAAAAATCGAAGGAGACGGCGTTGAGCGTTTCGGGAATATTGAAATCGATGACCTGGATGACGTGTTTGTCGATATCGATGATGGAGACTTTCGTTTGCCGGAAAATAGCGAGGTTATCGATAGGGGCGTGCCGGACCCGGACATGAAGATCGATTATTTTGGCAATCCCCGACCTGTAGGAAAGAGACTTGATGTCGGAGCGGTAGAAAAGCAATAACGGGTCTCGGGCAAGTTGGTATATCTAACAAACGCATTTTTGTCCCTAATTGTTGCGTCGCAATAAAAACCCTTTATGATGCGGCTCGCATTTCTCAAGTTGCTGATATTTATGGATAGGGCGATGCGCCCGAGGGATTAACAATGACAAAAACAATTCGCCCCCGTCGTTCGGTTCTTTATATGCCGGGTTCCAATGCCCGGGCCCAGGAAAAAGCAAAAACGCTCGCGGCTGACGCCCTTATTCTGGACCTTGAAGATGCGGTTGCTCCGGATGCCAAAGCAGAGGCCCGTGACATCGTCTGCGCAAATGCGGCTTCGGGCGGCTATGGCAAGCGTGAAATCATCATTCGGGTCAACGGTCTTGATACGCTCTGGGGGAAGGAAGACATTGTCGCGGCGGCGAAAGCGGGCCCCGATGCGATCCTGCTTCCGAAAGTCGAGAGCGCTGCGCAGGTTCATGAGCTGGAAAAAATCATGGAAGGCGCAGGGGCGCCTGAGACGACTACTATCTGGTGCATGATGGAAACGCCGCTCGGCATGTTGAAGGCCGAGGAAATAGCATCATCGAGCTCGCGCGTAGACTGTCTGGTCATGGGCACTTCCGACCTTGTTAAGGAATTGCAGGCACAGCATACGCCGATGCGTCTTCCGGTGGTCACGTCGCTCGGCTTGTGTTTGCTGGCGGGCCGCGCCTATGGTTTGACAGTTCTTGACGGTGTTTATCTCGATCTCGCTGATGAGGACGGGTTTCATGCATCTTGTGTACAGGGCCTGGAATTTGGGTTCGATGGCAAGACCCTGATCCACCCGAAGCAGCTTGCCTCCACGAATGGGGTGTTCGCACCGTCAGAGGCAGAAGTGGCCCATTCCCGAAAAATCATTGAGGCCTTCGAAGCTGCCGAGAAGGAAGGCAAGGGCGTTGTCCTTGTTGACGGCAAGCTCGTCGAAAACCTTCATGTTGAGATTGCAAAAGCGAAAGTCGCCATGGCCGACGCCATCGCCGCCGCCGCCGAGTAAGGGAAGAGAAAAATAATGAGCAAAACCAATCCCGGAAATTATTTCGAAGATTTCAAAATCGGGCAAGTGCTCGATCATGCAACACCGCGGACCATAACCGAGGGCGATGTCTCCCTCTATACCGCGCTTTATGGCGGACGATTTGCGCTGCAATCTGCGGACAGTTTTGCCATGGAATGTGGCCTTGAAGCCGCGCCGGTTGATGATCTGCTGGTCTTTCACATAGTTTTCGGCAAAACCGTGCCTGATGTTTCCCTGAACGCGGTCGCCAATCTCGGTTACGCAGATGTCCAGTTCAAGGCGCCGGTCTTTCCGGGTGATACCGTTAGGACCAGCTCGACGGTGATCGGGCTCAAGGAAAATTCCAACGGCAAGACCGGCGTCGTCTATGTGCGTTCGACCGGTACAAACCAGATGGGCGCGATCGTTCTTGATTATGTGCGCTGGGTGATGGTCCGCAAGAAAGATGAAAACGCGCCAGCGCCGGAAACCGTCGTGCCAGAGCTGCCGGATCGTGTTGACCCATCGCAGATTTCCTTGCCGCAGGGGATTGATTTCTCAGGCTATGATGACACGCTCGCCGGATCCCCTCATTATTTTGAAGATTATGACGTCGGTGAAAAAATCGATCATGTGGACGGCATGACGATTGAGGAAGCCGAGCATATGATGGCGACGCGACTCTACCAGAATACGGCCAAGGTTCATTTTAACCAGCATCAGATGCAGAATGACCGTTTTGGCCGGCGTTTGATTTATGGTGGCCATGTTATCAGCCTTGCACGGGCGCTATCCTTCAATGGTCTCGGCAATGCCCAGCTCATCGGTGCAATCAATGGCGGGTCTCATACGGCGCCGACATTTGCCGGCCACACTATTTACGCCTGGAGCGAAGTTCTGGAAAAATCCGAGCTTGCTGATAATCCAACAGCGGGCGCCCTGCGTATTCGAACAATAGCGACAAAAGATGCCCCGTGTGAAAGCTTTCCTGATAAGCTGGTTGACGGAAAGCGTGATCCTGCTGTGGTGCTGGATATTGATTATTGGGTGATCTTGCCAAAAAGATCGCTCGAGGTGTAAATAAGTACACAGTTCTATTGACTTGAGATAGCTGAGGATTAAACTCCTCGGCGAAAAAAGAATAAGAAATTTCGGAATTTTATCAGCGAGAAAGACTTCCAAATGGCGAAAATTGAAAGACCGCTGTCGCCACATCTGCAAATCTACAAGCCGCAGATTACGATGGTTACCTCAATAACGCATCGCGCGACCGGGATAGCTCTCGGCGTGGGTACGCTATTGCTGGCATGGTGGCTGATTGCGGTCGTTGCGGGACCGGAGGCTTATGCCACGGTCAGCGCGTTTATGACGTCCTGGTTCGGACAGATCGTCCTGTTCGGTTTTACTTGGTCGCTGTTTTATCACCTCTGCAATGGTATTCGTCATCTCTTCTGGGACATGGGCAAGGGGTTTGAACTGCCGACAATGCGTAAGTCCGGTATGGCGGCGATTATCGCCTCTGTCGTGCTGACCCTGCTCACCTGGATCATCGCCTACGCTATAGGAGCCTGAGTTATGGGAATGAGAGCCCCTCTTAAAAATGTCCGCGGCCTGGGTTCCGCGAAAGAAGGCACGACTCACTGGTGGCACCAGAAGGTAACGGCTATCGCCTTGATACCGCTCTTTTTGATCGCAATTGGTTGTTTTATCAGCTTGGTTGGCGCTGAATATACCCATGTGAGATACGTGCTTGGTCAACCCTTTATTTCGCTTGTGATGTTACTGCTGATTGTTGCGATGTTTTATCATCTCAAACTCGGCCTGCAGGTTGTTATTGAAGATTATATTCATACGGAAAGCACGAAAGTCTTTCTGCTGTTGCTCAACAGTTTTTTATGCGCGGTCGTCGGCTTGGCCGCTGCGCTCGCAATATTGAAGCTGGCGCTCGGGGGATAAAGAAACAATTATGTCAGAAGCCTATCCAATTACAGAACATAAATATGATGTCGTCGTCGTCGGCGCCGGCGGAGCGGGTTTGCGCGCGACGATGGGCATGGCTGCCGCCGGCCTAAAAACGGCTGCGATTACAAAAGTATTCCCGACCCGTAGCCATACAGTCGCCGCACAGGGAGGCATTTCCGCCTCTCTTGGCAATATGGGCGAAGATAACTGGCAATGGCACATGTATGACACGGTCAAAGGGTCCGACTGGCTCGGTGATCAGGATGCCATTGAGTACATGTGCCGTGAGGCGCCCGCAGCGGTGCTTGAGCTGGAGCAATTCGGCATGCCCTTCAGCCGGACCGAGGAGGGCAAGATCTATCAGCGCGCCTTTGGCGGGATGACAACCCAGTTCGGGGAAGGTCCTGCCGCGCAGCGTACATGTGCCGCAGCAGACCGGACCGGCCATGCGATGTTGCACACGCTATATAGCCAGAGCCTCAAGCATGACACCGAATTCTTTATCGAGTATTTCGCACTCGATCTGATCATGGATAAGGACGGTGCCTGCAAGGGCGTGCTCTGTCTCTGCCTTGAAGACGGCACCTTGCACCTGTTCCGGGCGCATATGGTTGTTCTGGCAACAGGTGGTTTTGGCCGCGCTTATTTCAGCTGTACCTCTGCTCACACCTGTACCGGTGATGGCGGCGGTATGGTGCTGCGCGCAGGCTTGCCGCTCCAGGATATGGAGTTCACACAGTTCCATCCGACCGGTATTTACGGCGCGGGCTGCCTGATTACAGAGGGCGTACGTGGTGAAGGCGGGTTCCTCGTCAATGGCGAGGGCGAACGCTTCATGGAACGTTATGCGCCTCATGCGAAGGATCTGGCCAGCCGTGACGTGGTAAGCCGGTCCATGACTCTGGAAATTCGCGAGGGTCGTGGCGTCGGTCCACGGAAAGATCATATTTATCTGCATCTGGATCACCTTGATCCGGCGATGATTGACGAACGTCTTCCCGGTATTTCGGAAAGCGCCCGTATTTTTGCCGGTGTCGATGTGCATAAAGAGCCTATTCCGGTGCTGCCAACCGTGCATTACAACATGGGCGGTATTCCGACCAACTATCATGCAGAAGTCGTTGATCTGAAGGACGGCAATCCGGACGCGATAGTGCCCGGCCTAATGGCCGTAGGAGAAGCGGCCTGCGTTTCCGTTCATGGGGCGAACCGTCTTGGCTCCAACTCCCTGATTGACCTTGTGGTCTTCGGGCGGGCGGCAGCCCTTCGGGCAAAGGATGTGGTGACACCTGGTGCTTCCCATGCGCCCCTTCCCGCAGATGCCTGTGATGAGTCTCTGGCGCGTCTTGACAAGTTCCGTCATGCGAATGGCGGCAGTTCGACGGCAACCATTCGCGATAATATGCAGCGGGTGATGCAGGACGATTGCGCGGTATTCCGTACCAGCAAGACGTTGCTTGAAGGCGTAGGCAAGATCAACAAGGTGTGGGATCAGATGGCCGATATCAAGACGACCGATCGGTCTCTTGTTTGGAACTCCGACCTTGTGGAAACACTGGAGTTGGACAACCTGATCCGGCAAGCAGTTGTTTCAATGACAGCAGCGGAAAATCGCAAGGAAAGCCGCGGGGCGCATGCCCATGAGGACTTCCCTGATCGTGATGATGAAAACTGGATGAAGCACACGCTCACCTATCACAGCGATGAAGGCGGCGTGAAGCTCGACTACCGACCGGTGCATGATTATACGCTGACGGAAGAGATCGATTATATCAAACCAAAGGCACGTGTGTATTAAGCGCGTTAGGAATGAAACATGGTTGAACTGACATTACCAAAAAACTCAAAGGTCGGTACCGGCAAGACGCATCCGAAGCCGGACGGGGCGACAAATACCAAGGCGTTTAATGTCTACCGCTGGTCTCCTGACGATAATCAGAACCCGGCAATTGATACGTATTACGTCGATCTCGATACTTGCGGGCCGATGATCCTGGACGGGCTGATCAAGATCAAGAATGAGATTGATCCCACGCTGACGTTCCGGCGCTCCTGCCGGGAAGGGATTTGCGGTTCCTGTGCGATGAATATCAATGGGACGAATACACTGGCCTGCACCACTGGCATGGATGAGGTCGAGGGCGATATAAATATCTACCCGCTCCCGCATCAGCCAGTCGTGAAAGACCTGGTGCCGGATCTTACCAATTTCTACGCGCAGTATGCGTCGATCAAGCCCTGGCTGCAGGCGGAGACACCATCGCCTTCCAAGGAACGGCTGCAGTCGAAGGAGGATCGTGAGAAGCTAGACGGGCTTTATGAATGCATTCTATGCGCCTGCTGCTCCACTTCCTGCCCGAGCTACTGGTGGAACTCTGACCGGTTCCTTGGCCCGGCCATCCTGCTGCAGGCCTATCGCTGGATCATCGATAGCCGCGATGAACACACCGGGGAGCGTCTCGACAATCTAGAGGACCCCTTCCGGCTCTATCGTTGCCATACGATCATGAACTGCGCGAATACCTGCCCGAAGGGCCTGAACCCGGCCAAAGCGATTGCCGAGATCAAGAAGATGATGGTGGAGCGCCGGTAATTGGTTCTTTGAAAATGAAAAAATTGGCACTGTTTTCTAGCCAATTTGACGATAAAGTAAGGCCGCTCTTTGAAGCGGCCTTTTTTATGGAATAAAACAATGTATGTCCCTCCGCACTTCTCCGTTCCGGGCAAGGAAACCCTGACCCGGCTTCTGCCCGAGGCTAGTTTTGCGCTTCTTGTCTCCGCAGGCGAAGACGGTGTGCCTATCGCCTCCCATCTTCCGTTTTCCTATGACGAAGATCGCGGGGAATATGGCACCTTGATCGCCCATATGGCTCGGGCCAATCCACATGGACAATTGCTTGAAAAAGGCGAGGCACTTGTCATATTTCAGGGGCCGCATGCCTACATCTCGCCAAGGTACTATGCGACGAATGTAAATGTACCGACCTGGAATTATGTCGCGGTACATGCGTATGGGACGCCAAGGATCATCGAAGATAGGGACAAGATACGCATGCTTCTTGACCAGTTGACCCTTGATAACGAGAAAGCCACGGTAGAGCCATGGAGCGCCGACGAGCTGGATCCGAAGCGTATCGAGGGATTAATGCGGGGCATTATCGCCTTCGAAATTCCCATCGACCGGCTCGAGGGAAAAGCCAAGCTCGGCCAGAATAAGTCAGCCGAAGATCAGGCAGCCGTCGAAGCGGCCATCGGTAAGTTATGGTAACTCGACGTCTTTGCTTAGCCTGAGAACTTCATAATCTTGGCGACATCCTCGATACTCGAGATTGCCTTCGGATTTGCCTGCACGACCGGGTGGGTGAGGGCGGCTGATTTTATTTCGGCGATTGCTTCATCGGAAATATCAAGCATGCTGAGTCTGTTTGGCAAACCAAGTCCGCCAATAAAATCTTTCAGGGCTGACGATACGTCGGCGGCGGAGGGTACCTTCAGAACCTTTGCGATATCCGTCTGTGGGCCTTCGGTCTCCGAGAGATTATAGGCAACAACCGCCGGCAGGAAGACACAGGAGGTTATCCCGTGGGGCACATGCCCAATAACGCCGAGAAGGTATCCGAGCCCGTGACTGGCGCCCATGCGGTATCTTGAAATGCCCGCTGTGGCATAATAAACGCCGAGTTGGCTATTTTCGCGATGGGTAAGACTTTCAGGATCATTCTTGGTTTCCTGCATGCCGGTATAAAGCAGGTTCAGGCCTTTCAGGCAATAGTCGGCAATATCCGGATCGACGCCGGGGGCGCATACCGTTTCCACCGCATGGTCAACCGCGCGGATACCGGTCGAGAGCCAGAGCCGTTCTGGCGTATATTTGCTGAGCGTCGAGCTCTGGACAATGTAATTGGGAACGAGGTAGGCATGTGCAAAGCCGGTCTTGCGTCCGGTAATGCTGCTTGTCGCCCCGGCGATCGGCGTAAATTCCGCGCCGGAAAGAGTTGTCGGGACTGCAATATGCTGTATGGGCCAGGACGTGAACTCAACGCTTTTTTTGCCTGAAGACGCCATCTCCTCAAGCCCCGCGGCGTCCTTAACTTGCAGGTTCGCAACAAGAAGGGCAATTTTCCCACCATCAATAACACTGCCGCCGCCGATAGAAACGAGATGAGTGGCATGGCTGTCGGTAATGGCTGCTGCAAGTTCGAAAACACTGTCGTAAGGCGTATGCTCAGTCAGTACACTGACGGCGTTTGCAATTTTCCCGCCAAAGCTTTTCTTGAGGTCCTCGACAACGGGAGAATTCTTGGCCAGAGAGCGTGAAACCGAAATCAAAATGCGAGGATTTTCGACGCTTGCGATAATATCCGAAAGGGCAGTTGAGATATCCTGGTTAATCACCAGGCGCTCTTTTATGTTGGTCATGTCGGGAAAAGCGGGTTCGGTCATTTTGACTGCCTTTTTTGTGATTTTATCCAGCCCCTTATGAAATTATATGCATTTATTCCTCAAAAGGATACGGCGGGATTCATTATTTTCCCTTCCGGCCCTTAAGATAATCCTCTGATCGCATCTCCATCAATCGGGACACCGTCCGGGCGAACTCGAATTTACCGTCGCCTTCCGGATAGAGGTCTTCCGCTTCCACGTCGGCGGAGATCACAAGGTTTGCACCGGCCTCATACAAGATATCGACCAATGTGACGAAGCGTTTGGACTCATTACGGCGCGCGGCACTTAGCTGAGGGACATCTTCCAGAAGCAGGGTATGAAAATGCTCGGTCAGGGTCAAATAATCCGACGCCCCGAGCGGGCGGGCACAAAGCTCCTCGAAAGTAAATCGGGCAACGCCATGAGCGGTTCTCTTGACCTCCAGGTCCCGCCCCTGTGTTGTCAGTGTTTGAGGGGAAAGCTTATACCCCTCCGTCATCTCGGCGAATATCCGGTCCATCTCTGAAGCGGCGGTATCATCTAGAGGGGTAAAGTAAACCGGGCTTTCCGCCAGTCTTTCCAGCCGGTAGTCACGCCCGCCTGCCAGGTGCAGAATATCCAGTTGTTCTTTAAGTAAGGCAATAAACGGAAGAAATAATTGCCGGTTTAATCCGTCTTTATACAGATCGTCAGGCACCCGGTTTGAGGTCGCCACAACGACCACTCCCCGATCAAACAGAAACTCGAACAGGCGTCCGAGAATCATCGCGTCCGCTACATCCGTTACCTGAAATTCATCGAAACAGAGAAGCCAGGCATCTTCGGTGATAGAATTGGCGAGGGCCACTACGGGGTCATCATCCCCTCTGTTTTGTTTCTGTCTTTCCTCATGCATAAAAGCGTGAACTTCCAGCATGAAGGCGTGAAAATGAACCCGTCTTTTATGGGCGACTGGTGCGGTTTCAAAAAATAGATCCATCAGCATGGATTTGCCGCGCCCCACATCGCCGTAAATATAGAGGCCCTGTGGCGGCTCAACCCTTGGCTTGCGCGGCCCCAGGCGGAATATATGAGTCCATTTGGGGCTTGTGCCGGGATCGTAGTTCACAAGGCGCCGATGCAGAGTTTGGAGTTTCTCGACGGCGAGCAGCTGAATCGGGTCATGCTGCAGCTGATTGCTTGCGATCAGTTTGCGGTATGCATCGAAAGGGCCGGTTATTTCAGTCATGAAAAGGGGGACATATAGCTAAAAAATGCAGGAAAAATAGGGTCAGACTTCGATCTGTACAGACAAGAGTCGTTTCTGGCAACGGTCAGAGAGTAATTTGATTCATTATTGCTGGTTCTTTTCAATGGTTGAGCGTTTCAGCCTGGACAGGTCTTACTCCTAATATATCTATTGGAAAGTACATTATTCCCTTTAAGAAAGAGTATTCTCTCCACCCACAGAAAATTGACAATAATTTTCTCTGGCGATCTTGCTCTTGGTCGAGAAACGCGCTAGTACCCACAATAATATTCACAAGAGGACTTTCTGTCTTCTCAGAGGGCCCTCCCATCTTACTGACTTCGGAGAATATAATGGCTCGAAAAAAAATTGCCCTCATCGGCAGTGGGAATATCGGCGGCACCCTTGCACATCTTGCCGGCCTTAAAGAACTTGGCGATGTGGTTCTCTTTGATATCGCAGAAGGTTTGCCGCAGGGCAAGGCCCTCGATATCGCTTCTTCCTCTCCCGTTGATAGGTTCAATGCGAACTTCTCCGGTGCCAATGATTACAGTGCAATTGAAGGCGCAGATGTCTGCATCGTAACCGCTGGTATCGCACGCAAGCCTGGCATGAGCCGTGATGATCTGCTTGGCACGAATATTAAGGTCATGCAGTCAGTTGGTGAAGGCATCAAGAAACATGCGCCGAATGCCTTTGTTATCTGTATTACAAACCCGCTAGACGCGATGGTCTGGGTATTGCGTGAAAAATGCGGCCTGCCTCACAACATGGTTGTCGGTATGGCAGGCGTTCTGGACAGTGCCCGTTTCCGGCTCTTCCTCGCCGAAGAATTCAATGTTTCTGTTGAGGATGTCACGGCGTTTGTTCTTGGCGGCCACGGGGACACGATGGTTCCGCTGATCCGCTACTCCACGGTTGCGGGTATTCCGGTTCCAGACCTGATCAAGATGGGCTGGAGCACACAGGAAAAAATTGACGCCATCGTTGACCGGACGCGTAACGGCGGCGCCGAGGTTGTCGCGCTTCTGAAAACCGGGTCCGCATTCTATGCACCTGCGTCCAGTGCAATCACGATGGCGGAATCCTATCTCAAAGACAAGAAGCGGGTTCTGCCATGTGCCGCCTATGTCGATGGCCAGTATGGTCTTGACGGTATGTATGTCGGGGTTCCTTCCGTGATTGGTGAGGGTGGAATTGAACGGGTTGTCGAAATTGACATGAACACCGAAGAAAAAGCCATGTTCGATAATTCAGTGAATGCCGTTAAAGGCCTTGTTGAAGCCTGTATCGGAATTGATCCAAGCCTGAAGGGGTAGGGGCAAAAATAAGGGGCACGCCAATAACCGGTTGTGCCCCTTTTTATGGTGCTATACCGTAAGCTCCATGCTTTGCGAATTGAGTGATCAGTATAAATCGATGTCTTTGAATAGCAGCAAAAACGGAACACAATGAATATTCATGAATATCAGGCAAAAAGCCTGCTCGCGAAATATGGTGTGACAGTGCCCAAAGGTGGCGTAGCCTATACCTCTGAAGAAGCCAAGACAGTTGCACAGGAGTTGGGGGGGCCAGTCTGGGTCGTGAAAGCCCAGATCCATGCAGGTGGCCGTGGTAAGGGCGGCGGTGTGAAGGTTGTCAAATCCACTGAAGAGGTGTTGTCAACTGCAAAGGCCATGATCGGGATGCAATTGATCACGCATCAGACCGGACCGGAAGGCAAGGAAGTTAAACGTGTTTATATCGAGGAAGGCTGCGACATCGCCCGTGAGCTTTACCTTGGCGCTATTATAGACCGCGCGAACGACTGCATAACCTTCATGGCCTCTACAGAGGGCGGCATGGAGATTGAGGAAGTCGCCGCGGAAACACCGGAAAAAATCCTCATGGTCAGTATTGACCCGGCGACGGGTATTATGCCTTTCCACGCCCGAAAGATCGCGTTTGGCCTCGGGCTTGAGGGCAAGCAGGTTGGCGCGGCCGTCAAGTTCATCATGGCCCTGTACCGGGCAATCGTCGACACGGACGCAAGCCTTGTCGAGATCAACCCGTTGGTGGTAACCGGAAGCGGCAATGTCATCGCCCTGGATGCGAAAATGAATTTCGATGACAATGCGCTTTTCCGCCACAAGGACATCGCCGAGCTTCGCGATCCGGACGAGGAAGACCCGGCTGAACTTGAAGCCGCACAATATGATCTGAACTACATCAAGCTGGACGGAAACATCGGCTGCATGGTGAACGGCGCTGGTCTGGCCATGGCAACGATGGACATTATTCAGCTGAACGGCGGTACGCCGGCGAACTTCCTCGATGTGGGCGGTGGCGCGACGAAGGAGAAAGTAACCGAGGCTTTCAAGATTATTCTGAAAGATGAAAATGTCGAAGGCATACTCGTGAATATTTTCGGCGGCATCATGCGCTGCGATGTGATCGCTGAGGGCGTTGTTGCGGCGGCAAAGGAAGTCGCGCTCAGCGTGCCTCTCGTTGTTCGCCTTGAAGGAACTAATGTGGATCTGGGTAAGAAAATTCTCGCGGAATCAGGATTACCAATTCTGTCAGCTGACGACTTGGGCGACGCCGCAGAGAAAATTGTAAAAGCAGTGAAGGAGGCAGCGTAATGGCCGTTCTCGTTAATAAGGACACAAAGGTCATCTGTCAGGGTTTCACGGGCTCTCAGGGGACATTTCATTCCGAACAGGCTATCGCCTATGGTACGAAAATGGTTGGCGGTGTAACGCCGGGTAAAGGCGGGGAAAAACATCTCGATCTGCCGATTTTCAACACCGTCGGTGAGGCAAGAGAGTCAACCGGTGCAAATGCGAGTGTGATCTATGTTCCGCCGCCATTCGCTGCGGACGCCATTCTGGAGGCGATTGACGCCGAGATTGAACTGATCGTTTGCATCACGGAAGGTATTCCCGTCCTTGATATGGTAAAGGTCAAGCGGGCGCTCAAGAATAGCGGTTCCCGTCTGATTGGGCCGAACTGCCCCGGCATCATCACGCCGGACGAATGTAAAATTGGCATCATGCCGGGCCATATCCATCGTCGGGGCAACGTCGGCATTGTTTCGCGCTCCGGCACACTTACTTATGAAGCGGTAGCCCAAACCACGGCAGCCGGTCTCGGTCAAACGACCTGTATCGGTATCGGCGGCGACCCGGTCAATGGCACCAACTTTATCGATTGCCTGGATTTGTTCCTCGGTGATGACGAGACTGAATCCATCATCATGATCGGTGAAATTGGTGGTTCAGCCGAAGAAGAGGCCGCCGAGTTCCTCAAAGCGTCTAAGACCAAAAAACCCGTTGTCGGCTTTATTGCCGGTGTGACGGCACCTCCCGGACGGAGAATGGGTCACGCCGGCGCCATTATTTCCGGCGGCAAAGGCGGCGCCGAGGACAAGATGGACGCAATGCGGAGTGCCGGAATAACGGTTTCCGACAGTCCGTCTGCACTGGGCTCAACTTTGGTAAGGGTTTTGAAAGGTTGACCTATTATATGGTTAACCATTAATTCTTTAACAGGCTCTTAAGGGGGCGGGTGTAGTCCCGCCCAATTACAGGAAATGTCTCAGCAACTGGAAAACTCTTCTTTCCTCTTTGGATCCAACGCCGGTTTCATTGAGCAACTATACGCGCGCTATCTTGATGATCCTTCTTCCGTAGATACCAGCTGGCAACAGTATTTTGGCTCGCTGGGAGATGATGCAGGCACGGTTGTTGCCGAAACCCGCGGGGCCCCGTGGACACCAACAAATGGTATCGAACCCGAGGATGAATATGAAATTCTCGGGGATGCGGCAAATCGGGCAACAGAACGCGCGGTTGAAGCGGGCGCAAGTCAGGAAGATATCCGGTCCGCCGCCATTGATACCATCCGCGCGCTGATGTTGATCCGGTCGTACCGGGTGCGCGGCCATTTGAAGGCTAATCTTGATCCGCTCGGACTTGAAATCCCGAAGGAACATCCGGAACTCAATCCGGCTACCTACGGCTTTACGGAAAAAGACTGGGACCGGCCGATCTTTCTCGACAACGTACTGGGTCTGGAAACTGGAAGCATTCGCGAAATTCTTGCTATTGTCAAACGGACCTATTGTTCGACAATCGGCGTTGAATTCATGCATATCCAGGAACCTGACCAGAAGGCCTGGATTCAGGAGCGCATCGAAGGTCGTCACAAGGAAATCTCATTCACCAAGGAAGGTAAAATTGCCATCCTGCGCAAACTGATCGAAACCGAAGGGTTCGAACATTTTCTGAATGTGAAATATACCGGCACGAAGCGCTTTGGTCTCGATGGCGGGGAATCTCTGATCCCGGCAATGGAAGGGATCATTAAACGCGGCGGTCAGCTTGGGGTACAGGAAATTGTCCTCGGCATGCCTCATCGCGGCCGGCTCAACGTGTTGACTAACGTGATGGCCAAGCCCTTCAGGGCCGTGTTCTCGGAGTTTCAGGGAAATCCTGCCAACCCCGAAGATGTCGAAGGTTCTGGCGACGTGAAGTACCACCTGGGTACTTCTTCGGATCGGGAATTTGACGGCAATAACGTTCATATGTCCCTGACGGCCAACCCGTCGCATCTGGAAGCCGTGAACCCCGTTGTTCTAGGCAAGGCGCGTGCCAAGCAGGCCCAGATTGGCCCGGATGTGGGCGGCAAGGTCATGCCGCTGTTGATGCATGGCGACGCGGCATTCGCAGGTCAGGGTATTGTCGCTGAATGCTTTGGGCTGTCGGAGCTGAAGGGTTATCGTACTTCGGGTACCATTCATTTTGTTGTCAATAACCAGATCGGGTTCACGACCAGTCCGAAATATTCCCGCTCCAGCCCCTATCCTTCCGATGTCGGGAAGATGGTGCAGGCGCCGATTTTCCATGTGAACGGCGATGATCCGGAGGCGGTTTGCCATGTGGCAAAGATCGCGACCGAGTTCCGGCAACTTTTCCAGATTGACGTTGTCATCGATATGTTCTGCTATCGGCGCCATGGTCATAACGAAGGGGATGAGCCGGCCTTCACACAGCCGCTCATGTATCGCACGATCGCCCAGCATCCGACGACCATGCAGATTTACGCGAAGAAACTCATCGCGGAAGGTGTGACGACCGAGAAAGAGGTCGAAGGCTGGATCGCTGAATTCAAGGATTATCTTGAAAAGCAGTTTGAGACGGCTAACAGCTTCAAGCCGAATAAGGCGGACTGGTTTGAAGGGCGCTGGCAGGGTTTTGAGCGCGCTGATGATGGCGCGCGGCGCGGCAGCACAGCGGTTCCAATTGAGGAACTCAAAGAAATTGGCCGGAAACTTACGGAAATTCCGGAAGGTCACAATGTTCACCGGACGCTTCAGCGTATTCTTAAAGCCAAGAAGAAGATGATCGAAAGCGGTGAAAATATCGATTGGGCGACGGCTGAGGCGCTCGCATTCGGATCGTTGCTGAAGGAAAAAGTGCCGGTTCGACTCTCGGGTCAGGATTGTGGCCGGGGAACTTTCTCCCAACGGCATTCCGTTATTGTCGATCAGGTGACGGAAGATCGGTATATTCCGTTGGATAATCTGAGTGACGACCAGGCTCATTTTGAAGTGATTGACAGTCTGCTGTCTGAGGCGGCTGTGCTCGGGTATGAGTATGGATATTCACTCGCCGAGCCGAGAGCTCTGGTCCTATGGGAAGCCCAATTCGGTGATTTTGCCAACGGTGCGCAAGTTATTATCGATCAGTTCATTTCGAGTGGTGAATCCAAATGGCTCCGGATGAGCGGTTTGGTCATGCTGCTGCCACATGGTTATGAGGGGCAGGGGCCGGAACACTCGTCGGCACGGCTGGAGCGGTATCTGCAACAGTCTGCGGAAGATAACTGGCAGGTCGTGAACTGCACAACACCGGCGAACTATTTCCATGTCTTGCGCCGGCAGATCCATCGCAAGTTTCGGAAACCTCTCGTGATTATGACGCCGAAATCGCTACTGCGACATAAGCAGGCGGTGTCAACATTTGAAGATATGGGTCCGGGCTCCACGTTCCACCGCGTCCTTTATGACAACGAAAAATTATGCGCGGACAAGGATGTGAAGCGCGTCGTGCTTTGTTCAGGAAAAGTCTATTATGACCTTTATGCGCGCAGACAGGAATTGGGTCTGAAAGATACCTATTTCTTGAGGCTGGAGCAGCTCTATCCGTTCCCGTATCAGGCGTTGGAACAGGAAATGCAGAACTTTACTCATGTCGAGGAAGTGGTCTGGTGTCAGGAAGAACCCAAGAATATGGGGGCGTGGACTTTCGTTGAGCCGCATCTTGAAAAAGTATTCAAGGATTTGAAAATGAAGAAGGTGTCGCGTCCACGATATGCAGGCCGGAAGGAATCTGCCGCGACGGCGACGGGACTTCTCAAGAAGCATAATCTTGAGCAAGCAGCATTGGTAGATGACGCGCTTGGCGTCAAATCTGAATAGGAAAGTCACATCATGACGGTTGAAATTCGTGTTCCCGTGCTTGGGGAATCTGTAACTGAGGCAACGGTTGGTCAATGGTTCAAGAAAGTTGGTGAATCAGTTGCTAAGGATGAACCGCTCCTGGAGCTTGAGACGGATAAGGTCACGCTTGAGGTCAACGCTTCAGAAGCAGGACGCCTGGAAGAAATTATCGTTGCCGAAGGCGAAGACGTTGAAGTAGGCGCCTTGTTGGGTCAAATCGCGGAAGGCGCAACCGGAAGCGCGCCGGAAGAGAAAAAGGAAGCAGCAAAAGAAGAGGTTGCCGAGAAACCGGCGACCACTCCTGCTCCGGCTTCTAAGTCTGAACCTGCGCCGGCAGAGTCCCCAGCATCGTCGGCGAAAGTTGAGGTATTGCCGGCAGCGCAAAAGCTGATTGACGAGAACAATCTAGATACCGGCAAGATTCGCGGAACGGGCAAGGATGGCCGGATCACCAAGGGTGACGTTCTGGAAGCTCTCGAAAACGGGGGCGCCTCTCCGACGGCTCCTGCATCTGATGCCGCGCCTGCCGCTGCGCCGGCAGCACCGGCACCTGCCGCTCCGTCAGGACCACGCGCAGAAGAGGCACGTGAAGAACGCGTGAAAATGACACGGCTGCGCAAGAGCATTGCTGCGCGGTTGAAAGATGCGCAGAATACAGCCGCGATGCTGACCACCTACAATGAGGTGGATATGTCGGCCATGTTGGATTTGAGAGCTGAATACAAGGAGCTTTTCCAGAAAAAACATGGCGTAAAACTCGGCTTCATGTCGTTTTTCACGAAGGCCTGTATTGCTGCCCTGCAGGAAACTCCGGCAGTGAATGCAGAAATCGATGGCGATGACTTGGTTTACAAGAACTATTATAATATGGGCATCGCGGTGGGCACGGATTCCGGTCTTGTGGTGCCCGTGTTGCGCGACGCCGATAAGCTCAGCTTCGCTGCAGTAGAAAAAGGCATTGCGGAACTTGGCAAGAAGGCACGGGACGGCAAACTCAGCATGGCTGATCTGCAGGGTGGTACATTTACCATCACTAACGGTGGGGTTTACGGCTCCCTGATGTCGTCACCGATCCTCAACCCGCCGCAGGCAGCAGTTCTTGGTATGCATAAGATCCAGGAGCGGCCGATGGTAATCAAGGGTGAGATCAAGGTCCGCCCAATGATGTATCTGGCGCTAACCTACGACCACAGAATTATTGATGGCAAGGAAGCCGTGACGTTTCTGGTTCGTGTGAAAGACGCCCTTGAGGATCCGCAGCGATTGTTGCTGGACCTGTAATCATTCCAAAAGAATGCGAGGAATAAAATGAGCGACGAAACATTCGATCTGGTCGTTGTGGGCGGTGGCCCGGGCGGCTATACGGCCGCTATTCGGGCTGCACAGCTCGGTATGAAGACAGCCTGCGTTGAAAAGCGTGGATCATTAGGCGGTGTTTGCCTGAATGTCGGATGTATCCCTTCCAAAGCACTGCTCCAATCGTCCGAATTATACGAAGAAGCGCAGCACAGTTTCGAGGACCGTGGCATATCGGTCGGCTCCCTCAAGCTCGATTTGAAGAAAATGATGGGGCAGAAGGATGCCACAGTCCAGGGGCTGACGCAGGGCATTGAATTTCTATTCAAAAAAAACAAGGTTACCTATGTCAAAGGCGCTGCAACATTGCAGGGTGGCGGCCGGATTGAAGTGACCGGGGATGATGCAAAAACCCTGAAGGCGAAGAATATCCTGATCGCGACGGGATCCGAGGTAACGCCTCTTCCCAATGTTGAGATTGATGAAAAGCAGATCGTATCCTCCACCGGCGCGCTTGAGCTGGCAAAGGTTCCAAAGAAGCTTATCGTTATTGGTGCTGGCGTGATCGGTTTAGAACTTGGAACCGTCTGGCGACGATTGGGCGCGGAAGTCACGGTTGTCGAGTTTTTGGATCGCATTCTGCCCGGTACGGATAATGAGGTCGCTAAAAATACCCAGCGGATCCTGAAAAAGCAGGGCATTAATTTCATGCTTGGCAAAAAGGTAACCGGTGCGAAAAAGACGAAAACCGCGGTTACCCTGACGATGGAGCCCGCAAAAGGCGGAGATGAAGAAACGCTCAAGGCAGATATTGTCCTGGTAGCGATTGGCCGTCGACCCTATACGGAAGGACTTGGTCTCGACGATCTGGGGGTTGAGACGGATAAAGCAGGGCGTATTGTTGTCGACAGTAGTTTCAAGTCCAGTGTGGACGGAATCTACGCTATCGGTGACGTGATCGATGGTCCGATGCTGGCCCACAAGGCAGAAGACGAAGGCGTCGTCTGCGTCGAGAAACTCGCCGGACAAAAGCCACATATCGATTACAACACTATTCCAGGCGTAATTTACACTTGGCCGGAAGTTGCGACGGTCGGCAAGACGGAAGAACAGCTGAAAGAGGACAAGGTCGAGTATAATGTTGGCAAGGTGCCCTTCATGGCGAACAGCCGTGCGCGCGCCAACGGTTTTACAGATGGTTTCGTAAAAATTCTGGCTGACAAGAAAACCGACAAGGTCCTTGGGGTTCATATAATTGGCCCGGATGCCGGAACCGTTATTCATGAATGTGTTCTGGCAATGGAATTCGGCGCGTCTGCCGAAGATATTGCTCGGACCTGTCATGCACATCCAACACTCAACGAAGCCGTCAAGGAAGCCGCGCTGGCGGTTGCCGGACGCACAATAAATAGTTGACGTTCCTCTAAATAAGTCATCACAATGAGGGGCTGGGATTTCCAGCCCCTCTTTTATTAATATCTATATCCCCAAGGAGACGTCATGAAGCTCTGTTATAGCGCCCTCTCTCCCTTTGTTCGCAAAGTCAGAGTTGCGGCAATTGAACACAATCTGATGGATAAAATCGAAATTGTCGATTCCGACCATAGTGACATGTTCAAAGGCATCAATCCGGCGAATCCCCTTGGCAAGGTGCCCAGCCTGACGCTGGAGAACGGGGATGTTCTTTTTGATTCTTTTGTGATTTGCGAGTATCTCGACAGCATCGGGAGCGGCCCGTCGTTGTTTCCTGCGGCTGGGTCTGAGCGGTGGCAGGTATTGACTCTTCATGAAATGGCAAACGGCATGACGGATGCGGCTTATCAGCGGCGCGTGGACAGTATCCTGCCGGAAGGAGAAGGCTCTCCCAGCTGGAGCGCTCGCCTTAAGCTTTCCATGGAAAGCTGCCTGAATGAGATGGAAAAGCAAGCCGAAAGCTACGGCGATAAAGTTAATATTGGTACTATCGCAGTTGGTTGCGCGCTTGGTTACCATGATTTCCGGTTTGGGGATGAAAAATGGCGAAATGGCCGGCCGAAGCTGACTAAATGGTATGAGGGTTTCGTTGCCCGTCCGTCAATGGCGCAGACCGCTCCGGCCTAAATTATGACTGCGGCCGTTACGGGACCCCGGCTGACGCTGGCAATTTGCATTGCCGAAATCGTGGCGATGTCGTCCTTCGCCACTTTTCCCGCATTAACCCCCTTCTTTTTTGATCACTGGCAAATGTCGGGGGAAGATGCGGGCTGGGTAAATGCGGCCTTTTTCTTCGGCTTTACAATTGTTGGACCTTTCGCGACGTCGCTGACCGATCGCCTTGATGCGCGTCAGGTCTTTCTCGCAGGATGTCTGTTGGCACTCTTAGGTGCCTATGGGTTTGCCTTCCATGCGGATGGATTTTATTCCTCTTTGCCGTGGCGTTTTATCTCTGGCGCCGGGCTTGGCTGCACTTACATGCCGGGCCTGAAACTGCTTACAGATCGGCTGCCGACCGGTGATCAGTCACGCGCCATTGCTTTCTATACTGCGAGTTTTTCGACGGGCTCCGCTGTCTCCTTTCTGCTCGTTGGCCAGGTTGATCTGTGGCTGGGTTGGGAAATGGCGTTAATTTCGGTAATCGCCGGCCCACCGATTGCCATGGCGATCATTTTTCTTGCGACCTCGTCCAAGCCGCTTTTAGCGCCCAGGCCCTGGTCGCAGATCTTTAATTATGCCCCGGTGATAACCAACCGCTTCAGTATGGGCTATGTCCTGGCTTACGTGTGCCACACATGGGAACTTGTGGCGATGCGGTCCTTCATGCTCGCCTTTCTTGCCTACTCGCATGCCCTGACCGATGCGCCCGGATGGATGGATGTTTCCGTCATTACGGCGGCAGCGGTGTTTCTTGGTCTTCCATCAAGTGTTCTCGGGAACGAGTTGTCATTGAAAATAGGACGGCAACGGTCGATCACTTTGATCATGATTTGCTGTCTCGCCTTTTCCTTTACGATAGGTTTTACAGCAAACATGCCGTTCGCATTTGTTGTCGCGATGGCGGCTCTCTACGGCATTATGATTACGGCGGATTCGTCGTCCCTTACCGCTGGTGCGGTTAGCAGTGCACCTGCCGACCTTCGGGGTGCGACCATGGCCGTACATAGTTTCCTCGGATTTGGTGGTGGCATGATAGGTCCCGTGGTTGCAGGAATCGTCCTTGATCAGGCGGGTGGGCCGGACTCAACCATGGGCTGGGGCTTGATGTTTATCTCCATGGGGGCGATAACCTTGCTTGGCCCCTTCGCCCTTCGGCTGACAAAGAAATAGCGCGTTCAAGCCTTGGGATGCGCCTTGTCATACACAGCCAGCAGTTTTTCCGTATCCAGATCGGTATAGCGTTGAGTGGACGAAAGGGACGCATGACCGAGCAAATCCTGGATCGACCTTAAATCGCCGCCACCAGCCAGCAGGTGACTGGCGAAGCTGTGACGCAGCGCATGTGGCGTTGCTGTTTCAGGTAGACCCAGGTTGCGGCGTAGCGCCTGCATTTTCAGCTGTATATTCCGCGCATTGAGCCTTTTGCCACGGCGCCCGACGAAGAGCGGGCCGGCTCCCTTCAGTGAAAACGGACACTCCTTGATATAAAGAGTGAGCGCATCGCGGACAGCGGGTAAGACTGGCACCATGCGCTCCTTGTTTCCTTTGCCGATGACCGTCATGAATTCACCGGTTGGTCGGGCATTGAAATTGAGAGAAAGAGCCTCACCAATACGCAAGCCGCATCCGTACAGCAATGTGAGAACCGCTAGATCCCGATGACGAACCCAGTTCGCCTCCTGCGGATTTGGGGCATCTGCCAGCAACTTCTTGGTATCGACAGCGGAAAGCGGGCGGGGCAATTTTGTTCCAGCCTTCGGGGTACGCAAGGTTTTAAGATACGGGTTATGTAAATGCCCATCCCGCTCCTGTCGTTTGAAAAAACTCCGGATCGAGGAGAGGACGCGGCGCAAGGAGGTGGCCGTCAAGCCTTCCTGGCGCCGATGCGCGAGATAGGCGCGGAAATCAGCAGCACGCAGGTTCTCAAGATCGCTCAGGTCTGGTTCCTTGCCGATATGGCCGGTAATAAACGCCAGGAAGTCCCGCATATCCCGTTCATAGGCTTGAACGGTGTGCTGGCTTGCTCTTCTCTCGTGGACTAGCCAGTCTATCCAGTTTCCAAAGGCAACAGTGAGAGTAGGGCGGGAGGGCATGGCTACGCCGGCTTCTGCTCCAGCCACATTTGCAGGCAGGATTGAATAACGATGGCCAGAAACCGAAGGAGGTCTGTTGCCTGGTCTTCACGAAAATGGCCGTCCTGCCGGCTGCCAAATGCGACCATTGCTTGGGCATGAAGGGAAGGCACGTCAAGTTTTATCAGGGCATCAGAATGAACAAGATCCTTGGCCGGGCCGAAAATGGCTTTTGATTTCGGCGCTTCCGGGCGCAAAAGGATGGCATGTCCCCGCCACGGGGCACGGTCAATACTTCCCGGTTTGAGGCGTTGCAGGCCTGTCATGTCCGGAAGCGGGATCGGGCCGTCTTCCACGCAAAGGGTAATGACGTCGATTTCAAGAAGTTCCGGCAGGTCCTGGGTCAGGATATGAACAAAATGTGCGAGACTGGAGGCACCCAATACCGCCTGAATGGAAGCATGGACCATGTCCTGCGTATGCATATTGTTCCGTGCGGCTTCGACGAAATCGTCCTGCAGGGCGGTAAGGTAAGTCACCTCTTTTTGCAGGCGACTTACGAGGAAGGACTGCATGTCGATAACGCCGTCCCCCGAAACACGTTCCGGGGGAATCACCGTAGTCAGCAGGTCGGCATTATGTGTCAGGAAGTCAGGATGATCGATCAGCCAGTTGCGTACATCGTCCTCCGTCAACTGGGGAGCGACCTCCTCGCCGGCACTGGCTTTCTTATCTGATATTTCCGTCACCAAATCTACTCACTTCTCGACAGTTAACCAAGGATAGTCTGACCTGTTTTCTCCCAATCCGCAAGGAAGGCCGCAAGCCCCTTGTCTGTAAGCGGATGCGAGACAAGCTGCTTTAGAACGGCGGGTGGAATGGTACATACATCTGCGCCCATTAGAGCGGCGTCCACAATATGAGTCGGATTGCGGATAGAGGCGACAAGGACCTCAGTATTCAGGTCCGGATAATTATTGTAAATCTGGACGATATTGCCGATGAGGTCCATGCCGGTCTGGCCAATATCATCAAGGCGCCCGACAAAGGGGGAGATAAAGGTAGCTCCGGCTTTGGCGGCCAGGATGGCCTGGGCAGCGGAGAAGCAAAGCGTGACGTTCACCTGTGTGCCTGCACGGCTGAGTTCCGCGCAGGTTTTAAGTCCGGCCATGGTCAGCGGAACTTTAACGGCGATATTTTCCGCAAGTCCTGCCAGCTTTTTGCCTTCTTCCAGCATTGCTGGATATTCGGTCGCAGCCACTTCGGCGCTTACCGGCCCATCGATCAGTTCGCAAATCTCCTTTATGACCTCGAAAAAATCGCGGCCGGATTTTGCGATAAGGGATGGGTTGGTTGTGACACCATCGAGAAGACCGGTTTCGGCAAGCTCGCGGATTTCTTCTGTATCCGCTGTATCAACAAAAAATTTCATAGGTAATTCTTTAATCCTGATGCTAATCACTGGTTCGAAATGCCAGAATAGTCTATCGCATAGATATGAGTAGCACAAATAAACATCGTCGCGTTCGTGTTCTTCTGCCTCTCTCAATCGGGGATGTATATGACTATCGCGCGCCGGACTCTCTTAACATTGAAATCGGTCATTTTGTAACTGTTCCTCTTGGCAAGAGAGAGGTAGTCGGCGTGGTCTGGGAAGAGGCAATCAACTCCGTCCTCGCCGAAGAACGTATGAAGGATATCCTTTCTGTTCTGCCTTGTGCGAAACTCCCGCCGGAAAGCCTCAAGTTTATCGACTGGGTTTCCCAATATACCATGCAGCGACGCGGCCGGGTTCTCCGTATGGCGATGAGCGTACCCGACGCCCTTTATCCGAAAGCCCCGCGCACCGGATATCGCTTTACCGGAGAGCTGCCGGAAAAGATTACGGCGGCGCGGCAACGGGTGCTTGACGTCGTTTCGGAGGGAGGGGCGCAAACAGCAACCGATCTTGCGGCAATTGCTGGGGTGAGTACTTCTGTTATCAAGGGGCTTGCCGTCAAGGGCGTCCTGGAAACGGTGAACCTGCCTGCGGAGGCCCCTCTGCAACCAGCGAACTGGCAACATGCCGCGTTTGACCTTTCCCCGGATCAGGATACAGCAGCAACGGCACTTACTTCATTTGTCGCGGAAGACAGCTACCATGTTGCGCTTCTTGAAGGCGTGACGGGATCGGGTAAGACCGAAGTTTACTTTGAAGCTATCGCGGCCTGCTTGAAGGAGGGTCGGCAGGCTTTGGTGCTGTTGCCGGAGATAGCCTTGACGGCGCAATGGCTCGCCCGATTCGAAGATCGGTTTGGCGCGCGGCCGGTGGAGTGGCATT
Organism: Sneathiella sedimenti; assembly: GCF_017313765.1. Lineage (GTDB taxonomy): Bacteria > Pseudomonadota > Alphaproteobacteria > Sneathiellales > Sneathiellaceae > Sneathiella > Sneathiella sedimenti. Next base: position 461,562 of record NZ_JAFLNC010000001.1, on the reverse strand, counting down.
CGGATCTCAGTCAGTCGATCCGCCGCCGCAACTGGCGCGCGGTCATCGACGGGCGGGCTGATATTGTTGTGGGCGCGAGGTCGGCTCTGTTCCTGCCTTTTTCGAAACTCGGTCTCATCGTCGTGGATGAGGAACATGAATCCTCCTTCAAGCAGGATGAAGGTGTCCCTTATAACGCGAGGGATATGGCCGTGGTGCGGGGAAAAATAGGGGGCTGCCCGGTTGTACTTGCGTCAGCCACGCCGTCGCTTGAAAGTCTGATAAATGCCCGCAACGGAAAATATGAATATCTCAAGCTGCCGTCCCGCTATGGCGGCGCCACTCTTCCCAATGTCAATATCGTCGACCTGAAGGAGCACAAGCTCGGGTCGCAGCGCTGGATATCAGACCCGCTTCGTGAGGCGATGGAAGAAACACTCTCCATGGGGCAACAGGTGATGTTGTTCCTGAACCGGCGCGGCTATGCACCCCTCACCCTGTGCGATACATGTGGTCATCGGCTGCAATGCCCGCATTGCAGCGCGTGGTTGGTGGAACACCGCCTGATGAAGCGGTTGCAATGCCATCATTGTGGATTTACTTCCGCGCTGCCTAAATGCTGCAGCGAATGTGGCGCCGAGGAGAGTTTTAAGGCATGCGGGCCGGGTATCGAGCGGCTGGTCGAGGAAGCGGAGGCTCTATTTCCAGGCCGTCGTATCGCGATGATGGCAAGTGACACGATTTCAAGTCCGCGCGCCGCGGCAGAATTTGTTGCGGCGATGGAGCGCGGCGAGATTGAAATACTGATCGGGACCCAGATTGTTGCGAAGGGATATCACTTCGCAAATCTGACGCTTGTTGGCATTGTCGACGCGGATCTTGGACTCGCGGGCGGGGACTTGAGAGCATCTGAGCGAACTTACCAGCTGTTGTCGCAGGTCACCGGGCGGGCGGGGCGCGAATCCAGCTCAGGTACGGTGTTTCTGCAATCCTATTTGCCGGAGCATCCTGTTATTGAAGCAATCGCGCGTCAGGAAGGGGAGGCGTTTTTCAAGCTAGAGGCGGCAGGCCGCGAAAGCGCCGGAATGCCGCCATATGGCCGTCTGGCGGCGGTGATATTATCCGGTACGAATGCCGAATCAGTTGCCGGTTTTGCCTCCGAGCTGGCAAGACAGGCGCCGATGGGGGAGAAAATTACGGTGCTCGGGCCGGCACCGGCGCCGCTTTCCATGATCCGGGGACGCCATCGCTACCGATTTTTGGTGAAATGTACGAAAGACATTCCAATTCAGTCTGTTCTCGGAAAATGGCTGCAAGGGCGTAAAGTGCCGAATAATATCAGGCTGCAGATAGATATAGACCCGTATAATTTCATGTAAAATCGGGATTTTTTAGATACCTGACCCGTAAAACGGAAATTTTGGTGAATAAACTGGTGTGCAGCATATTGCCACCCGGATTTCCCTGTGCTAATAACCCCGTGCCTTGACGATGGGGACCTGGAAGGGTGCCCATACGGGAGGGGGATTTCATTTTTGTCGGACGTATTTCACGTCTTTTTTCAGGCCTGGGGATCGTTTCTTGTCAGCTGAGAACATAACAGTTTCCGGTATCGCGGGTCGTTATGCAACGGCTCTGTTTGATTTGGCTGTATCGGCCAAAGAACTCGATGCCGTCGCCAGTGATCTGGCGACAATCAACTCAATGATGGAAGAGAATAAAGATCTCGCCCGTCTTGTCAAAAGCCCGATTATCAGCCGTGCTGATCAAGCTCGTGCCATGGGGGCCGTCCTTGAGAAGCTTGGGGTTGGCGATCTGGTGCGCCGGTTCGTTGGAACCGTCGCGCAGAACCGCCGGCTTTTTGCGCTGGCTGGTATGATCGGGGCCTACAATCAACTGCTCGCAGCTGAGCGTGGCGAGGTTGTCGCCCGTGTCAGTTCGGCTAAGAAACTCAGTGAAAGTCAGCTAAACGCTGTGTCAGCGGCTCTTAAATCTGCCATCGGCAGTGATGTCAGTCTCGAATCGGATGTCGATGAGAGCCTGATCGGGGGCCTGGTAATAAAGGTTGGTTCACGTATGGTCGATAATTCGATCCGGACTAAACTTCAGAATCTTAAGTTTGCGATGAAAGGGGTTGGGTGATGGACATCCGCGCCGCAGAAATTTCCGAAATTCTTAAACAACAGATTGCGGGTTTTGACACGCAAGCTGAAGTCTCAGAGGTTGGCCAGGTGCTCTCCGTCGGTGACGGTGTGGCCCGCGTATATGGCCTGGACAATATTCAGGCCGGTGAAATGGTCGAGTTCCCGGGCGGTATTAAGGGTCTGGCCCTGAACCTTGAAACCGACAACGTCGGTGTCGTGATTTTCGGTTCCGACCGTGACATTCGTGAAGGTGACACGGTGAAGCGGACGGGCGCGATTGTTGAAACCGGTGTCGGCAAAGGCCTGTTGGGTCGTGTTGTTGACGGTCTCGGCAATCCGATTGACGGTAAAGGCCCGATCGAGGCAACAGAAACCCGCCGTGTTGACGTTAAGGCTCCGGGTATCATGCCGCGTAAATCGGTGCATGAACCGATGATGACGGGCCTTAAGGCAATTGACAGTCTTGTGCCAGTCGGTCGAGGCCAGCGTGAGCTGATCATTGGTGACCGCCAGACCGGTAAGACGGCGGTCGCAGTTGACGCAATCCTCAACCAGAAATCTGTTAATGCGTCTGGTGATGAAAGCAAGAAGCTCTATTGCGTCTATGTCGTGATTGGGCAGAAACGCTCCACTGTTGCGCAGGTTGTGAAGACATTGGAAGAAAACGGCGCGTTGGAGTATTCCATCGTGGTTGCAGCTACCGCTTCTGACCCGGCGCCGCTTCAGTATCTTGCACCCTTTACCGGTTGCGCCATGGCTGAATATTTCCGCGATAACGGCATGCACTCTCTGATCATCTATGATGATCTTTCCAAGCAGGCAGTTGCTTATCGTCAGATGTCCCTTCTGCTCCGTCGTCCTCCTGGACGTGAAGCATATCCGGGCGACGTTTTCTACCTCCACTCCCGTCTTCTGGAGCGGTCTGCAAAGCTAAACGAGGAAAATGGTTCCGGGTCCATGACCGCATTGCCGGTTATTGAAACCCAGGCCGGTGACGTGTCGGCCTATATCCCGACAAACGTTATCTCGATTACAGACGGTCAGATCTTCCTCGAAACAGAACTGTTCTACCAGGGCATTCGTCCCGCAATTAACGTGGGTCTGTCGGTGTCTCGTGTGGGCTCTTCTGCTCAGACGAAAGCGATGAAGCAGGTTGCCGGTTCAATTAAGCTGGAACTGGCGCAGTATCGTGAAATGGCTGCCTTCGCGCAGTTCGGTTCTGACCTTGACGCAGCGACGCAGAAGCTGCTGGCTCGTGGTGCCCGTTTGACGGAACTGCTGAAACAGCCACAGTACAGCCCGCTGACCATGGAAGAGCAGGTTGTTGTGATTTTCGCCGGTGTACGGGGCTATCTTGATAGCATCGAAGTCGGCCAGATCGGCGACTTTGAAAAGCAATTCCTGTCGGAAATGCATGCCAAGCATCAGGATCTTCTCGATACGATCCTGAAAGAAGGCGCGCTGTCGCAGGAAAGCGAAACGAAGCTGAGCGAAATTCTGAGCAGCTTCTCGAAGACATTTGCGTAAAGATTGAGCTTAAGAAAGGGGTAGCCGGAACATGGCGAACCTTAAGGAACTCAAAAACCGGATCAGCAGCGTTACTTCAACGCAAAAGATCACTAAAGCCATGAAAATGGTGGCGGCGGCCAAGCTGCGTCATGCGGAAGAGGCGGCAAATGCCGCCCGGCCGTATGCCGAGCGTATGGATAATATGATGGCATCGCTCGCATCCGGCATGGTCGGGCGCGATGATGCACCGAAGCTGCTTGCCGGAACCGGTTCTGATCAACGGCACTTGATTGTTGTCGCAACCGGCGAACGTGGATTGTGCGGTGGTTTTAACAACTCCATCTCCAAGGCCGCCGGACAAAGAATTGATAAACTGATTGCCCAGGGCAAGGATGTCAAAGTTCTTTGTGTGGGCAAGAAGGGCCGTGATGCACTGAAACGCAAATACGGACATCTGATTATTGGTTTGGTGGATCTTTCCGGATCCAAGCGCATCAGCTTCGATGATGCGCAGCCAATTGCGCAGCGTGTACTGGCGATGTTTGATGCAGATGAGTTTGATGTCTGTACAATATTCTATGCGAAATTCGTCTCGGTGTTGACCCAGGAAGTGACGGCGCAGCAGATTATCCCTGCGTCCATTCCGGAAGCTACCGACGATGAAGCAAGTGACGTCGTCTACGAATATGAACCGGACGAAGAAGAAATTTTGGCGGAATTGTTGCCGCGAAATCTTTCGGTTCAGGTGTTCCGGGCGCTGTTGGAAAATTCTGCCTCCGAGCAAGGAGCCCGGATGTCAGCTATGGAAAACGCCACGCGCAATGCAGGGGAAATGATCGATAAATTGACCTTGCAATATAACCGTGAACGTCAGGCGGCGATTACGAGTGAACTGATTGAAATTATCTCCGGTGCGGAAGCTCTCTAGTTTTCCCATCGACTGTTAAGAACTGAAGTGACCCTGTAGGGAGCATGAAAATGGCTAATAATGTCGGCAAAATCACCCAGGTATTGGGCGCCGTCGTGGACGTACAATTTGATGGGGAACTGCCCAAAATCTTGAACGCTCTGCATTGTGAAAATAACGGACAGCGGTTGGTGTTGGAAGTAGCGCAGCATCTGGGCGAGAATACTGTTCGGACAATCGCCATGGACGCGACCGAAGGTCTGGTTCGTGGTCAGGAAGTTACGGATACGGGCGATGCCATCCGTATGCCGGTTGGACCGGAAACGCTTGGCCGCATCATGAACGTTGTGGGTGAGGCCGTCGATGAGCGCGGCCCGATCAAGACAAAAACAACAGCCCCCATTCACGCCAATGCACCTGATTTCGCGGATCAGTCGACTGAAGCTGAAATTCTCGTGACGGGCATTAAGGTTGTTGACCTTCTCGCGCCATACGCGAAAGGTGGTAAAATTGGCCTCTTCGGCGGTGCCGGTGTTGGTAAGACAGTTCTTATCATGGAGCTGATCAACAACGTTGCCATGGGCCACGGTGGTTATTCAGTGTTTGCGGGTGTCGGTGAACGTACTCGTGAAGGTAACGACCTTTACTACGAAATGATCGAAGGCGGCATTATTGACCTGGAAGGCGACAAATCAAAAGTTGCGCTTGTCTATGGTCAGATGAACGAGCCTCCCGGAGCGCGTATGCGTGTTGCTCTGTCCGGTCTGACGCAGGCGGAATATTTCCGTGACGTCGAGGGTCAGGACGTGCTGTTCTTTATCGATAACATTTTCCGCTTCACACAGGCCGGTTCGGAAGTGTCCGCCCTCTTGGGACGTATTCCTTCCGCTGTGGGTTATCAGCCCACACTGGCTACCGACATGGGTGCGCTGCAGGAACGTATTACCTCAACCAACAAGGGCTCGATTACATCGGTGCAGGCCATTTACGTTCCGGCCGACGACTTGACTGACCCGGCGCCGGCAACTTCGTTTGCCCATCTGGACGCGACCACCGTTCTGTCCCGTCAGATCGCAGAGCTTGGTATTTACCCGGCTGTTGATCCGCTCGACTCAACGTCTCGTATGCTCGATCCGGCGGTTGTTGGTGATCGTCATTACCGTATTGCTCGTGAAGTACAGGAAACACTGCAGACCTATAAATCCCTGCAGGATATTATCGCTATTCTGGGTATGGACGAGCTTTCGGAAGAAGATAAGCTGATCGTTGCCCGTGCGCGTAAGATCCAGCGTTTCCTCAGCCAGCCGTTCCATGTGGCTGAAGTCTTCACTGGGTCTCCAGGTAAATTCGTGAAACTCGAAGACACTCTCGACGCATTCGAGAAGATCTGCGCTGGTGAATATGACGAACTGCCGGAAGCTGCCTTCTATATGTGCGGTGGTATCGAAGAAGTGCTTGAGAAGGCGAAGAAACTGGCTGCGGAAGCTGCCTAATCATTGCCGCCTGAAGGAGTATTGAAATGACCGACATGATCACCATGGATCTGGTATCTCCCGAAAAGCTCCTGCTTTCGGATGAGTTTGAAATGGTCGTATTGCCGGGCGCCGAAGGGGATTTCGGCGTTCTGGCTGGTCATTCTCCGATCACCTCTTCCTTGCGTCCCGGTGTCATTAGCATCTATGACGGGGATACAGAAAAAGAGCGCATTTTTGTCAACGGCGGCTTTGCTGAAGTTGCGAATGACAAACTGACGGTTCTTGCGGAAGAAGCGATTTATATTGCAGATCTTGATCGCCCCGACCTGGAGCAGCGTATCCAGGACGCCCGCGAGGACGAGGAAGACGCGAAGGATGATGAAACTCGCCGCCGCGCTGCTGAAAATCGTGATCATCTTCAGCAACTACTGGATGCGATGGGCTGACAGGCTGGAGAATATTCAGAATGCTAAAAGGGGCCAATGGCCCCTTTTTTTATTGATGCGTTTGAAGTTATTTTCATTTCTGTGCTGATGACGTAGGCTGATTACAGGTAAAATGAAAAGTAAAATTAAGCTATGACAAGGACTGCGATCATTGCCGGCGGAAGTATCGCCGGGTTGGCGTCAGCTAAAGCTCTATCGGCGATATTTGATCGCGTACTGGTCTTGGAACCGGATCAAATTGAAAACGGTAATGTGGCCCGAAAAGGGACACCACAAGCGAACCATGTGCATGGATTGCTAAAAGGCGGGGGAGATGCCCTTACGGAAATTTTCCCTGGATTACCGGAGCATCTTGAACGAGCAGGAGCTGTCTCCTGCAACTTTAGCAATGAAGTCCGCTGGTATATCAATGAAAAATGGATGCCTAGGTTTGAAGGGTCCCTGACTATCTATTTCCAGACGCGCCCTCTTCTTGAAAATTGTCTTCGGGAAGAGGTCAGGGCGCTCCCAAATGTTGAGCTCATACATGAATGTCGGGTTGAGGACTTCCTGCTGGACGACGCACACAGAAGGGTAGCTGCGGCCGTCGTTCGCCTGGAGAATGGCGCTAAAGAAACACTCCCGGGCGATTTCTTTGTCGATGCGATGGGTAGGGGCAGTTTTTTTCCGCGATGGCTAAAGCGCGAGGGATTTGGTGAAGTGCCGGAAGATCACATCAAAGTGAATCTTGGATATGCCAGTTGTCTACTTGAGTTGCCGGATGAAGCCAGAGACTGGAAAAGTATTCTAATTTATCCTAAAGGCCCCTCGGAAATTCGCGGCTCAACGTTGGTGCGGGTTGAGAATGGTAAATGGTTATTGACGCTCGCAGGTTATCATAACGAGCACCCGCCTGCGGACATAGAGGGCTTCCTGGCCTTCGCGAAGTCGCTTCCCCGGCCCGATATATACGAGGCGATAAAGAACGCAAAAATTCTCAGTGACATTCGACTTCATAAATTTCCTTATGGTCAATGGCGTCACTACGACGATTTGCCGGCTTTTCCTCTCGGGATATTACCGGTCGGTGATACAAATACGAGCCTTAACCCGTTATTTGGCCAGGGCATGAGTGTTACTGCCCTTTCTGTTGGAGCCCTTGCCAGATCTATCGGGGGGGTGACCTTCGACAGTATTGAGACTATGGCTCACATTAAAAACAGCTATTTTTTGGAGCTTCGGAAAATTTTCGCGACCCCCTGGGATCTGGCGCTCGGCCAGGATTTTAGATACCCAGAAACTATCGGTAAAAAGCCATTTGGGTTGAAGCTGAAGAATAGTTTGAAAAGCATTATCATGGGATCGTCATCGATTGATATTATCGAAAGGTTCTACCAGATTGTGCATTTAGTAGAGAAAGAAAGAACCCTCTACCATCCCAAATGGGTATGGAAATATCTTTCGGCGGGGTTCAAAAGAACAGGATAAAGAGTATATAATAAAACTAAAAACAATCTTAAATAGCTTTTTCCATCTCAGGACCAACTAACTCTAATTTAAGATAAAATTAACCACCAATCCTTATATTTTTTAATAAGAATTTTTAGGAAGAAATAGGATTGGCGGCAAACTTGCGGTTTATAGGACAATTTGCAACGATTGAATCTGTGCTCAATGGGACTGAGCTCAATAGGTTCTCGCTAAGATTTGTAGATCGTTCCGTCGAAAGTGACTATAACGATGCCGCTATCGGGCGGTCTTTGGCCGTTATGCGCCTGTCCCTGCTATCTGCTGTGATAATCTATGCTTGCTTCTCTATTCTCGATTTTTACGTAATTCCGGAAGTATTCGAAGCAGCTTTACTCATCAGGTTTGGCATTGCCATACCCATATTCTTAATCACGCTATTTATGACATACACGAAGTATTATGCGGCGGTGGCCCAACCGGGAGCCGCGTTCTGCATGCTCGCTTCTGGCGTCAGTATTATTGTCATGACAGCAATTGCCAATGAGCCGGGAAATTATCTTTACTACGCGGGGCTGACACCATTAATCATTTTTTGTTGCTGCCTGCCTCCAACCCGTTTTCTTTACGCAACATCAGTAACTGCATTTCTTGTTGTGACATACCACATCGCGGCTATTTGGATTAATCCAATTCCCCTACTCATTCTGATGGCGAATGACTTTTTCCTCCTGACGGCTGCGGGGATGGGGGTCTTCGCGGCCTATTTCCAGGAACTGGCTCAACGGCGCGACTTTATCAATATGAAAACGCTCGATGAGGAGCGGGTGAAAAGTGATATCCTGGCTGAAAAGGCACAGGCGGCAAATCATTCGAAATCCGAGTTTCTGGCTATTATGTCTCACGAATTGCGGACTCCCCTCAATGCTATCATCGGCTTCTCCGAAATTCTTGAAAAAGAGATGTTCGGCCCTCTCGGGAAGGAGCAATACAAGGAATACTCCAAGGACATTAACGTCAGTGGACAACATCTACTTAGTATCATCAATGATATTCTCGACCTATCGAAGGCGGAGGCCGGCAAGCTGGTTCTGCAAGAAGAGGAAGTATCTTTGGTAGATATCGTTAATTCAACATTGCGGATCATTCGGGATCATGCGGCGGAACGCGGCGTACGTCTGGCCTTTGATATACCGGCGCAAGATTATCACATGATTGGTGATCCGCGCCTGCTGGTGCAGGTGTTCCTAAATCTCTTCTCCAACGCTGTAAAATTTACTCACAAGGGCGGGTTAGTCGCCATTGGGTTCGAGGCACTGGACTCCTCTGGTAATCTTGCGATCCGAATCAAGGATACCGGCATAGGGATCGATCCGGAGAATATAGAAAAGGTATTTGCTCCGTTCGTGCAGATTGAAAGTTCAATGGCCCGGAATTACGAGGGAACGGGTCTTGGTTTGCCCCTTACCAAAAATATCATGGAACTGCACAATGGCACCATCACGCTGGACAGCCAGTTGGGAGAAGGCACCGTTGCGACAGTTGAATTCCCGAAGGAGCGATTGATAAACCACCACACTGGAGACGAAACAAAGCTACAGGCCCGCGGGTAAAACCAGAAAAATCCTGACGATAATTTCCGGTCCCCGTTCTGGGAAGTTTATTCCGGTTTGGTGATAATCAGCAAATGGCAATGACCTGTTGAATCAACGGCTATCTCCCGGGTGGCTTCATCGTCAAGATTATGCGCGAGTTCCAGCATTTCCTCTTCTGTTCGGTGAACCAAAGTCCAGTCCACGGCATACTCAACCTGCCATTCCAGGCTTGTTTCTGAAGTCCTCATGCAGCCGATGATCAGCGTTCCGCCGGGAGCGAGATTGGCATAGAGGTCATCGACCATTCTCGTCGCCCGTTTCTTACCAAGGTAATCGGCGAGGCCTACAGCATAGATAAGGTTCTGTTTCTCCAGCTTCCTAAAGAGCTTTCCGGTTGCCAGAAACTCCAGGAAAGTCGCATGCAGACACTTGACCGAGGCTTTTCCGTCTAACTGGGCGACTTGCGGGTATGTGCTGTTATAGGCGTAGGAAAGGGCGTCATGGTCCTGATCGATCAAGGTAAATTCCATAGCGAGAGGCGGAACCATTGATTTCAGATAGTTTGCCACCTCCTGCGCCGGACCACACCCGAGGCTCGCAACCTTGAAACTTTTAAGGCCTTTTTCTGCTGCCTTGATACTTAGCTTGGCGATTGCCTGTTTCGTCATCGTCATGCGAGTTGTAATAAACTCGCCTGTTGAAGTGCCGAGCCGATGGCAGAATTTCGCGTAGGCCGTATCTCCCTCAAGGCTGAGGTTATACGCATAGTTCATGACCTGATAATCACCCGGATATCCAAGTGGTTTCGTATAGGCTCGGTTCCAGCTCGCGCCGGGCAGAATCTCGGGAGTTAAAACTAACTCCGTATATTTCTTGGTTGCGGCGATTGCCGCCTCATTGTCACCGAGTTCCTTGGTGATCTTCAAACATCTTTTGGAAATCTCTTTCCAGCGGGCGAGAGCCTTTGTTTCGCAGGCTAGGATAATATCCTTTATGCGATCATCGCGACGGGAATCTTCCGAGTTGAGGTCTTTTTCGACCTTGTCCAATACCTTGTGAATGGAACGCAGCATATAGACGGCATCGCCGATTGCTTCCTTGTAAGACGCGGGGACCAGATGGGATTGATCCGCGAGGCCGACGGTTACCGCCTCCTGAAGCGCTAAATCATCGTGTTGGTCCAGGATCTTCCGTATATCGAGAAATCCCTTAGTGAGTTCTATGGCAACCTTGTGCTGGTTTTCGTGCGGTTCTATACGGCGGATTTTGCCGTTGCCTGCAAAAATTTCAGTCGTTCCCAGGTTCAATCTTAAGGGAACGTCCTTGTTCATCTCTTCGAGCCATGAAAAATTTTGCGGACTCACGAAGCTAATTCCGCTCATGCTGATATCGAAAAGGTCAAAGGCCTTGTCGTCTACCTTGACGACGGGAGAAATGCTGCTCATCAGGGTTTTTGCGTCGAACCGTTCAGCGCGATAAAAAACGCGTCTCCCCTCACCCCCGGTAAGCTCTTCATAGTGTTTCATATTTACGCTCACTAAACGATTACTAGACGTTTTTCATTTAAGCTACTGGTAGGGCGTATATTTTGCAACCAGTTAAATTTTGAATAAAATTATATTTAAATAACCACCCAACTGCTGATCGTGTGATTAAAAAACTAATTCTTATTGTTAACTATAACCAATTAATTACAGTTAACAATTGGTTAAGATTATAATCGTATCTTAAATTGAAATACAACCAGATAAGGTCCGAACTCTTTGTTCGGCTTATTAATACTAGATATTGAGATTTACTGGCGAATATTTTTGTTTAATCACTACAAATTGTGATGGCAAGCCAGTGTTTGGTAGGCGAAAATCATACGAACCGAGAAAATTTTTGTAAAATTGTCTCATAAAGATCACGTTTGAAAGGCACAATTAAATTCGGTAACTCAGAAAACTCCGCCCATTTCCATTCAGAAAATTCGGGGTGATGCGTTTTAATATTGATGTCTTTATCCCGGCCGAGATAGCGAAAAAGGAACCATTTTTGCGTTTGCCCGCGATATTTACCTTTCCAGACTTTGCCTATCAGGCTTTCAGGTAAATCATAATTGAGCCATTCATCAAGAGCATGGATAAGCTCAACATTCCGGGTGCCAATTTCTTCTTCAAGCTCACGAAAGGCGGCTTTTAGAGGGTCTTCTCCTGGATCAATTCCACCTTGTGGCATTTGCCAATGTTCAGTGACCATATCAAGCCGTCGACCGACAAATACCTGTCCCTTTTTATTCAAAACCATCATGCCCGCACAGGGACGATAGGGAAGGTCTTCTCGTGACACGGTTTCAGTCATGACTATTCCTACCTTCTAATTAGGGCTGACACGGGTGCCAGAACCAGGCCTTTCTGATCTAATGTGGCCGCCCATTCCGAAAGATGTTGATAAGTTACACTATGGGGATAGGCGACCCCGATGGCCGATCCTGTCCTCTTAGCGATTGATTCCAGTTCCTCGAGGCGAGCATCAATAAGGGCGCCATCAGCCTTATGATCTAGAAACCGGTTGTTGATGGCAACTGGAATATCAAGCTTTTCGGCTATGTCAGCCGCGACACTATCGCTGGCTGTGCGACTATCCAGGTACAGGACACCTTTTTCCTTGAGAACCGTCAAAATCGACTGAATGCTTGCTGGGTCTGATGTAAATTTCGATCCCATCTGATTGGTCACGCCGGCATACCCTGTAAATCGAGTAAGAGCCCAGGCAAGCCGCGCCTGATTCTCGTCGTCTGTCAGGTCTGTACGCATGGCCTGCGGTCCGGGATCGATCCGCGGATAGCCCAATGGCTCCATGGGGAGTTGGAGAAGCACTTCATGTCCTGCCTCTCGCGCCTGATCGACCAGGTCTTGTAGGTTTCTGCCGTAGGGATTGAAGCCCAATGTCACAGCAGCTGGAAGCTTCTCGATAGCATCGCGCGTGCGGGGGGCACTAATGCCAGCCTCGCTAATCACGATCGCGATGCGGGGTCGGTCATCCGAATAATCGAAGGAGCCTGCGTATTTCTGCCAGGGGAGTTCCGTACCCTTTATCGCCGCTTTGGCGGGCTTTTCACTAGATTCCGCGATAGCTGTTACCAGCTCAGGCGCTAAGTCATCTGCTTTCTCTGGGCGCTCCGGCGAAATTGAGGCCGAGGACGGAGGCGAAACTTCTTCCGTTATCCCAACTTGAGTATCGGTTGGATTGTCGCTGGGGATTGTATTTGGGTCCGCAATTTCAGGATTTTTGGACGGTACTAAGACTTCAGGTTGGCTCTGAGCCTCAACTTTGGTGTCGGGGACCTCATCGGTCGGCGGATCATTTGCCTCAAGGTCTGGCGCTGTTTCTGTCGCGAGTTCTTCTTTTCGCTTTTCAACCGCAGTAGTCGTTGGGGGTAACCCGTCGTCAGTCGATAACATGTCTTCCGATGTGTCTACCGATTCCGGCACTTCCTCCGTTTGAGGCGGGGATTCTATCGCCCCGGAAGCTTCCATTTGGGGCTGGTCGAATGTCTCAGGGTCGGACGCGGCATTAAAGTCGTCTGCAAGGTCTTCCTGACCCCACGGCGGCGCAATTTCCCGGGAGAGCGGAGTCTCTGCTTCGGGAAATGCGGTTGGGGTAGGGGTGCTGCCGGTTTGCGCCGGTTGCTCGATCTCTACATCTGATTTGGTGGTTATTTCCTTCTCTGGGTCTGCTTCTTGCGCAGACTCCGAAATCGCTCCAATCTTTGGTGCTTCAGGGATTTCGGGATTAACGGAAGAAGGTTCCGGGGCAGAGGAAGTTGCCGCGGGAGCGATGTCGTCTTCCTGCGGTTCTGGCGGCAATTGCGGCTTTGGCTGGACCGGTGCGTTTATCGTCGTTCTGGCCGTAGTAATGAGGGCAGCCTTCTGGTTATGCTTACCAAAAAAACTCCAGCTCATAATGCCGATAGTGGCAAGAATTATGGACAGAGTAAGTATAAATAAAACCGACACCTTGTTTTTAGGTGCCGGTTTGGAAGTATCGTCTGTGTTTAGCTTTCCCACAATAATCCGCCGGTGTTTTCAATCCTACCGACGTAGTGCCGTTGTCTAGCTATGAGGCACCGCCGGAAGAACTAAGATATACAGCTGTCTATTTCGCATCCTTTTTAGCGAAAAGCCAGACACCCTTGAGTAGATCTTTTGCGCGCAGAAGCTGGTAGTCAAGAATTTCTTCCTTAGTCGCTGCTTCTGTTGCGCTATTTGCCGAAGATTCCGCTTCTTCGCCATTATCCAGATGATTCCGCAAATCTGCCTCGGACCTGCCTTTAAGCGGCTCCAAAACTTCGAGTTTTGCTTGTTCCACTTCTATGTCCGGCACGATGCCTTTGGCCTGAATAGAGGTTCCTGATGGCGTATAATAGCGTGCAGTTGTCATCCGCATTGCCCCGTTCCCCTGGAGCGGGACAATCGTTTGTACGGATCCTTTACCAAAACTTTTGGTGCCGAGGATAACTGCACGACCGTGATCCTGAAGGGCGCCGGCAACGATTTCGGAGGCACTCGCGGATCCGCCGTTGATCAGGACGACAATTGGCTTGCCATCTACGATGTCATCCGGTTTTGCATTATACCGTTGCGCATCATCTGCCTTGCGGCCACGGGTCGAGACAATTTCGCCTTTTTCCAGGAAATCATCGGAAACGGCAATGGCCTGATCGAGCAGCCCGCCGGGATTGTTTCGAAGATCAAGAATAAGCCCTTTGAACTCATTTCCAGATTCCTCTTTTAGCCGATTAATCGTTTTCCGAAGCCCATCATCGGTTTGTTCCGTAAAACTGGAAATCCGGACATAGAAAATGTCGTCGCCTTCAAGCCGGCCCCGAACGGATTGCACGGTAATGATGGCGCGGGTGAGCGTAATATCGAGCGGCTCCTTTTCGCCGGCGCGCCGGATAGTGAGCTTTAGGTCCGTGTCGACCAGGCCGCGCATTTTCTCAACAGCTTCGGCTAGTGTGAGGCCGAGGACTGGCTCGTCATCGAGGTGAGTAATATAATCGCCCGCAAGAATGCCCGCCTTGGCGGCGGGTGTGTCATCAATTGGTGCCACAACCTTGACCAGGCCATTTTCCATCGTCACTTCAATTCCGAGTCCGCCGAACTTGCCGCGTGTTTGCACTTTCATGCCGTCATAGTTTTTCGGATTAAGATAACTTGAATGCGGGTCGAGAGAGCTGAGCATGCCGTTAATGGCCGCCTCAATCAGCTTTTCATCATCAACTTCTTCAACGTAATCTTCGCGAATTTTTGCAAACACGTCGCCAAACAGATTTAGTTGACGATAGGTTTCGGAACTGGCCTCAACCCGATCATCCGGTGTCGTAATGATCGCGATCGACAGCACTAACACCGCCGCGGCCAACACACCTGTTACAACATGTCTCATTATCCGCTAACCTTTCTATTTGCGGCCATTAACCAGGGGACAGGGTCAATGGGCGCACCGTTGTTTCTAAGCTCCATATAGAGCTTTGGATTTTCTTTACTACTTTTTTTCATTTGCCCGACCGGTTCCCCGGCAAGCAACAATTGGCCGACTGTTCCGTCAATAGATCCCATGCCAGACAACAGTGTATGGTATCCGTCACCATGGTCAATGATCAGCAATAAGCCATAGTGCCGGAAAGGGCCGGCAAAGGCAATCTGGCCGTCGAATGGTGAGATAACGGCCGCCTCGGGGCGGGTTTCAATAACTATACCCTTTTTGTTACCCGCCTGATCACTTTCATCATATTTTGTAACGATCCGCCCCCCCACTGGTAACGGAAGCAATCCTTTCGCCTCCGTAAAGTGACGTGCTGGGCCGATGCTTGCCAGTTTGGGTGAAACGATAGGCCTAATCTTGATTTCTTCTTGTGACTTCTGCTTTTCTGCAGCCTTCTGCTCGGCTAGCGCCTGCTTTTCTTTTTCCGCTATTTCCCGTTGAAGTCGCGCTTCTTCTGCCGCCTTTTGTCGCGCCTTGTCTTCTTCCAGACGCAACATGAGCGTCTCCGTATCACGCACATTCGCCGTCAGCTTCTGCAGCCTTTGCTGCTCGGCAAGACTGGCGGTTGAAATTTTTTTCTGTGCAGCGCGCTTCTCATTAAGCAACTGGTCTAGCTTCTCCTGCTCGGCCGTACGCTGTTCACGAAGCGAGCTGAACTCCTTTCTTTCGGCATCGTACTGTGCGCGAAGGCTAGCAAGCGTATCAAGCTGTATCGAGAGTTGATCCGCCTCCTTTTTCAGCTTTGGCAAGATTGACTGCAAAAGGGATGAGGCACGTAAACTATTGACCAGGCCACTAGGGTTCCCCATCAGGGTCCCTTCAGGCTGGCGGCTGAGATTTATCAGAGCAGAAAGCATGACTGCCAGGTCGGCATTTCTTTTTGAAAGATTCTGGAGGGTATCATTTTCAACCTGCCGGATTTGATCCAGCCGATCTTCCACGTCGACAAGGTTTTGATCGAGAAGGGTGAGGTTTCGTCCCGCCGTGACCAGTCGTTGCTTGAGAACCCGGATTTCACCGCTGAGATCGTTAAGCTGGCTCGTAAAACTTTCCTGCCGGTTTTCCGATTCCGCCAGCGCCTTGCGCAACTTCTCAAGGTCTTGATCGGGCGAGGCCTCTACAGGCGCGACTGGCAGCAGAAGGGACAGCCCGAGAAGCCCACAGGCGAAACGCCGCAAATATCGGCGTGGACTAAAAGAACTGAACTCAGGACGCAACACGGTCTTTTCCCAGCCCCTCCCTTACATGGACAAGGTTTGTACCGGTCATTTCAGATGGGATGTCCATGCCCATGAGATTTAGAACCGTAGGCGCAAGGTCTGCCAGTGTTCCATCACTTGCAGAGGCCCCTTCCGGGCCGACGGCTAGTACGAAGGGAACAAGGTTCGTCGTATGCGAAGTATAGGGGGCCTGTGTCGTTGGATCGCGCATAACCTCGATATTCCCGTGATCCGCGGTTATCAGCATCGCCCCACCAACATTTTCAATCGCCTGGGCCAACATGCCGATGCAATCGTCAATCACCTCCACCGCTTTGATGGCGGCTTCCATCACGCCTGTATGGCCAACCATGTCCGGATTGGCGAAATTAACGACAATGAGGTCGAATTTCTCGGAGTGGATTGCGTCGATCAGCTTGTCCCGGACTTCAAATGCGGACATTTCCGGCTTCAAGTCATAGGTTGCGACCTTCGGGCTTGGTACCAGGATGCGCTCCTCACCGTTATAAACCCGCTCTTCTCCCCCATTCAGGAAAAAGGTCACATGCGCATACTTCTCGGTCTCCGCAATTCGAAGCTGCGTCTTGCCGGCGCCGGCAACGACTTCACCAAGTGTATGCCTTACTTCGACTGGTGGGAACAACGCGGGGATAGAGCCGGCGAGATCTGTTGAATACTCAACCATTCCCTTGATCGCCGCCAATTTCGGCTGCGTTGTGCGCTTAAAACCGCTAAAGCCGTTGTCGGTGATCGCGGTTAGAATTTCGCGGGCGCGATCGGCCCGAAAATTTGCCATGATGAACGCATCGCCGTCCTGTACGCCCTCATAGCCGTCCGCGATATGAGGTTTGAAAAACTCATCCGTTTCACCTGCCTCATAGGCATGCTTCAGCGCGGCGACCGGGTCAGAAAACCTTTCGCCGACAGCACCAAAAATTGCGTTGTAGGCTTTCTCGACGCGATCCCAGTTGGTGTCGCGATCCATCGCATAGTAGCGACCGATGAGGGTCACGATCCGCGCATGTGAGAGAACCTCAAGCTTTCGCACAATCTCTCTCGTGAAGTCCGCTCCGCTCGTTGGGGGCGTATCACGGCCATCCATAAAGCCATGGAGGCAAACTTCAATACCGGCATTATCCATAATCTTGGCGAGCGCTGCCATGTGATCCTGGTGGGAGTGAACACCGCCCGGAGACAGCAGGCCGGCAATATGACAGCGTCCGCCCGACGCCTTCAGTTTCGCAATGACATCCAGGAGTTCAGGATTGTTCGCCAGCGCCCCGGTCTCGATCTCGTGATTGATACGGGGCAGGTCCTGAAGGATGATCCGGCCGCTGCCGATCGTCATATGCCCGACTTCGGAGTTGCCCATTTGTCCTTCCGGCAGACCGACATCGGCGCCTGAAGTGCCCAGCAGGCTATGTGGCTGCGTCGCAACCATTTGATCCCAATGTGGTGTATTTCCCGCCGCGATGGCATTATCGACATTTGTGTCGCTGTGGCCCCATCCGTCAAGGATACAGAGCAAAACGGGGCGGGGGGCAGAAGAATGATCAGTGTGGCTTTTCATAACCGTCTTTATAGTCCCGATAAAATTAAGATTCCATTATAATCATGCGCGATGATACGGATGATTGGCCAAAATTGAGGAGGCCCGATAAAGCTGTTCCGCCAGCAGGCCCCGGACCATCAAATGCGGCCATGTCATGGCACCAAGGGAGAGCAGCCTATCCGCTCTTGCCAGAGTTCCAGCACTGTGACCGTTTGCGCCTCCGATAAGAAAAGATACCGTCTGCACGCCATCATCGGCAAACTGTCCGAGCATTTTGGCGAATTCTGGGCTTGTCATTGTCTTGCCCTTTTCATCAAGAGCAATAAGGGTCGAACCGTCCGGTACGGCGCCCATAAGTAATTCCGCTTCACGGGTTTTGCGTTTCTCACCTTTGAGCGGCTTTTTTTCCTCGACTTCCTTTAAGTCGAGCGGCCAAGGCAAGCGACCTGCGTATTCAGAATACATCGCCTGCAGCGGACCGCCCCGAAACCTGCCGACACTGGCAATAACAAGGCGCATCCACTTTCCTCGAGCGTAGTAACCAAACCCCTTTAGGGGTTAGTTGATCATTTCCATCGGAATATCAGGAGCCCAGATTTTCTCCAGGTTGTAAAAATTCCGAACTTCGGGTCTAAAAAGATGAATTATGACATCACCGGCATCGACCAGGATCCAGTCGCCACCGGTTTGTCCTTCCATCCGGACCGAGCCAAAACCTTCCTCCTTGATACGCTCTTTCAAATGATTAGCCATCGCCGCCACCTGACGGGTGGAGCGGCCGTTGGCAATAACCATGAAATCAGCGAAGGAGGTTTTTCCGGCAAGGTCGATAGAGACGAGATCTTCCGCTTTGTCGTCGCTCAATGTTTTCTCAACGAGGTCACGGAGTTTAGCAACTACAGCTTTGTTAGCTTTCATAATAGGGATCAATTATTCTCCAAAAGTAATAATCATAAATCGTCCTAACACACCTAATTTGGGAATTTTTTCCCTCAAGGGCAAGTATTTCCTGCCGTGTCACGATAATTTCTTATTTGCGTACTGCTAAGTTTGATGACTGTTTCAGGCAGAAATGTCCATGCTGGCGGGGACATTTCGGCGAGCCGGCGGCGACCGTCGCTACCTAGTCCATTCAAAATGCGTCGGTTTCGATACTTTGTTGCAACTTTGCCGTTTAATGCCTTGTACATATATCCCGGCCGGTTGAAAACAGCCACCGGAACCAGCTCCATGATCTGTTCCCAGTTCTGCCATTGAGGAAGCTGAACCATGTTATCTGCCCCCATTAACCATACAAATTTATGTTGCCGATAAGTCACTTTGAGAACCGCCAGAGTACGTGCCGTTCTCTGTTCACCTATTCGCGCTTCGAAATCGGAGACATGTATTTTGGGATGCCGGGCGACGTTGTTGGCGGCTGCCAACCGATCCTCAAACTCCGCCATGCCATCCGTCGATTTCAGTGGATTCTGTGGAGAGACCAGCCACCACACCTGATCGAGATTCAGAATACGAAGCGCCGCCAGACTGATCTGGCGGTGCCCTTCATGGGCGGGATTGAACGATCCACCCAGCAATCCAATTTTTTGTGCCCGCATTAGATGTCAGGGCCGTGTCTGGCCGGTGCCTTTAACGATATACTTAAAACTGGTCAACTGCTCGACACCAACAGGCCCGCGGGCATGCATCTTGCCAGTTGAAATCCCGATTTCCGCACCCATGCCAAATTCCCCCCCGTCTGCGAACTGGGTCGAGGCATTATGCAGGACAATCGCGCTATCGACTTTCCGCATAAATTCCGCTGCTGCCGCGTCATTTTCGGTGATGATACAGTCGGTATGATGGGAGCCGTAGGTTTCGATATGATTGATGGCGGTTGCCATATCATCGACAATGCGGATGGAAAGGATGGGTTCCAGATACTCTGTGTGCCAGTCTTCTTCTGTCGCGGCAACAACACGGCTGTCCAGAGCCTGAACATCGGCGTCGCCCCGTACCTCGCACCCAGCGCCAATCAAATCGTCAAGGATAGCAGGGAGGAGATCCTTGGCCACCGCGCGGTTGACGAGCAGGGTTTCAAGGGCACCGCAGATGCTGACCCGGCGCATTTTCGAATTGAGAACAATGTCTCGTGTCTTTGCGGGGTCCGCCTTTTCGTCGATATATATATGAACCAGTCCATCAAGGTGGGAGAAGACGGGAATGCGACTTTCCTTCTGCACCCGCTCAATCAGGTTGCGTCCGCCACGGGGAACGATGACGTCTACATAGTTGGACATGGTCAGTAATTCACCGACGGCCGCGCGATCGGTTGTCGGGATCATCTGGATCGCCTCGACGGGGAGATCCGCAGCGGCAAGTCCGTCCTGCAGGCAGGACCAGATGGCGCGGCTGGAATGATAGCTTTCTGATCCGCCGCGCAAGATGCAGGCGTTTCCGGATTTAAGGCAAAGGCTGCCTGCGTCCGCTGTTACGTTGGGGCGGGATTCATAGATGATCCCGATCACACCCAGGGGCACGCGGACCCGCGAAATCTGAAGGCCATTTGGCCGGTCCCATTCGGCAATGATCTCGCCAACGGGATCTCTTAAATCTGCAATCGCCTCAAGCCCCGCCGCCATTGATTCGATCCGCGCCTCGTTCAATTCCAGCCGGTCGAGAAGCGCCGCCGAAATTCCTTTGCCGCTGGCTGCGGTCATGTCTTTCGCGTTGGCGCTCATAATCTCGTCTTTGCGGGCACGAAGGGCGTTGGCCGCCTCTCGGAGTGCCTTGTTCTTCGTTTCCGTTGGGGCAAGGGACAGCTCATTCGCGGCCTTTCGTGCGCCGCGGCCCAATTCTTCCATCATGCGGGCGATATCGTCGCTGTTGCTGATCTGTGGCTGTGCTGTCATTTTTTGCTTCCCGTTAATCGGATTAGTTTAATGCAAGTTCATCCCGGTGAATCATCTCATCACGGCCAGAATAGCCGAGAATTTCTGCGATCTCACCACTTTTATGGCCGATAATACATTGCGCATCATCAGAAGAATAGGCGACCAGGCCGCGCCCGAGCTCCTGCCCGTCAATATTCACGACAGTTACAAGATCGCCTCGCTCAAACGGCCCCTCCACCCTGAGAACGCCGGCCGGCAAAAGACTCTTGCCGGATTTGAGGGCTTTTTCGGCTCCCTTGTCGATCGTTAGCTGTCCGCGTGAGGACAGGCTGGCCGCGATCCACTTCTTGCGGGCCTTGCGCGGGGTCTCATGGGCGATAAAGCAGGTCGATGGCGCGCCGTCTTCCAACGCCCTTAACGGATGCATGACCGTACCGCTCGTAATGAACATGTTGCACCCGGCTGCCATGGCAATCTGCGCCGCCTTCAATTTGGTTTCCATGCCGCCGCGGCCGACGTCAGTCTTCGTCTTGCTCGCCATGGCGAGAATTTCACTATCGAGGTCTTTCACTTCCCGAATGAATTTTGCATGTGCATCACCCTTCGGGTCGGCAGTATACAGTCCGTCGACATCGCTCAGCAGAACCAGGCAGTCTGCTGAAATCATCTGCGCTACTCTTGCCGCAAGGCGGTCGTTATCGCCATAGCGGATCTCGCTTGTTGCAACGGTGTCGTTTTCGTTCACGACGGGCAGTGCGCCGAGGGAGAGAAGGGTTGTAACCGTACTCCGGGCGTTTAGATAACGGCGGCGTTCTTCGGTATCCCCCGGAGTGAGCAGGATTTGTGCTACCTGGATGTTTTCAAGCCCGAGAATTTCCTGATAGGCATGGGCGAGCTGGATCTGGCCGGTTGCGGCGGCGGCCTGGCTTTCTTCCAGCCGGAGGGGAGTGTTTTTCAGGCCGAGGACATGGCGGCCCATTGCGATAGAACCGCTGGAAACGATCAGGACTTCCTGACCACGCCGTCTCATATGTGCAATATCCTGGCCGAGCGCCGTTAGCCAATCCCGCCGCAACTGCCCCGTGGCACCATCCACGAGTAGGGAAGATCCAATCTTGATGACAACGCGTTTCGCGCGGGTAAATCTGTTAATCAGGGACGCCATGTTGTGGGTTCTTCTCCGGCCAGCAGTTTTTCTTCCGCTTCCTGTTCCGCCTTTTCTTCTGCTTTGCTTTCATCCACAACCTTCAAAAGTGCAAAAAGAAGGGGGTCGACATTCTCACCGATTACGGCAGAAATGGCATGAACGGGCTTTCCGGAAACATCCTCGATCGCCTTGACCTTTGCGTCCAGCTCTTCATCCGTTACCGAATCCATTTTGTTGAGCGCGATTATCTCCGGCTTCTCGGCTAGGCCCTCGTCGTAGGCGGCAAGCTCGCTGCGGATCGTTTCATATGAGCCGACAACATCCTCTTCGGTAGCGTCGATCAGATGCAAAAGCACGCGGCATCTTTCCACATGCCCGAGGAACCGGTGTCCAAGACCGATGCCGTCCGAGGCCCCTTCAATCAGCCCAGGTATATCGGCAAGGACGAATTCCCGTTCGCCCACGGCAACAACGCCAAGCTGGGGAACAAGTGTGGTAAAGGGATAATCCGCTATTTTGGGTTTGGCGCGACTGGTGACACTCAAGAAGGTAGACTTTCCTGCATTTGGCAGGCCAACGAGTCCAACATCGGCAATCAGTTTTAGGCGCAACCAGATCCAGCGTTCTTCGCCAGGCCAGCCTGGCTCGATTTTACGCGGGGCCCTGTTTGTTGCTGTTTTGAAGGCCGCATTTCCCCGACCTCCGTCGCCGCCCTTGCACAGCACAATTCGCTGCCCGACTTCCGTAAAGTCAGCAATCAGGGTTTCATTGTCCTCTTCAAATATCTGGGTGCCGACAGGTACCTTGAGGATGATGTCGTCCGCCGCCGCGCCAGTCCTGTCACGTCCCATGCCATGGCCACCGCTTTTCGCTTTGAAGTGCTGCTGATAGCGGTAATCGATCAGCGTGTTGAGCCCTTCAACACATTCGACAACGACAGACCCACCCCGGCCGCCATCGCCACCGTTAGGACCACCGAACTCGATGAATTTTTCGCGCCGAAAGCTGAGGGCGCCAGGGCCCCCGTTGCCGGAGCGAAGGTAGACTTTCGCTTGATCGAGAAATTTCATATCGCTGTCGCTTACCCTTTTTCGACGCCGGACAATATCCGAACGTCATTTAAAACAAAAAAGGGGAATGGCTGGACCATTCCCCTTCTTCAATCTTTTAGCCGTGAGAAGCGGGCGTTATGCCTGCTATTCTACGGATACATAGATCTTTCCGCCACTTTTCTTGGTAAATTTAACATTACCATCGGTAACGGCGAAGATGGTGTGATCCTTGCCAATGCCCACATTCTCGCCCGGGTACCATTTGGTGCCGCGCTGGCGCAGAATGATGTTGCCCGGGATAACTTTCTCGCCACCATATTTCTTGATGCCGAGGCGGCGACCCGCTGAGTCGCGACCGTTGCGGGATGAACCGCCAGCTTTTTTATGTGCCATTTAGATTACTCCTCGGTTTTCTTGGCGGCTGCCTTTTTGGGCGCTGCCTTTTTAGCAGGGGCTTTCTTTTCTGCAGTTGTTGCCTTTGGGGCTGCCTTTTTGGCGGCTGCCTTTTTTGGTGCGGCTTTAGCTTTCTCTTCCTTAGCAGGAGCGTCGGCTTTTACCTCGGCTTCCTTCTTAGGAGCAGCTTTCTTTGCGCCTTTGGCGGCAATATCGGTGATTTTAAGAACGGAGAGGTCCTGGCGATGCCCGGCCTTCCGGCGATAGTTCTGCCGACGCTTTTTCTTAAAGACAACTATCTTATCGGCACGCGCTTGCTCCAGCAGCGTTGCTGATACGACGGCACCTTCCAGAAGTGGCGAGCCAAGCGTCAATGCGCCGTCATCACCTGAGATGGCAAGAACCTCATTGAGCTGAACGCTGTCGCCAGCTTCACCTGTCAGGCGCTCCACTTTGATAATATCGTCTTTGGCGACTTTATATTGCTTGCCGCCGGTTTTGATCACTGCAAACATGGCTGATCCGTTTCGAACATGTTGAATGGGCCGCCAAGACTAATTTCTCAGCGCACCTCAATTGAAGGCCGCAATATATCCATGGACAGGGCGAAGTCAACCTGATTCAAGCGTCGATTTGAAGTTTTTGGCTCATTCAACGCTTGCACCGCTAAAACCCATGCGCTACAAGCCGTTTTCCACAAAATTTGGACGTAATCGGGGCATATATAGTCCCATTCGCTAAAAATGTGATTGCGGTCGGTTGGCAGAGTGGTTGAATGCGCCGGTCTCGAAAACCGGTAAGGGTGCAAGCCCTTCGAGAGTTCGAATCTCTCACCGACCGCCATTTAGAATAACTTGTACTCTGCAATTCTGCCTTCCAACGCAAAATAAACTATAAACTACTGGCAGCGAGTCATCGATAAGATGATTGGGTTTTGGAATATTTTTCCTGCTCGTTAACCACACCTTAACAGGACCATTTGGAATTAGCAGGCCTTTAAGAAAATCGAGAGAAATTTTCTTGTGTCGAAAATTTTTATCTATATGAAATACATAAAATAATTCGCATGCGTGACAAATTCTGTTTGATGCAGCTTAACAATAATAACCTCTGAAGAGGAGTAAAACATAAATGGCTGACGTTCACGAATCACTTGAACCAATTTATTCCCAGGTACTCCAGCGAAATGCCGGTGAAACGGAATTCCATCAGGCTGTCCGAGAAGTTCTGGATAGTATCGGCAGGGTAGTCGTAAAGAATCCGTCGTATGCGAGTAATGCCGTCATAGAACGGATCTGTGAACCAGAACGTCAAATAATATTCAGGGTTCCTTGGGTGGATGATCGTGGCGATGTCCAGATCAATCGCGGTTTCAGGGTCGGGTTTAATTCTGCGTTAGGGCCTTATAAAGGCGGGCTGCGGTTTCATCCCAGCGTAAATCTGGGCATCATTAAATTTCTCGGGTTTGAGCAAATATTCAAGAATGCCCTTACGGGACTTCCAATTGGTGGCGGAAAAGGCGGCGCCGATTTTGACCCAAAAGGGCGTTCCGAAATGGAGATCATGAGGTTTTGTCAGTCATATATGACAGAACTCAGCCGTCATATTGGTGAATATACGGATGTCCCGGCAGGTGATATCGGCGTTGGTCAACGTGAAATCGGTTTTATGTTTGGTCAGTACAAGCGTATGACAAATCGATATGAATCGGGCGTGCTGACGGGGAAAGGCCTGACATGGGGCGGGTCCCGAGTACGTAAAGAAGCAACCGGTTATGGGGCGGCTTTTTTCGTGGAACGGATGCTGGGGACCAAATCGAATAATTTCGATGGGAAGAAAGTCGTCGTTTCCGGTTCAGGAAACGTAGCAATTTATACCATTGAGAAAATCACGCAGATGGGAGGACGGGTAATCGCTTGTTCTGACTCTGACGGCTATGTTGTTGAAGACGGCGGAATAGATTGTGAACTTCTAAAAGAGATCAAGGAAGTGAAGCGCGGACGCTTATCCGATTATGCGAAGGAACGAAAAGCAACAGCGACATATTATGCGTCTGGCAGCATTTGGAATACACCCTGTGACGTCGCAATGCCATCTGCGACCCAAAATGAACTGAATGGGAAGGATGCTTTGGCTCTCATCAACAACGGTGTAATTGCGGTTGGAGAGGGAGCTAACATGCCGTGCACACCGGAAGCTGTTAAGGCGTTCCTGGAGGCCGGTGTCTTGTTTGCCCCTGGAAAGGCTGCAAACGCGGGCGGTGTAGCTACAAGCGCTCTTGAAATGCAGCAAAATGCTTCCCGAGACTCCTGGACCTTTGAGGAAACGGAGCAACGGCTCGCGGCGATAATGCAAAAAATTCATGATCGCTGTGCCCGGACGGCCGAAGAATATGGGCTGGAAGGTAATTATGTTGCCGGGGCTAATATTGCCGGCTTCATCCGTGTTGCAGAGGCAATTCGTGCATTGGGAGTGATTTAGAAAATACACCTCTGACATATTAGATTTCTTTACTGGCTTGCGGCAAATAGTACCAGAGTGAGTAATTGTACCTGACATTGCCCGAATAAATGTTAGTCTGTGTCAATTCTGGAATATGCGGAGTAAGGCAGCATGTTTGGCATTGACGCAATTGATCTCGCCCGAATGCAGTTCGCCTTTACGGTGTCGTTTCATATTATTTTCCCGGCTTTCTCCATCGGGTTGGCCAGCTACCTCGCGGTCTTGGAAGGCCTGTGGCTCTGGAAAAAGGAACAAAAATATATCGAGGTCTTCAATTACTGGAAGACCATCTTTGCGGTCGGCTTTGGGATGGGGGTCGTCTCTGGGATCGTGATGGCCTATCAGTTCGGCACGAACTGGTCCGTGTTTTCAGACAAGGCCGGGCCGGTGATCGGGCCATTAATGGGCTATGAAGTTCTGTCCGCTTTTTTCCTCGAGGCAGGCTTCCTCGGCGTTATGCTCTTTGGACAAAAACGGGTCGGGCCCAGACTCCACTTTTTTGCGACATTGATGGTTGCTGCAGGGACGCTGTTCTCTGCCTTCTGGATCCTCTCCGTAAATTCGTGGATGCAGACCCCCACCGGACACATTATCAATGCGGCCGGGCAGTTCGTCCCTGACGACTGGTTTAACGTGATTTTCAATCCCTCCTTTCCTTATCGGTTGGTTCATATGGTGCTGGCGGCGTATTTGACCACGGCCTTTGTCGTTGGCGCTGTCGGAGCCTTCCATCTGTTGAAAGATAAGACCAACAAGAACGCCCGATTAATGTTTTCAATGGCAATGTGGATGGCGGCGATAGTGACCCCGATCCAGATAGTCGCGGGCGACCAGCACGGATTAAACACGCTTGAGCATCAACCGGCAAAGATTGCGGCGATTGAGGGACATTATAAAAATGTGAAAGGCGCGCCGCTTCTTCTTTTCGGTATTCCGGACAATGAACAGGCGAAGACCCTCTACACGGTTGAGGTGCCAAGGCTGGGATCCCTTATCCTGACCCATAGCTGGGATGGCGAATTGCAAGGTCTGGAATCATTCCCGCGGGAAGATTGGCCAAATACCTTCCTGATTTTCTGGACGTTCAGGATCATGGTGGGAATGGGCATGATCATGCTCTTCATTGGGCTGTGGAGCTTGCTTCGTCGGTATCAGGGGCGCCTCTATGAGGATCGGTGGCTTGCCCGCGCCGCGGTTGCGGCAGGTCCGATTGGCTTCATTGCCGTGCTCTGTGGCTGGGTCACGACCGAGGCGGGCCGGCAGCCCTGGACTGTTTATGGGTTGCTGCGAACGGCGGACAGCGCTTCCCCCCTCAATGGGACGGAAGTCGGCAGCACTTTGATCGCCTTCATTCTCGTCTATTTTGTCCTGTTTGGTACCGGCGTGTATTATATGTTGCGGCTGATGGCGAAGTCGCCCGTATCTGTTCCCGAGACCACAACGGCCAGTCTAAAGAGGGCATCCGGGATGACAGGGGCCCCCTCAACTTTTGATCACTCCCAATCTTGACGCAGGGGAGGAAAAAACATGCTGGAATTTGATCTACCTCTTATTTGGGCTGCAATCATTGCGTTCGCGATCCTTGCCTATGTGTCGCTCGACGGGTTCGATCTGGGGGTCGGTATACTGTTTCCGCTGGTTCCGGAAGAATCAGGTCATCGCGATGTGATGATGAATTCGGTTGCGCCAATCTGGGACGGCAATGAAACCTGGCTCGTTCTGGGCGGCGGCGGTTTGCTCGCCGTCTTTCCACTTGCCTATGCCGTTGTTCTGCCCGCCCTTTATATCCCTATTATTGTTATGTTGCTGGGACTTATCTTCCGGGGGGTTGCCTTTGAGTTCCGCTGGCGGGCGTCTGAAAAACGACGCATCTGGTGGGATCGGTCCTTTGCCTTTGGATCCATAGTAGCGACTTTGGCGCAAGGTATATGTCTTGGTGCGCTCATTCAGGGAATTGAGGTCGTCGATAGGAGTTTTGCCGGTGGCCGGCTTGACTGGCTGACACCATTTTCACTGCTGACCGGGGTGTCGCTCGTCGTGGGATATACCCTTCTGGGTGCGACCTGGCTGGTGATGAAAACGGAAGGGGAATTGCAGAGCATGGCCCGTAAATTCGCCATGATTTCCGGTGGCGGAACTCTCGTTCTTATCGGTGTTGTCAGCATCGCAACGCCATTTCTTGATGCGCAATATCATTACCGCTGGTTTGAGGGGAATAACCTAATCTTCAGCATTATCGTCCCCTTCCTGCTGGCAATTTGTGCTGCCGTCCTGTTTCTGGGGCTGAAGCGTCATCAGGATATTCGCCCGTTTTTCGCATCCCACGGAATATTTCTGCTCTGTTATATTGGGATCGGAATCAGTTTTTATCCCCGTATGGTACCACCGGACCTGACGATCTGGGCCGCCGCTGCCCCTGACAAAAGTCTGCATTTCCTTCTCGTCGGAACACTTTTCCTTATTCCGATAATTCTCGCCTATACTGTTTACAATTATTGGGTGTTCAGGGGGAAAGTGGACAAGGAAGGCGGATATCACTGATGTCCTCCCGAGGTCGGCAGTGGTTGTGGTTCATCGCTTTATGGGCGCTCGGCGTTCTGGCCGTTGGCAGCGTTGCGTTTCTTATTCGGCTTGTTCTCATGCCGTGAGTGTACAGAACGCGACGTTTGCAGGTTTCGCGGGTCTTTATCTCTGCCAATATACTATTTCTATAAATACTAATCCCTCTTGCGTCTGCCAAATGTCTGTCATACGCTAATAAAGTTGGACAACTGGTCAACTTTTTGGAAGGAAGTTGGATCAAGTCCACAACGACAGCGGTTGCTGGCGTTTAGGGTAAGGAAGACCTGTTCAGCATTGCGACAGATTTTTCTCCAGGGGGAGCTTGATGGAATATTTTTTACAGCAATTGATCAATGGGATCACGCTGGGTTCGATTTATGGTCTTATCGCGATCGGTTACACGATGGTTTACGGGATCATCGGCATGATCAATTTCGCCCATGGCGACATATTCATGGTGAGTTCGTTTATTGCGCTTATTGTCATAACGGCCCTCGGCCTGACAATTTCCACAGGGCTGGGGCTGACGATACTTGCGTTAATCCTTGTTCTTGTCACCGCCATGGTAATTGCATCGGTATATGGGTGGACTACAGAAAGACTTGCATATCGGCCATTGCGTGGATCTTTCCGTCTGGCTCCCCTGATTACGGCAATTGGCATTTCTATCGTGCTGCAGAACTATATCCAGATCACGCAGGGTGCGCGGGTTAAACCACTCCAACCAATTATTGCGGATGGCTACACAATAATGACTCGGGTTGATGCCAACGGTGAGTTTGCGGTTCAGATTTCGAATATGCAGATCCTGATCATTGTTGTGACAATTATCTTGATGACGATTTTTTCTCTCATTATAGCCAAAACATCCCTCGGCCGGGCGCAGCGCGCCTGTGAGCAGGATCGCAAGATGGCCTCCCTCCTCGGCATCAATGTTGACCGGACAATCTCCATGACGTTCGTTATGGGCGCCGCACTGGCGGCCGTTGCCGGCCTGATGTTCCTTCTGTATTACGGCGTGATCGATTTCTTCATCGGATTTGTTGCCGGTGTGAAGGCTTTTACTGCCGCTGTGCTCGGTGGTATCGGGTCTCTCCCTGGGGCCATGCTGGGAGGACTTGTAATCGGTTTGATCGAAACCTTCTGGTCCGCCTATTTCTCAATTGAATATAAAGATGTCGCCGCTTTCTCCATGCTGGCGATCGTGCTGATTTTTCTGCCGCAGGGCTTGCTCGGTAAGCCGGAGGTGGAAAAAGTATAATGACAGATTCGACAAACAGCGACTCGCGCCCCGGACGACATCTTGATTTTGGCAAAGTGGCCAAGGACCTCATTGTAACGGCGTTAATCGCGACGGCAATATTTGGATCGACGATCGCGTTTCGCACTGTTTCCGCGGCAGGTGGTTTACGGCTAGAAGTACGCTATGATCTCGCCTTTTATGTGATCGCAGTTGTGGTCATTGGCCGGTTGTTGCTTTGGCTCTTCATTTGGAGCAAGCCACCCGGGACATCCGCCGTTGAAATGCCGGTCAGTATCAAGTCTGGCCTTGCGAAGGTAACCGCGAAAGTCGGCAAGGGGTTCGGGCCGACAATGCTGATGTTCGCGCTTGTTTTCCCCTTTCTTCCGTTTACGGATCGCTATCTGCTTGACCTAAGTATTTTGATCCTGACGTATGTGATGCTTGGATGGGGTCTGAATATTGTGGTCGGACTGGCGGGTCTTCTGGACCTTGGCTATGTGGCCTTTTATGCCATTGGGGCTTATTCCTATGCATTGTTGGCCCAGTATTTCGGGTTTTCCTTCTGGATGTGTCTCCCGCTTGCCGGAATTCTCGCAGCATTCTGGGGGATTATTCTGGGGTTCCCGGTTCTCCGGCTACGCGGTGACTATCTCGCGATCGTAACCCTCGCATTCGGAGAGATTATCCGTATTGTCTTGCTAAACTGGTATCAGTTCACGGGTGGCCCCGATGGGTTGTCCGGTATTCCCCGGCCAAGCTTTTTTGGCTTGCCATTTAGCCGTGGCGAAGGTGGTTTCTCGGATTTTTTCGGTTTCGATTATTCATCGATGCATCGAATCATCTTTATGTATTTCCTCATTCTCGCGCTGGCGCTGCTTACCAATTTCGTGACCAATCGCCTCCGTCGCCTGCCCATCGGCCGCGCCTGGGAGGCGCTGCGCGAAGATGAGATTGCCTGTCGGTCACTTGGCCTCAATACTACCTCGGTAAAGCTGACGGCCTTTGCCATCGGCGGCATGTTCGCGGGCTTTGCTGGATCCTTCTTTGCAACGAGGCAGGGGTTTATCTCGCCGGAGAGCTTTACCTTTATCGAATCGGCGCTGATCCTTGCTATCGTGGTTCTCGGTGGAATGGGGTCGCAGGTTGGTGTCGTCATCGCTTCCATTGCCATGATCGGGGGATTTGAAGTGTTTCGTGAGGCGGAACAATTCCGGATGTTGATTTTCGGACTTGCCATGGTGGTCATCATGATCTGGCGTCCCCGTGGCCTGATCTCTACCCGCATCCCGTCCATCTTCCTGAAAGAAAAGAAGGCGGTGTCGGCAGATATGGTTGCGCAAGGGGAGGGACATTGACATGACTCATGTAGTTGATGATCCCGTACTCACCGTTGAGCATCTGAATATGCGTTTTGGCGGCCTACTCGCTGTAGATGATCTTTCCTTTGATGTCGGACGGCGGGATATAACCGCGCTGATCGGGCCGAACGGCGCGGGCAAGACAACGGTCTTCAACTGTATTACCGGCTTTTACAAACCGACAGAAGGGAGAATTACCGCGCGCCATGAGGGCGGCAAAACTTTCCTTCTCGAGCGCATGGATGATTTCAAAATCCCGAAAATTGCGAAAGTCGCGCGAACCTTCCAGAATATCCGGTTGTTCGGCGGGATGACGGTTCTCGAAAATCTGATGGTGGGACAGCACAATACGCTAATGGTCGCTTCGAATTATACTTTCGGCGGCATATTTGGGTTGAGTGGATACAAGAAGGCGGAAAAGGAAGCGGTCGAGCTTGCAAAATACTGGATGGATCAAGCAGGCCTTACCCAACGCGCGGATGATGCAGCGGGGGATCTTCCATATGGAGAACAACGGAAGCTAGAAATCGCCCGGGCCATGTGCACCAAACCGAAGTTATTGTGTCTTGATGAGCCGGCTGCCGGTCTGAATCCGCGTGAATCGGAAGAGCTGAACAAGCTGCTGCTTTTTATTCGCAAAGAACGCGATACAGGTGTTCTGCTGATTGAACATGATATGAATGTGGTGATGGGTATTTCCGATCATATTATTGTGCTCGATTATGGCAAGAAAATTGCCGATGGCACACCGGAGGAGATCCGTAACGATCCAAGCGTTATTGCTGCCTATCTCGGCGTGGCAGACGAAGAGGTTGAAGAAGTGGAACATGAAATTGAAGAGGGAGCGTCTTCATGAATGCGCAACCCCTTCTTGAAGTAAAGAATGTTGAAACCTTCTATGGGAAAATCCAGGCCCTCAGAGGGGTCACCATGGAGGTGAATGCGGGCGAAATCGTCACTCTAATCGGAGCGAACGGAGCCGGCAAATCCACCCTGATGATGACCATTTGCGGAGACCCGCGCGCGGCGGCCGGACAAATTATCTTTGACGGGCAGGACATTTCCAAACTGCAGACCCATGAAATCACGCGCCTGAATATTGCGCAGTCGCCTGAAGGTCGACGGATATTTCCTCGTATGACGGTTTATGAAAATCTGATTATGGGGGCGACTACGTCGAATCCAGCCTATTTCGAAGAGGACCTTGCCAGGGCTTTCGCTCTTTTCCCTAGACTGAAAGAACGAAAAGATCAGCGTGGTGGCACACTTTCAGGCGGGGAACAACAAATGCTCGCAATTGCTCGCGCACTGATGGCCCGGCCGCGGCTCTTGCTGCTGGACGAACCGTCTCTTGGTTTGGCGCCACTTGTTGTGAAGCAGATTTTCGCGGCAATCAAGGAACTCAACGAAAAGGATGGTCTAACTGTCTTTCTGGTGGAGCAGAACGCATATCATGCGCTTAAACTGGCCAATCGCGGATATGTCATGGTCAATGGCAGCATAACCTTGAGCGGCACTGGCAAGGAATTGCTTGCAAGTGAGGAAGTTCGCGCCGCCTATCTTGAAGGGGGAGCGCACTGATGGGAATTTTGTGGGAAAACAGCTTTTTGACCTTCTTGTTCGTTACCGTCATTATCGGCGGAGGTGCTGGTTATCTTTCGGGAAGGTCTCTCGCGTCTAACTGGCGTCCCATTCCACAACTAATTTTCTTTATGTTGCTGTTGGCGCTCGCAGTAAGGTTTTTCCATTTTGCTCTGTTCGATGGGACATTGCTATCCCTCCAATATTATGTCGTCGATGCGCTGGTATTGATCGGCATTTCACTATTGGGTTACCGTTTGACCCGTGTGCGGCAAATGGTGACGCAATATCGCTGGCTTTATGCGCGATCGGGTCTTTTTTTCTGGCGTGAAAAAAAGGGCGCAGGGGGCTAACACCCAGCTTCCGAATTCGCTTTCAAATTATTATAAAAGTTTGATATAATTGCGGAAAAGCAGCGAAACGTATAAAATTACATTCTATAAACTGGGAGTACTAAGATGAAAAAAATGTTACTTGCCATGTCGGCCATGTCGATGGGCATGATGATCAGTTCAGGTGCAGCCTGGGCAGATATCACAATTGCAACAGCAGGTCCAATGACCGGCCAGTATGCGAGCTTTGGCCAACAGATGAAGGCCGGTGCTGAGCAGGCAGTCGCTGACATCAACGCGGCAGGTGGTGTGAACGGCGAAATGTTGAAACTGGAAATCGGCGATGACGCCTGCGATCCCAAGCAGGCCGTCGCTGTTGCCAACCAGATGGTGTCGAAAGGCGTCGTCTTCATGGCTGGCCATTTCTGCTCCGGTTCATCCATTCCGGCTTCAGCCGTTTATGAGGAAGAAGGAATCATCCAGATTTCCCCTGCTTCTACTAACCCGAAGCTGACCGATGAAGGCGGCCCGAACGTGTACCGCGTTTGCGGTCGTGATGACCAGCAGGGCAAGGTTGCCGGTGCGTATCTGGCAGATGAAACCAAAGCCGGCAAGAAAGTTGCTATCCTTCACGACAAGACCGCCTATGGTAAAGGCCTTGCCGACGAGACCAAAGCTTCCATGGAAGCAGCTGGTGGCCAGGCAACCATGTATGAAGCCTATACTGCTGGTGAAAAAGACTACACAGCACTTGTTTCCAAGATGAAACAGGAAGGCATCGATATCGCCTATGTCGGCGGTTATCACACTGAAGCTGGACTTATTGTCCGTCAGATGCGCGATCAGGGCATGAAAACCCAGCTCGTTTCTGGTGACGCTCTTGTGACTGACGAATATTGGTCAATCACGGGCGATGCGGGCGAAGGCACATTGATGACCTTCTCTCCGGATCCTCGCAAAAACCCAGGCGTTACTGAACTGGTAGCTAAATTCCGGGCCAATGGCATTGAGCCTGAAGGCTATGTCCTTTACACCTATGCTGCGGTTCAGGCATGGGCGGATGCAGCAAAAGCCGCAAAATCTGTCGACCTGGAGCCAGTCATGGATGCCTTGAATACGGGCAAGTTCGAAACCGTTCTTGGGACGTTGTCTTTCGATGAAAAAGGTGACGTGACCCTTCCCGGCTATGTCTGGTACGAATGGAAAAATGGCAAATACGACTATAAATAAGTCAATTTGACGTTAGGTAGATTGCCCCGGAAGCTTCAACTTCCGGGGTTTTTATTGGGACTCTCCTACAGGAGGTTTTCAATGTCGGAACGGATATTTTCGTATCTGCGTTTGATAGGTTGATAATCCGCCTCTTCTGTTGCGGCAAGGCCGGTCAGCAACAGCCTGTCTTGTGTCTCGCACGGCAGGGACGCCATCGCGTCGATAACCCCTTGATGAAGGCGATCAACCTCATTTTTCTCGCGACGGGCCGTTATCAGGGGAAGTCCCGGGGTTGGACTGGTGTGTGCGATGACGGACAGCTCATCCGTCGCTTTCTCGTAGCGTTTTGCAAGTTCCCAGGTAACGGCGTCGATTGAGGCAATATCAATACGCCGATCCGCAAGGCCTTTAATTACAGCCCGATGAGACATCAACCGGTCACATCTGTGGATTTTCTGAAACGGAACCCCCTCAGCCGCGAGATGGAAAAAAAAGGACGCGACGCCGGACTGAGAAAGCGGATCGTTATATCCGAATATAGCAGAATCGAGGAATTTTAGATTTTCAAGGCCGCTGTCTTTATGAACAACGATCACGCTGAAATAGCTGCCGGCCCCGCAGTCAATGTCATAGGCGGGCGTGCCGACAAGGGAGACGTCGTTCACCAGTCTTTCCACGTATGGCAAACCACATGTCTGCGCGAGCAAGAGGTTCGGTGACCGCCAAAGTTCAAGCGGGTCTTCTGTCCGGGTAAGATCTTCCGGGGGAGAAAAGCCAGCAGCACGGAAGCTTTCACGAAGGGCTGCCCAGAAGCTATCCGTTGCATCCCGGATTTCAGGCCAGTCATACATGGGAAGCAGTGCAACGGATGTAGGATAAAGGTCAGGCACTGTCAGGATTTAAGCCGGATCCAGAGGAAAGGTGACCGGTTCTTTTGGCGTAAATGCATGGGCGCGAATAACATCCGTATAGCTTTTGTAAAAATACCCCTTGTTCATTTCCATAAACCGGGGGTTATGGAGCCGGAACAGGCTCGGTAACCGATACCAGGCAACGGAAGGAAATGCATGATGCACCGCGTGCAGGTTGTTGTTAAGAAATAAAAACCGCAGCGGTCCCTTGTCGTCAAT
Source organism: Sneathiella sedimenti (assembly GCF_017313765.1). Classification (GTDB taxonomy): domain Bacteria; phylum Pseudomonadota; class Alphaproteobacteria; order Sneathiellales; family Sneathiellaceae; genus Sneathiella; species Sneathiella sedimenti. The sequence goes on along the minus strand of NZ_JAFLNC010000001.1, from coordinate 426,372 downwards.
CAGGACGGAGCGCGCGCGCCGGTCGTGATGTGCCTGATGTTCAAGGAAAGTCCGGATCATCAAGAGTGACATGCCAAAATAGGCGGCAACAAAGTATCCGAGAGTCGAGATATTCGCGAAGGACCCGACGAAGATCAGTAACAGGGAGCAGAGGGAAATGTGCTTGATCCAGTCGATGAGGAGATGTCGTTCGCCATTCAGGATTTTCTGTATATCCGAATAAACGAGAGTGGATATCCCGAGTGCCGGACCAATAAGCATGCGTCCGACAAGAATGTTATTAATTTTCCAGGCCAGTTTTTGCAGGCGATTGAACTCCGCCCATTTCTGCTTGGTGACGTACCAGCTTTCCGGATCATCTGTCGGATCAGTAATTCTCGCCCTTTGATGATGGGTCAGGTGAACGTCCTTGAAGCGCGGATAGGGCATGAACAGCCCAATCGGCAAATAGACAATCAGGTCATTCAGTCGGCGATCAACAAAGGGATGACCATGAATGCACTCATGCTGAAGCGAGGAGTGAAAGGTAATCACGGGAATCAACAGCAAAATCGTCAGCCAGAAGGGCAACGGTGTCGGCCCAAAAAGGAGAGCCCACCAAAATGCGTAGCATAATGCAATAAGCAATATGGTTTTGAATTCCTGCCGTTCACGCAACACCACTTTTCGTCAACTCCTTAAGCTATTGTTAGATGACGAAGATTATGAGCTATCGGACAGGGAATATACAATGCGACAGTCCGCGCATTATTATGTTAATATAAAACTTAAGTTTAAATTCGTAATATTTAGGAGTATTTGGAGTGAATACACAACATTCCGAGAAGGAATTTCTGGATAAACGGGATGTTGCCGAAATCTTTCGCGACCGGATGGCGCTCCTGTTGGCGCGCAAAGGATTCAATCTTAGCCAGTTCGCGACCAGTATCGGCATCGACAGATCGGCCCTCAGCCAGTTTCTTGCGCCGGGATCTACCCGGTTGCCACGGGCCGAAACCCTATGCGCCATTTCCCGAACTTATGGCGTTTCCGTTGATTGGCTGATGGGCCTGATCGCGAATGATGAAATCGCCAGCGAGACCGTTCCCATGATAGAAATTGAACGGGTCACGGAAGCCTCCGCCAGTATCAAGCTCGCGAAATGGCATCAGGAGGCGATGGGATATAAAATTCGCTACGTGCCAAGCACTCTACCGGATCTTCTAAGAACGGAAGAGATTGGAGCCTATGAATTTGGTGATTTCTCGACCGTTGAGCGCGAAGCAAAAGAACGTCAAATGCAGGATCAATTGAGTTATTCCCGCCGTCCCGAAACGGATATGGAGGTATGTATGCCGCTTCAAGTGATTGAGCAGCTTGCAAAGGGCGAGGGAATCTGGCGCCAGGTTCCTGTTTCCACACGCCGCGACCAGATGGAAAACATGATCCGTCTGACTGAGGAGCTATATCCCACCTTTCGACTTTTCCTGTTTGATGCGCGGAAGATTTACTCTGCCGCCTATACCCTGTTTGGTCCGCTTCGAGCTGCCATATATATCGGGAACATGTACCTTCTCGTAAATTCTGTTGAGCATATCCGCGCGTTGACGGCCCATTTCGACGGGCTCATCCGAAGTGCGGACGTCGCGCCGGACAAGGCGCCGGAAACAATCACGGAATATCTAAAGGCGTTGAACTAGCCAAGTATCCAAAGCGATCGCTGCGGCAGGTGAACAGATACAGTTGACCCTTCCTGAAGGGGTTCCGCGATCTGCGGTGAAAGCAAAGCTTCAAAGAAGATATCCCCTTTCTGCAGTCCGAGAACTGTCTGACTTCCCAGAAATTGTTTTGACGCTAGCGTCGCGTGAAAGCTGTTCTCCAGGATATTGTCCCCTCCAACAACAATATTCTCCGGGCGGAATGTCAGCAGGCGGCCTGTACTGGAAACACTTTCGGGCAGGGTGAACCGGCCAAGCGCGCAATCGAAATATCCCGGTCCACATTTCCCCGGGACAAAGTTCCTCGCGCCGAAAAATCTCGCGACGTCCTCATCCTTCGGCTGGCCATAGAGCACGGTTGCCGAAGCATATTGCCGAAGCGTGCCGTTAAGAATGAGGGCAATTTTACTGGAAAGGCCGACAGCTTCTTCCTTATCGTGAGTAACGAACAGCATTGTCGTCCCCAGTTCCTGATGGAGGGAATTAAGGAGCTGTTGCATTTCAAGTCGCAAATTTGCATCGAGATTGGAAAAGGGCTCGTCAAGCAGCAGTATTTTTGGCCGCAGGATCAAGGCGCGGGCAAGGGCAACGCGTTGCTGCTGGCCTCCGGAAAGCTGGTTCGGTTTGCGCGTACCCATATCCTCAAGCTGCACGAGTTCCAGCATTCTGCCAACGGCGCGGTCTATGTCCTTTTTCGGCTCGTGGCGCATCTTGAGGCCAAAGCCGATATTTTCGCCAACGGTCATATAGGGAAAGAGGAGATGGTTCTGAAATACCATGACAGCATCCCGCCGGTTGGGCGGCAATTGCAGAACGGATTGCCTGGCAAATCGGATGTCGCCGGAGGTCGGAGGGAGAAGCCCGGCAATCATTTTCAGGATCGTGGATTTACCGCATGCCGACGGGCCAAGGAGCGCCGTTAGCGATCCCCCATCAATATGCATGGATACATCATTCACGGCCGGGCGGGTTTGGCCGGGGTAGGCTTTGGTGAGTTTTTCGAGGCTGACGTCGGTCATATCTGGCGCAAACTCTCCACTGCTCTGCTGCGTCCTGTCAGGTGCCTGGCGCCGAGGAGGAGCAGGACAACTCCCGGCAGGATGTAGATCATGCTGATGGCCCCTGTAATGTCATTGCGACCTGCGCTGGCAAAATTGAAAAGAAGAAGCGGCAAGGTCACGACCCGTCCGCCACCAATCAATAGTGTGAGGATGTACTGGCTCCAGGAGACAAGAAAGGTAAATAGCGACCCAATCAGCAATCCGGGCAGGATGGCGGGTAAGGTCACATAAAAGAATGTCTGAATAGCGCTGGCCCCAAGGCTACGGGCCTGTGCCTCTGTGTCAGGGTTATAATTTGCAAAGACGCCGGCCATGACAAGCACCATGTAAGGCAATGTCGGGATGAGGTGGACAATCAAAACACCGAGGTAGGATCCGGCTAGGCCCAGGCTCAGGAATACGACATGAAGTCCGAGCGCAACAGCGATGCCCGGTACAATCGTCGGCGCGAGGATCAATAGCTCGACCAGCGCCTTTCCCCGAAACTGATAGAGCCCGAGCGCGCGGCCCGCGGGCAATCCTATAATAACGGAAAGCAACGTGGCGCAAAGGGCGATCAAGGTGGTAACGCCAAGTGCAGGGAGAACATCGGATGTGTTGGAGAAAACATAGTTCCAGGCTCTCAGGCTGAAGGCCGAGGGAATTATGTCGGGAAAATACCAGCTCCGGCTCACGGACCAGATGGCGAGCGGGATCAAGGGAAGGACGAGCCAGCTAACAAGTAATATAAGCGAAAACCAGACGGGACCTGACAGTCCGTCGCGGGAATTTTCTGTATGCCGGTTCGTTTGCATCAACATTTTACGATCTCATATACCGTCGGGCGAGCCGGGCGTAACCGAATATCATGACTGCGCTTAAAAGTGCGATAATCATCGCCATCGCAAGCGCTTCGGGCCGGGCATTCAAATCCACATCCGTGAAGGACTGATAAGCGAGAACCGGAAGTGCTGCGGGATAGCTCTGGCCGAGCAGTGCCGGAATTTCATAGGCGCCGAAAGTGAAGGCGAATACGATCAGCGCCGCGGCGAGAAGGCCGGGCGACAAAAGCGGTAACAGGACAAACCGGAAACTCTGCCAGCGGTTCGCCCCAAGTGTGCGGGAAACGGCCTCATAATCGTGGCCGAAGGTCTGCATATTGGCGAGTAAAATCATCCCGATGAACGGCACCTCTTTCCAGACATACTGAAGGATGATCCCGATCGCGAGCGGATCGTAAATCATTGCCGGAAAGTCCGAGGGGCCTGAAATAAGCCTGAACTCAAAGGCCAGGCGCGCAAAAAAGCCCGACTGTGAAAAGAGGTAAAGAATACCGACCGCGCCAACCAAATGCGGCACTGTCAGATTTAACTGGAAGAGAAAATTGATGACGGAACGACCGATAAAGTGTCGGCGCAGGATCAACGCGGCGCCAATCGCCAGAGCCGAGGCGATGATCGTAGACATCAAGGAGATATAGAAGGTCAACAGAAAAGACTGATAGAAACCTGTGGAGAACAGAATATTGCGATAGGCGTCAAGATTTAGCTCTTCACGCCCGAGTAGCGGCATATATCCCAGGCTACCGATCAGGCCAAGGAAAAGTCCGCCCAGGAACAATCCTGCAATAAGGAGGAGAGCCGGGGAGAGGAGTAAAGGAATTTTCCAGCGTTCAAGCAAGCCGAGTCTTTCTAGTAACGAGTAAATCCGGGAAAACTAGCGGTCAGCGAGCCGCTTCATTTGGCAACATTCTCCTGCCAGCCCTTCTCGATAGCGCTAATCCAGTCGGGATGCAATTCCGGAAGGGACTTTTGAGATAGCGCCGCCGGATCGATAACCGCTGGATGTCGGGGTAGCTCTGTAAAACGGCTTTTCTCTTCCTTTGTCAGGCGACCGACGTCGATTGCGGGTGCTGCGCCCCAGACATCGGGTTTTGCCTTTTCATACTGGGCGGCGGCCGAAAGAATAAAATTGGCGGCGACCATGGCCGCGGCTTTATTTGGCGAATTATAGGGAATGGCGACATAGTTTGTATTGCCAATGGTGCCATCGTCAAGGCCATAGGACCGGGTCGTCTCTGGAAAGATGCCGTTTTCGACATTAATGCCGAAAATTGCAGGATCATAGTCGAAGTACAGCGCGACTTCTCTATTAGCAAAAAGCTGTGCGAGGCTGGCGATGGCATTCGGATATGTTGTTCCCTCCCGCCAGAGATAGGGTTTCATTTCATTGAGGATGGCCCAGGCCTTCGGTGCGACGGCGTCGAATTTATCCTGGTCGAAATCCCCCAACAGGGCCTCAGGCCCGCCTGCCGCGTGATAGAAAACATGGCGGATAAAAACACTGCCATTGAAATCTGTCGCCGCGGGATAGGTAAATGCGCCCGGGTTTTCTTTGACCCACCCTATTAATTGCGGAATGCTTTTGGGCGGGCTCTGTGTGCGAGCGCTATCGTACGCAAAAGCGAATTGAGCCCGGTTCCAGGGTACTTCGCATTCATCGACGGAGAGGCCGAAATCATTTGCGATGGACGGGTCCTGCCAATTTACAAACTGATTATTGGGTAAGAGGCCGTGATAACCACAGAACAACAGATTTCCCTGTTTCATCGTCCGGAAATTGCCGCCATTAATCCAGATCAAATCGACGGAACCATTATCATCAATGCCGGCCTGTTTTTCGCCGAGGACAATATTGACCGCTTCCGCTGTATCGTTGATGCCAATGCGATTTAGCGAAATGTCATGGCGTTTCTGAAGTTCCTTGCCGATATAGTCGGTGACGTATTGGTTAATATTGTCGGCACCGCCCCACATGAACCAGTTTACCGTGCCCCCCTTTGCGGTGGCGACGACCTCATCCCAGTTTTCGTACCCGACTTTTTCGGTCGCCTGGGCGGAAAGGGGGAAATAAACAAGCGTAAAAATGACGACCAAGAAACTGAGGCGACGCCAGATAGAATTTTTGAATGACGGGTAACGTGACATATTCTCCGGTTCCTTGATTTTAAAACAGCGTACTTTTGGCGTTATCCTAGTCAAAAGCTCATGGCGCGTCCGCCAAATACTGGTCAATTCACTACAAATTTTCGAGATCAGATACATCTGCACCTAATAAAGTATAAGGCAAAAACAGTAGGCGAGAGGTCGCAAATTAGCTTACTGTGAGATACTGTATCTTCTGAACTGGATGGGTCATTGGTATGGTGCAGAATTCTCTGGATAGAACAGATTACCGGATCTTGCGGGAAATACAGGCGAATGGCCGTATTTCGATGGTCGAGCTGTCCCGCCGGGTGAACTTGACCAAAACGCCCTGCGCCGAGCGGGTTAAGCGGCTTGAGAGTAGCGGCGTTATCAAGGGTTACTACGCCGCGCTTGACCCGGTGGCCGTGGCCGCGGGGCACGTGGTCATGGTACAGGTGCAGCTTTCTCGAACAACCGAAAAAGAACTGGAAGAATTTAATGCCGCTGTCCAGCATGTGCCGGAAATTCAGTCCTGCATGATGATGGCGGGTGGATTTGATTATCTCCTGAAAATTCGTACGCGGGACATAGCGTCGTACAGGGAGCTCTTGGGAACGGCAATTTCACAATTACCACATGTTATGCAGACCCATACCTATGTGGTTATGGAGGTGGTAAAGGATGAGGTGACGCTGTCGATGTCCGATTCGCGAGGAAAGCGCATAAAATGAAAAAGGCTATTCGGGGACGCTGTCTTTCATACCGAGACAATCCCTTTACTACTTCCCTCAAAGACTGCCTCTTCTATGAGGAGGACGGGCTAGTTGTCATGGAGGACGGGAAAATTACCGCCGTTGGGCCCGCCCACGCCTTGTTGCGCGATCTTGGCGATACAGTACCTGTGACACGCTACCGGGATGCCCTGATTTGTCCCGGGTTCATTGATTGCCACGTTCATTATCCGCAAACTGAAATTATTGGAGCCTTTGGCAAGCAGCTGATCGATTGGCTGAACAATTACACCTTTATCGCTGAACAGAAATTTGCCGACAAAGACTATGCGGGCATGGCGGCGGAGATCTTTTTGAAGGAAATCCTGAGGGCGGGCACGACCACAGCCGCTGTATTCTGCACGGTTCACCCCCAATCCGTAGACGCCTTTTTCGAGCAATCGGCGAAAATCAATATGCGAAATATCGCGGGCAAAGTGTTGATGGATCGGCATGCGCCACCTACGCTCACCGATACGGCCCAAACTGGATATGATCAGACAAAACAACTGATCGAGAAATGGCATGGCAAGGGGCGGGCGCTCTATGCCGTGACCCCGCGCTTTGCGCCGACAAGCTCAGAAGAGCAGATGGAGATGACGGGCGCGGTCTGGAAAGAACACCCCGGCACCTATCTGCAGTCGCATGTATCCGAGAACAGGCAGGAAATTGACTGGGCGCAAGAACTGTTTCCATCGCGTAAAAGCTACGTGGATATTTATCACCACTATGGTCAACTGGGGCCTCGCGCCATCTATGGTCATGGTGTCCATTTTACAGAGGAAGATTTCCGTATCTTTTCTGAAAGCGGAACCGCGATTGCCCATTGCCCGACATCGAACCTCTTTCTGGGAAGCGGACTGTTCAAGCTCGAACGATCAATGACGGGTCCCTTTTCCGTTCGCACAGGGCTGGCGACCGATCTCGGGGGAGGAACAAATTTTTCACAGCTTGTCAGCATGAATGAAGCTTACAAGATTGCTCAGCTGAACGGATTTTCCCTCGACGCGCACAAGGCCTTTTACCTCGCGACACGCGGGGCCGCGACAGCCCTTTATCTGGAGGATTCTATTGGCAGCCTGGCGGCTGGCCATGAAGCCGACCTGACCGTCCTGGACCTCAAGGCAACCCCCCTTCTTGCCTATCGGCTTGCTTACGCCGGAAGCCTGGAAGAACAGTTGTTCACCTTGATGACGCTGGGAGACGATCGGGTTGCAAAGGCAACGTATATTGCCGGTGACCTTGTATATAGCCGTTGTTCGGAAACAGGGGCAGAGCAGTTTTACGGCCTGTGATTCCGGCCAGATATCAGCCGGGCGGGCGGCCACCAAGGGCGGCCGTGATTTCGGTCGCGACCTCTACCGTTATCCGCCCAAGCTCCAGAAGCCGGTCCTTTGATATTCTGGCAGCTGGCCCGGAAATGGAAAGGCCAGCCAACGGTTCCGCATGCTCGTCATAAATAATTGCGGCGGCACAGCGAAGGCCGATGGCATGTTCTTCATCGTCAACGGCAAACCCCAGTTTGCGGGACGAAGAAAGTTCGTCATACAGCAATTTTGGATCCGTTATGGTTTTATCCGTCAATTTTATCAGGCTCTGGGTCTCGATTATTCGAGCCACGTCCCGCGCACCCATAGCCATCAGAATAGCTTTTCCAACACCGGAACAATGCATGGGCACGCTGTTCCCGGGCTTTGAGAAAACCCGCATCATTTCCCGACTCTCGACCTGGGCGAGATAGATCACCTTGCCGCCATCGGCAATGGCAAGATTTACCGTCTCGCCGCTCAATTCCATCAGGCGCCGCATGTAGGGGCGGGCGACCGTGACAAGGTCGCGTGAGACGAGGAAGCCGTTCCCTGTCACAAATGCCTGCATGGCAATCTGCCATCGGCTGCTGTCCCGGTCGTATTGCACGTAGCGTTCTTCCTGAAGGGTGGTGAGCAGGCGGTGCGTTGTCGACGGGGCAAGCGTCAGGGACTTGGCAATGGCGGTTAAGGAGAGGCCGGGCGGATTTTCGGCAATCACATTCAGAATGGATAGCGCCCGCGTCAAGGATTGAACCTGGCCCGTCCGGACAGATACTGTGTTGGCTGTCTCCGCCTGTACCATTCTCTTTGTTCCATAATGTGAAATTAATTCCATTTTAGTTTATTCTCTTTGGCTGACCTGTCAATGTCAGGTTGTTGTTCTCCGACGGTCGGGATTTCCCACGTCGCAGATTTCTCATTTGGGTGAAGGTGATAATAGGCAGATGACGATGCGTGTGACGAAAGCAGGGCTTCAGGTGGCGCCGGAAATTGTGGATCTCGTGGAAAAGGAGATTCTGCCGGGCTTGGATGTAACCGCGGAAACGGTATGGAAACTTCTCTCTGATCTTGTTGCCGAGTTTGGCCCACGGAACCGGCATTTGCTGGCAAAGCGCGAAGAACTCCAGGCTAAAATTGACGCCTGGCATCTCGCGACGAAAGGCAAGCCGCAGGACGCAAATGCCTATAAGGCCTTCCTTGAAGAGATAGGCTATCTGGTACCTGAAGGTCCCGCATTCCAGGTTACGACGGCGAATGTGGATCCCGAGATTTCGGATGTTGCGGGGCCACAACTCGTAGTGCCGGTCATGAATGCCCGCTACGCCCTGAATGCGGCCAATGCGCGCTGGGGCAGTCTGTATGATGCCCTCTATGGCACAGACATCCTGCCCGAGTCAGACGGCTGTGAAAAAGGCAGCGGCTATAACCCAAGGCGCGGCCTGAAGGTCATTGAATATGGCTTTGGTGTTCTGGATCGTGCCGCTCCGCTGGCCAAGGGTAGTCACAAGGAGGCAAGGGCCTACCGGTTGAAGGATGACAACGGCCGTAAGCAGCTGGAAGCAGAGCTTGCAGATGGTTCGCTCACGCCGCTTGCCGATCCTGCCCAGTTTGTTGGCTACCTTGGGGACAATTCGCCAACTTCCATCCTTCTCAAAAAGAACGGCCTGCATCTGGATATCCAGATCGACCCCGCGCATCCCGTCGGCAAAGACCATCCCGCGGGCGTGAAGGATATATTGATGGAATCGGCCCTCTCCACCATTCAGGACTGTGAAGACTCAGTAGCGGCAGTAGATGCGGAAGATAAGGCCCTCATCTATCGAAACTGGCTTGGCCTGATGAAAGGCGATCTTGAGGATCGCTTTGAAAAAGGCGGAAAAACAGTCGCACGGACACTGAACCCGGACCGGACATATCTTGATCCAACCGGATCTGAACTCACGCTTCACGGCCGGAGTCTGTTGCTGGTCAGGAATGTGGGCCATCTTATGACGATAAACGCGGTGCTCGATGCTGATGGAAATGAAATCCCAGAAGGAATTCTCGACGCGGTAATGACCACCGCGGGGGCACTTCATGATCTGCAAAAGTTAGGGCGTTATTCAAACAGTCGCGCGGGCAGCCTTTATATTGTGAAGCCAAAAATGCATGGGCCGGAGGAAGTCGCCTTTACAAACGATCTTTTTGCCGCAGTGGAGGATGGTTTCAATCTTCCCCGAAACACCCTTAAAGTTGGTGTCATGGATGAGGAGCGGCGGACCACAGTCAACCTGAAAGAATGTATCCGGGCGGTTTCGGAGCGGATTTTCTTTATTAATACGGGCTTCCTTGACCGGACGGGCGATGAAATTCACACGAGTATGGAAGCGGGTCCCTTCATGCGCAAGGAAGATGCGAAGGGCGAGCCATGGATTGCCGCTTACGAAGACTGGAATGTCGATATCGGATTGGAGACAGGTCTTCCCGGGCATGCCCAGATCGGCAAGGGCATGTGGGCGATGCCGGATGAGATGGCAAAAATGATGACGGCGAAAATCGGCCATCCAATGGCCGGGGCCAACTGCGCCTGGGTTCCGTCACCTACCGCGGCGACGCTGCATGCGCTGCATTATCATCAAGTTTCTGTAAAAGAACGCCAGAAAGAAATTGCATCGCGCGGTCGAGCGAGCCTCGATAGCATTCTTACGCCACCGCTATTGAAGGGGGAGAACCTGTCTGAAAAGGAGATTCAGGCGGAACTTGATAACAATGCCCAGGGAATACTTGGCTATGTGGTTCGATGGATTGATCAAGGTGTTGGTTGTTCCAAGGTGCCGGACATTAATAATGTAGGGCTGATGGAAGACCGTGCGACGTTACGTATTTCCAGCCAGCACATCGCCAACTGGCTACATCATGGAATTTGCACGGAAGATCAGGTGATGGAGACCATGAAACGCATGGCGGCTATCGTCGATGAACAGAATGCCGGTGATCCGCTTTATCAGGCGATGGCCGGACAGTTCGACAGGTCGGTAGCCTTTCAGGCGGCCTGTGATCTCGTCTTCAAGGGGCGTGTGCAACCAAGCGGATATACCGAACCTATCCTTCATGCCCGTCGTATCGAGGCCAAAGCCAGCTAGGCTTTCAATAGACTAAATGTAAATAGATCGAGTTTAGAGGAGGGCATTGTGCTCACAGTAAAACGACTGTCCCATGCTGACGCGCTAATCCTAATCGAGGGAGCGCGCGAAAAAGCCGCTGAAATTGGCGTGCCAATGTGTATTTCCATTGTAGATGAAAGCGGCAACCTGATTGCGTTTGAGCGGATGGATGGCGGGAAGGTCACTAGCATTACAATTTCCGCTGACAAAGCTTACACGGCTGCTGCGGCGCGGAAGGCGACGCATGAATATAACGCCGTAAATATACCGGGTAATCTTGCCTTCGGTATTCATACGGAAGTCGGCGGACGTGTTTCTTCCGTTGGAGGCGGATTGCCAGTTGTTGTCGATGGTGAAGTTGTCGGTGGCATAGGCCTGAGCTCGGGAACGCCGGCACAGGACATGGAGTGCGCGGAATCCGGCCTTAAGCATTTCTATCAGACATTGGAATAACAGACCGTTTTCATGTACTTCGCGGGCTTCTAAGGCTATAACAAATAATCACTTTGATTAATTGTTTGCGCCGGCGTGAACAGGGGAGTCCGGTTAAGTCCAATGGCGGATCGTAAAACCAAAACCGAAAAGAAAAGCTCTGTCGATATGCAAATGACAGCGCTTGATGGAGTTGTCGGTTTTCATATGCGCAAGGCAATTCTGCGGGCGCAGAGTACCTTTGCAACGGCAGCAGGAAAAAAACTGATGACGGGGCAGTACTCTGTCATGGCCATCATCAATGAAAACCCCGGCCACACACAAAGTGCCATTGCTGAGGCTGCGGGTCTCGATCGCTCATCCCTAGTTCCCATTCTCAATAAATTTGAAAAAGAAGGGCTGATCTTGCGGGCGGCGGTCGAGGGGGACAAGCGGGCCTATGCTGTTCGCCTGACAAAGAAGGGGACGCAGGAGCTGGCCAGTCTGGAAGAAAAGGTGAGAGAGATTGAAGCCAAGGTGATTGCCGGACTCGGGCCGGAGGATCACAGGCGCCTGATCGATCTGCTGAAAAGGTTTCACGACATACTATAGCCTCAACTTTTGACGCAACTCTGGCAATATTATTTGCGGTAATTCGCATAAAGTCTCTGCGCGAGGTGGACGACGATTCGCCTTTCCACAACGGAAACAGAATTACAACGCATTCCTGACATAACTGCTCTAGGGGCAGCCGGCACATGATCCTCTATATCTTGTGGTCGAATTAGTATAATGTTATGCACTTAAAAGAATGCGTCTTTAAAAGTGCATAAAACCATTATTTAGCAACCAAAGCGCTGGTTTTGGATGGCTCGACCTTCTATAATTTCTCCATTGGCAGGACGCTCGTTCGAAACGCGGTGAGAAGGGGATTGTTATGGGGATGATGTTTAGAGATATGAACAAGGCGCTTTCGGTGAAGAGCTGTTATTCAAACTTCCTGCTCACTTCCGCTGTCTTCATGCTGACCCTGCTTCTTTCTGCCGCCCTTTTTATCCAGGACTCCCCACGCGAAGATAGGGAGCTTGCCACGAGCAAAGAGACTGCACGCCTCGATTGACTCCGCAATTCATTCCGGACGCAACGAGAACAAGTGCGTTTCTGGGACAAACACTTCCTTAATTATATTCTTGTTAAATTCCTCTTTTAATCCCAACCCGGTTGTTGAAGATGGAGAAGGTGAAGAGCGGACTGACATGAGTATTGAGACCAGTGCCCTGGCGTCGTATCGCGCCCGCGCCTACAATACGAACGTAAACGACGTCACCCTTTTGGCGACGGACTATCTCAATCATTTCAATGAAGCTTTGATGCTGGCCGAACTGGTTGTCGATATGCCGGATATGCTGGATGACTTAAATGATTGGTCGCCTGTTTCCTACGAGGATCATTTTCGGGACAGCGGTATAGCGGATCGGAAACTTGCAATCGAGGCATTTGGGTTTTCTCCTGACGAGTATAAAGCCCCTTTCGTGGCAACAACGAAGCAGCTGGATAGAGAAATTCAGGATTTACAGACTAAATTCGGAGACATCGACAAGTTAAAAAAGGATGAGATCAGGGCTGTGGCAACCCAGCAGTGCGCGATTATCCGTGAGTTGATCGAACAGGCCGGTGCAATCATAAATGGGCATGTTAGTGACGTGACGCCGCAAACTTTCCAGAGTGAAAGTACAGAAGATGATAGGATGTTCAACCAGGATGATATCAATGCGATGTTTGACTAGCATCATTGCGGATCGGGAAATTCAGCCGGAAAATTATTCTGGGCGCTTCCGCACCTGTGTCAGCCTTCTCTCCGCAGCCGCATGGAGTATTGTCTCCTTGAGCAGTGTTGCTTCGGCGGCGACAGACCAAGAGTGTCTTGCCAGCTGGCAGGAGCCTCAGGTAACGATCGAGATTGTAAATGCAGAACCTGTTCTGGATCACAGCAAGTCGTCGCGCCAAATAGAGATTGTGGCCAAGAAAAGCGGTTATGCGAAATCCACGCGCCACGCTAACCTGTTGGGACTGACCTATTCCTTCATAACACCCAAGTTGGGCGCTGCGACTAAATACACGGCGGAAAAGTCGGGGAAATACTGTTTACGCTTAGATCGCGTTAGCTTGAAGTTCGGCGCCCATAAAACCAATATCTATATCGACCGCAAGTATCGCAAAGAGACTTGCCCCTATGAAACGATCCTTGCGCATGAACTTGAGCATGTCCGTATCAATGAACAGATAATTGCAGAATATGTCCCGAAGATTAAACGGGAACTAGCAGAGCGGGCAGCGGCGATCCGGCCATTTCACACAACGAGTCCAAAGACTGCGGGACGGTCAATTGCAAACCGCCTGCTGTTCGAACTGGATCCGCTGCTCGATGAATTCAATGCTGTGAGAATGCAGGCTAACAACATCATAGATACGCCGGAATCTTATGCGGCTACTCAGGCCAAGTGCAACGATTGGTAAGATTCTATCTTTTAATTTGCGAATTATTAACAATTTATTGATTAAGTGGATCATGGTCAGTGAACAGGATAGTTCCAGCTTAGAATTTAGCCAGCGGATTACAGAGAACTGAGATGATCATTGCTAAAGATATCAAGAAAATGCTGAGAGCCCTCGAGGTGGAGAGTGATCATATTAAGACCGGAACTGCAGCGGATCGACGTTACCGCCGGGCGGATGTTACTTGGTCAGCTACAATCCGTGCCGAACGAGGTCATGCCTGCCTCCATGAAGAAGAGCGCGAAGTCAGCGGCATTATCAGGGACATATCGGCCAATGGCGCAAGAATTGATGTCGACGGTCTTTTTTTCGAGAAGAACAACCTTCTGTTACAGACAACGCAACTAGGCGCTATTCGCTGTGACCTGGTGTGGCGGCGCGGCAATAAAATTGGGTTGCAGTTTTCCGAAGATCCCAGAAAAATACATAAAAAACTTCAGGAACTTATTCCCGGGTTTGATACCCTCAATCCTTGATGTACGATCCCCGGTTTAAGACGGCTACAGCCCTACTTTTCGAGTTCGAGCCGTCGCTGCGCCAGAACACGAGAAGCGCACTTCTCAATCTCGGTTTTGGTGACGTAATCGCTTGCTCAGATATCCATGAATTCTCCACACTTGCAAATGATGGTGAATTTGATCTCATATTGGCCGAAACAGACGCCTCCGGTAGCGGCACTCACCAGATCATCCAGGAAATCCGCCACAACTCGATCGGTCCGGATCCTTTTATTAATGTCATTTTATTTTTGTGGAATTCGGAACCCGGCGTAGTCGGTGAGATCATCAACGCCGGTGCGGATGATTTGATAACCCGCCCGATTTCACGCACGCAGATTTTTACCCGCCTTAAGCGGCTGGTCGGTGCGCGCAAACCTTTTGTTGTGACGGCGGATTATTTCGGGCCTGATCGGCGTAAGATTTCTAGAAACCCGACGTCCATCCCGACTATGATTGTCCCGAATTCCCTCAAGGCGAAAGTCGAGAGCCGGCCGGAGCTGGCCCCCACTCCCGACGCAATCCGCAGCGCGATGAAGGTCCTGAAGGAAAGAAAAATCTCAATTTATTCCGAACAGTTGATGCGTCTCTCCTCCGCTGTCATTCTTCTTTCGGGTTCGCCCGATAGCTATGAGGATCGCAGGAATGTCATCAATGTCATGAAGCAGAGAAATGATGCCCTGATTGAGAGCATTGAAGGAACCGAGCATATGCACGTAGTTTCTCTTTGCCGAGCACTCACGGATCTTCTGGATTTGATCGTGACGGAAAATTCTGCCCTCAAAGACAAGGACCGTGAGCTGCTGTCTCATATTCCTTATGCCATCCACAAAGCCTGTGCGGATCTTCATCAAACGGCTGGTCTCGCCTTTGACATTACGGCGGTATCCTCGAAAGTGAGCGACACCCGAAAGCAGGCTAACACTGATGCTGCACGGACCGGTGGAAAAATTAGTCCCACGTTAGGATAAATCTTTCTTTGTTCCGCTAAAGATCACCCTATAATTATTAACAGGTTGGTGATATTGGAATATCAGGAGGATCGGGTCATTACTTTCGTAAAATCTGCAAAACGGTTAGCCCTGATAGGCTTTTGTTTAACGCTGGCAGTGCTTTATTTTGGAAGTGCCGTTGCCCAGAACATTTATTTCCTGCGCATCGGAACAGGATCCTCATCCGGAACCTATTATCCTATTGGAACATTGCTCGCGTCTGTTATCTCCAATCCACCAGGAAGCCGGGACTGTGATGACGGGGGATCCTGCGGCGTACCGGGGCTGATTGCCACAGCACAAACCACGCATGGATCTATTGAAAACATCAACGGGGTAACAAAAGGGTATTTTGATACCGCGCTTGCCCAGTCCGATACGATCGCTGCGGCCTATAACGGCACAGGAGTATTTGCAAAGAAGAAGCCGGTTAAATCTCTTCGGGTAATCGCCAATCTGTATCCGGAGGATGTTCATCTGGTTGTCCGTCGCGGTGCGGGGATTAAAAACATTGCGGACTTAAAAGGTAAGCGTGTCTCGATTGATGTTCCCGGGTCCGGGACCCGCGAAAATGCGAAAGAGATCCTAGCGGCATATGGTCTCTCGGTTAAAGATTTTGAAGCTGTCGCCGCCAACCCTGATAAATCTGTGACGCTGATGAACGCCGATAAGCTGGATGCGTTTTTTCTGGTGGCGGGATACCCAGTGACTGCCGTCTCGGAACTTGCTGACGTCGGAAAAATAGAGCTCCTGCCAATCAGCGGGGAAAATGCCAAGAAGTTTGTCGATAATCATGGTTATTATTCTGTTTCGCAAATACCGGCGGGCACTTATCAGGATCTCGATACGGTGCCGACCCTTGCCGTGAGCACGCAATGGATTGTTAGCGAACATGTGTCAGAAGAGGTTGTATATGAAATAACCCGGGCACTATGGCACCCGAGAAACCGGCACCTTCTCGATCGCGGTCATGCGAAAGGCCTGCTAATACATCAGGAAACAGCCCTCAAGGGGGTTTCCACTCCCCTGCATCCCGGCGCAGAGCGTTATTACAAGGAAATAGGTATTCTTACTGACTAGGATAAGAGACAGGTCTTTTATAAGCTCTCTGATCGACGCCGTCCGATAGCGGTTGTCCACCGAATGCGGCTTTGATAAGGTCGCATAAAATCATCAGGAGAGCATCGTGATACCATTTGTTGTTGCAAGTTCCAAAGCCGATCCCAAGCCGATTATAGTTGTCGAGAAATCCGAATTCGCCGATTGGCTCGAGGCACAATCTGCACCTCATAAACGCTGGATTGGCTCACATGGGTTTGACGCGGATGGTGGAAAGTCGTTGCTGTTGCCGGCGTCCACAGGCGAAATCGAGGCAGTAGTCTATATTAAGGATGGTGACTGGAATATCTGGTCGCTTGCGGATTTGCCGTCGCGCCTACCTGAAGGCACGTATGCTGTCGCAGCCGAGTTCACGGAGAAGGAGGCGACTGACGTTACCACAGGCTGGTCACTTGGGACGTATACGTTCGATCGGTATAAAAAGGACGATAAGAAATACGCGACGCTGATTCTGCCCAAGGGTGCCGACGAAGAAATGGTCGCGCGCACTGTCAAAGCGGTCACCCTGGTTCGTGACCTTGTGAATATACCAGCGGGCGATCTAGGTCCCACAGCTCTTGAGGCGGCGGCATCGCAGGTTGCAGGAGAATTTGAGGCAGAGCAGGGAAATATCGTTGGAGAGGATTTGCTCACGTATCATTTTCCGATGGTGCACGCGGTGGGGCGTGCCGCGGCGGACGCCCCTCGACTCATTGACATAAGCTGGGGCGATAAAGCGGCACCGAAGGTCACGCTGGTCGGGAAGGGTGTTTGTTTTGATACAGGCGGCCTCGATATCAAATCGGCGGCTGGCATGCTAATGATGAAAAAAGATATGGGGGGAGCGGCTACTGTGCTCGGCCTAGCACATATGATTATGGATGCAAACCTGCCGGTGCGTCTGCGGGTCCTGATCCCGGCGGTAGAAAATTCCATCTCCGGCAATGCCTTCCATCCCGGCGATATTCTAACCAGCAGAAAAGGCAAAACCGTCGAAATCGGCAATACGGACGCGGAAGGGCGGCTTATCCTTGCGGACGCCCTCGCCGCCGCCGATGAGGAGGCGCCGGACCTCCTGATAGATATTGCAACCCTGACAGGGGCCGCGCGAATTGCGGTTGGTACAGAAATCGCCGCAACCTTCACTGATGACGATGCGCTTTACGCTGAACTAGCAGCACAAAGCGAGAAGGAAAAGGATCCGGTCTGGCGGTTGCCGCTCTGGGATGACTACCGGCATCTGCTGGACAGTAAATTTGCGGACATCAATAATAATGCTTCTGGCGGTGGTTATGGCGGGGCGACGACCGCCGGACTGTTCCTGAAGGAATTTGTCGAAAAGGCCAAAAGCTGGGTACATTTCGACGTAATGGCCTATAATGTGCGAAGCCGCCCCGGCCGGCCAGTCGGCGGGGAGGCATTCGCCATGAGAGCACTCTTCGCGTTGATCAAGGAGCGGTATAGCCGTTAGGGTTTAATAGCCCTTTTCAACATCTACTGCGTGAAGCAATTCTTCGCCTTTTTCGGTACGGACAATATTCTCCGCAACCAGCTTGGCGACGCTTGCCGGATCGGAAATGCTTGCGACATGGGGTGTGATACGGATTTTCGGATGATCCCAGAACGGATGATCCTTAGCCATTGGTTCCACATGAAAGACATCAAGGGTCGCGGCAGAGAGCTGTCCATTATCCAGAGCGGGAATCAAGTCTTCTTCCAATAGATGAGGACCGCGCCCTGCATTGATAATGCCGGCTCCTTTCGGCAGCTTGGCAAACAGGTCAGCATTCAGGATGTTCTTGGTTTGCGGTGTCAGAGGCAGAAGGCACACCAGAATTTCCGTGCGGGCAAGGAACGCATCAAGCTGATCATCGCCATAGAAACTTTTTACGCCGTCTATTTTTTTCTCAGACCGGCTCCATCCCGCGACATCGAATTTGAGGAATCTAAGGGCTTCCGCGGCACCACCACCAAGCTCGCCCATTCCCAGAATACCGACTTTACGCTCGCTGGCGAAAGGCGCGAAATGCTCTTTCCAGACATGGTCCCGCTGTTGCGCGTCATAGGCATGGCAAAAGCGGTGGTGATTGAGTACATGCTGTACAACATACTCGGTCATCCGTCCGGTCAGATTCGGGTCGACGACACGGGAAAATGGCAAATGACGTGGAAAATCCGGATCGGCGAGCAGGTGATCGACCCCGGCCCCAAGCGAATACACGGCTTTTAGATTCTTGAGTTTTGCGAGTTCCCCATGGGGCATTTTCCAGCAAAGCGCATATTTGATTTCATCCGGATTGCCAATTTCCGGCCAGATACGTACATCCAGATCGGGAATGTATTTATTCAACTCTCGCCGCCACCAGTCCGGACGGTCAATATTACTTTTAAACAAAAGGGCCATGTTTTATCTCCGGTAACTTTTTCAGATACCTTAATTGTTCACTACACCATCAGCGGCCGTTTCCAGATCGAATGCCGCCTTCATCAAAGCCTTTGTATAGTCTGTTTCAGGATTGTCAAAGATTTGTGCCGCCGAGCCCTGCTCGACAATTTTCCCGTTGCGCATCACAAGGACGCTGTCAGCAATGGCACGAACAACTTTAAGGTCATGGCTGATAAACAAATAGGTCAGGTTATGGCGGTTCTGAAGGTCCCGCAAAAGATCAACAATTTGCGCCTGCACAGACATATCCAACGCCGACGTCGGTTCGTCCAGCACGATAAATTTTGGTTTGAGGATAAGGGCGCGCGCGATGGCAATGCGCTGACGCTGACCACCAGAAAATTCATGGGGGTAGCGATCCTGGGCTTCCGGCGGAATTCCGACCTCTTTCAGAACTTCGGATATTCGATCCCGGCGCTCCAGGCGGTTGCCATGCCCTTCATGCACAATAACGCCTTCCTCAATAATCTGGCCGACGGAGAGGCGGGGGCTGAGGCTAGAATAGGGGTCCTGGAAAACGATCTGCATTTCCGAGCGTAAGGGACGCAGTTCTTTCCAGCTTGTATGCTCGATAGATTGTCCGTTGAACCGGATTTCGCCCTCAGAGGAAATGAGCCGCAGCATCGCAAGACCGAGCGTCGACTTGCCCGAGCCGCTTTCTCCGACAATGCCGACCGTATGGCCCTGCTTTACATTGAGGGAAATATCATCAACTGCCCGAACATAGTCGACTGTCCGTTTTAACAGGCCTTTCTTGATCGGAAAGTAGACTTTCAGATTCTTGCCTGACATAACAACCGGCAGTGCGTCATTCTTTCGAAGCGGAAGACCCTTGGGTTCTGCTTCCAACAGCATCTGGGTATATTCGTGGCGCGGCCGGCTGAACAATTCTTTGGTGGAGTTGGCCTCGACGATTTCACCCTGGGTCATAACGCACACATTTTTGGCCATTTTCCGGACGATGCCGAGGTCGTGGGTGATGAGCAGAATTGCCATCCCGAGACGCTTCTGCAGATCCATCAGAAGTTCCAGAATTTGCGCCTGGATCGTTACATCGAGGGCGGTCGTTGGTTCGTCGGCGATGAGAAGGTCCGGCTCGTTGGCGAGGGCCATGGCGATCATCACGCGCTGGCGCTGGCCACCGGAAAGTTGATGCGGATAAGCATTTAGCCGTTCATCTATGGCGTCCAACCCCACCATCTCCAGAAGCTCGCGCACGCGGGATGAGGCTTCCTTCTGGTTCATCCCCTTGTGAACGAGCAGGGTCTCGTTAATCTGTTTCTCGATTGTGTGAAGCGGATTGAGAGACGTCATGGGCTCCTGAAAAATCATGGAGACATGGTTTCCCCGAAAATTGCGCATCTCCTTTTGCGGCCGACCAACGATCTCGGCGCCATTGATCTTGATCGAGCCTTTCGGATGCTTGGCAAGCGGGTAGGGCAGGAGTTGCAGGATGCTGAGCGCGGTGACGGATTTTCCGGACCCGCTTTCCCCGACGAGTGCAATTGTCTCTCCCTTCTCAATGTTAAAGGAGACGCCTTTTACCGCCGGTACGTTTTTGCCGTCGGATTTGAAGGTGACCCACAGATCGTTTATCTCAACCAGCGCCATTACTGAAACGTCTTTCTTGGATCGAAGGCATCGCGAATACCTTCCTGCATGAAAAAGGCAAGGGTCAGCATGATCGACAGGGTCAAAAACGCAGTTATACCGAGCCAAGGTGCCTGCAGATTGGCCTTCCCCTGGGCCAGCAACTCGCCGAGAGAAGGGGATCCGGGCGGTAAGCCAAGCCCCAGAAAATCAAGCGACGTCAAGCTGACAATGGAACCCGTTAGAATAAAGGGCAGGAAGGTGAGGGCGGACACCATGGAGTTTGGCAAAAGATGCTTGAACATGATGACGCTGTCGCGAACCCCGAGCGCTCGCGCCGCCCGGACATAATCGAAGTTGCGTGACCGCAGGAATTCCGCCCGCACGACACCGACCAAGCTCGGCCAGCTGAATAGAAGCAGCAGGACAAGCAGGATGAGGAAACTGGGCTCAATCAGGGCGGCGAGAATAATCAGGATATAGAGGCTTGGCATACCGCTCCATATTTCCAGAAAGCGCTGGAAAATAAGATCCACCCATCCCCCGAAATAGCCCTGCACTGCGCCGGCCGTCACGCCAATGATCGAACTGAAAAATGTCAGGATCACACCGAAGGCGACAGAAATGCGGTAGCCGTAAATTACTCGTGCAAGAACGTCCCGCCCCTGATCATCGGTTCCAAGCCAGTTTTCCGCATCCGGTGGCGACGGTGCCGGCGAAGTCAGGTCGTAGTTGATCGTCGTATAGCTGTAACGGATCAACGGCCAGATCTGCCAGCCATGTTCATTGATCAGGTCTGCAACAAAGGGGTCGCGGTAATCCGCCTCTGTTTCAAAATCACCGCCAAACGCTGTCTCGGGATAGGCAACAAGGAACGGGAAATAGAGCTGGTCCTTGTAGGAGACGACGAGCGGCTTGTCATTCGCGATCAACTCGGCAAATAACGAAATCACGAACAACAGAACGAAAAAAATCATCGACCAGTAGCCGCGGCGGTTAGCCTTGAAATTATTGAGCCGACGCTGATTGATGGCGGAAAGGGCCATGACCTAAACCTCCCGCGCTTCAAAATCGATCCGGGGATCGACCAAGGTATAAGTAAGGTCGCCCACCAGATTCATAATCAGGCCGAGAAGCGCGAACACATAGACCGTCGCAAATATCACCGGGTAGTCGCGGTTGATCGCGGCCTCAAATCCAAGCAGTCCAAGCCCGTCGAGACTGAAGATCACCTCGATGAGGAGGGAACCCGTAAAGAGGATGCCGATAAAGGCGCTCGGAAAGCCAGCTATAACGATCAGCATCGCATTCCGGAATACATGGCCGTAGAGCACTCGACGTTCGCTCAGACCTTTGGCTCGGGCCGTGAGCACATATTGCTGGCTGATCTGGTCGAGAAAGGAGTTTTTCGTAAGCTGGGTAAGGGCAGCAAAACCGCCAATTACCAATGCCGTTACCGGCAACGCTATATGCCAGAGATAATCGATGATCTTGCCGAAAGTACTGAGCTGTTCCCAGTTATCCGACGTCAATCCCCGCAGGGGAAACCAGTTGAAGTAGGAGCCGCCCGCGAACAGGACGATAAGGGCGACGGCAAAGAGAAAGCTCGGGATCGCATTGCCGACAATCACAAGACTACTGGTCCAGATATCAAATTTCGTGCCGTCCCGTACCGCCTTCGCGATCCCGAGGGGAATGGAAATCAGATAGACCAATAAAGTTGTCCATAGCCCGATCGATATCGATACCGGTAGTTTTTCGATCACCAGATTGACAACTGTTTCATCGCGAAAATAACTCGTGCCAAAATCGAACATCAGGTAATTCTTCATCATCATGAAGAAACGCTCATACGCGGGCTTATCGAACCCGAACTGAACTTCCAGCTCCTTGATGAACTCCGGGTCGAGTCCTTGCGCCCCTCGGTAGGTGCTCTCTGATCCCAAGGAGGAGGACGCGCTGCCACCCCCTCCGGTATCACCCGTGCCGCTTCCGCCGATGCGTGCCGTGGCACCGACGGCTGTCCCTTGAATTTCTGCGATAATTTGCTCGATCGGTCCGCCTGGGGCGAACTGGATAACCACGAAATTGAGAACCATGATGCCAAATAATGTCGGTATCATGAGCAGGATACGTCTCAATATATAGGCAAACAACGACTACTCCTCTGTCCGCAGGTTAAACTTACTTACCCTGTCGGGCGGCCAGTTCCTCGGCTTTCGCTTGATCATACCACCAGCTTTGCAGAACCGCACGGTCAAAACCCGGCTTTTTTGATGCCGGTCGGCCGAACTTATCCCAATAGGCGATAAAGTGGCTGCTTTTGTACCATTGCGGAATGAAATAGTAATTCCACATCAATACCCGATCAAGCGCCCGTGTGGCGGTAATAAGTTCCTCGTGCGATTGCGCCTCAATTATCTTTTCTATAATCGCGTCAACGGCGGGATTCTTTACACCGGCGATATTTAATCCGCCCGTGACATCGGCAGAGGCAGATCCCCACCAGTCCCGCTGTTCTACTCCGGGCACCTGCGGTTGCGGGAACCGTCGCACAACGATATCGAAGTCGAACTCCCGGACCCGGTTTTGCCAACTGGCGCTGTCGATCACGCGGACCGATGCGTCAATTCCCACGCGCTGCAGATTGGCGACATAGGGATTGATGATGCGGGTAAAGGATTGTTCGTAGAGGAGGAATGCCACCTGCATCTGCTGGCCCGTCTCATTCACTAGCTTTTTGTCCTGAATGGTCCATCCAGCCGATTTAAACAAATCGATAGCGGTGCCCATTTGCTTGCGGATATTGCCCGAACCGTCAGTCTGCGGCGGCTTGAATTCCATCGAAAAGACTTTCTCCGGTAGAATATCCCTGTATGGCGTCAGAAGGTCTAGTTCCGCAGGGGAGGGAAGACCGGTTGCCTTCATATCGGAATTTTCAAAGACGGAGCCTAACCGGTCATATGACCCATAAAACAGGTTCCTGTTCGTCCATTCATAGTCGAAGAGCAGACCGAAAGCCTCCCGCACCTTGATATTGTTGAACGGCGCGCGACGGCTGTTCATGAAGAATGCCTGCATACCCGTCAGCTTGGCATCTTCCAGAACATCCCGCTTTATAAAGCCTTTTTCAACCGCCGGCTTGCCGTCATATTCTGTTGCCCAGGATCGGGAGGTGAACTCCTCGCGGAAGTCATATTCACCGGCAAAAAAGGCCTCCAACGCGATCGTCCTGTCCCGGTAGTAATCCACCTGGATTACATCGAAGTTAAACCGGCCTTTATGGACCGGTAAATTTTCGGCCCAATGGTTGTTAACCCGCTCATAGGTGAGGGAGCGGCCAGGGCTCACCTTTGTAAGTTTATAAGGGCCGGAGCCCAGGAGTGGTTCCATGGAGGTGACGTCGAAATCTCGGGTATCGAATGACGCCTTGGATAGAATGGGCATGGTCGCCAACTGATAGGGCAGATCACGGGTCAAGGCACCTTCCCGAAACTCAAAGCGGATTTTATGGGGATCTAACACCTTCGCCGTGACGATATCCCTGTAGAGAAGCCCATATCTCGGGTGTCCCTTCTCCTTCAGAATGTTGAAGGTAAATGCTACATCCTCGGCGGTGATTAGCGTGTCGTCATGAAAGCGCGCCTCTGGCCGGAGCGTGAATTCCGCCCATTGGCGCTGATCATCGATGGTAATGGTATCCGCCAGCAACCCATAAACTGCGTCCGGCTCGTCGTAGGAGGGGGTCATCAACTGGGTGAAGTTAAAATAGAGATCTCCACCCTTGTCGCCATTAATCAATCCAGGCTTTCCCTTGAGCAAAAAGGGATTGACCGTATCGAAGCTGTCAAGGTCCCGCAGCTTGATCGTGCCGCCCTTGGGAGCATCGGGATTGACATAGTCGAAATGGGTAAAGTCTGGGTCGTATTTCAGATTCCCGAACGTTGAATACCCATAGCTTGTGCGGGGCTCAGCCTCGGCATTGGAGCCCATGAGCAAAAGGGTGATGAAAAGCGGTGCAAGCGACTTGTTCAACTCAATGCTCCCAAGCAGTTGTCGGGTTCTATTGCTTTTGCCGCAATGTCTTGAGGCCTTCCTGCAGTTCCTGTTCTTTTACCGGGTCGATCCACCAACTCAGTATATCCGGTCCTTGTGCGGGATTGACGTCTGTATGGCCAAACTTGTTCCAGTATGCGACGCGATCATAAGATGCATGAAACTGGGGGATTACGTAAAAATTCCATGTCAGGACACGATCGAGCGCACGAACAGCCGGAATCAGATCTTCATAGGTTGGTGCAGCGATCAGGTTTTCGATCAGCGCATCTACAACCGGATTGTCTATTCCCATAATGTTCCGGCTCCCCGGACGTTTGCCCGCCGCACTGCCCCAGAATTCGCGTTGCTCATTGCCGGGGCTAATGGATTGTCCGAAACCCGATGTGGTGATGTCGAAATCATAGTTGCGCAATCGCTCTGTGTATTGGGCGGTATCAACGACGCGGGAGGATGCTTCAATACCCAGTTTCTTCAGATTCTTGATCAAGGGGCCTGTGATTCTGAGGCTGTTGGGGTCATACATCAGGAATTCAATGGTAAGCGGTTTTCCGGTCGTCGGATCGATCAACTTGCCATTTTCAACTTCATACCCTGCATCGGCGAGGATTTTCTTGGCGGTGCGCAACGGCGTCCGGTCCTGACCAGATCCATCTGTTACCGGGGCCTGATAGGCGGGACCGAAGACCCGGGGCGGCAGCTGATTGCGATAAGGCTCCAGGATTTCGAGTTCTTCTTCCGTCGGTTCGCCAGTCGCCGCCATGACGGAATTTTCGAAGAAGCTGTTCGTCCTGCTATATTGATCATAAAAAATATTCCGGTTCAGCCATTCGAAGTCAAAGGCATAAATCAGCGCCTCACGCAGGGCCGGGTTCTGGAACTTTTCACGCCGCAGATTGAAAGCGTAACCCTGCATACCGGCAGAGCGTTCGTTTGGAATTTCCTCCAGGATAACAAGACCCGCCTTCACAGCCGGGAAATCATATCCGGTGGCCCAGTTCTTTGCGCTGTTTTCAGACCGATAGTCATACTCGCCCGCCTTGAAGGCTTCCAGAAGGACGGCCGTATCGCGGTAGAAATCGTAGCGGATCGTATCAAAATTATTACGTCCGATATTGATAGGGAGATTCGCTCCCCAATAATCAGGCACCCGTTCATAGGTGATGTAGCGATTGGCTTCGAAATCCTTCACGCGATAGGGGCCGGAGCCGAGAATCGGGGTGAGGGTAGTTTCCTCGAAATTGTGGGTTTCGAAATATTTCTTGGAAAGGATGGGCAAAAGCTGACCGACGATTTGTGGCAGTTCACGGTTTGGCGGGCCGGAGAAATGAAACTTTACCCGATGGTCATCCAGCTTCTCGGCCGATTCGACGTCCGCGTAATAGTAACGGAATAGGGGAGTTCCTTTTTCCTTGACCGCCTGAAGGCTGAAAATCACGTCATCCGCCGTCATCGGCATGCCATCATGGAATCGCGCTTCCGGGCGCATATTGAAAATCGCAAAAGAGAGATCTTCCGCCACTTCCACACTTTCAGCAACAAGACCGTACTCCGCACTTTGGTCGTCGGCAGGCTGGGTGAGCAGTGTCTCAAATGTCAGGCCCAGGCCATTCGCGGCCTGACCTTTGGATATATAGGGGTTGAGGTTATCAAAGCCGCCGACTGCCGATAGCTTGATATCGCCCCCCTTTGGGGCGTCGGGATTGACATAGTCGAGATGTTTGAAATCGGGACCGTACTTCAGGGGACCGGCCAGAGATAAACCGTGGCTCTTGATTGTTTTAACCTCCTCCGCAGCTGACGGTAGCGCGAGTGCCAACAAGAAAAGTGCGGCGGTGGTTGATTTCAGCAGTCCCATAAATGTCCTCACCTGACGGTTCTTGTCTAAAACTTTTCAATCCAAGATGGGGAGTTCGCCTCATAACATCAAGTAGAAAAGACGATCGCGGCGTTGTCTTGATTATCTCAATTTTTCAAGCGCTTGGTGATATATCGCTGGATCGCCGACTGCCAGGACAAACCCTGGATTTGCCAAGCTTAACGGATTCCCGGTCCAGTCCGTCATTTTTCCGCCGGCATTTTCAACAATCGGGACAAGGGCGCAATAATCAAATGGCTTCATGTCACAATCTGCAACGACATCCACGAAACCAAGCGCGAGCAGGCCATAGGCGTAGCAGTCATAGCCAAATCTTTTGCGCTTAACGGCGCCATACAGCTTGCGAAATCCGGGCCCGTGATCACCCTCCATGAGTTCGGCGCCATAGGCGAACAAAGTCGCGTTTGCGAGACTGGAACAGTCGCGGGTTGAGATTGTTGTCCCGTTAAGCGTTGTCCGGCCATTCGCTCCAAGCCATCTCTCTCCGGACACGGGTTGGTCAAGTATGCCCATAATTGGCACGCCGTTGCGGGTGAGCGCAATCAGGCTTCCGAAGGTCGGGCTGCCGGAAATAAAGGAAAGCGTGCCATCGATCGGGTCAAGGACCCAGACATATTCTGCATCGGTCCGCACGCTGCCATGTTCTTCACCGATGATGCCATGGTTTGGAAACGTGGCTTCGATAAGGGTGCGCATCGCTGATTCCGCGTCGCGGTCGGCAATGGTGACAGGGCTATTGTCATCCTTGCCGATGATATCGATTTTTTGCCTGAAATATTTGCGGATTATCTCACCGGCGGCATCGGCCATCCGGTGAGCAAGCGCTATACATTCCTGCGGGCAATCTTTATTCACAGCGCCCGCAAACTCATTTATTCAGCGGGAGGCAGTGGAACGTCGCTTTTGCCAAGGGTCCTGAGATAAGCAATGAGATCAGCCCGATCCTGAGGCTTTTTCAGGCCGGCAAAAGACATCTTGGTGCCCTTGATGTATGTGGTTGGCTTCTTCAGGAAGAGATCCAGGTCCTCATATCCCCATGCGCCACCTTTTTCGACAAGGGCACTGGAATAGCTGAAATCACCTACGGCGCCTTTGTCACGGTTAAGAATGCCATGAAGATTTGGGCCAATCTTATTCGCGCCGCCTTCTTCCACGGTATGGCAGGAGCCGCATTTCTTGAATACTTTTTCGCCCTTGGCTACATCAGCAGACGCCAACAGTACACCGAGCGGTGGTCCGGCAACTTCATCATTCGAGGCGACTTCAGAGGAGGCAACATCGCCCGTATCAATGGCGTACGCTGTTTCCTCCGGATAGGTCGGATGGATCGCAAGAGTGGCGATTTCATTGATGACCATTATGATTAAGACGCCTACCAGAACGGCAGCGGCAATTTTATTAAACTCGAACGTATTCATTGCTGACCTCAGCTATCAAACCTGCGGGTACATTTACCAGTCGCGATAAAAAAAAGCGAGGGGAAATTAACCGCTTTCTCATGCCGAGCGCAAGACGTATATATGCCAATGTTCGTTATGAGGGATGATTTGGATTGTTATGATGAGTTCTACGCCGAAAAAACCACTTATAGTCATACCGGCAAGAATGGCCTCCAGCCGGCTGCCAGGAAAGCCGCTTGCCGATATTGCAGGCGCACCAATGATTGTCCAGGTCATGCGACGGGCGGAAGAGGCTGACATCGGCCCTGTCCTTGTAGCCTGCGCTGAGGAAGAGATTGCGGAGGCCGTTCGTGCGGCGGGCGGAACCGCCTTGCTGACGCGGCCCGATCATCCCTCTGGCTCGGACAGGGTGTTCGAAGCAGCGGAGGCTTACGATCCAAATGGGGCCTATGACGCGGTTGTAAATTTGCAAGGCGATCTGCCGGCGCTGGATCCTTCCGCGATCAAGGCTGTGTTTCAGCCGCTACAAAATGTCGCAGTCGATATGGCGACACTTGTCGCGGAAATCATCGATGAGGAAGAGCTCGACGATGAAAATGCAGTGAAGGCGGTCGTTTCACTGGCAAACGGAGAAAGGATCGGCCGGGCACTCTGGTTCAGCCGATTGAGAACGCCCTGGGGGAACGGGCCCCGTTACCACCATATCGGTCTTTATGCATATCGTCGCGACGCGCTTGCTCGGTTCGTTTCGCTCCCGCCTGCGCCATTGGAACAGCGAGAGCGACTTGAGCAGCTCCGGGCGCTTGAAAATGGGATGCGTATTGATGCGGCGATCGTTGACACGGTGCCGCTTGGTGTTGATACTCCCGAAGATTTGGCACGTATCCGCCGTATATTCGTTTCCTGAGAATTTGAGAAGTTAGAAATGTCAGACATTGATCCCGACAACCGCATTGCCTTTCAGGGTGTCCCGGGGGCCTATGGCCATTTATCCTGCAGCACCGTCTATCCAGATTTGGAGGCGATTGCCTGCGATACCTTTGCTGATGCACTGACAATGGTGCGTGATGGGGACGCGGCGCTCGCTATGATCCCGATTGAGAATTCTCTGGGCGGGCGGGTCGCCGATATACATCACTTGTTGCCGGAATCGGGACTTTATATCATCGGGGAGCATTTTCAGCCGGTCATGCATCAGCTTCTCGGTGTGCCGGGGGCGACCCTGTCCGACATCAAGGCCGTTCACAGTCACGAACAGGCGCTCTCCCAGTGCCGGGGATTGACCCGTGATCTGGGTATTGAACCCGTCATCCATGCGGATACGGCGGGATCGGCAAAGATGATTGCGGAGCTTGGTGACAAGACCCAGGCCTCTATTGCCTCCAGCCTGGCGGGCGAGATCTACGGTTTGGAGGTCCTGCGTGACCGGGTGGAGGATCGTATTGGCAATACCACGCGGTTTATTATCATGTCTCGTCAGCGACAGGATCCCGACCCAAAGAACGGAAGCTGCATGATGAGCTTTGTCTTTCAAGTGCGCAGCCAGCCAGCCGCACTTTACAAGGCGCTTGGCGGGTTCGCGACCAATGGTATCAACGTGACGAAGCTGGAAAGCTATATCACTGACGCCAGTTTCGAGGCCGCGCAGTTCTATATTGATATCGAGGGCCACCCCGATGAAGCGCGGGTTGCGCGGGCAATTGAGGAATTACAGTTCTTCTCCGCGAAGCTCAAGATTCTTGGCGTTTATCCAGCGAATCCCTACCGCCGGCAATACGGGACATAAAACCGGTTGCCCGAACTGGCGGGATTGAATATAAGCAGTCACAAATTTACCTCCTTCACAGGCAGAATGCCTGTGCGTTGCAGTCGAGATAGATATGCTCAAAGAATATATTGACGACGTAGCAAGGCTTAACCGGGCGCAGAAACTGTTCCTGCTAGTTGGTGTTGTTGCCATGGCCGTTGTCGTGACGGTATCTAACATCCTGGTGGAAATGCCGGTGAACGACTGGTTTACCTGGGGTGCGCTGTCCTATCCGATTGCATTTCTCGTGACGGATATTACCAACCGGACCCTTGGGGCGCGGCTTGCGCGTGATGTCGTTTTCGTCGGCTTTATTGTTGCAGTAGTGATGTCACTATTGTTGGCCAACTCGCGCATTGCCATCGCATCGGGTTCCGCGTTTTTCATTGCGCAAATGCTGGATGTCACCATTTTTGACAAGCTGCGGCGTCAATCATGGTGGAAGGCGCCGGTGGCCTCTTCCGTCATTGCATCATTTGTCGATACGGTGATCTTTTTCGTGCTCGCCTTCGTTGGCACAGGCCTTCCCTGGCATACCTGGGCTTTGGGGGACTATGCGGCAAAACTAATTATGGTCGCCGTCCTGATCCTGCCGTTCCGCGGGTTGATCAAAATTACCGATCCGCTCACCCTCGCGCCAGTTGCCCGCTAGGCTACCGGCGCAGCCTCCTCTACCCAGGCTTTTGCCAACTGGTGAGCCAGGGCGATTGGCCCGCCTATCCGCAATCCGGTAGGCTTGGTACTTTGCTCCAGCATTCTGCGTACTTCCTCACGTGTGAACCATCGCGCGTCGTTTAGCTCCGTGTGGTCCACCGTAATATCATCGTTGAGGGCATCGGCGAAGCAGCCGATCATCAGGGAAGAGGGAAAAGGCCAGGGCTGCGACTGGTGATACCGGACATTCGTGACTTGAATTCCTGATTCTTCAAGGACTTCGCGCATGACGCCCTGTTCAATGGTCTCGCCAGGCTCAATAAAACCCGCGAGACAGGAATAAAAGTCGCCAGGAAAGTTTATCCCTTGACCGAGAAGGCATTTATCGCCCTTGGTCACCATCATAATGGCAACAGGGTCCGTGCGCGGGAAATGTGTGGCACTGCAGCTTGTGTCTTCGCATTTTCGCGAATATCCCGCTTCCTGGGGCTGGGTGGGTGCACCGCAAACGGCGCAAAAGCCATGCCGGTTATGCCAGTCGATCATAGAGCGTGCCTGCGCGAGTGCACCAGCTTCACCAGAGCTAAGCTGAGGTGCGACCGAACGGACATCAATGAACTTGCCCCAATCCTCGACGGGCGGTCTTTTCGGATTTTCAATCTCTGATACGTCAATCGCGAAATGACTGGTGGTGTCAGTATTTCCCAGGAATATCAGGGACGCGCCCGCGGTGATAAATTCCTGTACCTCGGAATATCCGCGCCAATCTATGCGCGCGCCTTCCGTTAGGCTGATCAGCGCTTTCAACTGATGCATCGGGAGGAACCGGCTATTCGGATCTCTTAATTTTTGTTCTATCCAGTTTGGATCCGTCCGCAGATGGGACGCGCGGTCGAAGTCACCGCCAGCAAAGACAATCGGTTTTTTCATGCGCGGCAGATTGTCACAACTTATCCGTTCCTGCAATCGTCAAGACGACAAAATTTGAATGATTG
This sequence comes from Sneathiella sedimenti, assembly GCF_017313765.1. Lineage (GTDB taxonomy): Bacteria > Pseudomonadota > Alphaproteobacteria > Sneathiellales > Sneathiellaceae > Sneathiella > Sneathiella sedimenti. The sequence continues at coordinate 395,065 of NZ_JAFLNC010000001.1, read as the reverse complement.
TTCAAGTTAGGATCAAAAAAAACCGGAAAAAGGGCTTGCTTCTCTCTTACAACTGCATGATATAGGCGTTGGAAGGCTGGCGATGGGCGTGCCCCTCGCGAACCCGGTCAGATCCGGAAGGAAGCAGCCGTAACGAGTTTCGGTGCGGGTCGTTGCCAGTCTTCTTCTCTCTTGCGCTCCTCCTGCATATATAGAAACATTTCCTCCTCCTTTGGCTGGTGTTTCAAAGATGTTCTCTGCTATGATTGCGTTATGACTAGCGATCAATCCAAAAGCCCCTATCGTGTTCTTGCCCGCAAGTACCGTCCGTCGACCTTCGATGAACTGATCGGTCACGAAGCCATGGTGAAAACGCTTTCCAATGCGTTGGAGGCGGGACGTCTCGCCCATGCTTTCGTCTTGACGGGTACGCGTGGAATCGGAAAGACGACAACCGCGCGGATCATCGCCCGCGGTCTCAATTGTACGGGCCCGGACGGGAACGGTGGACCGACGGTCTCGCCATGTGGCGCTTGCCAGAACTGCGTCGCCATTGCCGAGGACCGCCACCAGGACGTCCTTGAAATGGACGCGGCGAGCCGCACCGGCGTGGATGATATTCGCGAGCTGATTGACGGGGTACGGTATTTGCCCGTCGCGGCGCGATTCAAGATCTACATTATCGACGAAGTGCATATGCTCTCGAAAAATGCCTTCAATGCGTTGCTGAAAACGCTGGAGGAGCCACCTGAGCATGTGAAGTTTATCTTTGCGACGACGGAGATTCGGAAAATTCCGGTCACGGTCCTTTCCCGGTGCCAGCGGTTCGACCTCAAGCGCGTCGATGGTGACACACTTGCCGCCTATTTCGCCACAATTGCCGAAAAGGAACAGGCGGAGATAGAAGAGGACGCCCTTGCCTTGATTGCCCGCGCAGCAGAAGGGTCCGTACGCGATGGCCTCTCCCTGTTAGATCAGGCGATTGCGCATGGCGATGGAAAAGTGACGGCCCTCCAGGTGCGGGACATGCTGGGCCTTGCTGACCGGACCCGTATCCTCGATCTGCTTGGCCTTTTGATGGAAGGCAATATCAAGGAGTCGTTGGCGCTTCTGCGTGGGCAATATGACAGCGGCGCCGACCCGGTAGTGGTCATACAGGATTTGCTGGAACTGACCCACTGGCTGACGTCACTCAAGGTCACGCCGGAGGCCGCCAATAATATCGCCATGGCCGGGGGTGAGATTACGCGTGGCACTGAAATGGCCAACAAGCTCTCGATGCCTGTACTTGCACGTACATGGCAGATGTTGCTCAAAGGTCTGGACGAAGTCAGTCACGCACCGATGCCGCTCGCAGCGGCAGAGATGGTTCTGGTACGCCTTGCCTATGTCAGTGAACTGCCGACACCAAATGACCTCGCCCGCCAGTTTACGGGTACCCCCAACGAAGGACGCACTGGATCCAATGCAGTTGGCGACGCTCGCCCTGTATCAGCGCCTCAGGGCGGAGCGGGCATGAGTTCCAGTGGCACTGGTGGTGCTGCGGTAGCATTTTCTGCCTCCCCTGCCCCCCGGCAAGAGACGGAGCCGCGCGCTCATTTATCCCTGGTTGCGCGAAACGATCACCTACCTGAACCCGAGCCGGTCAAGGTGGACATGGTCCCTCAGGTATCCCAGCCAAAATCCATGGAGGATGTAGTCAATCTGCTTTCCGAGCGACAGGATATCAAGCTCAAGGGCGAGGTCCTCAATTTCGTCCGGCCCGTGCTGTTTGAACAAGGACTGATAGAGTTCAGCCCGGCGGTGGGTGCGGCGGCGGATCTCGCCAGCCGACTTGGCAGGCGGTTGCGCGAGATTACCGGTGATCAATGGGACGTGCGAATGACCGCCCATTCGGAAGGGGCGGCAACCGTTGCTGAAAAACGCCTGAGTGACAAGGCAGCCGAGATTGAGGCGATGGAACACCATCCCATCGTTCAGAATATCAAGTCGCTTTTCCCCGCCGCGACAATCCGGGAGATACGGCATCTCGGGCCCTCACTTGACATCATGCTTCCCGATGACATATCCGGTGAAGACGAAATCGACGATGGAGATACATTCGAATGAAAAACCTTGGCAACCTGATGAAGCAGGCCAAAGAGATGCAGAGCAAGATGGCCGAAATGCAGGCCGAACTGGAGCATCATGAAGTTATTGGACAATCCGGTGCCGGAATGGTCAAGGTAACACTCAATTGCAAGGGCGAGATGAGGAAACTCGACGTGGATACCTCTCTTGTCGATCCTGACGACAAGGAAGTTATGGAAGACTTGATTGTTGCCGCCCACGCAGACGCGCGCAGTAAAGTGGAAGCTTACTCAGCCGAGAAAATGAAGGAAATGACCGGCGGATTACAGCTTCCGCCCGGCATGCAACTGCCCTTCTGATGCGGCGGCAATATCCTTTATGAGCCAGTCCGAAATTGATCGCCTGATACAGCTACTTTCAAAGCTTCCAGGTCTGGGGCCTCGCTCGGCACGCCGGGCGACGCTTTACCTAATTAGCCGCCGGGAGAGTCTTCTGACGCCCCTTTCCGCCGCCATGCAAGCCGCAGCCGACAATGTGAAGGTATGTAGCCAATGCGGAAATCTTGATGTAACCGATCCCTGCGAAATATGTCGGGATGTAAAACGGGATCAGACTCTTCTCTGTATTGTTGAGGATGTGTCTGACCTCTGGGCGCTGGAACGCTCCGAGGCGTTTCACGGACGTTATCATGTCCTCGGAGGAACTCTCTCCGCTCTTGATGGCATTGGCCCGGATGAGCTTAATATTGAGCCGTTGATTCGCCGTGTCGAAGAGGGCGGCATTACGGAGGTTATTCTGGCGCTCAATGCGACAATCGATGGCCAGACGACGTCACACTATCTGTCTGACCGCCTCTCTGATTTTGGTGTTCAGGTGACGCGATTAGCGCACGGTGTCCCTGTTGGCGGCGAGCTCGATTATCTTGACGATGGTACACTGTCGGCGGCGCTAAAATCCCGCCGGTCGATGGCTTAATCCTGCTCTTCAATTTGGTGAGGCTGCTCCGGTGGAGCCGCAAGAAGATCATTGTCTTCCTCACCCAGCTGCAGTTCCTCGATCTTTTCGGCACGGCTGCTGATTTTCCGGCTTGAAGTCTCAATTAGTTCAATGTCCTTGCTGGCCTGCAGGAAATGCTTGCCAAGATTGTCGACACGGGCATCCAGTCGTTCGACATCCTTAAGCAGAACTCCAACCTCTTTCTGAATAACGCCGGCCTGCGCCCGCATCTGGCTGTCTTTCAGGACGGCACGCACAGTGTTAAGTGTCGCCATCAGCGTTGTTGGGGAGACAATCCAGACCCGGGCCTTGTACGATCTTTCAAGTATCGCCGGAAAATTAGCGTGCAGCTCTGCATAGACCGCTTCGGAAGGCAGGAAAAGAAGCGCTGATTCGGCCGTTTCCCCATCCAGTATATATTTTTCGCTAATATCTGCGATATGCTTCTGCATGGCGCCGGTAAAGGCTCGATTGGCTTGCAGCTTGTCGCTATCTGTCTCCGCCTGCCTCAGCATATGATAGCTCTCGAGCGGGAATTTTGCATCGACGACGATGGAACCAGGTGGATTAGGGAGCTTGATCAGGCAGTCCGCCCGCCGCCCGTTGCTGAGCGTTACCTGAAAATCATAAGCGGACGGTGGCAGGGCCGATTTTACCAGATCATTGAGCTGAATTTCGCCAAAGGCGCCGCGTGCCTGCTTGTTCGCGAGAATATCCTGTAGCCCGACAACCTGGTTGGAAAGCTCTGTCAGGTTGGTTTGCGCTTTATCAATCACAGCGAGTCGCGCCTGCAATTCGGTCAAGCTCTGGCCGGTTTTTTCCGCGGACTGGCTGAGACTGTCGCCTAGGCGTTTGGAAACCGTATCCAGCCGTTCGCTCAAAGTCTGGTTGATCTCCTGGCGGCTTTGCGCGCTGTCGGTTGAAATCTGCTTGAGCTGCCCTTCCAGCTGTGCCTGCTGGTTAATCAGACTCTCTGTAAGACGGGTCAGATTTTCACTATTTGTAGACGCAGTCTCTGCCAGCTTCTCAGCTTTCGACATCTTGAAGAACAGAACCAGCGTGACAACTACCAGAAACGCAATAACCGCGATCAGGGCAATTTCCATTAAAAACACTCCCAAATGCACTGTTCCAGTGCCGTCAATAACCTTGACGAACGCGAACAGGCATAATACCTACTCTTTGACATATCGTAACGCGAACAACAACGGAACACCATGGCCCTTTTGCCTATATATACAGCGCCCGATCCGCTTTTGAAAACCATCTCCAAACCGGTGGAAAAGGTGGATGCGGAAATCCGTAAACTGATCGACGACATGTTCGAGACTATGTATGCCGCGCCGGGTATTGGCCTCGCGGCCATACAGGTGGGTGTGCAGAAGCGCCTGCTTGTCATCGATGTTGTTGGTAAAGGACAGGAAGGAGAGGAACCCCAACCTCTCGCGCTGATCAATCCGGAAATCACCTGGGTTTCAGACCATGATGCAACCTATGAAGAAGGCTGTCTTTCCGTCCCGGAACATTATGCAGATGTGGTTCGCCCCGCCGAGGTTGAAGTCAGCTATCTGGACATCGATGGAAAGCAGCAGACTCTGCGCGCAGACGGTTTGCTCTCCACCTGTGTCCAGCATGAAATGGATCATCTCGACGGAATCCTGTTCCTCGATCATATTTCAGCTCTCAAACGCAACATGATCTTGCGAAAGTTACTCAAACAGAAAAAGCTGGCGAGCTGAAGGAGCCGTTATGGCGGGATTGCGACTTGCCTTTATGGGAACGCCGATGTTCTCCGCCCATATTCTGACGGCTTTGATCGGATCCCCGCATGAGGTGGCTTGCGTCTATTCCCAGCCCCCTAGGCCGGCGGGTCGTGGCAAGAAGCTAGTGCCTTCCGCCGTACATCAATTGGCAAACTCCGAAGGCGTGCCGGTCCGCACGCCGGTTTCCTTGAAGTCGCCAGAGGTACAGGCCGAGTTTGCAGACCTAAAACTCGACGTTGCCATTGTTGTTGCCTACGGGCTCATTCTGCCAAGTGCTATTCTTGACGCGCCTAAGTTTGGCTGTCTTAACCTGCATGCGTCTTTACTGCCTCGTTGGCGTGGTGCGGCTCCGATCCAACGCGCCATCATGGCGGGAGATGAAGAGACAGGCATTGCCGTCATGCAGATGGAGGCCGGGCTGGATACAGGCCCGGTGTTAAGCGAGACGCGAGTTCCGATCAACGCTGAGACGACCGCGGGTTCGCTCCACGATGTCCTCGCCGAAACCGGGGCGGAACTATTGCTCAGGACATTGGCACGCCTCGAAGCGCCCGATCTCGTTGCGACGCCGCAATCCTCAGAAGGGGTAACTTACGCCGAGAAAATTTCCAAATCCGAGGCTAAGATTGACTGGCGGCGCAGCGCTATTGAACTCGACCGGCATATTCGAGGCCTAAATCCGGCACCGGGGGCATATTTCGAGTATCAGGGACAACGGATCAAGCTGCTGGCGGCGACACCGGTGGAAGGCGAGGGAGGCCCTGGTACCGTATTGGATGATCGGCTAACCGTTGCCTGCGGGGAAGGGGCCTTAAGGCTCATCACGTTGCAACCCGCCGGAAAGGGTGCCATGGATGCGGCGTCATTTCTCAACGGTCGACTAATCGCCAAGGGCGAGGTGCTGGGCTGATGCCCTGTTACCGCATCACCATAGAGTACGATGGGCGGGAGCTTGTCGGCTGGCAACGACAAAAAAACGGCCCTTCGGTCCAGCAGCATATTGAAGAAGCCATTTTCGATTTTTGCGGCGAAGAGATACGCATTCAGGGCGCGGGCCGGACAGACGCCGGAGTACACGCGCTTGGCCAGGTCGCGAGTTTTGAACTTGCCTCAAACCGAAAACCGCAAGTCGTGATGAACGCACTCAATCAGCATTTGAAACCGGCACCGATTGCTATCCTGGCATGCGAGGAGGTGGACGCGGAATTCAGCGCCCGGTTTTCGGCAATCAAGCGACATTATCTCTACCGGATCATCAATCGTCGGGCGCCGTTGACCGTGGAGGCGGGGCTTGCCTGGCTTGTTAAGCGGGAGCTGGATGCCGATGCCATGAATGAGGCCGCAAAGATTCTCATAGGGCGGCATGATTTTACCAGCTTTCGTGCCGCTGCCTGTCAGGCAAATTCTCCGGTAAGGACGCTTGAAAAGCTGACAGTTTCACGAGAAGGGGAGGAAATACAAATTCGTGCTTCCGCTATTTCGTTTTTGCATAATCAGGTTCGGTCCATGGTCGGCAGCCTCGCCCTCGTCGGGACCGGACAATGGACCAAGAGTGACTTAAAAGCGGCACTGGATGCCAAAGACCGCCAACGCGCCGGGCCAAATGCACCGCCCTATGGTCTGTATCTGACGCAGGTGGATTATAGCTAGACCGGTGCAGTAAAAAGCCAGCTTGAAAAAACGGCTTGCACCAAAATTACAATCAGAAACTCAAGAAAGGCAAAACCGGTCGCCATCAACCCGGTGAGGTTAAGCGTGATCTTTAGGACATACCAAAGCAGAGCATAGGTTGCCGCGATGAATAGCAGGGTCATCGTCGCCGCGATACTTCCGGAAAGAATGCCAGTTGCAATTATCGAGAGGGGCAGCCAGATAAGGATTATCGCGAACTGCATCCAGTTATACACGATGACAAACACGCTATAACGGTCTGAAAATCCCATATAGCGCGCAAACACCGCCATGATCACCAGATATGCCCCCCAGCTGACCAACAAGGCAATGCAGAGCAGCACCAAAAAGGGAATAATCTCTGTTTCCGTCGGGACTTTGCGATAATCTATGGAGTTTTCTATCGCGAACAACGGTACAGCCAGAACCATTGCCAGGAATGATCGGTAAAAGCCTTCCGTTGAAATATTGAAATAGTTGAGGGCATTTGGGTCCCTCCGCGCGAGCTGGTAAGCGCCAAATAGAGAATTGACGATTTCCCGAAGACTAATCATCCCTGGGTCACGAAATAGCTTCTCAGGATGTCTGTATAGATATCTGTCAAAGCCTCGACATCGGCCACATTTGCCCGTTCATCAATCTTATGCATGGTCTGGCTGATCAGGCCAAATTCGACAACCGGACAAAAATCCTTGATGAAACGGGCGTCGGACGTGCCTCCGGTGGTTGAAAGCTCAGGCTTCCGGCCAAGCCGCTTTTCAATCGCCTCGACGATAAGCGCGCTGAAATCTCCCTCGGGCGTCAGGAAGGGCGATGAGTTTTTCCGGCAATCAAGCTCATAATGGCAACCGCGTAATTCGGCGACGCTATCAAGAACACCGCGAACTGTGTGCTCAAGCGAGTCGAGGCTGTGGTGTGTATTGAAACGGATATTGAAGGTTGCGTTTGCCGACTTAGGAATGACATTTGTAGCCGGATTGCCAACGTCAATCGTGGTGAACTCCAGATTGCTCGGCTGGAAATGCTCGGTTCCGTCATCAAGAACCAATGCGTCCAGCGCTCCCACCATTGCCGCCAGATGGGGCACAGGATTATCGGCAAGATGCGGATAGGCAACATGCCCTTCCGTCCCGATGACAGTCAGGTATCCAGTGAAAGAACCCCGTCGACCGATCTTGACCATATCGCCAAGCTCTTGCGGGTTGGTTGGTTCACCGACGACGCAATGGTCGATCTTCTCTCCATTTTCCGCCATCCAGTCCAGGACTTTGCGGGTGCCGTTAATTGCAGGACCTTCCTCATCACCGGTAATCAACAGACTGATGGAGCCGGCGAATTCTTCACCGGATTCCTTGATAAACCGTTTAGAGGCGGTGGCGAAGGCGGCAATCGCCGCCTTCATATCTGCGGCACCACGGCCATAAATCGTTCCGTCCTTAATGGTCCCGTTGAAGGGATCCACGCTCCAAGCATCCGCATTCCCAACAGGCACGACGTCGGTATGGCCGGCGAAGCAGAAATTTGGTCCTGCTGTCCCAAAGCGGGCGTAAAGATTCTCCACATCCGGAGTGCCCTCGTCGCTGAACGTTAGCCGATGACAGACAAAGCCGGTTTCTTCGAGATTCTTTTGCAGCACGTCAAGGGCGCCGGCATCTTCGGGCGTTACACTAGGGCATCGCATCAATGCCTGGGCAAGGGCGACGACTTCTGATATTTGCAAGTTTCTATCCATAGATGACCTTTACCGTTCGCTGGCCCATTCGGTCAATGGCGAAGGTGAAGGGCGTAAATAAATTTCTAACTTTCATTGCAGTTTTTATAGCCCCGGGATATGACAGCTTCGCTTGTTAAGAAAGTAGAAATATGCCCTTCACCCAAATCGCAAAATCCGGAAATATTCGCGGGATCATTTTCATGGTCGTCGGCATATTTTTTATGACCTCTATGGATGCGGTCGCGAAACTTCTGGTTGAAGCAGATTATTCCGTTGTGCAGATGCTTGCAATCCGTGGCGCAGTCCTATTGCCGCTATTGCTGATCTGGATAGGTGCGCGCGGGGAATCCCATATGATCAAGACACGGCAGATTGGCGGTCATGCCCTCAGGATTGCATTTGGTATTTTTGCGCCGCTTTTGTTTTTTCAGTCTTTGAAAGAGCTACCACTCGCGGATGCGACCGTAATATTCTTTATTTCGCCCTTCGTGATGACAGCGCTTTCCGTTCCCCTGTTCAAGGAAAAAGTAGGTATCCATCGCTGGAGTGCAATCTTCATCGGCTTTGCCGGAGTCCTGTTTGTCCTGCAGCCCACATCAGGTCTGCTCAAGCTCGAGGCTTTCATGGTGCTCGCCGCAAGCCTGTGTTATTGCGGGGTGATGTTGACCGGGCGTGTCCTGAGCCAAACGGAGACGACCTTCACGATCATATTTTACAGCAACCTCGGACTCTTGGTGGCTTCGGGAATTGCGTCGATCTTTGTCTGGCAGCCCATGCCCTTCATGGATCTGGGTCTTGTGGTGTTGATGGCGCTTTTGTCCTTGGCGGGCAATATCTGTCTGGTGAAATCCTTCGCTCTTGGCGAGGTTGGTGTAATCACGCCCTTTGAGTATACGGCACTTCTGTGGGCGGTTTTGCTGGGATATTTTGTATTTGGGGATTTTCCGGCACTGAACGTCTGGATCGGCGTGGTCGTCATCGCCGGCAGTGGGCTTTACATGGTTTACCGGGAAAATCTGCGGCGATGAGAGAACCGGCGAGGGTATGACCCTCGCCGATATGATCCGATCTAGTCTCTCAGAAGATCATTGATCGAGGTTTTGGAGCGGGTCTGCGCATCCACTGTTTTCACGATAACCGCACAGTATAGGCTCGGCCCTGGTGTGCCGTCCGGAAGTGGCTTGCCCGGCAGGTTGCCGGGAACGACGACGGAATAGGCCGGAACGCGGCCGATATGTATTTCGCCGGTGTCGCGATTGATGATCTTGGTGGAGGCGCTGATGAAAACACCCATGGAAAGAACCGAGCCTTCCTCAACGATGACCCCTTCCACAATCTCGGAGCGGGCACCGATAAAGCAGTTATCCTCGATAATGACCGGATCCGCCTGCAGTGGCTCCAGTACGCCGCCAATACCCACCCCACCGGAAAGATGCACATTCTTGCCAATCTGGGCGCAGGAACCGACCGTGACCCAGGTATCCACCATCGTACCGCTGTCCACATAGGCCCCGAGATTGACGAAACTCGGCATCAGGATGGCGCCGGGAGCGATATAGGCACTCTTGCGGACCACGCAGTTGGGAACGGCCCGGAATCCGGCTTCACGAAAGCGGTTTTCACTCCAGCCCTCGAACTTGCTGGGGACCTTGTCCCACCAGCTTGAATTGTTGCCCGGGCCACCGGAAATCATTTCCATGTCATTGAGGCGGAAGGACAGGAGAACGGCTTTTTTCGCCCACTGATTGACAACCCAGCCGTCTTTTCCCTTTTCGGCCACACGAAGCTTTCCGTTGTCGAGAGCATTTAATGTCGCTTCCACGGCGTCGCGGACTTCGCCTTTTGTTGTGGTGGAAATAGTGTCCCGGCTTTCCCACGCCGCATCAACAACCGGCTGCAATTCGGCTAATGTCATAATGGCTTATCCCTGAAATCTGGTAAATCTGCGTTTGCGAGAACATACCCGGCCACCGGCAGATGTCAATCTGCGAGCACGTGTTTTTATGTAATAGGGCGCCGATCCGCAAGCAGGTCAGCTAACCATCGGGTCAGATCATCGGTCTGATAATGGATATGCGGTCCTTCGGCACCTTGGCTAGACCAATGTGCTTCATTCGGGATCCAGACGGTCGTCATTCCCATTTCATGCGCCGGCGCCAGGTTGACGGCCATATCTTCGAAAAGAACCGCCTTTTCAGGAGTGATGCCAAACTCACGCACCAGCTTCTCATAAACAGGCTTATGGGGTTTGGGCTTGAAATCAGCCGCAACGATATCGAAAATATGCTCGAAATGATGATCGATCCCGAGCTGGGTCGACACATTGGTCGCGTGATAGTGGGATCCGTTGGTAAAAATGATTTTGCGGCCCGGTAACTGTTCCAGCGCAGCGCTCAACTCCGGGGAGGCCACCAGATCGGTGACATCAATATCATGCACATAATCCAGAAAATCGTTGGGGTTGATATCATAATTCAACATCAGCCCGTTCAGCGTCGTGCCATGTTCGTGGAAAAACTTTTTCTGAACATTTTTCGCCTCGACAAGATCGACTTGTAGAAAATCAGAAATAAATTCCCCCATTTTCTTGTCAATCTTCGCGAACAGGTTCGATTTTGAAGGATACAGGGTATTGTCGAGATCGAATATCCAGCAGTCGATATGGTCAAAATTTTTCCAGCGGGGAGTTCCAGTCATGAGTGCGACTTTGCCGTGTCTTTGTTGTCCCGACAAGAATTAATTGATGGTGAATGGGAAATAGGATGAGTTCCTCAAAATATCCTCTTTTTTAAGAGGCTATTAAGCTTAAAACCCTATTATATCCGCGCAAGAGGCAATTAAAGGTAATCCAGCGGGTGTTAGCGGCGTGAGCGGCAAATTAAATTTGAAAAAACCGGCATCCTCGACCTATGAGGATAACAAGGCACGGGCCTTGAGCACGGATGTTGCCATTCGGGCGGACCTTGCAGCCCATGAAGATACAGAGCCGGAAATCCTCTATTATCTGACGGACGATTCGTCCGGCAAGGTTCGTAAAAACCTCGCCCTCAACCCCTGTACGCCGGCCAAGGCCAACCTCATTCTTGCGCAGGATGAAGATCACGAGGTGCGGATGGAACTGGCCCGAAAAATCTGCCGCCTGTTACCGGATTTGTCAGGGGAGCAGACGGCTATCATCCTTGAGAAAACAATTGAGGTTCTGGAAATTCTGGCCAACGATCAGGTAACGGCGGTTCGGGCGATAATTTCGGAAACACTGAAGGAAAGCGTCGACGTCCCAAAGAACATCGTGATGGATCTCGCGAAAGATGTGGAGGAAATTGTCGCAAGCCCAATCCTGGAATATTCTCCCCTGCTATCCGACAACGACCTTTTGGAAATTATGGCGAGCGGGATTGCTGCAGGTGCGCTTCCTGCAGTTGCCCGCAGGCCCAATCTGAGCGAAGACGTCTCTGACGCAGTTGTTGCACAGCTTGAAGTGCCCGCAATATCTACCCTGCTTGCCAACCCATCCGCAAAAATCCGCGAAGAAACACTCGACCAGATCATGGATCAGGCAGAGAGCGTTGAACCACTTCACGAGCCTTTGGTCATGCGGCTTAACCTTTCGTTGCGGGCGATGCGCCGGATCTCTGGTTTCGTTGCATCCTCTCTTGTTGAAAAACTGGTAAGCCGCAACAACCTTCCGCCGGCTACCGAAAAGGAGCTTAAAAATATCGTTCGGGGCCGAATTGAGAAAACCCGCGAGTTCACGCCAGCCAGTGAGGAAGGGAGCCAGACGCGCGCTGAAAAGCTGTTCGCGGACGGCAAACTCGATGAAGAGGCCATTGCGGACGCCGTCGACCTCAAGGATCAGGAATTTGTCGTGACCGCATTGTCCCTGAAAACCAAGTACAGCTCTAAGACAGTCAACGCCATGCTGGTATCCCGCAACGGCAAGGTTGTTACCTCTTTGTGCTGGAAAGCGGGGCTTTCCATGCGGCTAGCCTTCAAAATACAGACGGTCATTGCCCATGTGCCGCGCCGCGACCTTATCAACGCGCGCAATGGGATCGAGTATCCTTTCACCGACAAGGAAATGGACTGGCAGTTATCGTTCTACGAGGGGTAGGGGTATTTCGCCGGCCTAAGTGGAGCTTTCGGTGATCATCGTCCCGACGCCATGTTCGGTGAAGGTTTCAAGCAACAGGACATGAGGAATGCGACCATCCAGAATGGTAGCGGATTCGACTCCTTCTTCCAACGCGAAAAGACAGGTTTCCAGCTTCGGAATCATGCCGCCAACGATAGTACCATCCTTTTGCAGCTGTCTTACTTCATCGGGAGTAAGACGGTTGATCAGCTTTTTGTTCTTGTCCAGAACCCCTTCGACATCGGTCATCATGATCAGCTTCGTTGCGCCTATCGCAGCCGCGATATGACCTGCGGCCGTATCTGCATTGATATTGAAAGTCTGACCGTTCGGTCCAACACCGATCGGGGCGATGACGGGAATAAGGTTGTTTTCCTCAAAGCTTTCAAGAATTTCCGGATTGATGCGACGGGGTTCCCCGACAAAGCCGAGATCCAGGATCCTCTCGATATTGCTATCGGGATCACGTTTGGTGCGGTTCAGCTTCTGTGCCTCGATCAGGTTGCCATCTTTACCCGAAAGACCAATGGCAAGTCCGCCCGCAGAGTTGATTGACGTGACAATCTTCTTGTTCAGTGAGCCCGACAGCACCATTTCGGCGATTTCCACCGTTTCCTTGTCGGTGACCCGGAGCCCGTCAATAAATGAACTCTGGATTTTCAGCCGTTCCAGCATGCTGCCGATTTGTGGTCCGCCGCCGTGAACAATAACCGGGTTGATGCCGACCTGTTTCATCAGTGCTACGTCTCGCGCGAAATAATGCGAGAGCTGTTCATCGCCCATGGCATGACCGCCATATTTGATGACGAAGGTCTGGCCATTGAAACGATGCATGTATGGCAAGGCTTCAGACAGGGTCCGTGCCTTGGCGAGCTGTTCCTCAACTGACAGGGTTTTATCACTCATTTCAATCATCCAACCTCTTCTGCCAATGAGGCAAGTTCCGCCCGGAGCGCCTCAATGCCAATTCCTTTGACGGAGCTGGTGAGCATTGTTTCCGGATGGGCAGCTGGCCGCTTGGCAAGCTCCGCCTCAATTTTTTGGGTGAGCGATTTCACGTCACTTTGATTGCTTTTGTCAACCTTCGTCAGAATGATCTGATAGCTGACTGCCGCAACGTCCAGCATATCCATGACCTCCCGGTCAGTCACCTTCAAGCCATGTCGGGCGTCAATAAGGAGGAGGACCCGCCGCAAGGTGGACCGTCCTCTAAGATAATTATTGACCAATTCAGTCCAGATACCGATTTTCTGTTTCGATGCCTTGGCATAGCCATGACCGGGTAAATCGACCAGGTGAAGTTGATCCCCGAGATTGAAGAAATTGATCTGCTGCGTCCGGCCCGGCGTATTCGACGTCCGGGCGAGAGTATTGCGGTTGGTCAGCGCATTGACCAGGCTGGACTTACCAACATTTGACCGCCCGGCAAAGGCAACCTCGGTTAGATCCAACTCTGGCAACATGTCCTCTGTTGCGGCGCCGGCAACGAACTGGCATTCCTTCGCGAAGAGAAGGCGACCGGCTTCGAGGCGCTTTGCCTCATTTTCGCCGGCGGGATCCGTCGGATCGGTCATGTCATGCTACTCGTCAGCTTTTGTCGCTGGTACCAGAAACGGATACGCCCATCCGTTTCATGATCAGCCACTGCTGCGCCATGCTGAGAATATTGTTCCAGGTCCAGTAAATCACCAACCCGGCCGGGAAGCTCGCCAACAGATACGTGAAGAAGATCGGCATGAACAGGAAGATTTTCGCCTGCACCGGATCCGCCGGCTGCGGGTTGAGTTTCTGCTGCAGGTACATACTGAGACCCATCAGGAGCGGCAGAAAGCCGATCATCAGGAACTGCGGCGGATCCCACGGGATAAGACCGAAGAGATTGAAGATTGTCGTTGGGTCCGGCGCGGCCAGATCCTTGATGTACCCGTAAAATGGCTGGTGCCGCATCAACAGGGTCACAAACAGCACCTTATAAAGGGCAAAGAATATCGGGATTTGCAGCATGATCGGAAGACACCCGGCCGCCGGGTTGGCCTTTTCCCGTTTATACAGCGCCATCATCTCCTGATTGAGCTTCTGCTTGTCGTCACCAAACCTCTCGCGAAGTTTCACCATTTCCGGCTGCAGACGTTTCATCTTGCTCATCGACACATAGGACTTATGAGCAAGCGGCAGCAGGATGATCTTGATAATGACGGTCAGCGCCATGATGGCGAGACCAAGATTGCCAATCCAGCTGTTCAGGAATTCCAGTGCATAATAAATCGGCTTGGTCAGGAAGTAGAACCAGCCCCAGTCGATAGCAAGATCGAAACGATCAATATTATATTCCTGCTCATAGGTGTCGAGCACCGAGACGACCTTGGCACCGGCAAACAGACGATTTGTAAGGCCGACGGTTTCGCCCGCAGGAACATTGATTCCATCCTGGTTAAGAAAATCCGTCTGGTATCTTGCGCCTTGCGGGGCGTAAGAAAAGCGTGCCTTGATGCTGGTTTCCTGGTTAGGGATCAGGGCTGTCAGCCAGAACTTGTCAGTAATGCCGAGCCAGCCCCCAACGGAAGAGTAGCTTTCGCTTTTACCCTCTTCAAGATCGCTATAGTCAATTTCCTCGAGCGTTTCATTGAGAACGCCGAGCGGACCCTCGTGAAGAATATAGAAATCCGTGGTTTCAGGGGTGCCGTGACGGGAAATAAGGCCGTATGGATAAAGCGTGACAGGGGCGCCGGTATTGTTCTCGATCATCTGGTCGATTGAGAACATGTAATTTTCGTCGACTGAAATGGTGCGATGAAAGATGAGACCTTCACCGTTGTCCCAAGTCAACTTCAGCGGCTTTTGCGGGGTAAGCTCTGTATTGTCCGTTGACCAGATAGTCTGCGCATTAGGTAGCTTTGTCGCTGTACCAGGGGCCGCGCTCCAACCGAACTCAGCATAATAGGGATGGGGGCTGCCGGCCGGGGACAACAGCTTGATTTCAGGGCTCGTCGGATCGACCGTTTCCCGATAGTCGATGAGAGTCAGGTCATCAAGGCGTGCGCCCGTCAGTGAAACAGAGCCATGCAAAGTCGGTGTGTTGATTTTAACCCGGTCAGCCTTTTGCAGGCTTTGTGCCCGTGTCAGGGCGCCTTGGGCTGTCGCTCCCTGTACGCTCGGCGCGCTGGCGCCATCGACGGCCGCGGACGGAATTTGTGACGGAGTATCCCCATCCGTAGACGTTGTTGCGGCCTGTTGCTGCGCCTGCTCTATTTGCGGGCCTTCAACAAAGTATTGGAACCCGAAAATAATCAGGAAACAAAGAACGATCGCAATGACCAGGTTTTTCTGATCCGACATTATTTTTACAGCCCTTACGTTTTATTCTATGCGGGCGCGACCCGACAGGTCCGTTGCGCCGTGATGACAATTTCCATGTTTATGAGGTACCGGATCGTACCCTTCGCCGCCGAACGGATGGCACCGCCCAAGTCTCCGCAAGGTCAGCCAGGAACCTTTTAGTGGACCATGCACCGATAACGCCTCCATTGCATAGGATGAGCAACTGGGGTAATAGCGGCAACTTGCTGGTAGCAGGGGCGAAATAAAATAGCGGTAGAACCGGATAGGCAGCATAAGCGCTCCGGCGAGGAAGTTTCCGATCATTGCGCGCTCCGTCGGGGAGACGCGGTAGCGCCAACCTTGCCAAGTGCGGTGCACAGATCTGACTTCAATTCATCAAACTTCCGGTCTTTCGTTTTGGCACGGCCAATCAGGACAAAATCCCAGCCCGCATCAGCGTGAGCCGGTATAATCTCCTGCGCGACAGCACGAAGTCGGCGTTTAATGCGGTTGCGGACTACTGCATTGCCGACCTTCTTGGTCACGGTAAAACCCACGCGCACGACATCGGGTCTGCCCGGACTTTTGTCGCGGGCAGCCTGAAGCACCATCCCCGGTGCAGCCCATTTGCGGCGAACGGACGCAACACGGAGAAATTCCGCGCGTTTTTTTAGCCGTTCGACGCCTATCGGCATGGGATTAGGCTGAAAGGCTCTTGCGGCCTTTAGAACGGCGATTAGCAAGAACCCGGCGACCGCCGACCGTTGCCCGGCGGGCACGGAATCCATGGCGGCGAGCGCGAACAAGTTTGCTCGGTTGATATGTACGTTTCAAGAGACTTCTCCGTCGATCATCCGCGCGATTTGCGCGAAGGGAAAACAAGCCCCGCTGTATAAGGTTTCTCCCCGGCTAAGTCAATGCAGGAGATAAATTTTGCACCATTGCAGATCGGAACGGTTCAATTCGGCTCACTTTTGGGTGAAAGGGCCTTTCGAAACTATCGAGGAACCATAAGTTTCGATAAGTTTCAGGGCGAACTGTTCGCTGTATTAAAGGAATTGCCGGTGTACGCTAATTTTTGTCCCCGAGAAGGGGTTTATGTTAGGTTTCGACAAACAGAAGCTGGCAAAGTGGGTAAGGGGCGAATCAGCGATGGGTAAGGCCAGTGATAAAAAAGGCGGCGCCGGGAATGGGTTTTCTTTCATAAAAATGTTGCCGCTTTTAGTCATTGCCCTGGCAATCGTCGCGTTTTTCGTCCTGGAACTTGATGAATATCTGACATTCCGGATGCTCAGTGAAAACCGGGATTACCTTATCGGTTTTGTATCGGGGAACTTCCCATTGGCGGCATTACTTTATATGGGCCTCTATATCGTCGTCGTTGCCTTTTCGTTGCCGGGAGGACTGTTAATGACGGTCACTGGCGGATTTTTATTCGGCTGGGTTGCCGCGGGACTGATGACGGTGTTTGCCGCCACGATCGGCGCCACGCTCCTGTTTCTGATCGCCGCAACTTCCCTTGGCGAACCGCTGCGCAAAAAGGCGGGCCCTAAGCTGAAGAAGCTGGAGGACGGATTTTCCGAGAATGCGCTCAATTATCTTTTATTCTTGCGGTTGGTTCCTGTCTTTCCTTTCTGGCTGGTCAACATTGCGCCCGCTTTTCTGGGGGTGAAGCTCAGTACATATGTGATTGGGACATTCGTCGGCATTATCCCGGGGACTTTTGTCTTTGCCTATCTTGGCGGTGGCCTCGACAGCATCATCCGAGAGCAGCAAGCTATCTATCAGGCTTGTTTAGAGGGCGGGCATAGTAACTGTGCATTGGATTTCCAGATCAGCTCCTTGCTGACGAAAGAGATCCTGTTCTCCTTCATCGCTCTCGGCGTCATTGCCTTGTTGCCGGTCGTGATCAAGAAATTTCGAAATAGTTCTAAATAAAACGCAGGAGCGACTTTTATGGCAACACAGGTCAAGGCAGATATTTGTGTAATCGGTGGTGGCTCCGGCGGGCTTTCCGTTGCTGCGGGCGCGAGCCAGATGGGGGCAAAAACCGTCCTCGTCGAAGGCGGCAAGATGGGTGGCGACTGCCTGAATTATGGCTGTGTTCCGTCTAAAGCGTTGATCGCGGCGGCGAAGAAAGCAGCGAGCCTGAAGAATGCCAGTGTTTTTGGTGTGACCGGGCCGGACCCAGCTGTCGATTTTTCAAAGGTTATGGATCACGTGCAGGAAGTCATTGCCTCTATTGCCCCCCATGATTCGGTCGAGCGGTTCAAAGGATTGGGCGTGGAGGTGATCCAAGGTTATGGTCGGTTTATTTCGGAAAACGAGCTTGAAGTCGGCGATACACGAGTGACGGCACGCCGCTTTGTCATTGCCACGGGGTCACGTGCGACCGCACCTCCCATTTCGGGGCTGGACGAGGCTGGCTACCTGACCAATGAGACCATATTTGAGAATCGCACGCGGCCGGATCATTTGATCATTATCGGCGGCGGGCCAATCGGGTTGGAAATGGCGCAGGCTCACGCCCGCCTCGGATCGAAAGTCACTGTTCTCGAGGCATTCAAGGCGTTCGGCCGGGATGACCCCGATTTAAGTGCAGTTGTTCTCAAAACCCTGCGGGAGGAGGGAATTGACATCCGTGAAGGAGTGAAAATCTCAGACGTCAAGAAGGACGCATCTGGAACTTATTATATCTCACTGGAGGAAGGGGCTTCTTCCGAAATCCTTTCAGGCTCGCATCTTCTCGTCGCAGCGGGGCGAAAGGCGAATGTGGAGGAACTCAGTCTTGAGGCCGCAGGCGTTGATTATAATCCCAAAGGCGTTGTAGTTGATGCCAGACTTCGCAGCACAAATAAGAAAATTTATGCCATAGGAGATGTCGCCGGTAGTTATCAATTCACGCATATTGCCGGGTATCATGCAGGGATCGTTATTCGCAACGCGCTCTTTCGTTTGCCGGCGAAGGTCGATTACAGCGCTGTTCCCTGGGTTACCTTCACTGATCCGGAACTTGCAAATGTCGGTCTGAATGAGGCCGCAGCACGGGAACAGTATGGCGACAAGATTAAGGTTCTCACCTTTCCGTTTGCCGATATTGATCGTGCCCGGACCGAGCGTCAAACGGAAGGCATGATCAAAGCGATCACGACCAATGGCGGGCGCATATTGGGCGCGGGTATCGTTGGACCCCATGCCGGTGAACTGATCCATCCCTGGGGAGTTGCGATTACCGGGAAACTCAAGATCGGTACGATGGCAAGCTTCATTGCGCCCTATCCGACATATGGCGAGATCAGCAAGCGGGCCGCAGGAAGCTACTACACACCTAGCCTGTTTAGTTCCCGAACCCGTGCAATTGTTAAATTTCTTTCCCTCTTCGGATAGCCAATTACGATAACGGTATCGTTATCGCAGTTGATTCGGATTCAGGCGGTAAAGCGGGCATTCTCCCAGCGAGCAATCATTGCTTCAAAGGTTCTCAGAACTAAACAGGAGAGACACATGTTCAAGGAAGTATTAACCGCTGCGGCAATCGCCTCGATGGCAGCGACCGCCGTCGTGCCGGGTGCTGTCGCGGCTTGTGCCCCAAAAAAGGCATGCAACGCTTGCGCGGCAAAGAAAGCCTGCAATCCCTGCAATCCTTGCGCCGCTAAGAAGGCTTGCAACCCCTGCAATCCTTGCGCTGCAAAAAAGGCGTGCAACCCCTGTAACCCCTGCAAAGCAAATCCTTGCGCGGCTAAAAAGAACTGATAACCAACAAGGGTTATAACTCGCGCTTTATTGTATTTGTATTGGAAGAGCCGGTATCATTAAGTTGATACCGGCCTGTTTTTTTGATCTATTCTGTAGAATGGCAATTTTACAAAAAATAGCGGCACCATTTCGCAGTCTTTCCGCGAGACTGCTAATTTTGACGCTTGTTTTTGTAATGCTGGCGGAAGTCTTGATCTTCGTGCCTTCTATCGCCTTTTTTCGCCTGAATTACCTCATCAAGAAAACGGAATTTGCGCATCTTGCAACCCTTTCGCTCTTGGCGTCTCCAGATAATATGGTGTCCGAGGAACTACGGGAGGAATTGTTGTTTCGTGTCGGCGCCCGAAGCGTCGTTCTGCATGGCGCGAATTCCCGGCTTCTGATCCTGAGCGAAAATATGCCGCCCGCCATTGATGCGGAATTCGATCTCGCCAACCAGAGTCCCCTGCCTTTGATTGAACATGCTTTCATGAGCCTGATGGTGGGGCCGGGACGGATTATTCGGATAATAAGCCCGATCGAGAATGAGCCCAACTCCTCCCTGGAGGTAGTGATCGATGAGGCGCCGTTGATTGATGCCATGTATGACTATGCGTGGAATATTTTCTGGCTATCTCTCATTATCTCGACCCTGACGGCAATCCTTGTTTACCTGACGCTCCATTGGCTGATGGTCCGGCCGATGCGCCGGTTAAGTGAGAGCATGATTGCCTTTCGCCGGGCTCCCGAAGATATCAGCACCGGGCTTGTGCCCTCAGGGCGACGGGATGAAATCGGGGTCGCGGAACGTGAGCTTGAAATCATGCAGACCCGACTTCGGGCAGCATTAAAGCAAAAACAACATCTCGTCGCGCTGGGCACGGCCGTAACCAAGATCAGCCATGACCTTCGAAACATTCTCTCTACCTCCCAGATTGTCAGCGATAGCCTGTCGGAGGTGAAGGACCCGAAAGTACAGAAGGTGGTCCCCCGACTGATGACAAGTATTGATCGGGCGATCGATCTGTGCACGCAGACCTTGAAATATGGTCGCGCCGACGAGCAGGAACCGAGAAAAGAGCGCTTCCTTCTGGAGCCGCTGGTGAATGAGGTGAAAACATCAGTCGGACTTAAGGAGAGTAACGGCATTGTCTGGCGGAACAGGATTCCGGCGGGTCTCATGCTCAATGCCGATCGCGATCAGTTTTACCGCATCCTACTCAATCTATGTAGAAATGCCGTACAGGCGATGGAAGAGGAGGGTACGATTGATATTCATGCCCTGCGTGCGGGCTCGCGCACCCTTATCCGAATATGCGATTCCGGCCCGGGGCTTCATGCGAAAGCCAGAGAGCATCTGTTCGAGCCATTTTCCGGATCCGCGCGCGCGGGCGGAACGGGTCTAGGCCTGTCAATTGCGCGTGAGTTGATTGTCGCGCATGGCGGGGAGATCACGTTGGAGCGTACAGGAAGTTCAGGCACTATATTTTGCATAGAATTACCCGATTAACATAATTTAAACGCTCCTTCGATACGCTCTCCTTGGTAATTTTGGACCGGTTCAATCGGATTTAAGGGTGTTCTGCGTGACGATTATGCGGGGATTGACGATAGGGGCGCTACTGGTGGCGACCGTCGCAACAAGTGGCTGTTCCAGCGATATTTTTAAGACAGTTGATAAGAACGTTGCAGGTGTCTTCGGCGATTCCTGCTCGTTCACTAATCTTTCCTCCGGGAAGGATTTTTGCCCTTTAAAGAGCGAGACTTTCGTTCAGGCACCGCTCTACTGCTACAAAACACTGGGAAGTGTAAACTGCTATCGAGAGGAAAATCCCTACTCAACTGAGAAATCCGCAAGAGTGCGCAAAGTGCCCGCTCTGGCGTCAACAGGTGTGGAAAACATATCCGTTGAGGAACTTGAACGCCAGCAAGAAGCGGTCGCGAAAACGGTCTCCGCCGACTAGTTTGTCGAATTTTCCCGAAACGACACTGTATTTGCCGTGTAAAATTGTTACCTTGTAGATAACCGACAACAAGGAGGCAAACAGGCGATGGCATGGAATCCTGAACAGTATACTCTTTTTTCAGATCATCGGTTGCGTCCGGCAATGGACCTGCTGTCACAGGTGCCGCTAAACTCTCCCTCCGTAATTTATGATCTGGGGTGTGGCACGGGAAATGTCACGGCGCTTCTTTCCCAACATTGGAATGAAGCGATTATCACGGGGATCGATAGTTCCAAGGAAATGCTGGCCAAGGCACGGAAAGACCATCCCTCCATCGAATGGAAGCTTGACGACATCAGTCAGTTTTCGCCGACCAGCAAGGGAAACCTCCTTTTCAGCAATGCGGCGCTTCACTGGCTCGATGATCACGAAACCCTTTTTCCCACCCTACTAAAACAGCTGCGGGCCGGCGGTGTGCTTGCAGTGCAGATGCCCAACAACTTCTCCGCCCCCTCTCATCAAAATCTTTATGATCTCGCCCTGTCACCGGAATGGGTGGATCGACTGGGACCGTTAGTCCGGCCGGCGCCGGTTCATAACATAGACTGGTATTTCGATCTCTTGTCACCACTAGTGGAGAAAATCAATATCTGGGAGACTACCTATTTTCAAATCCTGAAAGGTAAGGATGCGGTGCTGGAATGGACGCGTGGCACGGCGCTTCGGCCGTTCCTTGCCGCACTCGACGAGACAGAATCAAAATTATTCGAAAGCCAGTATGCCGAAATGCTAATGGAATCCTATCCGGTCGGCCAGGATGATGCGACACTGTATCCGTTTTCCCGCCTGTTTATCGTGGTGCAGACGCCGGAAGAATAGCCTGCCCGGAGTTACTCCGGTTCCCCTGTAAGAACTATCCCCTCACGCCGGGGATCGGCGCCCCCTTGTAAATCCATGCCTGTGATACTGATACCATGAAGCCCGCTATTAAGGGTACGGACATTTACTTTATACCCCATGGATTCCAGTTCGGGCTTAAGATCGGCAAGAGGCGTATCCACCTCCAAATCAAGCGTTCCATTACGATTGATGTAATGAGGCATTGCAATTGCCGTCTGCAGGTCCATGTTCCAGTCGAGAGACGCAACAATGGTTTTCAGGACATAGCCAATAATCCGGCTGCCGCCAGGGGAGCCGATGACCAGCCGAAGTTTTCCCTCCCCGTCGAACACCATTGTCGGGGACATGGAACTGCGGGGACGCTTGTTTGGCTCAATTCGGTTGGCAACGGGACCGTCTTCCGTTGTGGGAGTGAAGGAAAAGTCAGTCAGCTGGTTATTAAGTATAAACCCGCCTGTCATCAATCGGGATCCGAACACATTCTCGACCGATGTCGTCATGGAAACCGCATTTCCGAGGCTGTCGCGTATGCTGAAATGGCTGGTGGAGGGAAGCTCGATCGCATTATCAAGGCCAAGTGAGCCCTGTTTCTCCTCCGGATTGCCGGCCTTAAAAGGCAAATGCGATTCGCCGGGAATGACCATTTTGGCACGACTTTCAACATAGGCGTCGCCCAGTAACCCGCGGACAGGTATATCGACAAAGTCGCCATCGGCGAGGTACTTGCCTCGGTCGGCAAAGGCAAGCGCGCTCGCCTGTGAAATAATGTCGATCGCTTCCGCACTACCCGGACTGATTGCGGGCATATCCCATGCCTCGAGAATACGTAAGGCTTGCAACAGGGTAACGCCGCCCGAGGTCGGCGGGCCCATTCCGCAGATAGTGTAAGCGCGATAGGGCGCGCAAACGGGCTCTCGTTTGATCGCCTTATAATTCGTCATGTCATCGAGTGTCAGCAGGCCCGGATTGAGGTTATCGCTTCGCACGGTGTTGACAATAGATTGGGCGATATCGCCGTGATAGAAGGCGTCGGGGCCGTTCGCGGCAATAACTCGCAAGGTTGCTGCAAGCGCCGGGTTCTGTAGACGTGTGCCCACGGCTTTTGCCGATCCGTCCGCGTTATAGAAATAAGTCCCGGCGGTCGCCCTGGTTTTCAGATGCTCATCCCGGTCAAGCAGGTAGTAGAGGCGCGGGGATATCAGGAAGCCTTCCTCTGACAGCTTAATTGCCGGCTCAAACAAGTCTTTCCAAGGCAACTTCCCGTGGGCCTCATGCGCTTTTGCCAGCATGGCGACGACACCGGGCACACCAACAGAGCCGCCACCAACGACGGCGTCATAGAATTTTTTCGGGCTGCCGTCCGCGGTCAGGAAATGGGTTTCCTGAACCGCCGCCGGGGCGGTTTCCCTCCCATCATAAGTCTCGAGCTTTTGTGTTTCACCGTCAAAATGGAGCAGGAATGCCCCGCCGCCGATGCCTGAGGATTGGGGCTCGACCAATGTCAGCACCATTTGTACGGCAATTGCTGCATCGACTGCGCTGCCTTCCCGCGCGAGCATGATCCGGCCGGCTTCGGCCGCCAAGGGGTTGGCCGCTGCAATCATGTATTTCTTGTCTGTCTCGGCCCTGAGTGGAGAGATAAGCAGCAGAAAGACCAATGATAGCGGGAACAATAGTCGCCATGCCGGGATTCGTAACACGGAAAGAGCGGTCATGGAAAAGGGGCTCCTTTGAGAGTTTGCTGCAGTAGCGAAGATAAGTTGACCGATTGAAAGGCTAAGGCTAACGTTACGGAAACAAAAGCAAAAGATGAACAATATGATCAAACCTGGCGCCAAGAATCTTATCACAGATGTTGATGGAATTAAAATCGGCAATGCCGAGGACAAGCAAGTGATGACAGGGGTGACGGCGATAGTTCCCGACACTGCCGCAGTTGGCGGCGTTGATGTCCGGGGCGGTGGTCCCGGCACGCGAGAAACCGAAGCACTTAACCCTGATTGTCTTGTGGAACGGGTTGATGCCATTGTTTTAAGTGGCGGCTCCGTTTACGGGTTGGAGGCTGCGGCGGGGGCCGTTATGGCGCTGGCAAAGCAGGGGCGCGGATTTGAGGCGAAAGGCATTCATGTCCCGATCGTCCCGTCAGCGATATTATTCGATCTGGCAAATAGCGGAAACAAGAACTGGGGGGATATGCCGCCTTATCGGCAGCTCGGTATTCAAGCGACAGAGAATGTGAATGATGACTTTCCGCTCGGCAATATTGGCGCAGGGTACGGCGCTGCCGCGGGAAAGATGAAAGGGGGGCTGGGGAGCGCGTCCCTGATCAGTGACGATGGCATTCAGGTCGGGGCGATTTTCGCCGTCAATCCAGTCGGGAGTGTGGTTATTCCCGGAACACGTCATTTCTGGGCCTGGCCCTTTGAGCAGAACGCCGAATTCGGTGGTTTAGGGGCCCCTGAAATTGACGGGGAGTTGACCCTCGATATTCCGGCGGAATCGCGGCTTGCGGAAAATACTACTATTGGTGTTGTCGCAACGAATATTGCACTGACGAAATCGGAGGCCAAGCGTATCGCGATCATGGCCCATGACGGCCTCGCGCGTGCAATTAGGCCTGTACATACCCCCTTCGACGGCGATAGTATTTTTGCATTATCAACAGAGAAAGTAGAATTATCAGGGTCAAGACCGCTCGGCGTGGCGAAAATTGGGGCGATGGCTGCTGATTGTGTCGCAAGATCTATTGCACGGGCCGTTTATAACGCCAGAAGCCTAGGCGGGTTGCCAGGGTATATGTCTTAAAAATCAACAAGTTAATTTAAGGGAGAAATGTTCATGAAAAGATTGATTATTGCTGCCGCTCTTGCCGGTGCCGTATTGGCGCCGTTCTCAGCATTGGCGGCGAAAGACTCCGTTACTTTTGCACAGCGGTTGGAGCCTCCTGGGCTTGATCCTCGTACGGGTGCAGCCGCCGCAATTTCACTGACCACGCTTTACAATATCTATGAGGGTCTGACCCGGGTAGATGAAAAGGGAATGGTTCATCCAAACCTTGCCGAAAGCTGGACGATCAGTGACGATGGCTTGACCTATACATTTAAGCTGGTTGAGGGCGTAAAATTCCATGATGGCGCCGATTTTGACAGCTCTGATGTTAAATATACCTTCGAGGCAAATGCCGCTGAAGAAAGCCAGAATAAGCGTAAAGACCGCTTTACGAACATGGAAAGCATCGAGACCCCGGATGCCAATACCGTTGTTATCAAGTTGAAAGAGCGGCGTCCCGCCCTGCTTGAGCAATTAAGTGAATCAACGGCTGTAATTGTCGATCCGGCGTCAGATGCGACTAATGCCACCAATCCGGTCGGTACGGGTCCCTATAAAATCGAAAGCTGGACGAAAGGCGACAGCCTTAAACTGACAGCTGCGGATACCTACCGTGACAAGGACGCCATTGCGATCAAAAACGTCACGATCCGCTTTATCGGTGATGGTACCGCACGTCTAGCAGCCCTGCTTTCCGGGGATGTGGATGTATCTGACATACCGAATGAACTGGTCGGCAGCGACTCGCTCAAGGAAGACTTTGATATCCTGGTCGGGAATACGAACGGCGAAACCATCCTGAGCACTAACAATGCGAATGAGGCCCTTTCAAAACTGAAAGTACGTCAGGCCATTGCCCATGCGATCAACCGGAAGGAAATCATCGATGGCGCCATGTTCGGCTTTGGGACGCCGATTGGATCGCATTTTGCGCCGCATCACCCTGACTATGTCGATCTGACCGGGACTTACTCCTATGATCCGGAACTGTCCAAAAAGCTTCTGGCGGAAGCCGGCTATCCCGATGGGCTGGAGCTTTCCCTGAAATTGCCGCCAGTGGATGATTATGCGCGCAAGGGCGGCCAGATCGTTGCTTCCCAGCTTGAAAAAGCGGGCTTCAAGATAAAGATCGAGAATGTCGATTGGCCAAAATGGCTGGACGAAGTCTACAAAAAGAAAAATTATGATCTGTCCATCGTGTCCCATGTAGAGCCAATGGATATCGGCATTTACGCCCGCGAGAACTACTACTTCAACTACAATAACCCGAAGTTTAACGAAGTGGTGGCCGCAGCTGAGTCTGCTGCGTCGGCGGCCGAACGCACGGAGCTTCTACAGACAGCTCAGAAGATGCTGGCTGATGATGCAGTAAACGGCTTTATGTTCCAGCTGCCACGCGTTGTGGTAGTCCGGAAAGGCCTGAACGGTGTCTGGAAAGACATGCCGTTCTTTGTAACGGATGTCGCCCGTATGTCCTGGAGCGACTAACAGAAAAGGCGTGAAGCCTTCCTGAAATGCGAAACCCGCTGGCGACAACCAGCGGGTTTCTTTTTTTGAGGCAGGAATCTGGACAAACCTGCTTCGCGGGAACCAGTTTTGTTACGCGGCGGCTGACTTGGCGCTGGCCAAATAGCTTTCCAGCTCGTCTGCACCCCCGATTTTCTCGCCGTCGATAAAGATCTGCGGTGTCGTCAGTGCTCCAGATACCGCTCTCAAGGAGCGCATAGTTGCGTCGGTCCCCAGAACAATTTCCTCATATCCGAGGCCAGCTTTCTCAAGCGCGGATTTCGCTCTTGCACAATGGCCGCACCCGGGCTTTGAGAAAACCGTGATTGCCTTGGGCTTTTCCGCGCCTGGATTTAGGTAGTTAAGCATCGTGTCCGCATCGGAAACCTCGAATGGGTCGCCTTCGACGTCCGGTTCGATAAACATTTTCTCGACCACGCCGTCATTAACCAGCATCGAATAGCGCCAGCTGCGTTTGCCGAAGCCCAGGTCGGCCTTGTCGACCAACATGTTCATCCCTTCGGTGAAGTCACCTGTTCCATCCGGAATGAAGGTAATGTTATCCGCCTTTTGATCTTTCTTCCATTCGTTCATGACAAAGGTGTCGTTAACTGAAAGACAGACGACGCGATCTACGCCAGCTTTCTTGAATACCGGCGCAAGTTCGTTGTACCGGGGGAGGTGCGACGAAGAGCATGTCGGTGTAAAGGCTCCGGGAAGAGCGAATACAACAACTTTCTGGCCCTTGAAAAGCTCATCCGTTGTTACATCGCACCAGCTATCGCCGTCACGGGTTTTAAAGGTAACATTCGGGACTTTCTGGCCTTCCATATTTTTCATCTTATCAACTCCAATAAATTCTAAATTCTGATGATGAGCCTTATATATTCGACGAAATTTGTTTTGCAAGTAGTTTTTAGAATTATTTTAATATATGTCATTTTTACCCGGAATTTTCCGACAGCCTCTTAGCTCACAGATAGCCATATTCGGCATGCAGATGCCAAAAGTTATGACATGACTGCAATTGCCGCTGGTCTTCCTCGATAGCAGTTGGTAGAGTTTGCCGAAGGCGGTTCTATCGTTTTTCGGTCGATTAAAAGGGAATATAGTGAGGACTGTTTTGTCCAAATCTATAGCTGCCCCCGCAACTGTGAGCGCGGAGGGGTTTTCGAAAAAGCCACTGGAAGTTTCTGGGAAGGCAGAAAACACCGTTATAGCGCGAGCCAGGAGACCTGCCGCTGATAAAAAACTAAGTCAATTCGTCGGGTGAGACGAAAACAGGAGAATGACATGCGATATAAAATAGCGGCGACAACCGTGCTGGCGGCAATGGCTGCCCCTAGTCTGGCTTTTGCCCATCATCCCATGGGCGGCGCGACGCCCAGTACCCTCATGGAAGGATTGTTGTCCGGTTTCGGTCACCCGATTATCGGGGTGGACCACCTGGCGTTTGTGGTTCTGGTAGGATTGGCAGCAGTTTTCCTGACAAGGAAATATGTGGCACCGCTCGCTTTTATTTTTGGGACCGTAGCGGGGTGCCTACTGATAACGAACGGAACGGCGCTGCCTTATGCTGAACTTGTCATTACAGGTTCAGTCGTTCTCTTGGGGGCGATGGTAATGTCCGGCCGGAAAATACCATCGGGCGTTTATTTGGCTATTTTTGCGATTGCAGGCCTGTTTCACGGCGGAGCCTATGGCGAGGCGATTGTCGGTGCGGAAAATTCACCGCTCGTTGCCTACCTTGTCGGTTTCGCGGCTATTCAGTATTCAATCGCTATTGGCGCTGGTTTCGTTGTAGAGAAGTTTTGGCATGCGACCGAAGCTGCGGCGGCAAAACCGCGGATCGCAGGCGCCGTTGCAGCCGGTATTGGTGTCGCCTTCTTTGTCGAGAATGTCGAAGGCATGATTTTCGGATAAGGAAGAATTGAGCCGGTTATCCGGCTCTCTCAAAGAAAAAAAGCGACGGTTTCGACCGTCGCTTTTTTATTGCTGAATTGGTCCAGAAACTAGCGAACGTAAACATGGACCTCGTTGGAGGCGACATTCGCGTTTGCTGTGCTGGAAAGATTAACCCGTGACGCGGGAAGCCCCATCTCTACGAGCGACCGTAAGACCCGTTCCGCGTTTTGCACCGATTTTGCCTGACTGCTGGCGAGGTTGCCGTTCAGCGGCGCGATGGAAACAACATCGAAGGATGACTGCGGCCGCTCCTGCATGGTGCGGCTGATTGCGTCATAGAGTGCCTGCTCATAGGCAACATCGTTACGATCGAAGCGGATAATGACCAATGCCTGGCGATCGCCTGAAGCTGTATTCACCGACGCCGTTTCCAGGTAATTGCGAGTCCCCGCACTGGTTCCAAGGAACCCGCCATTCTTGATGGCAATTGACGTATTGGTAAGGTTCATCCGCTCAGTCCCGACATAAGCGGTCTGGCGATTGATGTCGTTGGTAAGCTGGTTCAAAAGACGGTTCGTCAGTACCGAGGTCCGAGTGGTTTCATCCTCCAGTACCGTCAACTGACGGTGATCCTCCTCGATTGCGCCGCTGAGTTCGAAAGCGGACTGGACCGATTCGAGAAGGAAGCCGACTTCACCGGCATCTCCCGCGACCGTATTTGCCAAGCTGTTCATTTCTGAAACATCTGCCGCTATTTTCTCAAGATCGCTCTGGGCTTCATTCCACTGGTTGATCAGGATCGGATTGCCCTTTGTGGTCCCAATCTGCAGGCGCGCGTTAATGGCGGCTATGGTGCCATGATAACGTTGTGATGTGGCGGTGGTAGAGGCCTCGATCGCTTCAAACTGTGCGCTGCTCTGGTTGATGCGCGCCTGTAAGGCACGAAGATTGTCGCGCAAGGTTTCAACCCGCTGGCCCACAACAGTTCCCGTACTCGGTGCAGAGGCAACCTCCGGCAGCTGGTACCGGCTGGGGGCGGCTTTAGGGGCCTGTGTTTCCGTCGTTGTGGATGCAGCGGCCATCGCCGCTTGTGTCGCAGTCGGATCAGCAGACATTGCTGCCTGTCCCGTCTTGACAGGCGCCGGGTCCCCGGTCAGGGGCGGCAGCAGTTTTTCATCGACAAAAGAGCAACTCGCGACGAGTAACACGGCGCTGACTGCAACTGGGCGGGTAAGGTTGAATACCATGGTTGTAAAACACTCTTTGTTTCTGTGCGCGCAAAACCCGGTAGCGGGAAGGCAATTTCGCCGTTCCATGCCGAGCGGTTAATGTAACCGGAAATCAGGGGCAGATAGTATCTAATGAAAAGCGTGGCGACAAGAACCGATTTCGACACAACTTTTTATGAAAATCTGGTTTAATAGCTTGCATTGCCTCCCTCTTTTGATTAATTTCCCGATCCTCAGGTGGGCGCTACACTATTTCGCGTCCTTTTGTCGGCCGAAGACAGGCTGGCGATCAAGCACCGGTAGCTCAGCTGGATAGAGCACCAGACTACGAATCTGGGGGTCGGGAGTTCGAATCTTCCCCGGTGCGCCATTCCCTAAACATACATTGATTTATTATGGTCCGAGAGAATAACTGCGGATAATCAAGGAAGTCGTCCTTTCTTTGAAATTTATCCTATTTCGCCGGAATTTGGCATGATAGGGCTGCCATAAGAACATACTTGAAATATACCGGTTCGACTGACCGTGTTTTTCTCTTTTCTGGAAGTTCTGAGTAAAGCAGCAACTGCATATTTTCTAATTATATTTTGGCTTGTTTTGCAGGCCGGGAAATTTAGTTGACAAGGAAACAACCTCATTATAGTTTACTTGGAAACTATAATGAGGTTGCGATGCTCACCAACGAACCGATTTCGAATCTGCGTACTCACTTGGGCTACTGGCTTCGGGTAGTTTCAAACGCAATCTCCCAGAATTTTGCCCGCAAGGTGAGTGCCGAAGGGGTAACGGTAGCCGAATGGGTTTTCCTACGCATGCTTTTTGATGCCGAAAGCATTGCACCGTCACAGCTCGCCGAAAACATGGGAATGACAAGAGGCGCGATCTCGAAACTCTCTGATAGGCTTTTTGAAAAATCCCTGATCGAGCGCGAGGAAAATCCGGATGACAAACGAGCTCACACCCTTGCTCTTACAAATGCGGGTCGTGCGCTTGTTCCCCGTCTTGCAAGGCTAGCGGATGAGAATGATGCGGAGTTCTTTGACAAGCTCCCTCATGAGGAGCGTCTGCGGCTAGAACGGATTCTGAAATCAATTGTTTCCCAGCGTGACTTGAAAAACATTCCAATCGGTTAATTCGTCCACGTTTTACTGCCCTAATCCGGAGGAGAACACATGGATACGCACCTAGTTAAGATTGCTCAAAATTGCCTGGATGCCGCCTATGACAAGACAATGGCGTTTCCCGAAATTGTCAAAACGCTGATTGGGTCCGGTTTCGAAGGCTATGTTGTCGACTATCGGAGGAATACGACGACTTACTTCCTGCCGGAAGGGGACAGCGTCATGCTTCAAAACCGGACGACACATGAGACGGTTGCAGCAGAGTTCGACAAATCCGCTGTCGCCGCCCATATTAAATGGGCGCAAGCCAATTCCCCCGAATATTCTTACTCGGCTTTTTGCAAGAATGTGAAGGCAGCAGGCTGCGCCGGCTATATCGTTTCATTTTCGGGAAAGAGAGTTCTTTACTATGGCCGGACAGCTGAAACGCATGTCGAGCTATTCCCGCAGTAAATATCATCGGATGAAACCAGCTTATTCAGATCATTAGAGAAAATTACCAGAAAAGACCGCGGGTAATAGGCGCACTCTGTCTCCGACTACATACTTACGTGCCAATTTACGAACGGAATATAGACTCTAACCTTTACGTAATTTTTGCAACGTATTCTCCAGGACATTCAGGAACTGACTACGGTCCTTTTTGCTGAACGGCGCATTGCCGCCGGAGATATCCCCGGTTTCCCGAAGATGTGCGTTGAGGTCGCGCATGGCGAGGGACATCCCAATAGACTGTTCCGTAAACGCTTTGCCTGTTGGACCGAGCACAACGGCACCGTTCTTGAGGGCCCGGTCGGCGAGCGGAATATCCGAGGTGATCACAACATCCCCCGTGATCGCATTCTCCGCAATCCAGTTATCGGCGGCATCGAAGCCGTCGTCGACCACCACCTGCTCGATCAGTGGGCTTTGTGGAATGCGCATCCAGCTGTTGCTGACCACATAGGTCATCAATCGATGCCGCCCGGCGACGCGATAAATTTCGTCCTTTACCGGGCAGGCATCCGCATCAATGAAGATTCTGGTCAAGTTGCCGGACTGCCTAACTTGCCTGCTGGATGATATCCCAAACCCGCTGCGGCGTTGCGGGCATATCAATATGGCGCACACCCAGATCAGCAAGGCCGTCGATAATCGCATTTATGACAGCAGGCGGCGCGCCAATGCATCCAGCCTCCCCGCAGCCTTTAACCCCCATCGGATTCATGGTGCAGGGAACCTCAACCGTTTCATACAGAAGGTCGAGCGGGATGTTATCCGCACGAGGCATGCCATAATCCATATAGGAACCCGTCAGCAGCTGCCCATCGTCGCTGTAGACCGTATGTTCGGTAAGCGCCTGACCAATCCCCTGTCCGACACCGCCAATGACCTGATTGCGGACGAGCGCCGGATTGACGATCGTGCCGAAGTCATCGACGATAACATAGCGGACAACCTCTGCCGCACCGGTGAGTTCATCGATCTCGACCTCTGCAATATGGCATCCGTTGGGATAGGTGAAGGCTTCGACAGTAAAGCTTGCCTCAGAATCGAGCCCCTCCGCCAGGTTTTCCGGAAGTTGCCCCAGGCCTCGGGCGCGATGGGCAAGCTCCAGAATACCGATTTTGCGGTCCGTTCCGGCAATGGCGAATTCGCCATCATCGGCGGAGAACTCGATGTCGACCGGCGCTGCTTCCAGAAAGTGGCCCGCAAGCTCCTTGCCCTTGTTGATCACCTCGTCACTTGCGGCATGAATGGCCGGACCTTGCGTCGTCAGGGAGCGGGATCCGCCGGTGCCGCCGCCCGACTTGATCTTGTCCGTGTCCCCCTGGACGATCTCGATATTCTCGAAGGGAACACCCAGTCGTTCCGCGACAATCTGTGCATAGGCGGTGGAATGACCCTGCCCGGAAGATTGTGTGCCGACAGCAACCGTCACCCGGTCGTCCTCTTCAAAGCGGATGGTGGCTGTCTCCGTCGGATTGCCGGCCGTTGCCTCGATATAATAACACATGCCGATACCCCGGCGCTTCCCGTGTTCGGCTGAGGCCGCGCGGCGATCCGGGAAACTTTCCCAGTCCGAGGTTTCAAGCGCCCGGTCCATAATCCGTTCAAACTCGCCGCTGTCATAAACGCAGCCGGTAGAGGTTGTGTAAGGAATGGCGGAAACGGGAATGAAGTTTTTCCGGCGAATTTCATCCTGTCCGAGACCAAGTTCGCGAGCGGCTGTATCCATCAGCCGTTCGATCACATAAATGGCTTCCGGTCGCCCGGCGCCACGGTAGGCGTCCACCGGTACCGTATTGGTGAAGACGCCGATGCTGCGGTAATAAAAATTCGGGATATCATAGACACCCGGCAGGACCTTGACCGCGGCCATAGTCGGGATCAACGGGCCAAATGTGGACAAATAAGCGCCAAGATTGGCGTTGGTCTCCACCTTCATGCCGGTGATCTTGTGATTGGCATCAAAGGCGAGTTTTGCGCGGGTTACATGGTCGCGCCCCTGCGTGTCGGAAAGGAAGGCGTCGCTTCGCTCCCCGATCCATTTGACGGGCCGACCCAACTTGCGGGAAGCCCAGACCGTAACCGCACATTCGGAGTAGAAGAAAAGCTTCATGCCGAAAGCGCCGCCTACGTCAGGAGTAATCACCCTGATATCCTCTTCGGGCACATGCAAAATCGCGTTAGCCAGCAGGGAGCGTAGCACCCAGCCGCCTTGCGTTCCCATGCGCACCGTCATTTTCGCTGCGTCACCGTCCCAGTCGGCAATCAGGCCGCGCGGTTCCATAGAATTTACGACAACCCGGTTATTGATCAGCTCAATCTCGGTGACATGACTCGCGTTCGAGAAAACATCCTGGATATTCTTCTCATTGCCCTGTTCCCAATCGAAGGCAACATTATTTGGAACATTGTCATGGACCAATGGCTGGCCCGGCGCATTCGCTGTTTTTGTATCGACGATAACGTCTTCTTCTTCGAAATCGACATAGATCAATTCCGCGGCGTCTTTTGCCTGGGTGAGGGTTTCCGCGATGACAAAAGCGACATTATCGCCAACATAGCGGACCTTGTCTGTTGCAAGAACCGGATGGCCGGGATCTGCCCGATCACTGCCATCACGGTTTTTAAGGGGGATCATACAGGGAAGCTGGTTCGCTTTGTCCGCCTCCAGCTCCTTTCCAAGGATAATGTCAACGACGCCCGGGGCTTGCCGAGCCTCGTCAATATCAATGGAAAGGACTTTCCCATGGGCAACCGGGGATCGCAGCATATATCCGTAGAGCTGTCCATCCAGATCAATATCATCGGTATATTCGCCTGTTCCGGTAATAAGGCGAAAATCCTCTTTACGCTCTACTGACTGATTTACACCGAACTTCACCATATTGTTGTCCAACTTTGTTTATGTGGTGCGCCCACTGTGGTTATCTGATTTTATACTATCAGACGGGTGACAGCCGACTTCAACCCCCGATTTGAAATTTTGCTATCTATCGCGTCATTTGGGTTGTTCCCATAAGACGCCGTCGCTCACAAAATTTTCGATTTCGCCGTCATCAAACCCATGCTCTTTAAGAATATCACGCCCCTGTGCCCCGAACGAAGGCGGGATTGACTTTGCCGATCCGGGGGTCCGGCTCAGTTTTACGGCGACCCCTGTTCCTTTATAGCCATCCATTTCGACGACCATATTACGATGGCGGGTGTGGGGATGGTTAATCGCTTCGGGGACCGACATGGCGGCGCCTGCGGGAACGCCCGCCGCCAACAGCTGAGTCGCCACTTCGACGCCATCCTTATCTGCAAAGAGCTTGTTCAGCGCTTCATTCAGGGCCTCGCGGTTCGTCACGCGAAGCGAATTGTCAGCAAACCTGGGGTCTTTGGCGAGATCAGGTTCGCCCAGCGATGCGCAGAGTTTCGTAAACTGCCCATGGTTCCCGACCCCCAGGAAGACTGGTGTTGTCCGCGTGGGATAAAGGTCATAAGGCGCGATATTCGGATGAGAATTGCCCGTCAGTTTCGGCGCATTGCCTGACATCAGGTAATTTGCGGCGTGCGGATGCTGAAGTTGTATACCCGTGTCGAACAGGGAAGCCTCCACGGATTGCCCCTTACCGGAGACATGGCGTTCATTGACGGCCATCAGGATGCCGATGACTGCATTCATCCCGGTTCCCAAATCAACCAAGGGGATGCCGAGACGGACCTGGCCGGAATCCGGGGATCCATTAATGCTGATCAACCCGGCCCAGGCCTGAATAACCGCATCATAACCCGGATAACCACCAAAAGGACCGTCGGCGCCAAAGCCTGTGACCCGGCAATGGATGAGCCGAGGGAACTTCTTGGAAAGAACATCGTCATATCCAAGGCCCCACTTTTCAAGGCTGCCAGTCTTGAAGTTTTCGACCACAACGTCTGCATCTTCAAGAAGCTTAAGAAGAATCTTCTTACCTTCTTCGTGGCGGATATCAAGGGAAATGGACCGCTTGTTGCGGTTGGTACCTGCGAAATAGGCAGCAATGCCGGCGTCATTGTAGGGCGGGCCCCAGCCTCTCGTTTCGTCACCCTGCGGTGGTTCGATTTTAATGACTTCGGCACCGTGGTCACCCAGAATCTGGGTGCAGAACGGTCCCCCGAGAACGCGGGAAAGATCAATCACTTTCAAGCCCGAAAGGGCGCCTTTACTAGACATATTGGTCCTACTTCTTATTTTGTTTTCGTGAAGGGTTATGTATCGTGCCCTGCGTTGGAAGTCACCGGAAATATGGTATCTGCAAAATTCGGGTATACTTCCGCGACTTTGCCCCGGACCTCCCGGTTGAGTACTTCCAGCAGCGCGGGATCAGGGGGAGACGTCAGGGGAGTCTCCTCCGAATAGTCGAAGGAAAAGCCGGTATTATCCAGGATATCCTCGAGCGAGCTTGACGGATGAATGGATACCAGGCGAAAGCGTTTCTTCTCTTTGTCGAAATGAAAGAACGCCTTACTGGTGAGCAAGCCAAAAGGCCCGCCCTTACGATATGTTTTTTCATCGGAGAGGCCTGGCGCACTGATGAAATCAACTTTTTCAACCAACGTCCTCCGGGTATGTTCCTCACGGAAAAGAATGACCTTGGGAATAAGAAAATACAGATAGGCGGAACCGAAAGTTCCCGGCCATCTCGGACTGCAATTTGGGTAGTCACCTCGGCCCATGAGATTGATATTCGCCTGACCGTCAATCTGTCCGCCACCCAGGAAGAAAGCGTCGATTCGCCCTTGCGCCGCGCAGTCGAAAAGTTCCCCGCCACCGCCGGTGAAAAAGTTATTGTCGACGGATCCCAGAATATTGACGAATCTGGGTGTGCCCCAGGTCGCCTTGGCAAGAAGAGCTGCCGCGCCGGGAATTGGTGAGGCTGCGCCAACTGCGACATGATTGCAATCGCGCAGCAGGTTAGCGATCAGGCAAATGAGCGCCTTCTTGTCGTCCACAATATTTGTCATGCCGGGACACTTTCCTGCAAAATAAACTGATCGAGATATTCCTGAAA
Organism: Sneathiella sedimenti; assembly: GCF_017313765.1. Classification (GTDB taxonomy): domain Bacteria; phylum Pseudomonadota; class Alphaproteobacteria; order Sneathiellales; family Sneathiellaceae; genus Sneathiella; species Sneathiella sedimenti. The sequence goes on along the minus strand of NZ_JAFLNC010000001.1, from coordinate 358,729 downwards.
GCCAGCGTCGTTTGCCGCCATTTGCATATATTGGCGCATATGGGCATCATCTACGTCAGCCCCATTCCAGAACGGCAGCGGCCAGCTTCCATTCGGGGCAACGCACACTTTGCCGACATACAGGGCAGGCAACACCCCCGCAGCTTTTTCCTCTGTTTCGAACAGGCTCGTTTCCGAGATCGCGTCGACAGTGACGAATGTGGTCTTGGAGGCATGCGCCATATTCACCAGTTCCCGCTTTCGCCCGATCCACACATTGCCATCCCGATCGGCGAGCGGTGCGTGAAACAGCGCGACGTCCGGCTGTATCGCCGGGATGGCAACAATCGGGTCATCGTCGATCGCAAATGGATTTTGGATCACCTTCCAGCCAGGATGGTTCTTCAGTACATCACTTCCCAAGATACCGCGCAGCGGCATGAAGGGAATGCCCTTCTGTGAGGCCTGTAAGCCGGCATGGATGGCCGGGCAGGTTGCGTCAATCAGATGGATCGACCCTTCGCGAACAGCTTTGGTAAACCGGGGGGCGGGGCCGTATTCTCCAAGGGTAAGGGCGGAACTTTCAAATGTTTTGACACAGCCCGCGCCGATCAGCAATTCTGCCTGTAACCCGCTTGTCGGGACGCCGACGAGATAAAGAGCTTTCGCGCGGCGGCGGATGAGGGCACGCGTCGCCGCCATGGAAACGCCGGCGTAATCCGCCGGGATCGCGACTTTGGCGCCATCCGGTATAGCCTTCGCAAAGTCATCGATGGAAATTTCCTCTATTGCCATGGGCATTTTATGCTCCTTCTGTTCTGTCCAACCTTACCAAGATTGGTTTCTTATTTCTTTTATCAGGATAAATGGGGACGCGCCGACGACAAGGCAAACTATTGAATAAGTGAATACCGCGTCATAGCTGCCCGTCAAGTCAAAGATCAGCCCTGAGAAAAATGATCCGCTGGCCATTCCGAAACCGCCCCCGACGGCTATTCCGCCGTAAATGGTCCCAAAGTTGCGCCCATGAAAGAGTAGCGACGAGATGGAGCCGATCATCGGACCACGAGACCCCATGGAAAGGCCGAAAAAGATGATAAAGCCATAAAGCGGTATTAAATGATCCGACCGATCCAACAACCAGATGCAAACCACTGCCACAATTGTAATCACATAGCTGAGCATGGCCGTTTTAAAGAGCCCGATCTTTAGGGCGAGATATCCGGCGCCAAGCATGCCAACCGGGATGAGCAGCCCCGACAAACCGTAATTCACTGACGCTTCAATGGGTGTAAACCCGACTTCAATCAGATAAGTGACAGCCTGGATTACAACCGAAAACATGCCATTTCCCGTAAAGAAGAACACGGATGCCAGACCCCAGAAGGGCCATGTACGGATCGCCTTGGACATGGTCCATTCAATTTCCGGCTTTTTAACATCAGCTGTCTGCGGCCGGGATAACTCTGTACTGCCCGCCGTAATCCGCCGCCAGGGCAGAAACAGGATGACCAATAGAAGGCTTAATACGCAAAAACCTAGCAGGAGCTCTGCCTGTCGCCAGCCATAATTCTCGATGAAAATCTGGGATAAGGACAGGCCGAGAAGCGTTCCGGCCCCCATCGAGGAATAAATAATGGCGAGGGCCAGCGGTATTTGCGCCCTGAACCATCGGCTTGCCATGGCGGCGTTGGGAACGTTGCCACAGCAGGAGGCCGAGAACCCGACGAGCAGACTGATTGTCATGTAGAATTGCCAGATATTCGTGGCGTAACTGGCAAATATCAGACCAAGCCCGGCAGATAATATACCAATGCCATATACAGTTCGGGGGCCGTAGCGGTCGAACAGGATGCCAACAATGGGTCCTGTAAGGCCGGTAATCACCGCGCCAATGGAATAGATAGAGGCAACCGTGCCGCGGGGCCATTGGAATTCACTGCCAAGCGGCGAGACCAGGTTAGGAAAATTCTCAAATGCAAATCGACCGACCAGCCCCATCAGAAAACACAGCATGAGAACGCCAATTGCGATCGGGACAAATTCGGTTTTCTTGGACTGGCTCAATAGCCCCGCTCCATTTTTATTGTTTTTTCCGGGTGAAGAGGATTGGTGACAATGGTTTGATCTATTCTAATTGACCTGCAACAGAATTAGAATGCCCTTTCTTTAACAGACTTTAATCCTTCCGGAAGATGGCAGATGCAAGCCAGCCGGCGATCAGGGCGACGATGATGGCCGCGATGCCGTAAAGTGCCGGGTAATCATAAGCGAAATCATAGATTTGACGACCTAGCCCCGATTTCTTGATAAATAATGGGGAAGACTGGGCCCCCAGAAGCTCCCCATCCTTGAACAGGTAGAATTCCGCGATATAGTCACCGACAGGCACATTCGCAGGAATGGCGATCGTTGTTCGAAATAGCGTATCACCTAGAAAATAGACGGCAGTTTCCTGGTCCGAATAGAGATTTTCCCGGGATTTCTGCCGGACGATTGCTTCTTCAAAAGGTAGGCTGACCTGTTCGGACTTAGCCACGCGAAATCGCAGGCGAGACGGGCCGATGCGAAGACGATTGAGAACATCCGGCGCAGCAATTTCCTCTACCGGGCGGTTGCTCGCCAAGGCATAAAAGCTTGGCACGCGCTCAAACTCCAGTGCTTCCGTATTGACCCAGATACCGGCAACCCGAGCCTTCCGGCGGACGATGACATTTTTCTCGGGTCCCCGGACAACAACCAGCACATCTCCTCGGTTCGGCCCTTCTTCTTCGTCTGCAATCTGAATGGCGCCGAAAAGAAGTAACTCTGTACCGGTGAAATCTGAAGTTACAGAAATTAAGTGAGACGATATATCAGTGACCAATGAAGACTGGGCCTGGCCGTGCGTGGTCCACCCAAGAGCAATTGCGCAGAAGAAGGCAACGGTAGTAGTCAGTTTGCGAACGGTAGAGAACATCCGATCAATGCCCTCCTTCGCCAAGAGAATATAAATCAACAGGAGTGATGACGAGGTCGAATGCCAATTTCAGGCAGACTATGATGACCAACAAGGCTAGCAGTCCGCGCAGCTGTTCACCGCGAAGCTTGGTTCCCAGCCGGGTGCCGATTTGTGCGCCAACGACAGAGCTGCTCATCAAGAGTAGAGCGAGCATGATGTCCACGGTTTGTGTGCTGATGGCATGTAGTAAAGTGACGTTGGCGGTCACAAAGATAATTTGGAATAGGGACGTCCCGATCACGACGCTGGTCGGCATGCCAAGAAGATAGATCATCGCCGGAACCATAACGAAGCCGCCACCAACCCCCATTATGGCTGACAGAATACCAACCAGCGCCCCAATACCAAGTGGCATCAGTGCACTGATATATAGCTTCGACTTGCGGAACCGCATTTTGAAGGGAAGACCGTGAATCCAGTAGTGCTGATGAAGCTTCTTACGCTTCACGGTACCTCTACGTGTATTGATCAGCGCGTTAACGCTTTCAATAAACATCAAGATCCCAATTGTCCCCAGAAAAATGACATAGGACAGGGAAATCATCAGGTCGACCTGGCCGATCGATTTAAGTATCGTAAATATCCATGTGCCAACTACAGACCCGACGATACCACCGATCAGGAGGACCATGCCCATCTTGAAGTCGACATTTCCACGTCTCCAATGGGCAAGAACGCCGGATACGCTTGCGGCCGTAATCTGATTGGAAACCGTGGCGACGGATACGGCGGGAGGAATACCGATAAATATCAGCAGCGGGGTCATGAGGAAGCCACCACCAACGCCGAACATTCCCGATAGAAGTCCGATTGCTCCGCCCATGCCCAAGATCAGAAACAGATTAACTGATATTTCGGCAATGGGCAGATAAACAGTCATTTCGACAGCTTTGGCCTTCTTTTTTTGAGTGGCTCAGGCGGGGAGTGATACCGATTCTGTTGGCTATACATTAAAAGACCGCAGAAGGGAAGGGGACGCAGGGAAAACTTATTGTTTTGGGCCAATTTTACCTGTCAACTCCATGAGACTATCTTAAATACGGATCGTTGATATGGGGCAAATATGGAAAATTCCCTTGTGAAGGATGCAAAGGCCAAGGTATCTAGGCCCCACACAATCTGCGGCGAAGAAGTTCAGGAGTAAATATGCGCGTCCTTTACGTCGGAAACTTTAACGAAAAATCCAACGGTACCCGCTTCTATGATTCTAACAGGAAGCTCGCAAATGGATTTATCCGTAACGGCCATCAGGTTTATCAGTTCAGTGACCGGGATATTGCGCGTGCATCGACTTGGTTCGGGTCTCGCAAGTTCGGCATCGTGCCGGCAAATTTCCGTCTGTTGGAAACGGCGAAAAATTTCTGGCCGGACCTTCTGGTCATTGGTCATGCGGACCCCATATTCGCGACCACACTAAAACAAATACGCAAGGCGGTCCCGCATATCAAAATTGCGGCCTATAATTTTGATGCCCTCTGGCATCAGGATAACGTCAATAGAATTACCGCACATGCGGACGACGCCGATGCGATTTTTATCACGACAGCAGGAGATCAGCTCGCGCAATTTGCCCGCAAGAACAATGTCGTGTCCTATTTTCCAAACCTGGTCGATTTGTCCATTGATACAGGGCGTGCCTTCGAGAATGATGATCCGCAGTTTCGGTTATTCTATGGCATGGGAAATGCGTTGCCTGAGAGCGAGCGTTTTAAAGTCGCCAGCCGAATTCTCGACAGGTTCGGTGACGAAAAAGTCGAAATCCTCGGCATGCGCGGAAGACTCCCGCTCGCAGGAATTACCTATCAACGCCACCTTGGAAATGCGCGAATGGGCTTGAACCTGAGCCAGGGGGAAGGGGACCCGCTTTATAGCTCGGACCGGATGGCGCAATATGTTGGTAGTGGCTTGATGACCTTGATCCACCGCCGGGCGGGGTATGACCGGATTTTCAAGGAGGATGAACTCGCCTTTTATGACGACTTCGATCAACTGCTCGAAAAAATTGCCTATTTCAACGAGCATGATGACGAGGCACGACAAATAGCCAAGAATGGCTGGAAACGCGTCCACGAGATTTTCAATGAACGGCTCGTAGCCAAATATATTACCGAGGTGACATTTCGCCAGAACCTGAGCGAAGATTATCAGTGGCCAACGGAATTACACAGAACTTGATCGGTCAAATTCCCGCTTTCCTGAGCTCTTCAGGCAGTTTCCCGCTCAACCAGTAAAAATACATGCGGAAATCGCTATAGAGTGACCAAAATGGGTAGGTAAAGGTCGCGGGGCGGTTCTTCTCCACAAAGAAATGCGCTATCCAGGCGGGGCCGTACCCGGCGACAACCGCGAGAAGGATCAGCCAGGGCATCATGAAAGCGAAGGCGGCAAGCAGGCTCAACAGGGCGAGCGTTGTGCCGATATAATGCAACTGGCGGCATTTCGTCTTTGAATGTTCCCGCAGATAATAGGGCCAGAATTCCGCATAATGAGTGATTTTAACCGTCATTCCTTGCCTCCCCCCTTATATTCACTATACATTATAACAGATAGTTCTATGGCCAATCCAGCGGTAGCAAGCTCATTATCAAAGGTTGACGTTTACGTAAACGTCAACTATAGTCTGCCTATAACTAAGGATTGGGACTCCAGACATAAAATGAATGCCAGAGCAGAAATTGACAAAGACGGCCGGGTCAGCTTTTCGATCACGGAACTCGCTGAAGAATTCGGTGTCACCTCTCGTACCATACGCTTCTATGAGGACAAGGGCCTTGTAAATCCGGCGCGGGAAGGCACGACACGTATATATTCCCGAAAGGATCGCGGACGGTTGAAGATCATCCTGCGAGGCCGTCGCCTCGGATTCAGTTTGCAGGACATCAAGAAGATGCTGGATATGTACTCGCCCGAGAGCGGGAGTACGGATCAACTCACCTTTACCTTGCAAAAATGTGAAGAGCAGTTGGAAAAGCTGGTCACGCAAAGAGCGGATATCAATGAAGCCATTGCGGAACTGGAAGAGGGTATTTCCCAGTTGAAAGAGCATTTGGCATCGGGCAGCGCATCTGCTGACAGCTGCAAGAAAACGATCGCCTAAATCCTTCGCTGTAGGATCGGGCAAAGTAAATTTCATAAGATTAAGGCTCTATATTCTGGAGCAGAACTACAGAAATCGACCGGGAGTAGCCGGTTCATTTACAATGATCTGAAAGGAAGCCGAGACAATGAAAAATGTCGTAATCGCGGGATATGCACGTTCTCCCTTCACACTCGCCAACAAGGGGGAAATGATCAAGATCCGCCCTGATGAAATGACAGGACAGGTAGTCAAGGGCCTGATTGCAAATACCGGTGTCAATGTCGAGGATATAGAAGATGTCATTATTGGTTGCGCCTTTCCGGAGGCGGAGCAGGGCCTGAACGTAGCGCGCATTATCAGTTTCCTTGCAGGCATTCCGAAATCGACCGCCGCGACGACGGTAAATCGTTTTTGTGGCTCTTCCATGCAGGCCATTCACATGGCCGCTGGCGCGATCCAGATGGGCGCGGGCGACGTTTTTGTTTGCGGCGGGATCGAAAGCATGACCCGTGTGCCAATGGGTGGTTTCAACCCGGCGCCGCACCCCGGGCTCTACAAATCCTATCCTGAAGCCTATGTCTCTATGGGAATCACGGCAGAAAATCTGGCAAAGAAATATGGTATCTCCCGTCTCGAGCAGGAGGAAGTGGCCGTTGAAAGTCATGCCCGTGCGACCGCGGCACGCGACGCAGGCAAGTTTACGGATGAAATTATCCCGATTGTGGATGGCAATAACCGCGTTGAGCAGGACGGCTGTATCCGCCCCGAGACCACAATGGAAACTCTCGCAGGTCTGAAGCCCGCGTTTGACCAAAACGGCACCGTGACAGCGGCAACGTCATCTCCGCTTACGGACGGAGCCTCCGCAACGTTAGTATGCTCTGAGGAGTATGCCGATGCAAACGGGCTGAAAAAGCTCGCGCGGATCAGGTCAATTGCCGTCGCAGGCTGTGCGCCGGAATTGATGGGTATCGGCCCGGTTCCGGCCACCAAGAAAGCGTTGGAGCGTGCGGGTATCACTCTCGCGGATATCGATATCATTGAACTGAATGAGGCGTTCGCGGCACAGGCCCTGGCGGTCCTGAAGGAATCCGGCATGGATTTCGCCAAAACCAATCTTGATGGCGGTGCCATTGCGCTCGGTCATCCGATGGGCGCAACGGGTGCACGGATCACCGGCAAGGTCGCGAGCCTGTTGCAGCGTGAAGGCAAGGCGCTCGGACTTGCAACACAGTGTATCGGCGGTGGCCAGGGAATCGCCACGGTTCTGGAGGCTTGCTGATCATGGCTATTGAGAAAGTAGCCGTTATCGGCGCTGGTGTCATGGGCGCGGCGATTGCCGCCCATGTCGCCAATGCAGGCGTTCCGGTCGTCCTGCTGGACATCGTTCCCAAGGATGCAAAAAACCGCAATATGCTTGCCGAAGGTGCTGTTGCAACAATGCTGAAGACCAAGCCTGCGCCCTTCATGCATAAGAAGAATGCGCGGCTTGTGACGACTGGCAACCTTGAAGATAACCTCGATCTTGTCGCTGACTGCGATTGGATTTGTGAGGCGATTATCGAGAATACCGGCCTCAAGCAGGATCTGTATACGCGTCTTGATGACGTTCGAAAAGATGGCTCGATCATAACATCCAACACCTCTACCATCCCGCTCAAGACGTTGATGGAAGGAATGCCGGAAAGCCTGCAGAAGGATTTCGCCATTACTCATTTCTTCAATCCTCCGCGCTATATGCGGCTGTTTGAGCTGGTTGGCGGGGACCATACGCGAAAAGAGGCGCTGGAGGATCTACGCACCTTCGCGGATATCTCGCTCGGTAAGGAAGTCGTCGATTGTTACGACACTCCGGGATTTGTCGGTAACCGAATTGGTATTTACTGGTCTTCTGTTGCGACCAGATCCGCCTATGATCTCGACCTCACGGTTGAGGAAGCGGACGCTGTCTGCGGTAAGCCGATGGGTATTCCGTCGACCGGGATTTTCGGTCTTGGTGATCTGACCGGGATTGACCTTGGGCCAAAGGTAATTGCGTCCATGCTTTCAGAGCTTCCGGAGAGCGATGCGTTCGCGCAAGAGTATGACGCCAATCATCCCCTGGTCGCGATGACCACAAAGATGATCGAGGAAGGCTATACCGGCCGTAAGGGCAAGGGCGGCTTTTACCGCATGAATAAAGAGGACGGCAAACGCGTCAAGGAAGCCCGCAATCTAAAGACCGGCGAATATGCCGAGGCACAAAAGCCTCAGCTTGGGTCCGTCAAAGCGGCGAAAAAGGGCCTCCGCGCTCTTGTCGAATATGACGACAAGGGTGGGCAATATGCCTGGGCGATCCTCTCCAAAACGATTTCCTATGCTGCGTCACTGGTGAGTGAGATCGCCGATGACATCATCGCTATCGATACAGCCATGAAAACCGGTTATGCCTGGAAATATGGACCTTTTGAACAACTCAACCAGCTCGGCAATCAGTATTTCATTGACCGGCTGGAGGCCGAAGACCTACCCGTTCCGGAATTCTTGAAGAAAGTCGGCGATCGTCCACTTTACAAGGAAGAGGGCAAGGACGCCTTCTACATGACGGTTGACGGTGATTATGCTGTCGTGCCGGTGCCTGAGGGCGCCTGGATGCTTGCCGACATAAAACGTGGCAATGAGCCGGTATTGTCTAACAAGGGTGCAAGTATCTGGGACCTTGGGGATGGCGTTGCCTGCCTTGAAATTCACACCAAGATGAATTCCATTGATCAGGATGTAGTCGCCATGCTGGTGGAAGCCGGCAAGATCGACAAGAAGGGCTTCAAGGCGCTGATTATTGGCAATGACGCGGACAACTTCTCCGTCGGTGCGAATGTTGGCCTTGCTCTCTTTGCTGCCAACGCGGCGATGTGGCCGGTGATCGAGAATTCGATCTCTGAAGGCCAGAATGCGCTGATGAAGCTGAAATACGCCCCATTCCCGGTTGTTGCAGCACCCGCTGGCATGGCGCTCGGTGGCGGTTGTGAGATTGTCCTCGCGGCGGCGGCCGTTCAGGCCCATGCAGAAAGCTATATGGGTCTTGTGGAGGTTGGCGTCGGGGTGATCCCTGGTTTCGGCGGCTGCAAGGAACTAGTGATGCGTGCGATGCTGAACAAGAAGCGTCCGGGTGGCGCAATGCCTGCTCTCTCCGGAGTGTTTGAAGCGATTTCAACCGCCAAGGTTGCGACCAGCGCGGCAGAAGCACGAGACATGATGATTTTGAGGGAAGGTGACCGCGTGACCATGAACCGCAAGCGTGTTCTCGCCGATGCAAAGAAGCGCGCGCTTGAGATGGTGGAAGGTTACGCCGCGCCGGAACCGGTTGAGGTGAATCTGCCCGGTGAAACCGCAGCGGCCGCCTTCGATATGGCCGTGTCCGGCTTCGTGACTATGGGCAGGGCGACGGCATATGACGGTGTCGTCAGTGAGCAGGTCGCCCGCGTCCTGACGGGCGGTGACACGGACATTACCCAGCCGGTGACGGAAAAGAAACTGCTTCAGCTGGAACGCGAGGGGTTCATGACTCTCATCCATAACCATAAAACGCTTGACCGGATCGAGCATATGCTCACCACCGGCAAGCCGCTTAGAAACTAGAAGGGAGTATCGAGATGCCTGTCTACAATGCACCGGTAAAAGACTTCAAATTTGTCCTGAACGACCTTCTAGGTCTCGACAAGATGACCAATATGCCGGGGTTCGAAGATGCAACCCCGGACATGATTGATGCGATCCTTGAAGAGGGTGGCAAGCTGATGAGCGAGGTGATCCAGCCGCTCAACCAGGTCGGCGATAAGGAAGGTTGCACCTGGAACAATGGCGAGGTGAAAACGCCGACCGGTTTCAAAGAGGCGTATGACGAATATCGTGCTGCCGGCTGGATGGGCCTCGATGCCGATCCCGACTATGGCGGGCAGGGACTGCCTCATGTGATCGGAATTGCGTTCGCTGAAATGATGAGCGCCGCGAATATGGCGTTCGGCATGTATCCCGGTCTTACTCACGGAGCCTACGCCGCTATCCACAAGCATGGCACCGATGAACAGAAGCAGACCTGGCTTCCGAAGATGGTGACCGGCGATTGGACCGGCACCATGAACTTGACGGAGCCGCATTGCGGCACGGACCTAGGTCTCATGCGCACCAAGGCGGTCCCGCAGGACGATGGCAGCTACAAGATTACCGGCACGAAAATTTTCATCTCCGCCGGTGAACATGATATGGCGGACAATATTGTCCACCTGGTGCTGGCGAAAATTCCGGGAGGTCCGGACGGGATCAAGGGCGTCTCGCTTTTTATCGTGCCGAAGTTCCTGCTGGACGCCGATGGAAACCCGGCCACCCGCAACGGGGTTGAGTGCGGTTCTATCGAGCATAAGATGGGTATTCACGGCAACTCCACCTGCGTTATGAACTATGAGGATGCAACGGGCTGGCTCTTGGGCGAGAAGCACAAGGGCATGCGCGCCATGTTCACCATGATGAATGCCGCGCGTCTAGGTGTGGGTATTCAGGGGTTGTCACAGGCCGAGGTCGCCTACCAAAATGCGGTGATCTATGCGAAAGACAGGTTGCAGGGCCGTTCCATCTCGGGCGTGAAGGCGCCGGAAAAGCCCGCTGATCCGATCATCGTGCATCCGGATATTCGCCGGAACCTGCTGATGATCCGTGCCTTTACCGAAGGTGCGCGTGCACTCGGCCTCTGGGCAGGATTGCAGGTTGACATGGTCGAGAAACATCCTGACGAAGAGGGACGGCGTGCCGCTGATGAAGCGCTTTCACTCCTCACGCCAGTGATCAAGGCCTATTTCACCGATATGGGCTTCGAGCTCGCCGCAACCGCGATGCAATGTTATGGCGGTCATGGCTATATTCAGGAATGGGGGATGGAGCAATTCGTTCGCGATGCCCGTATCACCCAGATCTATGAAGGGGCGAACGGCATTCAGGCGCTCGATCTTGTGGGACGCAAACTGCCGCAGAATATGGGCCGCAACCTTCGTCAGTTCTTCCATCCGGTGGATGCCTTCATCCAGGAAAACATGATAGACCCGGACCAGAAAGAGTTTGTCATGCCGCTCGCGAAAGCATTCGCGAAATTACAGCAGGGCACGGCGCTGCTGGGAGAGAAGGGCATGAAAAATCCGGATGAGGCCGGCGCGGCCTCAACGGAATATCTCCGGATGTTCGGTCTCGTTGCACTCGGCTTTATGTGGGCGCAGATGGCGAAGATTTCGACGGAAAAGCTCGCGGAAGGAACCGACGATCCCGAGTTCTACAAGACCAAGCTGGTCACGGCACGTTTCTTCTTTGAACGTATGCTCCCGGATGTGTCTTCTTTGCTTGTAAAAATGAGCGCCGGTGCAAAAACCATGATGGAACTGGACGCGGAAGCTTTCTAGGTCTTCAGGTATGAGATATACGAAAAGGCGGGTCTTTGGGCTCGCCTTTTTTGTGGAGAAATGCGATACAAAAGGCTAGACTTGGACAAAATTGACAAATTGTCAATTGTTGGGAAATTCGCACGAAACATAAAAATAAAGGTGGCGAGATGATCGAAAGAAGTATTTTCAGCGAAGAACATAATATTTTCCGGGAATCGGTTCGCCGGTTTTACGAGGAACATATCATTCCGCATCACGCCCAGTGGGAAAAGGACGGTCAGGTGAGCCGTAATGCCTGGAAAGAAGCGGGGAAGCAGGGTCTTCTTTGCATGCCAATTCCGGAGGAATATGGCGGTGCAGGTGCCGACAAGCTATACAGTATCATCATGATGGAGGAGCAGGCGCGCGCCGGCACAACGGGGCCCGGGTTCGGCCTGCATTCGGAGATCGTTGCGCCCTACATTCTCAATTACGGGACCGAAGAACAGAAAAAGAAATACCTGCCCAAACTGGCGTCCGGCGAAATGATTGGCGCGATCGCCATGACAGAACCGGGTGCGGGGTCGGACCTGCAGGGGGTGAAAACCCGGGCCGTGAAGGATGGGAATGAATATATCATCAACGGCTCCAAAACCTTTATCACCAACGGCTTTATGTGCGATCTGGTAATCGTTGTAACCAAGACAGACCCGAGCGCTGGTGCCAAGGGCACTACCTTGTTCCTGGTCGAGGCGGGAACGCCCGGCTTTGAGAAAGGCCGTAATCTCGACAAGCTAGGCCTCAAGGCGCAGGACACGGCGGAACTCTTTTTCGATGACGTGCGCGTTCCGGCTAGCAACATGCTCGGCGGGGAAGGAAAAGGCTTTTTCTGCCTGATGCAGGAACTTGCCTGGGAACGGTTGCAGATCGCCATCGGTGCAACTGCGACAATGGAAGCTGTTCTGGATGAAACGATTGAGTATACAAAAAATCGTAGCGCCTTCGGCAAGGATCTTATCGAGTTCCAGAACTCCCGTTTCAAGCTGGCGGAACAGAAAACACAGGTGCAGATTGCCCGGGTTTTTGTCGATAAATGCATCGAGGAACTGCTGAAAGGCCAATTGGAAGTCGCGACGGCGGCCATGGCGAAGTACTGGACTTCCGAGATCGAGAACAGGGTCATTGACGAATGCCTGCAGCTTCATGGCGGCTACGGATTTATGTGGGAATACCGTGTCGCACGGTCCTATGCAGATGCGCGAGTTCAGCGCATTTATGGCGGTACCAATGAAATCATGAAGGAGCTCATTGCCCGAAGCCTATAAGGGCAATGAGGATGGCAAGCCACTGCAAAGAGCGCTTGGGGCTGGCATTGGGTGTCCATCGCACATCGCTTGTAAGAAATATAGGTGAGTGTCTCGGTGTTCCGTATGATGTTCCCGGTTCTGTCCAGTCGTATCTGAAATGCATCGTTCTTACCTAGTTAGATTCCGGAAGCCTTTGAGAAAAAGTTCCCGGAGCCTGACCTTTCTATGAATGAAAATGTTGATGAATGGCGGCGATATGCCGATGGTCGGTGCCGCAGCATCCGCCAACCATAACCAGGTTGGGTAAATGCCGCGCAAGTTCCACATGCTGCGCAGCGAACTCCGATGGGTTGCCATCGTCCAACTCTTCCGCTTCGTCAAGCTCAGCATGACTTAAAGCCGAGGCATTTGCCCGCAATCCACCAATCCGGTCCCGCCAACTTCCGCCGGATTTCACGGCATTTTCAAAATGCGTGGTATGGGCACAGTTGATCATGTAGTAGACAGGGCTATTCTCGGTTGCGATTTCTGTCTTGCGGATGGCTTCCTCCAGTGTTTCGCCAGTTGGAAGACGGCCGTCGGTCTCGACGGTAAAGGAAATTGCCGTCGGGATTCCGGCTTCGGCCCCAAGCCGGGTTATGCCGATGGCTTCGTTGACATAGTTCATCGTTACGGCGGTGATCATATCCGCCCCTGCCTTGACGAATGACGTGACCTGCGCCCGGTGATAATCGGATGCCTGTTGTGCGGACATGATGAAAGAAGGATTATATCCGTCCCCACGCGGACCGATCGCGCCGTTGATGACACATTTGGTCGCTTCGGTCTCATGGGCGTCACGGATATCATGCAGCATTTCGACAGATTCCTGGTTGACCGCATCCAAGGCTTCGGGGCTGTAACACAAAAGGTTCCCCCAATCCTGACTGGCGCGCCAGGTCGGCGTATCGAGAATTATCCCGGTTCCGTTTTCCTTGGCAATCTCTATATATTTCAACAGATAGTTTTCGATCGCCTGCTTGCCTTCTTGGGTTCGCATCAGGTTAAACGCAGCGAAGTAAGGCAGATCAAATCCTTCCAGGAACAACATTGTGGTCTCCAGCCCGCCATCGGCCAAATAAATGTTGTCTTTTGATTGCGGCAACTGATTTCTATATTTCGCGTGCCTCATTTGAATCTCCTGTCTGTTTGGATGACAGGAAAATATGCACAAGGGGCTCGACATGATAGTGGAGCAATGGTGCACTTTGACGACAAAGTTGAAATACTGTTTATTTCAATAAGTTAATATATTTCTTATCGGCATAATACATGGTAGAATGTGGTCGGCTGTCGATTAAACTGTACCGACGGTACTGTACTTGCAGTACTGTTTTTTGCAGTTAACATCCTTCGAGGAAATTATGGGAAAAGGCGCTGAAACAAGGGAGCGGCTGCTTTCCATTGCCGAGGCTGCAATTCTGGCAAAAGGCTTCGGCGCGACTTCTATTGACGAACTGATCGCCGAAGCCGAAATCACCAAGAGCGGTTTCTTCTATCACTTCAAAGACAAGACAGAACTTGCCCGGGCCCTTGTGCGCCGTTATCTCGAACAGGACGAGATTCTGTTGGATAATCTTTTTAAGCGTGCAAGGGAGCTGAATGAAGACCCACTTCATGCGTTTCTGATTGGCTTGAAGTTATTTGCAGAAATGATGGCAGACTTGCCCGAGGGCCATCCGGGCTGTCTTGTGGCGACGATTTGTTATCAGGAACGCCTGTTCGACAAGGACATTCACGACCTGACGCGAAATGGAACTCTTGCATGGCGAAAGCGGTTCATCGAGCTTCTGAATGAAATAAGCGAGACTTACCCGCCGAATGACGATGTTGATATGGTGGAGGTTGCCGATTTCATCTCCACCATCGTCGAAGGGGGAATTATTATGTCGAAGGCCCTGCGGGAACCGGAGAAGCTTGCTGGCCAGATATTACTGTTCCGGTCTTATATCAAACTTCTCTTTAACCCCCGTATGTTCTGATTTACATCTGTTCCTTAAGAAGCTTCTCCTTCGGGTAACTTGTAAATTCCTCGGGCAGGGGCACGGATTTGCGCGTTGTCATATCGAAGTAACAGCCAATAACTGTGGTTGTCACGGCCAGCTTGCCAGTGTCCATATCAATCAGATTATGGCCGAAACGGAAAATCTTCCCGTCGGCTCCGATAAGGCCGCTTTTAAGCAGTATAGCTGTTGATTTCCTGATCGGTGCGTGAAATTCGGAGTAATAGTCAAGCGCCGCCGAGCCAAGGTTGCGGCTGCGGATAATTTCCCGAGTCAGACCGACCGCGTTAATGATATGGGTCGCGGCATCGGAGAAGTAGCCGACGATATGCCGCATCTCGATATGATTAAACTGATCGCATTCCCACACATCCACGGACCCACGCGCGCTTTCGAACATATGATTGAGTGGGCGGTCGGGCATCAGAGCGCCGTCAAAAGGTTTCAGTCGGAGGCAGTCCGGGTGTGGATCCGCCAATTCCTCTGCGGCGACCCGGATTTCATCAGGTAGGGGCAGTGAAGTATCCGTATCGAAATCGGCATAGTCTGCAGTAAATTCATAAACAGCAGACAACCTGTCATTGACCGAATTAAAGATATGTATAAAGCCCGTGATGAGGTCGCCCGCTACATCCCGCACTCCGCCAAGGCCATAGAGAGGGGTGCCTACATGGACCTCTGCCTTGTATTGTGTGCGGATACTCCTGAAGCGAAGTCCCTTGCGGGTTGAGCGAATAAACGCCGGGGAAAGACCAAGCCTGTTTTGTAGATGGGCGAAGGCGTCGGAGGCTTTCGACATATAGAATTGCACATTCATATGGCGCATCTGGTCACATTCCCAGGCCTCGACCGCGCCCCGGTACAGGGGAAGAACCTTGTTCATGCCGCGTTCTCCCCGTCGATTTTCAGTTCAGCCACCTTTTGCCGGATCGCATCACTCAACGGAATGGCCTTGCGGCTTTCAAGATCCATATAGGCGGATGTCATCCGGCTGGTAAAGACGAGCCCGTCGTCCACACTGTTGTAGAGCCGATGATCAATTGTCACTGTTTTATCAGAACTTCCAACAACCGCGCTCTGCATGTGAATAATGTCGCCAGCGTGAAGTTCCGCGACATAGCGGGAGTCCTGATGCACGACGGCGAGCCCGCGCTTGCCATTTTTTAGATCATCCGGATCCAGGCCGATGACGTGAAACATGTTGCACATCGCCAGGCTGATGCGGGAGCCATAATACTGTATGTTCATATGTCCCAGAAGGTCGCATTCACGCATCAGGACCTGACCGCGATAGCTCTCCATATAACCGCTCATGTACGGGGAACTCCTGTCTTACAATTATTGTTGTTATTCTTGTTGCGTCACCCTTAATAACATCCGTTTGCTATACCGGTCGACCATTTCTTGTCCGTGCTCGTTCAACAATTGAAGACGACTGCCGCTTTCCAACATCATCATCCCAAGGAGATAGGCGACGAAATCAGTTGTTTCCTCTTGCGCCTGTGCGGCAGATGCGGGGGTATGCTGATGAAGGCCGTTCGCAAGTAAACCCATTAGCGTGAGCAAACGACTGTTGAGTTCTTTCCGGGCGGCCGCCGGGATGTCCACGTTTTTCTCTTCGAGGGCTGGAAGGGACTGCAGGAGGAGCCGTCTTTCCTCTGTCCGTTCCCGGAAATAGGAGGCAATAGCTGAAAAGGTCCGAACCCCCGGGTTTCCCCGCCCTGTCTCCTGTTGGAGCCCAGTCCTGAGATGGCGGGTTAGATCGCCAAGAATGCCGGCCAGCAACTCGACCTGTATTTCCTCCTTCGTATGAAAGTAGCTATAGGCCGCCCCCAGCGAATAGCCTGCTTCCTTGGCGATGGTCCGCATATTAAGGCCATCTGTGCCATGTGCGTCGAATATCCGGCGCGCTGCGGCAAGAATATGCTGCCGCTTGAATTTCGCCAAACTGTTCGCCCGTACTTTCTTATTATGTGAGTCTGTCAAATCCAATTCCTCATATATTAAACACTATCATCATAAATGAACTATGTTCAATAAAATTTTCTATGCCGTCCTGTGTAATTTTTTTGGCATTTCCCGACGGAATTACTTTTCGCGGTTCGTTGTAGGGATAAGTCAAACCAATGAAGGAGACTTGAGTAATGAAACGGAAGATTATTATCGGCTCAATGATTGCCGCCCTGGCAATCCCCGCCCTTGCAATAGCTGCAACGGATGGTCCGCATAAGGGTCACCATAAAGGCGATATCTTTGAACGCCTGGATACCAATAAGGATGGAGAAATAAGTTTCGAGGAAATGACGGTTAGATCCACGGAACGATTTTCCAGGCTTGATAAGGACGGCAACGGTACGATCAGTGTCGAAGAAATGACCGTCAAGAAGAAGGAATTTTTCGACAAGCTCGATAAGGATGGCAACGGTTCCATCAGCAAGGAGGAAGCCCGTGCTTTCCACGACATGAAACGTGAAATGCGGAAAGAACGTCATGCGTCCCGAATGCTTGAAATCCTCGATATTGACAAAGATGGCGTTGTAACGAAGGAAGAGTTCGCGGCGGCCTCCGACAAGCGCTTCGAGGCCGCTGACGGTAACAAGGACGGTGTCCTTTCTGCAGAAGAACTGCAGAACATGGGCCCGAAAAAGCATGGAATGAAAAAAGGCTGACATTAGAGTACGCGATACCTTGTCATCGCGTAAACGGGGCCCGCTCCTTTTTACTCCATTAGAGGGGCGGGCCTTTTGCGTTTGGCCTGCCTCCAAAGGGCGTGTTAGCCGCGCGGTCGTTTGGGCAGGATATCCATATATTTGCAGATAATCCCGAGCATAACCTCATCAGCACCGCCGCCGATTGAGGAGAGGCGTCCGTCCCGGTATAGTCGTGTGATTGGTGTTTCGTTCATAAAGCCCATGCCGCCGTAATACTGCAGGCAGGCGTCAGCGATCTCCCGGGTCAGGCGGCCGACTTTCAGCTTCGCCATGGATGCCAGCAAGGTAACATCGGCCCCGCGTACATAGTCATAGACCGCGCGGTAGGTGAGGGAGCGCAGCTGCTCGACCTCCGTCAACAACTCGGCAAGGCGGAAATGGATATATTGGTTATCTAGCAGCGGCTTGCCGAATGCTTCGCGTGTCCGGGTGTATTCGATGACGTCGTTAATGGCCTTTTCCAGCGGCTTCAGGCCGGCACCCGCAGCCCAGAGCCGTTCCTCCTGAAACTGCATCATCTGGTAGGTGAAGCCTTTGCCTTCCTCCCCGATCAGGTTCCGTTGAGGCACGCGAACATCCTCGAAGAAAAGTTGCGCTGTATCGGAGGAACGCATGCCGAGTTTATCGAGCCTTTGGGCGAGAGTGATGCCGGGGCTGTCCATCGGCACAACTATCAATGACTTGCTTTCATGCATGGGGCCATCGCTGGTGTTGACCAGCATACACATGAAGTCAGCCTGGGCGCCATTGGTGATCCACATCTTCTGACCGTTAATGATATAGTCATCCCCGTCTTTTCGGGCGTGGCTTTTAATGGCGGCGACGTCAGATCCCGCACCGGGTTCAGAGACGCCGATACAGGCGACGTAATCACCGGAAATGGCGGGCTTGAGGTAGGTTTCCCGCACATAGTCAGAGCCGAAACGGGCAAGGGCCGGTGTCGCCATATCGGTTTGTACGCCGATTGCCATCGGCACGCCGCCGCAATTTATATGACCAAGGGTTTCGGAGACCGCAAGGCTGTAGGAGTAATCCAGGCCAAGGCCGCCATATTCTTCAGGTTTGCAGACACCCAGGAACCCCTGCTGTCCAAGCTTTTTGAAAAGCTCATGCGCGGGGAAGACCCCTTCAGTTTCCCATTGATCCACATGCGGGTTGATTTCCTGGTCGATGAATTTGGTGAGAGAGCGGGTCAGTTCCTGATGCTCCGGTCCATAAATCATTCCTCGTCCTCCCGCAAAAACGCCGGTACTTCTGTCAGGTGAAATCCGTTGAAGGCCTTGTTGTTTTTGTGATCCGGCATGTCCCAGTTCATACGGATATTCGGCGCGCCGCCATCAATTCGCAGGCAGCTTCCGGTGATGAAGGTTGCCGCTTCTGACAGTAAGTAGACGATTCCTGCGGAAACCTCTGACTCTGTGCCCATCCGTTTGACAGGGTGGGACGCGATTCGGTTCGTAACCCGTTCTTTCCACCAGTCCGGATAGGTGTCCATTCCCGATGATACGATCATGCCGGGCGCGATCGCGTTTACCCGGACGCCCGCTGCCGCCCATTCAAGCGCCGCCGTTTCGGTGAAGCTGATCATGCCTTTGCGCGCGGCGCCGGAATGACCCATGCCCGGCATCGAATTCCACATGTCCGCGACCATATTCACAATCGGGCCGCCACCATTTTCCTTCATCCATTGGACATAGCATTCTCGGGCAAACAGAAAACCACCAGTGAGGTTGGTCTTGATAACGGCATCCCATCCCTTGAGAGTGATTTCTTCCAGACGTGCGGGAAACTGGCCACCGGCGTTGTTGACCAGGCCGTGAATGGCGCCCTGTTCCTTAATAATCTCCGCAACGGTTGCCTTGACGGCTTCTTCATCGCGGATATCGCATGTATGGACTGTGGCTTCGCCGCCAGCCTCGGATAACTCCGCCTGCACGGACTTCAGCTTTTCCATGGAGCGACCAACAAGGGCAACCCGCGCCCCGAGCGAAACCAGTTCATGCGCCGTACAGCGGCCAATCCCACTGCCGCCGCCGGTAATGACAATAGATTGTCCGTCAAACAGTCCCGGCCGATAAATGGATCGATAACTCATCAAACTCTCCCACGTTTCTTTTTCTTTTTATTGCGGTGCCGTTTTGCCCCCAATTTTACTATATTGCGTTGGATCAGTATTTGACAGATCACGCCTTGACGTTTACGTTAACGTCAATTTTATTGTTGGGGTCACTTGTAGGCCTTCTACTGCAATTTATAGACAGTTTTGGTCTAATCCTGAAAGGAAAAGAAGATGGCGACGCTCGAAGAGATTACCGAAGGCATGCGGGAACGTGTTGGAGAGGATAGCGGTCTTGACGCGACACTGAAATTTGATTTTGGTGACGACGGTATTGTTTTTGTTGATGCGGCGTCCGTACCAAACACCGTCTCCAATGAAGACAAGGAAGCCGATTGCACTATTACCATTACAAAAGAGAATTTTGAGGCGCTGGCGAACGGCGAGTTGGACCCGACGACCGCCTTTATGATGGGTAAGCTGAAAGTCGGCGGTAATATGGGGATTGCCATGAAGCTGCAGAGCGTTTTCTCCTGAAGCCTAAATTTTTTTGCCTCTACAGGTGAATTTTTTCTGTACCTTTTGGCCATGAGCCATTATGTAAGGCGCTTCGAATTTAAGTTGGAAGCGAGTGGAGCTAGTCACATGACAGCGAGATCAGCACGGAATGGCCGCAATCAAGGCGGCAAGAGCCGCAAAAAAGGCGGCGGTGGTAGCGGGGCAGGCCTGACAAAGAACAGCCGGTCCAATCAGCAACGCGCTGCCCGTAAAATGAATCTGAAGGCACATGGTCGTCATTCGGCCCGTCGTCAGTTGAAGAAAGTCCAGGCCGCTACACGCGTCGCTGCCTGAGTATTACGTCTTGTAAAAGAAGGGCGGTTCCGATTTAGCGGGACTGCCCCTTTTTTTGCGCTTTTGAATGATATTGGGTATGTGGTTCCCCGATATTCTCGTTTGCCGGAGCACCGGACCGTCCAAAGGCTGTATGTCGCTCCTCGGCGGCTTGAATAAGAAGTGAAGCCATTGCGGCGACGGAGAGACATCTGATTCGGATCATTGTGTGTTTCCATATTGCGAATGATTTGCATTATTAAATAACAGCGGTGCAATCGCGTCAATAGTTATTAAGAATGATTCGCATTATATTTCTCGGGTGGATCAGAGTTGATCAACGGCGATGTAGCGTTCGCCCACATTGTCGTAACGGGTCTCGAATGACCAGCCATCCCGTTCCGCGGCGAGAATGATGTTCGCGCAGGCGCGGCTGTCGGACAGAGCGTCATGATGATTGAGCTCCAGCCCCAGGAAATGCGCAACATTGGGCAGCTTTGTCGGACGCACTTCCCACATTCCCCGGGCAAGCTTGACGGTGCAGGTGAACTCCTGGTGCGGTATGTCGATATCATGGCGAACACAGCAGCTTTGAAGCACCCGAGAATCAAAACCCGCATTATGTGCCGCAAGGAAATCCACGCCATCGAACAGGGGGGCGATATCGGGCCAGAGCAAGCCAAAGTCCGGCGCATCCATCACATTTTCCCACGTCAGGCCATGGATATGGGTAAAATAGAATTCCGGAGTTGGTGGTCGGATCAGAAAGACCTCTTCCTGCACAATCCGGCCATTTTCACCCCGGACGAGCCCGATGGCGCAAGCACTATCGGGCGCGGTGTTCGCGGTCTCAAAGTCAATCGCAAGAAATGTACTCATACGCGCCTCTTGCGCTCCTCTTTAACTGCTTAGGCAGAAGCCTCCGCTTTCTTGCGCGCTTCGTACTTCAGTTTTTCTTCCTCTACAAGCTCCTTCTTGGAAAGCTTGCCGACCAGCGTTTTCGGGAGTTCAGGCCGGAATTCCACCGCCGCGGGAAGTTCGTGCTTGCCCAGCTTGTCTTGCAGGAATTCACGTAATTCCTCTAGGGTGAATTCTTCGCCGTTTGGTGTCAGTTTGATGAAGGCCTTCGCAGCCTCTCCCCGGTAGTCATCGGGAATGCCAACGACCGTTACTTCGGCAACGGCCGGATGTTCGAAGATGGCTTCCTCAATAATACGCGGATAGACGTTAAAGCCGCCGGACGTGATCATGTCCTTGGTTCGATCTACAATGTGCATATAGCCGTCTTCATCGAGATAGCCCGTGTCACCGGTCAGGAAAAACCCATCGACAAAACTAGCTTCAGTCGCTTCTGGTTTGTTCCAATATCCTTTCATGACGTTCGGCCCCTTGATCGAGATTTCCCCGATTTCCCCTGTGGGCATAATTACGCTCTTATCGTCCACACCGAGAATGCGGATTTCAATACCCGGGAGTGGAACGCCTGCCGCACCCGAAACACGCTTGTCAGTCATCGGCGTGGAAGTTCCCGAAGGAGACGTTTCCGTCATGCCCCAACCTTCGAGCAGGCGGCAACCCGTAACTTTCTGAAACTTTTCCTGCACCTCTAGTGGGAGGGGTGCGCCGCCTGATGCACAGAATTTCAGGGACGAAAGATCATAATCCTTGATGTCCGGATGGCTGGCAATGGCCATATACATGGTTGGTACGCCAGGAAAAACAGACGGTTTCTTCCTGTTCAGGTCCTTCATCACATCGTTCAGCTCGAACTTGGGATGAAGAATAATCTCGTAGCCGCCGGCGATGCCGAAATTCATGATCACAGACAGCGCATAGATATGAAAGAGCGGCAATACAGCGAGCACCTTTTCAACGCCGTCAACAAGAACTCCGTCCTCCCCCTCCTGCATCCTGCGAAACTGCTGACAGGCGGCAATAAGGTTCTTGTGGGTCAGCATGGCGCCTTTCGGAAGGCCCGTGGTGCCACCGGTATATTGCAGCACAGCCACTTGTTCTGCCGGGTTTGCAACAGGGCTCGCCTCTATTTTTCCATCATTCGCCAGAAGTTGCTTGAAGGTCAGATGCGCGTCATCGTTCGGGATCTTTGAGATCTCCTTCGACTTGACGATCGGGTATAGGAAATTCTTTGGAAACGGGAGTACTTCCTTGAGACAGCCGACAATAATCTTCTTCAGCCGTGTCTCTTTCAGCATTTCCGCGATATTCGGATACAGTACTTCCAGGTCCAGTGTGACGATGAAATCCGTATGGCTGTCTTCAATCTTGTGGCGCAACTCGCGTTTCGCATCGAGCGGGGAATAGTTAACCACTGTGCCGCCGGCCTTCAGAATGCCAAAGAAGCAGACAATGTAATGCGGCGTATTTGGGAGGTACAGGCCAACATGGACGCCTTCCTTTACACCAAGCGCCCGGAACCCTTTTGCGGCCCGATTGACTAAATCGTCAAGTTCCGCGTAGGTGATGCGCTTGTCCATGAAATCAATGGCGAAGTTATTGGGCCATTTCGCAACGGTATCATCAAGAAGTGCATAAACCGGCTTTTCTTCAATCTCGATTTCCCAAGTTACCCCTTTGGGGTAAGATTTCTCCCATAGAAATTCAGACATGGTTCTCCCCAGAACATATAATTTCCCTGCATTAGAATCAGGTTACGTTGCAAAGGGTAGACTGGTCAATCGAAACTGTGCGCGGCAATTTTAGTTTTAGAGGCGATCAAACCCGTCGGGTCCGGCACCGCAGATTATAACGCCGATTTTTGCGGCGGGAGGCGGATTGAATCTCCTGGATTGTAGCGCAGCAATAGCGGCGGCGGCAGAAAGTTCGACCCCGAGGCCGACATTTTGCCAAAGCCACTCTGCCGCGCTTTTCATTTCCGTATCTGAAACGAGAAGGATGTCGTCAACAAGGCTTGATATGATCCGGAAATTAATATCCTCCGATCTTCTCGGGGCAAGTGAACCCGCCTGCGTTTCGATTTTTTCGAGAGTGACCAATTCGCCAGCATCAATACTATTCCTCAAGGTCGGTGCGCCTGCGGCCTCTACACCGATTACCTTTATGCTTGGCTTAATTGCTTTTGCTGCCGCCGCCACGCCCGAGATTAGCCCGCCGCCGCCGATGGCAACCAGCAAAACGTCGAGGTCGGGAGCATCTTCAAGAATTTCTAGGCCCAATGTTCCCTGGCCCGCAATCACCGTGGTATCCGCAAAGGGGTGAACATAGCGCATCCCCTTTTCTGCGGCAGCCAGTGCAAGGGCGTTTGCATCATCCCAAACGGCACCTTCAACAATAACCTCTGTTGCAATCTTCTGGAGTTTCTCGATTTTCGATGGGGGAGTGCTTTTGGGAAGAAAAATCGTCGTTTTGGTGCCGGTCATTGCGCCAGCGGTGGCGACCCCCATGCCGTGATTGCCGCCAGAAGCCGTGACCAGACCTTGCCCGAGTTCCTCCTTCGAGAGACCAAGAACGGTATTGAGCGCCCCACGTATTTTGAAGGAACCGGAAATCTGTAGATTTTCAAGCTTTGCGGAGACAAGCAAGTCATTGTCCAGCAAGAACTCCATTTGCGGCGTCCGGCGAATGTGCGGTGCAAGTTTCTGTCGTGCGGTTTCAAAGTCTGCAAGCGTGATATCTGCGGTCATGTTTCCCTTATTTCCCAATAATCTTCCAAATTCCGTCGGCCGCCAAAATCCGTTCGCCCCTGACCTGCAATTCACCGCGCACGAATACGACAGCCATACCTTTACGACTGATTTCCGCTCGTGTCTCGATCCAATCGCCAGGTTTGGCGGACGCGACGAAATTACAGTTCAGGGAAATAGTTGCACACCGCTGTTTATCGAGGGCGCGCCAGATAATCTGACCCAGAGCCTCATCGAGAAAGCTGATTAGCATTCCGCCATGGATAACGCCGTTGCCATTGGTGTGGCCTTCTTCCGCAAGAAAGCCATAGATAATACTGTCGCCGTCCGGCTTGTAATAGAGAGGGCCAATTTTTTCGGTAAAACGGCCACGCGAGGCAAAGGGAAGAAACCCTTCCGGAATTGAGGAACTTGTCATTTAGGGAACTCATTGTAATTTTTCTATTTAAGTATCGCAATTATCGGGCATTGCGCAAGAGAGTTACCCTATTAGTTATGAATGGAGGCCCTTGACGGGCAAGGGTCTGGTAATGTTACGCTGGAGCAGTAGCAAAGAGGATTTAAGGGTATGAGTGCAAACTGTTGCGGGGGCTCGAATTTCGATAAGGGGGCGGAACAACTTACCAGCCGATACCGAAAGATCCTGTGGGTCGCTCTGATCGTCAATGGCGGGATGTTTCTCGTCGAGATCTTTGCCGGGCTTGCGGCGGGCTCTGCCTCGCTTCAGGCCGATGCGCTGGATTTTCTGGGTGACGCCGGAAATTACGGGATCAGCCTCTTCGTTTTCGGCATGGCTCTCCGCGTCCGTGCGAAGGCCGCGTTATTCAAGGGGGTGGTCATGGCCCTGTTCGGGTTCTGGGTGATTGGTGCCACCATTTCACACGCCGTTTCAGGAACATTGCCTGGTGCGATGACCATGGGTGTCGTCGGTTCCGCGGCCTTTGTCGCCAATGCTGTGGTATTTATCCTTCTATGGTCTTACCGGTCAGGGGACAGCAATATGCGATCCGTCTGGCTGTGCACCCGTAATGATGTGCTTGGGAATATTGCGGTCCTGATCGCCGCGGCCGGTGTTGTTGGTACCGGTACCGGGTGGCCGGACTTTATCGTTGCAGCTGTTATGGCATTTTTGGCTCTACAAGGTGCCTGGGTGGTAATCCGTCAGGCGCTCGGTGAAATTAATGAGGAGGACGAGCGGCGTCCGTTGCCCTCCTCCTTGAATTAATCAAGCATGGTCATTTGACTTTACATAGCCGTTTCGTTCGGCATTTTCGATACATTCCTCTTTTTCCGCATAGCCCTGCGTCGAGGCGCCGACGATGCGTCCGTTCGGTGCAGTCCGCCGCCAACGCCATTTATGGTGTTTGGCATTATGATCCTGGTAAAATTCCCACTTATCTCTGGCGCCTTTATCTGTCATCCTGATCTCCATTGGCTAAATATAGATTTAGACGCACCAGCCATGGATTTGTGAGAATGTAAAACAGAGGCCGCTGTAAATTTTCGTTTATGAAACTGGAGCCCTAATGAAGACCGTCATTATCGAGACCGACAGGATTTACGTGCCGAGCAAGGCCCGCAAGCTTCTGGATAGGGATCGCGTTGATACCCTGGCAGAGGATATTCTGGAGAATGGCCAGAAATCGCCCATACAGGTTCGCCTCGGGCAGGACCGCTATGTCCTGATTGAAGGGTTGCACCGGCTGGAAGCGGTCAAGGCCTTGGGCGAAAAAAGCATCGACGCCGTGATTGTTCAGGCCCGGCGGCACTGACATGTTCAGCCCGCGGCATTTTCCATCAGCCGGCGATAGAACTGGATGATCTCGATATAATTGTCGATGAAGAGTCGCTCGTTCGTGCCATGGACACGCGCGAGATCGTCCGGGCCAAAGCGCATCGGAATAAAGCGGTAACTGTTCTCGGCAATGCCTTCGTAATGTTTACTGTCGGATCCCGCAAGCATCAGGCCCGGAGAGACCAACACATCGGGCAGAGTCTCACGGATTGTTTTCTCGATCAGATGATATCCTTCCGCCGACTTGCTGGAAACGCGGGAGGGCTCGTTCCCCTGCTTTACGGCTATAACAATATCCGGATCGTCCACCACCGTCGCAACATGCTCGACAACATCCTGAATACTTGTGCCCGGCAACAAGCGGAAATTGATCGTTGCCGTTGCTGTTGATGGCAGGACGTTATCTTTCGTACCGCCTTCCGTTATGGTGACGGCCGTGGTGGTGCGGACCATGGCGTTCGTCGCTCCTCCCTTGCCGAGCTCGGCTACCAACAGAGGGTCGAGCAGCCAGCGGTTCGATATGATGGCTTTGAGGGGCAAGGGCATGTGCGGCGCAAGCGTATCGAACATGTCGGATGCCGGACTGATGAGTGCTGCCGGGAAGCGGTTTTCTTCAAGGCGGGAGATAGCCCTGGCGATCTTCCCAATCGCGGTTGTTCTTGGTGGAATGGAGGAATGGCCCCCTACCGTTGTCGCGGTCAGCTGAAGAGTAAGGTACCCTTTCTCCGCAAGCGCAATAAAGGCAATCGGGTCTTCAATTCCGGGCATGAGTCCCTGTACGACAACCATGCCCTCATCCAACGTGAAGGCAAGCTTGACGTTCCGCTCCTCCAGTAAGGCAGCAATCTTGCCTGCGCCATTTTCGCCGCCGATTTCCTCATCATGGCCGAAAGCAAAGTAAAGGGTGCGTTTGGGTTTGAAACCTTCCGCGAGCTGGAGCTCGGCAGCTTCAAGTATCGCAAAGACGGACAACTTGTCGTCCAGGGTGCCGCGCCCCCAGATTGCACCGTCCCTGATCGCACCGGAAAAAGCATTTTCCTGCCAGTCGCCTTCCGTGCCCGGCTCCACCGGGACAACATCCATATGCCCCATCAGCAGGACAGGGCGCAGGGTCGAATCGCTCCCTTCCCATGTGTAGAGAAGGCTGTGCCCGCCGACGACCTCGCGTTTAAGATTCTCATGGACGCGCGGGAAGGAATTGCTGATCAGAAGATGCAATTGATCGAATTCCGCGCTGGCGGGGGCGTCACCCGAACCGGCGGAGATTGTCCGGATGCGAACAGCCTCCGCCAGCCGGTTAGCGGCAGCGTCGGCATCGATCGCGGACATTTTGACCGCGTCGATAGCAGGCGTATTTGCCTTATTTGTGAAAGTGTTAAAGGCCATCACCCCGACCAGGACAACAATCACAATGACGACGATAAGACCAATTTTCTTGAACATCCCAGTGGCGCCCCTGTTCGAATTTTTACGGTAATCCTTTTCCAGAAGGGTGCCGGATGGTAAATACAAAGGCAATTAAAATAAAGGGAGCGAGGCGATGGCGCAGGAAGAACGCAAGAGCGCAATAAAGGAAACTGTCGACAAAATTCGAGAGGCAGCCGGAAATCGGAAAATTACGAAAGCTGTACTGTACGAATTCCGCAAGGAACTGATCGGGCTGGCCCAACGTCGGGAGCTTTTTACAATTGAGGATTTCCCTCCTCCCGGCCCGGACTCGAAACGCCGGAGTTGTCTCTATCGACTCTCTGAAGACCAGGATCATGGTCTTGCGCTTTATCTCAACGTCGCCAGCGGATCCGTAAACGCGCCGCCGCATAATCACACAACATGGGCCGTCATTGTCGGGATAGAAGGGCAGGAGGAAAACCGCTTCTATAAAAAAGTACCGGATGGGGTTGAGCAAATCGCGAGTCATGTCGTGGAACCGGGAACAGGCGTGACCATGCTTCCGGATGAAATACATACCATCCATATCGAAGCGGAGAAACCGGTGTTGAACTTCCACATGTACGGGCTTGGACTTGAACAGTTGGATGGGCGAAATTTCTGGAACGACAATACCAAGGAATGGAAGGTTTTTCCCGCGCACACAGATATCCGTGAGGCACGCAATTGAGTTTTAGGACGATTACGCCGAAGGAAGTCCGCGCGATAATGACGGACAACGCGGGGGAGTACGCGCTTGTAGATGTTCGGGAGCAGGGCGTTCACTCAGAAGGGCATCCGTTCTTTGCCGTTCCGCTGCCGCTGAGCAAATTGGAGTTACGGGCCTCGGCGCTTCTGCCGCGCAAATCAGCACCAATTTTTATTCTGGACCAGGGGCCCGAATTGTCACTTGGCGAGCGGGCAGCAGAGAAACTCGCGGAACTTGGATATAACGAGATATGTCTTGTAGAGGGCGGCGTTGTCGGCTGGCATGACGCAGGGTATGAGCTTTTCACCGGGGTCAATGTGCCAAGCAAGGCATTTGGCGAGTTCGTCGAGGAAACATACGGCACACCGCATGTGACAGCCTCTGATCTAGCAGCACGTCGTGATGCCGGGGAGAAAATAGTCGTCCTGGATAGTCGCCCGTTTCCAGAGTATCACCGCATGTCGATCCCCGGTGGGGTGGATATGCCGGGGGCGGAGCTGGTTCACCGTGTGTATGAGACCGTCGAGGACGAAGAGACACAGATTGTGGTCAACTGCGCCGGTCGAACCCGCAGTATCATCGGGGCGCAATCCCTGATAAATGCAGGAGTAAAGAACCCTGTCGCGGCGCTGAAGGACGGAACAATGGGGTGGTATCTTGCCGGGCTGGAGCTTGCCCATCGGGAGGATGCAGTTGCACCATTCCCCGGTGATCAGGCCCTGTCTCGGAGTCAGGGGTCGGCGAAGGATGTGGCTGTACGCTTTGGTGTCACGCGGATTGACAGGGCGCAACTAGAGTCCTTGCGAGAGGAGGTGGAAGATCGCAGCCTATATATCCTCGATGTGCGAAGCGAGGAGGAATATCTAGACGGTCATCTTCCAGATGCTCGCCATGCAGCGGGGGGACAGCTGGTTCAAGCAACCGATGAATATGTCGCAGTCCGCAATAGCCGGCTTGTTCTTGTCGATGATGACGGGGTCAGGGGGGTGATGACCGCGTCATGGCTGATCCAGATGAACTGGCCCGAGGTTTATGTCTTTACCGCGACTGAAGACGAGTTGACAGCCACCGGCCCGGCGCCAACGCCGGATATCGCGAAAGCGCCGGTTTTATCCGCTCTGGAGCTTGATGCGGTGCTTGCCTCGGGTGAGGCGGTTGCCGTGATTGACCTTGCAACCTCCCTCGAGTATCGAAGCGGGCATGTTCCCGGCGCGTTTTGGGCGATCCGCGCGCGGCTAGCGGAAGACCATATCTTTATCCCGGCGGTCGGGCTGATCATCCTGACCTCAACAGATGGAAGCCTTGCCCATCTTGCGGCACCTGAAATCGAAAAGCTGCGCCCGCAAACGATCGTGCGCGTTCTCGATGGTGGCACGAATGCCTGGGCAAAAGCGTCCCTTGCGATGGAAAGCGGCGAAACCAACATGTTGAGCCGTACGGATGATGTCTGGTACAAGCCCTACGATACAAACGATCAGGAGGCGGTTCGGCGGCGAATGCAGGAGTATCTGGACTGGGAAGTCGGGCTGGTACAGCAGATCGAACGGGACGGACTTGCCCGATTCCGGAAATTTTGATTTTGGAGTGGTTGGATACCCGCGTATTTTACCCTCGTTAACCTAAGGGAATGCTTGCCTTGCAGGGCCCTGAAAGGCATATTGAATGCCACGCTTGCAATGAAGAAAAACCCGTCTTAGCATGGTGCATAAATGGGCCCCAAGAATCCCATGACAATAATGGAGAACCCGATGGATTTATCATTTAGTAAAGAAGATTTAGCGTTTCGCGATGAGGTTCGTGAGTTTCTCGCAACCTCCTTGCCGGCTGACGTGAAGGACCGCTGTGATCGTGGCCTGCACCCAACGAAGGAAGGTCAGACCAGATGGCAAAAAATTCTTAACGAAAAGGGATGGATGGCACCGAACTGGCCTGTTGAGTATGGCGGAACCGGCTGGACCATCACTCAGAAATACATTGCCGCACAGGAATTCGGCTATGCGGCCGCGCCAGTTGCGACACCCTTCGGCGTGAGCATGGTTGGTCCGGTGATCTATACCTTCGGTAATCAGGAACAGAAAGACTATTATCTGCCACGTATCCTGAATTCCGACGACTGGTGGTGTCAGGGCTATTCCGAGCCGGGTTCCGGTTCGGATCTTGCGTCCCTGCAAACGAAAGCGGTTCGCGATGGCGACGACTATATCGTCAATGGCCAGAAAATCTGGACCTCCTACGCGCATTATGCGGATATGATTTTCTGCCTGGTTCGGACAGACAGCTCGGCCAAGCAACAGGAAGGTATTTCCTTCCTTCTGATTGATATGAAGACACCGGGCATTACCGTAAAGCCGATCATCGGGATTGATAAAGAGCATAGCCTGAATGAAGTTTTCTTCGAGGACGTGCGAGTCCCCGTCGCCAACCGTATCGGCGAGGAGAATAAGGGCTGGACCTATGCAAAATTCCTCTTGGGGAACGAGCGGACAAGCATTGCTCGCGTTGGCCGCTCCAAACGGCAGGTTGAACGGCTGAAGGAGATTGCGAAGACTGAGCGCTGCGGCGGGCGTGCGCTCTCGGAAGATCCTGATTTCATTAACAAGCTGACCCGCATAGAAGTTGACCTGATGGCGCTGGAATTTACCGAGTTGAGAATGCTTTCCATGATTGCCAACGGCAAGCAACTCTCTGCCGAGCCCTCCCTCCTAAAGATCAAGGGAACGGAAATACAGCAGCGATTGACGAGCCTACTTGTTGAATCCCTCGGAATGTATGGCGCACCCTATGAAGCCGAGCGGTCTTACGCGGGCCGAAACGAAGCTCCGGTTGGGCCGGATTATGCAAACGGTCCGATGGCCGAGCATCTTTATCTGCGCGCCGCCACGATTTACGGCGGCAGTAATGAAATTCAACGCAATATCGTCTCCAAAATGGTTCTGGGATTATAAGGATAACTATAAGATGGATTTTGAACTTTCCGATGAGCAGAATATGCTCAAAAACAGTGTCGAACGGTTCGTGAAAGATAATTACTCGGCCGAGGCACGCGCGAAACTCGCGGATACGGAACTCGGGTTCAGCCGGGACCATTGGAAAACGATGGCGGAACTTGGCTGGCTTGGTATGCCCTTTCCAGAGGAAGTCGGCGGATTTGGCGGCACTGCCGTTGAAACGGCGATCATGATGGAGAATATGGGGAACGGCCTTGTGTTGGAACCGTTCCTGAGCACCGTCATCTTGGGCGGCGGCCTGGTCGCGGAAGCGGGCAGCGAGGCACAAATTGAAGCGATCATTCCCGAGGTTATCGAGGGTAATATGATGCTTGCCTTCGCCTATGCGGAGCCGCAATCCCGCTTTGATCTGAATGACGTTGAAACCACGGCAACGAAGTCGGGCGACGGCTATGTACTGAACGGCCATAAGGCGGTGGTCTATCATGGCACGACAGCGGACAAAATCATCGTTTCCGCCCGCACCAGCGGTGATTCTCGTGACGAGGACGGCATTTCGCTCTTTCTTGTCGATAATAACTCGGATGGCGTAAGCCGCCGTGACTATCGCACGATTGACGGCCAACGGGCAGCGGACATCGAGTTCGAGAATGTAAAGGTTGGCGCGGATGCCCTGCTTGGCAAAGAGGGGGGGGCGTTTCCGGTAATTGAAAAGATAGTTGATCGCGCGATTGCCGCGCTCTGTGCCGAAGCAGTCGGCGCAATGCAGGCCGCGAATAACATCACCAACGAGTATCTGAAAGAGCGTAAGCAGTTCGGCACGCCAATCGGCAAGTTCCAGGTGCTGCAGCATCGCATGGTCGATATGTATATGGAGGCGGAGCAGTCCAAGTCCATGTCCGACATGGTGGCGATGAAACTCGACCTGGATGACGAGACGGAACGCCGCAAGGCGGTTGCTGCCGCCAAGGCGCAAATCGGTCAGGCGGCGAAATTTGTCGGTCAGCAGTCTATTCAGCTACATGGTGGCATGGGCATGACCGATGAATACTCCATAGGCCATTACTTCAAACGCTTGACGACAATTGAAATGCTGTTCGGTAATACCGATCATCACTTCAAGAAATACGCGGCGCTATCTTCATAACTTTACGCGCCAAATTGTAAAAATTAATGCCGGGAGATTTGGTTCTCCCGGCATTTTTTTATGCGTAAACCGCTTCCTTGAAGTGTAGGCGGCAGAGGGCGACATAGCGGTCATTGCCACCAATTTCCTTCTGGGCGCCTTCCTTCACCGGTTCTCCCGCTTCATTCACACGGATCACCATGGTGGCTTTCTTGCCGCAATGGCAGATGGTCTTGAGTTCTCTGAGTTCATCCGCCCAGGCGAGGAGGTACTGACTCCCCTCAAAAAGGTTGCCCTGAAAATCAGTGCGCAAACCATAGGCCAATACCGGTATTTTAAGCTTGTCGGTAATTTCGGAGAGCTGGAAAACCTGATCCCGGGTCAGAAACTGCGCCTCGTCGACCATGACGCAGTCAATTGGCTTTATCTTCGCTTCCGTTTCTATGACGGCCAGAAGGTTGGTGTCCGTCGAAAAAAGGCTCGCCTCGGCCTGCAGACCAATGCGGGACGCGATTTTTCCTACGCCGTAGCGGTCATCAAGAGCCGCGGTAAAGAGAAAGGGGCGCATTCCCCGCTCCTGATAATTGAAACTCGACTGCAACAGCGTGGTCGACTTTCCGGCATTCATAGTGGAGTAGTTGAAATAAAGCTTGGCCATTGCAGTCCTGATCTTAAAAACCTGTCCAAGGGACGGGTTGCCGTGAATAGGGAAGATAGAGAGGGTGGCCGGGCTGCCCTTTGGCTGTCAGCGACAGGACATGCGGCGTGATCGCGTGTTCTTTAAGCAATTTTCGAACCTCTTCGTGGCGGCCCCTGTAGTCTCCATGCCCGCCCCAGGCGCAGATCACCATATCGGCACTGTTCGCGGTTTGCAGCAGGGCGATATCATTATCCGGACCGACCGGATGAGGGTATTTTTTAAGCTCCCTTGGGTCTGTCGCGCGGTAGGCAAAGATGTTCACTACCTCAAGGGCCCCATATCCCATATCCACCGCGCGGCGGTGACATCTTTCAATCGTCGGGTCATTACGGAATTCGTCGGCGGTGGACGGGTTGAGCATGATGAACGCCACAGACGGACCTTCACTCCAGCGTCGCCACAGCCGGTACCGGTAGGCACCGCAGGAGCTGAAGTCCGCGCCGGATTCTCCAAAAAACTCAGGCTGCATCTCTATCCGGGAAAAGTTCGCCCACTGTTCCTTCGGTCCAGATTGGGCGCTTTTTCATTATGTATGCAAAACGTTCTGACGACAGAAAATCGTCGAGCCAATGTCGCAGTCGCGGGTAGGGAGAGGCGTCAAACCATTTGGTGTCGGAATTCGCGAATTGCCGAATGAAAGGGAAAATGGCGGTATCGGCCAGCGTAATATTGTCCCCTACCAGATAGCGGTGCTCGGATAAATTTCGCTCAAGTTTCTCAAAGAACTCCTCGCCTTCCTGCCGGTAGGCTTCCCGCGGCTTTTCCGGAAAGCAGACGTGATACTTGTATCGATCAAGGCTGGTCTTGAATGGACCGTCATTTTCCTCAATCAGGGGAAAGATCTGGTCGCGTTTCGCCGTATCTTCCGGTAACCACCTGTTCGGGTCATTCTGTGTAAGTGCCCAGAGCATGATATCCAGGCTTTCCTCTAAAACACTGCCATCTGGCAGCGAGAGCACGGGAACAGTGGCTTTTGGGCTAGCCGCGACCATGTCCTTAGGCTTGTCTTTTAAAAGGATGTCACGCAGCTCAACCGTTACGCCCGAATAGGCGATCGCCATGCGCGCCCGCATCGCATAGGGGCAGCGACGGAAACTATAAAGAACGGGCAGTAGGAACTCCTCTGGACGATTGGCGAGTCTGGGCATGTCTATATTTCAGGTTTTTGGTATTGGCCATGGATATTATCGCAATGGCGTCAAGAATAGCGAAACTTGCCAGGATTTACCAGCGTAGGCGATTTACCCGGCGACGCATGGCCGCGCGTAGCGTTTCCCGGCGTTCGAAATCGATATCGATTATGTCTTCTTCTTCCGGGAACTCGAACGCCGGAATTTCCGACTGACTGGCTGAGCCGGCTTCATACCATTCGGCCGCTTCGGTATCGTTCTCTTTTGCTGGATGCAGATCGACGACATCGACAGTTTCTCGCTGGGTGGGCCGTTGGCGAGTACGGTTACGCGTCGGGGATTTCAGGATATCGATTTCCTCCTGCGCAAGTTCAGGAGAAATGAAATAATCCGAAGCTACGTCCTCCGTGGCCTGAGAAGAGGACGCAGTGGCCCTGTCTTGCCGTGGTGACCCTTTTGTACCAAACCGCATTTCAGGTGCAGGTTCGCCAAACTGTATCGGTTCCTCGAAAGTTTCATAAACCTCCATTTTAGGAGGAGGTGTATATCGATACCGTTGAGAACGCTCCCGATATGCCTGCTCGTTTCTGGATTCCCGGTTTGAATAGGAGGTTCTTGATTGTTCAAACGTTGCGGTGTTTTCTTTGAGGTACGGTAGTTGCGTTTCAATCCGCTCAACAAGCGTAAGCATCGCGTTCTTGAGGCGCAGGTTTCTCTCGCGCAACTGCTTGTTCTCAGCGAGCAGTGCACGTTCTCGCGCCGACACGATATCGGCTTGGCTAAAGAGGGGCCTTCCACGATTGTGGCGAGCGAAACTCATGTAATGCGTTTTTCCCGTCTCATTCTAAAATGATTGGTTGCAATCCCGATTAAAAAAAACCGATAAGAATAGTTTTGGATCACTTTTGGCATTTTAGCGGGGAATTAGGACGGAAACTACCGAAAAAACTAAGTTTTATGGTTAATTTAGAGCAAAATTACAACAAATTTTATGAAAAATAAGAAAATGACCGGAAACCAAAGCTGTAGGCCACCGAAATCTCGGTGAAATTGGAGTTTTTTCGTAAAAACTATAATTTATTCATGAGGTTATGGTTAACGCGAATCAGCATTTCCTCAGCCAACCTGACATCGAATGTTAGAGTTAGTTCTGGGCGACAATATCTTCCATCCGGCAGTTGCCCATCGGATAGGTTTTTATGATCTGGCATGATCTGTTCATGTCGACCACGAAATTACCCTGACAACTATTGAAGCTTATCCAGCCCTGATAATTGTATTCTTCTCCGGAATCGCTCTCTGAGATATAATAAGTAAGATAGTCAATCTTAGAGATTTTATTCCGGTCTATATTCGTGTCGTTGATTTGCTGTTCAACCACGGGTTTGCAATCTTCAGGACCGAAAGCGGCAATACCCTGTTGAAGGTTTGACCCGTTGCTTGAGCATGACGTAACGGCAATAAATGTTATTCCGCAAATCAGTATTTTTCGAAGATTCTGCATTGAACACCTGTTATATTTTTAAGTGGGCGCCCCGGATATAGAAGCCGCCGGATTTTCTCTTTATTGTCTCATGTATCGTGACGCAGGGATTAGTCAAATATTTTATAGGTTGGCGCTGAAAATTTATGATGTCAGCCTGATATCGATCGACGCCAGACCCTCAACATGGCCGAGGACATGATCGCCTATGGAAAGGGGGCCAACGCCCGCCGGTGTCCCTGTGTAGATCAGGTCGCCCGGCATCAGGATAAACGATTCCGATAGGACAGAAATCACTTCATCAATCGTCCAGATCAGGTCAGAGATGGTTGCGGACTGACGTGTGTCGTCATTTACCGTTAGCCGGATTTTCGCGTTCTCGATATTTTTAATCTCAGTGGCGGGCGTAATCGCGCCGCAGGGGGCGGATTGATCGAACGCTTTGCCACTATCCCATGGCCGTCCCTTCTCCTTGGCGATTTTCTGTAAATCCCGGCGTGTAAGATCAATGCCGACGGCGAAACCGAAGATATGCTCCTTTGCGTCACTTACAGGGATGTTTTCACCCTCTTTTCCAATCGCTACCACAAGTTCGACTTCGTGATGTAGATCATTTGTCGCTTTGGGAAAGGAAATTTCCGCGCCGCTTTCAACAATAGCGTCGGCCGGCTTCGTAAAGAAAAATGGAAGCTCTCGGTCGGGGTCTCCCCCCATTTCACGGGTATGTTCCGCATAGTTTCGGCCAACGCAGAATATTCGCCTTACCGGAAAGCGTTGATCGGTGCCGGCTACGGATACGGATGGGGTTTCAGGCGGAGTGAACACATAAGCCATCGGGGTTACTTTCCTTCTGCGTTCTGTTGCCAGCTCTTGAGATCTTTCAGCAACGTTTTCTGCGCAGCCTCATCGAGTGCTTTGAACCATTCTTCAAATCCGCGGGAGAGGTCTGCCGCAGTCAGTTCCTCATCATAGGCGTTGAACAGCATTTCTTTATACTCGTCCAGGCTGTCACACTCGAACTCGTTGTCATTCGGGTCAAAGGTCTTGATCTTTTCCTGAGCTTCATCCTTGGCCATCGCGGCAAAGAACGGAATGTCTTCTTCCAGGTCAAAGCCGCCCCAGCCGAGCCACCAGGCGTCGCTTTTAGGAGTCCCAAGATCCCAGGCATACATAACTTCAGCCTCGATATTCCGGGCGGCTCTTTTCGCCTCGGCCTCCAGCTTGCGGGAATCTCCTGTTTCGTTTAGCAGGACCCGCGCGACCTTGAAGTAGCCTGTGCCGTTCGCGTTCCAGGTTGTAATGTATTGAGCAATATTATTCTGGCGTGTCACCGTTGTTTCCTTTACGAAGAATCTGGCTCATTCCTCGAGGTTTGAGCGTAATTTGTCAAGCGCTCGTCGATCCGCCTTTGTCGGCCTGCCGGCACCGCTGTCCCTTTGCGCGACGGCGGAGTTGGCAGGGTCTGTTTCCGGCGCTTTCTTTTCAGGTGGCGCCAGGTCTTCGTAAAGGGTCTGTGCTTCCGGTGCCGGCCCGCGGCGGGTGCCGATATCGCGAATACGGATCACGCGAATATTTCGGCCCTGCGCGAAGGTAAGGACATCTTTCGCCTTGACTGTCGCACTTGGTTTAGAGGTGACCACGCTATTGATGCGGAGCTTCCGGGACTGAACAAGCTTTGCCGCCAAAGACCTGCTTTTGAAGAATCGCGCATACCACAACCATTTATCGATACGAATTGTGGTAGCTGCCGTTCCTCCGCTGTCTGTCATGCGTTATTTTTTACCTAGTGTCTTTAAGATCGCAAACGGTGAATCCGGATCAATTTCCTTTTGCTTCGGCTGCGGCCGCTTTTGCACCGGGCGTTTGCTGCCAGTCTTCTGGGTACCTTTAGCTGTCGACTGTGGCCTCTCCTTACGGTCCGGCTTTGGTCCTTTCTTTTTCTTTTTGAAAGACTTCCGGCGATAGGTCAACTCGTCGCCTTCCCCTTCAGCCACATAGCCCAGCTTGTCAAGAATAAGGGAGAATTGCTCCCGTGTGGTTCCGACGAGGGAGAGCATTTCATGTGTAGGCTTGAACGGCAGATTGCGCGGTAAGTCCTTTTTCTGGTCCTTGGTTTCCGGCGCGGCGGGTTTTTCTTCCGATGGCTGCTCGATCGCCGGAACCGGATTTTCGGCTGTCGCTTCTGTCACCTTATCTAACTGATTTCCTGCTGCCTCGGATGTCACGGAAACAGCTTGTTCCTCTTTCGCGGCCTCTTCCGGCGCGGGAAGAGCAGATGTCTCGTCGGTCTTTTTAACCTCTGGAATTTCCTCCGGCTTTTCGTTATCGCCCTGTTCAGCAACCGAATCGACCACAGCCTCTTCTTGAACGGGCTGCGTGTCGACGGCCGGCTCTTGCGGTTTTTCCTTGGCTGGCGCCGCTTCCTCGAGTAATCCGCGAGAGGCGCGGCGCAGCAGTCCGGCAAGCCGGTCCAGCATATCCACGCGAACAGCGAGCTTGTCAAAAACTGCATAACCCGCTGTCAGATAATAGGTCCAGGGCAGCTTGCCGTCCGTTTCAAATGATACCCGGCCGGCCGGTGGAGCGGGAGGGATTTCAGAACGTTCCTGGTAAATCGCCCACAACAGGCATCGAAGCGCCGTTGGATCGGGTTTCAGCAGGATTGGCATAAAGACATGTTCGTACCCAACGCGAATACCGCCGAATTTTAAGCGCCCGTAATCCTTTTTTTCCAGCAGGCGAATCTGGTCACCAAGTTTATAGCGGGGCATGGCGCCCAGATTTTCGCTGACCTGAAAGGCGATCCCCCGGGCGGCACCGGTAAGCGGTAGCGTCTCGAGTTGGACAAGCGGTTTCAAGCGAGCCTCGATCTGTGTTGAAACCCAGTCACTTAGCCGTTTGGATGCCGCATCCTGCGCGCTGCCATTCAATTGCTCACTCGCCAGGAGCAGGACGCGCGGCTTCAACACGGAATCACCCCTGGCAAGACTTGCTACCGGCGTGTCCTGCCATATCAATTTGCCCTGCGGATCAAGAGTAATGTCGGCATCTTGCGCAGCCGAAAGCTGCGCGGCCCGTGCTGCGATTTCAGCAGCAACAGCCTTGTTGCCGATATTTCGGAGCGTTCTGGCTTCAGTGTTATTCAGGCTGGTGTCGGCGTTAAATCTCAAACCTGAGAGGGTGCCCAGAAAATGTCCCTCTACGTGGACTTCCCCGGTTTCGCTAATCTGTGCTTCCAATTGACTTCGGTCTTTCAGTTTTCGCACCAACATCGCGGTGCGTCTGTCTACAAATCTTTGCGTCAGCCGTTCATGCAGAGCGTCTGACAATTTATCTTCAATAGTTCTCGCCGTTTCCTGCCAGTATTTATAATCATCCATCCAATCGGAAACATGGGAAATATACGTCCAAGTGCGCGTATGGGCAATACGTGTTGCAAGTGTGTCAATATCACCATCAATTTTTTCCAGACTTTTAAGGTGACCCGCAACCCAGTCAGGGGGCAACTTTCCGGTTGGCCCTTGTAGGTGCAGGAATATTTCCCGAAGCAGGCGAACATGAACGTCATGCAACGTCTTGCGAAAATCCGGCACCTGGCAGACTTGCCATAATTGACGGACCCCTGGCATCGACTGTGAATAACGGCGTACCTCCTCATCCTTGATCAGCATCTTGAATGCATTATAGTCATCGGGATCCCGTGGCGACACCATCCCGTCAATCCCGGGTTGCGTTTCAAGTGATCTTAAAAGATCACGTGTTGTCGTGAAATCGAGATCCAGATTGCGCCATCTTATCTGGCGAACAGCGTCAAAATTGTGACTTTCTATTCTTTCAATCAGTTCATCTTCCAAGGGTTCCACATTGGCCGTGGTACCAAAACTGCCGTTATTCATATGGCGACCGGCACGGCCGGCAATCTGGGCAAACTCGGCGGGAAGCAGACGACGGGACAGCGCGCCATCATATTTGACGGTTCCCGCAAAAGCGACATGGTCGATATCCATATTGAGTCCCATACCGATGGCATCCGTCGCAACGAGATAATCCACGTCGCCTGACTGGTACAGTTCGACCTGGGCATTTCGGGTGCGCGGAGACAGGCTGCCCATAACGACGGCGGCCCCGCCGCGCTGGCGTCGGACAAGTTCGGCGATGGCATAGACATCACTTGCCGAGAAGGCAACAATTGCTGTGCGCGGCCTCAGTCGGGATATCTTTTTCGCGCCCCGATAGACAAGTTTCGAAAACCGTGGCCGGGATACATAGGACGCATCGGGTATCAACCGCTTGATCCAAGGCCGGATCGTTTCCGCGCCTAAAAACAAGGTTTCCTGTCGACCCCGCGCATACAGCAGTCGGTCCGTAAAGATATGCCCGCGCTCCGGATCTTCCGCGAGTTGAATCTCGTCAACCGCCAGAAACTCAAATCCCCGATCAAGCGGCATGGCTTCTACGGTGCAGATAAAATAAGCAGCCTGTGGCGGGATGATCTTTTCCTCACCGGTGACAAGCGCGACATTTGCGGCGCCTTTCTGGGCGACAACGCGCTCATAGACTTCCCGCGCCAGCAAGCGCAAAGGAAGGCCGATGACGCCGTCAGCATGTCCCATCATCCGCTCTACCGCGAGATGCGTTTTCCCGGTGTTGGTAGGGCCGAGTATCGCGGTTACCTGTCCGGATTGGAAACTGTTTGACGGGATAGTGGTGTTGGAGCGCATTGCAAACCTGGTTGATTGGGAGAGGTGCCGGATGCCCTCGCTACTAATTTATACGGAGCCGTCCTGCCGTGAACAGGAAAATCTGGTGCCCCGCTGCGTCGAAACTCTATTTTATATGTAGGGAATATGTCAGAAATATCTCGCCTTCGGGCCAGAAATTCGCATTATTGAAGAAAGAATATCTAATTCTGGCATTTCAAATATTGTACAAAAACGCATAAAGCTAACGCTCGTTTGGTAATTGTGCAATTCTATGATATAGCTCGCGGCCAGATTTGGCCGTCGACTAGGTCATGGTGTATTGTTTGACGGGATATAAAGGATAAGAAAAGATGGGCGATTTTCCAAAACAAACATTTCAGGACTGGGAAAAGCTGGCGGAAAAGGAACTTCGCGGCCGCAAGCTGGATGAACTTAATTGGGAAACGCCCGAAGGCATTACTGTCAAACCGCTTTACACCGCCGCCGATCTGGAGGGGATGGAGCTGGATGGCGCCTTGCCAGGTGTCGCCCCTTTTCAGCGCGGGGTTCGGGCCACCATGTATGCCAACCGCCCCTGGACAATCCGCCAGTATGCCGGGTTTTCGACCGCTGAGGAATCCAATGCCTTTTACCGACGCAACCTGGCCGCCGGTCAGAAAGGCCTGTCGGTTGCCTTCGATCTCGCGACTCACCGTGGGTATGATTCGGACCATCCGCGGGTTGTCGGTGATGTTGGCAAGGCCGGTGTGGCCATCGACAGCGTCGAGGATATGAAGATCCTGTTCGACAGTATCCCGCTCGATCAGATGTCGGTTTCCATGACCATGAATGGCGCGGTCCTGCCGATTTTGGCAAATTACATTGTTGCCGCGGAAGAGCAGGGCGTAAAGCCGGAACAGCTTGCAGGCACCATTCAGAACGATATTCTGAAGGAATTTATGGTCCGCAACACCTACATCTATCCGCCGGCGCCGAGCATGCGCATCATAGGCGATATCATTGGGTATACCTCCGCCAAGATGCCGCGGTTTAATTCCATTTCCATATCCGGCTATCACATGCAGGAAGCCGGCGCGACACAGGTACAGGAGCTGGCCTTCACCCTGGCCGACGGGTTGGAATATGCGCGTGCCGCAATAGCATCGGGCTTAAAAATCGATGATTTTGCGCCGCGTCTTAGTTTCTTCTTCGCGATTGGCATGAATTTCTTCATGGAAATTGCCAAGTTACGCGCCGCGCGCATGTTGTGGGCGAAAATGATCAAGGAGTTTGAGCCAAAGAACCAGAGCTCCCTGATGCTACGGACCCATTGCCAGACGTCGGGCGTTAGCCTCACCGAGCAGGACCCGTACAACAATGTTATCCGCACTGCCTATGAGGCCATGGCGGCAGTTCTTGGCGGTACACAAAGCCTCCATACAAATGCGCTTGATGAGGCAATTGCGCTGCCGACGGATTTCTCCGCGCGTATTGCCCGCAACACGCAGCTAATTCTCGCCGAGGAAACCGGCATACCACATGTGATCGACC
Source organism: Sneathiella sedimenti (assembly GCF_017313765.1). Taxonomy (GTDB): domain Bacteria; phylum Pseudomonadota; class Alphaproteobacteria; order Sneathiellales; family Sneathiellaceae; genus Sneathiella; species Sneathiella sedimenti. Next base: position 317,125 of record NZ_JAFLNC010000001.1, on the reverse strand, counting down.
CGCTTGGCGGCAGTTATTATGTGGAAAGCCTGACCAACTCCATCGCGGCGGAAGCCTGGAAGCTGATAGAGGAAGTCGAGGAAATGGGCGGCATGACCAAAGCAGTCGAAAGCGGGATGCCAAAGCTTCGGATTGAAGAATCCGCGGCCCGCCGTCAAGCCGCCATTGACCGCGGCGAAGAGGTAATCGTCGGGGTTAATAAATACCGGATCGACAAGGACGACAGCAATATAGAAATTCTTGATGTCGATAATACGGAAGTTCTCCGACAGCAGGTCGCGCGGCTTGAAAAAATCAGGAGTACGCGGGATAGCGCGGCCTGCACAGCAGCGCTGGACGCCCTGACAAAAGGTGCAGAAGGTACGGAAAACCTTCTGGAGCTTTGTGTAAATGCTGCGCGTGCGCGGGCAACCGTTGGCGAGATTTCTGATGCAATGGAAAAGGTTTTCACCCGGCATCGGGCGGAAATCCGTTCCATTTCCGGAGTTTATGGGGCAGCTTATGAGGGGGATGAGGGCTTTATGAAGATTAGCGACGATATCGATGCTTTCACTCGTGAGGAAGGGCGACGCCCGCGTATGCTGGTAGTCAAGCTTGGGCAGGACGGGCATGATCGCGGCGCCAAGGTGATTGCGACAGCGTTCGCCGATATCGGCTTCGACGTGGATGTCGGGCCGCTGTTCCAGACCCCGGCAGAAGCCGCACAGGACGCGATCGAGAGTGATGTCCATGTCATCGGGATTTCCTCGCAGGCGGCAGGCCACAAGACACTTGTCCCGCAGATCATCGACGAACTTAAGAAGCAGGGTGCAGAGGATATTCTTGTTGTCTGCGGCGGCGTTATCCCGGCGCAGGACTATGACGCGCTTTACGATGCCGGCGTTGCCGCCATCTACGGTCCCGGAACAAATATTCCGAAGGCCGCCGCGGAAGTACTCGAATTGATCCGGAAAAAACGCAAGGCCGCTTGACCTGTTTCCTGTCCGGTGCTGTATGATATAGACGTCATTACAACAGGGCAGGGAGCCATTCATGAAAATAATTTTTAGCCCAGATCACGCCAAGCATGATCCAAAAACCTATTTCAAGGGCGGGGCATTTCATGAGCCGCAGGAAGTGCCGGGCCGGGCGGATGCGCTGGTTAAGGGGCTGAAAGACGCGGGGCACGAAATTATCGCGCCGACGGATTTTGGTCCGAGCCCGCGGGCGGCGGTGCATACGCCGGGCTATCTTCATTTTCTCGAGACCATACATGCGCGATGGTTGGCGGCGCAGATGGGTGGCGAGGAAGTGCTCCCTAACATTCACCCGGGGCGGCATATGTCGTCGATGCCGAGCGGGATCGTTGGCGAGGTTGGTTTTTATACCACCGATATCTCCGCACCCGTAGGCCCGACGACATGGGAGGCGGCGGTCGCCTCCAACAATGTTGCGTTAACGGCAACGGACTATGTGCTGTCCAATCTGGATGACAAGCTCTCCGCCTATGCGCTTTGCCGCCCACCAGGACACCACGCCTTCAAGGACCAGGCCGGCGGTTTCTGTTTTCTCAATAATATCGCTATTGCCGCCGAATATGCGCGCCGGAAAGTGAACCGTGTCGCAATCCTTGATGTCGATGTGCACCACGGCAACGGCACGCAGGGAATTTTCTATGACCGCGCGGATGTGTACACAATCTCCCTACATTGCGATCCGACGGATTTTTATCCCTTCTTCTCCGGCTATGCACATGAGCGTGGAGCGGGCGCAGGAGAAGGTTATAACCTGAACCTGCCACTTGCACCCGAGAGTGCGGACGACGCCTTCCTTGGCCGCCTGGAGGAGGCTATGACTGCACTTCGTGCGTACGCGCCAGATGTTCTTTTTATCGCGTTGGGACTCGATGCCTTTGAAGGGGATCCTCTGATTGGCCTTTCCGTCACAACGGAAGGTTTCGGGCGGATCGCAGCGCGTATTGCCCGCCTTGGCCTGCCGACGGTTCTGGTACAGGAAGGCGGCTATAACCGAGATTTTCTTGGCGCGAATATTACGAGTTTCATCGCCGGATTTGAAGGAGCGCGGTAAATGGGCACAACGGATGTCAGCGGCCTGACCCAACTCGGCAAAGAGGTAGGACAACCAAAAAGTCCTGAAGACGCTGTGCTGGAGCGAGTTCCCAACGGGCAGTCAGATGCAAACTATCTTGTTCGTTTTACTGCGCCGGAGTTCACCTCCCTTTGTCCCATGACCGGACAGCCGGATTTTGCCCATCTGGTGATTGACTATGTGCCGAATGAATGGCTTGTGGAATCCAAATCTCTCAAGCTGTTCCTGACGTCTTTTCGGAATCACGGTGCCTTTCATGAGGATTGCACCGTCATGATTGGAAAACGCATTGTCGAACTTCTGGCACCGCGCTGGCTCAGGATCGGGGGATACTGGTATCCGCGCGGGGGCATCCCGATCGATGTTTTCTGGCAGACGGGCGCGCCGCTTGACGATGTCTGGCTGCCCGATCAGGGGGTGTCAACTTATCGCGGGCGCGGATAGGCTAGAAGGTAAACCCATCGGGAAGCAGGTCACTCATCGACGTCGTAACATCCCCGTTTTCGCCTGTATAATGAATCCGTGTCGCCGGTGTCGCAAACTCCGCAATAAACTGCCGGCAGGCCCCGCAGGGGGAGCAGGGGATGGAAACCCCATGTTCATTGCAGTTGGCAACATATACTTCACGGAGTTTCATGCCGGGCCCCTCGTTCGCCACCGCGCGAGTAATGGCTGTGCGTTCGGCGCAGATGGAAAGACCATAGGAGACATTCTCCACATTACAGCCGGTGAACAGATTGCCCGATTCCGTTAGTACGGCGGCGCCCACCTTGAATTTGGAATAAGGGGAGTACGCCTTTTCAAGCGCCTTGGTTGCCTCGGCCTTCAGATTGATCTCGTCCATGATTCCTCGTTTCATTTCAACATTTATCGCAGGAGAAATCCGCCGCCAAGTGGATCGCCGTCCTCGAAGGTGAACTCGGCGGTGCCAGAATAATGGGCGTGCCCTCCCACTTCAACCGTCACAGCCTTATAGGGATCCACTTTTGTTTCGCTTTCGATTTTTCCGGTAAAAATAGCGCCAGTCACACTCTCGAACTGACAGGTCTCATCGGGTCCAATCTCCTGTCGCGCGCGCGCGAGCGCCATACGTGCGGTGACCCCCGATCCAGTAGGGCTGCGGTCTACCTGTTCATCAGCGAAGACGCAGATGTTCGCGCTGGGTGTATCTTCCTTGCCTATCCCGCCATCGGTGAGAATGGTGCCATATAAATAGCCGAGATCTTTTTCTTCCGGATGTGTAATCGGGACTTGCGCCTTCACCGCAGCTGATATTTGCGACGCCGCAGCAACAAGATCACGTGTTCGGGCCGTTCGCACCTCTAGGCCTAACGTCGCCGCATTCAGAATGGCGTAGAAGGCTCCCCCATATCCTATATCCAGCTCGACCGGACCATAATCCGCTGTCTCGACAAACTGGCCTAGCTTATAAGCGAAGGAGGGTACGCTCTCAAATCGGACTGCACCAGTTACGCCATTTTCGGTGGCAACATATGCGCGCACGAGGCCGCAGGGACATTGAATATTAACTGCCGTCTCCTCCGCTTCCTTCACGATTAGCCCGTAATCCAGCGCATAGCGGCCAAGCGCCATGATCGCATGGCCGCACATGGTGCTATATCCCTCGTTATGCATGAAAATAACAGCGAGATCAGCCTCCGGATGATCCGGGGGCACCAAAAGCGCGCCATACATATCCTTGTGGCCACGCGGCTCAAACATCAGGAAGCGGCGATAGTGATCGGCATGATCGCGAAGATAGGCTCGTTTTTCCAGAAGAGTGCGCCCTTCCGGCACCGGGACGCCGTCCGTAATGATACGGAGAGGTTCCCCGCCGGTATGCATTTCGACTGTCTGAATACTGCTAATCATTGTCGCTCCGTTCTTTGCGCCAGAATACGGTCTTCCGTTAATTTTCGATAGTGCTTTCAATTGACTTGACGAAGTCGCGGGATTTTCCCATACCCAAGGCTATGAATGAAATGGGTAAAAAAATAACGGCGGATGCCGAGGGGATTGCCGAAAAATTGCGGCGAGGAGATCGCCGGACGCTGGCACGGGCGATTACCCTTGTGGAATCCGTGCGGAGCGATCACCGGGCAACGGCGCAGGCGCTCCTGAATATCGTTCTGCCGGACACGGGCAACTCCATCCGGATTGGCATATCGGGCACGCCAGGCGTCGGCAAATCAACTTTCATCGAGGCTTTTGGCAAGCTCTTGACCGGTGCCGGTCACAAGGTTGCGGTGCTTACTGTCGACCCGTCCTCCCAGAGGAGCGGGGGGTCTATTCTGGGCGATAAAACGCGTATGGAAGAATTGGTTCGTGACCCGAACGCCTTTATCCGGCCGTCGCCGTCCGGCGGATCGCTTGGTGGTGTCGCGCGGCGCACGCGGGAGGCGATGCTGCTGACAGAGGCTGCGGGCTTCGACGTTATCCTGATCGAGACGGTTGGCGTTGGCCAGTCGGAAACTACCGTGGCGGAGATGGTGGATGTGTTCCTGCTCCTTTTGGCGCCAGGGGGCGGTGATGAATTGCAGGGCATCAAGCGCGGTGTGATGGAGCTAGCGGATGTCGTCGTGATCAACAAGGCTGACGGTGACCTGAAAGCGGCAGCAGCGCGGGCGGCGGCCGAGTACAAGGGCGCGATTGGCCTGATGCGGCCAAAAAGCAAGAACTGGAAGCCGAAAGTCCTGATGGTTTCCGCGCTGAATAAATCCGGGATCGACAAGCTATGGGATACTATCGGGAAGTATCGCGATTCCCGCGGTGTCGACGACGAACTGGCTGAACAGCGCCGTGAGCAGGCCGTGGCCTGGATGTGGTCGGAACTAGGTGATTCCCTGATGACGCGGTTTCGCTCCCATAAGGCGGTGGCAGCCCGCATCAAACAGATGGAAGCCGATGTAAAGACGGCGCAAATTGCTCCGACGACCGCTGCAGAGAAGCTATTGGAAATCTTTTTGGAAAAATAGTGCTGGATCAGCCTAATATGCTTGACGGATGCGCCTCCATTCCTTAAATAGCGTCCTCACGTCCGGCGTTCTGCGCCGGCATATCTATTCATTTGGTTAAAGAGGTCCAAGATGGCACGTCGTTGCGAATTGACAGGTAAAGGTGTTCAGGCCGGCAATAATGTCAGCCACGCCAATAACAAAACCCGTCGCCGGTTTCTGCCGAATGTGCAGGAAGTCCGCTTGATGTCTGATGCGCTTGGCCGTTCCTTCAATATGAAAGTCTCGGCATCGGCACTGCGTTCCGTTGAACATAATGGCGGCCTTGACAAGTTCCTGCTGAAGGCGCGTGACACTAATCTGTCATTGCAGGCCCAGCGGGTTAAACGCGAAATCAAGAAAGCGACAGCTTCCGCATAAATCTTATCTGACGATCAGGCAGGATTAAACGGGTGGGATTTTTCCGCCCGTTTTTTTATGTGAGATTCTAAAAGGCGCAGGGAACTTGCCTAGTCGTGCAGTCTTGAATTCATGAAAAAGGCACGCAAGGGATAGAGCGCCTTACCAGCGCTCAGCTTTTCCGCGTTTTGCTGGCTTTTGTTCATCGAACAGATCGGCAAGCTGTTCCATCATAACACCCCCGAGTTGCTCGGCGTCGATGATCGTGACGGCTTGCTGATAATATCGCGTGACATCATGACCAATACCGATGGCAATCAATTCAACAGGTGAGCGCGTCTCGATCCATTTGATCACTTCACGCAGATGCTTGTCGAGGTAATTGCCGGGATTGACTGAAAGCGTGCTGTCATCCACCGGTGCCCCATCGGAAATCACCATCAGGATGCGGCGCTGCTCTGGCCGGCCTAATAGGCGGCTATGCGCCCAAAGAAGGCCTTCTCCGTCGATATTCTCTTTCAGCAGCCCTTCGCGTAGCATCAGGCCAAGCGACTGGCGCGCACGTCGATAGGGATAGTCCGCTGATTTATAAACTATATGACGCAGGTCATTAAGTCGGCCGGGATTCGGTTCCTTCCCCTGCTCCAGCCATTTTTCACGCGACTGGCCGCCTTTCCAGGCGCGGGTCGTGAATCCGAGAATCTCGACTTTGACCGAGCACCGCTCGAGCGTGCGGGCGAGAACGTCGGCGCACATAGCCGCGACAGAGATCGGCCGTCCCCGCATGGAGCCCGAATTATCGATCAGCAATGTCACGACCGTATCGCGGAAGTTAGTATCCTGTTCCACCTTGAAGGAGAGCGGGAGTTGAGGGTCCACAACCACGCGGGACAGGCGGGCTGCATCCAGGATGCCTTCCTCCAGATCGAATTCCCAGGCGCGGTTCTGCTGCGCAAGAAGCTTGCGTTGCAGGCGGTTGGCCAGTTTGCTGACCAGGCTATGTAAATTGGTTAGCTGCTGGTCTAGTTGCTGGCGCAGGCGGGCAAGTTCACCGGGCTCACATAGATCTCCGGCCTGAATCACTTCATCAAATTCAGTGGTATAGGCCTTGTACGCGGCGGCTTCAGGGGAATTGCGGAAATCGTCAGGATAAACGGGACGACTATCGCGACCGGCTTCCTCCCCGGTGCTTGTCGCTTCCATGTCGGCGCTTTCGCCGGCTTCGGTATCCGTCCCGTCTTCGCCAGCTCCTTCCTGCGTATCGGCATCTTCAGCGGCGCTGGCGTCCTGGGCTTCGTCATCGCTCTCCGAGCCGCTGCTTTCGGCATCAGGCTGCTGTTCGCCCTCATCACTGTCGCCGTTGTCATCCTCATCGGAAAACTCTCCTTCGGCATCGTCGATAAGGTCAAGATCCTTCAACAGCTTCCGGGCGGCAGCGGCAAACTCTTTTTGGCTCGCAAGTGCGTCAAGCATTTGGGCGAAGTCATCGCCGCTTTTTTCCTCAATCTCCTTGCGCCAGAGATCGACCATGTTTCGTGCACTCTCCGGCACCGGAATATTGGCCAGCTTTTCACGCGCGAGAAGTCCAAGAACTTCAGAAATCGGGGCGTCGGCCTTGTCATAAACCCGATCAAAGCCGCTTTCCTTGCAATGGCTGTCAAGGCGGTTGAAAAGATTATCGGCAACCCCTTTCATCCGGCCTGCCCCGATGGCTTCCACCCGAGCCTGTTCAATTGCATCAAAAACGGCCTTGGCGTCACCACCTTCCGGGGCATAGCGCGCATGCAGGCCATCATCATGATAGCGCTTGCGGAGCGCAATACTGTCCGCGAGGCCCCGCACAAGGCGGACATCCTCGATAGGCAGGTCTTTTGCCGGATTGGGCAGCCGCGCACGATCACCGCTCATTCCCGGCGCATCGTTGCCATAGACAACCTCAAGTTCCTTTTCACGCGACATCGCCCGCATGGTGGCGGTGACGGCACGTTTGAAGGGCTCTGCTGCGGGCTCCTTATTTTTGATAAAGGCCACGGGACCGCTTACGAAACGATATTAGCAGCGGATTCGGGGAGTTCCTCGCCAAAGCTGCGTTGATAATATTCAGCAACCAGTGGCCGTTCCATTTCATCGCATTTGTTGAGGAAGGTGACGCGGAAGGCGAAGCCGACCTCGCCAAAGATCTGCGCATTCTCCGCCCAGGTTATCACGGTCCGCGGACTCATGACGGTTGAGATATCGCCGGCAATAAATCCGGCCCGGCTAAGCTCCGCGCAGGCAATCATTGCGCGGACGGTCTTTTGACCTTCTGCATTGTCGTAACCCGGGAGTTTCGCAAGAACGATCTCGTTTTCGATAGCTTCCGGCAGGTAATTCAGCGTCGTGACAATGTTCCAGCGGTCCATCTGGCCCTGGTTCAACTGCTGCGTACCATGATATAGGCCGGTCGTGTCGCCAAGGCCAACCGTATTTGTGGTGGCAAACATCCGGAAAGCTGGATGCGGCCGAATAACCCTGTTCTGATCGAGCAGGGTCAGCTTGCCTTCAACTTCCAGAACTCGCTGGATCACAAACATGACGTCCGGACGACCGGCATCATATTCATCAAACACGATAGCGGTTGGAGACTGTAGTGCCCAGGGAAGAATACCTTCGCGGAACTCCGTTACTTGCTTGCCGTCGCGCAAGACAATGGCATCCTTGCCGACCAGATCGATACGGGAAATATGGCTGTCGAGATTGATCCGGACACAGGGCCAGTTAAGGCGCGCGGCAACCTGCTCGATATGCGTGGATTTACCGGTACCGTGATATCCCTGAACCATAACCCGGCGATTAAAGGCAAAGCCGGCCAAAATCGCGAGTGTCGTGTCGTGATCGAAAACATATGCCGGATCCAGATCGGGCACGCGCTCTGTCGCCACGCTGAAGGCGGGGACTTCCAGGTCACTGTCAATTTTAAACACTTCCCGAACCGAAACCTTGGTATCGGGCAGATCAATTTTTATTTCTGGCGCATCACCAGCAAGTTCTAAGGACGTCATAAATAGCAGTTCCGTGTCACAATTTGTGGTGTTTATTTTACGGGCAAGCCTACGAGTTAGCGCAAGATCGCAAATGTGTATAGGCCTGATTGATGTTTTTTAATATTTCTTCAGCCGTTTTGTCTCCACCACGGATATCAGGGTGGTATTTTTTTGCAAGTTCCTTATGTCGGCGCTTGATCTGCTCCAGGCTGCTGCCGGGTTGCAGGTTAAGGATGGCAAGCGCCTCCCGCTCCTTTGGGTCGACCACGACTTTGCCGTTATTCTGGGTTGAGCCGGAAGCTTCTGCTGATGCGTCCATGTCATCACGAAAATCGAATGGATCATCATAACGGAAATCTTTTCGTGGGCTCGCCGTGCGGGCGCCCAGCTTCCATGTCGGGCGATGGCCGGTAATATCTTCATCCTTGTAACGAAGGATTTCTTCATCCGACATGCCAGCAAAGAAATTCCAGGATTTGTTGAATTCACGTATGTGCGCGAGGCAAAACCACTGGTAATCGGCGGGTTTGCCTCGATCAAGTAATCGCGCTTTCGGGGCGCGATATTCACCCGCTTCGAAACAATCCACATGTTCGCATTGCCTGTGGAGCGGTTCCGGCGCGTCGTCGCCAAGCGGTATTTCTCTGTTCTTCGACATTAAATTATTATGGTCGCTGCCTGGTGTCATAGCAAGGCTGGGCGCAAAAAAAGAGGTGTTTTTAACGTCGCCATGGCGTTAATTGGGCAACAGCCATTTATAATTCTGGCAGGAAGTTAGGCAAACCATAAAAAGCAAAATTCAGTCGGTGCGCTGCCACAATATTTGCTATAAAATTGTCGGAAAGGCGCTAACGCAAGACAGGAAAGAAAGCAGGCACAATGTCGGTCGCAGCAACCATAGAACATAAGCTCAATGAAGCGTTTTCCCCCTCCCGACTGGTCGTTATCGACGAATCGCATTTGCATGCGGGTCATGCTGGCGCCCGCCCCGAGGGAGAGAGCCATTTTCGGGTGGAAATAACAGCAGACAAGTTCAAGGGCATGTCTCGTGTTGCCAGCCAGCGCGCGGTTTATGAAATCCTTTCGGAGGAACTGGCAACGGATATCCATGCGTTGGCGCTTACCGTGCGCTCCTAGCGTCGCGGGCTCTTTGATCCTGTAAAAACATTAGAAAAAACTATTGAACCTCGTCGTCACGCCCTTATATGCTCTTTTTGAGAGTTTAGTAAAAAAAATGGCAACTTATAAGAGCAACGGGAGCCCTAACGTGACACAGATAAGCCAAACCCTCGTAAATCGAAATATTTCAGTTATAGATCCGATCTCAGGTCAGCCTCACCGGACCAGCATCCGTCTGGAAAAAATTGAATGGGAGGCCCTGCGAGATATTTGCGCCCGGGAAAACATGTCGATCAATGATTTCTGCTGTAAGGCAGACAGGGATGAACGACGCTGCGAACATTCCCGCACTTCCCGAATTCGGTCTGCGATCCTCGACCATTATCGCAACCAGAACAACAGACTTGACTCCTGATTTTTCTAAAGCAGGTAAAGCAAAAGAGCGGGGAGGGTGATAAAGGAGAGCAATGTTGATATCAGCACCATCCCCGCAACATGGCTATGCGCACGATCATACCGAAGAGAGAACAGATAGTTGAACACGGCAACGGGCATACTGCATTCCAGAATGAGGACGCCCCGCTCGACTCCTTCCAAACCGAACAAGGCGGCGAGACCGTATCCGACCCCAAAGCCCATGGCGAGCCGGAGGAATGACAGGCCGGTCGCCAACCGGATGTGGTTCACGGAAAGACTCGCCAGACTGACCCCAAGGGCGAGAATCATCAAAGGAATGGTCAGGCTGCCAATAAGCCCAGTGGTATTGATGATCCAGAGCGGCACGGGAAAGGCAAGGGCCTTCAACCCAAGGCCGACTATTACGGCATAAATAAGGGGCGTCTTCAGTAACTGACCAGGAGAACCGGCGCCGGATGAAAGCCAAACGCCGACCGTGAACTGAAGCGTGGAAAAGACGGTGAAAACAGCAATGGCGAGGGCCAGACCTGCTTCTCCAAAGGCAAATAGGCAAAGGGGCAGCCCCATATTGCCTGTGTTGGGGAACATCAGGCCGGGAAGATAGTCACGGATATTCAGGCGGCAAAGTTTCAGCGATATGAAGCCAATCACACAAAAGGCAAGGGCGGAAAATGCGGCGAACATCGCAAACTCGAGGAAAGCGCCGAGTTCCATGTCGAGTTTGACAAGTGTTGAGAAAATCAACATCGGCGAGCCAACATTCGTCACCAGCCCGGTCACTGTCTCTGTATGAAAAGATCGGCCGGTCTTTGCCCAGAAAAACCCTATTCCAGCGGTGATAACTACCGGCGCGATGATATTGAGGAGAATTTCAAACATGCAGGCTGAATTTCCGGTTAGTTATCCGCACTCAACAGCTAAAGCTCAAGTGAGGTAACGCGAAGTTCTGTAATCTGGTTATGTTCTTTCTTGAGAATCTCAAACTTATATCCATGGAAGATAAAGGCCTGGCTGATTTCTGGTATAATCTGGGCCTCATGGATAACCAGCCCGGCCACTGTCGCCGCCTCTTCATCGGGGAGAGCCCAGTTGAGTTGCCGGTTGAGGTCACGGATGGTTACATCCCCCTTCGTGATGATACTGCCATCTTTCATCAGGCGGACATCGCTCACGGCGAGATCATGTTCATCTGCAATATCGCCGACGATTTCCTCGAGAATATCCTCAAGGGTCACAAGCCCCATGAGCGCGCCATATTCATCCACGACAAGGGCAAAATGGCTTTTGCGCTCCAGAAAGGCGGTAAGCTGGCTGCGCAGGGTTGTGGTTTCAGGTACGAACCAGGGCTCAAGTGCGATCGATTCTATTTCCAGTTTTTCATAATCCCCGTCAAGCGGGATAAGCGCGCGCAAAAGGTCCTTCGCATGAACAATTCCGATAATGTTTTCCGGATTGCTTTTCCAAAGAGGTAGCCTCGTGTAGGGGCTGCCGAGAACCTGGTCGATTATTTCACGGACCGGCTTCTCGGCGTCGACCATTTCCACGTTCTTGCGGTGAACCATGATCTCTTCGAGATCCACTTCATCCATATCAAGAATTGTGTCCAGCATGTAACGTTCATGCATGATGATCCCGGCATCTTCGGAATGCAGTTCGATCGCGCCGCGCAGTTCGTCCTGTGCGGCATCCGTCACCGTGTCGCCGTCGTTGTCATATCCCTTGATGCCGATGATGCTTAAGGTTACGTCGACAATATAATTAATGCCTAGGACCACGGGCGAGAGGAGAAAGACAGCCGGCCGTAAAACAGGCGCAACAAAAAGGGCGACCGGGATCGTTCGTCTGAGCGCGACCGTCTTTGGCAAAACCTCTGCAAAGACAAGAACAAGGATTGTCATGACAATGGTTGCGTATGCGACGCCAATATCCCCGAACAGGGAAATGAAGATACTGGTGGCAAGCGCGGAGGCGAGGATGTTGACCAGGTTATTGCCCAGCAGAATGGCGCTGATAAGCTTTGTATGCTTGTCCCGGAGGCGATTTACAAGTCCTGCCCGATGGTTGCCAGATTGCTCCATCTGATGGAGCCGGGCGCGGGACGCGCCCGTCAATGCGGTTTCCGAGCCCGAAAAGAAGGCAGAAAGCAGTAATAGCAGAAAAATTGCGAGCGGCAGGAAGATCAGTTCCAAATGTGATTCACCCGTTTCCATTTCCTATTTTATTCCTGTAGTTCCTGTTTAAGCAGTGACAGGATATCCGGTTCATCGATATTATTTGTACTAAAAGCGTCGCCAATGGCGTTCAGCAGAATGAGAGTGATTTTGCCGCCACTGATTTTCTTGTCTTGCCGCATATGTGCAAGCAAGTTTTCGGCTGTCCAGTTTACGCCAGCGATTTCAGGAACCGCAACGGGCAAACCGACAGACTTGAAATGGGCGCGGATACGGCCGCTATCCTGCGATTCGAGTATCCCAAGGCGGACAGAGAGTTCCGTCGCCATTATCATGCCGATTGCAACTGCTTCGCCATGATTGAGATGCGCGCCATAGCCGGTTTCTGCCTCAAGTGCATGCCCGAAAGTATGACCAAGATTAAGCAGCGCCCGGATCCCGCCCTCGCGCTCGTCCTCGGCGACAATGCGGGCCTTGGCTTTGACACTTTGCTCGACCGCATAAATGCGCGCGGCGGCATCTCCATCTATCACCTTTTTCCCGTTCGTTTCGAGCCATTCGAAAAACTGATAGTCGCCAAGAAGCCCGTATTTCACGACTTCAGCATATCCAGCCAGTAATTCGCGTTGCGGCAGGGTATCCAGGGTGGAGATATCCGCGAGGACCATTCGGGGTTGATAGAAGGCGCCGATCAGGTTTTTCCCCTGCGGCGCATTGATGCCGGTTTTGCCACCAACGGAACTATCCACCTGTGACAGAAGGGTGGTTGGTATCTGTATGAAATCCACGCCTCGGCGCAAGGTGGCCGCCGCAAATCCAGTAAGATCGCCAATAACGCCGCCACCAAGAGCTATCAAGGCCTCATCCCGCTGAAGACGGCTGTCCAGCAGGCGGTTCATCAAGTCGCCGTATGTCGCGATGCTCTTGCTGCTTTCGCCGGCCGGAAAAATGATGGCGCTGTGTTCTATTCCTGCGTCGGTAAGCGATGCCTGCAGGCGTTTCAGGTGGAGCTTTGCAACATTATCGTCCGTGATAATTGCAACACGAGGGTTTTTTAAAATGTCCCGTATGACTGACCCGGCGCTATCTATCACGTCTGCGCCAATGAGAATGTCATAGGAACGCGATCCCAGGGCGACCTGAACGCTGGACAATGCAGGAGCGGGCTCTAGGGGTAAGGACGTCATTTTTTACCTTGAGTATCTTGAGGCAACGTTGGGCGTTTCAGGGCATCCAGCGCGGCAATTATCTTGTCGACGACAATTTCATGCGGACCGTCGCCACTATCGACCGTTACATCCGCTTCCGCATAGACCGGATAGCGCTCATCCATGAGGTTTTTCAATATGGTCTTTGGGTTGCCTGTTTTAAGGAGCGGACGATTGTTGCGTTTCATGCAGCGCTTATAAATGACATCTAGTTCTGCACGCAACCAGATAGAACAGCCTTTTCGAGCAATGAGGGCCCGTGTCTCCGGGTCCATGAAGGCGCCGCCGCCCGTTGCCAGGACATGCCGGGGCTCGTCCAAGAGGCGCGCGATGACTTTGCGTTCTCCGTCACGAAAGGCAGCCTCTCCGTGAATGTCGAAAAATTCCGATACTGAGAGATTGGATGCTGTCTCGATCTCATGATCGGCATCCTTGAAAGGCAACCCAAGCTGCGCCGCCAGGCGTCGCCCGATGGAACTTTTGCCCGCACCCATCAACCCAACCAGCACTATGGTTCTGGTATCTAAATCATCAACCGAAATGGCAGTGCCCGCTTCGGCAACTTGTGTCTTGTTCATCCCATCACTTTTTCAGCGGTCAGGCGTTTCCTCCGCTCAACCTAGCGGCATAATATCTTTCGTAAGGTTATTGATGTATTTCGCCGAACCGTGCTAATCAATAAAGCCAATTTTTACCATAATCGCAGTTTAATGCTTTAAATAGCAACAGTTTTGCCCAACATGCACTAACTTTCGGTGCCCTGATTTTGGATATTGTGATCGAATATGTCTAAGTTTTCCCTTTTTCTGCTTTTTTTGGTGGCCGCTGTGGTTATTGGCGGCGGTGTTTTTCTGTCCGCCTGGGATATTCCTGCACCGACGGTAAAAGTTGAAAAGGTTATTCCAAATGACCAGTTCCCCAAATAGGTTACGGCTTCTTTACAGCATCAGCCTGGCAATCGCAGGCCTGGGTGCAGTGATTGCGACCCCTTTAGCACAGGAGAAACCCAGAAATCTGGTTCCTTCTCTCAGTCAATCAGCGCCGGCCATACAAACTGAAAAGGGACCTGCGACGGCGAGCCCCGCTCCATCTGCGCCGCAAAAAAATGTTCTGGAAGGAAACCGCATTAAAGGGGCGGTCGTCGTGCAGTCGCTGGGTGGTTTAAACCCGGCGTCCATCGGCACATTGTCGACGGCAAATGGCGGATTGGGAACGGATATGTGGCAAGGAACGTCACAAGAGCGCGTTCTGACACTGTTAAAGATTTTGCCCGTTTCGAAGGCATCCCCCCAGATGCAAAAGCTCTATCGCCGGTTACTGTTGACAGCGGCGGCTATTCCGCAAGGGCAGGGCGAGACTAAGGAATTGATCAAGCTTCGTTTAGAGAAGCTAATGGCTGCCGGGCTGGTGACGGATGCGTCGGACCTGGTCAACAGAATTCCTGCGTCCAGTATCACACCAGAGCTTAACCGCATTGCGACTGAAATACTGCTGTTTCAGGGTCAAGACGAAGAGGCCTGCAAAATTGTGGACCGCACCAAGACGGCAACCAATGACAATTTTTGGACCAAGGCAGATGTTTTTTGCAATATCGTCGCAGGCAATATGGCACGGGCGGAGATTGGTGTCAGTCTCCTGGACGAGGCAGCAGGGGATGATGCGTTGTTTTTTGCATTGTATGACCGGCTGGCAGGGGGCAGCGCCGCGCTTCCCGAGAATGGCCAGCCCCTCACCGCGTTGCATTTTGCTATGATGAGCCGTGCGGAAGTGCTGCTGCCAGTGACTTCGATGGAAACGGCAGGGAACGCCTATCTTTGGGCTGTGGCGATGGATGACGCGGCGGATATCAATGCAAGATTTACCGCTGCTTATGAATCGCTCTCCGCCGGGAGTATTCCGGCCATCCTGCCACGCCGCCTGATCAATGAAGGAGCCTTTCAGGAAGGGGCGGAAGAAAAACCTGATCTTGGGCAGATTGCAAATCTTTATCGAGAGGCTTTAGGGTCGAACGACGAGGAAGAGAAGGCCAATTTGCTTGGAGAGCTATGGGCGGCGGGAGCGCGCGACGGTTCTTATTTCGCAACTTCCAGCCTTTCCATGCCGCTTCTATCAGGCATGACCGCATCAGAATATGGAGATGTGTTTGAACTGGATGCGCTGCGTCACTCCTTGCTTGAGAAGGAAGATGCAATCGCCGCCCTCTGGGAACGGGCTGTCCGCAGGGGGGCGCTTCGGGGAGATTTTGAAGCACGTGAATCGGCGCGAAAATTTATTGCCCGCGCGGACGCCTATATGCTTATTTCGGGAGTATCCGGCATCGCGCGCTGGAATGCAGCCAATTTCAACGCAGCGGACTTTGATCACGGCGATAATGTTGATTCCGGGGAAAATGCAGGCCTGTATCTGGCTGCTCTCGACGCTTTCGGAGAGCCGGTCTCAACCGACCTCTGGGCTGCTGCGCTTGCCGCAGGCCAGATGCCGAGGTCTGGTTTTTCCAACTTGGTGATTGAGAAGAACCTCAAGATAGCCGCTGAGGCAGGCCGGGTGGGTGAAACGGTGGCTCTGGCACTTGCGGCTGTCGGCGCGGAAGGACCTGGCAAAATGTCAACCGGGACATTGATCGAGGTTCTCAAGGCGCTGAAGACAATCGGGCTCGAGACAGAGGCCCGGCAACTCGCACTAGAGGCCGCCGTATCGCGGAACCTTTAAGATGTCCCGCCACTATATTGAGGGATTCCTCGAAATGCTCCTGACTGAGAGGGGGGCGGCGGAAAACACCCTGTCGGGATATCGCCGGGATCTCAATGATTTTGAAAGTTTTGCAATACGGCGCGGCAAGGATCTCTCTATCGTGTCGGCGAAAGACATTCAGGCTTATCTTAAACTCCTTGATGATAGCGGGCTGATGGCAAGCACACAGGCAAGGCGGCTGAGTGCAATTAGGCAGCTTTTCTCCTATCTTTTGGGCGAGGATATTCGCCGCGATGACCCCTCACTGAACATTGACAGTCCTCGCGCGGGGCGCCGGCTGCCCAAATATCTAACGGTCGCTGAGGTGGATAGTTTGCTGGCCGCGGCGGAAGGGGACACTCCTGAGAAAAGGCGCCTTCTGTCACTTCTTCATTTGCTGTATGCGACGGGCCTTCGGGCGTCTGAACTTGTATCTCTTCCCTATCCCGCACTTCGGGAGCAGGATAGGTTTCTAATTGTTCGCGGCAAGGGCAACAAGGAAAGGCTGGTACCGGTGAATCAGACGTCCAAACAGGCGCTGGAACGGTATCTAGAAGTTAGAGATGTCTTTTGTCCGGACGGTGAGCATTCGAAATGGCTTTACCCCTCGCGGGGCGGACAGGGGTTTCTGACCCGCCAGCGTCTTGGTCAGCTCCTGAAGCCGCTTGCGATCGAAGCCGGAATCGATCCAGCAAAAGTCTCTCCCCATGTGTTGCGCCATGCCTTCGCCAGCCATTTGCTTGCGAATGGCGCTGATCTTCGAAGCCTTCAGAAAATGTTGGGGCATTCGGATATTTCCACGACCCAAATTTACACGCATGTCCTGCAGGAGCGGCTGAAGGAAATCGTCACGGCGCATCATCCTTTGGCATAATTCAAAATTATTTGTGGAAAACTTGACTCTGTCTTCCGGCTAACGCAATTTCCTCCCAATAAATTCACAAACTCAAACCGAAGAAAGTGTAAAACTCATGAGCTTTACTGTTCCGGAACCTTGCGTTTCGCGCCTGAACCGTTGTGAACTTGCCGTTCCAGGATCCAGCCCGCATATGTTTGAAAAGGCCGCCAAGTCCGATGCGGACGCGATTTTCCTTGATCTGGAGGACGCGGTCGCGCCGAACGACAAAGAGCGGGCCCGCAAGAATATCATTGAAGCCCTGCATGATATCGACTGGGGGGACAAGGTGATGTCCGTCCGCATAAATGGTCTGGACACGCATTACATGTATCGCGATGTGGTTGATGTGGTCGAACAAGGCGGGGAGCGCCTTGACCTGATTATGATCCCGAAAGTTGGAACAGCCTCTGATGTTTATGCTGTAGATATGCTGGTAACGCAGATTGAAGCAGCGACGGGCCGTAAAAAGAAAATCGGTTTCGAGCATATTATCGAGACTGCGCTCGGCATGCAGAATATCCATGAAATCGCCGCGGCTAGTAAGCGCAACGAAAGCCTGCATTTCGGCGTTGCAGATTACGCAGCCTCGACGAAGGCACGGACAACCTCGATCGGCGGGCCGAATCCGCTCTATGGCGTGCTGACTGATCCGGCAGAAGACGGAAGCCGTGATTTCCATTGGGGTGATATGTGGCATTATGCCATTGCCCGCATGGTTGTTGCTGCGCGAGCAAATGGTCTTCGTCCAATCGACGGGCCGTTTGGCGATTTCTCCGATCCTGACGGCTATATTGCGCATGGTAACCGGGCGGCTATCCTCGGCTGTGAAGGGAAATGGGCAATCCATCCCAAGCAAATACCGCTCGCCAATGACATTTTTACGCCTGCTGAAGAAGAAGTGGCGAAGGCGCGCCGTATCCTGGAAGCCATGGAAAAGGCACAGGCCGACGGTGCGGGAGCTGTTGCTCTGGATGGCCGCTTGATTGATATCGCCTCGATCAAACAGGCGGAAGCGTTGGTAAACCAGGCCGATATTATCGCGGCCCGCGGCTAATTTTCGCGTCACATAGCTGTCATTAATTTAATTGCTGGCGGAACGGTTGATTGACGTAGCCGTTCCGCCAATTTATTAATCAGACCGTCGATATCTGTGGAGTTTGGACGTTTAATGAATAATTTCCTTGATTTTGAAAAACCGATCGCTGATCTCGAAGGCAAAATTCGCGAGCTCGAAGGCCTGGAAGACGGCAGCGATATCGAGATCAAAGAAGATATTGCCAAACTCCGTCAAAAGGCGCTGCACCAGCTTGAGCAAACTTACTCAAAGCTGACCCCTTGGCAGAAAACGCAAGTGGCCCGCCATGTAGACCGGCCGAAACTGAGTGATATCACGGCTCAGCTGATCGAGGAATTCACGCCTCTTGCGGGGGATAGGGCCTTTGCGGACGACAAGGCGATTGTCGGGGGTATGGGCCGGTTTCGTGGGCGCAGTGTTGTTGTGATTGGAACGGAAAAAGGCAAGGATACGGAGACCCGCCTGCGTCATAATTTTGGTATGGCACGGCCCGAAGGATATCGTAAGGCGCAACGCCTTATGAAACTGGCGGACCATTTTTCGCTTCCCATCCTGACTTTTATTGATACGTCCGGCGCCTATCCCGGTATCGGGGCGGAGGAGCGCGGTCAGGCGGAGGCAATTGCCCGCTCTATCGAGGTCAGCCTTGATGTGCGCGTGCCCATGATCGCGTCAATTGTCGGTGAGGGAGGCAGTGGCGGCGCGGTAGCGCTGGCGAGTGCCAATCGCGTCCTGATGTTTGCCCATGCAATCTACTCGGTGATTTCACCTGAGGGTTGCGCGGCAATCTTGTGGAAGACACGCGACAAGGCGCAGGAGGCGGCGACCGCCATGAAAGTCACGGCGCAGGACCTTTTGAAACTCAAGGTTATCGATCGAATTGTGGAAGAGCCGGTCGGTGGCGCGCAGCGTGACGTGCCGGCCGCGATTGATGCGCTGGGAGATGCGATTGAAGAAGAACTCGCGTCCCTTGTGGGCAAGGAACCGGGCGAGCTCCGGGAAGAGCGCCGCCGCAAATTCCTTGCCATTGGGCGTCTCGAAGAAGGCTGATTTTAGCCCGTAAAGGCCTTTCCAAGATTACGAACACTTTCCTGATGGACGGACCAGTGACGGCCGCCAATCATGCCGCCGTCAACAAGGATGTCAGCGGCATTGACGAAGGTGGAATCGTCCGACGCCAGGAATAGTGCGGCTTTGGCAATGTCATCGGGAATCCCCGCCCGTCGAATGGGTTGCGCCTGCGATAATACCTCTCCGGCGACCTTCGCCGTATCTTCCGCCGCCTGGCCCTTGAGACCGAGTGCCTTGCCGAAGATGCCGGTTGCGATAGCACCGGGGGAAATCGAGTTGACCCGGACGTTGCTTTCCCCCATTTCCATTGCGGCACTTCGCGTCAGTTGCAAAACTGCTGCCTTTGCGCTGCTGTAGACCATTGAGGTTGAGTAACCAGCGAGATGGCCAGCGATACTGCCGTTATTGATGATACTGCCAAATCCCTGTTTCTTCATGATCGGCGCCGCATGCTTTATCCCGAGGAGTACGCCGCCGAAAAGCAGCGTCATGGCCGCCATCGATTTTTCGAAATCGACGGTTTCGATACTCCCGACGGGGGCTGGGCCGCCGGCATTGTTGAAGATGCAGTCTAGCTTGCCGAACTCCTCCGCTGTTCCGGTGATGAGCGATGCCATGTCGGCCTCCACGCTGGCATCCGCCCGGACGAAATGTACCTTGTCACCCAACCGGTCGGCAATCGCCTTGCCTTCCGTCTCCCGCCGGCCGGAAAAGACGACGTTCGCTCCTTCCTCTGCGAAGACCTCAACGGTGCGAAGTCCAATCCCGCTGGTTCCGCCTGTAATAATGGTTACCTTGTCCTGTAATCGGTTCATTTTCATTCTTCTTTGCTTGAATTTTCGAATAGGGAATAAAAGATTATATCAATACATGATGCGCCGCTAATAGATGTTTTTAGGCGTTCAAGCAGAGATTGACTTCCCAATTTGTAATTTTTGACTAAACTGGCGCCTTGTAACTTACGGGGGATTTTTGTCGCGTGCTCTACCATAGCGTAATTATTATTGCCTATGCCTTGACGGCAGTGGTTATCGCTGTGCAAACACCGGTTTATGTTCAGGGGGTTGATCCAATCGCCGGATACTGGGCGGGAGGTGTCTTTTTCCTGCTTTGTGCCCTGATCCATGATTTTATCATGCGGCATGTGGAGCGCGCACGATTTCAGCGTGACCTGCTGAAAATGCGCAGCGATCTCGATATGGCGGAATCCGGTCTTGACCGCTTCGATAACATTCTCGGACGCCTCGCCGGTAAAGACGGCAACATGGACAGCTTTGCCGCTGAAATGCAGATTCTGCGCAAGCTGCTGAAACAACTTTCAGCGGATCCTGCACCTAAAAAGGCAGAGGAAGAGGAAATAATCCTATCTGTGGATGAGGAGGTTTCCGAAGAGCCGACGGAGAAGGTCGAGCCGGCACGTAACAGCAAGGGTCCGGCTGAGGAAAGTCATTCTCAGGACGCGGCGATACTGGAAATCGTGCGCTCCGGTCTGCAGGAAAACAAGGTTGATCTTTACTTGCAGCCGATTGTCCGCTTGCCCCAACGCCGCACCCTATTTTACGAGGCATTCTCGCGCATTCGTGGGCCCCAGGGTGAAGTGATCACACCGGGACAATATCTTGCCGTCGCGGAAAGTGCCGGCCTTATCGGGACGATAGACAATTTGCTGCTCATTCGCTGCGTCCAGTTGATCCGGCGGGTTCGTCAGCGTAATGCCGACATCGGCTTTTTCGTGAATGTCTCCGCCCGAACACTGAACGATACGGCGTTTTTCCGGCAGTTCGTTGAGTTCCTGGACCAAAACAAGGATTTGAGCGAAAGCCTGATTCTGGAGTTTGCGCAGGATGATATCGATAACGCATCGGAAGTGATCCAGAAGGGGCTGGTGACGCTCGCTAAAATGGGTTTCTCATTTTCCGTAGATCATGTGCAACGACTTGATTTCGACTTTGGCGAACTCGGAAAACGGCATTTCCGGTATCTCAAGGTTGCCGCTGCGGAACTGCTTCCCGGTCGTCCCGGCTTGCCGATGGATATCCATCCCGATGATCTGCGAGAGGCCCTGCTGCGTGAGAATATTGAATTGATCGCGAGCATGGTTGAAGACGAGGATACCGTGATTGGCCTGCTTGATGTGGAAGTCGGTTTTGGTCAGGGGTTCCTTTTTGGCGTGCCGCGCCCACCGCAATCCGTAAACTAACAGGATTTTCCTAATGTCTTTCAAGATTATTTCCGGCCTCTCCGGAGTCGCGCCGAATTATGACGCTTTTATTCTGGATCTTTGGGGCGTCGTGCATAATGGTCACCATCCTTATCCCGGGGTGCTGGATTGCATGGATCGGTTGCGGGAGGGCGGTAAACCGATCATCCTGCTCTCGAACGCGCCCCGTACCAACGGGTATGTTGTCGACTTCCTAGAAAATATGAGCGTGGCGCGGGAACGTTATGACCATATTCTGACTTCGGGCGATATTACGCGTGAGGTGTTGGCGAGTCGCGATCACCCCTTTTTAAACAATACCGGTACGGCCTTCTACCAGATTGGGGCTGCTCGTGATAAGGGGCTGGAGGACGGCCTTGACTATCAGAAGGTTTCGTCAATTGGTGACGCAGATTTTTTGATCTGCACCGGGCTGGTTGATGACCAGACTGAAACACCGGAAATCTATCGTGAAATCTTGCAGGACGCCCTTAAACATGACCTGCCGATGCTTTGCGCCAATCCGGACCTGACCGTGATGCGAGGGGCGACATCTCATTATTGTGCCGGCGCGATTGCGGCGCTCTACGAGGAGTTGGGCGGCCGGGTCGAGCTTTTCGGGAAGCCCTATCCCGAGGTTTATCGGCAGGCAATGGAAAAGCTGCAGGTATCGGAACCCTCAAGAATTCTTGCCATCGGGGACAGTATGAGAACCGACATAAAGGGCGCCAACGGCTGTGGCATTGACAGCGTGTTGGTAAGTGGCGGTATTCATGCAGACGAATGGGGTTTGAAGGACGGTCAATTACCAACGGCCGCGCAGATAGATGAGATCACGCGGGTTCATCAATTCTCACCAACTTACGTGATGGGACACATGGTCTGGCAGGGCAACTGAGCTTGTTTGTCAGTCGAACAGAGCGTCAATTTCGTCTTGTGCCTTGTTTCTTGTGCCCTTGTCAGCATCGTCCTGTGTATTGGCGTCCACTTGTGATCCGGTTCCGGCTTCATCAAAAAGCGTATCGATATCACCCTGATTGACGCCTTCTCCGGCAAGGGCCGGCCCGTTTAGGAGTTTGCTGTCATCATCGGAGCCGGTCTCTAACTCGGCAGCGCTATCCGTCTGATGCCCCCACGCCTTGGTGAGGCGCGCGAGATAGTCCTCGATATAGTTTAGGGTGTTGACCACCTTGCTGATCCGTTGGCCCGTGATGTCCTGAAAGGAACAGGCCTCGAAAATTTCCATGCAGGCGTCATTGACAACGTCGGCGTCCGTCACTTTCGCAGACATGATCTTTTCGGTCGCAGTCATAATCTGGTTGGTCGCAGTTTCCGTGGCTTCCACAATCGCGTCCAGTTCCTTGCCGGCGCGGGGCAATTTTTCCTGCTTGAGATCATTTGGCCGGATCTGGGCAATTTCCGACCTGGCCGCCATGATAAAATTCGCGAGGTCCTGACAATCCTGATGAAGCGATGCAATCGCCTTTCTCAGTTGAATGACCTCTTCCGTATCAGGCATTAAAATTCACCAAGGACCGAGGATATTTTTGTTTTCAGAGTCGCCGCGTTAAACGGCTTGACGATATAGTTATTCACTCCGGCTTTCTTCGCGGCAACCACATTATCGGTCTTGGATTCTGCCGTGATCATAATAAAGGGCGTGCTCTTCAGGGTTTCGTCGGCGCGGACTTCCTTCAGCAACTGATATCCCGTCATCGGTTCCATGTTCCAGTCGGAAATCACAAGGCCGTATTTCTTGGTACGCATTTTAGAAAGCGCGGCGGAACCGTCGGCTGCTTCGTCAACCGCATTAAAGCCGAGTTGCTTGAGAAGATTGCGGATAATGCGCAACATTGTTTTGTAATCATCAACGATGAGGATCGACATATTCATATCGACAGCCATGGAAATGTCCTCTTACTTTCCTAAAAAATTTGTTCCGGTCAGGGTGTGGGTTAAGACTCCGCTTTAACCTTTAAGTTGGAGATTAGGATCGGAACCTGAAAAAATGGTTAATTCACACGGGGTTTTGTCAAAACGGAGCCTATAGGCTGAATCTTGACGGGCGAACTTGTCACAATGCTTGCGGCAGCACGTTTTTTCCTTCTATATAGCTCGACCTACCCCGGACATGAAAGAGCAGGAACCCAATGTCAGTTTATGAAGATTTGCACGGCTATTTTCTGGAAGATCTGAAAGTCGGCATGACGGAGCTTTACGCCAAGACCATAACTGAATCTGATATTGTCATGTATGCGGGCATTTCGGGAGATACAAACCCGGTTCACCTCAATGCTGAATTTGCTGAGAAGACAATTTTCAAGGAACGCATTGCCCATGGAATGCTGTCTGCGGGTCTTCTTTCAACGGTGTTTGGAACCAAGCTGCCGGGCCCTGGGGCGATATACATGAGCCAGAACCTGAATTTCAAGGCGCCAGTCTGTATCGGAGATACAGTTGTGGCGCGGGCGACGCTGCGAGAGATAAATGGCAAACGGGTCACATTTGACTGTGTTTGTACCATCGGGGAGACCGTTGTGCTGGATGGTGAGGCGACTTTGATGGTATCACGTCGTCCTTAAGATTAACGAAAGCAATACGGAATTCAGTCGATGCGCATCCTACGCGATTACCATAATGTTCCTGAAGAATGCCGTGGGCTTGTGCTGGCTATCGGGAATTTCGATGGCGTTCATCGCGGTCATCAGGCCGTAATTGCGGAAGCGCAGGAAATTGCAGACAGGAAGGGGTTGGCCGCCGGCGTATTGACATTCGAGCCGCATTCGCGGGAATTCTTTGCCCCTGATGCACCACCGTTTCGATTGTCGACCCTTGATACAAAGGCGGCTCATCTGAAGTGGCTGGGGATTGATGTCATGGTGGCTCTTGAATTCAATCTGGCTTTCTCCCAGAAATCGGCCGAAGATTTTGTCCGGGATGTGCTGGTTGAGGGATATAATGTTGCCCATGTAGTCGTCGGCTATGATTTTATTTTTGGCCACAAACGACAGGGAACGACAGTCGTTCTCGCGGAACTTGGCAAAAAATACGGCTTCGGCGTGACGGTGGTTGAACCGGTCGGTGAAGGCACCGTTATATTTTCGTCCACGGCAATCCGCGAATGCCTTAAGGCGGGGGAGCCCGGAAAGGCCGCGACATTGCTTGGCCATTGGTGGGAAATCGAGGGACCGGTTATCGAAGGAGACAAGCGCGGCCGTACAATCGGATTTCCGACCGCAAATATACCGCTGGTCGGGTATCATCACCCGAAGCTGGGCGTTTATGCGGTCCGGGTCGGGTTGCACCGGGGAACCCATGTCGATTGGATAGATGGCGTCGCAAATTTTGGTATGCGCCCGACCTTTGATAAAAAGGATGTTCTTCTTGAGGTTCATCTCATGGACTGGTCCGGCGATCTTTATGAACAGAGCTTGCGCGTCGCCTTTGTTGATTATATCCGGCCGGAAATGAAATTCGCCGGGATAGAGGAACTGACCGAGCAGATCGCAGAAGACGTCAAAAAGGCTCGGAAGATTCTCTCTAACCACAATAATCGGCAAACCAAGTATGCGGATAAGAAAGTCCATAGCTAGCCACCTTTCTCTCCTGTTTCGTGGCTTGTTTCTTTTTCTGCTTACCGTAAGTCCGGCGCATGCCTATGACGTTGTTTCTTTCCCCAGTCTCGATGGAAATACCCGCTTAACCGCATATTTAGGGAAACCGGAGGGACGGGCCCCGTTTCCAGCGGTAGTCCTGATGCACGGGTGTGGGGGCATCTCGCAGATGTATTCCAGTTGGGCGAAGGAGCTTAATGACCAGGGGTTTGCGACCCTGACAGTTGATAGCGCGGGTTCTCGTAATCTTGGTGTGACCTGCGGAGACCGGGAAAAACGTATGCGGATGTATCGCGAACGTCCTTTCGATGCCTATGGCGCCCTCGAATATCTCCAGTCGCAGGATTTTATCTTGCCGGACAGGATTGGCCTAGTCGGCTGGTCACAGGGGGGCGGTATTGTTCTTCTGACGGTGGTAGGCGAGAGTATCGCGCGGCCCGTACCCGCTCTGCGTCATGACTTTGTTGCCGCGGCGGCGTTCTATCCGGCGCTTTGTAATGACAAGTTACAGTCGAGGCCCTTCACGAAGGTCGCACCCCAGAGCTGGTCAACCAAGATCCCCTTGATGGTGCTTCAGGGACAGGCAGACAACTGGACGCGCCCGGAACCCTGCGAGAGTTTTATCGAGGCGGCGCGCAAGCGTGGAAATCCGGTGTCAATTGTCCTCTATCCAAACGCCTATCACGGCTTTGATATGCCAGGGGAAATCACAAGAACGCTTCCTCAATACAAGACAATGACAGGGGTTATCCCGGTAATCGGTCCTAATCCTGCTGCCCGTGCGGATGCGCTTAAACGGTTGCCCGCCTTTCTCGGGATGTATCTTTTACCTGAAAAAGCGGACTGACAGTGTTTATTGCGGTAAAATTCGCTTGTTTTTGGAGCTTTTAGTCTTTGATTTCTCGACAGCAGAGCACGGAGTTGATAAAACACCTGCCATGACAGAATTATGGATGCATACGGCTTGTTTCCTCGGGCGGGGTATTACCCGCGATCGAATTATAAGCCCGGCCTTTGTTAAATAAGGCCGGGTAACAAAGGTTCACACCTGATGATCAGGGTAAAGCCAATAAAATGCGGCGCGCCGCCGCGAGTGATATACCAATAAATTGAGATACTGTTAGGATCAGTTTGCCCCGATGAGCACTGACTATAAATCGACGCTATTTTTACCTCGTACGGATTTCCCGATGAAGGCTGGCCTTCCGGCGAAGGAACCCGGACTACTGGAACGCTGGGAGACGATGGACCTGTTCGGCCGTCAGCGGGAACAGTCAAAGGATCGCGAAAAATTCATTCTTCATGATGGCCCTCCCTATGCAAATGGTAATCTGCATATCGGTCACGCGATGAACAAGATCCTGAAAGACGTTATCAGCCGTTCCCAGCAGATGATGGGCAAGAATGCACATTATGTCCCGGGCTGGGATTGTCATGGCCTCCCCATCGAGTGGAAAATCGAGGAAAAATACCGTAAAGCCGGGAAGGACAAGGATCAGGTTCCTGTTGTCGAGTTCCGTAAAGAATGCCGGGATTTTGCGGCTCACTGGGTCGGTGTCCAGAAAGAGGAATTCAAGCGCCTTGGCGTCATTGGCGACTGGGAACGGCCCTATCTGACTATGAGTTTCGATGCGGAAGCACAAATCGTTCGGGAACTGCTGAAGTTCCTGATGAACGGAGGGCTTTATCGCGGATCAAAGCCGGTCATGTGGTCACCAGTTGAAAAAACAGCGCTTGCCGAGGCCGAGCTTGAATATCACGATCATACCTCGACTACGATCCATGTGCGGTTCCCCGTAAAATCAGGTCCCGACGAATTTATGGGTGCGTCCATCGTTATCTGGACAACGACCCCCTGGACCATGCCGGGCAACCGCGCAATCTCCTATGGTCCGGACATGGAGTATGTCGGGATCGAAGTGAG
This sequence comes from Sneathiella sedimenti, assembly GCF_017313765.1. GTDB lineage: Bacteria > Pseudomonadota > Alphaproteobacteria > Sneathiellales > Sneathiellaceae > Sneathiella > Sneathiella sedimenti. The sequence goes on along the minus strand of NZ_JAFLNC010000001.1, from coordinate 290,234 downwards.
CGAGGTGGCAGAAGGATCGCTTGCCGTTGTTGGCGAGAAGCTGTTCGTTGCGACTGAATTGCTCGAGGAAGTCAAGAAGGAAGCCGGCATTGCCGCAGCGGATGTTATTTGGCGCGGCAAGGGCGATGCCTTCAAGGGAGTCGTCTGCCTGCATCCTTTCAATGGCCAGGGATATGATTTCGACGTTCCTCTGATCGACGGAGACCATGTGACAGTGGACGCCGGTACCGGCTTCGTTCATACCGCGCCAGGACATGGCCAGGAAGACTATGAAGTCGGCATGGTTCATGGCATTGAAGTGCCGCATACGGTGGATGAGGACGGCACGTTCTACGAACATGTGCCGATGTTCGCGGGTCAGCATGTCTATAAATGCAACGAGGGCGTAGCCGATGAGCTTGAAAAAGTCGGCGCATTGTTGAAGCGAGGCAAACTGGTACATTCCTATCCGCACTCCTGGCGGTCAAAGGCACCCTTGATTTTCCGCAATACCAGCCAGTGGTTCATCTCGATGGAGACGAACGACCTGCGGGCGAAAGCGCTCAAGGCGATCGATGATACCAAATGGTATCCGGCGTCAGGGCGGAACCGCATCCATGCCATGATTTCCGGTCGACCGGACTGGGTTCTCTCGCGGCAACGCGCCTGGGGCGTGCCCATCACGGTCTTTACCCATAAGGAGACCGGTGAGTTATTGCGTGATGAAAAGATCAATGCCCGTATTCTCGAGATCATGGAAGCGGAAGGGGCCGACGCTTGGTTCGATTCCCCGGCAGAACGGTTTCTTGAGCCGGACTACAATGCCGATGACTATGAGATGGCAAAAGATATCCTCGATGTCTGGTTTGATTCCGGCTGCACACACGCCTTCACGCTGGAGGCGCGACCGGAATTGCAATGGCCTGCATCGCTCTATCTTGAAGGCACCGACCAGCATCGCGGCTGGTTCCATTCGTCACTGCTGGAATCCTGCGGTACGCGCGGACGCGCGCCGTATGAGGCTGTGCTGACCCATGGTTTCGTCATGGATGGGCAAGGACGCAAGATGTCCAAGTCCCTCGGTAATGTCGTCGCGCCGCAAAAGATCATTGAACAGAATGGCGCAGATATCCTGCGTCTCTGGGTCGTGGCATCGGATTACTCTGAAGATATGCGTATCGGCAATGAAATCGTGAAGGGGCAGGTCGACAGCTACCGCCGCCTTCGCAATACGCTTCGTTTCATCCTTGGCAATCTTGAAGGCTGGGAGGAAAGTGAGCGGCTCGATTATTCTGAAATGCCGGAATTGGAGCAGTGGGTTTTACACCGGCTTTCAGTGTTGGATGAACTCATTCGAGAGAACTGCAATGTCTATGAGTTCAGTCGTGTGTTCACGGCAATTCATAATTTCTGCACGCTGGAATTGTCGGCCTTTTATTTCGATATCCGCAAAGACGTTCTTTATTGCGACGGGGCGAATGATATACGTCGTCGCGCTGCGCGGACCGTTCTGGATCAGCTGTTCCATTGCCTCACCGCATGGCTCGCCCCGATGCTGGTCTTTACGGCAGAAGAGACATGGCTGACGCGCTATCCCGGCGAGGATAGCAGCGTTCACCTTCGCCAGTTCCCGGAAATTCCGAAAGATTGGCGCAATCAGGCCTTGCATGACCGGTGGTCGAAAGTGCGTAGTTTCCGTCGTGTAGTGACGGGCGCGTTGGAAATCGAGCGTCGGGAAAAACGGATTGGCTCCAGCCTGCAGGCCGCCCCAACCGTCTATGTGAGTGCGGATTATAAGGCGTTGCTTGAGGGTCTCGATCTCGCCGATATCTGCATCACTTCCGGAGTGAGCCTGTCAACAGACGCGGCGCCGGCGGAAGCCTTCACTCTCGAGGATGTCAGTGGTGTTGCCGTTGTCCCGGCTCTTGCCGACGGGGAAAAATGCCAACGTTGCTGGAAAATCCTCGATGAGGTGGGAACCCATGAGACTTATAATGACCTCTGCCATCGCTGCGCCGATGTGGTGGTGTCACTACCGGTAGAAGTCGAGGCGTGAACAATATGCTCCGTCTCGGGCTTGCCATCGCCGCGGTCATCATCGCCGTTGATCAGGTCAGCAAACATTATCTGATTGACCTGATGGCCCGCCATCCGGGGGGCATTGAAGTGACGAGCTTCTTTAATCTCGTGATGGTTTGGAATAGAGGCGTAAGTTTCGGCATGTTTGCCGGTGACAATGTGCGGTGGATTTTGGTTGCTGTTGCCGCCGTTATTTCCGTTGTCGTGTTTTTCTGGCTTAGAAAAGCCGCAAACCGGATGCTATCTATAGGCCTTGGGTTGGTGCTGGGTGGTGCGATCGGCAATATCGTTGACCGCATCAGGTTTGGGGCGGTTGCGGATTTCTTCGATTTTGACCTGATCTTCATGCGCTGGCCCGCCTTTAACGTTGCGGATATGGCGATTGTAGTCGGCGTGGTTGTAATATTGCTTGAAAGCTTGTTTCAGGGGCGTAAATCCGATAAATTGTCGGCATGAGGGAAGGTTTCAATATCATGCGTAGTGGGAGAATTTTGACCGGGCTGGTCCTGCTGTCTGCAGTTCTGTTGACGGGCTGTGAAGGCACGAAGCAGGCGCTTGGCATCGGAAAGAAGGAAGGGCCGGACGAATTTACGGTCATTACCAAGGCGCCGCTGATTATCCCGCCGGATTTCTCGCTTCGTCCTCCTGCGCCCGGACAGAAGGGACCGCAAGACGTACTGGCGGAAAATAGCGCAAAAGCCGCCCTTCTAGGCAACCAGACTAACACGGCGCCCGTGACCCATAGTGATGCGGTCGCGGCGGGTGTCACTACGGGTGAACTTGCCCTCCTGCGGCAGGCGGGTGCCGAAAATGTTGACCCGAATATCCGCCAAATTGTGGATACGGAAACTGCGGTTCTCGCAGAAAATGACGAAACCTTCATGGAAAAAATCATGTTCTGGCAGGAACAGCCGCCTTTCGGCACGGTTGTAGATCCGGCAAAAGAGAAGAAGCGACTGCAGGAGAACGCGGCGCTTGGCGAAAGCCCTGCGGCCGGGCCGGAAACTCCGATCATCGAGCGGCGCAAACGGGCGCTCCTGGAAGGGTTGTTTAACTGACCTGCGTGGTTAGACCGATTTGCTCGACCGCCGTTGCGTCCTTAGGGTATCTTCTTCATAAATAATGGCTGTATAGTCTTGTAAATCAGGACACTTCATCCTTTATTTTAGGATAACAGTTATAATGCGACCGGAGGCAGCCTATGGGCCCGATACGACCGCTATTCATTATTTCTCTATCTCTCTGCATAATTTTCGCAACCAGTCCGACGAGACTTTTTGCTGAAGAGACTATACCAACCTTGTTCGATCCGAAGGTGACAACGCTTGATAACGGCCTGCAAGTCGTCGTGCTGGAAGATCACCGTGCTCCCGTCGTGACTCATATGGTGTGGTACAAGGTGGGGGCGGCTGATGAAAAACCGCTAAAGTCCGGCATCGCGCATTTTCTGGAGCATCTGATGTTCAAGGGAACGAAGACGTTACAGCCGGGTGAATTCTCGGAAATTGTTGCGGAGAACGGCGGTCAGGAAAATGCCTTTACGTCACAGGACTATACCGCCTATTTCCAAAATGTCAGTGTGGACAAGCTGCCGCTTTTCATGGAGATGGAGGCGGACCGCATGACCAATCTTATATTAACGGATGAAATCGTCGCGCCGGAACTTAAAGTCGTTCTGGAAGAGCGGTCCCAACGCACAGACAATAATCCGGCCGCACTTTTCGGGGAGCAGTTCGATGCGGCGCAGTTTCTTGCCCATCCTTACGGCACGCCGGTCATTGGGTGGCGGCATGAGATTGAGAACCTGACCACCGAAGATGCGCTGGACTGGTACAAAACTTATTACGCGCCGAATAATGCGATCCTCGTCGTCGCGGGTGATGTCAATGCGGAGGAGGTCTTTGAGCTAGCTGAACAATATTATGGCCCGATCCCGGCGCGGGAAATCCCCAAACGCGAACGTGTGCAGGAACCCCCGCAACTTGCCAAGCGAGTCATTGAGATGAGTGACAAGCGCGTTCGGCAGCCGTCCTGGCGCCAGAGTTACCTTGCTCCGTCGGCTCGAAGCGAGGATCAAGAAAATGTCCGGGCGCTGGAAGTTCTAAGCCAGATTCTGGGAGGCGGGGTGACCAGCCGCCTCTATAACGACTTGGTCGTTGAAAAGAAAATTGCGACGAATGCAGGCGCCTATTATCAATCCGGCTCCTATGACAAATCAACTTTCGTTCTATATGGCAGCCCGACTCCGGATCATAGCCTGGAAGACATAGAAACGGCAGTTCAGGCGACCATTGAGGACATTGTCAAGAACGGGGTGACGGAAAAGGAGTTAATCCGTGCGAAGAAAAAGCTCCTTGCGGATGCGATCTACGCGCGGGACAGTATTCGCGGAGCGGCGAATATCTTGGGGTCCTCCCTCGCCAGCGGGGAGACGATCGAGAATATAGTCAACTGGCCAACGCATATTTCCAAGGTGACAGCGGCAGAAATTCAAAACGCGGCCGAGGCGCTTTTCGATGAGCGGCAATCCGTTGTCGGACGTCTCTTGCCCGAGCCAGCGAAGAGTTGAGGGAGTAATCATGTTTCACGTTCATCGTCAGATCTCAGCCGCTTTGACTATTGTATTCCTCCTTCTGTTCAGCTTGCCAGCAAGGGCGGTAGAGGTGACTGAGGTAACCAGTCCCGGCGGTATCAAAGCCTGGCTGGTGGAAGAGCCTTCTATCCCGATTGTCAGCATGAATGTTGCGTGGCGGGGCGGGGCAAGTCTCGATCCCGCGGATAAGGCAGGACTCGCCTATCTCGTATCCTCTACAATGGATGAGGGGGCTGGAGAGCTTGATAGCAAGGCCTTTCAGGAGCGCCTCTCTGATTTGGCCATTCAACTCGGATTTGATGCCAGCAAGGATAGCTTTTCAGGAAGCATCAAGACTTTAAGCGAAAATACAGACGAGGCATTTCGTCTTTTCGGCACTGCCATTACGGATCCACGTTTCGATGAGGAGCCTGTAGAACGTATTCGCGGTCAAATTCTGTCGTCACTTGACCGGAAACTCTCAGATCCCGATAGTCTGGCCGGACGCGCCTGGTTTGAACTCGCTTTCGGGGATCATCCCTACGCCCAGCCGTCTGAAGGCACAATGGACACAATGGCAGCGATTACCCGTGAGGATCTTGCCGCCTTTGCCCGGACGCGGATCGGTAGGGATAATATGCTGATCGGCGTCGTCGGCGATATCACGGCGGAAGAACTCGGGCCGCTCCTTGACAAAACCTTCAGTGACCTGCCGGCTAAGGCGGAGATTGCCGCGATCCCGCAGACGGCCCCGCTATCAGAAGCCGCCGTTAAAATAATTCCGCAGGATATCCCGCAGAGTGTTGTTGTCTTCGGTGGGCAGGGCGTGAAACGGGATGATCCCGATTACTATGCGGCCTATGTGCTGAATTATATTCTGGGCGGCGGAAGCTTTCAGTCCCGCCTTACCGAAGAGATTCGCGAGAAGCGGGGGCTGGTCTACTCTGTATATAGCTATCTCTATCCGATGAAAGCCGCCGGCCTGCAAATGGGTGGATTTGGAACCAGCAATAGCTCCGTCAAGGAGGCCCTTGATCTGGTTGAGGCCGAACTTCTGCGTATTCGCGAAAACGGCGTAACAGAGGAGGAGCTCGCCGCGGCAAAAACCTATCTCAATGGTTCCTTCCCGCTTAGCCTGTCATCCAATGACCGCATTGCCGATATCCTGGTCGCCATGCAGTTCAGCAATCTTCCGATCGATTATCTGAATGATCGCCCCAACCTGATAAATTCCGTGACACAGGACGATATCAAGCGCGTTGCACAAAAACTCCTTGATCCGGATAGGCTGATTGTCGTCGTTGCCGGCAAGCCGGAAAACCTTGAGGAGAAAGGCAAGGGCGCCGAAAAGAATTAGGCAGGGAACTCTAGGCCGGCCCTTCCTATTTTGCTAAGGTCTCTCTGAAAATTCCTGATGGATCGACTATGCCTTTAAGACGCCTGCCCGATAATATCGTCAATCAGATCGCCGCCGGTGAAGTGGTTGAGCGCCCCGCTTCCGCCGTCAAGGAACTGGTGGAAAATGCGATCGATGCGGGCGCTACCCGGATTGATGTCGTCATGCGAGACGGTGGCCGCTCCCTGATCACCGTGACGGATAATGGAAGCGGCATGAGTGCCGAAGAGTTGGAGCTCTGCTTCGAACGGCACGCCACCTCGAAGCTACCCGATGATGATCTTGTTTTCATCCAGAATCTGGGATTCCGCGGGGAGGCTATCCCCTCAATCGCTTCGGTGAGCCGAATGACCATCACCGCGCGCCAGGAGGGAGATGATACCGCCTGGAAAATGTCGGTTGAAGGCGGGAGAAAGCATGCGCCGGAGCCCGGGAGCGGGCAGAAGGGAACGCGGGTTGAGGTGCGGGACATTTTCTTTGCTACACCAGCGCGGCTTAAATTCCTGAAGACCGAGCGATCCGAATTCGGCGCCGCCCTTGATGTCGTTCGCCGCCTCGCCATGGCATTCCCCGGCATTTCCTTTTCCCTGTCCGATGAAAATCGCGCTGCCCTTCGTGTTACTGGATCAGAGGGCGATCTTTTCGACGCCTGGCTGGATCGCCTCGGTGCCATTATGGGGCGGGAGTTTGCCGACAATGCTATCCGCATCGAAGCGGAGCGTGAGGGCGTGAAACTTGCCGGTTTTGCGGGCGTTCCAACATTTAACCGGGGCAACGCGATGATGCAGTTCATGTTCGTTAATGGCCGCCCGGTGCGTGACAAGCTTTTCACTGGCGCGGTGCGCGGTGCCTATATGGACCTGCTGGCGCGTAATCGTCACCCGCTTCTCGCCCTGTTCCTGGAGCTGCCGGCGGACCAGGTGGACGTCAATGTGCATCCGGCCAAGGCAGAGGTCCGGTTTCGCGATTCAGGGGGTGTACGTGGGCTGATCGTTGGATCGCTACGTCATGCGCTGGCGGAGCATGGGCATCGGGCCTCCTCCACGATATCCGGACAGGCGTTGGGGGCATTCCGACCACAAAACACCCCACTTCCTATTCAGTCTGCCACCCGACCGGCGGCGAGCTGGGGGCGCTGGAATGACAGCCCAACGAGCCCTCCTTCCTATGGGCTGGCGGAAGCCGCGGCGGAGTTTCAAGCGCCGTTTACCACACAAAATCCGCCAAGTGCGCGCGGAAGTGATGAATCTCCCCAGCAACAGGAGAAAGTCCGGGCCTTGGAGCAATATCCCTTAGGCGCGGCCCGCAGCCAGCTTCATGAAACATATATCGTTGCGCAGACCACAAACGGTCTCGTCCTTGTCGATCAGCATGCAGCGCATGAACGGCTGGTGATGGAGCGCATGAAAAAGCAGCTATCTGAAAAAGGAGTAGCCAGACAGATGCTTCTTTTGCCGGAGGTGGTCGAGCTTGACGAGGTATCGGCAAATCGCGTCGTCGAACGGGCGGAAGAACTGGCCGAAATGGGATTGGTTCTCGAACCCTTCGGCGTGGGCGCCATAGTCGTGCGTGAGACACCGGCTATGCTGGGGGAGTGCAACATCAAGGGATTGGTGCAGGACCTGGCAGATGATCTTGGCGAACTCGATACCGCGCTATCATTGAAGGATCGGCTTGACGATGTCTGCGCGACAATGGCGTGTCACGGTTCGGTTCGTGCAGGGAGACGGCTTTCGATCGATGAGATGAATGCCTTGCTGCGCGAGATGGAGGTCACGCCCCATAGCGGTCAATGCAATCATGGCCGGCCCACATATGTAGAATTGCAGCTCGGTGACATTGAAAAATTATTTGGTCGCCGGTAAAAGCCAGTCCTAAAGAAAACCTGAACAAAGTTGACGTGTATGAGTTCCGCGAGCGCGATGAAATTTGATGTAGTTGTTGTCGGTGCGGGGGCGGCGGGGATGATGTGCGCGATCGAGGCCGGAAAACGTAGCCGAAAGGTCCTCGTTCTGGAAAAAACGAATAAATGCGGGCAGAAAATCCTTATTTCGGGCGGCGGCCGGTGCAATTTCACGAATATCCTTGCGGCACCTGACAGATTTATTTCCGATAATCCGCATTTCTGTAAGTCCGCCCTTCGTCAATATACACAATCTGATTTCATCACTCTTGTTGAGAAGCACGGCATCGCCTATCACGAAAAGAAATTAGGCCAGCTATTTTGTGATGAAAGTGCCAAGCAGATTACCGCCATGCTGGAGGCGGAATGTGCCGCGAACGGCATCACGATTTGGGAAGGAACGGGCGCAGATCATATTGAGCGCAGGGAAAATTCTTTCCTGGTTTCCACGGGGACGCAATTTATCGAAGCAGAGAGCGTTGTTATTGCGACCGGGGGGCTTTCGATTCCGAAGCTCGGGGCAAATGACTTTGCCTATCGCGTCGCAAAGGCCTTTGATCTTCCGCTTGCGCCGCCGCGCCCGGGATTGGTCCCTTTCACGTTTGAGCAGGTGGATAAGGACCGGTTCGCAGACCTGACGGGAGTTTCTGCAGATGTCAGTATCCGTATCGGGAAAATCCAGTTTCGGGAGAATCTTCTCTTTACTCATCGGGGCCTAAGTGGTCCTGCCATCTTGCAGATTTCCTCATTTTGGCGCGCCGGGGAAGCTGTCATGATCGATTTTCTACCCGATGTGGATCTTGCCGGTTTGCTGAAGGAAAAAAGAAGGAGCCAACCGAAACTTAAAGTGAACAGTCTTCTTAAGGAGTTTCTTGCCAGTCGCCTCGCCACGTCCCTCCTTCGAGAGTTTAAGGACTTGCCTGAACTTGGCAATCTGTCGGACCATAAAGTTCAGGAAATAGTAAAATCAATTAAACTGGTTAATATTAATCCAAGCGGAACAGAAGGGTATGCAAAGGCAGAGGTGACTGTCGGCGGGGTCTGCACGTCGGCACTCCACTCGAAGACCATGGAAGTAAAATCCGTGGCCGGTCTCTATTTCATCGGCGAAGCTGTGGACGTCACCGGCTTTCTCGGCGGGTATAATTTTCAATGGGCCTGGTCATCCGGATTTGTCGCGGGGCAATATGCCTGAACCCCTGACAGCGGAGGATTGGCTCTCACTCGCTCCCGGCTTGAGCATTGGGGAGAAGGTTTCCGTTAATGAGATTACTTTCCGCGGATCGACACTGACAGATATCTCTGCCGCGTTCTGGAAGGAGGGGTATCTATCTCTTCCACCCTTGTTTGCGGAGGATGAGTTGGCGCCGATAAGAAACGCGATATACACGCTTTCAGGCCGGGGCATCGCACCGGTGTATATCTATCTTTATGATCAGCCCTGGCACCTGTTCGCGCGACTTGGTGTCTTGCTGCGTCACTTTCTTGGCGAGAGTTTTGGCGTTCTTCCTAACCTTTGGGCCTGGCATCTGGATCGCGAAGGGGCACGCGGCTGGCCCCCGCATCGCGATTGTGACGCAGAAACAGTCTTCGGAGAGGGGGACGACGCCGTTCTCATGAGCTTGTCCCTTTGGCTGCCACTAACTGATACGGATGAGAGCAATGGCTGTATGTATGTCGTGCCTCAATCGCGATTAAAGGCGGCTAACGGTTCACCCATGCCTTTTAATCCCGATCCTCTCGACGCAAAGGCGCTTCCGGTCAAGGCGGGCTCGCTTCTTGGTTGGCCACAGGATCTCTATCACTGGGGAGGGGCTTACACAGAGGCGGCGAAGAATCCACGGGTCAGCTTATCGCTGGAATTTCAAAACAGGGCGTTCGATCCACTTGCCGAACCTTTGATCAATATGAGCCAACCCCCGTCGTTCGACGCGCGGCGCAGCCTTATTGTGGATCAATTTGAGAAGTATCGTCACATTGATCCGGGTCTAAGCGCAGAAAAATAAGCTTGGCGGCGCCATATGTCCGCTCCTTGATCACCTTAAATTCCGTCGGGGTATTGAGACTTTCTTTCGCGGCAACTTCAATCATGATGACGGCTTCGGGTTTCAACCAGCCATTTTTTGCCAGCGCCGAAAGGGCAGGGCCTGCGAGATCCTCGCCATAAGGTGGATCCATGAGGACCAGGTCGTACGGCTGACCGGGCTTTCCCGGATTGACGGCGTCACGCCGCAGGATATCTGTGGAACTGCGCGCTCCTAAGTTCTTCACATTCTCCTCGACAAGCTTGAGGCTCGCCGCACGATTATCGATAAAGGTGACATGCGTTGCTCCCCGTGAGAGCGCTTCCAGCCCGAGCGCGCCTGTGCCCGCAAACATATCCAGTACAATGGCGTCGCAGGGAAGCGGCCCTTGTTCCCGGCGCATTTCCCTGTCATGGCCAAGAATATTAAAAAGGGCCTCCCGCGCGCGATCGGATGTTGGTCGAACATGCTTATCCGTCGGCAGCAACAGTTTCTTGCCCCTGAATGTGCCGCCAACGATGCGCATCAGCTTGTTCTTTTAGGCGAAGGACGGGCCTTAAGGGTTCCTTTTTTGCGCGGCGCCGTTGACGGGCCAGCCGGTGCGGGAGAAGACCTTTTAATTGCTTGCCGTTTCCCCCTCGGTGGTCGCTGTCCTAGTTGTGGGGGGGCAGATTGGTCGTCAAATTTCTCGACGCCCATCTGGTCCCGCAGGATCTTGGATTTTACTTCGTCTACCGCGCCAGCGGGGAGGTCACCCAGTGATAATGGGCCATAGGAAATTCGGATCAAGCGTGATACCGAGTAGCCGAAGTATTCCATTACTTTGCGGACTTCGCGGTTTTTCCCTTCACGCAAGGAAATGGTGAGCCAGCTGTTCGCGCCCTTTGTGCTGTCGATGGTTCCATCAATCGATCCATACCGGACGCCTTCTACAGTGATGCCTTTTGCCAGCTTTTCCATGTCGGCATCTCTCGGATGACCATGAACACGGACGCGATACTTCCGTTTCCAGCCAGTTGCAGGTAACTCAAGTTTGCGGGCAAGTTCCCCGTCATTGGTGAGGAGCAACAGGCCTTCCGAGTTCAGATCGAGACGACCCACGGATATCACGCGGGGTAACTCCTCGGGTAGTTTGTCAAACACGGTGTCGCGCCCTTTTTCATCCTTGTGGCTCGTTACCAGGCCCGGCGGTTTGTGATAACGCCAAAGTCGCGGCCGCTCGAGCGCGGGAATATCCTTTCCGTCAACGGTGATATGGTCCTCTGGGGCAACCGTAAAGGCGGCACTATCCAACGTTTTGCCATTGACGGTAACCCGTCCGGCCTCGATCCAGCGTTCAGCTTCGCGGCGGGAACAAAGACCTGCCCGTGCCATGCGTTTGGCGATCCGCTCTTTTTGTGGGGTTTCTGTTGTCATTGGTCAGGCAGCAGACGCGTTGACAAAGGCGTCGATGATCTGCCGATCGCCATTTGAGATCAGATATTCAGGATGCCACTGAACCCCGAGGCAGAAGCGGTAACGACTGTCCTCAATCCCTTCGATTACGCCGTCTTCAGCAAGCGCATTGACGATGATATTCTCGCTAATGTCCTTTGCTGCCTGATGGTGGGCGCTGTTGACCGCAAGAATGTCAGTGCCAACAATACGGTGCAACAAGGTCCCGGGAGTTACTTTGACAGTATGTCCAGCTTCAGTGCGCGGGTTAGGCTGTTCATGGGCGAGGGGATTATCCACTTCATCCGGGATATGCTGGATCAGCGTTCCGCCCAATATTACATGCAGCAACTGTTGCCCTCCGCAGATTCCGAGGACCGGCTTGTTCGCGGCCAGCATCGCCTCGGTGATATTCTTCTCGAACAAGGTGCGCCGATCCTTTGTAATGACCGTATCATGTCGCGTTGTTGCGCCAAACATGCTCGGGTCAACGTCGAACGCACCGCCGGTAACGACAAGCCCGTCGAGCTTTTTGACATAGTCCTCGACATGATCGGGCTCATGGGGGAGGGCAAGCGGCAGGCCGCCGCTGGCAACTACGACATCTGCATAGTTTTGCCGAAGCGCGTACCAGGGCATATTGGAATAGCCGCCGGGGTCCTCTGAATCGAGGGTTATGCCAATTACAGGAATACTCATGCTTCCTTTTAGTCCTCTCTTGCCGACAACTCAACTCACCTCTTTAAATATCATCCAACAAAATCTCTAAATTTCTATTGCTTGACGGCGACGAAACGAATTGCGACTCTTGCGATATGGATCATGAAATTGTCGATTATATGGAAATGGCGCTCAGTACTGCAGAAATTGCCGCGCATCGCGGCGAGGTACCTGTTGGTGCGGTCATTGTGGATACGGCCTCTGGGCGTATCATAGCGAACAGCGGAAACCAGATGGTTGGCAGGAGTGATCCGACTGCGCATGCGGAAATGCTGGCCCTTCGGGCGGCCGGCAACATGATTGGCAGTCAAAGGCTTGTGGACTGCGATATGTATGTTACGCTTGAACCCTGCCCGATGTGCGCGGCAGCAATTTCTCTCGCAAGAATAAGACGGCTCTATTTTGGCGCTTATGATCCGAAAGGAGGCGGTGTCGAATACGGGGCCCGTATCTTCGATCAAGCTAGCTGCCATCATCGGCCGGAAGTATATGGCGGGATTCATGAATGTGAATCAGCGACCCTATTAAAAAATTTCTTTGAAACGCGGCGCTAAATAATGAAAGATAGGGTCAGAATTAATCATAACAAAAACCGGAATAACAATAAAAGGAACAGCGGATGATCTTCGAATATTCAGACAAGGTGAAGGAACTGCAGGCGAGGGTGCAGGCCTTTATGGATGAACATGTCTATCCCAATGAGCAGTTATTTTATGACCAGGTGGATGAGGGAGACCGCTGGCAGCCAACGGCCATTGTCGAAGAGCTGAAAGCAAAGGCCAAGGCAGCCGGGCTCTGGAACCTGTTTCTGCCAGAAAGTGACCGTGGTGCAGGCCTCACCAATCTCGAATATGCGCCGCTCTGTGAAATCATGGGGCGGGTCAGCTTTGCTCCGGAAGTTTTCAACTGCTCGGCGCCGGACACCGGGAATATGGAGGTGTTCGAACGCTATGCAAATGAAGAGCTGAAGGAACGCTGGTTGAAGCCCTTGCTTGAAGGGGAGATCCGTTCAGCGTTTGCCATGACTGAACCCGCCGTTGCTTCTTCGGACGCAACAAATATCGAGTCAGAAATTACCCGTGACGGCGATGAATATGTCATCAACGGTACCAAGTGGTGGACGTCAGGTGCCTATGACCCGCGTTGTAAAGTTCTGATTTTCATGGGTAAAACGGATAAGACGGCGTCGCGTTACAAGCAGCAGTCAATGATTATCGTGCCCATGGATACGCCCGGCATTAATGTAAAGCGCTTCCTGCCGGTTTTTGGGTATGATGATGCACCACACGGCCATGCGGAAGTGGAATTCAAGGATGTTCGCGTGCCGGCGGATCATATGCTGCTCGGCGAAGGCCGCGGCTTCGAAATCGCTCAGGGGCGTCTTGGCCCGGGACGTATTCACCATTGCATGCGCCAGATCGGTGTTGCCGAACGGGCATTGGAGAAGATGTGCAAGCGGGTTAAGTCACGTGTTGCCTTCGGGAAACCCATTGCCGAGCAAACGGTCACTCTGGAACGCATTGCGGAATCCCGTGCGATGATCGAACAAGCACGGCTTCTTACCCTGAAGGCAGCCTATATGATGGATACGGTTGGCAACAAGGAAGCCAAGGCGGAAATTGCCATGATCAAGGTCGTTGCACCGAATATTACCGGCAAAATCATTGACTGGGCGATCCAGGCACACGGAGCTGGTGGCGTGAGTGATGACTTCGGTCTCGCCTTTGCTTATGCTCATTCACGGACCTTGCGTCTTGCCGACGGACCTGATGAAGTGCATCGCAACCAGATCGGCCGGTTGGAACTCAAAAAATACGACTGATCTTGAACTCTGCAGAAATCAGCTAGTTTGAAAGGCTTCCCTTCGGGGAAGCCTTTCTTTTTCTCCTGTGCAGATTTTTCAATAGCATGAAGTTCCGCTTTTCCTATATACAGGCTTGTTCCTGTTTACAGCGAAGTAATATTGGGTCTCTTGAATGATCAAGTTATTGGGTTGGATAATGCTGGGCATTATCGTGATTGTCGCCGGATTTTTATATCGGTATGAAAGCCTTGATCCCTGTGAATGGCTGACCCAGGACCTGACGGCCCATGCGGGCTTGCAGCCGGTTTCCGGCCTTGGCGACGCTGCAGGATTGGTTATGGAACCGACAGAATGTTTCAAGCGCTGGGCAAATCTCAGAATTGAAGATGCTGAAAATCACTAGGTGAGCAGGATATCCTCAAAAGAATATCGGGTTATATTCTCATAGCCGTCATCGGTGATGACCACCTGCTCTTCCAGCTTTACCCCTTCTGCGCCGCCTTCTGCGCCAATATACGCCTCAACGCATATCGACATTCCCGGCACCAGCTCGTAGTCGAACGCACCTTCATGATAATCTTCCGGATACGCGATATGAGGCCATTCATCGCACAGGCCGACCCCATGCATTTTGACGGAGTACCGGGAGTTTACGAATTCGTCTGACAGTAGATGTCCACCAAAGACAATCTCCTTAAAAGGCCTCCCCGGCGTTAAAAGTGCCATATTTTGTTGAATATGCTCATAGGCATATTGGTAGAGCCGCTTCTGCTCCGCCGTCGGTGTTCCATCTCCGACAAACCATGTGCGGGAAATATCCGCGCACATGCCGAAGCAGCCGATAAGGTCCGTGTCGAAGGCCAGTAGTTCGTTATTACCGATCACCCGCGGACCGCATTCCTGAAACCAGGGATTTGTGCGAGGGCCAGACGCAAGCAGCCGGGTTTCGATCCATTCACCGCCACGCTTTATATTCTCCGCATGCAGGATCGCCCAGACATCGTTTTCTGTGACGCCGGGCACCGTATACTGCTGCATTTCATGAATTGACTTTTCGGCGGCATGAACAGCGCAGCGAAGGGCCTTGATTTCTTCCGACTGCTTGATGGCGCGGGTTTTTTCCGTAACCTCCTCGCCATCCAAAACCTGTAGCCCTAACCCCTCGAGCGCGCGCAGGCCATGAATCTGTATTTTGTCGACCGCGAGGCGGCGGTTCCCACCTGCGTGTTCCCGCATCAGGTCATCGATCTGCCTTGCGAACCGCTCCGCGTTTTCTACAGATTTATCACCGCTTGTAAAGTAGAAGAAGGAGGCGCCGGACCTTGTCTCGCGGACCAGCGGATTGAAGGCTGTCAGCAGATCACTGTCGCCGAAATCCCAGATAACCATATATCCATCCGCCAGGACGAGGCAGGCGCGAAATGGGTTGTGGGCTGCCCAGAGCTGCATGTTTGTCGTATCAGAGGCAAAACGGATGTTGAGTGGATCATACATCAGAATCCCGCCATAGTCCCTTGCTTGAAGGGCCCTTACAAGGCGATCCAGGCGTTGGCTACGCATAATTGCGAGATCGGGAATATTGAGGCCAGCGGCGGTCCATTCGTCGAATGCGAGCTGCGTTGGTCCAATCTCGACACGGTCGTTACCTGCGGGTGTTCCGTCTGGTTTCCGGGCAGATGCAGACGGAACAGCCGAGATTTTGCGGCCAGAAAAGATATCGCGTTTCATTTGCCGACCTCCAAAGCCCCGCGGGCGCCGAAAGCATTAAAATTTGCAACTGAAACGACGATATCAGATTTTTTTAATATTCAGAAACTTGTCTGCGACAGATTTTAGTTAGCTATCGACCTTCTGCCAGCCGAGAGTGGCGAGCATGTTGGTGAATACCGCATACTCCTCGCCGACCTTTGAACTGGCATTTCCGTCTAGTCCGCGCTTATAGACACCCTGAACAATCGCGGCCGTGCGGAAGAGGGAGAAAGCCAGGTAAAATTCCCAGTTGTCAATCCCGGCCCGGCCAGTGCGTTTGCAGTACGCGTCAATATATTCTTGTTCTGTCGGAATGCCTGTGGCCTTGAAATCGACCCCGACAAGTCCGCCGTTGCGCGGATGCATATAGTGATAATTCATGCAATTGTACGCGAGATCGGAGAGCGGATGCCCGATGGTGGAAAGCTCCCAATCAAGGACGGCGACAACTTCCGGCTTTGTCGGATGCACAATAACATTTCCAAGCCGGTAATCCCCGTGGACGATGGTGCTGTCATCGCTGTCCGGCAAATTTTCCGGGAGCCATTTGATCAGGTTCTCCATTGCCTCCAGATTGTCGGTTTGGGAGGCACGATATTGTTTCGTCCAGCGGCCGATCTGTCGCTCGAAATAGTTCCCTTTCTTGCCGAAATCAGAAAGTCCAACTGCATCAATATCGACATTGTGCAGCTTGGCCAGAGCGTCATTCAGTGAATCGTAGATTGCAGCCCGCATACTCGGCTCTGAGCCCTGAATCTCGGGCGACAGGATAATGCGTCCGTCCACCTTCTCCATGATATAAAAGGCAGTTCCGATAATGCTGTCATCCTCACAAAGGCAAAAGGTGCGAGGGACGGGAACATCGGTCTGCTGGAGTGCAGAAATAACCCTGTACTCCCGGTCAACCGCATGGGCAGAAGGGAGGAGGTTTCCCGGCGGTTTTTTCCGCATCACATAATCCCGTTCAGGCGTATGCAGCAGGAATGTCGGGTTGGACTGGCCGCCCTGGAACTGGCTGATCTGCAGTGGCCCCTTGAAGCCATCCACATTTTCAGTCAGGTAGTCGAAAAGCGCACCTTCATTGAACTTGTGCATTTCCCGAACAGGAATGATTTCTACTCCGTCGCTCATGAATTTCCCTTTTAGCCTATTCTTGTTTTTTATTGGGAGAGGATGCGGTATTACACGCCCTTGATAATTTTCTCGGCCTGTTCCCAGCCGCGTAGTGCCAACGGTTTAACACGAACCGCAACATCTGCAGCGTTCTTGTTGGACGCTGTTCCGTCTTTCACCCGGCCGACAATGCCCTGCAGGATTGCTGCGAGGCGAAACATATTATAAGCAGCATAAAAATCCCAATGTTCGATTCCGTCACGGCCGGTTCGTTCACAATATGCCTGGACATATTGCTCCTCTGTCGGGATACCAAGCGCCCGAAGGTCCAGGCCGTTCAGGCCCCGGAATAATTCCGGCTCCAACCGCCAGGTCATGCAGTGATAGGAGAAATCCGCAATAGGATGGCCGAGTGTTGCCAGCTCCCAATCGAGTATACCCATAACCCGATGGGATGTTTTATCTAGAACCGTGTTGTCGAGGCGATAATCTCCGTGAACAATCGCGGTTTCATCGCCGGGTGGGATATTATCGGGAAGCCAGGCCATCAGGTTGTCCATTGCCTCGATGGACTCAGTTTCAGATGCACGGTACTGTTTCGTCCAGCGGCTGATCTGGCGCGCGAGATAATCTGTTGGCTTGCCAAAACTTTCAAGGCCGACGGCTTTATAATCAACCTGATGCAATGCCGCCATGGCGGCGTTCATGCTATCAAAAACAGCAACCCGGTTCGCTTTTGAATATCCTGGCAAGGAGGGGTCCCATTCAATATCCCCGTTCAGAAAATCCATGACGTAGAACATCGTACCGATAACGGATTCGTCTTCACAAAGGCAATAGGTTTTTGGTACAGGAACATCAGTTTTGGCAAGAGCCGTCAGAACCCGGTACTCACGGTCAACCGCGTGTGCGGAGGGAAGAAGTTTTCCGGGCGGCTTGCGCCGAAGCACATATCTGCGATCCGGGGTCTCAAGCATATAGCTGGGATTGGATTGCCCGCCTTTGAATTGCGAGACCTTAAGCGGTCCCGTGAATCCAACAATATTCTTTTTGAGATAGCTTTCTAATGCCGCAACG
The DNA here is from genome assembly GCF_017313765.1 of Sneathiella sedimenti. Taxonomy (GTDB): domain Bacteria; phylum Pseudomonadota; class Alphaproteobacteria; order Sneathiellales; family Sneathiellaceae; genus Sneathiella; species Sneathiella sedimenti. The sequence goes on along the minus strand of NZ_JAFLNC010000001.1, from coordinate 272,384 downwards.
TCGAACTTGTGACGCTCTCTTACTTCCATTGTTCCCGAAAATTGGGCTGAATCATCGGACATTGATGCCCCTTCTTGTTATTTTGTACCCTGTTCTTCGCGTTCAATTGCCCGCCATCCTATGTCGGAACGGCAAAAGCCTTGCGGCCAGTCAATCGCGTTGACGCCACTATACGCGTTTTTTTGTGCATGTTTAACGGTTTTTCCTATTCCGGTGATTCCGAGTACGCGGCCGCCGGCCGCCAGAACAGTGTCGTCATCGCGTTTGGTCCCGGCATGGAAGACAAGAACGTCGTCGATCGCCGCAGCCTCATCCAGGCCTTTGATGGCTGTATTCTTCTCATACGAACCCGGATAGCCGTCTGCCGCCATTACAACGACGAGGGCTGTTTCGTCCCGCCACTGCAGTTTTATGTCGGCAAGCCCCTTGTTGGATGTCGCTATCAGGGCCGGCAATAGATCGCTATCCATCCTTGCGCAGAGCACCTGACATTCCGGGTCGCCAAAACGGACATTATACTCAATCAGTTTCGGACCGTCTTTGGTGATCATAAGTCCGGCATAAAGAACGCCGGTAAATGGGGCACCGCGACTTTTCATGGCCGCAATGGTCGGCTTGATAATCTTATCGATTGTTGCGTCGATCATTTCCGGCGTCATGACCGGTGCGGGAGAATAGGCGCCCATGCCGCCGGTGTTCGGGCCAGTATCGCCATCGCCGACGGCTTTATGGTCCTGCGCCGTGGCAAGGGGGAGAAAATTCTCCCCGTCGGTCAGTACAAAAAAGCTTGCCTCTTCGCCTTCCAGAAATTCCTCGATCACGATTTCGGCGCCCGCGCCGCCAAATAGCCCATCGAAAATGTCATCAATCGTTTCGTTGGCCTCGGACAAAGTGGTCGCAATTATGACGCCCTTACCTGCGGCGAGCCCATCAGCCTTAATCACGATAGGAAGACTGTTCCTGGCGACATAAGCCTTTGCTTCGTCGGCATTGTCAAATCGCTCATAGGCAGCTGTCGGGATATTATTCTCGCGACAGAGATCCTTCATAAAGCCTTTTGACCCTTCCAGCGCAGCGGCGGCAGCGCTTGGACCAAAACTTTTTATCCCGGCATTCGCAAGCTTATCGGCAAGACCGAGAACAAGCGGGACCTCAGGACCGATAACGACAAAATCCATTGCCTCATTTCGGCTGAAATCAACGATTCCTTCGATATCTTCAGCGCCGATATCGATGCAGTCCGCGATCTCCTCAATACCGCCATTGCCCGGTGCGCAGTATAGCCGTTCGACAAGGGGAGATTTCTTAAGTGCCCAACATAGCGCGTGTTCACGGCCGCCGGAGCCAATTACAAGTACTTTCATAATATTTCGAACTAATTTCCTTTGAACGACAGTGGAGAGTTTGTAGCATACTGTGACGACAGGCCAAACAATCTTGAAGGAAAATCGTGTCAGATAATCTTAATCCAGGATCTTCCAATATCCATGAATATACGGTTTCGGAGTTAAGTGGGGCGCTCAAACGGACTGTTGAGGATATTTATGGTCATGTCCGTGTTCGGGCGGAAATTTCAGGACTGAAACGGGCAGCGTCCGGCCATGTCTATCTGACGCTTAAAGATGACAAGGCTGTGCTCGACGGGGTGATGTGGCGGGGCACTGCAAGCAAGCTTAGCTTCCGTCCTGAAGACGGTCTTGAAGTTATCTGTACCGGCAAGCTGACGACCTATCCCGGCCGATCCAAATATCAAATCGTGATTGAGGCGATGGAGCCGGCAGGCGTTGGCGCGTTGATGGCCCTGCTGGAAGAGCGTAAGAGAAAGCTTGCGGCGGAAGGGCTGTTCGATCCATCGCGGAAAAAGGATATTCCCTATCTTCCCCGGGTTATCGGAGTGGTCACCTCCCCGACCGGGGCGGTTATACGGGACATTCTTCATCGGCTGCGCGATCGTTTCCCGACCCATGTCTTGCTTTGGCCTGTGCTGGTGCAGGGCGAGACAGCGGCAGGGCAGATAGCGGCCGCCATCAGGGGGTTTAACGCCCTTCCGGCGGAGGGTGATATCCCGCGCCCGGATCTCCTGATCGTTGCACGAGGTGGCGGTAGTCTTGAAGATCTCTGGGCCTTCAACGAGGAGGAGGTGGTCCGCGCGGCCGCTGAAAGCGTCATTCCGCTTATATCAGCGGTCGGTCATGAAACGGATACCACTTTGATTGATTTCGCCTCCGACAGGCGCGCGCCCACACCCACAGCGGCGGCGGAGATTGCAGTTCCTGTGCGGTCGGAGCTAATCGCATATGTCGAGGATCAGGAACGGCGTATCAAGCGAAGCCTGAACCGATCACTAGCAGATAAGCGTGAACGGCTCGCCGGCCTCTCCAGGGGCCTGCGCGATCCCGCGTCGCTTATTGCTGAAAAAGTCCAGCATCTTGATCATCTGGAAAGCCGTCTTCGGCAATCGGTCTTGAGTAACCTGAATTTTAAAGGGCAACAATATAGCGCTGCGGCGGCGAAATTACGGCCACAACTCCTTGAACGCTCCTTGAAGCAATATGGCGAAAAACTGCTCCTGATCGATCGCCAGATGACCCGGAGCATGACCATAAAGCGCGAACGCGCGGAAGATCGGCTTGGCGCCACGGCACGGTTACTGGAAAGCCTGTCGTTCCGACGGGTGTTAAAGCGCGGATACAGCATCGTCTGGGATGAAGTCGGCAAGCCGATTTCCACAGTGCAGGGCGCCACGCCAGGGCGGACCGTTGAAGTCGAGTTTGCAGACGGGAAGGCGGCGGCGACAATCTCCGGTGAGGAGGGGGGCTCGACGCCGGGCAGGGCGCCCAAAAAGCCGCGTGGTAAACTGGACGAGCCCAAGCAGGGAAGTCTTCTATGAAGTTCTTGTTTGTTTTTATTGCTACACTTTGTGTTTCCGTGAATGCCTTTGCTGATCGAACCAGCATGACAGGCAACTTCATACAAGGCGGTCTTGTCATAGGGGTGACGGAACCAGATGCGGTGGTATTTTTTGATGAAACGCCAGTGACGGTCACTCCGGCCGGCCGGTTCCTGTTTGGCTTTGGCCGGGATTTCAAGCCAACAGCGACCCTCAAGATCCGCTATCCGGATGGAAGTGAAGAAGAGAATCTCCTAAATATTGCGACGCGGGACTATAAAATCGAGCGTATAAACGGCCTGCCACCATCCAAGGTCACGCCGAGTCCTGAATTTTTGGCGCGGATCAAGAAAGAAAATGCGGAAATCGCGCGTATCCGGTCCATAGAAACGAAGGAGGAATGGTTTCTATCCGGCTGGCAATGGCCGGCGGTGGGCCGTGTGAGTGGAGTTTATGGGAGCCAGCGTATTCTGAATGATATTCCGAAGCGGCCTCATTTCGGTCTGGATATCGCGGCTCCAGAGGGCACCGCGGTCGTTGCCTCGACCGACGGGCTGGTTCAAATGGCGGAAAAGGATCTTTATTACACCGGCGGCACTGTCATGATTGATCATGGCTATGGGCTGGTGTCGGTCTATTCCCACTTGAGTAGGCTTGACGTAACGCCGGGACAATTTGTCCGGCAAGGAGACAAGATTGGCGAAATTGGCGCAACGGGGCGAGCGACAGGCCCGCATCTGGATTGGCGTCTTAACTGGTTTAACGAACGGCTTGACCCGGAACTGCTGTTAGGGAGCATGCCGCAAAATTAGGGTGTGGCGGCCTCTTACCTCAATGTATCAGGTGCGTTTTCTTAGCCAGCCCAGAAGCAGGAGGCCCGCGAGGCCGCCGAAAAAGAGGAAGAAACCCGCCGGCAGCGGTATCGCGGATGTTGATTGAGAGGAGATCGGGACATAACTGCCGTCTTCTTCTACATCCAGGGAATAAACCCCAAACAATAACTCGAGCCATTTATTCTGAAGTCGATCACTGGCACCGATTGAGCTTGTCGAGAACAGTTTGAGCGAGTCGTCTTTCTCCTCTTCAAAAGTTAGCGAGACTGACTTTCCCAGCGGAATATTCCGAAATTTTTCACTCGCGAATGCAACTGGACTATCCGTATTCTGCTGTTGCTGTAATTCAGAAAACCATTCTGCACGGCTTTGTCCCTGCCCCTGTCCGTAATCGCCATGGAGCGAGGCGGCTTCAATAGTAGAAGCACACAGAAGAATGCCCGCTGCCGCGCCGGAAAGAGTTTTAATCCACGATTTCATTTTTTCCTCAATTGGAGATCGATATCTCTCAGGGAACTTGAAATCATTACTTTTGATGAAAGAGATCGCCCCGCAAATGCCAATTAATCGGCGATACCTGAATTCTATTGGAGTGAGCCTTATCCCGTCAATATTTGTGGGATCAGGTTCCATGTGGCTAAAAGACGGCCAAACTGCGGCAAGAATTGGTCAAAATATAATAAAAATAATGACTTATACGGTTTCTAGATTGTGTCGTGTTTTCCGGAACTAGATAAAATCCTAAAAAATTGGATCTAATTGCAGGCGGTTATGGTTAATTATTATGGTTAACTTGGCCTGAATAGGGCTATTTTTGTTGCAGTGCGGTAGCACTGAAAACATTACGCGAATCAGCCGGATTGAGTGTTATGCCAATTCTGGACCAACGCCACATTAACAACGTCGGCAATGATCCGGTTTCACCGCGCTATTTACAGGTGGATAAACAGCCAAAAAAGCCAATGTACGCAACGTTCTGGTTAATTGGCCTCACAGTGGATGTCATGTGTGTCTATAACAGCGGTTGCGCCAGAAATGCAATTATTCAGACTTAAGCTTCTCGCCTGCTTTAACGACGACATTACCGGCTTTGTCCAAATTCTTGCTCGTATCTTCTTTAACGCCTCGCCAGGTATCGCTGCAGCCGCTGAACAAAAGAGAGGCCGACAAAAGGGTTGCGGTCACTATAGTACGCGAAAAGAATGTCATTACGGATCACCCCGAATTGTCAAAATGAGACCTGTAAATTAGTCAGCGCAATTTGTTTTTGCAACCGTTTCTCGCTATCTAAAGCCTAAATCGTGACCGCGTACATCAAAACGACTTGGCAGTCCCAAAGGTTTTCAGGAGCTTCATGAGTTGCGGGTGAAAACTGATGCCTGACGAAATGACGTTCCGTTGATTGATGGATTTCCTGTTGTAGACAAGCTTGTTACCTTGTGTCGTCGTTGTAATTCCGCCGGCTTCGGCAAGGATAATATCCGCGGCCGCGACATCCCAATCGCTTTTTTGTGTCAGTGAAAGGGAGGCGTGTGCTTCCTGTGATGCAACCTTCACCATTCGATAGGCTATTGAATTGACATGACTGAAGGTTGCTCCTTTGACGGACTCCAGCCAGCCGTGCCACTCGAAGGACTTCCGGCTTGCGATTAATTTGGCGTTAAACAGGTCGGATTTTTTACTGCAGGTAATGGATTTGCCATTCAGCTTGGCGCCCTGTCCGTGTACCGCTTCATATAGCTCTTCCAGAATCGGGTTATACACAATTCCAAGGACCGGTTTTCCATCCTCTACCAGGGCAGCGCAGATCGTAAATTCCGGTTTTCCGGCAATAAAGGAGCGCGTGCCGTCGATCGGATCGATGATCCAAACTCTTGATTTCTCAAGCCGCGAGAGATCGTCCGCCGTTTCTTCGGAAAGCCATCCATAGTCCGGGCGTGCCGCGAGCAGTTTTTCCTTGAAATGGGTGTCCAGGGCGAGGTCCGCTTCGCTTACCGGATCGCCGGGCTTCTTTTCCCAGCTTTTCAGCGTATTGTTGAAATAGCGCCGGGCGATATGCCCTGCCTCCTGCATGGTGTGTGAGAGCAGGGCAAAATCATTATCAAATTCAGTCGTCATGTACCCGCAACCATCATCCCTTCGACACGCAGGCTCGGTGCGTTGGTTCCTTGGCGGAAATCCAGGTCATTCGCAGGTGTCAGGTTCAAGAACATGTCTTTAAGATTGCCGGCAATGGTGAGTTCGGAGACAGGAAAGGCAATTTTACCATTCTCAATCCAGAAGCCGGATGCCCCGCGGCTGTAGTCTCCTGTTATACCATTGACCCCGAATCCGATGAGGCTGGTGATATACAGGCCTGACCTGATGTCGGCAATTAGCCCCTCAAGGGAGCTTGTCCCTTCCTCCATATACAAGTTAGTTGTCCCGGAACCGGGCGGCGAGGCGGTACCGCGTGTTGCCCGGCCATTCGTTTCCAGGCCCAGCTGCATGGCGGAGGCACTATTGAGGATCCAGCATTGCAATGTACCGTCCTGAATTAGGTCAAGTCGTTTATTTGCAACTCCTTCGCCGTCGAACGGCTTTGATGCGGCGCCCCTCAATCTGTGCGGATCATCAATAATATTAATGTCCTTTGAGAAAATCTGAGCGCCCATATGGTCTTTTAGGAAACTGGTGCCCCGTGCAATGGATGCGCCCGAAATGGCCCCGGCGAAATGTCCGAGAATGCTTCCAGACACCCGATTGCTAAACACCACCGGAACATGCCCACTCGGCATTTTTCGCGGGTTAAGGAGCTTGACGGCTCGCTCACCGGCATTTTTGCCAATCTCCGAAGGGGATCGCATATCAGAATAGAAATGGCGACTGTCATAATCATAGTCGCGTTCCATGCCCCGGCCTTCACCGGCAATGACAGAGGCGCTGACGGAAAAGCTGCTGGATGTATAGGACCCTCTGAAACCACCAGAGGTCGCAAGCGCAATCGACGCCCGCCCCGTAGATGCGCCGCCACCTTCCGTGTTTGTAACGCCCGTGACACAAAGGGCCGCGTCTTCTGCTTCCTTTGCAATGGCGACGAGGTCGTCGGGTGTTAAAGTCGTCTCGTCAAACAGGTCCAGTTCAGGAAAGTCCTTCGCCAGCAAGTCAGGGTTAGCAAGGCCGCAATATTCATCCTCGGGCATGTTGCGGGCCATGGCGAGCGCCCGGTCAACAATCTCTTCCAGCAACTCCGGTCTCGTGTCATTCGAGGAAACAAAGGCCTGCTGTTTCCCGATAAGGACGCGAAGGCCCAGATCATGTGCCTCGGATCGTTCGATCTCTTCGGTTTCGCCCTGCCGGACGGAGACATTGACTGACGTTCCCTGGATGCGAACAGCGTCTGCTGCCTCGGCGCCCTTGCGACGGGCAATCGCAATCAGGTCATCGAGGATATTGAGTGAGTTTTGCTCATCAGCGGATTGTTTTGACATAGTCACCTTGACTGAAAAATAACAACGTCCCCATACATAGGAGGCGCAGGCCGAAAAGGGAATTAGAAAAGCAAATTCATTCCCGAGAGACCGTCCCAGAGCAGTTTGCCGCCCGTCAATAGCACCAGCACATAGGCGATCCGGTAAAACAGGACCTCTGATACCATTTTGTGCGCCTTGACACCCATCCAGATACCAAGAGGGGCAAGCGGCAACAACACCAGCGACGTTCCGATATTTTCAAGAGAAAACTGCCCAAGCATTCCATAGGGAATAAGCTTCACATAATTGATGGCGAAGAAAAACCAGACGGACGTACCGACATAGAGCGTCTTGTCGAGTTTTTGCGGCAGCATGTAAAACTGCAATGGCGGCCCCCCCGCATGGGCGACAAAGCTTGTAAAGCCTGCAATGGACCCCCAGAAAGAACCCCGGACGAGACCTGCATTTGCAACATGGTCTGCAGGAACCCTGCGCGCATAATGATTGAGCGTAAATACAACGCAGATAACACCCAGAAGGACTTTGATAAAATCCGCGCTTAAATAGCTGAAAAGCAGATAGCCAACGAGAATTCCCAAAACCGCCCCTGGCAACAGATAACCCAGATTACGCCAATCGGCCGTGCGCCGGTATGCCAAAAGGCCGAAGATATCCATCACGCACAGAATTGGGAGAACGATCGCCGCCGCCTGTATCGGTGAAATCATGAGCGAGAGCAGAGGGACGCTTAACAGACCAAGAGAGCCCGCAAACCCGCCCTTGGAAATCCCGATCAGCAAAACTACCGGTACGGCGATAAGGTAAAAAACAGGATCGGTGATAAACGTCATACTTGCTTCTCCGCGGTGATGCGCTTGTTATTTATATCAGAACGTTTTGAGTGATTGGGATCCCGCTACTTCCAGATAGCCTTTCCATCGCCGGGAAGGCCAAGGCTCTCCCAAAGCTGATCGACTTTTTCAATTACTGTATCGTCCATGCGGATCTGCTTGCCCCATTCGCGTTTGGTCTCTGGTGGCAATTTGTTGGTCGCGTCAAGGCCAATTTTCCCTCCCAGGCTCGGTTCGGGAGAGGCAAAATCGAGATAGTCAATCGGGGTGTTTTCAATGGTTGTAATATCGCGGACGGGGTCCATTCTGGTGGAGACAGCCCACATCACATCTTTCCAGTCGCGGGCATTGATGTCGTCGTCAACGATGATAAGGAATTTCGTGTACATAAACTGCCTGAGATAGGACCAGGCGCCCATCATCACGCGCTTCGCATGACCGGGATAGGCTTTTTTCATGGAGATAACGGCAATTCGGTAGCTGCAGCCTTCCGGCGGAAGCCAGAAATCGACAATCTCCGGAAACTGTTGCTGGATCAGGGGGATAAACAACTCATTGAGTGCCTCTCCCAACACGCTGGGTTCATCCGGTGGTCGGCCGGTAAAAGTGGAGAGATAAATCGGTTTCTCCCGCATGGTGATAGCGGATATGGTGAAAACCGGAAAGCTTTCAACAGAGTTATAGTACCCGGTATGATCGCCATAGGGCCCTTCATCGCCATAGTCATCAAGGGAAACATGGCCTTCTAGAATAATCTCGGCGCTCGCAGGAACTTTCAACGGGATTGTCTTGCAGTCGACCAGTTCTACTTTTTCACCGCGCAACAACCCGGCGAACTGATATTCGGACAGGTTGTCTGGGATCGGCGTCACGGCCGCCAGAATGGTTCCCGGATCCGCGCCGATAACGACCGCGACAGGGAGTGGCTCCCTCTTTTCTTTTCCCCAGCGAGCGTGATGCTGGGCACCGCCACGATGCTTCAGCCAACGCATCAAGGTTTTGTTCTTGCCGAGTTTTTGCATCCGGTAGATGCCAAGATTGAAGTCATCGGTCTTGTCGCCACTGGGGCCCTTGGTCACGACGAGCGGCCAGGTGATCAGCGGTGCAGGTTCTCCCGGCCAGCAGGTCTGGATCGGCAGTTTATCTAGATCGACCTCATCACCGGTCAGCACGACTTCCTGACAAGCTGCCTTTTTTACGCTTTTCGGCCGCATGCTCATTACGGTCTTGAGCACCGGGAGCATGCCAACGGCCTCTCGAAATCCTTCCGGGGGTTCTGGCTGGCGCAGAAAGGCGAGTGTTTCGCCCACTTCGCGCAATTCAGCAGGTGTGCGGTTCATGCCCATGGCGACCCGGTCGACAGTGCCGAACAGATTGACAAGGACGGGCATCGAGCTTTTCTCGCCTTTTTCATTGACGGGATTCTCGAACAGAACGGCGGGGCCGCCTTCCGCCAGAAGCCGGGTTTGAATTTCCGTCATTTCAAGATCGGTAGACACTGGCTGCTGGACTCTGACGAGCTTATTACTTGATTCCAGCTGTGCTATAAACTCCCGGAGTGACCCGTACGCCATCTTAACCTATTCCATTGCTAACTGCGTCCCGGCGACTATGCCCGAGATAACGCGTTCCCGTAAAGTAAAAGCATTTCTTATAGTGGAAGTGAAAACTTCCCGGCGATGATAGCGACAAGCACGATCAGGCCGAAGACCTTGTTGGACTTGAAAAGAATCAAACAGAGATCAGTATTATCGATGTCGAGGGTGCGGATCTGGCAGAACAGATGGGCGCCGGCCCCCGCCATGAAAATGTAAAAAGGAAGGGTGAGGCCCGCGAGATAACCGCTCGCAAGAAGTGCGACGAAAATTAATGCATAAAAGCCGATTAGCCAGTAGGCCGTGGTCTCCCCGAATTTCAAGGCAGTTGATTTAACGCCGATCAGAACATCATCTTCCTTGTCCTGATGCGCATAAATAGTGTCATAGCCAAGCGTCCAAGCGATTCCGCCCAAGTACATGATAATCGGAGCAGTTTCGATACTGCCCTTGACCGCTGCCCAACCGAGTAGGGCGCCGTAGTTAAAGGCGAGGCCGAGGAAGAACTGTGGCCAATAGGTGAAGCGTTTTGCGAAGGGATAAATGGCCACAAGAACAAGGCTCGCCGCGCCGAGAAGGATCGCAAAGAGATTGAACTGCAGCAGGATGAGCAGCCCGATCAGGCATTGCAGGCCCAGCCAGAAGATGGCTTGCAAAAGCGTAACCTGTCCGCTCGGGAGGGGCCGCTTCCTGGTGCGTTCAACCTTGCCATCGAAATCCCTGTCGGCAATATCATTCAATGTGCAGCCCGCCCCGCGCATAACAAGTGCGCCAATGCTGAACAGGATAAAGTACCAAATATTAGGAAGTTCACCCGCTGGGGCCGCAAGTGCAATTGACCAGAGACAGGGAAGCAACAACAGCCAGGTGCCGATCGGCCGGTCAAGCCGGGAAAGCTTCATATATGGCTGGAGGCCATCGGGCGCATAGAGATCTACCCAGTTTTGCTTGCTGGCGTCATCAATGATCCTGTCGGGTCGTCGCATATCAAAACAGTCCTGATCTATCTAAAGGTGACGGAGATGGCATTAATTGATATGAATCGCAATAAATAATCTTCCAATATATTTAAAGAGTTGATCATCGCATGTTTCCGAAACCCTATTCCCTTCGCCTTTATGTCCCAAGCGACTTAGGTACTGATCTGGGGGTGGTTCTTGATAAAAACCAGTCCCATTACGTGGCAACAGTAATGCGGCGCGTTGAAGGCGATAAAGTCGCGCTGTTTAATGGCCGTGACGGGGAATGGCTTGGCCGGTTGCAGGAAGTACATAAAAACCATTGTCTTATTCATGTTACTGAGCAACTCCGTCCGCAGGTAGAGGAGCCGGACATCGAGCTCCTGTTTTCGCCCGTCAAGAAAATCCAGACCGGACTGATTGTGCAGAAAGCAACCGAACTTGGTGTTGCCAGTCTCCAGCCTGTCCAGACCCAGCGGACAAATACAGAGCGGCTGCGTGAGGACAAGATGACGTTGCAGGCCCTGGAAGCGGCCGAACAATGCGAGCGGCTTAACGTACCGACTGTGCATGGCCTCATCAAGCTGGAACAGGCGCTGGCAGCACTGGAACCCGAGCGAACCTTGATTTTTTGCAATGAGAGGCTGACCGGGCAAAGTGCGAAGGATGTGCTTGCGCATCTGGCGCCCGCGGAAAAATGGGCGGTAGTAACCGGACCAGAAGGCGGGTTTACGGATGAGGAGATTGATTTGATATCGGCCCGTCCGAATACTCATGCAATTTCCTTAGGCCCGCGAATTCTACGGGCGGAAACTGCTGTTTTTGCGTGTCTTTCTCTGTTGCAGGCGTTTCAGGGAGACTGGAATTAAGGGCGTCGATCACAGATCAAAATGTGATCGGTAAACAAAAATAACATTTTTGGCTTGAAGCGGGCTGTGCAATTCTTTAAGTCAAGCTTTAAAGGCCGGACCAGGGGCGCATTGCCCGGCCTCCATAAAAAGAGGGGAATACATGTCCGGACCTTCCAAAGGCGACGCCATCGAAATTACCAACAAGACTCAGTTGGTGGACTTTGCCGCTAGCGGGTGCAAACCACGCGACAAATGGCGTATTGGTACAGAACACGAAAAATTCGGCTTTACGCTAGATACCCATGAACCGATGACCTACGAGGGACCGAAGGGCATCCGAACCATGCTGGAGGGATTGCAGCGCTTCGGGTGGCAACCGGACTTCGAAGGGGACAATGTCATTGCCCTGTCGAAAGAGGGATGTTCGATCAGCCTGGAACCCGGCGGTCAATTGGAACTTTCCGGGGCCGCTGTTGAAAACCTGCATGAAACATGCAGTGAAGTGCATACCCATCTCGCCCAGGTTCGTGAAGTCGGCGACGAGATGGGGGTTGGGTTTCTCGGTCTGGGGTTCAGTCCGAAATGGACGCGGGAAGAAACCCCGATCATGCCCAAGGGGCGCTATCAGATCATGAAGAGATATATGCCGACCCGTGGTCAGCATGGTCTGGATATGATGTTTCGTTCCTGCACGGTACAGGTCAATCTCGACTATGCGTCGGAAACGGATATGGTCAAGAAATTCCGCACCAGCCTTGCGCTGCAACCGCTTGCGACGGCTTTGTTTGCGAACTCTCCCTTCACCGAAGGGCGGCCAAATGGGCATCTCAGCCACCGTAGCTATATCTGGACCGATACGGATCCGGACCGGACCGGCATGATTCCCTTTGTCTTTGAGGAAGGCTTCTCGTTTGAACGCTATGTCGATTATGCCCTCGACGTGCCTATGTATTTTGTCTATCGCGACGGAACCTACATAGACGTAAGCGGGCAGTCTTTCCGCGATTTTCTGAAGGGGGAACTGCCCGGGTTGCCGGGTGAGAAACCAAACCTTGTCGATTGGGATAATCACCTGACGACTCTTTTCCCTGAAGTCAGGATGAAGCGTTTTCTCGAAATGCGCGGCGCGGATGGCGGGCCCTGGCGGCGGCTATGTGCGTTGCCCGCATTCTGGGTCGGGCTGCTTTATGATGACAGGGCGCTGGATGCCGCGTGGGATCTGGTGAAGGACTGGACGGCAGAAGATCGCCAGCGAATTCGCGATGATGTTATTACACACGCGCTTTCAACAGAGTTGCCGAACGGGCGTCAGATGCAGGAACTCGCCGCAGAGGTTCTGGAAATTGCGTCGTCTGGCCTGAAGGCCCGCAAGCGGATGGATAGCTTCGGCGAGGACGAGAGCCATTTCCTGAATGCGCTAAAAACAATTGTGAAATTGCGGAAAACTCCTGCAGAAGAGATGCTGGAGCGTTTCCATGGCGACTGGAAAGAAAATATCGATCCGGTATTTACGGAATATGCCTACTGATCCGACATAAGCTTCTGATAGATCGTGATTGCCGCAGGATACTCCTTCAAGGCGGCTTTTTCGGTTATTTCCTTTAATCCTTTGACAGTGCGCCGGGTTGCCTCAATCCGCGTATTTGTCATATCGGCGCGGCGGCCAAAGTCACTCCTGATCAAATCCGTAAGTTCGCGCAGTTTTGTATTGTCTCTCTCTTCGAGAGGGGAGCGCAGAAGTGATAAATAGGACATGTCTGCACCTGCCTTTACAACGCTCTGATCGTTATTTAACTCCTTGTTATCAAGAGAGCTCAGATAGGTAACAAGCGATTCAAGCTTTTCCGAATCTGGGACTGGTCCCGCGAATTCCGTCACGATGACATGTCTTGTAAAGGCATGTAAGGTCGGGAAGATATTGACCGTGCCATACGGCGCGGTATCCCGGGAACCGCGTAATGACGGAATGTCCATTGGGTTGGAAATAGCGTCGTCGAACCCTGCTTGCCAGAAACGATGGGTTACATCAACGCGGCCAGGGCGATCAGAAAGCCCGTTAATGAAAAAATCCGTATTTACATGTCCGTTTGAGTGACAGCTATTGCAGGAAAGGCCAATGCGGACGGCCTTCTCGCCAAGGAGGGACGGGCTTCGAAACAGCAAACGTCCATAGAGCCATTTTTCATCGCGGATCGTGTCCGATCGTATCAACTCTAATGGTGGATTACGTAGAATCTCCGTCGAACTACCGGGCGGGAGCCAATTCTGTTCATTGCCGGCAACAGCAGGTGACGTTCCGATAACTGCAAGTGCCGACAATATGCATAAACATAACAACGAGATGATCGTAGAGCCACCTGCAGGTTCTGTCCTACGCTGTACCACCAACTGTAAGTCCTTCAATCAGCATGGTCGGCTGCCCGACACCGACTGGAACGCTCTGGCCAGCTTTGCCGCACGTGCCAATCCCACTGTCCAATGCCATGTCATTGCCGATCGCTTTTACCTTCTTGAGGGCTTCGCTACCGGTCCCGATGAGGGTCGCCCCTTTGACCGGAGCAGTGAGCTTGCCATCCTCTATAAGATAGGCTTCTGTGCAGGAGAAGACAAACTTGCCGGAGGTGATATCAACCTGTCCGCCGCCGAAATTGACCGTATAGAGGCCCTTCTTCACGGACTTGACAATTTCTTCCGGATCTTGATCCCCTCCCAACATATAGGTGTTGGTCATGCGCGGCATGGGAAGGTGGGCATAGCTTTCGCGGCGCCCATTGCCAGTTGGTTCAACTCCCATAAGACGCGCATTCTGGCGGTCCTGCATGTAACCGACAAGTATACCGTCTTCAATCAGGGTGGTGTTGCTCGTCGCGGTACCTTCATCATCAACGCTGAGGGAGCCGCGGCGATCCGCAATCGTTCCGTCGTCAACGACAGTGACGCCCGGCGCGGCCACACGTTCGCCCATCAGGTTTGAAAAGACAGAGGTTTTCTTGCGATTGAAATCGCCCTCAAGGCCGTGACCCACCGCCTCGTGCAGGATAATGCCCGGCCAGCCGGGACCGACAACCACATCCATCTCGCCGGCCGGTGCGGCGATGGAATCAAGATTGACGATTGCCTGGCGGTACGCTTCGTCGACAGCGGCTTTCCATGTTCCTTCTTCCAGATAGAAATCATAGCCGGTGCGCCCCCCCATACCGTGGGAGCCGGATTCGCGCCGGCCATCCTTTTCGACAACGACAGACACGTTGAGACGAACCAGTGGACGGATGTCGCCCGCGCGCTCGCCGCCACTGCGGATTATCTCAATGCCCTGCCAGGATCCGGCCAGAGAGACGGAAACCTGCACGACCTTACTGTCTTTACCGCGCGCGTAGGCATCTATTTCGGACAGGGCCTTCACCTTCGCATCAAACGGAATTTCACTTAAGGGGTTGTCATCACTGTAAAGCGCGCGATTTGAACCAGCAGGCGGCAATGCCATCGTGCCCCCTTTGCCGGTCTGCACCGCCTGCACGGTTTTTGCTGCGTTGACGATTGCGTCCTCACTCAATTCAGAGGCGTGAGCGAAGCCTGTCGCCTCGCCAACAACAGCCCTTAGCCCGAAACCTTGCGTGGTATCGAAGCTCGCACTTTTAAGCCGGCCATCGTCAAAGGAGAAACCTTCCGATTGGCGGTATTCCAGAAATAGCTCTCCGTCATCCGCCTTCGCAAGCGCTTTTGAGACCTGCCTTTCAACAGCTCCCCGATCCATACCCGTTGGTATGAAGAAGAGATCATTGGCGGTCGATATATCAGTCATTAAAAAGCTCCGGTCGTTGGACGGCAGGGTGTACTACAGGTGAATATGTGTCTTTTGACGGTGAATGTCGAGAGAGGGTAATTACCGATTTCAAAGATTCTGATTGTCTTTGTTGTCGACGATGCGATCCGGTGTGACATAATGTCACAATATGGTCCTTGTGGCTGGAAGGTAAGGCAACCTGGGTGAATTCAGTGAATTTATTGTAACGTATTGAAATATATTGACTATGTAAGCTTAGGCGCATTGCGGCTATGAAAAAAAATAGTGTCGAAACCTGAATTACTGCAGTCTTGGACTTGTTATAAACCACATCGGTGGTGTAGTTTCCCGCGCAATCAGGTGGAAAGCTTTTTGATTTGCCGTTATGAGCTGAGTATAAATCAAAAATCTGTCCAGAATTTGGCTATGCGGGAGTATACTGGCTTTCGTATCAGGCTAAGTTAAGTAGACATGTGATCACAGACGGGAATTGAAGATGGGTATGGTTAGAAATCTTGTCGCATTTATAGCCGTAATTGCAGGCACGGTATTGACGATGGGAACCGCCACAGCGGAACAGGGGCAACCCGCGCCATGGCAAATGACGTTTCAGCAGGCGTTCTCGCCAGTTGCCGCGGAACAGCATGTCTTCCATGATATGCTGCTGTGGATTATCAGTGCAATTTCAATATTTGTACTGGTCCTGCTGGTGTATGTAATCCTGCGCTTTAACAAGCGCGCCAATCCAAATCCTTCGAAAACATCCCACAACACCTTCATTGAGATTATCTGGACGGTCGTCCCAATCATGATTCTGATTGTTATCATGATCCCGTCTCTGAAGCTCCTCTACTATGGAGACCGGATTGAAACACCGGATATGACCCTGAAAGCCATCGGTTACCAGTGGTATTGGGGCTATGAATACATGGATGAAGAGGGACTCGCCTTTGATGCCGTGATGCTTGAAAAAGATGAGCTCAAGCCTGGTCAGCCGCGACTTCTGGCTACAGACAATGCGATCGTCCTTCCAATTGAGACGAATATCCGCGTTCTTGTCACAGCCGAGGATGTTCTTCATTCATGGGCCCTGCCTGCATTCGGGGTCAAGATGGATGCCGTTCCAGGACGCCTGAATGAAACATGGATGCGGATCGATAAAGAAGGCATGTACTACGGGCAGTGCTCGGAACTATGCGGTGCCCGTCACGGCTTCATGCCCATCATGATCAAGGCGGTCAGCAAGGAAGATTACGCAAAATGGCTTGTTGAAGCCAAAAAAGAATTCGCAAGTGGCGGAGCGCCGGCGATAAAGTTCGCCCAGGTTACGTCCACAAGCGCAGAGTAAACAGGCTAGAGAGAGGCACGACATTATGGCTTACGGTTCAGCAGCCGCTCACGATGAACACACCCCGTCCGGTTGGAAGCGGTGGGTCTATTCGACCAATCACAAAGATATCGGATCGATGTATCTTATTTTTGCGATTATCGCCGGGATTATCGGTGGCGCAATGTCCGTTTATATTCGGGCAGAATTGCAAATGCCGGGCGATCAGTTTCTGAACGGCAATTTCCATTTCTTCAACGTCCTGGTGACGGGCCATGGCCTGATCATGATCTTCTTCATGGTTATGCCGGCAATGATTGGCGGATTTGGAAACTGGATTGTACCGTTGATGATCGGTGCGCCGGATATGGCGTTCCCGCGCATGAACAACATCTCTTTCTGGCTGTTGCCGCCGGCATTCGGTCTGTTGCTCATCTCAATTTTTGTTGAAGGACCCGCAGGCGCCAACGGCGTTGGTGGTGGCTGGACCATGTATCCGCCGCTTTCCTCTGCCATCGGACACCCGGGTATGGCTGTTGATTTCGCGATCCTCAGCCTTCATCTGGCTGGTGCGTCATCGATCCTCGGTGCAATCAACTTTATCACGACAATTTTCAACATGCGCGCACCGGGCATGACCATGCACAAGATGCCGCTCTTCGTCTGGTCGGTTCTTGTGACCGCATTCCTGCTGCTGCTGTCACTGCCCGTTCTCGCAGGCGGCATTACGATGCTTTTGACAGACCGGAATTTTGGTTCGACTTTCTTTGAGCCTCAGGGCGGCGGCGATCCGATTTTGTTCCAGCATCTGTTCTGGTTCTTCGGTCACCCTGAAGTGTATATCCTGATCCTTCCGGGCTTTGGTATCATCAGCCAGATCGTTGCGACCTTCTCGCGCAAGCCGGTCTTTGGTTATCTCGGGATGGCCTATGCCATGGTGGCGATTGGCGCTGTTGGATTTATCGTTTGGGCCCATCACATGTACACGGTCGGTATGAACGTCGATACGCGGGCTTACTTCCTTGTTGCGACGCTGGTGATCGCCGTTCCCACCGGTGTGAAGATTTTCTCCTGGATCGCGACGATGTGGGGCGGCTCGATTGAGTTCAAGCCGCCAATGGTCTGGGCACTCGGTTTTATCTTCCTGTTCACTGTAGGCGGTGTGACTGGTGTGGTGCTTGCCAATGCCGGCCTCGATGTCGCGCTGCATGACACCTATTATGTTGTGGCCCATTTCCATTACGTTTTGAGCCTGGGTGCCGTGTTCGCCATTTTTGCAGGCTTCTACTACTGGTTTGGCAAGATCACCGGCTATACCTATTCAGAAAAGCTGGCGCATCTGCATTTCTGGGTCACCTTTATTGGCGTGAACATGATCTTTTTCCCGATGCATTTCCTCGGTCTGGCCGGTATGCCACGACGCATTCCTGACTATCCGGATGCATTTGCGGGATTCAATGAGATCTCGTCTTACGGCTCATACGTTTCGGCCGTCGGTGTTCTGATCTTCCTGGTTACCGTTGTACATGCCTTCGTCCGCAAGGAGCAGGCAGCTGATAATCCTTGGGGTGAAGGCGCAACGACACTGGAATGGACGCTGCCGTCCCCGCCACCTTTCCATCAGTTCAACGAACTGCCGGTCATTAAATAAGGTTCGAAGGAGTTACTTGTGTCCGACACAAGCCTTGTAAAGGAAACGATCGAAACCCGCGTCACTTCAGATTTGACGCGGGTAAGCGATTATTTTGCCCTGCTGAAGCCGCGGGTGATGTCGCTTGTCGTTTTTACGGGGCTCGTGGGGCTTGCGGTTGCTCCAGGTAGTCTTCATCCGGTATTGGCCTTCACGGCGCTTCTCTGTATCGCAGTTGGCGCCGGGGCTTCTGGTGCAATCAATATGTGGTACGATGCGGACATCGATGCGATCATGGATCGCACGAAGGATCGGCCAATTCCTGCTGGACGCGTAAGTGCCAATGAGGCACTGGCCTTTGGGACGGTGCTCTCGGTTGCGTCCGTGGTGCTGATGGGGCTTGCCGTCAATTATGTCGCGGCGGCGTTACTTGCTCTCACCATCGGTTTTTACGTTTTTGTCTATAGCATGTGGCTGAAACGCCGGACACCGCAGAATATTGTGATTGGCGGCGCAGCAGGTGCCTTTCCGCCAATGATCGGCTGGGCCGCGGTTACCGGTGATGTCAGTGCTGAATCGCTCGTCTTGTTTGCGATTATCTTCATGTGGACTCCGCCGCATTTCTGGGCGCTTTCCCTGTGGCGCGATATCGACTATGCGAAGGCCGGTGTACCGATGCTTCCCGTCGTTGCTGGGCGGGATGTTACCCGCCGGCAAATCGTGCTCTACAGTGCGTTGCTTTTCCCGGTCGCGGTGATGCCGTATTTTCTCGGCTATGCAGGAATTTTTTATGGCGTAGGGTCCGGCGTGTTAAGCGGATTGTTCCTACTACTGTCGCTAAAAGTCTGGCGCTGCAAGGACGAGGAGAGCGCGAAACAGCTTTTCGCTTATTCTCTTTTATATCTGTTCCTGCTATTTGCCATTTTACTTGGCGAGAGCCTTGTTCGGACGGTGATTTAACATGCCCCGTGACAAAGAAACTCTCAAGCGACAACGTATCCGGAACCTCGCGGTCGGGGGGATTCTTATTGCCCTTGTGGTTTTGTTTTATCTGATCACCATCGTAAAAATGTCGGGTGGAGCAAGCACGTGACAAACGGACAGAATAGAAAATCGGTGCGTCTTGCGGTCGTTTTGGCTTCGGTTGTCGCGGGTATGGTTGGCTTGGCCTATGCCTCTGTGCCGCTTTACGACCTGTTTTGCCGGGTGACGGGATATGGGGGAACAACGCAGCAGGCGGATCTTGCTCCGGATGTTGTCCTTGACCGGGAAATTACGATTGAGTTCGATGCGAATACCAGTCGCGATATGCCTTGGGATTTCAAGCCGGTAAAGCATAAGATAACAATGAAGGTTGGTGAAACGGGACTGGCTTTTTATGAAGCCTTTAACCCAACCGATCGCGCGATCAAGGGAACGGCTACCTTTAATGTAACACCGCAGAAGGTGGGGCAGTATTTCACCAAGATAGATTGTTTTTGCTTTACGGAGCAGGTATTGCAGCCGGGTGAGCGAGTCGATATGCCGGTTACTTTTTTTGTTGATCCCGAAATTGACAATGATCCGAATGCAAAAGAAGTGACGGTAATAACGCTATCTTACACATTCTTTATCAGCGAAGATGAAGAAGAGGCAGAGGTTTCGGCAAAAGCAGTAGAAAAATCGGTCGATGTGAATTGACCTTTAAAAGAATTGGGTAACTTTTAAGAGCGGATCTGATCCGAGTGAATTGCAGGAGTTTAGGAATGGCAGATTCTCACGCCAAACAACATGATTATCATCTGGTAGATCCAAGTCCGTGGCCGGCCCTTGCGTCTGTTGCCGCCTTCGTATCGGCGATTGGTGCCGTTATGTGGATGCATGACAAGGGCTATGCGGTGTTCGTAATTGGGTTTGTTGTTCTTTTGTACACGGCCTATACTTGGTGGCGCGATGTCGTCAAAGAAGGGGAACATGAAGGGCATCATACGCCTGTTGTTCAACTAGGTTTGCGCTATGGCATGATCATGTTCATTGCGTCCGAAGTTATGTTCTTCGTCGCCTGGTTCTGGGCGTATTTCAACGCCGGTCTGTTTCCCACAGAAGTCGGCGGCGGTGTCTGGCCACCTGAAGGTATTCAGACCTTTAACCCCTGGCATATTCCGCTTTTGAATACGGTCATCCTGCTGCTGTCGGGAACGACGGTAACCTGGGCTCATCATGCTCTTCAGCATGGCGACCGTAAGGGCCTTGTCCAGGGTCTGTTGCTGACAGTTATCCTGGGCGCCTCCTTTACAGCTGTTCAGATTTATGAATATTCGCACGCCGCCTTCGGTTTCACCGATGGAATTTACCCGTCGACCTTCTATATGGCGACCGGCTTCCATGGTGCACATGTCTTTATCGGAACGGTCTTTCTGCTGGTTTGCCTGCTCCGTGCGATGAAAGGTCATTTCACACCAACACATCATTTCGGCCTCGAAGCGGCAGCCTGGTACTGGCATTTTGTTGACGTTGTCTGGCTGTTTCTGTTCTTCGCCGTTTACTGGTGGGGCGCAGGACCGGAGTGGACCTGACCTCAACCTGAACATATATGCCTTATTCCTATGGCATGCCAGTTTCCCCTTTGCGCGCCGGGCTCACCTGCAAATGCCCGGCTTGCGGAAAGGGGAAACTTTTTAAGGGCTTTCTCGATGTCGTGGAAGCCTGTGATACCTGCGGACAGAGCTTCAGTACCGTCAACAGTGGTGATGGCCCTGCCGTTTTTATCATCTTGATTGTCGGCTTCCTTGTCGGCGGCCTTGCCGTTGGAATGGAATTGATGTTTCATCCGCCATATTGGTTGCAGCTGACGATTTGGCTTCCGATGATACTAATCCTGAGCATTGGACTGCTCCGGCCTTTCAAGGCCTATTTGATCGCCCTGCAGTTCAAGCATAAAGCGAGCTCCGAAATAGAGCGTTACTGAACATGAAAAAATTCTCTCCCGGGTTTGTCCCGACCTTAATTACAGTGCCGTGCGTTGTAATCCTGCTGGCATTGACTGTCTGGCAGGTCAATCGTTATAGCTGGAAAGTCGATTTGATCGATCAGATCAACAATCAGCTTGCTGCAGCACCTGTTACGCTGCCGGCAGGGGAGATTGTTCCTGAAGAGTGGCATTACCGGCGGGTTAGCCTGACGGGTGAGTTTGATCATGACAACGAACTTCATCTTTTTGCCCATACCGAAAAAGGGCGTTCTGGCTTCCAGATCATTACGCCGTTCAAACGAAGCGATGAAGGGGATATCATCCTCGTTAACCGGGGCTGGGTACCGGAGAGCAAGAAAGAGCCGCAAACGCGGGCGGATGGGCAAATCCCTGGAGAAGTTACGGTTACAGGTGTCGCAAGAAAGCCATGGGGTAAATCTTGGTCCTTTCTGCCCGGAAGTAACGCCGAGGATAATGTCTGGCTTTATGGCGAACTCTCCGAGATGGCGGATCACCTGAATGTCAAAGTGGCGCCGGTTTTTGTTGAACTCGACGCGATCGACATACCAGGCGGATTCCCTAGGGGCGGGCAGACGCGCGTTTCCTTGCCAAACAACCATATCCAGTATGCGTTCACCTGGCTTGGGTTGGCCATTGCACTGATTGTTATATATATCCTTTACGGTCTTAAGCGCGGTAGATCGAAACAGGAATAAAATGCCGGAATTGACAACAGCGTATTCAAATCTTGAGAAGCGGTTTGCGCGCCTTTCTGCGCTCTCTGGCGCGGCTGCTATGTTGCATTGGGATAGCGCGGCCATGATGCCGGCAGGCGGCAGTGAGGCCCGCGCAGAGCAACTTGCAGTTCTCAGTCTGCTGTCTCATGAAATTTTGAATAGCTCAGAAATCGCCGATCTGCTGACTGAGGCGGAGAATGCCTCTAGTGGTCTCGACGATTGGCAGCGAGCCAATCTTGCCGAAATGCGAAATCGCTGGCGCCATGCAACGGCGGTTGGTCCGGATCTTGTCGAGGCGCATTCTCGCGCTACGTCCCGCTCCGAGATGGAATGGCGCGAGGCGCGTCTCAACAATGATTTTGCCTCTCTCGTTCCGGCGCTAAAGGAAGTTGTGCTGCTTACTGGCCATATTGCCGATGCGAAATCGTCGGCTTTCTGCGTTTCGCGCTACGATGCTCTCCTCGATGAGTATGAGCCCGGCATTACATCCGCAACTATAGACACATTGTTTGACGACCTTGAGAACTTCTTGCCGGAATTTCTGGGTGCGGTGTTGGAAAACGGAAAATCCAAGCCACCGATCCGGATCCCCGAAGGTCCGTTTGACGAGGGAATCCAAAAGAAGCTTGGACAAGAATTCATGACGGCTCTCGGCTTCGATTTCAATCACGGTCGTCTAGATATCAGCCACCATCCTTTTACCGGGGGCATTCCCGACGACGTTCGGTTGACCACTCGATACGAGACCGACGATTTCACGCAGAGCCTGATGGGAACTCTGCATGAAACTGGCCACGCGCTGTATGAGCAAGGCTTGCCGAGGGAATGGCGTAGCCAGCCTGTAGGCGCCGCGCGGGGAATGGCGCTGCATGAGAGCCAGTCCTTGCTGATTGAGATGCAGCTTTCCCGCAGCGAGGATTTCCTCGCCTTCGCTCTACCCCGGATAAAAGAGTCATTCGCCGGCAGTGGACCCGCGTGGGAAGAGGATAATATCCAGCGGCTTTACCAGAAGGTCGAGCCCGGCTTCATCCGCGTCGATGCGGACGAAGTGACATATCCCCTTCATGTCATCTTGCGGTATCGTTTGGAAAAGGCGCTGCTTTCCGGAGACCTTGCGGTCGAGGATCTGCCCGCCGCCTGGAACAGCGGGATGCGTAATACTTTAGGGATTACACCACCTAATGACCGTCTTGGGTGTCTTCAGGATATCCATTGGCCAAGCGGAGCTATTGGCTATTTCCCGACCTACACGTTGGGTGCCATGGCGGCGGCACAAATCTATCGCGCAGCAGTGAAAGATATACCGGATTTCGCGAGCCAAATCCGCGCAGGAAAATTCTCGTCGTTGCTTGAATGGTTGCGTCGCAATATCCACTCTCGCGGCAGTTCGCAATCGACGAACGGCATTATGAAGTCTGCGACCGGTGCGCCGTTGACGGCCGATGCCTTCAAGGCGCACTTGCGGGATCGATACCTGTCATAAACTATTTTAGGCGAAGGGGTGAGCGGGTATATCCGGGCTTGCACATATGCCCTGCATATGGTTACTCTCACCCGCCATTTGTTCCGTCCGAGGAGTGAGAAAGTGCGATATATCAGCACACGCGGTAAAGCACCGGTTTTGAATTTTGAGGAAGTCGTCCTGACCGGCCTGGCGCGGGATGGTGGTCTCTACCTGCCCGAAAGCTGGCCGCAATTTTCAAGGGAGGATATTGAAGGCCTGGCCGGCATGTCTTATGCGGAAGCGGCGGCATTCCTGCTTCAACCGTTCCTGGGAGACAGCATAGACGCAGCCGATTTCCGGAAGATGACGGAGAAGGCTTATGCGGGGTTTGCCCATAAAGCCGTTGTGCCCGTGAGCCAACTCGGTAGCAATGAATTCCTGATGGAGCTTTATCACGGCCCAACCCTTGCCTTTAAGGATGTGGCGCTACAGCTTCTTGGCCTCTTATATGACCATCTGCTCGCGCGGGAAGGAAAACGCGTGACGATTGTCGGCGCCACCTCGGGGGATACCGGGTCTGCGGCGATCGAGGCTTGCCGGGGCAGGGAAGCGGTGGATATTTTTATTCTCCATCCCAAGGGCAGGGTATCAGAAGTACAGCGCCGACAGATGACAACGGTACTGGATGCAAATGTTCACAACATCGCCGTAGAAGGCGACTTCGATGATTGTCAGGCCATGGTCAAGGCCATGTTCAACGATCATGAGTTCCGCGACAGTCTGGCGGTTTCTGCCGTTAACTCAATCAATTGGGCGCGAGTTATGGCCCAGATTGTCTATTATTTCACTGTCGGTGTCAGCCTCGGGGCGCCCTCGCGGTCCATCTCCTTCTCGGTTCCCAGCGGGAATTTCGGCGATGTCTATGCCGGGTATGCTGCCAGCAGGATGGGACTGCCGATTGAGCAGTTAATTGTCGCGACCAATCGTAACGATATTCTGTCCCGCTTTTTCAACAGCGGTGAATATAGGAAATCCGGCGTCGATCCGACGATCAGCCCGAGCATGGATATTCAGGTTTCCAGCAATTTCGAACGATTTCTGGCGGATCTGTATGGCAGGGACGGCGATGCGATTGCTGATTTGATGGGTAAGCTCGACAGCGAAGGGGGCTTTTCGGTCAACATGTCCCTGTTGAATGAGGGCATCTTCGCTGCCGGTCGCTGCGACGAGGAAGAAACCCTTGCCACTATCCGACGGACATTGGACGACAGTGCAAAGCTGGTGGATCCTCATACGGCAGTTGGACTAGCCGTCGGGGAAAGCTGCCGTAAAAATACGGATGTCCCTCTTGTGACTCTCTCGACAGCGCATCCGGCGAAGTTCCCCGATGCAGTGGAAAAAGCGACGGGGGAGCGTCCCGAGTTGCCAAAACATATGGCCGACCTGTTCGAGCGGGAAGAACGGCTTGTCGATTTGCCAAATGATATTGGAACAATAAAATCCTATATTAAGGAGCGTGCGCGCATTTTGAGCGCCGCCTAGAACGGAAGAATTTATGGACGTTAAAGTAACTACTCTCATGAATGGCTTGCGCGTCATTTCTGATCCCATGCCGGGTCTGGAAACGGCCGCCGTGGGAGTTTGGGTCGACGCCGGGGCCCGCCATGAAACAAAAGAGGAAAACGGGATTTCCCATGTGCTTGAGCATATGGCATTCAAAGGTACAGCCCGACGGAGCGCGCTTCAGATCGCTGAGCTGGTTGAATCGGTCGGCGGGCATTTGAACGCCTATACAAGTCGGGATCAGACCGCTTATTTTGCCAGAATCCTGAAAGACGATGTGCCGCTTGCTGTCGATATTCTGGGTGACATTTTGCTCCATTCCAGCTTTGATCAAACGGAAATCATTCGTGAAAAAGAGGTGATTGTTCAGGAAATCGGCCAGACGTACGACACGCCTGACGATATTATATTTGACCACCTGCAGGAAGTTTCCTATCCGGATCAACCTATTGGGCGTTCTATCCTCGGGACTGTCGGGAAAGTGCGTGGATTCGACCGATCGATGATTGCCGGTTATATGAAAAGCCATTATCTGGCGCCCAAAATGGTGTTGAGCGCGTCAGGCGCGGTTGATCATGATGCGATAGTTGCCCTCGCGGAGAAGGCCTTTGACGGGTTGGCCACGACCGGGGAAACCGGTATGGCGCCTGCTCATTATTCGGGTGGCGAGTATCGTGAAGAGCGGGATCTTGAACAGGTCCACTATGCCCTCTCGGTGCCGGGAGTTTCCTATTCGGACGACGACTATTATGCAGCGCAAGTTCTTTCAGGACTGCTCGGTGGCGGCATGTCGTCGCGACTATTTCAGGAAATCCGGGAGAAGCGGGGGCTGTGCTACTCGGTGTTTAGTTTTTCCACTTCCTACGCTGATACCGGGACTTTTTCCGTTTACGCGGGAACGGGGGAAGATCATATAAAAGAGTTGAGCCATATGCTGACCGACGAACTGCTGCGGACAAGCGAGGGTATAGAGCTTGCCGAGGTTGAGCGCGCCAAGGCGCAACTGAAATCCTCTCTTCTGATGGGTATGGAAAGCCCGGCCTCACGATCAGAGGCTCATGCTCGGCAAATGCTGATTTATGGTCGGGTCCTGTCGACATCGGAAATTTCCGAAAGTATCGATGCCGTAACCGTCGCCGATACCCAGAATCTCGCTGGAAAACTGTTTTTTGGGGTTACTCCCAGTATTGCAACTCTCGGTCCTTTGAAAAACCTTGATTCGTTTGAACAGATCGCGGCAAAATTCAGTTAGGTAGGATACGCTTGGGAGGTCTGCGTCGCGTGTTGGAAAAGTTGTCATTGTTGGGAAGCGGACCCCGGGTGGTGACTGAGCGACTGGTGCTGCGGCCGCCGAAACTATCGGATTGGGAAGCGTGGGCGGAATTGCGGTCAGATAGCCGCGATTTCCTTGTTCCCTGGGAGCCAATCTGGACAATCGATTCTCTCTCCAAGGCGAATTTTCGGGCACGACTTAGAAGATACGCGCGGGAGGTAAAAGATGACCTGGGGCAGGCATTTTTCATCTTCAACCAGGAAAATCACGACTTAATCGGCGGCATCACACTTGGCAATATCCGTCGCGGTGTCGCGCAAACGGGTACACTTGGATATTGGACCGGACAACGCCACGCGCGACAAGGCTATATGTATGAAGCGCTATGTGGTCTTATACCAGCCCTGTTTGATGAGTTTGGCTTGCGCCGTGTAGAGGCGGCCTGCCTGCCGTCAAATATTCCAAGCTCGCGGCTGCTGGAAAAGGTTGGTTTTACGAAAGAAGGGTTGGCACGCGAATATTTGTGCATCAATGGCGTCTGGCATGATCATCTGCTGTATGCGATTCTGAACTCGGACCCGGTTCCACCAAAATAGCGCTCAAAATCAAGCGTGCCCGATATCGCCTGACAGGAGGGCGGGGTCAACGCCAAGCTTGTTAATCGCAACTTCCCACTTGGTACCCAGCTCCGAGCCAAAGACGATATTTGTGTCCGGGTCAACGACAAGCCATCCATTTTCCTGGATTTCCTGTTCAAGCTGCCCCGGTCCCCATCCGGAATACCCAAGGGCGAGGAAGCTGCTTTCGGGTCCGCTACCACCGGCAATGGTTTTCAGCATATCAATTGTCGCCGTGAGCGCCATATCATCGCCAATGACTAGAGTGGTGTCATAAAGAAGGTCGGTGGAGTGGACAACAAAACCTCGCTCGGTATCCACGGGGCCGCCAAAATGGATCTTTATATGACGAGCTTCCTCCGCTTTCGGAATCTCAAGCTGTTCAAGCAAGTCCTCGAAGCTCAGGGCTTCGAGGGAGCGATTGAGCAGGATGCCCATAGCGCCCGATTCTGAATGGGCGCAAAGCAGAATGACGGCTTTCTTAAAACGAGGATCACCCATGCTTGGCATCGCAACCAGGAGTTTTCCATTCAAATAGCCTGTATCAATTTTATTTGCGGTCATAATATAAATATGTATCTGCTTAAAAAGAATCCCAGCCGTTGAATGTCTTCATGACGTGATTGTGACATACCAACCCTTAATATTGTTTTATATATGTGGTGAATAATCCATTGTAAAACTGAAAGCTAATTCAGAATGAGATTGTTGAGATTTGGGTATTTCTGCACTTTTCTTGCCGTATTTGCGTTCGACGCGGGCATATCGCGAAGTACCGAGACGGCATCTAACTGGATAAAGACGGACCAATCAAGCCTTCGATTGATCTCAAGCGTCGATGGGGTGAAGGGACTCGATTCTCTTCGCATCGGGCTCCAGATTAAGTTGGCGCCAGGCTGGAAAACCTATTGGCGCAGTCCGGGGGATACGGGCATTCCCCCACAACTGGACTGGAGTGGATCCGAAAATTTAAAATCGGCGAAGATATCCTGGCCGTTACCGGAACAATTCGAGGCCTATGGCTTTTCAAGTTGGGGGTATCACGATGAAGTTGTCTTTCCCATTGATATTGCGCTGCAGGAAGTCGGATACCCGCTTCACCTGAAACTTCGTGTTCAACTCGGAATTTGCGAAGATGTCTGCATTCCCTATGCACATGATTTTACCCTTTCGCTTGACGCACGAAATGCCGGACCTACCGGAGAGGCGTCTATTATTGAGATATTTTCCAGCCGGGTACCGGGCGAAATCGGTGCAGACGGAGTCGCCCTGAAGGAAGTTGATGCAAACAGTAAAGGTGACCGTCGGTTCACCGTTACAGTCTCGGCGGTACGGCCATTCGAAGACCCCTCCATCATTGTCGAGGGAAAGGACGGCGCCTATTTCGATCTGGTTTCCTCGTCGCTGACTGGAGACCGAACGCAGGCTGTCTTTGAACTTGACGGTCATCTTCCCGCGAAATCTGATCGTATGGCGGGCCAGGATATCATCGTTACAATCTTTGATAATGGCATGGCAGGGGAGAAACATCTTCGCGTCGATTAAAAATGCCGTGTTGATGTAATTGGAGCTTTTTATTTTCGCCTGCATCATTATGTTAAGATCTTCTGGCGAAATAACGCGACTACTAAAGAATAGGGAACAGAAATGACGATATCAGTTGGTGACAAACTTCCAAATGCTGAATTAATGATGATGACTGAAAAGGGGCCGAGCAAAGTTTCGACGGCGGATCTTTTTAGCGGCAAAAAAGTAGCGTTGTTTGCAGTACCCGGCGCATATACACCTACCTGCTCGGCAAAGCATCTGCCTGGCTTTGTGGATAATGCAGCGAATTTGACGGCAAAAGGCGTGAACGATATCGTTTGCCTTTCCGTAAATGACCCTTTCGTGATGGCCGCGTGGGGCAAAGATCACAATGCCGGCAGCATTAAAATGGTCGCGGATCCGAATGCCGCGTTTACGAAAGCGATTGGCGTTGAGTTCGATGCTTCCGGTGCCGGGCTTGGGGTTCGTTCCCGGCGTTATTCCATGCTCGTTGATGATGGTGTTGTCACGCAACTGAACCTGGAAGAAACGGGTGGATTTGAAGTATCCGACGCGGAAACCTTGCTGGGCCAGTTCTGATCAGTTTTCTCGATGGGGAGGGCATTTACCTGCCGTCCCCATTATCGCCACAGGGCGAAATCCGAGCGTGTCAGCGCTTGAATTTTTTCATCCCATCATTAGCGAGTTCGTCCGCCTTTTCGTTTCCGGGGTCACCTGCATGGCCCTTGACCCATTTCCAGCTGATCTGGTGATGTGATATTGCCTCATCGAGCAAAAGCCAAAGATCCTTGTTCTTTACAGGTTTTCGGGCGGCCGTTTTCCAACCGTTTTTCTTCCATCCAGCCATCCATTTTGTAATACCGTCCTTTACATAGGTGCTGTCCGTATGTAACTCGACCGTAGAACGGCGCTTAAGCGAATTGATCGCTTCGATAGCGGCGGTCAACTCCATCCGATTGTTTGTTGTCTCAGCTTCTCCGCCGCAAAGTTCTTTTGTTTTGCCTTTATATTGTAGAAGAGCTCCCCAACCTCCCGGTCCCGGGTTTCCTGAACAGGCGCCGTCCGTGTAAATCACAACAATATCCTCTGACATAAACAAGCTCCTGAACCATAAAAATACGCGACCGTTTCATACGTCCGGCTATTAGCATGAATGACCTGTGTCGGCAAATTTCGGAAATAATGTATTTTTAACTTAATGTTAGCGCATTTCTGACACTTTACTGCGCACAAGGGCTTTGCCCATTCTAAGAATTAAAAATACAGGTCTGGGTTAGGAAGATGCAGAAAAAGTTATTCTCCGCAGAAATAAAGCAATTTGCCACAGGTGTCTCAAGAGGCCCTGTTTCCACTGGCGGAGGAATGACGGATTCTCAGTACCATGAAATTATCGATGCCCTCAAAGATATAAAAGTTCAGCTGGGTCAGGACGAAGAGATGATCGTCCCAAAAGAAGATAATAGGGAGGTAAAGGCGACGCAAGAACTCGAAAAACTGCGTCAGGAGCTACAAAAACTCTCGGATGTTATTCTCGAAACCCGTCGTGAAATCGCGTCGCTGAGCTCGTCAAAGAATGGCCAGAAAATCAATTCAGTGACCGATCAGCTTGATGCTGTTGTCGGAGATACTGAGAATGCAACCAACGCCATTCTCGAAGCGGTGGAGTCGATTGAAGATAAAAGCGAGAGCCTTCAGCTTCACGCCGGTTCCCCTGAAGAAGTTGAAAGTATTGAAGTCATAAGCAATGCTGTTATGAAGATCTACGAGGCCTGCAACTTTCAGGATGTTACCGGACAGAGAATATCCAAGGTGGTTGCTACTCTAAGCTTCGTCGATGAGCGCATCAGCAAGATGATCGATATACTAGGCGGCGAAGAAGAGCTTCAAGAGCTGGACGCCGTCGAACTGGCGCAGCAGTATGATGAGGATGTTGAATTGAGCGGCCCACGTCCGGAAGGCCACGAAATCTCACAGGAAGAAATTGATTCTCTGTTCGACTAGTTTCAGAAATTATACTCAATCGAGACCGTAAGCCGCGACATTTTTTACGGCTTGATGAAACTGCAGTTTTTTCAGATATTCTAACGGGTCCTTTGGCCTAACAAGTGCACCGTCAACCTGGTTGAGCCAATCGTAAAGCCGGGTCAGAAGAAAGCGCACCGCCGCGCCGCGGCATAGAAGCGGTAGAAACTCGAGCTCCTTCTTTGAAAAGGCGCGAACATCCCGATAGCCGTTTAACAACTTGCGCGCTTTCGTGATGTTGAAGCTGCCGTCATTCTCAAAACACCACGCATTCACGCAGATCGCGAGATCATAAGCGAAATAGTCATTGCAGGCGAAATAATAGTCAATGACGCCGCTTACCTTGTCCTTCAGGAAAAATATGTTATCCGGGAACAGATCCGCATGGATAACCCCGCTTGGCAGATCAGCTGGCCAATGGCTTTCAAGAAAAGTGATTTCCGATTCAATTTCCGGAAAAAGTTGGGTGTTCAGGGTGTTGTCGTCACTTTTAAGGCAGGCCTCGTAGAGAGGTCGCCAGCTTGACAGGGATAACGTATTGGCCCGTGTCATTTTGAAATCACTACCGATCGTATGGAGGCGCGCCAGAGCCTGTCCCAGAAGCGTACAATGCTGAGGCGTTACCCGCTTGATAGAGCGACCGTCCAGAAACTCAATAATCGCGGCAGGTCGTCCGGCGACTTTTTTCAGGCTGGCACCATCTTTCGCAGCAATCGGCCTGGGTGACATAAAGCCACCCGTCTCCAGATGCTCCATCAGGCCAAGAAAAAAGGGCAGGTCTTCCTCACTTACCCGTTTCTCATAAAGAGTGAGAATGTAGTATCCAGCCTCAGTGTGAAGAAGGTAATTGGAGTTCTCGACACCTTCCGCGATTCCTTTGCAGGAAAGCGCCTGACCCAGATCATACTGATCCAGCAGCCCATCGAGTTCTTCCTCGGAAATGTCTGTATATACGGCCATGCCTATCCTGCGGTCTCTGCTTCCAGGATTTTGGGCATTTTGAAAACCACCTGCTCCTGATTAGTGATAATCTCTTCGACCGTGATGTCAAAGCGTTGAGAGAAGGCCTCTACTACTTCTTCAACCAGTGTTTCAGGAGCAGATGCGCCTGCGGTAATGCCAATGGTTTGCGCGTTCTGAAGGCTATCCCAAGGGATGTCAGAGGCTCGTTGGACAAGGGCAACCTTCCCGCAGCCGGACTTCTCCGCCACTTCAACCAGCCGCATTGAGTTGGAGGAATTCGGGGCGCCGATGACCAGCATTCCGTCGCAACGTGCAGCAAGAATTTTCACGGCCGCCTGCCGGTTCGTTGTCGCGTAACAGATATCTTCCTTTTTGGGGCCCTCGATCGACGGAAAACGCTTTTTCAGTATTCCAACGATTTCCGCGGTTTCGTCAACGGAAAGGGTTGTCTGTGTAAGATACGCAAGGCTTTTATTGGGGTGATTTTGGGTAAAGGCGCTTGCCTCTTCCGCGGTTTCCACGAGAGTGATCTGCCCTTCGGCGAGCTGTCCCATAGTTCCGATAACTTCTGGGTGGCCGCGATGTCCGATCAGGATTATCTCATGATTGTCCCGTTCATGGCGCTCCGCTTCCCGGTGCACCTTGCTGACTAGCGGGCAGGTAGCATCGATATAGAACATCTTGCGGCTTTCCGCTTCCGCAGGCACAGACTTAGCGACACCATGTGCTGAAAAAATCACGGGAACGTCTTTTGGAATATCCGCCAGTTCATCAACGAAGACGGCCCCTTTCTTCTCGAGATTTTCGACAACGAAACGGTTGTGGACAATCTCATGACGGACATAAACCGGGGCGCCATATTTTTCGAGAGCCTTTTCGACAATTTGGATAGCACGGTCAACACCGGCGCAAAACCCGCGCGGCGCCGCCAATAGCAAAGTCCGTTTTGATTTATCCATAGTCGTTTCCAAACTCGTTTGATTGATAGAATGTCCCCAGTCACCTGTGAAAACTTGCTAATTCAGCCGGTCCATCCTAGATTTGCCGGACTCATACAACAGTTTCACGGGTAATGCCATATCTAGGCGAGGTAAATTCGAATGACGAAGGCGAAGGTTGCACAAAAATCTCCCTATAAAGTGGCGGTCCAGGAAGGGAAAAAATATGCCTGGTGCGCGTGTGGATTAAGCGCAAATCAGCCATTCTGCGATGGAACCCATAAAATTACAGAGATCAGACCTGTCATTTATACGGCATCGAAATCAGGAGACCTTTATTTTTGCGGGTGTAAGCAGACGGGCGGCGCTCCGCTGTGCGATGGCACTCACAATACCCTTTAATTTTTAAATGTCGGTTCAATATGCCTTTGCTCAATTTTACTAAAACATACTTGCGCGCCGGTGTGCTGTTCGGCGCGGTTTTGACGACTACCGCCTGCAGCGGCAGTATCGACACAGATATGTTCAGTGTTTTCGGTAGTCCGAAGCCGCCTCTTCCCTGCCCGCAGGTAGAAGTTCTGCCCGGAGCGGAGACGATCACCATATTCCGTGAAGGTGAGGGACGTGATCTTGTCGACGTCCGCTTTGAAGGCATTATCGCACCCTTCAGTGGGCAGTGCCAATATGTGGATGACGACACGGCGGTTGTCGTTGAGTTGATCCTGCGTATCGGCGCCACCAAGGGGCCGGCGGCAACCAGTCAGACCGAGGAATTTCCATTCTTTGTTGCCATCGCTGAGAGAACGGGCGAGATCATTGCGAAGAAAATATTCTATAGCCCGGTCGAAGTTGAGGAAGGTCGCCGCCGCGCCACGGTACAGGAAGAGCTGGAACAGCGGATCCCGTTGACGGGTCTCAAGACGGGAGGCGATTATGTGATTATTATCGGTTTCCAGCTCACTCGGGAGCAGATGGACTTGCAGAGCTAATTGCCGTCGCCGGACCATTACTTGTTTGACTATTCTCAAATCGACATTATTATCTGGCGGATATTCAGTCGATCCCAGCGGGAGAGATGGTAGCTAATTAACCATCGCCGAAGGAGCAACCACCCCGGAAACTCTCAGGCAAACGGACCGCAGGGGGATGAAACTCTGGAAAGCAAATTGCGTAGGTGATTTCACCGAAGGGGTAAGCGGTTTGGCTGTTGCCAAATTCGTCAAATCTCTCAGGTTACAGGACAGAGGGGGTCGTTCCAGTAGGGTTATGCTGGAGTATATGGCTTTACGTCCGCAACCAGGGTTGTCCTATGAGTGAAACTTCGTCGACGAAAAAAACCGTCCTTTACAATTTGCATGTCGAGCTCGGCGCCAAAATGGTGCCGTTCGCGGGTTATGATATGCCTGTGCAATATCCGGAGGGTATTCTTAATGAGCATCTGCACACCCGGGAATCTGCCGGGTTATTCGATGTTTCCCATATGGGGCAACTGGTAATTGCCGGCGATAATCCTGCGGCGGCTATTGAGACATTGATCCCCGGGGATATCCAGGCACTTGGTAGTGGCGAGATGCGTTACAGCTTTCTCACCAATGAGCAAGGCGGTATTCTTGATGATCTAATTGTTACCCAGCGTACCGAAGATCTGTTCGTCGTCGTCAACGCAGCTTGCAAGGCGCAGGACATTGCCCTGTTGACGGATGGACTGGCTGGCAAGGCACAGGTTACAGAACTGACCAACAGAGCCCTGGTCGCCCTGCAAGGGCCTAAGGCCGCCGCGGTTCTTGCGCGATTTGCGCCCGAAGTCGCCACCATGTCCTTTATGACTTATCGGGAAGTTGACATAGATGGCGTTCCCTGTTTCGTGACCCGCTCTGGCTACACGGGAGAAGACGGGTTTGAAATCTCCATCCCGAATAATAACGCCGAAGCGCTGTGTCGAAAGCTGCTGGGTGACAGCGATGTGAAGCCGATCGGCCTGGGAGCGCGTGATTCGCTTCGCCTTGAGGCGGGGCTATGCCTGTACGGTCACGACCTGACCGAAAAGACGACACCGATTTCTGCGGGCTTGATCTGGGCCATTAGCAAAAGACGCCGCGAAGAAGGTGGGTTTCCTGGCGCCGATGTCATTCAAGCTGAAATATCGAATAAACCGGCAATGAAGCGCGTGGGCATCTTGCCAGAAGGCCGCGCTCCGGCGCGGGAACATACGGTAATTACGGACGAAGCCGGAAACGCCATTGGTGAAATCACTTCTGGCGGCTTCTCCCCCAGCCTTGGAATTCCCATTGCAATGGGATATGTCCCGCTTGATTTTTCGGCGATTGGCACGAAAATAAATTTGCTTGTCAGAGGCAAATCTCGCCCGGCCGTTGTGGCGAAAATGCCGTTCGTCGAGCAGCGCTATTATCGAGGATAATTTTTCATTGGAGAGTAATGAATGTCTTACAAGTTTACTGAAGATCATGAATGGGTGCTGCTTGAAGGCGACGTAGCGACAATCGGCATCAGCGATTACGCGCAAGGACAGCTGGGCGATGTTGTTTATGTCGAGGTGCCAACGGTAGGCGATGAAATTGCCAAGGGAGATGAACTGGCGGTCGTTGAAAGCGTGAAGGCCGCCTCTGAAGTCTATTCCCCTGTGAGCGGTGAAATCATCGATGTAAACACCGAACTGGAAGGGGCACCGACCATGGTCAATGAAGACGCCATGGAAGGCGGATGGTTCGCCAAGATCCGGGTGACCAACAGCGCAGATCTCGACGACCTGATGGATGAGGCGACGTATAAGACCTTTGTAGAAGGCCTCGACGAATGAGATATATGCCGCATACCCCCAACGAGCGGGAAGAAATGCTGGCCAAGATCGGTATTGGATCGATTGACGACCTGTTTACCGATATTCCAGAAGAGGCCCGTCTTGGGGGGCTGCTGGATCTGCCATTGCATGAAAGTGAAATGGTGGTCGAGAAGAATTTCCGGAAACTGGCTGCGAAGAATCTTTCACCCTATTCGGTGCCCTGCTTTCTCGGGGCCGGAGCTTATCAGCATCACGTCCCGTCGGTCGCAGATCATATAATTCAGCGGTCGGAATTTCTGACGTCCTACACCCCATATCAGCCGGAAATCAGTCAGGGAACCCTTCAGGCTCTTTTTGAATTCCAGACCCAAGTGGCGTTGATTACCGGGATGGAAGTCGCAAACGCGTCTATGTATGACGGTGCAACATCCTGCGCGGAGGCTGTCTTGATGGCCTGCCGAGTAACTCGCCGCAAAAAGGCTGTGATTTCCGGCAATCTTCATCCCCATTACCGGGATGTCACCCACACAACATTGCAATTTACCGAATTCGAGACAATCGACCTTCCTCCGGCTGTGACGGTAGAAGAACGTTTCGACGATTACATCAACTCGGACATTGCCTGTGTTGTTGTGCAAAACCCTGACTTTTTCGGTCGTCTTGATGATTTAACCGCCCTTGCGGATAAATGCCATGACGCAGGCGCACTTCTTGTTGTCGTGGTGAATGAAGTTGTCT
Source organism: Sneathiella sedimenti (assembly GCF_017313765.1). Lineage (GTDB taxonomy): Bacteria > Pseudomonadota > Alphaproteobacteria > Sneathiellales > Sneathiellaceae > Sneathiella > Sneathiella sedimenti. The sequence goes on along the minus strand of NZ_JAFLNC010000001.1, from coordinate 236,619 downwards.
CCCTTGGTGCGGTTAAGTCCCCGGGCGAGATGGGGGCAGATATCGTTGCCGGCGAGGGCCAGTCAATCGGTGTCCCCCTCTCATTTGGCGGTCCTTATGTCGGTCTATTGGCCACACGGCAGAAATTTGTCCGGCAGATGCCGGGGCGGCTCTGTGGTCAGACAGTGGACCAGAATGGCAAACGGGGGTTTGTCCTGACCCTTTCCACTCGTGAGCAGCATATTCGCCGAGAAAAGGCGACGAGTAATATCTGCACCAATGCTGGCCTCTGTTCTCTTGCTTTTACGATCCATATGAGCCTGCTGGGCGAGAGTGGTCTAACGAAGCTGGCCTCTCTCAATCATTCGCAGGCGGTCATTCTTGCCGAAAAGCTAGAGGAGCTTGAGGGCGTCGAACTTCTCAATACGAGCTTTTTCAACGAGTTTACGATTCGTCTGCCAATGAATGCGACAACCGCCATTGAAAAGCTTGGTGAGAAGGGAATACTTGGGGGTGTTCCTGTGTCCCGCCTCATTCCGGATGATCCGGATATGGCCAATTTACTTCTTGTCGCGGCAACCGAAACTTGCACGACGTCGGATATGGATGAGTTTGTCGCGGCGCTGAAGGAGGTGCTCTAATGCTGAATAATAAAGGACGCCCGACTCAGCCGACTACACAATCCGAGCCTGACGTATCGATTGATACCTTCACTGGAAACAAGGGCCTTGAACTCGAATCACCGCTCATATTTGAGCAAGGTGTTCCGGGCAGGGTTGGCGTCGATATGGCTGACCCGGAGCCCGTAAAGAGCCGACTTGGCGGTCTGGAACGGAAGGGCCCTATCGGGCTTCCTGACTTGTCGGAACCTCAGGTTTTACGGCATTTCGTCCGGCTTAGCCGCCAGAATTATGCGATCGACGCAGGATTCTATCCTTTGGGATCCTGCACCATGAAGCATAATCCGCGTATTAACGAGAAAGTCGCCCGACTTGCCGGACTTGGCGATCTGCATCCCATGCAGCCGACAAGTACCGTGCAGGGCGCGCTGGAGTTAATTAACAGCCTTGCCCACTGGCTCAAGACGATTACCGGGATGCCGGCGGTCGCCATGTCGCCTGCTGCGGGCGCACATGGCGAACTGTGTGGTGTCATGGCGATACGGGCCGCCCATGAGGCAAAGGGCGAGAGCCGGACGCGCATTCTGGTGCCGGAATCGGCGCATGGTACAAATCCGGCGACTGCGGCACTTTGCGGCTACAAGGTGGACTCAGTTCCGGCGAGAAAAGATGGCCGGATGGATATGGACGCCTTCGCCGAGAAGCTTGGCCCGGACGTCGCGGGCGTAATGTTAACGAATCCCAACACCTGCGGTCTGTTCGAGACGGACGTGAAGAAAATTGCCGATATGGTGCATGAAGTGGGAGGCTACTTCTACTGCGATGGTGCCAATCTCAATGCCATTCTCGGTCGGGTGCGTCCCGGCGACCTTGGTGTTGATGCCATGCACATCAATCTGCACAAGACTTTCTCCACCCCACACGGGGGCGGGGGGCCTGGTGCCGGACCCGTGGTGCTTTCTGACGCGCTGGCGCCTTTTGCGCCAATTCCTTTTGTCACTCACGGTGAAAACGGATTTGATCTTGTCGAGCAGAAGAGCGGAGCGGCCGCTCAAAGTTTCGGCCGGATGAAGGGATATCACGGGCAGATGGGCATGTTTATCCGGGCGCTGGCCTATATGCAGAGCCATGGCGCGGATGGACTTCGCCAGATTGCTGAGGATGCGGTCCTGAATGCCAACTATATTCGGGTCGGGCTTCAGGACAAGCTTAACTCTCCTTTCTCTGGCATTTGCATGCATGAGGCCTTGTTCGATGACAGCACATTGAAAGGGACGGGGGTGACGACACTTGATCTTGCGAAAGCGATGATCGATGAGGGCTATCATCCGATGACAATGTATTTCCCGCTGGTGGTGCACGGGGCAATGCTGATTGAGCCAACTGAAAGCGAATCTCGCCAGACCCTGGATCAGTTTATCGGAGCCATGCGGCATTTGCTGGACAAGGCGACAGCAGGGGAGACGGAGTATTTCCTCAGTGCACCGCTTTTTGCGCCGCGTCGACGGCTGGATGAGACCGGTGCGGCACGTAATCCGGTGTTACGGTGGGTATCACCGGAAGCAACCGATAATGAGGACGCATCCTTATCTGCAGCATCGTAGCCTCCCTTAGACTGCTGCAAAACTCAGCCTCGCCAACTATTGGCGGGGCTTTTTTAGATGTTTAATAATGCGTAGGGGAGGGGCAAAAAAAAGCCCCGAAATTCTCGGGGCTTTTTCGAAACAAACTGGATCAGATTCTAGTTAAGCTGCTTTTCCAAACCCTTAATAGACTGATCGATGAGGGCGTCGGCCCTGTCGCCTTGAAGGCCATCCTGCATCAGCTTGGCTGCGGCGGCAATTGCCACATCAACTGCAATGCCCTGCACTTCTGCGACAGCTTTTTCTTCAGCCTGGCGGATCTTGATTTCGGCAAGTTCCTGCCGCCGGGCTAACGTTACCTCAAGCTCCTTGATGCTTTCTTTGCGAAGAATCTCCGCGTCTTCCTTGGCTCTAGCAACGATCTCTTCTGCTGTCTGCAGAGCATCGTGCTGCCGACGCTGATAATCGGCAAAGAGTGATTGCGCATCTTCGCGAAGCTTTTTGGCTTCTTCCAGCTCAGCCCGAATTTTATCGGCGCGGATATCGAGCTGTTTGGCAATCAGTGGCGGTACCTTGAAATAAACTAGGACAGCCAGAAAACCAATAAAGGCAACAGCGACCCAAAAGGTAGGATCATGTAGCATCAGGCGTCTCCCTTCATGCTGGACGCGACCGCTGCTTCCACATCTTTGTCGGAAACATCGATGGCAACAAGCTTGGCCACTGCCGATTTCGCGGTGTCCGCCGCGATTTCACGCACATGGCTGAGCGCTGTTTCCTTGGCTGCACGAATGCTGGTTTCCGCAGCCTGGGCTCTTTTCGCCAGCTTTGCATCAAGCTCCGCCTTGCTCGCGTCCTGTTCCTTGGCTATCGAAGCCTTCAGTTCAGAAACGATACCATGAGCCTTGGCGCGGGCTTCGGCGAGAGCCTCTTCATAATCAGCTTTCGCCTTATCTGCATCTTCACTAAGCCGTTTTGCCTCTTCCAGATCCGAAGTAATACGGTTCTGCCGGCTTTCCAGGACGTCTGAAATGCCAGGAATCGCGACCTTTGCCATTAAAAAGTAAAGAACGACAAATGTAATCGCGAGCCATACAAGCTGCGGCGGAAAGTCAGCAATATTAAGTTGCGGCATACCGGCTCCTTAATTCAATCCTATCGACCCAAATTCTCAATTCTGAGACAGGATGATTAACCGAACAGGATCAGGAAGGCGATAACCAGCGCGAACAACGCAACAGCTTCTGTCAGAGCAAAGCCGAGCAGCACGTTACCGAAAACTTTCGGAGCAGCAGCCGGATTGCGCAGAGAGCCAGAAACGTAAGATCCGAAGATATTTCCGATACCCACACCAACACCTGCAAGTGCGATAGTCGCAAGGCCGGCACCGATCATCTTTGCGGCTTCTAATTCCATAATATTCTTCCTTCTAAATCAAGAACAACCAATGTTGAAGATTAACTTATACTCAATGATGCAGGTGAAGCGCATCGTTAAGATAGAGGCATGACAGGATGGCGAACACATAGGCCTGCAAGAAAGCGACCAGGAATTCCAAGCCTGTCAGAACAACGATAAACCCTAAGGGCAGCCACCCGAGATAAATCCCGAGGCTGACAACAAATCCGCCAAACACTTTCAGCAGCGTATGCCCGGCCAGCATGTTGGCGAACAGACGAACAGAGAGGCTGATGGGGCGAACGAAATAAGAAATAATCTCAATCGGTACCAGAATGACCAACAATACGACAGGCACACCGCTTGGCACGAAAAACGTCAGAAACTTGAAGCCGTGCTTGAAAATGCCGATAAGTGTCACGCCAATGAAAACGAGCGCCGCCAAAGCGAAGGTCACGATGATCTGGCTGGTGACAGTGAATGTGTAAGGGATCATCCCGAGCAGGTTGCAGAACAGCACAAACATGAACAGGGTGAAGATGAACGGGAAATACTTGCGTCCGTCCGACCCCACGTTGTCCTTGATCATATTGGCGATGAATTCATAACTGATTTCCGCCATGGACTGCATGCGGCCCGGCACCATGGCCCGTCCGCGCATGCTCCAAGTCAGGAAAAGGGTGATTGCGGCGATCGCGATAACCATGAACAGCGAAGCATTAGTGAATGAGACGTCGAGACCTCCAACGTTCATTTCCACCAAGCGCTTGATCTCGAATTGTGCAAGAGGGCTATGTTCTGACGCCACGATGCTGTTCCCGTCTTAACTGTTTCAACTTGTTCCCAGAAATCCAACGGATCGCCGGATACCTAATCCTCATTCGCGCTGTCATTCATGCGCTTGCCGACTTTAATAACGTTGTATAGACCAACAACGGCACCGACAATCAAAAATACCAGCATTAACCACGGCTTTGTGTCCAACCACTTGTCGAGCAACCAGCCGAACCAGCCACAAACCAGCAATGCAGCAACCATCTCAACGGATAATCGCCATGCCCTGCCGGCCGTACTGTTTCTCTCCACCGTCAAGTCGCTGCGGTTCCAGGAAGTTTCTTCCTGCTGTTGCTGCGCCTTTTTCAGTCGAGCCTTAAACTCTTCTTTCGAGGGAGGTTCAGGTTTACTCATTCGCGTCTCCCGATGGAATGCATTGTGCGGTCCATCAACCCCCATAGAAAGCGCGGGAAACATACGGTCTGCCCCACGGGGTGTCAAGACCCAACAAGCGGCTTTTTCGCCACATTCATGAATGTTTATTGTGACCACCCAAAAGAGCCCGGAGTTACCCCCTAAGCCGCGTTTTCGGTAATCTCCTTGGCTTGCTCCAGATCAACAGAGACAAGCTGCGATATTCCTCTCTCCGCCATGGTAACACCGAACAGTCGATCCATGCGGGCCATCGTGATCGGATGATGGGTCACTACCAGAAATCGGGTTTCGGAGTTTAGAGCGATTCCGTCCAAAAGATGGCAAAGGCGCTCCACATTGACATCGTCAAGCGGCGCATCCACTTCGTCGAGCACGCAGATGGGGGCGGGATTGGTCAAGAAAACAGCAAAGAGAAGGGCGACCGCTGTTAGTGCCTGTTCTCCGCCGGACAGCAACGACATCAATTGAAGCTTCTTGCCTGGCGGGCTCGCCATGATCTCCAGGCCGGCGGCGAGCGGATCGTCGGATTCCGTTAATGTGAGATGGGCCTGACCTCCGCCAAAAACCTGCTTGAAGAGTTGTTGGAAGTGTTCATCAACTTTGGTAAAGGCAGCCAGCAGGCGCTCCCGGCCTTCGCGGTTGAGACCTGAGATGCCCTGACGGAGCCTGGCGATCGCGGCAAGCAGGTCCTCTCGTTCCGTCATCAGTGTTGTGAGCTGTTCCTGTACTTCCTCGGCCTCTATCTCGGCGCGAAGGTTGACGGGACCCATGTTGTCACGCTCCCGCTTCAGCCGTTCCAGCTTGCGCTCACTATCCTCGACGGGTGGAATTTCCTCCCCTTCCTCAATGCCGCCGGCGGCCTTGATCTGGTCCGGCGTGCATTCCAGCTTCTCACGAATTTGCTCCGCAAGACTTTTGAGGACTTCGGTCATATGCTCTACATCGGACTGGTGGCGCACCCGCTCCTCTCGGCAGGTTGCCAGTGCGTCCTGGCATTTCTTTAGCGCGGAATCGCATTCCGCAAGGACTGATTCGGCCTCTGCAAGCTTGTCGCGGGCACCATTGCGCCGCCCTTCGGCACGGGCGATCTCATCCATCAGGTTGTTTCGCTTGGCAGCAATTTCTTCAGGCTTGTTCTCGATCTCCGCGAGTTCTTCAGCCGTATCCTTGAAACGCATTTCCAGCTGCACGAAATGAGCCGCCATGTTTTTGTTGCGGTCGATCCAGCTCATAATCTCTTTATCAATCGTGGCAAGACGATCACGGCGGGTGGCGGCTTCACGTTCCAGTCGGTCCGATTCGCTTCGAAGCACGGCAAGCTCATCCCGTTTTTCATGGAGCTCCGTCCGCAATGTTTCTACTTCAGCACGACTACCTTCCATGTCGGGCAGGCGGTCGAGCAACTGCTGCTTGGCCGCGAGGCTGTCTGCGATCGATCCCCGTTCTGAGGAGAGTTCCGTGATATTTTCCTGCAAGGAGGTGAGGCGCGATTGTCGCGCGGCGTTCTCTCTTATCTCCTCCGCATGCGATGCCCGCAGCCTGGAAAGCTTCTGTTCCTGTTCCCGCTGCCGGTGCCGGAGGTCTTTCACCTTCTGAGCGGCGTTGCCAAGCAGTTCAGTGCAACCCTTTAGGTCGTTTGTGGTGTTGCTCAGGATGGCGCGCTTCTTCACAAGTTCCTTTGCAATCTCTTCCAGTCGATTGCGTTGTTCAAGGCGGGCAGCGGCGGCTGTTTTCGCGCCGGCTTTGCGTGTAAAGCCGTCCCAGCGCCAAAGATCACCGTCGCGGCTAACAAGCCGTTGGCCGGGTTTAAGCTCGCTCTGCAGGCTCGGGCCGTCCTTGGCATCTATGATGGCAATTTGGGATAGCCGGGCCTTGAGGGCAGGATGTCCTTTGACGAACCGGTCAAGTGTGTCAGCGCTTCCCTTGAAGCCTTGTCCAATGTCCGCACCATCGAGGGTTTGCCAGTAAGCGGAGGCCGCATCGTCGGCGGGGGCTTCCAGTTCGTCGCCGAGTGCCGCGCCGAGGGCAATTTCATAGCCCTTGCTGACCGTAAGCTCCTCGATAATACCAGGCCACTCCCCATCACCTGTGCTTTCCAGGAGACGGGCGAGCGTGCGTTCTTCCGTCTCCAGTGTGGTGACATCACGCTCTGCGAGCTTAACTTTTTCCCGAGCTTCCCGCTCGGCTCCGTCCGCCGCCTGGCGCAGTATCTCGGCCTCATCGCATGCCGTGTTCAGATCATTCAGCGCCGCGATATTTTCCTGCAGGGAGTTGGAAGACGTCGTACCTCCATCTGATTCTATTTTCTCCTGAAGGGCCGCTTTTTCCTTCCCGAGCTCGACAAGCCGTGATTTTATTTTTTCCAGCTGTGCTGTCGCGGTCTCGATTTGTTGAACCAGGCTATTATGCTCGGCCAGTTCCGCGGCAACCGTCTCCGTTTTCTGGTCAAAGGCAGCCTGTAACTCTTGCAGCGCCGTCGCCTTTTGATTCACCTTGGCAAGGATCTCTTTTGCACGGGGACCCGATGCCTCAACTTCCTTCCTCAGCGCCGCTTTTTCCTCTTCAAGACGTGTAATCGCGTCAGCCGAATCTTTCTCAAGATCCTTTTCGCGGACCATATCATTCGATATCTGGTTCTTACGGTCTTCAAGCTGTTGCTTCGTCCGTTTCGCGCGTTCTTCTTCCGCGTCCAAGTTCTCGCGGGCCACCGTAAGGCGGTGAGCCGCAGATGCTGCCGCGGCTTCTGCGTCACGGAGAGGTTTCAATGCTTCGTTAGCGCGTAAAGTTGCCGATTCCGCAGAAGCCGCCTGTCGGGTCAGTTCGTTAACTGCCATTACAGCCTGTTCATATTTTTCCCGCGCATCGGCGGCCTTTGCCTGTGCCTGCTGATGCTTGCGAAAGAGCAGCATGGCTTCCGTCTTGCGAATATGACCGGATATATTGCGATACCGGTTGGCTTGACGTGCCTGACGTTTCAGATTGCCGAGCTGCACTTCAAGCTGCTCAATCACATCATCGACACGTTCCAGATTTGTTTCTGCAGAGTTCAGGCGGAGTTCGGCTTCATGTCGGCGGGAATGCAGTCCGGAAATCCCGGCGGCCTCCTCCAGCAAGTGACGGCGTTCCTTCGGTTTGGCATTGATCAGGGCGCCGACCCGCCCCTGACTGACAATTGCTGTGGAGTGAGCGCCAGTTGCCAAGTCGGCAAATAGCAATTGTACGTCGCGAGCGCGGGCAACCTTGCCATTGATACGGTAATCCGATCCGGTGTCGCGCCGGATCCTGCGGGTGACGTCGAGTTCCGTTGATTCGTTATAGGAAGCAGGGGCGGTTCGTTCCCGGTTATCAAGGCCGAGCGTGACTTCCGCCGCGTTGCGTGGAGGGCGGGACGTCGTGCCGGCAAAGATCACGTCATCCATGGCACCGCCGCGCAGGTTTCGTGCGGAAGTTTCTCCCATTACCCAGGTCAGGGCCTCGACAAGATTTGATTTGCCGCAGCCATTTGGGCCAACAATTCCGGTGAGGCCGTCTTTAATCAGAAGTTCCGTCGGCTCCACAAAGGATTTAAACCCCGACAGTCGTAAATGCGAAAACTTCACAGCCTCTCCATGCCAGATAATCTACGTTAATGTCTTCAGGTAGCTGTCCAACGCCTCAAAAGTTCTGCTGCGTTCGTATTTTTCGCCCTGAATAAAGAGTGTCGGCGTTGAATCGACGCCAAACTGGGAGGAACCGATCAGGCTCTCGGACGCAATCGCATCCACCAACTCCTGATTGGTCAGGCAATTCACGAATTCTTCGAGGGCTACCCCGTTCTGTGAGCCAAGCTCAATTAGGGCGAGGGCAGGATCCTCCTGGCGCGTCCAGTTATCCTGCTGCTCAAAAAGGACATCCACCATTTCGAAAAATTTGCTGTCATCCCCCGCACATTCCGCAAGAATCGCGGCAATAAAGGCGAAGCGATCAAGCGGAAAATGACGGTAAACAAACTTCACCTTCCCGGTGTCGATGTAATTCTTCTTGAGGCCGCCAAATGTGTGCTTGTGAAAATTGCCGCAATGGCCGCATGTAAGTGACGCATATTCAATAATTGTCACAGGCGCTGTCGGAAAGCCGAGGACATGGTCGCTTTCAAGAATTTGCGGCTTTGCGGCCTGCGCGTCACGCGGGGCGAAAACGCCCGCAACTGTGGTTGCCGCGAAAGGCAGGGTGCTGCCTGCTGCTACAAAATGTCGCCGAGAAATAGTCAATTTATCGTCTTTCCTACTATATGTGGTGCCAGTATAACTTTTCATTCTTCAATCCTCAAACGATTCCTGCGTTCTATCGCAACATAATTAGGATTTAAATATTTTGCAGTAGTTAACCGGCCTCATCTGCCTCATCACGCTTTTGTGTCCGGTTGCGTGCGCTCAGCATCGAGGTGGCCACACTTTCAAGCCGTTTTTTCAATTCCGGCTCGGAGACATCAGAAAGGATCGTTTCAATCCAGTTATTCTGGGATTCCGTAAGTGGGAGCGGGGGAGATGATTTCCTGGTTTCCGGCTTCTTTACCGGTGCCTGTATCAGTTGCAGTCGGGAAACAGCCTTATAACCGAAAAAACTGTTTATGCGCTCTATCACCAAGGGTTCAAAATGCTGAAATTCCGGGGCCCACCCGGGAGCGACCCGGATGCGAAGCGTTGCATCCTTATTGCTTTGTCGTGAATAGTTGAGCTTTTCCGGGCTTGAATAATTGGCGAGATTCGGCCCAACGATGGCGGACCAATGGGTCAGGATATCGGCTTGGGCAAAGCCGCGCTTGACCAGTGCCGCTCTGGAGGACTTTCCTATCAGGCTGGCAATTGCACGTGGGCCAGCTCTTGCTTTTGCTTGTCTCACCTTGCTCCTTCTCTATCCCGAAAACTTCACATTGCCTCAGAATATAAACTTCGCCATAACTGGCAGTTAATATGAGCCAACTAACGTCATCAAAAAAGTCTTTTTCCGCAGCGATCCTCAATTGGTATGATGCGCATGCTCGTGAGCTGCCTTGGCGAAGTCGGCCCGGTGAGCATGCGGACCCGTATCATGTCTGGTTGAGCGAGATCATGCTACAACAGACGACTGTTGTAACCGTCGGTCCTTATTTCAATAAATTCCTGACGTTCTGGCCAACAATCCATGACATGGCCGACGCCCCGCTGGATGATATCCTGACGGCATGGGCCGGCCTTGGATACTACGCGCGGGCACGCAATCTTCATAAATGTGCGATCACCATATCCAGGGAATTTGACGGGAAATTCCCGAAGGACCGCGACGAGTTGCTGTCACTTCCGGGTGTTGGGCCCTATACGGCTGCTGCGATCTCGGCGATTGCCTTTGACAGGGCCGAAGTTGTCGTCGACGGGAATATTGAGAGAATAATCAGCCGACTCTATCGTATCGATACTCCGCTTCCAGCAGCTAAAAAAGAGATAACGGCATTTGCCTCAGAGTTGACTCCGAAAAGTCGCGCTGGAGATTACGCGCAGGCGCTGATGGATATCGGGGCAACGATTTGCACACCGCGAACGCCAAGTTGTGCAGCTTGTCCGGTATCCAGATTCTGCGCTGCACGTAGGGTCGGCGATATGGAACGGTTTCCGGTGAAGGCGCCAAAAAAAGTGAAACCGACGCGCCGTGCCGTGGTGTTCTGGCTGGAAAGACCCGATGGCTTTGTCCTGCTGCGCCGCCGCGAAGAAAAGGGGCTGCTTGGCGGCATGATGGAGTTCCCCTCGACTGAGTGGCGAGAGGAGGAGATTGCGGTTGAGGCTGCTATGAAAAGATTTTTCTCAGATGAGCTTCAAATGCGGGCGGACGGCGTCACAGAGAAATCCCTCGTGCGTCATACCTTCACACATTTCCATCTCGAACTGCGGCCCGTAGTTATTACGATCGGGGCGCTGGATGCAGCGGTCATACCCCGTGGGCAGTGGGTGAAGCCGGAGAATTTTAGCAGCTTCGCTTTACCGACCCTGATGACCAAAGTCGTGCGCGCCGTTGTTAAAGGCCAGGGCTGACGAATTCTTCCTTCGTTATTTTACCGTCGGCATTCTTGTCGAGCTTATTGAACCGTGAAACGCCCGCAGCCTTGATTTCGTCCAATGTGACAATCGTATCCCCATTGGCATCCATTTCCCGATATTCATCAGGAACAGGAACTTCCGAATGGGCCGGCGCTGTGACGGAGCGAAGACCTTCCGCCTGAACATATTCCTCATACTCTACCTTGCCGTCGGAATTGAGGTCGTACTCCTTGAACAGACGCTCACGATAGGCTTCGGTCTCTACGATCGAAATAGAGCCATCCGCATTTCGGTCTATCCCCAGAAAGCGAGACTCTTCATAGGATAATGCCGGGTGAGCGGCCGCGACAGTGAGGGCACTGGCCAAGATCATCGCGAGAGAAAGTCTATTCATTGCATCCCTTTCCAGTAAGGAGGGGCGCAAGACCCCTCAGTTCATTTCTGCGCGTACCTGCTGGCGAAGCACGTCTATCGCGACTGACTTTCCTTCTGCATCAAAATGCCAGAAGGTCCAGCCGTTGCAACTACTGGCGCCCTGCAGTTGAGCTCCGACCTTATGGATCGAGCCGGTTACGTCAGAGGCAACTAGGCTACCATCTGCCCGTACTTTTGCTTTATACCGTTTTCGCGAGTCAAACAAGATTTGTCCTGCAGACAACAATCCTCTCTCGACGACCGAGCCAAAAGGAATGCGGGGTTCCTGCCGCTTGCTGCGCGTGAACTCAAGATCGTCTGCCGGGAGCTGGCGAACCTTGCGGATCCGTTCGAGGGCGACGGAGATATACTTCTCCTCCCGCTCAAGTCCGATAAAGTGGCGTCCAAGTTTACGAGCAACGGCACCAGTGGTGCCGGTTCCGAAGAACGGGTCCAGAATGACGTCGCCGGGGTTCGACGCCGCCGTTAAGATGCGATAGAGCAGGGATTCGGGCTTTTGCGTTGTATGGGCCTTCTCGCCCTCTACTTTCAGCCTCTCCCCACCGCTGCAAATCGGTAAATGCCAATCAGAGCGCATCTGTACATCATCATTCATGACCTTCAGCGCGTCATAATTGAAGGTAAGGTTGCGCGCCTCTGGGCCTTTGGAGCACCAAATCAGCGTTTCATGTGCATTGGTAAAGCGCGTGCCGCGAAAATTCGGCATCGGGTTGGTTTTCCGCCAGATGACGTCATTCAGAATCCAGTAACCGAGGTCCTGCAGGCTGGCGCCAACGCGGAAAATATTGTGATAGGAACCGATAACCCAAAGAGTACCGTTGTCTTTCAACACGCGCTTCGCGGCAGCCAGCCAGGCTCGTGTAAAGGTATCATAGGCTTCGAAGCTGTCGAACTGGTCCCAGTGGTCAGTGACAGCATCTACGAAGCTGTCGTCAGGGCGACGCAACTCACCAGACAATTGCATATTGTAGGGCGGGTCCGCGAAGATCATATCCACGGAGTTCTCAGGCAGACTGTTCATCAATTCGATGCAGTCACCTTTTAAGATCCGGTCAAGCGGAAGCTTCTGTTTTTGGGTCATTCAAATTATTCTGTAATTAATACCTGCGAATATACTGATTCGGACGATTCGCTACGTCAATATATTTTGTTGAATCAGTATGTTAGAGAATAATTCTGAACTTTCGCTTAATCATGCTCCATAAGCGCGCGGATGGGGGCAAAACTTCGCCTATGTTGTGGTGTGACGCCAAACTCACGCAATCCCTTGCGGTGTTCCGCTGTGCCATATCCGGCATTTTTCTCCCATCCGTAGTGCGGATAGACCTCTGCCAGGGCGCACATTTTCCGGTCTCGTGTCACTTTTGCCACAATTGAGGCAGCCGCAATGGAGAGAGAACGACCGTCACCTTTAACGATCAGGCGCGTTGTCAGGCCCAGTTCCGGGTCTCTATTGCCATCGACAAGGGCGACTTCGGGGCGTGTTGACAGAGCGTTCACTGCCCGGCGCATGGCCAGCAGGCTCGCCTGCAAGATGTTGAGGTCGTCAATTTCCTGAACGCTGGCTTCTCCGACGCCGACTGTCGCGGTCGCGAGGATGGCCTTATAAAGCTCCTCACGCTTCGCTTTTGAGAGTTTTTTGCTGTCGTGAATACCGTCCGGGATTGTGCGTCGGTCCAGAATAACCGCTGCGGCAACCACGGGCCCCGCGAACGGGCCGCGTCCGACTTCATCGACGCCCGCCACACATCCTGTTTCAAGCATTTCCAAAGACAAGTCAGGACATTGAGGGAGAAGCTGCGTCATGCCCCATCAATAGCATGCGCCACGGATTAAAATAAATCCATTTGTCGCGTGTCACGACCTGGTTTCAAAAAAAGATCCGTTGCAAGATCGTATCTACTGCCCTCAAAATCAAGTTGCTGGCAGGCAAGACGAAATCTTTTATTGATGAGTGCCGCATAGGGTCCTGTTCCAACCATGCGTTTACCAAATTCCGCGTCATAATCCTTCCCGTCCCGCGTTGAGCGCACGAGCTTCATCACTTTCGCGGCCCTGTCCGGAAAATTTTCCAGGAGCCAGTTCTCAAACAGACCCGCTACATCTCTTGGCAACCGTAACAGAAGATAAACTGCGCTTCTCGCGCCCATTGCCCTGGCTTCCATTAATATGCGTTCAAGTTCATGATCGTTAAGGCCTGGAATCATGGGAGAGGCTAGCACCGAGGTCCGAACGCCCGCCCTGCTTAAAGTCTCGATCGCTTCAAGACGTTTATGAGGGGCGCTTGCCCTTGGCTCCATTATGCGTGCGAGTTTTTTGTCGAGTGTGGTCACCGAAATGCCAACGGACACAAGGTTATCCTTTGCAAGCGGAGCGAGCAGGTCGAGATCACGCAAGACAAGGTCTGATTTGGTGGTTATCGTAAACGGATGCCGAGTCTCGGCCAGTAGCTCGATAATCTCTCTTGTTATTCCAAGTTTCTTCTCAATCGGCTGATAAGGGTCTGTATTCGTACCCAAGGCTATGGGTTTGCACTGATAGGCTGGGCGCGAAATCTCCGACGCCAGCAGCTCCGCCGCGTTCGGCTTGGCAAACAGCTTGCTTTCAAAATCGAGGCCGGCGGAGAGGTTCATATAGCCATGGCTTGGCCTGGCGTAGCAATAGATACACCCATGCTCACAACCACGGTAGGCGTTGACCGACCGGTCAAAAGGAAGGTCCGGTGACATATTCCGGCTAATAATGGATTTCGGTCGTTCCATCGTCACCGTTGTTTTTAGCCGGTCTGTATCATTCTGTTCAGCGGTTCCCCAGCCGTCATCGATGAAGTCACGTTCAGCAATCTCAAACCGGCCGTCCGGATTGGCGGTGGCGCCACGTCCATGGCGCCTGCTTTTATCAAATGGTATGATATGAGTATCCTGCATATAGTGATATTATCTAATTTAAAAGAACAAAACAAGAACATAATAAGCAAAAAAACAGCAACGGAATTCGACGGGTCGGACGTTAAACAAATATGTGGGCAATGATGAAGGAGGAAGCAGATGCAAAAACTCGGTATTCTCTTGCTTGGGACAGTATTGTTGGGGGGCTTTTCAACGGCGCAGGCTGACTCTTGGCACGGCAACAAGCACAGTGCTGCGTCCAAGGGAGATAGAGGACGCGACGCTGCAGTATATGGTAGTGGCCATCATCAAAAACCGAATGTTGGGCGTAACATTACTTACGGTTCACAACACTCGAAGCAAAAGCATGTTCATTCGCAACATATGAAGAAAAAGCATGTTCACAAGGCGCGGCCTTCGTCGAAGCAGCATGCACCAAAAGTTGTTTATGTGACGCCAAAGCATGCGTCCTATTACAAGAAGCCCTATCATAAGGCGTACCGGCCAAAATATGTCTATGTAAAACCGGTTTATGTGCCGCGCTATTATGGCTATCATCCTTACAGGGGATACTACTGGCCGTTCGTCAATATGCGCTTCATAGTCGATTTGACATCGCACCAGATCGAGCATCACCATCATGCTGTTTATTCTGCACTGGATGCTCCGGTGGGGCACGTCGCGAGATGGAGCGATGGAGGAGGGACCGGATTTATTGTCATCCTCCGGGACGGATATGATGCCTATGGCAATCTCTGCAAACAGTACCGGCAGACCCTAACCTACAGAGGCCGTACCAGGAGTAGTGTGGAAATGTCCTGTCTATCGCCGGAAGGTCATTGGATTTCAGTTTGAGTGAAGGAAGAGATTGGGCAGCGCAGAACGTTCCATTTTCGAGTCCTGCGCTGCTCCCTAATCAGTCGGCTAGCCTTTTGCGAGCTGCGTCAGCCTATGCATGCTCGCCTTTTCCAGAAAGTTATAGGCGATGTCATCCAGTCTATTGAAACTGAAGGCAACCTGGTTCTTTCCAATCAGAACTCTGGTCACCACCGCGACAGAGTCGGTGGTCTCTGCCCTTTCCGCATCATAGGCGATTTGTCGGACTGAAATTTTCTCGCCAACTGGCGGGCGGCCTGCGAAATCATCTATGCGAAATCCGCCAAGGCTCCAGTCATAGGTCGCAAATTCGCGGTTTCCTAATGTCAGGTGGAGTTTCGGTATTTCAATGCGACGGTCTTTGCGGCCGAATCCGCGATATCGTGAGGTTAGAAAAAAGCGTTTCATTGTTGTTTTTTGATCGCGTTTCAGGGCAGGTGCTGAAACACGTTATCGGACAAAAAAATTAACAATGAGTTGCCTTAAGGTAGAAAATTCGATTTTCAGATCAATCGCGTCAGCTTTTTGTTCTTTTTTCATGCTCCTGCAGACGGTCGAATAACTCGACAAAATTACAGGGCATAAATCTATAGTCCAGTTGATGGACAAGGATATCGTCCCATGCGTCCTTCACGGCACCGGTTGAACCGGGAAGCGCGAAAAGATAGGTGCCGCGGGCGACTCCGGCGCTAGCCCGGGACTGGATAGTGGACGTGCCTATTTTCTGATAGCTCAACATCCGAAAGATCTCTCCGAAACCCGGGATTTCCTTTTCATAAAGCGCGCCAAATGCTTCCGGGGTCACGTCACGGCCAGTCACACCGGTTCCGCCGGTGGAAATAACAACGTCGACATTTTCGTCGTCGATCCAGTGCGTGACGACCTGCTGAATGTCGGCAATTTCGTCTCGAACGATCTGTCTATCCGAGAGTATATGCCCCGCTGCTTCCAGCCGCTCCACTAGGGTCTGGCCTGACTTGTCTTCTGCCATCCCCCGGCTGTCGGATACTGTTAGCACGGCAATGCGCACCGCTATAAAGGGACGGGATGTATCAATTCCGGGCATTGTCGGCTATCTCGCTTTCCCATTGATCCAGTGGTTGATACTCTGGCCATTCACCGCGGGCAATCTGATCCAGCGCGGGAAGGTCTTGCCCCATACGATGGCGGTATATCCAGAAATTAGTCAAAACCCTTTTGATGAAATTCCGGGTTTCCTTGCTGGGCATCGCTTCAATAAAAAAGAGGGGATCTTCGCTGTTCTTTGTTTCTGATTTCCATTTTTTCAGATTTCCGGGCCCGCCATTGTAGGCGGCTGTTAAATGAAACAGGTTTGTATCCACGTCCTTGTAGTTCATCAGATAGGTGAGATATTTCTGGCCGAGTTCAAGATTATAGGCAGGATCGAAAAGCTTCTTGTTGCTCCTATTGCGGAGAGACCGGTCGCCCGAAAGATAGCTTGCCGTAGAAGGCATGATCTGCATCAAGCCCTTCGCCCCGGCGCCGCTTCGTGCCAGCGGGTAAAAGCCAGATTCCTGGCGCATAAATGCATAGAGCAGGGCGCGATCTACCTTAAATCCGTCTTTCGGGTGCCATTTCGGTAGCGGGTATATTGCCGCATCCCACGGTTCATCTTCATTTTCCCACAGAAAAAGACCAATGCGCATGGCAACGGACGGGGCTCCGATCTGTTCGGATAGGGCGAGCAAAAGTGGAGAGAGCTTGTCATTTGCGCTGGGAAAGGCAGCGCGCAACTCCTGCGCGGCCAGGTCATATTGTCCAATCTCACTGAGAGCGACGGCACGTTTGGCAGAGGGAATCTTCATCAACCAGGAGATTTGCTCCGAAGTTAGCGTCGGCAAGCTCCAGCTAAAGGGCTTTTCGACACCGAGTTGGCGCAGTGCAAGCAGTCCATAGAATGTGCGGGGTTGCCGTGCCGTCCGTTCGAGGAAGGTATATGCCTTTTCCGGTTCGCCGAGTTTTAGATAGGCGCGTGAGGCCCACCAGTTGGCGGCTGTGTAATTCCAGTCCGATATCCGGCTGACTTCTGCCAATGCCGCAAAATGCCTGGCGGCTTTATCAATTCGACCCAATCGCCAGGCAGCAAGTCCTGCGGTCCAATCCGCAAGCGGGACATATTTGCGCGAATTTTTAAGCGCCGCTTCAGCGAACTCAATCGCCTTTTCATCGCGCGCATATAGAAAATAGCTTTTCGCGATTTTTTCCCGAAGCTGATCAAGTTCAACCTGATCGAGCAACTTCAAGATTTTTTTCTGATGAAGATATTGCGCCGCGTTCGTTGGTTGATCTTTGTAAAGATACTGCTTTACGACCCGCTTGGCATGAGCAACGTCTTTGCGTGTTTGGGCAGATCTTTTACGATTACTTTTATAATAGCGGGACAGGAAGACGGGCTGGCCGGGGCCTGTTCCTCCCAGATAACGACCGTAAAGTGGTTCCGGGAGAGGTTTCCAACCCTTGACCCGTCGGCTTTTGGCCAGATTATAGAGGCGATGCGCGTCCGGGTGATCATAATAGGCCTTCATCCAAAGATGAAGTTCCTCATAGCTTGCCCGATATTTTGTCGGGTGCATATAGCGCTGGAATCTGACATGACCGAGTAGAATATTGTCCGAGAGGGCCTTTATCAGCTTGTCGGCTTTCTTCCATTGCCCTGCAGCTTGCAGGGCGAATATCTCGCGGTATCGATCCGCGTCTGCCTGTGAAAGCACGGCCGGGACCTCACGCGCCAAGACAGGCAAACTTGTCACCATGAGGGCGGATATCAGCAGCGCCGTCACGGCGATCAATCTGGAGAAATGCTTCATAGACCAGACAACAAAATATAAAAAGTGACCTACAGGGTAAATTCAACCCGTTAGGAAAAGGTTATCGTTCTTGTTCAAGTTCCGCCTTCAGACTAAGCAGGTCCGCCCAGGCAAGCTTTTTTGACACCGGTTGGTCAATCAGAAAGGCCGGATGAAAAATCGGCAACATTCTTGCGTGAACAGCGCCAATTTGCAAATCATTCCATTTGCCGCGTAGCCTGTTGATCCCTGCTTTCTGGTCCAGCAGATAACCCGCCGCTTCCCCGCAGGCCATAATACATGCGGGATTGGCCAGCTCTATATGGCGAAGGACAAAAGGGAGGCAAAGGGCACGTTCTTCCTCCGTGGGGGCCCGTCCTCCCGGTGGCCGCCAGGGAATCGCACTCGCAAGATAGACGTCGTGGCGTTCAAGGCCGATGGCAGCCAGCATCTTGTTGAGTAATTGCCCCGCTGCTCCGGAGAAGGGAAAGCCGCTCCGATCTTCATCACTCGACGGCTGCCGGTCAATGATCATCAGCTTTGCGCCGGGCGATCCCTCGGCAAAGACGGTATGGCTTGCGAGTTTTTTCAAAGAGCAATGCTCAAATTTTTCAAGGGCGTCGCGAAGGGCGTCAATATTGGCGCAGCCGCTGACAATCTCCTGAGCCTTGCGAACCCCCTCGGCCAGGGATGGGACCGGTATGGCGGGGGCGGCAGGGTTTTGATGGGTTGGTTTTGCCGCCGGCGTTGGGCGTGCCGGTGCATTCGTGGCCTGTGCTGGTTGTTGCGCGGCAAGATGAAAGCGATTGACAGGTTCTTCGCCAATAGTCTCTGTCACACCCGCGTCGAGATAGAAGCGGACCAGTGCCGCCATGTCAGTTTCCGATTGCATGCCGTATCATAGCAGCCCTTTTTCCCGTTCGAGAAGTAAGTCGATAAAAGATTTTTGGCCCCGAAGAAAACTACTCGAAGAAATACATATGCGCAGGATTCTGTAATACGGCCGCTATTGACGATTTATTAATTCGGCTTCTTCATTTAAAATGGCCGGAAACCGCCGTAATCCATTGCAATCGGGATTGACGCGATACAAAAAAAATATAGTGTCGGGATAAATCTGCCGGATTTGGGTAAACGGTGCACCTCAGCATAAGGCACCGGTTCAATGATAGACAACGGCTGTCAATCAGTCGGAAATACAAGAAGAGGCTTTTAATGGAACGCGAATCTATGGAGTTTGATGTTGTTATTGTCGGCGGTGGCCCGGCTGGGCTATCTGCGGCAATAAAGTTGCGCCAGCTCAGTGTCGAGGCCGGCATTGACATTTCGGTATGCGTTCTTGAGAAAGGCTCGGAGATTGGTGCACATATACTCTCGGGTAATGTGTTTGAAACCCGTGCCCTCGATGAGCTGATTCCGGACTGGAAGGAAAAGGGCGCACCGCTCAACACGCCGGTCAAGTCCGAAAAATTCTTCTTCATGACCGAGTCGAGCGAGCTTCGCTTCCCGAATTTCCTGCTGCCAAAGCAATTGCACAATCATGGCAACTATATCATCAGTCTTGGCAATCTTTGCCGCTGGCTTGCCGAGCAGGCCGAAGCGCTTGAAGTCGAGGTATATCCCGGCTTTGCTGCCGCGGAAGTGCTCTATCACGAGGATGGAAGCGTAAAGGGCGTTGCCACAGGTGACATGGGTGTAGGTCGCGATGGCGAGAAAAAAGGCTCCTACGAGCCAGGGATGGAGCTGCACGCCAAATATACCCTCTTCGCGGAAGGTGTACGGGGCTCTCTGACCAAGACACTGTTCGACAAATTCAATCTGCGTGAAAATTGCGATCCGCAGACTTTTGGTATCGGGATCAAGGAACTTTGGGAACTGGACCCGGAGCAGCATAAGGAAGGCCAGATCTTCCACAGCTTTGGCTGGCCGCTCGACCGCAATACCTATGGCGGATCCTTCGTCTATCATCTGGAAAACAATCAGGCCTATGTGGGCTTCGTTGTCGCGCTTGACTATCAAAACCCCTATTTGTCGCCCTATGATGAGTTCCAGAAATTCAAAACCCATCCGATGATGAAGGAAATGCTGAAAGGCGGCAAACGCATTTCTTACGGTGCGCGCGCAATTAATGAGGGTGGCTATCAGTCGGTGCCGGAACTTGTATTCCCGGGCGGTGCGTTGATTGGCTGCACGGCCGGTTTCCTGAATGTACCGAAAATCAAGGGATCCCATACCGCCATGAAGTCCGGCATGATGGCTGCGGAAGCCATCGTCGCGGAAATGAAGCTGAATGCGGATGCACCCGCCAAGGTGCTGGAAACCTATCCTGTACTTTACAAGGATTCATGGGTCCATGATGAACTTTATCGCGTCCGTAACAGCCGTCCGGCCTTCAAGTGGGGATTGCTTGCCGGAACTCTTTATACGGGCCTGGATCTGAAACTTCTTGGCGGCAAGACGCCCTGGACATTCAAGCATCACGATGACCATTCGGCGCTGAAAAAAGCGAAGGATTGCAAGAAGATCGAATATCCCAAATATGATGGCGTATACACATTCGATAAGCCGTCTTCTGTATTTCTTTCCAATACCAACCATGAAGAAGATCAGCCTATTCACCTGACGTTGAAAGATGACAATGTCCCGGTCTCAGTGAATTATGCGGAATATGCCGGGCCGGAGCAACGCTTCTGCCCAGCTGGTGTATATGAATTCCTGACGGATGATGATGGGTCCAACCCGCGTTTGCAGATAAATGCACAGAACTGTGTTCACTGCAAAACCTGCGATATCAAGGATCCAACGCAGAATATCAACTGGGTTGTTCCGGAAGGTAGCGGCGGACCAAACTATCCCAATATGTAAAAAGTTAGACTGGGTTACTGGAAATTTGTTTCATGCGGGCCGGGGACGCCCTACATATTATAAGAATGTGACTTCCCCGGCGGACCAAGTGCCGGATCGAAAACGGATAGGTAAATTGACGGAAATGGCAGGCGCAGGCGTGAGCAAGTTTAAACTGGTTTGGGGCGGCTTTATTCTGGCGGCAGCGCTGGGGGCATGCGCGGCAAACAGTGCTTCCAGCGAACGGCATGCCCTGCCTGATTCATTTCAGGATGCGGGCGGTACGGCGGAAATGTTTCCTTCATCCTATTTGGGCGAGTATCTGGCGGGTCGTGAGGCTCTCCGAGAGCAGGACGCATCCGCCGCCCTTGAATATTTCGAAGACGCGTTGCGTGTACGCAGTGATGACGGCGTCCTCCTGAATATCGCTTTGCAGGCGGCGCTTTCGAAAGGGGATTTGAAACGCGCAATCTCGCTGGCGCCGAAGGTAATCGAACAGGATGAAGATGGGTCAACTGCCTATCTGGTTCTGGCAATAAATGCGCTTCACCAGAAGGATTATGATGGAGCCCGGAGCAACCTTGAGAAAACGGCAGAGAACGGATTTAACGTTCTGTTGAAGCCGTTGCTCATGTCTTGGATAAAGCTTGGGCAGGGCAATGTCGACGGGGCGTTCGCGGAGCTCAATGCGCTCGATAAATACAACGGTTTCGAAGCGCTCAAGCAATATCAGTCGGCCCTCCTGAGTGACGTCTCCGGAGATCGTAAGCTGGCCGATCAAAACTATCAGGCGGCGCTCTCCGGACCATCTGGCCGCGCGGTCCGCCTGGTGCAGGCCTACGGGTCTTATCTCGATCGCACCGGCCGGCGGAACGACGTCAAGAAGCTCTTTGACGATTATATCGAAAGATTCCCGCTGAGCCCGACAATCCGTCTTGAACTTGCTGAACTTGACGCCGGGCGGCCGCTCACACCAATCGCAAAAGACCCAATTGAAGGTGCGGCGGAAGCCCTCTACAGCGCGGCGTCCATCATAGGTCAGGAACGCGCGGTTGGTGTCGCCGCGACCTATATCTATTTTGCACTTCAGTTAAAGCCCGATTTCCCGATGGCACGGATGCTGCTGGCGGAAACCGCGGAAGATCGTGATAAATGGCAGGAGGCATTTGATCTTTACAGTCAGATCAACCCAAATTCCGCCTATGGCAAGAATGCCCAGATCCGCACCGCCTGGGTCGCTTATCGATTAGGCCGTACGGAAGAAGCAAAGGAGCGGCTTGAAGCCGTTGCGAACAGCTACCCGGAAGATATCGAGGCGCTGGTCGTCCTTGCCGATGTCGGACGGGATTCTAAAAACTGGGATGAGGCCGCGCGCAACTATGGCCGCGCAATTGAACGACTGCCCGAATTTCACGAACGTCACTGGTCGCTTTTCTATGCACGCGGAATTGCCTACGAACAATCGAAGAAATGGCCGCTTGCGGAAGCAGATCTGTTAAAATCGCTGGAGCTGCAGCCTGATCATCCGCAAGTCCTCAACTATCTTGCGTATTCCTGGGTGGACCGGAACGAAAATCTGGAGAAGGCGAAGGATATGCTCATCAAGGCAGTGTCGCTGCGGCCGCGCGATGGCTTTATCGTTGATAGCCTGGGCTGGCTCTATTACCGTCTTGGGGAATATGACGATGCGGTGGCGCAACTGGAGAAAGCTGTCTCGCTGGAGGCGGCGGACCCGACAATAACGGATCACCTTGCGGATGCGTACTGGCGTGTTGGCCGTCGGGAAGAAGCTCGCTATCAGTGGCAGCGGGCCCTCTGGCTCGACCCATCGGAAGAGCAGATTCCTGTCATCAGGGAAAAACTGAAATCCGGCCTCAAGGATGACATCAAGGCCCAGAAGTAAGCTGGCGCGCCACTATGATTACTGCCATTGCCCGCTCGAAAGTTAACCTATATCTCCACGTGACAGGAAAGCGGGCGGATGGGTATCACCTGCTTGAAAGCCTCGTCGTATTTCCCGAACTGAGCGACAGGATAACAATACGGAAGGGCAAGGAACTTTCTTTAGAAGTGACAGGCCCCTTTGCAGATTCAATTGGTAGCACGGAAGAAAACCTTGTCCTGAAGGCCGCGCATTTATTGAAATCCGAGAGCCGGATAGACGCGGGAGCCCACATAACCCTGGAGAAGAACTTACCTGTGGCGGCCGGGATTGGTGGCGGATCTGCAGATGCTGCGGCCACTTTGAGAGTTCTTAACCAGCTGTGGGATATAGATTTTTCAGACGACGGGCTCAGCCGGATCGGGCTAACCCTAGGTGCGGATATTCCTGCCTGCCTATACGGGAAGCCCGCGATCATGTCTGGTATAGGAGAGCGGATTTCCGGGCTTCAAAAGTTTCCGAAATTTCACATTTTACTGGTTAATTCGGGACATTCAGTTTCGACACGGGATGTCTTTAATCGACTGAGAATAACTGGGGAGGTCCCGCCTGCTGGCGATTTTAACGCGGCGACAACTCGGGACCTGTTCGCGGGCCTCACTCCGATGCGGAACGATTTGGAAATGCCCGCGCGTGAGGTCGTACCAGTTATTGGAGAGGTTCTTTCTGCAATCAGGGAACAAAAGGGCTGTTATCTCGCCCGTATGAGCGGTAGTGGGGCGACCTGCTTTGGATTATTTGAAGACAGCGAAGCCGCGGAGGCGGCGGTACATGCCCTGCGGGCGCGGCGGCGCCCCGGCTGGTGGGTGCAAGCGGCGGCTGTAGGCCCTTAATTCAGCTAAATTGACCTTTTCCCCACTTTTTCAAATTTTGGCTTGAGCTTAGCGGGCCCTTTAGATAGAAAGAGGCTCCTCATTGGGGTGTAGCCAAGCGGTAAGGCAGCGGGTTTTGATCCCGTCACGCGCAGGTTCGAATCCTGCCACCCCAGCCAGAACCTCATTTCACAAAGTCCAATGTCATCCAATCACCATGTAGTAGGATGACAATTGGAATACAGTGTCCCAACAATATGAAGTCCAAAAAAACTGACCGGCAATGATGCTATCTTAAGGGTGAGTTTCGGCGCATGGTATTCGAACCCCTGCCTTGAGCGCATGGTCGCAGGAAACCGGTTATTGTCACAAGGACTTTGCTTCCTGCATCTAGCGCATTAAAGCGACCAGTGGGGAGGGCAGCTTGTATGTCAAAGCATGAACGACAGCATGGTGGCGATGCCAAGGAATGAGAAAAAGCCGGCAATGTCCGTAACGGTTGTCAAAATGATAGATGAGGCGACGGCGGGATCCTGCCCCAATTTGGTCAACACGATCGGAACAATGGCTCCGGCGAAGCCCGCAGCGACCATGGCCAGAACCATGGACAGCATGATGACCAGGACCAGGCCTAATGAGCCACTCCAGAAAAACACTCCAACGCCGCAGGTGATAGCCACGGCCAGGCCGTTCACGAAGCCGACATTCAATTCCTTGAACATGACCTGAAATCCCTGACTCGTGGAAATTTCGCGTAGCGCCAGGCCACGCATGGTAACCGCCAGGGCCTGGGCGCCGGCGTTTCCGGATTGGCCTGCGACGACGGGCAGCAGGACAGCTAGGGCGGTGAATTGAGCGATTGTTGCCTCAAACAACCCGACGACGGCTGCCGCCATGAAAGCGGTCAACAGATTGATCTGCAACCAAGGCAACCGCTTACGCACGGCAAAAAGCGGTTTCGATAGCGCTCGTTCATCTTTACTTGCACCCACCATAGTCTGTATGTCCGCGGTCGCATCCGACTGAATGGTTTCAACCAGGGCCGCATGTTGAATTACGCCAATCAAAACACCATTGAGGTCAACCACCGGCAAGTCGGCGAGTCGGTCTCGCTCCAGAAGTTCCACAACCTCGTCCTGCGGCGACAAAGGATTGACATAGGCTGTTACCGGCTTGGCAAGGTCCTGTAGCCGGTCGTCCGTATTGGCAACCACAATATCCTGGATAGAGACCTTGGAGGAGAGCCGGTTTTCCTCATCTACGAGAAACAGGCTGCGGGTATTTCTTGATCGGGTTTCCCGTAACTGATCAATCGCTTCTGCCACCGTTGTGGTGGTTCGAAAGGTCGCCTCCACTGGGTTCATTAGCCGACCCGCGCTGCGGTCGGGATAGCTCATCAGCTTTTTAAGGTCGGAGACCTCCCTGGCATCCATCGCGTTCAGGTATCTATCTCGATCAGGTTCGGGTAGGGAGGAAAGCAGCAGAGCCGCTTCATTTGGTAAAAGTACGGACAATAATTCCGTGGCGCGTGCATCCGGGAGCTTGCCGAGCAATCTTGTTGCGATCGGCGTCATCAAACGCCGCCAAACCGGAACCAGAACTTCTATGCGTTGGCGTGACAAGGCAACGGCTGCCTGATCGGAAGGCAGGGATTCAAGTAGGCGGGCCGCATCCCAGGGATGATCCAGCAGGAACCGCCGTTCTAACGGTTCAATGGCGTCGTCGATATTACCCGTCATGTTTGGTCTCCAAATCTGTTTTGGGGCCTTGTGTGTCCGCTGGGTTCAAAACCAGGCCTATTAACCCGACAAAAGTAACGAAGCAGCTATTGATTAGGTGAGTAAGGATCGAGGTTGAGGTCAGGCTGTTGGGGTCCCGAAGGGCGTCAGCTATACCCTGGCGTGCGAGGCTGCGTGACAATGTCCCAAGGAAATTGCCTTTTCTGCCAACGACGGCAAGTCTGGCATGTTCGTCCCAATGAGGTGAATTGACAACGGAAGCCAGCGTAGCCCTATTTGAAAGGGTGGGAGGGGCGCTGTTTACAACATCCTGCAGCGCTGCCTTGCCGTCTTTTTGGACGAGGTGCGATATCCGAATAACGCCGACAAATCGATGCGCATCATCAACCACGAACAGCTCATCGCCTTCGGGGCGGGTTTTGCGCTTCGCGTACTTTAAGGCGTCGGCAACAGTGCGTGACAAGGGCAATGGGGACACGCGCTGATCCATCCACGCGCCAACAGAATTGCGCGGATGATTGAGCGATTTTCTGAAGTCTCTTGCCAGGTCGAATGGTAGCGCCTCCATTACGGCATCGCGATTTTCAACGCTCATTACCCGTAGAATACTCGCGGCATCCAGAAACATCATCGTTCGCAATAGATGGGCAACCTGATCCGTATCAAGCTGTGCCATGCACTGGGCTGCGGCAAAAGGAGTCATCCGGCCGAGAGCCGAAGCGCTCGCATAGCCTGGCAAGACGCTAATCAGCGCAGCCGCGTCGTCAATTGCCAGATTTTCCAGAATCCGCGCTGCGGCGCTGGGGTTGCGTTCGATAAACGCAACGCTGAGAGGAGAAGCACTAGGCATCGACAAGGTCCCCCTCTTTAAGCGTGATCTGGTTATGGAAATAGGCCTCGCCAGGGACAGATAGGCGACCAGCGGATGTTTCCAGAATGACACCGGTTGGCGTGAATTCCAGAATCTGGCCTTCATCGCTACCAATAATCAAGACCTGCCCCGGAGAGTACTGTTGCTGTAAATAATGGGCACCGATCAGGTTACTCGTCAGCGGCCGCGCGCCAAGACCAAATGCGATGGCCATCCCGCCCATAACCGCTCCCATAACGATGGAGATGATCACGATCAGGAATGTTACGTCGATGCCAATTTGCTCGATGCCGATAATCACGGCCGTCAGGAACGTGGCCCACTGCGCAAAAATGCCGATCATCTCTCCTTGTCCGACGGCCATGGAAACCAGGGCTGTGGAGACAAGATCACGTATGGCAGCGCCGAGTAAATATCCAACAATTACGATCAACACACCGCCCAGAACCCGCGGCAAATATCCGAAAATTACCGCCAGCCAGGACGAAAATGTCTCAAAAGAGGCGACATCCGCGGCAAGTGTGATGGCAAACAGGATGGTCAACCAATAGACTACATTTCCGATGAACTGGGCTGACCTTGGGGATATCCGAAAACTGGCGAGCCGACCCGTCGGCATTACAGTTTCAAAGAAGCGGTTTAGTCCGTTGCTCAATCGTGCCGACATGGCCCGCAGAAACCGGGCAATCAACCAGCCGGCAATTAATAGAACTATTGCGCCAAGAAGGCCGGGCAACGCATCAATCAAATTAGAGAGCAACTCCATGCCGGCTGTTTTGCCGCTTTCAAGCCAAAGTGATGGATCTTCCATGTGCTTTAATCTCCTTTAGGGGGCGCTCGATCACGTTCGAGGTCCGGCGCCGGTGCCTGATCTGGGTCCGGCAATTCCGTATCTGAACCCCCGTCAGGGAGGTCCAGATTTGTTGTCATCGTATCGATACGAATTCTTTCTACATGACGATCTTTCATGGCCAATACATTAAACCTGAACCCGTTGACTATCACCTTATCTCCCTTAACGGGCATGCGGGAAAGTTCGCTCATAATCAGGCCGGAAATAGTATTGACGCTGGTCGATTCATCGACTTGAAAGCTGGTTTCTCTTTCAAGATCTGTTAGCGGTGCCAGTCCATGGGCCACCCAATATGTGTCTTTCCAGATAATGGGGTATACGGGCTCTACCTTGTCGGTTTCATCGGAAATTTCACCGACGATTTCCTCAAGTAAGTCCTCCAGCGTGACCAATCCGGAGAAAGCACCATACTCATCGATGACACAGGCCATATGGGATCGTGTGTTCCGCATGACGTCGAACATTTCAGCAACTTTTAGGGACTCCGGGACAACGAGCGGGTCACGACAATAACTTTTCAAATCTGTCCAGGGCGCAGGCGTTCCATCGATGATGGCGTTTATCAAGTCGCGTACCAAGATTATGCCAACCACGTCATCCTGCTCGCCTTGCAAGACGGGGAATCGTGAAAATTGGCTTGTTCTGATCACATTAAGGTTGCGTTCGTTAGATGCGTCCAGCCGCAGGACCTGGGTTTCCATGCGGGGCACCATCACTCGCTCTATGGAGCGTTCATCAAACCGGAACAGATTATGCAACATCGCCGCACGTTCAGCCGCGACTTCACCATGCTGAACCGAGACATGAATTAAACCCCGCAGTTCGTCGCTTGTCAGGACATCTGCATGGCTTGCTTCCCGAACATTAAAAAGACGAAGAATGGCGCGCGAAGACCAGTTCAGCAGCCAGCTCAACGGGAAAATCGTGCGATAGAACCAATGTAACGGATAGGCCAGCAGCATGGAAACTGGCTCGGCTTTTCGGATGGCAAGTGTCTTCGGGACCTGTTCGCCAACGACGATATGCAGGGAGGAGAAAACAACAAAGCCAACGATAAAAGCAATCGTATGTAATGTTGTAAGCGGCAAATCAAGCGGGGCAAGAACCGGCTTTAAAAGAGCTGCGACTGCGGGTTCTCCCAACCAACCCAGTCCGAGCGAAGCCATGGTGATGCCGAGCTGGCAAGCAGACAGGTAGGCGTCGATGTCCCCTTTAATGAAAAGTGTCAGTCGGGCCGCTTTGTTGCCGGCGCGCGCCTTCGGTTCAATGCGGAAATTTCGTGCCGAGACCAAAGCAAATTCAGCTGCAACAAAGAAGGCATTGGCCGCGAGCAATGCAACTATAGCCGTCACCTGGAATGCAATTGAGCTCAAGCTGAAATCCCTTTGAAATATATTTTCTACTTTATAAATAACTAATATTTTGCTATAAAGAAAGAAAAATTTGCTATATCAATATTTTTTGGTAAATTCGGCGTGTGTTGTTGGTTGGCGATAATATGTGAGGAGGGGTTGTAGTGCCGGGTAGTCTTGATTATTCGAATGCGGAGGTGGTGGATCGGCTTGTCGCGCTTTATGATCACTCGTTTGGCGGTAAGCCGCGGGGCCGCTATCGTATTTCTATGAAATTGATGTGTCGATTACTGAACCAGCGGAGGTTATGGCCCGAGCAAATAGAGGCAATTCGGCGCGGATTATATGAAACAGGATATATCCTTGTCGATCTTGGAACCTATTTTGCAGTGGTCAACCAACGGACCTTTGCCAGCTATCGGCGCTTGAACGAAGCGAGTATCGCCGGGTTTGATAAAGACCAGGATTCCGATGCGCTAGAGGACCCGGAGTCTGAGAATTCGAACCGAACCGGCAATTCGGATCAGGACGCCTAGGGTGAGTACCGCGAAGAAACTCCAGAATCAAAAAGTTATCGGATGGCGCGAATGGGTCACCTTCCCTGACTTGCTATCGGAGCCGATCAAGGCGAAGATTGATAGCGGTGCAAGAACGTCGGCGATTCATGCGATCCATATTCAGACATTCATGGAACGCGGCGCACCGCATGTTTCCTTTGTCCTGTATCCGATGCAGAGGCGGCGGGAGCCAGCCGTCAATTGCATTGCGGAAATCCGGGATGAACGGGAAGTGACGAGTTCAACCGGCCATAGCCATCCGCGCTATGTTATCGAGATCAATGTCTGTTTAGGGGGGACGACCTGGCCAATCGAAGTGACCTTGGCCGACCGGGGACTTATGGGGTTTCGTCTGCTGCTAGGACGCCAGGCCCTGAAGGGCCGCTTTTTAATCGACCCGAACCGGTCATTCATTGCCAACCGCAAACGTGCGGAAGGTACCACCAAGTCCACTATCGAAAGGCGAGATTCATGAAAATCGCTCTACTCTGTCGGAATGCGGAACTGTATTCACATAAACGAATGATCGAAGCAGCGGAAGCACGAGGCCATCAGGTTGATGTTATCAATCATCTGCGTTGCTATATCGACATCGCTTCCGGGGATCCGGAAATTCACTACAAGGGTGAAAGTTTAAAGGGCTATGACGCGGTAATTCCTCGCATTGGCGCGTCGGTAACCTTTTTTGGTACTGCCGTTCTGCGCCAATTTGAAATGATGGGCGTGTACCCGGTCAATGAGTCGGTGGGCATCTCGCGGTCGCGCGACAAACTGCGCAGCATGCAATTGTTGTCGCGTGAGAATATAGGTCTGCCTGTAACTGTTTTCGCCCACCGCACGTCGGATGCGACAGAATTGCTTAAACTTGCCGGCGGTGCGCCGGTCATTATCAAGCTCCTCGAAGGAACCCAGGGTATTGGCGTTGTATTGGGTGAAACTCCGAAAGCCGCGGAAAGCATAGTCCAGGCCTTTGGCGGCACGAACACGAATATTCTGGTGCAACAATTCGTCAAGGAAGCCAATGGCGAGGATATACGCTGTATTGTCGTGGGCGATAAGGTTGTCGCCTCCATGATCCGGCGTGGCGCGGAGGGAGACTTCCGCTCAAATCTGCATCGTGGCGGCTCGGCTGAGGCTATTAAAATAACCGCCGCCGAACGGTCAACCGCGCTGAAATCGGCTCGTGCGATGGGGCTAAACGTCTGTGGCGTCGATATGTTGCGATCAAATGCCGGCCCCGTGGTGATGGAAGTGAATTCTTCGCCCGGGCTTGAAGGTGTCGAGAAGGCCACCGGTATTGATGTCGCGTCGAAGATTATCGAATTCATTGAGAAAAACGCCAAGGCCGGCCGAACTCATACAAGAGGCAGAAAATTCAGCCGGAGCCAGAAGCTTGCGTAAACCTTTTGAACTGGCCGGCGAAACTATTCCCGCCGGTCAGCGACGGATCGTCGATATTCCGCTGAGCATGATGTCCGATCACACACCGGCGACATTGTCTGTGTTGGTGATACATGGCAAACGTGAGGGGCCGACTATCTTTGTCAGCGCGGCTATCCATGGTGACGAGATACTTGGTGTCGAAATAATCCGTCGCCTTGCGAGGTTGATGGCGCTCCGTCGTATTTCGGGTACCTTGTTGTTGGTGCCGATTGTCAATATGTTTGGCTTTATCGGTCAAAGCCGTTATTTGCCGGACCGTCGGGATCTTAACCGGTCGTTTCCCGGCAATGCCAAGGGCTCCCTCGCGTCCCGTCTTGCCCATCTTTTCCTCAATGAAGCTGTCCGGCTATGCGATTTCGGCATCGATTTACATACAGCTGCGATACACCGCAATAATCTGCCGCAGGTTCGCGTCGATCTGAATGACAAGAAGGCGCGGAGCCTGGCGGAGGCGTTCGAGCCTCCGGTTATCGTGAATTCGTCACTGCGGGATGGCTCGTTGCGAAACTCCGCAAGTGAGCTCGGGATACCTGTCATGGTTTATGAAGCAGGAGAGGCGTTGCGATTCAACGAGGTTGCCGTGCGTGTGGGCGTTTCCGGAGTTCTGAGAGTCATGCGGCACCTGAACATGGTCTCCAGCAAGAGTGCGGCCCGTTCAGCCAGAAAGAAGGTCAGAAAAACAGCCGTGGCGACCAAAAGCGCATGGTTGCGAGCGCCGGATGGCGGTCTTTTGCGCACTCGGAGCAAAGTTGGCGACTTTGTTCATGCGGGTGACCTTCTCGGAATGGTTTCGGATCCTTTTGGTGGGCGGGAAACGGAAGTGCGTGCCACCACGAATGGGCTTATCATCGGTACCGTGACGATGCCGTTGGTAAACCAGGGAGACGCTCTATTTCATATTGCCTTTTTGTCTGAGTCCGCTGCATCCGGTGCATCAATCGGCGCGATTGAGGAAGAATTCGAGAGCAATCCGTTATTTGACGACCAGTTGTAAGAGACTCATCCGGAAACGTTATTTTATCCGTTAACCGTCACCTAGTTTTCCCCGCACTCGGCTTTCTTGGAATGCTGGTCGCGCAGGGAGGAAGACATGACGGTTTCTTTGACGGCCTGCCAATTCAGAATAAACGTGGAGCCGGGGGAGGGAAGTTTTGCGTCCGTTTTTGTCAGATCAACCGCCCCTAAAATCGTGCTAATTTCATTATCTGTGTCGCTCATGGGAAAGGCGGCGACATCGACATTTAACCAGGATTTATCGGCAAACTGTATCTGTTCGCGAACGGCAACCGGTTGCCTGGTGGAGGCGCATTTTTTATACATCCAGAGTATGTCGTTAGTTCTGTCGCCATAGAGCTCTTCATTCAACCACTTGCCGGTGGCGTTTCGACCGGCCAACTCCGTAATCCTGGTTCCCAATAGACGGTACTGAAATCGAAGTGGGTTTTGGAAAACATCGACAAGAGCGATATTGGGTAAATGGCGAACAATTGCTGCGGGACTGAAGTCCTTCTTGTTCGGCATTAATCTATTCTGCCTTAAATTCACCCAGTAATCCCGTATTTCCGAAAGGCTGTTGGAAGAAATCGGCAGGTTTGTTTTTATTCGGTCCATCGTGTTACCAAAGGTGTAAATCCCTTATCTAAATGTCACAGTAGCAACCGCAGCC
This sequence comes from Sneathiella sedimenti, assembly GCF_017313765.1. GTDB lineage: Bacteria > Pseudomonadota > Alphaproteobacteria > Sneathiellales > Sneathiellaceae > Sneathiella > Sneathiella sedimenti. The sequence goes on along the minus strand of NZ_JAFLNC010000001.1, from coordinate 204,695 downwards.
TGTGCACGTGACGTGCCCCAAGCAGTGGCCTCTCCAGGGATTTTATCGAAACCGTCGAGATCTACACCGGTTCCAGGAGTGCTAACTATGCGTCCGCCTTCGGCATTGAAAATTACAATTGTCCCCTCGAAAAGGAATACACCATAAGTCCCCTGAGATGGTCCACCCCAAAAATCAGTTCCGCGTACACCAATTGTTGCAACGCTGCTTTTTATTTCAACGCGTTTGTCTTTCATCTGGCTTATTTTTCCGGTGATAAACCGGAACGGACCCTGGAGAGCGCCAATGAGCGCTCTGCCAATGCCGTTACCTGGATCGTAAAGAAATTCGTCAATCTCAACGCGGGCATTCTCGCCGATCAACAGGGTTGTCCCATCCACGAAAGTGATTTCAATGCGCGCCATGTCGTCTGAGTTGATTTCGTCATTTTCCCGGATCACGGATCCGATCTCCATGGGGAATGTTTCGCCGCCCCTGATGATCTTCGCATCGTTTTGCAGGCGGGTGACTTTGCCGACTTCTGGATTCGCTGCAACAGCGCTTCCGGAGGCCACAAACAGAAGTCCCATCACTAGAGACAACATCAAAACCAAATTCTTGAACATAGCGCTCTCCTGCATCTTTTACTTTGGGCTCAGGGTGTTTTCGGATCACAATTACGTCTGCGTTACACCGCCCAGTAGATTAAATACGGCGCGGAGGGGCAAAAGGATCACTTTGCGCTAATTTTTTTGATCACGGCTTGTTGGAAAGCCACGGCAATTAAGTGCTTTCTGAGCATAAGTGGAAGCTTATCCTTTTACCTCTTCCGGTGCTACACGAAAACCTGTCAGGCTGATGCCGGTTTCCGTAAATGTGAAATCAGTCACGAATAGCCGCATCTAACTTTTCTTTCTTGAGTAATCCACTATGCGTATCAGGCGCCGCGATAACGGAAAGGGCGTTCGCTGTCGCAGCTTGGAGACACATATCCAGATCCTCGCCAATGGCTGCATAGGCAGAAAAGGTTGTTGCAAAGGCATCCCCGGCCCCCGCCGTATTGCTTACTTCGGATTTTCCCGCCGGGTGGAAATGAACGCCATTAGCTGTACCTGCGTACGCCCCCTCTGCGCCGTTGGTTACGAGAACAATTTTCGGTCCGATCCTGCAGACTTCTTGAATGAAACTCTCGAAAGATCGTCCACCCAGACCTTTTTCCAGTAGAGCCGGCCCGTCTCCGGAGGGCTTTTTATCTGTCCGGGGCTGCCCTTTCGGTAACAGCGCAAGCGCAAGCTGTTCTGCCTCAACCGCATTGATGGAGAGCAGGTCGACATAGGACAATGCTTCGATAATATCTCCGGCCCAATAGGTAATTTGGCGGATGCCGGGATTTGTCGCAACAAAGGCTCCTGCTTCTTTTGCAAGTCGGGCAATTTTTGTCAGGCACGCCGCGGAGTTGCCGGACAGGCTGGCGATGTAGACAAGGTTCTTTTTGTGAAAGAGAGTCTGCTCAATCTCATCCTCGCGGAGGGCAGTATTCGCGCCACGGTTCGTAAAAATTGTAGGATTGCGAACATGCGACATGACCATGATCGCCTGACCGGTAGGCAGTACGCCATCCTCTATCATCAGGCTTGTATCAATCGCCTCCGATTCCAGTACTTCCCGAATTTTCTCCCCTTCAAGATCCTTGCCAACGCGCACGAGAGTGCCTGTCTGGTATCCAAGGCGGGCCAGGGCAACTGCGGAATTTGTTCCGCCGCCTCCAACAGAAGACTTGATGGAACTCACGTCTATCTTTCGTCCTTCCTCAAGCAGCAGAAAGGACGATGTGGCGTTATGCATGGTCATTCGCTCAATATCCTGATCGTCGACCGACGCAATAACATCGATGGTGGCGGAGCCAATGGTGAGAGCGTTCAATTGAGTGAAATTTTTCATACTACTAACTTAACCCTGCCATTTGTTCGCAATGTTCGGGCTATTGCGAAGATTGATATAGCAATGTAGCCTGTTTTGAAAAAATAAACACCTTTCGGTGCAGCGGGCGAGGATAAAACATGAGCCCTTATATTGTTTGCCTTTCATTTGATTTCGATGCCGTTTCAAGCTGGATCGTGAAGGGCCGGACGACGCCGACCCTGATGTCCCGCGGCGAGTTCGGGGCCGTGGGGGCCCCGCGCATACTCGATTTGTTGCGAGAATATAACATCAAGAGCAGCTGGTTTATCCCCGGCGTGACCCTGTACAGCTATCCGGAAATTTGCGAGAAGATTGCCGCCGGTGGTCATGAAATAGGTCATCATGGCTGGTCCCATATCCCGCCAGCCAGTCTTTCGCGGGAAGAGGAGCGTGAACAGCTTATCCTTGGAAACGAGGCAATCCAGAAGCTGACTGGCCAGAAAGCACGCGGCTATCGTTCCCCATCCTGGGATTTGAGCGCCCATAGCGTTGAGCTGCTGCTTGAAGAGGGATTCCAATATGATAGCAGCATGATGGGGAACGATTATGCGCCATATCCTGTTCGCAGAGGGGACCGCGTTCATCAGGATGCGCGGGTTGATTTCGGTCCGCCGACAGAACTAATTGAAATGCCAATAAGCTGGTCCACGGACGACTTTCCCCATTTCGAATATGTTCGCAACAAGAACTCTGTTTTGCCGGGATTGCGTTCCACAAGTGATGTCCTGGAAAACTGGTTGGGCGATTTCGACTATCTGCAGCAGAAACTCGACTGGGGCATTCTTACCTACACCTGCCATCCGTTTTGCATTGGCCGCGGGCACCGCATGTTAATGCTGGAGAAGTTGATTGTGGAACTTATGGACCGTGGTGCAAGATTCCTGACCATGGAGGAAGCGCTCACGGAATATAAGCAACGGGAAAGCGCGGAGTAGTCCGGATCCCGGAACGCAGACATTAAACGCGCCTCATTTGGTATAAATTTCAATTGTATCCTGTCTTGTATCTGGCATCATGAAAGTCAAAAGAAGGATGGCACAACATCCTCGAAAAAAATAATGGGAGAATTATGGGAGAAGAAGAATGGTGGAAGCCATCAGCAAATTTAATTTGCCGTTTGTCAGCCTCGCGGATGTAGAGGAATTTGAGAAAACGCCGATTGAAAAATGGGTGCCGTTTCAGAATGTTTATGAAGCCTTTTGCACAGCGGTCGATCAATATGCAGAAAAGCCGGCCCTGATCGCTCTGCCGCCCGGAGATCCAATGGGGGACGGCAAGGTAATCACCTATCGCGAATTACTTGCCAAGGTCAATCAGACCGCCAATCTGTTTATTTCTGCAGGTCTCAAGAAAGGGGAGACGGTTACATATCTCATTCCGCTGTGTCCACAAGCCTATTTCACGATGCTGGGCGCCGAGACGGTCGGAACAGTAAATGCCGTTAACCCCTTGCTGGAACCGAAACATATTCTTGGCATTGCCGAAGCGGCAAACGCCACCATCATCATCGCAACGGGACGGGCCCTCAGCCCCGAATTATGGGAGAAGGCGGCCTACGTAATCGAGCGAATGCCCAATCTCAAGGCGGTATATGTTCTGGGTGGCGGGGCGGAATGCGATGGCAGAAAGATATTTCCGTATGACGAAATGATCGCCAAGCAGGATGCTAGCACGATCAATGGCCCGCGAAATGACTCACCGGACGATATCGTCGGTTATTATCATACGGGGGGGACAACCGGGGTTCCAAAGCTTGCCCCGCATACAAACAGAATGCAGCTTTCCCAGGTTGCGATTAGCGGCTTTGGTCTTGGATATTCAGATGCGGATTGCCTGCTGGCCGGGTTGCCTATGTTTCATATCAGCGGATCAATCGTTGTTGGTCTTGTCCCCATGTTAAATGGCGCGACCTTGGTCTTAGCAAGCCCGCAGGGGTTTCGTGATCCGCAGGTTATCGGCAATTACTGGCGACTGGTTGAGAAATACGGCATCACGGTGCTTGGCGGCGTGCCGACAATGATGTCCGCGCTGCTGAACATCCCGGTCGGGGATGCCGATATCAGCACGCTCCGGGCGGGGCTCACTGGCGGGTCCGCGGCACCGATTGAGGTTTTGAAGGCGATTAGTGACCTTTCCAAGGTGCCAATGCTCGAAGGGTACGGCATGACGGAGGTAACGTCCTTTACAACCATGCAGCCGCAAAATGGCGAAGCACGGTTCGGATCGGTCGGGCTGCGGTTGCCGTTTGTTGATATAGAGGCGGCCCATATCGATGAAAGCGGAACTATCGAGCGATTTGCCGAGCCCGATGAAATCGGGGAGATCATCATGAAGGGCGGCTGCGTGATGCCCGGCTATGTACAGTCAGCCTATAATCAGTCCGCCTTTACAAAGGATGGATGGTTTCGCTCAGGCGACCTTGGCCGCATTGATGCCGAGGGCTATATCTGGCTCACCGGTCGCGCGAAGGATATTATCATCAGGAGCGGCCATAATATCGACCCCTCCATTATAGAAGAAGCCCTGCACGAACATCCCGCTGTTGAGCTTGCCGCGGCCATAGGACGCCCGGATACATACGCTGGAGAAATACCGGTGGCATACGTCCAGCTCAATCCGGGTGCGACGTCGACACCGGAAGAGCTCAAGGACTTTGCCCGTGAGCGGATCCCGGAGAGAGCCGCCAATCCCGCCGATCTCACGATTATCGATGCGATGCCGCTCACTGGTGTTGGCAAAATTTTTAAGCCGGCATTACGTCACGATGCAGCGGTGAAGGTTTTTTCCGCAGAACTTGAACCACTCCGTGCCAGTGGCGCGGTGATCGCGGTGAGTGTCGATAACCATCCAGTGCATGGCAGTGTGGCGACGATTTCCGTCACCGGTGGGGATAAAACAACGCTTGGTGAGCAGATTGCCGCTAAACTTGGCCCCTATACGCTCCGCCACGAAGTGGTTTGGCTGGATTGATAATGTGCCCCATATAAAGAGGATCATCGCGCTTTTTCGTGAAAAGGAGACTCGTAATGACTATCCGCAGCCCGATTTCCAGCTTGCCAACACATGAGGTAACTAACGTACCTCCTGTTTTGGGCGATCAGGCTCTTTACGGCAAAGACTTGCCGTTGCAGGAAGGGTTGCTGCGCGAGGGCGCAGGATGGGCCGAGCGGGAAGTCATCAATTTTGCCATGAAAGCAGGGTCCGAGGAAACGCTAGAATGGGCCAATCAGGCCAACCGCTATCCGCCTGAAATGAAAGCCTTTGACCGGAATGGGATGCGGATCAATCAGGTGACCTTTCATCCCGCCTACCATAATCTGATGGAGCTTGCGATCGCCAATGATGTACCAAGTTTTGCCTGGAACAACCCGCGGGCTGGAAATCATGTGGCCCATGGCGCGCTCTCCTATCTCCTCAATCAGGTAGAAGGTGGTGTTCTTTGTCCGATGGCGATGAGCTATGCGGTGGTGCCCGCCCTCAAAACCACGCCGGAAATAGCCGAGGAGTGGATTCCTCGCCTGCTTGCCAAGGAGTATGACCCGCGCGATATCCCGGCAAGTGAGAAGAAGAGCATTACCATGGGGATGTTCATGACGGAGAAGCAGGGCGGCTCCGACGTACGTGCCAATTCCACGAAAGCGCGGCCGGAAGGATCCGCTACGGGCCCCGGCGGCGCCTACATCCTGACCGGGCACAAGTTTTTCTGTTCGGCCCCGATGTCGGATGCCTTTCTGTCTCTTGCCTACACGGAAAATGGTCTCAGCTGTTTCCTTTTGCCCAGATGGCGGCCCGATGGTACGCGCAATGGGCTGTATATCCAGCGTTTGAAGGACAAGCTCGGGAACAAATCCAACGCCTCAAGCGAGATGGAGTTCGTCGATGCCTGGGGCCTGATGGTGGGAGAAGAAGGACGAGGCGTACCCACAATCATCGAGATGGTGCAGGGGACGCGTTATTACTGCGCTGTCGGCTCCGCGGCGTTGATGCGCCAGGCGCTGACCCAAGCAATTCACCATGCAAGTTATCGCTCGGCTTTTCAGAAGAAGCTGATCCAGCAGCCGTTGATGCAAAATGTGCTCGCTGATCTCGCGCTGGAATCGGAGGCCGCGACAACCCTCTTTCTGCGTCTTGGCCGTGCGATCGGTGCGGGAGAGACAGATCCAGCGGAAGCGGCGCTTGCGCGCCTCGGGACGGCGGTTGGTAAATACTGGATCTGTAAACGGACGCCAGGCCATGTCTATGAGGCGATGGAATGCCACGGCGGTCCCGGATATATCGAGGAAAGCATCCTGCCGCGCCTTTATAGGGAGGCACCGGTCAACAGCATCTGGGAAGGGTCGGGTAACGTGATCTGCCTCGATGTGCTGCGCGCATTGTATAAGGATTCTGGCACACTTCCCGCTTTTTTTGCGGAGCTTGAGCAAGCGAAAGGCGGCAACCGCCTTCTCGACAGCCATATTGCCCGCCTGAAAGCCGAGGTTTCGGAAACCGGCGGTTTTGAAACCCGCGCCCGGCGGATCACGGAAATGATGGCCCTGGCTTGGCAGGCGGCCTTACTTGTACAGCATGCGCCCGCAGCGGTGTCCGACGCATTCTGTGCCTCGCGTCTTGGAGATTGTTGGTCAGGAGCATACGGGACATTGTCGGAAAAGACTGATTTCGATGCGATTCTTGTTCGGGCCGGCGCGACATTGTGATTTTTGGTAAAAATGGCAATAGGTTATTGCCAATTGAAAGAACAGACCGTTAAATAGCAGGCCATAAGGATAGCTACTTACGACTCGTTGTTGCAGTGTAAGCGATCGCTTCCTATAAAGAACAAAAAACAATCAACTGGAGGCACCCATGAAAACAAAAATAACCGAACTCTTTGGCATTGAGCACCCGATCATCCAAGGAGGAATGCATTATGTCGGCCTCGCTGAACTTGCCGCCGCCGTCTCAAATGCAGGCGGGCTCGGCATTATTACGGGACTAACTCAGAAAACACCGGCCGATCTTGCGAATGAGATCGCGCGCTGCAAGGATATGACAGACAAGCCTTTTGGCGTGAACTTGACGTTCCTGCCGAGCTTTGCCGCGCCGCCTTATCCGGAATATATCGAGGCGATCGTCAAGGGCGGTGTTAAAATCGTTGAAACTGCGGGCCGCAGCCCGGAAGCCTATATGCCTGCGTTGAAAGATGCCGGTATCAAGGTCATTCATAAATGTACCTCAGTTCGGCATTCGTTAAAGGCCCAGAGGATCGGCTGCGATGCGGTCAGTGTGGACGGCTTCGAATGTGGCGGACATCCGGGGGAAGACGATATTCCGAACATGATCCTGCTGCCGCGCGCGGCGGAAGAACTGGAAGTACCGTTTGTTGCCTCAGGCGGGATGGGCAATGCCCAACAGCTTGTTGCTGCCCTGGCGCTGGGCGCGGACGGCATCAATATGGGCACTCGGTTCATGGTGACGAAAGAAGCTCCTATCCATCAGAATGTGAAAGATGCCATCATCGCTGCGTCGGAACTGGACACTCGACTGATCATGCGTCCACTGCGCAATACCGAACGTGTTCTTGACAACCCCGCGGTCGAAAAGGTTCTCGAGATAGAACGTGAGAAGGGTGCCAACACCAAAATCGAGGACATTGTTGCTCTGGTGGGCGGTGTCTATCCGAAAGTGATGCAGGAAGGTGATATGGACGCGGGTGCCTGGAGCTGCGGCATGGTTGCCGGCCTCATACACGACAATCCGACATGCAAGGAATTGATCGACCGGATTATGGGCGAGGCAGAGGAGATTATCAGAGGTCGCCTCGGCAATCTCATGTCCGCCTAACCGATACTAGGTCCCGGGCTGAAAGTTCCAGTGAATTTTCAGCCCTATTTCCCCGTCCAGACAGGTTTCCGTTTCTCGACAAAGGCCCGGCGGGCTTCTTTGCTGTCCTCGGATGCAAACGCAAGCGCAACTGCATCAAGCGCGGTGCCCGGAACGGTTTTGAAGTCCATATTCTCCATGCGATAGATCAATTCACGTGCGGCTTTCAGCCCGACAGGGGACATTTCCGCTACTTTTTTCGCTAGTTTTCGGCTTTCCGACGTGAGGTCTTCCGGTGCAACAACACGGGTAATCATGCCCAAACGCTCTGCATCAACGGCGGAAATGGTATCACCTGTATAGATCAACTCCGCAGCTTTCATTCGGCCGATCAGACGCTGCAGAAACCAGACATGCATGCCAGGAGGTGCCGCCAGATTGGGGACGCCCGGATAGCCAAATTTCGCATCCGAGGACGCTATCACCATATCGCAGGCAAAGGCGAGGGTACAGGCGCCTTCCATCGCATATCCATGCACTGACGCCATAATTGGTTTTGACAAAGCCCGAACCTTGTCAATCATCTCGACATAGAATCTGGACAGAAAGGCTTTCATGTCAGTTGGGCCATAGGTATCCAGTAGTTTCAGATCAACACCGCCTGACAATCCCTTGCCCTTACCCGATATAATAATAATTCTGACGTCCGGATCCGCATTTGCCCGGTCGAGCGCTGCGAAATATTCTGTTGTCATTTGCGGGGTGATGACATTGGCCGGGGGGTTGTCGAGAATAATATCGGCAATTCCATCTTCCACGATATAGTGGAGCAGGGAGAATTCGTTCATTGGTCAAATCGCTTTTTTTTACTTATTTTCTGGATTGAATGTTTATCATAAAGCATGCTGTGGTGAGAAAAACAATAAAAAGAGGCAATAAATGAATACGCCCGAATTTCGAGAGTTTCTAAAACGTTTTTCGAGTGCTGCGGAAGCCGGCGACGGGGAGGCCTTTGCCGCCTGCTTCACCGAGGATGGCATCTATCACGACTATGTCTATGGCAATCATCAGGGGCGTGCGGAAATCGCCCATATGATGTCAGATCAGTTTCATCGCGATGCCGGCGAAGATTATCGCTGGGAAATGTTCGACCCCATTTGCGATGGAAACCTTGCGTATGCCTGGTCGCTTTCAAGTTTTACCTCGACGGTGCCGGAGTTCGCGGGAAAGCGGGTCGTTATCGACGGAATGAGCCGATTTGAACTAAGGGACGGATTGATTTCCGACTATCGCGAATCCGTTAATGGCGGCGTCGCGATGGCACAGCTGGGTGTCCAGCCTGAACGCCTCGCTAAAGTCTGCGCGAAATGGGGCCGGATGTTGATTGAACAGCCTGAGACCAAAGAGTATTTAGCCCGCTCGAAAGGGTCGTGGAAAGACGGAACTTAGAGCATGGTGTCGTCCAGCCGCGACGGCGGGTCAGCGGAAAAAGAGGGAATGGCACGAGGCATTCCCTACGGGCCCTTGACGCTCACAATTGCCATGCAGACCCTGGCAACGATGGCAGCGTTTTCTGCGCCCACACTTGCGCCGAAAATTGCCGAAGATCTCGGCGTTGATGGCCATCTTATCGGATTTTTTGTCTCCACCGTTTATGGAATCGGCATTTTTTCGGCTCTGTTGTCGCCGGATTTTATACAGAAGTTTGGTGCGGTACGGGTGGCACAGTTTGTCATGCTGGGCGTTGTGGCCATGCTCGTCATCGCGGGCTCGGGCGGCTTTAATGCGCTGGCGCTCTGTGCATTTGTTCTCGGTATTGGATATGGAGCGACAGCCCCTGTCTCAACCCATCTTTTGATTCCACGCACAAACCCCAAGGTACTCAATCTCGTCTTTTCAATCCGGCAGATCGGAGTGCCGTTGGGTGGGGTAATTGGAGCACTACTGTTGCCCGTGTTTGCCGTTAATCTTGGCTGGCGGATTGCTTTCTGGGCCCAGATTATCCCCGCGATCCTGCTTATCCTGTCATTTCAGATATACCGTAAAAGCTGGGACAGGGACAAAAATAGCGCACATCGTTTGTTTCGGGGGGAGCTGTGGCGACCGCTTTATCTCCTGCGTGATAATACCCTTATGCGGCTGCTTGCGCTTGCCAGCTTTTCATATGCCGGCGTTCAGCTCTGCTTTATCGGTTTTATGGCCCTGCATCTTACCAGTAGAACAGGCTTGGACCTGGTTGCAGCCGGTCAGGTGCTGGCACTCTATCAAATCGCTGGCGTTACCAGCCGTCCTCTTTGGGGGTGGTTGGCGGATCGTTATATCTCGTCCATCAGGTTGCTCGGCTTGTTGGGTTTTGTCATGGCCGCCACCGCAGTTGCGGCCGGGCAGATGTCCGAAGTATGGCCGATCTGGGCTATACTTCTCGTCGCAGTTTTTGCAGGAGCGACTGCAAGTGGGTTTACCGGTATCGCCTACGGTGCCTATGCGGCTTTCGGGGGGCAATATCGGACAGAAGCGACGGCACTAGGATCGAGCGCCATGTTCGCCGGTGTGCTTATTTTGCCCACAATATTTGGGCTTATCGTAGGCGACATGAACCATTATTGGCAGGCCTATAGCTTGATGGCGGCAATCGTTTTTCTCAGTGGGCTTTGGCTTATTGTCGCGAAACCGTCTATGGATTAAACAACGTAAAAACAAAATGCCAACTTAATAATAAAAAGGAGAGAAAATGGAGATCGTTGGACTGGGACTACACTATGAGGAACTGCCGCTGGGACGGCAGTTCATGACGATCGGCCGCACGGTGACAGAAGCGGATATTGTTAATTTCATCAACTGCACCGGCATGACCGAGGTTTTATTCACGGATATGGAATATCTGAATGAGCATTCGGACATTCGTGGCCGAGTGGCGCCAGGCGCACTCGCCTACACGATTGCGGAAGGGCTGCTCGTTCAGTCGACCATGCAGCACACGGGGTTGGCATTTCTGAATATGGAACTTGACGTGCGCGCGCCCGTTTTCGCCGGAGACACAATTCATGTGGAATGCGAGGTGATCGAGGCACGCCTGACAAAAAAAGGAACAAGAGGACTTGTGCGCACGCGTAATAAAATCATCAACCAGAAGGGCGAAGTGGTAATCGAGTATACGCCGCTACGCATGATTAAATGCCGCAGTGCACATTAAAGATGAATGATGCATAACGGGGGTCGGAAGACGCGTAAGAGCTTGTTTTCAAAAAGATAGCCTAGAATATTGGCCGCTTAGAAAACAAGCCCCTGTGTTCTAGTGACAGATCTTATGCATTTTTGATCGTTAGTCCCGCATCCACCGGTAACGCAACACCATTGATATAGGAGGACGCTGGTAAAACCAGACTCAGGGTTGCGTGCGCGACTTCCTCCGGTACCCCGTATCGCTTCAGCGGGATACGCCGCCGCGAGAAAATCTCCTTATGTTCATCCTTGATACGGGCCGTAATGCCGGTGTGTATCGCACCTGGGCAGATGCAATTGACTGTAATGCCGTATTTTGGCAGTTCCACGGCGAGGGAGCGGGTGAGGCCGATAACCCCATGCTTGGCAGAGGTGTAGGGCGCAATCTCTGGTGTGGCACCAAGGCCTTCAGTAGAGGCAATATTGACAATCCGTCCGGCACCGGACGTTTTAAGATGTGGCAAGGCTGCCCGGACCAGACGGACATGTGCGGTCAGGAGGACATCCATATGTCGCTGCCAGTTCTCCTCGAACCCGTCGTCCTCAACCGACATATGGTGAGAGAACCCGGCATTATTGATCAGGATGTCAAGCGCGCCAAAGTGGTCCGCGATAGCCGTAACAACGGTTTCAATCTGTTCTTTGTTGGCAACGTCGAGTACCCATCCTTCGGCCGATCCACCGGCGTTGCGGATTTCATCAACGACCTTCTGAACACCTTCTTCCGTGAGGTCGGTCACCGCAACATTTGCCCCTTCATCGGCAAAGAGATGCGCAGTTGCGCGGCCCATTCCGCTTGCCGCGCCCGTCACAAGTGCGGTTTTTCCGGCGATCGATCGGCTGAGTTTTGAAAGTTTGGCCATTCATTTGTTCCTTTTTTATTATAGTTCCGTCAAAGCTAGAGAATAAGCCCGCCGTCAACGACAATCGTTTGGCCCACCACATAGCTTGCAAGCGGGGATACGAGGTACATCACCGCGCCGGCAATATCCTCCGGGGTGCCAAGACGTCCCTGGGGGATTGTCGAGATTGCTGCATCACGGCGTTTCGAGTTCTGCGTCGTTACCTTGGTCAGCTTGGTGTCCACAAGTCCGGGTGCAACCCCGTTTACCCGAATGCCGTCTCCGGCCCACGCCTGCCCCAGAGTTCGGGTCAACCCGATTGCGCCGGTCTTGGAGGCGTTATAGGCAGGATTGCCTTTCGTTGCGTGATATCCGGCCGTGGAACTGATAATAACGAGGGATCCGCTTGTTTCGGCCAGCATATCGTGAAATTTAGATGCACAGGCCATCAGGCTGTTGAGGTTCGTGTCGATAACCTTCAACCAGCCCGGCATTTCAAACTCGCCTCGCCTGTAGACCACAATACCCTGTGACAGGATCAGCATGTCTAGTTTATCAAATCCCGGTTCATAGTCGGCGATAGCCTGATAATCGCTGACGTCCATCTGTTCATAATGAAGACCTGTGAGGTCCGAACCATCCGTACCGTCATAGTCCGCTGCGCTGGCACGGGTGCCCCACACATATACTTCCGCCCCGCGGTCCTTCAGTGCATGGGCAATGCCATTGCCGATCCCGCTGGAACCGCCGACGACTAGTGCTGTTTTTCCTGTGAAATCCAGATCGTTCACATGTTTCTCCCTTTTTCTTATTTTTTATAAACTCTACGGTTTAATATGCGATCTAGTAAAGCATAACTTAATCTGTCCCGCGTCTTCCAAAGGTGATCTTGTAAAATGTCGTTTCCCGCCGTTACCGCCACAGAAATATTTGACCGGTATGAAGCAGTCCGGCCTCGTCTTCCGATGGCGCAGTTTCCAACCGAGAGCATCGACATAGAGAATCTCGAAAGTCTCATCGACGAGATCGATGTTTTTCTCCTGGATGCGTTCGGGGTGTTGAATGTCGGGGAAAGCGCGATACCGGGTGCGGCCCGGAGGCTGGAAACATTCAAGCGTCTTGGGAAACAGGTCGTCGTGCTTACCAATAGTGCAACCTATGATGCCACCAAGGCGATTGAGAAATATCGCGGGCTTGGGTTCGATCTGGATAAGGAGCAGGTTATCTCAAGCCGCGATGCGGCGATTGCCGCGCTGGACCTATATCCAAGGGACTATATTTGGGGTGTCGCCGCGACTGCTCAATCTGGCCTGGCAGAACTTCCCCGTGCCACCCGGCTGCTTGGGGATAATCCGTCCGACTACGAGAACGTGGATGCGTTTCTATTTCTTAGTTCATCGGAATGGACAGAGGAGCGGCAAGGTCGCCTGCAGCACTCAATTCAAAGAAATCCCCGTCCTCTGCTTGTCGGTAATCCGGATCTGGTTGCGCCGCGTGAAGGTGGATTATCACTGGAACCCGGCTTTTTCTCACATGAAATTGCCGACCAGTCAGGCATCGTGCCGCATTTCTATGGGAAGCCCTTTTCGGACGTGTTTGACCGCGCATTAAAGTCGTCAGCACTTGCGGGAATAGATCGACGGCGCATCGCCATGGTGGGCGATACGCTGCATACCGATATTCTGGGCGGTGCGGCGGCCGGCGTGCGTACCGTGCTGGTGACGGGACATGGGCTTCTCAAGGGGCTGGATATTCCCGAATTGATCGCTCGATCCGGAATTGTCCCTGATTTTATCGCGGCAACAACCTAGAATACTATGGTCAATCCGGCGCGCTGTTGCGGGCAGAAAGTGCAGTGAAGATCAGGGCCATGCCCGCGAACAGCATGTTGATTCCGACCAACAGGCCGATTGCCCAGCTAGCCGTGTCTGGCCAGCCACGCCAGATCAAGTAAGCGAGAACGAGGTCAACGGCCCCGCTTATCAATGTCCAGCCCCAGCTTCGGATATGGGCTCTGAACTGAAGCGCGAGAAGAATTGAGAAAAGTCCCTGAATGATAAAGAATGCGACCATTACCATGGTAAGCGTCATGACCCCCTCCGCTGGTTTTAGGACCAGCAGGAGGCCCAGGACAATCGCCAGAACCGACGCGAGAAGGGACCAGACAGTTCCAGGAAGACTGCGTGACCGAAAGAGGGTCAACGCCCGAATAATGCCCCCAAACACAAGAATCCAGCCGACAAACAAATCTACAACCAGTGTTGCGACCTGTGGGACGAGGATCGCGGCGGCTCCCAACAGGCTGAAGAGCAGTCCTTGGAATAGAAACATTTTCCAATGCTTCGCCAGTTCAATAGCGACGAGTTGCCTCATTTCCTCAAGCTTTGGCTGCATATTGTCACTCATCTTGCTCTCCTTCGGGTACCAGACACTACTCTTCTGCACTATACGGACGCCAAAGGCCAAATCAAGTGAGGATGGCCCCGTAGTCTCGGCCCTCCTAGTTCAATTTGATTGTGCGAAGCCGGAGCGCGTTTGAAATAACTGAAACCGAAGACAGGCTCATCGCGGCGGCGGCAATCATCGGTGAAAGCAAGGTCCCCGTGAACGGGTAGAGAATTCCCGCGGCGATTGGGATGCCCAGGCCGTTATAGGCGAAGGCAAAGAACAGGTTCTGCTTGATATTACGAAGCGTCCCAACTGCCAGCTTGCGGGCGCGCACAATGCCGGTGAGATCGCCCTTGACCAGCGTAATACCGGCACTCTCCATCGCGACATCCGCACCCGTACCCATGGCGATGCCAACATCCGCAACGGCGAGGGCAGGGGCATCATTGACGCCATCTCCGGCCATTGCGATGTGATGGCCTTTTTCCCGAAGGTCCTCGATTAAGGCCTTTTTGTTTTCCGGTAGTGCGTCGGCATGAATATCATCAATCCCGAGCCGGGCGGCGACGGCCTTTGCCGTGCGTTCATTATCACCTGTTGCCATGATGATCTTGATCCCGAGGTCGTGCAGAGCGTCGATTGCCGCTTGCGTTGTTTCCTTGACCGGATCGGCAACCGCGACAATTCCGGCAAGGGCACCCTCGCGTGTCACATACATTACCGTCTTGCCTTCATTTTGAAGTTCCGCCGCTCTGGATTCGATTTCTGACAGATCAAGCTTCTGCCGTTCCATCATGGCCCTGTTCCCGAGGGTCACCCTTTTCCCGTTAACGCGGCCTTCGACGCCCTTACCGGTTACGGCATTGAAGTCAGAAGCAGTGGGGATGTCGAGCCCACGTTCCTTTGCTCCCGATATGATTGCTTCGGCAAGTGGATGCTCTGATCCTTTTTCAAGCCCGGCGGCGATGGCGAGAAGGGTGTTCTCATCCTGGTCATCGAAGCTGATGACGTCGGTAACTTTCGGGCGCCCCTCTGTCAATGTGCCGGTTTTATCTACCACCAGCACGTCAACGGCCGCGAAACGTTCCAATGCTTCCGCATCTCGAATGAGGACTCCCGCATTGGCGCCGCGTCCTGTTGCGGTCATGATTGACATAGGTGTCGCAAGGCCGAGCGCACAGGGGCAGGCGATAATCAGAACGGACACGGCGGCAACAATCGCGTGGATCATGGCAGGGGAGGGGCCGAAAGCTGCCCAAACGATAAATGAGATAACGGCGACGATGACGACGCTAGGAACAAACCACGCAGCAACCCTGTCAGCCATCCCCTGAATAGGCGCGCGGGACCGCTGGGCAGAGGCAACCATCTCAACAATCTTCGAGAGCATGGTATCCGCCCCGACGAGCTCGGCTTTCATGACCAATGATCCCGTCGCATTCAGTGTACCGCCCGTGAGATTGTCCCCTTCGTTTTTTTCAACGGGGACAGGTTCTCCGCTGATCATGCTTTCATCAACGGAGGAGCGACCTTCCAGCACGATTCCGTCCACTGGAATGCTCTCGCCCGGACGCACACGCAGCTTGTCCCCTTCAAGAATGTTTTCAAGCGGAACGTCATGTTCGGAACCGTCCGGATTGATCCGCCGGGCTGATTTCGGGGCAAGATCAAGAAGCGCCTTGATCGCGGAGCCGGTCTGCTCACGCGCACGGAGCTCAAGAACCTGTCCCAAAAAGACCAGCGCTATGATAACTGCGGCGGCCTCAAAATAAACCGGGACGACACCGTGATCTGACTGGAAGGAGGCCGGAAAACTCGCCGGGAATAATGTGGCAACAACGCTAAATCCATAGGCGGCGGCAACGCCGAGCATGATCAGGGTCCACATGTTTGGACTGTGGTTGATAATCGATGACCAGCCACGCTTGAAAAAGGGAATGGCCGCCCAGAGGACAACCGGTGTCGCGAGAACCAGCTGGATCCATGTTGAGAGCTTCGCGTCAACCCATCTTTCGAACGACAGGCCCACCATCTCACCCATTGTGAGGATCAGTAGTGGCAGGGCGAGCGCTGTACTCACCCAGAAACGGCGCGTGAAATCGACCAGTTCTTCATTCGGGCCGTCATCCACTCTGGGTACGCCTTTCGGCTCGAGCGCCATCCCGCATTTTGGACAATCGCCAGGATGGTCCTGCACGATCTCAGGATGCATCGGGCAGGTATATTCAGATGCCGTGGTCGCTGTTTTTTTGCGCTTTTTATGATTGCCGCTTAGGTAAAAATACGGATCAGCGACGAACTTATCGTGACATTTTTGCGAACAGAAATGATATGTCTCATTATTGTGGACATGGCTCGGTTTGCCAGAGTCAGGTACCACATTCATGCCACATACCGGGTCAATTGCCGGTGTAGCGTGGACGTTATTCATGGAAGCAGTCCTTATCTTTCGACGATGGGTCTCCAGCCTGTTTTTTCTCGCAGCCACTGGAAAGCGACATATAACATGGGGATCAGCAGCATTCCAACCGTTGTTGCGGCCAGCATTCCAGAAAAAACCGGTACACCGAGGGCGACCATTGCCCCTGCTCCGGCGCCGGAGGCGATAACCAGCGGCACCAGCCCCATAATAAAGGCAAAGCTTGTCATCATGACGGGGCGGAATCGCAAGCGGGCTCCGTCCGCCGCGGATTCTGAGAGAGACTTGCCGGTATTTCGTTGCTCCAGGGCGAAGGTGTTGACCAGAATGGCATTCTTGGCCGCCAAGGCGATCAGGACAACAATGCCGATTTGCGCATACAGGTCGAAGGAAAGCCCGGCGATCCGAATGCCGGCAACCGCTCCGAAAACTGCCACAACGACGGACGACAGGATCGCCAGTGGAATGCTCCAGCTTTCATATAACGCGACCAGGAAAAGATAGGCAAAAACAAAGGCAAGGCTGATGACGAGCGTCGTTTTACCTGCGGCTTCCACTTGCTGCAGGGCCAGACCTGTCCATTCAAAGGCATATCCGCTCGGTAATTCACTCGCCGAAATTTCCTGCATATCGGTCATGGCAACACCCAGCCCGGCACCCGGCATCGGATTCCCATAAATCGAAGCGGCTTCATAATTATTGTACCGGGTGATTTGGCGCGGACCACTATCCAGCCGTGCCTCTGCAAAGCTGGAAACGGGCACCATCTCGCCGGAGGAATTGCGAACCTGGATGTCGTAAATGTCCTCGATCCTGGAGCGGTATTCCTCGCTGCCTTGAACATATACGGTCCATGTTCTGCCAAACAGATTGAAATCGTTGACGTAATAGCCCCCTAGCTGACTTTGCAGGGCACTAAATACGTCCGAAATCTCGACACCCAGTGTCTTCGCCTTATCCCTGTCCAGGTCAAGCGCAACCTGCGGCGTATTCGCTTCGAACGTCGAAAAAGCGCTAGCAATGTTGGGATTCTGATTGGCTTCGACAACAAGATTGCGAAGCACGGCACCCATTTCAGATGGCGCCTGCCCTTGCTGGGCCTGAAGGACATATTGAAACCCGCCGGCACTTCCCATGCCATCAATGGCGGGAGGATTGAGGGGGATAAAGGCAGCTTCTGCAATGCCGGCAAGCTTAGGCAGCGCCCGTTGTAAAACGGCGGTCGCACTCAATTCCGGTGACTTGCGTTCTGAATAGGGCTTGAGGTTCAAGAAGACAACGCCGGCATTGGACGCATTGCTGTTGCTTAGAAGATCAAGGCCGGAAACCTGCCCGACCAATTGAACGGCCGGGTCCCCTTTGATCGCTTCAACAACTTTTTCGGCGACTTTTTCCGTGCGATTGAACGATGCCCCTGCCGGGAGCTGGAAGACAATCATAACATAGCCTTTGTCTTCCTCGGGAACGAAGCCGGCTGGTGTTGACGAGATCCCGTATCCGGAGATAAGTCCAATGCCGATAGCAACGGCGATAGATAGTGCAGATACCCGAACGAGCTTCTTGATAAGCCCGGCGTAACCGTCTCCAATGCGGTTAATCGCGGCGGTGACGGGCCGCATAAAGACGACGGGCTTGCCAGGCCGCAGGAACAGGGCGCAAAGGGCCGGGGAAAGGGTAAGGGCATTAATGGCGGAAATGACCATGGCGGATGAGATCGCGAGAGCAAATTGCCGGAACAGCACGCCTGACGATCCCGGAAGCACGGCCACGGGAATAAACACCGCTAGCAACACAAACGTAATGGCAATAATGGACCCCGCGATTTCAGTCATTGCCTTATGGGCGGCTTTGGCCGGCGATAAATGTGGTTCTTCCTCCATCACCCGCTCTACATTCTCGACAACGATGATAGCGTCATCGACGACAATGCCGATTGCCAGCACCAGGGCGAGTAGGGAGATTATATTCGCCGTATAGCCAAATGCGTAAATAACCGCGATGGCGCCGATAATCGCAACCGGTACTGCAAACAGAGGAATAAGTGTGGCTCGGAACCGACCGAGAAAGACAAACACCACGATGCCAACGAGAATAAATGCCTCGATCAGCGTCTCGATCACCTTATAGATCATATCATCGACAAAAGCAGAGCTGTCGACGAGTTTATGATAGACCATGCTCGCGGGGAACCTCTCGGCAAGCTCCGCGATTTTTTCTTCCACCGCGGTTGCCGTAATCACAGCGTTCGCTCCTGGAGAAAGGTAAATTGCGACGCCTGCCGCTTCAGCATTGCCGAGCTTCAGCTGTGTTTGTGAGCTTTCGGCGCCCAGTTCAACGCGTGCAACATCCTTGATACGAATTATCGATCCATCATCCTGAGCGCGTAGAATTATGTTTCCGAACTCTTCCGCAGTTGATAGGCGTCCCTTTGCGTTAACCGTTAATTGCAAACTCTGTTGGTCGGAAATCGGTGGCGCCCCAATCCGTCCGGCAGGGGCCTGAATATTCTGGTTTTGAATGGCAGATATGATGTCCCGATTGGTCAGTTTCAGATTGGACATCAATGTCGGATTATTTATCCAGATCCTCATCGCGTATGAAGAGGAGCCCAGAATTTGGGCATTGCCGACGCCCGGTAGCCGCTTTAGTTGATCCACCACATTGATGGTCAGATAATTACCGATAAAAAGCTGATCGAGGCTGGCATCGTCAGAAAAGAAGCCAAAAATCTGCAGGATTGAGTTGGACTGTTTCTGGACGGTCACGCCGCTCTGCTGGACTGTATCTGGCAAAGAGGAAAGGGCCTGGCTTACCCGGGTCTGAGTGTTCACCGTAGCGAGGTCGGGGTCGGTACCCACTTCAAAGGAAATTGTCAGCGCATAGGTGCCATCGGAATTAGATCCAGACGACATATAAATCATGTGGTCGACGCCATTGACGGCGCTTTCAATGGGTTGCGCGACCGAGTCAGCAACCACCCTTGAGTTGGCACCCGAATAGGCGGTGGTTACTTGAACGGTTGGTGGGGTGATATCCGGGTATTGGGATACCGGAATAACAAACATCGACAAAATCCCCGCCAGGACAATCACGATGGAAATCACCATCGCGAATTTCGGGCGGCGGATAAAAAAATCAAAGATCATCAGTTCCCCTCGCTCTGGTCAGCGAGTTGGGGGGTAACCGTGACTCCGGCCCGGACCTTTTGCTGACCTGCCGTAATAACACGGTCACCTAGTTCGAGGCCCTTTGTCACAACAAGGGAGAGGCCTTTTTGAGCTCCGGTCGTGATGCGTTTTACTTCGACTTTATTTTCTGGATCGACGACAAAGACATAGGGGCCCTGTTGATCCAGAAGGAGGGCATCCTGCGGGATGACGAGATGCTTCTGTGTCTCTTTGCTCTCTATAATGACACTGACAAGCTGTTGATCAACCAGCAGCATGTCCGGATTTGGAAATTCCGCGCGTACTGTAATGGTATTTGTGGCTTCATTGGCACTGGGATCTGCATAAATAATACGCCCGACCTTATCGTACATGGTCCCATCCGGTAGCCTTAACTTGACGTTGACGTCTGTGGAGTTGAGACCGCTCTTGGTGACTTCAATATACAGCCGGTCCGGCACCGGCCACGCTACGTGAATAGGGTCTTGTGCAACCAATAGAGCCAGAGGTTTACCGGTTGGGCCGACCAGTGACCCCTTGGTTTCATTTGCTTTACCGATCCGCCCATCAATCGGTGCCCGGATATCCGTATATCCCAGGTCGATTTCCGCAAGAGAGAGTTCCGCCTTGCGGGCGGCGACATTGGCCTGTGCTTCTTCATACTGGGCCAAATCCTTGTCGAGCTGTGCCTGGGAGACTGTCTTGCGGACGACAAGTTCTTTGGATCTCTCATAGTCCAGTCTCGCGAGTTTCGAGGCTGCCTCGGCGCTCGCTAGGTTGGCTCGCGCCTGAGCGACATTCGCCTCATAGACGGCTTTTTCGATCTTGAAAAGAAGATCACCTTCCTTGACGGAGCTACCCTCCACGAAAGCAACCTCCGCAAGATAGCCTTCTATCCGCGCATTGATTTGAACGCGTGCCGTGGCCTCGACCCGGCCAAAGAAAACGGATTGATCGGTAATGTTTTTTTCCACTACCTTGGCGACTAGTACAGCAGGAGCAGGAGGCTTTGCTCCCGCAGACGATTGCGCAAAACCCGTTTCCGCCATTATTAGGATGTGGAATGTCGCCAGGACGGCCAACAAAAGAGCATAGGTTACGCGCCGCATAGGCCCCCCTCGCAGTTTTTAAAACAAGCACTTAGAACGCTATTGTCACATTTGCAGGGCAATCCGTAAACATTTCGTTGCATAAGAACGAAACGCTTGTGACCTCTATCGCAATTATCCTGCTTTGCAGCCCTATTTTATGGATTGAAAAGCGGTGTCCAGGATAGTGGTGAAATCCTGGTTGGATAGACCGATCGCAACGAAGCCAGTATTTCCTGAAAACGAGGAGTCTGTAGGCAATCGAGAAATATCTATATGCGCACCGACTTTATGGGCGATCCAGAGGCCGTCCTCACCAGAGGCGCGAAATATGCCTTTCACACGTAAAATAGACGACGGGAGTTGCAGGAGTGTCTCCCGAAGAGCGGCTTTGTCAATTTCCGTATCGGTGGCAACTGACCATCGAGCAAAGTCAGCTTCATGAGTATGCGTATGGGAGCCCTCAGATATTTCCTTTAAGCGGCCGGCTTTGATGTCCTCACCAAAGAAGATATCCGCGGACAAGACACCATGCTCGACGCGGATGAGCGGCGCGGTGCCGTTAAATCCACGCAAAACGGATTCACATTTTTCCAAATCCTGCGTTGGGACGAGATCACATTTGTTAAGCAAGAGCATATGGGCGCCGGTGATTTGCGCTTCGACAATGTCGGATAGTCTGTTATCGGTGCGCGTCTTCTCAAAATTCACCGCATCAACCATGGTTATGACCCCGTTCAAGGTGAGGTCCGGTTCCGCCCGCGCAAAATTGGCAATCCGTTTGGGTTCTGCGACGCCGCTTGCCTCGATCAGCAGGTGGTCCGGCGCTGGGGCATAGTCGAGGGCGGCCGCGAACGCTTTATAGAGGTCGGCTCCCATAGAGCAGCAGGCGCAGCCATTGGCCAGGGTCAGGATATTACCGTCCTTGGCCGCAATAAGGTCTTGATCGATCGGAAGCTCGCCAAAATCGTTCACGAGGACCATAATGCGTTTCCCATCCGCATGGCGCAGCAGATGGTTGACCAAGGTCGTCTTCCCTGATCCCAAAAATCCCCCCAATACTGTCATGGGGAGTGGTTGTTTCCGTTGTAT
Source organism: Sneathiella sedimenti (assembly GCF_017313765.1). Lineage (GTDB taxonomy): Bacteria > Pseudomonadota > Alphaproteobacteria > Sneathiellales > Sneathiellaceae > Sneathiella > Sneathiella sedimenti. The sequence goes on along the minus strand of NZ_JAFLNC010000001.1, from coordinate 182,734 downwards.
CATGGAATTTTATGCTTCTCCCCCGCAAGGACGGTTCCCCAGATGCCGACGTCTTTCAATTTCCCAGCCCCGATTGTTTCAGGGTCATCATCAAGAATAGCGAAGTCGGCCCATTTTCCCGTTTCTATTGACCCGACTTCATGGTCCATATGAAGCGTGGTCGCTGCGCCAAGGGTAATCGCCTGCAAGGCTTCTGAAACACCAATTCGCTCATACTCACCGAGACACTTTCCGCTTTCAGTTAACCGGTTAACGGCGCACCATGCGGTAAATAATGGAGCCATAGGAGTCACGGGTGCATCGGAGTGGATGGCGAAGGGAACGCCATAATCGATGGCCGACTGGCAGGCATCCATGCGGAGCGCCCTATCCGGCCCGATAGTCAGTTCATAATGCTTGTCGCCAAAATAGTATATGTGGTTTGAGAACAGGTTGGCCGCTACGCCGAGACGCTTCATCTTGCGAAATTGTGCTCGATCCGCCATCTGGCAATGCTGGAGGACATGGAGAAGGTCGGGGCGGTTTTTCTTGATTTTCGCCTGTTCCAACGCTTCCAGCGCGACTTCGATTGCTTCGTCGCCATTGGTATGAATATGCATCTGAACGCCCGCCTCATGCAGGACACTGACAAGAACATTTAACTGTTCCGGCGCGATGTTCCAGATGCCGTTGGGGGCGCCGTTATAATGATGGGGCCAGCGAAGCCGGGCCGTGAATCCCTGGATTGATCCATCCGTAATGATCTTTACTGCGCCAAGACGCAGTTTTTCAGTACTTTTCGCCTTAAGTTCGAGCGCCCGTTCGCGTGTTTCTTCCGCGGGCTGGGAGATGCCGTTTAACAACGACATCAGGCGGATCGGATAATCCGAACCATCCGTGATGACCCGCATTTGCGCGACATCCTCATCCGGGAGGTCGTTGATCAGGTCCGCTGCTGTCGTGACGCCGACGCGATTGCAGACCTTGCCAAAATCGACAAGGCTTCTTGTCGTTCGCCCCAACTCCCGCAGATCGATTCCGAGGCGCCGCATAATGGGAAACATTGCAGCCATTTCCTGCAACTCCCCGTTCGGCGTGCCGTCAGGGCCAATAGCAACCCCATCAATGTCCATATCTGCAACATAGTTTGCGAGGCTGAGCGATGCTGAATTCACCGTCATCAAGTGAAAGTTTGAATGTATTATCGCTATTGGGCGGTTTTGGCTGACACTATCGAGGTCGTTCTTGTCAAGCCGGCGATCCATTAGAAAAATCGGGTCAAATCCCCAGGCCACGAGCGGATCATCCGGTCCCAGGTCGGCCTCTGCTTCCTGAAGGCGCGCCAGTACTTCCTCTAATGACTTGACGCCCGGCCATTGCCGTCCATCAGGGTCAACACGATCTTGATATCCGACATAGGTATAGCGCCAGATGCCGCCCGCCATTAGATGGCAGTGACCTTCCACAAAGCCCGGCATGATCACCTTGTCAGCAAAGCTGTCATCAAGCTGATAGTCTCCCCAACCACTAATTTCCTCAATCGTCCCGGTTGCGAGCACGCGTCCGTCACGGATCGCTACATGTGTCGCATGAGGGCGTACAGGGTTCATGGTGATAATTTTCTTGGCACTGAATACGGTGATGGCCGACAAGATCAGGGTCCTCCCTATTTCGCTTTTTTATGGACAGAGTTTAAGGCGCTCATTAACCTCTGAAAAATAGTTTATTCCGGGGTTATTATTGTAAAAAATAGAGGAATGAATGCGCTATACGCTTAAACAGCTAAATTATATAGATGTTGCGGCCCAACACCGGTCGATAACCGGGGCGGCAAAGGCGTTGAATATATCCGCCTCTTCTATATCCTCTGCCATCGATGCGATCGAGATCCAGACGAACAAAAAGCTGTTTACCAGACTCCCGTCAAAAGGCATCAGTACAACCCAGTTCGGCCATGTGTTCTTGTCTAATGCGCGCCAGCTACTCAAGGCACACCGATCGTTCGAAGAGGCGGTCGACGAACAGGCGAATGCGATTAACGGGGCCGTCCGTATGGGATGCTTTACCCCGGCAGCTCCTATTATTCTGCCATTGATTACTAAATCGGTAGCCGATCATCATCCGGGTATCTCCATCCACTTTACGGAGGGAGATGTCTCCAGGAATATGCAGCATGTTGTTGACAGCAAAATTGATCTGGCAATCGGGGTGGGCGCCAATCTTCCTTCCAGTATAAATTTTGTACCGATGTTCGTCGCGCCGCCGCATATCGTGCTCCCTCACAGTCATCCTCTCGCACGGCGCCGGCAACTCTCTCTTGAAGATGTTTGTCGCGAGCCGATGGTGCTTCTCGATCTGGATGAAACGCGGGACTATATGTTTGGCCTCTTTGGGCAGAATAACCTCACACCACATGTCGCCTATTCGTCGCAATCGGCGGAAATGGTGAGAAGTATGGTGGCGGCCGGTCTCGGCTATTCGATTTTCAACCTCCGTCCGTTACAAAAGCAGCAATACACGGTTGGTGATCTTGTCCGCATTCCGCTCGTGCCGGGGTATCGCAGCGTGGAATATGGTATTATTCACCGCATTGACGCACATTTAAGCAAGGTCGATCAGGTTGTCATTGATACCTGCATCAGGTTGCGCGACAGTGGTGCCTTTAACAGGGCAGTTCTGCCTGAGGGGCGGGCCGGAAACGATCATCGAAAAAATGTACTAATACCAGCATAAAAATATATTTTACGAAAGAATGTCGCTGAACTAGCCTGATTACAGTGAGAAAAACTGAGTACCACTCATGAATCACAGGAGGCAGGATGAGGAAAACAGGATTTATTGCGGCTGCAATGGCGATGCTTTTGACCGCCAGCGCCGCATCATTTACCCAGGCGGATGAACAAAAAAACGGTGGGACGTTGGTCCTTGGCACGACGCAGAAAGCGCGGCATCTTAACCCTGCGGTTCAATCCGGCATTGCGACGGCGGTACCAGGAACGCAAATTTTCGCAACCCCTCTGCGCTTTAATGACAAATGGGAGCCGCAACCTTATCTTGCTGAAAGCTGGAGCGTATCCGATGACGGGAAAAGCATTACCCTGAAGCTCCGGGCGAATGCGAAATTCCATGACGGAAAACCCATTACATCGGAAGATGTCGCTTTCTCATTGCAGACTGTTAAGGATAACCATCCTTTCAAGTCGATGTTTTCTCCGGTTACGGGCGTCGATACCCCCGACCCGCTGACAGCTGTCATCAATTTTGAAAAACCGCATCCGGCGGCGCTGCTCGCAATGTCGAGTGCGTTGCTTCCGATTATTCCAAAACATGTCTATGGAGACGGGCAGGACCCAAAAAGCCACCCGGCGAATAATGCGCCAGTAGGGTCCGGGCCCTTCAAGTTCGTTGAGTTCAAACCCGGCGAATACATCATACTTGAGAAAAATCCGGATTATTTTATCGAGGGGCGCCCGTATCTCGATAAAATTATTATCAAGAATTACAAGGATTTAACAAGTCTTGCGCTTGCCATCGACACCGGTGAAATCAATATGTATCCCTTCCTCGCACCGACCAAGGACATTGCGCGGTTGAAAAAGAACGATGGTCTGGTTGTTACCGACAGGGGATATGAAGCCGTCGGACCGATTAACTGGCTCGCCTTCAATACCAACAATCATTATCTGAAAGACAAGCGTGTTCGTCAGGCCATTGCCTACGCCATGGATCGTGATTTTATCATCAATGCCCTTTTGGGCGGTCAGTCGAAGGCGGCTACGGGTCCGGTGGTTCCGGGCAGTCCTTTCTATGCGGACGCTGCAGAGAAATATGACGTTGATTTGGACAAAGCCAATGCCATGCTGGATGAGGCCGGTTTTCCGCGCGGTGATGGCGATATGCGTTTTCAATTGACCGTTGACTATATTCCCGGATCTGCGGAACTGCAGAAGAATGTGGCGGAGTATCTGAAGTCCCAGCTCAAGAAAGTCGGCATCGACGTGGAGCTTCGGGCCTCTCCCGACTTTCCGACCTGGGCGAAGCGTGTTGGCGGCCATGATTTCGATATGAGCATGGATATCGTCTTTAACTGGGGCGATCCGGTTATTGGCGTACACCGCACCTATCTTTGCGACAACATAAAGAAGGGCGTGATCTGGTCGAATACCCAGAGCTATTGCAATGAGGAAGTCGACAATCTCCTGAATGAAGCCGGGTCAGAGCTTGATCAAGCAAAACGCATTGCACTCTACAAGAAGGCGCAGGAGATAATTGTTGATGATGCGCCTATCGCCTTTATTAACGTGCTCCCTTATCATACGGCATATAGCAAGGATATAGGTAATCCGCCCCTGACGATTTGGGGGGCGATGTCACCACTCGATGAGGTTTATATCAAGTAATATGTCGCGTCCGATTATCGACATACGGCGGGAGGTCAGGTCATGACAATGACGCTAATGGTTGCCCGCCGTTTGTTGCACGCCTTTTTGCTCATTCTGGCAGTGCTGGTCCTCAATTTTCTCCTAATCCATATTGCGCCGGGTGATCCGGCGGATGTGATCGCCGGGGAAATGGGGGGCGCAACGGAAGAAATGCTGGCGGATATCCGAAAGACCTACGGGCTCGACAAGCCGGTCTATGTCCAGCTGGGCGTTTACCTGACGCGGGCTCTGCAAGGGGATCTCGGGCAATCCTTCTTTTACAACGCACCGGTGCTGGACCTTGTTGCGGGTCGTGCCGGGCCGACAATTCTCCTAGTTGCAACCGCCTTGTTGTTTGCAGTATTTGTGGGAACCATGCTCGGGGTTCTTGCGTCCCATAAACCCAAGGGCATTGTCAGCGGCCTGGTCACGGTAGTCTCCGTCATTGGTTATTCCGCACCGATATTCTGGACCGGCATGATGCTGGTCATCTTGTTTGCTTGGGTTTACCCGATATTTCCCATCGCCAATATGTATGATATCACCAGGGGCGGGGGATTTTTCGATCGGGTTGTCGACATCCTCTATCATCTTGTATTGCCGGCCCTCACCCTCGGGATCGTTTATCTGGCCCAATATGCACGGCTGACCAGAGCCAGCATGCTGGAGATTCTGGGGTCTGACTATATTCGCACAGCGCGGGCCAAAGGCGTTGCGGAAGTGAAAGTCTACGGTCATCACGCGCTTCGTAACGCCATTTTACCGGTGGTAACAATTGCCGGTCTTCAGTTTGGCAGCATTATTTCGGGCGCCGTTCTGGTGGAAACGGTTTTCAGTTGGCCCGGGCTGGGTACGCTCGCGTTTGAGTCCATTCTCGCCCGTGATTATCCGACCATTCTCGGAATTTTGTTTTTCTCTTCTCTCTTGGTGATCGCGGCAAATCTCATCACCGATTTAGTCTATCGATTAGTCGATCCGCGTATACGGACAGGCGGGTAGCATGGCAGTGATTGAAAGCAGTCAGGATATTGTTCAAAGCCAGAGCCCCTGGAGGGAAGCGGCACGTGCCTTTCGGCAAAGCTGGGCAGGCATGCTCGGAATTTTTATCCTGATCCTCGTCATTTTATTCACCTTCGTCGGCCCGTTTTTCTATCCGGTTGATCCGTTTGAAATTATCTGGGCTCCCCTTACGCCGCCGGGCGCCACGGAGCGGGCACCCCTCGGAACCGACTATCTTGGACGGGATATTCTGGCAGGTCTTATCCACGGAGGCCCCGCAACCCTCTATGTCGGGCTGGTTGCAGGGATCATCACGATCACGATCGGTATCCTTGTCGGGGCCTTTGCCGGATTTTACCGCGGTATGGTGGATGAGTTCCTGATGCGAATTACCGAATTCTTTCAGGTTTTGCCGGCCTTGCTTTTTGCAATGGTGCTGGTCACCCTTTTTACCCCGACAATTTATGTTGTATCGCTCGCCATTGGAATTGTCAGTTGGCCAACGACGGCTCGCCTGACCAGGGCGGAGTTCTTGCGCATTCGCAACCTCGAGTATGTCAATGCAGCCCGGTCCATCGGTGCGAAAAACCGACGGATCATCTGGCGGGTTATATTGCCAAATGCCTTGGCGCCGCTAATCGTGGCAGCAACCTTGACGGTCGGTATTGCAATCCTGTTTGAGGCCGGCCTCAGCTTCCTGGGGCTGGGCGATCCGAACATGTTCAGTTGGGGACTGATGATCGGGGCAGGGCGTGAATATATTCTCGATGGATGGTGGGTTGTGACCTTGCCGGGCTTCATGATCTTTCTGACGGTGCTTGGGTTCAGTCTTGTTGGCGATGGTCTCAATGATGCGTTTAATCCGAAACTGAGGGAGCGTTGATGGCTGCTATTCTCTCTATTAAGGACCTGGTCGTTGACTTTAAAACCCGCGCTGGCAATGCGCGGGTCCTCAACGAGATTTCCCTTGAGCTGGAAAGCGGTGAGATACTTGGTATCGTCGGGGAATCCGGTTGCGGGAAAAGCATGACGGCGCTTTCCATCATGGGGCTTGTGCCGAGTCCGCCCGGGAAGATTACAAACGGTTCTATATCGCTGGACGGGGAAGACCTGGTGCAGGCGTCAACCGCCCGGATGCGACAGGTTCGCGGTGGCATCATCTCTATGATTTTCCAGGAACCGATGACCTCCCTTAATCCGGTGTTCCGGGTTGGTGATCAGATTGCGGAATGCGTGTTGCTGCATGAGGATATTTCGAAGGCGGACGCCTGGGCGCGGGCCGTTGAAATGTTGACGAAAGTGGGCATTCCAGAACCAGAAATCCGGGCCCGTGCCTATCCGCACGAACTGTCCGGCGGCATGCGGCAACGGGTGATGATTGCCATGGCACTGTCTTGTCGCCCGCGAATTCTTATTGCAGACGAACCGACGACGGCGCTGGACGTGACAGTTCAGGCGCAGATATTTGATCTGCTGAATGATCTGCAGCGTGAAACGGGGACTGCTATTATTATGATTACCCATGATATGGGCGCGATTGCCGAACTTGCCGATCGTGTGGCGGTTATGTATGCGGGGCATATCATCGAAAGCGGCAAGACAGAAGATATTCTCACAAATCCACAGCATCCCTATACCCGGGGGTTGATTGCTTGCGTGCCCCATTTGGAGGAGAACCCGACTGAAGACAGGCCGTACCTAAGCGAGATTAAAGGCGTGGTTCCGTCTTTGACGGAACTGGGAAAAGGCTGCGCCTTTGCGCCGCGCTGTCCCTATAAGACCCCAATTTGTGAAGAAGAACGCCCGCATATCGAAGCGGTCGACAAAACGCATTCCGTCGCCTGTTACAATGTGAAGTATGTGGTGGCGGTATGAGTGAAAATACGCTTTTGGAAGTTCAGGACCTGAAGGTTCATTTTGGTGGCAAGAAGCTCTTTCGCAAGGCTCAAATTGTTCATGCCGTCGATGGTGTGAGTTTCTCCGTTCCGAAGGGACAGACGCTCGGGATCGTGGGGGAGAGCGGATCAGGGAAAACCACCACTGCGCTCGCCGTGCTAAGGCTCGTTCCCATCACGGCCGGCACGATCAGAATTGGCGATGTCGAGATCAGCTCGTTGGAGAAAGAGGACCTTCGCGAAGCCCGGCGCAAGGTTCAGATGGTGTTCCAGGACCCATATTCCTCGCTTGATCCGCGTCGACGGGTTGGCGATATTGTCCGCGAGCCACTTGATCTCATGAATATCGGCGAGGAAGAAGATCGTGACCAAATGGTTCATGATCTCTTTGTACAGGTTGGCCTGCGCCCGGAACTGGCCAGCCTTTTCCCGCATCAGTTTTCCGGCGGACAGCGCCAGCGGATCGGGCTTGCCCGGGCGCTTGCAACAAAACCGGAATTGATAGTCTGTGATGAGCCGGTCTCCGCCCTCGATGTTGCGGTGCAGGCACAAATCCTGAACCTGATGCGGAAACTGCAGGAGGATCTGGGGCTAACGTACCTGTTTATCAGCCACGATCTCGGAGTTGTTCAGCATCTCTGTGATCATGTCGCTGTCATGTACCTCGGCCAGATAGTTGAACAGGCGGATCGCATTTCTCTTTTTTCCAATCCGCAGCATCCCTACACAAAGGCCTTGCTTGCCGCCGTGCCGAAGGCTCGTCCACGGGATGGTACGGAAAAACGGGTACCCCTGACGGGAGATCCGCCAAGCCCGATAAACCTGCCAACCGGGTGTCGCTTTGCGGGCCGTTGTCCGGTTGCGATCGAGAAATGCCATAGCATCGCCCCGGCGTTGAAAGACCGCGGCAATGGTCATTTGGCTTCCTGCCATTTATTGGATTAGCCGCTAATCGCGGCGAAGGCGGGCGATGGTTTTGAGCAGGCCTTGTGTGGAGCTATCCTTGTCCTCAAATCCGGTTTCTTTGCCGATCAGCGGTAGTAACGTAGCAGCCAATTCCTTGCCGAGTTCAACGCCCCATTGATCGAAGCTGTTAATTCCCCAGATGGCGCCTTCCACGAAGACGCGGTGCTCATATAGCGCGATTATACGGCCCAATGTCCGTGGTGTGAGCTTTCGGTAGATTAGGGTGGTGGAGGGGCGGTTTCCTGGAAATACTTTATGGGCAGTCAGGTCGAGCTCTTCATTTGAGGGGCCTTTGACGATGAGCTTTTCCGGAATATCGTCAGGACAGCGTCCACGCATGAGTGCTTCTGACTGTGCCAGGCAGCTGGCGAGCAAAAGGTGGTGATGTTGCTGTAACTTCTCTTCATGAGATTGAGCCGCAACCAGAAATTCGCAGGGCACGATCCGGCTACCCTGGTGGAGGAACTGGTAAAAGGCATGCTGTCCGTTCGTGCCGGGTTCTCCCCAGACGATCGGCCCGGTGTGTTGGTTGACATGCTCACCGTCAACTTTACCGGATTTGCCATTGCTCTCCATATCGAGCTGCTGCAGATAAGCCGGCAAACGGGCTAATCTCTGATCGTATGGCAGGATGGCGCGACTTTCATATCCGCAAATATTGTTATGCCAGATTCCTATCAAGCCCAGCATGACAGGCATATTGTCCCTTAGTGGCGCTGTCCGGAAATGCTGATCCATCTCATTGCCGCCCTCCAGAAACTCGCTAAATCTCTGTGAACCGATCGCAATCATCAGGGAAAGACCAATAGGGCCCCAGACGGAATAACGCCCGCCAACCCAGTCTTCAAATCCGATGACCCTATCAGGGGAAATTCCGAAATCGGCAGTTTTCTCAAAGGCGGTGGAAACTGCCGCAAAATGCTCTGTCGCACTTTCTCCAATTGCGGCCGTCATCCATCTTTTGGCGGTTGCCGCATTGGTCATCGTCTCGATTGTCGTAAAGGTTTTTGATGCAATGATAAAAAATGTCCGTCTTGGATCGAGATTGTCCAGCAGTTCCGAAATCTCTGCCCCGTCGACGTTGGAGACAAAATGCACCCGCGGTCCGTCATGGTAGGGTGACAGCGCAAGGGTTGCCATGGCCGGACCAAGATCCGATCCTCCAATGCCGATATTAACCACGTCGGTAAAGGCCGTGCCATTATAGGCAGAGATTTTTCCGCTACGAATATCTTCCGCAAACTCGGCCATGCGTTTAAGCGTCGCGTTGACAGTCGGCATGACATCCACAGTTCCGGCAAAAACCGGGTCATCGCCCCGGTTCCGAAGAGCGGTGTGCAGTGCCGCACGGCCTTCTGTAAGATTCACCTGTGCGCCCTTAAACATGGCATCGCGCTTGCTTTCTATTCCCGTTGTTCGGGCGAGTTCCAGCAACAATTCGCGGGATGTTTCATCCAGGCTTGTCTTGGAATAGTCGAGCAGCATGTCATCGAGGGTAATCGAGAAATCTTCAAAGCGCGCAGGCTCCCGGTCGAAGCGTTCAACGAGGGAAGTTGCCTTTGTCCTCTTATAATATTCGGCTAGACGCAGCCAAATATCTCCGCCCATCGCGTTTCTCCCGGTCTACTTACTCTACGGTTTCGACATATAATCTCGCGGTAAACTACTCGTAGTTTCGTTAAGGATTTCTCAAAATGCAGTATAATTTATTTAAAATAGAACATTTTTTTAAAGATGTTTACATCTCGTCGACCAACGTTATTAACTCAGATCCTAACTGGCCTGTTGTCGAGAGAAACTTCTTGTTAAACGCAGGCCGCATGATGTTTTTCAATGCCTCAATTTCCGGCTGTGTTGCTACATAGACTTGCATGTCCTCGTCTTTTAGGAGGTTTGGTGCGGCGGCGGCCGAAATCTCGCTCGCCTCAATCGCCCAGATTGCGGCTCTTGCGCTTGCCTCTCTTATTGCCTGCTTACTTTTCTCCGGCAAAGCGTTGTACCATGTGGTGTTGACATATCCGTTATAGAATAGGGTGAAGAGTGGCAGGATCGTTACATGGTCCTGCACTTCAAAATATCGGGCAGACAGGGCTGAGGACACATTTGTAAGACCCGCATCCAAATCACCATTTTCAAGGGCGACATAGGCCTTCTTGTCGGACATGTCGACGGGGATTGCCCCAAGCGCCTCAAACGCCGCGTTCGAGATTGGCCCCAACCCCTGAATCTTTACACCTTTAAAATCGGATGGCTTGATTATATGTCGCCCGTTTGACGTAATCGCGGTACGCCATGTCGTGAATAACCAGGCGACATTGGTCAGCCCTGTTTCCAGTATCTTCTGCTCCAGCAGGTTTGCCGCGGGCGATCCTCGCCATTTTTTAAGAATCTCAACATTACGCAGGGCAAATGGTTCGAGCGTGATATCCATCAGCGGAAGACTTTCCGTCCAGTGCCGATTGTTGGAAAAGGCACATTCCAGTTCCCCGGCGCGGACAGCTGCTATATTTCGTGGGGCCATTACCAGACTGTTTGCGCCGTTTATCTGCACATCAATGTCATTTTCTGACAAAGTCTCTATTTCTGCGGCCCACTGATCAATGACTTTGGCAATATGGCTGTTCGGCGAAAGCTGATGGCTACAGCGCATAATTTCTGCGGCCTGCAGGGTGTTGGTGAGGGGCATCATCAAAACCAGGCTGACAACCGCGCCGAAAATTCTTTTCAACTTAACTCGTTCCTTAAGTAGGTGCATTTCTTATGGAGGGCAGACATTATTCGCCGCTCTTTTTGTCGCAGACTATAATCCGAGTCGGATCAATTTGTCATGTATTTGCTTTATGCTGCCGCCGGCGCCGAGCGTTCTTCCCATTTGACGGCCTTCAGGTCGAGCACGAAAATGGAATAGATTACCGGGACCAGCAGCAAGGTCGTAAAGGTCGCGATGGTCAGGCCACCGATCTGTGCATAACAAAGCGGCTGCCAAAGCGGTCCGCCATGGAGGGCGAGGGGACCGAGACCGAACACTGTAGCGCCAACAGTGATCAGAACCGGCCGGAGACGAACAATCCCCGCGTCGAGCAACGCTTCCCTTAATGGCTCACCTTTTTCATGCATTTCCTCGATAAAATCGAAAAGTACGATTATATGGCTGACGATCACGCCGATGAGAGCGACGATACCAAGAAAGGCCATGAAGCCGAACGGGCTGTTGGTTACCGCTAGCGCGATGAGCGCCCCGATGATGCCATAGGGCACTGCCGCCAGCACAATCAGTGGCTTGACGGCACTCTTGAACTGAAAAACAAGCGCGACGAAAATCAGCCCGAGGGATATACCCATAACTTGGGAAAGTTGTTTGAAGCCTTGTTGAGCGTTCGCCTGCTCGCCCGTAATCTCCATCTTAAAACCAGGGGGAAGCCGTTCCTCAAACATCGCGAGGTCGTCCTGGATGACCGCCATGACTTCTGACGGCAGAACCCCGGCCAAAGGAAAGGCCCGGACATTGATCGTGCGGAAATGCTCTTCGCGCAGGATCCGCTCGGTATGGAGCTGGTATTCGACAGTCGCTATCTGGCCAAGCGGCACCTTGTTGTTATTCGTGGTGGCAAAAACATACAGGTTTTCAAGATCGGATAGCTGCGCCCGTTCCGACGGCTGGAGGATTGAGACAACGGGAATGTTCTTGTCGCCGCGCTGCAAAGTCGTGACCTGGTTGCCATTCAGCCCGGCGGACGAAGACGCCGCAATATTCTGGTTGGTCACGCCGGCAAGAAAGGCGCGATCCGGGTCAATGTTAATGCGAAGTCGCAAGGACTCCCCGCCCCAGTCTTCGCGGGCCCGCGCCGCGTTCGGTGCTTTGGCGAGAATTTTAATCACATCACCGGCAAGCTTGCGAAGGGTGGCGATTTCAGCCTCTGATTCCGGACCCTCTGACTGAACAGCAGATTTTGCAATAAGACGGATTTCCACGGGGTAGGGCACCGGATTAGTTTGCAATTGACGCACGTCAATGATGGCTTCCGGAATTTTCGCGCTCAGGGCTCCCTGCAAATGTGGAATAAGTTCGGCTGTCAGGTCCTTGTTGTTTACGCGCATCACGAGCTGAGCGTAATTTCGCTGATGCAGTTGCGGTGTGACTGAGAACCAGAAGCGGGGCGCGCCGCCGCCAATAAAGCTCGCGATGGATTGCAAAGGATCGCCACCGGCTTTGGGACCGAGGCTCGCGCCGAATTCTGTTGCGACACCTTTGATGATACTGACCGCATCCTCGACAACCTTCTGCGTTTCATGGATATTCGCGTTATTGCGAAGCGCGACGTCGGCGTAGAACAGATACTGGACATCATCCGGAAAAAAGGAGGTTTTCAGCGTTTTGCTCAACGGTATGATCAGGGCGATAAAAGCAAAGGACGCGACCAATGCTTTCTTCCGGTGATTGATCAGGAAGCTGCCAACACGGAAATACAGGCCACTGAAACCTCGCTCGCGCCGTTCTTCAATAGTCGGTTCCGGCTTATCACGTGCCCTGAGCAGATAATAGCCAAGAAAGGGCAGAAAGCTCATTGAGACAAGCCGGGAGCAAATAAGCGCGGTCGTCATCACGACCGGAAGGCTGTAAAGGAATTCCCCGGTATTCCCGGTAAGCAACAGGAAGGGAAGATAGGCGACAACATTGGTGATGGTCGCGAACATAATAGCATGGGCGAGTTTGGTCGGGCCTAGCCAGGCGGCGAGGGTTCTCTTCTGGCCCTCCGCGAGGCCGCGTTTGATGGCATCGCCCGCGACCACCGGATCATCGACTAGGAGGCCGAGGGCGATAATCAACGTTGCGATTGAAACCTGCTGCAATTGAATGCCCAATGCATCGATAACCCCGAATGTCATGGCCAGCGTTATCGGGATGGACATCATCATCAAAAGAGCTGAGCGCCATTCCCAAAACCCAAGGAACGATATCGCCACGACAAGGATAATGGCTTCAATAAGTGCCGTCATGAACAAATCGATATTTTCAGCCACCTGGGATGGCTGGTTCGAGATACGCTCAATCACCAGGTCGTCGGGAAGATGAGGGCGCACTTCTTTTAACAGGGCGTCGACGGCCTCTCCAAACTTGCCGATCTGGCCCCCATCGCGCATCTGGATGGCGAGAGAAATTGCCTTGCCACGGTGCCAGTTCCCTTGCTCATCTCGCCAGTTGTAGTAATTGAGGAATTCCGGCGGGGATTGATATCCGGGGACGACTTCGCCGATATCTCGCAGATACACAGGGGCCCCGGATGGGGATTTCGTAAAAGCGGTCCCGCCAATCTGGTCGGGGCTGGTATATTTGCCAACCGGTTCGACCAGCACACTGGAACCGCTCGCATAAAACTCTCCGCCTGAGATATCGCTGTTGCGTGCGCTGATCGCACCAGACACATCGTTCGGCGTCAAGCCGTAGGAAGCGAGAAGATCCTGTGAATATTGCAGAAATATCTTCTCATCCACGACGCCGGAAGAATTGACGACGGTTACCAGCGGGATGGTCTGTAAATTACGAATGATCAGGTTGGAATAGTCATCTAGCTCCCGATAGCTGTATTTACCCCCGGGAGACGCCTGCAGGATTTCGTTAGTTTTTGACGGGTCATCTATGATGAGTGCTGGCCAGGCATCTTCATGAAAACTGACTTGTCCTAGCTTCACCTGCAGGAATTCATTTAGTGCCATGCGCAAATCGGCATCAGAAAGACTAGTTTCAAGGTCGAGGCCGATAAACCCTGCGCCCTTCAGGGATGCGATATCCGAGGCTTTCTCGCTTTTGATCAGGTCATCCTTGAACAGGTCCATTTGCCGGCTTGGTGCGGTCAGGGCGATATCGCGCGGCATCACGACGATCAGGGAACGACGGTGTTCGGTCCCACGGCCCGTTTTTGTGCGTGCGGCTTTGATCGCCGCCTCTATATCCCTGGCACGGAGGGAGATTTCCACTGGATTTTCGGTCGGGCTGGCGATGGTCATAAGGATCGCGGCAGTATCCCCGAACCCGTCGTTGAACTGTATGGGCCCCGCGCCTTCGGGCAGGTTAAGTGCTTTCAGGTTGAGGTCGATCTCGTTAAATGCTGCCTTCGTATCATCCAATGTTTCCTCCAGCTGGATCTGGACAATGGAAAGATTTGGCAAGGTCATTGATTTCACGGCAAATTTCGTCGTGCTGACCGGATGTAGTGTCGAACTGAGAGCGATCTGCTGTTCTATCGGGCGGGTGACAAGCTGTTCAATCTTCGTCGCATCGGCGCCGGGCCAGCTCGTTATTACCGAGGCAACCCGAACTTCTATGGCGGGATCTTTCGCCTTGGGCATGGAGAGATAGCCATATATGCCCCACATGAATACAGCGAGGAGCAACACCCAGGAGATATGCCGGTTTTCCGTAAAATAGCGGGCGGTATTGCGGGTTTCCGAAAAATCTTTCACCGGCCAGGCACCCCCTTTCCTTCAAGTGATACGGTCACGGAATAACGGCCACTTGCTGTCCGTCCCTGAGGAATGAGGCCCCGTTTATGACGACCCGTGCTTTGTCGTCGAGTCCGCCCAGAACGATAATCTTGTTACCGTGAACATCGCCAAGTTCCACATCGGTGAGCTTCGCAATCGTTTTATCGGCATCCGATTGTAAAACGAAAACGGCATATCCGTTCTTGTCTGCCTGAGAGCGGACCACTGCGGAAAGAGGAAGGAGCGGTCCTTGCACGTCACTTCCGGCGCCCTTCGGCAGGCGGAGGGAGGCAATCATCCCGACCTTCAGGAGGTTTTCCTTGTTGTCGATGTCGATCTTTACGTCGAAAACTCGGCTATTTGTATCGGCGGAAGGGGCGATTTCAGATATCTTTCCAGTAAAAACCTTATCCGGGTAGGCCTGGGTCACGACGCTCTGAGTATCCCCGATTTTGAGCGACTGGACGGTGTTGTCCGGAACGCCGAAAACCGCCTTTACCATCGTGGTATCCGCAATAACGAAGGCAACGGTTTGTGGATTCGCGAGCGACCCGACATCCAGATTACGTTGCAGCACAACCCCATCCAGTGGGGCGGCGAGATCGAAATCATTTACGTTGTTGCGGGCAATTTTCTGCGCGGCCTTGGCGTTTTCCATTTGCGCGACAGCATTTTCATATTCCTGCTTTGCACTGTCATAATCGGGGGCGGTCATGCTGCCAGATTTAAATAACGTTGTCGCCCGATCATAATCCTGTTTGCCCTTGTTCAGGTTGGCTTGTGCGGCGGCTACCTGACTGTCGGCCTGAGAGAGGCTGTCGCGAATATCCTTTGAATCCACCGTTGCAAGGATATCGCCTTTTTTCACAATATCGCCAGCCTGGACAACGCGTTCCTTGCCGTCACCATCCTTGACCTGCATCAGCGCCGTCACATAACCCGTGACCTTGAAGGCGACATTGACTTGCGTGTTCGCCTCGATATTGGCGCTGTAGCGAACATTTGCACCGCTGGTATCCTGAGACAGTATCTCAGCGCGGACAGGCTGCAAGGGAGCCGGTTTTGGCGCCTCCTCTGAATCGCAGGCCGTCAGGACGGATAGGCCCAACACCATGCCGAAAAGGGCAAAAAATCTTGGTGACATCTATTCTTCCCCCAACGCCTGCTTCAATTCCGCGCTGGCATTCCATACGCCGAGCAGCGCCTGATGAAAATCATCATTTGCCTGTTCCAGTTGAGATTGGGCATCCAGTAAATCACTAAGCAATATTGTTTTCGCTTTATATTGATTGAAGCTCACCCGCAGCTTCTCCTCCGCGGCCCTTTTGGCGACTTCAGTCACCGGAACAAGGGCTCTTGCCACGTCCAGGTTCCGGATGCTTGCGTTTACTTGTGCCCGAATTTGATCTTCATTATCACGGAGCGAATTCAACGCCTGTTGAAGAGCGAAACGCGACCCTGCCACATTGCTCTGATTTGCCCCCCAAGTGAAGAAATCCCATTTTGCGAGCAAACCGACATACAGGCTTTCATCGGGTAAAAGTGTGGTGTTTTCGGTGCGGCCATAGCTGGCAACTAGATTGACCTCAGGGAGATAACCGCTTTTCTGGATTTCTACCTCTGTTTCTGCGGCTTCAACCTGAAGACGGGCCTCTCGGGTTTCAGGCCTCTGGGCGATCGCTTGATCTTCCGCCTGATCTACGTTGTAGGAGAGAGATGGGTTAGCATCGACCGGCGTTACACGGAAAGGCGTGGAAATATCTCGGCCCAGCATTGTGTTGAGTTGTTGCTTGCTCGTCAGCAAGTCATTTTGCTGCGAAACAAGTTGATGACGGGCAGAGGCAAGCTGTGCCTCTCCATTCAGGAGCTGATATTCTAGCTCCGTCTTTTGCGCCACATTATCTTTCAGGATCTTGACGAGTTCCTCGTTGAACTGGACAGAGGAACGGGTCGCTTCAATCGCGCTTTCTCCACTTAAAATCTGGTAATAAAGCTGTTTGACCTGAAGGGTAATGGATTGTTCTGTCTGGCGGGATTGCTGACGCGCGATTTCCTGCTGCGTCTTAAGCTTGTCGACGTTGAGGCCAATTCCATAAAGACCGACAAGCGGTTGGGTTGCCGTCAATGAATAGTGGGTGGTAAAGCCGTTTGTTGTATCAATGGAGACATTGCTGGATGGAACCGGGCTGCCCCCGACGGTCCCGAGTGATCCCTGCTCGAAGGTATATTCATTGTCGACAAAATTCTGGAGGCCGTTAACCTGGGCGCTTAACTGCGGAAACTGTTTGGCCTGAACAGCCTTCTTTTGCTCTTCGACAACGTTGATTTGCAGTCCGGCATTTTTAAGTTGATAGTTCTGTGTTTTGGCAATCAGGAGGGCATCTTCAAGAGTAAGAAGCGGGTCTTCCGCCGCCCATGCCGTCATCGTTGTTACAACGCAACCGCCGAGCAAGATTGCTGACAGTGCGGGGAGTAGGTTCACCATGATAACAATTTCCAACGAAGCATTATTGCCAACGAGCCTTTATTGGAACTGAAAAAACATAACGGTTCAATTCAACCATGTCAAAGCGATTGACATGGGACGGTAGGGCATGAAGCCGCCGAACATACTGGGCAAAAGAGCCGTACTCATTCGCCAGTTTCGAGGGTTTCAAAATCCGCAGGAAGGGTAATTTCAATCAATTCGAGATCATCGGAATGGGCGAGTTCCTGATGCCTGATTTCGGGAGGTTGATGGACACAGGAACCTGCTTTGAGTGTCACCTCACCTGTTCCTTCATACCAGAATTTGACCCATCCTTTGAGAACATAGACCATCTGGAATTCCAACTTGTGAATATGATTGTCGCCAACGGCATGTTTGCCCGGCACAGCACGGATGACGTGGGCGCCGACCCGGCCATTGGTGGCCTCCTTGATGCCGAGATCGCGATATTCGAAAAAGCCGCGAAGCCCACCGGAGAATTCTGCGTCGTCGGCATGGTTCACAGAAAGTTTCATTTTTCTCTCCCTTAACTCTAGGTGATAGTTTCAGGCCCGGGCTGCCTGGTGCTCGCGTGTTCTCCAAAGCAGGAGTGCCATAATGCCCATATTCAGCATATTCCAGGCAATGCCATTGATAAACGCCGCCTGGTAAGAGCCGGTAAGATCGTAGATCAGCCCCGAAATCCAACCGCCGAGCGCCATGCCCACGACTGTCATCATGATAACCAGCCCAACCCGTTCGCCGGCTTCCCGCGCGGGAAGATACTCGCGTACAATAATGGCATAGCTTGGAACAATGCCGCCTTGTGACAGGCCGAATATCAGCGAAACGACGTAGAGGGAGGCGAGGCCGTTAAAAGGGATATAGAGGAAGAGCGCAAGGCATTGCAGGAATGAGCCGAGCAAAACCGTCCGGACGCCCCCGATATGATCGGCCAGAAAGCCCGAAAGCAGCCTGCTGACAATCCCGCCCGCAAGCATGATCGCGAGCATTTCCGCGCCGGCCGACACGCCAAACCCTAGGTCTGCGCAATAGGCGACAATATGAACCTGCGGCATGGACATCGCGACACAGCAGCTTATTCCGGCAATACAAAGCAGGATTTGAAGCGCCTTTGGGGAAATATCAATACGACGCTTGGTGACGGATATTGCGTCGGTGGAGGGGGATAACTCGATGGCATGCGGCGGCAGGCGCCGGCGAAGCAGAAGTGTCATCGGCATCATTACAGCGATTGACGCAACGGCGACCAGCATATAGGCATCGCGCCAGCTTTCCGTTGCAATTATGTCTTTCAGAACTAGTGGCCAGAATGTCCCAGCAAGGTAATTTCCGCTTGCCGCGGCGGCGACAGCGATGCCTCGGTTGCGTTCGAACCAGTGGGAAATATCGGCAATCAACGGACCAAAGGTGATCGCCGATCCAATTCCGATAAAGACGCCCTGTATAATTGCAAAAGTCCATATATTCGTGGAAAGCGCACCGAGAGCGAAACCCGCACCAAGCATCAGGGAGGCCGCGATCATCGGCAACACAATTCCAAATCGGTCAATCAATCGGCCAAACAGAAAATTGCCGACCGCAAAGCCAATCATTGTGGTTGTATAGGGGATCGACGCTTCGGATCGGTCGATGGCGAATTCTTCCTGAACCGCGGGCAACACGACGACAACCGCCCACATGCCCGCACTGCCAATCAGCGAGATCAGAACTGAAATGCAAAGCCGAACCCAGGAATAACCGCTGTCGAGATACGGCGTGTCAGAATTATATTGTGAGTTAAAAAAGGACAAGCGACACGCCCTTTCCCGCTAATGAATGGTTATTGGTTTTCTTCTTCAGAGCTACACTAGCATAGGCAATGTATTTCCTGCACCTCTTTTGATCGAATGATGCAGAACGACAAATCCCGTTACCGGATAGTTGTTTTCATTCTAACCGCCAGAGAGTAAGCTCAATCTTGATGGACACAGAAAGAATACGAGAATTTCTCGAGCGGGGATTGGAGCAAATACTGGCTCTAGGCTCTGACGTGAATATCCTGTCACAGCTTCTTGCGGCTGTTGGTGGTCTGGTTATTGCTTATTTTACGCACCGAAGGTTGCAGGCAGCCTTTCTAAACCTTCACGACCGCTTTCCCGGCAGATCCCCGTTCGCCAAAGCATTCGAGATTTTGGCGGCGTTATCCTTGCCGCTGATATGGCTGACGATTGAATTTGCGATCCTTGCCATTTTTCAGGGTGTTGGTCCTCCGTCCCATATCATCAGTGCAATCTGCTCTCTTCTTGTTGCCTGGATCGTCATCAATGTCGTCACCAGTCTCGCGGAGAATAAAATCTGGGCCCGCCTGGTTGCCTTCTGCGCCTGGACGATCGCGGCACTCAATATACTTGGATTGCTGACGCCGACTCTGGTGTTCCTGGAGGATCTTTCCTTCAGTCTTGGAGACACTCGCATTTCAATGCTGGGGATCGCCAAGGCACTGGTTGCGGGCATCATTATTTTTTGGGTTACCTTCGGCCTCTCCCGTTTTCTCGAGGCGCGAATTCACAAGTCAAAAGCGCTCACGCCTTCCGTACAGGTGCTGACGGCGAAACTGGTGCGGGTTGGCCTTATTTCCGCGGCCGTTCTGATCATTCTGTCTAACTCCGGCATTAATATTACGGCTTTTGCGGTTTTCAGTGGTGCGCTTGGTGTGGGCATCGGCTTTGGGCTCCAGAAAATTGTCTCCAACCTGATCAGCGGGATCATCCTGCTTCTCGATCGCAGTATCAAGCCGGGCGACGTGATCGAGGTGGGGCAGACTTATGGACGTGTCAACGCGATGGGCGCGCGCTATGCCTCCGTTATCACTCGTGATGCGATGGAATTTCTTATTCCCAATGAGGACCTGATCACCCAGCAGGTCATCAACTGGTCGTACAGTTCAAAGAATGTCCGGCTGCGCGCGCCGATCGGGGTCTCCTACGATACAGATATCCCGACGGCGCTCAAACTGATCGAGGGGGCGGCAAAAGACGTGCCGCGAGTGTTGAGTAACCCGGCTCCAAAATGCCTGATGCGCGGTTTTGGGGACAGTGCCATTGATTTGGAGCTCAGGTTCTGGATTGCAGACCCAGAGGAAGGGTGCCGGAATGTGACGAGCGAGGTTCTGGTCAGCGTATGGAAACTTTTCAAGAAAGAGGGGATCAATGTGCCCTTCCCACAGCGCGATATTCGTGTTGAAATGATCAATCCAAATTCACCGGTTCTGTCGGAAAGCAAGGATGGAAAATGATTAAAGATACCGTTGCGGCTTGGCACGACTGCATTGGGACAAATGATCCGGAACTGCTCGATGCGCTCCTGCATGAGGAGGCAACCTTTCACAGTCCCGTTGTCTTCACACCACAACAGGGCAAGAAAATTTCCGGTAAATATCTGATGGCCGCCTTCCGTGTGTTAAATGGTGACGATTTCAAGTATGTGCGCGAGATTGTCGGATCGACCGACGCGGTTCTGGAATTCACGACAACCATTGACGGCATTGTCATAAATGGGGTCGACCTTATTCAATGGGGCGAAGACGGAAGAATAACCGATTTCAAGGTCATGATCCGCCCCTTGAAGGCGATCAATCTTGTTCACCAGAAGATGGCGGAATTGCTTGCTCAATCAGCATGAAAATGAGAATTTAACTTCCTAACTTTCCGGAAAATACAATGACGACGGACCAAATTCTGCTTTTCTCGCTGTTCGCGGTTGTCTTTGCCCTGCTCATATGGGGGCGCTGGCGCTACGACCTGGTTGCTTTCGTTGCGCTGGTCATCGCATTGGTGTTGGGCCTGGTCCCGACGGAGCTCGCCTTTTCAGGATTCGGCCATCCGGCGACGATTATCATCGCACTGGTGCTTGTCGTCTCGCGGGGGCTGGTGAATTCGGGCGCAATTGACCTGATCACGCGGCGCCTTACGTCACTTGACCTGAAACTTTCGAGTCATATAGCCGCGATGGGTACTTTGGGGGCAGTTTTCTCGGCTTTCATGAATAATGTTGCGGCGCTTGCGATGTTGATGCCGGTAGACCTGCAGGCCGCTGCCAAGGCAAAGCGCGCGCCCCGTATTACTTTGATGCCGCTCGCCTTTGCAACAATATTGGGAGGGTTGATCACACTGATCGGCACGCCGCCGAATATCATTATCGCCTCCTATCGGGAAGATGCGCTCGGCGCGCCCTTCTCGATGTTCGACTTCGCCCCCGTCGGTCTGGCCTGCGCAACAGTTGGCATTGTTTTTATTATGTTAATTGGCTGGCGGTTTATCCCGGGTTCCCGCGACAGCAAGGCTCCGATGGTTGATCTGCTTGATCAGGAAGGATATCTCGCGGAACTGCTGGTACCGAAAGAATCCGCTGCGGTCGGGATGTTGGTCAGGGAACTTGACGGTGTTGCCGACGACAGCGATGTGGCCGTCGTCGGTCTTGTCCGTAATAACAAGCGGCTTGCGGGCCAGGCGCGGAACGTGGAAATCCGCGCCGGCGATATTTTGGTTGTCGATGCGGGCGCCAAGGGAATCGATCAGTTCCGCGGCGCAATGAAACTGGAGTTTGATGGTGAGAAGCGCCACGAAAAGGCGGAAGCCGGTGGCATGGTTCTAATGGAATATGTGGTGCCGCGTTACGCCCGCATCGAGGGACGTTCCGCCATGTCTCTTCGGCTTCTTGTCCGTCATGGTGTGACACTGCTTGGCGTCTCGCGACAGGGCCGAAAGTTCCGGGAACGGGTGCGTAAACTCGATATCGAGGCCGGTGATATTTTACTCCTCCTTGGGCCGGTTGACCGGGTTCCCGACGCGGCGCAATGGATGGGTGTGCTGCCGCTGGCGGAACGAGGACTATCCGTAACGCAATATCGTCGTGCCGGATTGGCCGCCGGCATTTTTGCGGCTGCGATTATCGCAGCGAGCTTCGGCTGGCTGTATTTGGCGGTTGCGCTGGCAATTGTCGTCGCGGCTTATGTGGCGCTTGATATTGTTCCAATCCAGGAAGTTTATCAGCATATTGAATGGCCGGTTATCGTTCTTCTCGGATCGATGATTCCGCTGGGGGCGGCGCTGGAGGAATCCGGCGGGACAGCCCTGATTGCGGGCGGGATCGTGGACCTGACGGCTGGCCTTCACGTCGTCGTCGTTCTGACAGTCCTGATGGTGGTGATTATGACCCTGTCAGATGTGCTGAATAATACGGCGACGGCGGTTATCGGGGCACCTATTGCCGTTGATATCGCAAACCGGTTGAATGCCAATCCTGATCCATTTCTGATGGTCGTTGCGGTCGCCGCGTCCTGCGCCTTTCTTACCCCCATTGGCCACAAGAATAACACGTTGATTATGGGTCCCGGCGGTTATAAATTTGGCGATTATTGGCGCATGGGATTGCCTCTTGAGATACTTGTCATAGCGGTGGCGATTCCCGCAATCCTGTTTTTCTGGCCGCTCTGATGCTGCGGCGGATACCCGTAACAAAAATTCCTATTCACAGCACATTTCAAAGGATGTGAGCATGTTAAAAAACAAAGTTGCGGTTATCACGGGGTCAACCTCCGGAATTGGCGCGGGATGCGCCAAAGCGCTCGCGAAAGAGGGATGCCATGTTGTTCTCAACGGGTTTGGTGATGCGGCGGAAATAGACGCCCTGCGCAGTTCAATCGAGACCGACTATGGCGTGAAATGCTTATACCATTCCGCTGATATGACGAAGCCAGATGAAATAGCGTCACTGTTCGAAATGGCGGCCAAAGAATTCGGCGGTGTCGATATCCTTATCAACAATGCCGGCATTCAATATGTCTCTCCAATTGCCGAATTCCCGACGGAAAAATGGGACGCCATTATCGCCATCAATCTGTCCTCTGCCTTTCATACGATGCATCATGCCATCCCGCTCATGACGAAGCGGGGATGGGGGCGGATCATCAATATGGCGTCAGCCCATGCGCTGGTTGCTTCCCCCAACAAAGGAGCTTATGTCGCCGCCAAGCATGGGATCGCCGGGCTCACCAAGACCGCGGCACTGGAAGTCGCACGAGACAATATCACCGTCAACGCGATCTGTCCGGGCTATGTCTGGACGCCGCTGGTTGAAAAGCAAATCCCGGATACAGCGCGTACACGGGGAATGACCGAAGAGGAAGTGATCAATGATGTGATGCTTGCAGCGGCGGCAACAAAGAAATTTACCACCATAGAGCAGGTGGCGGGATTGGCCGTATTCCTGTGCAGCGATGTTGCAGAAAACATCACGGGAAGCCTGCAATCCATTGACGGGGGCTGGACAGCACAATAGGGGAGCAGAGATAGATGACTGCGGACAGCATAGCTCTTAGCATTAATGGCAAGCCAAAGGATATCGGGGGCCTTGAGGTGCGGCGCCTTTTGCCGGTTGCGAAATGTCGATCGGTCGGTGCTTTTGTGTTTTTTGATCATATGGGCCCCGTGACCTTCAGGACAGGTGACGGAATGGATGTGTTGCCCCACCCGCATATTGGCCTGGCCACGGTTACCTATCTTTTTGAGGGATCAATTATGCATCGCGACAGTCTCGGCTCGGTGCAGGAGATTTTCCCCGGTGATGTGAATCTGATGACAGCGGGACGCGGGATCGTTCACTCAGAACGCAGCAGTGAAGAAAGCCGGTCCAGTGACCAAAGCATCCACGGTCTGCAACTTTGGGTGGCCCTCCCAAAAGAGCATGAAGAAATGGCGC
The DNA here is from genome assembly GCF_017313765.1 of Sneathiella sedimenti. Lineage (GTDB taxonomy): Bacteria > Pseudomonadota > Alphaproteobacteria > Sneathiellales > Sneathiellaceae > Sneathiella > Sneathiella sedimenti. The sequence goes on along the minus strand of NZ_JAFLNC010000001.1, from coordinate 158,762 downwards.
CCGCCTTTTCCCATACACCAAAATCGGCCCTGCCTGAACTAAGCGGGGAGGGCTGGCATGGACGCCTTATCGCGGGCAGTCTGTTTGGGGAGACGTCTCCCGTTGCGACGATGAACAGGTATTTCTTTGCCGATTTGCGATTCGATGCCGGTGTCTCCATTACATTTACGCCAGATTATGACGAAGCGGCAATCTATGTTGTTGAGGGGGAACTCGATATTGATGGCGCGTCAGTGGAGGCGGGGGCGCTTGCCGTGCTGAAAAAGTACCCAAGTGTCACTTTGACGTCGATGAAAGAGACAATCTTTGTCGTTCTTGGAGGCGAAGCGTTGCCAGAGCCTCGATATATGCACTGGAATTTTGTCTCAACCAGCCAAGAAAGAATAGAACGCGCAAAAGACGACTGGCGGGCGCAGCGCTTCGATGGCGTGCCGGGCGATGATTCATTCGTACCGCTTCCGGAATGACTTAGGCTGTTCATCAATCCGCCGAAGCAGTTGACAGCGATCCCTTTGAGGGGTTTGATGTTTTCTTATCAAGATCGGGGTGACGCGAGAGTCAATTTCAACGCGGCCAGCGTCCGAAAAAAACAACAATAAAAAGGGACAACCAGATGAGTTGGGAAAAAGAGATTGAAGAGTTAAAGATCCGTCAGAAGCTTGCAAAGAAAATGGGGGGAGAAGAGAAGGTCGCGCGTCACCTGAACGCAGGCAAACTCACTGTTCGCGATCGCATCGACAAAATTCTCGATGAAGGGTCTTTCGAAGAAGTCGGCTCGGTTACGGGGAAGGCGGAGTATGACGCCGACGGCAATCTCGTTGATATGCAGCCGGCAAACCTGATTACGGGGCGTGGCCGTGTGAATGGCCGTCGTGTGGTCGTCGCCGGAGATGACTTCACTGTGCGTGGTGGTGCGAATGATGCGGGTATTCGCGAAAAACTGATCCATGTGGAAAATATGGCAGGGTCCCTGCATCTGCCGCTGATCCGGCTTGTCGACGGAACAGGCGGCGGCGGTTCGGTCAAGACAATTGAAACCGAGGGCCGCACCTATGTCCCCGAGGTCCGTGGCTGGCATACGGTGATCGAGAACCTCTCAAAAGTGCCCGTGGTTGCTCTTGCTCTCGGCTCGACTGCCGGGCTCGGTGCGGCGCGTGTGGCTGCAAGCCATTACTCAGTGATGGTCAAGGAAACGTCTCAAATGTTCGTTGCAGGTCCGCCGGTTGTGGCCAGAACGGGCGAGATACTCACCAAGAATGAGCTGGGCGGCTCTGAAATTCATACCCGTAATGGCGCGGTGGATGATGAAGCCGGATCCGAGGAGGAGGCATTTGAGCGTGCGCGGCGGTTTTTGTCCTATCTCCCGCCGTCCGTTTTTGAATTGCCCGAGCGCGTTGAGACAGGAGATGACCCGAACCGTCGGGAGGATTGGCTGATCAACGCCATTCCGCGAGATTCGCGCAAAGTATATAAAATGCGGAAAATCATTGAAGCCGTTGTCGACACCGGGAGTTTCTTTGAAATCGGCAAGAAGTGGGGCCGATCCGTCATTACCGGTTTCGCACGGCTGGATGGCTGGCCGGTTGCGGTCTTGGCAAGTGATCCTTACCACTATGCCGGCGCGTGGACAGCGGACGCAGCGGACAAAGTCCTTCGCTTTGTTGATCTGGCCCAGACATTCCACCTGCCTGTAATGCATCTTGTCGATATTCCGGGCTTCCTTGTCGGACGGCAGGCGGAAGAGCAAGCAACGATCCGCCACGGTGTGCGGGCGATGGCCGCGATTGCCCAGGCAACCGTGCCTTGGTGCGCAATTATCGTTCGCAAGACCTATGGTGTTGCAGGTGCTGCGCATATGAATTCGGGGCGTTTCAATCTAAGATATGCGTGGCCTTCTGGTGACTGGGGGTCCTTGCCAATCGCCGGAGGACTTGAAGCGGCCTATAAGTCCGAGATTGAGGCGTCTGACGACCCCAAGGCAAAGCTTGATGAAATTGAGGAGCGGCTAAATCGCCTGAGATCTCCATTCCGGACAGCAGAGCGGTTCATGATCGAAGAAATTGTCGATCCGCGCGATACCCGGAAATTGCTCTGTGATTTTGCTGAAATGGCGGCACCCCTGCGCGAGGTCGGTGTATCCAGCTTCAAGGTAAGGCCTTAGCTGCCTCGTCTAGCCTTTTTGACTATTTGCAGGCAATTATGAAGGAAGTTCGGCTATCAAGGTGAGGATAATCCTGATTTTATAAAGTAATTTTGGCGTACTTTGGTCACATGACCTTCGAGTTTGAGAGTATTATCGGCGGTAATTTAACGCCCATTGTCAACTCATCACGAGGCCAGCCATGGCACAAAAGAATTTGCTGCAACTTCGCTCCGATATTCGTGCCCACTACCTTACGAATGAGGCGGAGGCCGTTCAAAAGCTGATCGACGATCTCGATCTTTCGAAAGAGACGCGGGACCGGATTGTCGATCAGGCGGTGGTGCTGGTAGAGGAGCTCCGCCGTGCGGACAATCCGGGCGTTATGGAAACCTTTCTTGGTGAATATGGTCTCACGACAGAAGAGGGGGTTGCCCTGATGTGTCTGGCAGAGGCGCTCTTGCGTGTGCCGGACGAACTGACCATGGACGTCTTGATAAGTGACAAGATTGCGCCAGCAGACTGGAGCAGACATTTAGGGCATTCGTCTTCTCCGTTGGTAAATGCCTCTACCTGGGGGCTGATGTTGACGGGAAAGGTGGTGCATCCTCTGGACGAGAGTTCACTGGATGTCGTCGGGCAACTCAGAAAGCTTGTGAAACGGGTTGGTGAACCGGTCATCCGTACTGCCGTCAGTCAGTCAATGAAGATACTGGGACATCAGTTCGTCCTCGGCCGCGATATTCAGGAAGCGATGAACCGTGCGCGCGGCATGGAAAAAAAGGGATATACCTATTCCTTTGACATGCTGGGTGAGGCAGCGCGAACTGCGGAGGATGCACAGCGCTATTTCATGGCCTACTCGAAGGCAATCTCCAGCATTTCGGAGCATAGCACCAATGCGGAGAGCCGCAACAACCCGGGGATATCCGTAAAGCTTTCGGCGCTTCATCCGCGCTATGAGTATACACAAAGAAAGCGGGTGCTTGACGAGGTGGTTCCCCGCCTGTCGTCCCTCGTTTTTCAGGCTAAAAACGCCAATATGGGCTTTAACATTGATGCGGAAGAGGCGGACCGTCTCGATCTCTCCCTCGATATTATCGAAGCTGTCTTGTCCAACCCTGATTTGAAGGGATGGGATGGCTTTGGCGTCGTGGTGCAGGCCTATGGACCGCGCGCTACCTATGTTCTCGACTGGCTGTGTGCGTTATCCAGAAAACTGGACCGGAAGATCATGGTCCGGTTGGTCAAGGGCGCCTATTGGGACACGGAGATCAAGCTTGCCCAGGTGATGGGGTATGACGGTTATCCTGTATTCACCCGCAAGGCGGCCACGGATGTCAGCTACCTTGCCTGCGCGAAAAAACTGCTCTCCATGACGGACTATATCTATCCGCAGTTCGCAACCCATAATGCGCATTCAATTGCCGCCGTTCTGGAAATGGCGGAGGGCGTGGAAAACTTCGAGTTCCAGCGGCTTCACGGCATGGGGGAGGGGCTGCATGATCTCGTGATGACGCGTAACAAAAACCGTTGCCGAATTTACGCGCCCGTCGGTGTTCATGAAGATCTGCTGGCGTATCTCGTTCGTCGTTTGTTGGAAAATGGCGCAAACAGTTCATTTGTGAACCAGGTTCTGGATGAAAAGGTCCCGCCACGGCAGGTTGTGCGCGATCCGCTTGCCGCCATAAAGGCCTATCCAACAATAGAAAATGATAAAATCCCCCTCCCGGATGTGCTTTACGGCACAAGACGGCGTAATTCCGCCGGCATCAATTTCCCAAACCCGTCGGTTCTGGCGGAGTTCGACGATGCGCGCAATGCTTTCAAAAGCGCGACATGGCGGGCCGCGCCTGTGATCGGCGGAAAGGTAAGGACAGGGCAGGGGCGGGATGTCTGCAATCCATCCATGCGATCGGATATTGTTGGCCGCGTAATAGACGCGACCCCGGAGGATGTCCGTAACGCGGTTTCAATCGCCACTGAGGGGGTAAATAGCTGGCGCGAAACACCGGTGGATGATCGCGCGAAGATGCTGGAGCGTATCGCCGACCTCTATGAGAAAAACCGCGTTGAGCTTATGTCTCTGCTTGCCCGGGAGGCTGGAAAATCCCTCATGGACGGTATCTCCGAGGTGCGGGAGGCCGCCGACTTCTGCCGATACTATGCTCTGCGTGCGCGGGAGGACGCGAAAACGAAAGAGGCAAAAGGACGTGGACCTTTCGTTTGTATCTCTCCCTGGAATTTTCCGCTCGCCATTTTTACCGGGCAGATCGCCGCCGCCCTGGTTGCGGGCAATACAGTGATCGCTAAGCCGGCCGAACAGACCCCGCTGATTGCTGCACGGGCTGTTGAACTAATGCGGGAGGCCGGAATTCCGGGCAATGTCTTGCAGTTCCTTCCGGGCGATGGCGCGGTTGCCGGGGCAGCCCTTGCTTCACATCCTGATATACAGGGTGTGTGCTTTACCGGTTCAACGGAAACGGCGCAGCGTATTGCGCGATCCATGGCGGAGAATGCAGACCCAGAGGCGCCCTTAATTGCGGAAACTGGCGGTCTCAATGCCATGATCGTCGATTCAAGCGCATTACCGGAACAGGCGGTACGGGATATCGTCGCGTCGGCGTTTCAGTCGGCAGGACAAAGATGCTCTGCACTTCGTGTCCTCTATGTCCAGGAAGACGTGGCCAACAAGGTCATTCACATGCTGGAAGGAGCGATGGGGGAACTCAAAATTGGCAATCCCTGGAATATTTCCGTGGATGTCGGGCCCGTCATCGACGGAGAGGCCAAATCCATGATTGAGGCGCATTGCAAAAAGCTGGAAGCAGCGGGCCGGTTGATCAAGAAACTACCGCTTCCGTCTGAAGATAGGGCCGGCTGCTTCGTCAGTCCGGCCGCTTACCGCATTGGCGGAATAGAGGAACTGGAAAAAGAAATATTTGGTCCTGTCCTGCACATCGCGACCTTCAAGGCTGAGGATGTGACCAAGGTGGTCGAGAAGATTAACGCCACGGGCTATGGCTTGACGCTCGGCCTGCATACACGCGTTGACACCCGTGTCCAGGATGTGTGCGACCGGGCCCATGTCGGCAATCTCTATGTCAATCGCAACCAGATTGGTGCAGTTGTCGGTGTCCAGCCGTTTGGTGGTGAGGGGTTGTCAGGAACGGGACCAAAAGCGGGAGGTCCATTCTATCTTCACCGTTTTACAAGGGCAGCCGGGCAGTCGGCTTTGTCTTCTGCGCATTCCGCAGATGAATGGACGGAGGTCCAGATTTCTGACGAACATCAGGCAGTTATTCGGGAATTGCAAAATGCACAAACCGTGTGGGACCGGCAGGAAGATCGCCGGGTCGTGTTGCAGAAATTATCAAGCAAGCTCGATGGAAATCTTCAGACGATCATCGACGCAACGCTTCAACGGGCAGGATCCTATGATCCAACCCCAGTCGATCTAGTGGGTCCGACAGGGGAAAGCAACCGCCTAAGCCTGCATGGGCGTGGTGTAATTCTCTGTGCTGGAACGGAAGCAATAGAAATGGCAGCCATGGCTCTCCTGACCGGGAATAGTGTCCTGCTCGCGGATGCCCCTGATGAGGCAGAAGGCCTGATTAAGGCTTTTGACATGGAAAAGAAACGAAAAGGTCTTGTTGACCGGCTAACTGGGAAGCTGACGCCGGGCCTCGTGGCGGGACTGCCATCTCTGGCTGGGGTATCGCTGACGGCCGGCGAGTATGATCTTCGCAGTTACCGCCAGGCAATTGCGGCGCGGGATGGTGCCATCATACCGCTCATCGTTGGCGGGGAGGATTGGGAGGTTTATACTGCAGAGCGGGCACTTTGCATTGATACGACGGCATCGGGAGGCAATACCAAACTGCTTGCCGCAAACGAGGCTTAATCAATCCCCATGCAGTTCGCATAGTATGTGGTAGTTGCGGGCCAGTCGGAAAAGACGCCAACGACACCCACCTCTTTCGCAAGAACATCAAGGACGGTCATTACATCACCCTCGCTATCAATGGCCTCCTTGACTGTCTGATAGTACCAGCCGCCACCATTTGTGAGGGAGCCGGAACGCTCCAACGTCCAGGTAATAATCTTCAAGCCAGCCTTTTTGGCTTCTTGCGCGTAAGCTGACGGGACGATCCCGCCCTCATCATTCACGGCAAGCAGCATCCAGGTCGGCGGCGCAATATATCGGACATTTTTTTCCGAGAGCTCTTTCATGCTCGGTGAAAAAGTATCCGGATTATCGGGGTTAAGCGCGTTACCGCGATAGCGGCCATCAAGAAAAACTGCCTGCGCGCCGAAGTCCGGCTCATTTTCGATCCAATAGAGCACGTCGTCCAGATTGAAGGATTGCGGAAAGACGCGCTTTGGGTCAATCCCCGCCGCCTTGTAGTCCGCAATCAGTGCTTTAGCGTAGTCCTGTTGACTGTAACTTCCGTTGTAAGGCATCGAGACTTCGGCGGATTTGAGTTCTGGTGTGAACTTTAGGCCAAGACCGTCAATCAGCGTAATACTCTCTTGATGTGTCATCAGGGTGCCATTTGACGCGTAGAGGTCAGTGCGCCAGCCTGGAGTGCCCTTTAGGTAATCCACTATGGTTTCAGCTTGCTTATTCGCTCCGTCCATCTTGCCATTCAGTGACTTGAACTCGGCAAGGGTCAGATCAGACGCACAGCATTTCACCGAAGCTTTGCCGCCATTCTCGCTGGCCGGGGAAAAGGGAACAGAACATTTTGCCGCCAATTCCGGCCGGCTGAGAATGTCGGTCGTCAGGTGCAGATCGCACTGGGAATGGCGGCAGACAAGTGCCTTGTCTTTGGTGAAGGTCACATCGCATTCGAGGATGCCGGCGCCCATGCGCGCCGCAGCGAGATAGCTCTCTTTTGTATGTTCTGGAAACTGCAGGGAAGCTCCGCGATGCCCTATGGAAAAGTCGGTTGTCCTGGCGGATTGTGTCCGGCATTGAAGGAGCTTATCCTTCAATTCCCCCTGATCCATATCATCCACCAGAAAAAGAGGCCGCGGCCCAAATGACACAGCATCCGCTGCCTGAGCGGTGTTTGCCTCCCAACTTTCGTTCGGGGAAAACATAGCCAATAACAAGATCAGGAAAAGGCGGGCTATCTTCATGTTACGTCCTTCTCGGATTCTGCCAGTAGGTGACCTTAGCCCTTATTACAAAGGCTGTGTATTCAATTTTGTGATAGAAAACTAATCCGCGCTATTTACGCCGCCAATTAACAATGATCGGCCCTGCAACGGCACAGGCGAGTCCCACCAGGAATAGATGGGACAAATGCTCATCCAATATAAGTGCACCAAAAGCGGCGGCCATGATTGGAGCAATTGGAACATAAATGGCGGCCTGCGATGGAGAGAGCTGCTGCAGACCCCAGTTAAAGAGGAAAAGGCTGAATGCCGCGGCAGGACCTGCAAGATAAAGGATCCAGAGCCAATCGCGTGTGTCATATCCCGCCATGACTTCACCGATACCTTCACTATACGCAACGGGAAAAATCACCATGGTTCCGGCGCTCATCCCGATAATGGTGAGCAGCAGGACGGAGCGATTTTGCATCAGGCGGCTGGAAAAGGCATTATAGGTTGCCCCGCAGCAGACGGCCATGAAGAAGAGGGTTTCTCCAAGCCAGCTGCTTGAAGCGGTGTCGGCTGTAAACGCTTTTTCCCCGATGGCGAGCGCAACGCCGATAATTGACAGAATTGCCGCGAACAATTTGATGCTATTGAGGGAATCGCGTCCCGAGATTGCCGCGATTAGCACGGTCATGATGGGAATGAGGGCAAAGATAACAGCGCCACGGGAGGCGGGAATGTCTTTCAATGCGGTATTGACGAATAGATGGAACAGACCGAACTGAAGAATGCCGAGAAGAATCACCGTCAGCACTATTTTCAAGGGCGGCATGACAATCCGGCGGCGCCAAAGCAGCGGCAGGAGGATCAGTGTCGCCAGGCCGTATCGGAGAAACCCGAGCGACGCGGCGGCTTGTTGATCGGCCATGATTGCTCGTATAGCAACAAAGGAAAGGCCGAGTAGGACGACCGAGAGTAACAGAGCACCATGAGGCAACAGGGTTGCGAGTGCCTGTCCTTCCTCTTTATTCTGCAGCTGGTACTTAGGCAAGACCGAGGCTGTACATGGTATAAAGGCCGAGTGACAGGGTGCCGATACCGACAACAGCCTGCACCCCGTTATAGGCCCATGTCATGGACGCTGCGGAATAGCGCAACGGCACGGCAATCACGGCGGACAGGGCCGCCATACCGACAATGGACCCAAAGCCGAAGAGCGCCATATAAAGAATTGCTGTCATGGTCGTCGTGATTGTTCCGGCAACAAGCACTACCAACGCGGCGGAACCTGCCATTCCGTGCATGAGTCCGACTGCGAGAACACGCGCTGTCAGGCTCTTGTTGTGGGTATGCTCATGGGCAGATTTGGCGTGCTTACCTTCACCGCGATGGGAGTGGGCGTGCAAATGGGCGCGGCCTTGAGAGCTGTGTCTATGGAAATGAAAATGCACCCGGTCCCGGACCACCCGGCGGATCACATCTGCACCAAGTACAACCAGCATAACGCCAACGGTAAATTCCAGCCAGTGAGCGAGTCCCTCCGGCACCGAACTATTCATCACGATGACGAGAGAGCCAATAGCCATAAGTGCCAAGGTATGGCCAAGTCCCCATACGGCACCATGAAAAATCGTCTCACGGATACTTTTACTACCTGATGCAAGACTGGCGACGGCCGCGACATGGTCTGCCTCCAGTGCATGACGCATACCTATTAAAAACCCGAGAGTAAGTATCGAAAGCATTCTGACATCCGTGAGGCGGTAATTGTTACAGGAATTGCGTGTGACTGATCCGCGCGGATCAACATGGTACAGGGAGAGTACCTTCGGACATGGAGGATCGCCAGCATTAATTTGTCGCGTGGGTAAATAGTGTGCCCGAATTTTGGCGGGGGGAGCGTCTATAGTACAGCTAGCTTGCGTCGCATCCCTTCAACGTTTCAGTTATCATCGAAAACAGCTCGTCCGCCCGCTCCGTATAGGTGAGGCGAATGCGTTCTGGGGGAACAACCACCACCTCATCGGTCGACTTGTCCGCAAATTTGAAGGAAAAGACATAATTCGGATAAAATCCCATCCGCAGATCAGTAATCGTCTGAGAGCCATCCTTTTCACCGTAGGAGTAAAATCCATCTGTAAACCATTCCAGTCTCTTCACTGACGGCGGGATATCCTTTACTCCGGGTGGAATTTGATGGCGTGGGACCGTGACCAGATTGTGCATTCCGCAATTATTGACGAGGCTGGTCAATCCGGTTGCCAGTTTATCCTCTGAAACAGCTGTGACCTGCCAAACCAGAAGGTTAAAGGCCGTCGGTTGAACATGAATGCGCATGTCCCGAAAGACGGGGTCAGCGCTGGCTCGGCTGGAAATGATCGTGTTACCGGTCAATCCGACCGCGAGATAGGCACAACTAAGCCCCAGCATAATGCGGTTCATTCGATATCCGCCGCCCGGTTTGCGTCGCGCCAGGAATATTGCCGCGATTCCGGTCAGCAAAAGCAGCGTATAAATCGGATCGATAATAAAAACAGACGGCAGGGCAACAGGGGGGCCGATTTCCAGTGGCCAGAGGATTTGCGTGCCGTAGGTGGTTAGTGAATCCAGGAGGCTATGGGTGATTAGCGCCAGCCAGACAGTAAGAAACAGTATTTTCTTATGTTGCCAGCTTGACGGGGCAATTTTGCCAATTGCAAAGGTGATAAACGGGGCCAGTGCCGTTTGGACGATCACCGAATGGCTGAACCCGCGATGATAGGTCATGTTATCAATGGCATCATCAAGCGGAACGAAACTATCCAGATCCGGTAAGGTTGCGACAATTCCACCGATTAGCAATGCCTTTGGGCCGATGCGTGGGCCCAACAATGCGCCGGAAATGCTTGCGCCCAATACAAACTGCGTCACTGAATCCATTTTATTCCTGTATCTTTGCGTGATTATTTACCGGTTCAGTCGCTGTTTTCAACTTCCGAATTGTTTTCCGGCGCCTAACCTGTGATAAAGTAATACTCACAGCTACGGGGTAGCGCAAAGGATAGATCAATAGTTATCTGCCGAATATAGAATTTTTACTGCCATTATTATCCCGAAATGGCCTAGATATTAGCCCGGAAAGATCATCCTATGTCCTTACCACATATTGCAATGGCCCTTGTTATCAGTGCGATATGGGGGTTCTCATTCGTTGCGTCCAAGGTCGGACTTGATCATTTTCCACCGCTCTTTTTTACGGCGCTGCGATTTTTGCTGGTGGCGATTTTGTTGTCGCCTTTCCTGAGAATCATCAAGGGCCGGATGAAGCCGATTTTCTGGATTGCCATTACTGTTGGCGTTTTTCACTTTACCTTTCTGTATCTTGGTATTTTTGCTGCTGGCGGTGTCACGGCGGTTGCTATTACAAGTCAGCTCATTGCGCCATTTTCTGTGATCCTGGCAGTCATCCTGCTCAAGGAAACAATCGGCTGGCGACGTATATTGGGTATTATTATGGCGTTTGGCGGGGTCATGGTTCTCGGCTTTGATCCCGTGATTTTCAATCAGCTTGAAGGAGTTATCCTGGTTGCGATTGCGGCGCTATTCATGTCGGTCGGCCTCATTTTGATGCGACAAATCCAGAATGTCCGAACAATGTCAATGCAGGCCTGGATCGGTGCGATTTCAGCCTTGCCGCTTATGCTCCTTTCCTTCTCGGTGGAGTCCGGTCAGGTGGAGTCTGTCATGTCGATGGGGTGGGAAGCGTTAGGGGCGCTCGCCTTCGTCGTTATCGTTACAACAATTATTGCGCATGGCGGCTGGTATTACCTTATTCAGCGTTATCCAATTGCGGTGCTGACGCCCTTTGGTTTGCTGGCGCCGATTTTTGGCGTTGCCTTTGGCGTCATGCTGTTCTCAGAGCCGATTACCCTGCGGTTTGTGTTGGGCGGAGTTCTGACCCTTGCGGGAGTGGCGATAATCAACCTGAGAACAGCAAAGAAATCGCCCGGTCTTGCGAATGAACCAGAGGTTTAGCGGCTCTCGTCCAAGGAGGTTTTCAGCCGATCGAGAAACCCGAAGAAGTCCTTTTTCTCCCACTCGCGCCAGCCTTCAAAGGTGTCTGCAAAAGCAATTTCCAGGCGTTCTTTCGCCTTGGCATGTGCTTGAGTGCCGGACTTGGTAATATAAAGGATCTTCGAGCGACCATCCGCCGGGTTATCTTCTGCGCGAAGAAACCCCTTTTTAAGCATCTTCGCGACGGTTTTTGTTATGCCCGGTTGCGGTTGTTGCAAGGCCCAGGCGATCCCTGAGACGGTCCTGCCCTCATCGGGCTGATGAGTGAAATGGTTGAGAAGAATGAATTGTGGGGGAGGGACGTCAGTTCCATCGAGTAGTTGCCGCATTTTCGTATCTGTCAACTGGCTGATGATTCCGATCCAGTTAACGATGCGAAAATCCGAAGAGGGAAGCTCCATCTTCCGGTCATACTTCTCATTTTCTTTGGTTGCGCTCATGTGATTACTATATCAGTCATTTCGCGGCGTGGGGAGGGGAAACGTTATTTTGCAATTCTTATTTACTTAGAGTTTGAATGTTACCCGATGGCCTGCAAAGAAAGCATACAGGATTTCGATGTTAATTTTTTGGACCAACGACATGCGGGGCCAAAAAAGCAAAAGTCTTCAACTTCCGGAATTGAATTTCTCAAAAAATAGAATGGGTATATAACTTTCCTGATCATTTTGGTTGGATGAAACATCGCTGCCACCCCGCATTTTAAGCGAGCATATAGTTTATGGTAGTTGCTGACTATTCAAAGCGATCCGCGTATTCTCGTATGTCGCTCTATTATATCGCTTTTTTCTCGGTTTACGGAATTGCGATCCCGCTCTGGCCGAGGTGGCTGGAACACCATATTTCGATTGAATATGTTGGCGTCGTCATGGGGGCTGCCTATTGGGCCAAGCTGGTGTTTGTGCCCATGACCTCTTGGATCGCCGATGTGACGGGTAACCGAAAAAGCATCCTGATTGCCCTGGCTTTGTTTGTTGTCGCGGCCTTGATTGTACTCCCTCACATGGAAGGGTGGGTGCTCTATGCGCTGATCTGGGGGGCGGCGGGGGCGGCCCTTTCCTCCGCAGTGCCGCTTTCCGATGGCCTGACATTGCGTGCGCAGCAAACCATTGGCATAGATTTCGGAAAAGCCCGGCTTTGGGGATCCTTGAGCTTTATTGTTTTTTCTCTGCTCGTGGGCGCAACGGCCGACTGGTATGGGATCGATGCCATATATGTGGCGATGCTGCTGACAGCGGCGTTTCTGCTTTTGGTCTCTCTCTTCCTGCCGGGAATACGGACGGAGCCAGATAAAGGAAAGGCGCCATTTTTCAAGCCGCTCGCGCTGCCGAATTTCCCGCTCTTCGTGGTAACGGTTTCCCTGCTTTTATCCACCCATGCCGGTCTGTATGGTTTCAGTGCAATCCATTGGGCCAATATTGGCTATACAAATGCGGAGATCACCCTTTTCTGGGTGATCGGTGTTGTGGCGGAAATCGGGATGTTCGCGATATCAGGTTGGCTCATTGGCCGCTTCGGTGCGACGCCGATGATAGCGGTTGCGGCGCTCGGTGGCATGGTTCGCTGGCTGTTACTTGCGTTCGCATCTTCCCCCCTCATCATAGGCCTTGCCCAGACACTGCATGCCCTGACATTCGCGCTTCTGTATATGGCGTTCATCGGATATATCGGAAAGCGCGTGCCCCCGGCGATATCGGCATCTGCACAAGGTCTTTATGACAGTCTGGCGATGGGTGTTTTCTTCGGCATCTTCACCATTGCAGCCGGGTGGCTGCATCAACTGGACGGATCCTACAATTTCTTGTTTATGTCTTCCTTGTCCGCAATCGGGTTGGTACTGGCCCTGATCTTGTGGCGGCGAGTATGGCGCTTTGACCGTTTGCAGACGACTCAAGAAGGCTAAAGCGAGTTCAGAAAAGCCAGCAGTTGGCCCCGTTCTGAAGCCATCAGATTTCTGTAGGATTCCTTCGCCTTTTCCGCTTCCCCGCCGTGCCAGAGGATCGCCTCCTCGATTGAGCGGGCACGGCCATCATGGAGAAACCTTGTATGCTTGTTGACGGCTTCGACCAGGCCAATTCCCCATAGCGGTGCAGTCCGCCATTCTCTTCCGGTTGCTTCATAATCTGGCCGGCCATCCGCCAACTCGTCGCCCATGTCATGGAGCAGGAGATCTGTGAAGGGGTGGATCGTCTGATTTGCGAGGATAGAAAGCGTCGGGTGGTTGCCGGTAACAAAAGTCGGGATATGACAGGCGGCACAGCCAATATCGCGAAACAAGGCCTCACCAGCCAAGACATCCGGATCTTCCGCATGCCGGCGGGCTGGGACCGCAAGCGTCTGGGTATAGAGCGTCATCTTGTCCAGAAATTCGTCGCTAAGTTCAGGAGAGTCGCCAAGGGAGGCCTGACGGCAGGCGTTCTGCTTTTCCGGGCAGTTCTGGTCCGGAAACAGGTTCGTTGTAATGCCAATATCTCCGGCTGCTGCTGCGGCGTTCTGGTGGAGGAGAGATGCCGCGTTTGACTTCCAGCCAAACCGTCCGGTGCGCAGCGCTTTTTCCCCTTGATCCCATACATGATTGATCCGGCCGGAAATGCCGTCGCCGTCCGCATCCTCCGGATCCGCGAGCGCCTCCAAATCCTCTTCAGAAATTGCCTCAAGTAGACCGAGACCAAAAACTGCAGGCGCTACACGGGGGGAATACATGATTTCGGGCTCCAAAGAGCCAAAAGCGAGGTCCGCGAAATGATAATCAGGCTGGAATAGAGAATAGGGGGTGCCGTCGGCGAACTGGCCGCGGATTTCGGTATGTTCAATGATAACCCGGCCTTCTGCGGGAATAGTGGTGATTGCCCGATCATTCAGTTGGTCGCCGTAGGCGGGATGTGGATTCGGGCCGCCATGTTCATTTTCTCCCGGAATGCTCAACCGGACAAGCATGGACAGAAACTCGCCGCCTTTTTCCGTTGGCGGCTGGCCACGCCCATCCCGTAAATGGCATCCTGAGCAGGAAACCCTGTTGAAGGTGGGACCAAGCCCATCCAGTGACTTGACCGAGGCGGGGGCAATGACCCAATTCGTGTTAAAAAGCTTGTTGCCGAAGAAAAAAATCCGCAATTGGTCGCGGTTGATGTTCGCCGCAGGCAGCGAAAATGAATTTTTACCCCGGGTCGGCTGCGTCGTGTCGCCGCCCGGGGATGCTGAGATTGGAGCTTTGGTGTCGTAGCCGGCATTGCCGCCAGTTGCCAACAGGACAAACGGAAATATCAGCGCTGCGGCGATCCAAAGCTTCTGTTTCATGGAGATATCCGTTCCTTTTAGCCACCGGTCGGCACAATGACTTTAACGCCAAGGAGCTTGCCGATGTCCTTAATCACATCCGACTGTGCCTGCAACGCGGTAATCACGGCCTCTGCTTCCGCGCGAGCCTGGCTTCCTGGTGTCGACACGAGAATAGAATCGAACGGATAGTTGAGGGAGGAGATAGCGGCATCCGCCTGGTTTAGAGCGGCAATCATGCGATCATTCAGATCCGGCGCGAGGTCACCAATGAGATCATTCAGGCCAGCACCATTGACGTTACCATAGCTGCCGAAATAAACATTCCGGATGCCGCGCTGATCAAAGATAATGTCATTGAGTGTGTTGTCGGAGAAGCAGGATTGTTCATCCTCCTGATCGCCGCTATCCAGGCTGGTGGCAATGCGTTCCAGCGCAAGCTCAAACTCGCTCAGTGTTGCAAGTGAGGTCAGTATCCGGCCAAGTGCTTCGCGATCAGAATAACTTTTGAATTTAGCCGCATAGCTGTCTGGATCGCTCGCGTTCCAGGCGGTTGCCAGCCAATCCAGATCGGCGACAAGCATCTCGGTAATCGTCTGCAGATACAGCCTCCGTCGATCATTATTGTCCTTCCCGGGAACAAAGTCGGTATAGGGACGGTCGCCCGGGGAAGTAGGGTTCATGTCCTGTCCCCAGAGGAGAAATTCGATCGCATGAAAGCCCGTTGTGACGTCGGCCTCATCTTCCACCTGGTCATTTTCACGAATGGAGGTTGCAGTGATCTCGATCGAGGTGTCATTAATGATCCCGGCTTTCGGGTTTCCCTCAACATAGTCGATAAAGCCCTCGTTTAACGGCCAGGCATTGAGCCTTCCCTCCGGCCCTTCCTCTCCGGTCTTTTCATCTACAAAATCTATGGGACCCTCATAAAATCTGAACGCTTCAGTTTGCAGATAACTTGTCCGGGCGTTCAGCCACGCATTCCGGGCTGCGTTGAGTGTGTTTTCAGATGGCTTGTCCAACAGATTCCCGATGGCAGCCTGCAGGTCTTTTGCATCCAGTAGTGACTGCTTGTAGTTTTCTGCGACCAGCGCCGCATAGTTTGCAATCACCGGATAAGCATCATAGTCGGGAATGTAACCCGCAGCGTCTTTATCAAGGGCGTAGCTTGAAATATTCCGGATTGGATCGGATTGTGATGCATAGGATGCAGAGGCAAGCGCCAGTGCGATGCAGGAAATACCGGCATAAAGGTAAGCTTTTTTCATCGGATTCCTCATGTTTAAAATTCAATTGCGTATGAAAGGAGAAGGCCGAGACCTTCAGAATCGACATTGCTTTCCTCGGCGCCGCGCCAGGCGGCGGCCACACCTAGCCCCATGTCAAACTCATACCCCAAGGTGAGATCGACGACGTAGTCATCGGTTGTGACACCGGAAACTTTGGTGTCGCGAAGCTGATAGGTGCTGGAGGCAACCCAATTCTCATAGTTAAACGCCAGACCGGCGGTGAAGTAGTTCGCGGTGTCATCGTTGATACCGCCGTAATTGTCGAAATAGACATATTCAGCCATGGGGGAGAGGGTCACGTTCTCTCCGACATTAAAGGCGTATTCGCCACCGACGGCATAGCCTAACTGCCGGTCGTTGCCGTCTTCGCCTGCGCCAAGCGAGGAGAAGCCGAGATGATAGCGAAACCCTGCAAGTTGCTGAAAATTACCATCAAGGGCGACGGCGAAGGACGAGAAATCTTCCGTGTTCGCTACGCCGCCATCTGAAAGGCGAAGCGGCCCTCGTTTTGTGCCAACGGAATTGCTCAGGAAGCTTGTGTCCTGGAAAAAGGTGCTGGCTGATATCGTATGCTCACCTAAAGCATCAAAAGAAAATCCGCCACCAAAGCCGATCATCTCCGCCAGTTCATAGTCCTCGTTGAGGTTGGTGCCAAAAATTCCGGGTGCGATATCCCACGCGATACCGAAGTTAGGCGTAAACTTACCGGCATAGGCGGAGAGGGTCTCACCGTC
This sequence comes from Sneathiella sedimenti, assembly GCF_017313765.1. Classification (GTDB taxonomy): domain Bacteria; phylum Pseudomonadota; class Alphaproteobacteria; order Sneathiellales; family Sneathiellaceae; genus Sneathiella; species Sneathiella sedimenti. Next base: position 142,161 of record NZ_JAFLNC010000001.1, on the reverse strand, counting down.
ATAATTAGCGGTAATAATATTGAGGTAACCACCCAGATCCTCGAAGGCCCGATCACTCGTGGCGTCTTTGACCGGCTCGAGCGTGGCTTCAAAATTGAGGGAGAACACTTCGGAAAGAGCGACATTCGTCCCGAGGACAACCGTGGGATAGAGGTCATTAATCTCCGTACTCGGGTCCTCCGATTGGTATGTCCAATCATTCTCGATCTCAACGGAAAGCTCCCCGGTTATTTGAGGATAGCTTGCTTCCTCGGCGGACGCAGAGATGGCAACAAGAGATAATGGAAGGGCGGCCGTAAACGCTAGAAGATATCCCGCCGATCCCGAACGGAAACTTATCATGGAAACTTTCTTTCTGATACTAAGTTTGATTTTCATTCTTAATAATGAACTAATAGTAAAAATGAAAATCATTCGCAATAGCAAACTTGGAAAAGTTCGAATTTCGGTTTGGATTGGGAACAAGCAGGCTAATACTGTTGTATCTCGGTCTACAATGGCGTGAGTGAGGACACAAAAGCGGTGTTTAAGCTATTCAGGAAACGGGGCCTGTGTTACCTGTTTGCCAGTTTAAACAAGGTGATGTCGGACAATAGATTGAGCAAAGCAACCCCCGAAATGCCAGATAAGTCCGCAACTGTGGCTCTGTATGGCCGATTATTGCGTGATTATGTCTCTCATTATAAAGGCCGCCTGTTTCTTGCAATTTTCTTTATGATTGTGAGCGCACTGACATCTACGGCAACGGCTTTTGTCATGAAACCCATCGTTGATGAGGTGTTTTTCGAGAAAAATCCCGAGTTCGTTATCTATACCACTCTTGCAGTGGTCGGTATTTTCGCGGCCCGCGGGTTCGCGACATATGGCCAGACTATCGTCATGGATTGGGTCGGGACCCGAATTGTTTCCGATATCCAAAAGGGGCTGTTTAAAAAGCTCGTATTTGCGGATCTGGCATGGTTTCACGAGAATGCCTCGGGAAATCTGATTTCCCGCTTTGTCTTCGATACAAATTACCTGAAAACGGTCGCCACCCAAACCCTGGTCGTCTTGACCAAAGACAGCCTGACGGCAGTATTCCTGATCGCCTCGCTGTTTTACTATGACTGGAAAATGGCCCTGGTCACGCTCATCGCGCTGCCCCCCGGGGCATTGGCAATCCGTCAACTCGGGAAACGTTCCCGCAAGGCGTCCAACAAAGTGCTCGAGCAGACTGCGGATTTCAGCTCCTTCCTGGAAGAAAATTTTCAGGGAATTCGTGTGGTTAAGGCCTATGACCGTGAAAAGCAGGCCGTCCAGCAAGGTGATGAGGTCATTGAAGATCGCTTCAAGATCCAGTTCAAGGCACTGAGAATTGAAGCATCGAGTGGGCCAATTGTCGAGACACTAGCGGGCTTGTTGATTGCGGGCGTCATTTTTTACGGTGCCAGCAATGTCATCGAAGGCCATACCACGCCCGGTACGTTTTTCGCCTTTATCACGGCGATCATGCTGACCTATCAACCTATCAAGAGTGTCGCGAAGCTTTTCCCGCGAATGCAGACTGGCCTTGCGGCGGCGCATCGAATCTTCTTACTTCTGGATATCGATCACAAGGTCGTGGATAAACCGTCCGCTGTGCCACTGGAATTTCATCGCGGTGATATAGAGTTCCGCAACGTTAAATTCTCCTACCACGAGGACGAAATCGTCCTGAGGGACATTTCACTGAAACTGGAGTCCGGGAAACGGGTGGCGCTGGTTGGCCCCTCTGGCGGCGGCAAGTCGACAATACTAAATCTAATTCCGCGATTTTACGATGTGAACGAGGGCGATATTCTGGTCGATGGTCAAAATGTCCGTGATGTTACCTTGGCATCGCTACGGCAGAAAATAGCGCTGGTCAGTCAGGACGTGTTTCTGTTCGACGATACGATCAAGGCGAATATTGCATATGGCCGGGACGACGCGACAGATGCTGAGATAATTGAGGCTGCGAAGGCCGCTGCTGTTCATGATTTCGTATCAGCGTTGCCGAAGGGGTACGATACGCTCGTGGGGAGCCATGGCGTTCGTCTTTCCGGCGGCCAGAAGCAGCGCATTTCCATTGCGCGGGCTATGTTGAAAGATGCGCCGATCCTGCTGCTGGATGAGGCAACCTCGGCTCTTGATACCGAGTCAGAGCGGAAAATCCAGAGAGCCCTTACACATCTGATGAAAGGGCGAACCTCGCTTGTGATTGCACACCGCCTGTCGACCATTCTTGATGCCGACACGATAAATGTCGTGGTGGATGGAGAGATTGTGGAAAGTGGCCCCCATGACCAGCTCTTGAAGGAAGAGGGGGTTTATGCCGATCTTTATAACCACCAGTTCTCGTTCGATAGTGGGGTTACGTCCATCCGCGAGATTAAGTCCTAGAGGACTGTCGGCGGCTACTTGCTGATCCTGCGATAGAATGCGTCAATTTCTTCAAGCACATATTCAAAGGGAAGGGGTTCTTCCTGGATGGCGTCCGACGTTTCCGCCGGTCGGGTGATCGGCGTACCGGGCGGCGTACTTTTCAGGCATAAGGATTTCTCGCCCCACGGTCCATAAACGGCAGGTTTTCCGATACCAAAGAGGGCAACGGTCGGAATCCCGACCGCGATCGCCGTATGCATCAGTCCGGAGTCGTTCCCGACAAAGAGCGTACATTGTGACAGGACCGCTGCGGCTTCCATCGGTGTGGTCTTGCCGACAAGATCGATTACCTGATCAACAGGCAGGGCTTCCACAACCGGCATCGCTTGAGCCTCTTCCCCCGGCGCACCAAAAACTGCAACGCGTGCACCTTCAAGTATACCGCCTTTTGCCGTCAGTTCTTTTGCAAGCCGGAGATAGTTCTCAAAATGCCACTGTTTCTGATAGAAATTGGCCGTTGGGGCGAGCGCCAGAATCTGCTCCTGTGCCTCCGACGGGCCGAGCCATTTCCGTGTCGCATCGCGCTCTTCCTGGGTGGGGGAAATCCGGGACGGCAACGGCCTGTCATGCCCGATCAACTGGGCATTGGCGATAACTTTGTGGAGATCATCCTGGCCGCCGCGCCAAATATGCCGGTGCCGGGCAGGCAGAAATCCCAGCAGTGATCCCCGAAAATCGACTATGCGATGCCAGAATACAGGCCCCAATGCAATTGCGACCTCCGGCCAATGCAAGCTAAAGCGGCGCTTCTTTACGCTAATGACGCGGTCAACGCCGGGAATGGCTTCGAAAATGCTTTTCGGGATCTCACCACATATTACTGTAATGGGGATATCCGGTTCTGTCTCAAGGAGATAGTGAAGGACACCCGTTGTTAAGACAGCGTCTCCCAGCCGATTTGAGGCGACGAATAAAGTGCGCTTCATAAAAAAACCTTTGAACGTATTCTTTAGTATCGGCTACATATACGATAATTACCGCCACCTCCATCATTATCGGGCCTGAACAGGGTGGAGATAGGTATTAAAACAGATTTATAGATGTCTGGGGCGAGCGCAGGCAAAAAATTATTGGGAGTGAAGCATTGGCAAATTCTTTTGCAAAGAGCGATAGGTCATTAAACTACGGAAAATACCTTGTACTGGCTGTAATGACAGTGTTGCTTGTCTTCAGTGCTTCCTTGGTTCGCGCGGACGAACATCAACTGATGATTAACGGCAAGATCACTTCACAAAACGGTGCGATTTATTTCAGCCCGGGTGATATGGCTGCCTCATCACCGATCGAAGTCGTAACAAACAGTCCCTGGACAACAGGAAAGACACGATTTCGAGGGGTTCTCCTGCGTGATATTCTGGACAAGGTAGAGGCGGACGGCTCCGTTCTTAAAGCCACGGCGGCTGATGGCTTTACAGTGGATATCCCTATTTCCGATGCCGAAGAGTACAAAGTTATCATTGCGTACAAAATGGATGGGGAATGGCTCGAAGAAGGGGTTTATGCGCCTTTCTGGATCATCTATCCCTACGACACGGATAAAAACCTTGCCCAGGAAAAATATTATGGCAGGTCGATCTGGCAGCTAACCAAAATAACCGTGGAGTAGGGAGATTCAGTCTTCTGGGTCGCCTGATGAAATGGCGGATGAATATGTGATCCGGGAATGGTGGTTGGTCCGCCATGCGCCGGTGGACGCCGGAATAATTTATGGCCATCTCGATCTGGAGGCCAATTTTTCTGACACGGGCCGACTGGATGAATTGGCGCATCTGCTTCCTAAGGAAAGCACGGTCATTTCAAGCGATCTGAGACGCTGCCGGGAAACCGCGCGGCATATTCTCCAACGTCAGAAGAGGCCGGGGTTTCCTCTTTATGAAAGTGCGGCCCTTCGGGAGCAGTGCTTTGGGCAGTGGGAGGGGAAAACCTACCAGGAAGTGGAGGCGACCGACCCGAGGTGTTATAGCGCTTTCTTTAAGAACCCGGCGATGTGCAAACCAGAAGGGGGTGAAAGTTTCCTGGATATCATTCCGCGGGTGCAGGGCGAAATTGATCGTCTCCAACAGTCCGAGAACGGCCGACATCTCCTGCTCATCACCCATGCGGGGGTTATTCGGGCAATCGTAGGGCTGTCCCTCGGATTGTCGCCCGAAAAAATGCTTTCCCTCGCGATAGATCCCCTTTCGGTTACCCATCTGACGTCCTTCCGGCGCGGGGCGGAAACGAGCTGGCGTGTGAATTTCGTAAATGACCTGAGCCGGGGAAGTATAACGTAAAGTCAGTCGGGCTTTTCTGCGCTAACTCCAGCGTCGGCGAAGCTTGCCATGCCAGTATGGGTCGCGACGGCGCCTTTGACGATAGCGAGCGCAAGCGCCGCGCCGGACCCTTCCCCCAAGCGCATGCCAAGCGATAGAAGCGGCTCCTTATTCATCGCCTGGAGCAGCTTTTTATGACCCGGTTCTGCTGAAACATGACCGGCATAGCAATGATCGAGCGCCTGTTCATTGGCTTTAAATAGGACGGCCGCCGCTGCCGTCGCAACAAACCCATCGAGGAGGACAGGGATATGTTTCTGTCTCGCCGACAGGATGGCGCCGGCCATGGCGGCGATTTCACGCCCGCCAAGGCATTGAAGTATTCTTAGCGGATCATCAAGGACAGACTCGTGGCGTGAAAGTCCGGCATCAATAACCGCGGCCTTCCTGTTGATGCCTTCAGCAGAGACGCCGGTACCGGGACCGGCCCAGTCCGCGCCAGTCCCTCCCATTAGGGCAGCCGAAAGCGCTGCGGCGACGGTCGTATTCCCGATCCCCATTTCCCCGACAACAAGGATGTCCGTACCCTTGTCAATTGAGTTCCATCCCGCCGACAAAGCCTCTGCGCATTCCGCTTCACTCATGGCGGGCGCTTGCGTGAAATCCGCGGTCGGATTTTCGAGCTCGAGCGCCTGAACCGAGAAGCTTGCACCGAAGGCGAGCGCGAGTTGATTGATCGCCGCACCGCCATGCTCGAAATTAGCAACCATTTGAACCGTTACTTCCTGCGGAAAGGCAGAAATTCCCTGGTCGCAGACCCCGTGATTTCCTGCAAATACGACGATCTGGGGACGATCGCAACTCGGTGGATGCTTGCCTTGCCAGCCAGAAAGCCATGTGGCGAGCGTTTCCAGTTCACCAAGCGAACCAGCAGGTTTTGTTAGAACTGCATCGCGGGCGATCGCGGCCTTGGCGGTGGTTTGGTTCATTGTCGTAAGGCTGGAGAGTTCCTTATGGAATTCGCTAAGAGATGGCGCCATTATTAATCTAAACCTGTATTTGAGACGGAGGAATTTGAGTTCGGGTCATTCTAGGGAAGATCTAACTGAAAGCAATCCACGCAGCGACATAAAATTAGATTAAAGCAGGCTGATTTTTCACTAGCCCCTTGTCTTCCGTGATTGTAGCTCTTAAGTATTTGGAACGACTATTCCAAAATAACTAAACCGTAAGAATCTAATCGCGAAAGGATCGATTATAATGACAAGCCATAAACTCACAGCAGGACAGAAATTTCCCAAAATCGAGGTGCCTCTCGTATCCGGTGGAACGACGGTAATTGGGGAGGAAAATTCTGAGGCGGAGAATTGGCGGCTTGTTGTCATATACCGGGGAAAACATTGTCCGATTTGCATGCGCTATTTAACCCAACTCGAAAGCCTTAAAGGGGAGTTTGAGGCGGCAGGGCTGGATGTAATTGCAATATCAGGGGACGGATATGAAAAAGCGGCCGCCGTTGCAAAAGACAATGCGCTCAGCTTTCCTGTCGGTTATGACTTGTCGATCGCACAAATGGAGGAGCTTGGGCTTTATGTTTCCGATCCGCGCTCGCCCAAAGAAACAGACCAGCCGTTCCCGGAACCAGGCCTCTTTGTCATTCGGCCAGACAATGTTATCCAGATTATTGATATCTCAAATGCCCCGTTTGCTCGACCTGAACTCGCTGGCATCTTGCGAGGCGTGAAGTTCATCCGGGAGAATGATTACCCGGTTCGTGGAACCCATGCCGCATAGGGCATAGGACCGCCTGCTGTCTCGACGCAATTCGTATTTCCCGGCCTGAGATGCTGCGCGCCTTCGTGACCGCATTGACGCAAATCAATGCGGTCATCCCGCGCAGAGGGTATTCATGTAAAAATTGGCGAATTCCTTGTCGTAATCGCATCGAGAATAAGTTCTGAGCATACAGGGAATGAATTGTTGCCCCTCGACAAGGGTAGAGGTGACCCGAATGCATGATGTAAAAACCTCGGATAATATAAAGACACAGTCGTACAAAGCCGTTGAGTGCAAGGTCAAATGGTTTAATATGACAAAAGGGTTTGGTTTTGTTTCGCCGCTAAACGGAACTGACGACGCATTTGTACATATTTCCGTGCTGACGCCGCACAGCTTGCAAGGATTGCCCGAGGGCGCGTCTATTGTCTGTGATCTGGAGGCGGGAGAACGCGGACTGCAGGTTACGACTATAATAGAGTTAGGCCCGGCGCCGATTCTGGAAACCCCGCATAGCCCCTCTGATTTCGTTGTGGGATCTGTCAAGTTTTTCAATAGCCATAAAGGATTTGGGTTCGTTACTCCGGAGGATGAGGGTCCTGACATATTCGTGCATATGAAAGCCCTCGAAAAGTCAGGTCTTGGGGCTCTTCAGCAGGGCCAGCGCGTTCGATTGAAGGTTTTGGACAATGAAAAAGGCCCCACAGCGGAAGGGGTGCAGATTCTAACGACTTGATCGCCGGGCACTGTCTAAGTTTCAATTTTATCTCTTTTAAAACAATTGCCAAATGTGGCAATTAAGTGCACTCTTGCCTGTAAATTGGTAGGGTTATACACCTGTACAAAAATAACAAGAACGATCAGGAAGGAGTGACATGTCAAATATTTTATCAGGAATTCGGGTGCTGGATTTTGGCCGCTATATCGCGGGTCCATATTGCGCGACGGTATTATCGGACTTTGGTGCGGAGGTTATCCGGATTGAAAAGCTGGCCGGCAGTGAAGACCGTTATGTAACACCACTTACAGAAGATCAGACGGGCGATGGCGGCCTTTTCATGCAAATGGGGCAGAATAAAAAAGGCATTACGCTAAATCCGATGAAGCCTGAAGGGCGTGAGGTGGTTAAGCGGCTGGTCAAGACCGCCGATGTGGTTGTTGCCAACCTGCCCATCGAAACACTTGAGGCTATGGGGCTTGACTATGAAAGCCTTAAAGCCGTTAAGGAAGATATTATCCTGACGCATGGTTCCGCGTTTGGTGATGTGGGCCCGTATAAAAACCGCGTAGGTTTCGATGGTCTCGGTCAGGCGATGTCGGGCGCGATGTATATGTCCGGCAGTGAGGGTGAACCAAGGAAGCTGTATGGCCCCTATGTCGATTTTACGACGGCTCTGATGGGCGCGATCGGAACCATGGCGGCGCTTCGTCATCGCGATATGACAGGGGAAGGGCAGGTCGTCAATACGTCACTCTTCGGTTCTTCCGTGCTCATAACCAGTGTTACCCTGATGGAGCAAGCGATGCTTCAACTGAACCGGGTTGGAACCGGGAACCGTGCCCAGGGCGCGGGGCCAAACGACACCTTCAAGACAAAAGACGGATGGGTTCTGGTGCAATCCCTCGGTTGGCCGTTGTTTGAGCGATGGACAAAGCTCATCGGCGAAGATCATTGGCTTAGCGATCCTCGCTTCAAGACGGACCAGAGCCGTGGCGATCACAATGAAATTATTTCGGAACGCATGGCAAAATGGTGCGCGGAGAGAACCACGAAAGAGGCCCTGGCAGAGATGGATGCAGTGCGCCTTCCGTGTGGCCCCGTCATGTCCCCTCAGGACGTGCTGGACGATCCCCATCTCAAGGCTATGGGCCAGTTGACGGAAATCGAGTATCCAGGATTTGATAAAAAGATCCCGGTTTCTGAACTTCCGATCAAGATGTCGAAAACCGACACCAAGCTAAAACGCCGGGCACCGACATTGGGTGAACATACGGACGAAATCATGGAAAGCCTTGGCTATTCGAGCGATGAAATTGCTGATTTACGGTCTAATCGGATAATCTAGCTTCCAAATGCGGCCTGCCGCTGCGCAAGCGGCGGCAGCCAATGATCGAGGAAATTGTCGAGCCAGTTGCGCATCTCGGCATCATAAATTCGGCGGCCTTCAAGCTGGGTCTCCCGTGACTGCGCGCCGGGATCGCTCAGCATGTGCGACGCCTTCGTCACCCATCGGCGGTTCATAGCTTCAGTCACTTCCGGGTGAAACTGAATGCCATAGGCATTCTTGCCAACCTGGAAAGCCTGATTTGGGAAGAATTCTCCGCAAGCAAGCAAAGTGGCGCCAGCCGGAACATCAAACCCCTCCCGGTGCCATTGATAGGCCATCATCGGCTTTTCGAAAAGAGTACTGCCGTCTTCGGTTGGTGTAAGCCGGTAATAGCCGACCTCACGCAAGCCCTTCTCATGTTCCGCGACGCGCGCACCCAATGCCCGGGCCATTATCTGGGCGCCAAGACAAATTCCAAGATAGGGGGTTTCACTCTTGAGCAGGACGTCGATCAACTTGGTTTCCTCGCGGATAAACTCTTCATGATCGTCATTGGCGCTCATCGGGCCGCCAAAAATTACGGCGGCGGCGTGATCGTCCATTGTCTTTGGCAAGGGCTGGCCGATCGCCGGAATTCGCATGTCGAGTTCAAATCCGCGGGTGCGAATGGCTTCCCCGACTCGGCCGGGATCAGAGGTTGCCTGGTGAAGAACAAGAAGGACTTTTTGCGACATTATTGGAACAAAACCCTGACTAAAATGAAAACCGGCCTCGTTTATAGTTTAGCTTTCCTTTAGGTCGACACAAGACCATATCCCCTTATTATCAGAAAAAGATTGGCAATTGGTTACTAACGAGGGGGCCATGGTTCATAGCAAAGTAGCGCCAAGATATCTGGCGGTTTTAACATTCCTGTTGGCCGTAACTGCAGTTGTGCCAGGGGTGCAGGCACAGGATACCGATGAAGTGGGGGCAATGATCACCATCCGGGCCGAGGATTTACCTAAACCCTATGAGACACCGGTTGAGGCGCTCAGTCCGCGACGGGTAAGTACAAACAAGAAAGGTGAACTCAACCTGCCGCCCGGGTTCAAGGTCAATCCGTTTCGGAGAGGACTGTCACATGCGAGATGGCTTTATGCGTTGGACAATGGCGATGTGCTGCTGGCCGAACCGCGTGACGGCAAGATCACGATCTTGCGGGACGCAGACGCCGATGGCCGCGCAGAGATCGGGAAAACGCTCGTTGATGACCTGGAAACACCACATGGCATGGCGGTTATCGGGGACTGGCTTTACATCGGTGAGGAGACACAGGTTCGTCGTATCCCCTTTAAAGTTGGTGATCTCGACGTTACCGGGTCGCTGGAAGACGTTACGGAGCGCGGTTCCCTCGGCGATGGCCGCGGTCACTGGACACGCATTCTGCTGTATGACGAGAAGGATAATGCCCTCTATATTTCCGTTGGAAGTGCATCCAACATCGGCATTGAGCCAATACCGCGCGCAAGCATTCAGAAACTCTATCTTGACGACAAGCGGATAGAAACAGTGGCGACGGGCCTGAGAAATCCCGTTGGCATGGATTTTAACCCAATTACCGGCGCGCTCTATACGGTGGTGAATGAGCGTGACGGCTATGGAGACGGGCTTGTGCCCGATTATCTTACGGAAGTGAAGCAGGGCGGGTTTTACGGCTGGCCCTACGCCTATTCCGGTAACATACCCGATCCAGACTATGCTGACAGGGCCCCGGAGATGGTCGAGAAATCTATCCTGCCCGATGTCTTGTTCCAATCCCACTCCGCGCCACTTGGACTCACTTTTTATAGAGCGGAGCAGTTCCCGGCAGAATATAAAAATGACGCGTTTGTAGCCTTTCAGGGGTCTTGGAACGCGTCAGTACCAACCGGTTATAAAATTGTCAGGGTGCCATTTGAAAACGGCAGGCCTACGGGATCCTATCAGAATTTTGCCACCGGTTTTCGCATCGAAGTGGAGGATCCTGGTGCCGCCAAGGTCTGGGGGCGGCCGGTTGGTCTCGCGGTAGCAGCGGATGGTGCGCTCCTGATTGCCGACGCCGTTAGCCAGACAGTATGGCGTATCTCTTACGCACCATAATATAGCAGGGCGGAATTATTATAGACTCTGTGCGCTGTCGAGGATATATCAGTGAAGCTTTGGCGGCGGCGTAATATTTACAAAATATTTGATCCACCGATGATTTAGGGCAACCGCAACAAGAGATTATGGAATGAGTTGGACCGAAGAACGTATTGAAAAGCTGAAAAAGCTCTGGGGCTCGGGCAAAACGGCTGCTGAAATTGCTGATGAGCTTGGGGACGTGACCCGTAATGCCGTTATCGGCAAGGCAAATCGTCTTGGCCTGTCGTCCAAATCAACGCCCGCGGCGGCTAAACCGAAGAAAAAGGTCATCCCGGCGCATCGCGCCTGTCAATGGCCAATCGGTCACCCGGGAGAGGATAATTTCCATTTTTGCGGTGATGAAGCGGTGCCAAGCAAGCCCTATTGCCTGAAGCATTGCAATATGGCGTATCAGAATAAAGACAATAACTAGGCGTCCTTAAACCGCTTCGAACATTTCCAGATTGAGTTTCAACTTCTGCCCGAGCCAGAGGGCGTGATCACGATGGTCTTCAAGATCGTGGCCCGTTTCAGGATGGACCAGAATATCGAGACCCTGGCGGTTAAGCATGAGCCAAGGTACGACTTTCTCGAACTCTTCCGTCGCGAACGCTACCTGGTACATGGAAATTGGATGGGGGCCAACCGGCTTGTCATGCCAACGACCCAAGGTAACGTCAAACATCGCGCCCAACTGCTCACGAACAGCTTCGGCGGCAGGTTTTGTTTCCGGACGATAATAGATATGGGCGTGAAACCCGGTAATTTCCTGATCCATGTCCTGATGCATAACAATTTTCCTTCGAAAATTCACTGGCTTTAACCAGCCGATCCTTGTTAACATAATTACTTCACGTCCCTTTGTCATGAAAGGACAAGGCGGATGATATAAAAAACATATAAGCCGGAGGAAAACCCGTGTCCTATGAGCATATCCTTTATGATGTCGAAGATCAGATTCTGACCATTACCCTCAACCGTCCCGACAACCTGAATGCCTTCACCAGGATTATGCGCGATGAATTGATTGACGCCTTTGACAAGGCAGATAATGACGATGATGTCCGGGCAATTATCATCACGGGCGCGGGGCGGGCATTCTGCGCGGGGGCCGATCTTGGAAAAGGGACAGAAACCTTCGATTACAAAGCGCGTGGCGAGGTAAACGACGGCGAGGTGCACCGTGATGGCGGTGGGCGGGTAACACTGCGGATGTATCAATCGAAGAAGCCGATTATTGGGGCCATCAATGGTCCGGCGGTTGGCATCGGGGCAACAATGACCTTGCCCATGGACATCCGCCTGGCGTCAGAGAAAGCCCGTATCGGTTTTGTCTTTTCCCGCCGCGGCATTGTTATGGAAGCCTGCAGCAGCTGGTTCCTGCCGCGCTTGGTCGGTATTTCACAGGCCGCCGAATGGGTTTACTCGGGACGCATTTTTCCGGCTGATGAGGCGAAGGAAGGCGGCCTTGTTAAGGCGGTTTATCCGCATGATGACTTATTGCCTGCCGCACGCAGTCTCGCAAAAGAGCTTATCGCCGATTCCGCGCCCGTTTCCGTTGCGCTCTGCCGGCAGATGATGTGGCGCATGATGGGCGCAGATCATCCGATGGAGGCACATAAAGTGGACAGCCGGGGCATTCAGATGATGGGCCAGAGCCCGGATGTCGCAGAGGGTATCAACTCCTTCCTTGAAAAACGGCCGGCGAAGTTCACCATGCGTCCTTCAACCGATATGCCCGACTTCTATCCCTGGTGGGACGAACCAGAATTCAAGTAAGCATACCGCTTTATGTAATTTTTATGTAATTGCACTTTTATAGTGTATTATAAATTGAATTAAAACAATCATTGATTATATCCGGTTCTTGAACTTCCATCTTCAGGAGCCGGAGTTAATCTTATGAAAATTACATCCATACTTGTTCAAGGTGGTCTTGTCGTCGTCATAGTCGCCGCCGCCATTTTTGGCGTACGTGAGGCACAAAAGCACGTCAATTCCACAGGGCAGACCGCGCTTACGGCTGTCGGCAGCGCAGCAACGGGCGAGAAAGTGGCTTTGGACGAATTTACCGTAAACATCTTTACGGGCCAGGGAGCGATTACAGGGCTCACCGTTCCAAATTCCGATATCGGGTCGTCCCCTACAAGCTTCGTCGTGGATAACGCAAAGGTTGAGATTGTTCCCTGGAGTATTCTTTGGGGACCATTGCACATCAAATCGATCGCCATCACCAATCCGTCAATCGATCTTGAGACAACTGCGACAAGCTCTAACCTTGCCGTAATTCTTGCGGCGGCCGGCGCCTATGCACTAACAGCCGATAAGTCCGACGGGGATGACAAGAAACTCCGGGTGGATAACCTGACAATTACCGGCGCCAAATTATCCGGAAAAATCTATCCACTTTCGACGAAAATGTCTCTGACGATGCCTGATATCAAGATGGATAATATGGGAGCGGACGGCGAGGGTATGACCCAGGCGGATTTCGTACAGGCTGTCCTGACCCAGGTTGTCAATCAGGCGATGACGTCCGCTATTTCTCCTTGAATTAAGAAACCTACTTTAGTTGCAAAGATGAGCGCTGCATGGTTGCGTTTTTCGGGCGCAGCGCCTAAATGTAGGTTGGAATAATTCGAGCAGGTATATACATGACATCCTTACTCTATCTGATTAGCACGATTATCAGCATTTTCATCTGGCTGTTGATTGCAAATGCAATTTTGAGCTGGCTTGTTGCGTTTAATGTCGTCAATACGAACAACCAGTTCGTATCCACGGTTGGAAACTTCCTCTACCGGATCACCGAGCCACCGTTACGCCCGATCAGAAGAATAATTCCGACGATGGGCGGGCTGGATATTTCGCCGGTTGTGTTGATCCTGCTGTTGATTTTCCTTCGCAATCTTTTGTTTGAATATGCGCCTATGATGATGTGACGCTGCCACTTCGACAAAATGTCGACGGCGTGCTGCTCGATATCCGCCTCACCCCCAATGCTGCGCAAAACCGGATTGACGGCATTCTTGTTGATGGAGAAGGTCGGCCGAGGCTTAAAGTTAAGGTGACGGCAATAGCGGAAAAAGGAAAAGCAAACAGTGCAGTAATCAAATTACTGTCGAAATCAATAAAATGTGGTCGCGGGAATTTTGAAATTGTCTCCGGCAAGCTCGATCGAAATAAGACATTGTTGATCAGGGGCGAGCCGTCCGAGATGGAAAATCAGTTAAATGCCTGGCTTGAACAATTTTGACCCGGCATGACAACGACGAAGGAATGATGCAATGACGGCAACAATTATCGATGGCAAGGCCTTTGCGGCCCGGGTAAGGGAAAAGGCGGGGAAGCAGGTTGCGATCCTGAAGGAAAAGCATGACCTCACGCCAGGTCTTGCAGTCGTATTGGTCGGAGAAGACCCGGCGAGCGAGGTATATGTTCGCAACAAGGGCAAGGCGACGATAGAAGCCGGCATGAAATCCGAAGAAATTCATCTCGAGGCAACGGCGACGCAAGAGGAGGTGTTGGCGGTTGTCCAGCGGCTCAATGCGGATCCCACCATTCATGGAATTCTTGTGCAGTTGCCGTTACCGAAACAGGTTGATGAAATGGCGGTTCTGGACGCTATCGACCCGATGAAAGACGTGGATGGCTTTCACGTCATCAATACCGGCCGCCAGGCAGTAGGGCTGCCGTCCATGGTCCCTTGCACACCACTTGGCTGCCTTATGATGCTGAAGGATACACTCGGTGACCTCTCCGGAATGAACGCCGTTGTTGTCGGCAGATCAAACATTGTCGGTAAACCGATGGCAAGCCTCCTTCTGTCGGAGAATTGTACGGTGACCATTGCGCATTCCCGCACGCGCGACCTACCTGCCGTCTGCCGAAGTGCGGATATTCTGGTCGCGGCGGTTGGACGTCCGGAAATGATCCGCGGCGATTGGGTAAAGCCCGGCGCAACGGTGATCGATGTGGGCATTAATCGTATCCCCAAGGAAGATGGCAAGACACGCCTGGTTGGCGATGTCAGCTTCACCGAGGCGGTGGAGGTGGCCGGTGCAATCACGCCAGTGCCCGGCGGTGTCGGTCCGATGACCATTGCGTGCCTGCTGGCCAACACAGTGACGGCCGCCTGTCGTCAGGCAGGTATTTCCGAACCGGAGGTGTAAACTCCTTCCGTGCGATATTCCCGCCCGCTACTCGAACGGTTTTTTAAGTTCATCGCCATTGGCACTTTGGTGGGAATTGTCTTCAGCGTGATCTTTATTGCCCTGCCAATGGCCGGTGTGTTGTTTATCTTGAGCGCGTTCGAGATTGGTTGGACCCTGCCATGGGTCCCTTCAATGCCACTGATCATGGCGGTCGGGGCAATCGCCGGCGGGGCTTTCGCGGCGGGACTCTTTATCAAGGACCGCTATGTTCCCTATGTCGAAGAAGTACCTGATTTCGAGGAAGACGGCGAGGATATCTCGAATGACAGGCGTGACAGGTAGCTAAGCCTGTTTGCGTTGTTCTGCCAGAAGGTTTGTCAGGTTCCCTGAAAATATAATAACCGCGCCAACCAGCACCCACGGGTCAAAAGCTTCCGCATACAGCAGGAAGCCAACGACAGCAATAAGTGGCACCCGTAGGAAATCCATAGGAACCACCACCGTTGCATCTGCATTTTGGAACGCTTTCACAATGCAGAAATGGGCTGAGAGCGCTGTGATGCCGACCGCAATAAACCAAGGCATTGCCTGCCATGTCGGGGGTTGCCAGTCGATCACGGACGGGATCATTGCCATGGGGAGCTGAATAACGGCCATATAGAACAGAATGGCAAGTGCCGTTGTATCTCCCGACAGCTTCTTCGTCAGGGTTGCGGTCACCGCAAAGCCAACGGCTCCGGCGAGAACAATCAAGGCGGGCGTGGTCATGGAAACTAGACCAGGTCGCAGAATGATCAGGATGCCGATGAAGCCCATGGCGATGGCGAAAATACGTGTCCAGGTAAGTTTTTCCCCGAGCAGTAAAGATGCCAATAGCGCTGTCCAGATCGGGGTCGTAAACTCAATGGCAAACACTTCTGCCAGCGAAATCACGGCAATGCCGTAAAACCACGCCGCCTGTCCCGCAAAATGGAAACTGTTGCGAAGGATCTGGATGCCCAAATGTTTCGGATAGATTTGTGCAAAGCCACTGCGCCAAAGAAAGAACAGAACAATAACCAGGCCGATCACACCACGATAAAACAGGATCTGGAATGTGCCATAGTCCGACGACAACTCCCTGCCGGCGACGGCGAGGGTGATAAACGACATTAACGCACCACCCATCCAGAACGCTGCCTTAATGATCGGTGGCATTATTTCACCGTTATCGTTTTTCTGGCGCCAGACGGCATCTCGGCCCCTTTTGGTTATTTTTTCTGTCTGTGTAGAAGCCTCAGGCGCAGAGCGTTCAGCTTGATAAAGCCTTCGGCATCGCGTTGGTCGTAAACCGTGTCTTCTTCGAAGGTGACATGTTCCATGGAATAGAGCGAGTAGGGGCTTTTCCTGCCAACAACGCTTACGCGGCCTTTATAGAGCTTGAGGCGGACAGTTCCGGTCACTTTTTCCTGGCTCTTGTCGATAAGAGCCTGCAGCATTTCCCGTTCCGGCGAGAACCAGAGGCCGTTATAGATCAGCTCAGCATAGCGCGGCATAATGTCATCTTTTAAATGCATCGCACCACGATCAAGCGTGATCTGCTCTATACCGCGATGGGCTTCCAGCATAATGGTACCGCCCGGCGTCTCGTAAATGCCGCGTGACTTCATGCCGACAAAGCGGCCTTCCACCAGATCAAGTCGGCCAATACCGTTATCGCCTGCGAGCTTGTTGAGCGCCGTCAGGAGGTCCGCAGGGCTCATCCGCTTGCCATCGATGGCGACCGGATCGCCTTTTTCATAATCGATCTCGATATAGGTTGGTGTATCCGGGGCGTCTTCAGGTGCTACGGTGCGGGAATATACATATTCCCCGGCCTCTTCCCACGGATCTTCCAGCGCCTTGCCTTCTGCCGAGATATGGAGGAGGTTTGCATCCACAGAGAACGGGGCTTCCCCGCGCTTGTCTTTCGGGATAGGGATCTGGTTCTTCTCGGCGAATTCAATCAGCTTGGTACGGGAGTTGAGGTCCCATTCCCGCCAGGGGGCAATCACCTTGATATCCGGGTTAAGCGCATAGTAGCCAAGCTCAAAGCGGACCTGGTCATTGCCTTTGCCGGTTGCGCCATGGGCAACCGCATCAGCACCAACCTCTTTCGCAATCTCGATCTGCCGCTTAGAAATCAGCGGGCGGGCAATCGAGGTGCCGAGCAGATACTGACCTTCATAGACGGTATTGGCGCGGAACATCGGGAAGACAAAGTCACGGACGAATTCCTCGCGCAGGTCATCGATATAGATTTCCTTGATACCCAGCATCTCCGCCTTCGCACGGGCTGGTTCCAGTTCCTCGCCCTGACCGAGGTCAGCTGTGAAGGTAACGACTTCGCAGTTATAAGTCGTCTGCAGCCATTTCAGAATGACGGAAGTATCTAGACCGCCGGAATAGGCGAGAACGACTTTTTTGATTTCTTGGGACATCACTGGGACCTCAATAGGGAATCTTATATTCAGGCAACTTTGCAGGGCGCAAACTAGGGGAAAAGTGGGGGCTTCGCAAGGGGCAGATTTCCGCAAACATCAGGTGCGATGCGGATAATGGATCACCGATAGGGTAACGGCCTTTTCATCACCTTGGTTTCGATAGCCATGGGGCCGGTCACCACGAAATCGGATTGTTTGTCCTTTTTCAAGCGAATGCCAGATATCATCTGTCAGAATCTCCATATCCCCGGAAATGAGGGTGATATGCTCAATTACTCCCGGCTCATGCGGTTCAGATAAACGTTCATAGCCGGGAAGGAAGGTAAGTTCCATCAAATCAAATCCAAAACGCGGTTCAAACGGAAATAGAGGCGCAACGGCCATCCCTTTGTCACCGGGAACATAGCGGATTTCATTGGCATCTCGAATAACCGTGTCCGCCGCGATCTCGGGTAAAGGTTCCATCAGGGAGGAAACCGAAACCTGAAATCCTGTCGCCAGTTTCCAGAGAACAGCCGTTGTCGGGCTTGATTCGCCTCGTTCAATCTGTCCCAGCATGGCTTTGCTGACGCCAGTTGCCGCCGCCGTTGCATCCAGGCTCCAGCCGCGTTCCTTACGAAGTTTCTTCAAGGTGGCGCAAAGGTGATCTTTCAGATCTTGCATCATTCGTCCATTTTTCGATTGAGCGTTATAGCGCACATCTGTTAGATTGGCGCCGCTTGTGCGTTATAACGTATATTCTGGTGGAAGGTACAGATCAAAATGCTTCGTTTCTTCTCTCCGAGTTATATTTCTGCGGGGTTCGTCGCTGTCCTGGTAGGGTACACCGGGGCGGGCGCCATTGTCTTTCAGGCGGCGAATGCGGCGGGGGCGAGCCCTGAGCAGATCAGTTCCTGGCTCTGGGCGGTTGGGCTCGGAATGGGGATTAGTAGTCTCGGTCTGACCCTTTACTATCGCCAACCGGTTCTTATTGCCTGGTCAACGCCTGGTGCCGCCCTGCTTGCGACCAGCCTGCCGGGAATACCGATGGGGGATGCGATCGGTGCCTTTATCTTTAGTTCAGTCCTTCTCACCCTTTGCGGTGTAACCGGCCTTTTCCAGAAAATCATGACTTTCGTACCGCAATCGCTTGCTTCCGCCTTGTTGGCGGCGGTGCTGCTGCGCTTTGGCCTAGATGCCTTTGTCGCGCTGGAGGCAGATGTGCTGATGGTCGGCGCCATGGTAATTGTCTTCTTGGCAGCCAAGCAGTTCCTGCCACGCTATGTCATACCGCTCACTGTTTTGACCGGTATCGTTATTGCGCTGGCTGGAGGACAGATCTCCGCAGTTGAAGCGGAATTTACGCTCACCCGGCCAGTTTTCGTCATGCCTGCCTTTGAGATCACCACCCTGATCGGTGTCGGCATTCCGCTTTTTATCGTTACCATGGCGTCCCAGAATGTACCGGGTATCGCGGCCCTTCGGGCACATGGCTATGATGTGCCGGCGTCGCCCTTGATCGGTTGGTCTGGTTTTACGGGAATCGTGCTCGCTCCCTTCGGGGGCTTTGCCTTTAACCTCGCCGCAATCACCGCCGCCCTGTGCATGAGTCCCGAGGTTCACCCGGATCCTGCGAGGCGCTATCCTGCGGTTATCTGGGCCTCTGTCTTCTATTGTCTTGCCGGGCTCTTTGGCGCAGCTATCACCGCTCTATTCATTGCCTTCCCGGCAGCGCTGGTCATGGCGATAGCGGGCCTCGCACTCCTGTCAACGATTGCCAACAGCCTAGACGCCGCGCTCAAAGTAGAGGCGGAGCGCGACGCGGCAATTCTGACCTTCGCCGTTACCGCATCGGGCATGACACTTCTCTCCATCGGGGCGCCTTTTTGGGGCCTTGTTATTGGGATGAGTGCCTATCTTTTTCGGAAGCACTTTACGCAGGCGATAAAAGAATAAAATATCACCGCTGAATTAACACTCAGAGATTCTAGATGGTAACGGTTACAGTAAAAGAGGAGGGGTTCAGCGACTGGCAGGCATTGCTTGCGCTCCTGTTCGAGGCATTTACCTATATGGAATGCCGGATTGACCCACCGTCCTCCCTTCATCTCCTGAACGAGGAGACAATTGCCCAAAAGGCGACAGAGGAGACATTGTTGCTGGCGCGTGACGGAGGCAGGCTGGTCGGCTGCTGCTTTCTCAAGAATTTGGGGGAGAAGATGTATCTCGGCAAACTCGCGGTCGATCCCAAGGCGCAGCACTCCGGCATTGGTATTGCGGTCGTGAACTCCGCTATAGATTTATGCCGAACACGCGAGAAAAAGCTAATAGAGCTTCAATCGCGCATCGAACTGGTCGAAGTGCATGACTTTTTCCGCCGCTGCGGCTTTCGTCAGAGCGGCACTACCGCCCATGAAGGCTATGATCGCCCCACCAGTATCACCATGCAGCTTGAATTATAGGCTTGCTTCAGCCCCGGCTTCCTTGCGGCGAGCAGAAGCGGGCGCTTTCTTGCTTGCGGATTTGAGCTGGCCGCAGGCCGCCATGATGTCGCGACCGCGCGGTACCCGGATGGGCGAGGAGTACCCGGCGTCATTGACGATTTTCGCAAATCGATGCATCGCGTTGTTGCTGGAACATTGATACTGCGTGCCGGGCCAGGGATTGAAGGGGATCAGGTTGACCTTCGCCGGAATATCCTTCAACAACCGGACAAGCTCCCGCGCGTCCGACGGGCTGTCATTGATGCCGTCCAACATGACATATTCAAAAGTGATCCGGCGGGCATTGTTGCTGCCTGGGTATTCCTTGCAAGCCTGCAGGAGTTCCTTGATCGGATAGCGCTTGTTGATCGGGACAAGGATATCCCGGATTTCGTTCGTTACAGCGTGGAGTGAAATGGCGAGGTTGACGCCAAGTTCTTCACCGCATTGGCGGATTTTAGGCACGACGCCGGATGTCGAAAGGGTGATGCGCCTCTTGGAAAGGGATATGCCCTCGCCGTCCATAATGATTTTCAGTGCCTTGGCGACATTGTCATAATTCAGCAGCGGTTCGCCCATACCCATCATGACGATATTGGAGATCATCCGATCGCCCTTCGGGCTCGGCCACTCGTTAATCGTGTCGCGCGCCACCAGCATCTGCGAGATAATTTCCCCAGCAGTCAGGTTCCGGACGAGCTTCATAGTCCCGGTATGGCAGAAACTGCACGTCAAGGTGCATCCAACCTGGCTTGAAACGCAAAGAGCGCCACGATCTTCCTCAGGGATATGGACTGATTCAACTTCCTGCCCGTCCTGGAATTTCACTAGCCACTTGCGGGTGCCATCAGTCGATTCCTGGAGGGAGGTAATCTCAGGCCGTTCTGCTGTGAATTTCTCGGGCAGCCAGCCACGCATCTCTTTCGAGATAGACGTCATATCCTCGAACTTGCTGGCGCCACGATAGTAAAGCCAGTGAAAAAGCTGGCGCGCCCTCATCCGGGCAGCTTTCTCATCGATTCCGGCCTCAATCAGCGCAGCCGCCATTTCGCTCCGGTCGAGCCCGATCAGGCTTTTGCGGATGGCGAGCAGTTCGGGTTGCCGGTCAACGGCATCAACATCGGGAATCAAATGATCCATAGCTTCCAGCTTTCTTAAAAAACGGCTTATACTCTTGTCTGGCCGATCAAGTACAGCTTTTTCTAATCTGCTTGTAAGCGGCAGTGAAGCCTTGCAGGGAATAGGTGTCGACGGTCAGGGTCCCACGACTGGAGGTCCCCTTGACAATCATCTTCGATCCGCTGCGCATGGCGCTGATCAGCTTTTCATCGCTGCCGCCTTCGGGAACCCAGGCAACTTCATTGTTTGTCGCAAGCAGGAACTTGTTGCTGCCGATCAAAGCCTCGACGGTTGATTTGTCCTGATAAGGATATCCAGCAACATGGCTGACTTCTTCCTTGGATTTTGATTTGGGCCGATAGGCAACCATGACATAGATATCGCCGCGCTTGACCCCTTGCGGCGTGGATTTAAGCGGTCGCGAAAGCATGTAGCAGACTTTATTGTCATTCTCGACCCAGCTATAGGCGAGCCAGTCGTTAAAAGTGCCAAGTGCCCGGGGCTCCGCCTGTTGTGCGGCGGCTTGTCCCGAAAGGGATAGAAGCAGGGAAAGGGTCAGAAACAAACTGGCGGTCAATCTATACATTCTTAGAGGATACCGGGCCAACGCCATTTTTTCTACCCCCGACACCTTCAATTTTTCTTCAAACTGGAACATCCACTCAACCTGTTGTTTTTTCCGCATCTCATCAATCCGTTTCGCGCCGTTTTATGGGCGCCCCCTGGACATGCGCCTTTAGGGGTTCCGGCGTGCCGAGCTCACCGGTTGGTCGCCGGGCAAATCGCCCGTGGGTGACTATTCTGTCATACATAACAATTGCCCCTGCGGTTGCAACATTCAGACAGAACTTTGTCGGAATTTTGATGAAGTAGTCGCATTTTTCTTGCATTGCCGGGGAGAGGGAGCCGCGTTCGCGACCCAGGACATAGGCTGCACTTATGGGATGAAAAAAACTTGGCAGTTCCGTCGCCTCATCGAGAAGCTCGACCCCGACAATCTTGCACCCTTTTGGCAATTGCATTTCCTCTAGATTATCGTAATCGTACCAAGGGATATTTTTTGGCGCAACGGAGGTGTCCGAGCAGGCCTTGCGAACGGAATAATCTGCGCCGATTGTAAAAACAAAACTCGCACCGAACGCATGGGCCGTACGGAAAAGGTTGCCTGCATTCATCGGCTTGCTGATTCCCTCAACCCCGATACCAAAATAACCCCGGGAAATTGCCATAATTCTCTACTCTCCTGACCGGAATCCTGATAGAAATCCACGATTTACAAATCCAATTTGGTCCAGAACATGATTAACCATTCCTCCAATAATTCTGCAAGCCCTCCTTTCACCGTTGAGGTCACACGCGGGCCCATGGTGGAAAGCCGCCATGTGGTTTCTGCTGCTGTTTCCGATTCGTCCGGCAAGATTGTGCGCAGTTGGGGGAATGTTGAAGATCCGGTATATCTCCGATCTGCAATCAAACCGTTGCAGGCGTTGCAACTCATCGAAAGTGGGGCGGCCGATGCGTTTAATGTGAGTGAAAAGGAATTGTCTCTCGCCTGTGCGTCCCATACAGGAGAGCCGGTTCACGTCGAGGCGGTAACGGCCTGGTTAGACAGGCTGGGTCTCACGATCGACGCCCTTGAATGTGGCACGCATTGGCCGACTTATGATCCCGCAGCGCGCGCCCTCGCCTCCTCAGGACAGGAGCCAACAGCCGCGCATAACAATTGTTCGGGTAAGCATTCCGGCTTTTTGTGTACGGCCGTTCATCTGAAAGAATCGATCAAAGGATATATCGACCGCGACCATCCGGTGCAGCGGCGCATTGTGACCGTTCTGGAGGATTTTACCGATCTCGACCTGTCAAACGCTCCGGTCGGGATCGATGGGTGCTCCATTCCGACGATCGGTATACCGCTGCAACAGGCGGCACTGGCATTTGCCCGGTTTGCGGACCCCTCCAAACTCAGCGCTGACAGGGCGGCGGCCTGCGCACGACTGCAAAAAGCCATCTCGAAATATCCAGAGATGATTGCCGGTTCCGACCGCCTTTGCACCGCAATCAACGGCGCGGCGAACGGCCGAATTGTCGCGAAAGTCGGCGCAGAAGGGGTCTATCTGGCAGCGCTTCCCAAAGCAGGTATTGGTATTGCAATCAAGGCAGTCGATGGTACAACGCGGGCTGTAGACGTCGCGCTCGGGGCAATTCTGGATGAGATTGGAATTCTCGACGATGACATCCATCGCGCGATTGATCCGTTCGTTCGTCCAATCCTGCGTAACAGGAATAACATTACCGTTGGGGAAATCACGGCCACTTTTAACGACTAAAGTATCTCGGTGATTGACCTCGGCTTTTGTTGAAGGGTAAGTTTCTGCATCGCAATAACAACAAAAAAGACATTTAGGAAAAAATCATGAAAGCTCTTGTTTGCAAGGAATTTGGGGATCCGGATATTCTGGTGATGGAAGATGTTCCAGAGCCTGAAGTCAAAAAGGGAATGGTCAAGATCGAGGTTCATTCCGTTGGTCTTAACTTTCCGGACACCCTGATGATTGCCGGCAAATATCAGTTCAAGCCGCCCTTTCCGTTCTCTCCGGGTATGGAATCTTCTGGTATCGTGACCGAAGTTGGCGAAGGCGTCACCAAGGTAGCAGTTGGTGATCGGGTAATGGCCAACCATGGTGTGGGCGGCTTTGCGGAATACGTGCTGGCGCCCGAGAACGGCACCTACAAAATTCCTGACAACATGCCTTATGACCAGGCGGCAGGTTTTCCGGTAACTTATGGCACAACCTATCATGCCCTCGTCGATCGCGGTGATTTGAAACCAGGCGAAGTACTGCTGGTACATGGCGCGGCAGGTGGCGTCGGCCTTAATGCGGTTGAGCTTGGCAAGGCGCTTGGTGCGACGGTCATCGGAACGGTCGGTTCTGATGACAAGATGGATATCGTCAAGCAATATGGCGCGGAGCATGTTATCAACTACTCAACGGAAAGCATCCGTGACCGTGTCAAGGAGCTGACGGATGGCAAGGGTGCGGACGTGATTTATGATCCGGTTGGTGGCGATGCGTTTGATCAGTCCATGCGCTGCATCAACTGGAATGGTCGCCTGCTGGTGATCGGGTTCGCGTCGGGCCGAATTGCGGAACTTAAAACCAACCTGGCGCTGCTCAAGGGCTGCTCCGTTGTTGGTGTGTTCTGGGGCGAATTTGCCCGCCGCTACCCGGAACAGAATCGCGCGAATTTCCAGGCGATGTTGGACATGGTCGAAAGCGGCAAGATCAAGCCGCATGTCTCCATGCATTTCCCGCTGGAAAAAGGTGCGGATGCAATGAAGGCGTTGCTGTCTCGCAAAACCACAGGCAAGGTCATCATTACCGTTAAGGATTGATCTTTCATGGCGAAGGGGAAGGGCAAGCGCGATGCGGCCGTTAAGCGCCAGTATGAGACTCTTCCCTATCCCCCTCGCGACCCGAAAGACGAGGCGGCGCGGCTGATTGAAGGAAGCCCGAGCCATCTCGATGAGCTTAATCATTACCTTTTCGCCGGGAAACGCGATTTTTCACAGCCTTTTCGCGCGCTTGTCGCGGGTGGAGGAACCGGCGATGCCGCTATTATGCTGGCGCAGCATCTGGCGGACCGGGGAAAGGCTGGGCATGTCACCTATCTCGATCTGTCGTCAGCGAGCCGTCAAGTGGCAGAGGCCCGGGCAGAGGCCCGCGGTCTTGACAATATAGATTTCCTGACCGGCTCCCTTCTTGATTTACCGTCCCTGAACCTCGCACCTTTCGATTATATTGATTGTTGTGGAGTGCTCCACCACCTGGAAGAGCCAGTGGCCGGTCTCGCGGCGCTTGTTTCCTGTCTGGCCGACGACGGCGGTATGGGTCTTATGGTTTATGCGACACTTGGTCGAACAGGTGTGTACCCGGTCCAGAATGCCCTGCGATCGCTTACGGAAGGAGACAGTGTGGGCAATCAGGTCAAGCTCGCGAAAAATCTCCTCAAAGATCTTCCACCGGCCAATTGGCTCAACAAGAACAAGGTACTCGGCGATCACAAGCTGGGCGAGGATGCGGCGCTCTATGATTTGTTACTGCACCCACGGGACAGGAGCTATCTTGTGCCTGAAGTTCTGGACCTTCTGACCGAGACAGGCATGCAGCTTGTCAGATTTATTGAGCCGGTACGGTATGAGCCGGAGATGTACTTAAAAGACCCGGAGCTTCGCAAACGGGCCCGGAAACTGGACACAGGGGCACGTGCGGCCCTCGCCGAGAATCTGTCCGGATCAATTAAAACGCATACATTTTACGCCAGGAAATTGCATGGTACGGCCGCAGGCGAGGCGAGGTTCGATCCCGAAATGATCCCCGTTCTAAAAGATAATAATGCGGAAATTCTCTCTCGCACACTCGCCGCGCGTTCGTCTTTGACGGTGCATTTTGATACGGATCCGGTAACGCTCGACATTCCGGACGGGGCGGCGGATTTTGTTCGCTATATTAATAATCAAAGAAATTTGCGGGAAATTCAGTCCGAAATGTCCATGACCTGGCCAAATTTCCGAACGGCTTTTGCTCCCGTATATAAAATGCTGCAGGGCCTTAACCTTCTTTGGCTTAAGTCGAGTTAAAAACATAGCGCGCATAAAATGCACAGCAGTATTGCAGTTTTAGTGCTTTGCCTTTAACAGCCGCCGACTTATTCTGTTCGGGATGGTATTTTTACGTGTTCTGATTAAACCCTTTCTAAATTTCTCTCCGGTGTTACAGGCGGCGGGTCTGATGATAATCGCGTGCCTTTTTTTCTCCCTGATGGCAGGGGTTATCCGTTACGTGTCAGATAGCGGCATGCATATTTTCCAGGTAGTGTTTTTACGGAATGTAGCGGGCATACTTTTTTTTCTGCCCTGGTTCTTCCAGGCAGGATTGGGCGTTTTAAAAACGAAACGCATTGGTGCTTTTGGGCTGCGAAGTCTATTCGGCTTTGCGTCAATGCTGAGCTGGTTCTACGCCGTGAGCGTGTTGCCGCTTGCCGATGCGGTGGCGCTCAATTTTACGGCCCCGATTTTCGGCACCATATTAGCGATCGTCGTCCTGCACGAAGTGGTCGGTATCCGCCGCGGTGCCGCGATGATCGTTGGCTTTATCGGTGCCATGATAATTCTGCGGCCTGGCCTGACAGAAATGAGCGTAGGATCCTATTCCGCTATTTTTTCCGCCGTCACCATGGCATGTTCGATGACGATGGTGAAGCTCTTGTCACGGTCTGAAAATACAGCCGCGATGGTCGCCCTGAACCAGATTTTGATTATACCAATGTCTCTCATCCCGGCGATTTTCGTCTGGGAAACCCCGACGATGGCGCAGCTTGTAGCCATTTTGATTATCGGGTTGCTGGCGACGATTGGACATCTGTGTTTTACGAAAGCCTATACGCTCGCAGATGCGTCTATTGTTATGCCCTTCGATTTTTTCCGGCTCATATTCTCGGCGCTTATCGGCTTTATCTTTTTTATGCAGGAGCCCGATCTTTTCACCTATATCGGGGCCGCAATTATTTTTGCCTCTTCAATCTACATTGCAATCCGGGAAGCCCGGGTGAGCAATGCGCGTAACAACGCGAAAGAGAAGGAGATACTGGCGCAAATAAAGGCAGAGACCCGTTCAGGGCCAACAAAATGAGATCGCCTGACCACGGCATCTTTCCGCAGGGTTTCTTTTCTAGGATACCGGCCAACGGTCAGGGTGCACTATGGATGTTGCTCGGGGGATTTTTCTTTTCCTGTATGGGAGTCGGCATCAAGTTTCTGGGTGCCGAAATGAATAGTTTCCAGATAGCCTTCTTGCGTGCCCTGTTCGGTTTTATCGTCATCTTGCCCTTCGCGCTTCGTCGCGGTCTCTCGGGACTTAAAACCCGTGTACTCAAGCTCCATTTAGCCCGTGGGGTTGTCGGCATTCTTGGCATGCTGTCCATTTTCTATGCGATTACGCATTTGCCCCTTGCTGACGCGGTGGCTCTCACTTTTACCCGACCCCTCTTTCTGATCCTTCTAGCGGTTCTGTTTCTTGGGGAAATGATACGATGGCGGCGCTGGACGGCGACGGCTGTCGGATTCGTCGGGGTATTGGTGATGGTTCAGTCGCAAGGCGAGTTCGAGTTTGCGTCCCTTGTTGCGCTCTTCGGGGCGCTGATGGTCGCGCTGGTGTCCGTCTTTCTGAAAAAGCTGAGCGTGACTGAAGCCCCAACAACGATGATGTTTTATTTCGGCCTGATCGCTTCAGTCATATCTGCATTTCCGGCGATGATCGTCTGGACCCCGCCGAGTTTTGAGGATCTGGCAATACTTGTTCTCTTGGCCTGTTTTGGCTCAGGTGCGAATTTCTGCGCAATCCGCGCTTTTTCAGTCGGAGAAGCAACTGCAGTCGCGCCATTCGACTACACGCGCCTGATATTCTCCGGAATTTTGGGATTTTTTGTATTTGCGGAAATTCCGACGCTTGCCATGTTGATCGGCGCCGGAATTATTGTCGCATCCAGTCTCTATATCGTTCGACGCGAAGCCGGACTGGGCAAGAAGAAACCCGCAGTTCTGGAAAGTTGACGCCGCCCTAAAGGGCGACGTCGAATTCGGCCTCGGTTGCAGCCTTCACCTCGTCCAGTGTCACGCCGTCGGCTAGCTGGATAAGTTTCATCGTGGTTTCGCCTTCCTTTACGAACTCGAAAACCGCCATATCCGTAATCACCATGTCAACGACGCCTTTGCCGGTTAATGGGAGGTTACAGGTTTTCAGGAGCTTAGGGTCGCCTTTCGCCGTATGCTCCATGACCACAATCACTTTTTTCACGCCGGCGACCAGGTCCATGGCGCCGCCCATGCCCTTGACCATTTTCCCCGGGATCATCCAGTTGGCCAGATCCCCATTCTGGGCAACCTGCATTGCCCCAAGGATTGACAGGTTGATATGACCGCCACGGATCATCGCGAAGCTGTCCGCGTTGGAAAAATAACTTGTCGTTGGCAGTTCCGTTACCGTCTGCTTGCCGGCATTTATCAGATCGGCGTCTTCCTCTCCTTCATAGGGAAAAGGACCCATGCCGAGCATGCCATTTTCGCTCTGAAGCTGGATTTCCATGCTGTCGGGAATATAGTTGGAAACGAGGGTCGGGATACCGATACCGAGATTGACGTAGAAGCCGTCTTCAAGTTCCTGTGCGGCGCGCTGCGCCATTTGTTCTCTTGTCCAAGCCATGTGTAAGTCCTCTATCTCTCTCGGTCAGGAAACCTGATTACGGGGGCGGGTGGTCCGCTGTTCAATATGTTTCACGGGGTTGGGCACATGGACGATCCGCTGTACATAAACCCCCGGAACGACGATATGATCCGGATCGATCTCACCCGGTTCAACCAGATGCTCAACCTCGGCGACCGTTATTCGCCCGGCTGTTGCCATCATCGGATTGAAGTTACGGGCCGTCTTGCGGAAAACGAGATTGCCCTCCTTGTCAGCCATATAGGCATGGACCAGCGCGATATCGGCGGTAAGGCCGCGTTCCATCACATAGTCCTCGCCGTCAAAGTTACGGACTTCCTTGCCTTCCGCAACCAGCGTGCCGACGCCCGTCTTGGTGAAGAACGCAGGGATACCGGCGCCACCGGCACGGATTTGCTCGGAAAGCGTGCCTTGCGGTGTGAAAACGACTTCCAGATCACCGTTCAGATACTGTTCGGCAAACATCTTGTTCTCACCAACATAGGAAGAAACCATCGTCGAAATCTGTTTGCTTTCCAGGAGCACGCCCAAGCCGATGCCATCAACACCGGCATTGTTGGAAATGACAGTCAGGCCCTTTATGCCAGATGCTTTCACGGCCTCGATTAAAGTTTCCGGTATACCGCAAAGACCAAATCCACCGGACATCAGCGTTATGCCGTCTTTCAGTATGCCGTCCAACGCCGCCGTCGCGTCGGCGTAAATCTTCCTGTCACTCATTCCAAGTTCCTTATCAAACGGATGTCAATTTCGTTGAATAAGAAAGCTATATAACAAAAAACTTGCTGCTACGCACAATTATTTAAAATTGCGGCCATTTCTAATTCCGATAGGGGGGTGATTTCGGAACTATTCCGCGGAGGCGGGTTCCTTTTCGAGAAAAACGCGAGCCTTTTTCCGGTGTTCCTCATTGACATATTTCTTGACGGTTGCCATCGCGGCCATGAGAACACTGGCGTCATCCGTAAAGCCGATACCCGCAAGGAAATCGGGAATGACGTCGGCTGGCATGATGAAATAGGCAAGCGCGCCAAAAAGAACAGCCTTTACGAAGGCAGGACTCTTGCCGTCAACGGCGCAATAGAAGCTTGCCGTCACATCATCAGCAAAGGGAATCTTGCCGAAATTCCGGCGCAGTTTTTGAGCAAACTCACGCATGACAAGGCGCTTGTCGCTTTCAAGCTTGGACTCATCAAATGCTGAGATATCTTCGTCATTCTGTTCTGTCATACTGGTAATATGTAGAGACCTCAGTCGCATTGCAAGACGGCGTATCTTCACAATTTTGAGTCAACAGTATAAGGAGAGGTATCTAATTCAGGATCATCCCTAAAATATACCGGAGAAAACAAATGGATATTTCCGATAAATCCGCAATAGTGACGGGCGGAGCCTCAGGCCTAGGTGAGGCAACCGCCCGGATGCTGGCAGCGGCGGGTGCCAAAGTTGCAATTTTTGATATGAATACGGAACTGGCGGAAAAGGTCGCGTCGGAAATCGGTGGCGTTGCCTGCATTACGAACGTTGCCGACGATAGTTCGGTGGAGGCGGCGTTCGACAAGGCGCGTGAAGCCCACGGTGCGGCACGAATTCTCGTCAACTGTGCAGGGATCGGCCCGGCGGCAAAAACCTATTCCAGCAAGGGCATGCACCCACTGGACAAATTTGAGCAGGTGATCGCCGTTAATCTGGTTGGCACATTCAATTGTCTTCGTCGTGCGTCGGCGGATATGGCCGTCCTTGAACCCATGGAAAGCGGAGAGAGGGGAATCTGTATCAACACGGCCTCTGTTGCGGCGTATGACGGTCAGATCGGGCAGGCAGCCTACGCCGCGTCGAAAGGCGGTATTGTTGGCATGACCTTGCCGGTTGCGCGGGATCTCGCGTCGATTGGAGTTCGCGTCGTCACCATTGCGCCCGGATTATTTGAAACACCGCTCCTTAAAAGCCTGCCCGATGACGTACAGGCGGCCCTTGGCGCTTCCGTCCCTTTCCCGAGCCGTCTTGGTTACCCGTCCGAATATGCGGCGCTCGCGCGGCAGATCATGGAGAATCAGATGCTGAACGGCGAAGTTATCCGTCTCGATGGGGCTATACGGATGGCGCCGAAATAATTCTAGCTGGCGATTTTATTCATAAAAGTTGCTAACGCGACATCCTTGCTGCTCAGGCCCTCAACGTCATGGGTGGCAAGGGTGACATCTACCCGGCTATAGACATTGAACCATTCCGGGTGATGATCCATCTTTTCCGCCTTGAGAGCGACGCGGGTCATGAAGGCGAATGCTTGGTTGAAGTTCGCGAATTTGAAAGACTTCTCGATTGCCTCTCGTCCGTCAACCGTCTTCCAGCCGTCCAGTCCACGTAGCGCCTCTTCAATTTCTTCCGTGCTTAGTCTAACAGTCATGGATATTCTCCCGTTAACAGGTTATGACGCCGGATAACTATGTTGACGCCGTCAATGGATGTCTAGAGCGAGAAAACAAACCGATGACAAAAATTAGTGAGGTAAGCCGGAACTGGTGGCATGAGGAGACGGAAGGAATTGCCTTTACCCATGCCCTTGATATGAAACTGTTGCATTCCGAGCAAAGCCCGTTTCAGAAAATTGAGATTTATGAGCATTCGGTTTTTGGTCGTGTTCTGACGCTGGATGATCTTGTTCAGGCTTCCCATGCGGATGAGTTCATGTATCACGAGATGGCGGTGCATGTGCCGCTTTTGGGTCGCAAACGAGAGCAGGCAAGTGTGCTTATCGTTGGCGGTGGGGATGGCGGCATCCTGCGTGAGGTATTGCGTCATAAGTTCGTCACCCGCGTCGTCATGGTGGAGATCGATCAAAGAGTTGTGGAGCTATCGAAGGAATATCTTGCCATCAATGGTGATTATAACGATCCGCGGGCTGAGCTGGTTATTGGCGATGCCGCAGACTATATGCGTAATGCACGGTTGGCGGGCGATAAGTTCGATCTGATCATTCTGGATTTGAGTGAGCCGGTCGGACCATCCTCCAGCGTATTCACTCGTGGTTTTTGTGAAGATTTTTCCGCCTGCATCACGGACGATGGTGTTGTTCTCGACAGTGACAGTATTTTTGTCGGAAAGGACCGGGCGTACTTTCTGCAGGAACTTTGTGGCGACAAGGATCAGAACCTCGTCTCGATCATGCAGCGCGAAAAGCTGCTCCCGCATGTGGCAGGCTACCGCTCCATCGTGCAGCTTTATCCGGCAGCCGAATTTGGTTTCTTTCTGTATAGCAAAGACGGCCATGACTATTCCAATCCCGTGGAAGCCTTGACGGGCCGTCACTATAATGAAGATCTTCACCGGGCGGCTTTTGCGCTGCCGACCTGGTGGCGGGAGAATCTGGGATTTTAATGATATTGTGCATATGACGGAAACGCCGCTAACAGTGGATTTTGTCTCTGGCGCTGTTGATTACCGACGGCGCAAGGGAGGCGGCCGCGGACAGGCCCTTCCCAGGGCATTGGGATTTCGCCCGGGGATTACTCCAGATATCGTTGATGCGACGGCGGGTCTCGGGCGAGATGCCTTTCTGCTTGCCACGCTTGGCGCCAAAGTCACCATGTTGGAGCGAAATGATCTTGTTCATGACCTTCTGCAAGAGGCGATGGTGCGGGCCAGTGACACGAGCAATACCCATGCCGCCATTATCGCGCGGATGACTCTGATAAAAGGGGATGCGAAGGATATTTTGCCGGAGTTAAAACCCGAAACGGTGCTGATTGATCCAATGCATCCGCCACGGGGTAAATCAGCGCTGGTAAAAAATGAAATGCGACAATTGCGCGATCTCGTGGGATCGGATACTGACTGTGCAGAACTAATGCGAGTCGCACTTGCAACGACATTAAAACGGGTTGTCCTGAAATGGCCACGACGGGCCAAGGAAATTGAAGGGCTCATTAAGCCTTCGCATCAGATTATCGGAAAATCAACACGATACGATGTCTTTATGATGATACAGGCGACAGCAGATCAAAGCTGACTTCTTCCTGGTAAATTGCGCTGGAAGAAGAAAGGTGGCTGGAGAAAAGCGTAAAGCTGGTGACCGGCAACGTCTCCGTTCTAAACAATGCGTGGTCGGTCAGGAAATTGCGAACCCTCTCATAGGGTGAGTTGTGAACGCGCGCGAGCGTGATATGTGCGCGAAAACGACGGTCGTCGACCGTTGCCCCAACGGATTCGATTGCGGTCACTATTTTCTGGTGCAAGAGGTTGATGGCAGCCGTGGGGCGCACACCAGCCCATAGAATGCGCGGCCGCTTGTTGCTGCCAAAAACGCCGACGCCCTCAATATCGATGTCGAAAGACGGGTATTTTATCCGTCCGAGCGCCAGTGAAATATCCATCATCATCGGGCTTTGCACTTCGCCAATAAAGGCAAGGGTTACATGGGCATTTTCCGAAGCGATCCAGCGTGCTTCGGGTATGCCGCCCCGTAAAGCACCGATGCGTTCCTTGATTTCCTCCGGCAATGCGATGGCAACGAAAAGACGCATCGGAATTGTCCTTATAGCAGAGAGTCGAATGTAGCCCTATCGCTCTATAAACTCGGTCACATAGGGCAACATGTTGCCAACTATAACTTTTACGCCTTCAGCGTTAGGATGTATATAATCATCCTGGTTCAATGCCGGATCGGCGGCCACGCCCTCTAGAAAAAAGGGGTAATACCCGGTTTTGTAGCGACTGGCAAGATCGGGGAAAATCTGATCGAACGCGTTTGCATATTCAGATCCCATGTTGGGGGGCGCGCGCATTCCGGCCAGCAGAATGGGAATATCCTTTTGCTGTATTAGTTCAATAATCTGGCTTAAGTTGCGCCGTGTCTCGTCTGGCTCTATTCCCCGCAGCGCGTCGTTGGCGCCAAGTTCAAGAATAACAAAATCGGCACCCTTTCCGATGGCCCAGTCGATTCTTTGCAGCCCGCCGGCGGTCGTATCGCCAGAAACGCCGGCATTCTCTATTTCGACATTATACCCGTCGGCCTGTAAGGCAGTTTCCAGCTGGGTGACAAAATCCTCCCCCGTTGGAAGGCCATAACCCGCTGTCAGACTATCCCCGATTGCGACAATTCGCAGCGTTTCTTCGGCCCGGACATATGATGTGATGCAAAAAGCTGCGATTAACAGCGCTAAAATGTTGAATTTCATTGTATAACCGCCATATCCCATAAATCAGCGTCTGTCGTCTTCTGCACTGGAACTACTTTGCTTCAAGAACCTATCATCAAATTATCAGATATCCATTTAACACTTAAGTCCGATGCCGGCCCCGTCAATATTCTACGTGGTATAGATTTGACAGTACAACAAGGGGAAACTGTCGGAATCGTCGGTCCGTCGGGATCAGGAAAGTCTACCCTGATGTCGATAATGGCGGGCCTAGAGCTTCCAACTTCCGGCTCCGTTGAGATTGTGGGCCAAAAATTCGAGAATCTGGATGAAGACGCGCTTGCCCGTTTTCGCCGAGCCAATATCGGCATCGTCTTTCAGTCGTTTCATTTGATCCCGACAATGACGGCCCTGGAAAATGTCGCCATTCCGTTAGAGTTGGCGGGTGAGAAGGATGCATTCTCCGCTGCCGCAGATAGGCTGGAGGCTGTTGGTCTCGCCGATCGGGCCACACACTATCCCGCCCAGCTTTCCGGCGGGGAACAACAGCGAGTTGCGCTGGCGCGTGCGATGTCGACAACGCCCCGTATACTGCTTGCCGATGAGCCCACCGGTAACTTGGATGGTAAAACCGGTGAAATCATTATTGATCTTATGTTCCGCCTTCATGAGAAAGAGGGAACAACGATGGTCTTGATTACGCATGATGACGCCCTGGCTCGAAAATGCACCCATCAGGTGAGACTTGAAGATGGGCGCGTTGTTTCCCGGGAAACAAGTCAAGAAGAGGTTCTGGCGGGTGAGTAGGGGGCGAAATCCAGAATCCTTGACGCTCGCCCTAAGGTTTGCTCGGCGAGATCTGCGCGGAAATTTAAAGGGCTTTCGCATTTTCCTTGCTTGCCTCATCTTGGGGGTGGCCGCCATTGCCGGTGTGGGGACGCTTTCCAGTTCCATCACGGCAGGTTTGCGGGCAAATGGCCAGGTTATTCTAGGGGGCGATATTGATATCCGCCTCACTCACCGGGGCGCTGTAGAAGATGAGCGGCGTTGGGTCGAGGAGCAGGGGCGTGTTTCCGAGATACAGACCTTGCGGGCCATGGTTCGCGACTTATCCAGTGACCGTCGGACCCTTTCGGAGCTAAAGGCAATCGACAACGCCTATCCCTTGTTTGGAATGTTGACGTTGGCATCGGAGACCGGAACGGAAAATCCCGATGCGCTCCTTCAACAAAAGAATGGGCTCTATGGTGTCCTGATTGAGAAAAGCCTGAGTGACCGTCTTGAACTGCCAATCAATGGGCAAGTCCGGATTGGGGAACTCAATTTTGAAGTGCGAGGGATTATATTGTCGGAGCCCGACAAGGCTTCGCAGGGGATGGCCCTTGGCCCACGTACGATTATTTCCTCTGCCGCATTGAATGAAACCGGCTTGGTTCAGCCAGGGAGCCTGATCCGGTATCATTACCGTATCGCGCTGGCACCTGGGAAAACTGTTGCTGGATTTTACGAAGACGCAAAAGCTGCTTTTCCGGATACTGGGTGGCGGATAAGGGATGCGTCTAACGGTGCGCCGGGCATTAAGCGCTTTGTCGATCGGGTGGCGCTCTTCCTCACTTTAGTGGGCCTTACGGCGCTGGTCGTCGGGGGTGTCGGTGTCGGCAACGCCGTGCGGGCGTATCTGGAAGGGAAAATCACAACGATTGCGACGTTGAAATGTCTCGGCGCCAGCAGCAGTTTCATTTTCCGGGTTCATTATCTTCAGGTCCTTATCCTCGCAGTCGCGGGGTCTTTGATTGGCCTTCTTCTCGGGGTTGGCGGCTCTGTCGTGGCCGCACAGTTTCTGGCAAGTACGCTTCCGGTACCTCCCGAAATTACGATCAAGGCCGGGCCGCTGCTTCTGGCGACCGCCTATGGATTGCTGACGGCGACCCTGTTTACGATTTGGCCTCTCGCGCGGGCTCGGGAAACTCCGGCCGCGGCCCTGTTCCGCGATGTCGTGTCCAGCCATCGGCGTCCCCGGTCGAAATACCTTGTGACGCTAGCTGCCTGTTTTGCAACACTCGTCGCCCTCGCCATTCTGACCAGCCAGGAAACCTGGTTTGCCGCCGTTTTCACCATTTCCATTATCGGAATTTTTTCGGTCCTCATCCTGGTTGGTTACGGCGTTCAGTTCATTGCGCGGCGTCTTCCTCGCTCCCGTATTCCGTCGTTGCGTCTTGCTATTGCCAACCTCTATCGTCCCGGGGCGGCAACGAACAGTATCATCCTTTCGATGGGTCTTGGACTGACCCTTTTTGTTACTGTCGCCTTGATTGAAGGAAACCTCACCCGGCAGGTGCAGGAGCAACTCCCGGAGAAAGCACCTGCCTTTTTCTTTATCGATATACAGTCAAATCAGTTGAATGATTTCGTTTCAACGGCCGAATCCGTAATCGATGTCAGCGAGATCAACCATGTTCCCAATATGCGGGGCCGTATCACCAAGGTCGCGGGCGTCCCGGCAGACCAGGTGACCGTCGCGCCCGAAGCGAGATGGGCATTGCGCGGGGATCGCGGCATCACTTATGCCGCGACACCCCCCGAAGGGGCCGTGGTCGTTGCGGGAAGCTGGTGGCCGGAAGATTATGCGGGGCCACCCCTGGTCAGCATGGACCGCGAGATAGCCCTGGGAATGGGGCTTGAAATCGGGGATAGCTTGACCGTGAATGTCATGGGCCGGGAAATCGAGGCGAAAATTGCCAACCTGCGGGAAATAGACTGGACCACGATGGCGATTAATTTCGTCCTTGTTTTTGATAGTCACAGCCTGCAGGGGGCGCCGCATTCTCATCTTGCGACAGCGCGCGCGGATGGTGACGCCGAGAACAAACTTTTCAGTGCGATCACGAACAAGTTTGCGAATGTTTCCGTAATCCGGATGAAGGAAGCCTTGCAGACAGTCAGCCGCATTCTGGAGCAGCTTTCCTCTGCAGTGTCGGCCATTTCCTCAATTACATTGGTGACCGGCGTACTGGTCCTTGCCGGCGCCTTTGCGGCGGGACATCGCAAGCGGGTCTATGATGCCGTAATTCTGAAGGTTCTCGGGGCAACGCGAAAAGATATTTTCGCTACTTTCCTCCTGGAATATGCCTTGCTGGGGCTGGTCACCTCTGTCATCGCTGCGGCGACAGGCTGGTTCGCAGCCTACATGGTCATCACGGATATTCTGGAAGCAAAGTGGATCAGTCTGCCGTTCACGATAGTCGCGACGATCCTGATCAGTGTTCTGGTGACATTGTTGTTTGGTCTGTTGGGTTCATGGCGCGCGCTTGGAACGAAAGTCGCGCCCGCCTTAAGGTCTGACTGAAGGGAGCAAAAAAAGGAGGCCGCCAAAGGAATGGAACTCCCCTGACGGCCTCACTTTGATGGACTAAACCCGGAATGGGTCTAGAAGGTTAGCTTTTCGTAGCCGCGATATATTCTTCCATCGACAACTCACCGCTTTTGTCGAGATCGACCGCAGCGAACTGCTCCTTGCTGGTGTCAGGCATGACAACAATAAGTTCCTCGAAGGAAACCGAACCATTCCCATCCGCATCAACTGTTTTGAAATCTGGTGCTGCTGCCAACGCCGGCGCAGCTGCAAGAAGCGTAATCGTGGCAGTGGATATAAGCAGTTTTCTCATAATAATCTCCATTCAATTTAATGTAGGACGGTTCAGCACCGAATTATCGATGCAGGTCCGCCGAACTACCGAAGGACCGAAAATCAGTAAAATCGGTCAATCGATGTTCTATGGAGAAGATTGATCATTCTTTGTGGCGGTAAAACGCCGTCATTTGGGCTAGTTAAAGGAATAATCTGGGCAATTTGTGACAGCGTTACCTAAAATTGCGCGCAAAAGGCTATATTATGAGCTGTATATGCCGGTTCTTTATTAATTCCGGTTAATGCCATATAATAACGCCGATTTTCCTTGAAAATCTTATAGAAAAATACAATATCAATGCAGAGTTAGGTACCTTCAGGGGAATTATAGATGGCAACAGATTTTTCGAAATTACATACGGCAAGAACAGGTACGCAAGATCAAGCAGTTCTTGATGAGGGCCTGCGCAGCTATATGCTGAAGGTCTATAATTATATGGCATCCGGCCTTGCCTTGAGTGGCATTACGGCCGCGCTGACGGCTTCAACGCCGGCAATTTACAATGCTGTTTTCGGCACGCCGTTGCAGTGGGTTGTGATGCTGGCTCCGCTTGGCCTGTTGTTCGCCATGTCACGGACGAGCGCGAGTACAACGAAAATCCTCTACTGGATCATGGTGGCGACATTCGGTGTGTCGATTTCCTATATTTTCCAGATCTATACAGCTGAAAGCATCGTACGGGTCTTCTTTATAACCTCGGCTACCTTTGGGTCAGCCAGCCTTTATGGTTATGTAACGAAGCGCGACCTGACGGGGATGGGCAGCTTCCTTTTCATGGGGCTGATCGGCATCATCATCGCATCGGTGGTGAATATCTTCTTGGCGTCTACGATGATGCATTTCGTCGTCTCCGTCCTGGGTGTGCTGATCTTCACCGGCCTGACGGCTTTCGATACACAGCGCATAAAGTCTGAGTATTATCACGGTCATAGTCAGGAAGTGCTGGAGAAGGGCGCGGTTATGGGCGCAGTCTCCATGTATCTGAATTTCCTGAACCTGTTCATGATGCTGTTGAGCCTGCTCGGCAATCGAGAGTAACGCAGAATTGCTGTTAAAACGAAAACCCGGCCTTGTGCCGGGTTTTTTGTTGTGCGCGCAGTTGAAATTGGTAAACTTGTTTGTCTGCAAACAACCCTTGAAATCAATGAGAAAGGGATGATCCAATGCGTATTCTTATCGCGATGATGAAACATGAAACGAATACCTTTTCACCCATTGTCGCGGACTGGAAAAGATTTCAGGACTGGGGTGCTTATCTCGGGGAAGATGCGCTAAAGGCCTATGAAGGCACAGGTATGCCCTTTGGCGCCTATGTGGAGCTCGCCCGTGAGGCTGGCGCCGAAATCATAACCCCGGTCGCAGCGGAGGCCATGCCCTCGGGCCCTGTGACAAGGGATGCCTATACCCAAATGGCGGAACCTATATTGGAGGCGGTAAGGGAAGGTGTTGACGTGGCTTTGCTGGACCTCCATGGGGCGATGGTCGCCGAACATACGGATGACGGTGAGGGAACACTGCTCAAGAAAATGCGCGAGATCGATCCGGATCTCCCGATTGCCGTCACTCTCGACCTTCATTGTAACCTGACCGCCAATATGGTGGAAAACTGTACCGCTTTAATTGGCTATAAGACCTATCCGCATGTTGATATGTATGAGGTGGGCAAACAGATTGGACAGGTGTTGTTCGACTCATTGGCAGGCAAGGTCAAGCCGGTCATGTCCTGGGGCAATGCGCCGTTATTGAGCCAGACCCTGCGCCAGGGTACCGATGATGAACCCATGGCGACCCTGATCCAGATGTGCCGGGAAGCGGAAAAAGAACCCGGAGTTCTGGCCGCAACGGCCTTTGGCGGGTTTGCGCTCGCGGATATGCGCGACGCCGGAAATTCTGTGATCATCGTGACGGATGGGGATCAGGCAAAGGCAGATGAGGTTAGGGATCGTATTCTTGAAAAAGCATGGGAGCTGAAAGAGGACTTCATCTACGAGCATGCTCCGCTTGAAGAGCAGGTTGCCAAGGCGAAAACAATGACGGAAGGGCCCGTCCTTCTTCTCGATCACGCAGATAACTGTGGATCCGGCGCAACGCAGGATGTAATGACGGTGATTGAGGAAGTGCTGCGGCAGGGCCTTGAAGATGTGGCCGTTGCTGCCGTCTGGGATCCCGTAGCCGTGCAGGAAATGCAGAAAGCCGGCATCGGCAATGAAATTACCATCAAACTCGGCGGCAAGACGGATATGCCCTCCATTGGTGAACCCGGAGAGCCGCTTACTGTCACGGGAACGGTCAAGACGTTGACAAACGGGGAATGGATCGTCCGCGGACCCATGTACACGGGCGTGAAAGTCTTTATGGGGCCAACGGCGGTGCTGGACACAGGTAATATGGAAATTGTCATCGTTTCCAACCATCACGAGCCGTGGGACACGGGTGTCTTTACATCGGTTGGGATACAGCCGGAATACAAGCGCTATCTGATCCTGAAAAGCCGCATTCACTATCGCGCCGGTTTTGCGCCTATCGGCAAGGCAACGCTTACTCTGGATGGTAAAGGGGTTACAACTTCCGACAACAATCTCCTGCGGTATGAGAAAGTCCGTCGACCGGTTTATCCCCTTGATTTGCTAAACGAGGCTTAAGCGATGCGCGAGGATATGTTCGGGAACCAGCTAAGCACCCAATCTGAGCAAACAGTAGGTGCGATTAACAGTTTTATCGAGAGCTATATTGGTTTCGGAACGGACTTCCTGCCGATTTTTGAT
Organism: Sneathiella sedimenti; assembly: GCF_017313765.1. Classification (GTDB taxonomy): domain Bacteria; phylum Pseudomonadota; class Alphaproteobacteria; order Sneathiellales; family Sneathiellaceae; genus Sneathiella; species Sneathiella sedimenti. The sequence goes on along the minus strand of NZ_JAFLNC010000001.1, from coordinate 102,429 downwards.
GCCTCAGATAGCGAGCCGGATTGTGCCATTGCGGCCGCTTATGCCGCCTTGCTTGGCATATTCATGGAAACGCCTGAGGGGCGGGAAATTGCCCGGAAATACTCTGTCCGTGCGCAAGAGGGGATGAGCAAGGCGAAGGAAAGAGAGCAGCTTTTTATTTCCGCTATTCTTGACCTTTATGACAATAAAATTGGAAACCTGCTCCAGAAACTGCGTCAGCTTGTCATTGAGTTTCCGGGAGATCTCTTCTCGGCAAAGCTCGCTCAGAATTCCTACTTCAATATCGGCGATGATAAAACCCTGCTCTGGATAGCTGACTCGGTGATTGATCGTCATAAAGGATGCGCCTATGCCTACGGGATGCGCGCCTTCGGCCGTGAGCAATCCAGTATGTTTGATCTCGCCGAGGAGGACGGCCGCAGGGCGACTGAAATGCAGCGGAAGGAACCCTGGGCCCATCATGCAGTGGCGCATGTCATGCTGACGCAGGGGCGCCATGGCGAGGGTATCAAATGGATGCAGGATCTCTCCAATGAATGGGATGATCGCAACAGCTTCATGTTTACCCATAACTGGTGGCATCAGGCACTTTTCTATCTGGAACAGGAGGACTTTGATACGCCTCTTAAGCTGTATGACGAGAAGGTCTGGGGCGTTGACAAGACCTACAGTCTCGATCAGGTCAATGCCATTTCACTTCTTTGGCGCCTGGAACAGCTGGGTGTGGATGTCGGGGACCGCTGGCAGGATGTCAGCGATCATGTCGCCGACCGCCGTCTGGTGAACGATCAACCGTTTTTTGACATGCATTACGGCTATGCCTTGGCGCGGGGTGGTCAAACAGAAGCACTTGACCGATTGATGGTGGGGATGGAAAAAATGGCGCACGAAGCCCCTGACGTAACGCGCAAATCATGGGCGGAGGTGGCATTGCCTGCGACCCGTGGTTTCATCGCGATCGCCGAGGGGAAATTCGATGACGCGGTTCGCTGGCTTTCAAAGGCGCGGCCGCGGTTTCAGGAAATCGGCGGCAGTCATGCCCAGCGCGATTTGTTTGAGCTTGCCTGGGTGACCAGCCTGCTGGAGGCCAGGAAATTCGAAGAGGTACGGCCGGTCCTTGAAGCGCGCGTGAATTTCCGGCAAAATGTCCCCATGGACGCCCGGCTACTTGCGCGGGCGAACGGTCGCACTTAACGACAGCAGCGGCAATGGGGAGGGTGACATGGATAAACCGGATGTTGCGCCAAAAAGCGGGAACCGCCGTATATTTTCCCTGCTAAACGAGTATGGCGAGAGCCACCAGAACGGCACGAACAAGTTTATTCACTGGATAGCGGTACCGGTCATCGCCTGGACTGTCGTTGCGCTCCTTTGGGCGATCCCCGTACCGGACGCGTTTGCGCGCGTGCCATACCTTAACTGGGCGACCCTCGCACTATTGCTGACGATCATATATTACGCGGTTCTATCCTGGACGCTGGCAATCGGGATGGTGTTGTTTGCCCTCCTGTGCATCTGGGCGGTGCTGGCTTACTCGAGTGCGCCACTCCTCGGTCTCCCGCTCTGGCAGTTTGCGGTTGGCGCTTTCGTGGTGGCCTGGGTTTTTCAGTTCATCGGCCACAAGATCGAGGGCAAGAAACCCTCGTTCTTTAAGGACGTCCAGTTCCTGCTGATCGGGCCTGCCTGGTTGATGAGCTTTATTTACCGCAAGCTGAGTATTCCGGTTTAGCCTAGGCTTTGACGACGAGCTTATAGTCTGGCGTGGTATTCAGCGGGCAGGAATAGAGATATTCTCCTTCCTTCAGCTCCACCTCATAGTCCAGCGTCGTACCGATATCGAGGCCGCCGCCAGAAACGCTGGTCTTGTTGAGCTTATGCAGAGGGTTCGCCCAATTATAATCTTGTTCACGGACCCAGAAGCCGAGCGAATAGGGCACATTCTTGTTGGTTACGCGGAAGATATACTTTCCGGGCTTCAGCGTGAGGACCTCTGAGTTCGCAAGCCGTTCCTCACCAGTTTCTGCATTGATTTTCTCGCAATCCGCCATTTCAGCAGACGTATAGCCATGGTCAACGCCATTTTCCGATTCAACGAACTGGCAGGCAGTCTGGGTGAGGGTAATAACCGTGACATCTTCGCCAGCGGCATGTGAGGGGGCAGCAAGAAGAGGTAAAAACATCAGGGCTGTCAAGCCGGAGAAAAGAAGAGAGGAATTCCATTTCATAATTTTGATCCGTTTCCTGAAGAGGGTTTAGGGTACGAACCAGAATTTCGTCGAAATTTCAAAATTTACAAATCACGTGGTTTCACCGTTCCGTGAGAAGGTCATTCGGTGTCAACTGCCTGGAACCGCTTGCTATCAAATACCCTCAATACCTGCGAGAGTGTCTTGCCTCGCTTCAGGATGCGGCCGCTCTGCCCGATGACCGAATAGGCGCCCTGCTTCGCCGCCAGTCGGGGCTCCTTGTAAATCTTGAAAAGGGGGCGGTCCGCCGTTCTGTGGAAAATGGCGAAGATGCAGGCGGTTTTAGTCTCGCCAATGGCATAATCGCGCCATTCCGCCTTTGCGACCATACGGCCATAGACCTGCAATATCTGGCTGAGTTCGTTTCGGTTGAAAAATACGTTCGGTTGCTGCATTCCCGATCTTGCGTTTTTGGCAGATCGGGTCAAATAGTGGTCGTCGAAGCTTACAACCTCGCTCATTTTCACTCCTGCTTAACTTACGGGATTATTCTCTGCCATGTATTTTAATTCGTCAAGTATTGAGAATTTTGCCCTGCGGTCATATCTGTCATATGTGATAAGTGTGGATACAGGTCAATGGGCGCAAGAGAAAGAGGACTTTCGAAATGACTGAAAAACTGACAAAAAGCGAGGCAGAATGGCGGGCCCAACTGACGCCTGAGCAATTTAACGTCGCCCGGAAGAAGGGAACAGAGCGCGCCTTTACCGGCGAATATCATGACAACAAGGAAAAAGGTACCTACCATTGCATTTGCTGCAATGAACCACTTTTCACATCAGCGACGAAGTTTGATTCCGGAACCGGCTGGCCGAGCTTTTGGGAGCCGATCGATCCCGCCAAAGTCGGCGAAATTGAGGACAGGAGTTTCTTTATGCGCCGCACGGAAGTTGTCTGCAACAAGTGCGATGGGCATCTGGGTCATGTCTTCCCCGATGGACCCGAGCCGACGGGCCTTCGATATTGCCTGAACTCTGCAGCCCTTGATTTCAAGAAAGAAGAATAACGGACAACGATAATTAAGGAGTATGTGCCATGGATAAGGAAATGCCAGCCGGCAGCCTCGCATTGAGAGCGCTTGACGTAGCGCCGCGGAAAAAGCCCTCGAACTATCCGGAACCATTTTACAGCCGTGTGAGCGGGCGGGAGAAGCGCCAGCTAGGGGATGCCTTTGGCATTAACAATTTCGGGGTAAACCTGACCCGCCTTTTCCCCGGCGGAGAGTCCGCTTTGCTTCATCGCCACAGCAAGCAGGACGAGTTTATTTATATACTTGAAGGCACACCGACCCTGGTTACCGATCAGGAGGAAGTCGTTTTGTCCCCGGGGGACTGCGCCGGATTTCCGGCACAGGGTGTTGCGCATCAGCTTGTTAACCGGACAGAAGCGGATGTCCTGTATCTTGAAATCGGAGATCGTACCAAAGGAGATGAGGGAAGTTATCCCAAGGACGACCTCATGGCTAAGCTTGGCCCTGATGGTCAATGGCAGTTCACCCACAAGGATGGCACGCCTTATTAGGCAATCACTGCTTAGCCAGTCTTCATGACAGTGTCCGAAAAATGGCAGGCCGCAAGATGATCTGCTGCGACGGGGCTGAGCGGTGGCTTGACTTCCCGGCAAATATCCTGGGCCATCGGGCAACGGTCCTGGAACGAACAACCCACACGCCGTTCTGTCTGGCCGGTTACGTTACCTTTAAGCTTGATGCGTTCGCGCTTCTGTCCGGACCCGGGCTTTGGCACGGCATCAAGCAGGATGCGGGTATAGGGATGGGCCGGGGTATTGAATAAATCCTCCGTCCGGCCCTTTTCGACAATTTCCCCAAGATACATGACTGCAACCTCGTCGCACAGATACTCAACGACGGCGAGGTCATGGCTGATGAACATATAGGTCACGCCAAATTCGTCTTGCAGGTCTTTTAGAAGGTTAAGGACCTGCGCCTGAACAGACACGTCAAGCGCCGAGACTGGCTCGTCCGCAATAATGAGTTCAGGGTGGGTGATCAGTGCGCGGGCTATCGCTATCCTCTGGCGCTGCCCGCCCGAGAATTCATGTGGGTATTTGGACACATCGTGTGGTTTCAAGCCGACGGACTGGAGCACATTGCGCACCCGGCTTTCACGTTCAGCCTTGGAAATAGGGCCGAGAGCCGCGAGGGGTTCTGCGACAATGCGTCCGACATTGTGATGCGGGTCCAGGGAGCCGTACGGATCCTGAAAGACCATCTGAAAATGACGACGAAGCGGGCGGAGCTGATCGAAACTGAGGCCGACAACTTCCTTTCCGAGTATCTTGACGGATCCAGAGTCTGTTGGTTCGAGCGCCATGACGTTGCGTGCGAGAGTGGACTTGCCACAGCCGCTTTCTCCGACGATACCGAAACTTTTTCCCTTGTATATCTCGAAAGTGACGCCGTTCAGGGCGAAGACGTGACCTGGCTCGGCTAACAGGCTTTCCCGCGGCAGCCGATAGTGGCGTACGAGGTCATGAACTTCCAGAACCGGGACTGGATGGCTCTCTGTTGTCATGAGAAGAGTTCCTCCGTCTTACGGTGGCGAGCTTCGTCGAGATGATGGCAGGCGACAAAGTGCTTTGCCTTAACCTCGACGTTGGGGGGCACTGTATTTCGGCAGATATCTGTCGCAAGGGGGCATCTATCCGTAAAAGTACAACCGGCTGGAAGGCTGATCAGGTCCGGAACTGTGCCTGGAATAGTAACAAGGCGCCTCGCCCGGGCCCGTCCAAGCTTTGGCATTGCCGCAAATAAACCTTGGGTGTATGGGTGGATCAACTCATCGAAAATCTGGGCTGTGCTGCCCATTTCAACGGCCGCGCCACCATACATCACCAAAATGTTGTCCGTGTTCTCGGAAATAACGCCGAGATCATGGGAAATAAGGATCAGCGACATCCCTTCTTCCCGGACAAGCGTTTGAATCAGCTCCAGTATTTGATCCTGGATTGTCACATCCAGCGCCGTGGTGGGTTCGTCCGCGATCAAAATATCCGGTTGGCATGACAGCGCAATGGCAATCATCACCCGTTGACGTTGACCACCAGAGAGTTGATGCGGGTAATTATCGATCCGCGCCTTGGGGTTTGGAATGCCGACCCGATCGAGGAGGCGGAGGGTTTCTGCCCTAGCGTCGCTGTCCGACATATTCCGGTGCAACTGCAACGGTTCCATGATCTGGTTACCCACTGTATGAACAGGATTGAGGGAGGTCATCGGTTCCTGGAATATCATGGCGAGCCGGTTACCCCGGATCCGACACATCTCGGCATCGGATTTCTCCAACAGATTCTCGCCGTCGAGCGTAATTTCACCCTCTGTTTCGCTTCGCTCCGGCAACAGCCCCATTAACGCTAGGGCCGCCATGGATTTACCGCAACCGCTCTCCCCAACAATGCCCAGCGTTTCCCCCCGGTTCAGGCGGAAATTAAGATTGCGAACGGCGCGCGCCGGCCCGTCATTGGTCGCCAAAATTACAGACAGGTTCTTGACGCTAAGTAAGCTCATTCAGCGTTTCCTTGACAATCTGGGGTCCAGTACATCCCGTAAGCCATCGCCAAGCAGGTTCAGGCCGAACACAGCAATCGCGATGGCAAGGCCCGGGTAAATAGCCTGCATCGGGTCGAGGAACATCAGCGTTTGAGCCTCATTCAGCATACGCCCCCAGGACGGTTCCGGCGGCTGAGTGCCGAGACCGAGATATGAAAGCGCGGCCTCCGCCAGAATGGCGATGGCAAAGAGAATGGTCGCCTGCACGATAATGAGAGAGAGGACATTAGGCAGGATATGCTCAAAGGTGATACGAAACCGTCCCTTGCCCGACGCACGGGCAGCCATCACGAATTCCCGTGCCCATATTGAGTTGGCCGATCCGCGGGTTAGTCGCGCAAAAACCGGGATATTGTAAAGCCCAATGGCGAGAATTGAATTCACCCCACCGGGCCCCAGGATGGCTGTGAGCATAATCGCGGAAAGTATCGCGGGAAAGGCGAAGGAAAAATCCGAAAATCGCATGATGATCTCTTCCGTCCATCCGCGCTTTGCCGCCGCGAGCAGCCCGAGACTGACCCCGATAAACAGCCCGATTGAGACCGCCACAACGGCGACGACGATCGAGTTTTGCGTCCCTGTCATCAGCATGGAGGCGATATCCCGTCCAAACTGATCCGTACCGAGCCAATGATCTGCGGAGGGGGGCAGGAAGCGGTTAGTGATCGTGATGTCGTAGGCTGATCCGGGAGTCCAGAAGAGGGATATCGCCGCGCAAATCAGCAAGAACGCGGTCATGGTTCCTCCAACCATAAAGCTGCGGCTACGGCGGCATCTGCTAAGAAATGACAGGGATTGATTGTCACTCATATATCATGCGCCTTGAGTCGCGGATCGATGACCGCATAAAGAATATCGACAACAAAGTTTACCACAATGATCATGGTGGCCAGCAACAGCACGACATTCTCGACAACAATAGTATCGCGGTTATTGATTGCCTTAAGAACAAGAGAGCCAAGGCCCGGAATATGGAACACATTTTCCACGACAACCGTACCCGTCAGTAGCGCAGAGAACTGTATGCCCGTGACTGTCAGGACGGGGATCAATGCATTGCGCAGGACATGTCGCCAAAGCGTCGCCTGCTGGCTCAGCCCCTTGGCGCGGGCGGTACGGACATAATCCTCTCTAAACACTTCCAGCACGGATGAGCGTGTGATGCGGGCTAATATGGCGCCAACGACAGTGGCAAGGGCCAGGGACGGCAGCAACAGTGCTTTCAGGCAAACCCAAAAGCCCTCTTTCCATCCCGGAAAACCGCCAGCCGGCAACCAGCGCAACTCAATTGCAAACAGGATGATCAGCAGGATGGCAAGCCAGAAGTTCGGGACAGAAATACCGAGCTGACTTATCCCCATCAGGGTGATATCTCCCGCCTTGTTATGATTGGCGGCGGCATACAGGCCGATGGAGAGTGCCAGGACAATGCTGAGTGTAATGGACATCAGGGCGAGGGGTATGGTGATGAGGAGTGCACCTTCTACCAGCTCCCAGACAGGGACCTTATAGGCATAGCTATTGCCCAACTCCCCAGTTAAAATCCCGGTCATCCAGTCCCAGTAGCGCTCAAGTGGGGGACGATCAAGGCCGAGTTCTATCGTCAGTGCGCGAACGGCTTCATCAGACGCATCAACGCCCAATATAACGAGGGCGGGGTCGCCCGGCAGTATTTCCATAACGAGAAAGATTACGATTGAGGCTCCGATCAGGGTAGCCAACAACGTCAGAACTCGCTTCGCAATAAAAACGCTCATATAGTTACTTGGTGCCAAACATTACGCGCGGAGCAGACAATTGATTTTTTTGCGCATAAACAGGGTATCGTCAGAAAGTTGAAGGGTCAATCTCTGATCCCGGCGTCCCTAATGCTTTGTGCGATAGAATGACGCAGCAGATAATTTAGCCTTGTCGCCGCGGTGCGGCCGATTTATGCAAGACATTTGATAATTTGTGTTTATTGGTAACTTCAAGATATTTTTAATATGAACAAGATATTTGCATTCTGTATCGCCTTCTTCCTGCTGGCCAGTGCTGTGGTCATCGGGTTCTGGTTTACGGGTAATTTGCCTGGTATTGGACAGGAAAAATCAGAAGGCTCTTCGGTGCTTGTCGGGGTGCCGCAGATTGGCGGCCCTTTTTCGCTTGTTAACCACAAGGGAGAGACGGTTACTGATGAGGATCTCGAGGGAAAACTTTTCCTTGTCTTTTTTGGTTTTACGAACTGCCCCGATGTTTGCCCGACAGAAATGCAGACAATCTCTGTTGCCATGCAGGAGCTTGGTGATGATGCCAAGGAAGTGGTGCCGTTGTTTGTCACCGTTGATCCAGCAAGAGACACACCCGAAATTTTGGCCAGCTTTGTCTCGGCCTTCCATCCTGCCATTGTAGGGCTTACGGGCAGTGAAGAATCGATCAATGATATGAAGAAGAAGTACCGCGTCTATTCGCAGAAACAGGATAACGACGATCCGGACTATTATCTGGTGGATCATACCTCTTTCACTTATTTGATGGGGCGGGATGGTGACCTGATAACCGTTTTCTCCTTTGGTGTGCCCGCAGAGGAAATGGCGTCAAAAGTACGCGAGCAACTGTAATCTGTTAAGGAAGAATGATGAAATATCTCAAATACTTACCCTTCGTTTTATTGGTTGGGGTTTTAATAGCTAACGCGGAATCCGATCTATTCGTCTCCCATGCCGCAGAGAAAAATGGCATGGCCGTAACGGAAGCCTGGTCCCGGGCGCGTCCAGCCAATGCCGCGGTAGGCGGTGCATTTATGACCATCCATAATATGGAAAGTGAGGCGGATAGCCTTGTTGCCGCATCAAGCCCGATTGCGGATCGCGTCGAAGTCCATAACAGCGTCATGAAGGATGGGGTTATGAGCATGATGCATATGGAGAAGCTGCTTATTCCATCAGGCGAAATGATCGCCCTGAAACCGGGCGGATTTCATATCATGCTTATGGGGTTGAAGAAGCCGCTCGCCAAGGGAACTGAATTTCCGGTAACACTTAAATTTGCCCGGGCGGGTGAGATTACGGTTACTGTGCAGGTGAAGGATGCCGGTGCTATGGATATGGATATGCATAATCAAAAGCATAAACATAATTAGTCTGGCATTTTAGGTTGTTAAAAGGGGCCGCTCGCACGGCCCCTTTTTTTCTTAAAATTCCGCCGTTGCCTTGACCGCAAGTTCGCCTGCCGGTCCCCGGACCCACACACTGCATTCGTCCGAATTTTCTGGCTTCCCACTCAAGGTAAAGGGCGCGGTATCAAAAATCGGGTTGAAATTGCGAAAACTGAACTTGCGAAGCGGCCGTCCATCCATTTTGTTGACGGCGAGACGCATTAGCAGGGTCCCAAGCAGCGGGCCATGCACGACAAGGCCGGGATAACCTTCCTCTTTCAAGCAATAGTCAAGGTCGTAATGGATCCGGTGTCCGTTAAAAGTGAGTGCTGAATAACGGAATAGTAATACCGGGTCCGGGACGACTGTTTCTTCCCATATGCCGTCCGTGGGTGCCAATTGCGGATCTTTCTTGCCACCGCTGGTCTGGCCTGCCGCTTCACGATAAACAATATCATGCTCTTCAGTAAGGCATAAACCGGCCGCACTTTTCACCTGATGCTCGACTGTGACAAAAACCAGGGTACCGGTCCGGCCTTGTTTTTGCACCACACTCTTGATGGTGGAAGTCTTTTCGGCGGTGTCTCCGGCGCGAAGGGGAGCGTGAAATTCAAGTCGCCCACCAGCCCACATCCGCCGCGGTAGCTCTACAGGTGGCAGGAAGTCCCCTCTGATCCCATGGCCGTCCGGGCCGATTCGTGATTGCTTGTCGGTCGGCAGAAAATACATCCAATGGCCCCCAGGGGGAACGATGTCGGAGGCCGGGCCCTCTTCATCCATGATGGCAGCGAAACCGTTAAGTGCGTGTTGATGTATGATTTCTTGTTGGGAAATCTGATTGCCAATCCAGTTTTCAAGTTTTTTCATTTGTTTTTATCTCTTGATTGCTTTTCACGTGATCATTTGAATAGCATATGTGCATTATTGTCGGGGACAAAAATTTTAACTAGTGAGCCATCATGTCAGCAAAGTCGAAAGTTCTTAAGTTATCGCATATCGACCTTGTGGGAAGTATGGACGTAGAGACAGCGGCAAAGGTTATTTTTCGTGGTTGCGCCCTTCATCTGAGAGAGAACTTCCGCCAGTTCAAGGAAGAGGGGGACTCAATGGCATTGATGCAAATTCGTATCGGAGTAAGGCGCATGCGCGTTGCACTCTATATATTCCGATCGATTATTCCAAAGGAAGTCCGCTCGAATTTTAACCGTGAATTCCGTTATTTCGGCAACCTGCTCGGGGATGCCCGCAATATGGACGTATTCCTTAACAGTACACTCATGCCTGAAATCAAAACAAAGGATTTCAAAAAGGTATCGAAAGAGCTGCTGCGGCTTGGGGAGATCTTTCGCGCAGAGGAATATGACATCATCATTCATGAAATCTCCGGCGGCCACTTTGAAAGGCTTTCGAAATCCTTTGATAAATGGTTGCAGGGAAACTGGTCGACAAAACTGGGCAGATCTGCGCGTAAAATCATGAGCAGTCCTATTGCGCCCTTTGCGTTGAACGCAATCGAGGAAGGTGGGATTGAGCTTTTGAACAGGGGGGCGGATGTGGAAAATCTCTCGGCTGACGAACTGCATGATTTGCGTAAATATATAAAGCGGACCCGCTATCATTTGCGCTTCTTCTCTTCATTGTTTCGCCAGGAAAAAATAGATGAAGGATATGACCTTCTGGTCAGAATGCAGGACTATCTTGGCCATATTAATGACGTTAAGGAAGGCATGATCATTCTGAGCCAGTTAAGCGCTGCTATCCGCGCCGATTATTTCGCAGAGACACTCCGCTTTAACGCGCGGGTTTATGGTGATGCCAGCAAGGAAGTGGAACATAATCTGGCAGAATTTCGCGCCCTTTGGCGGAAGTTCGAGGATTTCACTATCGATAAAAAGGATTTGAGGAAAGCCGTCTGACGCGGTTTACCGTTTCGCAAAAGGGAGCCGCAGCATCCAGAAGATGCTTTGTTTACGGTGCGACTGGTATTCATTGAGGCCGATGGTCATTTTGTCATGGCCAGCGGAGGGCTGGGGCCGGTAGGTGCTGAACATATAATCCCACCAGGGCAGGTTAAAGCCGTAATTACTGTTATGTTCGTCCCGGATCACGGAGTGATGGACGCGGTGCATATCCGGGGTAACAATAAATTTCCGGGCGAAATTATCGATTTTTTCTGGCAGGCCGGCATTCGCATGATTAAACATGGCGATCGAGCTTAAAAGGATCTCGAAGATGATCACCGCGACGACGGGTGGTCCTATTAACAGGACGACCACAAGTTTGAGGACCATCGAAAGTAGGATCTCTACAGGATGGAAACGGGCACCGGTTGACACATCATAGTCAACATCCGCGTGATGCATTTTATGAAATTTCCACAGAAAACCTACGCGATGAAAGATAACATGCTGCCAATAAATCACCAGGTCCTGCAGGATGACAGCAATTACGATGGAAAAAGCAATTGGCAATTCCACGACATTGAGGAGGCCCCAGCCATTTTCAGTTGCGGTGACGGCCAGTCCGACCGCCAGGATAGGGAACAACAATCTGAGAAGAAGGGTATTCAGGAACGTCACGCCAAAGTTGTTCAGCCATCGCCACAGGATTGAAACGCTTGGCGGGCGTTTGGGCGCAAATGCCTGCCATATGCCGACGGCGCCAAGCGTGCCCAGAAAAAAGCTCAGGCGAACTGTAGGCTCATGGTTCGCAATGAAATCCAGCATTATTTTGTCAAAGTCTCCTTCATACCTCTGACAAAATAGGGCGTGCCTGTTAAAATAACCATTGAAATCACGGACATGGCGAAAAAGTGAACTGCCACGAAATTCCGTAATTTCCCATTATGCAAAAATGTAGAAGAACTAGGTGGTGGGTACTGCCGCCTGACCCGAACCGATCTCTCCCATATGCTTGATGTCTCTGCCAATTGCCTCAAGAAGTGGCCGGGCGCGATCAAAATCCTCTTTGCGGCCGCCGACACGAATACTGAGGCGGCCCTCCATCGCGTCCTGTTCGCTGCCAATTGCGGGAGCGTCCATCCAGTGCGCGCCACTGGCCTCAACAATTTTCGCATATTTTTGAGTGGCGTCGAGTGAAGTCTGGCCAAGGTCTACGATCAGCGCACTACTCGCCAGGTTGGAAAGTAATCCGTCCGGTCCATTGAGAAAAGCATCGATCAGCCCCTGCTTGGACAACATCAGAAAAATGATGCCGTCTTTTACCTGATCGTTCACTTCACTCGGTGCCTTGTATAAATTGACCGCATCTCGGGCCATCTTATACCGCAATGCGGGCGAGCGACTTGTTGCATGCACATTCGCACCGCACGCTTTCAACCGGCGCAGTACCGGTCGACCGACATCGCCGAGCCCCAAAAAGCCGACAGAAATCCCTGTTAGACTAGCCATCAATATCCCTCCCTCTTTTATTATTAAAAAGGATTATTATCGGAAGGCAGTCTTTTGGCAAATATTAGTTGGATCAGATGCGCGCATATCGGACCGCGGAACCGCGCTCGATGGCGGCGGCGGTCAGCCGGTCTACATCCAGGCCATGGCGCAGCATTTCAAGCATGCGTAGCTCTTCCTGGCTCAGCTGGCCATCTGATACTGCGACGTCGCAGGCGAGGGCATAGGCCGTGTCATAAATCTTTTTCGGCAGGACAGCGCGGATCTTCCCGATAATTTCCTCCAGCTTCTGGTCCCCGTTCAGCATATCGACGCAAGTCGCCGCGTCGTCCGGAAGATGCTCTTCCTCATAATCGGCAAATACAGGAAGGGTGCGGACAATTTCGCCAATTGTAAACAACTCCCGGTCCGTCATTTCACGATCTGCTGCGGATACAATTACCATAGTAGAAATTAGGGCGGTGTGCAGGTTAAGCGTCGTCATGCGACAGTATCTCCGGTCTGGAATGAAACAATTACTCACAGGATATGAGGTTCAATCTCGATTATCCAATGATATTTTCTTTAATCCCTGTTCTTTTTCGGAAATAAAGTTCCGGGTAAGGGCAATCGCATCTTTCAGTCCCAGCCGGTGGATTTCGACTTCTGGTGGAAAGGCGGAGGCAAGTCGGGACGGCATCATGCTATCGAGCATCACGAAGACTCCGAAGTCATTTTCCCGCCTGAGCAATCTTCCGAAGGCCTGCTTTAGTTTAAGCCGGGTCAGCTTGTCATCAAATTTACTACCGCCAAAAGCCTTCTTGCGGGCTTTATGCTTGATGTCGGGGCGCGGCCACGGAAGCCTGTCAAAGACTAGAAGGCGCAGCGACCGGCCCGGCACGTCGACGCCATCGCGAACGGCATCCGTACCGAGTAGGATCGAGTTTTCCTCCTCCCGGAAAATATCGACGAGGGTGGAGGTATCGAGCGCATCCTGATGTTGGGCATAAAGGTCATATCCGGCGGCGGCGAGAGGACCTTTGATATTCTCATGCACGGCACGCAACCGCCAGATTGCGGTAAAGAGTCCGAGAGCACCCCCACCGCTGGCTAGGAATAATTCTCGGTAGGCTGCGGATACTTCCTTCATGTGATCCCGCCGGACGTCCGTCACGACAATGACGCGGGTTTGCTCGGCAAAATCAAAGGGGGACGCGAAATGATATCTCTTTGGTGGAAGGATCATATGATGCGCGCCAGTTCGCATATCCGCAGACTGCCAGCTTTCCTCGCCATCATGATTGTCGCGTAGCGTTGCGGAGGTGATCACAGCGCCATGAGCCTTTTTCAGAATTGTCTCCGCAAAGGGAAGGGTCGGATCGATATAGCTTCTGTAATATCCCAGATCGAGTTCCCGTCCGCCGATGCGTTCTATGGCGAACCAATCTACAAACCCGTCAGGGGTATGATTGCCAATTTCCTTCAGCATGGCTCGCCACGGCGCAATATTCATTGAGACGCGGCGCGTAATGCCCTGAACTGCGGCTTCGATCCGGTGACGCGTGGCGCTATCGAGATCCTCCGCTTCCGTATCCAGACGGTTCAGCAGAATTTTCCCAAGCGCGGTCATTGGACCAGCCAAACCGGCAAGTGCTTTATCAAGCTTTTCTGCGGCTTCGCTCAATTCGGGCAGGATGTCATTAATCGTGCATTCTATCGAGTACGGGCTGTCGGGCTGACGACATCTCGCAAGAACCTGGCTGCGAATAAAGATCAGCAACTCTTCCATTGGGCCGTTTGGCGCCCCGTCGCGTACGCGGGTCAGCCAGCCGTCAGTGGGTAGCCTGCGCGCGGCGCGCATGGCCTTCTGAAGGGCCTCAATTCCCTTTTCATCATCGCCGATCAAATCACCGATACGGTTTTCAAGGCCGCGCATCCTGCTTTTTCGGCCGGTATCGCTCCCGGCGATCCAGCGTCGTAGCTCTGCGGTTTCCTGTCCGGTTAAGTGGGCGGCGAAGGCACTGTCGGCTGCGTCGAACAGGTGGTGGCCTTCATCGAATACATAGCGCTTTGGAAGATAGGGGTCATCGGGACGTGTCGCCCCATTGATCATCACAAGGGCATGATTGGCAATGACAATATCCGCCTTGCGCGCTTTGCGGCTCGATTTCTCGATAAAGCATTTGCGATAGTGGGGGCAGGCGGAATAGATGCATTCGCCCCGGCGGTCGGCAAGACGTGTAATCCTTGACCGGCCTTCAAGCTCCAGCAGCCAGCTGGGAAAATCGCCTCCCACCATATCACCATCGCGGGTCGCCGAAATCCATCTTGCGACAAGGCCCTGGACAATCTGTTCTGATTTGGCGGCCGCACCACCTTGCAGGGCTTCCTCGAAATTAAGAAGGCAAAGGTAGTTTTCCCGGCCTTTCCGGATAACCGCCTTCTCCGCCTTGTCCGTGGGATCATGATAAAGCCGGTTCAGTTCATCATCGATCTGGCGCTGCAGGTTTTTTGTATAGGTGGAAATCCAGACCGCGGCGCCATTCTTTTCCGCCCAAAGACTCGCCGGGGCGATATATCCGAGTGTTTTTCCTGTGCCGGTCCCGGCCTCGGCGAGGACAAGCGTCGGGGCATCGGCCTGATCGCGTGGGACAAAGGCGTGGGAGGAGAGGGCACTGAAATCCGCCTGCTGTGGTCTAGCCTCTGAATTGTTGCCGAGCATTTCCTTGAGACGCTCCCGTGCCTCTATTTCGCTGACGGCGATATCATCAGGGGGTGGTTCCGGAGCATAATCCGCCCATTCTGCCAGAGTACGCCAGGCATCCAGGCCGCCAAAGCGTTCCCGGTTTTCGGGAAGTCCAACCGCCGCCAGAACAGCGGGAGCCCAGTTCCATCCGGCCTGTCCCATTGTCATGGCAATGGCTGAAGCTTCTTTCCTTTTATTTTCATTTAAACCGGTTAAATAACTTAATATAGAATTTGCGGCCTCGAACAGGACAAGGGTTTGTTGCTCCGGGTCCGCAGTCAGTTCCAGGCCGAGGGAGCGGGCAATACCGCGCACTGTCGGTAAGCAGTGTTGCGCAGGAAAAGCGAAGGCGTAAAGTTCCAGCAGGTCGAACGCGGGAAATGGATTGATGCCGAGTCGTCGCGCGACATTCAGCCGATGAACGAGCAAAGGAGGGCGATCAACAACCCGTGCGGCGGCCTCGTCAATGCTGGTTTTTGCCATTTCCCCATCGGGAGTCAGCCAGTATCCGCCGTCTCCGCCGAGCACTAAAACCGGTGCATCGGGTAGCTTGATTTCACCTTGGGTGGGGTTGTTGTCACTTTTCTCGGTCATTTTTTCCAATTGCACGCGCAAAATTGCCTTGCGATCGTTGACGGCACTCGTTTGTGCGCCTACATTCCGCGCTTTCTAGTGATCCATTCTTCCAATGAGGGTTATAATGTCATCGAACGCGGAAATTGCACTATCCAGCAACTCCTGGGCTTTTGTCGAGGCAAAAAAACTCGTGGATCGCTATGCAAAAGAATCTCCGGAAAAAGGTTATGTCCTGTTCGAGACCGGATACGGCCCGTCCGGCCTTCCTCATATCGGTACATTCGGGGAGGTGGCGCGGACGTCCATGGTCCGCCATGCCTTCACTATCCTGTCAGATATCCCGACACGACTGATTGCCTTCTCCGATGACATGGATGGTCTTCGAAAGGTACCGGATAATGTTCCCAATCAGGAATTACTCGCCGCCAATCTTAACAAGCCCCTGACGCAGGTGCCGGACCCGTTCGGAACGCATAACAGTTTCGGTGAGCACAATAATGCCCGCCTGAAAGCCTTTCTAGACCAGTTCGGATTTGACTATGAATTCCGCTCATCAACCGAGTGTTATAAGGCAGGGCTGTTCGATGAGAGTTTATTGCTGGTCCTGAAGCATTATGATGCGATCATCAATGTGATCCTGCCGACCCTGGGACCAGAGCGGCGCGCGACCTATTCGCCTTTCCTGCCCATCTGCCCTCGCACTGGCGTAGTGCTGCAGGTGCCGATCATTGCCAGAGATGAGAAGGCCGATACTGTCACTTACAAGGATCCGGAAACAGATGAAGATGTATCCGTTCCTGTGACGGGTGGTCATTGCAAGCTGCAATGGAAGGTCGACTGGGCGATGCGCTGGCATGCCCTCGATGTTGACTATGAAATGGCGGGCAAGGACCTGATCGATAGTGTGACGCTTTCCAGCAAGATCGTCCGGATCTTGGGCAAACGGCCGCCGGAAGGATTTAACTATGAACTCTTCCTCGATCAGGAAGGGAAGAAAATCTCGAAGTCGAAGGGTAATGGCATCACCATTGAGGAATGGCTGAAATATGCTTCACCGGAGAGCCTTTCGCTCTACATGTACCAGAATCCGAAGAAGGCAAAACGGTTGCATTTCGATGTGATCCCGAAGGCTGTCGATGAGTATTTCTCATTCCTGGAGAAATTCCCCACGCTGGAAGCGAAGCAACAATATGCCAACCCGGTCTGGCACATCCATTCCGGCAACCCGCCGAGTGAGGGCCTGCCAATTACCTTTGGTATCCTGCTCAACCTGGCAGCCGTCGTGAATGCTCATGAACCCTCCGTATTGTGGGGCTTCATCTCCCGCTATGTGGACGGTGCGACGCCGGAAACCAACCCCGAACTGGATAAGCTCGTCGGCTACGCGATCGCTTATTATCATGACTTTGTGAAACCGACGAAGCAGTACCGCTTGCCGTCGGAAAAAGAACGCAAGGCGCTGGAGCAGCTGGTGGCATCGCTGAAAGACCTACCAGACGGAGCAGAGGCGGCGGATATCCAGAATGAGGTTTTCAAGGTTGGTAACGAGAACGAATTTGAAAATCTGCGTGACTGGTTCAAGGCACTGTATGAAACCCTGTTAGGGCAGTCTCAGGGCCCACGCATGGGATCCTTCATTGCGTTGTATGGCATTCAGGAAACCATCCAGCTTATCGAGCGGGTTTTGGCAGGCGAGGATCTGGGGGCGGAGTAATCCGCCCACTCCTCTAGAAAAGCTGGCTGTCGCGGGCGAATTCCATATACATTTTACGTAGCTTCGCGGCGACGGGACCGGGTTGCAGTTCACGGTTTTCGATGCGGGTGACGGGCATGATCTTGCCGAAATTACCGCTATTGAAGATTTCATCCGCATTCATGACATCCTCGCGTGACATGAATGTTTCCTGTACCTCAATACCTGCGGCTTCTGCGAGAATCTTGACCCGCTCCCGCGTGATGCCGGCCAGGAAACAGCCGGTTGCGGCAGGAGTGAAGAGCACACCATCCTTGGCTATCCAGATATTCGCGGTGGCGAATTCCGCCACATTGTCATTCGCATCCATCAGGATCGCATTGTCGAAACCAGCTTTGCGGGCTGCCGCGACGGCGCGTCCGGAATTCGGGTACAGGCAGGAGGCTTTCGCATCCGTTGGCGCCATGTCCCGTGCAGGACGACGTTCTTTCGCAAAATGGGCGGAGAAGCCACTGGCATCGGGCATTGGGCTGTCATAAACAGCGAGAATAAACTCCGCACTATCCGGCTCCGGGTCGATAAATCCACCACGGGCAAAATACATGGGACGAATATAGAGCTCTGATTCCTTGGGGAGTTTTCGAACGGCTTGCGTGCAAAGGTCCAGCACCTCCCCGGTTTCCATGGTCGGCTCAAAACCGAGTGCTCTGGCAGAGCGGGCCAGGCGGGCACAATGTTTATCCAGATCGGGGGCCATGCCCTGAAAAGATCGCGCACCGTCAAAAACCGTTGACGACATCCAGAATGCATGGTCCATCGGGCCGGTCACCCGCGGGCTTTCATCATACCAATCGCCGTTGTAGAAAAAGACACCTGCCATTGTCAGAGCACCTATTTAAGTCATGTCATTTTAAACCTGTACCAGATAATCGTCAGCACAGGCAAGCGTCGCGCGGGCGACATCCGTCACATTTGATTGTTTTTCCTTCTCAAATGTCAGGGCATCCTGTAGGTATTTTGCAAGCGAGACGGAAAGAGTATTTAATGACGATAATCTATCATATGGCAGACAAGACGGACTGGCAGGCGGCTCTGGAAACCGGGGCTTATGAAGGTACTGCCGTGGATAAGTCCGATGGTTTTATTCATTTTTCCACGCGCGAAACTGTCGCGGAAAGCGCGGCAAAGCATCGGGCGGGCGTGGAAAATCTGGTTCTGATATCCGTCGATTCCAATATTCTTGGCGAGGATTTGAAATGGGAGCCGGCGCGTGGAGGAATACTGTTTCCACATCTTTACGGGCCGCTCGACCCCTCCCTGGTGAAAGATGCGGTGTCATTGCCGCTTGGTCCCGATAACCTTCATATTTTCCCGGAGCTGGAATAGCAAGTGGTCAACTTCTATAAAATTGCTCGGCCTTTCCTCTTCTCGTTTGAGGCGGAAAAGGCGCATAACCTGTCTATCCGCGCGTTGAGGAATGGGTTGCTCCCCCGGGTTGACAACGCAATTGATCCTGTCCTCGAAACCAGGGTCCTTGGTCTACAATTTCCCAATCCCATTGGATTGGCCGCCGGATATGACAAGAATGCAGAGGTGCTGTCCGGCTTGTCCGGACTGGGGTTTGGGTTTCTTGAGGCAGGTAGCGTTACCCCGAAACCGCAGCCCGGTAACCCCAGGCCCAGAATATTCCGCCTGACACAGGACGAAGCTGTTATCAACCGGCTCGGATTCAATAATAAGGGGCTGGAGGTTGCAGCCCGGAATTTCGACAAAAGACCCTCGTCTCTGATCGTCGGGGCAAACCTCGGGGCGAACAAGGACAGCACGGACAGGATTGCGGATTATGTGACGGGGATGGAAAAACTCGCTCCGCGCGCAAGCTACGTGACTGTCAATATTTCCTCCCCCAATACGCCGGGTCTCAGGGCGCTTCAGGGCCGGGGGGAGCTCGAAGAACTGCTCGGCCGGATCGGCGAAAAGCGGAGCAGCATGATTGACAACGGCGCGTCCTTCTTTCCCATTCTGCTAAAGATCGCACCGGACCTGACGGATACGGATAAGGCGGATATCGCGGCGGCCGTTTTAGACCATAACATTGATGGTTTGATTATCAGCAATACAACAATCACTCGCCCCGGCAGTCTCCAGGATTCACAAAGAGGGGAAACGGGAGGGTTGAGCGGTCAGCCGCTGAAAAATATCTCTCTCGGCGTATTGAAAGAAATGTATAGGGCGGTGCATGGAAAACTTCCCATCATCGGTGTAGGCGGCATTCAAAATGCGGAAGATGCCTATATGCGTATCCGGGCAGGGGCGTCCCTTTTACAGCTCTATACCGCGATGGTCTACAAGGGCCCCTATGTCGCGGCTGAAATCGCGAAAGGTCTTGCTCAATTGTTGCGAGACGACAAATTCGAGACGATTGAGGCGGCTGTCGGCGTTGACACACCGCTCTAAACTCAAAAACTTGGTGGTGTACACGCGCTAACAACGACGACTTCCTCTTCGCCCACGGCCCGAAAGCGATGTGGGCGATGGCTTTCGAAGTAGTACGCATCACCCGCCTTCAGAACTTTCTTGTCCGCGCCGACTGTCACTTCCAGCTTTCCCTGGACGATGACGCCAGCTTCCTCCCCCTGATGGGAGAGCATATTGCGTCCCGTATCTGCCCCCGGGGAGTAGACTTCATGCAAGACCTGCAATGCTTTCCCGGTCAGGTCTCGTCCTACCTGCTTGTAGGATATTTTGCCTTCGGAGATATCCGTCAGTTCGTCACGCTCATAAAAAATCTTGCGACGGGATGAAAAATCGTTGGCGAAGAAATCGGAAAGACCAATTGGAAAGCCGTCCAGGACTTTCTTGAGCGAACCAACGGCTGGGCTTGTACGGTTTTGTTCAATCATAGAAATCGTGCCATTGGTAACGCCAGCCCGCTTCGCGAGTTCACGTTGTGACAGACCATGTTGTTCTCGCAGGCTTCTCAGTCGCGCCCCAAGATCAAATTCCATAACACAGCCCCTTTCATGATTCGCCGTAGTGTTTAGATTTTTAAACATAAACATCGCCGTGACAATCAGGAATACGTGAATTTCCGCCAGAGAAAATTCATCTTGTGTAAATAAATGCCCTGCTTAGGGTAGGGGAAACAAAACTCCGGGAGTGTTTCAATATGTCCAATACCGCAGCTTCAAGTCCGAATAATCTCGATGCCTTCTGGATGCCCTTTACGGCGAACAGGCAATTCAAATCTAATCCGCGCATGCTCGTCAGTGCGAAAGGGATGTTTTACAAGAATGCCGAAGGGCAGTCGATTCTCGACGGGACGGCTGGCCTATGGTGTTGCAACGCCGGCCACGGCGATCCACGCGTCGTCAATGCCGTCAGCCAGCAGATTGCGGAAATGGACTATGCGCCCGCATTCCAGATGGGCCATCCGAAAATATTCGAACTGGCTGCCCGCGTCACTGGAATGTTTCCCAGCGGCCTTGATCACATGTTCTTCACCAATTCGGGTTCCGAGTCAGTTGATACTGCGCTTAAAATTGCGCTGGCATACCATCGGGCGCGTGGAGATGGCGCCCGGACCCGCCTGATCGGCCGGGAGCGCGGCTATCACGGTACCGGGTTTGGCGGTATTTCCGTTGGCGGCATTGTCGCGAACAGGCGAACGTTTGGAACCATGCTGACGGGTGTGGATCATCTTCCGCATACGCATTTGCCGGAAAAGAATGCATTTTCACGCGGTCAACCAGAACATGGTGCTGAGCTTGCGGACGAGCTGGAAAGGCTTGTAACCTTGCATGACGCCTCCACCATCGCTGCGGTCATCGTTGAGCCGGTTGCGGGTTCCACCGGCGTCATTTTGCCACCCAAAGGCTATTTGGAGCGGCTTCGGGCAATTTGTGACAAGCACGGTATCCTGCTGATTTTTGATGAGGTGATCACGGGATTTGGCCGGCTTGGCGCACCGTTCGCAACTGACTATTTCGGGGTGAAGCCGGACCTGGTGACGCTGGCGAAAGGCCTTACCAGCGGCACGATCCCGATGGGTGGTGTCGTTTGCTCGAAGGGGATCTACGATGCCTTCATGACCGGCCCGGAAAATATGATCGAGCTTTTCCACGGTTATACCTATTCCGGTCATCCGGTCGCAGCCGCCGCCGCGCTCGCGACGCTCGATTGCTATAAGGACGATGGGCTTTTTGAGCGCGCGAACGAGATTGCACCTTACTGGGAGGACGCCGTTCATTCGCTCAAAGATGTCCCCCATGTCATCGATTTGCGCAACCTCGGCCTGATCGGGGCCATCGAGCTGGAACCCATTCCGGGCAAGCCCACGGCACGGGCATTTGAGGCGTTTCTCAAATGCTATGAGAAAGGTTTGATGATCCGGACGACGGGCGACATCATCGCTTTGTCGCCGCCGTTGATTGTTGAGAAAAGCCATATCGACCAGATATTTGATACGCTGCGCACGGTATTGAAGGAGGTGGCTTGACGGTTTCCCCGACAATCTTCCCAATATCAGCCAGTTTTCTGCATAACTGATCTCCGGACGGAGGCGATTTCGCCTCCGTTTTTTTTGCAATATTTTTCCATGACAATGAAAGTCAGAATGACTTGCAATCGCAGCCATTCCGGTTTATGACTCCGCCATTAATTGAGAATAGTTTTCATTATCGATGAGGATACAATATGCGCTTGAAAATTTCTGCGCCCTTTGCTTTGGCGGCAGTTGCCTTGACATCCATAGCGACGCCCGCGCTCTCGGCGGAAGAGGTTAATCTATATTCCACACGTCAGGAGAGCCTGATCCGTCCAATTCTAGACGAATTCGAAAAGGACTCGGGTATTAAGGTAAATGTCGTTTTTGCAAAAAGCGGCATGTTGGAGCGCCTGAAATCCGAAGGGATGAACAGCCCCGCAGACGTCGTTCTAACGGTTGATATAAGTCGTATCGCGGCCCACAAGGAAGCAGGTGTACTGCAACCGATCGACTCTGAAAAGCTGAACGCGAACATCCCGGCGCATTTTCGCGACCCAGCCGGTGAATGGTACGGGCTATCTGCAAGAAGCCGTGTCGTGTTTTACTCTAAAGATCGTGTAAAGCCGTCCGAGCTTTCTACATATGAGGATCTGGCGGATCCAAAATGGAAGGGCCGTATTTGCGTCCGTTCTTCCAGCAACGCCTATAACCAGTCATTGTTGGCGTCCCTGGTCGTTCACAATGGACCGGAAGCCGCAGAAAAATGGGCACAGGGAATAAAGGACAATCTTGCGCGCAAGCCGCAGGGTGGCGATCGGGATCAGATCAAGGCGGTTGCTGCGGGTGAATGTGATATCGCCATTGCCAATACCTACTATTATGGCGCGATGCAGAATTCTGATGATGCGAAACAGGTGGAAGCGACAGAACAGGTTGCCCTGTTCTGGCCGAACCAGGATGGTCGCGGTGCCCATTTCAATATTTCCGGTGCGGGTGTTACTAAATCGGCGAAGAACAAGGACGCGGCTGTGAAGCTGATTGAGTATCTTTCCGATACCAAAGCCCAGGAATTCTATGCCTCCACAAACTATGAATTCCCGGTGAAGCCCGGCGTACAGCTGGATGAAACAGTTAAAAGCTGGGGAGAGTTCAAGGCAGATAATGTCGGACTTGACAAGGTGGCGGATGCCCAGGCCGAAGCTGTCCGGATTTTCGACCGAGTCGGCTGGCGGTAAAGCGCAAAAGATAAGAATGAAAAAGGGGCCGGATGGCCCCTTTTTTAGATTTTGTTATTTAGAGAAGGCTTCCCGGAGGGCGACGACCCCTTCATTGACACAGTCCGTCGCCTTGTCGATTACTCCGCCAAGATTCAGAAAGCCATGTATCATACCTTCGTAATGGGTGTGTTTCGCTTCGCTTCCTTCCTTGTTCATGCGTTCCGCATAGGCAATCGCTTCATCCTGTAGCGGGTCGAAACCGGCGGTCTGTACCAGGGCGGGCGGCAAACCAGCCAGGCTTTCCGCCAGGAGGGGAGAGGCTCGCCAATCTTTTCTATCAGATTCATTCTTCAGGTAATGGCTCTGGAAAAATTCCATCAGAGGGCGGGTCAGGAAGTATCCTTCCGAAAATTTTTCATGGGAAGGGGTCGTCATTTCCATCTGGGTTGCGGGATAAATCAGCCATTGGAATTTTGGCAAGTAGGATTTCTCATCCCGCGCAATCAAGGAGACAACGGCAGAAAGGTTTCCGCCCGCGCTGTCGCCTCCGACAGCTATTTTATCCGGTATCCCGTTATGGTCGGCGATATTTTCGACGATCCAGTCGAGGGCGGCGATGGAATCCTGAACGGCGGCCGGGAAAGGATGTTCCGGGCCCATACGGTAATCCACGGAGACAACTACAAATGGGCCGGAATTGGCAATCAGGCGGCACAGGCTGTCATGGGTGTTCCGACTGCCGACAACCCATCCACCTCCGTGATAATAGACAAGAACAGGCAAGGGAGAGGTCATTCCGACGGGGTGGTAGATGCGGATCGGGATATCGCCGAGCGGCCCCGGAATATCGATATCGACTGATTTGCCGATATCCACATCCTTGAAAGTCAAGGTCAATGCTCTCTCTTCATAGGCAGCTTTGGACTCGGCTGGCGTCAACTCATCGAGCGACGGCAAACCCTTTTCTTCAGAGATATCAAGCACCCATTTGGCCTGTGGATCTAAAGCCATTCCCCGTCTCCTTAATTCAGATTATTTTTTGAGGGCCTTCTCTACAAACTGAAGCCGATCCTGACCCCAGAAAAGTTCGTCTCCGATGATATAGGTCGGCGCGCCAAACACTCCCCGTGCGATTGCATCATCGGTGTTCTTTTCATACAACGCCTTGATTTCGGGTGCCTGACTTTCAGTCAACAACTCTTTACCGTTCAGGCCTGCCTTATTGGCAACCTCGATTGCCGTGGCTTCATCCGCGATATTGCCATCTTCAATCCAGACAAGTCGCTGAAACATTCCGGTAAGGCCAATGGCGTCGCCACCGCGCTGAGCAACCACGGTGACCATCAAGGCAGCAATAAGGTCCGACGCGGGAAAGAACTTCGGATGAATGTTAATCGGGACATTCAGTTCCTCACGCCATCTGGCGAGTTCCATCAGTCGGTAGCTTCTCCGTTGTTCACTTCGTTTGCCAAGCGGCAGTCCCCCTGTTGCACTGAATATCTTCCCATAATTAACAGGAATGACATTGATCTTGGCACCACTCTCCTCGGCAATCTTTACGAAGCGGTCATGGCCAAGAAAAGCCCAGGGGGAAACGAGAGTCAGATAGTAATCGATGGATTTTGTCACTGGGCCATTCCGTTTTGTTATTTTGAATTGCCTAGAGTGTAAAGGTCAATGGAGGCGTTTGGGAAGTAGTTTTTCCATCAATTCTTCAAGAGACATATCATCTTCCCATCCGTATGTTTCTGCGATCCGGTCAATTAGGCGTTGGCGGAAATTATCTAGATCGGCACGTGGATGATAATGGGTGGCCTTGCGTTGCTCCTCCATGGCCGTTCGCAAGGCGCTGTATAGATATGAAGGTAGCTGGGCCCGCTCATACAGGCGCTGGAAGCCGAGAAACCCCCGACCGGACGTGAGCGATATGACACGCTTCTTAGAAATGCCGGATGCATGGCCAAGAGCGGCAGCAAAGAAGGAATGATTGCCTGCAATCAACAGGCGAAGCATCAGCGTCGCTGTCAGGCGACCTTCGCGATCCAGGGCGATTGCTTTCTTTTTCTGCTCGTGATCGGTCATTCTCCGGTCAAGGTTCTTGGCGAGCGCCTTTTCACGAGCATTGAGAATTTTATGGACAGACGTCGTTTCAGATACAGGGTTTCTCTCAATGAGGATCTGTTTATATTCCTCAGAAATGAAATCAAACAGCCGCGAAACGATCTCTTCGGGAAGGAAAGGGCGGTGGACCATGAGTTCCTGAATAGGATCGATGTCGCCAAAACGTCCAAGAATGTGGTCATAGGCAGCCTTGCCGATAATGGCGGTTTCATTTCTCAGGCAGGCCTTGATCGCAGAATAGCAACCGCTTTCGGCGATGCAGGCGGAGGATTTAACGCCAAGATGTGGTCGCTCAGCAATGGCAGTTTGAATGCGGTTGCTGGCGCTTTGCAGAATCGTCCATAAATCCTCATCGGAAAGGATTGGTGAACAGGTGACGATGGGCAAGGATATTTCATCCACGTCCAGCGCTAGCTTCATGGCAATTTCATGAGACAGGAACTCGCATTCCTTGACAGTTTCCGCGATGGTTTGGCGCACAGCCGTATCGATATCATTGACAAAATAGCTGATGATGGCTTCGGTCAGTTCCAGATCGTCATTTGCCAATTGCTGCGCGACAAACCCCTCTGCTGCCTTGCGTGCAGTATTCACGCGCAACGGTGCCGGCATTTTGGCAAACATCGCGGCGATCCGGTCGCCATATAAGGTGGAATCAACCAACATGGACGTTATTAACCTGATATCTAAAAGAATAATTCTATTAGAATCACGTTAATAGGGGGTTACCATATGCGGAAACCCGATGAAAATTGAGTTAAACAATGCCCCTGATATCGCGAAATTGGCGTACCGCGAAAGAATCAGTCATGCCAGAAACAAAATCGGTAATTCCGAGAAGCCAATCATAACGTTTGCGGGGATGCTCGTTGCCATCAGGAAAAAGGGTCATCAGAACGGAAGACCGGGGGTTCATTTCTGTGCCATCGCGAATGAACTTTTCCCAGTCAAGGTTTGCGTCATAAAAAGCATCCAGCAACGTCGTTAAGATTTCCGATCCACTCAATTCCGCCTGGATCCGTTCCGGGTGACGGTAGATTTCACGCTGGCAAAGCGCATATATTTCGTCGAAGAGTTTTGCATGACGCGAGTGATGCAGTAGGTCGCCCTTAAAGGTACCGGCGAGTATTTCTCCTTCACATTCCTTGAAGATATCCGAGACCTCGCCGATGAGCTGTCCAATGCATTTTGCGCGAAGGTAGGAAATCCGTTCTGAGGGGTCATCGACTTCCGCATAGCGTTTCGGCAAGCCGCCAAGAATGCGGATCATCAAATCCTCGGTCTCCCCGTAGGCAAGGCGACCGAGTTTAAACCCGTCCTCAATATCGACAACGCTGTAGCAGATATCATCCGCAGCCTCAACGAGATAGGCGAGAGGGTGACGACACCAGTAGGCCTCATTCCCACGCTGCAAAAGGCCGATCTCCTCGGCGATTTCCCGGAAGGCTTCCAATTCAGACTGCATAACACCGAATTTTTTACCGCCACTATCACCCGGCATCGGTGCCGTAACGATGGATGTCCTTGGATATTTCATGAACGTGCCGAGCGTGGCGTAGGTCAGCCGCAATCCTCCGGAGTTTCGCCAGTTCTGCAGCTTCGTCAAAATGCGAAATCCCTGCGCATTCCCTTCAAACATTTCAAGGTCCCGTGCCTCGGCATCGGTTAGGCCTTCCACCCGTTCCGCTGCGCCGTGTCCTTTTTTGAACCAATGGCGGATAATCTCTTCGCCAAAATGCCCAAATGGCGGGTTGCCGATGTCATGGGCAAGACAGGCGGCGGATACGATATGGCCGAAATCCGCGGGGCTGTACTCACTGCCTTTCAAATGGCGGTCGATAATGACCTGTCCGGCATTTGCGCCAAGTGAGCGGCCAACGGACGCCACTTCCATGGAATGGGTGAGGCGAGTCCGCACATAATCGCTTTCCGCCAGTGTATGAACCTGGGTCTTGTCCTGCAGGCGCCGAAAGGCCGAGGAAAAAACGATGCGATCCTGGTCCTTGTGGAACGGGCTACGCGCGGCGATAACGGGATCATGGCGATCCTGTCCGTAGCGCCGGGTCGAGAGAAGCTTATTCCAGTCCATCATCGGGGTAAACTACCTCATAACTACTTACTATAGAATGAATATTTGTCGGGCTGGGCATAAATTCAATTATCAATGCCGTTCGCTTCTCTCAAAATGTTCAGCCCCAGCCAGGATAGGAAAGGATCAGGTCCGCCATAAGTTCCCGGTTATTCCGATCCATTGACTGTATAATCCGAGACAGGCTGCCAAGACCTTCTTCAAACAGGTCATCGGCCGTGTACCCGTCAAACAGGGCAACAAGTGTCATCAACATCCGTCGTTGCGCATGGGATAGCTTGAGACCGCCGCTATCCGACAGGTCGCGCTTTATCGCGTCGATATCCGGTGCGAGATCGTAGTGGCTAGCGATCTCTTCAATCGAGCCACTGCTGACCTTGAAGTAACGTTCCAGCTGGTTATAGCGAATAGCATCTTTCAATAATGCCGTGAATGCTTGTTCGGTCAACAGGTCCTCGAGGCTCAGCAGGGTGAATATCGAGCGCCAACGTAATACATATCCAGCGTCTTGCAAATCGGGAAAACATCCCTAATATAGGGGGTGATATTCCCTCCCCATATTGAGGGAATGTTCTCAGGGCAGGGTGCAAGTCCCTACCGGCGGTAAAGAACAGAATTTTGTTCAAGCCCGCGAGCGCCCGCTTCGGCGGGGTCAGCAGATTCGGTGTAAATCCGAAGCCGACGGTGATAGTCCGGATGGAAGAGAACAGGATAAAGGGTAAGGAAGGCTGAATTAGGCCTGAGCTAGCCTTTGACCTATTTGCCTTGGGTTTTTGTCAACTTGAATAAACAAGGCCCAAAAATGAAAATCAAAAACACGACATCTGACAATAAAACCCCCAGCATTCACAAAAGTCATAACCGTATCGCTATCATCCAGGCGAACTGGCATGCAGATATTGTCCATGAAGCCAGCAAGTCCTTCATGGAGGAACTGGTCAGGTACGGATATGACGCGGATTGCTTTGATATCCACGATGTGCCGGGCAGCCTCGAAATTCCTTTGATGGCACAGAAGCTCGCTGAAACCGGGCGCTATGACCTGATCATGGCAACGGGTCTGATCGTTGATGGGGGCATCTATCGCCATGACTTCGTTGCCCGGACCGTTCTCGATGCAATGATGCGCGTACAGCTTGATCGCGGTGTCCCGATTTTATCAGTTGTTCTGACACCGCATCATTTTCAGGAAACCCAGGCTCATATGGGATTCTTCAAGGAGCATTTCGTAGTGAAAGGGCAGGAAGCTGCGAAAGCCTGTCATCAGACGCTCAAAAATATGCGCGGGCTCAAGGAACTTAAGCTCGCGTCATAGGGTTAAACGATCCGGGATTTTTTATCGCCCCAGTATTTGTCTTTGAGAAGTCTTTTGTAGAGTTTTCCCGTCGGATGGCGGGGAAGCTCTGCCTCAAAGTCAACGGACCGGGGGCATTTAATGTGACTGATATTCGCACGGCAGAACTCTATCAGCTCTGCTTCCAGATCCTCGCCGACGAGGTTCATATCAACGGGCTGAATAACGGCTTTAACTTCTTCCCCGAAGTCTTCATTTGGTACGCCGATAACGGCGGCGTCATAAACCTTCGGGTGGGTCAGGAGCATGTCCTCGATTTCCTGCGGATAGATATTCACGCCGCCGGAAATGATCATGTAAGTCTGGCGGTCGGTTAGATAGAGAAAGCCATCGTCATCCAGATACCCGACATCACCCAGAGTGCTCCATCCCTTGTCGTTGAAGCTCTCCGCCGTCCGTTCCGGATCATTGTGGTAGGTGAACTCCCGTCCGTCAGAAAAGTAAATTGCTCCGGTTTTCCCGGCGGGAAGCTCTTCCCCATCCTCGTCGACGATATGGACGATGCCGGTCAATGCCCGGCCAACTGTTCCTGGATGCGTCAACCACTCTTCAGGCGTAACGGCGCAATACCCGTTTCCTTCCGTGCCAGCGTAATATTCATACAAAATGGGTCCCCACCATTCCATCATCTGATGTTTTACTTTCTCGGGGCAAGGGGCCGCAGCATGAATAGCGACCTGCAGACTGCTGACGTCGTATTTTTTCCGCACCTCTTCGGGTAATTTCAACATCCGAACGAACATGGTCGGGACGAGCTGCGAATGCGTTATTTTGTACTTTTCAACAAGGCGCAGATATTCCTCCGCATCAAAATGCTCCATGATAACGCAGGTGGCGCCAAAGCGTTGAGTGCGCATGTTGTATCGTAATGGGGCGGCGTGATAGAGGGGTGCCGGGGAGAGGTACATTGTATCCTCAGTAACCTTATACTGTGTTTTTAAAAGGTTAAACAGGTTGTCCTCTGTTCCGATCGGATTACCGATCTCCAATGGCTTAATGCCTTTTGGACGTCCGGTAGTGCCTGAGGAATAAAGCATGTCCGACCCTTCGCATTCATCCGCGAGCGGGTCCGAGGAATAGGTGCCGACAATGTCTTCAAAAGACTTATAGCCGGGCAGCGTGCCGTCGATCATCAGCCGTTCCTCAACATTTGGCGTTCGTTCCACCAACTGTCCGGCAAGTTCTGATTTGTAATTTGAGGTGATGAAAATCCGAGCGCCACAATCGTTTATGATATAGGCTGCCTCTTCCGCTGTAAGGCGGCTGCTGATGGCGGTATAATAAAGACCCGCGCGCTGCGCGGCCCAGCATATTTCATAGAATCTGGGATTATTTTCAAGAAGAAAGGCGATATGGTCGCCGACTTTCAGTCCCATATCCCGAAAATATCGGGCGCCTTGATTTGAACGATCGTTAAGCTGTTTATACGTAATTGTTTTACCGCTGCCAGCCATAATGATAGCCGGCTTTTCCGGTGTTTTTTTCGCAAATTCTCGTATATGCATAGCCTGTTTCTTTTTCTGCTTATTATGGGCCGAACATCATGTCTTGGAACAAAGAATACCCGAGGAAGTGAGACTGTCAATTTCCGCGTCAGAGATGCCGATTTCCTGCAGGATTTCCCGGTTATGTTCTCCATGTCGTGGAGCGTGACGACGTACGTCCCCGGGAGACGCAGAAAACTCTGTATGGATTCCCGGATATACGAGTTTACCTTCGGACGGATGATCCATCGTTTTCCAGAAATTCACTGATTTGAGATGTTCGTCCTCGAGAAGGTCCTCGGGGCTGTTGATCGGCACTGCGGGAATACTGGCTGCATCCAGATCGGCAAGCCATTCAGCGGATGTTCGCGTTTTGATGATGTCACCAAGGACTTCATAAAGTGCGTCGATATTATCGAGCCGCGCTTCAATATTGCAAAAACGCGGGTCTTGCATCAACTCAGGTTGGCCAGCCATGTCAAAGAATGCTCGCCAATGCTTGTCGACATAGGGAAGTACGCCAATCATACCGTCTTTTGTCTTGTAAGGATGGCGGTTAGGGGAAATAGCCCGTGGATAGCCAACGGACCCTATTGGGGGGTCGAAATTCCCGCCATATAGATGTTCCAGCATGTGAAACTGCACCATCGTCTCGAACATCGGAATCTTGACTTCCTGTCCTTCGCCTGTCCGTTCGCGATGATACAATGCCATGGTCATCGAATATACCGCCGTCAGTGCTGTTGCTTTGTCGGCAATCACGGTCGGCATATATCCTGGTCGGCCCATCAAGGTTGATTGCGTTGCGGCAAGACCGCTTACCCCTTGAATCATATCATCATAAGCCGGTTTATTCGCATATGGGCCGTCCTGTCCGAACCCGTACGCGCCGCAATAGATGATGTTTGGATTAACGGCTTTTACATCTTCATAGGTAAGGCGTAACCGCTTAATCGCGGTTGGCCGCATATTGTGGAGGAAGACATCAACAGTTTCCAGGAGCTTGAGGAAGGCTGCGCGGCCTTCCTCTGACTTCAAATCGATACCAAGCGCCCGTTTGTTGCGGTTGGCATTCAGATAAACCGCCGCCATCCCGGGAGAACGGCGTGGACCGAGATCACGGGTTGTATCGCCTTCTGGTCCTTCGATTTTAATGACGTCTGCGCCCATATCGCCCAGGATTTGGGCGGCATATGGGCCGAGCAGGACAGACGTAAGATCAGCGACTCTTACGCCCGTAAGAGGCCCGTGATTCGGTTTACTCATTTGTCACCTGTATCCGGTAGTATTTTTATTATTAGTAGGACTTCGGCAACCCAAGCGCCTTTTCGGCAACATAACACAGCACCAACTGCGGGCTGACAGGCGCGATTCGACAGATCATGACCTCTCGCATCAATCGTTCAACAGTGAATTCCTTGGCATAGCCCATGCCACCATGGGTCATAACCGCTTGTGTACATGCCTTGAATCCTGCTTCACCACCGAGATATTTGGCGGCGTTGGCATAAACCCCGGCTTCAAGCCCGGCGTCGTAGTTTGAAGCTGCTTTCATAGCCATCAGATAGGCGGCCTCCAGCTCCATCCAGTTTTCAGCGAGTGGATGCTGAATAGACTGGTTCTTGCCGATTGGCCGACCAAAGACTTCTCTTTCCCGGGCATATTTCGCGGCGCGGCCGAGGGCATTCATGCCGATACCGATTGCTTCCATGCCGACGAGGACGCGTTCGGGGTTCAGGCTGTGCAGGAGGTAGTAAAAGCCCTTGCCTTCTTCGCCGATCAGGTCTTCTTCGGGAACCGGCAGGTTGTCGATAAACACTTCGTTTGAATCAACAGCCTTGCGGCCCATTTTATCAATAACGCGAACATCCATGTAGTCACGGTTCATGTCCGTGTAGAAGAGGGACAGACCATCGGTCGCCTTCTTGCAGTTTTCCTTTGGCGTGGTGCGAACCAGGAGCATGATTTTGTCTGCTTCCTGCCCCGTTGTGGTCCATATCTTCCGGCCATTTACAACATAGCCGTCGGATGTTTTTTCGGCTCGCGTTTCAAGGGCCGTTGTGTTCAGGCCGGCGTTTGGCTCGGTCACCCCGAAACAGGTTTTAACTTCGCCCTTGATAAGTTGGGGAAGCCACCGGTTCTTTTGCTCGTCATTCCCGAATACAACGATCGGGTGGGGGCCAAAAATATTGATGTGAATGGCTGACGCCGCAGACATGCCGCCGGAGGACTTAGCCACTGTATGCATCATCAGCGCTGCTTCTACAACGCCTAGTCCCGCGCCGCCGAATTCCTCTGGCATGGTAATGCCGAGCCACCCGGCCTCCGCCATCGCTGCGTGAAAATCAAACGGGAAGTCTCCAGTCCGATCTTTTTCTCTCCAATAGTTATCGTCGAAGCGCGCGCACAGCGCTTCGACATTCTCTACAATGGCATGCTGCTCTTCAGTGAGCGTAAAATCCATTTGCCTACTCCTTTTTATTTTTGATTTTGGCAGGAAGCCGGAAAATATGGTGTTGGTTAGTTTAACATGGTTTGCGGCAGCCAAGTAATAAGCCATGGAAAGGCAATGAACAGGGCTACAGTTAACACATCGGCAACAAAGAAAGGACCAATTCCCCGGAAAACGTCCGAGAGTGGTATATCCGGCCGGACACCATTAACGACATAGCAATTGAGTCCGATCGGCGGGGTGATCAGGCAGATTTCTACCATTTTCACAACAATAATACCGAACCAGATCGGGTCATAGCCAAGCGCGATAACCGCCGGAAATACAACTGGAAGCGTAAGAAGCAACATTCCGATGGCGTCCATGAACATACCGAGAATAGCATATCCGCACAGAATTAGAATGATGATCGCCGTTGGTGGCAGGGGCAAGCCGAGGATCCACTCCGCGAATGCTTCGGGAAGGCCCGAAAATCCGAGAAACCGGACAAATACCAGCACACCCCAGATGATCGAAAAAATCATCACAGTGAGCTTGGCGGTTTCGAACAGCGCGTCCTTCAGTTCTTTCGTACGCATGCCATGAATGAAGGCGAGGATAAGAACGACGAAAGCTCCAAGTGCGCCGGCTTCTGTTGGTGTTGCCCAGCCACCGTAAATAGCGCTGAAAATAATCCCGATGACCGCGATAATGGGAAACGTACCCGGCAGAGATTTCATTCTGTCGCCCATCGTAAAGCCACGAACGGGAGGGCCCAGTTTAGGGTTGACGGTTGCCCGCCCCATAATGATCAGCGCATATATAAGCGCGGAAACAATGCCGGGGATAAAACCTGCGAGCAGCAGTGCGCCCACAGATTCTTCAACGATAATCGCATAAATTACGAGGATGGCGCTGGGCGGGATCAGGGATGCGAGTGTGCCGCCCGCGGCGACAACACCTGCGGCAAGCCGCTTGTCATACCCATTGGCCAGCATTTCGGGGATGGCCACACGGCTAAACACTGCCGCTGTGGCGGTACTTGCGCCTGAAACCGCGGCGAATCCGGCCGCCGAAAATACCGTCGCTACTGCAAGGCCACCCGGGACCCATCCTATCCATTTCTTCGCCGCATCAAAGGCGGATGTCGTGATTCCCGCATGAAACGCGAGAAAGCCAATCAAAATGAACATTGGCAATACGCTCAAGGAATAGAGCGTTGATTTTGAATGGGGAATGGTTCCGACGATACCGGTACCGGCGTCCCATCCGATAATTGAGACAATGCCAAGCATGCCGACAAGGGTTGCCGCGATATAGACTCGTACACCCAGAAACACCATGACAATAAGGGCGCCCATACCGATAAGACCGGCCAAAAGAGGATCGACTCCCATTATTTTTTCCCCTTTTTAATATATGTTTCGTCAAACTTTGCTTGTTTGGCCGCCTCTTCACCGAGGGCATCTTCAATTTCGTGACGTGCGATCGCCGTGACATCTTCAATGACAGGGACGGCGATAATTTCTGCGTTCGGATATAAAAACAGACGTAAAAATCCGACGAGCTGTAAGGCGAAGCGGATCCAGAGGACCCCGAACGCCAGCGGAATGACGAGCTTGGCTGGCCAAATTGGCAGCCCGATATCAATCGTCGAATCGCCGAGTTGATAGGCGCGAAGAAAATGGAGCCAGCTTGTGTCAATTAGAATAGTTACGACAACCAGACCCACCAGTGTTGCCAGCGCTTCAAAGAAATAGAGCGGGCGGGCACTGAACTTGGCCATGAACAAATCCATTCGGACATGGCCACCTTGACGCTGGCAATACGCTATTCCGAAAAACGCGAATATCACCATGCTCTGTTCGATAAAATCGATATAGCCGAGAATCGGAAAGTTGAGCAATTTTCGGCTCAAAACCTGGCTAACGCCAAGAAGCATCACGAAAAAGATCGCGAGCGCGGAAATTCCGTTCAGAAAATTTTCGAGTTTGGAATATCCGCGGTCAAAGGCTGCAAATGCTGACCCGGATGCCGAACCCTTTGGGGGATTGGTTGATGTCATGATTTTTTCTTAATACTGAAAGAGGGCCTGGCGCGTACGCCAGGCCCCCTATTCAAAGGTTTAATTGCTGGCGGCTTCTTTTGAAGTCGTCATGATCAATTCAAAAAGATGGTCGCCAGGATACCCATCGGCATTCATTTTCGCGATCCATTCATCCCAAACCGGCTTGGCGCCAACTTCACGGAACCTTGCAATCTCTTCATCAGAGTACGTGATCGGCTGCATTCCCTTTTCTTTCATAAGCGGGAAGTTTTTCTTATCAGCCGCGTCATATGCTGCGTAAAGAGCTTCATAGGCAGAAGGCTTCGCCTCTTCCAGGAGCTTCTGATATTCAGGCGGGAGCTTTTCATACGCCGGGATGTTGACAACAACCGGGCAGTTGTTCGCGCCTGGAGACATGTTCGCCGTATACCATTCGCCTATGTCAGTCAGACGGTAGGCCACATGCGCATAGGTGAAGGGGAAGGACGCAGCTTCAATTGTTCCGCGTTCCAATGACGTGTAGACTTCAGGTGCAGGCACCGTTGTTGGAACCGCGCCAATTTTCTTCATGGCTTCACCAATTCCGCCAAGAGCACGAACGCGCATGCCGTTCCAGTCTTCCATCGTAAGCGGCGGTTCACCGACACCTGTAAATTCATACTGAGGCAACAATGAGCTCATGAGAGTCATTGCATCCCACCGAGCAAGATCCTTCTTAACCGCTGGATCGGCGTAATACGCTTCATGCACTGCGGTTTGAACTTTCAAATTCGGGAAAGGAAGAAACGGCAGGTCCAGCCCTGAAAGAGTCGGATGTTTTGCCGGATGGTAGGCGGAGCAAAGTGCGGCCATCTGGAAAGCACCAAGCTTAATGCCGTCGAGATTCTCTTTGGCCTTGGACAGCGCTTCACCGTAATGAATCTTGATTTTGAATTTTCCGCCAGTGCGTTCATCAACATAATCTCTGATAGCTTCGACACTAGATGTAAACGCTCTTTCTTTGCCCCATATGGATAAATTCCAGTTGACGTTCGGCCCGTCCACAACATCAGCTGCGGAAACGCTGAACGCCATCATCGACGCCGCGGAAATCGCAGCAATCGACATAACTGTACGTTTGATCATTTTTATCTTCCTCCCGATTGGAACCATTTAAATAAGTCGTGGCCTTAGCTTTATTTTTTTGCCACTTTCAAGAAATAACATTATCACATACTTCAATACTCAGGGATTACAAAAATGTAAATACCTAGGTTGGCTTAGCAGGTAAAGTGCAAGAAAAGTGATATTTTATCTCGTTTTGGCCGAAAAAAAGTAAATACAGCGCCATCACCAAATTTTGACAATACTACTCATAATTTTTAACAAGTTTTTTCTATGCTACCTACGCGCCCCTCAGTAATGATAATTGCCCATGGCTCCAGTGTTTCCGATGGAGCGCAGGAGGCCGCCATGCAGCATGCATTGACATTACAGCAAAGTAATCGTTATGGCCATGTCGACGTTTGCTTTCTTGTACGGGATCATGTGACGCCTAATCTACCAAAAGGAGAGGTATTTCTGCTGCCTTTTTTCATGAGCAACGGATATTTCGTCACCCGGCGAGTTCCAGACCTGTTTGGATTGAACGAAGGACTTCGGATTTGTGCTGATCGCCAGCTATACCAGTGTGATGCGCTTGGAATCGATCCGGAGCTGGCCGGAATAATCTCTTCCATGGCGCGGGATGTTTGCGCTGAGCAAGGTTATGCACCTGCTGACATCCATCTTGTGCTCGTCGCCCATGGGTCGGAGAAATCAAGGGCATCGGCAGAAGCAACGTACCTTCAGCAGAAGACAGTCGAAAGCAGGAAAGAATTTGGCAAGGTCTCTGTCGCATTCTTGAATGAAGCGCCGTTCCTCGATAAATGGCTGTATGATCAACCTGAGGATGGAAGCCCGCTTGTGCTCGTGGGCTTGTTTGCCGCCGAGGGACCACATGCAACAGAGGATGTTCCGGGCGCGATTGCAAAATGGCGCAAAATGACCGGAAGCAAGCTGCCGGCCCATTATGCAGGAGCTGTTGGAACGCGCCCAGAGATCGTCAAGTTGATTCAGCACAGCATTTCCCGATGTGCTGCAAAATTCCGCAGAATCTGAATATCTGAAAGGCATATGGCGGGGTCGCGCAAATATCATTGCAGACAGCCGCTCTATGATCTGATACAAAATCACGGAAATATTTGAGCTTTGCCCCTAAATTGGGTATTGCACTGTCTGTTATAAATAATGAGGTCCTTTAAGGATGAATGATCGTAAGCCGTCCAAACCCGTCCGTAAGAATATATCGGCGACTGTGAAATTTTTCGACGAAGCCAAAGGATTTGGTTTCGTCTCGCCCGCCGATGGGTCACCGGATGCCTTTGTCCATATTTCTGTCCTCCAGAATACGTCCTATACCGAACTGCGGGAAGGGATGCAGATCAATTGTGACCTCGCCGATGGCGATCGTGGCCAGCAGGTGGTGGCGATTCATGAGCCGGAAGAGGAAGAAGAGGTTGCTGTTGGCGCAGACATCGAGGTGACCGGTGTCGTGACCACATACGTACCCGAACATAAGTATGGATTCGTAACGCCGGACGGCGGTGGCGAGGATGTTTTTATCCATGTCAACATGCTGGAGCGTTCCGACATTAACCCCGAGGATATCGCGTTGGATACAAAGGTGAAATGCGTTGTCCGTATGGGCGTCAAAGGGCCGATCGCCGACTCACTGGAAATTCTATAAGGAGCGCGGGGCGAAAATGACAAGAACGGAAACATTGCGGGTGCAGCGTTACCTGCGGGAAAAATTTGGCAATGAAGATTTCGTTGTCAAAGAGCGACGGCCATCTGATGGAACCGCGGAAGTCATGCTGGGCGATGAATTCATCGGGGTAGTCTATCGGGACGAGGATGAAGGCGAAGTATCATTTGCCTTTCACATGACCATTCTTGATATGGATCTGCCGCCGACCTCCTGAAAAGCGTGATGATCTGACGCGTTTGAACCCGGTTGTATTTGATGCAATCGGGTTTTTTATTTGTTAACCATGTTCTCATATGCTGAGTAAATGCGAACGGGACATATAATTTGGGTCTTGGGATTGTTGGCACTGGCGCAATTTTCGGGTCTGCCGGCCTCAGCCGTAAAACAGAATTTAATCGAGTTGGAAATCACCGGAGATCCCGGTGCGGCCTTTGCCGGTGACTGTCGCATACTGACCGCCGGAAAGCTGGAAAAGCGGTATCGCGTTCAGGGCAAAACCCCAGCGAAATACTGGCTTCCGGCCGAAGCAATTCGGTGCAGTTTTGAAAAATCGAGCCTGAATCTCCGGCTGATAGGACGGATATCCAGGGGAGGGGTGGTTGAACTCCGCCAGGAAAGCCCGCCTCCCATGCGCTGGCTTTCCATGATCAGCATTGGCCCCTGGGGAGCAGCAAAAGGAGCAGCGAGCGCCGCGCGCCCCCTTTGGCAATAAGTCCTGTTCTTTATATTATTTCTTCTGTCGGGCAGTTGTTGTGCTCAAGCTGTAAGGTTGCATGATCAATCTCAAACTCAGAGAGCAAAAAGGCGTTGATAGCACGAAGCATTGTTTCAAGATCGGCGGAGGACTTGACCTGGACATGCATGGTCACAATCGGTTTCTCCACCGTTAGCGACCAGGCGTGCATATGATGGACGTCAATGATTTCGGGCAGGTAGGCGATCAGCTTTTCCCGGATAAGAGCCATATCCAGATTTTCCGGCGTACCTTCCAGCAGGATATGTCCGGACCGACGAATAAGGGAGTAGGCACTTTTAAGAATTATGACCGCGACCAATATAGAAAGGAGTGGGTCTGCCGCCATCCATTCGGTCATAAGAATGATGATTGCGGCGACAATGGCGGCAACTGAGCCCAGCAAATCCCCCATTATATGAAGAAGCGCTCCTTGCATATTCACATTATGCCGATCACCGCGATGGAGCAGGTAAAAGCCGACAATATTGATCACCAGTCCACCACAAGCGATGACAAGCATCATACCCCCGAGCACCTCGCCCGGCTGCATCAGGCGTTCGATTGCCTCAAAAATGATCCAGCCGGCAATGAAAAATAGGGTCAGGCCATTGGTGAACGCCGCCAGAATCTGAAATCGATGGTAGCCATAGGAACGCTTGCTGTCCGCAGGTTTGGATGCAAGTCGAAAGGCAAACCAGGCGAGACCGAGTGCGGCCGTGTCGGACAGCATATGACCGGAGTCAGCGAGTAGCGCGAGAGAGCCGGAGAGTAATCCTCCCAATGCCTGCAAGATCATATAGCCGCCGGTCATGCACATGACCCAGAAGATGCGGCGCTCGCTATCTTCTGTTACCGTTGGCGCATGGTCGTGGGAATGACTGTGTGCCGCGCCGTCGCTCTCATCATGAGAATGGGGTGATGTCATTAAATTGACCGTTATAAACAGTATTTTGGCTAATTAGACAGGGTTTGGGCATATATTGTCCATAGCATTTTGACATAAAGAGGCAATTTGCCGCGTCTTGGTGTAGGGTATGACTTCGGTGTTACCAGAATATCTATCTTTTATTTGGAAAAGTAGATGGTCAAGAAACAGTAACGAATGTTTCATAAGTATGGCTGGTAAAACCATAATTATGGTCGTTAGTTGCCGTAATTAGGACATGTTTACTGCCTAGCTTTTACTATGTGAATGCAAATTAAGAGTTGAAATGGTGCGTAAATAACTTATTTGAGTTTACGATAGCAATTCTTATTGTTTGCTGCTTTGCAACGTACTAGTATTAACCATGCTTGGTGTCATACCAGTGCACCTTGAAAAGGGTTGAGGGGAATATTATGAAAAATATGTTTAGATTCGCGATAGTTGGCGCAGCCTCGCTCGTGCTTGCGGCCTGTGGTGGTAAGTTGGAACAGGCTGAAAGACTAAGCCCCAGCGGTACTGAATTCCAGCAGGCGCTGTATACGGGTTATATTGAATTGGCGAAAGCTGAATATAACGAAGGCGACTATATTGATTCCGACCGCTTTGCAGAAAAAGCAATGGCGGCGACGCGCGGGGAACAGGTTGATCCCTACCATCCTGAAGAATGGCACCTTCCGACAGATAGAGAGCCGGTCTTGATGGGCGCGCGGGAACGTTTGATGGACGTTCTCAATGCAGGCGCAGGTGAAAAGCTTCCAATGCAGGCAGCTAGAGCCCAGACCAGCTTTGATTGCTGGGTTCAGGAACAGGAAGAAAACCGGCAGCCTAAAGACATCGCAGCTTGCCGTGATGCCTTCGTCTTAGCGATGGAAGAAATTGAAGCAGCAATGGCGCCGGTCGTTGTTGTTGAAGAAAAAGTAGTTGTCGTGGAAAAGAAAGAGCCGATGATGGAGCCGAAATCTTTCGAAGTGAACTTCGATTTCGATTCCGATACGCCTCTGCCTGGTTCCATGGAAGAAGTTAAGGCTGCTGCTGAATACATGAAGAAATTCAAGGATCCGAAAATTACCATTGCCGGTTATACGGATACCGTCGGTAGCGTCGCCTACAACGATAAGCTTGGTGAACGCCGTGCTGAAAACGTTG
This sequence comes from Sneathiella sedimenti, assembly GCF_017313765.1. Lineage (GTDB taxonomy): Bacteria > Pseudomonadota > Alphaproteobacteria > Sneathiellales > Sneathiellaceae > Sneathiella > Sneathiella sedimenti. Next base: position 62,251 of record NZ_JAFLNC010000001.1, on the reverse strand, counting down.
CCTTCATGGGAATAGACCAGGGCATGGAACCGAAGCGGATTATCATGCGCTCCTATGGTAAGAAGGACCTCAAGGTTCCGACTGCTGATGGTGTCAAAAACGCGGCAAACCGTCGCGTGGTCATCACCGTCGAAAGCAAGTAATCTTGACAATTGGAAGGGACGGGACGCAACTATGCGCCCCGTCCTTTTTTTATCTTGAGAGGAAAACATGGTTAAACAACTTGTCGGCCTTACTCTTCTATCCTTTTTTGCTTTAGGTCTTACCGCTTGCGATCCGGAAGTTGGAAGCAAGGAATGGTGTGCCTCAATGAAAGAAAAACCCAAAGGGGACTGGTCCGCGAATGAAGCGGCAGATTTCGCAAAGAATTGCGTTTTGGTTTCCGACTAAGTTTTATCGAAAAGGCGAGGGAATCGCGGTGATGATTCCCCCACTTTTTTCTGGCGCGAAAAAAAGCTCTCTGCTAAACCCGGGATACGGTCCCGTAGCTCATCAGGATAGAGCGCAAGATTCCTAATCTTGAGGTAACAGGTTCGAGTCCTGTCGGGATCACCACTCTCAAATCTCTCTATTACCTTCCGATATTGCCCATCGTCTAACCGATATTTTTGCGAATGGGCGGCAGATCGACAAACTCTCCGGGCCGCTTTTCTGCGTTGGCCTTCATTGCCTCGAATATTTCATCACGCTGCAGCATGCTGGCGTTCCAGATAGCAATATAATCGAGGCTGTCTTCAATCGAGTGATCGCGCGAATAGTTCATCATTCGCTTGCAGCCCATTATCGCGAGCGGTGCCTTGCGGGCAATTTCCGCCGCCATCTCCATAACCGCCTTGAGCAAGGCGTCCTGGTCTTGATAGACAGCATTGAACAGGCCGGCGGATTTCGCCTCATCTGCGGGCATCCGGCGACCAGTATAGGCCAGTTCGCGCGCGAGACCATCCGCGATCAATTTGGTGATCCGCGGAAAAGTCCCGACATCGGCGGTCATGCCGATGTTCGTCTCGAAAATTGTGATGAACGCATCTTCCGTGGCATAACGCATATCGCAGGCGGTAATAAGGTCAACGCCGCCGCCGATACATCCGCCCTGAACGGCTGCGAGCACCGGTAAACGACAATCCTGTAATGCCGTGAAGGTTTGCTGCATGTTTTTAACTGCACCATAAAACTCGGCGCCGGCGCGGATTTCCGCGGCTCTCTTTTCCGCTGGATCGGTAATTTCCGGCTGTACAAAGGACGAAACATCCAGGCCGGACGTGAAATGTGGACCGGTCGAGGAGAGGACGATCACCCTCGCCTTTGCATTTTCGTCAATGTCTCGGACAATCTCGGGGAGTTCGTTCCAAAATGCCGGGATCATACTGTTTCGCTTTTCGGGCCGATTGAGAATGATATGGGCTATCTGTTTATCTAATTGAACGTCGAAGCAGCTATAGGTCACGGCGGGGTGGTCCTTCCCTGATATAAAGTGAATATTACTTTTCCCTATCTTACGGTGATACGGAGTGGGTATCAAACGCCTTCACATGTCTCACGATATCTGGGGCTTTTACAAAATGTTGAAATTAGGCATGATGGAATAGAGAACAGGGAATTTCTAAAAAGAACAATTAACAGGGCGATTACCAGACGGAGCCAAAAACAGGAAATTACTCGGCAAGTGGCTTTTCAATTAGCAAGTCTGTCAACCTGCATAAAATAACAAGACAGGGAGGAAAAAATGAGTGTGACGCATTACGACTGGCTGGACCATCATGCGGAAAGGGTACCGGAGAAAGAGGTCTGGGTAGATCTCCATTCCAATCGTCACTTCACATACGCTGAGGCAAATGATCGAGCGTTGCGTCTCGCCTTCCATTTTCAGGAAAACTGCGGGATAGGAAAGGGCGATCGGGTCGGTGTCCTCGCCATGAACTCCACAGATATGCTCGAAATTCAGGCCGCATGTGCCAAGATAGGTGCCATCTTCCTGCCGCTCAACTGGCGACTGACAGTCAGTGAGCTTGATTTCATCATTCGCGATGCGGGCCCGAAAATCCTGATCTATGATACACAATTCGCTAGCGAAATTTCTGAACTCAAGGAAAAGACGGGCGTACAACATACACTGGAAACAAGCGGTGGCGGGGGAAACACGCCCTATGAGGCAGCAATACAAGCGGCAAACCCGACCCCGAGACTTGCAACAGTAACCCATGATGATGTCTGGACGATCATGTATACGTCGGGTACGACCGGCCTGCCAAAGGGCGCTATGAATACCTATGGCATGGCGTTTTACAATGCGGTGAATCTCGGTATTCCAACTTACTTCACACCGAATGCTAAGACACTCACTATCCTGCCATTGTTCCATACGGGAGGGCTTAACTGTTACAGTTCCGTCGCGCTCTATTTTGGCGGAACGACGCTGGTAATGCGCGCGTTTGATCCGGGCGAATGTCTTCGCCTTATCAATGACGAGGAGATTGGCCTCACCCATTTTTTTGGCGTTCCGGCAAACTATCTCTTCATGAGCCAGCATCCGGTTTTTGCCACGACAGATTTCTCGCGCCTTGCCTGTTCGGGAGTTGGCGGGGCACCGACGCCGGTGCCGTTGCTGGAAACCTACAAGGCGCGAGGGTTGGCATTACAACAGGGGTATGGGATGACCGAAACCAGCCCGACAGTGACGGTTCAGGACGCGGAAATGGCCTTCAGCAGGCCCGGGTCCGCAGGCAAGCTTGCCCTGAATGCCGAGGCCCGCATCGTTGATGAGAATGGCGTTGATGTTCCGCGGGGAAAAACCGGAGAACTTTGGGTGAAAGGGCCGAATATCACCCCGGGATACTGGAACCGGCCAGAGGCAAATGCCGAAACGATAACGGATGGCTGGCTGCATACCGGGGATGCCTGCCGGGTGGATGAGGACGGGCACTACTTTGTCGTCGATCGCTGGAAGGATATGTATATTTCCGGCGGAGAAAATGTCTACCCGGCGGAAATCGAGAGCATCCTGTTCAAGATGCCGGAAATAGCCGATCTCGCGATCATTGGCGTGCCCGACGCCCGTTGGGATGAAGTCGGATGTGCTGTCATCGTTGTGGCGCCGGGCAAGCAACTAACTGCGGACGATGTTATCCTGTTTTGCCAGGACAAACTCGCACGCTATAAAATCCCGAAGCATGTCGTGTTTATGGATGAATTGCCCCGAAATGCGACAGGAAAAGTCCTGAAAAGGGTCCTGAAAGACGAGATAGGGGATTTGGAGCGCGTCAACTAGACCGCTCAACTCTCCCAGTTAAATAAAAGGGGCTCCTTGCGGGTAAATCTCGCAACAGCATCCCGGTTATAGTCTGTATTGAAGCAGATTTCCTGGGCAGCTGCCTCCATCTCAAGTAATGACTGTGAGTCCAGATCGAGCGACTGGTTTGTGATCCTTTTCGTGAGCGCGAGGGATTTGCGGCTGGCAAGCTGCAGGCGTTTTGCAAGCGTCATCGCGGCGTCCAATAACTCATCGGCCGGATGAACAGCGAAAGCAATGCCGATCTCCTTTGCTTCCTCCGCGAAAACGGGGCGGCCGGTATACATGATCTCCTTGGCCCTTTGCATGCCAATCATGCGCGGAAGAACATACATGATGCCGCAATCCGGTACGGCGCCAATACGACAGAATACCGAGCAAAAGCGCGCTGTTGGGCTGCACAGGACAAAATCAGCACAGAGCGCAAGGGCAAATCCGCCGCCATAGGCGGCACCATCAACCGCCGCAATTACAGGAACCTCGAGATTTCGAAGTCTCTGGATCCAGTCATTAATTGCATAGATACGTTTTCGGTAATCCGCGCCAGGCTGGCCATCTTTCGGCTGGTTCTTCAGCATGCCTTTTATGTCGCCGCCGCCACTGAAGCAGCCACCACTTCCCGTTAGCACGACTGCATCGATATCATCACGGCGGGTAATTTCACTCACCACGTTTGACAGATAGTCCTGCAACTCCTGTGTGAAGGCATTGCGCCTGTCGGGCCGGGTCATGGTAATCGTTGCGATACCATCTTCAACGATCATTTCGGCGACTTTTGATTCTGACATTTTTTATCTCCCCTTTTTATTTTTATTGAGATGTCGGGCCTAGAAAAAAAACCAACCGGCAATAGCCGGTTGGAATAGTGTCGTCAATTGTCTGTTCGTGCGACGCGTGGTCAGGCGCCTTCTTTTCCGACAATCGTGATTGAGCAGACGTTCTGATGCGGGAAGCCGCCCAGATTATGCGTCATGCCGAAGACCGGTTCTTCCTTGCGCTGGCGTTCGCCGGCGCGGCCCTGCATCTGGAGATACATCTCATAGATCATGCGAAGACCTGATGCACCAATCGGATGACCGAAGCATTTCAGTCCACCGTCGATCTGGCAGGGGACTTTACCGTCCGCATCATAGAAGCCATTCATCACGTCATTGACGGCATTACCTTCTTCGGAGATGAACAGATCTTCCATGGTGACCAGTTCGGTAATGGAGAAGCAGTCATGAACCTCGAACATGCTGATCTGGTCGCGTGGCTTGGTGATGCCGGCTTCTTTATAGGCCCGATTTGCAGCTGCCCGGGTTGTGACGAAATAGCTGCCGTCCCAGGAGTTGTGCTGAGCTTCCGTGCCGTTGGAGGCGGAAAGCTGAAGCGCCTTCACCGTGATCAGGTCTTTCTTGCCAAGAGATTTCGCAATTTCCGGCGTCGTGACAATGGCACAGGCCGATCCGTCACTCACACCACAGCAATCGAAGAGACCAAGTGGCTCTGCAATCATCGGGGCGTTCATCACCTTCTCTTCATTGATCTTGTTACGAAGATGCGCCTTTGGATTACGAGATCCGTTATCGTGGCTTTTCACGGAAATGTGGGCCATAGCCCGTTTCATGTCGTCCTTGTTGACACCGTGTTTTGCTGAATAGGCGGATGCCAGCTGTGCAAAGGAGCCGGGAGCCGAGGCATTCGCCCAGAAGAGGTCATTGACGGAACCGCGGTTACGTTGCGGCAAACCGCCATATCCCGTATCCTTCAATTTCTCGACACCAAGGGCGAGCGCGATATCGCAGGCGCCTGAAGCAACAGCATAGACGGCACCGCGGAAAGCTTCGGAACCGCTGGCGCAATAGTTTTCTACACGCGTTACCGGAATATTCGGCAGGCGGAGTGCCATGGAAAGAGGCACGGCGGACTTACCGACATGTTCCTCTTCAATAGCTGTCCCGAGCCATGCCGCCTCGATCTGGCTTTTTTCAATACCGGCGTCTTCCAGCGCTTCGACATAGGCTTCGATCATCAGATCTTCTGCGTTGTCATTCCAGCGTTCCCCGAATTTGGAGCAGCCCATACCGATAATTGCAACTTTATCTTTAATTCCTGAGGCCATTGTTATTCTCCTTTATTTGAAGCGTCCGCGGGGGCCGCTTTCCAGAAATAGCGCCTGAATCCGCGCTTGTCGTCATAGTCCTTAATCCTGAACATCATCCGCATCGGCATGCCCACCTGGATATCCGTCTCCGGTGAGATGTCCGTGAAGTCACTCATCAGGCGACCGCCTTCCTCGAACTGAATCATACCGTAATACGCGGGCGGATCGGGTGAGTAGGTAAGGCGGTCCGCCGTGTAGGAATTCACTTTGGAAATCCTTTCCGCGAAGGGGTAATCCTCCTGCGTGCCGATGGCACCGCAATTTTCGTTCACGCACATATTTGATTTCGGGAATTGTGCCGTACCACATTGCGAGCACTGCCCGCCAATCATAGCCTGAGTCATTCCCTTGTTGCGGTATAGAGTCGTGAGGCCTGTCTTCTTGTCGGTTTCTGCACGGATACCACGTTCCAGTTTAACAAGATTGTGGAACGCAAGAAACTTGCTGTAGTTCGTTTCCGCATAGCGCCGGGCGAGATACCCTGCAACACCCTTGCGGGGCGACAGCGACTTGATTTCTTCGGTTACCTCGAACAGCAGGGCGTCGCTGCCCTGACCGAAGCTTGCCACCAGAATTTTGTCGCCGGGCTTGCTGTTTTCCAATGCAAGAGACAGCATAACCATGGAATGCGCAGTACCGGTTTCGCCACAGTTTGCCTGGAGGTTGTCCGCGACGGCACTTTCAGGAATGCCGAGTTTCTTCGCGAGCATCCCGGCAACACCGCGTGCCGCGACCGGAAAGCAGAAAGTGGTAATATCTTCTGCCTTGACGCCGGTTTCAGACAACAAGGCTGAAATGGCACTGGGCACTATCTTGAGATAACCCTCATCCCGGATCCAGCGCTCTTCCCAGTTATAATCATAAGCTTCGCCTTCGCCGCGGAAGTGGTCCACAAAATCGACGGCTTCCGTATGGCTGCCGAGAAGTCGGGCAATGATCTTTCCCTGGCCAACCAGGAATGCGGCTGCACCGTCACCGGAAGTAAATTCCAGCGGGCTGGCTGCTTTCGTCTGGCGTTTTTCGGCGGCGGTGAAGAGGATCGGGCCGCTGCCTCCTTTGGCAACCTGGAGGGCCGTCGCCAATCCCGCGCTACCAGCTCTCTGAGAAGAGGCGAAGTCGAGGGTTTGCAGGCTAGTGCTCAGGTTAAGGGCATCGGCAACAATGCCGGCATTCTGACGATCCATGAATGGAAAGCTGGTGGACGCCATATAGACGGCAGAAATATCGCTGCGGTCATATTCCGAGAGGCAATCCCGTGCGGCTTCAACTGCCATGGTGACGCTATCTTCGTCCCAGTTCGCCATCGCTCGTTCGCCTTTGGCGAGACCCATCAGTCCGGGGTTAAACCAGCTGTGTGCTTTTGCGATTTCACTGCGTTGTAATCGGCTTTGTGGGATATATCCCCCGTAGGCCAATATTCCTACTTCCATTTGGAAAGGCTCCTTTTTATTATTTCTTAATGCCACATATGTTGCAGGAAACGCAGCACCATCTTTTCCGCACCGAAAATTCCTGCAGGCCAACAGTTTAAAACGACTGCTGGCGTAACACCAGAAAATTAAATCGTGCTTCGATCGTCCGCGTCTTTTTTTCTTAACGACGCAAACTTTCCTATGCTATCAATAAAGAAAAAAATAAAAATCCGGAGTTCCGAATGACCGTTTTCTCTTCCAAAATCGTCACATCCTCTGACAGTTTTGCCGCCAATCGACAGGAAATGTTAGCGCTTGTTGATGATTTGCAGGCACTCAAGGATCGCGCCAAACAATTATCTGAACGCCGTCGAGCCAGGTTTGAGGAACGCGGACAACTTACCCCGCGTGAGCGGCTGGTACGCCTTCTCGATCCCGGGATGCCGTTTCTGGAGCTGTTCGGTCTTGCCAACTACATGGTGGATACGAATGATCGGGACAAAAGCATTCCCGGTGCGAGTTCGCTGGCCGGTATCGGGTTCATCAATGGTGTGCGCTGCATGATCTTCGCAAGCGACAGCGGTATTAATGCGGGCGCAATGACCCAAAAGACTGGAGAGAAGCTTCGTAGGTGCCAGGATGTCGCCATCGATAAAAAGCTTCCCTTTGTACATCTTGTAGAGAGCGCCGGGGCCAATCTCCTGAAATATCAGGTTGAATCCTGGGCGCATGGCGGGGGTGGTTTTCAACGACTCGCAAAACTGAGCGCTGCCGGTATCCCGACCTTCGTTGTGCTACACGGACCGTCAACAGCAGGCGGGGCGTATTTTCCAGGCATGAGCGATTATGTAATCGGCATCAAGGGGCGGGGACGGGCTTCGCTCGGCGGTGCAGCCCTGGTGCGGGCGGCAACCGGCGAAATTTCGGATGATGAAGAACTTGCAGGGTCGGAAATGCATGCGACCACAACGGGGCTTATTGAGTATCTTGCCGAAGATGATGCCCATGGCCTCCTGATCGCGCGGGATATTATCGGCCGTCTCGGCTGGAACGACAATTGCCCTAAGCCGGAGGTGAAAAGCTTCAAGGAGCCACTCTATGATCCCGAGGAAATTGCCGGGGTTGTGCCAGTGGATTATCGAAAGCCCTACGATGTTCGTGAAGTTGTTGCCCGGCTCGTTGATGGCTCTGATTTTGAGGAATTCAAGCCGCGTTATGGTTCGACTCTCGTCTGTCTACAGGCCAATATCTTTGGACAGGCCTGCGGCATTGTTGGTAACAACGGTCCGATCGATCCCGACGGCGCAGCCAAGGGCGGACAATACTTCCAGCTCTGCGACCAGGCCAATATTCCACTCATCTTCCTCAACAATATTACCGGCTATATGGTCGGCAAGGAATATGAACAAAAAGGCATGATCAAGCATGGATCGAAAATGATTCAGGCAGTCTCCAATGTTCGGGTGCCGAAGATTACATTCTACATCGGCGCAAGTTTCGGGGCGGGAAACTATGGCATGGCCGGACTTGCGTATGACCCGGATTTCTTGTTCGCTTGGCCGAACGCCAAGACAGGCGTGATGGGCGGAGAGCAGGCTGCTGTCACCATGGACCAAGTGGCCCGAAGCGGTGCGGAAAGAAAAGGCATCCCCGTCGATGAGGAGGCGCTGGCCGCCCAGAAGAAGCGGTTGATTGATCATTTTGATAGTCAGGCGGATGCTTTTTATACCTCGGGCCGGCTGCTCGATCAGGGGGTCATCGATCCGCGGGACACCCGAAAGGTCATTGGCTTTGCGTTGCAGACCTGTTGGGAGGCGCGCAATCGAGTCTTGCAGCCAAACAGCTTTGGCGTCGGCCGACTTTAATCTCCGGTAATCAATAAAAATAATGATAAAGAACAGGTAGGTCCGGAAACAAATGAGAAATTTTAACAGTATATTGGTCGCCAATCGGGGCGAAATCGCCGTCAGGGTAATTAAATCGGCAAAAAGCCTGGGGTATCGAACAATTGCCGTTTACTCAGAAGCGGATGCAGCGGCACTCCATGTCCGAATGGCGGATGAAGCCGTGTTGATCGGTCCGGCTCCAGTGCAGCAGTCTTATCTGGATATGGCCAAGATATTAGCGGCGGCGAAAGAGGCCGGAGCGGAAGCAATTCATCCGGGATACGGCTTTTTGTCTGAAAATGCTGAGTTTGCGCGCGCGTGTGAGGCGGCGGGTATCGTCTTTATCGGGCCGTCTGCCGAGGCGATTGACCTTATGGGGAACAAGGCGGCGGCCAAGCGAAGGATGATCGCGGCAAAGGTGCCCTGCGTTCCGGGATATGAAGATCCGGATCAATCTGATGACACCCTCATTAACGCGGCCAAGGAAATCGGCTTTCCGATCATGGTTAAGGCGGCTGCCGGCGGCGGTGGACGCGGCATGCGTCTTGTTCATGAGGAGAAAAACCTTGCCGGCGCGTTGGCTTCCGCCCGGTCAGAAGCCCTTAACGCTTTCGGTTCTGAAGAGCTTATCCTTGAAAAGGCGATCATTGAGCCGCGGCATGTGGAGGTGCAGGTTTTTGCGGACAGCCACGGGAATGTGATTCATCTGGGCGAACGGGATTGTTCTGTGCAGCGCCGTCACCAGAAGGTGGTGGAGGAAGCGCCGTGCCCGGTAATGACGCCTGAGTTGCGCGAAAAGATGGGAGCCGCGGCGGTAGAGGCAGCCCGCAGTATCAACTATCGAGGGGCCGGTACTGTCGAGTTTCTGCTTGACGCCGGCAATAATTTCTATTTTCTCGAAATGAATACCCGCCTGCAGGTTGAGCATCCGGTAACCGAACTGGTTACAGGAATAGATCTGGTTTCTTTGCAGATAAAGGTGGCCCAGGGTGAACCTCTCGGGATGGCGCAAAAGGATGTGGCCTTGCAGGGCCACGCTATTGAAGTCCGCCTTTATGCGGAGGATACCACCCAGGACTTTCTGCCCTGTACAGGCAGGATTTCAAGATGGCAGGCGGCGGAAGGAGAGGGGATTCGCTTTGACGTCGGTATTGATGCCGGACAGGAGATTTCCCCCTTTTATGATCCGATGATCGCAAAAGTTATTGCCTATGGCGAGAGCCGGGAAATAGCGCGTCATCGCCTGATTGAGGCGCTCAAGAACACCGTTCTGTTCGGACTGACGACAAATCGTGGATTTCTCATTGATATTTTGAATGAGGAAACCTTCGCCAGGGGAGAGGCTACCACAGCTTTTATCGGGGAGCTGTTTGACGAGAACCGTCTTGCGGCAAAAGTGCCGAGTGATGCCGAGATGGCGATGGCGGCCGTTCTTTTCTATCAGGTGGAACGTGATAAGGCCGCTTCCAGCGCCTTATTTGCGAGCGATCAACTCATGGACTGGTCGAGTGGCGGTGATCTACTGACGCGGTATGTGTTCGCGGCGGGTGATGGCAAGACAGATGTGACCGTTTCACCAAGACGTGAGGGTGGCTATAAGGTCATGGTCGGCGACACCCCCCTTGTTGTGGATGTCATGGGGCGGAGTGAAAATAAGGCACAGCTGACCGTTGATGGAAATCGTAGACGCGTGCATTATGATGTCCCGTCCGAAGGTGTCCTCGAACTCACCGATGATGGAAAAACGCTCCGGTTTGCAAACGAGATTGCCGTCCCGCTATCAGCGGCGGGAGCCGCCGGCAGCGGGCAGGTGATAGCGCCCATGCATGGTACTTTACTGGATGTCTTCGTCAAAGCCGGCGATACGGTAGAGGTCGGAACACGCCTTGCGGTGTTGGAGGCAATGAAGATGCAGCACGATATTCTGGCGGAAGTCTCCGGTGTCGTGCAGAATGTAATCGCAACGGCGGCAAGCCAGGTATCGGTTGACGATCTGTTGTTTGAGATCGAAGCGTCGGAATAACCCGGAAATAAAAGGAAATTCAGATCATGCTGAAAGAAGCCTATGACTTCAGAGACGAAAGCGAAGCGCTCTACACTCTTATAGAGCCGCTTGGTGAAGCGGATTACGACCGGGTGACGTTATTTCGCGACTGGACCATTAATGATGTCCTTCAACATCTCCATTTCTTCAATTACGTTGCCGACTTGACCCTCACGGATGAAGAGGAGTTCAAGCGAGTTTACGGGAAACTTGGCGAACTGCGCGATAAATCCGGCTCGCTTGTCGACGCGACCGATAAGATGCTGGATGGCTTGAATGGTATTGCCCTTCGGGATGCCTGGCGGGATTATTATCTTGAGATGGCGGATCGCTTCCATGCGGCAGACCCGAAACAGCGGCTGCTCTGGGTTGGCCCAAGCATGAGCGCGCGATCCAGTATCTCGGCGCGCCTGATGGAGACCTGGTCCCACGCGCAGGAAATATACGATTTGCTGGGTGTTGAGCGGGAAAACAGGGATCTCATCAAAAGCATTGCCGTGATGGGGATGAATACCTTCGGCTGGACCTTCATCAATCGCAAGGAGGATGTGCCTGAGCCGGTTCCCTGCGTCAGGTTGACCGCCCCATCTGGCGAAATCTGGGAATGGAACTCGGAAAATGAAACGGACTTGGTTGAGGGCGATGCCGCGGAATTCTGCCAGGTGGTCACGCAGACCCGCAATATTGCCGATACCAAGCTGAAGGTCCGCGGCGATATCGCGATACGCTGGATGTCCATCGCACAATGTTTCGCCGGGCCACCGCGCAATCCGCCTGCTCCGGGAACGCGCCACGCCTAGGTTCGGATAAAAATTGGATATAAAATGACCGCACATAAGAAATACCCAAATCTATTCTCTCCCCTGGATCTTGGTTTCACCACACTCAAGAACCGTGCGTTGATGGGCTCCATGCATACCGGGCTGGAGGATGTTGAAGGGGGATTTGAACGCATGGCCCCTTATTTTGCGGAACGCGCACGGGGTGGGGTTGGGATGATTATCACGGGCGGCATTTCTCCGAATCCGGAAGGTGGCGGGCGCGCAAAGCTTTCCAATGATGAAGAGGTGGAAGACCACCGCCTGGTAACAGAGGCTGTCCATCAGGCCGATCCGGATGTCAAAATCTGCATGCAGATTCTGCATATGGGGCCACTCGCCCGCAACGACAGCCCTGTCGCGCCGTCAGCGGTGCGGTCCCGTATTGCCAGTAAAACCCCACGCGAATTGGATGCCGCAGGGGTAGAAAAACAAATTGCGGATATTGTGAATTGCGCTGTCTGTGCGCAAAAAGCCGGCTACGACGGTGTCGAAGTGATCGGTTCCGCCGGATACCTGCTGAGCACGTTCCTTGTTGAAAAAACCAATCTCAGGACGGACAAATGGGGCGGCTCGTTTGAGAACCGGATGCGGTTTCCTGTCGAAGTGATGCGCCGTGTGCGAGAGGCAGTTGGTCCGGACTTTATTCTTATTTTCCGGATTGCCGCAATGGATATGCTGCAGGGCGGCATGTCTTGGGATGAAGTGGTAAAACTCGCCAAGAAAATCGAGGAAGTCGGCGTTAATATCATGAGCACCCATTTCACCTGGCATGAATCGGCAGTCCCGACGATTGCCACGATGGTGCCCCGTGCGGCCTTTACCCAAGTGACAGGCCGCCTCAAAAAAGAGCTCAATATTCCGCTTATCACCAGCAATCGTATTAATATGCCGGATGTCGCGGAAGAAGTGCTGATGCGTGGTGACGCGGATATTGTCTCGATGGCACGTCCGATGCTCGCGGATTCCGACCTTGTCCGCAAAGCCTTCGAGGGGCGAGAGGATGAAATCAACACCTGCATCGCCTGTAATCAGGCCTGCCTTGATCATACATTCAATGGAATGGAAGTGAGTTGCCTCGTCAATCCGCGAGCCTGTCATGAAACTGAACTGAACTATGAACAGACGGTAGCGCCGAAACGGATTGCCGTTGTCGGGGCGGGGCCTGCGGGACTTGCTTACGCAACGGTTGCGGCTGAACGTGGTCATAACGTCACGCTTTATGATGCGTCATCGGAGATTGGTGGGCAGTTTAATCTCGCGAAGCGTATTCCGGGCAAGGAAGAGTTTCACGAGACGATCCGGTACTTCAATAGCATGATCGAGAAGCGGGGGATTGAACTGAAACTGAATACCCGGGTGAATGCCGGTATGCTGGCAGCGGAAGGCTTCGACAAGGTAGTCGTGGCGACAGGAATTTCGCCGCGTGTTCCTGACGTCGAAGGGATCGATCACCCAAAAGCCGTGAGTTATATTGATGTGATCAAGGGAGTGAAATCCGTCGGCAAGAAAGTCGCCATTATGGGGGCGGGTGGTATCGGTTTTGATGTGGCGGAAAAAATTACCCATGAAGGCAAGTCCTCCGCACTTGATGTCGATATTTTCGCAAAAGAATGGGGAATCGATTTCAAGAATCATCCGCGTGGCGGCGTTACCGGCGTTGAGCCAATTGTCGCGAAAGCGGATCGGGATGTCACGTTGCTACAACGGAAATCCTCACCGGTTGGGCGCGGACTTGGCAAGACGACCGGTTGGACGCATCGCATCACCTTGGCGCGGCGCGGCGTAAAAATGATCAATGGCGTCGAGTATCTCAAGATCGACGATGAGGGTCTGCATCTCCGTATCAATGACCAATATGAGATCATGGATGTGGATACGGTCATAATCTGTGCGGGTCAGCTCCCCTTGCGAGGTCTTTATGACGAGCTTGTAGCCCAAGGCATGGATGCCGAACTTGTCGGCGGTGCGTTCGAAGCGATGGAGCTGGATGCCAAGCGGGCGATAAATCAGGCGAGTTATCTCGCCGCCGCTGTCTGACGGGGTATAGCTGACGTATTTGTTAGCCCCTGTAGGTCCGCCGCGAGAGCGCGTAGTTTTTCAGGGGTGCCGAGTTGGGCCCGGTTAAAACCGATGCGCTTGAACCAGAAATGCAAACCCATCAGGTCCGTGTAGCCCATGCCGCCATGCACTTCCGTCGCCGTACGGGCAACGAACCGGCCAATTTCATCCATATGGGATTTTGCAAGCAAGCCGGAAAGCTGTGCCTCTTCTGGCAGGCGGTCAAAGGCATAAGCTGCATACCAGATAAGGGACTGGCATGGCTGCAATTCCGCCGCCATTTCCGCACAAAGATGTTTGACGGCCTGAAAGGAACCGATCACCCGGTCGAACTGGCGGCGTTCCTTGGCATAGTCGACAGCTCGGCGCAGCATTTCCTCCGATGCGCCGAAACTTTCAGCGGCCAGAATAATTCGTCCGGCATTGATTATTTCCGCAAGATGGTCTTTGCCGTTCCCCTCAAGCGGTTCCGCCGCGACATCCTCTAGCATGATTTCACAGAGTGGACGCGTGCCGTCTATAGTCGGCGTCTGAACGCGTTCCAGTCCCGATGCATCTGCTCGGACGAGATAGAGGTTGTTTTCGGCATCGCTCATTATAAGCACATCTGCCTCCGCCGCATCGAGAGTGAAGGGCGCGCGGCCTTTGAGCCGGTTGTTAGCCGCCGTAACAGCCGTGCCGCGTCCTGCCCCAGTGACAGAATCTGCGAGAGCCATGCCGACAATCGTCTTTCCGGAGGCAATTTCGGGGAGCCAGGCTTTTCTCTGGGCGGTGCTCCCGGCAAGCTTCAGGGCGAGGGGAGCCATAACGGCGGTCGCGACAAAGGGCACGGGCGCCATGCTGCGACCTAGTTCAATGGCGACAACGGCGGCATCAAACAAAGATAATCCTGTTCCGCCGTCCTCTTCTTCGACAAGAAGTCCCGGCAGTCCCAGTTCCACGAGGTGCTTCCATAGATCGTTGTCCATCGCCTGCGAGTCATTGGAGATGGTGCGAATGGAGTCGAGCGTAACCAGACGTTCCAGCGTTCCGCGAAAGCTGTCCTGAATAAGAAGCTGTTCCTGTGAAAGGCCAAATTCCATCGGGTTATCCTTGTCCCAAGCGCGGCTCCCGCGGCAGACTAAGCCCGCGTTCCGCGATGATGTTCTTCTGAATTTGGGCGGTGCCACCGCCGATAATTAAGCCGAGGTCGTACATATGGAGTTGCTGCCAAATGCCATCGAGTTCCATGGATGGGATGCCATCATACAGAACCCCGGTTTCCTCAAGGATATCGATGGCGAGCGCATCCAGTTGATGGTTGAGTTCGCAGCCGAGAAGCTTGCAAACCATATCCCCGAGACCACTCGGTTTGCCCGCCGCGGCATCCGATATAAGGCGCATTTCATGAAATCGCATGCCCTGCACCCGAGCCTGAAGACGGATATACCGGTCCATCAACGCAGCTGTTTCAACGGTCGGATGGCTGGATATTTCTTCCGACTTGATGAGCTTCTCAATTTTCTGGAGGCGTTCAAGAGACATATTGGCGCTCGATAGCATGCCCCGTTCGTGCGCAAGTGTGCTGTTTGCAACTTTCCAGCCTTTGCCGCGCCCGCCAACCACGGCGCTTTTCGGAACGCGGACGTCGGTAAAGAAAACCTCATTGAAGGACGGATGCCCCGTCATCGTCTGAAGTGGCTGTATCTCGATCCCCGGCGTATCCATCGGAAAGATCAGGTAGCTTATCCCGTCATATTTTCCCGCGTCAGGTTCCGTGCGGACGAGGCAGAAGATCATTTGTGCGACATGTGCGGAGGAGGTCCATATCTTCGAACCATTAACGATGAAGTCATCGCCATCTTCTATTGCGCTGGTCTGCAGGCTGGCGAGGTCGGAGCCCGAATTCGGTTCCGAGTAGCCCTGACACCAGAAAACCTCGGCGCGGATTGTAGGGCCGACCCAATCTTTCTTTTGCTGCTCTGTTCCATGTTCAAGAAGGGTGGGTACCAGCATGGAGATACCCTGGCTATATAGTCCCTGCGGGACATTTGCCCTGAAAAACTCATCTACAATGATCTTCGATTTCAGGATATCTGGTTTCGCGCCGAAGCCCCCATATTCAGTGGGTACTGTCCGGGTTGCATATCCTTTTTCAACCAGAAGCTTCTGCCAGTTACGGACGTCGTCAGAATAGGGGCGCGGCATCAGGCGGTAGGAATGTGCCGTGTCTCCCGGTGCGAGATGACGATATTCGGCGATGAACTTCCTCACTTCCTCGCGAAACTGTTTGTGTTCCGACTGATCCGTTAAGTCCATCTGTCTGTTCCTTAGTCCGGGGATATGCCCATCAGCTTCGTAATGACTTTCAGCATGACTTCATCAGCGCCACCGCCAATGGAGGTCAGTCGGAAATCCCGAAATTTCCGGGAGATGGAGGATTCCCACATATATCCCTGCCCACCCCAGTATTGCAGGCAGCTATCCATGACTTCCCGCTGCAACCTGCCAACCTTGAGCTTTGCCATGGAAGCAAGCTTGGTTACATCCTCTCCGGCGACATAGAGTTCCACCGCATGATAGGTGAGGGCGCGCAACGCCTCTACTTCCGTCTGGAGTTCGGCCAGTCGATAGTTTACAACCTGATTGTCCAGTATGGCTTTGCCGAAAGCCTTGCGTTCCCGAGTATATTCAATCGTTTCGTTAATTGCTTCTTCCATTACGCGGGGGCCCCGGGCGGCTGCGAACAGACGTTCTTCCTGGAACTGCTGCATCTGGTATATAAATCCGCGCCCTTCTTCGCCAATCCGGTTGCGCTGGGGCACGCGAACGTCGTCAAAAAACAGCTGCGCCGTATCAGAGGACATCATGCCAATCTTGCGGATTTTATGCTTGGTAATGCCGGGGCTATCCATTGGGACCAAGATCAGCGTTTTGTTCTTGTGCACGGGGCCGTCGCCGGTATTGGTAAGGAGGCAGATCCAGTCCGCCTGCAGCCCGTTTGTAATATACATTTTGGAGCCATTGATCACATAGTCATCGCCGTCTTTCCGGGCTGTTGTCTTAAGGCTCGCGACGTCTGAACCGGCGGCGGCTTCGGTCACGCCGATACAGCCGACCATATCGCCGGCGATGGCGGGGGCAAGGAATTCACGACGCAGTTCGTCCGAACCATGTCGGGCGAGAGCCGGGGTCGACATGTTAGTCTGTACGCCGATTGCCATTGCGACGCCACCGCAAGCAATATAGCCCAGCGCCTCGGATGCAACGGCTTCATAGGAATAGTCGAGACCACTGCCGCCGAACTCTGTCGGTTTGCTGATGCCGAGGAACCCTATATTCCCCATTTTCTTGAACAGTTCATGGGCCGGGAACTGTTCCGCCTCTTCCCATTCGTCGACATGGGGGTTTATTTCCGCCTCGATAAATTTTTTCAAACTTTCGGATAGTTCCCGGTGTTCCTGAGTGAGCTGCATGATTTTCCCCGTCTCTTTTATCCGGAATGATTTGAGTTTCCGGCCCCCTAAAGGGGATTGTTATTTTAGTTGGCTCATACTAACATTCATGCATGAATGTTACAAATAAATATTGTGGGATGACGATTGCGGATGTTTTTGCCGTGAATATTCGGGTGCGTGTTCAGGCTCCGCGAAAGCGGGTGTGACCATGATTGAGTCGCAAAAGAATGGAAAACGTCGACGGCAGGAAGACAGGCGAGTGGAAACCCGCCGGCGCCTCGTTGACGCAACAATTATGTTACTGCATGAAAAGGGGGCGGGACAGCTTACCATGGCGGATGTCGCCCGCGAAGCCGGGCTGACGCGCGGGGCAATTCAGTATCATTTCGAAAACCCCAAATCCCTGTTGATTGCCAGTATCGAGGAAATTGCAAGTCGGCTAAGCCAGCATCTGGATGCAACCGAACTTGCGAGCCTTCCGCTAACGGAGCGGATCGACCGGATTGTCGATGATTACTGGCAAGGGTTTCGCGGATTTAATTATACGGCTTTTATTGAAATTGCGGTACGCGGACGGCAGGATCCGGATTTCGAGGAAGCGATTGCGACGACGCTCGAAGAATTGGAGAGACGAAGAGCGGATGTTTGGCAGGCGATCTTTGAGGATACCGGCCGAAACCGGGCGGAAATTCGATCTTGGCGGCATATGCTGCTTGTGACGCTCCGCGGCCTGGCGTTGACAAATATGATTCCAGGGGGAAATGAAAAAGTTTCGCTGCAAATTGATCAATTTAAGGCTATGTTCAAACGATACCTGACCGACGCATAAGCGGCAGGTGATGCGATAAGAAGAAAGAAAAAGAAAATGCATGAACTACCGGAATGTGAATTTTTAAAGCTTGAAGTTGCTGAGGGGCGCTTGAACCTGTGGTTCAATCGGCCCGACCAGAGAAATGCCATCAACAGTCAAATGGGAGCGGAATTTGCGGCTGTTGTTGATTGGCTTGAGGCGACACCGGATGTGAGGGTCGTTGTCCTGCGTGGAGTGGGAGGGCATTTCTGTGCGGGGGGAGATATCAAGGAACGTCGCAACATGGCCGAGGATGTTGTCACCAAGGACAGCGACCCGATTATGGAGCGTAACCAGGCCGCCGGTATGGCCTTCCTGAAGTTCGAGCATTTGCCACAGACGACTATCGCTGTTGTAGAGGGATCCGCGTTCGGGGGTGGCATGGGCTACGCCTGTCTTGCCGACATTACAATCGTTGCGGAAGGCGCCCGGATGGGTATGCCTGAAACGACACTCGGCGTTGCGCCAGCGCAGATTGCGCCGTATGTGGTGAAACGTATTGGGCTGACACGTGCCCGCCAGCTCGCGCTCACGGGGGAACGCTTCGACGGCGCAAAGGCGTATGAGTATGGTATCGCACAATATCTCTCCGCCGATGCAGACATTGATGCGATGTTGGAAGATGTGGTGGCCCGGGTACTGCGCTGCGGCCCGATGGCCAACGCGGCGACCAAGGCGATTATGCTGAAGGTCGGATCGCTCCCGGAAGAGGAAATGGTGCGCTTTTCGGCGGCAAAATTCTCTGAACTCAATCGAGGTGGAGAAGGCAAGGAAGGACAGACCGCCTTCGCGGAAAAGCGAAAGCCATCCTGGCAGATCACCGACAATAACAAGAAAGGATGAAGGACATGGCAAGTTCTAAAACCATTCGGATTGGCGGAGCATCGGGGTATTGGGGCGATTCTCAAGAGGCGCCCCGCCAACTTGTCCTGAAGGGCAATCTTGACTACTTGGTATTCGACTATCTGGCAGAAGTCACCATGTCTATTTTGGTGCGCGCGAAAGAGAAATCACCTGAACTTGGATATGCGCGGGATTTCGTCGATCTCGCCATGAAGCCATTACTTCACGAAATTAAGGCGCGTGGCATAAAGGTTGTCGCCAATGCGGGCGGTGTCAATGTTGCGGCATGCGCTGCGGCACTTGCGAAAGTCGCTGAAGACGCCGGCGTGGATCTCAAAATAGGGACCGTCGAAGGCGATAATCTTACCAATGACATTGAAAATTTGAGGACAGAAGGGACGACCGAGATGTTTTCGGGCGCCCCGATGCCAGACGGAATGATAAGCGCCAATGCCTACCTCGGGGCATTTCCGATTGCCGCCGCTCTCGATCAGGGGGCAGATGTAGTGATTACGGGGCGCTGTGTTGACAGTGCCGTTACGCTGGGTCCGCTTATCCATGAATTCGGATGGACGGTCGATGACTATGACAAGCTTGCCTCAGGTTCACTCGCCGGACATATACTCGAGTGCGGCGCGCAGGCGACGGGCGGAAACTTTACGGACTGGCGTGATACCGTCGATGGTTGGGATGACATGGGCTATCCCATCGCCGTGTGTTGGGAGGATGGTAATTTTGCTATTACCAAGCCAGAAGGCACCGGCGGCCTTGTTTCCCGACTGACGGTGGGAGAGCAGATCCTCTATGAGATCGGCGATCCAGAAGCCTATATCATGCCGGATGTGATTTGTGATTTTTCCGGGGTTACCCTGACCGAGACAGGGAAAGACTGGCTGGAGATCGCAGGTGTTAAGGGTCGCCCGCCAACGGCAACGTATAAAGTATCCGGCACCTACAAGGATGGATATCGCGCGACCGCAATGACCGTTGTCACCGGGTTTGACGCGGCGGAAAAGGGGCAGGCCTTTGCCAATGCTTTGCTCAAGCGGACGCGCCGTCTTTTTGTCGAACGTAATCTCGGCGATTATCGCGATACGGCTGTGCATATTATCGGTGCGCAAACCCTATGGGGAAAGAATGCAGATGAACATGCGGCCGCTGCCCGGGAAATCATTACTCAGATAGACGTCCGGCATGATGAACGGGCAGCATTGGAGCTTTTCTCCAAGGAAACGACGGGTGTCGGTCTTTCCATGACTACAGGTCGCACCTCCGCCGGAGCAGCGGGCCGACCCAAGATTACACCGGTTGTGGCGCAATTCGCCTTTCAGATCGACAAAGCGAGAATTCAGCCGAAAGTATATATAAATAATAAACCGGTTAAATATGAGACAAAGGTTCCGAGCGAATATTCAAACTTCCCGAAAGTACGTCATGCCGCTCCCGAAACACCTTTGAAATTGACGTCTGACACCATGATCGAAGTTCCCTTGGTTGCATTGGCCGCGGCACGCAGCGGAGATAAAGGGAACAATGCCAATGTCGGCGTCATTGCCCGCAAGCCTGATTACCTTCCCTGGATTAAGCAAAGCGCGACGGAAGAGGCCGTGAAGGAATATTTCGGGCATGTCGTGGAAGGAGACGTCATGCGGTTTGATTTACCGGGTATGAATGCGGTGAATTTTCTGCTAACGAATTGTCTAGGGGGTGGCGGAACCTCCACTCTGCATCTCGATAATTTGGCGAAAACATATGCCCAGCAGCTTCTGGCCTTGCCGATTAAAGTGCCAGGCGACCTGATGGAAAGCCAAGTATAAAAATTAGTCGTAGGGATAAAAAAGGAAACAAGAATGACCCATCAACTTGAGCCCATGCTGCGGCCTAAATCTGTGGCGATTATCGGTGCCTCGAATACGCCATCCCGGATCGGCGGCCGACCAATAAATGCGATGAAGAACGCGGGATATAAAGGCGAAATTTATCCTGTAAATCCAAATTATGAAACCATCCAGGATTTGCCAGCCTTTGCCAGTATACAGGATGTCCCGAAAGGCGTCGATTGCGCGATCATTGCCGTTGCCGCGAAAGTGGCGGTGCAGACATTGCGTGACTGTGCGGACCAGGGAGTAAAAAGTGCGGTCATGTTTACGTCGGGCTTTGCCGAGCAGAGCGACGAAGGAGCCCGTGCCCAGCGTGAGATTACGGGCATTGCCAAAGAAAGCGGGATGAAAATTATTGGGCCCAACTGCCTTGGTGTCTTTAACATCAGTGCAGGCTGGTATGGAACTTTCAGTAATGCTCCAGGGGCTTTACTGCACCCACCCGGATCGATCGGCATTGTCAGCCAGAGCGGCGCTTATGGCGCACATGTCTTTGCCGTTTCGCAGCTCAGGGGCGTTAGGTCGAACTATTGGGTAACGACAGGCAATGAATCTGACGTTGATGTTGCCGAGGTGATTGAGTACTACGCCCAGAACCCCGAAGTAAAAGTTGTCCTTGCCTATGCGGAAGGGATGAAGGATGCGGACCGGGTTTGCCGGGCGCTTGAAATGGCGCGGGACGCAGAAAAACCGGTTATTTTTATGAAGGTCGGTAAAACCGATGCCGGCGCCGCCGCCGCTGCGTCTCATACGGCGTCGCTTGCCGGTGCGGATGCGGTGTATGACGCCTTGTTTAAGCAATACGGTGTGTACCGTGCAGAAACGACCGAGGAATTCGTGGATATCGCCTATGCCTGTCAGTTTGGCAACTACCCGAAGGGCCGCAAGATTGACTTGCAAACGATCTCCGGCGGGGTTGGTGTGCAGATGGCGGATGCTTCAGTGAAGTACGGCCTGGATGTGGCCCCGCTTCCCAAAGCGACGCAAAAGAAACTGAAGGAGCTGATCCCGTTTGCCGGGGTCAATAACCCGGTCGATTTTACGGCGCAGGCCCTCAATGATCCAAAATTGATGGAAGCCAACATCGAGATGACGATTGAGGAGGCCGATTTCGACAGCCATATCGTTTATCTCGCCGGTGTTCCGGCATCACCCTTTACGCGTGATGCCTGCCGGGAGATTTTCGCGAACATTCGCAAGAAATATCCCGATGAGGTCATGATGATGAGCCTGATCGGACCGCAGGACATTGTGGAACCGTTTGAAAAAATGAACATCCCCTGTTTTGAGGATCCGTCGCTCACCGTTCGGGCCATGGCGGCGCTCACCTATTTCGGTGAGGTTTTCTCGCGTGGCCGGCCGGACAAACCCTCGGCATTGCCGAAGGGAGCTTTGCCGGCCCCAGTTGAACCGATTGCGGAACATGAGGCGAAGAAGGTACTAAACAGTATCGGCGTGCCTGTTACCCGCGAAGAACTCGTTCAATCCGCGGAAGAGGCGGTTAAAGTCTGGCAGAAAATCGGTGGCGCGGTGGTTATGAAGATTGCCTCGCCAGACATTCTCCATAAGACGGAAATCGGTGGTGTCCTTCTCAAGCTCAATTCAGAAAAAGAAGTGGCGGAAGGATACGCGACGCTTATCGATCGCGCAAAAAAGGCGAAGCCGAATGCCAAGATTGACGGTGTGATCGTTGCTGAGATGGTTTCGGGCGGTGTCGAGACTGTCATGGGGGTTGTCTGCGACCCGGTCTTCGGTCCCGCCGTTATGTTCGGACTGGGGGGAGTCTTCGTTGAAGTGCTGAAGGACGTAACCTTCCGCCTGGCGCCTTTCGGTGTGGATGAAGCGCATCGGATGATCAATGAAATTCAGGGTCGCGCCATGCTTGATGGCGTGCGTGGGGCGCCACCATCTGATTTGAATGCGCTGGCGGAAGCCCTATCCAAGCTCTCCGTTTATGCGGCTGAAAATGCTGACAAGATTGAAACGATCGATGTTAATCCGTTTATCGTTCTTCCGGAGGGGGCCGTTGCCGTCGATGCTCTGATCGTTCCGAAGGGAGACGCATCATGAAGGCGTATGAAGGACTAAAAGTTGTAGATTTCACGCAAGTATTGGCGGGTCCGATCAGTACTCAGATGTTTTCTCTATTGGGTGCGGATGTCATCAAGATTGAAGCGCCGGTAAAGGGCGATCAACTGCGGACTACTCTCTCAGACGCGGAAATGGTCGCCAAGCGCCTGTCTCCGGCCTTTCTGACAGCAAATCTGAACAAGCGCAGTCTTGCCATTGATTTGAAATCGGAAGAGGGACGGAAGATTGTCTATCGTTTGATCGAAGACGCCGATGTGGTTGTCGAGAATTTTCGGCCAGGTGTCGCAAAGAAGCTGGGAATCGACTATGAGAGCGTGAAGAAGCGCCGGCCGGAAATCGTCTATTGCTCGATCAGCGGATATGGCCAGCAAGGGCCACGAAGCTCTGACAAAGCCTATGATTCCGCCATTCAGGCTGCCTCTGGGCTGTTCACCCTTAATGGCAGTGAAGAGTCGGGACCGATGCGTATTGGCATTATGGTGATCGACATGTTTACCGGCGTTAATGCAGCCTTCGCCATCTCGTCCGCGCTTCATCGCAAGGAAAAGACGGGCAAAGGGCAATATGTCGACGTTGCCATGTATGACAGTGCCATGTTGCTGGCCGCCTCTCAGATGGCTGATTATATGGTGCGCGGGAATGTACCTCCGCTGATCGGAAATGCATCGCCGACGCGTCAGCCGACGGCGGGTGTATTCGAAACGAAAGACGGAAATGTACTGATCGCAACGATTACGCCGGATCATAACATTGCCATGCTGAAAGCATCGGGAATGGAACATCTGCTTGAAGATCCGCGCTTTGCCACCTTCGAGGCGAGGCAGGAGAATTTGCAGGAAGGGTTGAAGATCGTTGGCGAGGCGATGAAAACCAAAACGACAGCGGAATGGGTGGAAATCATGAGCAAAGTCGGGGTCGTCGTTCAGGCGGTTCGTACCCTGGCGGAAGCAACGTCCGATCCGCAACTGGAACATCGCGGTATTGTAGTGCAGGGCGAGAATATCACCGGGTTCGATCAGGCCTTGCGCCTGGTTGGTGTGCCGTTTATTGCAAATGAAGATGGCCCGAAGAAAGTGGCGTCGTCACCTGGCAAAGTAGGCCAGCATACGGAAGAAATCTTGCGTGAACTGGGGTATACTGACGGTGACATTGCAAACATCATTGCACACAAGTAAGCCTGAAATCCGGTCTGCGGGGGATTATATACTGACTACTTAAAGGATAGCTGATCATGATTACGGTTCACCACCTCAATGACTCCCGCTCCCAGCGTATTTTATGGCTATTAGAGGAACTAGGCGTTGATTATGAGGTGGTGCGCTATGAGCGTGACGCCACGACTCGCCTCGCGCCGGACACATTGAAGCAAATCCATCCGCTCGGCAAATCCCCCGTGCTGTCGGATGGTGAGCTTCGGCTACATGAATCCGGGGCAATTACGGACTATCTGATCCGGACCTACGGTGCGGGGCAACTCGCGCCGAAACAAGACAGTGCGGAATATGCATCCTATGTGGAATGGTTACACTATGCCGAAGGTTCCGCCATGTTGCCGCTTCTCCTTAAGCTTTATACAAGCCGCCTTGGAGATGCTGCTGCCCCGTTAATGCCCCGAATTGACAGTGAAACGGAAAATCACTTTTCTTTCATGGATCGCGAAATGACGGGGAGAGAGTTTTTTGTCGGCTCCAGCCTTACAGGCGCGGACATTATGATGTCCTTCCCTTTGGAGGCCGCGCGCGCGCGCGGGATTCTGTCAGCCTATCCAGCTCTTACTGCATTTGTTGAGCGTATTCAGGCACGCCCGGCGTATATTCAGGCGCTTGAAAAAGGCGGCAAGTACTCCTATGGTCCGGCAACAACATGATTAAACCGGGTTAGATCCGCGTGACAAATGAATCCCAGGACCATGAGCCAGTCTTCAATGTGCCTCCCGTAACTGTCTATCTGGTAGCGGCGATTATTGGTGTGCATCTGCTGCTCACAGTTACGGCGCCCGAAACGCTGAACTGGGTCTACAGTAATTTTTCTTTCCGGCCTGCCGTTATCTCGGCCATTCTCGACCAGCCGTCTGTTGGTGGTCTGTTACATATATTTATGACCCTCAATACGCATATGTTCCTTCATCATGACTGGAGCCATATGGTTCTAAATGCCGGCATGCTGCTTGCCTTCGGGACAATGACTGAACGCCGGTTCGGGGCTGTGCGATTTCTGATTTTATATTTTCTGTCAGGCTGGGTCGGGGCCTTCATTGAGTATCTGGTTGCAGAACCGACTGTGGATATCACCCTATATGGCGCATCTGGGGCCGTCTTTGGCGCCATGGGCGCCACAATGATTGTCTTGTTACCACGTTACGGGTTCAGGGGTGTTGTCACGATGATATCAGTATTGCTCGGCATCAATCTGGTTATTGGCGCGACCCCGCTCGGCACCCTTCTTGTGGGCCCGGGGGCGGAAATAGCCTGGGTTGCGCATATCGCCGGCTTTGCCGTGGGATTGATCATGGCCCTCCTATACTCAAGCCGGCGGACTTCTTCCCCTTAACTGTTCACGCCATTGTTATTGAATGTGGCTGGCGGGGAAGGCAGATATTATTATCTTGAGAATGCATAGATAGGCTTTTTCTTTTATGCAAGGAAGGAACATCTAGATGATAGCCCGTTTGACCGGCCTTCAAGGCCTTGCGATTGCCCTGTTTGTCGCCCTTCTCTCATTTTCAATGATACAGACGGCTTCCGCGGAGAAGCTCTACTACAGCACGCTCTTCGGAACAGCTGTTGAGGGCTATGACGTTGTTGCCTATTTCACGGACGGAAAACCAGTTGAAGGCAGTAAGGACCACAGCGTCGAATGGAAAGGTGTGGACTGGTATTTTGCAAATGCTGAGCACAAGAAAATGTTCGAGGCTGAGCCTGACAAATATGCGCCTCAATACGGCGGATACTGCGCCTGGGCTGTGAGTCAGGGATATACTGCCTCAACGGTGCCGGAGGCATGGAAAATTGTCGATGGAAAGCTCTACCTTAACTATTCAAAAGGTGTTCAGAGCACGTGGGAAGAGGATATTCCCGGTAATATCAAGCTGGCGAACAACAACTGGCCAGGAATCGTCAAGGACCTGAAATAAAAAAGCACCTGGCTGCGGGGGAGCGAGAACCAGGTGCTTTCAAAAGAAGCCGTGTTATACGACTTTCTAATTCTTAACTGTTTATTTGTTGCGGCGCCAGAGGGGAAGCTCCTCATCGGAAGCCGGTTGATAGGTGACCGTCATTTCATCAAAAGCTTTCAATGAGTTGGAGGCATTCTGGTCATCACGTAACTCGAAACCGTTCATTCCGCAGCGCTGCATATAGAACAGCTGGTCATACAGGACATCACCGGTCGCCCGGATTTCTCCCTTGAAACCGTAGCGTTCACGAAGAAGACGGGCCTGGGTGAATGCACGTCCATCCGCCATTTTGGGGAACTCGAGAACAACCAGGTCCAGCCTTTCCAGATCATCCTTGATGATTGCCGGATCATCCGTGTTGCGAAGGGCAACGCCCAACCGGCCGTTTCGCGTGAGCAAAGTTTCCCGGGCATTCAGCCATTCTTCCAGGGGGACATAAATGTCGCCCGTCGGCAGGGAATCGCCATCCTCCAGCCCCGTGAATGGCATCCATTCATTGCTGTCTACCTTGCGGTCCTTAATGTAGTTATCCATAGAGCCGTTCCTTAAACAAGGCGGGGCCGAGCCGCCGGTAAGCTGTAAGGAAAGTTTCCTCCGGATCCTCCCGATTTTCAAGATAAACCGAAAGAACCTCGCTGACGGCATCCACTATCTCGTCCGCTTCAAAGGCCGGGCCAATGATCTTGCCGATCGCGGCATCTTCCCGGGCACTCCCGCCGAGGGTCAACTGGTAGACTTCCGTCCCTTTCTTGTTGACGCCCAGAATACCGATGTTGGCGACATGATGATGTCCGCAGGCATTGATGCAGCCAGATATATTGATACTGACATCGCCTAGGTCATTGATGAAGTCATAATCATCAAAGCGCGCCGTGATCGCCTGTGAAATCGGGATGGAACGTGCCGTTGCCAGGGCGCAGTAATCCAACCCGGGGCAGGAGATGATATCGGTCACATGGTTATAGTTGGGTGTGGCAAGGTCAAGCGCCTTCAACTCTCCCCACAGCGCGGGCAAGTCCTTGAGCTGGACGTCCGATAGAACCAGATTCTGGCGATGCGTTGTACGAATATGGCCAAGGCTATATTTATCAGCCAGGTCCGCGATGGCGTCCATCTGATCGGCCGTTACATCGCCGGGAGGTTGATGCGCGGTTTTAAGGGACAAGTAAACGATGCGGTAGCCGGACTGTTTATGCAGTTCGATGTTCTTATCAACCCAGCGGGCGAAATCCGCATTGCTGAGCATAAGATTCTCAAAATCCGCATCCTGATCGGGCAGGATGTCGTATTCAGGGTCGTTAAAGAACCCCTTGACCCAATTAAAGTCCTCTTCCTTCAGATATAGGCCGCCAGCCTTGATCTTCTCCCATTCCGCTTCTACGAGCTCGCGGAATTTTTCCTCGCCAGTTTCATGGACAAGGATTTTGATTCGCGCTTTATAGATGTTATCGCGCCGGCCGAGCATGTTATAGACCCGCAAAATAGCTTCAAGATAAGTCAGCATGTCCTGCTTCGGAAGGAATGCGCGGATGACCTTGCCGAGCATTGGCGTCCGGCCGAGGCCGCCACCGACGTAAACCTCGAAGCCGATTTCCTCGGACGTTTTACTCTTGACCAGACGAAGACCGATATCATGCACAGCCACTGCCGCGCGGTCCTGAGTGGCGCCGCTGACGGCGATCTTGAATTTGCGGGGCAGGAAATTGAACTCAGGGTGAAATGTCGACCACTGTCTGATCAGTTCGCAATAGGGGCGAGGGTCCTCAATCTCATCACGGGCGACACCGGCAAGCGGATCAGACGTCGTGTTGCGTATGCAATTGCCACTGGTCTGGATGGCGTGCATCTCGACCTTTGCAAGGTCATCCAGAATATCCGGCACATCTTCTAGCTTTGGCCAGTTATACTGGATATTCTGCCGCGTGCTGAAATGGCCGTAGCCTTTGTCATATTTACGGGCAATATGGGCGAGGGTTCGCATCTGCTCCGATGATAGCAGTCCATAGGGAATGGCGACCCGCAACATATAGGCATGGAGTTGCAGGTATAAGCCGTTCCGCAGCCTTTGATGCTTGAATTCTTCTTCTGACAGTTCACCCTTTAGACGGCGTGCCACCTGTCCACGGAATTGGGATACCCGCTCCAACAGGAGCTGGTGATCCTGCTCTGAATATTGATACATGGTAAACCTTAAAGTTTATGCAGCCTCACGGCTCTCGCGAATATTGTCCTGCGGCAGAGCTATCGTCGGTCCGGCGGCGCGAATCTGTTCCCGCTTAGTCGCAGCGACAATGCCATTCTCGGTCTGAAAGACATCAATTGCGTAAGGCGCGACGACAATATTATCCTGCTCTGATTGCTCTGCAGCCGTTTTTAATGTTTCCAGCGCGTCATCATTGCTCACGGTAGCGAGATGAATATCGGTTGTCCATGACGGACGGCCATTGTCGAGTGCCAGATATGCAACGAGTCCTTCTTTCAACAGCGAAGCTGTGTAAACCTGCAGTGCCATTGTCGTTCTCCTTTGAAAAAAGCCCATCATTCAGTCGAGAATGAGCCAATCAATTTATATTCTCTAAATTTAGGTGTTTATTTTAATTTCGCAACAAAAATGTGAAATAAAATAAAAACACATAAAATAAGTGTATTATATGGCCGTTACCAAATCCGGCCGCTTCGATAGGTGAATGCCGCATTCGGTTTTATCTCTGCCAGCCCAACGCCCAGATCGAGGATCGGCGCCTTCGGCGACGCGGCTGGTGCAGGGCATGCAGCCGATTGACTTGAATCCATCGGCGACCAGGGGGTGGGGTGGCAAATTCTTCGCAAGAAAAGCCTGTTTAATATCCTCTGTCGTCCAGTCAGCTAGGGGATTGATCTTGATGAAATCAGCGTCCGCTTCGATCTTGGGAAGGGTCGTGCGCGTCGCGGCCTGGAACTGCTTTCGGCCTGTAATCCACGCCTTGTATCCAAGATTTCCCATCTTATTCATGATGTTATCAAGTGGTGCGACCTTCCGGATGTGGCAGCATTTATCCGGATCCTCATTGAACAGCATGTCTTCGGGGTCGAGCCGCAGCAGAACGCCGTCATCAGGCCGGACTATCCGAACATCTTCCAGGCCGAGATAGTCGGTAAGGGTCTTTTGATACCGGAGTGTTTCACCGAAAAGCCGGCGCGTATCAAGGAAGATGACAGGAATTGTTGGGTCGACCTGCGCGACGATATCCAGAAGAACGGCTGATTCGGCCCCGAACGACGACGACAACATGATCTGACCATTAAGCTCGTTATGGACAAGCGCCTCCAGTAGATCAGGCCCTGAGAGATGGTTGTAGAGGCCGCGAAGTCGGGCGGCTTCCGATTCGGGGCAAAATTGGACTGCTGAATTGGTCATCTTCTATCCCATCAAATTTGTTCTAACGAAATAAGTATGTGGTATAGACTTAAATATCAACAAAAAATGTAAAAAAATAAAAATACATTTAATTAATGTAAAAAAGGTTTGTTGTAAATAGCATCGCAATTTCATTGATCACGCGCATGAATTTTCCCAAACTGAGGACAGGAGGGGGCATGCGGTTTCCAGGTTTCTTGACAATGGTGATTTGCATCGGAGCAATTTCCACGGCCAGTGCGGACGCGGACATGCAAACATATGTCATGGAACAGATCGAAGCAGACCGGATCGTTACAAAGAACAGTGTTCGCGTATCGCTCTATGGCGTGCGCCTTGTGGAAGAGAGCCAGGATCCAGAGCTTTATCGCAAGGCGCAACGCTATCTTCTGGAATCATTGGAACCATCAACCTTCAAGCTTGATATAGCGGCATTCCAAAGATCCGACGTTGCTCAAAGTCGGTATGGGGACCTTCATGGCACAATTATCCTGTCCGATGGTCAATGGTTGCAGGAACAATTGATTGCGCGCGGATACGGGCTCTGGAGTGGCGCGCCAGGCTATCCTCCCGATCTTCGGGACCGCCTCGTGCGGGCAGAAAAGGGGGCCGCAATCGAGAAGATTGGAATGTGGCGCAATTTTAAAATCATCGACGCCAACCAGCCGGCGCGACAGTTTTGGAATGGCCAGTTCATCATCGCAGAAGGTGTGGTGAGGGATGTCTACCGGGGTGCGAGCGCCACATATCTCAATTTCGGCGATGATTGGCGGAACGACTTTACAGTCGCGATTTCGTCCCGGTCCCGCAAAAAATTTGAGCGTAAGGACTGGACGTTGGCAGACCTGAAGAATAGATCAGTTAGTGTAAGGGGAAGGGTGCGTTTTTATAATGGACCTTATCTGGAGCTTGATTTTCCCGAACAGCTGGAAATACACGGCGTGGAGAATGAGGAATAGGAATTACATGAATATTGAGTTCGCAGGCAGAAAATGGCAGCGCATGAGACTTGTTCTTATTCCGTTGATGGTGATGATTGCCGTGCCAGCCAGTACGCCAGCCAAGGCTGATCTGATCGATAATCTCTTTTCAATTTTCGAGCCAGGCGATGACAGGAAGATCGGAGCCGAGCAGCATTCCCGGGTCGTTGCCCAATATGGCGGCGAGTATGTGAAGGAAGGCTTGAATGACTACATTCTTGATATCGGCCTGCGCCTTGCTTTCGTCTCCGAAATGCGTGACCTGCCTTGGCGGTTTACGGTCCTCAATTCGCCGGTGGTCAACGCCTTTGCGTTGCCGGGAGGTTATGTCTATATCACGCGTGGCTTGCTTGCCCTCGCCAATAACGAGGCGGAGGTGGCCGGTGTCCTCGCCCATGAGATCGGGCATGTCACGGCCCGCCATGGTGCCGCGCGTCAATCCCGTGCCACCGGTATCGGCCTGATCGGCGTATTGGCGGGCGTTCTTACGGGAAGTTCTGCTGTACAACAGTTGGGGCAACAGCTTGGCGGGCTCTATGTCGCGGGATATTCACGCGATCAGGAATATGAAGCGGACCAACTCGGCGTTAAATACCTGGGCCTTGCCGGCTATCCACGTGAGGCCATGGCCGATTTTCTCAAAAGGATGGACGCACAAACAGAATATATGGCTGGCCTGACAGGGAACTCGTCCGGCGGCAATTTCGACTTCTTCGCGTCTCACCCTCAAACGGAAGATCGCATAGGGCGCGCTTCGGCGAGCGCTGCTGAAAATGCGGACGACCTTGACAGAGAGTATGGTCGCAGTCGCTATCTCGGCGTAATAGACGGCATGCTCTATGGAGACGACCCGAAAGAAGGAATTATCCGCGGGCGAGAATTCCTGCATCCCGAGTTGCGGTTCAAGTTTTTCGCGCCTGAAGGATTCCAGCTTATCAACTCCTCGCGGGCCGTTTTTGCAGTTGACGGCAAGGGAAGCCAGATGGTCTTCGATCTTGGAAAGCTAAATAGTCCGGGTCAGTCAATGGCGGACTATCTGCAAAATGTATGGCTGGCCAAATTACAGGTTCCGTCCATCTCGACGACGGAAGTGGGAGGGGCCCCCGCCGCCGTCACGCGGGTTGTTCTCGACCGGGGCGGGCAAAAGATTTACCTGACGGCCGCAGTAATTGACTTTGGTGCCGGCCGCGTTGCCCGGTTTATTTATCAAACGCAAAATCCTGATAATACGCTGCAGACCCGGTTTACAGAAAGTTACAAGAGTTTTCGACCACTCGATGCCACAGAGGCTACGGCGATCAAGCCAACTCTGATGAAGATAGAAACAGTTTCGGGAAATAAAGATCTGAACGCAATTGTTGCCAGTATGGCGGATGTTACAAAAGATAAAATGGCGCTCTTCCTGCTTCTGAACCCGACGTTTGAAAATGGGGTTCCCCCCGCAGGCCAGCCTTATAAAAATATTCGTGAAGGGAACTAATGTGGCCGCGATCAAGCAGGAATGCTGACCTGATCCGCAATTTTTCCGTCCAGGGTTAAGCAGGCGGCCTCCAGCGTGCCGCCGAAACCGCATCCGCCATCCAGCGTAACCGTGTACGGCTTGATCGTTACGCCGCCATGGTGTTTCTCATATCCCCTGACAACGCGCTTGAAACCAAAATAGGGGGCGTCAATCTCATTAAACCGGCGATTGCCCCACCAGAAGCTGTCGGTTTGTTCGACAACGGGGAGGGTCGGGTCCAATCCTGCATGGACAAAAAGCAATTCGCCACTTTCGGTGTAGGCAGCCCGGCGCAGCGCGATAAAAATTTCGTTGTGGCCGGGAAAGGAGCGAATTTTCTCCCGCAGGCGATTCGTCCATTTTGTCGTTGCGAGGATGCCTTCACGAATATACTTGCGGACTTCGTCCGGGCTTTCTCCATATGCTGCTAGGGAATAGCCAAGGTCATTTGCGACCATCCAGTCGAGGACTTCCGTCGGTTGCGGGGCAAGTTGAAGTTGCAGAAGACTGCGCCAGATTTCTTCCTGTGCCCCCCGAAGATAAACGATGTCGTCCGGGATCATGCCGGGAAGGCACAACCGATTTATGCGAAAGGATAATAACTCGTCGAATACTTCTCTGATTTTCGCGCCCCGACCCAGATAGTTTCCCAGGTAGACTATCCGGTCGCCATGCCTCCAGCGCCGGGAGATTTCTTCATGCATGGCCATGAGGGCGTCAGCTTCTCCGTGAATAGAGGCTATTGCCCATACTCTTTTAGAAGCGGTCAGGCATCCGAATTTTTCTTTATATTTTCTGGACTTCATAGTTGTTTACAATGAAACCTATGGTGAGGATTGGCAAGTCCAACAAAGAAATTAGCGAAAATTTTATACAAAAAAAGCCCGGATATTCATCCGGGCTCAGTTTGGATCTCTTGCCACCGAAAGTCAGGCGGCTTTTAGAACCTTCTGAACTTTCTCTGTGGCGGCATCCGCCTCGATCTGTTCAACAACAGCGAGCTCGCGAGAGAGCCTTACAAGCGCTGCTTCATAAATCTGGCGTTCGCTATATGATTGATCAGGCTGATCGTCATTGCGATGCAGATCCCGGACAACCTCAGCAATCTGAACCGGGTCACCGGAATTGATTTTCGCTTCATATTCCTGAGCCCGGCGGCTCCACATCGTGCGTTTGATCCGGGCGCGACCTTTAAGCGTGTCCAGGGCACTCTTCATCTTTTTTGGCGTCGACAAGGGGCGCATTCCGACGTTCTTGGCCTGCTTGACCGGAACCCGGAGCGTCATTTTTTCATGGGCAAAGTCAACGACATAAAGCGTCAACGCCATTCCAGAAATTTCCTGCTCTTCGATACTGATAACCTGTCCAACGCCGTGGGTCGGATAAACCACATGATCGAGCGGTGCAAAATCCATTTCTTTTGTCATTTAAGTCCTTCTCATCAACCGCGGGAATTCACGCTTCTTGCGTTAATGCAAAAAAAAACAGCTGCGTTTAGAGCGCTGCAAATCCTCACATTAATCGTCAAAAATAGGCCATGCTATACTTTGCGCGAATAGCCATAATAACTATCCACACATCACCACTGCTATAACCAACCTAATGCATGATAGGCACTATAGCACAATTCTGCGCGTAAAGCTAATATTGTTGTATAAAATGTAACGGCTTTATAAAAGCCGACGGTGGCTGTCGGCCTGGTTAGCCTTCGCCGCCTGGTTTCGCGCTGAATTCTTCGGGGTACTTATTGGGCTTTCCGTCCCATTCTTCCGAGTCGGCGGGCGGTTCCCCTTTTTGCGTAATATTCGGCCAAACTTCAGAATATTCGCGATTGAGTTCCAGGAATTTTTCAGCGGCTTCTTCCGTGTCGGGAAGGATGGCTTCGGCCGGACATTCAGGTTCGCAAACACCGCAGTCGATACATTCGTCAGGATGTATCACCAGCATGTTTTCGCCTTCATAAAAGCAGTCCACCGGACAGACCTCGACGCAGTCCATGAATTTGCAGCGGATGCAATTTTCGGTAACAACGTAGGTCATTTAAGTTCTCCAGCCAGTTCATCAAAGCAACATAAATACGACACGAATAATGTCCCTTTACGGATTATCGCTAATAACAGCGAAAAACAACCCCAAAATCAATGGGGCGTCGAAAAATCAATCTTCATTGATCCCCAGACGGGCCATCACCCTTTTCCGCGCGTTCCCGCGGTCGCGATCGCTGACGTAAATGAGGCCCGCGATACGCCGGACGAGATTGGCCTCGAACTTGCTCAAGACCCCATCCGCATAGGCAATTTCCCAAAGCATCTCGATCAACTGCACCCGCGTCTCAATAGGAAAGCTTTCCTTAACGGTACGGGTAAAATAAAAGAGCTGTTCCGACGCGGCCTGAGCTTTTTCCGCTTCCCGGACCAAATCCCGGGCATCCGCGTCCGAAATCTTGTAATGCCGAACCAAGACATCGGCTATCGCATCGCGTTCTACATCCTGATAATCGTCATCCGACAGGGCGGCTTCGATCAAGAGGGCGGCTGTCGCGATGTGAGCCTCGTCCTGGGTCGCAGGCGTCGTCGCTGTGTTTTCGGACAAAAGAGTTCTTAAAAACGAAATCATGGCCAACCTTGAAACGAAATTTCCAACCGCTCCTTCAAACCCGTCCGTGACATTGCTTGAATTTTTTCCCCGAGCCGCAAGGGCAGGGCGCGTTACGCCTTACTTTACCCCAGTTTTCAGCATTGGTGCCGTCCGTATTCAGCTCCGCCGTTTCAAACTCGTTTTCACCTGTGACCGGGTCGATGTGGGTCGCGGTGATTTCGCTTTCATCCGGCTCCTGCCGCTGCAACTGCTCCGCCGGGTTCTGGAGCTGGACATGCGAAAGATAGGTTGTCACTGTCTCGCGGAGCTGGTTCAGCATCAACTCGAACATATTGAAGGCTTCGCTCTTATATTCATTGAGCGGGTCTTTCTGAGCATAGGCCCGAAGCGACACGCCTTGACGTAGCTGATCCAGTTGCAGGAGATGATCTTTCCACGCCTGGTCGAGAATCTGCAGCAAGATGCTTTTCTCAACCATGCGCATAATTTCGGATCCGTAGCGGACGGCCTTCTCTGCCATCCTGCGCTTAGCCGCATCCTTCAGGCGTTCCCGGATTTCCTCGTCGGCAATGCCTTCTTCCGCCGCCCATTCGGCTATGGGCAGTTCGAGTGCAAGTGTTCGCGCGACCGCCAGTTTCAGGCCCTCTACATCCCATTGCTCCGGATAGGCTTTCGGTGGGATATGCGTATCAACAAGGTCATCGATCACCTCGTCCCGCATGGTGGAAATTGTTTCGGAGACATCCTGTGTATCCATCAATTCAATGCGTTGCTCATAAATGACTTTTCTCTGGTCATTCATGACGTCATCGAATTTCAGCAGGTTCTTGCGAATCTCGTAGTTACGGGCCTCGACCTTTTGCTGCGCTTTCTCAAGCGCCTTGTTAATCCAGGGGTGAATGATTGCCTCACCCTCTTCTAGACCGAGCTTGCGGAGCATGCCGTCCATGCGTTCCGAACCAAAAATACGCATCAGGTCGTCCTGCAGCGACAGGAAGAAACGCGACGTTCCCGGATCCCCCTGGCGGCCGGCGCGACCCCGAAGCTGGTTATCAATACGCCGGGACTCATGCCGTTCTGTGCCGATCACGAAAAGTCCGCCCGCGTCGAGAACCTGCTTGCGCTGCTCCGCGATTTCAGCCTTCACTTCTGCGGTGATTTTGGCAATTTCCGCCTCATCTGTAAGATCAGCGGTCCTGGCCGCGATCATCATCTCTTCATTGCCGCCAAGCTTGATGTCGGTACCCCGGCCGGCCATGTTTGTCGCGATTGTTACCGCATTAAGACGTCCAGCCTGACTTATGATCTCGGCTTCTTGCTCATGATAGCGGGCGTTCAGGACTTTATGCGGGACTTTCTTCTTCTTCAGGAGCTCAGAGAGCATCTCTGATTTCTCGATCGAGACGGTACCAACAAGGACCGGCTGCCCTCTTCTAAGGCAGTCTTCTATAGTCACGACGATGGCATCGAATTTTTCTTCTACGGTCCGGTATACCTCGTCATCGGCATCAATACGGGCAACCGGAACGTTGGTCGGAATTTCAAGAACTTCCAGACCGTAGATTTCATGAAATTCGTCCGCCTCTGTTGCCGCGGTGCCGGTCATCCCGGCAAGCTTGTTATATAGACGGAAGTAGTTCTGGAAGGTAATCGAGGCGAGGGTCTGGTTTTCCGGCTGAATAGTGACTTTCTCTCTCGCCTCCAGTGCCTGATGAAGCCCTTCCGAAAACCGCCGGCCCTCCATCATGCGTCCCGTGAACTCGTCAATGATGATGACCTTGTCATTCTTGACGATATAGTCCTTGTCCTTTTCGAACAGCTTATGCGCGCGAAGCGCCTGGTTCAAATGATGGACAATGGTGACGTTTTCGACATCATACAGATTGCTGCCTTTGAGAAGCCCGGCAGATTCCAGTACTTTCTCAATATTTTCCGTCCCGTCTTCGGAAAAACCAACTGTCTTGGTCTTTTCGTCGACCTCATAGTCATCCTCTTTAAGGGCCGGGATCAAGGCGTCGATGGCCATGTAGAGATCGGAGGAATCTTCCGCGGGCCCTGAAATAATCAGCGGCGTCCGGGCTTCGTCGATCAGGATGCTGTCCACCTCGTCAACGATGGCAAAATTAAATCCGCGCTGAACCATCGCGGATTTTTCAAATTTCATATTATCGCGAAGATAATCGAATCCGAATTCGTTATTCGTGCCGTACGTGATATCAGCCGCATAGGCGGCACGACGTTCCTGGTCATCGATGCCATGAACGATGCAACCGACGGAGAGACCAAGCTTGGCAAAGACTTGCCCCATCCATTGCGAGTCGCGCCGAGCCAGATAATCATTCACCGTCACCACATGGACGCCTTTGCCGGTTAAGGCATTAAGATAGGCGGGGAGGGTAGAGACAAGGGTCTTGCCTTCACCGGTTTTCATTTCCGTAATCTTGCCCTGATGCAGGACGATACCGCCAAGCAGCTGGACATCGTAATGTCGTTCGCCAAGGGCACGCCAGGCGGCCTCCCGAACACAGGCGAAGGCTTCAGGTAGGAGCTCGTCGAGTTTCGCTCCCGCTTCAAGGCGGTCCCGAAATTCCTGTGTTTTTGCCATCAGTTCGGCGTCACTCAATGGTTTGATCTTGTCTTCAAACGCATTGATCTCGTCAACTTTGGTTCGAACGACTTTAAGAGCCCTGTCATTCGGTGATCCGAACAACTTCTTGGCAATAGAACCGAACATATCTGACTAAACTCCAGTCGTGGTTTTTTTCTGGATACGCGATTTCGCGCAGGCACATTGTATATTTAGTCTCTTCTTATAAGAAAAAACCATCTATATGAATATGCTGACAGATAAGGGGCCAGCGCAGTCATGTCAATCTATCCGGCGCGGTAGAGGCAAAAAGCGGCATATTTGATGGCAAAAATATGGAAATAAATCATCGTAACGTATGAAAGGTTGTCCTGATAAGAAATATTACTATATTCGCTTGAACTCTTGGCGCGCAGGAGAGCCGCATCGGCTTCTTCGAGGACGCAAATATAGATTGGGATTTTAGTATTATGAAATCATTACATTATTTTTCACTGGCGATCGTTGCCGTGCTCTGTCTGGCCATTGGCTACTATGTGGGTACACAGGGGAGTTCGTTGCCGGGTGCGGAAATGATTGCCTCGGAGACTACAGAGACGAAAACCGACGAAAAGACCGCGGAAGCCGAAGGTGAGGTTCTGGCGACTGTAAATGGTAAGAATATTACGTCGTCTGACGTTCAGGCGCTCTATGCGTCACTGCCGGCACAATATCGCCAGGCACCGATTGAATTCATCAAGGACCAGCTGTTACAGCAGCTCATCAGCATGGAAGTGATTTCCCAGGCGGCTGAAGCCGAAAATATGGGAGAGCAAAAAGAATTCCAGGATCGCATGGACACAATTCGCACCCAGATGATGCAGGAATTCTATATTACCCGCAAGATCGATGAACTTGTGACAGACGAGCTTCTAAAAGAAGAGTACAATAAGGCTGTTGCCGATTTTACGCCTGAAGAACAGCTTCATGCCCGCCATATCCTGCTCAAGACCGAACAAGAAGCCAAGGATGTCATAAAACTGCTTGATGACGGAGGCAATTTTGAGGAGCTGGCGAAAGAATACTCGACTGGCCCGTCGGGCCCCAATGGCGGCGACCTGGGATATTTCACCAAGCAAAGCATGGTGCCTGAATTCGCCGATGCGGCTTTTGCCCTGAACACAGGTGAATACAGCAAGACACCGGTAAAAACACAGTTCGGGTATCACGTCATCAAATCCGAAGACAAGCGGAACACCGAAGCTCCTACTTTTGAGGAGAAAGAGGCGGAACTGCGCGGGAAGGTGAGCAGCTCGGTTATCGACACGCTGCTTGAGGAATTGAAGGCGGACGCCTCCATAATCCTGATGACACCGGCCAAGGACGAAAAAGCAGAGGAAGCCGCGAAAGAAGACGGCGAGAAGGAAGACGATAAATCGGAAGAAAAGAAGACTGACTAGACTGCCTCCGAACCTCTCAAACGCAATAAAAAAGGCCCGGAATTTCCGGGCCTTTTCATTTGAACCAGTTAGCGGGTTCAGGCATCTGTTAATGGAAGCCACGGGATCTCGGCCACCTCAACACCTTCTTCCCGTAATTCTTCGCTTTCTTCGGGCGTTGCCTCGCCATAGATTCCGTGCCGTTCGACTTCTCCATAATGCATCTTGCGGGCCTCTTCCGCGAAGCGGGGGCCGACGTAGTTGCAATTTTCTTCCACGGCCTTGCGAAGCTGGCGAAGGGTCGTCATGGCAATAGCGGCTTTTTCGGCCTCTTTTATCGCTATTTCTTCACGTCTTGAAGCAGTGGATGAGCCTTTGCGCGGAACTGCGGGAGCCATTGGGGCCTTGTTAACGCTTGTAGATCCGCAAACCGCGCATACAATTGCCCCCGCGCCAGCCTGTTCATCGTAGGTGGCGCTGTTTTTGAACCATGCCTCGAACACATGGGCGTTTTCACATTTAAGATCGTACTTAATCATTCGCTGAAATTGTCATGTTAAAGTAAATCACCTATTCATAAGAAATAATCTTTTTCCAGTTAAACACAAGCCTTCGTTGGCTTGAAAAGGGAGTATCATGCGGCCCATATCACCCTGGATCCGGAAGTATGCGTCTTTAATACCTCAGAGTAGACCCGTTCTGGACCTTGCCTGCGGGGCAGGCAGGCATAGTCTCTATTTGCTGGATGCGGGCTATGACGTGACCGCGGTGGATATAAATATCTCCTCCATCGCGGCGTATCAGGAGAAGGTAGGGCTTTCCATCGTAGAAGCGGATTTGGAAAAGGATCGATGGCCGTTTTCCCGCGGCGCTTTCTCCGGCATCGTCGTCGTAAATTATCTCTGGCGTCCCTTATTCGCTGATATCGCGGAATCTCTGACACCGGGCGGTATTTTGCTGTATGACACATTTGCTCTCGGAAATGAAAAATACGGACGTCCACGCAATCCCGATTTTCTACTTGCGCCGGGCGAGCTCGCCGAATTTTTCGGAGCCAGTCTAGAAATTGTCGATTTTTTTGAGGGCGTTGTCGACGAGCCCAGTCCAGCGTGCCGCCAGGCTATCGTCGCACGAAAACCCCTTTAGACGGACTATTCCGCCGCGTTAGCGACAGACTCCGGCGTATGTAAGGTAAACTCCCGGATATTTCGCAAGTTCGGGATTTGTTGTCGCCGTTTGGCAATATCAGCCATGTTGATTTCGGCCATGACAAATCCGGGTTCCTCTCCTGCCTCCGCCAATATCTTGCCCCAGGGGTCGATAATCAGGGAATGACCAAAAGTGCGCCTTTTCTCCGAATGCTGGCCGCATTGTGCGGGCGCAATGACAAACGCACCATTCTCGATTGCCCGTGCCCGGAGCAGGATATGCCAGTGAGCCTCGCCCGTGGTCGCCGTAAAGGCCGCTGGTACCGTAAACACACCTGCGCCGGCCAGAGCAAGTTTCTGGTACAGATGGGCAAAGCGCACGTCATAGCATACTGACATCCCAACCGTTCCCCATGTGGTTTCAACGAGGTTCGCGGTCTCTCCAGGCGCATAGGCGCGGCTTTCCTTATGAGCCTCTCCGGTATCCAGTTCGACGTCAAACATATGAATCTTGTCATATTGCGCTGCGATGCTTCCGTCCGGGCGGATCAGGAATGAGCGATTGGCCAACCGATCCTCATCTGGCTTCTTGATCACGAGTGAGCCTGCCATGATCCATTTTCCGGTTTCTTCCGCGAGGGAACGGAATGCCTTGAGGGTAACATCATCTTCCTGGAACTGGGCTTTCGCGCGTGCCTCAACCTTGTTGGGTTCCAGCAGGTTCGTGACCTCAGGCGTAGCGATAAAGTCAGCGCCAGCACCCGCAGCCTCTTTAATCAGGGATGTCGCAACATCGAGATTTTCTGCAACATCGCCTTTGCTCGTCAATTGTATGCAAGCTGCGGTAAAAGTTGACATCCTGTTCTCCCTCCAGATCAGCTAATCCCTAAAATCTTATCAAGTTTTCCGTTCGCATCAAGCATATGGACATAGTCGCTATCGCCAATATGATTGCCATCGACGAAAATCTGCGGGACGGTATGGGCACCACCGGAACGGCGTGTCATTTCTTCGCGAAGATCGCCCGCGACCGTAACGTCAATCTCCTTGTAATCGACTCCTTTGCCATTGAGCAGCTTTTTGGCTCGTGAGCAGAAAGGGCAGAACATCGTCGTGTATATTTCAATTTTTTTCATGAGTTACTTCCATACCTAAATAAATTCTTCTCGCCCTTGCCTGTACTATATAGCCGTGTTTGAAGCCCGGACAACCCGGCTTAGGGTCAGGACGTCAACTTTTATTGCGCCGCCCTCCAGAAGGCATTTACTGCAGGCGTTTACCGTCGCCCCCGTCGTCAAAACATCGTCAATCAGGAGCACTCTCGCGCCGTGAAGCTGCGCTTTCCTCGCGGCGGTTACCTCAAAAACACCGCGGACATTCCGAAGGCGTGCTTTTGCGCTCAATCCCCCCTGTGACCGGGTGGGGCGCTTCCTAGTAAGAAGGTCGGGAATTGCGGGCTTGTCCACCAGGGCCGCAATCTC
The DNA here is from genome assembly GCF_017313765.1 of Sneathiella sedimenti. Classification (GTDB taxonomy): domain Bacteria; phylum Pseudomonadota; class Alphaproteobacteria; order Sneathiellales; family Sneathiellaceae; genus Sneathiella; species Sneathiella sedimenti. The sequence continues at coordinate 21,212 of NZ_JAFLNC010000001.1, read as the reverse complement.
CCGCACGAGCAACGCCGACTGATTAAAGCGGCGCTTGATCAGTCGTTTGTGGTGGAGCGGAACAGGACAAATTATATCACAATCGTTGATCAGATCTGCGCCGGCACGCGACATCCAGTTCGCGAAGGTCGGAGCGCGGTTTGTCTGATCCGAATGTTTGTATCCGAGAATCATGTCCCGGCTTGCGTCATCATATTTGAAAACAGCGCGGGCCCTTGCAAAAACTGGAGGTTGTTTCAGGCACGTCGCGCAAACGAAGCCATCGCCTGCATCAAATTCAAATGGAAAGCCGCATTTATCGCAAAATGGCGCTGAGATATAAGTCATCTCCGGCCAGCAGTTGGCGCAAAGATTGCCCGGAGTATCTATCGGTTCAGCGCAGCTTATGCAGCCCGGCGGAAATATCGCGTCGAGGGCCGTTTTTTGCAGTTGCGTCAGCAGGCGCGTTGTGGCGGACATGCTCATTCACGGGAGTATACGCCAAGGACGGCCAATTCCATAAGATAGTTTGACTTGTAAATGGCGTAACGAACGCAAACTTACGTCAAAGATTGTTTCCGCTTGATGAAGGTGCGATAAAAGCCCAATGAAAAGAACACCATCGCTTCTCCCGCCTGAACAGGTCCTTTTTGATCGAGTGCAGGTTGCCCAACATCGTCGACGCGCGGCCACGCTCGATTGGCCGCGACATCGGTTTTTATTTAATGAAATTGCAGAGCGGCTGGCCGAACGCCTGCTGGATATCAACCATTTCTTCAGCCTCGCGCTGGATCTCGGCGGGCGGGATGGTGCGTTCGGCGACAAGCTGGTTGCAATGAAAAAGATCGATCGGGTTATACGGACGGATCTCACCGAGGTGATGCTGGATAACAGAACGGATGCCGCCGTAGTGGCGGATGAGGAGTTTTTGCCTTTCAAGGAAAACTCATTTGACCTCATCGGCAGTGTTCTTGGCCTCCACTGGACGAATGATCTCCCCGGGGCGCTTTCCCAGATCGCGAGGTCCCTGAAGCCGAACGGACTTTTCCTGGGAGCGCTCTTTGGTATTGAAAGCCTGCAAGAGTTGAAGGCTTGCCTGATCGAGGCGGAATCAGAGATAAAGGGAGGGGTTAGCCCGCGTGTCTCCCCGTTTACAGAGATTCGCGATGCGGGGTCCTTGCTCCAGCGCGCAGGGTTGGCACTTCCGGTTACGGATACCGATCTAATAACGTTGAAGTATGAGAATCCGTTTGCATTGATGCATGAGTTGCGGGGTATGGGGGAAAACAATGCGCTCATCGAGCGGCAGAAATATTTTACGCAGCGTCAGATCATGCTCCGCGCTGCAGAGTTATATATAGAAAATTACGCTGATGAGGATGGTCTTATTCCCGCAACTTTTCAGATCATTTATTTGTCGGGTTGGGCCCCCCATGAAAGTCAACAAAAGCCAATCGCGCGCGGCAGTGGAAAAATTAACCTCCGCGATTATCTGGAAAAATAGCGGCTTCCGAAATTTTTGCGAAAGCGCATTATTTCTTTGTTAAAAGGTTGCGAACCGCCCGCATTTCAGTCGATAGTATTAACCATATTTAATTCAATGCTGGACTGCGAGTAGTATCTATTATGCGTAGAATTGAGGAAATCCTGGAAGGGCGTGACTTCAACGCCGAAGAATTCAGGATCATCAATGATTTTTGGACCGAAGTTCGTGCTATTCGAGCGCGGCGGGATCCGGGCCAGACTAAAAATCGCTATCTTGTAGGGCTGGCGCTTAGCTATCGTCGCATGAGCCAGAAGGAAGTCGATCTGGAAACTTTGGCGTCTCTGACAGGACTTGGCCGGTCAAGCCTTCACAAAACACTTCAGTCGATGGAAAAGGACCATCTCGTCATACTCGTAAAAGACACGAACGATTTGCGCCGCACGCTGGTGAAGCCAACTCAGTATTATACGGACCGATCTCTTGATATGTATGAAGAAACTCGCGAGCTCATTCAAAGAACCGCGCAGCAACTCAAGGCTGCTAAGGAATAATCTGACCACTAGTGGCAATAAAAACAGTTGCCATAGCAAGTAATTTTGTTTGTTATTTCTAATGTACACCTAATAGAACGATGGGCGTCTTGGTGCCTGCCCAGAATTCTCGCTCTCTTTCGAGCAATAGGTTACCTGGGTCGGCTTTTGGATGAGGAGAAAGTCCAAATGCCGGCCTTTTTGGTTTGCTCAGGAAAGATTTTCCTCTTACAGCAAATCCCGCAGCATCGCGATGAGGGGTATATCCGCAGGCGGCATCTCATATTCTGTTAGCCGATTGGCGCGAACCCATTTTAGCGTCTGGCCTTCCGCCGGACAGGGTATGCCGTGCCAACGGCGACAGACATACAGCGGCATCAGGAGATGGAATTTTTCATAGAGGTGGCTTGCGAAGGTAAAGGGGGCGAGACAGGCTTCCGTGACGTCAATCGCAAGTTCTTCCCGTAATTCACGGATAAGCGCTATTTCCGGTGTTTCCCCGGGCTCGACCTTGCCGCCCGGAAATTCCCAAAGGCCAGCCATGCTCTTTCCCTGCGGACGTTGCGCGATAAGGACGCGATTCTCGTCATCCACAAGGGCGACGGCGGCCACAAGGATCGTTGGTTTGGTTGCCGCCATCTGGTTAGCTTCGGTAATCGGCATTGATTTCAATATATCCATGGGTGAGATCACAAGTCCAGGCGAAGGCGCGCCCATCGCCAACCGCGACATCAACGTCAATGTCGATCTCCTTCCCCGTCATATGAGGCATGACATCCTTCTCTTGATAGGATGAGGCGCGGGCACCGTTTTCGGCAATGAGAATGCCCCCGATTTTCAGGCTCATCTTGTCGCGGTCGGCTTTTTCACCTGATTTCCCTACCGCCATGATAATCCGGCCCCAATTCGCGTCTTCGCCGGCGATCGCTGTTTTCACAAGGGGCGAATTGGCAATGGCCAACGCAATTGTCTTCGCCGATGGATTACTTTCGGCACCGGTGACCTTGACCGTAATAAATTTGCTTGCGCCTTCACCGTCTCTCGCGACCTGTTGGGCGAGATCCGTCATTACCTCAAGGAGGGCTCGCTTAAAGCCTGCAAGGCTGTCATCGGAATTGGTCGCGGGTATCACATTCTGCGCGCGTCCGGTGGCAAAGAGCAGGGCGGTATCACTGGTTGATGTGTCGGAATCCACGGTTACGCAGTTAAAGCTTCTCTCATTTGCATCCGATAATAGCTGCTGCAGGATCGAGGCAGGGATTGCGGCATCCGTGAAAATGAACGCGAGCATTGTCGCCATATCCGGGGCAATCATACCCGATCCCTTGGCGAATCCGGCAATCGTAACGTCCGTGTTCCCAATTTTTGCAGTGGCGACGGCACCTTTTGCAAATGTATCGGTCGTCAGGATGCAGTTGGCGGCGCTATTCCCTGCATCTGCCGAGAGGTCCTCGGTCAGTCGGGGAAGGAGACTCGTGATTTTTTCTGTCGGGATAGGGTCACCGATCACGCCAGTCGACGCGATGTAAATATGCTCAGGAGACGCATTCAGCAATTGCGCTGCGGCGGTGGCGGTATCTTCCACCGTCTTTTTCCCGGCGGCGCCGGTAAAGACATTTGCAATCCCGGCATTGACAACCAGACCCCGCGCCAGACCGGTGGGAAGTATCTTCCGGCCCCAATCGACGGGGGCACCGGGCATGGCATTTTTCGTAAATACACCAGCAACTGTCGTGCCGGCATCAAACTCCGCGAGCATGACATCATCACGACCCTTATAGCGCATTCCGGAGTTGCCACAGGCATATCTCACGCCGGGAATTACCGGAAAATCAGGAAACGACTCAGGCGCGAGGGGTGATTTATTTGGGGCCATTACAGATCTCATAAGTAAAAAATTACACCCAATTAAGGCAAAGACCTAGGGTGGGTCAATTCTGATTTACGGGTGATTATTCCGGTTTCACGGCGGCAATCATGTAATTAACGCTGAGATCCTTGCTCAAATGCCATCGATCCTCAAAAGGATTGTAGGTCGCGCCGGAGATATCGTGGACGGCAAGATCATTTCCGCGAACAAGGCGGGCAACTTCGGAAGGTTTCAGGAATTTCTTCCAGCTATGCGTCCCCTTGGGCAACCAACGCAAGATATATTCCGCGCCGACGATGGCGAAGGCAAAGCTTTTGGCCGTGCGGTTCAAGGTTGCGATAAACATGATACCGCCAGGCTTGAGAAGGGTTGCGCACGCCTCGACAAAGCCTTCAATGTCTGCGACATGTTCGATGACTTCCATATTCAGGATGACGTCAAAACGTTCGCCCGAGGCTGCAAGTTCCTCTGCAGTTGTGTGACGATAATCGATCTCAAGGCCGGATTGTTCCGCATGCAACTGCGCGATCTGGATATTCTTCTCTGCCGCATCCGCCGCGACTACGTCGGCGCCGAGGCGCGCCATCGGTTCGGACAGCAAGCCGCCGCCACATCCGATATCGAGGATACGCAATCCCTTAAAGGGCTTTAGCTTGACGACCGCGTCATCGGTCTGCAGGCCGAAATGATCGATAACTGTGTCACGGATATAGCCAATACGAATCGGATTGAATTTGTGTAAGGGCTTGAACTTGCCATTTTCATCCCACCATTCATCCGCCATCGCCACGAAATTGGCGATTTCTCCCGGATCCACTGAATTCGCCCTGGCTGTGTTGTCCATAATTACCTCGCCGATATATGCCTTAATAAAAGTTGTTATTTTGCAATAAAAATCATCGCGGTGCTTGCCCCACACCCCCTGATAAGTATAAGTATACGCTCCTTTAAGACCAAAGGGTATTTGTGACTTTTAGATTATATTTGGACCCTCGCAGCAGGCGGGGGGAGAGGTAATGCGGCCATGGCACGGCTGGTAATGAAATTTGGCGGCACTTCTGTTGGTACTGTAGAGCGGATCAAGAACGTTGCACGTAAAGTAAAGCGCGAAGTCGATGCCGGCCATGAAGTGGCGGTTGTCGTCTCGGCCATGGCAGGAGATACAAACCGGCTCGTTGACCTCGTGTCAGACATAAGCAGTCTGCATGACGCCCGGGAATATGACGTTGTTGTCTCAAGCGGCGAACAGGTCTCGGTGGGACTTTTGTCGCTTGCGCTTCAGGACCTCGGGATATCGGCCCGGTCCTGGCTCGGGTGGCAGGTTCCTGTGAACACGAACGCGGTTCACAGCGCTGCCCGGATCGAGAACATAGATTGCAGCGAGATCATCAAACGCTTTGCTGACAATCAGGTGGCGGTTTGCGCCGGCTTTCAGGGAGTTGGTACCGACAATCGGATAACCACCTTGGGCCGCGGAGGTTCTGATACATCGGCAGTGGCACTGGCGGCCGCGCTGGAAGCGGATCGGTGCGACATTTATACTGACGTCGATGGAATCTATACAGCGGATCCGAGGATCGCGACAAAGGCTGCAAAACTTGATAAAATTACGTATGAGGAAATGCTCGAACTAGCGTCCCTTGGCGCTAAGGTTCTGCAGACACGATCCGTAGAGATGGCGATGAAGCATCGGGTGAAGCTGCAAGTGCTATCCAGCTTCGAAGATTTACCGGGAACATTGGTTGTAGATGAGGAAGATATTGTGGAACATCAGGTTGTAAGCGGCGTAACCTACACGCGTGATGAAGCCAAGGTGACGTTGCAGCAAGTCGCTGACCGGCCGGGTGTGGCTGCGCTTGTTTTCGGGGCGCTGGCGGATGCAAATGTCAATGTGGACATGATTGTCCAGAACGTATCGGAAGACGGTCAGGCGACGGATTTGACCTTTACGGTTGGGCAGAAGGAAATAAATCAGGCGATGGACGTCCTTGAAAAACTGAAGGGAGAGGTTGCGTGCAAGGCGATTGTTCCTGATTCCAATGTGGTCAAGGTGTCGATCGTTGGCATGGGTATGCGTAGCCACGCGGGCGTGGCTAAGACAATGTTCGCCGCGTTGGCCGAGAAAGGTATCAACATTCAGGTAATCTCGACATCCGAAATCAAGGTTAGCGTGCTACTGGCGGAGGAATACACCGAACTCGCCGTAAGGACATTGCACACGGCCTTTGGACTGGATGCGGCTTAATATGGACGATTTCGCAGCGAACAAAACAGAGAGCCTGGAAGCAGCCTGGAAAAGCGGATGTGAGTTTCTCGGGACTAAATACGCCATACTTGGTGGCGCAATGTCATGGGTGTCGGAACGCAATCTGGTGGCCGCAATCTCAAATGCTGGTGGGTTTGGGGTCATCGCTTGCGGTGCGATGACGCCGGACCTGTTGGAAACGGAAATCAAGGCGACGCAGGCATTGACCGATAAGCCCTTCGGCGTCAATCTGATTACAATGCATCCGGACCTGGAAAAGCTGGTTGATGTGTGTCTGTCACTCAACGTTGGCCATGTGGTTCTTGCCGGCGGGGTACCGTCAAAGGAGACAATTCTCAAAATCAAGGAAGGTGGCGCGAAGGTAATCTGCTTTACACCGACCTTGGCACTTGGGAAAAAGCTTATCCGCACGGGCGCCGATGCGCTGGTTATTGAGGGGATGGAGGCGGGCGGTCATATCGGACCGGTTTCAACGAGCGTTCTGGCACAGGAAATTCTGCCAAATATTAAAGATGTCCCAGTTTTTGTCGCCGGCGGAATTGGCAGGGGAGAGGCGATCGCCACCTATCTCCGTATGGGGGCGGCAGGCTGCCAGCTTGGGACCCGTTTCGTTTGTTCCCATGAATCCATTGCCCATCCTTCCTTTAAGAAGGCTTTTATGCGCGCCAATGCCCGTGACGCGGTGACGACGGTGCAGGTCGATCCGATGTTTCCTGTTATTCCTGTTCGCGCCCTCAATAATGAGGGGGGCAAGAAGTTTATAGAAACGCAGCACGAGGTAATCGCAAAATACAAGGCCGGCGAAATGGATCTTGAAGCTGCGCAGCTCGCTATTGAGCATTTCTGGGCGGGTGCCCTGCGTCGGGCCGTGATCGACGGGGATGTCGAGTTTGGCTCTGTTATGGCAGGCCAGAGTGTGGGCATGGTCAAGAAGGAACAATCTATAGAGGAGATTATGGAGGAACTCGTGAGCCAGGCACGAGAATCTTTCGAAAGTTATGGAGACTAAAAGGGCAGATCATAGATGAGCGGTCTGGGGATCAGCGCGCCAAGATTGTTGCTACGCAAGCTCCACCAGGTCATGGCGGGGCATGGCGATGCGGAACAGCGTCTGAATGAGATTGTTCGACTGATCGCGGGCAATATGATTGCCGAAGTTTGCTCCTGTTATTTACGTCGCGCCGGAGATGTTCTTGAGCTTTATGCCACAGAAGGTCTCAAGAAGAATTCTGTTCACCAAACCCGCCTGCGCTTTGGCGAAGGCCTTGTCGGCGATATTGCGGCACGTGCGCGGCCCCTCAATCTATCAGATGCTCAGTCACACCCGCAATTTGCGTATCGGCCGGAAACGGGGGAAGAGGAATATCATTCCCTGCTTGGTACACCTGTTTTGCGCGGTGGGCGGGTCATTGGCGTTCTGGTCGTGCAGAACCGGACACGGCGGACATATACCGATGAGGAAGTAGAGGCGCTTCAGACGGTTGCCATGGTCGTGGCAGAACTTGTCAGTTCGGAACAGATGGTTGCGGCGACGGAATTTTCGGACGCTGCCGGAAATGCCACCTTACCACATCATATTAACGGACGTGTGCTCGCAGAAGGGCTGGGCGGCGGTATCGCGCTGCTTCATGAACCCCGGATCGAGGTCGTTCACGCAATTTCCAATAATCGCGCGAAGGAACTTACCAGATTGAACTCTGCGGTTAACGCTCTGCAAAGTTCCGTCGACAAGCTGCTGATCGCCACGAATACGCTTTTCAAGGATGAATCCAAGGATATTTTTGAAGCCTATAAGATGTTCGCCCATGACAAGGGCTGGCTCAAGAAATTGCAGGATGCGGTCAATACTGGCTTGACCGCAGAAGCCGCGATCAAGCGTGTGCAAGACGATACCCGTAACCGGATGAAGGAAATCACCGACCCTTATCTGCGGGAGCGCTTGTCGGAACTCGACGACCTGGCCAACAGACTTTATCTACATCTTGACGGGCGTACACAAATCGATCGGCGAAATCTTGAAAATGATACGGTCGTGGTCGCGCGGAACATGGGAGCTGCTGAACTGCTCGACTATGATCGCCGCCGCCTGAAGGCCGTGGTATTGGCGGAAGGTACGCGATCCAGCCATATTGCCATTGTGGCACGCGCCCTTGGTGTGCCGGTGGTTGGTCAGTGTGCAGATGTGCTCGACACAGTGGAACAGGGGGACTTGATCCTTGTCGACGGTGAACATGGTCAGGTCTTCCTACGTCCTGGTGATGACGTCCAGCAGGCTTTTTCCCGCAGCCAACGCCAACGCGCACAACGGCAGGCAAAATACGCTGCTCTCCGCGACAAGCCCAATATTTCCAAGGATGGCGTATCGCTCAGCCTGAATATGAATGCAGGGCTGCTCATTGATATTGATCATTTTCCGGAGTTTGGGGCAGATGGTATAGGTCTGTTTCGGACCGAACTGCAGTTTATGGTCCGCTCCCAGATGCCGAAGATTGACGAGCAGACGCGGCTTTATTCGCGTGTTCTCGAGAAAATGGATGGAAAACCGGTTATCTTTCGTACGCTAGATATTGGGGGAGACAAGTTTCTGCCCTATCTAAAGACCAAACGGGAAGAAAACCCGGCACTGGGCTGGCGTGCAATTCGTATCGGCCTTGATCGTCCTGCGCTGCTTCGCAGCCAGCTCAGGGCGCTGGTTCAGGCGGCAGCTGGTCGCGAACTGTCATTAATGTTTCCCATGATCGCGGAAGTGTCAGAATTTCAGGAAGCGAAAGCACTTCTTAATAAAGAGGTGGAGCGTGCCGCACAAAAGAAAGAAGGGCCGCCCACAAAGGTAAGTGTCGGCACAATGATTGAAGTCCCTTCAATCGTCTGGCAGCTGCCGCATTTGCTGAAGGAAGTTGATTTTATATCCGTTGGATCAAATGATTTGATGCAATTCTTTTTTGCGGTAGATCGGGGCAATCCGAAAATAAGTGACCGTTATGATACGTTGAGCCCTAGCCTTTTATCACTATTGCACCATATCGCAGAGCAATGTGAGCAGGCCGGCAAACCTTTTTCCATCTGTGGAGATATTGCCGGCCGGCCCCTGGAAGCTATGGCATTGCTTGGCTTGGGGTACAGAAATTTTTCTATGTCGTCTGAAGCCTTGGGGCGGGTCAAGCAGATGGCCCTAAGCGCAGATATCAACAAGCTAGAGGACTTTGTCCGGGGCCTTTGTCAATCTCGGGATCATTCGGTGCGTGATCAATTGCGTGCATTTGCCCGGGATCATTCAATAATAATATAGAGTTTGTGCTTTCCTTATTTTCGCCGATAATGGCGAGTAAGCTGTTGAGACGAGTTAATTAACGGTAATTTGGCGTTCCATTATGGCGAGAGACAGCAACCGAAGAGATGTCGTAAGGCAGCCTAACCTGTTCAGCAGAAATGCGTCCAAGGAAAGCAGGCTTTTGTTAAAGACCCCCGAAGAGAAAATTGAACCGGTGGAAGAAGGCTCCCCTACAGTTGGTGCCCAGCTGCGTGCGGCGCGGGAAGAGAAAGGCCTTTCCCTCCATCAGGTTGCGGATATTCTGCGTCTTCGGGCAAGTCAGGTTCATGCTCTGGAGGAGGGCGAATTCAGCAGCCTGCCCGGACAGACGTTTGTAACCGGATTTTTACGCTCTTACGCGAATTTGCTGGATCTAGACGCGGTAGCGATTGTCGAGCTCTACAAGCATGAGGAGGGCGGTGGATTGCATGTCCCGTCGCTTGCCTTTCCGGAACCTTCATCCGGCGGACGTATACCGGGTGCAGGCATCTTGCTTGGGACATTCGTGGTTACTCTCATCCTGCTGGCCGGTTGGTTTCTTTATCAGGAGAGCGAAAGTCTGGACTTTGAACGAGTTGCGGAATTGCCCGAACATCTGGCGAGCAAAATTCGCGATCTTGATGAAACCCCGTCTGAAAACGCGGTAGATACCGCAAGTCTTGATGGTGCTCCCCAAAATAAATCGGAAATTCCGATCGCCGCCCCGTTAGTTGCGCCTGAAGTCAGCGCCGGGAACAATCCTGTTTCCGTGACTGAAGGTGATCCCGCCCGCGATCAGGACGAAACTTTGTCTGTAGAAAGTGCATCTGAGAATCTTGAAGTCACGGAGACGGCAGCAAACGTAGAAACGGGACTTTCAAATGATGCCTCAACTGGCACGGTGTCCGGGACGGAAAGCGAACCCTCTTCCGCTAGTGCCGCGTCAGAAACCGTGGCGACAGACAGCTCAGCGGCATTAATGAATGTGACGGCTTCAGAACCTGTTGCGGACACGTCGCAAGCGCCTGTCTCCAGCGAAACGCAGAGCTCAGCGGTGGCAGATGTAACTGAGGATCCGACGGTGACAGTGACGCCGGAAGCGCCGCAGCAGGAAACGGAAACTCCGTCGGTTTATCCGCAGGATACGCTCGATTTGGCTGCGGCGTCGAAGCTAGAGACCGGTGAAACGCCAGATAATCCGTTGCCGCGGACCTTTGGCGTTGAAAATACGGATGCCCGGATAGTTGTTCGCGCAACGGAGGAGAGCTGGATTGAAGTCAAGGCGACGAACGAGAAGCCGGTTCTTTCCAGGGTTCTAAAACCGGGTGATGTCTATATGGCACCAAATGCACCGGGCCTTATTCTCACAACGGGAAATGCGGGCGGTCTCGAAATTCGGGTGGATGGCAAAGAGATCAGGCCCCTTGGCGGTGCCGGGACAATTTTACGCGAAGTTCCGCTCGTTGCGGAGAGTTTGATTGAAAAGAACGGCTTTCAATAGCTGCGTAATGCAGATTGAAAGACGGCCAGCAATTGTATCACTTGTAATTTCCGCGTTTTGCAGCCATTTTAGGCGAAATTCGCGACTGCGGCATTTTTGACGCCAATTTTAAAAAGTATGATCCCATGAGCATCAGACCTTACCGAGAGATTATCCGCCGGAAATCGCGCCAGATTTTTGTGGGCGACGTGCCGGTTGGCGGCGATACACCGATTACGGTGCAATCGATGACCAATACCCTGACGTCCGACGCCAAGGCAACCATTGCGCAAATTCAGGCGCTGGAAGAAGCCGGCGCAGATATGGTCCGGGTTTCCTGTCCTGATGAGGCAAGCACGAAGGCCTTGAAGGAAATCATTCGGGAGACACGCGTCCCCATCATCGCCGACATTCATTTTCATTATAAGCGCGGTATCGAAGCTGCGGAAGCTGGTGCAGCCTGCCTGCGGATCAACCCCGGCAATATTGGTTCCCCTGATCGCGTGCGGGATGTTGTGAAGGCGGCTGTAGATCATAACTGCTCCATGCGTATAGGGGTCAATGCGGGGAGCCTAGAGCGGGATCTCCTCGAGAAATATGGCGAGCCTTGTCCGGAAGCCATGGTGGAGTCTGCCCTGAACCACGCCAGAATTCTTGAAGACAATGATTTCTTCAATTTCAAGATCAGCGTGAAGGCGTCTGACGTTTTCCTATCTGTCGCCGCCTATCAGGGACTGGCTGAGGCCTGCGACTATCCGCTTCATCTCGGTATCACAGAGGCTGGCGGATTGTCCTCCGGCACGGTGAAATCTTCTATCGGTCTTGGCATGCTTCTCTGGTCGGGGATTGGCGACACAATCCGCGTTTCCCTCTCTGCCGACCCGGTTGAGGAGATCAAGGCAGGTTACGAAATCCTGAAAAGCCTGGGGCTGCGGCGTCGCGGCGTCACGATCATTTCCTGCCCGTCCTGCGCGCGGCAGGCCTTTCCCGTGATCAAGACGGTTGAAATGCTGGAAGAGCGTCTCGCCCATATCCAGACACCTCTCACCCTCTCGATCATTGGATGTGTTGTCAACGGTCCCGGTGAGGCGCGGGAAACGGACATCGGACTTACGGGCGGCGGCAAAGATAATCACATGGTTTACTTGAGCGGTGTTACGGATCATAAGGTAGCAACCGGAGATATGGTGGATCATATTGTCGGGTTGGTCGAGGAAAAGGCCGCTGAACTGGAAGCCCTGAACGCAGACGGCGAAATGAATGAGGCCCCTGCCGCCAAGCGCATCGCCTGATCCCACCTTAGAAGTTTTTACTAGACGGAGAAAAGACGTGTCACTACCACAGCCAGTCCGCGGCACCCATGACCTGTTGCCCGAGGATTTTGCGCGCCATGCCCATGTTCAGGCAACCGCGCGGGAAATGGCGGCGCGTTTTGGCTATGCGGAGATGGCAACTCCGATTTTCGAGTTCACGGAGGTTTTCGCGCGGACCATGGGCGAGAGTTCCGATGTGGTCTCGAAGGAAATGTATTCCTTCGAAAGCCGGAGCGGGGAGAGCATGACACTGCGGCCAGAATATACCGCAGGGATCTGCCGCGCCTTTATCAGTAATGGGCTGCAGCAGAACGTACCGTTCAAGGTGTTCGCTGCCGGCCCGATGTTCCGATATGAACGCCCGCAGAAAGGTCGCCAACGGCAGTTTCACCAGATTGATGTTGAATGCATCGGCGCGGCGGAGGCAAAGGCGGATATTGAGGTGATTGCCCTTGGGGCCTCTATCCTTAATGCTCTTGGTGTGCTGGAAAACTGTTCCCTTGAGATCAACACCCTTGGCGATCAGGAAAGCCGTCAGTCCTATCGTGCTGCTCTTGTCGAGTATTTCAGCGATCATAAATCGAGTCTGTCAAAGGATAGTCTGGAGCGGCTGGAACGAAATCCCCTGCGAATTCTTGACAGCAAGGACCAGGGTGATCGCGTCCTCGTCGAAAAAGCGCCCCTCTTTACCGATTACCTCAACAGCTATTCGAGTGATTTCTTTGCGGAAGTGCTCGACGGACTAACCCTGCTTGGGATCAAATATGAGCTAAACCGGCGCCTAGTGCGCGGGCTTGACTATTATACCCATACCGCCTTCGAATTTGTGACCACAGCGCTTGGCGCACAAGGGGCGGTGATAGCTGGTGGTCGCTATGACGGCCTGATTGAGACATTGGGTGGCAAGCCAACACCGGGGATCGGTTGGGCCGGTGGGATCGAGCGTCTTGCTATGCTGATGAATGATGCCCCGGCGGCAGAGCGTCCCGTGGCCATCGTACCGGTCGGGGACGCCGCAGAAGCTGTTGCGGCGAAACTTGCGCATCAGCTGAGGCAAGACGGGGTGAGCATTGAAATGGCCTTCAAGGGCAATGTTGGCAAACGCATGAAGCGTGCGAACAAATTAAATGCCCGGGCGGCGGTTCTTATAGGTGAGGATGAGTTGGCCCGCAATGTATGTACACTCCGTGATCTCGATCAGGGGGAGCAGAGCGAAGTCCCTCTGTCGGATATTTCAGCAGCGCTTGGCGCTCTCGGTTAAGGTCAGGAAATGCTCCCCCAAGATAAGCTCAAAATGATCCAGGCGCGTTCCGAGGAATTGGAAGCGGCCATGTCCGGCGAAATGGGCGAGGTAGCACCGGACGATTTCGTGCGGATGAGCCGTGAGTATTCCGAGATTAAGCCGCTTGTTGAGGCAATCGGGAAATATCAGGCGACCCGCACCGAGCTGAGCGAGCTGGAGGAAATGCTCGACAGCGAGGATACGGACGCGGAAATGAAGGAGATGGCTGAGCTCGAGATCGAGGAGCTTCAAGCCCGTCTTCCCGACCTGGAACATTCCATCAAGTTGCAGTTACTGCCTAAAGACGACGCTGACGAGAAAAACGCAATCCTGGAAATTCGGGCCGGCACCGGCGGGGAAGAGGCAGCGCTTTTTGCCGGCGACCTTTACCGGATGTATCAACGCTATGCGGAAGGGGAAGGCTGGAAATGTGAAACCATGTCGCTTTCCGAATCCGATCTCGGCGGGATCAAGGAAGTGATTGTCAAGGTGACCGGACGGAACGTTTTCGCCAATCTCAAGTTTGAATCCGGTGTGCATCGGGTGCAACGTGTACCCGAAACGGAAACCGGCGGGCGGATACATACTTCTGCCGCGACCGTGGCGGTTCTGCCGGAGGCGGAGGAAGTCGACGTACAAATTGCCGAGAGCGATATCCGTGTTGATATCTTCCGGGCGTCCGGCCCCGGCGGTCAGTCGGTAAACACGACGGACTCGGCCGTGCGGATTACCCATCTTCCGACCGGCATTGTTGTTCAGCAGCAGGACGAAAAGTCCCAGCACAAGAACAAGGCAAAAGCGATGAGCGTGCTGCGGTCACGCATTTATGAGGCGGAACGCGCGGCACTAGCGGCTGAACGCTCGGCGGAAAGAAAGGGTCAGGTTGGCTCAGGAGACCGGTCGGAACGCATCCGGACTTACAACTTCCCGCAAGGGCGCGTGACGGATCACCGGATCAACCTCACGCTCTATAAGCTTGATAAGGTGCTGACGGGCGAAGCCCTGGATGAAATTATTGAAGCGTTGATCTCAGAAGATCAGGCGGCGCTGTTAGCTGAGATTGAAGGCAGCAATTAATCCGATGAAAGCGTCCCTGCGATCGGCGGTCTTGGCAGCCGGTGAGATTTTGAAGCAGGCAGACGTGGGGGATGCAAAACGGGACGCGGCATTGCTTCTCGCCAATGTCCTGGGGGAAGATGTGGGTTACCTTCATCGGGAACCAGACCGTATACTGACAGATAATGAATACCAAAAGTACCAGGAGCTTGTTGCCCGGCGTGCAGCCCGGGAACCGCTCTCTCATTTGACGGGCCATCGGGAATTCTGGAGCCTTGACTTCCTGGTAACCGGAGATGTTCTCGACCCGCGACCTGATAGTGAAACCCTTATTGAGGCGATAGTTTCTGCAAAATCGCAGGGTTTTAATCCGCAGCGTGTGCTCGATCTTGGGACTGGTAGTGGCTGCCTGCTCCTCACGATATTAAGCGAAATACCTGCGGCGACAGGTGTCGGGATAGATTTCAGCGAAGCCGCCCTTTCTGTCGCCCGGAAGAATGCCCATAGGTTAGGCATGGAGACCCGGACCGAGTTCCGTCGTTCCAGTTGGGATGTCGATCTTGGAGAAAAATTCGATCTTGTGGTTAGTAATCCACCCTATATCCCGTCTGCGGATATAGCGGAGCTTCAACCGGAGGTGCGTGACTTCGAGCCTCATCTTGCATTGGATGGTGGGGTGGATGGGCTTGATTGCTACCGCGCCATTCTCGCAAACATTCGAAATATTTTGCGTCCTGGCGGTCAACTGATGTTTGAAGTCGGCTTTGACCAGGCGGCAGATGTCGGGAAAATGATGGAGGAAGCCGGTCTTTCACAACCTGAATATCACAAGGATATTGCGGCTATTGAGCGATGTGTATCGGCTTTTCTTCTTGATTAGCGTGCTTTTTTAAAAAAAAGGTTGGATTATTGCGCGAACAGATTGTAGGCTTTCTAAAGATCATACGTGAAAAACAAGACCTGATCTTAAGGTCCATGATCGCTATTTAATTCAAATTCAGGCCTGAGCTTCCAGAAAATGGACATCTTGGCGGCGCGCGAGTGAGTTTTGCAGGTGCCCGAATTGAATAAATTTACACTAAAGTGAAATTTTAAACTCTAGATTGGCGGAACCATTGCAATTATGAGAGTAAGTAGTAACAGACGTCCTCGTGGTGGGCGGTCGAACACTGGCGGGAATCGACCCGGGTCAAGTAATAATCGTCGGCAGAACGGCGGTAATCGTAATTATGACAGCAATGGTCCTGATGGAAAAATCCGGGGTACTGCTAATCAGGTTTACGACAAATACATGGCTCTTGGAACCGATGCACAGACATCAGGTGATCGTGTCGCCGCCGAGAATTACTTTCAGCATGCTGAGCATTATTTCAGGATAATCGCTGCAAACACGGTTCCACCGAAAGAAAAGCAGCCTTCTGAGAATTCCGACAATCCTTCCGCTTCGTCTGAAGAAGAAAATACCGCCACAGTATCGCGCAAGTCAGGAAGCCGTCACAATGAAGAGCAGGCGTCCGAAAATGGCGAACTCGATGGCGCTCAGAGTGATCCGGTCGTTGTTGAATTGAGCACTGCAGAACAACCGGCTCTTGACATTGACCCCGAGAAAGACTCCTCGGCAGCTTCAGAGAGTTCGGAAGGTGAGCAGGCCGATACGGAAAAGCCGAAACGCAAGGTGAGCCGGACTCGGACACTCCGTCGCCGGACATCCAGCCGGAATGTCAGTGAAAAAGACGCGGAAGAAGTTAACACAACCGAATAAGACGATTTCCAGAATTCAGGAAATTTCTGCTGATCAATTGAAACGGGGGAGGCCGCTACCGGTCTCCCCTTTTGCATTTCCTGAGCGGCGATGCGGATCAGATGGCCTTTAACATGCGCTTGAAATCACCCCTTGGCCGCCCACATATAAATCAGTAGTGAAGCCGTTGGCGGGCTTGCAATATGATTGCCTCTCAGGGATCATAAGGAGCTGCGCAAGGAAACAACGGTCTATGTGTCGAGGACGAGCATGGATATTGAAAAATATACAGATCGGTCGAAAGGATTTATCCAATCGGCCCAATCATTGGCGTTACGTGAAAATCATCAACGGCTGACGCCGGAGCATCTTTTAAAAGTACTTCTTGATGACAAGGAAGGTTTGGCAAGCGGATTGATTGCCAAAGCCGGCGGCGATGCAAATCTTGCGCGCCAGGGAATTGAGGCCGCGATGGCCAAGCTTCCGCAGGTGACCGGTAGCGGTGCGGGCCAAATCAGCCTAACCTCCGAACTCGCGCGTGTTTTCGCCTCCGCGGAAAAGCTGGCGGATAAAGCGGGCGACAGCTTTGTAACAGCGGAACGGCTCCTTCTTGCGCTTGCGCTGGAGAAGGGGACAGAGTCCGCAAAAATCCTGAGCAGCGCGAAGGTCACACCCAATAACTTGAACGAAGCAATTAATGATCTGCGCAAAGGCCGGACGGCTGATTCCAGTGGCGCGGAAGCAAGTTATGATGCGTTGAATAAATATGCACGGGATCTGACGGAGGCAGCCAGAAAAGGCAAGCTTGACCCGGTTATCGGCCGCGACGAAGAAATTCGCCGGACAATCCAGGTGCTTTCCCGGCGGACGAAGAACAATCCTGTTCTGATTGGCGAGCCTGGTGTGGGTAAAACCGCCATCATTGAAGGATTGGCCCGTCGGATCGTCAATGGCGATGTGCCCGAGAGCCTGAAAGACAAGAAGCTGATGAGCCTCGATCTGGGCCAGTTGATCGCTGGCGCGAAGTACCGCGGTGAATTTGAGGAACGCTTGAAAGCGGTCCTGTCCGAAATTTCCGCAACCGGCGGGGAAATCATTTTATTTATTGATGAGTTGCATACACTTGTTGGGGCCGGTGCTGCCGAAGGTTCCATGGATGCCTCCAACCTGTTGAAGCCCGCGCTGGCACGTGGGGAACTCCATTGTGTCGGGGCAACGACCCTTGATGAATATCGCAAATATATAGAAAAAGACGCCGCTTTGGCGCGTCGGTTCCAGTCGGTCTTTGTCTCCGAGCCAACAGTAGAAGATACAATTTCAATCCTGCGCGGTCTCAAGGAGAAGTACGAGGTTCATCACGGTGTCCAGATTTCCGACAATGCCCTGGTCGCGGCGGCAACTTTATCCAATCGTTATATCACGGACCGCTTCCTGCCCGACAAGGCGATCGATCTGATGGATGAGGCGGCCAGCCGTCGCCGCATGGAAGTGGACAGTAAACCTGAGGAAGTCGATGAGCTGGATCGCAAGATCCTGCAAATGAAGATCGAGGCCTCCGCGCTGGAGAAGGAAACAGACAAGGCGTCGAAAGAACGCCTTGGGAAGCTGAAAAAGGAACTGGTTGAGCTTGAAAAGCAGTCTGCTGACCTCACTGAAAGCTGGCAGATGGAGAAAGAAAAGCTCAATCGTGCCCAACAGGTAAAGGAACAGCTCGACGCGGCCCGTAATGAGCTTGCGACTGTTCAGCGGCAGGGCAATCTGCAACGCGCTGGCGAGCTTGCTTATGGCGTTATTCCGGAGCTTGAGAAAAAGCTGGAAGAAGCCGAAGAAGCGGAAGGGTCTTCAATTGTGCGCGACAGCGTCAAGGAAGAGGATATCGCCGGTGTTGTCTCTCGCTGGACCGGTATCCCGGTTGACAAAATGCTTTCCGGTGAGCGTGAGAAACTGCTCAATATGGAAAGCGAGCTTCGAAAACGCGTTGTCGGTCAGGAAGAGGCGCTTGTCGCCGTCGCCAATGCGGTGCGCCGCTCTCGGGCGGGTCTTCAGGATCCCAATCAGCCGATTGGTTCCTTCCTGTTCCTTGGGCCGACCGGCGTTGGCAAGACGGAACTGACCAAGGCATTGGCGGGTTTCCTCTTTGATGATGAGCATGCGATGCTTCGCGTGGATATGTCCGAATATATGGAGAAACACAGTGTGGCACGCCTGATTGGGGCGCCTCCAGGGTATGTCGGATATGACCAGGGTGGCGTAATCACGGAGGCCGTGCGCCGACGCCCCTACCAGGTCATCCTGTTTGACGAAGTCGAGAAGGCGCATCCGGATGTCTTCAACATCCTGCTTCAGGTCCTTGACGATGGCCGCTTGACGGATGGTCAGGGCCGGACAGTTGATTTCAAGAATACCCTGATTGTCCTGACGTCCAACCTCGGCAGCGAACATATGTCTGGCGGCGACGATGTGGATGATGAATTGGTTCGTCACAAGGTAATGGAAACGGTTCGCGCGGCTTTCCGGCCGGAGTTTCTGAACCGGTTGGATGAGCAGATCATCTTCCACCGGCTGAGCCGTGAGAATATGGATGACATCGTCAACATCCAACTCGAGCATTTGCAATTGCTGTTGGCGGACCGGAGAATTGAGCTGGAACTTGACCCCACAGCGTATGAATGGATCGCCAATCGTGGTTATGATCCGATTTATGGTGCCCGGCCCCTGAAACGGGTAATCCAGCGATATCTGCAGAATCCCCTGGCATCGCAGATACTCGAGGGTACGATCGCGGACGGCGCAAAAGTGAAAGTCAGTGCCGGCGAAGACGGGTTGATGATCAATAACGTTCTCGCCGATGCGGCCTAGACCGTTCAGCCATTGACAAGAAAAAAGCGGCTTGCCATGTGGCAGCCGCTTTTTTTTACTTTAGACTAAATGACAGATTAGTCGGTCTTGGCGCTCGCTAGCTGAGTTTCCAGCTCGACACTGGCAATTTCCTGCCGGATCTGATCCGAATGGCTTTTGAACGCAGCCAGCATTTTTCCATCAAGTTTACGACCCGCGGGCAGTTTGACAGATAGCGGATTGATCTGCCGACCGCCTTTATGCACTTCGTAATGCAGGTGAGGGCCGGTGGAGCGGCCGGTTGAGCCCACATATCCGATAATCTGTCCCTGCTTTACACGGGCACCCTTGCGAATGCCCTTGGCGAACTTCCGCATATGGGCGTAGGCGGTCTTGAATTCATTGTTGTGGCGGATGCGGACATAATTGCCATAACCGCCATTGCGTGCCGCAAATTCGACAGTCCCGTTACCGGCCGCCATGATCGGCGTACCGCTCCGGGCGCCAAAATCGACACCGCGATGCATCTTGGTATAGCCAAGCGTCGGATGTTTGCGTTTTCCAAATCCCGAGGTAAGGCGAGCCCCATCAATCGGCGTACGCATCAATGTCTTTTTGACGCTCCGGCCTTTTTCATCATAGTAATCGGTAAAGCCGTCATCATCCGTCTTGTAGCGATACACGGAGAATTCCTTGCCGCTGAGGGTCATGGAAGCCCAGAGGATGGATCC
Source organism: Sneathiella sedimenti (assembly GCF_017313765.1). Classification (GTDB taxonomy): domain Bacteria; phylum Pseudomonadota; class Alphaproteobacteria; order Sneathiellales; family Sneathiellaceae; genus Sneathiella; species Sneathiella sedimenti. The sequence continues at coordinate 1,351 of NZ_JAFLNC010000001.1, read as the reverse complement.
CTCTTTCAGGATATTGCCACTTTCGTCGGCGAAACGCTCGAAATAGACTTCAAAGCTGTCACCTGGCTGGATTTCGCGCTGGAAGTCGACGTCATAGCTGAATATCCGGATCAGGTCGACGATGGTTTTTGTCGGAATGCCGGCCTGCGCTGCAGATAGAAAAAGCGAGCTTTGGATAATGCCGCCTGCTCTAACCATTTTCCTGTCCAGCTCCAGAATTGTTTCCTGGGCTGTGAAGCCTTCCCCCGGAGTGCGTACCGCTGCCAGTTGCCGGTCGACATCTTCATTGAGGGAGACACGGATAAGGCTTGGTGCGGTATCGTCGCTTTCCCGGGCTTCATCTATGCCGAAATAGAGCGTTATATCTTGCCCAATCTTCAGGCTCCGCGGATCAAATATCTCGTTAAGCGCTGTAATGGCCTCATAGCTTTCCGTGCGGTCAGCCCCGGCACGGGTCAGGACCTTCATCAGCGTATCACCCTTACTGACAGAGACTGTCTTTGTTAACTCATTCAGATTTTGTGCAGCAGGGGCCACATAGGCTGCAACGGCCACATCGGCTTCCTTCTCGAGAATTTCCGTTGTTACCGCTTCTTCTGTCTCTGTTGGGGGCGCCGCCGCGACGACGGTATCGTCTGTCGCCGTCGTTTCCTGCATTTGCGCGGTATTCATCTCTTGGACCGGGCCGTTGTCCGGATCCGTTATTAAGGTGGTGACCAGCAATGCGCCTGCCGCGCCACCGGCAATCATTGTTAATACAGGTATCAGCAAGGATTTACCGACTGGGCCCGAGAGGGCGCTAGATTTCATTTTATTCAGCACTCGTCAAACCACCCGCTGTAATGTGTTGATTAAAAAGCGTTAACCATAATATCGCGACAAAAGATGCTTTCAGAGTGCAATTTTGTCAAGTATTCCTCAATTTTTCCTTAAGTTATTCAAACGCCGGTTTTCCAGTACGGGCCGGGGCGATTCAATCATTTGGGTCTGTCGCTTTTCGGCGCCCGTCATTTTTTGTCGTCGACAGAGGCTTGGAAACACAATCCCGCTTACTCAGGAATAGCAGTTTGTAGGGGAAGTTTGCGGCATAAACATGGCCTGTCAAAAAAGATTCAAATTAGTCGTTGACGTGATTGGATGATGGTCCTATAAACCGCGTCACGCCGACGGGGCGGGTCTGGTTTAGGGGTTTGGTTTTAGGCCTTTTGGATTAGATTTGTCTGGTTGGTTTTTTTGTCCGGAATTTTTGATTTTGGGCGGTTTGTTTTTTGACATTGTGGATATTATGAGAAGGGATGCCTGGGCGGCGGGGTTGTTGAATGACGACTTTTTGTTGCAACGGGTATCTTGA